>CAWAKP010000005.1:0-992629 GCA_963782665.1 uncultured Actinomycetota bacterium | reverse complement strand
GACGAGACGGCGATCTACCCCACGCGCGCTGTCCGCGACCGCCGTCGCAGCGCACTACGCGCTGCGCTGACCCGGGATTTCGGGGGTCGCCGGGCCTGGGCTAGGATTCCCGGGCTGTCCTCGGGCAGCGACGGCCAGGTAGCTCAGTTGGTACGAGCGTCCGACTGAAAATCGGAAGGTCGGCGGTTCGACCCCGCCCCTGGCCACCGGATAGGCGCTGATCAGAGCCTCGGTGGCTCAGATGGCGACGAGTCCATGGCCCCGGCTGCTATCGCCTTTGCTATCAACGGGCTCCGCCATCGCGGCGAACGACTCAGCCAGCATCGCGTCGCGACCCCCAACAACGTGGGCGTACGTCGAGAGGGTCACTACCGCGTCTCGGTGCCCGAGTCGCCGGGCCACCTCGTGGATCGGTTGTCCCGCCGTCAGCAACCAGGTCGCATGAAGGTGTCGTAGATCGTGCAGTCGGATCCGTCGAACGCCCGCAGCGCGACACAGGGCAGGCATGAGCTGGGTGACGGTATCGGGGCTCAGCGGCGTTCCGTCAGGCTGGCAGAACACGAGATCTGATGGCCCGGGGGCACTACCCCGCTCGCTGGCCCGCCTGGCCAGATGCTGCCGGAGGGTTGTGACCGTGCCGGCGTCGATGCCGATCACCCGGGATCGTCCGCCCTTGGGTGAGCCAGTGACCCGCTGCCGGTCGATGACCGCGGTGGACTTGGAGATGCTCACCAGCCCATCGTCGAGCGAGATGTCGGCCCAGGTGAGCGCGAGGAGCTCACCCCGTCGACCGCCGGTGTACGCCGCCAGATGGTAATAGCAGCCAAGCCGGTGACCCTTGGCCACCTCGAGGAATGCTGCAAGTTCCTCTCGAGCCCACGGGACAGCCACGTCGACGGGGATCACCTTCGGCGGACGTGCCCGTGCGGCTGGGTTCGATCCGAGAAGGTCCTCGTTCACTGCGTCCTGCAGGGCGCGATGAAGAACACGGTGCACGCCGTGAACCGTTCGCGGCGATAACGCTCCGCCAGCTCGACCACCGCCGACGAGCAGGTCGGCGTACAGCCGCGTCAACGTGGTCGGCTTCACGGCCTGAAGGCGAAGGCCACCGACACGAGGTGCCACATATCGGTCGACGACGTGTCGATATCCGCTGATGGTCTTGGGTTTCAGGGCCACCGCATGCCCGACCAGCCACAGCTCCAAGTACTCACCCAGCGTCAGATGTATCCGGTTCACGTACACGCCACGACGAGCAGCCACCCGCGCGGCGTCGCGTGCGGCCTTGGCTTCGTCACGGCTGGTGAAGCCCCCCACCCACCGTGGCTTCGTCCTCCCCGTGACGGGGTCGGGGACTCGAACCATGTAAGACCAGGTCGACCCACGCTGAATGAGACCGTCCTTCATCTTGGCGCTCAACGAGGCCCACCCGGCCGATCACGCATCTCCAAGAGGCGGGGGCCAGCCTGCGCCACACCACGGCCGCGACCTGTCGAGGCCAGGAACTTAAGTTCACGTGCCACGCGGGCGTTCTCTCGGATCGTCGTCCCTGGCATGGGGGTGCCGTTCCGCGCGAGCCGAGCGCCGAGCCTC
Source organism: uncultured Actinomycetota bacterium (assembly GCA_963782665.1). GTDB lineage: Bacteria > Actinomycetota > Actinomycetes > S36-B12 > CAIYMF01 > Longivirga. Next base: position 991,036 of record CAWAKP010000005.1, on the reverse strand, counting down.
GCGTAGAGACCTCGGCTGCCCTGCTCCTCGAGGTAGGCCTCGGAGAACCGCCGAAGCTCCTCCATCCGCTCGGGCGAGCGCGTGCGCTTGCGTGCCCGCGGAGCAGAGGGAGGGTCCCATTGTGCCCTCTGCTCGAACAGCTGTTCGTAGGCGGTCCGCATGACGGTGTCACGCTGCTGCACAGCCGCGGCCAGGACCGTCGGAATGCTCAGCCGCCGCAATAGGTCGGAGTCGATGGTCGCCGGATCTCCGGACTCTGCGGCCGCGATGGTCAGGGTCGTGATCACCAGCTGCCGGGAAGACCGGAGCTCCGCCAACTGCCCGGTCACCCGCCACCGACGCTCCACGTCACGCCGGCGATCGACGTGGAGGTACTCGAAGCTTCGAACGGCTTCCAGGGCGCTGCCGAGCACCACGCCGTGCTCGCCAGGGCGCTGCGAGTGGGGCAACGGCCCCTCGGGCGCAGCTCCCCAACCCTCACTACCTGCGTCAGATTCACCGCGGGGCTCGACCATTCTCCCATCCTTCGCGTTCATTGTGATTCTGTCCAGTCGGGTCCGCCAGGACCGAGCAGTGGAGGGATGAACATGGATGGAATCGGAGCAGCAGCGCCCCCGCTGCTGATGACTGTCGAGCAGGCTGCCACCTACGCTGCGATCAGCCGGTCGCGCATGTACGAACTGGTTGCCCGCGGCACAGTCCCCAGCGTCAAGATCGGGAAGTCCCGGCGAATCCCGCGCGCGGAGGTCGACGCCTGGGTGGCCGGGATGCTCGCCGAGCAGGCGGGAACGCGATCATGACCCGCACACCGGACGACGACGCCGGCGGGACGCGATCACCGTTGCGCGGTGCCTCACCGACCATGAACGGCGCTACCGAAGGACCTCGAGACCCATCGAACCGGCGGCCACCCATCTCGCCGGAACAGACTGGTCGACCGACGAAGCCCATGACCGGACGAGTGCGGCTCATGGACGTCCGCCCGGAGGCAGTGTCCTGGCTGTGGCCGGGCCGGATCGCCCGAGGGAAGGTTCACTTGATCGATGGCGACCCGGGGGTGACCAAGTCAACTCTGGCGTTGGACATTGCCGCACGCATCAGCTCGGGTCGTGGGTGGCCGGACGGGACCGACTGCCCAATCGGTGACGTCCTGCTGCTCTCTGCAGAGGACGGGCTCGCCGATACCGTCCGGCCCCGTCTCGATGCGGCTCGTGCCGATACTTCCCGCGTCCACGCCGTCACGGGCGTCCCCGTCACCGACGACGACACCGGCGAAGTCGTTGTGCGTCCGGTCAACCTGAGCGACGTGGCGACGCTCGAAGAACACATCCGAGCAGTCGGCGCAGTTCTCGTCGTGGTCGACGTGCTCATGGCGTACCTACCAAGCGGCATAGACAGCCACCGCGACCAGGACGTCCGACGCGTTCTCGCGAGGGTGACCAACCTGGCCGAGCGCAATGACTGTGCTTTCCTGTTCCTCCGACATCTGAACAAGGGAACCGGGCCTGCGTTGTACCGGGGCGGCGGGAGCATCGGCATCACGGGCGCAGCGCGGCTCGTCCACCTGGTGGGTCGAGACCCGGAGGATCCGGACCTGCGCGTCCTGGCCATCGTCAAGAGCAACATCGCCGTCGAGGCACCCTCGCTCACCTATCGACTCGTGGCGGCGGACAACGGAGTTGCCTCCATCTCGTGGGAGGGTCCTTCGGCACTCACCGCGGACGAGTTGACCCTCCACCAAGCGGCCGACGAGGACCCCGAGGAAGCCGAGGCGTTGAGCATCTTCATCCGCCAGCACGTCATCGCCGCAGGCGGTGAAGCATCGGCATCGGACGTTCGCCGAGCCGTATCACGCAGCTTCGGCGAGGTGTCCCGATCTCGCCTCTACCGAGCGCGAGTCCGTGCGGGACTCACAACCCGCAAGCCCGGAATGCGCGAGGGTTGGCTGTGGCAGCTCCCCGAACGGTCCACCGAAGGGATCGAAGATCCCACGTCGCCTTAGGGCGAGCCTTCGGTCCCTTCGCGGAGCCTTCGACGCCCCCAGCTGCGTTGCCCTCCCCGAGTCATCGGCCAGCAAGCGGGGGCTGCCGCTTGAGCCGGGAGGTCCGGTTCAGCCGATCGGATGCGAACGCGATCGGCACGTAGGTTCGGCCTAGCGGAGAGACTCCATCTGGGGGTCGTAGCAGACGAGACCGTGTTCTCGGGCGACGGGCACGGATGCGGATGGCTCAGCTCGACGCGGCAGGCCGGCGGGCACCGTCACCGTGTCCGGAGGCCTGCGGCACCGACGGTGGGGTCGCCTTCACGGCCAACGCGGCGGCGAACGCTGAAGCTTCGTCTGCCCGACTGAACACCATCAGAAGTAGACGAGGGGTCCAGTGGCGTTCCCCAGGAGCGACTGTCGGCCCAGGGGCTGTCTTCGGCCTCGTCGATGTCGGGCCATCGGACAAGAAGTGCCTCGACGTAGGCTCGAATGCGCGGGGTCGGCTCTCCGAGCTCGCCGGACTCCATCTGGTCCATCAGTGATTCGTACTGAGCCCCTGCCGTCGCATCGTCGGACGGGCGCTCACTTTCCCAGACGGCCAGGTCGTAGCTCATGCGTAGATAGTGGTGAGGCTGCGGCGACAACGCAACGACGGACCCGAGTCAGATCGGCACGGAAGCCGGGATGCCCGCCCTCGCAGCCCACTCCTGGACCGTTGCTCTCGCTCCCGCCTGTGCGGTGGCACGGCGGATCATGTCCACGCGCAGTGACACCGGCAGAGCGAGACCGGGAGAGGGAGGTTGCCCTGTCGCCGTGATCTGGACCCGCAACGGCGGCACGCGCCCTCCCCAAGCCTGACGAACCCAACACACCACTTCGGTGGCCTCCGACCACTCGACCCGGCGCGTGCGACCAAGTCGAGTCAGGCTGACACCCGCTTCGTCGACTGCCAGGGTCGAGGCTCCCCCCAGCAGTACCAGGCCGCCGAACGCCAACAACTCCAGCGGTAGCGGCGATGATGTTCGAGAACGCGAAGCTGACCAACGCAAAGCCGAGCAGCGGCGCAAGCACTAGGGCGGGACGCCAGGATCTGGCGGCGAGCTGCCTCATGGTCCGTGCTTCCCCGTAGTCACGGTCATCATCCCGACGAAGCGAGCGAGATCGGCACTTACAGGTCGCCCACCTGAGCCGCCACCTCGGTCGCCCCGGCGCGCACGCTCGGGTCTTCGTCGGAACGGAGATCCCGTAGCCGTTGTTGCAGATCGTCGACGTCTCCTCGCGTCTGCATCAACAGCGAGAGGCTGTCGCGCAGGTGGTATCCGGTGTCGTCGTCAGCGCGGCTCAGGGCGCTGAGGTACACACGGAGGCCGATCACGTCTCGTCTCTCAAGAAGCGCCTCAGCCGTGGCGACCGAGACGCCCGTGTCAGCCGGGTCGAGCAGCAGTCCGTCGAGGACTACGTCGACCGTCGGATTGCCCGCGTGACGTGCCAACTGCCGCCCAGCCTCGGCTCGAACGGCCCAGGTTTCAGCACGAGCCCCACTCAGTAGCTCGGAAACGTCATCCAATTCGCTCACGGGTACATGATCCGCGACCGCGAAAGGCATGCGAGCGATAGTGCCGGATCTTTCTCTGGTGTCACACGCCTGGACGGGTCGTGTCGGGGGCCGATCTGCCGACGTCGGGAGGGTCTGTCCCTTTCGCCCTCCTGGAGGTAGTGATGTCCGAGTCGATGACCGTGATGGTCCCCGAGCAGCTCCCGCCCGATGACCTGCACCTGGCGGCGGCCGGGTACCTGGCCCGCTACTCCGGCCGCACCCGTGACGCCTACGCCCTGGACCTACGCACGTTCTTCTACTGGTGCACCGCCCGGGGGGTGGCGGTGTTCGCGATGACCCGCCCCCATGTCGAGCTCTACGTGCGCTGGATGGAGGAGGAACGCGGCTACGCCCCCTCGACGATCGCCCGGCGCTTGTCCACAGTGGTCGGGTTCTACCGCTTCGCCGTGATCGACGGCTACCTGGACAGGTCCCCGGCCGAGTACGTGCGCCGACCGAGGGTCCCGGAGGAGTCCCAGGTCCTCGGCCTGGACCGCATGCAGCTCGGTGCACTCGTCGCCGCCGCACGCGCCTCCACACCCGACGACGCCGCCCTCATCACCCTGCTCGGACTCCTCGGCCTGCGCGTGAGCGAGGCGTGCAACGTCAACATCGAGGACATGGGCACCGAACGCGGCCACCGCACCCTGCACGTGGTGGGCAAGGGCAACAAGCCCGCCCTCATCCCCCTGCCCGTCCCAGTCGCCCGGGTGCTGGACGCCGTCGCCGGCGACCGCACAACCGGCGCGCTGATCCGCACCCGAACCGGGGCACGGATGGACCGCAACGCCGCCACCCGCATCGTCAAGCGCCTCGCCCGACGCGCCGGCATCGACCACAAGGTCGGCTGCCATGCCCTACGCCACGCCTACATCACCGCCGCCCTGGACGCCGGAGTCCCCCTGCGCGACGTCCAGATCGCCGCACGCCACGCCGACCCCCGCACCACCACCCGTTATGACCGAGCCCGCGGCAACCTCGACCGCCACGCCAACTACGTCGTCGCCGCCTTCATCGCCGGAGCCGCCTAGACCGTCCAGGTGACGACACGAGCGAGAAAGATCCGGCATTATCGCTCGCGTGAGCGGGGGAGACATTGACGCGGCTATCGGGCGCCTCATCGCGGCGTACGAGTCCGCTGCGCTGCCCTCGATCCGTCCGGCAGTCGACCCTGAGCCGGCTCTCGAACGAGTGCGGGAAGCGATCGCACCGCTGCGGTTGCCCGACGAATTGGCGACGTTCTACCGCCGTATCGACCCTGCCAGCGTGACGGTGGCGCCCTACCCCCAGCCGATGCCGTTGCTCGTTGCGCTAGAGCTGTGGGAGCAAGGTCGCGAGGAGTTTCCTGACCAGACCCCGCGCTTGCTGTTCCTGATCGGGTACGAAAGCTGGGAACACCTGTTCGTCGAACTTGCTGACCAGGAGAACGCCGGCGGGGCGCTTGTCCAGTGGGGATTCACTGACGAAACGTTCCGGGTTCGGTTCGCCAGCCTGGCTGACTACCTTGACGTCGTCGCCTCGATGATCGAGCAGGGCGAGTTCGCACATCACGCATCAGAGTCCTCCACCTGGATCGAGTTCGACCCCGAGAACCACTGGGACGATGCAGTGTCTCGCCGGCTTGCGGCTACACCCACGATCCCCGGCTTCGGAACGGTTCGCGACATTGACTCGAACCCGCGGTTCTGGCCGGAACGCTGGCTCGCATCCAATGGCCATTCGTCCCTGGACCTCCCGTTGAAGGGCGCGACCACCTCGATCGCGGCGCTCCTGGAGCAGCTCTCCGACCAGCCTCTGGTCGCCACCATCCGGGGCCGAGTTGTCGGCCTCGGCGGGGGAGGCGAAGGTTGCGGCGCCAAGGTCGACGACGGGACTGCAACGCTGAGCGTGTGGTGTCCGATCGAGGTCTGCACCTTCGGGCCGGTCATGCGTCAGGAGTTCGAGTTCGACGTCACGGTAACTCCCGGCGTACCGCCGCTCGACGGGTCTGAGGCCCCGGTGCTGGACCGCCTAACGGTCCACGATTTCGAAGTCGCACGCGCTGCCGGAGAAGACCTTCTGGCGAAGGCGGTCCTTGCCCGTCCAACCGCGGAAGCCTCGGCCGTTCGTCCTGTGGTCTAGGTGACCTCCGCCGCCTCTTGCGAGGCAATGGCCCGGGCGTGCTTGCCACGCGAGCATGCTGACCCGCAGTGAAGATAGGTGATGCTCCTACTGTCAAACGAGGGCTGTTTGGGTAGGGCGTTGAAGACCTCGCGGGCGATGTAGCGCTTGAGGCAGCGGATGGCTTCGCTCTTGGTCTTGCCTTCGGACTTGGCGTTGGGCGACGTAGTCGCGGGTGTCTTGGTCGGTGGCGAGTCGGACGATCGCGATGCGCCAGAGCGCGGAGTTCGCGTCGCGGTCGCCGCCGCGGTTGAGTCGGAACCGGTCTTGGATCTGGCCGGAGTTGACCGGGATCGGTGAGGCGCCGACGAGGGCGGCGAAGGACTTCTCGTGGCCGAGCCGGTCGGGGTTGTCGCCGGCGGTGATGAGCAGGGTCGTCGCGGTGTCGGGGCCGACGCCGGTCTTGGCGACCAGCTCGGGTGCGATCGCGGTGGTGATGCGGCGCATCCGGTCGCGCGACGGTCTCGGTTCTGGTCGTCGAGGAGCAGGACGCGTTGGGCGAGCTCGCGCATCGACAGACGCAGGATCGCAGGCAGGGAGTCGTCGTCGGCGCGGACCCGGAACGCGGCGCAGGTCGCGATCAGGTCGCGGTTCTTCAGGCCGCGCAGCCTGGCGCGGAGCTCCTCGGGTGCGGTCAGGACCAGGGCGTGGAGCTGGTTGAGCGCCTGGGTGCGGGCCTTGCGGGCGCTGCGCTGCACCATCTTCAGCGCCCGCAGCGCCTCGACCGGGCCGTCGTGGGACTTCGGGGTCGCGGTCGCGTCACCGGACTGCACCGCGCGGGCCGCGGCGATCGCGTCGACCACGTCGGTCTTGCCGTGCCGGCGGCGGACCTGCCGGTTCGGGCGGCCGACCTCGATCACGCTGCACGTCGGACTCGGCCAGGTGCCGGGCCAGGGCCGCACCGTAGGAGCCGGTGCCCTCGACCCCGACCGACCTCGACCTCACCGAAGCCCGGCCAGCCAGGCCAGCAGCGACCGGTAGCCCGTTCGCGGTGGTCGGGAACTACGCGGTGCCCAGCGACCCACCGACGCTGGTCCAGGGCCGCGGCGACGTGGAAGTCGCGGTGGGTGTCGACGCCACCGGTGACGAACCGGTCGCGCAGATGTCATCGTGGTCATGTCCGTCCTTGTTGGTCGCAACAGCAGGGCGGGCACGGATGCGGCCGACGGTCGGACAGGACAGGGACGGGCCTGTTGCAGCAGGCTCCTACTAAGTCACTTCCGCAAGCGTGACCGTGCCAGGTGGACTCCCGCCCGGTCGACGGATCACTTAGAAGGCAACCCGAGAGTGCCAGCCGTTACTTAGAGTCAGACCGGGCGGGAGAACACCACGATCCAACATCCCTGCCGTTCTGACTCGCTTGGAGAGGCGTGTCATCGTGACTGCTCTGCCAACCTAGAGACCATGACTCACGAGAACGAAGACCGAGCAACCAATCCGCAGGGGCAACCGCTATCCACACCCCATTCTCGGTCGGAGTTCGAGGAGCAGATGGCTCGCACCAATGCTCGTTCCCGGGAGCTGCTCGGGCTGACCGTTGACAAGGCAACCCAACTTGCGACTGGCTGGGGTTACCAGGTTCGGATTGTCCGCGAAGACGGAGATTGGTTCGTCCTCACGATGGATCTCCAGTCCCGACGGATCAACCTCGAGATCGAGAACGGGCTAGTTGTTCAAGCAGGGGCAGGCTGAGTGACAGGTCGCGAAGTGCCGTTCGCGATCGCCCGCCTCACGTCGTGACGGAAGCCAAGCCAGCCACGCCACGTTGGGCGACGCTCGTCGAAACTGACTCGGCCAACGTGAGCGCGTCATCCCGGCTGGGACGCACAAGTCGCAGTCGCTGACCGGAGTCAGCCTCGAAGAAGCCTATCGACCGCGCAATATGATCGTGTCAGCGGAATCGGTCCGCGACCTGTCCGAGTTCTTGTAGCGCTTTAAGTCGCTGCTGGGGGTCCATCCCCGGTAGGTAGGAGCGCCCGATGAAGTGCAATCGGCCTCCTGCGGCGTCCGCGTACTCGCGAACTCGATCGGCAATGTCGGAGACAGATCCCACGAGCGAGGTGTTCTCGAGGCGGCTCAGCTCGTCGCCGGTAGCGACAGGTGGCCGACGCAACGGACCGCCGAAGCTGCGAGCGTCGCTCATGTCTTCGTACTTCCAACCGGGATAGCGCAGCAGTTCGACTGACTCGGCGAAGGAAGTCCCCACCAGCGTTGGCAGATGGAGCGCGACTTCTAGGGGTCGCTCGATCCCAGCGCGAGCGCGCTCCTCACTCGCCCACACCACCTGCTCACGCAGTTCCTCAGGCGTCACCTCGGTGGCCATGAAGCCATCGGCGATGCGGCCTGCGCGGCGCACGGCCTGCTCGGACAGCGCCCCGATCCACAGTGCGGGGCCGGGGGAGCGCTCGGGGCGTGGACTCACGACAGGAGCGGCACCGCCGTCCTTGGTCGGTACGGGTTCGCCCCTCCAGGCAGTGCGCAGCACCTCGGTCAGCCTGGTGAGCCGGGCCACGCGGTCACGCTGCGCGACGCCAAACGCCTCAAACTCCTCGTCACGCCACCCGAGACCCAGACCGAGCACGAGCCGACCGCGGCTGAGGAGGTCGACGACCGCCGCATCTTCCGCGACACGGAACGGATCGTGCAGGGGTGCGAGCAGCAGACCGGTTCCTAACGCGATCCGAGTGGTCCGGGCGGCCATCGCTCCGAGCAGCACCATGAGCGAGGGCAGGTGACCGTCATCGACGAAGTGGTGCTCGCTGACCCAGACGGAAGCCAGGCCGGCTGCGTCGGCCGCCGATGCCAGATCCAGAGCCTCCTGGTAGAGGTCCGACCACCCACCCGGTTGGTCGGGGTGGCGTTGGCAGGTAATCAGTCCGTAGCCGACCTGGACCGCACTCACGAGCGGTCCTCCGACGCGAGGAAGGACCGTACGTCGTAGTCCTCGAAGGGCCTCTCGCACGGGCGACCGGCGGCGAGCCGAACGGATAGGTCGCCCAGGTTCATCACCACTCCGAAGATCGTCGAGTCCTCCTCGGCCGCGACCGCGCCAGGGATCGGGTGGCAGCAGACACCGGACGGGTGTCCGGCGTGGTCGGCTAGCAGGGATTCGTAGGTAGCCGCATCAGCCGGGTCGTGGGCACGCAAGTGCGCGGATGCGCGCTGCAACCGGAAGACACTGTCGGGCATGAGCCAGAGCCCAACATCGACCGCGGTCACCCGTGGATGCGTTAGATGGTTGCCGTGGAGGATCACACCGCGCTCATCAGGTGCTGCGAGGTACAGCTGATCGAAAGCTCCCGGCAGCGCCTCCACACTAAGTGCAAGACGGTCGCGATGGGCGATCAGGTAGTGAGCCGAGGACGAGCGCGCCCCTCGTTGGAGGGTTGCCAACGCGTCAGCTGGGGTGGCGGCATCGAGCAGGGCCCGGAGCAGCACGTGGTATGGCACGCCGGGTTCACCTCTGTCCAGGTTCGTCGCCAACGCGTTGGTGGCGATGCCGAGGCCGTGCGCGTTGACCCCCGTCTTGGCCAGGAGCCCGGCCTCGACGGCGGTGACGTAGCGAGGACCGTCGTCGGGCGCGCACTCGACGATGACGGTGGTGTCGAACGCGTGCGTCTTCCAGTCCCAGTTCTGTCCCAGCAGTACGGGCCGGCCGTCGCCGGGGACGACGGCGAAGGAGGTGCACTCGAGATGCGGGAGCAGTGCCGCTGCGTTGCGAGCCTTCGCGGCGTACATGACCTCGGTCCGGACGTTGAGCGCGACCACGTCGAGGAAGCCGACTTGGGAGCCGTCGGCGATCCCCTGCATCTCCTCGATGTAGCGCGCTCCAAAGTCCCGGATGGGTTCGACATATCGAGCCGCCTCCTTGGTGACCGTGGACCAGTCCCAGCCTGCGTAGTGGGCAAACACGCCAGCATAAGCCTCGATGCTGCGATGCACTCTGGCGGCGGCGGCGGCACCGTAGGCACGTCCTCGTTCATGGGCGTTGCCGGCGACACGGACGACTGGGAACACGATTCCTCCTGCTCAGCCGACTGATGCGCCGCCGTCGACGGCGAGCACTGAGCCGGTGGTGTATGACGAGTCCGGTCCGGCCAGCCACAGGCATGCCCGTGCAACTTCGTCGGCCTGGCCCAGTCGATGGAGCGGGACCCGTGAGCGGAGGTAGGTCTCAGCCGCCGCCGGGTCGTCGGTGATGCGCAGCATGGGGGTCTGGATGACGCCGGGTGACACCGCGTTGACCCGGACACCGAGCTCTGCCCACTCGACCGCCAGCTGTCGGGTGAGAGCGACGATGGCGCCCTTGCTCGCCGAGTAGTGCGCGGCCGGCTCGGCGATGTCGCCGCCCTGCGTCGCGATCGAGGCGATCAGGACCACGGCGCCGGACGTGCCGGCGTCGCGCATCGCGCGGACGGATTCGCGGGCGACCAGGAAGCTCCCGATGGTATTGATCTCGAGCATCTCGCGGAACCGTTCGGCCGTGAGTCCGAGGGCGGGCTCGAAGCGGTAGATGCCCGCGGTGCAGATCACGGCGTCGGGTGGGCCGCCGAGCAGCGCGATCGCGTCCGCGACGGCGGTCACGACGCTGGCCTCGTCGGCCACGTCGGTCGTGATCGCACATGCGCCCTCGCCGCGCGCAGCGGCCAGCCCTTCGGCGTTCTTGTCGAGAGCGGCCACCGACGAGCCCGTCGAGAGCGCGAGCAAACACACGGCGCGGCCGATGCCTGATCCTGCGCCGGAGACGAGCAGGCGTGCCGGGATCGTCATGACAGCAGGATCCCGCCGTTGACGGCCAGGGTCTGTCCGGTCACGTAGGACGCCTGGTCGGACAGCAGCCACGCGACGACGTTGCCGATGTCCTCGCCGGTGCCGTGGCGGCCCAACGGCACGGTCTCGCGGACTTCTGCCAGCGCCTGGTCGTAGCTGCGTCCCGAGCGTTCGGCGATCCCTTGGACGTGCTCGTGGTGCATGGCAGTGAGCATGTTTCCGGGCGCCACGGAGTTGACGCGGATGTTGTGCGGTGCGAGCTCGAGGGCCATCGCCTGTCCCAGCAGCGTGAGGCCCGCCTTGGATGCCGAGTACGCCCCGGATCCCGCCTCGGCTCGCTGGCCGAGGACGGAGGTGACGTTGACGATGGCACCGCCGCCTCCCGCGATCAGGTGGGGGACGACGGCCCGGCTCATGATGAGGGCCGTGAGCAGGTTGACCTCCAGCACCCGTCGCATCTCGTCGGGATCCGTGAGATGCACGGGGGTGGACGGGCCGCCGATCCCGGCGTTGTTCACCAGGGCGTCCACGCCGCCGAAGCGCTGCCGCGCGATGGAGACCGCGGCGTGGGCGACGGTCTCGTCGGTGACGTCGCCCACCAGGGCGACCGCATGCGCGCCATCCGGCGACAGCCGGGAGGCCTCGGAGGTGACCTGCGCGTCGCGGTCGACCATCACGACCCGCCAGCCCACGTCGATGAGCCGCTCCGCGACTCCCAGGCCGAGGCCGCGCGCGGCGCCGGTGACGACTGCGACCCCCGCGTTCATGCGCAGCCCTGGGCTGCCTGGCGTGCGGTCATGAACCGGGAGCCGTCCTGCTCGCGCAGCCAGGTGAGGAACGCCTCGAGCATGCGGAGGCGTCCTGGACGTCCGATCACCTGGGGGTGCAACGTCAAGACGTACAGGCCGTTGATGGCGCTGTAGCCGGCGAACTCCTCTTCCCACAGCGCGCGCACTTCTGCTGACGTGCGGATCGTCTTGGTCCACGACGCAGTGTCGAACCAGAAATGCGCCGCGTCGTCCAGGGTCCAGTGCACCGGAACCTCGACGATGTTGTGACTCGCGTGCCGGTAGGGGCGGATGTCGTCCATCAGGTTGGAGGAGTAGCCGAAGCCGTGCTTGACCAGAAGGTCGAGCGTGACTGGCGAGAAGTCCCACGACGGCGACCGGTAGCCGACGACGTCGGCGCCCAGCGCGGACAGGATCTGCGCACCGCGGACCAGCTCTTCCTCCTCCTCCGCGGGCGTCAGTCGCGTGGGTGACGTGTGCGTGTAGCCGTGGTGGGCCACCTCGTGGCGGCCGGCCAGGATCTCCTCGACCCGTGCCGGGTGGCGCTCTGCGACACGGCCTGGGACGAAGAACGTGGCCGTGATGTCCAGCCTGCGCAGCAGCTCGAGAACAGCCGGCACGGCCACCTTCGCGCCGTAGGTGCCCTGGGACAGAGTGCCTGGACGAGCAGCGTTGCCCGGGTCCTCCCCGATCCAGACCTCTTCGGCGTCGAAGTCGAAGCTCACCACCACGTCACAACCGGCGACTGAATTAGTCATCGTCGTCCTCCTGTCACGGGTCTCCGGGACGCTAGCGTCCGCAGGCTCTGCCTCGTCGTCCGTCATATGACGCATGACGCTCGCCCGTCACTTCGGTGTGATCGGCCCCACCACACCGGACCGCCATCAAACGAGGCCTCCATGAGCGACACCGAGCCCGAAACCGCAGCGATCACGCCCGACCCAGACGCGTCGACACGCCCGAAGGGGGTGTCTCGCCGGAACTTCGTGGCAGGTCTGGCCGCCGCGGGGGTCGGAGGTCTGGTGGTCGGCGCCGCCGGAGGTTACGGGCTCGCGCCTAAGGACAGCGGCGGCTCGTCCGGCGGAAGCTCCGGCGGATCCTCGGCCGGCGCAGACATCAAGATCGGCAGCGTCTCCCCAGTGACCGGCCCCTACTCCGGCGACGGCCAGGAGATGACCCGCGGGCAGCAGCTCGCGATCGACGCGATCAACGGCGCCGGAGGCATCGCCGGCCGCAAGCTCACGCTCGTCATCGGCGACGTGTCGGACCTGTCCCCGGAGAACTACGTCAAGCAGGCGCAGCGGCTGGTCAACCAGGAGAAGGTGGCCGCGATCTTCTCGGGGTACACCACCAACGACTCGTCGGAGTACTCCATCTACTCCGACGCCGATATCCCGACCTTCCACCTCAACACCTTGCAGGCCAACGTCGACTACGTCACGCAGCACAAGATCACGAACATCTACGAAGGCTGCCCGTCGGAGATCTGGTACGGCAAGGGCTTCGTCCCGCTCATGCAGGGATGGTTGCAGGACGGGTCGTGGAAGCCCGCGAGCAAGACCGTCGCGATCATCACGAGCAATGATCCCTACTCGATCTCGATCGCCCAGGCGTTCAAGTCCTCGGTCACGGCTATCGGCTGGACCGTACCCATCTACGAGGAGGTGACTGCGCCGTTCGCGGACTGGGGCCCTCAGCTCGCCAAGATCCGTGCCAACCCCCCGGGCCTGATCTACATGACCGACTACATCCCAGGTGATCTCGCCTCGTTCGCCAAGCAGTTCGCCACGGCCCCGACCCAATCGCTGCTCTACCAGCAGTACGGGCCCTCGGTCCCGAGTACCTCCAACTGGCCGGGACCGCGGGCTACGGCGTGATCTGGTCGACGACGATCGGCACGCTGCCGGACAAGATCGGCGACGAGTTCCTCGCCGCCTTACAAGGCCAAGTACAACGCCGAGGCCGGCCTGTCGCAGGCCGGTGGCCAGTACGACATGGTCCGGCTGTGGGCCCAGGCCGCGGCCATGGCTGGCGACCCGTTCAACTTCGCGCAGATCAACAAGTTGCTCAAGCCGGCCATCTTCCGGGGCGTGTCCGGTACGACCAAGTTGGATCTCCGACACCGAGCTCGCGGTGGCTCCCTACCCCGACCTGGTCAATGACCCGAGCCTCGGGATGCCGCACCTGACCTATCAGATCCAAGACGGCGAGCAGGTCCCGATCTCCCCGGCGACCCATACACTCCGGGCACGTTCCAGCTACCCCCATGGTTGTAGCGCAAACCGCATCTGCAGAGCGCCCGCTGCTGGTGGGCGATGGCGTCGTGAAACGGTACGGCGGGTTGGCCGCCGTCGACGACCTCACCGTTCTCGGTATTCGAGGCGAGATCTTCGGCATCGCGGGACCGAACGGTGCTGGCAAGACGACGTTGTTCGACGTGGTCACCGGCATCGTGCAGGCCGACGACGGGATCGATCTCCTTCGACGGCGAGGAGATCCGTACCGCCACGGTGCAGCAGATCTGCCAGCTCGGGATCTGGCTCGCACCTTCCAGCTTCCGTCGGTCTTCGACACCCAGACGGTCGCTGGCCAACGTCGTGGCCGGCGCCCAGTTCGGGAGCGCTCACCACTGCGTGACCCGATCGTGGCGCACGACCCAGCCGGAGGTACGTCCAGACCGCCGCACGAGGAGTTGGCATTCGTCGGGCTCGTCGACCGGGCCGCGTCAGTTGGCAGGGCCGCTTGCGGTGTTCGACAAGAAGCGACTGATGATCGCGTCGGCGCTCGCGACCGAGCCGACGACTGCTGTTCCTCGACGAACCGTTCGGTGGACTTACTCCACCCGAGGTCGAACAGACTCATCGAGCTGCTCCGTCAGATCCAGGGCCGCGGAATCACCATCGTGCTCATCGAGCACGTGATGCGCGCCCTCATGGCGCTGTCCGACCGCGTGCTCATCATGAACCACGGCCGCATGCTGTTCGAGGGCACGCCGCAGCCGACGTGCTCGCCGACGACGAGGTCATCCGCGTCTACCTCGGTCGCAAGGGCGACCAGACCCCGAGGCCCGGACGACTGCTGTGACGGGAGTTCGCGGTCTTGAGGTGTGCGGCCTCCGGCCGGTGCGACCACGTGTCATCAACGGTCCCTCGACCTCGACGTCCCCGACGGTTCGATTCGTGGTCATCATCGGTCCCAACGGGCACGGCAAGACCACGCTCCTGCGCGCGATCAGCGGACTGCTCCCGGCTCGGCGCGGGCAGCGATCACTTTCCACGGGATCGACATCACGGCGAACGCACCGAAAGCATCGTCAAGCGTGGACTAGTGCACATCCCCCAGGGCGACCTGCTCTTCCCCGACATGACGGTCGAGGAGAACCTGGTGCTCGGCGCCTTCACCCAGCCCGACCGCGCGGACCGCAGCGCCCGACTCGACGAGGTCTTCGCGCTTCTTCCCGCGCCTCGCCGAACGCAAATCGCAACGCGCGCGAACGCTGTCCGGCGGCGAGCGGCGGATGCTCGCGCTTGGCCGCGGCCTGATGGCACGCGCCGACTTGCTCATGATCGACGAACCATCGCTGGGCTTGGCTCCGGTCCTCGTCGACGAGGTCTACGCCACGGATCGCGACCATCGCTCGCGGCGGGCAGACCGTGCTGCTGGTCGAGGAGAACTTCGCACACATCCAGGACCTCGCCGACACCATCGTTCTGGTCGAGAACGGACAGTGTCGTCAGGCGAGGCAGCTGTCGACGAAGTGCTCAACGACGAGGCGGTCGTGCAGACCTATCTGGGAATCGGTGGTCGAGGACATGAATCAATTTCTGCAGACCATCGTCAGCACGATCGTCCAGGGCTCGATGTTCGCCCTCATCACCATCGGTATGACTCTGGTCTACGGCACGCTACGCGTGCTCAACATGGCGCAGGGCGTCATGGTGATGGTGGGCGGTTTCGCGGCGTACACCTTCCTCCAACGCACCGGCTGGCCGGTGTGGACGTCACTCTTCGTCGCGGCCGTAGTGACGTTCGTCATAGGTGTACTCGTCTACTACCTCGCGGTTCGGCCGCTGCTCGGCCGGGCCGGCGTCGACTTCGAGATGACAGCCTTCATCACCACGTTCGCCATCGCCACCGTGGTTCAGAACGTCATCTTGCTGATGTACGGCCCTCGGCAGAAGCCGTTCGATCCTTTGCTTGAGGGCAATGTCGATCTGACGGACCAGGTCTCGATCACCTACCACTCGCTGGTCATGGCGGTGGTGGCTATCGGGGCGCTGTTGGCCCTTGCGGCGTTCCTCTCTCGATCTCGTTACGGCTTGGCCATCACCGCAGTTGCGCAGAGTCTCGACGCCGCGCGCTTGATGGGCATCCCGGCACGGCGGGTGTACGTCGTGACGATGGGTATTGCCGCTGCTCTCGCCGGCGTGGCTGGTGTGCTGCTCGCCCCGCTGTACTTCGTCTACCCCAATGCCGGTGACCTGCCGCTGCTCCAGGCGCTTGATCGTGGTTATCTTCGCCGGCCTCGGATCGGTGAAGGGCACGATCTACGCCGCCTACATCATCGGGTTCGTCGAAGCGGCGGTGTCGATCTACTGGAGCAGCACCTACGCACTGCCCATCCTCTACGTCGTGATCCTGGTCGTACTGGTCGTCCGACCCAACGGAATCGCGGGCAAGCCACAGGAGGCTCGGCTGTGAGCAGATGTCGACTCCCGCTGACACGGCTGACGTACTCGCACTCTGGGTGGCCGGTCCCTCCGATGGGTTGTCGTCGCAGTCCTGGCCGTCGTGGGCGTCGCCCTGCCGCTGATGCTCACCAGCTCGTACTGGATCGGCGTGGCTACCCTCGCCCTCATCTGGATGATCCTGAACCAGTCCTGGAACCTCGTCCTCGGGTTCTCCGGCGTCTGGAACTTCGGCCAGCTCGCGATCTACGCCGATCGGCGGCTACGCCGCGGCGCTGCTGTCGTTGCACACCGGACTGCCGTGGTTCAGGTCACCGATCTGCTCGGTGGCTGTCGCGCTATGGCTGGTCTCGATCGTGCTGGCCATGCCGTCGACTGCGACTGCGCGGGATCTACGTCTCCCTGCTGACGTTCGGGTTCGCCGAGGTGATCCGGCTGCTCATCATCGCCGACAAGAGCGACGTCACCGGCGGCACGTTCGGGCTGTCTGGCTTCCACGGATACGGGCTGCAGGACGTCGAGACCGCAGACTCCGGGCCCGCTACATCTACTGGATCGCACTCGCAGGCGTGCTGCTGACCCTGCCGGTGATGTACCGCGTTATCCGCGTCACCTCTGGGGACCGGCCTGGTGTCGCTACGGGACAACCCATCGCTGCGCGGCCGCGCGGGGATGAGTCCGCGCTCCTACCAGATGGTCTCGTTCGGGATGTCCGGCTTCTTCGCCGGAGTGGCCGGCGCGCTGTACGCGTTCACCTACGGAGTCGTGTCGCCCTCGTTGATGGGGCTAGGCCCGATGACTCTTCTCGTCACGATGCTGGTCATCGGCGGCCTCGGCACCTGAGCGGTCCGATTATCGGCACGATCGTGCTCGACGCTGGTACAGGCCGAACTCGAGAACTACCCCGAGATCCGCCTGATCCTGCTCGGCACTTGCCCTGCTACTCATCGTGGTACTCATGCCGCGAGGAATCGTCCCGCTTTTGTCCACCGCCCGAAGCCGTCTGTCGGCCTGGATGGCCGAGGACGACTAGCGGGCCAGATCGCGGCACGGTCACGCCGAACGGCGGGCGGCCGGCGGCGTGCGGAACGAGCGGATATCGCCGGTACGGGGACGGCCCCAACAGCGTCGAAGATCGGCCCTGCACCTGGAACACCATGTGCGCCTGCCCGAGCGAGGGATCCAACGTCACGTCGGGATAGGACAGGGTCGTCTGTCCGCTGCGGCCCATGAAGTAGACCCCGTTGACGCCGCGATACACGGTGCTGCGCAGGAACGCCGCGACCGCAGGGGTGGCCACGGTCCCGGCCGAGGCCCAGGCCGCTGACAGCAGCCGGACCTGGTCGTAGGCGCCGCCAGCCTGCGACCAACCCGCGGGTGTCCCGTGAAGCCGCTCGAAGTCACGACGGAACGCTCGGCCGAAGTCGTCGTCGTAGGTGCCCGTCACGGTGGACCACAGCATGCCTTCCGCGGCGCCGCGCGCCTCGTGCGCGAAGTGCGGGATCGACGGGCCGTAGACGCCGTACACCAGGGCGTCATGACCGACCTGGTGGAAGACCCGCTGGAAGTCGGCCATCGCCTGAGGCACGAAATGGGTCACGAGTACCACGGCCGGGTCGTGCTCGGTGACCAGGCGGACCAGCTGAGGCCAGTCCGGGTCCGCGAACGGCACCCGGATCACGCTGGCGACCTCCCACCCCGTGGCCGACGCCGCCGCGTAGAACTGCTCGTTGGCGATGCGGCTGGAGTCGAGATCAAGTTCGAGGGAGACGATCCGACGGGATCGGGGCCGCCACATGCCGCTGGCCCGCAGCTCGTCGACCGCGCGGACAGCGCCGACGCCGTAGTGGATCTCGCTCGGACATGTCTGGAAGATCATGCCGAACCGTTGCGGATCTTCCCGCACCATCTCGACCTGGCGCTCGAAGGTCGCGTTGTGCAGGAAGGGCTGACCGTAGTCCGCCACCACGTCGAAGACCTCGGTGCACTCGGAGTTGGCGTAGGAGGTGATGATCGCGTCGACCTCGAGGTCGACCAGCGACCGGAAGGCGTCGACGACCTCGCCGGGCTGGAAGAAGTCCGCGGACGCCACCACGTGCTCCACCAGTCGGCCGTCGATACCGCCGCGGGCGTTGATCTGCTTGACCGCCAACTCCGCGCCCCGGTGCGCCTCCAGGCCGTCGGCCCAGGCTGCACCGCTGAGCGGCAGCACCGAACCGATGTGCAGCGGGGCCCGTCGGATGCGCTGGGGTCGGGGGCGCGCGCCCAGCGCCGTAGGGGCTCCGGCCGCGCGTTCGACATCGACGAGCGCCAGACCGGTCTCCTGTCCCAGGCCGCCGGGGACAGGAAGTCGCATCAGTCCGGCTTCGACGGTCAGGGCGGCCAGGCCCGCGCGGCCGTTCTGGCCGAGCTTGGTGAGCAGTCGCTCGACCTGCGTAGACACGGTGCGGGCGCTGGTTCCCAGCCGGCCGGCAATCGCCTGGTTGGTCAGCCCCAGGCACACCAGGGTCAGCACGTCCATCTCGCGTGCGGTCAGTCCGTGCGGCAGCTGCACGGTCCGCCACGTGACACGCACCTCGTCGGCGGCCTGGACGGCCCCCGGAACGCGGTCGAACGCAGCAAGGAACCAGTCGCCGGCGGCCGAGCGCCAGTGGAACCGCACCCGTTCGTGGCTGGTGGACAGGAACGCAGCGGCGTATCGGCCCAGCCCTTCCGGTACTGGCGAGGCGCTACGGGCTCCGCCTCGCGGGCCGCCCTCCTCAGCGCCGGAGCGGTCAAGGGTGACCTCGCGGACCTTCCCCCAGCGATCTTCGGTCATGGGTGCCTCCTCGGGGGCGTCCGTCGAATGACGCATGACGGCTGAAGGTTGTGCGAGGCACGGTAGCCGCCTGGGCACCTGCGAGGGTCGCGGATGCCTGATCGAGACATACTGCCCCGACTGGAACGGGAGGCCTTGGATGGCGGAGCGGTCGGGCGCCCTGAGCGCGGGTACCGCATCGGGCACCGTGCGCGTCGGAGTCGATGTGGGGGGCACCTTCACCGACGCCGTGCTCGTGAATGCCGACGGCCGCCTCACCATCGCCAAGGTCGCCTCCACCCCCGAGGATGTGTCGCGGGGTTTCCTCGAGGGCCTCGCCGTCGTCACGTCCCGCGACGGCAGCGACGCCGCCGCAGTCGACTTCCTCGCGCACGGCACCACGGTCGCCACCAATGCACTCGTGCAGGACAAGCTCGCACGCGTCGGGCTGGTGACCAACCGGGGCTTCCGGGACATCCTGGAGATCGGGACCCAGCAGCGCCGGCACATCTACGACCTCTGGACGCCGGAACCGCCACCGGTCGTCCCCCGGGAACGGTGCGTCGAGGTGATCGGTCGGATCGGACCCGAGGGTCAGGTCCTCGAGGACCTCGACGAGGGCAGCGTCGACCTGGCGGCGGCCCGGCTGAGGGACCTCGGCGTCGAGGCGGTGGCCGTGGTGCTCCTGTTCTCCTTCCTCAACCCCAGCCACGAGCGGTACGTCGCCGAGCGCCTGAAGCAGCTCCTGCCGGGGATCCCGGTCACGATCTCCAGCGACGTTGCCCCTGAGGTTCGCGAATACCTGCGGGCCAACACGACGGCCGTCAACGCTGCCCTGCTGCCGCTCGTCGGCGGATACGTCGCCCACCTCGCCGAAGAGGTGGCCGCGCGCGGCGTGCGGGTGCCGGTCCAACTCATGCGCTCCAACGGCGGCCTCGCCGCCGCGTCGACCGTCTCGGAGCTGCCCGTCGCGCTGGTCACGTCGGGTCCGGCGGCGGGTGTCGTGGGCGCTGCCCGGCTGGCCGCCCTGGCGGGGGAGCAGCGGCTGCTCACCTTCGACATGGGCGGGACGACGGCCGACCTCGCCGTCGTCATCGACGCGACCCCCCAGGTGCGCTGGGTCGGCGAGCAGAGCGGCCACCGGGTGAACCTGCCCCAGATCGACGTGCTGTGCGTCGGAGCCGGGGGCGGCTCGCTCGCCCGCGTGGATGGCTTCGGCGCGCTCCGGGTCGGGCCGGAAAGCGCTGGAGCCGACCCCGGTCCGGCCGCCTACCACCGGGGCGGCGAGCGACCGACGGTCACCGACGCGCACCTCGTGTTGGGAACGCTCACCTCCCAGCGCACCCTCGGCACCGACCTCAAGCTCGACCCCGAGCTGGCCGCCACCGCGGTCCGCGTGCACGTGGCCGACCCGATGAGCATGTCCACCGTGGAGGCCGCCGCGGCCGTGGTGCGGGTCGCCGATGCGAACATGGCCGGGGCCCTGCGGGTGATCTCCGTGGCCCGGGGGATCGACCCTCGCGACATGACCCTCGTTGCCCTCGGTGGAGCGGGGCCGATGCACGGCTGCTCGCTGGCCGAGGAGCTTGGCATGCGCAAGGTGCTGGTGCCGCTCTACCCCGGGGTGACGGCTGCGCTGGGTCTGCTGCTCACCGAGGTGCGTCACGATCTGGGCCGCAGCTGGCTGCGCGCCACGGCGGACGTGCAACCGCAGGACCTGCAACGGCAGCTCGACGAGATCGCCGACCGCGCCCGCGGGCTGCTCGCGCACAGCGGTCACGCCGACACCGGGCGGCTCAGCTTCTCCGCCGACATGCGCTACACCGGGCAGGCGTACAGCCTCGGGGTTCCTCTCGAGCTCGACGGATCTGGGCGGGCGTCCCGCGCGACGCTCGAGCGGGCACAGGAGGCGTTCGTCGAGGCCCACCGCGCCGCCTACGACTACGTGCTGGACGACACCGCCACGGAGATGACCGCCGTACGTGTCATCGCCGTCGCGCCCGAGGAGCCGATCGACGTGCACGGCCACAGTGGTCCCGCCAGCCAGCCACTGGGCCGCCGGCAGGTCTGGATGCGGGGCGCGTGGCGCGACACTCTAGTCCTGGACCGCGCGGGTGTCGGGCTCGAGCCCGTGTCCGGGCCCGCGCTCATCGAGCAGGAGGACACCACCACGCTGCTGTTCCCCGGCTGGACGGCACGGCAGGTCGCGGCAGGTTCGCTCCTGCTGGAACGGACGGAGCGCTGACATGGACCCGGTCACGCAGGAGATCTTGGGTAACGCCCTGTTCGCCATCAGCGAGGAGATGGCGGTCGTCGAGTACCGATCGTCGTTCTCCCCCATCATCCGGGAGATGCTCGACTTCTGCTGCGGACTGTTCGACCACGAGGGCCGGATGATCGCGCATTCCGAGCAGATCCCGGCGCAGCTGGGTCTCATGCAGTTCGCCCTCGCGGCCGCCCTCAGCGAGCACGGCACCCTCCATCCCGGCGATGTCGTCCTGACCAACAACCCCTACCTGGGGGGCACCCACACCAACGACCTCCAGGTCTTCGCACCCATCCACGTGGACGGCCGACTGATGGGTTACGCCGGGTCCATCGCCCACCACATCGACGTGGGGGGAACCTTCCCCGGGACCGAGAGCCCGCTCACCACCGAGATCTACCAGGAAGGCGTCATCTTCCCGGCCATCAAGTACGTCGACCGCGGCGTTCGCAACGAGGCGGTGGCGGCCCTCATCGCCGCCAACGTGCGCGACCCGCACTCCACGATGGGCGACCTGTCGGCGCAGCTGGCCGCCTGCAGACGAGGCATCGAACGGGTGCAGGAGCTTTGCGCCCGCAACGGGACCGACACGGTCGCCGAAGCCATCCAGCTGCTCCTGATCGACACCCAGGCCAGAGCGGCCGCCCTGTTCGCGTCCTGGCCGGACGCCGCCAGCAGCGCGACCGGGTGGATGGACGGACTCGACGGGACCGAGCCGATCAAGATCGTGGTGACCGTGCACGCGAGCGGCGGGCGCCTCAGCGTGGACTTCACCGGCACGTCGCCCCAAGTGCCCACCGGCCTCAACGTGCCGATCGCGAGCACTCACGCCGGGGTCTACTTCGCGGTCCGCTGCTTCGCAGGTGACTCCGGCGTCCGGCAGAACGACGGGCTGACCCGCCTGATCGACGTCTGCGCCGCGCCGGGCAGCCTGGTCAACCCGGACCACCCAGCCCCGCTGTCGGCGCGCCACCTCGCCGTGCAACGGATCGCCGACCTCATGGTGACGGCCCTCGGACAGCTGATGCCCGACCGCGACGTCGCAGGGTCGCACGTCTCGTTCCCGGCCTGGACCCTGCGCGCCCACGATGCGCGCTGGGGCAAGGCCACCATCCTCGCCGACATCCTCGGCGGTGGTGGCGGAGCGCGCCGCGATGCCGCGGGCGACAACGCCATCGACACCTACACCAGCAACTGCGCCATCCTGCCGGCTGAGATCGCCGAGCAGGAGTACCCCTGGCGCATCGAGCGCACGGAGCTCGTAGACGGCTCCGGGGGAGCGGGCGTCCACGCGGGGGGCCTGGGGCTGCGTCGTGACCTGACCCTGCTCGTCGATGTCGCCGACGGGCCGTACTACCTCGAGCAGACCCATCCCGACTTCGTCGCCGCGGGCCGCGACGGCGGCTCACCTGGCTCGCCGGCCAGGGTCCGGCTACGCCGCACCGGCGAGACCGAGTTCAGCGATCTCCCATGCAAGGGGCAGGTGCGGCTGCGCCGCGGCGACACGATCTCGTTCCAGAGCTCCGGAGGCGGCGGGTACGGATCGCCGGGAACTCAGGACTGAGCGACGTCGACAGACGTCTGGGCGGCTGTACAGGTTCTTCGTGGCCGTCGCTCTGACTGCGTCGAGCGTTTCTTGACTCCGACGGACTACCTGGCCGGCGGGCGCAAAATCAGATGCTCGTTTGCCCTGAGGTTTGAGAGGCCGGGTCGGCCAGGGGTCTTCAAGGTGCCGCTTCACGACTCTGCCGAATGCTCCGGGGGATATAGGAGTGTCCGTAAACCCGGACACTCCGGCAGTGGGTTTCATGATCATTCGGGTGATTTGGCCGGTTCAGCTCCTGGCGCGCCCCGCCCAATAACCGGGCATTCGCGCTCGGGTGAGCTCGTCGACCGCCTGGGCCTTGAAGCGGCGTCGTGCGCGAGAGCCGATGACAGCCCTTCTAGGCGGTGAGCTCCCTGTGATGGGTGCGGCTTTGTCGCTTACCGGGGCCAGGCGCCCACTTGCGCCAGCAAGCCGACGTCGTCGCGGCAGGCCCAGTGCTCGACGATCTTGCCGTCGGCAACACGCCACAGGTGCATGAACTCCCACGCCACGGGATTCCCGGTGACCGCTACCGCCTGGAGCAGCGGCATCGTGGAGGCCTGGTGGGTGCCATGGATGGTCATGTGGTGTGCCACCAGGTCACCCTCGCCAACGAAGTGGTGATGCGTCATCGTCCAGTCACCCAGGTCGACGCCGATAATCGACCCGATCTGCTTCCAACCTTCCCGACCTTGCGGGCCAGCGGCGTGATTGACCATGTCCGCCGAGATCAGGTCGTCGATGGCGGTGATGTCGGCCTGATCGAGCCGGTTCATCAACTCGGTGACAACGTCACGAGCCGTCGGCGTACTCATCGACGAACCTCCTGCTCGGGGGGCCGTCGGGAACTCGCGCCTGTCAAAGCGTGAGGGGGTACCTAGAAGTCGATTTCGAGGTGAGCCCGCGCCCAGGCCCGGAACCTACACCGGTTCCGTGACCCACCAACACCCCTGTTGTCCGTTGGATGCACACACACAGCGGCGTCTTGTCTGCGCACGGACATCGAACGGTGGTGACCTCAGTGTGACGGACAGGCGTGTTCGTGATCAGGTGGAGTTCGATCACACCGGGACCGCCTTGGAGGTGTGGATGGCGGGCCGCCTCGCGGCGCGCAGAAGTGCCGATCTGACTCGCCTTCGACGGGTTGCACCGAACCCCGGATCGGGTCTCGGATGTGACCTTGGAGTGTCACCGGCCAAGGCGGACAATCGTTGGATGGACTCCGAGACGGATGGTGCCCGGCCGACGGTGCATCGACTGTTCAGCAACCGCTGGGCTGACGCCGTGCCTCCGGGTAGTGGCAGCAACACCTGTGACTGTTTCGACTACTCGCCGGAATCGCAACCAGTCAGCCACGCAGTCCGGTTCCACGCCGAACGGCAGGACACCTCCGCTCCGGGCTGGAGACACTTGCTCTCCCTGATCGAGGAGGCCAAGGCCGATGCCCGGCCAGAGTTTCGCCCGTTCATGGAGCTGAGTCCCGCTGAGCGCGACCAGATCGTCACGCTCCCACCGGAGATCGGTGAACTGTCCCAGGTTCGACATCTCCTCCTGTACGGAAGTCCGCTGCGTCGACTCCCTGCTGAGATCGCAGCCATGGCCGGGCTCGAAGAGATGACCGTCTACACCTCTTACCGCTTGCATTGGTTCCCCTACGAGTTGTCCCGCTGTCCGAACCTGCGCAACAGCACCGTCAGCACCCGCGCGCTGTACGGCAACGCGCACTTCCGACCACCGTTCCCCGCCCTGGCCAGCGTCACCGACGTCACAGGCCTCGATCTCAACGACCTGGATCCAGAGCGTTTCGGAGCATCGTCGGCAACTCGGTGCAGTGTCTGTCAGGGGCCAATCGAAGACCTGCTGTGGCAGAAGTGGATCACACTCCGGATTGCTACAGACGCACTGCCCATGCTCGTGAACGCCTGCTCAGAAGACTGCATCCGGGACCTTCCGCCACCCCTGCCCGGGTTCATCGACCACCCCCATCAGGGTGGCCAACTCCAACAGCCACCAGCCCGCTACCTGCGCTGAACGCCGCCGAGGCCGATGTGCCTATCGCTCGCTTGGCACGGGCTGAACCGGGAGGATGCCGAGCATGTCCGAGGCCGCCGTCATCGTTCCGCCGATGACCCGGACGAGCAGAGGCGACACCGCGAAACCTCGACGACGAGACCCCCAGCAGTGCAGGGGGTCTCGTCGTCTCGACGGTGGCGCCGTCGTTCGGGGCAGCTCAGACCGAGCTGCGGACGAGGGTTAGCTCGCGGGCGACGGCAGCCACGTGGCGCAGGTCGCTGCCGCAGCAGCCGCCGACCACAGCGAGTGCGGGCAGTCGGCTGGCCAGCAGGCCGTAGCCGTCCGCGAACTCGGCGGGGTCACCGTCGTCCAGAGCTTCCGCGACGTCCAGCTCGGCGTGGCTCTGACGCGACGCGTTGCACCGCACGCCGCGGACGCGCTCGAGCCAGGTGCCGGGGGTCAGGCCGAGAAGGACGTGGTCGGGGTGCGCGCAGTTGACCATCACGTACGCCGCCGTCCCACTGGTGGCACCGTCGAGGCGCTGGACCGCTTCGCCGAGCAGTTCACCCGTGGGAAGCCGGCCGTCGGTCTCGACGGTGAAGGAGACGACGATCGGGACGCCGATCGTGCGGGCGGCGCGCACGGCGCCGATCGCCTCGTCGGTGTGGGTGAACGTCAACGCCGTCACGAGGTCCACCCCTGCCTCGGCCAGCCAGCCGATCTGCGTGGCGTGGTAGGCCTCGGCCTCGTCGGCGGTCAACAGGCTCTCGGGTGCGTAGGCGTCACCGCGCGGACCGACGAGCCCGTCGACGAGGACGGGCACGTCGGCGTACTCGTCAGCGAGACCGCGACTGAAGGCGACGGTGACCCGGACCGCGTCGTGCAGCTCGTCGTTCGTCACTCCGAGGTCGGCTGCCCAGAACGGGTGCGCCTTCCAGGTCGGCGCGTCGAGCACCATGCCGCTTCCCGTGGCGCGAGCGAGATCGAGGAAGCCCCGGTAGTAGTCGGCCAGCGCTGCCCGGCCGACCGGGTCTGCGAGGAGCGTGTGCGCGGCGAACTCGGGGACGGGAACGCCGCGGTTGTAGATGAGATCGGTCTCGCAGCCGGCGTCGGTGAGGAACAGGCGGCCGTCGGGCGACGGGAGCGGGGTGGTTGTCATCGGGGGTCCTCCGTAGGGATGGCCGTGGTGTTGGCGTGCGGTCGGCTGGGTGCCTCGCGGTATCCAGCCTGGGGTCGACGACGATCGGCGCGGCCGACGGTCCGATGACGGTCCACCTACGGAGTTCCTACGGACGGGAGCCCTCCCGGCGTAGCACTCTGGGTCCATGGCGAGTGGGTCAGGCGACGAACTCTGGGTCGACGGCTGGTTGGTCGACGCTCCCGGCCACCGCCTCGTACGCGACGGCGACGAGCGCAGGCTCGAGCCCCGCGTGGTCGATGTCCTGCTCGCGCTGGCACGCCGTCCTGGCACGGTCGTCGCGCGAGACGACCTCAAGCGGGAGGTGTGGGGGGACACCTTCATCAGCGATGACGCCGTGTCGGCGACGGTCATCAAGCTCCGGCGCGCCCTCGGGGACTCCGCGCGCAACCCGCGCGTGGTGCAGACCGTGGCCAAGTCGGGGTACCGGCTCGTCGGCGACCTCGTGAGCCGTTCCGGACATCCGGTCGGTGCGGACGACCGACGGGAGCCGGCCGTCCGGGTGGGCACGGTCGTGCACGTCAGGCTCGATCTCGAGCGCGACGACGCCGGCCCCGAGCTGTGGCAGCGCGCGCACAACGAGGTCGTCGCCCTCGTCGACGCCGAGGCCCGGCGCTGCGACGGGTGGTGCGTCGCGGAGCCCGGATCGGTCCTCGTGGTTGTGGGAGTGCCCCGCGCCCGCGAGGACCACGTCGCGCGCGCGGTCCGCTGTGCGTCTGCGGTGGCAGCCGGCGTGGACGGCCGGACCGTCGAGGGCGTCCGGCTGCAGGTCCGGTGCGGCGTCGTGCCGGGCGAGCTCGTGGTCATGGGGGAGGGCTCCGTCTCCGGCGCGGCCGTGCAGCAGGCACGCGACCTCGCCGCGCACGGCGCACCCGGTGACGTCCTGCTGTCAGAGGATGCCGCCGAGGCTCTCGGCCCTGGGACGTGGGAACCGGTGGGCGACGTACGGCGACTCGTCACTGCTCCCGTGCTGGACTCGACGTGGGACGTGCGTCAGCGCCGTGGACTGTCTCCGCTCGTCGGGCGGGTTCCCGACCTCGCCGTGCTCGAGCAGCTCGCAGACCAGGCCGACGACGGACTGGGTCAGGTCGTCGTGCTGTCGGGTGACCCGGGCGTGGGCAAGTCCCGGCTCGTCCACGAGCTGCGGGCACGGCTCGAGGCGCGTGGCTGGTCGACGTCCCTCGGATCGACGTCGTCGCTCGACCCGCACTCGCCGTACGTCGCGCTGCGCCGGTTGCTGAACGACGCCGGGACCCAAGCTGCGTCGGACAGCGCCGCCTGGGGAGCGGTCATGTCGCCGGAGCCGCCGGACCCGGGCTGGCAGGAGCTCGATCCCGTCGTGCGGCAGCAACGCGTCGCCGAGATGGCTCTCGAGCTGGTCGTCCCTGGCGACCGTCCCTGTCTCGTCGCGATCGAGGATGCGCACTGGGCCGACGAGGCGACGCGCACGCTGATGTCCCAGATCTGCGACCGCATCGCCCGGCGGCGCTGCCTCCTACTCATCACCACGCGTCCCTCGGGCGAAGACCGGTGGAGCGATCGGAGCCACGGCACCCGACGACGCGTCGGCCCGCTCTTCCCGGACGAGGCCGTCATCCTGCTCGACTCGCTCGTCGGCGACGACCCGGGGCTCGCGGACTGGAAGCGCGACGTGCTGGACCGATCAGCAGGTACGCCGCTGTTCGTCGAGGAGTGTGTGCGGGCGGCGAGCTCGCGGGACCGTGCACCGGGCGACGCGCGACAGGCCGTGCCCCGGTCGTTGCGTGGTCTGCTGGCCGAGCGTGTCGACGCGCTCGCTCCGGACGCCCGTGCCGTCGTCGCCCGTGCCGCCGTCCTGGGGCGCACCGGTTCGACAGCGCTGCTGCGCTCGCTCGTCGACCTCGACGACGCGGCGTTCGTGGTCGCCCTCGATTCGGCGACCCGGTCGGAGATCCTGCGCCCGCTGCGGCTCAAGGACGGCAGCGGCTGGGAGTTCTCGCACGCACTGCTGCAAGAGGCGGCGTACGCCGGAATCCCGCGCGGCGCGCGTCGCGACATCCATCGCGCCGTGGTCGAGCAGCTCGCACGGGACTCCGGCGCGGCCACGGCGGGGCGCGCTGCCTGGCACCTAACCGAAGCCGGCGATGCGCCCGAGGCGGTCGCCGCCTGGCTGCGTGCGGCGCGCTCGGCGGCCGCCGCGACGGCCTACGAGGACGCGCTCGCGCACCTAGGCCGTGCCGGGCAGCTGGTCGATCGGCTGCCCGTCGCAGACCGTGATGCCGTCGAGCTGCGTATCGCCCTGGCAACCGGCACAGCGTCGGTGCAGACCGAGGGGCCGACGGGCAGCAGGACGCGTCAGGCGTTCGACGACGCCGTGCGGCTCGCCGACGACTGCGGTTCGGCAGAGCAGCGGTTCGAGGCTGTGTGGGGGTCGTGGTTCGTCGTCATGCACAGCGGCGACCTCCTCGAGATGGCGGCGCTCGCCGACGAGCTCTGGACCCTGGTGCCTGAGCTTGAGGACCCTGCGCTGGTGCTCGAGGCCCACCACGTCCAATGGTCGGGTCTTCTCCTGCTCGGGCGTACGGAGGACGCTCTGCGCCATGCGCGGGCGGCGCTCGCGCTCTACCGCCCGGACCAGCACCACCGCCTCACCTACTCCTACGGCGGCCACGACCCGGGTGTGTGCGCGCGCAATCTGGCTGCGCTGGCCCTGTGGCTGCGGGGCGAGGACGACGAGAGTCGCGCGCTGTCCTCGAGTGCGATCGAACTCGCGGCGGAGCTGGCGCACCCCTACTCGCAGATCGAGGGGTGCCACACCGCGCTCACCGTCGCCGCGGTCGAGGGCAAGGGCGACGACCTGGCGCGGCACGTCGCGGTGCTCGAACGGCTGCTCGACGAGGGGCTCGTGCCCGAGGCGGCACGAGGTTACGTCGACGGTTTCCGCGGCGCGCTCGCCCGTGCGGAGGGTCACGCCGACGAGGCCCTGCGCCTCCTCGCGGCCGGCGCGCAGGACTGGCGCGGGTTCTGGGGGGCGTGGTGCCTCCCGCTGGACACGGTGTGGGCGGAGACGCTGCTGGACGTCGGCGAACCGGCTGCCGCCGTTGAAGTCCTCGACGCCGCACAGCAGCTCGCCGACTCGAGCCACGCCCCGTGGTGGGACGCCGAGATCCTGCGCGTGCGAAGCCGAATGCCGAATCTGTCCCCAGACCAGATCCGGGGGCTGCTCGAGCGCGCCGCGCAGGCGGGGTGGGCGTGCGGCTCACCCCGGCTGGTCGCGCGCGCAGGTAGCGCGGCGGCACACGACTAGACGCGGCGTCGCGTCACGCGTGAGCCCATCCACCAGATCGAGACCGAGATCCTCACCGTGAACCGGTCCCCTCGCCGCCATCACCTTCACGCAGGCCCAGCACAGGGTGCGGTTCGACTCAACATCAGGCGAGTCAGAGGGGAACCGCTATCGCTCGCTTCCACGGGTGGGTCGAGGCGCAGGATGCGGACCTGCGACCGGGTAACTTGACCTGCCGAACAGCTGCGCGCTGAGCGTTTCAGCAAACCACGCCTGGAACCGCTCCGATGTCCACCCGCGCTCGCGGACGAAGCGGTGGTAGATGCCGTTGTCGATATGCACCCAGACGATGTCGGCGGCTGCGGCCGGGTCCAGGCCCGGTCGCAGCGGTGCCTTGGCGCGCAGCATGGTCACGAACTGCGTCGCGCCGACTAGTCGCTCGGCTTGGATCTGCTGCCAGAGCGAGGCGATCTCCGGGTCCGCGCCGGCGGCAGCGCGGAAGACCTCGTATAGGCCACTGATCCGCTCGCCGATCCCAGCGATGATCGCGGCGTAGAGCTCCAGGGTGCGCTCGGGATTCGGCTCGGCGAACATCGCCTGCATCTCGGGGCGCTGAAAGATCGGGACCGGCTCGCCGTCGCCGACCACGGCCACGTCGTAGGACGCTTTGAGTACCGCCGCCTTGCCGCCTACGGAGTTGAACACGGTCGCGCGACTTACCCCGGCGGCCGCCGCGATCGCGGGCATCGTGGTGGCCGCATAGCCGTGTTCCAGGAACAGTCCGGTCGCGGCGCGCAGGACCTCGCCGCGGGTGGCCTCGGCCCGCGCCCGGCGTCGCGGCCATGGGCCTGGTTCATTGACCACGTCAGTCATTAGACCTATAGTCTAATCATTATCGATGACGCCACCGGCAGGCGCGACGGCGTGTCGGCCGTGAAATTGGCGAGATCGGAGCCGACAAATGGGCGCACTGAGCGTTTCTGCTGTGCTGGCCGCTGGAGTGGCCGGTGCGATCGTCACCCCGCTGTGGTACATCACGTTCAAGGACGTGCACGCCAAGCTGATCCCGCCGGGGTCCGGCCAGATCGTCGACTTCAAGTCCGCCCCCATCAGCTCCAAGGTCATCGACCTGCTGCGCGGCTTCGTTGTGGCTTTCGTACTCGCCTACCTCATCGATGCCACCGACCAGAGCACCGTCGCCGGTGCGGTCGGTCTGGCGGTGCTGCTGTGGGTCGGCTTTCCCGTCGTGCTGCTGATCGCACCGGTCATCTGGGGCGGGCAACCCTGGAAACTTGCGATCCTGCACGCTGGTGACTGGCTGGTGAAGCTGGCGGTAATGGGTGCGGTCATAGGGTTGTGGGCCGCAGCCCTCCTGTGAACGCGCTCGTGATCGCCCTGCCAACGGTCGACGTCGTCGATCGCCGGACCGCGGACCAGCCGAAGACCGCACGGCTTCTGCTCTTGAACTCCGTCTGTGAGCTCTATGACCCATGGAGCATGAGCAGCACGTGCGCCGAGTCGTGGACGGCGACGCCGATCAGCTGACGGGTCAGAACATGCCGTTGTCGTGGGCCATCTCGGTCGGGACGGGCTGGAGGACGTCCCAGTGCTCGACCACGCGACCCTCGTCGTCGCAGCGGAAGATGTCGATGCCGGCGTAGTCGGAGTCGCCGGGCCAGGTCTGGTAGCAGTGCAGCACGACGTAGTCGCCCTCGGCGATCGCGCGCTTGAACTCGACGTGCTTGCCCGGGTAGTCGAGCGCCATCCGCTCGAAGTAGTCGATGAACGCCGGCTTGCCGTCAGCCACGTGCGGGTTGTGCTGGATGTACGTGTCGCCGGCATAGCGCTCGATCGCGAGCGCGGGCTGGTTCTCGTTGAACATGAGGTCGTAGAAGGCCATCGCGTTGGCCTTGTTCCGCTCGAGCCGCTCGTCCGCCATGCACCGACAGTACGTGGACGCCGCTACCTGCGGAAGGTGGCGCGCGGCATGGCGTTGTCGTCGGCGAGAATCTCGTCGAGCATCTCGAAGCTGTCGCGAACGCCGGTCTCCATCCCGCTGGCGACGAACGCGTCGCGGCCCTCGAACGAGTCGACGAGCGACGTCGACGTCATGCGGGTGCGTCCCTCGCCGAGGTCGCTGAACAG
The DNA here is from genome assembly GCA_963782665.1 of uncultured Actinomycetota bacterium. Classification (GTDB taxonomy): domain Bacteria; phylum Actinomycetota; class Actinomycetes; order S36-B12; family CAIYMF01; genus Longivirga. Next base: position 959,780 of record CAWAKP010000005.1, on the reverse strand, counting down.
GACGCGCTCAAGGGCGACGTGGTCCGGCATGCCCTCCCACGTGAACGTCTGCACGATGAGCTCGCCCGGTCGCACGTCGTGGAAGCTGCCGTGGAACCACTGGTCGTCGTCGCCACGGCGGTGGACGTAGCGGTAGGAGCCGCCGGTCACGCAGTCGTAGCGCTCGACGAGCATCTCGCGGTCGCGCGGCCCGAGCCAGCGAGCGACGAGGTCGGGCTGCGCCCACGCGCGGAACACGACGTCGGGGCTCGCATCGAAGTCGCGGGTCAGGCGAAGCAGCGGGACGCGCTCGTCGAGCTCGATCGTCAGGTCGTGGGTCATCGGGTTCCTCCGGTGGGTCGTCCCCGCGTCCGGCGCGGGGGAGCGGGGTCGATCGAGGTGTCCTGGCCGGGACGGCTCGGGACGCCCTGGGCGTCGGCGAGGACCGCGTCGAGGCGCTCGAAGCGGTCCTGCGCCTGACGGCGGTAGCGCTCGATGAAGGCGGTCATCAGAGAGAGCACCTCCGCCTCGAGGTGCACCGGTCGGCGCTGGGCGTCGCGGCTGCGGGTCACGAGCCCGCTGTCCTCGAGAACCTTGAGGTGCTTGGACACCGCCTGCATCGACACGTCGTACGCCGAGGCGAGCTCGGTGACGGTCGCGTCGCCCGAGGCCAGTCGCGTCACCATGTCGCGACGGGTCGGGTCGGCGAGCGCTGCGAACGCCCGGGAGAGCTGATCGGCGGCCATGCTCACCTCCCTGGGTGTTCAACCGACTGGTTGCATACCCTCACGCACCGAGGAACGCTTTGTCAACCATCTGGTTGATGACGACGGCGCCCGCCTCGGGTGCGTGCGGGCCGCCTCGGCGCAGCAACTAGCCTCCGAGGGTGTCCGACCGACCCGCTTCCGTGCGCCTTCTCGACGGCCTCGTCGCCGCGGCGGTGACGACGGTCGGCTCCCTACCCGGCACCGACGTCCGCGCCGCGGTCACGGCGGTGGTCGACACCTGCGCCTCCGGCGACGGCGTCCCGCACCTGCCCGAGCTGCCGGCCCGCGGCCCCGGCGCCGACCTGGTCGGTCGGACCACGGGTCTGCTGGCGGGCGTCGCGCCGGACTTCGCGACCGAGACGACCACGACCGGATGGCGGTTCGCCGACGCGCCGGGGCGTGACGCGCGACGCGCGCGATCCTGGGTCGGCGAGGACCTCGACGTGCTCGAGGAGGCGCTCCAGGAGTTCGACGGCACGGTCGCCGTGTCGCTCTGCGGCCCGTGGACCCTCGCTGCCTCGGTCGAGCTGCGCGGGGGAGAGCGGGCGGTTCGCGACCCCGGAGCCGGCCGCGACATCGCCGCCGCGCTCGCCGCGCTCGCCGTCGACCACGTCGGCGACCTGCGCCGCCGCCTTCCCGCAGCACGGATCTCGCTGTGGCTCGACGAGCCGGCCCTGCCCGCGGTCCTGCACGGCGAGATCCCGACCAGCAGCGGCCTCGGGCGGATCGCCGCCGTCGACGAGCCCGTCGCCGAAGCCGGTCTTCGGACGGTGATCGAGTCGCTCCACGGGATCGACGTCCCCGTCGTCGTCCACTGCTGCGGCCCCCGACCGCCCTACGCGCTGCTCCGCCGGGCCGGTGTCGACGCCGTCTCGAGCGACCTGCTGCTGCACGAACGCCGCGACGACGACGAGCTCGGCGAGCTCATGGAAGCCGGCGTCGCACTGGTCCTCGGAGTGCTCCCGACCCGACCGCCGCTGTCAGATGTGCGCGCTAGCGTCGACCTCGTGCGCGACCTCGGACACCGCCTCGGCCACGGCCCGGAGGCGATCGCTGCTGCCGTTCTCGTCTCGCCGTCGTGCGGGCTCGGCGCGTCGGATCCCGACCATGCCCGCGCGGTCCTGCGAGAGCTCCCCGGGCTCGGCCGCGCGCTGCGCGACGAGGGGGGCAGCCGTGGCCGCGACTGAGGCACCCGATCCGGTCGCACGCTGGCGCGTGCTTGTCGAGCAGATCGAGGACGCTCGACGCCGCTACTACGTCGACGACGCCGCGACCCTGTCCGACGCCGAGTACGACGTGCTCTTCCGCGAGCTCGAGGCGCTCGAGGCGGCCCACCCCGAGCTCGTGTCGGCGGACTCGCCGACCCAGGCCGTCGGCGGTGAGCGCTCGGACATGTTCGAGCCGGTCGAGCACCTGCAGCGCATGCTCAGCCTCGACAACGCGTTCAGCCTCGACGAGCTCGACACCTGGTCGGAGCGGATCGAGCGCGACCTCGGCAGCGTGCCGTCGATGCTGTGCGAGCTGAAGGTCGACGGGCTCGCCGTCGACATCGTCTACGAGCGCGGGCGCCTCCGGTCGGTGGCCACGCGCGGCGACGGTCGCGTGGGCGAGGACGTCACCTACAACGTCCGCTACATCCCGTCGATCCCGCGACAGCTCGCCGCGTCCGGCGACCATCCCGTGCCCGACCTCGTCGAGGTACGCGGCGAGATGTACTTCCCGACTCTGGCGTTCGAGGCGCTCAACGACGAGATGCTGGCGCAGGGACGCTCGCCGTTCGCCAACGCGCGCAACGCCGGGGCGGGCACGCTGCGCCAGCGGATCGACCGTCGCGAGACCGAGCTCGTGTCGTTGCGCGGCAAGGGCTCCACCACGGTGCCGCGGCTGCAGGCCGAGCTCGACCTCGCCCTCAAGCGGCTCAGCAGCCTGCAGCTCGTCGTGCACGGGATCGGCGTATGGCAGGGGCACGAGCCGTCGCGCCAGTCCGAGGCCTACTCCGCTCTGCGTGCCTGGGGCCTGCCCACGAGCGACCGCGCGCGCGTCGTCGACGGGCTCGACGGCGTCCGCGAGTTCGTCGCCCACTACGGCGAGCACCGCCACGACGTCGAGCACGAGATCGACGGGGTCGTGGTCAAGGTCGACGACCTCGCGACCCAGGGTCGGCTCGGCTCGACCTCGCGCGCCCCGCGCTGGGCGATCGCGTACAAGTACGCGCCCGAGGTGGTGCGCACCCGGCTGGTCGACATCGAGGTCAACGTCGGGCGCACCGGTCGCGTCACGCCGTTCGCCGTCATGACGCCGGTCAAGGTCGCGGGCTCGACCGTGTCCATGGCGACGCTGCACAACGAGCAGGAGGTCGTGCGCAAGGGCGTGCTCATCGGCGACATCGTGTTCCTGCGCAAGGCCGGGGACGTCATCCCTGAGGTGCTCGGTCCCGTGGTCGAGGAGCGCAGCGGCACCGAGCGTGCCTTCGTGATGCCGACCCACTGCCCGTCGTGCGGCACCGAGCTGGCCCCGGCGAAGGAGGGCGACGTCGACATCCGCTGCCCCAACCAGCGGTCCTGCCCGTCGCAGCTGCGCGAGCGTGTCTTCCACGTCGCGTCGAGAGGTGCGCTCGACGTCGAGGGACTGGGCTTCAAGGCGGCGATGGCCCTGCTCGACGAGGGCGTGGTCACCGACGAGGGCGACGTCTTCCTGCTCGACGCCGAGGCGCTGCGCGGCTCGACGTTCTTCACCCGCGACGGCGGCTCCGAGGGCCGGGTCCTCACCGCCAACGCCGTGAAGCTGCTCACCGAGCTCGAGACCGCGAAGACGCGGCCGCTGTGGCGGGTGATCGTCGCGCTGTCGATCCGCCACGTGGGCCCCACTGCCGCACAGGCGCTCGCTCGCGAGCTGGGCGACCTCGACCGCATCGCCGCGGCGTCCGTCGACGAGCTCTCCGCGGTCGAGGGGGTAGGTCCGATCATCGCCGAGGCCGTCGTCGACTGGTTCGCCGTCGACTGGCACCGCGAGGTCGTCGACAAGTGGCGACGCGCTGGTGTCCGGCTCAGCGAGGACCGGGTCGAGTCCGGGCCACGGCCGCTCGACGGGCTCACGGTCGTCATCACGGGCACGATCGAGGGCTGGTCGCGCGACGGCGCCACGGAGGCCGTCCAGGAGCTGGGCGGCAAGGTCTCGGGCTCGGTGTCGAAGAAGACCGACTTCGTGGTGGTCGGCGACAACCCCGGCTCGAAGTACGACAAGGCCGTCGCGCTGGGCCGGCCGGTCCTCGACGCCACCGGCTTCGCGGTCCTGCTCGGTGAGGGTGCCGACGCCGCCCGCGCCGCGGCCGTGACGCCTTCCGACTGACCCCTCCCGCGACCTCCGGTCGACCGCGCCGCCTCCGCGTCGTTCCAGGCCAGGGCCCCGGAGACGGGTTTGCCAGGCCCGTTCGGGTTAAGGAACAGCCCAGGTCCGTCGAAGGGCAGGAGACGGCGTCGTCAGGGGTGACGCGTCGGCCGTGACGAGGGGACGAGGCATGGGGGCGCGCGAACGACCGTCGCTGTGGCGATGGTCCATGTTCGCCGTCACCTGGCACCTGTCGGTGTGGCTGGGCTGGGGCGTCGTCCTCCTGGCTGCGCGGCAGGTCACGCCGTCGCTCATCGCCGAGATGGGCTGGCCGCTGTTCGTCATGGCGGCACTCGTGTTCTTCGGCGAGCTGCGCCCGGTCATCGCCAGCGACAGCTGGGCCAACGACGGCGTGCCCATCTCCACCGCCTTCGTCTTCGCGGCCATGTACGTGTGGGGCTTCGCCCCTGCGATCCTGCTGCAGGCGCTCGCCGTGATCATGGGCGAGCTCATGCGCCGCAAGACCCCGTGGAAGCTCCTCTTCAACGTCGGGCAGTACGTCCTGTCGGTCACCGCGGCCTGGGCGGTGATGGCGATCGCGGGCGTCCACCCGTCGGCCGCCGCGGCGAGGACGGAGTTCACCGGAGGCGACGTCGCCTGGGTCGTCGCCACGTGGCTCGCCTACCACCTGGTCAACCTGGCCCTCGTCGCCGGCACCTCCGCATCGGACGGCCACACCTGGTGGGAGTCGTTCTCCGAAGACTTCTGGTACTACACCTTCTCGACCTTCGCGGTGCTCGCGGTGTCGCCCTTCATCGCCGAGATGGCCCTCGGCGCATGGCCGTTGATCCCGCTGCTGCTCATCCCCCTGGTCGCGGTCTACAAGACGGCGTCGACGTCGCGCGCCAACCAGCGGCAAGCGCTGCACGACGCCCTGACGGACCTGCCCAACCGGGTGCTGCTGCACCAGCGCGTCGAGTCGGCGCTCGACGAAGCCCGTCGGGAGAGCTCCGGCGTCGCGCTGTTCCTCCTCGACCTCGACCGGTTCAAGGAGGTCAACGACACGCTGGGACACCCCGCCGGTGACGCCCTGCTCGAGGTCGTGGCCCGACGTCTGCTGAGCGCCGTCCGCCCCGGGGACACGGTGGCCAGGCTGGGCGGCGACGAGTTCGGCGTGCTCCTGCCCGAGATCGAGCAGCCCACGGACGCGATCGAGGTGGCCGGTCGGATCCGCACCGCGCTGGCCGAGCCGTTCCGTCTGGACGGCGTCCTCATGGACGTCGACGTCAGCATCGGGATCGCGATCTCGCCGCAGCACGGCGAGGACGTCGAGGTGCTCATGCGCCGGGCCGACGTCGCCATGTACGTCGCCAAGGGCGAGCAGACCGGGATCGAGCTCTACGACGTCGCCCGCGACCCCAACTCGGCCGCGCGGCTCGGCACGGTGACGGCGCTGCGCGAGGTGCTCGAGCACGGCGGGCTCGAGCTGCACTACCAGCCGAAGGTCAACCTCGACGACGGAAGCGTCGTCGGCACGGAGGCCCTGGTGCGCTGGCGCCACGCCGAGCGCGGCCTCATCCCGCCCGACGAGTTCGTCCCGCTGGCCGAGCGCACCGGGCTCGTGCACAAGCTGACGCAGTGGGTGATCCGGGCGGCGCTCGACCAGGTGTCGGAGTGGTGGGAGCTCGGCATCCAGGTACCGGTCGCCGTCAACGTGAGCATGCGCGACCTCCAGGAGACCGACCTCGCGGGCTTCGTCGTCGCCGAGCTGGATGCCCGCGGACTGCCGCCCAGCGCCCTCGTGCTCGAGGTGACCGAGAGTGTCCTGGTGCAGGATCCCGGTCGTGCGGTCGGCATGCTGCGTGAGCTCGCCGACATCGGCGTCACGAGCTCGCTCGACGACTTCGGCACCGGCTACTCCTCGCTCCTGCTGCTCGAGCAGCTGCCGGTGGCCGAGATCAAGATCGACCGCTCGTTCGTGCGCGCGCTCGACAACCAGGGCGACCCGTCCATGGTCCGCTCCATCGTGGGCTTCGCCCACGGTCTCGGCCTGTCGGTCGTGGCCGAGGGCGTCGAGACGTCGCTGTCGTGGAAGGTCCTGCGCGAGATGGGGTGCGACGTCGCCCAGGGCTACCGCGTCGCCCACCCGATGCCCGGTGAGCAGGCGACGCAGTGGCTCGTCGAGCGCGTCGTGCGCGGCCCGGCGCAGCGTGCCGGCCTGCGGGTCGTCGGCGACCGCACCAGCTGACGGAGGGCTCGGTCCCTGCGGAGAGCAGCGGTGGCTACGTCCGTAGGATGACCGCATGTCCGAGACCTCCTCGATCACTCGCGACGACGTGGCGCACCTCGCCCGGCTCGCGCGCATCGACCTCCCGCCCGAGTCGCTCGACCACTACGCCGAGCAGCTCGGGGTGATCCTGGGAGCCGTCGCGGCAGTCTCGGAGGTCGCGGCGGACGACGTGCCGGCCACCAGCCACCCGATGCCCCTCGTCAACGTCTTCCGTGCCGACGTCGTACGTCCGTCGCTGACCAACGAGGAAGCGCTGTCCGGCGCGCCGTCGGTCGAGTCCGAGCGGTTCCGCGTCCCTCGCATCCTGGACGAGGAGTGAGCGGCGCAGTGACGTCCGACCTGGTCCGTCTCACGGCGGCGCAGACCGCGTCAGCGGTCGCTGGCGGAGAGGTGTCGGCGGTCGAGGTCGCGCAGGCGCACCTCGACCGCATCGCCGAGGTTGACGAGCGCGTGCACGCCTTCCTCCACATCGACACCGACGGCGCGCTCGCCGCGGCCGGTGCGGTCGATGCCGCGCGCGCCTCCGGGGCGCAGCTGTCACCGCTGGCCGGCGTCCCGCTCGCGCTCAAGGACGTGATGACCCAGCGGGGGATCCCGACCACCTGCGGCTCGCGCATCCTCGAGGGCTGGCGGCCGCCCTACGACGCGACGGTCACGGCGCGGCTCAAGGACGCCGGCGTCGTGATCCTCGGCAAGACCAACATGGACGAGTTCGCGATGGGCTCGTCGACCGAGCACTCGGCCTACGGACCGACGCACAACCCGTGGGACCTCGACCGCATCCCGGGCGGTTCGGGTGGCGGGAGCGCTGCTGCCGTCGCGTCGTTCGAGGCGCCTCTCGCGATCGGCACCGACACCGGCGGGTCGATCCGTCAGCCCGCGGCCGTCACGGGGACGGTCGGCGTGAAGCCGACCTACGGTGCGGTCTCGCGCTACGGGCTCGTCGCCCTTGCGTCCTCGCTCGACCAGGCCGGTCCGTGCGCGCGCACGGTGCTCGACGCCGCCCTCCTGCACGCCACCATCGCCGGGCACGACCCGCTCGACTCGACGTCGCTCACCGATCCCGTGCCCGACGTCGTCGCCGCCGCGCGGCGGGGCGACGTGAAGGGCATGCGCGTCGGCGTCGTGAAGGAGCTCGGCGGCGAGGGATACCAGCCCGGGGTCCGGCAGCGCTTCGACGAGGCGGTGCAGGTGCTGACCGCTCTGGGCGCCGACGTGGTGGAGGTGTCCTGCCCGCACTTCCCGTACGCGCTGGCCGCCTACTACCTCATCCTGCCGAGCGAGTGCTCGAGCAACCTCGCGAAGTTCGACGGGGTCCGCTTCGGCCTCCGCGTCGGCGAGGACGACGGCAACCCGTCCATCGAGCAGGTCATGGGCCGTACCCGCGCTGCCGGCTTCGGTGCGGAGACGATCCGTCGCATCATGCTCGGCACGTACGCGCTGTCGGCCGGCTACTACGACGCCTACTACGGGCAGGCGCAGAAGGTGCGCACCCTCATCCAGCGGGACTTCGCCGCCGCGTTCGAGCAGGCCGACGTCCTCGTGTCGCCGACTGCGCCGACGACGGCGTTCCGTCTCGGCGAGAAGCTCGACGACCCGCTCGCCATGTATCTCAACGACATCGCGACCATCCCTGCCAACCTCGCCGGTACCCCCGGCATGTCGCTCCCCGTGGGCCTCGCCCCCGAGGACGGGCTGCCCGTCGGCCTGCAGATCATGGCGCCCGCGATGGCCGACGACCGGCTCTACAACGTGGGCGCCGCGCTCGAGCGCGAGCTGCTGCTGCGCTGGGGTCGCCCGATCCTCGAGGAGGCTCCGTCGCTGTGAGCACCGCCACCGAAACCGTCGTGCCCTACGACGAGGTCGTCGCCGAGTTCGACCCGGTGCTCGGCCTCGAGGTCCACGTCGAGCTGGGCACGGTCACCAAGATGTTCTGCGGGTGTCCGACCGAGTTCGGTGCGCCGCCCAACACCCACGTGTGCCCGATCTGCCTCGGCCTGCCGGGATCGCTGCCCGCGGTAAACGCCGTCGCCGTCGAGTCGGCGATCCGCATCGGCCTCGCGCTGCAGTGCCAGATCGCCGAGTGGTGCCGCTTCGCGCGCAAGAACTACTTCTACCCGGACATGCCCAAGAACTTCCAGACGTCGCAGTACGACGAGCCGATCGCCTTCGACGGTCACCTCGACGTCGACGTCGAGACCGACGAGGGGATGCGCACCTTCCGCGTCGAGATCGAGCGCGCGCACATGGAGGAGGACACCGGCAAGACCACCCACCAGGGCGGCGCGACCGGTCGGATCCATGGCGCCGACTACTCCCTGGTCGACTACAACCGTGCGGGCATCCCGCTCATCGAGATCGTCACCAAGCCCATCGAGGGCACGGGCCGGTACGCGCCCGAGGTCGCCCGGGCCTACGTCACCGCACTGCGCGAGATCCTTCGCGGCCTCGGCGTCTCCGACGTGAAGATGGAGCAGGGCTCGCTGCGCTGCGACGCCAACGTGTCGCTCCGTCCGTCGCCGTCGTCCCCGCTCGGTACGCGTACCGAGACCAAGAACGTGAACTCGCTGCGCTCGGTCGAGCGGGCCGTGCGCTACGAGATGACTCGCCAGGCTGCCGTCCTGCGGTCCGGTGCCACGGTCACCCAGGAGACCCGGCACTGGCACGAGGACACCGGGATCACGACGTCGGGGCGCGAGAAGTCCGACGCCGAGGACTACCGCTACTTCCCGGAGCCCGACCTCGTGCCGATCGCGCCTTCGCGCGAGTGGGTCGAGCAGCTCCGCGCGACGTTGCCGGAGAACCCCGCCGTACGTCAGTCCCGGCTCATCGCCGAGTGGGCGATCACTCCCTTCGAGATGGCCTCGGTCGTCAATGCCGGCGCGCTCGACCTCGTCGAGGCCACGGTGGCCGCCGGTGCAGACCAGTCGGCCGCGCGGAAGTGGTGGACCGGCGAGCTCGCGCGCATCGCCAACGAGCGCGACGTCGAGCTCGCCGATCTCGCCATCACGCCGTCCGACGTCGCCCGTGTCGAGTCGCTGGTGTCGGACGGGGCGCTCAACGACAAGCTCGCCCGGCAGGTCATCGAGGGTGTGCTCGCGGGCGAGGGCTCCCCGGACGAGGTGGTGGCCGGCCGCGGCCTGGCCGTCGTGAGCGACGACGGCCCGCTCCTCGCCGCCATCGACGCCGCGCTCGCCGACCAGCCCGACGTCGCCGAGAAGATCCGCGGCGGCAAGGTGGCGGCCGCGGGAGCGATCGTCGGTGCGGTGATGAAGGCGACGCGCGGTCAGGCGGACGCCGGACGCGTCCGGGCCCTGCTCCTCGAGCGCCTCGGCGTCACGGAGGACTGACCCGCGGCGCGTCGCGCCGCGACCGTGGCCACGGCTCATCCGTACGGAATACGGACGCACGGATCGCCGGAGCGAGCATGGGAGCGCTCCGACCTCGTGGGTGGCCCCGCTCGTGCGTGGCAGGCGTGCGACACGGGGGCGGTTGACGCCCGCTGAGCCTCAAGCGCCCCCCGCAGGCGTCGATAGCCACTACGTGAGCACCTACCGTCCCCGCGACCCCGCGCGCCGTGCGCGGGGGATCGTCGCCGTCCTCGCGGTGGTGCTCCTGCTCGGTCTCGTCGTCACGCTCGACCCGGACTCCCCGGTCGGCGTCGGGCTGCCGCTGGCTATCGAGATCGGTGCGCTGCTCGTGCTCGTGGTCGTCGCCGCTCGGATGCCTCGCGACGTGGCGGGGGTGTGGTGGGCCTTCGCCGCCACGCTCTTCCTCACCGTCGCCGGCGACGTCGTGTACGACGTGCAGCAGTACCACTTCGGCGAGGCGCCCTTCCCGGGCTGGGCCGACCCGCTCTACCTGCTGTCCTACGTGCCCGAGCTCCTCGCGCTGTGGCTGCTGGTCAGGTCGCGCCACCCGGTGCGCGACTGGGCGCAGTGGCTCGACTCGGCGATCATCGCCGCGCCGCTGTGCGCCGCCGTCGCCGTGTACGTCCTCATGCCGATGATCGGCGAGTCGGTCGACAGCAGCACGATCGTGGCGCTCGCCTACCCCGTGCTCGACACGATCGTCCTCACCGGCCTGATCCGGCTGCTCGTCGGCGGTGGTCGCCCGAGCCGGTCGTTGGCCCTGCTCGCGACGTCGGTGGGTGTCACGCTGCTCGCCGACCTCGTCTACAACGGTCTCTACGCCGAGGGCCTCATCGACGCGACCCCCGGCTGGCTCAACATGCTGTTCTCGCTCGGCATCGTCGTCATGGCCGCGGCGGCGCTCGCCCCCGACGCCGTGTCCGTGCGCCATCCGGCGCCCGACGGCGGACGGGTGATCTCGAGCCCGCGGGCGGTGGCGCTGGGCCTCGGCACGCTCGCCCTGCCGGTGCTCATCGCCCTCGGCGTTCGCTCCGACCTCGACAGCGGCGTGCGCGTGCTCGCGACGGCGTCGATAGTCGTCAACGCGCTCGTCGTGTGGCGCGCAGTCCTGCTCCTCGACGTCGTGCAGAAGCAGAAGAACGACCTCGACCGCGTGGCGCGGACGGACTCGTTGACCGGCCTGCCCAACCGCCGCTCGTGGGACCACGAGATGGCGCGCGCGGCGTCCGCGGCGCGAGAGCACGGCACGGCGCTCACCTTCGCCCTCATCGACCTCGACGGCTTCAAGGAGTTCAACGACGAGCACGGGCACCCGGCCGGCGACCAGCTGCTCGTCGAGTGCGCCCGCCGCTGGCGGGCGACGCTTCCGGCTGTCGCCTACCTGGCTCGCTACGGCGGCGACGAGTTCACCCTGCTGCTCCCCGAGCTCGTGGGGTCCGACGTCCGAGACGTGCTCGAGATGCTGCGCGGCTGCACGCCCCTGCCGGTGACGGTGTCGATCGGCTACGCGCACCATCGCGAGGCCGACGACCCGGTGCAGACCCTGGCGGACGCCGATGCAGCCCTGTACTCGGCCAAGGCGCGCGGCCGCAACGTCGTCGTCACGCTGTCCGAGACCGAGCACGCCGCATCCTGACCTGACGGCGTCGCCCCGACTGCACGATGCTGTCCTGGTGGACGACGCCCCCGACCCGAACGCCGTGCTGTCGGCGTTCGGCGTGGACGGCGACGTCACGACGTTCGTCGAGGTCGGCGGCGGCTGGTCGAACCGCGTCTACCGGCTGTCGACGACGCACGGCGACCTTGCCGTCAAGCACCTCCGCAACGCATGGGGCGAGCCGCGCTGGCGCGACTGGCTCGAGGAGGGGTGGCGGCTCGAGGTCGCGGCGCGGGCTGCGGGTGTGCTCGCCCCCGAACCGGTAGCCGTTCCGGGCACGGCGGCGTGCGTCGCCGAGGTCCCGCGCCGCGACGGCGCAGGCACGCTTCCGGTACGGGTCCACGCCTGGGTGGACGCAGTCGCGCTCCCGCGCACGCCGGTCACGCTCGCGCAGGCGTACGAGGTCGGCGGGATCGTCGCGAGCGTCCACGCTCTCGATCTCCTGCCGCTGCGTCCCGAGCTCTACGACGGCCGATCCGGCGTCGCGACGGCGGACGCGTGGCCCGACCTCGTGCGGCGAGCCCGCGCCGTCGAGGCTCCGTGGGCAGACCTGCTCGACGCCGCCGAGCCGCTCGTGCACCGCGCCGCAGCACTGCTCGTCGACGATGCCTCGGCCACGGTCCTCTCGCACGGCGACATCGACCAGACGAACCTGCTCGCGACCGACGCGGGGCTGAGCCTCATCGACTGGGACGTCGTCCACCCGGTCGTCCCCGCGCACGACCTGGCGCGGGCCGCGCTCACGATGGCCTCGTGGCGCGAACCGGACGTCGCCGGGGCCGTCGTCGACGGATACCGTCGTGCCACCGGTGCCGAGATCGGGCTCCGGCCCACCGACCTCGGGCCCGCCCTGGCGTCACGGCTGGGCTGGATCCGGTTCGGCGTCGACCGGTACGCCGACGCCCGTGGCTCGGCGATAGCGGTGGGGCACGACGAGCCCGACATCGCGGACCTGCTCGACGACCTCGAAGGGCGCGTCGCGATCGCCGAGCGGCTCGACGAGTGGCTGGCGAGCGGCGGCGCTCAGTAACGACCGCCCTGCGGTGCGGGCAGGTCCGCGAGAGCCGCCAGGTCGGCGGCGCTGAGCTCGAGGTCGGCGGCCGCGGCGTTCTCGTCGAGACGCTCCACCCGCTTGGTGCCGGGGATGGGAATCACGTGCGACCCCTGTGCGAGGACCCAGGCGAGCGCCACCTGCGCCGGCGTCACGCCGCGACCGCGCGCCACCGCGACGACGCCGTCGACGATCGCCTGGTTGGCGGCCATCGCCTCGGCCGAGAACCGTGGGAGACGCGACCGGAAGTCGTCGCTCGCGAACTCCCGGGGCGACAGCGATCCCGTGAGGAACCCGCGACCCAGCGGCGAGAAGGGGAGGAACGCGACGCCGTGGTCGCGGCACCACGGCAGCACGTCGTCGAGGTAGTCCCGCGTCCACAGCGAGAGCTCGCTCTGCACCGACGTCACCGGGTGGATCGCGTGGCACGTCTCGAGCTGCGCGACCGTGACCTCGGAGAGCCCGATCGCGCGCACCTTGCCGGCCGCGACGAGCTCGGCGAAGACGCCCCAGGTCTCCTCCACCGGCACCTCGGGGTCGACCCGGTGCAGCTGGTAGAGGTCGATCACGTCGACGCCGAGACGCCGCAGCGACGCGTCGCACGACGAACGGACGTAGTCGGGCGACCCGTTGCGCGTGTGAGCGAGGTCGGGGGAGAACACCAGGCCGCACTTCGTCGCGACCACGGCGTCGGCACGACGGCCCGCGATCGCGCGCCCCACGAGCTCTTCGTTGGTGTGCGGCCCGTACACGTCGGAGGTGTCCAGCAGCGTGACGCCGAGGTCGAGCGCCCGGTGGATCACCGACACCGAGAGGTCGTCGTCGCGCCGGTCCTGGTCGTAGGCATACGTCATGCCCATGCAGCCGAGGCCGATCGCCCCGACCGTGATTCCGCTGCCACCGAGCTCGCGCGTCTGCATGCCAGGAATCTAGCCGCCGACCGGCGCGCTAGCGTCGGGGCATGAGCCACGGGCTGGTGCTGCTTCCCTTCGCCGACTACGCCGAGACGCTCGGCACGACGGTCGACGGCCTCGAGGTCGAGGTCTACGACGGCACGGTCGAGCCGGCGGCCGACGTCCTCGACCGGGTCACGTTCTACGTGCCGCCCTACCTGGGCTCCGGGCCGGCCCTCGCGCTGATGTCGCGGATGCCGCGACTGCGTGTCGTGCAGTCCCTCTCCGCGGGCGTCGACAACGTGTGGGCGTTCCTGCCGGCAGGCGTGGCGCTGCACAACGCCGCCGGGGTCCACGACGCGAGCACCGCCGAGCTCGCCGTCGGCCTGGCACTTGCGAGCCTGCGACGCATCGACGACTTCGCCCGCGCGCAGGAGCACGGCGCGTGGCTCCACGCGATGCACGACTCGCTCGCGGACAAGCACGTGCTCCTCATCGGGTACGGACGCATCGGCGCTGCGATCGAACGTCGTCTGACGCCCTTCGAGGTGGAGGTCACCCGCGTCGCGAGATCGCGACGCACTCTCGACGACGGCGGCGTCGTCCATGCCATCGACGAGCTGCCCGACCTGCTGCCGGACGCCGACGTCGTCATCCTCATCGTGCCGCAGACCCCCGAGACGACGGGACTCGTGGATGCGGAGTTCCTCGACCTCATGAAGGAGGGTGCCCTCCTCGTCAATGTCGGCCGGGGGAAGCTGGTCGTCACGGACGACCTCGTCGACGCGCTGCGTCGCGGGCGGGTGCGCGCCGCGCTGGACGTCACCGACCCCGAGCCGTTGCCCGTCGATCATCCGCTGTGGCGCGTTCCCGGCGTACTGATCAGCCCGCACGTCGGCGGCGCCACCACCGCGTTCCTGCCGCGAGCCCATCGTCTCGTGGCGTCCCAGCTGCGTCGTTGGCGGCTCGGCGAGCCGCTCGACAACCTCATGACGCCCGTCTAGCGTCCGGGGCCGGGGTCGCGCAGTGTCGTGGTCGACCTCGTAGGCTCGGGCCCGTGAGCACCCCTGACATCAAGCCCCGGTCCCGCACGGTCACCGACGGTCTCGAGCGTGCCGCCGCCCGCGGCATGCTGCGCGCGGTCGGCATGGGTGACGACGACTGGGAGAAGCCGCAGATCGGCGTCGCCTCGTCGTGGAACGAGATCACGCCGTGCAACCTCTCGCTCGACCGGCTGGCCGACGCGGCGAAGGACGGTGTTCACGCGGCCGGCGGCTACCCGCTCGAGTTCGGCACCATCTCGGTCTCGGACGGCATCTCGATGGGGCACGTCGGGATGCACTACTCGCTCGTGAGCCGCGAGGTCATCGCCGACTCGGTCGAGACCGTGTTCGAGGCCGAGCGGCTCGACGGTGCGGTGCTGCTGGCCGGCTGTGACAAGTCCGAGCCCGCGATGCTCATGGCCGCCGCGCGTCTCGACGTCGCTGCCGTGTTCCTCTACGCCGGGTCGATCCTGCCCGGCCGGGTCGGCGACAAGGACGTCACGATCATCGACGCGTTCGAGGCCGTCGGGGCGTGTGCGCGGGGCCTCATCACGCGGGCCGAGGTCGACGAGATCGAGCGCGCCATCTGCCCCGGCGAGGGGGCGTGCGGCGGCATGTACACCGCCAACACCATGGCGTCCGCGGCTGAGGCCATGGGCATGTCGCTGCCCGGATCGGCGGCGCCTCCGGCGGTCGACCGCCGGCGGGACGGCTACGCGCGACGTTCCGGCCAGGCCGTCGTCGAGCTGCTCCGCCGCGGCATCACCACGCGCGACATCATCACGCGCGAGTCGCTGCTCAACGCGATCGCCGTCGTCGTCGCGCTCGGTGGCTCCACCAACGCGGTGCTGCACCTGCTCGCGATCGCGCACGAGGCGCACGTCGAGCTCGACATCGAGGACTTCAACACGGTCGCCGACAAGGTGCCGCACCTGGCCAACGTGAAGCCGTTCGGTCAGTACGTCATGAGCGACGTCGACCGCATCGGCGGCGTACCCGTCGTCATGAAGGCGCTGCTGGACGCCGGTCTCCTCGACGGCGACTGCCTCACCGTCACCGGCAAGACGATGGCCGAGAACCTCGCCGACATCGCCCCGCCCGACCCGGACGGGAAGATCCTCCGCGCGCTGTCGAACCCGATCCACGCGACGGGAGGCCTCGCGATCCTCAGCGGGTCGCTGGCGCCGGAGGGCGCGGTCGTGAAGACGGCCGGCTTCGACACCGACGTGTTCGAGGGCAACGCCCGGGTGTTCGACGGCGAGGCCGGCGCCATGCAGGCGGTCGAGGACGGCACCTTGAACAAGGACGACGTCGTCGTCATCCGCTACGAGGGCCCCAAGGGTGGTCCGGGCATGCGCGAGATGCTCGCCGTGACCGGCGCCATCAAGGGCGCGGGGCTCGGCAAGGACGTCCTGCTCATCACCGACGGGCGCTTCTCCGGCGGCACGACCGGGCTCTGCGTGGGTCACGTGGCGCCTGAGGCCGCCGACGGTGGCCCCATCGCGTTCGTCCGCGACGGTGACCGGATCCGCCTCGACGCGGCTGCGCGCACGCTCGACCTGCTCGTGGACGACGTCGTCCTCGCTGCCCGGCGCGCCGAGTGGACCGCGCCCGCGCCCAAGCACGACCGCGGTGTTCTCGCGAAGTACGCCCGTCTGGTCGGGTCGGCCCGCTACGGCGCGGTCTGCGACTGACCGTGCCTGCCGATCTGCCGGTGGGGTAGCCCGTTCGGGCGAACGGGTGGTCTCGCGTGGGCCGGTTCAAGATCCATCCGAGCCTGCCGATGGCCCACGCATGAGCGCCTCACGCCCCGCCGGCCGGGGCGCCGCCGTGCGCGCGCTGGTCGTCATGCTGGTGGCGTCGGCAGCAGGTGCGTCGCTCGGTCAGCTCACCGACTGGCTCGGTGCTGCCGCTCCGGTGGGCACCTGGCTGGCGCTGGTATCGATCGTGGCGGTGCTCCTGCTCGTGGTCGCCTGCGCTGCGTGCACGGGTCGCCTCCGACGGGCCTGGTGGCTGCTCGCCATGGCGTGCGGGCTGACCTTCGCCCTGCACTCCGACGACACGGTGTCGGGCACTCGGGTGGTCCTCGCCCGGATGACGGCAGCAGCCCTCGTCGCTGCCGCGCTCTTCTCCTTCCCGGGCACCACCCGCTCGGCACGGCAGTGGATCCTGCTCGTGCTGGACGGATGGCTGCTCGGCGGATCGATGTTCGTGCTGCTCTGGGTCTCGAGCGTGTCGGCCGCACCCGTGCTGGACACCCCGGGCGGCTTCACACCGGACAGCGTGTGGGTGCTGCTCGACCTGGCGCTCGCCAGCGTCGTCATCGCCCTCGCCCTGCGGCTGCCCGTGTCGACGAGCGCGGGCGCGCTCCTGCTGTCGTTCGCGGCCGTCCTCGTCTGCGCCGCGGACGTCTATCACGTCCTCGTCCCGTCGCCCGGGGACGTGGGGTACTCGGCCTACGTCGGCTGCTGGACGGCCGCGCTGCTCGTGGTCGCCATGACCCCGTGGGTGTCGCACAGCCCGTTCGCGCGGGTGCCCGGCGGGATCGACGGTCGACGCTCGATCCGGGCGCCGTACGTCGTCGCCTGCGTGGTGATCGCCGCCGTCGTCGTCGGAGGCGCGGCCGGTCGACCCGCGGACGCGGTGCTCGCGATCGTCGTCGTGACGCTGCTCATCTCGGTCGTGACGAGCCAGACCCTGCTGGGCATGGAGAACGTCCGGCTGGTCGAGCAGGTACGCCGCCAGGCCGACCTGTTCCGCGACCGCGCGACCCGCGACGTCCTCACCGGGCTGCCCAACCGCGACGAGTTCACCGGCCGCGTCGAGCTGGCGCTGGTCGGCGGTCATCACGGCCGCGTGGCGGTGCTGTTCGTCGACCTCGACGGCTTCAAGGACGTCAACGACACGTTCGGCCACGCCGTCGGTGACGAGCTGCTCGTCGAGGCGGCGACGCGGTTGGCGCGCGAGGTGCGCGAGTCCGACGTGGTGGCGCGCTTCGGTGGCGACGAGTTCGTGGCGCTGCTCTCGGACTGCTCCGACGAGACGGCCCTCGAGGTCGCCGAGCGGTTGCGCACGTCCCTGTCGGCGTCCTACCGCATCGGCCACCGTGACGTCGTCGTGTCGGCGAGCATCGGGCTCGCCCGGCCCAACGCCGACGACGACGCCGAGTCCGCGCTCAGCAAGGCCGACCTCGCGCTGTACCGCGCCAAGGAGTCCGGCCGCGACCGCGTCTCGGTCTACCGACCCGAGATGCACGCCACGGCGATGCGGCGGATCGACGCGGCCGGGCGACTTCGACACGCCCTCACGCACGACCTGCTCACGATGGTCTTCCAGCCGGTGTGCGACCTGCGGACGGGGGAGATCTACGCCGTCGAGGCACTGCTGCGGTTCCAGGACGAGGTGCTCGCCGGCTGGGAGGTGTCGGAGGTCATCGCCGCGGCCGAGGAGAGCGGGCTCATCGTCCCCATCGGCGGGTGGGTCCTCGACCACGCCGTCGGCACCCTCGGCGCCTGGCACGCGTCGGGCATCCGGACCCGGATGAACGTCAACGTGTCCGCGCGCCAGCTCGAGGACCCCCAGTTCATCCGCCAGGTCGAGAACACGCTGCTCTGCCACGCGGTGCCTGCCGCCGCGCTGTGCCTCGAGATCACCGAGCACCACCTCGTACGGGACCTCGACGACTCCGCGCGCGAGCTCGAGCGGCTGCGTCGCCTCGGGGTGCGGATCGCGCTCGACGACTTCGGCACCGGCTACTCGTCGCTGTCCTACCTGCCGCGCCTGCCCATCGACGTCCTCAAGATCGACCAGGCGCTCGTCGCCCGCGTCGGAACCACCCGCGACACCGTGCCGAGCGTCCTGCGGCTGGGCCGCGACCTCGGGCTCACCGTCGTGGCCGAGGGGATCGAGCGCGTCGAGCAGCTGCACCTGCTGCGCACCGCCGGCGCCACGCTGGGGCAGGGCCACCTGCTCTCCCGACCGCTGCCGCGTCGGCAGGCGGGCGACCTGCTCCGCCACGGCCGGGTGGCGCTGCCCCCGGCGCCGTCCGTCCCGGCCCAGGGCCCCGACGACGCCGTCTCGGATGTCGAGACGGTGCGTGTCACCAGGTGACACGCCGTACGGGGGCCCGGTACGGTGAACCCGTGAGCCAGAGCATCATCCTCGTAGTTCGCGGGCACGCAGCCTGACGAACCCGTCGTCTGCGTGCACCCTCCGTCGCCCTCGGGCCGGGGGGTTTTTCGTTGCCCGGCCCATGCCCGATCCGAACCGAGCCACCTGAGGACACCATGACCGAGTCCATCACCGGAGCCCAGAGCCTCGTCCGCTCGCTGGAGCACGCCGGGGTCGACGTCGTCTTCGGCATCCCCGGCGGTGCGATCCTGCCGGCGTACGACCCGCTCATGGACTCCACGCAGGTGCGCCACATCCTGGTCCGCCACGAGCAGGGGGCCGGCCACGCGGCGGAGGGCTACGCACAGGCGACGGGGCGAGTCGGCGTCTGCATGGCGACGTCCGGGCCCGGGGCGACCAACCTGGTGACGCCGATCGCCGACGCCTACATGGACTCGGTGCCGATCGTGGCGATCACCGGTCAGGTGCCGAGCGCCAACATCGGCACCGACGCGTTCCAGGAAGCCGACATCCGCGGCATCACGATGCCGATCACCAAGCACAACTACCTGGTCACCGACCCGGCGCAGATCCCGCGTGCGATCGCCGAGGCGTTCCACATCGCCGGCACGGGCCGTCCCGGTCCGGTTCTCGTCGACATCGCCAAGGACACGCTCCAGGCGATGACGACCTTCGACTGGCCGGGTCAGATCGACCTCCCCGGCTACCGTCCGGTCACCCGACCGCACGCGAAGCAGGTGCGCGAGGCGGCCCGCATGATCGTCGAGTCCCGGCGTCCGGTGCTCTACGTCGGCGGCGGCGTCCTCAAGGCGCACGCCCACGACGAGCTGCGACGGCTCGCGGAGCTCACCGGCATCCCCGTCACGACGACGTTGATGGCTCGCGGCGCCTTCCCCGACAGCCACCCGCTGCACCTGGGCATGCCCGGGATGCACGGCAGCGTTGCGGCCGTGGGAGCCCTGCAGAAGAGCGACCTGCTCATCACGCTCGGCGCCCGCTTCGACGACCGCGTCACCGGCCGACTCGACTCGTTCGCGCCGGACGCGCTCGTGATCCACGCCGACATCGACCCGGCCGAGATCTCCAAGAACCGTACGGCCGACGTCCCCATCGTGGGCGACGCCCGCGAGGTGATCATCGATCTCATCGCCGCCATCGCGGCCGAGCACGAGGCGGGGCACGTCGGCGACTACGCCGAGTGGACCGACCAGCTCTCCCACATGAAGGCGACCTACCCGCTCGGCTACGACCTCCCCGACGACGGGACCCTGTCCCCGCAGTACGTCATCGAGCGGCTCGGCTCGATCGTCGGCCCCGAGGCGATCTACGCCGCCGGCGTGGGCCAGCACCAGATGTGGGCGGCGCAGTTCATCAAGTACGAGCTGCCCGGTACCTGGCTCAACTCCGGCGGCGCCGGCACCATGGGCTACGCCGTCCCCGCGGCGATGGGCGCGAAGGTCGGGCGTCCCGACACCACGGTGTGGGCGGTCGACGGTGACGGCTGCTTCCAGATGACCAACCAGGAGCTGGCCACCTGCGCGATCAACGACATCCCCATCAAGGTGGCGCTGATCAACAACTCCTCGCTCGGCATGGTGCGCCAGTGGCAGACGCTGTTCTACGAGTCCCGCTACTCCAACACCGACCTGCACAGCCATCGCATCCCGGACTTCGTGAAGCTGGCCGACGCCTACGGCTGTCACGGCCTGCGGTGCGAGAGCGCCGACGACGTCGACGCGACGATCGAGAAGGCGATGGCGATGAACGACGCACCCGTCGTCATCGACTTCGTGGTGCACAAGGACGCCATGGTGTGGCCGATGGTCGCCGCCGGCACCAGCAACGACGACATCAAGGTCGCGCGCGACCTTGCCCCTCGATGGGACCGTGAGGAATGAGCAACGCCATGACCCGTCACACGCTGTCCGTCCTGGTCGAGGACCAGCCGGGCGTCCTCGCCCGCATCTCCGCGCTCTTCTCGCGCCGTGGCTTCAACATCGAGTCGCTCGCCGTGGGTCCGACCGAGATCGAGGGCATCTCGCGCATGACCATCGTGGTCAACGTCGACGACCTCCCGCTCGAGCAGGTGACCAAGCAGCTCAACAAGCTGGTCAACGTCCTCAAGATCGTCGAGCTCGAGCCCGGCTCGGCCGTCCAGCGCGAGCTGCTGCTCGTCAAGGTCAAGGCCGACACGGACAACCGCTCGCACGTGCTCGAGACCGTGCAGCTCTTCCGCGCCAAGGTCGTCGACGTCGCGACCGACACGGTCACCGTCGAGGCCACCGGCAGCCGTGACAAGATCGAGGCGCTGCTCCGGGTGCTCGAGCCCTTCGGCATCAAGGAGCTCGTGCAGTCGGGCGTGGTCGCCATGGGACGCGGCCCGCGCTCGATCTCCGACCGCACGCTTCGCCCGGCCGACCGCTCGGCCTGACCGACCCCGGGACACCGCGTCCGCGGCGTCCTGAGAGACTTCCGACAACCCCCGCGACGCAAGGAGAAGCCCCCGTGGCCGAGCTGTTCTACGACGACGACGCTGACCTCTCGATCCTCGCCGGCCGCAAGGTCGCCGTGATCGGCTACGGCAGCCAGGGCCACGCCCACAGCCTCAACCTGCGCGACTCGGGCATCGACGTCCGCGTCGGCCTGCTCGAGGGCAGCGCCTCGCGCGCGAAGGCCGAGGCCGAGGGCCTGCGCGTCGTCACGCCGGACGTCGCGGCCGCCGAGGCCGACGTCATCATGATCCTCGCGCCCGACCACAAGCAGCGGCAGCTCTACACCGCGTCCGTCGAGCCGCACCTGACCGCCGGCAAGGCCCTGCTCTTCGGCCACGGCTTCAACATCCGCTTCGGCTACATCAAGCCCCCGGCCGACGTCGACGTCATCATGGTCGCGCCCAAGGGCCCCGGCCACCTCGTGCGCCGCGAGTACGCCGCCGGCCGCGGCGTGCCGGTGATCGTCGCCGTCGAGCAGGACGCCACCGGCGGCGCCTGGGCGCTCGCCCTGTCGTACGCGAAGGCGATCGGCGGCCTGCGCGCCGGCGGGATCAGGACCACGTTCACCGAGGAGACCGAGACCGACCTCTTCGGCGAGCAGGCCGTGCTCTGCGGCGGTGCGTCGCAGCTCGTCATGTACGGCTTCGAGACGCTCGTCGAGGCCGGCTACCAGCCCGAGGTCGCCTACTTCGAGTGCCTGCACGAGCTCAAGCTCATCGTCGACCTCATGTACGAGGGCGGCATCGCCAAGCAGCGCTGGTCGGTGTCGGACACGGCCGAGTACGGCGACTACGTCTCGGGCCCGCGCGTCATCGACCCGCACGTGAAGGACAACATGCGCGCGGTCCTCGCCGACATCCAGTCCGGTGCGTTCGCGGCCCGCTTCATCGCCGACCAGGACGCCGGTGCCCCGGAGTTCAAGGCCCTGCGCGCCCAGGGCGAGCAGCACCAGATCGAGGCCGTCGGACGCGAGCTGCGCGGCATGATGAGCTGGGTCGACAAGAGCGACGGAGACTACGTCGAGGGCACCGCCGCCCGCTGACCTCCCGCCACACAAAGTGCCCTCGTTCGTCCCTTAGGGAAGAACGAGGGCACTTGTGTGCCATCTCGTGACCCGGATTCCCCGATCCCGGTCGGGACATCGCCTGCTCAGCCGATGTGGTAGCCGAAGAGATCGGGCATCGACGCCACCGCCCGGCTGAGGACGTCGGGACGCCGTCCGGCGTCGAGGGCGTCGTCGCGCCGGACGACGGCGGCGTTCACCATCGAGGCGCCCGCGCCGCGGAAGGGCTGCACCGGCCAGGGCCGCGGCTCCGCGTCGACGAGCGGCAGCGCGGTGTCGGCCGTCTCGATCCCGAGCGCCCGGGCGGCGAGGATCCCACCCAGCAGGTTCGTCGGCCCCACGCCGTTCCCGGTGTAGCCGAGCGCGAAGTGGGTGCGGCCGTCGGGAAGTGTCCCGACGTAGGGCTGGTGGGTCGACGACACGTCGATCGGTCCGCCCCAGCTCGCCTCGATCGGCACGTCGCGGAACCCCGGGAAGAACCGGTGCAGCGCGGCCACGCAGTGCCGGCGCCCCGTCGTGTCGGCGTCGAACCGCGCGTCGACGCGGCCGCTGAAGCTGCCGCGCTGACCGCCCACGCCGAGCGCGATGCGCCCGTCCGGCGTCGTGCGCAGGTAGCGCAACGACGAGCGCAGGTCGTAGACGCCCGATCCGTCGGTCCAGCCGATCTCGGCGAGCCGCTCGGGCGCGGGCGCGGTGATCGCCATGTACGTCGCCCGCGCCACGATGCGGCGGCGGAACCCGGGCCACGACGCCATCCACGCGTTGGCGCCGAGAACGACCGAGCCGGCACGGACGACGCCGTGCGCGGTCTCGACCGGACCGACGCCGCGCGGCGGCGTCACGGGTGTGTGCTCGTGGATGCGCACGCCCGCGTCGAGGCAGGCCTGGCGCAGCGCGCGCACCAGCCGCGCCGGCTGCAGCGTGCCGCCGTCCTCGATGTGCACGCCGCCCTCGAACACGGGGGAGGAGCACCGCGACGCCAGCGCCTCCCGATCGAGCAGCGTGTAGCGGTCCTCGACACCGAGCCGTCGCGCGGCGTCGAGCATGGCGTCCCACGCGCCCACCTGTGCGGGGGACGACGCCACGGCGAGCGACGAGTCCGGGCGGTACCACGCGTCGACGCCTTGGGTGGCGAGCCACGAGGCGACGCCGGCAACGGCGCGGTCGCCGGCATCGAGCACGGCCCGTGCACCGTCTGCGCCGTACATGTCGAGCAGGCCCGTCACGTGGTCGTGGAAGCCGTTGAGGAACCCGCCGTTGCGTCCCGACGGCCCGAACCCGCACTCGTCGCGCTCGAGCAGCACGACGTCGACCCCGGGGTCGCGCACCTTCAGGTGCCAGGCGGTCCACAACCCGGTGAACCCGCCGCCGACGATCACGACGTCCGCCGTGGTGTCTTCACGCAGGACCGGGGCCGGGCCGCCGGCGAACTCGGGGTGCGCCAGCGCCTCGCGCAGCCACCAGCAGGTGTCGGTGATCGGGCTCATCGCGCGACCCTAGCCGCCGTCGATCGCACCGTCACGCGCCGCGGGGCACGGCGGTCCCACCCGGCGGCTGTTCCACGATGTGGGCGTCGTGAAGGTGTTCACAAGCCGCTCGTTAGACTTCCGACGCCCGTCCGACGTCGACCCACCACGGTCGCGCGCCGATCAGCCAGCGAGACCAAGGTGCCCACGTGAGCAAGCCAGTCGTCCTCATCGCCGAGGAGCTCTCCCCGGCCACCGTCGAGGCCCTGGGGCCCGACTTCGAGATCCGCCACGTCGACGGAGCCGACCGCGCCGCGCTCCTGGCGGCCGTCGTCGACGTCGATGCGATCCTCATCCGGTCGGCGACCAAGGTCGACGCCGAGGCGCTCGCGGCAGCGAAGAGCCTCAAGGTGGTCGCTCGCGCCGGGGTCGGTCTCGACAACGTCGACGTGCTGGCGGCGACGCAGGCCGGCGTGATGGTCGTGAATGCACCGACCTCCAACATCGTGAGCGCCGCGGAGCTGGCGGTGGCCCTGCTGCTCGCCTGCGCCCGCAACATCGCGCCGGCGAGCGCCGCGCTCAAGGCGGGCCAGTGGAAGCGCTCGAAGTACTCCGGGGTCGAGCTCACGGACAAGACCGTCGGCATCGTGGGGCTCGGTCGCATCGGTCTGCTCGTGGCGCAGCGCCTTCTCGCGTTCGGCGTCAAGATCGTGGCGTTCGACCCCTACGTGCAGCCGGCCCGCGCCGCCCAGCTCGGTATCCGGATGGCCACGCTGGACGAGCTGCTCGCCGAGTCGGACTTCATCTCGGTGCACCTGCCCAAGACGCCGGAGACGATCGGCCTGATCGGCGACGACGCGCTGCACAAGGTCAAGCCGACGGTGCGCATCATCAACGCGGCGCGCGGTGGCATCGTCGACGAGGTGGCGCTCTACTCGGCCCTCAAGGAGGGACGCGTCGCCGGCGCCGGTCTCGACGTCTACTCGACCGAGCCGTGCACCGACTCGCCCCTCTTCGAGTTCGACTCGGTCGTCGTGACCCCGCACCTCGGTGCATCGACGGACGAGGCGCAGGAGAAGGCGGGCATCGCCGTAGCCCGGTCCGTCCGGCTGGCGCTCGCCGGCGAGCTCGTCCCGGACGCCGTCAACGTCAAGGGCGGCATGATCGCGGAGTCGGTGCGTCCGGGGATCGCGCTCGCCGAGAACGTCGGCCGCGTCGCAGGGTCGCTCGCGGACTCGCCGGTCGAGGCGGTCGAGGTGCAGGTGCTGGGCGAGATCGCCGACAACGACGTGAAGATCCTCGAGCTCTCCGCGCTCAAGGGCGTCTTCTCGGTCCTCGTCGCCGACCCGGTCACCTACGTCAACGCACCCGTGCTGGCCGGCGAGCGCGGTGTCGCCGTCTCGCTCACGCAGTCGACGGAGAGCGTCAACTGGCGCAACACCGTGCGCGTCCACCTGTCGCTCACCGACGGCACCCAGGTCGTCGTGGGCGGGACGGTCACCGGGCCGCGCAACCGTCAGCGGCTGGTCGAGGTCGACGGGTTCGAGATCGATGTCCCCGTCAGCAAGCACATCGCGTTCCTGCGCTATCGCGACCGGCCCGGCATCGTCGGGATCGCGGGCCAGGTGCTCGGTGAGCACGGCATCAACATCGGCGGGATGCAGGTGAGCCGCGACGACGCCGGTGGCCAGGCGCTCATCGCGCTCACGGTCGACTCGGCCATCCCGCACGACGTGCTCGCGCACATCCGGGTCGAGATCGGGGCCGACTCGGCACGCACGGTCGACCTCGATCTGTGATCTCCCGGCCGGCGACGGCCTGGCATCATGGCGCGGGGGCGTCGCCCCGCTGAGGGGGTCGTCATGGACGGGTTCGAGCCGCCCCGCGCGGACGGTCACGGCGACAGACCCCCCGGCCGCTCGTGGCTGCGCGCCACGCTCATCGTCACGAGCGTCGTCCTGGTGGTGATGGGCCTCCTGGTCGTGGGGGCGCTCGTCTTCGTGTCGGCCGCCCTCAGCTCGTGGGGGAGCAACAAGTGAGCGGCCTCGTGGCGCGCGCCCGCCTCTTCCTGACCCTCGCACGTCCCCCGCTGCTCTACCTGCTCGCCCTGTCGGCCGCGCTGGGGGTGGCGTCCGGAGGTGCCGCGCTCGACGTGGTCCCGCTCGTCCGCACGCTGCTCGTCGTGGCACCCCTCATGGTCTGCGCCGTCGCGCTCAACGACCTCAGCGACGTGGCGGTCGACCGCATCAACCTCGCCGACGACCCGACCCGGCCGCTGGTGTCCGGACGCGCCGACGCGTCCGCCATGCGCGCGGTCGCAATGGTGAGCGCGGCAGCCGCACTGGCGGTGGCGGCGACCATCGGCGTCGCGGCCGTCCTCGTGGCGGGTTCTGGCCTCGCGCTCGCGGCAGCGCACTCGTTGCCGCCGGTGCGGCTCTCCGGCCGCGGCATCGTCGGGCCGCTGCTCCTCCCGTTCAGCGTGGTCGCCGTCCCCTTCGTCGTGGGCGTGCTCGCCGCGGGCGGGTCGTTCGGCACGACGACCGTCGGACTCCTGCTCGCGCTCTACGTCGGGTTCATCGGTCGCCTGCTGCTCAAGGACTTTCGCGACGTGCGCGGCGACGCGCTGATGGGGAAGCGCACCTACCTGGTGCGCCGTGGACGCCGCGCGACCTGCGCCCTCAGCGCGGTCCTCTGGGTCGCTGGGTCGGCCGCACTGGCGGTGGTCCCGTCGCACGGCTGGGCCGTGATGACAGCCTGGTCGACCCTGCTCGCCGTCGCGCTCGTCCTCCTCGCGCAGCTCGCGACGTCGACATCGCACCGTCATGACGAGCGACTCGTCGCCGCAGTCGCCGTCGCGGGCCGTGGCCTCCTGCTGGTGCTCCTCGCGGACTTCGGCCTGGTGGCCCTCGACGCCAGTCCCGCGCGCTCCGCGGCGACGCTCGCGCTCCTGGTCGGCGCCATGCTCGTATGGGTCCTCGACGTCCTGCGCCGGGACAGGTTCGTCGCCGGGCCGACGTGGTCGGCGGCGGCCGAGGAATCGCAGCGCTGACACGGAATCCGGCCCGCCCCCGCACGCGTGGCGGTGCATCGCCGCCAGGCCCGACCCCCTAGGGTTGGCCCCCAAGGAGGGCTCGTGCTGACGGCGTTGGGACCGGGGGGTCGCGCGCGCAGGCTCCGCACCGGTACGGCGTCGATGGGGGCGGCCGTCCTGGTCGCGGGCACTGCGCTGCTGGCGTTCGTCCTGCCCCCGTCCGCCGCGGCCGGCCTGTGCGCGACGCCCGGAGGCTCCGGAGCCGGTGGCTCCCTCACAGGCGTGGTCAACACCTACTACCCGGGCACGGCACCCGCCGCCGCCGGCGCGACGAGCATCTCGGTCGGTGCGCCGACCGGCGCCGCGACGCCGATCGCAGCCGGCGACCTGCTCCTCGTCATCCAGATGCAGGCTGCGGACATCAACTCGACCAACACCAACTCCTACGGGCACGGCGGCCCGGCCGCGACTCCCGCATCCGGCTTCACGGCACTCAACGCGAGCGGCATGTACGAGTACGTACGCGCGACGGGCGCCGTGAGCGGGGGAGCCGTCCCCGTCTCGGGTCTCGGCGTCGGGGCGGGACTGCTCAACAGCTACGTCGCCGCGGCAGCGACCGTGACGTCCGGCGTACGCACCTTCCAGGTGGTGCGCGTCCCGCAGTACACGACCGCGACCACCAGCAGCACCCTCACCGCGGGCGCGTGGAACGGCTCGACCGGTGGGGTGCTCGCCCTCGACACGACCAGCACCCTGACCCTCAACGGGACCGTGAGCGTTGACGGTCTCGGGTTCCGGGGCGGCATCGGCATCCAGCGCGGCGGAGGCGCGGGCGCCAGCACGGACGTCGTCAACTCCTCCGCGGCCGGCAACGGCGGGACCAAGGCCGAGGGCATCGCCGGCACCCCGTCCCAGGTGACCACGAGCAACGGCTACCCGGGCGGCGACGTCGACCGGGGCGCCCCCGGCAACGCAGGCGGCGGGGGCACCGACGGGCACCCGTCGGCCAACGACGAGAACTCGGGCGGCGGTGGCGGCGGCAACGGCGGCGCGGGCGGCGTCGGCGGCAACACCTGGTCGAGCAACCTCGCGACGGGCGGCTACGGCGGCGTCGCGCTCACCGCGGGTGCGGGCCGGGTGTTCCTCGGCGGCGGCGGCGGCGCCGGCACGGGCAACAACTTCACGGCACCCAACAGCAACGGCGCAGCCGGCGGCGGCATCGTCCTCGTGCGGGCCGCGAGCGTCGGCGGTGCCGGCAGCATCACGGCCAACGGGGCTGCGGCCTACAACCTCACCGCCAACGACGGCGGCGGCGGTGGTGGCGCGGGCGGCACGATCATGGTCACGACCACGAGCGGGTCGCTCACGGGCGCGACCCTCACCGCCAACGGTGGGCGCGGCGGCGACGCATGGGCCACGCAGGCGGGCGCCACCTCCGCGCACGGCCCGGGCGGTGGCGGTGGCGGTGGCTGGATCCTCACGTCGAGCGCCCCGTCCGCGACCTCGGCCGTCGCCGGCGCCAACGGCATCACGACCACCGGGAACCTCGTCTACGGCTCGGCGCCCGGAGCCGCCGGCCAGACCGCCACGATCTCGACCGGCGCGATCCCGGGCGTGAGCGGCGGCGCCGAGTGCGCCGACGTCTCGCTCACCAAGAGCGCCACCGCGACCGTGAACGCCAACGGCACGATCACCTACTCGCTCACGGCGTCCAACGCCGGACCCGCGGCGGCCACGGGACTTTCGGTGCTCGACACGCTGCCACCGGGCGTGACGTTCGTGTCGGCGTCGGGCACCGGATGGACGTGCGTCAACAGCGGCAACGTGTCGGTGACCTGCACCCGGGCGTCCATCGCGAGCGGCGGCTCGGCGCCGGTCATCACGATCACCGTGACGGCACCACTGCAAGGGGGCGCCATCACCAACAACGCGTCCGTCACAGCCACCACACCGGACCCGAACCCCGCCAACAACTCCGCATCGGCGTCCACGACCGTGACAGCGCTCGCCGATCTGGCGATCGCGAAGACCGGCCCGCCCACCGTGCTGGCTGCCGGATCGGTGGCCTACTCGCTCGCGGTGACCAACGCCGGGCCGTCCGACGCCGCGAACCTCATCGTCACCGACACGCTGCCCGCAGGCGTCACCTTCGTGTCGGCGTCGGGCACCGGGTGGTCGTGCAGCAACACCGGCAACGTGTCGGTGACGTGCACCCGTCCTGCGCTCGCGACCGGCACGGCGGCCCCGTCGATCGCGATCACCGTCACCGCGCCGGCACAGGGTGCGGCGCTCACCAACCAGTCGAACGTCACGTCGTCGACGACGGACCCCGTGCCGGGCAACAACTTCTCGAACGCCGCCACGACGGTCACGCCTGTCGCCGACCTGGCGATCACCAAGAGCGGCCCCGTGTCCGTGGTGGCCGGCGCCCCGGTGAGCTACACGCTCACGGCCACGAACAACGGCCCGTCCGACGCCGCCAACCTCACGGTGACCGACGTCCTGCCCGCAGGCGTCACGTTCGTCTCGGCGTCCGGCGCGGGCTGGACGTGCAGCAACACGGGCAACACCTCGGTGTCGTGCACCCTCGCGTCGCTGGCGACCGCGACTGCGGCACCTCCCATCACGGTGGTGGTGACGGCGCCGGGGCAGGCGACGTCCCTCACCAACTCGGCATCGGTCGCGTCGACGACCTTCGACCCGGTGCCGGGCAACAACACGGCGACGGTCCCGACGACGGTGACGGCGTCGGCGAACCTGGCCCTGTCGAAGTCCGGTCCGGCGTCGGTCGTGGCCGGGTCCGCGGTGAGCTACGCGCTCGCCGTGAGCAACCTCGGGCCGTCCGACGCCGCCAACCTCACGGTGACCGACGTCCTGCCCGCCGGTGTCACGTTCGTCTCGGCGTCCGGCGCCGGGTGGGCGTGCAGCAACAGCGGCAACGTGTCCGTGGCGTGCACCCGCCTCGTCCTCGCGACAGGCACGGCCGCGCCGTCGATCACCGTCGTGGTCACCGCGCCCGCTCAGGCGACGACATTGACCAACAACGCCTTCGTGTCGTCGACGACCGCCGACCCCAACCTCGCCAACAACACCGGCACGGCGACGACGACCGTGACGGCGTCGGCCGACCTGTCGATCACCAAGTCGGGCCCGCCAACGGTACTGGCGTCGGGGTCCGTCTCCTACACGCTCGTGGTGTCCAACCTCGGCCCGTCCGACGCCACGAACCTCACCGTCACCGACCTCCTGCCGTCGGGCGTGACGTTCGTGTCGGCGTCGGGCGCCGGGTGGACGTGCACCAACACCGGCAACACCTCGGTGTCGTGCACGCTGCCGGTGCTTGCGGCAGCAGCGACCGCCCCGACGATCACCCTCGTCGTCACCGCGCCCGCCCAGTCGGCGTCGCTCACCAACTCGGCGTCCGTCGCCTCGACCACGGCGGACCCCAACCTGCTCAACAACTCCTCGTCGGTCACCACCGGCGTCACCGCGTCGGCCGACCTGTCGATCGCCAAGTCCGGACCGGCATCGGTGGTGGCGGGCAGCAACGTCACCTACCAGCTGACGGTGGCCAACAACGGTCCCTCGGACGCCGCCAACCTGACGGTCACCGACACGCTGCCGCCGGGAGTGACCTTCGTGTCGGCGTCGGGCACCGGCTGGACATGCACCAACAGCGGCAACACCTCGGTGTCCTGCACACGACCCGCACTGACGACGGGGACGTCGGCGCCCGTGATCACCGTGGTCGTGACGGCTCCCGCCCAGCCCACGTCCCTCACCAACAACGCGTCGGTGGCGACGACGACGTTCGACCCGGTGGCCGGCAACAACAGCGCTGCCGCCATCACGACCGTCACGGCGTCGGCCGACCTCGCCATCGCCAAGTCCGGACCCGCGACCGTGGTCGCCGGCGCGGGCATCAGCTACGCGCTGGTCGTGACCAACAACGGCCCGTCCGACGCGGCCAACCTCACCGTCACCGACGCGCTGCCCGCCGGCGTGACCTTCGTGTCCGCGTCCGGAACGGGCTGGGCCTGCAACGTCTCGGGCGCCACCGTCACGTGCACGCGCCTCTCGCTCGCGGCCGGCGCGACGGCGCCGACGGTCACCGTCGTCGTGACCGCTCCCGCGCAGGCGGCCTCCCTCACCAACACGGCGTCCGTGGCCTCGACCACGCCCGACCCGACGCCGGGCAACAACATCTCGTCGGCCACCACCTCGGTCACGGCGACGGCCGACCTCGCGATCGCGAAGTCGGGTCCGGCGTCGGTGGTGGCGGGTTCGGGCGTCAGCTACACGCTGTCGGTCACCAACAACGGCCCGTCCGATGCCGCGAACCTCACCGTCACCGACACGCTCCCCGCGGGCGTGACGTTCGTGTCGGCCTCAGGCACCGGCTGGATCTGTACCAACAGTGGCAGCGTCACGGTCTCGTGCACCCGCCTCGCCCTCGCGGCAGGTGCCGCCGCACCGGGCATCACGGTCGTCGTCACGGCGCCTGCGCAGGCGACGTCGCTGTCCAACAGCGCCTCGGTCGGCTCGACCACGGCCGACCCCGTGCCCGGCAACAACAGCGACAGCGCGCTCACCACCGTGACGGCGTCTGCCGATCTCGCCGTGGTGAAGTCCGGACCGCCGACCGTCACGGCGTCCGGGTCGGTGACCTATGCGCTCGTCGTCACCAACAACGGCCCGTCCGACGCCGCGAGCCTCACCGTCACCGACACCCTCCCCACCGGGGTTGCGTTCGCGTCGGCGTCGGGCACCGGATGGACCTGCACCAACAGCGGCAACGTCTCCGTCGCGTGCACCCGACCCGCGCTCGCGACCGGTACGACGGCCCCCACGATCTCCGTGACCGTCACCGCGCCGGCGCAGTCCGCCTCACTCACCAACAAGGCCGATGTCATCGCCGCCACCCCGGACCCGGTGCCGGGCAACAACTCCTCGTCGGTCACGACATCGGTCGCCGCCTCGGCCGACCTCTCGATCGCGAAGTCCGGCCCGCCCACGATCGGAGCCACCGGCTCGCTCGCCTACACCCTCGTCGTCGCCAACGCCGGGCCGTCGGACGCCGCGGGCGTCACGGTCACGGACCTCCTCCCCGCCGGCGTCACGTTCGTGTCGGCGTCGGGCGGAGGGTGGACGTGCACCAACAGCGGCAACGTCTCGGTCTCGTGCGCGCAGCCGCTGCTCGCCGCCGGGGCGACGGCCTCCACGATCACGGTGGTCGTGACGGCACCGGCGCAGCCGACCTCGCTCACCAACTCCGCGTCGGTCACGTCGGGGACGCCCGACCCCGACCCGAGCAACAACAGCGACTCCGTGACGACCGGGGTCTCGGCGGTCGCCGACCTCTCGCTGGTCAAGTCCGGCCCGGCGACAGTCGTGGCCGGCGGCAGCGTGACCTACACCCTCGACGTCACCAACAACGGCCCGTCCGACGCCGCCAACGTCACCGTCACCGACGCCCTGCCCGCAGGCGTGACCTTCGCGTCGGCGTCCGGAGCCGGGTGGACCTGCAGCCACAGCGGCAACGCGTCGGTCTCGTGCACGAGCCCGACGCTGGCGGCCGCGAGCAGCGCGCCGAGCATCACCGTCGTCGTGACGGCACCGGCACAGGCGACGTCGCTGACCAACTCTGCGTCGGTCGCGTCGACCACGGCGGACCCGGACGCGACCAACAACAGCGACTCCGTGATCACCGCGGTCACCGCGTCCGCCGACCTGGCGATCGCCAAGAGCGGTCCGGCGTCGGTGATCGCCGCGGGCGTCGTCGGCTACACCCTCGTCGTCACGAACGCGGGTCCGTCCGACGCCGCGGCACTCACGGTCACCGACTCGCTGCCCCCGGGCGTGACCTTCGTGTCCGTGACCGGCACGGGTTGGACCTGCACGCCCAGCGGCAACGTGACAGTGACCTGCACGCGACCGGCCCTCGCCACCGGTGCTGCAGCACCCCCGATCACCGTCACGGTGACGGCGCCGAGCCAGGCGACGTCGCTCACCAACTCTGCCTCGGTCACGTCGTCCACGGCCGACCCCGACGGCAGCAACAACTCCGACACGGCGATCACCCTCGTCACGGCGTCGGCCGACCTGTCCCTCACCAAGTCCGGCCCCCCGACCGTCTCGGCGACCGGCTCGGTCACCTACTCGCTGGTCGTCGCCAACGCCGGCCCGTCCGACGCCACGGCCCTCACCGTGACCGACGTCCTCCCTGCCGGAGTCACGTTCGTGTCGGCGAGCGGCACCGGCTGGACCTGCACGGCTGCCGGGAACGTCAGCGTCGACTGCACGCTCCCGAGCCTGCCCACGGGCGCCACCGCGCCGACCATCACCGTCGTCGTGACGGCGCCGCCGCAGGCGGTATCGCTGAGCAACACCGCGTCCGTCGCGTCGACGACGTCGGATCCCGACCTCACCAACAACACGGACTCGGCCACGACCGGCGTCTCCGCAGTGGCCGATCTCGCCATCGCCAAGTCGGGCCCGGCGACCGTGGTCGCCGCCGGGGCCGTCAGCTACGACCTCGTCGTCACCAACGCCGGCCCGTCCGACGCCGTCGGCCTCTCCGTCAGTGACAGCCTGCCCGCCGGCGTCACCTTCGTGTCCGTCGCCGGCACGGGGTGGACCTGCAGCCATGCGGGCAACGTCTCGGTCGCCTGCACCACACCGACGTTGGCAACCGGGGTCACGGCGCCGGCCATCACGGTGGTTGTCACCGCGCCAGTCCAGGCCACGTCTCTCACCAACACCGCGTCGGTCGCGTCGACCACTGCGGATCCTGACGTCACCGACAACAGCGACTCGGTGACGACGGCGGTCACGGCGTCGGCCGACGTCGCGATCGTGAAGTCCGGACCCGCCGCAGTTCCGGCCAACGGCACGGTGACCTACGACCTCGTCGTCTCCAACGCAGGTCCGTCCGACGCGGCGACGATCACCGTCACCGACGCCCTGCCGGGCGGCGTCACCTTCGTGTCGGCGAACGGCGCAGGCTGGGCGTGCAGCAACGTCGCCAGTACGTCGGTCACGTGCACCACGGCGTCGCTCGCGACCGGCGCTACGGCCCCGACGATCACGGTGGTCGTGACCGCACCCGGCTCGGCGGCCAACCTGACCAACACCGCCGACGTCGCGTCCACGACCGCCGACCCCGACCTGACCAACAACACGTCGTCGGTCGACACCCAGGTCGCCGGCTCGGCCGACCTCACCCTGGTCAAGACCGGCCCTGCCACCGTCCAGGCTGGTGGGCTCATGACCTACACCCTGCTCGTGGCCAACGCCGGTCCCGACGACGCCGTCGCGGTGCAGCTGACCGACACGCTGCCCGGAGGCGTCGTCTTCCAGGCCGCGTCGGGACCCGGCTGGACGTGCACCAGCTCGGGCAACGTGAGCGTCACGTGCGACCTGCCCGTGCTGCCCAACGGTGCGTCGTCGACCGTGCAGCTCGTCGTCGCGGCTCCGCTCACCACGGGGGCACTGGTCAACAACGCGCACGTGACCGCGGCGACGGCCGACCCGACTCCGGCCAACAACGCCAGCGCCGCGCAGAGCGTCGTCACACCGCGCACCCCCGGCGGTGGCGGCGGCAACAACGGCGGCGGCGGCGGCAGCGACAACGGTGGCGGTGGCTCGTCCGGTGGCCATCCGCAGACCGGCGCCGACGTCGTCGGTGAGCTGACCTGGGCGCTGCTCCTGCTGCTCGCCGGTGCCGTCCTCGTGACGGCGCCTCGCCGCCGCACCCGCTGAGCCCTCTCGTCCTCACGGCGGCGTCCCCACGACGATCGTCGGGCTGTACGCCCCTGGCGTAAGTCGACGCGACCGGCCGTCGGCACGGGCACCCTGCCGCCATGAAGCTCCTCGTGCTCGGTGGCACCCAGTTCGTCGGTCACGCCGTGGTGGCCGACGCCCTCGCGCGCGGCTGGGAGGTGAGCGTCGCCAACCGCGGCACCAGCGGACCGGCGCGGGACGGGGTCCGCGCCCTCACCCTCGACCGCACGGTCCCGGGCGCCTACGACCCTCTGCGCGACCAGCAGTTCGACGTCGTCGTCGACACCTGGTCGGGTCGGCCCGATGTCGTACGGGACGCCGCGCGAGCCCTGGCCGGCTCTCTCGACCGCTACGTCTATGTCTCGAGCCGCTCGGTCTACGCCTGGCCGCCGGTGCCCGGTGCCGACGAGTCCGCGCCGTTGGTCGACGGCGACCCGGACGCCGATGCGACCGACTACGCGCAGGACAAGCGCGGCGGCGAGCTCGCGGCCGAGCGGGAGGTCGGGGCCGATCGCGTGATCTGCCTGCGCGCCGGACTCATCCTCGGTCCGCGTGACAACGTCGGCCGGCTGCCCTGGTGGTTGCGTCGCATCGCCCGCGGCGGTCCGACCCTCGCGCCCGATCGTGGCGGCCTCGGCGTGCAGTTCGTGGACCCGCGCGACCTGGCAGCCCTCGCCCTCGACGCGGCCGTCGCTGGCCGGAGCGGCCCGGTCGACGTCGTCTCGCCTGTCGGTCACGCCACCCTCGGCGACGTCCTGGGCGCCTGCGTCGACGTCACCGGGTCCGACGCCGAGCTCGTGTGGGTAGACCCGGACTTCCTGCTCGCCGCCGAGGTGGAGCCGTGGACGGAGCTGCCGGTCTGGCTGCCGGAGAGCGACGAGGCCTACGCCCTGCACACCGGGGACGTCGCTCGAGCCCTGGAATGGGGCATGCACAACCGTCCGGTGCGGGAGTCGGTCGCCGACTGCTGGACGTGGGTGCAGGAGGTCGACGCCGGTGGGACCGTCTCGTCGCCGCGCGAGGGGATCGGCATGGACCCGGCCAAGGAGCAGGCCCTGCTCGACGCGTGGGCCGCTCGGGCGACGTGACGTCCCTCGCACGCACGACGACCCGGCACCGCGGGGGAGCCGGGTCGTCGTCCTACGTCAGGCGCGTGGCTCAGGCGCTCGCTGCACGGTCGCGCTCGGCGCGGTTGACGGCGCTCACGATGCCCTTGAGCGACGAGGTGACGATCGACGGATCGATCCCGACCCCCCACAGCACGCGACCCTCGACCGCGCACTCGAGGTAGGACGCGGCGGCGGCGTCGCCACCGGCCGACATGGCGTGCTCGGCGTAGTCGAGCACGCGGACGTCGACTCCGTAGGTCTCCATCGCCGCGCAGAACGCCGCGATGGGACCGTTCCCGACGCCCTCGATCTCGATCGTCTCGCCGCGGTCGGAGAGGGCGACGGTCACGTGCGTCTCGCCGTCGACCGTCGACTGCTGGGCGATCGTGCGGAGCGAGAACCGACCCCAAGGAGCGGCCGGGTTGGGGAGGTACTCGTCCTGGAAGTAGTCCCACATCGCGGCGGCGGAGACCTCGCCGCCCTCGCTGTCGGTGACCCGCTGGACGACCTGGCTGAACTCGATCTGCAGGCGGCGCGGCAGCTCGAGCTTGTGCTCGGTCTTCATGATGTAGGCGACGCCGCCCTTGCCCGACTGCGAGTTGACCCGGATGACCGCCTCGTACGTGCGGCCGACGTCCTTGGGGTCGATGGGCAGGTAGGGCACCTCCCACCGGAAGTCGTCGACAGCCACGCCTTCGGCGGAGGCGTCGCGCTCCATCGCCGCGAGCCCCTTGTTGATGGCGTCCTGGTGCGAACCGGAGAACGCCGTGTAGACGAGGTCGCCGCCGTAGGGGTGGCGCTCGTTCACCGGCAGCTGGTTGCAGTACTCGACGGTGCGACGGATGCCGTCGATGTCGCGGAAGTCGATCTGCGGGTCGATGCCCTGGCTGAACAGGTTCATGCCCAGCGTCACGAGGCACACGTTGCCGGTGCGCTCGCCGTTGCCGAACAGGCAGCCCTCGATGCGGTCTGCACCGGCCAGGTACCCCAGCTCGGCGGCAGCCACGGCGGTGCCGCGATCGTTGTGCGGGTGCAGCGAGAGCACCAGGGAGTCACGGCGCCCGAGGTTGCGGTGCATCCACTCGATCGAGTCGGCGTAGACGTTGGGGGTCGCCATCTCGACGGTGGCGGGGAGGTTGACGATGGCCTTGCGGTCCGGCGAGGGCTCCCACACGTCGAAGACGGCGTCGCACACCTCGACGGCGAACTCGAGCTCGGTGCCGGTGTAGGACTCGGGGGAGTACTCGAAGTAGACCTCGGTGCCCTGCAGGTTCTCGGCGTACTTCAGGCAGAGCTGCGCGCCCTGCGTCGCGATGTCCTTGATGCCGTCGCGATCGAGCCCGAAGACGACCCGGCGCTGCAGGGTCGACGTCGAGTTGTAGAGGTGCACGATGGCCTGCGGAGCGCCGGCGATCGACTCGTAGGTGCGCTCGATGAGGTGCTCGCGCGCCTGGGTCAGCACCTGGATGACGACGTCGTCGGGAATGAGGTCGGTCTCGATGAGCTGGCGCACGAAGTCGAAGTCGGTCTGGCTCGCCGACGGGAAGCCGACCTCGATCTCCTTGTAGCCCATCTCGACGAGCAGCTGGAACATGCGCAGCTTGCGCGCCGGCGTCATGGGGTCGATGAGGGCCTGGTTGCCGTCACGCAGGTCGACCGCGCACCAGCGCGGCGCCTCGGTGATGACCGACGACGGCCAGGTGCGGTCGGCCAGCGCGATCGGGGTGAAGGGCGAGTAGCGCTGCCAGGCCATCGGGCTGGGCCGCTGGGCGTTGCGCGTGTCGTACGACGTGGAGTAGTCGTTGGTGCTGGTCACGGGGTCCTCGCAGGAAGTCGCTGGGGGTGGTCCGGGATCGGATCGATCGACCGGCATGCCAGCACACCGCAGCGAGGAGGCCGGCCCTAGGCCTCGCTGCGGCCGCTAAGGAGCAGGCTCGCGTGGGACATCGCGACCAGGGTAGCAGCGGTGCGCGGCGGGCCTGGCCCGCGACTGCACGCCGTCTCGCATAGTGGGACGTGAGTGTCGGATGGTGGGACGGCGCTCTACGCTCGGCCCATGTCGACGCACTACGACCTCGCCGTCGTCCCCGGGGACGGCATCGGCACCGAGGTGGTGGCCGAGGGTCTCAAGGTCCTCGACGCCGCGGCGGCCCGGCACGGCCTGGTCTTCGGCCGCACCGAGTACGACCTCGGCGCACGCCGCTACCACGCGACGGGCGAGGTGCTGCCCGACTCCGTGCTGGCCGAGCTCGGCGGCAGCGACGCCATCCTGCTCGGCGCCGTCGGCGACCCGACCGTGCCGCCGGGCGTTCTCGAGCGCGGACTCCTGCTGCGGCTGCGCTTCGAGCTCGACCATCACGTCAACCTCCGTCCCGTGAAGCTCTTCCCCGGCGTCTCGACGCCGCTCGCGGGCAAGGGACCGGAGCACATCGACATGGTCGTGTGCCGCGAGGGCACCGAGGGCCCGTACGCCGGTGCGGGCGGCTCGCTGCGCACGGGCACGGTCCACGAGGTGGCGACCGAGGAGAGCATCAACACCGCCTTCGGCGTCGAGCGCATCGTGCGCGACGCCTTCGCGCGGGCGACCCGTCGTCGCAACAAGGTGACGCTGGTGCACAAGACGAACGTGCTGGTGCACTCGGGTGGGCTGTGGAAGCGCGTGTTCGACGCGGTGGCCGCCGAGCACCCCGGGGTGGAGACCGACTACTGCCACGTCGACGCGGCCACGATGTTCTTCATCACCCACCCCGAGCGCTTCGACGTCGTCGTCACCGACAACCTCTTCGGCGACATCATCACCGACATCGGCGCGGCGATCGCCGGAGGCATCGGTCTCGCGGCGAGCGGCAACCTCGACCCGAGCCGGATCCACCCGAGCATGTTCGAGCCGGTCCACGGCTCGGCTCCCGACATCGCGGGTCAGGGCAAGGCCGACCCGACCGCCACCGTGCTGTCCGTCGCGATGCTGCTCGACCACCTCGGCGAGGACAAGGCGGCCGCCGAGGTCGAGTCGGCCGTGGCGGCCGACCTCGCCTCGCGCGGCGACGCCGTCCGCTCGACGTCGCAGATCGGCGACGCGCTCGCCGATCGAGTAGCCGGCTAGGACGGTCCCTCCGGCGCGGCCCCGGCTGCGCGGACCGTCCTGGCGATCCGCCGGCATGGTCGGTCCGATCGCGCCCTGGCCACCGATCCCGACGCCCCGAGAGGTAGTTTCTCGCCATGAGCACGCTCATCACCCGTACTCCGACCGCGACGCCGCGCACCGCTGAGCAGATCGCGGAGATCCAGAGCAACCCCGGCTTCGGGCGGTTCTTCACCGACCACATGGTGACGATCGCCTGGGACGAGGCGCACGGCTGGCACGACGCGCAGCTGGTCCCCTACGCGCCGATCCAGCTCGACCCGGCCACGAACTTCATCCACTACGGCCAGTCGATCTTCGAGGGTCTGAAGGCCTACCGGCAGGTCGACGGGTCGATCGCCACCTTCCGCCCCGACGCCAACGCCCGCCGCTTCCAGCGCTCGGCGCAGCGCCTCGCGATGCCCGAGCTGCCCGAGGAGCTGTTCCTGGCCTCGATCGAGGCGCTCGTCGACCAGGACCAGGCCTACGTGCCCTCGGGTTCGGAGGCCTCGCTCTACCTGCGACCGTTCATGTTCGCGACCGAGGTGGGTCTCGGCGTCCGTCCGGCGAACTCGTACCTCTACGTGCTCATCGCCTCGCCCGTCGGCGCCTACTTCCCGCGCGGCGTGAAGCCCGTGTCGGTGTGGCTGTCGACGGAGTACGTCCGCGCCGCCCCCGGCGGCACCGGCGAGGCGAAGTGCGCCGGCAACTATGCGGCGTCGCTCGTCGCCCAGGCATCTGCTGCCGCGCAGGGCTGCGACCAGGTGGTGTGGCTCGACGCGCACGAGCACCGCTGGGTCGAGGAGATGGGCGGCATGAACCTGTGCTTCGTCTACGGCGAGGGCGAGAACGCGCGGCTGGTCACCCCCGCGCTCACCGGCAGCCTGCTGCCCGGCGTCACCCGTGACTCGCTGCTGACCGTGGCCAAGGACCTCGGCCTCGGCGCCGAGGAGGGTCGCATCAACGTCGACGACTGGCGTACGGGCAACGAGTCCGGCGAGATCACCGAGGTGTTCGCGTGCGGCACCGCCGCGGTGATCACTCCGGTCGGTTCGGTCAAGAGCGCGTCGTCGTCCTGGACGGTCGGCGACGGCGAGCCCGGACCGATCACGCGTCGACTGCGCGCGGCGCTGCTCGGCGTCCAGACCGGGCAGCAGCCGGACCCTCACGGCTGGATGCATCCGCTCGTCCCCGCCCGCTGAGCCGCCGCCCGAGCTGTCGCGACCCGGGTCCGCCTCCTCGTCACGCGGGACATCGGGCGAACGCGCACCGGTGCCACCAGGGGTGGCCTAGCGTCTCGAGGACAACCGACGACGTGAGGGGCCCGACATGCCGAACGGCAAGCCGAACATCCTGGTGATCTGGGGCGACGACATCGGCATCTCCAACCTGAGCTGCTACAGCGACGGGCTCATGGGCTACCGCACCCCCCACATCGACCGGATCGCGGACGAGGGCGCCCGGTTCACCGACTACTACGGCGAGCAGAGCTGCACGGCCGGTCGCGCGGCGTTCATCACCGGCCAGAACCCGGTGCGGACCGGCCTCACCAAGGTCGGGCTGCCCGGCGCCGAGCTGGGGCTGCAGGCCGTCACACCGACGATCGCCACCGCGCTCCAGGCCCAGGGGTACGCCACCGGGCAGTTCGGCAAGAACCACCTCGGCGACCGTGACGAGCACCTGCCGACGATGCACGGGTTCGACGAGTTCTTCGGCAACCTCTACCACCTCAACGCCGAGGAGGAGCCCGAGCTCGACGACTACCCGCGTCCTGAGGACTTCCCGAACTTCCGCGACAGGTTCGGGCCGCGCGGCGTGCTGCACACCTGGGCGAACGGCGACGGGACGCAGCGCATCGAGGACACCGGTCCCTTGACGCGTGAGCGGATGCGGACGGTCGACGGTGAGTTCGTCGAGGCGGCGTCGGGCTTCATCCGGGAGAAGGCCGAGGCGGAGACGCCGTTCTTCGTGTGGTTCAACTCCACCCACATGCACTTCCGTACGCACACCAAGCCGGAGAGTCGCGGTCAGGCGGGCCGGTGGCAGTCCGGCTACCACGACACGATGATCGACCACGACGCCCAGGTCGGCGAGCTGCTCTCGGTGCTCGACGAGCTCGGGCTCGCCGAGGACACGATCGTCATCTACTCGACCGACAACGGCCCGCACATGAACTCCTGGCCGGACGCCGGGACGACACCGTTCCGGGGCGAGAAGAACACCAACTGGGAAGGCGGGTTCCGAGTCCCCGCAGTCGTGCGCTGGCCCGGCCGGATCCCGGCGGGGAGCGTGCTCAACGGGATCATGTGCCACAACGACTGGTTCGTGACCCTGCTCGCCGCGGCCGGTGCCGACGACATCTCCGCGCAGCTCAAGGCCGGAGCGGAGCTCGGCGGCACGACCTACCGCTGCCACCTCGACGGCCACAACCAGCTGCCCTACCTCACCGGTGAGGCGGCGACCAGCCCGCGGAACTTCTTCTTCTACGTCAGCGACGACGGCGACCTGCTGGCTGTGCGCTACGACAACTGGAAGTTCGTGTTCCTCGAGCAACGGGCTCTCGGGACGCTCCAGGTGTGGGCCGAGCCGTTCACCGAGCTGCGCGTGCCCAAGATCTTCAACCTGCGCACCGATCCCTACGAGCGCGCCGACGTCACGTCCAACACCTACTGGGACTGGCTCCTCGACCACGCCTACCTCCTCGTGCCGGCGCAGGCGTTCGTCGCGCAGATGCTGGCGTCCTTCGCGGAGTTCCCGCCGACGCAGCGGCCGGCGTCCTTCGGGATCTCGCAGGCGCTCGACAAGATGCGGGCCGGCCTGCCCAGCGCATGAACCGCCCGCCAGCCGCAACGACCGCCCGTGCGGAGCCGCCGCCCGGGCATGACCTCGTGACCGTGCCCGGGGGTCGGTTCCGCATGGGGTCGGACGCCCACTACCCGGAGGAGGCACCCGCCCGCGAGGTCGAGGTGGGCGACGTATGGCTGGCACGCACGCCGGTGACCAACGCGCGGTTCGACGCCTTCGTCGCGGCGACCGGCTACGTCACCGTGGCGCAGCGTCCGCTGGACCCGGCCGACTTCCCCGGTGCCCCGGTCGAGAACCTGGTGCCCGGTTCGATGGTGTTCACCGGCACTCCCGGTCCCGTCGACCTGCGGCACCTGAGCCAGTGGTGGACCTGGACACCGGGTGCGTGCTGGAGCCGGCCGTTCGGTCCGCGCAGCGACCTCGACGGGCTCGACGAGCACCCGGTCGTCCACGTCGCCGGAGAGGACGCCGAGGCCTACGCCGACTGGGCCGGCCTCGTGCTGCCCACCGAGGCGGAGTGGGAGCGCGCCGCCCGCGGCGGTCTCGAAGGCGCGACGTACACGTGGGGCGATGCGCCCGAGGACCGTGGGGAGCGGCGTGCGCACCACTGGTTCGGGGACTTCCCCTGGCGCGCCGATCCCGGTGCGGGCACCACGGCGCCGGTCGGCTCCTACCCGCCCAACGGATACGGCCTGAACGACATGGCCGGCAACGTGTGGGAGTGGACCGCCGACTGGTACGTCGAGCAGCGCTTCGCCGACCTGACGCCGTGCTGCGCCCCGCGCGATCCGCGCGGCGGTACCCCGGAGGGGAGCCTCGACCCGCGACAACCTCAGTTCCGCGTGCCGCGACGCGTGATCAAGGGCGGATCGTTCCTCTGCGCCGACTCGTACTGCCTGCGCTATCGCCCGGCTGCGCGCCGTCCGCAGATGATCGACACCGGCATGAGCCATCTCGGCTTCCGCGTCGCGTGGCGTCCCACGGTGGCGTAGCGGTCGTCGGTGTGCGCTAGCCCGTCGACGACGTGGTGGGGGCAGCTGCCGAGCTCGTCGGCGGTGCGGGAGTCGTCGTCGTGGGTGTCGGGGGTGCCGACGTCGAGATGGGTGGCGCCGGCGACGCCGAGGTGGTCGACGACGGGGTCGGGGTGACGGCGCTGGGGCTTCGGCTCGTCGACGCCGTCGGCGAAGGTGCGGACGCCGTTGCGCTGCTGGCGCCGGAACCGCCGGACGCGTGGCGGTTCGAGCTCGAGACCGGCCCCCAGAAGATGCTGGCGGGCAGGGTCTGCCGGGCCGCCCTCGGCGCCGCCGCGTCGAACGGCGAGCACGACGTCGACGCCTGTGCGAAGGCGGTGGCGCGCGCCATCGCTCCGTCCTGGCCGGGGTGGATGCCGTCGCCGGACATCCACTCCGGGTGCGCGGCCACCATCTGCGACCAGCGCAGGACCCGCACGTTGGGGTGTCCCGCCACCAACGCGTCGAGAGCCGCGTTCATCTGCGCCTGCGGGTCACCGACGCGATTCGGGCGTACGACGTCGACCCACACGACGCACCGCTGCGGACCGAGCGTGGCGAGGACCCGGGCCGCGGACGCGGCGAACTCGGCCGCGCTCGGGTCGTTGGTGCCCGAGCTCACGATGACCACGGGAGGTATCTCGACCAGTGCGGCGAGGGTGTCGGCGGTGTGTGCCGTCGAGCGGCCGACCTCGGCGGCGTAGGAGACGTAGCGGTCGGGCAGGTCGTCAGCCAGCCAGGGGTAGACGACCAGGCCGAGGGAGTCGCCGAGCACCAAGGTGGGTTGCGACGCGGGGAGCGGGGCAGTGCTGGGACCACCTGTGCCGAGGGGGTCGAGGGCGGCCCCCGGTGACGTGGCGCCGCTCGACCCGGCCGTGACCTCGGGTGCG
Source organism: uncultured Actinomycetota bacterium (assembly GCA_963782665.1). Taxonomy (GTDB): domain Bacteria; phylum Actinomycetota; class Actinomycetes; order S36-B12; family CAIYMF01; genus Longivirga. The sequence goes on along the minus strand of CAWAKP010000005.1, from coordinate 916,502 downwards.
CCCGGACTCGAGGCGGAGCTGCGGCCTTCGACCAGGTAGCTGAGTCCACCGACCAGCGCGAGCGCCGCGGCGGTCGCGCCCGCAGCGGCCAGGAGCCCGCGACGACGCCGCGAGTCGTCGGTGTCGCGCGCTGCCGGGATGACGTCGTCACCGACGCGGACGACGGGGATCGGTGCGGTGATCTCGAGCGGGTCGGTGCCGGACGGCGTGCGGTCGCCACCCGCTCCGGCGTCGTCGCTGATCACCCGACGAGGGTACGTCGCGACCGTGGCGTGCCCCGACCCCGGTGTCCGGACCGTGGGACGGGGGTGTCCACGCTGTGGAGGGTGTGCCATCCTGGGCACGTGACCCACCAGGTGATCATTCGATAGCGCGTCCGCGACACCGTCGCCGACGCGCAGCCCTTCGCACCCGTGCGGGGGGCTTTTTCGTTGCCCGTGCGCTCCGTCCCGTCCCGTCCGCGAAAGACCGGTCCGACCCCGAGGAACTGCGATGACCAGCGATGCCTTCCACGTCTACGACACGACGCTCCGCGACGGCGCGCAGCGCGAGGGCATCTCGTACTCCGTCAACGACAAGCTGGCCGTGGCGAGGCTGCTCGACGAGCTCGGCGTGGCCTTCATCGAAGGCGGGTGGCCGGGCGCCCTGCCCAAGGACACCGAGTTCTTCGACCGTGCGCAGCGTGAGCTCGACCTCAAGCACGCCCAGCTCGTCGCGTTCGGGTCGACCCGCAAGGCCGGGGTGCGCGTCGAGGACGACCCGCAGGTGCAGGCGCTGCTCGACTCCGGGGCGCCGGTCATCACCCTGGTCGCGAAGTCCGACGTCCGGCACGTCGCCGAGGCGCTGCGCACGACCCCCGAGGAGAACCTCGCCATGGTGCGGGACACCGTCGCCCACCTGGTGGCGCAGGGGCGGCGGGTGTTCGTCGACTGCGAGCACTTCTTCGACGGCTACCGCAACGACCCCGACTACGGCGTCGCGCTGCTCACGGCCGCAGCCGAGGCGGGGATGTCGGTCGGCGTCCTGTGCGACACCAACGGCGGCATGCTGCCCAGCCGCATCCACGCGGTCGTGAGCGACGTCCTCGCGCGCGCCGGCGTCCGGCTCGGCATCCACTGCCAGGACGACACCGCGTGCGCCGTCGCCAACACGATCGCAGCCGTCGAGGCCGGTGCGACGCACGTGCAGTGCACGGCAAACGGCTACGGCGAGCGCACCGGCAACGCCGACCTCTTCGCGGTCGTGGGCAACCTCGAGATGAAGATGCAGATGCAGGTGCTGCCCGAGGGCAAGCTGGCCGAGATGGTGCGCGTGTCGCACGCGATCGCCGACATCGCGAACCTGCCGCCCGACACGCATCAGGCCTACGTCGGCGTCTCGGCGTTCGCGCACAAGGCCGGCCTGCACGCGAGCGCGCTGAAGGTCAACGCGGACCTCTACAACCACATGGACCCGGCCCTCGTCGGCAACGACATGCGTGTGCTCGTCACCGAGATGGCCGGCCGCGCGTCCGTCGAGCTCAAGGGCCGCGAGCTCGGCATCGACCTGTCCGGCGACAACGCCGTGCTCGGCCGCGTCGTCGACCGGGTCAAGGTGCTCGAGAGCGCGGGCTGGACGTTCGAGGCGGCGGACGCCTCGTTCGAGCTGCTCCTGCGCGACGAGATGGCCGGGGAACGGCTGCGGCACTTCGCGGTCGAGTCCTGGCGCACGATCGTCGAGCAGCACGCGGACGGCTCGGTCATCAGCGAGGCGACCGTCAAGGTGCACGCGGGCGGGCAGCGCATCATCGCCACCGGCGAGGGCAACGGCCCGGTCAACGCGTTGGACAATGCCCTGCGGGCGGGCCTGCTCAGCGCCTTCCCGGAGCTGGCCGACATCGAGCTGACCGACTACAAGGTCCGCATCCTCGACGGCGCCGCCGGCACCGACGCGGTGACCCGTGTGCTCATCGGCACGACCGACGGCAGCCACGACTGGACCACCGTCGGCGTGCACGAGAACGTCATCGCGGCGTCGTGGCTGGCGCTCGAGGACGCCGTCGCCTACGGGCTGCTCAAGGCCGGACGAGTCGCCGGACCACGCGTCACGGGCTGAGCCGCATCGACCTTAGGAACGCGTCCAGCGTCGGCTGCGGGAAGACGTCCGGGGTGGCCTTCGTCGCGTCCGGCGTCGCCCAGACGCTGTAGGCCCGACCGTCCTTGACGACGACCACCTCGGTGAAGTTGCACCAGGAGGCACGTCCGAACAGGCCTCCGAGGGAACCGTCCACGGCCACCTTCTGCCAGCCCTCGGGAGCGCCGAAGCACTCCGGCTTCGGCACGTCCTTCGGGTCGGGCAGGTACTGCTGGTACCACTGCGCCTGCGACATCCCCGTGGGGATCTGCTGCGACGCGATGGTCAGCTTCTCGTGCGACCCGTCGGTGTAGGTGTCGACGTCGGCGTCGTTCTTCTCCGCACCCACCTTCCAGGCGACACGGGCCGGCGTCACGTGCCACCCCGCCGGCATGACGACCGAGTACTTGTGGATCGTCGACGTGAACGGTGTACCCGGTCGTCGAAGTCGACGACGTGATGGACGTCGTGTGAACGACAGGACTGCCCGTGACCGTCGGAGGTCCGCTGCAGCCGGTGAGGGTCACCGCAGCCACAGCGAGTCCGCAGCCGAGGAGCATCGTGGCGGTTCGTGGTGTCGTTGTCGTGGTCATGTGCCCACCTCCGACAACTCACAGTCCTGAGCAGGCGCAGGTCTTTACCGCGCCGGTCAGCCCTGTGGGCGAAGCGTCACCGTGGACAGGAACTCGTTGAGCAGCGGCTGGTCGAAGACCTGGTCGGTGAAGGTGATGTAGTCCGGCACGGCGCGGATGTCATAGACGCGCCCGCCCGCTGCCACGACGACCTCGGTGAAGTTGCACCAGAACGCCCGGCCGAACAGGCCGCCCGCCACTCCGTCGACCGTGACCGGCTGCCAGCCGGTCGGGTCGCCGTAGCACTCCGGCCGCTGGCCGGGCTTGGGCAGGTAGCGGGTGTACCACTGCGCGAGCGTCAGGCCGGCGGGCATGGGCTGTGACGCGACCAGGATCTCCTGGTGCGTCGGTGACCGGTAGACGTCCGGCACGCCGTCGGCGCGCGGATCAGCGCCGAGGGCCCACGGGGTCCCGCCGCGGGTGACGTTCCACCCGTCGGGCAGGTGGGCCGAGTACGCGTGCAGCGTCGACACGACCGTCCGGTCCGGGTGGGTGTCGGCGGCGTCAGGTGCGGCGTAGCGCGTCACGAGCCCGTGCGTCCCCAGCGCGCCCGCGACGGCCACGACGACCGCGGCGGCGGCCATGCCGGTCCGGCGCCGGCGACGTACGGCTCGCGTGCGGCTCAGGACGGCGTCGAGGCTGCCCGGTGCCACGTCGAGCGAGACGTCGGACGCCGCTCGGGCGTAGGCGGAGCGCAGCCGGTCATCGAGCGGCATCGAGGACCACCTCCCCGAGGCGCGTGGCCAGCGTGCGCCGGGCCCGGTGCAGGTGCACGAAGCCGGTCGACTCGGAGATGCCGAGCACGTCCGCGATCTCCTTCATGGGCCGGTCCTCGTAGTAGTAGAGGACCAGGACGGCCCGTTGCTGCGGGGGCAGGTGGCGGATGGCGTTGATGACGTCGAGGTCGAGCCCCTGGGCCGCGCCCGCCGACTCCATGCTCGCCTCCACGAGGACCCGTTTGCTCTCGCGCTTGAGGTGGCGGACGGCGAGGCGGATGGCGACGCGGCGCACCCAGGCGTCGGGTCGCTCGAACCGGGACACCTTCGACCAGTGGAGCAGAGCCTGGACGAACGCCTCCTGGGTCAGGTCCTCCGCCGCCTCCGCGTCGTGGACCATGAGGTACACGGTGCGGCGCACATGCGGGAACTCGACCTGGAACAGCCGGGCGTACGCGTCGTCGACCTCGTTCGTCCGCACGCTCACCACCCCTGGTCGACATGATCCTGCCGCCCTGTCACAGGCGCGACCAGCCCCGGACCTTTACCTGCTCCGCGACCGATCCGGGTGCCTGCGGGTCGCCGCGCACGAGCAACTAGGCTCGCCGGGTGCGTATCGCGAGGTTTGCCGGCCCAGATGGTTCCGTCGGTTTCGGTGTCGTCGACGGGTTGACCCCCGACGGTGACCCGGGGGAGTCGACCACCGTCACCCCCATCGTGGGCCACCCGTTCGGCACCCTCGAGATCGCAGGTGCGCCGATCGCCTACGCCGCCGTGCGGCTGGTCGCGCCGGTGCTGCCGAGCAAGATCATCGCGGTCGGGAAGAACTACGCCGCGCACGCCGCCGAGATGGGGGGCGACGTCCCGGCCGAGCCGATGATCTTCCTCAAGCCGTCCACCGCGGTGGTCGGGCCGGGTGACGCCATCGAGCTGCCCGAGCAGTCCGAGCAGGTCGAGCACGAGGCCGAGCTGGCCGTCGTGATCGGCCGACTCTGCAGCGAGGTGCCGATCCGGCGCGTGCCCGAGGTGATCCTCGGCTACACGTGCGCCAACGACGTCACCGCCCGCGACCTGCAGAAGTCCGACGGCCAGTGGGGACGCGCCAAGGGGTTCGACACGTTCTGCCCGCTCGGACCGTGGATCGACACCGACCTGGACCCGACGGACCTCGCGATCACGGCGCGGGTCAACGGCGAGCTGCGTCAGGACGGCCGTACGTCCGACCTCGTCCGCGGCGTCGACGAGCTGGTCGCGTGGATCAGCAACGTGATGACGCTGCTGCCCGGCGACGTCATCCTCACCGGCACGCCCGCGGGCGTCGGTCCGATCGTCGACGGCGACAGCGTGTCGGTCTCCATCTCGTCCCTGGGCACCCTCACCAACCGCGTGGTCACCCGTGCCTGATCCCGCTGCGTCGCTCGCCATCCCGGTCTCGCTGCCGCCCGCCGGCAGCTCCTCGGTCCGGGTGCGGTTCTGCCCTTCGCCCACCGGCAACCCGCACGTGGGGATGATCCGGACCGCGCTGTTCAACTGGGCGCACGCCCGGCACACCGGCGGCACGTTCGTCTTCCGGATCGAGGACACCGACTCCTCGCGCGACTCCGAGCAGTCCTACGACGACCTTGTCGGCGCCCTGCGCTGGCTGGGACTCGACTGGGACGAGGGGCCCGAGGTCGGCGGACCGCACGAGCCCTACCGGCAGAGCCGGCGGACGGAGCTCTACGCCGACGTCGCGCGTCGCCTGCTCGCGGGCGGCCACGCCTACGAGTCGTTCTCGACACCGGACGAGGTCGAGGCACGGCGACGGGCGGCAGGCCAGGACCCCAAGCTCGGCTACGACAACGCCGACCGGTATCTCAGCGACGAGGAGAAGGCGGCGTTCCGCGCCGAGGGTCGTGTCCCGGTGCTGCGCCTGCGGATGCCCGACGACCGCGCGTGGGCGTGGGACGACCTCGTGCGCGGCGAGGTGTCGTTCGCGGCCGAGCACGTGCCCGACTACGTCATCGTGCGCGGCAACGGCGAGCCGCTCTACACGCTCGTCAACCCCGTCGACGACGCGCTCATGGGCATCACCCACGTCCTGCGCGGCGAGGACCTGCTGTCGAGCACGCCGCGCCAGCTCGCGATGTACGACGCGCTCGCGGCGATCGGCGTCGGCGACGGCAGCACGCCGCGGTTCGGGCACCTGCCCTACGTCATGGGGGAGGGCAACCGCAAGCTGTCCAAGCGCGACCCGGAGAGCTCGCTCAACATGTACCGCGAGGAGGGCTACCTCCCCGAGGCGCTGCTCAACTACCTCGCGCTGCTCGGCTGGTCCCCGGGCGACGACCTGGAGTTCTTCTCCCCGTTGCAGATGGCGTCGCTGTTCGACCTGACCCGCGTGCAGCCCAACCCGGCGCGCTTCGACTCCAAGAAGTGCATCGCGATCAACGGTGACTGGATCCGCTTCATCGGCGCGGACGACCTCGCCGAGCGGCTGGTGCCCTACCTCGATGCGGTCGGCGCGATCGACGGAGCGCCCACGCCCGAGCAGCAGGCCGTCATCGCGGCCGCGGTGCCGCTCGTGCAGGAGCGCATGGACACCCTCAGGGCAGGGGCGCAGCAGCTGCGCTTCCTCCTCGTCGACGAGGACGACTTCCGGGTCGACGCCGAGGATCGTGAGCGGGTGCTCACCGACGAGGCGCGCCCGGTGCTGTCCGCGGCGTACGAGGCCCTCGCCGACCTCGATCCGTTCACGCACGAGGCGGTCGAGGCCGCCCTGCGCGCGGCGCTCGTCGACGGCCTGGGGCTCAAGCCCAAGGTCGCCTTCGGCCCGGTTCGGGTCGCGGTGTCCGGGCACCGCATCTCTCCACCGCTCTTCGAGTCGATCGAGCTGCTCGGGCGCGAGCGGACGCTCGGTCGGCTGAGCGCGTCGCTGGCCTGAGCCGCGCACGGATGAAGGCCGCGCTCCATCCGGCTGCGCCGACCTCCTCGATCCGCGTCGCGAGCGGCGCACGACAGCCTGGTTTGGGCGCCGGAGCGACGTCGGATATCATTCCCGACGTCGCCGACCCGCGAGGGTCGAAGGCCTTGGGGTATGGGGTAATTGGCAGCCCAACTGATTCTGGTTCAGTTAGTCTAGGTTCGAGTCCTGGTACCCCAGCTGATCGTGACGATCGCCCGACGTGCGCGGTACCTGTCCCCGGTGGATTTGGTGGCTCTCCGCGCGCTCGGGTAGCGTTCCGGTCCGCTGGATCGTCGCCCTCAGGGGCGTCGCAGCGACGCACGGCCCCGTTGTGTAGTGGCCTAGCACGCCGCCCTCTCAAGGCGGTAGCGCGGGTTCGAATCCCGTCGGGGCTACGCGAGTCGAAGGCCCGTCACCCGTGAGGTGACGGGCCTTCGTGCCGTCGGGGCGGGCGCATCAGGTGTCGGTGGACAGACCGTCGTCCGGACCGTCAGCGTCACCCCGCGCGGGCTCACGACGCCACCCGGCCACGCGAAGCCCCACGATCATCGCGACGAAGGTCACGAGGTAGACCTGACCGATCACCGCCTCGCTGTTGGCGAGCAGGCGGCCCAGGTTGCCCTGCGCGGTCAGGTCGCCGTAGCCCACCGTCGTGAGCGTGGTGAAGCTGAAGTACATGTACGACGACGACGGCTGCGGCGTCTGCGTGAAGAAGTGGTTGTCGTTGCCGATCGAGAAGAAGAGCCAGAAGTAGGCCAGGCCGATCAGCAGGTAGGCCGAGATCGCGCCGAGCATGGTGGCGAGCGTCACCTCGCGGTGACGCAGCAGCCGGAGCACGACGACGACCGGCGCGAACACGGACAGGGTCACGATCACGCCGGACACGCCCGCGGCTGAGCCGCGGAACTCACCGACGAACTTCTCAGCCAGGATCGTGACGGCATAACCGAGCACGGCGAGGACGACGAGAGCGTCGATGACGCGCTGGCGACGCCGCGAGAGCCCGGACGCGCGCAGGGCAGTGGCAAGAGTCGTGCCGACGAGGATCGCGGCGAGCAGCGACGCGAGGTTGCGCTCGACGCCCTCGTTCTGGCTGGAGAGGTCGAAGAAGGACAAGCTCACGACCGACACGACAGTGAGAGCCAGCACGACTCCGAAGCGGTCGAGACCACGCGATCGGTCGTCGAAGGCCTTGGTGATGCGCGCGTTCGGCACGCGGCCGCCGACGGTCTCGGGCGCCACGTCAGCCCGTCCCGCTGCGGCGCAGCGCCTCGGTGAGGCGGGCTGCGGCCGTCACGACGGCCTGTGCGTGCAGACGTCCTGGCGCGCGCCCGAGCCGCTCCATCGGTCCGCTCACGGAGACGGCGGCGACGACACGTCCACCGGGGCCACGCACCGGAGCGGAGACGGACGCGACACCGACCTCGCGCTCGCTCACGCTCTGCGCCCAGCCCCGACGTCGTACGCCGGCCAGCGTCGTCGCCGTGAACTTCGCGCCCATGAGACCGCGGTGCATCCGCTCGGGCTCCTCCCACGCGAGCAGCACCTGGGCCGCCGACCCGGCGTGCATCGTGAGCACGGCCCCGAGCGGGACGGTGTCGCGCAGGCCGGAGAGCCGCTCGGCCGCCGCGACGCAGATGCGCTGGTCGCCCTGTCGGCGGTAGAGCTGGCAGGACTCGCCCGTGGCGTCGCGCAGCGCGGTGAGCACCGGTCCGGCCGCCGCCAGCAGCCGGTCCTCGCCCGCTGCTGTCGCCAGCTCGGCAAGGCGCGGGCCGAGGACGAACCGCCCCTGCAGGTCCCGGGCGACGAGGCGGTGGTGCTCGAGCGCGGTGGCGAGGCGGTGCGCCGTCGGTCGGGCCAGGCCGGTCGCCTGCACGAGACCCGCGAGCGTGAGCGGTCCGGCCTCGAGCGCTCCGAGCACGGTCGCGGCTTTGTCGAGGACGCCGACTCCGCTAGTGTTGTCCATGTGCTGATACTGCCGTCTCAGTATCCGAGATGGCAAGTCCGAGCCGACAGGAGACGAGTCGATGGGCAAGACGCTGGCGGAGAAGGTCTGGGACGCGCACGTCGTACGGCGTGCCGAGGGTGAGCCCGACCTGCTCTTCATCGATCTCCACCTCGTCCACGAGGTGACCAGCCCGCAGGCGTTCGACGGGCTGCGCGCGGCCGGCCGGCCGGTGCGGCGTCCTGACCTCACGCTCGCGACCGAGGACCACAACGTCCCGACGTTCGACATCGACAAGCCGATCGCGGACCCGGTCTCGCGCGCGCAGGTCGAGGCGCTGCGCGTCAACGCCGCGGAGTTCGGCGTCCCGATCTACTCCCTCGGTGATGCCGAGCAGGGCATCGTGCACGTCGTCGGTCCGCAGCTCGGCCTCACCCAGCCCGGCATGACCGTGGTGTGCGGCGACTCGCACACGTCGACGCACGGCGCGTTCGGGGCGCTCGCGTTCGGCATCGGCACCAGCGAGGTCGAGCACGTGCTCGCGACGCAGACCCTGCCGCTGAAGCCCTTCAAGACCATGGCGATCGAGGTCGACGGTCCGCTGCCGGCCGGCGTCACCGCCAAGGACGTCATCCTGCGCGTGATCGCGGAGATCGGCACCGGCGGCGGCCAGGGCTACGTGCTGGAGTACCGCGGCGAGGCCATCCGCGCGCTGTCGATGGAGGCGCGGATGACCGTCTGCAACATGTCGATCGAGGCTGGTGCTCGGGCCGGCCTGATCGCGCCGGACCAGACCACCTTCGACTTCCTCGAGGGGCGCGACCGCGCACCGAGCGGCGAGGACTGGGACGCGGCGCTGGCGTACTGGCGGACCCTCGTCACCGACGACGATGCCGAGTTCGACACGGTCGTGCGCATCGACGCGGCCACCCTCGCTCCGTTCGTCACCTGGGGCACCAACCCCGGACAGGGCGTGCCGCTGTCCTCGTCCGTGCCCTCGCCCGACGACTACACCGATCCGAACGAGCGCGCCGCAGCGGAGCGCGCCCTCGAGTACATGGGCCTCACAGCCGGTACGCCGATGAAGGAGATCGGAGTCGACACGGTCTTCATCGGCTCGTGCACCAACGGTCGAATCGAGGACCTGCGCGCCGCGGCGGCCGTGCTCGAGGGCCGGACCGTCGCCGAGGGTGTGACCGCCCTCGTCGTCCCCGGCTCGGTGCGCGTGCGCCTCGCGGCCGAGGCCGAGGGTCTCGACAAGGTCTTCGAGGCCGCGGGCGCGCAGTGGCGCAACGCCGGCTGCTCGATGTGTCTCGCGATGAACGCCGACAAGGTGGCGCCGGGGGAGCGCAGCGCGTCGACGTCCAACCGCAACTTCGAGGGTCGGCAGGGGCCGGGGTCGCGCACGCACCTCGTGTCGCCGCAGGTCGCCGCCGCCACCGCCGTGGTCGGCCGCCTCGCGTCGCCCGCCGACCTCTCGCCCGTGGCCTGACAGGAGCATCGTGATGGAGAAGTTCACCGTTCACACCGGCCGGGCGCTGCCGCTGCGGCGCAGCAACGTCGACACCGACCAGATCATCCCCGCCGAGTACCTCAAGCGGATCAGCCGCCACGGCTTCGAGGACGCCCTCTTCGCCGCATGGCGCCAGGACCCGTCCTTCGTGCTCAACGACCCGCGCTACGCCGGCGTCTCGGTGCTCGTCGCGGGCCAGGACTTCGGCACCGGCTCCTCGCGCGAGCACGCCGTCTGGGCGTTGCAGGACTACGGCTTCCACGTCGTGCTGTCGTCGCGCTTCGCCGACATCTTCCGCGGCAACAGCGGCAAGATCGGCCTGCTCACGGCCGTGGTCGACCCGTCCGTGATCGAGCAGCTGTGGGGCCTCGTGGAGTCCGATCCGTCGACCGAGGTGACGGTCGACCTCGTCGAGCGGCAGGTGCGAGCCGGTGACCTGGTGGCATCGTTCGAGGTCGACGACTACATCCGGTGGCGTCTGCTCGAGGGCCTCGACGACATCGGGCTCACGCTGCGGCACGAGGCCGAGGTCGACGCCTTCGAGGCCGGCCGACCGGCCTTCCTGCCGACCACCCGCTGATCCTGGACTTGCCCCGTGGGGCACTCCCGACGTATAAGCCCCCCACGTGACCCACCGCACGCCGAAATCGTTGCGACACACCGCGTTTCACCGGCGTGCCGAGTAGGACTCCGGGGGTCGGGGGGACTAGGTTCCTCCGTGAGCCGGACGGTGGGTCCGGCAGCTATCCCGGAGGATTCATCGTGGCTGAAAGCGTCAACAAGGCCGAGCTCATCGATCGCCTGGCCGTGCGTCTCGACATCACCAAGAAGGCGGCCGGCGAGGCCGTCGAGGCGATCGTCGACGAGATCACCAAGTCCGTCGCCAAGGGCGACAAGGTCGGCATCAGCGGTTTCGGCGTCTTCGAGAAGGCCGACCGTGCCGCCCGCGTGGGTCGCAACCCGCAGACCGGTGCGACCGTGAAGATCAAGGCCACCTCGGTGCCGAAGTTCCGCGCGGGCACCGACTTCAAGAACGCCGTCGCCGGCAAGCGCCCGGTGAAGAAGGCCGCGGCACCGGCCAAGAAGGCTGCCGCCAAGAAGGCCCCGGCGAAGAAGACCGTCGCCAAGAAGGCCCCGGCGAAGAAGGCCGCGCCCGCAAAGAAGGCTCCGGCCCGCAAGCGCTGACCTCGCGTCGTACGTCGTTGCGGGCCGGATCCCCTCGGGGGTCCGGCCCGCACGCATCTGCGGAGCGGCGGAGGTGCGGGGCCCGGACGGCCGGGAATCCTTCAGGTGAGCGGGAACCCCGGGATCGCGATCCGGGTGACCCGTCCGCTCGCGGTGAGGTCGACGAGGACGCGCTGCCCGGTGCGAAGCACCCGCGCGCCGCCGTCGGACAGCGCCGCGGCGTCGTAGGACAGGGACGTGCCGTCGTCGAAGAGCACCGAGCCGGACGACGAGGCGTCGTCGTGATCGCGCACCGTGGCGGCGCGGACGGTCATGAGGACGAGTCCAGCGCCATCGTCGTGGCCGGGCCGACGCCCAGGCGCACGGCGTCCCACAGGTCGACCTCGGTGTCGACGTCGCGCCGCAGTCCCGGTGAGTCCCCAGGGTCGAGACGCTCGGCGCCGGACGCCGCATGGGCGGCGCAGGACCGGGGGCCGAACCGCGGGTCGAGTGGCACGCCGGCGCGCGCGGCGAGGAAGGTCGTACCCGTGCCGGCCGCGTCCGGGACGAAGGAGCGGTCGTGCTCCGCCGCCATCGCCAGGGCGCGCCCGAGGACGTCGGCGGACAGGGCGGGGAGATCACCGGCGAGAGCGGCGATGTCGCGGCCCGGGCGGTCGTGGCGCAGCACGAGCTCGGCGTGGCGCAGCGCCTCGTTGAGCCCGGCGCCGGTGTCGTCGCGCACCCAGCCCGCACCCAGCGGTACCACCGCGGCGCCGACCTCCTCGTCGTCGGTGACGACGTGCACCTCTGCGACCCCGTGCGCGCCGAGGGCGGCTGCGACGGTGTCGAGGGCGAAGGCGAGCGCCAGGTGACGTCGGACGCCGGCCGGCCTCGTCGAGAGCCGGGTCTTGGCAGCGTCGAGGCGCTTGACGGGGACGACCACGAGCCAGCCCGCGTCGGTCCCGGCGGCCGGTCCGGTCGATGTCACTGCGCCATCCTGTCCCATCGGTGGTGTCGCGCTGGACCCGCGCCCTTCCTGCCGCGAGGATCAAGGCTCGTCCGGTCGGGAGGTGAGCACGTGGCGCGGGTCCGCAGCGGGAAGAAGCTGGGGCCCTACTACCTGTTGGCCGTGGGGCTCCTCCGCCCGGGCATGCTCGCGATGACCCGGCGCGACTGGCGCGGTGCCGAGCACCTGCGGGCACGGCAGCGGCCGGACGGCTCCCAGGAAGGCATCGTCGTGTGCCCGAACCACATCTCGTGGTTCGACCCGCTCGAGTGCGCCCACTTCCTCTACGACAGCGGCCGTCCGCCGCGCTTCCTGGGCAAGGAGTCGGTGTTCCGGGTCCCGGTCGCCGGGAGGATCATCGCCGGCGCAGGTCAGATCCCCGTCTATCGCGAGTCCATGGACGCCGCCGGCTCGGTGCGCGACGCGATCGACGCCGTCTCGCGCGGCGAGTGCGTGGTCGTCTATCCCGAGGGCACGATCACCCGCGACCCGGGGCTGTGGCCGATGACCGGCAAGACCGGTGCGGCCAGGATCGCGCTGTCCACCGGAGCTCCGGTGATTCCCGTGGCCCAGTGGGGCGCGCAGGACGTGATCGGCCCGTACAAGTCGGAGTTCCGCATCCTGCCGCGCAAGACGATGCACGTGTGGGCCGGCCCGCCGGTCGACCTCGACGACCTCCGTGGCGGCGCCGTCGACACCGCCGTCCTTCAAGAGGCGACGGCGAGGATCATGGCCGCCGTGACCGCACTCCTCGAGCAGATCCGTGGGGAGACCGCCCCGGCCGAGCGTTACGACCTGCGCGCGGCGCGAGACGCCGCCGCCGACGAGCAGGGCCAGGCCGCCGCCGACGACCAGGGCGAGCCCGCCCCCGACGAAGGGACGTCCTCCTGATGCGCGTCGCCGTGATGGGCAGCGGTTCCTGGGGCACCGCCTTCGGCATCCTGCTCGCCGACGCGGGCAACGACGTCATCCTGTGGGGACGCGACGCGGGGGTGGCCGCCACCGTCGCGACGACGCACGAGAACCCGCACTACCACCCCGGAATCCGGCTCCCCGATGCGCTGACCGCCACGGCGGACGCCGCCGAGGCGCTGGCCGGAGCGAGGGTCGTCGTGCTCGCCGTCCCCGCCCAGTCGTTGCGCGACAACCTGGCCGCCTGGAAGGCCCGGTTCGCCGACGACGTCGTGCTCGTGTCCCTCATGAAGGGCATCGAGCAGGGCACGACGCGGCGGATGAGCCAGGTGGCGCACGAGGTGACCGGCGTCCCGCTGTCGCGCATCGCGGTCGTGTCCGGTCCCAACCTCGCGCGCGAGATCGCCGAGCGGCAGCCCGCCGCGACGACGGTGGCATGCCCGGACGAGGCCGTCGCCGAGCTCGTCGCCGACGCGTGCACGACGTCGTACTTCCGGCCCTACTGGACGATGGACGTCGTCGGCACCGAGATCGGTGGCTCGGTCAAGAACGTCATCGCGCTCGCGAACGGCATGGCGGTGGGCATGGGGTTCGGCGAGAACGCGCAGTCGTCGCTCATCACGCGCGGGCTCGCCGAGATGACCCGGCTGGGGGTCGCGCTCGGCGCCTCGCCCCTGACCTTCCTCGGCCTCGCGGGCATCGGCGACCTCGTGGCGACCTGCCAGTCACCGCTCTCCCGCAACCGGTCCTTCGGCGAGCATCTCGGGGAGGGGCTCTCGATGGACGAGACCATCGCGGTCACCACGCAGACCTGCGAGGGCGTGAAGAGCTGCCAGTCGATCTACGACCTCGCGGTCGCGCACGGCGTCGACATGCCCATCACCGAGCAGGTCGTGCAGGTCGTGCACCACGGGCTCGATCCGCGGCTCATGCTCCACAACTTCATGAACCGTGCGACCAAGGCCGAGGCGGAGAACCCCTGATCGCCGGTCAGCCGGGCAGGATCGAGTCCAGCGCCTGGGACAGGTCGTGCCACAGGTCGTCGACGTCCTCTATCCCGACCGAGAGCCGGATGAGCGTCTCCGGGATGTCCGGTCGCTCCTCGGGCCAACGGCGACGACGTTCGACGAGCGTCTCGACCCCACCGAGGCTCGTGGCGTGCGTGACGAGGCGGACGCGGTCGCAGAAGGCCTCGGCGTCGTCGGCCGTGCCGATCGTGTCGAACGCGATGATCGAGCCGAAGCCCTTCATCTGTCGGCTGGCGATCTCGTGGCCGGGATCGTCGGGGAGTCCGGGGTAGCGCACGACCGTCACCGCGGGATGCGTCTGCAGGCGACGTGCCAGCTCGAGCGCGCTGATCTGGGCCTGGCGCACGCGCAGCGCCAGCGTGCGGATCCCGCGCAGCGCGAGGTAGGCCTCGAACGGTCCGGGGATGGCGCCGACGAGCGTGCGCGTGCGCAGCAGGCGCTCGTGGAACGCGTCGTCGGTCGTCACCACGATGCCGAGCAGGACGTCGGAGTGACCTGCCAGGGACTTGGTGGCCGAGTGGACGACGACGTCGACGCCGTGGTCGATCGGACGTTGCAGCAGCGGTCCCGCGAAGGTGTTGTCGCACACCACCATCACGCCGAGCGACTTGGCGGCGGCGACGACGGCAGTGAGGTCGCAGACCTCCATGGCCGGGTTGGTGGGCGTCTCGACCCAGAGCAGGTCGGCGCCGACGCATGCGGCCGCGACCGGCTCCGACTCCTGCACCCCGACGAGTCGCACGCTCAGCCGTCCCGCGGCCTCGAGGTCGCGCAGGCGGGCCGCGACGCCGGAGTAGGAGTGGCTCGAGACGACCACGACGCCGCCCTGCGGCACGAGGTCGAGGACCGCGGAGATCGCGCCCATCCCGCTCGCGAACGACAGGGCACGTCCACCTTCGAGCCTGCCGACGACCTCCTCCAGCGCCTCCCAGGTCGGGTTGCTCGTGCGTCCGTAGGCGACCGGACCGCCGGCGTGGAACGTCGCGCTCAGGACGACCGGGACGTTGACCGGTGCGTCCGGCTCCTTGGCGGGCCGGCCGGCTGCGACGACGAGGGTCTCAGGGGCGAGGGAGGCGTCGTGG
This sequence comes from uncultured Actinomycetota bacterium, assembly GCA_963782665.1. GTDB lineage: Bacteria > Actinomycetota > Actinomycetes > S36-B12 > CAIYMF01 > Longivirga. Next base: position 901,448 of record CAWAKP010000005.1, on the reverse strand, counting down.
GTGCTCACCTGCCGACCGTAGCGGTGACGCCCGGGCAGTGCAGGGAGGCCCGTAGGGTGGCGGCGTGAGCGAGCGCATCCGGGTCGGCGTCGTGTTCGGCGGCCGGTCCAGCGAGCACGCGATCTCGTGCGTGTCCGCCGGTTCCGTGCTGCGCGCGCTGGACCGCGACCGCTACGACGTCGTACCGATCGGCGTCACGCCCGACGGACGCTGGGTGCTCGAGGCCGACGAGCCCGACCGGCTGCGCATCACGGGCGGGCACCTGCCGTCGGTCGACGCCGCCGGTGCCTCGCTCGTCCTCGCAGGAGACCCGACCCGTCGCGAGCTCGCGGTGCACGCACCCGGCGACGTCCCCGGCACCCTCGCCGGCGTCGACGTCGTGTTCCCCGTGCTGCACGGTCCGTTCGGCGAGGACGGCACGATCCAGGGCCTGCTCGAGATGGCCGGGATCCCCTACGTCGGGTCCGGCGTGCTCGCGTCTGCGGCGGCCATGGACAAGGGCGCGATGAAGACGATGTTCGCGCAGGTCGGGCTCGAGCAGGCGCCGTACGTCGTCATCACCGACCGCGACTGGCGCCGACGGCGCGACGCGGTCGTCGCGGAGGTCGCGGCGCTCGGGCTGCCGGTGTTCGTGAAGCCGGCGCGGGCCGGCTCGAGCCTCGGCATCACCAAGGTGAAGGCCGACGAGGATCTCGTCGCGGCGATCGACGAGGCGCGGCGTCACGACCCTCGGGTCGTCGTGGAGGCGTCGGTCGAGGGCGCGCGCGAGATCGAGTGTCGGGGTTCTCGTCGATGTGGACGGCGAGCCGCAGGCGAGCGTCTGCGCCGAGATCGTGGTGCACGGCGACCACGAGTTCTACGACTTCGAGGCGAAGTACCTCGACGACGCCGCCGACCTCGTCGTGCCGGCCGACCTTCCCGTCGACGTGGCGAGCCGCGTGCGCGAGCTGTCGGTGCGCGCGTTCGACGCGCTGGGCTGCGAGGGTCTCGCACGCTGTGACTTCTTCATCGCAGCAGACGGCCGGGTGCTCATCAACGAGGTCAACACGATGCCCGGTTTCACGCCGATCTCGATGTTCCCGCGGGTCTGGGCGCAGAGCGGTGTCGACTACCCGGTTCTCGTCGACCGGCTCGTGGCCGACGCGCTGCGGCGCGGCACGGGGCTTCGCTGACGCCGCCGCCGGGTCAGGACGAGGACGGGCTCGACGACGGGTCGGGTGAGGCGCTCGGCACCACGGCGACGATCGCGGGCGTGATGTCCGCCAGCGCGTCCGCCTCGGGTGCGTAGTGGTCGGGCACGCTCACCTCGACGTTGACCGCGAGCCCCACGGTGGTGAACAGGTAGCCCTGGGTGAGCTGCTCGGGCAGCCAGCTCACGCCGTCGACCACGAGCAGCTGCGATGTCGGTGTGAGGGCGGTGGGCACTCCGACGCCGCAGCGCAGCACGATCGCGGGCGAGCCCCAGGCGCTGGTGAACGGGCTCTGCGGCTTCACCGCGGTCACGGTCGCGCCGTCCACCTCGTCGGGCAGCCGGCCGCGCATGGCGGCGCAGGCGTACGCGGCGGCTCCGGAGGGAGCGGGTTCTGGGGGAGGTACCGGCAACGCGGACGAGCAGCCGGTGAGCAGTGCGGCGAGGACGACGACGGCGAAGGGGGCGCGGCGCACCTTTACAGGTGGACGACCGGGCAGGTGAGCGTGCGGGTGATGCCCTCGACCGCCTGGATCTTCGCGACCACGAGCTTGCCGAGCTCGTCGACGCTGCGCGCCTCGGCGCGGACGATGACGTCGTAGGGTCCGGTGACGTCCTCAGCGAGGGTGACGCCCTTGATCTGACCGATCTGGGCTGCGACGTTCGCCGCCTTGCCGACCTCGGTCTGGATGAGGATGTAGGCCTGGACCACCACGGTCGTCCCCCTCGGGTAGGGATCGTCTCTCACGCGGGATCCGCTCCCGCGGCACGACCCTACTGCCCGAACGGGAGCCGACTCCCACCGGATCCGCGACGAGGAGCTCACGATGGCCGACGACGGCACGCTGGCCGCGGTCGGCGAGTTCGCCGTCATCGACGCGGTCGTGCTCCGGTTCCCTCTGACCGACGACGTGCTCGTCGGACCTGGCGACGACGCGGCGGTCGTACGTGCCGGCGACGGTCGGGTCGTGGCCACGACAGACCTGCTCGTCGAGGGTCGCCACTTCCGCCGCGACTGGTCGACCGCGCACGACGTAGGGCGCAAGGCGGCGGCGCAGAACCTGGCAGACATCGTCGCGATGGGGGCCCGCCCGACCGCGCTGCTCGTGGGGCTCGGTGCCCCCACGGACCTGCCGACGGCGTGGGCCACCGGCCTCGCCGACGGTCTCGCCGAGGAGTGCGCGCTCGTCGGGGCCACGGTGGTCGGTGGCGACCTGGTGCGCAGCGAGAACATCGTCGTATCGGTCACTGCGCTCGGCGACCTGGAGGGCCGTGAGCCGGTCACCCGGTCCGGCGCTCGCCCGGGTGACGTGGTCGCCCTCGCGGGTCGGTTGGGCTGGGCGGCCGCCGGCCTGGCGGTGCTGGGACGCGGGTTCCGCTCGCCGCGTGTGCTGGCCGACGCGCACCGTGTTCCGGCGCCGCCGTACGCCGCGGGGCGCGCGGCGGCTCTGGGCGGCGCCACCGCGATGCTCGACGTCAGCGACGGGCTGGTGCAGGACGCGGGGCACCTCGCGGCGGCGTCCGGCGTCGTGGTCGCGCTCGAGACGGCTCGGCTGGTGGTCGACGCCCCGGTGTCCGAGGCGGCGGCGGCGTTCAGCGCCGACCCGCTCGTCTGGGTGCTCACCGGCGGGGACGACCACGCCCTGCTCGCGACGTTCCCGGCGGGCGCGGCGCTGCCCGAGGGATTCGTCGCGATCGGCATCGTGCTCGCACCGACGTCGGGTGGCGGGACGGCCGACGGGCGAGGTCCCGGCGTCCTCGTCGACGGCGAGCCCCACGCCGGGCCGCCCGGCCACGATCACTTCCGCCCCTGACCCGCCCGCAGGATTCGACCCTTAGGGTCAGTTCGTGGCACAAAAGTGCCACTGCGTGACCCTAAGGGTCAGTTCGTGGCACACAAGTGCTACTGCGTGACCCTCAGGGTCAGTTCGTGCGCTGAGCGGGTCGGGCGTCAGGCCAGGGTCCAGGTCTTCTTGCCGACCGAGATGGTGTCGCCGACGCCGAGCTGATGGCCGCGCTGGACCACGATCGCGCCGTTGACGAGCACGTCACCGGACTCGAGCAGGCCCTTGACCTCGCCCCCCGTCTCGACGGCGTTCACGAACTTGAGGAACTGCCCGAGGCGGATGCCGTCGGGGCCGATCGGGATGTCGGTCATGTGCTCAGTGTGTCCCTTTCCTGGGTGGTACGGCGCCCAGGTCGCCCTCGGGCGTCCTGGGCGTGCGGAGAAACGTGCCTCCATCGACCGCGCATGCGACGAGGGCCGCACCCGAGCTCGGGTGCGGCCCTCGTCAGCAGGACGACGTCAGACGCGTGCGACCTTGCCCGCCTTGATGCAGGAGGTGCAGACGTTGAGCTTCGTGGGGGTCTTGCCCACCATGGCGCGCACGGTCTGGATGTTGGGGTTCCAGCGTCGCTTGGTACGGCGGTGCGAGTGCGAGATGGAGTGGCCGAAACCGGGGCCCTTGCCGCAGACGTCGCAGTTGGCAGCCACAGTCGTAGTCCTCACGCTCGAGATCAGGGGTGTCGCCCAGATGTCCGGGCGCCCGGAATGCCGGGCAACCACGACAGGGTACAGGGCGGGGGCGGCGAGGCCCAAACCGGTGAACGGTCGCGCCCGGACACTACGCTCACGGCCAGGTTCGACGTCGGGACGCGGGCGGCTGCGACCGCCCACCGGCGCGACGTCGGTCCGCTGACCGTGCCGTGCAGGCGATCACCCGAGCAGCCTGGAGGAGCGCCCGTGCTCGAGCGTCTCGACGCCGCCGGGGTCCGGCGCTGGGCCGACCTCGGCCTCGAGGCGCTCGGACGCCACCGCGGCGAGATCGACGCGCTGAACGTCTTCCCCGTCCCCGACGGCGACACAGGCACCAACATGTTCCTCACGTTCGAGGCGGCGACGGCCGCCCTGCACGAGGTCGACTCGGCCTCGGTGCGCGACGACGTCGCCCGGTTCGCGCACGGTGCCCTGCTCGGTGCCCGCGGCAACTCCGGGATCATCCTCAGCCAGCTCGTGCACGGCCTGGCCCAGACCCTGCAGTCGACCCGCGATCAGCCGATGGGGGAGCACGAGCTGCTCGTCACCTCGTTCCGCCGCGCGGCCGACTCGGCCTACGCCGCGGTCGCGACGCCGCGCGAGGGCACGGTGCTCACGGTGGCCCGCGCCGCGGCCGACGCGGTCGCTGCCCTCGGTCCGGGCACCAGCCTCGCGGGGTTCGTGACCACGGCGGCCGACGCAGCCGGCGAGGCGCTGGCCCGGACGCCCGAGCAGCTCGAGGTGCTCCGACGGGCGGGGGTCGTCGATGCCGGCGGACGCGGGCTCGTGGTCATCCTCGAGGCGCTCGTCGAGACGGTCACCGGCGTACGCCGTGACCCGGGGCCGACGGCCCCGCCGGTGCCGCTCGACGTGGAGGCGTTCGACGAGGGCGGCGGCGCCTACGAGGTGATGTACCTCCTGGACGGCGAGGACGCCGCGGCCCACGTGCTGCGCGCGGCGCTCGCCGACCTCGGCGACTCCGTGGTCGTCGTCGGGGGCGGCGGCCTGTGGAACGTCCACGTCCACGCCGACGACGTCGGCGCCGCGGTCGAGGCCGGCATCGTCGCCGGGCGACCGCACCGGATCCGGGTCACCGACCTGCGGGTGGAGGCTGCCAGCCGGCGGGCCCGACCACAGGGGCGTGCGGTCGTCGCGGTCGCGCACGGTCCCGGCACCGCTGCCCTGCTCGAGGCCGCGGGCGCCGTGGTCGTCAGGGCGACCCCGCGCGTGGCGCCGTCGACCGCCGAGCTGCTGGACGCCGTACGTCAGGCCGGGGTCGACGAGGTCGTCCTGCTCCCGAGCGAGTCCGACATCCGGCCCGTCGCCGAGGCGGCCGCGACCAAGGCGCGCGACGAGGGCATCCGGGTGGCCGTGGTCCCGACCCGCTCGATCGTGCAGACCCTCGCCGCCGTGGCCGTCCACGAGCCGTCGGCGCGCATCGAGGACGACGTCGTGGCCATGACCAACGCGAGCCGAGCCACCCGCTACGGCGGTGTCTCGATCGCCTCGCGCGAGGCCTTCACGAGTGCCGGGCTCTGCCACGTCGGCGACGTCCTGGGCATCGTCGAGGGCGACGTGATCGAGATCGGCGACGCGGTCGACGACGTCGCAGCCCGCGTCCTGGGGCGGCTGCTCTCGACCGGTGGTGAGCTCGTGACGATCCTGCGCGGCACCGAGGCCGACGACGTCGTGGCCACGACGGTGTCGCGTCGCGTACGGCGCGAGCATCCCGGCGTCGAGGTCGTCGTCTACGACGGCGGGCAGCCCTACTGGCCGCTCATCCTCGGGGTGGAGTGACGTGGCCGAGATGCAGTTCACCGACCGCCTGACGAAGGTGGTGGGCCCGAAGACGGCGACGGCGCTCGAGAGCGGCTTCGGCCTGCTCACGGTCGAGGACCTCCTGCGCCACTACCCGCGCCGCTACGCGGAGCGTGGCCAGCTCACCGACCTCGGCTCGCTCGAGCTCGACGAGCACGTGACGGTGATGGCACGGGTGCGGAAGGCGACCAGCAAGGCCTACGTCGACCGACGGACGAACCGCCGCGAGCAGCGTCTCGAGGTCGTCGTCACCGACGGCACCGGCACCCTCACGCTGACGTTCTTCCGAGGGGCTTGGCGGGTCAAGGAGCTGCGCGAAGGACGGGTGGGTCTCTTCAGCGGCAAGGTCGGCTCCTTCCGCGGCAACCGACAGCTCACGAATCCCGACTACGTGCTGCTCCCCGACCACGGCTCGCTCGAGGACGCACCTCCGGTCGACAGTGACGAGGACACCGTCCTGCGCTACGCCGGTCAGCTCATCCCGGTCTATCCGGCCACCGGTCAGATCGCCTCGTGGAAGATCGCGAGCGCCGTCGGTGTGGTGCTCGACCAGCTGCCGCCGACCGTCGACGACCCGATCCCCGAGGTCACGCGCGCCAAGAACGGCCTGCCCGACCTGCGTGACGCGCTGCTGGCGATCCACCGACCCGAGTCGAGGGACGAGATCGCGACCGCGCGCTCGCGGCTGCGCTGGGACGAGGCGTTCGTGCTGCAGACCGTGCTCGCGCAGCGCCGCCTCGCGGCCGCCGCGCTCCCGGCCGTGCCGCGCGCGGCCGAACCCGGCGGGCTCCTCCAGGCCTTCGAGGCGCGGCTGCCCTTCGAGCTCACCGGTGGTCAGCACGAGGTGGGCCAGGTGATCACCGACGACCTCGCGCGCACGCACCCGATGCACCGCCTGCTCCAGGGCGAGGTCGGTTCGGGCAAGACGCTCGTCGCGCTGCGCGCGATGCTGGCCGTCGTCGACGCCGGTGGCCAGGCGGCGCTGCTCGCTCCCACCGAGGTCCTGGCGCAGCAGCACCACCGCTCGATCACGACCATGCTGGGCCCGCTCGCCGAGCGCGGGCTGCTCGGCGGCTCCGACACCGGGACCCGGGTCGCGCTGCTCACCCGGTCCCTGCCGGCGTCGCGGCGCAAGCAGGAGATGCTCCACATCGCCACGGGTGAGGCGGGCATCGTCATCGGCACGCACGCGCTCCTCCAGGACAAGGTCTCCTTCTTCGACCTCGGGCTCGTCGTCGTCGACGAGCAGCACCGCTTCGGCGTCGAGCAGCGCGCTGCGCTCGCCGCCAAGTCGCGGGACGACGCCCGCCCCCACGTGCTCGTGATGACGGCGACGCCGATCCCTCGCACGGTGGCGATGACCGTGTTCGGCGACCTCGAGGTGTCGACGCTCACCGAGCTGCCCAAGGGTCGCGCGCCGATCACCACCCACGTCGTCCCCGCAGCCGAGAAGCCGGCCTTCCTCGACCGCGCATGGGAGCGCATCGTCGAGGAGGTCGGCAAGGGACGTCAGGCCTACGTGGTGTTCCCGCGCATCGGTGGCGACAAGGCCACCGACGAGGACGTCGACGCGCCGGACGAGGGCGAGCGACGTGCCGCGCTGGCAGTGCTCGACTGGGTGGACCCGTTGCGTGAGGGTCCCCTCGCCGGCCTGCGCGTCGGCGTCCTGCACGGTCGGCTGCCCACCGACGAGAAGGACGACGTCATGCGTCGTTTCGTCGCCGGTCCCGCGGGCGCGGACGGCCTCGACGTCCTGCTCGCGACGACGGTGATCGAGGTGGGCGTCGACGTCCCGAACGCCACCGTCATGGTCGTGATGGACGCCGACCGCTTCGGCATCTCACAGCTGCACCAGCTCCGCGGCCGCATCGGCCGGGGCGAGCACCCGAGCCTGTGCCTGCTCGTCACCGAGATGCCGCCCGGCACCCCGGCGCGCGAACGACTCGCGGCCGTGGCGAGGACGTCGGACGGGTTCGAGCTCTCCCGCTACGACCTCGAGAGCAGGCGCGAGGGTGACGTGCTCGGCGCCTCGCAGTCGGGCAGCCGCTCGTCGCTGCGCATGCTCGCCGTGCTGCGCGACGAGGACGTCATCGTCGCCTCCCGCGAGGACGCCACGACCCTCGTCGCCGGCGACCCCGAGCTGCTCACCGTGCCGGCCCTGGCCCGGGCGGTCGCCGCGATGCTCGACGAGGAGCAGGCCGACTACCTGGAGAAGTCGTGAGCCCGACGAGGACTGCGCCGTGCTCCGAGCGGCGCGTTCCTAACCGCGGCGCGGCTTGAAGCGGCGTACCTCCTGCGGCCAGCCGCACGCCTCCGCGACCTTGCCCGCCCACATCTTCGCGGCCTCGTCGTCGGGCACGTCCACCACGGTGAGGCCGCCGAGGTACTCCTTGCTCTCGATGAAGGGTCCGTCGGTGATCAGCAGCGTCCCACTGGTCGCGTCGGCGCTGAAGGCCGTGTCGAGCTCCTCCACCAGACCTCCGGCGAACACGTAGACGCCCGCCGCCTTCATCTCCTCGACGACCGCGCGGGCGAGCGGCCCGCGCGAGCCGAACCACTCGCTCGTGTGCTCGCCCACCCATCCCTGGTTGAAGAAGATGAGGTACTCGGCCATGACAGCTCCTCCTGTAGTGGCGGAGCAGGTGCCCGCCTTACCCACTGCACGAACGACGAGACGCGAAATCGACACGCTAGTGCTCCCGGTACGTCTCGTTGTGCAAGGTCGGAAATGCTCGGCTGCCCCTTGGTCCGCGTGATACCACTGCGATACCATCGGCGCATGGCCATGACCCTGCGCCTCACCGACGAGGAGACCGAGCTGCTGCGCCGCACCGCCGAGGCGGAGAACCGCAGCATGCAGGAGGTCGCCCGTGAAGCCATTCGGGCGTACACGACGCAGCACGCGGCTCGCCGAGACGCCGCGCTCGCTCGCATCGTCGGGGAGGACGGCGCCCTGCTCGACCGCCTCGGTTCGGTGTGATCCAGTACCTCGACCTCGACGACCTGCTTGCCGCCGCCGAGGCCGCATTAGGTCGCGCTCCGGGCGTCCGCGACTACGGTCTGCTCGAATCGGCTCTGGCGCGGCCGATGTCCACGGTCTATGGGGAGGACGCCTACCCCGGTCTCCACGACAAGGCGGCGGCGCTCCTTCACTCGCTCGTGAGGAATCATGCGCTGGACGACGGCAACAAGCGGCTGGGCTGGGTGGCGGTGCGGCTCTTCTATGTGCTCAACGGGCACGATCTGCGAGCCGACCACGACGAAGCGTTCGACGTCGTCATGGGTCTCGCCGACGGCAGTCTCACGGACATCGGCGTCATCGCGGGGTGGCTCGCGGAGCGCGTGACGAATCTGGGGCTCGACGGATGACTCGCGTCATCTCGGGAGCTGCGCGCGGACGTCGGCTGCGCGTTCCGGGGGAGGGCACCCGGCCGACGTCGGACCGGGTGCGCGAGGCGTTGTTCAGCGCGATCGAGTCACGGACCGGGTCGCTCGCCGGCGCGCGAGTCGCCGACCTGTACGCCGGCTCCGGTGCAGTGGGGCTCGAAGCGCTCTCCCGCGGTGCGTCGCACGCGCTGCTCGTCGAGCGCGACCGGACCGCCGTCACCGTCATCCGGGCCAACGTCGACGCCGTGGGTCTCCCCGGCGCCGTCGTGATCGCACAGGACGTGAGCCGTGTCACGTCGGGCGCACCGCCCTCAGCGGCGTCCGCGCCGTACGACGTCGTCTACGTCGATCCGCCGTACGACGTCCCCGACGACACGGTCGAGGCGGTCCTCGAAGGCCTTGCCACGCACGGCTGGCTCGCGGAGTCCGCGCTCGTGCTGGTCGAGCGCGCCCGGCGCACGGCAGCCTTCGTGTGGCCCGAGGGCTACGACGTCGATCGCGACCGTACCTACGGCGACACCATGGTGCGGTCGGCGCTTTGGTACGGTCGCGACGCCTGAGCCCGATGGGGCCGACGAGGAGGTCAGCGTGCGCAAGGCGGTCTGTCCCGGGTCCTTCGATCCGGTCACCAACGGCCACCTCGACGTCTTCGTCCGAGCCGCCGACATCTTCGACGAGGTTGTCGTCGCGGTGCTCATCAACAAGACCAAGAGCAGCCTGTTCGACGTCGACGAGCGCATCGCGATGCTGCGCGAGGTCGTCTCGCCCTACCCGAACATCGTCGTCGACGCGTTCCACGGCCTGCTCGTCGACTACTGCCAGGAGCACGGGATCCCCGCGATCATCAAGGGGCTCCGCGCCGTGAGCGACTTCGACTACGAGCTGCAGATGGCGCAGATGAACTACCGGCTCGCCGGCGTCGAGACCATGTTCGTGAGCACCAACCCGCTCTACGGCTACCTGTCCTCGTCACTGGTCAAGGAAGTGGCGACGTACGGTGGGGACGTGTCCGGGCTGGTCCCCGACTCGGTGCTCGAACGGCTGACCGAGCGGTTGGCCGCACGCCGCGCGGACGCCTGAGGAAGGGAACGACGTGGACGTCCACGACAAGCTCGACGAGCTCTCCAGCATCGTCGAGAGCGCACGAGCGATGCCGATGTCGGCCTCGTGCGTGGTCAACCGCGCGCACGTGCTCGACCTCCTCGACGACGCGCGCGGGATGCTGCCGGACTCCCTCGCGCAGGCCGACGACGTGCTCGCCGGTCGTCAGGAGATCATCGACGCCGCCCACGCCGAGGCGGCCGAGATCATCGCCGCGGCGCGCGAGCACGCCCGCCAGCTCGTGACCGAGCACGAGGTCTACCGCGCCGCCGAGGCCGAGGCCGACGCCGTCCGCGCCGATGCGGACGCCGAGGCCGAGCGCATGCGCCGCGAGACCGACGACTACGTCGACGCCAAGCTGGCCAACTTCGAGGTCGCGCTGCACAAGACGCTCCAGGCGGTCGAGAAGGGTCGCGACAAGATCCGCGGCCGCCACGCCTTCGAGGAGCTCGGTTCGGCAGAGGATCTGCCGAACTGAGCTCCTCGTAGCACTTCCTGCGCCTCCAAGGCGTGATCCTCCGGATCACGCCGTCGGCGCTCGCCTCCGCCCCCGGTCGCTCAGGCCCCCGAGGGGCCCTCACGCCCGGGACGCGGCTGCGCCGCGTCGGCCTTCGGCCGGCTTCGGCGTACACCTCTCGGGCTGGCTCACAGCGCTCGCCTCGCGACCCACCCGCGAGCGTCACGATCGTGAAGGACGGTGAGCCAGCCACCACCCGACGCGCGTACGTGGTCTCACGGGCACCGTCGAGTCCGCCCGAGAGGTGTACGCCGAAGCAGGCCGCCGAAGGCGGCACGGGCGAAGCCCGTCCCGGTCGAGAGGGCCCCTTCAGGGGCCCGAGCGACCGGGGGCGGAGGCGGCCGCGACGCTCGCGCCCGGAGGGCGCGAGCTTGGAGCGGGAAGGAGGCACAGTTTGGGTCCGAAGCGGGTGCTCGGTTAGTCTTCCGTGTCGGCCTGCATGAGGCCGTGCTCCAACGTGCCCGGCCCCGGAAGGCGACCCTGACCACGATCGACCCCCGTTCCCCGCTCGTGCTCGACATCCGAGAGCTGGGACGCCGCGCGGGGTCGATGGTCGAGGTGTCGTTCACGGCGCCGGCTCCGGCGGGCATCGGGATCATGTCGATCGGCGTCCCCGAGAGATCCGGGATCGAGTGCGACGTTCGGCTCGAGTCGGTGATCGAGGGTGTGCTCGTGTCGGGAACGGCGCGGGTGCAGCTCACGGGTGAGTGCAGCCGCTGCCTGGACCCGATCTCCGACGAGCTGGAGGTCGACCTGCAGGAGCTCTACCTCTACCCGGAGACCGACGCCCGAGGTCGCGTCGTCGCCGGCAACGACGACGAGGACGACGAGCAGCGGCACGTGGTCGGAGACCACCTCGACCTCGAGCCGGTGCTGCGCGATGCGGTGGTGCTCGACCTGCCGCTCGCGCCCGTGTGCCGGGACGAATGTCCGGGCCTGTGCCCCGAGTGCGGGGTCCGGCTCGCCGACGAACCGGAGCACCGCCACGACGTGATCGACCCCCGGTGGGCCGCCCTCGGCGGACTCGCCGGGACAGACGCACCGACCGATGAGAAGGAAGAGGACTAGGCCATGGCCGTCCCGAAGCGGAAGACCTCGCGCAGCAACACCCGCCACCGCCGTTCGCAGTGGAAGGCCAAGCTGCCGCAGATCAACAAGGTCGTGCGCAACGGCCGCGTCGAGTTCGTGGTGCCGCACCGCGTCGACGCCGACGGCGAGTACAACGGCCGCCAGGTCCTCGACGTCTGATCGCACCGCGTCGCCTCGTGACGCCCGCAGAACGTCTCCGGGTCACCCGATCGCCCTTCGCGGTCGGGTGACCTGTCGTTTCCGGCAGCGGCACCGGCCCGCGCTGCCACCCGTTGGTCGCCCGTCGTCGCCCCGGTTTAGCGTGGGGGCGTGAGCCGTCGAGATCGCGAACGTCCGCCCTTGGCCGACCTGTGCACCCGCCTCGGCGTCGAGGTCGAGCCCGGCCTGCTGGAGCGGGCCGTCACGCACCGCTCCTACGCCTACGAGAACGGCGGCCTCCCCACCAACGAGCGGCTGGAGTTCCTCGGCGACTCCGTGCTCGGACTCGTGGTCACCGACACGCTGTACCGCACCCACCCCGACCTCCCGGAAGGCCAGCTGGCCAAGCTGCGCGCCGCGGTCGTCAACGCCAAGGCGCTGGCCGGCATCGGCCGTGATCTCGGGGTCGGCGACCACGTGCTGCTCGGACGCGGTGAGGAGTCGACCGGCGGGCGCGACAAGGCCTCGATCGTGGCCGACACCGTCGAGGCGCTCATCGGCGCCGTCTACCTCGACCGCGGCCTCGGCGTCGCCACCGACCTCGTGCACCGGCTGTTCGACCCGCTGATCGAGGAGAGCGCCGGCCTCGGCGCGGGCCTGGACTGGAAGACCAGCCTGCAGGAGCTCACCGCGGCCCGAGGTCTCGGCGTCCCCGAGTACGTCGTCGAGGAGAGCGGACCCGACCACGCCAAGACCTTCCGGGCGCGGGTCCGCGTCGCCGACGAGCTGTACGGCGACGGCCGCGGGCACAGCAAGAAGGAGGCCGAGCAGGGGGCGGCGGCCACGGCGTACACGGAGCTGCAGGCGGTGCCCCGGCCCGAACCCGTCCCGGCAGCGGGCGACTAGGTGCCCGAGCTGCCCGAGGTCGAGGTCGTACGACGTGGTCTCGACCGGTGGGTCGTGGGACGTACCGTCGAGCGGGCCGAGGTGCTCCACCCACGGGCGGTACGACGCCACGGCGGCGGTGGACCAGACCTTGAGGCGCGGGTCCGCGGACGCACGTTCGAGACCGCGTCGCGGCGCGGCAAGTACCTGTGGCTCGGCCTCGACGGGCGCGACGCCGCGCTCGTCGCCCATCTCGGGATGAGCGGCCAGCTGCTGGTGCAGGCGCCTGACGCCGCCGACGAGACGCACCTGCGCGCGCGGCTGCGCTTCACCGACCACGGCCGAGAGCTGCGGTTCGTCGACCAGCGGACCTTCGGCGGGCTGGCGATCGACGAGCTCGTCGACGACGACGCCGCAGGTCGCGTCCCGGCGACGGTCGCCCACATCGCCCGCGACCCGCTCGACCCCGCGTTCGACGACTCCGGCTTCGTCCGGCGTCTCCGGTCCAGACACACCGGGCTCAAGCGGGCCTTGCTCGACCAGACGTTGATCTCCGGGGTCGGGAACATCTACGCCGACGAGGCGCTGTGGCGGGCGCGGCTGCACTGGGCGCAGCCGACCGACGAGCTCGCGCCGGGACGGGCCCGAGAGCTGCTCGGCCATGCCCGAGACGTCATGTCCGCGGCCCTCGATCAGGGTGGCACCTCGTTCGACGCGCTCTACGTCAACGTCAACGGCGAGTCGGGGTACTTCGACGTCTCGCTGGCTGCGTACGGCCAGGAGGGACGCCCGTGCCCCCGCTGCGGACGGCCGATCGTGCGCGAGCCGTTCATGAACCGCTCGTCCTACCGCTGCCCGCGCTGCCAGCGCACGCCGCGGCGGCCGCACCCATGAGCCCGGAGCCGGAGCCCGACGGGATCGTCCGGCTCACGGCGTGGGCGAGCGGACGGGTGCAGGGAGTGGGGTTCCGCTGGTGGACGCGCGCTCGCGCCCTGGAGCTCGGACTGGCCGGGTCGGCCGCCAACCTCGACGACGGCCGGGTCGAGGTGGTTGCAGAGGGTCACCGCCGGGACTGCCAGTCCCTGCTCGACCACCTGCGCTCGGGGGAGGCACCCGGACGGGTGACCCTCGTCGTGGAGCGGTGGTCGGCTCCGCGCGGTGCCTCGGGCTTCGTCGAGCGCTGACCGACACGGACTGTGACCGACACCGCGTCGTGGCTGGGTTGACTGCCGCCCGAGGACGCTGTCACCCTGAGCGTGACGGCCGCACCGGATGTGGCTCAGAAGCGTCCAGACCTCGTGCCGCGCACGCGAAAGCTCGAAGCGCCGGCACCACCCGGGGGACTGAGCAGGCTCGCGTCAAGGGAGACCGAGAATGTCCAAGGCGATCTACGGCCATCTGGCCGGGCCCGACCCGCTGCTCATGGCCGAGGTGAGCCGTCTGCGCCGCAGGGTGCGCGAGCTCGAGGAGCAGGTCGCCGGCTACGAGGCCGACCTGGTCACCCTCCAGGCACCCATCGAGATCGTCGCGCTCCGTGACGCCGAACTCGACGTAGCACTACGAGAGCTCAGCCCCCTGTAACTCCTGCGCCTCCAAGCTCGGGCGCTCACGCGCCCGAGCGTCGGCGCGCGCCTCCGCCCCCGGTCCCTCGGGCCCAGAGGGCCCTCGGTACCGGACGGGGCTTCGCCCCTGGCTGCCTCCGGCAGCCGCTTCGGCGCACGCCTCCGTATCTCTGCGCCTCCAAGCTCGGGCGCTCTCGCGCCGAGCGTCGGCGCGCGCCTCCGCCCCCGGTCCCTCGGGCCCAGCGGGCCCTCGGCACCGGAGGGGCTTCGCCCCTGGCTGCCTCCGGCAGCCGCTTCGGCGCACGGCCGGTGCCGCGCTTCACGGTCGAACGTCTCGTGAACGCGCGCGCTCGCGCTGGGACACGCGTCGGGTAGGCGAGCCACCGAGCCCTCCACCGAAGCCGGCCGAAGGCCGACGGGGCGCAGCCCCGTCCGGCCGGGAGGGCCCGCGGGGCCCGAGCAGGTCGGGGCGGAGGTGGCCGCGACGCGAGCGCCCGGAGGGCGCTCGCTGGAGCGGAGGAAAGCACCGAGCCCTCCGCCGAAGCCGGCCGAAGGCCGACGGGGCGTAGCCCCGCGTGGCCGGAGCGGCCCGGAGGGCGTGAGCTTGGAGCGGAGGAAGCACAGAGGTCTACGCCGAAGCCGGCCGAAGGCCGACGGGGCGTAGCCCCGTCCGAGGCCTGGGAGGGCCCGCTCGCGGGGGCCCGAGCAGTTCGGGGCGGAGGTGGCCGCGACGCTCACGCCCGGAGGGCGTGAGCTTGGAGCGGGAGCAGATAGCATGAGTCACCTTCCCCGGTCCTATTCCGCCTGCCGTCCATGACCCTCGGGTCCTTGCGGCGACGACGCGCCTGGAGCCCTTCGCGTGCACCTCAAGAGCCTCACCCTGCGGGGCTTCAAGTCCTTCGCGTCGTCGACGACCCTGCACTTCGAGCAGGGCATCACGTGCGTCGTGGGCCCCAACGGCTCCGGCAAGTCCAACGTCGTCGACGCCATCGCCTGGGTGATGGGGGAGCAGGGGGCCAAGAGCCTGCGCGGCGGCAAGATGGAGGACGTCATCTTCGCCGGTACGGCCGGGCGTCCGCCGCTCGGTCGCGCCGAGGTGCTGCTCACGATCGACAACCACGACGGTGTGCTGCCCATCGAGTACACCGAGGTGACGATCTCCCGGACGATGTTCCGCAACGGCGGGTCCGAGTACGCGATCAACGGCACGCCGTGCCGGCTGCTGGACGTGCAGGAGCTGCTGTCGGACTCCGGCATCGGCCGCGAGATGCACGTCATCGTCGGCCAGGGCAAGCTCGACGAGATCCTCTCGGCGTCGCCCGAGGATCGTCGCGGCTTCATCGAGGAGGCGGCCGGCGTCCTCAAGCACCGCAAGCGCAAGGAGAAGGCGCTCCGCAAGCTCGACGCCATGCAGGCCAACCTCACCCGCCTGCAGGACCTGACCACGGAGCTGCGTCGCCAGCTCAAGCCGCTCGGCCGGCAGGCCGAGGTCGCTCGCCGAGCTGCGGTGATCCAGGCCGACCTCCGCGACTCGCGGCTGCGGCTGATCGCCGACGACCTCGTGACGCTGAGCGACGCGGTGCAGCAGGAGGTGGCCGACGAGACCGCGCTGCGCGAGCGCCGGTCCGAGGTCGAGTCCGAGCTGTCCGGCGCGCAGGCGCGCGAGGCCGTGCTCGAGGCGGAGATCGCCGGCGAGGCGCCCACTCTGGCCCGCACCCAGGAGACCTGGTACCGGTTGTCCAGCCTGCGTGAGCGGGTGCGTTCGACCGCAGCTCTCGCGGCCGAGCGGGTCAAGCACCTGCAGCCCGAGCCCGAGGACGAACGTCGCGGCCGCGAGCCGGAGGACCTCGAGAACGAGGCCCGCGAGGTCCGTGGCCAGGAGGCAGACCTCACGCGCAAGGTGTCCGACGACCGCGAGCTGCTCGCGGCTGCCGTGACGGCGCGAGCCGGCGCCGAGGCCGAGCACGCGACGGAGGAGCAGCGGCTCGCGGCGCTCGTGCGCGCGGCGTCGGACCGCCGCGAGGGTCTCGTGCGCCTCACCGGTCAGGTCAACGGCGCCACGTCCCGGCTCGAGGCGCGCGCGGCCGAGCTCGAGCGACTCTCCGCGCAGATGGCCGACGCACGCGCCCGCGCCGACAAGTCCAACTCCGACTTCCGCACGCTGGAGTCCCAGGTCGTCGGCCTCGACGAGGGCGAGGTCGGGCTCGACGCGGAGCACGAGGCCGCGTCCGCGGCGCTCTCCGACGCCGAGTCACGCGTCCAGGCGCTCCGCCTCGAGGAGCAGGAGGCCGATCGCGAGCGGCACGCCCTCACTGCGCGGGTCGAGGCGCTCGAGATGGGCCTCGCGCGCAAGGACGGCGCCGCCGCTCTGCTCGCGGCCGGCGAGCGGCTCTCCGGCGTCCTGGGCACCGTCGCAGCGCTGGTCCACGTCGAGCCCGGCTACGAGTCAGCGGTGTCCGCGGCGCTCGGGCCGCTGGCCGACGCCGTCGCCCTGGGATCGGTGTCGCAGGCCGTCGACGCCGTGACGTTGCTGAAGTCCGACGACGCGGGGCGTGCCGCGATCGTCGTCGGCGGTGCCCGCGTGCCCGACCGCTCGACGTGGCCGGCGCTGCCTGCCTCGGCGCGCTGGGCCGTCGACCTCGTGCGCGCCCCCGACGAGCTGACCGGCTCGGTCGCGACGGCCCTGGCCCGCGTCGCCGTGGTCGACGACCTTGCCGCGGCCCGATCCCTGCTCGACGTCGCTCCCGACGTCGTGGCGGTCACGCGAGAGGGTGACGTGCTCGCTGCCGGTGTGGTCCACGGCGGCTCGGCGTCGGCACCCTCGCTCCTCGAGGTGCAGGCCGCGGTCGACGAGGCGCGGGCTCGCCTCACCGAGGCGACGCACCGCTGCGAGCGGGCGCGCTTCGAGCTCACCGCGGCGAACGAGGCCGCCGCGAGTGCCCAGGACCGCGTCGACGTGGCGCTGAGCCGGCTGCACGAGTCCGACGCGCGCATGGCGGCCGTGGCCGAGCAGCTCGGTCAGTTCGGGTCTGCCGCCCGCGCATCAGCGGGGGAGGCGGAGCGGCTCGCGGCGTCCCTGGCGTCCGCGACGGCCGCCCGGGACGCCGACCAGGCGACGCTCGACGCGCTGACGGCGCGCCTCGCTGCGGCGCAGGAGTCTCCCGACGACGGTGAGCCGTCGACCGAGGTCCGTGACCGCCTCGCCGAGTCCGCGGTCCTGGCTCGTCAGGCCGAGGTCGACGCACGGCTGGCGGTGCGCACCGGGCGAGGAGCGCGTGCGCGCGCTCGCTGCTCGCGCCGAGCAGCTCGAGCACGCCGCCGTCGCCGAGCGGGCCGCGCGCGCCAAGTCGGTCGAGCGTCGCGAGGTGCGTGCGCGTGCCGCCGCGGTGGCCGCCGCCGTCCACGTCGGTGCGCTCGCGACCCTGGCGCGGCTCGAGGTGTCGATCACGATCGCCTCGCACGAGCGCGACGCCGCGGAGCAGGCGCGCACGGTCCGCGAGGGCGAGCTGCTCGCCCTGCGTGGCCGCACCCGCGAGCTGCAGACCGAGCTCGAGGCGCTGACGTCGTCGGTCCACCGCGACGAGATGGCGCGCGCGGAGCAGCGGCTGCGGATCGAGTCCCTCGAGGAGAAGGCGATGGAGGACTTCGGCGTCGACGCCGAGACCCTTGTCGCCGAGTACGGACCCGACCTGCTCGTACCCCCGTCGCCGGCCGCGCCGGGCGACGAGGTCGACCCGAACGCGCCCGAGCCCGAGCCCTACCCGTACGTGCGCGCCGAGCAGGAGAAGCGGATGCGCTCCGCCGAGCGCTCGCTCTCCCTGCTGGGCAAGGTCAACCCGCTCGCGCTCGAGGAGTTCTCCGCGCTCGAGGAGCGCCATCACTTCCTCAACGAGCAGCTCGACGACCTCAAGCGTTCGCGCGCCGAGCTCATGGGGATCATCAAGGACGTCGACGACCGGGTGCAGCAGGTGTTCGCCGAGGCCTACGCCGACACCGAGCGGGAGTTCGAGCGCATCTTCGCCCGCCTGTTCCCGGGTGGTGAGGGACGTCTGCTGCTCACCAACCCCGACGACATGCTCACCACGGGCATCGAGGTCGAGGCGCGGCCGCCGGGCAAGAAGGTCAAGCGACTCTCGCTGCTCTCCGGCGGTGAGCGATCGCTCACGGCCGTGGCATTCCTCGTGGCGCTGTTCAAGGCCCGACCGAGCCCGTTCTACATCATGGACGAGGTCGAGGCGGCCCTCGATGACGTCAACCTGCAGCGGCTCCTGACGGTGATGGAGGAGCTGCGCGAGAACTCCCAGCTGCTCGTCATCACCCACCAGAAGCGCACGATGGAGATCGCCGACGCGCTGTACGGCGTCTCCATGCGGGGCGACGGTGTCACCACGGTCATCGGCCAGCGGCTGCGCGAGGTGCACGAGCCCGGCGACCACGACCGTCCTGAGCACGTCGACGTCACGGACAGCGCGACCGCGATGCCCGCCTGACCAGACCTCGCGCGAACCGCCTCACGTCCCGGTCGCCTCTGGTTAGGGTCCGGACATGAACGCGATCCCGGGCTCCCGCTCCGTCCTCCCCATCCCGAACCGCACGCGGCCGACGCTGACGACGTACGACGCGAAGGACCCGGACACGTCGTTCCCGCCCATCGAGGCGCTGCGGCCGCCGCCGGGAGCGCCCAACGTCCTCGTGATCCTGCTCGACGACGTGGGCTTCGCGGCGTCGAGCGCCTTCGGCGGACCGTGCCCCACGCCGAACGCCGAGCGGCTGGCCTCGCGCGGCCTGAAGTTCGACCGCTTCCACACGACGGCACTGTGCGCGCCGACGCGTCAGGCGCTGCTGACCGGGCGCAACCACCACGCCGTCGGCATGGGGGCGATCACCGAGATCGCGACGTCGTCGCCGGGGTACAGCTCCGTGCGGCCCAACAACGCCGCCCCCCTCGCGGAGACCCTCAAGCTCAACGGCTACAGCACGGCTCAGTTCGGCAAGTGCCACGAGGTGCCGGTGTGGCAGACCAGCCCGATGGGGCCGTTCGAGAACTGGCCCACCGGCAGCGGTTTCGAGTACTTCTACGGGTTCCTGGGCGGTGAGACCAACCAGTTCTACCCGTCGCTGTTCGAGGGCACGAAGCCCATCGAGCAGCCTGCGAGCCCGGAGGAGGGCTACCACTTCACCGACGACATGACCGACAAGGCGATCGGCTGGGTGCGCCAGCAGAAGGCGCTCATGCCGGACAAGCCGTTCTTCATGTACTACGCGCCCGGCGCGACGCACGCACCGCACCACGTGCCGGAGGAGTGGGCCGACCGGCACCGAGGCCGCTTCGCCGCCGGGTGGGACGCGCTGCGCGAGGAGATCTTCACCCGTCAGAAGGAGCTCGGCGTGATCCCCGCGGACGCGGAGCTCACCGCGCGCCCCGACGAGATCCCGGCGTACGACGACATGCCGCCCGAGCTCAGGCCGGTGCTCGAGCGTCAGATGGAGGTCTACGCCGGGTTCCTCGAGCACACCGACCACCACATCGGTCGGCTGCTCGACACGCTCGACGAGCTCGAGGTCTTCGACGACACGTTGGTCTACCTGATCATCGGCGACAACGGTGCGAGTGCCGAGGGCACCATCAACGGCAGCATCAACGAGATGTTCATCTTCAACGGCGCGGCACACCTCGAGACCCCCGAGTACCTCATCGCGCACGTCGACAGCATCGGCAGCCCTGCGGCGTACAACCACTACGCCGTGGGCTGGGCGCACGCGATGTGCACGCCCTACCAGTGGACCAAGCAGATCGCGTCGCACTGGGGCGGGACGCGCAACGGCACGATCGTGACGTGGCCCCGCGGGTTCGACGCGCGTGGCGAGGTCCGCCACCAGTTCCACCACGTGATCGACGTCGCCGCGACGGTGCTCGACGTCGCCGGCCTTCCGCAGCCGGACTTCGTCAACGGGCTGCAGCAGATGCCGCTGCACGGCGTGAGCATGGCGTACGCCTTCGACGACGCGGCCGCGCCGGAGGCCCGCGAGACCCAGTACTTCGAGATGGTCGGCAACCGCGGCATCTACCACAAGGGCTGGACCGCGGTGACCAAGCACCGCACGCCGTGGGTCGTGACGGGCGAGATGACGCCGTTCGACGATGACGTCTGGGAGCTCTACGACACGACGTCGGACTGGACCCAGGCACGCGACCTGGCTCGCGAGCAACCGGACCGCCTGCACCACCTGCAACGCCTGTTCCTGCTCGAGGCGGCGCAGTACGGCGTCTTCCCGCTCGACGACCGCGCCGTCGAACGCTTCGACGCCTCGATCGCCGGGCGCCCCATGCTGATCCGGGGCACGTCGCAGAAGCTCTTCCCCGGGATGGGACGGCTCACCGAGAACACCGTGCTCAACCTGAAGAACCGCTCGCACAGCGTCAGCGCCGAGATCGAGGTGCCGGAGGGCGGCGCAGGCGGCGTCATCGTCGCGCAGGGCGGTGCGTTCGCCGGGTGGTCGCTCTACCTGCACGAGGGTCGGCTGACGTACTGCTACAACCTCCTGGGTCTGCGTCGCGTCAAGGTGTCCGCCGACGAGCCGCTTTCGTCCGGGTCGCACCAGGTCCGCATGGAGTTCGCCTACGACGGCGGCGGACTCGGTCGTGGTGCCGACATCGCGCTGTTCGTCGACGGCGCGGCGTCCGCGTCCGGCCGGCTCGACGCGACCGTGCCGCTGCTGTTCTCCGCGGACGAGACGTGCGACATGGGTGCCGACACGGCCTCGCCCGTGAGCGACGACTACACCCCCGAGTCGAGCAGGTTCACCGGATCGATCGCGTGGGTGCAGCTCGACGTCGGCGCGGACGACAACGACCACCTCATCACGGCCGCCGACAGGTGGCGGGTGGCGATGGCTCGCCAGTAGGCGAGGGCCTCACCACTGGCAGCCGGGTCGGCCGGTCGGGCTCGGTTCCGCCTCTGGGAGGATGGTCGGCGTGACATCCGCCGTGCTCGCCGTCCTGCTCGCCGTCGTCGTCGTGCTGCTCGGCGGCATGGCGCTGCTGCTCTACCGCGGGCGCAACGCGCCGCGGTCGATCGAGGCGCCTGCGCCGACGGCGTCGCTCACGTCCGCGGTCGACACCGAGACGCTCGACGATTCCGCGACTGACCTTGACACCACGACGGAACCGCTCGCAATCGAGGCACCGTCACTCGAGACGCCGGAGCCGAGCGCCGGACGGCTCGCCCGGCTTCGGGCGAGGCTGGCGCGCTCCAACAGCGCGGTCGGCAAGGGGCTGCTCGCCCTGCTCACGCGCGGCGCGCTCGACGACGCGACGTGGGACGAGGTGGAGGAGACGCTGCTGGCATCGGACCTCGGGGTCGGACCGACGCAGGAGCTCATCGAGGCGCTCAAGAGGCGCACCCGCGCCGAGGGCGTGCAGGACGCCGCCCAGGCGCGGGCGATGCTGCGCGAGGAGCTCCTCGTGCTGGTCGACCCGACGCTCGACCGGTCGCTCGCGACGCACACCGATGCCGACCGGCCGGCGGTGCTCCTCGTGGTCGGCGTCAACGGCACCGGCAAGACGACGACCACCGGCAAGCTCGCGCGGGTGCTCGTGGCCGACGGCCGCACGGTCGTGCTCGGCGCGGCCGACACGTTCCGGGCGGCGGCCAGCCAGCAGCTGCAGACCTGGGGTGACCGGGTCGGTGCCACGGTCGTCACGGGTCCCGAGGGCGCGGACCCGGCGGCAGTGGCCTACGACGCCGTGAAGCACGCCGTCGATGAGAAGGCCGACGTCTGCGTCATCGACACCGCCGGCCGGCTGCACACCAAGACCGGGCTCATGGACGAGCTCGG
This sequence comes from uncultured Actinomycetota bacterium, assembly GCA_963782665.1. Taxonomy (GTDB): domain Bacteria; phylum Actinomycetota; class Actinomycetes; order S36-B12; family CAIYMF01; genus Longivirga. The sequence continues at coordinate 879,387 of CAWAKP010000005.1, read as the reverse complement.
CAAGGTCAAGAGGGTGGCGGAGAAGCAGGCTCCGGTCGACGAGGTCCTGCTCGTGCTCGATGCCACGACCGGGCAGAACGGGCTGCGACAGGCGCAGGTGTTCTCGGAGGTCGTGGACGTGACGGGGATCGTGCTCACCAAGCTCGACGGCACGGCGAAAGGCGGCATCGTCGTCGCCGTGCAGCGTGAGCTCGGCGTCCCGGTCAAGCTGGTGGGCCTCGGCGAGGGTCCGGACGACCTCGCGCCGTTCGACGCCGAGGCGTTCGTCGACGCGCTGCTCGACTAGGTCACGACGCCGACGCCCCTGGCACCGGGCCGTGGGCGGGAGGGTCCGTCCGGGACAGTGGGTCGACGCCGGTGGGACCTGATGGACGACGAGCGCACCGATCGCGAACCCTAGGCTGCGGCGCATGAGCAGCGACCGCACCGTGCCCCGAGGTTTCGACGTCCCCGAGTCGGTGCGCGTGCACCGGATCCCGGAGCGCGGGCACTACGACCGCGACACCATCGACGCGGTCCTCGACGCAAGCATCGTGTGCCACCTGGCGACGGTCGATGACGAGGGACGTCCGCTCGTCCTGCCGATGCAGCACGCGCGCGTCGACGACGTCGTCTACCTGCACGGCTCGGCGGCGAGTCGTCACCTGCGCCGCGCAGGCCGCGGCACCGACGTGAGCCTCGCCGTCACGGTGCTCGACGGGCTGGTGCTCGCGCACCGCCTGTTCAACCACAGCGTCAACTACCGCTCCGTGGTGCTGCGCGGCCTCGCCGAGTCGGTCGACGACAGCGAGGAGAAGCTGGTCGCCCTGCGGGCGTTCACCGAGCGCCTGCTGCCCGGTCGGTGGGACGAGGCGGTCGCACCGGACGAGAAGGAGCTCAGGGCGACCATCGTGCTGCGGCTGCCGATCACGGAGGCGTCCGCCAAGGTGCGGACGGGCTGGCCCGGACACGTCGACGAGGAGGACGACCTCACGTCGTTGTGGGTCGGCGTCCTGCCCGTGCGTCAGGTCGCCGGTCACCCGCTGCCGCACCCCGACATCCCCGCCGACGTCCCGGTCAGTCCTTCGGTGCTCGCCTACGTCGCCGACCACAGCTGAGCTGCATCACGCATGGACGACGAGGTGGACGGTCACCACGGCGCCCTCGTCCAGGGACTCGGCGCGACGTACGGCCGCCTTCACGGGAAGGACGTACGAGCCCGACGACGCGTCCGGGAACACCGACGTCGACCACGTGGTCGCCCCGACGGTCGCAGTCACCCTCACCGACCCGAAGCCCCTCGGCTCGACGGTCTCCCGGATGTCGGTGGCGACGTCGAGGGGCAGTGAGACGAAGTACCAGCCGGCGTCGCCGGGGTAGCGCCACAGGTCTGCGGCGAACGACGCCGTCATCTCGCCCTCGCTGCCGGTCGGTCGAGCGGAGGGTCCGGCAGCGACGGGATCTGGGTGGGGTGCATGGATCACCTCTCGTGTCGCGCGTCCGGCGGGTCGCCGCCGCTCAGGCACAGCACACCATCCGCCGGGGACGTCGTGGTCGCTCGGGACGCCCGCAGGCGGAAACACGGTCGTAACACGGACGCGCGAATCGTGACGACGGCGAAACACGTCGCGCGCGGGTCGGCAACACGCAACCGATGTGATCCCACTCAGAACGACGCAGCGACGCGTCGGGTGTGCACGACGCGCCCCGCGTCGCTGCTCGCATTCGAGAGGGAGACATCCGTGAACTCTGGAGATACCGCCTGGGTCCTGGCCAGCACGGCACTCGTGCTGCTCATGACCCCTGGCCTCGCGTTCTTCTACGGCGGCATGACGCAGGCCAAGAGCACTCTCAACATGATGATGATGTCCTTCGCTGCGATCGGGATCGTCAGCGTCCTGTGGGTCATCTACGGCTTCTCGCTGGCCTTCGGCAACTCGGGCAGCGCCTTGTACGGCGCCTTCGACCTGTCGAGCCTGGGTTCCTCGGTCAACGCGCTCACCAACAACGGCGGCATCTACGGGATCCCGCTCCTCGCGTTCGCCGGCTTCCAGCTCATGTTCGCGGTGATCACGTGCGCGCTCATCAGCGGCGCGATCGCCGACCGCGCGAAGTTCTTCACGTGGGGCGTCTTCGTCGTGCTCTGGGCGACGCTCGTGTACTTCCCGGTCGCGCACTGGGTCTTCGACTTCGGTGACAAGGACGCCGACGGCAACATCACGGGTGCCGGTTGGCTCGCCGCCCGAGGCGTCGAGGACTTCGCCGGCGGCACGGCGGTGCACATCAACGCCGGTGCCGCGGGTCTGGCACTCGCGATCGTGCTCGGCCGTCGCATCGGCTTCAAGAAGAACCCGTCGCGCCCGCACAGCCTGCCGCTCGTCCTCCTGGGCGCCGGACTGCTGTGGTTCGGCTGGTTCGGCTTCAACGCCGGCTCGGCCCTCGGCGCCAACGGTCAGGCCGCTCTCGTGCTCATGAACACCCAGGTCGCCACCGCTGCCGCCTGGGCGGCTGGCTTCTCGTGGAGAAGATCCGCGACGGTCACCCGACCAGCCTCGGTGCGGCGTCCGGCGCGGTCGCCGGCCTCGTCGCGATCACGCCGTCCTGCGCGTTCGTCGCCCCGTGGGCGGCGGTCGTGATCGGCGTCCTCGCCGGAATCGTCTGCTCGCTGGCGGTCGGCCTGAAGTACCGGTTCAACGTTCGACGACTCGCTCGACGTCGTCGGCGTCCACCTGATCGGTGGCCTCGTCGGCTGCCTGCGCATCGGCTTCTTCGGCACCACGTTCGTCACGACGCCGGCGACGACCCGCTACGCGTGGGGCGCACAGGGCCTGTTCTACGGCGGTGGCTGGTCGCTGCTCGGCAACCAGGCCTCGGGCGCGTTCTCCGTCCTCGCCTACTCCTTCATCGTGACCCTCATCCTGGGGTGGCTGCTGGAGAAGACGCTCGGCTTCCGCGTCAGCCGTGACGCCGAGCTCGAGGGCATCGACCTCACCGAGCACGCCGAGTCCGCGTACGACTACGAGGGCAACCTCGGCGGCGGGTTCGGCGGCGGGGGTGGCGTCGCCACCGCTACCAAGAAGAAGATCGCAGTCGACACCGACACCGAGGCCATCTCGGTCACAGACGAGGAGGTCACGGCATGAAGCTGGTCACCGCCATCATCAAGCCGTTCAAGCTCGACGACGTGAAGTCGGCCCTCGAGGCCTACGGGATCATGGGCATGACGGTCTCGGAGGCGAGCGGCTACGGCCGTCAGCGCGGGCACACCGAGGTCTACCGCGGTGCCGAGTACACCGTCGACCTCGTGCCCAAGGTGCGCCTCGAGGTCCTCGTCGAGGACAGCGACGCCGACTCGGTCGTCGACGTCGTCGTCAAGGCGGCCCAGACCGGACGCATCGGCGACGGCAAGGTGTGGACCGTCCCGGTCGACACCGTCGCGCGGGTGCGGACGGGGGAGCGCGGCCCGGACGCGCTCTGACCCGTGCCGTCCTCGACCACGGGTTCCGCCACGGTGCGGGCCGCCGACGCCACAGCGGCGTACGTCGCGGCCCGCACCGGGCTCCTGGCCCGCACCGAGCCGCCCGGCGGCGCACGTCGTCGCGCGCTGACGGCGCTCACCGACGACTGGCTGCACCAGCTCTACGTCATCTCGGGAGCAGCGAGCATCGACGCGGCGCTCGTGGCCGTCGGCGGCTACGGGCGCGGCGACCTGGCCCCGGGCAGCGACCTCGACGTCGTCCTGCTGCACCACCAGAACGCGCCGCTCGACGTCGTGACCGAGGTCGCGGACCGGCTCTGGTACCCGATCTGGGACTCCGGCCTCAAGCTCGACCACTCCGTCCGCGCGCCGGCGGACGCCCGACGGCTCTCCGCCGCGGACCTGCGGGTCCTGCTCGGACTGCTCGACGCCCGGACGGTCGTGGGCGACGACTCCCTCACCCGCGGTCTGCGCGAGTCGGTGCTCGGTGACTGGCGTGCGCTGGCGTTGCGCCGGCTGCCCGAGCTGCACGAGGGGATCCGCGAGCGGACCGAACGATCCGGCGAGCTCGCCCACCTGCTCGAGCCCGACCTCAAGGAGTCCTACGGCGGTCTGCGCGACCTGGTCGCGCTGCGCGCGGTCGCCGCGTCGTGGGTCACGGACGCCCCGGTCGCGTCGCTCGCCGTCCACCGTGACCTCCTGCTCGACGTCCGCGACGCCCTGCACGTCATCACCGGGCGCTCCGGCGACCGGCTGCCCCTGCAGGAGCAGGCCGCCGTGGCCGAGCGCCTCGGGATCGCCGGCGACGACCCGGCCGACGCGTTGCTCCGGTCGGTGTCGTCTGCCGGACGCGCGGTGGCCTTCGCCGCCGACAGCACGTGGCACCGCGTCGACCGGCTCACCCGGCGTACCGGGGTGCGCAGCGGGATCGCGGCCGCCGCGCGCCGCCTTCGAGGCACCCCGCACGACCGTGCCCCGCTGGCGGACGGCGTCGTCGTCCAGGACGGCGAGGTCGTGCTCGCGGCTGACGCGCACCCGGAGCGGGATCCGGTGCTGGTGCTGCGCGCCGCTGCGGCCGCCGCGCAGGCGGGGTTGCGGCTCGCGCCGCACGCCGTCGAGCGACTGGCACGCGACTCGGCCGAGCTGCCCGTGCCGTGGCCGGCGACCGCCCGGGACGCGCTGGTCTCGCTGCTCGGAGCCGGACGTCCGGCGGTGCCCGTGTGGGAGGCCCTCGACCAGGTCGACGTGTGGAGCCGGCTGCTGCCCGAGTGGGCCGTCGTGCGCAGCGCGCCGCAGCACAACCCGGTGCACCGGTTCACGGTCGACCGCCACCTCGTCGAGGCTGCCGTGCAGGCGGCGGCGCACACCCGACGGGTCGACCGGCCGGACCTGCTGCTCGTCGGTGCGCTGCTGCACGACATCGGCAAGGGGCGGCCGGGCGACCACACCGAGAACGGCGTGAGCCTCGTCGCCCGGATCGGCCCACGGCTGGGCTTCGACGCCTCCGACACGGACGTCCTGGTGTCCCTCGTGCGCCACCACCTGCTGCTGCCCGAGACCGCGACCCGTCGCGACCTCGACGATCCGGCGACGGTCGCGTCGGTCGCCGCGGCAGTGGGCGACCAGGACACCCTCGAGCTGCTGCACGCACTCACCGAGGCGGACGCCGCGGCGACCGGCCCCGGGGCGTGGAGCGCGTGGAAGAAGGCGCTCGTCGACGACCTGGTGCAGCGGACCAGCCACGTCCTGGCCGGCCGTCCGCGTCCGCAGGACCCGCACGTCACCGCGGCGCAGGCCAGGCTCGGCGCCGCCGTGCGCGCGACCTCCGAGGCGGGTGTCGCCGTCCTCCTCGACGACGAGGACGACGGCACCGTGAGCGTCACGGTGGCTGCACCGGACCGCACCGGGCTGCTGTCGACCGTCGCCGGCGTCCTGGCGCTGCACCGTCTGCAGGTGCGCGGCGCCCAGATCGACACCGTGACCGCCCCGGACGGCACGCGCCGCGCGATCCAGGTCTGGACCGTGCTGCCGTCCTACGGCGAGCCGCCGCCGGTCGACCGGCTGCGCGAGGACGTCGCACGCGCGGTGGCGGGCACCCTCGACGTCGCCGAGCGCCTCGATGCGCGCGAGCTGGCCTACCCCGCGCCGCAGGGCACGGCCGAACCGCGCGTCGAGGTGGTCGTAGGGGCCAGCGAGCGGGCCACCGTCCTCGAGGTGCGCGCCCACGACGCGCCTGCACTGCTGCACCGCGTCACCCGTGCGATCGCGGCCGCCGACGTCGCGATCACGGCCGCGCGGGTCGCCACCCTCGGGTCGGAGGTCGTCGACGTCTTCTACCTCGTCGACCCCGACGGTGCCCCTCTCACCGATGGTCGTGCGTCGACGGTGGTCGTGACGGTGCTCGGCGCCCTCACCGACGGCTGAGACCTGCGGCGGACGCGGACGTCACGGGCCGATGGCCTGCTCGGTCATGGCGGCGAGCTCGGCCTGGTCGACTCCCGCGAGGCGAAGGGCTCGCGGCACCGTGCCCACCTCCGCACCCAGGATCCCGAGGAGCAGGTGCTCGGGCCGGATCCGTCGGGAGCCGGCCGCGGCCGTGACGGACCGTGTCATGGCGGCCTTGAACGACGCACCGAGACGGAGGCGGTGCGGCGCGTCCGGGCTGGACGGAGTGAGGCCCGAGACCGTCACGTCCACGCCGGCGGCGGCGAGGCTCGACTCGAACTCACGATCCAGTGCGGTCACGACGTCGGCGTGCGTCAACCCGACGGACGCGAGCAGCCGGGCCGCGTCCGAACCCGACTGCGCCGTCAGCGCGAGCAGGAGGTGCTCGGCCTCGACGACCGGGGATCGGCGCGACCGCGCCTCGTCCTCGGCGGTCGGGAAGAGGGAACGCGCGTCGGGTGCGAGCCTGGTGACCATCAACGCCTCCGGAGATCGACGCCTGCGGCGATGAGCCGCTGGGCGTGCTTCTTGTGGACCGCCTGCCGGGTGACCCCGAGCGCCTCGGCGACCTGAGGCCAGCTCCACCCGGCGCGCATCGCCCGCTCGACCTCGGCGTCCTCCATGAGGTCGGCCAGACGTCGGAGCGCCACGACGGCCGCGAGCCCGTCCGCGGGGGTTCCGTCCGGGTCGATCTGGATGCTCGGCATGTGAGCAACTCTAATTGACTAATCCTGGATGTCAACCCAGGTTGCTCCTCCGGAAGAACGTGTGGCGTGCGCCCTCGACCGGGTCGGACCTCGGCGTACCGGCACCGGTGCGTGGGAAGGGTCGGGTGGGCAGACCGGAGTCGGTGGTTCCGCCCGCCACCCGGTTACCCTGGGACTCCGCCGGTCTGCCGACGGCGGGACCTCCACTGCGTCGACGGGACGATCGTTGTTCACCTCGCTCTCCGACCGGCTCGCTGCCACGTTCAAGAACCTGCGCGGCAAGGGACGGCTGTCCGAGGCCGACGTCGATGCCACCGTGCGCGAGATCCGCACCGCGCTGCTCGAGGCCGACGTCGCCCTGCCGGTCGTGCGCGAGTTCACCGGACGCGTGCGCGAGCGGGCCCTGGGCGAGGAGGTCAACCGCGCGCTCAACCCGGCGCAGCAGGTCGTCAAGATCGTGCACGAGGAGCTCGTCGCGATCCTCGGCGGCGAGACGCGACGGCTGCAGCTGGCCAAGAACCCGCCGACCGTCATCCTGCTGGCGGGTCTGCAGGGTGCCGGCAAGACCACGCTCGCCGGCAAGCTGGCGCTCCACCTCAAGGACGCCGGCCACCAGCCGCTCCTGGTCGCCGCCGACCTGCAGCGACCGAACGCGGTCGACCAGCTCGCCGTCGTGGCCGAGCGAGCGGGTGTCGCTGTCCACGCGCCGGAGCCGGGCAACGGCGTCGGCGACCCGGTCGCGGTCGCAGCCTCGGGCATCGAGCTGGCGAAGACGAAGCTCTACGACGTCGTCATCGTCGACACCGCCGGTCGCCTCGCGATCGACGCCGAGCTCATGGACCAGCTTCGCCGCGTGCGCGACGCGGTACGGCCCGACGAGACGCTGCTGGTCGTCGACGCGATGATCGGCCAGGACTCGGTGCAGACGGCCGTCGCGTTCGACGAGGCGATCGGGATCGACGGCGTCGTCCTCTCCAAGCTCGACGGCGACGCCCGCGGCGGCGCGGCGCTGTCGGTCGTGACGGTGACGGGCAAGCCGATCCTGTTCGCGTCCGTGGGCGAGAAGCTCACCGACCTCGAGACGTTCCACCCCGACCGGATGGCGTCGCGCATCCTGGACATGGGCGACGTCCTCACGCTCATCGAGCAGGCCGAGAAGGCGTTCGACACCGAGCAGGCCGCACGCATGGCCGGCAAGGTCGCGGCCGGCGACGACTTCACGCTCGAGGACTTCCTCGAGCAGATGATGAGCATCAAGAAGATGGGCTCGCTCACCAAGCTGCTCGGGATGCTCCCGGGCATGGGCGAGATGAAGGCGCAGCTCGACTCGCTGGACGACCGCGAGCTCGACCGGGTCGCGGCGATCATCCGGTCGATGACGCCGGCCGAGCGGGCCGACCACGCGATCCTCAACGGTTCGCGCCGAGCCCGGATCGCACGCGGCGCGGGGGTCGAGGTCTCGGCCGTCAACAGCCTCGTGGAGCGCTTCGTCGACGCGCAGAAGATGATGCGCCAGATGCGCTCGGGTGGCGGCATGCCCGGCATGCCGGGCATGCCCGGCCTCGGCGGTGGTGGCAAGCGTGCCAAGGCCAAGCAGAAGGCGCAGGTCAAGAGCGGCAAGGGCGCCAAGCGCAGCGGCAACCCGGCCAAGCGGGCCGCGGGGACGAGCGGCGCGTCCCCCGACGGGACGCCGTCCGGACTGGGCGCCGGCCTGGGTGACCTCGATGCGGCGGCGCTCGAGGCGCAGCTCGGCGAGCTCCCCCCGGAGTTCAAGAACCTCCTCGGCGGCTGACACCGCTGCCACCTGATGACCCCTAGGGTCAGAACGTGGCACTTTTGTGCCACGGAACGTCCCTAAGGGTCAGATCCTGCGTGGGGAACGCGGTGCGATTTCCGGGGCGGGGTGGTCCTCTGGCAGACTGTCGGGGTTGATCCCGGATCCCCGGCGGCCCTCTATCCGGCCGGTGGACCGGAGTCCAGCGGGACCGCGCTCCACCGCACCCCACGCGGGCGGGCCGGACCCACCCCCTTACGTACAGGAGAACCCAGCCCCGTGGCTGTCAAGATCAAGCTCAAGCGCATGGGCAAGATGCGCAACGCGCAGTACCGCATCGTCGTCGCCGACGCCCGCACCAAGCGGGACGGCCGGGCGATCGAGGAGATCGGCATCTACCAGCCCAAGGAGGAGCCGAGCCTCATCCGCGTCGACTCCGACCGCGCGCAGTACTGGCTCGGCGTCGGCGCGCAGCCGACCGAGGCGGTGGCCGTCCTCCTCAAGATCACCGGCGACTGGCAGAAGTTCAAGGGTCTCCCCGGCCAGGAGGGCACGCTGCGCGTCGCGGAGCCCAAGGCCGACAAGAAGACCGTGTTCGAGGCCGCGGCCAAGGACGCCATGAACGAGCCGGTCAAGGAGGCGACCACCCCGCGGAAGCGGGCCGCCGCCAAGGCCGAGCAGCCCGTCGAGGTCGTCGAGGTCGTCGAGGTGGCCGAGGCCGCTGACGGCACCGTCGTCGTCGACGACGTGGTCGCCGAGGTCGAGGCCGACGGCAGCGTCGAGGTCGTGGAGGTCGTCGAGGTCGTCGACGCCGACGGCACCGTCGAGGCAGTCGAGGCCGCGGTCGAGGAGATCCCGGCCGAGTCCACCGAGGCCTGACGTGCTCGAGGAGGCTCTCGAGCACCTGGTCAAGGGGATCGTCGACCACCCCGAGGAGGTCGACGTCCGCAACCGGGCCAACCGGCGCGGCCCGGGCCGCACCCTCGAGGTCCGCGTGCACCCCGACGACATGGGTCGCGTGATCGGCAAGTCGGGACGGACGGCGACCGCGCTGCGCACCGTCCTGTCGGCGCTGTCCGGTGGTACGCGGGTGCACGTCGACTTCCTCGACGTCGGAGAGCGCTGACCCGGTGCTCGTCGTCGTCGGCCGCATCGGTCGTCCTCACGGCATCCGCGGTGAGGTGACCGTCGAGGTCCGCACAGATCTGCCCGAGCGTCGCTTCGCGCCCGGTTCGGTGCTCGCCACCGAGCCCGAGCGCGCCGGACCGCTCACCGTCGCAGCCGTCCGCTGGCACAGCGGGCGGCTGCTGCTGTCGGTGGCCGGCGTCGCCGATCGCAACGGTGCCGAGGCGCTGCGCGGCGTCGTCCTCTCCGCCGAGGTACCCGACGACGAGGTGAGCGACGACCCCGAGGAGTACTTCGACCACCAGCTGCGCGGGCTCCGGGTGCGCACGCCGGACGGCGTCGTGATCGGCGAGATCGGCGACGTCGTCCACCTGCCCGGCCAGGACCTCCTGGCCGTCACCCGTCCGGAGCGCCGCGAGCTGCTCGTCCCGTTCGTCGCCGAGTTCGTGCCCGACATCGACGTCGACTCCGGCTGGGTCACGATCGATCCACCCCCGGGGCTCCTCGACCTCGACCTGCCGGACCCCGCGACCCCGCGCGACGGCGCGGAGGGCTGACACGTGCGCATCGACGTCGTCACGATCTTCCCGGACTACCTCGCGCCGCTGCGTCTCTCGCTCGTCGGCAAGGCGGTCGACGCCGGCCTGGTGCAGATCGGCGTCCACGATCTGCGCGAGCACACCCACGACCGGCACCGCACGGTCGACGACACGCCCTACGGCGGCGGTCCGGGGATGGTCATGCGTCCCGAGCCGTGGGGGGAGGCCCTCGACGCCCTCCTGGCGAGCGACCCGACCCGTCGGCCTCGGCTGGTGATCCCGACGCCGAGCGGGCGCCGATTCACCCAGGACGTCGCGCACGACTACGCCGTCGACCCGTGGATCGTGTTCGCCTGCGGTCGGTACGAGGGCATCGACTCGCGTGTCGCCGAGCACTACGCCGACCGCACGACGGTCGACGAGGTGAGCGTCGGCGACTACGTGCTCGCCGGTGGTGAGGCCGCGGTCCTGGTGATGGTCGAGGCCGCCGTGCGGCTGCTCCCCGGCGTGCTGGGCAACCCCGACAGCGTCGTCGACGACTCGTTCGCCCCCGGCGAGATGGCCGGCCTGCTCGAGGGGCCGGTCTACACAAAGCCCCCGTCGTGGCGCGGTCTCGCCGTGCCCGACGTCCTGCGCTCGGGAGACCACGGCCGGATCGCGGCGTGGCGTCGCGATCGGGCGCTCGAGCGCACCGAGGAACGGCGTCCGGACCTGCTCGACTGACCGCCCGCGACGGAGCGGATTGGGAGGCCAACGGGCACCTGTGGCACACTGAACCGCGCTTCGCGTCGAGTTCCCCGCCACAGGGGGGATCCGGCACTCACCCTCGGGTGGCGAGCACCTCGATCCCATCACGACACGTTCCGCGGTCGGCCTGTGGCGCCCGCGAGGAGATGACATGCAGACGCTCGACTCGGTCGACGCCAAGTCCCTCAAGACCGACCTGCCCGACTTCCGTCCGGGCGACACCGTCAAGGTGCACGTCAAGGTCGTCGAGGGCAACCGGTCCCGTATCCAGGTCTTCCAGGGCGTGGTCATCCGGCGTCACGGCGGTGGCGTGCGTGAGACCTTCACCGTCCGCAAGGTCAGCTTCGGCGTCGGCGTCGAGCGCACCTTCCCGGTGCACACGCCCATCGTCGACAAGATCGAGCTCGTCACCCGCGGTGACGTCCGTCGCGCCAAGCTCTACTACCTGCGCGACCTCACCGGCAAGAAGGCCAAGATCAAGGAGAAGCGCGACAGCGTTCCCAAGGCCTGACACCTGGTTGTCCCTCGACGCCCGTCCCTGCTCCGGCAGCGGCGGGCGTTGCGGCTTCGGGAACAGCGCGGCGGTTAGGCTCGTCCCACCATGGTGGACCAAGCGGAGGTCGGGCGCGTGACGTCGCAGGACCCGGCCCTGCGGCCGCGCCCGGCCCGTCATTCGTACGACCGTCGGCGCCCCGACACCGGTGGGTCCCACGTCCGTCCGCCCGCCCCGACGCACCGCGCGTTCTGGCAGGAGATCCCGATCCTGCTGCTCGTCGCCTTCGGCATCGCCTTCCTCGTCAAGACCTTTCTCGTGCAGGCGTTCTACATCCCGAGCGGCTCGATGGAGAACACCCTCGCCGTGGGCGACCGGGTCCTGGTCAACAAGCTCGTCTACGACGTGCGCGACATCCAGCGCGGCGACGTCGTCGTGTTCAACGGCGTCGACTCCTTCACACCCGAGGTTCACATCAGTCCGCCGAGCGACCCGGTCGGCAAGGTCGTCGACTGGCTCGGCCGCACGTTCGGCTTCGCCCCTCCTGACGAGCGCGACTTCGTCAAGCGCGTGATCGGCGTCGCCGGCGACCACGTGGTGTGCTGCGACGCATCAGGTCGGATCACGGTCAACGGCGTCGCCCTCGACGAGACCGCCTACATCTACCCGGGCAACAACCCGAGCGACACTCCGTTCGACATCATCGTCCCGCCCGGCAAGCTCTGGGTGATGGGCGACCACCGCGCGGCGTCGAGCGACTCACGGGCGCACCTCGGCGATCCGGGAGGTGGCTTCGTGCCGACCGACCGGGTGATCGGTCGGGCATTCCTGGTCGTCTGGCCCATGTCGCACGTCGGACTCCTGCCGATACCCGATACGTTCGACCAACCAGCTCTCGAGAAAGCCGGGTAGTGGCCATCTCCAACCCCCAGACGCGCGACGACGAACGTCGACGCTCCAAGAAGCAGGGGTCCCTGGGCCGTGAGCTGCTGCTGATCATCGCCGTGGCGCTCGTGCTGTCGGTGCTCGTGCGCACGTTCGTCGCACAGGCCTTCTTCGTGCCGAGCGGCTCGATGGAGGACACCCTGCTCGTGCAGGACCGCATCCTCGTGTCGAAGCTGTCGACCGAGCTCGGCGGCGTGCACCGCGGCGAGATCGTCGTCTTCACCGACCCCGGCGGCTGGCTGCCCGTTCCCGAGCAGCCCACCGGGCATCTCGGGCGCGTTCCGCAACGCCCTGATCTGGGTCGGGCTGCTGCCGAGCGACACCGGCGAGGACCTCGTCAAGCGCGTCATCGGGGTCGGCGGCGACCACGTGGTGTGCTGCAACGCCAAGAGCCAGATCGTCGTCAACGGCGTCGCGCTGGTCGAGCCGTACGTGAAGCCGGGCAGTCGCACCGACCAGATCCGCTTCGACATCGTGGTGCCCGCGAGCTCGGTGTTCGTCATGGGCGACAACCGCGCCGACTCGTCGGACTCGCGCTTCCACCTCGACGTCGCCAACGGCACGGTGCCGACGAAGAACGTCGTCGGCCGCGTGGTGGCCGTCATCTGGCCGGTGAAGCGCTGGTCGGGTGAGCCCATCCCCGAGACGTTCGACAACCCGGCACTGGACAACCAGCAGGCTCAGCCCTCGACCGCACCGACCTCGGGCAAGGGCTCGCCCTCGCCGGGATCGAGCTGAGGATGCCCGGCGTCACCGAGTGGCCCGGCTACGACGTCGAGCGCACGAGCGTGCGCGTCGTCCTTCTCGACGATGCCGACCGCATCCTGCTCTTCCGCACGGTCGACCCGACCATGCCCGAGCTCGGCGAGTGGTGGGAGCTGCCGGGCGGTGGCGTCGAGGCCGGCGAGTCCTACGCCGAGACCGCCGTCCGCGAGATCCGCGAGGAGACCGGCTTCGAGATCGACGTGGGCGGCGTCAGCGACGCGTCCTGGCGTCGCGACTCGACCTACGTGCGTCGGCACACGCGGGTGTGGCAGCACGAGGTCGTCGTTCACGCCCGGGTGAGCGGGCTCGCGCCGGAGCCGGCGTCCGCGGGCCGCACACCGGAGGAGATCGCCGACTACATCGACCACGGCTGGTGGTCGGCGACGGAGGTGCGCGGCTCCGTCGCCCGGATGTTCCCCGCTCGGCTCGGCGAGCTGCTGGGCGACTTCCTCTCCGGCGTCGTGATCGACGAGGGCTTCGACCACTGGAACTAGCGCGCCCCCGCCGGTGCGCCGCCGCGGGCCGTCGTAGAGTCGCCGACGTGGACGATCCGATGCAGCCCCGCGAGCGTCGGGCCGCGCGGGTCCTCGCGGTGTCCGACGCGGGTCGGGTCCTGCTGCTGCGCGGGGGCGATCCCGCCCGCCCCGGTGTCGGCATCTGGCACGCGCCGGGCGGCGGGCTCGATCCGGACGAGGACGAGGTCACCGCGGCGGCGCGCGAGTTCGTCGAGGAGACCGGGCGCGGTGCCGACATCGGCCCCCTCGTGTGGGACCGCGTCATGCGGTTCTCGTTCAACCACGTCCTGTACGACCAGTACGAGGTCTTCTTCCTGGCCGAGGTCGGCGCGGAGTTCGAGCCGCAGTCGCACGGTCACGACGGCCTCGAGCTCGAGTACCTCTCCGGCCACGGCTGGTTCTCGCCGGACGACCTGCGCGCGATCCCGGTGCCGGACCTCGTCGCTCCGCCGGACCTCGCCGACCGGCTCGACGACCTGCTGCGCGACGGTCCGCCGTCGGTGCCGGTCAGGGTCGGGGGAGCGGTGCTGCCATGAGCACGGCGCCGTCGCTACGACACGAGCGCGAGCTGCTGCGCTCGCTCGGCGTCCGCTGGCTGGCGTCGGTCGACGAGGTCGGACGCGGCGCGCTCGGCGGGCCCGTCACGGTCGGCGTCGTGCTCGTCGACCTCGAGACCAAGGCGGCCCCCACCGGCGTCCGCGACTCCAAGCTGCTCACGCCCGCGGCCCGGGTGCGCCTCGTCCCCAAGCTGCAGCGCTGGGCGCCGGCCTGGGCGGTCGGGCACGCGGAAGCGTGGGAGATCGACAGCGTCGGGATCCTGCGCGCCCTTCGGCTGGCCGGCGAGCGGGCCTTCGCGCAGCTGCCGGTCCGCCCGGACCACGTGCTGCTCGACGGCTCCTACGACTGGGTGTCTCGTCCGGCTCCGGCACTCTTCGACGACGACGGTGCACCGTCGGATCCCGACTCCTGGGTCGAGCCTCCGCCCGTGACGCTGAGGATCAAGGCCGACATGACCTGCTCGTCGGTGGCGGCGGCGAGCGTGCTGGCCAAGACCACCCGTGACGCGCTGATGGTCGGGCTGGCAGGTCGACACCCGGCGTACGGGTTCGACGTGCACAAGGGCTACGCGAGTCCCGAGCACCTCGAGGCGCTGCACCGGCACGGACCGTGCGAGGACCACCGGCGCAGCTGGGCGATCCCCGGCGGACGCGGTGCCGCCGTCGACCTCCCGGTCGACGTGCGCGAGGATGCGACAGCAGGGCTCGACGAGCTGCTGGCCCTCGAGGGGAGGTAGACGTGTCGGCCGAGGACCTCGAGCGGTACGAGAACGAGATCGAGCTCGGGCTCTACCGCGAGTACCGCGACGTCGTCGGCCTGTTCACCTACGTCGTCGAGACCGAGCGACGCTTCTACCTCACCAACTCCGTCGACGTTCAGGTGCGCACGAGCGACGGCGGTGACGTCTACTTCGAGGTCCGGATGACCGATGCGTGGGTCTGGGACATGTACCGCCAGGCACGCTTCGTGCGGAACGTCCGGGTGCTGACGTTCAAGGACGTCAACGTCGAGGAGCTCGCCAAGCCGGACCTGCAGATCCCCGACGACGCCGCCCGCTGACCGAGGTGACCCGTGGTTGAACTGTGAACTACCCTGGCTGACGTGGCGAGCAGGGTGGTCGACCGGGTCGAGGCCAAGCGCCGGCTCGGGCCCGACGCGCAGGTCGACGACAAGGCGATCGTGATCATGCCCACCGATCCGCGCGCCACGGACCCGTTCCTGGCCCTGGCCGAGGACTGGTTCTCCGAGCCCGGGTTCGAGTGGCACCCGCACCGGGGGATCGAGACCGTCACGATGGTCCTCGACGGGGTCCTCGAGCACGGTGACAACGCGGGTCACGTCGGTGCCCTCCAGGTCGGCGACATCCAGTGGATGACGGCAGGGCGCGGCATCATCCACCGCGAGCTGGCCTACCGCAACGAGCACGCGCACACCCTGCAGCTGTGGGTCAACCTGCCGGAGGCCAAGCGCATGGTCGACACGCGCTACCAGGACCTGCGCGGCGTCGACCGGCCGACGATCGAGCGGCAAGGGGTCAGGATCGACGTCGTGTCCGGCCCGGTGGCGGGGAGCACGGGTCCGGCCGCGAACCACTGGCCCATCCACGGATCGATCCTCACGCTCGAGCCGAGCTCGTCGACGACCCACCAGCTTCCCGGCGACCATCGTGCGTTCTTCTTCGTCCTCGATGGTGACGTCACGATCGGCGGACGACGCGTGCGCGAGGGAGAGATCGCCTGGAGCGACCCGGTGCCCGGCGGGCCGGCGTCGAGCAGCCTCGTCGTGACCACACCCGACGGCGACCGCGCGTCGCGTGTCATGGCCTACAGCGGGCGCCCGATCCGCGAGCCGGTGGCGATGGGTGGCCCCTTCGTCATGAACACGCACGCCCAGGTGCAGCAGGCCTTCGTCGACTTCCATGCCGGCAAGTTCGGCCCGGTGCCGCGCCAGGCTCGGCTCAAGCACCTGTAGCAAGCCCCGCGAACCTCCCCGTCGGCGCGTCGTCCCCAGCTCTCCGCCGCGCGCGACCGCTCGACCTCGACCCGCTCGACATTCTCCGTCGACGACGTCGAGGCAGGAGGGTCACGTGGGGAACCGCGACAGCGATCGACCGGTGCGCCGCAAGGACGCGCTGGGTCGTTACGGCGAGCGCGTCGCCGCCGAGCACCTCGCGGCCGTCGGCTTCGTGGTGCTCGAGAAGAACTGGCGCTGCGACCAGGGCGAGATCGACATCGTCGCGCGTGACGGCGACGTGCTGGTCATCTGCGAGGTCAAGACGCGGAGCAGCGTGAGCCACGGCACCCCCTTCGAGGCGGTGACCCAGCGCAAGCTGCACCGCCTCGAACGCCTCGGGATCGCGTGGATGAAGGCGCGGTCGGTCCGACCGCGCGGGATGCGGGTCGACGTCGTCTCGGTGCTGCGACCTCCTACGGGCCGGGCGGTCGTCGAGCACGTGCGGGGACTCTCGTGACCGGGGTGGCACGCACCCGAGGCGTGGTGCTGCTCGGGGTCGACGGTCACGTGATCGGGGTCGAGGCGCACGTGTCGATCGGCGTCTCCGGGTTCTCGGTCGTCGGGCTCGCGGACAAGCTCGTCAACGAGGCGCGCGACCGGTGCCGGAGCTCCATCATCAACAGCGGGCTCGAGTGGCCGGGTCCCAAGAACACCGTCGGCCTGTCCCCGGCCGAGCTGCCCAAGCGCGGTCCGACGCTCGACCTGGCGATCGCGCTGGCCCTGCTCGCGGCCAGCGCGCAGGTGCCGCGCGACGCCGTGGCCGAGCTGGTCGTCGTCGGCGAGCTCGCGCTGGACGGACGGGTGCGGCCGGTCCGCGGCGCGCTGGTCGCTGCTCTGGCCGCGCGGGCGGCGGGTGCGCGACGGCTCGTCGTCCCCACGCCGAACGTCGGCGAGGCAGCCCTCGTCCCCGGCCTCGAGGTGGTGGGAGTGCGGACGCTGGCCGGGCTCGTCGCGCTGGTGCGCGGCGACGACGTCCCGGACGTCGAGCTCGCCGCGTCGGGCGACGCGGTCGCGACGGTTCCCGAGCCGCCTCCGGTCCCCGACCTCGGCGACGTACGCGGCCAGCACGCCGCCCGCGCCGCGCTCGAGCTCGCCGCCGCGGGCGGCCACCATCTCGCGATGACGGGGACGCCGGGCGTGGGCAAGACGATGCTCGCTGAGCGGTTGCCGGGACTGCTGCCGCCGCTCGACGAGCAGGCAGCGCTCGAGGTGACTGCCATCCACTCGGTTGCGGGGCGCCTCGACAGCGGACGGCTCATCACGGTGCCGCCGTTCGAGGCGCCGCACCACACGGCGACGCACGCCGCGATGGTGGGCGGCGGATCGGGAGTGCCGCGCATCGGACTGGTCTCGCTCGCGCACCGCGGGGTGCTCTTCCTCGACGAGGCGCCCGAGTTCGACTCCTCGGCGCTCGACGCGCTCCGCCAGCCGCTCGAGTCCGGCGAGATGGTGGTGAGCCGGTCCGCGTTCTCCGTGCGATTCCCGGCCCGGTTCCACCTGGTGCTGGCGATGAACCCGTGCCCGTGCGGCCGTGGCGGAACGGCGGTCGGTGCGCCCACGTGCTCGTGCACACCCGTGCAGCGACGTCGCTACCTCACCCGGATCAGCGGCCCGCTCCTCGACCGGGTCGACCTCCGGGTGACCCTCGTCGCGCCGACCCTCGCCGACCTCGAGTTCGGGGCGTCGACCGCGGAGTCCACGGACGTCGTGGCCGCGCGGGTGCTGGAAGCGCGGGAGCGAGCCGCCCGGCGCTACGTGGGCACGCCGTGGCGGGTCAACGCCGACGTCCCCGGACCGGTGGTGCGCCGTCGTTTCGGCCTCGACGCCGAGGCGCGGGCACCGTTGGACCTCGCGTTGTCGCGCGGAATGGTGTCCGCGCGGGGTGCCGACCGGGTCGTGCGGGTGGCCTGGACCGTCGCCGACCTCGCCGGCCGCGACCGCCCCACCCGCGCGGACGTCGGCGCGGCCCTGCTGCACCGCGACGCCGGACCGTCGTGGGCGGCATGACCGCCTTCGACGAAGGCCGCGAGCCGCGTGGCGTCAGCGGAGACAGGCTCGCGCGGGCCCTGCTCTCGCGGCTGGCCGAGCCGGGCGATCGACGCATCGGCGAGGCGTTGGCCACCATGTCGGCCGTGGAGCTCGTCTCCCTCATCCGTCGCGGGTCGTCGAGCGTCACGTCGGTCGAGAGGTACGCGGCGCGTCTCGCGACGTCCGATCCCGCTGCCGACCTCGACCGCGTCGCCGCCGTCGGTGGCCGCCTCCTCGTGCCTGGTGACCTCGAGTGGCCCACCCAGGTCTCCGCCCTGGGCGCCGCGGCGCCGTGGGCGCTGTGGGTGCGTGGTACCGTCGACCTCCGGCTCTCACTGCTGCGGTCGGTGTCGATCGTCGGGGCGCGCGCGGCCACCCACTACGGGACGGACGTCGCGTCCTCGATGTCCAGCGATCTCGCGCTCGCGGGCTGGACGGTGGTGTCCGGCGGTGCGTTCGGCATCGACGCCGCGGCTCATCGTGGAGCGCTGGCGGTCGACGGCGTCACGATCGCGGTCCTCGCGTGCGGCGTCGACGTCTCCTACCCGCCGAGCCACGACGCCCTCTTCGCCCGCATCGGGGCGGACGGGCTGCTCGTGTCCGAGGTACCGCCCGGGGCGGCTCCGCATCGCGGCCGGTTCCTCGTCCGCAACCGGCTCATCGCCGCGTTGACGCGCGGCACCGTCGTCGTCGAGGCGGCTCTTCGGTCCGGGGCTCTCTCCACGGCGCACGAGGCCGAGCGACTCGACCGACCCGTGCTCGGCGTCCCCGGGCCGGTGACGTCGGGGGCCTCGGCGGGCGTCCATCGGCTGCTCCGGTCCGGAGCCCTGGTCGTCACCAGCGCGGCCGAGGTGATCGAGGCAGTGGGTGGGATCGGGGTCGACCTGGCACCCGAGTCGTCGGTTCCTGCCACGGCGCGCGATCTGCTCGACCCGCTCAGCGCCCGGGTGCTGGACGCCGTGCCGGCGCGGCGACCGGCGACCGTCGACTCGATCGCGCGGACGGCCGGCGTCACTCCGGCCGAGACGGCGACGGCCCTCGTCCTCCTCGAGCTGAGCGGCTTCGTGCGCACGGACCTGCGGGGGTGGGTGCTCGACCGCGCATCCGGCGCGGCGCGTTGACTCCGTCGTCGTCGGCACCGACGGTGGAGTCGTGTCGACCAGTCCCCCCGACCTCGTGGTCGTCCCGGTCGAGGCCGGGCCGCTGCCGCGCGAGTTCGTCGACGCCAGGGACGCCTTCGCCACTCACCTGTCCGCCGAGCTCGGGCGCAGCCCGCACACGGTGCGGGCCTACGTCGGCGACATCACCCGGCTCCTCGACTACACGCGGGCGCAGGGTGCGACCCGCCTCGCCGATCTCGATCTCGCCGATCTGCGTGGGTGGCTCGCGCAGGAGGGGGCCGAAGGTCACGCGCGCGCGACGCTGGCTCGCCGGGCGGCCGCTGCTCGGGTCTTCACCGCCTGGGCGCACAAGCGGGGGCTGCTGCCGACCGACCCGGGTGACCGTCTCGCCACCCCTGCCGCCCACCGCACGCTGCCCGGCGTCCTCAAGCAGAGCGAGGCGCGCTCGCTGCTCGACGTCGCCACCGTCGCGGCCGACGACGGTGACCCGCTGCACCTGCGCGACCTGGTGCTGCTCGAGCTCCTCTACGCGACCGGCATGCGGGTCGGCGAGCTCGTGGGCCTCGACGTCGACGACGTCGACCCGGGCCGGCGCACTGTGCGGGTGCTGGGCAAGGGCGCCAAGGAGCGCACGGTGCCCTACGGCGCCCCGGCGCAGGCGGTGCTCGACGCCTGGCTGAGGGACGGCAGGCCCCGGCTGCGCACCGTCGAGTCCGGCCCGGCCCTCGTCCTCGGTGCCCGTGGGCGACGGATCGACCCCCGAACGGTCCGCACCGTGGTGCACCGGATGTTGCGCAGCGTGGTCGACGCGCCGGACCTCGGGCCGCACGGCCTCAGACATTCGGCTGCTACTCACCTCCTGGAAGGCGGAGCCGACCTCCGGTCCGTCCAAGAGATCTTGGGGCACGCTACGCTCGCGACTACACAGATCTACACCCATGTCAGCGTCGAACGGTTGAGAGCAACGTATGAGCAGGCGCACCCGCGAGCCTGAGGACGTCGACGACGCCCTCGAGCCTGAGGACGCGCTCGACGTCGACGTCGACGACGAGGCCGACCCCGCCGACGAGCCCGAGGCCGTCGAGGAGTTCGACGACGTCCCCGACCTGGACGCGATCGACCTCACGCCGACCGACGAGGAGAAGGCGGCGGCCGCGGCCGAGAGCGCCGACGCCCTGCGACGGCTGTGGGAGGACTTCAAGGCCACCGGCGACCAGCACCTGCGGGAGCGGCTGATCCTGCACTACTCGCCGCTCGTCAAGTACGTCGCCGGCCGGGTCGGCGTGGGACTGCCGCCCAACATCGAGCAGGCCGACCTCGTGTCGTACGGCATCTTCGGCCTCATCGACGCGATCGAGAAGTTCGACCTCGAGCGGGCCATCAAGTTCGAGACGTACGCGATCAACCGGATCCGCGGCGCGATCATCGACGAGCTGCGCTCGATCGACTGGATCCCGCGATCGGTGCGCTTCAAGGCGCGCGAGGTGGAGAAGGCGTTCCAGGCGCTCGAGGCCAAGCTGCAGCGCACGCCCACCGAGGCCGAGGTGGCCGAGCACATGGGCATCAAGGTCGACGAGCTGCACGCGATCTTCAGCCAGGTCTCGTTCGTCAACGTCGTGGCGCTCGACGAGCTGCTGCACGCCGGCGGCGAGCGCGGCGACAAGATGACGCTGGGCGACACCCTCGAGGACCCGAAGGCACCCGACCCGATCAACCTGTTCGAGGGCGAGGAGACCAAGTACATCCTCGCGAAGGCGATCAACACCCTGCCCGAGCGGGAGAAGATCGTCGTCACCCTGTACTACTACGAGGGCCTCACGCTGGCCGAGATCGGGCAGGTGCTCGGCGTCACCGAGTCCCGCATCTGCCAGATGCACACCAAGGCCGTGCTGCAGCTGCGCGCCAAGATCGCCGAGTCGCACGAGACGGACTGAACCCTGCGACTCAGGTCGCAAGGTCGGCAACGCCCTCACGGCGGCAGCAGCACCGCGTGTCCGGGGTCGACCAGCAGCATCGGGTCGAGGTAGTCGCGCCCGCGGCGCAGGCCCCAGTGCAGGCACGTGGGCAATGACCCGCAGTGGACGTCGCCGGCACCGATCGTCGCGATCACGTCGCCCAGGGCCACGCGGTCGCCGACCGCGACCGTGGCGTCGACCGGCTCGTACGTCGTCCGCAGACCGTCGGCATGGGTGACGACGACGACCCCGCGATCGACGAGCAGCCCGGCCCACGTGATCGTGCCGCTGCCGGCCGCATGCACGAGGGCACCCGGCGGCGCGGCGAGATCGACCCCGCGGTGCCCCGGGAGCCAGGCCCGTGACGGGGGGTCGAACGGTCGCAGCACGTGCGGGGGACCCGCCAGCGGCAGCCGCCACGTCGCCGTCGACGAGGGGGCTTGTGGCTGTGCGGCGCTCGTCGGTGCCGCGGGCGGTTGTGCACGGCTCGTCACGGCCACGGTGCCGTTCGCGGGCACGGGTGGGTCGGCGGGCGATGTGGCGAGGACGGCGGTCGCGGCGAGGGCCAGCCCTGCCGCGACGACCTGGGGCAACGGTGCTGCGGCGAGGGCGGGGATCACGGCGCGAGCCTGGTGCTGGGTGCGGTGATCCCGCCGCCCGCGCACGCTCGGCTGGGGACGACGCGCCGGGCGGTGCCACGTGGGTGCCGACAGGCTCGCACGGGCCGGGAGCAGCCGGCCGCCCGGCGGGCGCCCACGATTTCGGCTCCCGGGGGTCCGGACCGTACACTCGGACCTGCGGTAGGCCCCCGGGCGTGCCGACATCGCACGCCTGCATCCCGGCCCTGCCTCGCGGCACCCGGCGGCGCACCTCGGTCCGGCTCCGGCCGGTCAGTCGCGTCCGGCAGGAGTCAGGCACCCGGCCGACCGGCGCGGGTGGACGAACCGAGTGGCGCTGCCGCGCCCGGGCCGCCGTGCCCGGAGCCGCCTCGGCGCCCGAGAAGGAGTGATCGTGGCCGTCGTCACGATGAAGCAGCTGCTCGAGAGCGGCGTGCACTTCGGGCATCAGACCCGCCGTTGGAACCCGAAGATGAAGCGGTTCATCTTCAACGAGCGCAACGGCATCTACATCATCGATCTCCAGCAGTCGCTGACCTACATCGACCGCGCCTACGAGTTCGTCAAGGAGACCGTCGCGCACGGCGGCACCGTGATGTTCGTGGGCACCAAGCGCCAGGCGCAGGAGCCGGTCGAGCAGCAGGCGACGCGAGTCGGGATGCCCTACGTCAACCAGCGGTGGCTCGGCGGCATGCTCACGAACTTCTCCACGGTGCACAAGCGGATCCAGCGCCTCAAGGAGCTCGAGCTCATCGACTACGACGACGTCGCCGGCTCGGGCCTCACCAAGAAGGAGCTGCTCGTCCTGCGTCGCGAGAAGGACAAGCTCTCCAAGACCCTCGGTGGCATCCGGGACATGACCAAGGTGCCGAGCGCGGTGTGGATCGTCGACACCAACAAGGAGCACATCGCCGTCGCGGAGGCCAAGAAGCTCGGCATCCCGGTCGTCGCGATCCTCGACTCCAACTGCGACCCGGACGTCGTCGACTTCCCGATCCCCGGCAACGACGACGCGATCCGCGCCGTCGCGCTGCTGACCCGCGTGATCGCCGACGCGGTCGCCGACGGCCTCATGGCCCGTGCCGGCCGCGCGAGCTCGGAGGCTGCGGCCGAAGGCGTGCTCGCGGTCGACGAGCCGCTGCCCGACTGGGAGACCGAGCTGCTGGCCGGGACGGACGCTCCGGTCGAGGTGCCCACCAGCGCCGCCGAGGAGGTGGCCGTCGAGGTCGCCGCCGAGACGCCTGCGGCGGAGGTCACCGAGGCCCCCGTGCTCGACGGCACCGACGCCCCGGTCGCGGAAGCCCCGGTCGCCGAGGCCGTGGACGCTGCCGACGCCACCCCCGCCGAGGACACGGCTCCGCAGGCCTGACCTGCACCTCGCGCGGTCCGGCCGGTCCTCACGGACTGCCGGACCGCGCGCACGAGATCTGACCACCACGAGCACGAGAGAGAGCCACACCATGGCCGACGTCACTGCTGCTGACGTGAAGAAGCTCCGCGACCTCACCGGCGCGGGGATGATGGAGTGCAAGAAGGCTCTCGTCGAGAACGACGGGGACTTCGAGAAGGCAGCCGAGGCGCTCCGCGTCAAGGGCGCTGCCAAGGCTGCTGCCCGCGGTGCGGAGCGCGAGGCCACCAACGGCCTCGTCGTCACCAAGGACGGCGCCCTCGTCGAGCTGCGCGCCGAGACCGACTTCGTCGCCAAGAACGCCGACTTCCAGGCGCTGGCCGACGCCGTAGTGGCCAAGGCCGCGCAGATCAAGGCCGACGACGCCGAGACCCTCGCCGCCGCCGACCTCGACGGCAAGACGGTCGCCGAGACCATCACCGAGCTGGCCGCCACCATCGGCGAGAAGCTCGAGCTGGGCCGGGTCGCCTTCGTCGACGGCAACGTCGCGACGTACATGCACAAGCGCGCCTCGGACCTGCCCGCGCAGGTCGGCGTGCTGGTGGCCTACGAGGGCTCGGAGGACGCCGCCCGCTCGGTCGCGATGCAGATCGCGGCGATGCGGGCGTCCTACCTCACGCGTGACGAGGTGCCGGCCGACATCGTCGAGACCGAGCGTCGTGTCGCCGAGGCCAAGGCCAAGGAGGAGGGCAAGCCCGAGGCTGCGCTCCCCAAGATCGTCGAGGGCCGCGTCAACGCGTACTTCAGGGACAACGTCCTGCTCGAGCAGGAGTCCGTCGTCGAGTCGAAGAAGTCGGTCAAGGACGTGCTGGACGCCGCAGGCACCACGGTGACCCGGTTCGTGCGCTTCGAGATCGGCGCCTGACCCGCGCAGGAGCCGGTCTCCTGCGACAATCGCGCCAGTAGTCCAGAGCCAGGAGGCCGCCGTCGTGGACAGCACCGCATCCGCTGCGACAGCGGCCTCCGGCGTCTCGATGGTGCAGCCCTCGCTCGAGGGCACGATCGACACCTGGCCCGGCGTCCCCGAGGGGGGCTACAGCCGGGTGCTGCTCAAGCTCTCCGGTGAGGCGTTCGCCGGCGGCGGGGGACTCGGCGTCGACCCCGACGTCGTCTCGGCGATCGCGCGACAGGTGGCGGCCGTCGTGCGGGGCGGCACCGAGGTGGCCGTCGTCATCGGTGGGGGCAACTTCTTCCGCGGTGCGCAGCTCAACGACCGCGGGATGGACCGCTCGCGAGCCGACTACATGGGCATGCTCGGAACGGTGATGAACTGCCTGGCGATGCAGGACTTCCTCGAGAAGGAGGGCATCGACACCCGCGTGCAGACCGCCATCGCCATGGGCCAGGTCGCCGAGCCCTACATCCCGCGTCGCGCGATCCGCCACCTCGAGAAGGGGCGCGTCGTGATCTTCGGCGCGGGCCTCGGCGCGCCGTACTTCTCCACCGACACCACGGCGGCGCAGCGCGCGCTCGAGGTCGGTGCGGAGGTGGTGCTCATGGCCAAGGGCGTCGACGGCGTCTACGACTCCGACCCGCGCACCAACCCCGACGCCGTGCGGTTCGACACCCTGAGCCACTCCGAGGTGCTCGCGCGCGGTCTCAAGGTGGCCGACGCGACCGCGATCAGCCTCTGCCAGGACAACGACCTGCCGATCCTCGTCTTCAACCTGCTCGTCGAGGGCAACATCGCCCGCGCCGTCCGGGGTGAGAGGATCGGGACGCTCGTCGCCTCGTAGGCCACGCCACGAGCTCCGAGCGACACGACAAGCACCACCGAGCCCTGCACGACCGGCAGCGACGAGCCCACGAACGAGGAGCACCCGTGATCGACGAGACCCTGCTCGAGGCGGAGGAGAAGCTGGAGAAGGCCGTCGGCGTGGCGAAGGACGACTTCGCCCACATCCGCACCGGCCGAGCCACGGCGAAGATGTTCGACAAGATCACCGCCGACTACTACGGCACGCAGACGCCGGTGACGCAGATGGCCGGCTTCCAGGTGCCCGAGGCGCGCCTCGTGGTGATCTCGCCGTACGACAAGGGTTCGATGACGGCCATCGAGAAGGCGATCCGCGACTCCGACCTCGGCGTCAACCCGTCCAACGACGGTGTCGTGATCCGGGTGGCGTTCCCGCAGCTCACCGAGGAGCGGCGCAAGGAGTACATCAAGGTGGCCCGGAACAAGGCCGAGGACGCCAAGATCGCGATGCGCAACATCCGCCGGCACGCGAAGGACACCCTCGACAAGCTGGTGAAGGACGGCGAGGCCGGCGAGGACGACGTCCGTCGCGCCGAGAAGTCCCTCGACGAGGTCACGCACAAGTACACCGCCCAGGTCGACGACCTGCTCAAGCACAAGGAGGCCGAGCTGCTCGAGGTCTGATGGCCACGAGCAGTCGCGCGCACCCATGAGCGATGTCCCGACCGAGCCAGCACCGGCGTCCACGGGACGTGCCGGCCGCAACCTCGTGTCCGCGATCGGCGTGGGCGTGCTCCTGGCGATCGGCCTGGTGCTGATCCCGGTCTGGTACGCGCCCGGGCTCTTCTCGCTCATCATCTCCGCCGCCATGGTCGTCGCTGCGCACGAGCTGCGCGGGGCGCTGGCGCAGCGCGACCTTCATCTCGTCGCGATCCCGGTCTACGTCGGCGTCGCCGTGATCCCGCAGGCGGCGTACTGGTGGGGCACCCTCGCGATGGTGGCGACGTTCGGAGCGACGGTGCTCGTGGTGATGGGCTGGCGTCTCGTGGCCGGGCCAGAGCGCTACGTCGTCGACACCGCCGTCTCGCTGATGGTGGTCTGCTACACCGGGCTCATGGCCGGCTTCGCCGCGCTGATGCTGGCGTCCTCGCAGGGCAGCCTTCGCATCATCACGTTCGTCGTGCTCACGATCTGCAGCGACATCGGTGGCTACGTCGCCGGTGTGCTCGCGGGTCGGCACCCCATGGCGCCGAAGATCTCACCGAAGAAGTCCTGGGAGGGCTTCGCCGGCTCGTTGTTCCTGCAGGGACTCGTCGGAGCGGTGCTCTTCCCGGTCGTGCTGGGGCACCCGTGGTGGCAGGGACTCATCACCGGGGTGGTGCTCACCGTGACGGCGACCGGTGGCGACTTCGTCGAGTCCGCGATCAAGCGCGACCTCGGCGTCAAGGACATGAGCTCCCTGCTCCCGGGCCACGGTGGTCTCATGGACCGGCTCGACTCGCTGCTGCCCAACGCGTTCACGTCGTGGCTGCTGCTGCGCGTGTTCCTGGGTCCGTGACGTCGCGATGACAGACGACCTCGAGACGCCGCGGCGTCCCACGCCGGGCGAGCTCACCTTCACCTCTCCGCGCCGCAGCAAGCCGCCGCGTCACCTCGCCGACATGACGACGGCTGAGCGGCGCGAGGCCGTGACGGCGTTGGGGCTGCCGGCCTTCCGCGCAGACCAGGTGTCGCGCCACTACTTCCGCCGGCTCTCGACGGAGCCGTCGGAGTGGACCGACGTGCCTGCGGCCCAGCGGGACCAGCTGTCGCGCGCCTTGACGCCGACGCTCATGACACCGGTGCGCGAGCTGACCGCCGACCGTGGCACGACGCGCAAGACGCTGTGGCGACTGCACGACGGTTCGCTCGTCGAGAGCGTGCTCATGCGCTATCCGGACCGCGTCACCATGTGCGTGTCGAGCCAGGCCGGCTGCGGGATGAACTGTCCCTTCTGCGCGACCGGTCAGGCCGGGCTGACGCGCAACATGTCGACGGGCGAGATCGTCGAGCAGGTGGTCGCGGGCGCGCGTCAGCTGGCGGCCGGCGACGTACCCGGCGGACCAGGACGCGTGTCGAACATCGTCTTTATGGGGATGGGTGAGCCGCTCGCCAACTTCAAGGCGGTCATCGGCGCGCTGCACCGATTCGTCGACACGAGTCCCGCCGGTCTCGGGATGTCGGCACGTGGCATCACGGTGTCGACCGTGGGACTCGTGCCGCGCATCCGTGAGCTGGCGGCCGAGGGCCTGCCGGTGACGCTCGCGGTGTCGCTGCACGCGCCCGACGACGAGCTGCGCGACACCCTCGTCCCGGTCAACACCCGGTGGAAGGTGTCGGAGGTCCTCGACGCCGCGTGGGAGTACGCGCGGACCACCAAGAGGCGCGTATCGATCGAGTACGCGCTCATCAAGGACATCAACGACCAGGCGTGGCGGGCCGACCTGCTGGCCAAGCGTCTGCGCGGAAAGCTCGTCCACGTCAACCTCATCCCGCTCAACCCGA
Source organism: uncultured Actinomycetota bacterium (assembly GCA_963782665.1). Classification (GTDB taxonomy): domain Bacteria; phylum Actinomycetota; class Actinomycetes; order S36-B12; family CAIYMF01; genus Longivirga. The sequence goes on along the minus strand of CAWAKP010000005.1, from coordinate 851,935 downwards.
CACCGGGGTCGAAGTGGACGGCGTCCCGTCCTGAGGACGAGCGCGAGTTCGTGCGTCGGCTCGAGGCGGGCGGCATCGCCGTGACCGTGCGGGACACACGCGGTCGTGAGATCGACGGCGCGTGCGGCCAGCTCGCCGCCGCGGAGTGACGCGGGACACGCGGCGCGAGAGATCCGGCGCCGGTCACTAGCCTGGAGCCCTCACCGCTGGAGGGTCACGATGGCGAAGTCCGGACCGTACGCGCTGGCTCACGCTCGCAGCCTCGAGGACCCGGACGGGTTCTGGGGCGAGGCAGCGGGCGCGGTCGACTGGGACGTCGCGCCGACGACCGTGCTCGACCGTTCCGACGCGCCGTACTTCCGCTGGTTCACCGGCGCTCGGCTCAACACCTGCTGGAACGCGGTCGACCGGCACGTCGTCGCCGGCCACGGCGACCGGCTCGCGCTCGTCCACGACAGCCCGGTGACGTCGAGCGTGACGCGGCTGACCTACGCCGAGCTGCGCGACGCGGTCGCCTCGTTCGCCGGCGCGCTGCGGGGGCTCGGTGTGGAGAAGGGCGACCGTGTCGTCCTCTACATGCCGATGGTGCCCGAGGCCGTGATCGCGATGCTGGCGACCGCGCGGCTCGGCGCGGTGCACTCGGTGGTCTTCGGAGGCTTCGCACCGCACGAGCTGGCGCTGCGGATCGACGATGCCGCGCCGAAGGTGATCGTGTCCGCGTCGTGCGGGATCGAGCCGGGTCGCGTCGTCGAGTACAAGCCGATGCTCGACAAGGCGCTCGAGCTCGCGACGCACAAGCCCGACGCGTCCGTGGTTCTGCAGCGGCCGCAAGCGATCGCGTCGATGGGGGAGCGCGACCACGACTGGGACGAGCTGGTGGCCGGTGCGACGCCGGCGGACTGCGTGAGCGTCGACGCGACGGATCCGCTCTACATCCTCTACACGTCCGGCACGACGGGGAAGCCGAAGGGGATCGTGCGCGACAACGGCGGTCACGCCGTCGCGCTCACGTGGACGATGGCCAACGTCTACGACTGCGGGCCGGGCGAGGTGTTCTGGGCCGCGAGCGACGTCGGCTGGGTCGTCGGGCACTCCTACATCGTCTACGCACCGCTGCTCGTCGGCGCGACGACGGTGCTCTACGAGGGCAAGCCCGTGGGAACGCCTGACGCGTCTGCGTTCTGGCGGGTGATCGCCGACCATGGGGTGAAGGTGCTCTTCACCGCCCCGACGGCGTTCCGGGCCATCAAGAAGGAGGATCCCGACGCATCGCTGCGCGCGGGACACGACCTGTCGAGCCTCGTCACGCTGTTCCTCGCCGGCGAGCGGCTCGATCCCGACACCTACCACTGGGCGAGCAACATCCTCGGGATCCCGGTGATCGACAACTGGTGGCAGACCGAGACCGGCTGGCCGATCGCTGCCAACCCACGCGGGCTCGAGCCGATGCCGGTGAAGCCGGGGTCTCCCACCGTGGCCATGCCGGGGTACGACGTGCAGGTGCTCGACGAGAACGGCGTCCCCGTGCCCGCTGGGCAGGAGGGCAACATCTCGATCAAGCTGCCGCTGCCGCCCGGAACACTGCCGACGCTGTGGCAGGACGACATGCGCTACGTCGACTCCTACCTCTCGGTCTTCCCCGGCTACTACTCGAGCGGTGACGGCGGCTACGTCGACGAGGACGGTTACGTCTTCGTGATGGGACGCACAGACGACGTCATCAACGTCGCAGGACACCGGCTGTCGACGGGGTCGATGGAGGCCGTGGTCGCGCAGCATCCTGCGGTCGCGGAGTGTGCCGTGATCGGCGTCCACGACGCGCTCAAGGGGCAGATACCGCGTGCCTTCGTGGTGCTCAAGAGCGGCGCGGAGATCGACCCGGGCGTGCTGCAGGCCGAGATCGTGAGGTCGGTGCGCGACGAGATCGGTCCGGTGGCTGCGCTCAAGAGCGTCGTCGTCGTACCCGCACTGCCGAAGACGCGGTCGGGCAAGATCCTGCGTCGCACGATGCGCGGGATCGCGGACGGTCGTCCCGAGGCGCCGCCGTCGACGATCGAGGACATCGGCGTCCTCGACGTCCTGCGCCCGCTGCTCGAGGACTCCGGCGACTGACCGTCCGGGCGCGCGACTGTGGTTCGGGTGGTCGCAGCCGTGCCGATCGCGCGACGACGGGTCAGTCGAGGCAGAACTCGTTGCCTTCGACGTCCTGCATGACGAGGCACGACTCGTTGTCGCCGTCGGCCCGCAGCAGCCGCACGCGTGCCGCACCGAGAGCGAGCAGACGTGCGCACTCTGCCTCGAGTACGGCCAACCGGTCGTCACCCACGAGTCCCGTGCCCACGCGCACGTCGAGGTGCAGCCGGTTCTTGACCAGCTTGCCCTCGGGGACACGCTGGAAGAACAGGCGTGGCCCGACGCCGGTCGGGTCGACGCAGGCGAACGCGCGCCCGCGCTCCGCAGGCGGCAGCGTCCGTTCGACGTCGTCCCACGTGTCGAACCCCGGAGGAGGCGGCGGCACGACGTACCCGAGCACCTCGCACCAGAAGCGCGCCACGCGTTCCGGCTCGGCGCAGTCGAACGTGACCTGGACCGTCCTGACATCCGGCATCCAGCAACCCTAGGGCGGCGGGCGTCGCTGCGCGCTGTCATTGGTGCTCGACGTCGGTGCTTGCGTGGCCCTGGGGCCCAGTCCTGACCTGTCCCGCGCGGCGCTCGTCGCCGTCCTCCCTGTTGTCGTCGATTCGCTGAGAACCCTTCTGTTTCTTGACTTTTCCCATACCTCAGGGTTCTTGACGCGAATCCGATGTGTGTACGACGATGGGGGTATGGCGGTCCTCCTCTCCACCCTCGACGTCAGCGGTCTGCTGGCGTCGGGGTTCGGTGATTCGGGCAGCGAGGAGGAGCGCGCCTACGTCGACGAGCTGCGTGCCAGCGGCGAGTTCACGACCACTCTGACCGCGGAAGAGGACAAGGCTCGCGATGCGGGCGATCCCTGCGACGGGTGGGAGCTGCCGGTGCTGCTCGCGGTCGACCCGGTGGGGTTGGTCGAGGACCTGGACCGTGTCGATCAGCTGCAGAGCCTGGACCGGGTGGCGGCGCGGGTCGCGGCCAAGCAGTGCGAGGTCGTGGCCGCGATGGCCGGGAAGGCGGCGTCGCGGTCCTCGGTGCGCGAGATGCAGGTCGAGCACGAGGTCGCGGTGGCGCGGCGGGTGTCGCGCTACGCCGCGCTGCGGGCGATCACCACGGCGCGGGCGCTGGCCACGGCGTTCCCCGGCTTCGCGCAGGCGCTCGCGGCGGGCACGGTGTCGATGGCGCACTGCGAGGTGCTGGTGCACCGCACCCGGTTCGTGACCGACGAGGACGTGCTGGCGCTGATCGGACGGCTCGCACTGCCCAAGGCGACGCGGATGCCACCCGGCGCGTTCGGTCGTGAGGTGGTCGCGCTGGTGGCCCGCTTCGACCGTGACGCCGACCCGAGGCTGCGCCAGGCGGTCGCGTCGCGGCGGGTGTTCACCCGCCCCCTCGAGGACGGGCTGGGCATGCTCGGCGTCATCCACGAGTGGTCGGTGATCGAGGCGATCCACCGCGTCCTGCAGACCGACGCCGACGCCCTGCGCGACACCCGCCGGACAGCGAGCGCCGGCGACCACGACGCGGCAGAACCGGCAGCAGAGGGTGCGGCGACCCAGCGACGCGACCCCGGACGACGCGACCCCGGACGACGCGACCCCGGCGAGGACGAGCAGACCCGCGACGCGGATGTCGCGGACGCGTTGGCCGCGCGGGTGCTGGGCGCGATCGACGCCGACGGTGCGGTCACCTGGGACCGCGCCCAGACCCAGGTCGTGGCCCACCTGGTCATCGACCTGGACACCCTGCGCGCCGAGCGCGACCACCCCGCCCTCCTCGACGGGCAACCCGTCCCGGCCAGCATCGGCCGTGAGCTGGCCGGCTACGCCAGAGCGTGGCGACGCATCGTGACCGAACCCGTCACCGGCGCCAGCCTGGACTACGGCACCCTCACCTACCTGCCCGCACCCCTGCGCGCCTACGTCCTGGACCGCGACGGCGGCTGCCGCGCACCGGGCTGCACCACCCGCGCCCCCTCCCGCCTGCAGATGGACCACGCCCAGGAATGGCCCCACGGTCCCAGCAGCGCCACCAACTGCGGCACCCTGTGCACCCGCTGCCACCAGCTCAAGACCGCCGGCGCCACCGACATCACCGACCGCCACCACGACGGCTCCTTCACCTGGACCACCCTGTGGGGCCAGACCATCCACGTCCCCGCCCGCAGATACCTCCTCGGCACCGACCCCGAACCCGAACCCGACGAGCCCGACTCGGACGCACCTGGCTCCGGGCCGCCCGTCGACGACGACCCGCCACCGTTCTAGGTCCAGGTCGGTGACGGCGGGCAGCTTCCCGGTCCGCGATGCCGTTCTAGCGTGTGCCGACGATGCAGCGAGCCAGGCCTGGAATCCGCACGGCCCCAGCACTTTCGTACCTGCCGGCCTCGGTCGTGACCGCCGCCGCGATCCGCTGCCGCGCCGATGCGTCGACGTGGGCAAGTGCGGCGACTGCGAGCGAGACGTGCTCGCTGATCATGTCCCAGTACTCCTCGGCGCTCTGGGTCACGAGCTCGACCTCGACGTCCCACTCGGCGACCTCGCGGAGTCCCGCCGCCTGGTAGAGGGCGCTGACATATCCGGGGGCAGCGCAGCGGAACATGTTGGGGCGGTCCGGGTCCTGGGGCGCCAGAGCGGTCTCGGCCGCGATCGCCTGCATGACGACAGACGTCCACGGATTCGCCTCGGGCTTGACCCACACCGACGAGCAGAGTCGTCCACCTGGCCTGAGGACGCGCGCGAACTCGCTCGTCGCCGTGGAGACATCGGGGAAGAACATGTAGCCGAACCGGACGGACACGCTGTCGAACGTCGAGTCATCGAAGGGAAGGTCGTCCGCGCTGCCGACCTCGGTGTCGAAGTTGGTGATCCCCTGCGCACGTGCACGTCGCCCCGCGATGTCGAGCATCTGCGCCGACAGGTCGGTCAGGACGACGCGCCCTCTCGGCGCGAGCCGCGCCACGGTCAGCCCCGGTTCACCGGTGCCCGCGGCGACGTCGAGGTGGTGCTGGTCGTCGGCGATGCCGAGGCGGTCGATCATCGCCGCGCTCACCGGACCCAGCTGGTCCATGATGATCGCGTCCCACTTCTCCCAGCCCGCGGACAGCCCGTCCCAGGCCGCCCGCTGACCGTCCCGGATCTCGTCATCGGTCGGCATCGGACCTCCAGCAGTCAGTTGCGGTCCATCGAACACGAGGCACCTCGTCGGCGTGCGGACATCGCGCTCACTCGTACGGTCCGGCCGTCGGGCCGGCCTGATCGTCCCGCGTGACTGACGACCGCGACGAGCGCGACGGCGGTCGTGCATGATCGGCTCATGTCGCGCCCGGAGTCCCCTGTTCGCCCCGCGCTGCTCGTCGACGGTGCCGACGTGTGGCCGCTCGCTCAGCAGTTCGCCACGTCGTTCGCTCCGGCTCGGCCGGAGTTCGACACGACCTTCGCGACCCTCGTCGATCGATCCGACACCCTGATGGCGGTCGCCGAGGACCGGTCGGCCGGAATCTCCGGGTACGTCCTGGTCAGCGTCCACCTCACGCTCTTCGCCAACGGTCCCGTTGCGTGGGTCGAGGAGCTCATGGTGTCGCCCGCGTCCCGTCGCAGCGGTGTCGGGACGTCATTGATGGACGCAGCCGAGCGTTGGGCGCGAGCGCAGGGCGCCGCGTACCTCGCACTGGCGACGCGACGCGCCGGCGACTTCTACGAGGCCCTCGGCTACACCGAGTCTGCCGCGTTCCACCGCAAGGTCCTCGACCACCCGTAGTCGCCTCAGAGGCTGTGTCCCTATGCCGTGAGTCGTGGGACCGGGCGATAACAGCACCTCGGCGCGGTTAGTGATCCGACAGGTCGCTCTTCCGCTGATCGGCGAGGTACTCAGCCGTCTTGCGCTCCGCCCGCGCACTCAGCGAGCCGTCGCCTCTGAGGGCGCCTCCTATGCCCCTGGCGCTGGCCCAGTACACCGTGGCAGGACAGACGACCAAGAACATCCATCGCTGGGTTGAGGGCCACAACAACCCAACCGCGAGCGCCAGGACGATGGCGACCATGAACACCACGTCCGCCCGGCGATGCCTGTTCATGCCACCCCCGTTTCGGCCGACCGTGCCCTGACGCGGTACAGAATGCCGGGTCGCTCGTCAGAAGGCGATGCAGAACGGCACATCGGGTGCGGTGGGACGCGACACGGTCCAGTAACCGGCTTTGCAGCCGGCCACGCGTTCGTCCGCCGAGTGCCCGGTCCTTCCCGACCTGCACCCGTTCTGGCACGACGTTGCGCGCACTGGTGCACCATGGAACTCACGTAGCGGCCTCTGGAGGGGCATGCGAGGAGGGGGAACGATGAGCAGCGAGACCGCGGTGCACATCCCCTCGCCCGCATCCCCGGGGCCGCGGTGGAGCAAGAGCCTGCTCCTTGTCCCCGGCACCGTGCTCGTGCTGATCGCGCTCACCATCGGCTACCACGTGTGGCCTGTCTCGCCGCCCTACCCCGCAAGCGCGCTGCACCTGAAGTTGCGGCTTCTTCGAGCTGGTGCCCGCCGACCAGGCGCAGACCCGAGTCGACGCCCTCGTCGGCCCCAGTCACCTCCAGGTGCCCGTCGGTCCCGCGTCGCTTCTGGTCGGCCAGGTCAGCTACGACGTGCCCGCCGGTGCCGACAGCTCGACGCTCTGGTCCTTCTTCGTGCTCGGGCCCGACGGCTCGCCCGTGCGCTCCGTCTTCGGCGCGACGCCCTCGGGCGATGTGACGGCCGGGTGGGACTCGTCGTATGGCGATTTCGCCGCGCAGGTCCCGGCCCTGCACGGCCTGGCCCCGGTGGCCGACGGGTCCGGCGGCGTCACCGACGCGGGGTCGAGCCTGAGCGTGCCCGCCCCCGCCGCGGGTCCGCTCACGTTCGTGGCGATCCCGCCCGACGGCGCCACCGGTGAAGCCACGGCGTACCAGCTCTGGGCGACGCTGCAGAATGGCGACCGCGCGCTGTTCTGGGCCGTTCAGGTCCCCCGCTGACCGGTCCACGTGGTGTCGATTTGAGCCGGCGACCGGCCATGAACACGCCGAGATCATGGTGGCCATACGAGTGATCGTGGCGGACCTTGGAGCATGAGGGGCGAGTTCTAACGGCACTTCGCGCTCACGGTTACTGGCCGAAGGCTGCCCCACCGAAGCCTGGCAAGCCCGAAGCCGGCCCCGGCTGGAAGAGGGTGGCGTCCGCTACGACGGGCATGGCTCGGTAGGCCCAGGCTGCTCTTGCCACCCACGCCTTGACCTCGTCAGGGGACTTCGCGTGGGAAACGACGTCTGCGGCCGCGAGCTGCCAACGCAGCTCCTGCTGTACGACCTCCGAGGCGGTGTCCGGGTCCAGAGGCCCGAACGCCACCCTTACGCCGGGCTGGTGGGGCACACGCTCAAACGCGTCGTCGATTCCGCGGTCCGCCCCCCAGCGGGCCGCCTCGGGCATGCCGGCCACGGCCTGCAACGCGAATGTCGTTGCTGCCACCGGGTCGTCGTCCACGTCGTCGCGGTCCTCAAGGCGAGCCGCGAGCGCGGCTGCGCTCTCCGTCTGCCGGGTTCGCAGCGCATCCCAAGCCGTGTCCAGCGCCTCGCGCAAGGCGTCATGGCGGTCCGCTGTGTCGCCTGACACAAGGCGTTCCGCGCAAACCAACGCCAACCAGACGGCCTGGGTGTGGGTCAGGGCCGCGAACCGCTCCTCGCGGTCGGCCAGCGTGAGTAAGTCCCCCATGGATCGCATCGTTCCAGACGTAACCCGCTGCGCACTCGGTTGTGCGCCTCCGGGCCTCTCACCCAAGTCGTACGGGAGCGGACCGCTGAGCCGGAGGCGAGTCAGAACGGCACATCGCGTTCGCTGCCGGCACCGACATATCCGTACGCTGCTCCGGTGGCTCGCTACTTCCATGTGTCGTCCAGTCTGAATCGCGAGTCGATCCGGGAGCACGGGCTGGACTGGGCACGGATGGGTGCCGCCTGGGGTATCGCGGGAAGCAGGGAACCAGAGGTCGAGGGCATCTTCCTGTGCCGAGAGTACGAAGTGGACTGGTTCACGAGCATGAACAACACCGGGGGTGACGTAGACGTGTGGGCCGTTGACGGCGTCGACGAGGATGCCTTCCTCGAGAACCCGGACGGCGTCGGCTTCTTCTACGTCCCCTTTGCCATACCCGCAGACCGACTGACCCTCATGGCGACGGACATACCCGCCGACGAGCGATAGCGGCACATCTCGCCCGCTAGGCGCCGAGCACGAGCGAGCTGACTGACCTAGGGCTCGCCGTCGCGTGCAACGCCTCGTAGATCGCGTCCTCTGAATCTCCCCTGACCGCGAACAGGAGGGCACTCACCGCCCTGGCGCGGGCGAAGGCTGCCTCGTAAGCCGGCCCTCCCTGCTCTTGGAGGTCCCATGCGACCGTGTCGAGCTCATCGACCAGCGCAACCAGGCTGGCCTCGTCTCGGTCCGGTGACTGCCCGGTCTCCGAAAGGACGATCTCGGCGGCTGCGAACGCCAGTCGGATGCGCTCATCGGTCGAGAGCGCGGCGAGCGCAGTGGCGACAGCGGCGTTCGTGGATTCAAGCCTCGAGACCATCGATCCTCCTTCCAGAGACGAGCTAGAACGGCACTTCTGTCTCGGTCTCGAATGGGTGACAAGGGGCGCCGGCACGCCAATGGGGCGCCGACAGCCCAGCACACTAGGCGTGCGACCGAAGCCACCGTGCTAGCTGGGGGAGCCATGGCATTGCCCGAGGTCACACAACCGATGTCTCACGACGTCACGAGGACATCGATCCCTCGTGCGCCGCTGATCGCGTCGTGGGCGCTCTGGCTCCTCGCTTCAGCCGTCCTCACGATCACGTTCTTGGGCGACGCCGCTCGAGAGTTGAAAGTGGCATTCGACGCGGGTCATTCGATGACCGCCCCAGAGCCGCTCGACCTGTGGTCGTCGATCGCGGCAGAACGCTGGCTCTGGGTCGCCGCAACGGTGCTCGCGGTCGTGACAGCTGTGGGCTGGGCGGCGTACTTGGTGAGACGCGGACGACGTTCAGCTGCTGCTGCTGCGCTTGTCGTCTCGGCACTGGCGTGGGGCTTGACGTTCGCTTCGCTCGCGGTCTCACCCGCGTGGTTTGCCCGCTCGACGCAAGGCACCGGGTCCGATGCCATAGACGCCGGCTTCCGCGCGGCGCTCGCCACGCTCGTAGTCCTCGCACTCGGTGGGTGGCTGCTCATCACCACCCGGCATCGAAGCTCCGACTGAGAGGGAGTCTCCAGACAGAACGTAGAGCTGCCAACAGGTCGGTTCGATCTCCTTAACGCGAGCGAGATCGGCACTTCGCGATCTGGTTCCTTCGGAAGTGCTGGGACGTCCTTGACGTCACCTGATGGGAGGTCGGGGTGGACGAGATGCGGCCTACGCAGACGCGGACGTGAGCAGGGATCGGACATCCGCCAGCACGGGTTTGGCTCCCATGAGGCCGAACTGGTGGTCTGCGCGCTCGAGCAAGGGGACGGCCTCGCGCGGTCGAGCCAGGGTGAGCAGGCAGCGGGCCTGGCCGAGGAGCGCGTAGGACTCCTCTAGTAGGTCGCCAAACTCGTGCCATCGTGCGACAGCGTCGGCGTAGTAGGTGATGGCGAGCTCGTGATTCCCGCTCGCCTCTTCGAGTGTCGCGTGGATATGGACCCGGAGGCGTTGGGACCTGAGGTCAGTTCCCGTGACCAACTCAGCCATCCGACGCGCCAGATCGGTCTGGCGGAGCCGGACCAGGGCACGGATCCAGGACGTGATGTAGAGCGCATCGTTCGACATCGGTAACTCGTCGGCATGGTCGGCGAGCTCGGACAGCAGTCGCACGGCCGTGCCCTCGTCCCCTAGTGCCGCGTACGCGAGCGCGGCTGCGCCGACCGCGTTTCCTCCGACCTCCTCGTAACCGAGCTCGCGGTTGGTGGCCACCATCCAGTCGAGCCACGACGTTGTCGTCGCCGCCTCGCCGAGGAGCACCAATGCCCGCGTGTGTTGGAGGCGCAGCGTGAGCAGGTCCAACCGACGGAGGCCGACGTCTCCGTCGTGGAACTGCGGGGCCAGCTCCTCCGCTCTCCGGACGACGTCGTCAAGTTCCCCGCGGCTCACAAGCAGATCGAGGTACTCGACCTGCATTCCAAGACTTTCGGCCAGCCCACGCGCGTCGGCGTAGGAGATACCCGCACGGAACACCTCGGCCGCGTCGACCACCGGCCGGAAGGCGGCACTGGCCAGGGCGTAGTTGCCGTACATCACGGCCACCTCCTGCCCGAGCCCGGCAGCAGATCCGAGCGCGATCGCTTCCTCGAAATCACGGACCCAGTCGGGGCTGTCCGGTTCGGCGTTCGAGCGAGCCGATGCGCGGAACCCGAGCGCCTCCACGGGCACCTCGAGCCCGAGCGAGCCGGCAAGCGACACCGCCTCGTCGGCGTACCGGATCGCGACCTCATGATGCTGCAGGATCATTTCCCGTCCGGCCACGTGAGTGTAGACGCGCACGTGCAGGGGTCCCGGCGGCGATGACTCCACAAGCGAGAGCATCGTGTCGCCGGCTGCGATCCAGCGCGGATCGACGAGCCGCCGACGGAGCTTGGCCAGCACGTCGAGCGCCTCAATGGTGGAGGCGAGGTCGGCGGGGGGCTCGAAGAGGTGGATCGCCTCCTCCAGCGCTTGCTCGCCCTCGGCCAGGTGACCCGTGTACAGCGCAGCTCGCCCATACCCGGCCAGCGCCCGCCCTCTCAGCCCGTCGTCCGGCGTGATGAGCGCGAGCGCGCGCTCCAGCTGTCCGAGTCCGGAGTTCGCGTCAAGCCCCGACGCGCGCTCGCCGGACAGCAAGAGAGAGCGGGCGGCCTCGGGCCGCACGTCGGCCGCGAGCGCGGTATCACCCGCCGCCTCTGCGAGGTCGAGGGCAGCGATGTAGTGGTGGGCCAGGACGTCGGCCACGTCGTCGACCCGTTGACCCGCCCACTCCTCAAGCCATCGTGCCGCAGCCACGTGTCGAGAGGCGCGCGCGGACCGGGGCAACTGCTGGTAGGCGACGTCGCGCGCGAGCACGTGACCGAAGGCGTACTCGACCTGGCCGACCATCGAGGTACGCGAGACGGGGCGGACGAACTCGCGTCGGCTCAGCTCGTCCATCGCTTCGATGACGTCGCCTTCTGGCCGTCCGGACATGGCCGAGACCGCGCCGGCCCAGAAGACCTTCCCGATGACCGCAGCGTCCGCCAGCAGCGCCTTGCGGTCACCGGACAGCGCGTCAAGGCGGGCGGCGAGAAGTGCGTGGACGTTGACGGGAAGCGGGAGGTCCACGTCGGACTTGAGCCGCCGCACGCCCTCGATGCGCTCGAGCAGTCCTTGGTCCTGTAGCAGCCGGACGTACTCCTCGGCGAACAACGGGTTGCCGCCCGCACGCTCGACCAGCGGTCCCTGGAGCTCAGCGGGGATGTGTGTCGCGTCGAGCAGTGCTGCCACGAGCTGGGACGTCTCGTCCGATGTCAGCGGCCCGAGCCGGATGGTGGTCACGTGGGGCACGCCTGCGGCGAAGTCCGGCCGGCGATCGAAGAGCTCGGGGCGGGTGGTGCCCACGACGAGGAGGGGCACGTCGTGCACGTGCGAGGCGAGGTGCTCCAGGAAGCTCAGCAGCGCGGGGTCGGCCCAGTGCAGATCCTCGATCACGAGCACCGTGGGGTTGGCCTGCGCCAGATACATGAGGAACTGCCGCCAGGCGAAGAACAGCTCAGATCGACTCGCGGCTGATGCCGTTTCGAGGCCGATAAGCGGCAGCAGGCTCTGTCGGAGCCATGCGCGTGCGTCCGACTCGGGCAGGGTCGCGTCCAGCTTCGCGGCAGCCAGTTCAGCCGTGTCGCCGTCAAGGATGCCCGCATGAGCCTTCACGATCTCCCCCAGCGCCCAGAAGGTGATCGCATCGCCGTAGGGCAGACAGCGGCCTTGCCGCCAGGTCACCAAGTCCGGCAGCGAGTCGACGTGAGCGAGCAGCTGTGTCACCAGGCGGGACTTCCCCATGCCGGGTTCGCCAACGATCGTGACCAGCTGGACGGTGGACGAGGCGAGGGTCTCGTCGAAGACGCCCGTGAGGAGGGCGAGGTCGATCTCGCGGCCCACGAACGGTCCGTCGTGCACGCGAGTTACGTCGGTGCCGAGCCGGGCCCGGGGGATCACCGCGTGGAACACTGCCACCGGCTCGGACTTGCCCTTGAGCGTCGCCGGCGGGAGATCGGCGTAGTGGAAGACGCCCCGGGTCGCGTCATACGTCGAGTGCCCGACAGCGACCCCCATCAACGGAGCCACCGACTGGATCCGCGACGCCGTGTTGATGGCATCGCCGGCCAGGAACCGCTCACCCGACCCCGGCACCACCCCCAGGCGCACCAACGTCTCACCGGTGTTGATACCGACGCGCAGCTGCAGCGGCCCACCGTTCAACGAAGTCAACGACTCGGCATCCTCGGCGATCCGCAGCCCCGCGCGCACTGCCCGCTCCGGGTCGTCCTCATGCGCCGCCGGCACACCGAACACACCAACCACGGCGTCGCCGATGAACTTCTCCACTACGCCACCGAACGCCTCGATCGCTGACTGGGCCATCGCGAAGTACGACGTCAGCATTCGGTCGACGTCCTCGGGGTCGGCTGACTCAGATAGCGCGGTGAACCCCACAAGGTCACAGAACAGTGCAGTCACGACCTTGCGCTCCGCCTCGGGCGACAACGGTGCGGCTGACACAGGCGCGCCACACTCAGGACAGAACTTGAATCCGCCCTCGAACTCGAAACCACACGAAGCACACGCCCCCACACCCGGAGAGTACGAGGATCAGTGCCGACGCGCCCCAGCTTCTCCAGAGCACTCGCGGCACAGAGCCGAACTCGGAACCGCCCAGCCGGGGTGTTGCATCACTTCCTTGAACCCGCCCACCAAGAACCGAGCCAGAACGGCACTTCGCGCTCACGGTTACTGGCCGAAGGCTGCCCCACCGAAGCCTGGCAAGCCCGAAGCCGGCCCCGGCTGGAAGAGGGTGGCGTCCGCTACGACGGGCATGGCTCGGTAGGCCCAGGCTGCTCTTGCACCCACGCCTTGACCTCGTCAGGGGACTTCGCGTGGGAAACGACGTCTGCGGCCGCGAGCTGCCAACGCAGCTCCTGCTGTACGACCTCCGAGGCGGTGTCCGGGTCCAGAGGCCCGAACGCCACCCTTACGCCGGGCTGGTGGGGCACACGCTCAAACGCGTCGTCGATTCCGCGGTCCGCCCCCCAGCGGGCCGCCTCGGGCATGCCGGCCACGGCCTGCAACGCGAATGTCGTTGCTGCCACCGGGTCGTGCTTCGTCCACGTCGTCGCGGTCCTCAAGGCGAGCCGCGAGCGCGGCTGCGCTCTCCGTCTGCCGGGTTCGCAGCGCATCCCAAGCCGTGTCCAGCGCCTCGCGCAAGGCGTCATGGCGGTCCGCTGTGTCGCCTGACACAAGGCGTTCCGCGCAAACCAACGCCAACCAGACGGCCTGGGTGTGGGTCAGGGCCGCGAACCGCTCCTCGCGGTCGGCCAGCGTGAGTAAGTCCCCCATGGATCGCATCGTTCCAGACGTAACCCGCTGCGCACTCGGTTGTGCGCCTCCGGGCCTCTCACCCAAGTCGTACGGGAGCGGACCGCTGAGCCGGAGGCGAGTCAGAACGGCACTTCGGGGCGGCTCAGGTGGCCACGGATGTCAGACGGCCGTGGGCATTGGTGGCGGGGTCGGGAATCGCCGGACCCGCGCGAGGTCCACTAGCGCTTGGTACAGGTCCGCCGCTGCGCGCGCTCTAACGGCCGGGATGTCGCTCATGGGCGGAAGGGTTTCGGGTTGTGTCACAACCTGGAGCACGAGGTCCTTGCCATTCTTCCGGGCGCCGGGCTTGGGGGCGAAGTCTGGCCATCGCGGGTCAGGCACCGACACACTCATGCGCAATCTCCGGAACGGCGTTTGGGCCCACCAGGCGGAGAAGTCCACGTTGCGACCGAGCACCTCGCTGACCCGCCGAAACTCCAGCCCGTAGGCGGCCGCGCACGACGTGTCGATCCCCTCCAGATGGGTCCACGGCAGGTCCGGGTTGTCCTGCCACTCGTCCCCGTTCAGCACCGTGATGGTGATCTCGGTCGCCGAGGTCTTGCCCACCAGCGGGGCGGTCGGCCCAAGGCTGCCAGAGGACCAGACACGTCCAGTTGAACACGGTCTTTGGCACCGGTCAGCCCGACCCAGGGCACTGCGGTGACGGTGTCCGCGTCCAGCCAGCGCAGCGTGGCAGCGCTGCGCTTGAAACCGGCTGACGTCATGAATGCGGTTACCGACGGGCTGCGGGCGACCGTCCCGCCACCGGCCTCGCGAATCTCAACTTGACATCTGCCCGTGTCCGGCGTCGTCTAGCCAGTACACCGCCCGAGCCTCATGTCGGCGACCGGGCGAGTGCTTCCAGTCACCGGACCATCCGAACCGCAGTCCTCGGCGCATGACGCGGGCTCGAACTTCTGCCAGGCGATCGACGTCCCATCCCCGCAGCGCGCCAAGCGCCATAACGGCTCCGTGGATGACGTCCAGCACCTCACCAACCTGATCGGATGGCGACAGCCCGTGAAACCCCACGGGCACCCCCACACGAACCACGTCAAAGCTTTGGAGGAACCGCTTCAGGACGATCACCTCGAAGCCTGATGGCCGGGTGGCATCCTGGACGAACAAGCGAATCGAGGACGCCTTGGCCGTCTGCTCGGCCGCCAGAAGCTCTTCGCTATATAGCTCGAACAGCCCGTGACCCGCGCCAAGAAACGAAGCGATGTCCTGGTCGGTATGCCACGGCCGGCCAGGGAGCCGTGTCCCGGGCCACACATGAACCTCACGAAGCCTCGGCACCCGAGACGACCTCCCCCACACTGCGACGCTTGCGCGAACCGCCTGAGGGACCCTACCGGGAACCCTTGAAGGTCCAGCAAGCCCGACCCATTCGGACCCCACCGGCTGCACCGGCATCAGTCGTGGCGAACGGGTCTAGCAGGGGCGCGCGGTGACCAGCCGAACCTGCTTAGCCACATGCCTTCCACCGGGTCTGGCCTGATCCGGGCGAGTCCTATCGGCACGTAGGCGCGGCTACTTCGCCGGTGAGTAGGTCACGGACGGCTCCGCGACCAGCAGCGTGCCCCAACTGCCGCCGAGAGACCAGGCCGCACGGCCATCCCAATCGACCGGCACGAACGTGTCGATGTTGCCCCAGTCCTGCTCGCCCGTCGCGTCGGTGGCAGGCGGTCCAGCGCCGGGCTGGTACTCGACCGCTGAGCCGCTGGTCAGCGTTAGGCGCGCCCGCTCGTAGCAGTACTGCTCGTCCGGTCGCGGCTCGCGGTATCGCGGGTGCTCGGGTGTCAGTACAGCGTCAAGGTCGAAGGTGCAGCCCTGGTCTTGCACGGTGACTTCGAGGACCCACGAATCCTCCAGGTACACGCCAGCCAGTGCGTCGAAGGCAACCTGGTAAGCGGCTGAGGAGGGGTCGTCCATGCGAGTCAGAATGCCGGTTCTTTCTCTGTTCGGATAGCAGGTTGACCACCTCGGTCGGATCGTGCGGTCACCTGTGGTGAACGGAAGCCGCCGTCGAGCGGCGGCGTCGTTCCCGGGTCACGTGGCACGCCCTGCGCGGTCGGGCTGGAGGGTGTGGACGACACGCCGTCGTGACGTGCCTGTGGATGCTTCTTGGCTGAATCTTGTTCATTGCCAACGGTTTCCGACGGCCGGCACTGTCAGAGGTGGTTCGTAGAGTGCAGGTATGTGCTCGACCACCGACCTCACCGGCGGCGCCACCCGCGGCGCCCGCCTGGCGATGCTGGCCGGGCACCTGCATGAGCTGTCCGAGGCGGTCGCCCACGAGCTCAGCCACCCTGACTCGGTCGCCGAGCTCGCAACCCTCCACCCCGACGCCGTGGCCGCTCAGCTGCGTCACCTGATCGCCGCCGCCGACCAGTCCCGCGCGTCCGCCGCACTGCTCACCGGTGTGGTCGACAGCGCAGTGTCCCGTCGTCACCTCGTCGACGGGACCTACGCGTCGACCACGCGGTTCCTCGAGGTCGAGACCGGTCTGTCGAAGGGCTCGGCGACCGCGTTGACCGCCCGAGCGCGCGACCTGCGCGACGCAGCCGACGACGGCGACCCTCGACTGCGTCATGCGTGGCTGTCCGGCGTCCTCAGCGACGACAAGGTCCGCGAGCTCACCCTGGGGATCCGCGCCGCCGTCAAGCACCAGCCCGGCGGGGAGCGAGACGCCGTCGGCCGTCACGCCCTCGACCTGCTCCTGCCGATCGCGACCTCCCACACCGTGGCCGAGCTCAAGCGCGCGATCAGCCGGCTCAGGTTCGTGCTGGACCCCGACGGGGTGCGCCGGGCCGAGCTCGAGGCTTACGACGAGCAGTCGTTGACCTGCACTCCGATCGGCTACCTGGTGCGCGTCCAGGCGTTCCTCGACCCGGAAGCCGCCGCCGCGCTCATGACCGTGCTCGACCAGCTGGTCACGGGCTGGCAGCGAGACGGCGCGACGGCGCCCGAGGAGCGCCTGCCGGACGGCGTAGACCCCGACAGTGCCGAGGGACGCCGCCGGGGTCGTGCACGGCTGGCGCACCTGCGCGCGATCGCGCTCAGCGAGGTCATGACCGGGCTGCTCGGCCGGAGCGACGTCGGGATGCACCACGGCATCCGCCCCCACACCGTGATGCACGTGGATGTCCGCGACCTTCTCGCCGGTCTCGGGGGCGAGCTCACCCTGCCCGGCAGCGACGACCCGGTCCTGCTCTCCAGCGACGCGGTCCGGCGCATCCTCTGCGACACCGGACTCAGCTATGTCATCACGCAGCCCACCGGCACCGGTGCCGTCGGTGGTGCGGACTCGGCCGTCGACCACGTGGGCGCCGCCGGGCGGTCGCCACTCACCACGATGACCGCCCCACGCTCCCACGACCAGCTGCCCGACCTGCTGCGCGAACGAGCGGTCGACGTCCTGTACGTCGGGCGCGAGGACCGCACCGCCTCACCACGGCTCCGCCGCGCCCTGGAGGCCCGCGACCGCCACTGCCAGGCGCCGGGCTGCCGACGTCACGTCCGCCGCTGCCACGCCCACCACGTCGAGCACTGGGAGGACGGCGGCGAGACGTCGATCGCGAACTGCCTTCTCCTCTGCGAGCGCCACCACCGCGCACTGCACGCCGGTCAGCTCAGCATCACCCGCGACCTCACGAGAAGGCCCACGGAGTCCGGCTACTTCCGGGTCCACCCACCCGACCGACCAGCCTGGCCGTGACGACCCCTGCGTCACGGCCGGCCACCACAGCACCTCACAGCACCCGTTCCGCTGCGGTCACGGCCCGCATCGCCGTTCCGTCACGCCCCGAGCCGCGACGGCATCGGGGCGACAGACCCAGGAACCCTGCACGAGGACTGCCAGGTGGACGTCGCACCGACCCCACGGCTCGACCGCACGGCTCGACCCCACGAGAGAAGGCCGGTGCCCAAGCCGGACGCGGGGCGGCTGCTACGCGCGCGACCCCTGCCAGTCCCCGATCTCGTCGAGGCGTCGGCGCTGCTGCTCGGCGGCACGGCCGTCGAGGCCGTGCCCGCGCTGCTGGAGCCGGTCGATGACGCGCTCACGGTGCTCGACCGGGTTGTGGTCGTCGTACTTGAACTTGGCGTCGACCGACAGCACCTCGAGCCGGAGCCCGCGGATCCCCGACAGCATCCGCGCGTACGGACCCGCATCGACGGACACCTCGGCGTGACCACCCTCCGGCTGGAAGTCGGCCAGCTGTGCGGTGAGGATGTCGACCTTGCCCTGCGGGTCATCGACGATCCGCGGTCGACACACGAACTGCACGGACGTGTAGTAGCTGGTCGGCACGCCGTCCTCGTCCGGCCCGCCGGCCTTGGCCCGCCAGTACGTCGGGATGTAGGCGTAGTCACCGATCACGGCGAGCCGCACCTCGGCCGCGGCCTCGAGGTGCTGCCACACCGGGTTCGGGCGAGCGAGGTGCACCAGGATCTCGTCCGAGCCCAGGGAGAAGTGCGTCGGCACCAGCACGGGTGCCACCGTCGGGTCGACGTTGTTGACGGCGAGCACGCCGAACGAGTCGGTGCCGGCGAGCCACTCCCGCCACTCGGCGGCATCGAGCGCTGCGTCCCACGGATGGATGAGCATGGTCAGGATCCTTCGTTCGGGCTTGTGGTGGGCACGACGCTCGCGGGCGTCGCCGTGGTCGGGGTCGCTGTGATCAGGCGGCGGGCGACGCTGACATCGGGACCGAGCCGCACGAGGTGGCCGACCAGGTCGTCGACCGCGGCGGACAGCGCCGCATCGGTCACCGGATCGAGCACGTCGAGGATGAACAGCGCGGTCGTCGTGTCGTCGGTGAGCGCCGTACGCCGGGCCTGCCGCCAGTTCCAGCGTCGGCAGGTGACCCCGACGTCGTCACGCCAGACGACCTCGCCGGGCTCCGGGTGCTCGACGACCGGACCACCGTCGGAGACGGTGTCGAACGGCTCGTCTCCTGTGGCTCGGACGAGGCGGGGCGATCCGGCGTAGCGGTGGAGATCCTCGCCGCCGAGCGGGATCTGGTGCAGCACCGACACCGCGTTGTAGACGTCCGTCAGCCGGTTGACCCGAGGCAACCCGGACTCGACGCGGCGCAGCAGCGCCTCGAGGCTGTTGCGGGTGCGTTGCGGCTTGGCGCCGAAGGCTCGGTACGCGTCCCGCCAGGCGGCGACGTGCGCCAGCTCCTCCACGGGCCGATCCCTCAGGGCCTCACGTGCCGACGACTCGGCGGCCGACACGAGGGCATCGGTCACCGCATCACTCGGACCCGGGACGATCCCATCGACCGCGAGCAGGACGGCCCGATAGTCCGGTCGCAGCGCGGCAACCGGCCGCTCGACCTCGGCGCCGCCCAGGAACGTCTCGAGCCGGTCGAGGCCGGTCATCGCCCACCTCCCGACGGGGCGAGCACTGTGCCCACACCCGGCTCGAACACGCTCATCACGAAACGTGCTGGCTTGCCCAGCTCGTGGGCGTAGGAGTGCGGCACGTCGCCACGGAAGGACGCCGCGTCCCCCGCAGACAGGGAGACCGATCGCTCGCCGGCCACGATCGTGATCCGGCCCTGCGTCACGTGCACCAGCTCGCGAGTGCCGGGCGCGTGCGGGTCGCTGGCATAGCGGTCCCCCACTCCGAGCGACCACTCCCACAGCTCGACGACGTCCGGGGGCGACGTGCCCGCCACGAGCTCGCCACGCCCGCCGGCCTCGCTCGTCCAGAGCACCGCGCCGCTGCCCTTGCGGGTCACCGTCACCTCGGTGGGCGCTCCGACGTCCGGAGGTTCGACGAGCGCCGGCAGCCCGACGCCGAGCGCGTCGCTGATGCGCAGCAGCGTGGCGACGCTCGGGTTCGCCGCGCCCTGCTCCACGTTGACGAGGGCTCGTCGACTCACTCCGGTCGCACCGGCGAGCTCGTCGAGCGTCCATCGTCGGGTCTGGCGCTCGTGCCGGACGCGTTCGCCGATCGCGCGCGCCAATGCCTGCGTGTGCTCGTCCACCAGTGCACCATACTGCACGTCTAGTGCACTGTGCACCGCCGAGTGACGTTCGCCGGAAGCCGAGCGCACCGGCGGCCTCGCGGACGGTCGGCGTCGTAACGCTCTCGGAACGGACGGCGCCCACACTGCTGCCATGTCCGACGTCGTGGTGCCGCGAGGCCTCACCCCGCTCTCCGTGGCGGCCCTGGCGTACGCCGGTGCCGCCACGGTCGCGAGCGTCGTCTCGGTCCGCGACGACGTCCCCGGGCGTCCGTTCGGCATCGGCGGCGGGATGGACGTGCCGGCCGCGCTCGCCGTCGGATGGGGCTCCGGCATCGCGCCGCCGTGGCCGATGCCCGCCGCCGTGCTCGTCGCGGCGTCACGTGCCCGGTGGGGTCATCGACGGGCGGCGGCCGTCGCCGCGACGATCGGTGCCTGCAGCATCGTGGGGCACGCCATCGAACCGGTCACGTGGCGACGTCGCGAGTGGACGCCGCTCGGCGTCGCGGCCGCGACCACGATGCTCGCGGCCTCTGTGGCGCTGGTGGTGACAGGCGCCGCGACCTACCGGTCGATGCCGCGGGTCGAGCGCGTGATGGTCGCGGAGCCGACCACGCGCGACCCGTCGTAGATCACGAGCGCCTGACCCGGAGCGACCCCCCGCGTCGACGAACGAAGGCGCGCGACCACCTCGACGTCGGCGTCGCCGCCCGTCGCGTGCCCCGGCTGAGCACCAGTCACCTCGACGACGGCGTCGATCTCGTCGCCGTGCGCGCGGAGCTGAACGGTCCCCTCCACCGGGCCCCGGGGCACCGGGCCGCACCAGCGCGGACGCGTCGCCGCCACCGTGTCGACCTCGAGCAGCACCGGCGGGCCCACGAGCACCGTCGAGGTGGCGACGTCGACGTCGACGACATAGCGACGGGCCCCGTCGGCCGCCGGCGACCCGAGGTGCAGCCCCCGCCGCTGGCCGACGGTGAACGCGAACGCGCCGGCGTGCTGCCCGACCGTCTCGCCCGACTCGGCGTCCACCACGTCGCCGGGCGCGTCGCCCAGGCGCGCGCGCAGCCACGCGCCCGTGTCGCCGTCCGGTATGAAGCAGATGTCGTGGCTGTCCGGCTTCTCGGCGACGAGCAGCCCACGCCGTGCGGCCTCGGCCCGCACCTCGGTCTTGACCGTGTCGCCGAGCGGGAACATCGCACCGGCGAGCTGCCCGGCGTCCAGGACGCCGAGCACGTAGGACTGGTCCTTGGCGACGTCGACGGCTCGGTGCAGCTCGCGACCGCGCGGACCGTCGACGAGGCGCGCGTAGTGCCCGGTGCAGACCGCGTCGAAGCCGAGCGCGAGGGCGCGATCGAGCACGGCGGTGAACTTGATCTTCTCGTTGCAGCGCAGGCACGGGTTCGGCGTGCGGCCGGCGGCGTACTCGTCGAGGAAGTCGTCGATGACGTCGTCCGCGAAGCGCTCCGAGAGATCCCAGACGTAGAACGGGATACCGAGGACGTCGGCCGCCCGACGTGCATCACGGGAGTCCTCGAGGGTGCAGCATCCGCGCGCACCGGTGCGGTGACTCTGCGGCGAGCGCGCCAGGGCGAGATGGACGCCGGTCACCTCGTGACCCGCGTCGACCGCGCGCGCGGCAGCGACGGCCGAGTCGACACCGCCGGAGAGCGCGGCGACGACCTTCATCGCGACGGCCCTGCCCGTCGAGCGCGCGCGACGACGCCGGGCAGGACGTCGAGCAGCCGGTCGACGTCGGACTCGCTGGTGGTGCCGCCGAGCGAGAAGCGGAGGGAGGAACGGGCGGTGAGCGCGTCGAGGCCCATCGCGAGCAGCACGTGGCTCGGTTGCGGGACCCCGGCCGAGCACGCCGAACCGCGCGAGCACTCGACGCCAGCGGCGTCGAGCAGCAGGAGAAGCGCGTCGCCCTCGCAGCCCTCGAACGACAGGTGCGCGATGCCCGGCAGGCAGTCGACCGGATCGCCGTTGCGGGTGACGCCGTCGATCTCCCCCTCGACGCGGTGCACCAGCTCGTCGCGCAGCGCACGCACTCGCGCGACACGGTCGTCGCGATCCGCGTCGGCAGCCGTGAGGGCAGCGGCGAGCCCGGCGATGGCCGGCGTGTCGAGCGTGCCGGAACGGATGTCGCGCTCCTGTCCACCACCGTGCACGAGCGGCTCGATCACGGCGGATCGACGAGCGCTGAGCACGCCCACGCCGAGCGGCCCACCGACCTTGTGACCGGATGCGGCCAGCGTGGTCGGCACCGACGCGTCGACCGGGAGCTGCCCCACCGCCTGCACGGCGTCGGAGTGGAACGGGACCCCGTACGCGGCACAGAGAGCGGCGACCTCGGCGACCGGCTGGATCGTGCCGACCTCGTTGTTGGCCCACATCACCGTGACGAGCGCGGTCCGACCCTCGCCCTCGACCAGCGACTCGGCGAGCCGACCCACGTCGAGGCGACCGACGCTGTCGACCGGCACCCAGACCACGTCGGCGTCCTCGTGCGCACCGAGATGCTCGACCGCATCGAGCACCGCATGGTGCTCGATCGACGAGCTGAGCACCCGCGTGCGCTGCGGCTCGGCTGCGCGACGTGCGCGATACAGACCCTTGACCGCGAGGTTGTCGGCCTCGGTACCGCCGGACGTGAACACGACGTCACCGGGCGCGACGCCGAGGACCGAGGCGATGCTCTCGCGCGACTCCTCGACGACGCGGCGCGCACGGCGACCCGACGTGTGCTGCGACGACGGGTTGCCGACCGCAACGAGCTCGGCGAGCATCGCCTCGAGCGCCTCGGGCCGCATGGGCGACGTCGCGGCATGGTCGAGATAGACCGGTGTCGTCGCCACGTCCGCGAGTCTAGGTCAGTCGCGGAGCGCTCGCGCTCAGCCCTTGCGCTTGACGACTTCCTCGGTCAGCTGCGGGACGACGGCGAACAGGTCGCCCACCACGCCGAAGTCGGCGAGCTCGAAGATCGGAGCCTCGGCGTCCTTGTTGACCGCGACGATGGTCTTCGACGTCTGCATCCCGGCCCGGTGCTGGATCGCGCCGGAGATGCCGTTGGCGATGTAGAGCTGCGGCGACACGGTCTTCCCGGTCTGTCCGACCTGGAAGGCGTGCGGGTACCAGCCGGCGTCCGTCGCGGCGCGCGAGGCACCGACCGCGGCACCGAGCGCGTCGGCGAGCGCCTCGACGACGCCGAATCCTTCGGCACCGCCGACGCCACGACCACCGGACACCACGATCGCGGCCTCGGTGAGCTCGGGTCGACCCGACTTCGCCCGCGGCTCGACCGCGGTGATCTGCGGCACCTTGGACAGGTCGGAGAACGCGACCGAGACGTTCTCGACCGCACCCGCTCCGGCGACCGCCTCGGGCGCTGCCGCGTTCGGCTTCACCGTGATGATCGCCGTGCCGTGCGTCACCTTCGCGCTGACGACGAACGAGGCGGCGAACACCGACTGCGTGGCCGCCCCGCTGGCGTCGACGTCGACGGCGTCGGTGACGATGCCCGAGCCGAGACGCACGGCGGCACGAGCGGCGATCTCCTTGCCCTCGCTCGACGACGTCACGAGGATCGCCGTCGGCGCGGACGCCTGCGCGATCTGCACGAGCGCGTCAGCCTTGGGCACGACGAGGTACGTGTCGATCTCCGGCGCGTCGACGACGTAGACCTTCTCCGCGCCGTACTCGGCGAGCAGCGCCACCGCGGCGTCGGAGCCCTTGCCCAGGAACACCGCCGACGGCGAGCCGATGCGGCGCGCGAGCGTCAGCAGCTCGAGGGTGGGCTTGCGGACGGCACCGTCGACGTGGTCGACGACTACGAGAACTTCAGCCATGACTCTTCTTCTCCCTGCGCCGTCGCCGTCAGATGAACTTGCCGGTCGCGAGGAACTCGGCCAGCTTGATGCCGCCGTCTCCCTCGTCGGTCACCACGACACCCGCTGCGCGCGGGGGACGCCGGGTCGCGGACTCGACCGCCGACCACGCCCCGTCCAGACCGACCTCGCCGGCGTCGACCCCGAGGTCGGCGAGCGTGTAGGTGGTGACCGGCTTCTTCTTGGCCGCCATGATCCCCTTGAACGACGGGTAGCGGGCCTCGCCGGTCTGGTCGGTGACGCTGACCAGGCAGGGCAGCGAGCCGGTGATGGTGGTCGATGCGTCGTCGGAGTCGCGGCGGATCGTGACGGTGCCGTCCTCGATGGCGAGGTTGCCCGCGAGCGTGAGGCCGGCGACACCGAGCCGCTCGGAGAGCATCGCCGGGACGACGCTCATCGTGCCGTCGGTCGAGGCCATGCCGCAGATGACGAGGTCCCACTCGAGCTTCTCGAGCGCCTTGGCGAGCACGAGCGACGTGGCGAGCGCGTCCGAGCCGTGGAGCGCGTCGTCGACCACGTGGACGCCGGCGTCACCGCCCATGCTCAGCGCCTTGCGCAGTGCCTCGCCCGCGGCCTCCGGTCCCATCGTGAGGAAGGTGATCTCGCCCTCGCCGGCCTTCTCGACGACCTGCAGCGCCTGCTCGACGGCGTACTCGTCGAGCTCGCTGAGGCGTCCGTCGACGGCCGCGCGGTCGGTGGTCAGGTCGGCCGCGAACGCACGATCGCTCGCGGCGTCCGGCACGTGCTTGACCAGTACGACGATCTTCATGACTTCTCGCCCTCTGCTCGTACTCTTCCCGCGGCTCGCACGTCCCCGGGACGACCTGGTGGCGGACCGGTCCAGCGACCGAGCGCCTATCGGATGATAGTCGGACTGACCGGAGCCTCCCGGCACCGGTCCGCGACCGATGTTACCGGCTGGTAACCGTCGGTGCCGACCGGGGGCGGACCACCGCGGTCAGACGCCGGGGAAGACGCGCCGCAGGTCCGCGAGCCCGCGCGTGCCCGACTCGGTGACCTCCGGAGCGTGGTCCGGGTCGAGTCGACCGTAGACCAGTCGCACGAACGCCTCGGCAGGCAGGTCGACGGCGCCGTCGTAGCTCGCGTCCGGATCAGGGATCTCGATGGTGACCGGATCGGCCACCGTCACCACGAAGTCGCGCGTCGGTCGGGTCGTGCCCACGCGCACGTGGTAGCGCTCCTCGTGGTGCGTGCCGGTCCGACTGGCCACCCGCTGCAGATGGTCGACCAGGAACGGCACCGCGGTCGGCTCGATCGTCGCCGTCGGGTCGAGCATGACCTCGACGTCCCACGTGTGCACGGCCTGCTCGAAGAGCCGCAGTCGCACGAAGCCGGACAGGTCGAGGTCCATGCCGAAGAAGTGCATCTGGAACGACGCGGCGGTGGCCTCGTCGATCGCCTCGAGCCGCGCGATGTGCAGCTCGCTCGCCCGCAGGTACTCGTCGCGCCACGCCAGCGCGAACCTCGCGTTCCACCGGTCCCAGACCGGCGGGAACACCTCACCACCAGGGGACGGCTGCCCGTCGAGCACGGCGTCGAGGATGAGCTCGAAGATCTCGGCCTGGCTGCCCAGGTGCGAGAGCACGTGCCCGATCGACCACTCGGTGTCGTAGGACTGCGCGCTCAGCTGCGCCTCGTCCATGTCCCTGACCAGCCGGGCAAGACGTTCGTGCGCGGCGCGGTACGCCGCGACGTGCTCCTGCGCGGTCTGGATGGTGGGAACCACGACGTCCTTCCCTGTCGGCACGGCGGCGCTCCAGTGGTGCCGCCCGTGCCATCGTGTCAGGAGACCTGGAGCGCTTCGATGCGGGTGGCGGGGAATCGCACCGCGGCACCGACCTAGGCTTCGCCCCGTGGCCCACCCCCTGGCGTTGACCGGCGAGCGGACGCTGCCAGGTGTCGCGGGCGAGGAGTACTGGTACGCGCGCCACGAGGCGGCCTACCGCTGGATCACCACCACGTACGCCGACCGGATCGCCGGATCGGTCGTGGTCGAGGCCGGCAGCGGCGAGGGCTACGGCGCGGCGCTGCTGCGCGCGTCGGGCGCGCGCGCCGTCGTGGCGCTGGAGTACGACGAGGCGGCAGCGAGCCACTCGGCCACGGCGTACGCGGACGTGGCGACCGCGCGCGCGAACCTTGCCGCCATGCCGCTGGCACCGCGCAGCGCGGACCTCCTGGTGTCGCTCCAGGTCGTCGAGCACCTGTGGGACCTCGCCGGGTTCCTGCGCGACGCCATCGGCGTGCTGCGGCCTGGTGGCCTCGCCGTGCTCTCCACCCCGAACCGTCCGGTCTTCTCCCCCGGCCTCGGCCGCGGGCAGAAGCCGACCAACCCGTTCCACGTCGAGGAGCTCGACGCCGACCAGCTGCGCGAGCTCCTCTCCACGGCGGGGTTCGCCGACGTCGCGGTGCGCGGGCTGCACCACGGGCCGCGGCTCCTCGCGTGGGAGTCCGAGCACGGGACGAGCCTCGTCACGGCACAGGTCGCGTCCGCGCTCTCCGGCAGGACCGATCCGGGGCTCGCGTCGTTCGTCGCCACCGTGACCGCGGACGACTTCGTCGTCGGGGCGTCCGAGTCCGCGCACGACCTCGTCGCGACGGCGGTGCGCCCGTGACCTCGACGACGAGGCCGACGACGTCTGCCGAGCAGCCCGTCGGAACGTTCTGCCTCGTGCTGCACACCCACCTGCCGTGGCTCGCGCACCACGGTGCCTGGCCCGTGGGCGAGGAGTGGCTGCACCAGGCATGGGCGACGAGCTACCTCCCCGTCGTCGACCTGCTCGACCGGCTCGCCGCCGAGGGACGGCGCGACCTGCTCACGCTGGGCGTCACGCCCGTCGTGCACGCGCAGCTCGACGACCCGTACGTGCGACGGGAGTTCCACACCTGGCTGGGTTTCTGGCGGACGCGCGCCGAAGGGCTGGCAACGCACCGCGACGCCGAGCTGCGCGAGACCGGTTCCCGCGAGTTCGTCGCGGCCCAGCACGCGCTGGAGCAGTTCGAGACCCGATGGTCGGGTGGCCTGTCGCCGGTGCTGCGACCGCTCGTCGACTCCGGGGCCGTCGAGCTGCTCGGCGGACCCGCCACCCATCCGTTCCAGCCGCTGCTCGACCCCGCGTGGCAGCGCTTCGCGCTGCGCACGGGACTCGACGACGCGACGCTGCGCCTCGGCACGCGACCCGAGGGCGTCTGGGCTCCGGAGTGCGGCTACCGTCCGGGACTCGAGCGGTCCTACGCCGAGCTCGGCGTACGCCGGTTCCTCGTCGACGGGCCGACCCTCCTGCACGCAGGGGGCACGACGGCCGAGGGCGTGCTCGTCGGCGACTCCGACGTCGTCGCGTTCGCGCGCGACCTCGACGTCACCTACCGGGTGTGGTCACCGCGCAAGGGCTACCCGGGCGGCCGTTGGTACCGCGACTTCCACACGTTCGACCACGACTCGGGCTTCCGGCCGTTCCGGGTCACGAGCACCACCACGCCCTCGCACGAGAAGGCGCCGTACGACCCCGATCGAGCGGCCGCCGCAGCGGCGCACGACGCGCGTGACTTCGTCGACGTCGTACGCCGTCGTCTGGTCGATCTCGCCGCGCAGCGCGAGGGCCGACCGGGGCTCGTCGTCGCGGCGTACGACACCGAGCTCTTCGGTCACTGGTGGCACGAGGGCCCGCAGTGGCTCGAGGCCGTCCTCCGGCTGCTGCCCGAGGCGGGCGTCCGCGTGACGACGCTCCGCGGGGCGGTCGAGGCCGGGCACGTCGGCGGCCACCTGGACCTCGGTCCCGGATCCTGGGGCTCGGGCAAGGACTGGCGGGTGTGGGACGGCGCGGCCGTGGCGGACCTCGTCGCCGACAACGCGACGCTGCAGGAGCGCGTCTCGAAGGTCCTCGCGGTGCCCTCGTCGGCGCGCGACCGGTCGCGCGACCAGCTCGCGCGCACGACCCTTCTCGCCCTCGCGAGCGACTGGGCGTTCATGGTGACCAAGGACTCCGCGGCCGGCTACGCGCGCGACCGGCACGCCCAGCACCACCACGATGCCCGGCTGCTCGCCGACCTCGTCGAGCGCGGCGACACCGGGGCCGCGTCGTCGCTCGCACGCCGCCTGCACGCCGTCGACGGCCCGTTCGGCCACCTCGACGCCCGCCTGCTCGACACAGGCGCCTGACGTGCGCGTCATGCACCTGTCGTGGGAGTACCCACCGGTCGTCTACGGCGGGCTCGGTCGCCACGTCCACGCGCTCGCGGAGGCGCAGGCGGCGGCCGGCCACGACGTCGTGGTGGTGACGCAGCACAGCGGCGATCCGACGGAGGCGCTGGACGAGCGGGTGAACGGCGTCCGCGTCGTGCGCGCGCCGTACGAGCCGATGAGGCTCGGTCCGGACGAGTTCCTGGCCTGGGCGTCCGGGTTCAACCACGCACTGGGGCGCGCGGCGCTCCGCGCCGGGCACGAGTGGCGACCGGACGTGGTGCACGGTCACGACTGGATCGTCGCCCACGCCGGTGCGACGTTGCGCGAGGCGTTCGGCGTACCCCTCGTGGCGACGGTGCACGCGACCGAGGCGGGCCGGCACCAGGGCTGGCTGCCCGGCGAGCTCTCGCGGTCGATCCACGGCATCGAGTGGTGGTTCACGTTCGAGGCACGCCGCGTGATCACCTGCTCGGAGCACATGCGCTGGGAGGTCACCCGGCTGTTCGACCTTCCCGGCGACACCGTCGACGTGATCCCCAACGGGATCGATCTCGACGCCTGGCGCGTGGCGCCGCGCGACGTCGCACGCGCGAGGGCCGTCTACGCCGGCGAGGGTCCGCTGGTCGTGGTCCCGGGCCGCCTGGAGTGGGAGAAGGGCGTGCACACCCCGATCGACGCGATGCCCCGGTTGCGACGACGCTTCCCCGGTCTGCGTCTGGTGATCGCGGGTCGGGGCTCGCAGCTCGACGACCTCCAGGAGCGGGCTCGCGCACGACGGGTCGCACGCTCGGTGACGTTCGCGGGCTGGTTGTCCGGACGGGACCTCCCTGCCCTCGTGAGCGCAGCCGACGTCGTGGTCGTGCCCAGCCTCTACGAGCCGTTCGGCCTGGTCGCGCTCGAGGCCACCGCGTCCGGAGCACCTCTCGTGGTGGCGCGGACCGGTGGGCTCGCCGAGGTGGTCCGCGACGGCGTCACCGGGCTCACGTTCCCGGCAGGCGACGCCGCGGCGCTCGCCGACGCGGTGACCGCCACGCTGCGCGACCAGGTCGGCGCCCGGCGACGGGTGCGGCGGCTCCGCGCCGAGCTCGCCCGCGACCACACGTGGTCCCTGGCGGCACGGCGTACGACCGACACGTACCGACGGGCCATCGACGAGGAGACCGAGCTCACCGCACGCACCCGGCGTCCCCGCGACCCCGGTGTGCTCGAGGGCAACCTGCTGCTCGACATCCACTGACCGTGCGACACGGCGGTCGGGCCGTGCCGATCGACCGATAGGGCAGGATGTCGACGTGCACCGCCGCGTGATCGTGCTCGTCTACGTCGCCCTCTTCGTGGGCGAGCTGTCCTGGCAGGCCGTGACGCCGCTGATCCCGACGTACATCTCCACCTACGACCTCACCGACGTCCAGGGCGGGCTGCTGCTGTCGGTGGCGAGCCTGGGCATCCTGCTGGCGTCCCTGCCCGCGGGCTACCTCACCCGGCACGTCACCCCACGACGGCTGACCGAGATCGCGATGGCCGTCATCGCGCTCGCGGGCTTCGCGATGGCGCTCGTGCCGGGCTACCCGGCGGCGGTCGCCGCCCGCTTCGTGTTCGGGCTCGGGTTCGGCGTGCTCTGGGTGTCGATGGCCGCCTGGCTCGACGACGCCGCCGGCGACGACAGTGCGCGTGTGCTCGCCGCGACCACCGCCGTGGTCGGCGTCGGCGCCACGCTCGGTCCGGCGTACGCCGGTGCCGTCGCGCAGCGGTTCGGGCTCACTGCCCCCTTCGTCGGTCTCGCCGCGATCACCGCGCTGCTGCTCGTGATGCTGCTGCTCGACCGCTCGGGCACCGGGCTCAAGAACGAGCCGGCACCGCCGCTGCGCGACCTCGCACGCGCGGCCGGCTCGGACCCCGACCTCGTGACGATGCTTCTGCTCACTGTCGCGGCGTCGATCGTGTGGCTCACCTCCGACCTGCTCGTGCCGCTCCGGCTGGCCGACGGCGGCTTCGACGCCGGCCAGATCGGGATCATCTTCACCGTGGGCTCGGTCGTCTTCGTCGTGACGAGCGCGACCACGTCGCGCTACGCCGACCGGCTCGCGCGACCGCGGATCGTGGCCGTCGCCACCGGGCTGCTCGCGGTGTGCACGCTCGTGCCCGCGATCTTCGCCGGCGTCCCGGCCGCGATGGTGTTCCTGGTCGGCGCGGCGCTGACCACCGGTGTGACGATCGCCCTCACCTTCCCCTTCGGCCTGCTCGCGGTCGAGCGTGGCGCGGTGACGGTCGCGGTGATGTCGGCGCTGTCCAACATCGTCTGGGCGAGCTCGGGGATGCTCGGCCCGACGGTCGGGGGCACGTTCTCCGAGTGGGCCGGCGACCAGTGGGCCTTCGCCGTCCTCACCGTCATCTGCCTCGTCGTCGCGGTGGTCGTGGCGCGCGTGGCGCGACGGTCCTCACCCGCCTGATCGACTCGCTGGCGGCGGTGGCAGGTCTCAGTCGGCGAGCGCCGCGTCGAGCAGCGCGCGGACGTGCTCACGTGTCGTGTCGACCAGGGGCAGGACCGCGTCGGGATCGCCCGGCTCGGCGAGCATCTGGAACTCGGTGCACGCGAGGAGCGCGGCCTGCGCGCCGCGCTCCGCGCACCGCTCGACGACCGCGAGCAGCGACGCCCGGGACTCGGGTCGGACGACCCCCTGCGTCAGCTCGTCGTAGACGATGCGCTGCAGCATCGCTCGGTCGTCGGCGTCGGGCACGACCACGTCCAGACCACGTGCGCGCAGCCCGTCGGCGTAGAACGGCTGCTCCATCGTGTACGCCGTGCCGAGCAGTGCGACGGACGTGGCCCCGGCACGTCGAGCGCCCTCGGCCGTCGCGTCGACGATGTGCACGAGAGGGGCATCGCCCGCCGCCTTGGCGACGTCGTCGGCCACCAGGTGCATCGTGTTGGCGAGGATCCCGATCACCTCGGCGCCGGCGGCGACCAGGCGTCGGGTGGCGTCGGCGTACGCCGAGGCCAGCTCGTCCCAGCGGCCCTCCGACTGCAGCGCGGCGACCGCTGCGAAGTCGACCGAGCTCAGCAGCAGTGGCGGCTGACGCAACGGCCCGAGCCGCGCGGCCGCGCCGCGGTTGAGCATCGCGTAGTAGACCGCCGTCGACTCCCACGACGTCCCGCCGAGCAGTCCGAGGGTGCGCATGTCCGACCCGCCCGTCAGTGGTGGCAGTGCGCCGCGGTGGGCGGCGCGACGTCGATGCCCGGGCTGCGCCGGAAGAAGCCGACCGGCTTGAGGTGGAAGCCCACCCGCTCGACCGGCATCACCGGCCAGTCCTCGACACGCGGGATGTGGTTGACCCCGAAGGAGTGCCAGAGGACGACGTCGGTGTCGACCAGCGGGCGGTCGGCCTTCGTCCACGTCGGCAGCCCCGCGTGACCGGGGTGCTGGAAGGGGTAGTCGCCGGCGGGGTAGCGCTCGTCGTCGGCGTACGCCGTGACCCACAGGTGGTGGTACATGAACGCGGCGCGCCTGCCGATCACCGAGTCCGGCAGCGCCATCGCGCCAGTCGGGTGCGACGCCACGAGCTTCCAGCCGACCGGGTTGCCGACGTGGTTCCTGCGCTGGGGGTTGATGACCTTCCAGTAGCGGTTCGCGAGGGGATCGACGTCGCGCGCCGCCACGGACTCGGACTCCAGCAGCGTCTCGGTGGTCACGTACGCCGCGCCGTGCGGGTTGTCCGGACCCAGGGGGTGCGCCTTCGCCTCGACCTCGACGACGCTGTTGCCCGTGCCGTCGACGTCCATGTCGAGCCGCGCGCAGAAGATGTGCTGGTGGTAGGGAGCGAGCAGCCCCGGCTCGATCTCGGTCGACGACGGGTAGCTCTGCCCCGGGTCGGCCGCCATCGTGAGCAGGATGCCGGTGAGCTTGGCCTCGAACTCGATCGTGCCGTCCTGGTAGAGGTACCAGAAGTAGCCGTACTCGTAGTTGTTGACCGTGACGATCGACGACACCACGAAACGGCGGCTGCGCCGCACCTCGACATGACCGAGCTCGTCGGTGTGCTTCCAGAGGATGCCGAAGTCCTCCTCGTGCATGCAGATCGCGTTCGCGACCTCGCGAACGGTGCCGTCGCCGTCGGTGACAGCGACGTCGAGATAGCGGATCTCGCCGAGGCAGTCGCAGCCGAGCGTGAGCGAGTTCGTGAAGTTGCCCAGGCCGAACTCGCCGGTGTCGAAGGCGTTCTTGCGGTAGCACGCCCTCGCTCGGGTCGCCGTACGGGATGACGAGCTCGGCGATCGACATACGGTGCGCGATGCGGCGCACCTCGTCGCCGTCCCGGAAGGTGACGGCGTGCAGCACCAGACCCTCGCGCTGGTCGAACCCGACGCGGAGCGCCCAGCGCTCCCAGCGGACCGCCCAGCCCTCGATCTCGAAGGACGGACCCTCCGACTGCACGATGTCGAGGCTCGTGAGGTGGACGTCGGCGCCGGTCTGGTCCGCCCGGTACGGCGACGGGGTCTGCGGGACCGGGATGTCGCCGTCGTCCTCGACCGCGACGACCTCACCGGTGTCGAGGGCGACGACGGCACGCAGGCCACCGATGGGGTGGGCGTAGACGTTCGCGCCCTCGGTGGGTCGGTGCCACATCGGCGTCCAGATCAACCGGCGTCCGTCGTCGATCGCATCCGGGATGTGCGCGCCGAAGGGCCAGGTCTCCAGGTGGACGTCGGCGACGTCGATCCCGCGCCGCGCGAGCGCGGCACGCACCCGTTCGTCGGCCCGGACGGCGGCGATCGCCTCGTCCGCCTCCGTCGCGAGCACCGGTGACAGGGCGCCGGGGACGACGTCGTAGCGGCGCACCGACCCGTCGAGGCCGATCACGCCCTCGCTGACGGTGGCGGTCGAGCGGTCCCACACCGTGACGCGCGCGGCGCGGTCGACCGGGTCGCCGACGCGCCAGCCCACCAGCGCGGTCTTCGCCGGCTCCTCGAGCTGGACCATCGCGAACAGGTGCCGGTGGTCGAGGGCCCAGGCCGCGCGGGACAGCGCGACGATGGTGCGCTGCTCGTCGGCGGAGAGCGGATCGAGGGGATGGCTGGTCACGGCCGACACCGTAGTGGCGCCGATTCGGCGTCCGCTCTACGGGCGAGGGTGGTCGCCGACGAGGACATCGCACGACCAGCACCCGCAGCGACGAACGTCAAGCGATATGGGCAAGTCGTTACCTTCCGTCTGTGTAATCTTCCGAAGTCGTTGACACGGGTGTGCATACACGGTTTGTTGTGCCACGAACCCCGCCCCCATGGAGGACGAATGTCGACACACGAAGTCTCCGAGTACGCGACGGAAGACCTCATCACCGCTGCAGCTCTCGAGGAGAAGGCGAAGCTGCGCAAGCACTTCACCCAGTTCGACATCTTCTTCTTCCTCATCTGCGCCATCGTGGGCGTCGACACGCTGGGCCAGGTCGCGTCCAACGGTCCGCAGGGCTTCGTGTGGCTGATCTTCCTCGCCATCTTCTTCTTCGTGCCGTACGGCCTCCTCGTGGCCGAGCTCGGTGCGGCCTTCCCCGAGGAGGGCGGTCCCTACATCTGGAGCCGTATGGCGTGGGGGCGCCTCACGGCAGGCATCAACTCCATCTTCTTCTGGTTCTCGAACCCGGTGTGGATCGGCGCGACGCTCGCCCTCCTGGCTATCGCGGCGATCCAGAACTACGTCTTCTCCTTCGAGAACGGCAGCATCACCTGGTGGATCGTGGGCCTGGTCTACATCTGGTTCTCGGTCTGGTCGGCCATCCTCTCGTTCGGCGTCGGCAAGTGGATCCCGACGCTCGGCGCGTGGTGCCGGATGCTCCTGGTGATCCTGTTCGGCCTCACCACGATCGTCTACGGCGTCCAGCACGGCCTGCACATCCCGGAGGCCTCGGAGTGGTCGCCGTCGTGGGCGGCGTTCATCGCGCTGGTGCCGGTGCTCTTCTTCAACCTGGTCGGCTTCGAGCAGCCGAGCGCTGCCGGCGACGAGATGACCAACCCGCAGAAGGACGTCCCGATCGCCGTCATCCGCGGTATCGGCGCCTCGATCCTCCTGTACGGCCTGCCGATCCTCGCGATCGTGTTCGTGCTGCCGCCCAGCGACATCAAGGGCAACGGCGTCTCGGCCTTCCTCGACGCCGTCGACACCACCTACACGGTGTGGGGCAGTGCGGCCGACTTCATGATCAAGGTCACCGCGATCATGTTCATCCTCGCCGTCGTCTCGAGCGCCTCCGCCTGGCTCATGGGCTCGGACCGCTCGCAGGCGATCGCGGCCGTCGACGGCACCGGTCCCCGCTGGTTCGGCTACTTCTCCAACAAGTTCGGCACGCCGATCGCGGTCAACCTGGTGTCGGGCGTCATCTCGACGATCATCTTCGTCGCGGCGGCAAAGATCGGCGAGGGCGACGCGAGCAAGGCCTTCAACGTCACCATCGGCGTCGTGCTCATCTTCACGACGCTGAGCTACATCCTCATCTTCCCCGCCGTGATCAAGCTGCGGTACTCGCACCCGCACGCCCCGCGGCCCTACAAGGTCCCGGGCGGCCTGGCCGGCGTCTGGATCGCGGGTCTGCTCACGACCTTCTTCGCGGTGCTCGCCAGCATCGCCGGCATCTTCCCCGGGATCTTCACCAACGGGCTGTTCCTCGACGACTCCGCCCTCCCCGAGGGCGTCAGCCGCACCTACTACACGAGCCTGGCGCTCGGTGCCGTCCTCATCACGGCGCTCGTCGGCCTGTGGTTCTACTGGCTGGGTCGCAAGACCCGCGGCAACCTGGTCGTCGACCCCGAGATCCCGACGGAGTTCGCCGAGGGGTACAGCGTCAACTCCTGAACGCGCGCGACACGCACGACGGTGGCCGGGGGCGTCAGCTCCCGGCCACCGTCGTCTCGCGTGCGGCCCGCGCCGTCTTGCGGGCGATGTCCTCGAGCGCAGCCCGGGTGGCGGCCTTCGCGGCGTAGACCTCGCGCCGGTCCTTGAGCACCTTCGCCGGGATGCCGCCGACCACCGACATCGGCGGGATGTCGCCGCGGACCACGGCGTGCGCGGCGAGCACGCACCCGTGCCCGATGGTGGCGCCGCGCAGCACCGTCACCTTCGTGCCCACCCAGCAGTCGGGGCCGATGCGCACCGGCGTCTTCACGATGCCCTGGTCCTTGATGGGGACGTGGATGTCGTCGTAGACGTGGTCGAAGTCGCAGACGTAGACCCAGTCGGCCATGATCGTGCCGGCACCGATCTCGACGTCGATGTAGCAGTTCACCGTGTTGTCGCGCCCGAAGACGCACTTGTCGCCGACGCGCAGCGTGCCCTCGTGCGCGCGCAGCCGGTTCTCCGCGCCGATGTGCACCCAGCGACCGAGGACGAGTCGGCCGTAGCCGGTCCGCGCGTAGAGCTCGACCCGGCGTCCGATGAAGACCATCCCCTCGGTGACGACGTCGGGGTGCCGCAGCCGGAGCCACAGCAGGCGCGCGAACCGCGCGAGGTACCACGGCGAGAACGCGCGGTGGCGCCACATCCAGCGCAGCGAGGGACCCGTCACGAACTTCGCCTGCCGCGGATCACGCGCCGGCAGGCGGCGCAGGGTGCGCGCGGCGGAGCCGACGGCCTCGAGGATCACGGCGTCAGGGTACGGCGCTCCCCCGCGACCCGGCCC
This sequence comes from uncultured Actinomycetota bacterium, assembly GCA_963782665.1. Classification (GTDB taxonomy): domain Bacteria; phylum Actinomycetota; class Actinomycetes; order S36-B12; family CAIYMF01; genus Longivirga. The sequence goes on along the minus strand of CAWAKP010000005.1, from coordinate 816,453 downwards.
GCCGGTCCGTGACGGAGGTCACGGGCCCGGAGCGCCCTGGTCGACCGTTCGTGACGCAGCCCACCCCAGGACGTCACGTCGGCGTAACACGGCCACCGGAGAATGAGGGCATGACGCACGTGATGGACATCGGGACCGACCTCGACGACCTGCTCGGCCGCCTCGCCGGCGACCTCACCGACAACCGCGCCCGCGGGCGACCGTCCACATCGATGAGGAGACGACCGACGACCGCGGCCCGCTCGTGCGGCCCTCTGGCCGGTCTCACCTCACCCGTCTGGTACTCCTGACCGAGTCGCGTCAGGCGGTCGGCTTCGTGCCGGTGACGCAGACGTTGTAGAACAGCTCTGCGGGCACGACCTTCGAGAGCACGTTCTCGTCGAGCCACGAGAGCCGCAGCCAGCCGGTGTAGGCGAACCTCGCCCAGCCCCAGCCCAGCGCGCCCGGCTTCACGGCCGCCTCGAACGTCCGCACCGGCCAGCCGAACCAGGATGCCGTGAGCTCCTCGGTGACGGTGCGCACCTCGACTGCTCCGGCGTCCTCGCACAACTGGGCGAGGTCGTCCGGGTCGAACGTGTGGATGTCGACGACGGACTCGAGCGCAGCAGCGCGCGAGGACTCCGCGAGCTCGGCCGGCGGGCGCGCCCAGCGCTCCTGAAGCGGGGGCAGCTGGGTGGCTCGGGTGGCCACCCACCAGGTGAGCCGCGAGAGCCGCCGGGCGACCCGGTCGCCCTTCTGCGTCGGCTCCCCGGCGAACACGAAACGGCCGCCGGGCTTGAGCACGCGCAGCACCTCGCGCATCGCGAGGTCGAGGTCGGGGATGTGGTGCAGCACGGCGTGGCCCACCACCAGGTCGAAGGTGTCGTCGTCGTAGGGGATCGACTCGGCGTCGGCCACGCGACCCTCGACGTCGAGCCCTAGCGACGCGGCATTGCGTCACGGCGACCTCGACCATGCGCGGCGAGAGGTCGGTGACCTGCCCCCGGGCGAGCACCCCGGCCTGGGCCAGGTTGAGCAGGAAGAAGCCGGTGCCGCTGCCGAGCTCGAGAGCATCGGCATAGGGCCAGCCGGTGTCGCCGGCGACGTGGACGAACCGGTCGCGCGCGTAGGAGATGCAGCGCTCGTCGTAGGAGATCGACCACTTGTCGTCGTAGGTGCCGGCCTCCCAGTCGTGGTAGAGCACGTTGGCCAGCTTGGGGTCCTGCCACGCGGCGGCGACCTCGTCGGCCGTGGCGGCGGGGAACGCGTCGGAGGTCCCACTCGTCATGGCGTCGAGTCTGTCACGGGCCGTCGACGTCCCCGCTCGAGGTCCGCGTGCCACCCCGTCACGCCGCGAGACGCGACGTACGCTGAGGGTCCTACGACGAAGGGACGCCGATGCGAGGCCGGGTGATCACCGCCGTCATCCTCTCGCTCGCAGTCGTCCTGGGCCTCGTCGTCGGCCTGCGCGGCGCGCAGAGCCCGCAGCCGGCGGCCGGTGCCGTCTCGCCGAGCCCGACGGCCGGATCGACGAGTGCGAGCGGCTCCCCCAGCCCGTCGACGTCGACCACCGACGGCCCCGGGGTCCAGCCGCCGTCCCCGCAGCCGACGGACGGGTTCCCTCCCATCGTGGCGCTCAAGGCGGGCGAGACCCCGCCGCAGTTCGTGGTGGTCTCCTTCGACGGCGCGTGCAAGCACGAGCTGTGGCAGCACTACCTCCAGCTCGCGCGACAGACCGGCTCGCACTTCACGCTTCTTCCTCTCGGGTCTGTGCCTGCTACCGGACAACAAGCGGTTCCTCTACCACGGGCCGCACAAGCCGGTCGGCTACTCCGCCATCGGGTTCGGGGAGCCCTCGCTCATCCCGAACCGCCTGCGCGACTACGCACAGGCCTACGACGCGGGCAACGAGATCGGCACGCACTTCCTCGGCCACTTCTGCGACGCCCAGGGTGTGGGCATCTGGTCGAGCGCGGACTGGACGAGCGAGATCACGCAGGCGCGCACCTTCCTCGACCACTGGGCCGAGATCACGGGGATCACGGACCCGTCGCTGACGCTGCCGTTCGACTCGAGCGTCTGGAAAGGCGCCCGCACCCCGTGCCTCGAGGGCAGGCGGTCGGCGATGTACCCGGTCTGGGTCAAGCAGGGCTTCCACTACGACGCGTCGGGTCCCGGGCTGCTCACCTGGCCCAAGCGGATCTCGCGCTTCCCGACGCTGTGGAACTTCCCGCTCCAGCGCATCAAGGTCGTGGGCTACGGCAAGACCAACCTGTCGATGGACTACAACCTGCTCTTCGTGCAGAACAAGGGCCAGATCAAGGCTCCCGCGGCCACGTGCTCGCGCATCCAGACGTCGACGTACCAGTCGCTGATGCAGGCCCTCGCAGCCGTCGAGAAGGGCGACCACGCACCGTTCTTCGTCGGCAACCACTTCAACGAGTGGGCCTGCGGTGCCTACAAGAACGCACTGACGCAGTTCGTCCTCGACGCGCACGCGAAGTACCCCGCGATCCACTTCGTGACGTTCGACTACCTCACGCGGTGGCTCGACGCGCAGGACCCGAAGGTGCTCGCACGGCTGCAGAAGCTGCCGGCGCCGCGCTACTGAGTCGTCGTCGCAGGAGTGCCGGCGTCACTGACCGGTGAAGACCGCCTTGCCGGGGCCGTGCTCGATGAAGGACTGCATCCCGACGGTGCGGTCCTGCGTGGCGAACAGCGCCGCGAACTGCACCCGCTCGATCTCCAGGCCCGACTCGAGGTCGACCTCGAGGCCGCGGTCGATCGCCTCCTTGGCCGCCCGCAACGCGTACGTCGGACCCTGCGCCAGCCGGCTGGCCAGGGCGAAGGACTCGGTGTAGACGTCGTCCGGGGCGACCACGCGGTCGACGAGCCCGATGCGATGGGCCTCGTCGGCGTCGACGAACCGCCCCGTGAAGATGAGCTCCTTCGCGCGTGCCGGTCCGACGAGTCGGGTGAGGCGCTGGGTGCCGCCGGCGCCGGGGATGATGCCGAGCAGGATCTCGGGCTGGCCGAGCTTCGCGTTGTCGCCGGCGACGCGCAGGTCGCAGCACAGCGCGAGCTCGCAGCCGCCACCGAGCGCGTAGCCGGTGATCGCGGCGATCGTCGGCTTGGGGATGCGCGCGACCGAGGTGAACGACGCCTGCAGCGCCGCCGAGCGGTCGACCATCTCCTGGTAGGACCAGGCCGCCATCTCCTTGACGTCGGCACCGGCCGCGAACACCTTGGGTCCGCCGTAGACGATGACCGCGCGCACGTCCGCGCGCTGGGTCGCCTCGTAGGCAGCGCCTCGGATGTCCTGCTGGACCTGGGCGTTGAGGGCGTTCATCGGGGGACGGTCGAGGTGGATGGTGCCCACGCCGTCCTGGACCTCGAACCGCACGAACTCGCTCACGCTGTTCCTCCTCAGGCACCGGTCCGTCGAGCCTAGCGCCGCTTGCCGCACAGGCGCGGTGCACGTCGCCCGGCTGCCGCGGCGTCGGACCCGGTCGACCGACGGGTGAAGTCCCGCGCCTCACGGCAGACTGTCCCTCTGCGCCGCACCGAGCGGCCGGGGAGGCTGGTGATCATGGCGGCGTACGACGCAGGTGGCGACGACGCGGTCCGTCCGCCCGGCGCCCCCTCGCCGCTCGGCGCGACCTGGACCCCCGAGGGCCTCAACCTCGCAGTGCGTGCCCCGTCGGCCGACCTGCTCGAGGCCTGCCTGTGGTTCGGCGGCGAGGAGGTACGGGTGCCGCTGGAGGCCAGGAGCCACGGCGTGCACCACGGCTTCCTCCCCGGCGTCGAGGTGGGCACGGCGTACGGCATCCGGGCTCACGGCCCGTGGGACCCCTCGGCAGGCCTCCGCTTCAACCCGGCCAAGCTGCTCGTCGACCCGTACGCGCGCGCCATCCACGGCGACATCGTGTGGTCCGACGCGCTCACCCCCGGCACACCGTCGGACCCGTCGACGCCGGACCCACGTGACTCGGCACCGTTCGTCCCGCGGTCGATCGTCGTCGACGACGCGTTCGACTGGGGCGACGACGACGCGCCAGCCACGTCGTGGGGCGAGACGGTCGTCTACGAGATGCACGTCAAGGGCTACACCGCGCGGCACCCGCTCGTACCCGAGGCGCTGCGCGGCACCTACGCCGGGCTGGCGCACCCGGCCGCGATCGACCACCTGACGTCGCTGGGCGTGACCGCCGTCGAGCTGCTGCCGATCCACCAAGCCATCACCGAGCCGCTGCTCGCGGCCCGCGGCGTCCGCAACTACTGGGGCTACTCGACCCTGGGGTTCTTCGCCCCGCACGCGTCCTACGCCGCGGACTCGCGACCGGGTCACCAGGTGGCCGAGTTCAAGTCCATGGTGAAGGCGCTGCACGCGGCCGGTCTCGAGGTGATCCTCGACGTCGTCTACAACCACACGTGCGAGGGCGGACCGGACGGACCGTCGCTCAGCTTCCGCGGACTCGGTGAGCGCGACCACTACAAGCTCGCTCCGCACAGCGGCACCTACGTCGACACCACAGGATGCGGCAACACCCTGGACGTCGGCGACCTCGACGTCCTGCGTCTCGTCCTGGACTCGCTGCGCTACTGGGTCACCGAGATGCACGTCGACGGCTTCCGGTTCGACCTCGCGACCGCGCTCACGCGCGAGCGCATGGACGTCGACGAGCGGTCGCCGTTCCTCGCCGCGGTCCACCAGGATCCGGTCCTGCGTCAGGTGAAGCTCATCGCCGAGCCGTGGGACGTCGGACCCGGCGGCTACCGGGTCGGGATGTTCGGCTCACCGTGGGCGGAGTGGAACGACACCTACCGCGACGACGTCCGCACGTTCTGGCTGCGCGGCGGCGACGCACGCGAGGCGCCGGCCGAGATGGGCTGGCGGCTCACCGGCTCGCAGGACCACTTCCACGGCCGCTCCCCTGCTGCGTCGGTCAACCTCATCACGGCGCACGACGGCTTCACCCTGCGCGACCTCGTGAGCTACAACCAGAAGCACAACGAGGCCAACGGCGAGGACAACCGCGACGGCAGCGGCCACAACCTGTCGTGGAACCACGGGGTCGAGGGCGAGACCGACGACGCCACGATCGTGGCAGCGCGCCAGCGCTCGATCCGCGCGATCCTGGCCACGCTCCTGCTGTCGACGGGTACGCCGATGCTCGTCATGGGGGACGAGATGGGGCGCACGCAGGGGGGCAACAACAACGCCTACAACCAGGACAACGAGATCTCCTGGCTGGACTGGGATCTCGCGCCCTGGCAGGCCGACCTGCAGCGCTGGACGACGGCGCTGCTCAATGTCCGGCGCTCGCACCCGGCCCTGCGGCAGACCGAGTTCTTCGACGGTCGCCCGGTGGCCGAGGGCCGCCCCGCCGACCTCACCTGGCTGCGAGCCGACGCCACCCCGATCACGGACGCCGACTGGAACGACCGCGCCACGGACACGCTCGTCATGGCGCTGTCCGGCGAGCTGTTCACCCGCGACGAGGAGGGGCACCCGCTGCGGGACTCGGCGTTCCTGCTCGTGCTCAACCGGGCCGACAGCGACGCCGACGTCACGCTGCCGGCGACGCCGTACGGCTCGGCGTACCGGCGTCTGCTCGACACCGCGACCGACCGCCCGGGCACGGACCTGCCCACGGCCCCGGTGGGCGCCACGGTGAGCGTGTCACCGCGCACCGTCACGCTCTTCCGCGTCGAGGACGACGCCTGACACCGCTCGCAGATATCGACCCTTAGGGAAGCGCAGTGGCACTTTTGTGCCACGACATGACCCTAAGGGTCGAATCCTGTGACCGGGATGGGTCAGTAGGTGGGGGCGAACGTCGGGGCTACGTCGTGGTCGCCGACGACCGGACGCGGCACCGCCTGCAGGCCGAGCTCGGCCGGGTCGGAGAGCCCGGCGTAGTAGGGCAGCACCCGCACCGTGTAGCCGAACGGTCCGGTGTCCTCGAGGACGACCGACGACGCGAAGCGCCAGCGGTTGCCCTCGTAGCCCTCGTCCGGTGCGAGCGGGGTGACGCGAGGCATGACGATGCGGTCGTTGTGGTCGACCCGGCCGCTGACGAGCTGCACGACGACGTCCTCCGGAGTGAGGTCGCCGAGCGCGACGTAGGCGCGCACCTGGACGTCGGTGCCGCGCTCCGGCGAGTCACCGACGCCGGACACGTCGACGTGCTCGACGCGGACGCCGTGCCACGCCGCGCGAGCGCGAGTGCCGAAGGACGCCAGCTCCTTGGCGAGCGCGGCGTCGTCGGCGAGCACGTTGCGCGAGGACGTCGCGGCCGGGGTGTAGAGCTTGGTGACGTAGTCGCGAACCATGCGCGACGCCAGCACCTTGGGCCCGAGCGTGGCGAGCGTGTGCTGGAGCATCGTGATCCAGCGCATGGGCAGACCGGCGGCGTCGACGTCGTAGAAGCGCGACGCCACGCTCTTCTCGATGAGGTCGTAGAGCGCCGCCGCCTCGAGGTCGTCACGACGATCGGCGTCGGCCACGCCGTCGGCCGTCGGGATCGCCCAGCCGTTCTCGCCGTCGTACCACTCGTCCCACCAGCCGTCGAGGATCGACAGGTTGAGCCCGCCGTTGAGCGCTGCCTTCATGCCCGACGTGCCGCAGGCCTCGAGCGGGCGGAGCGGGTTGTTGAGCCAGACGTCGCAGCCCGGGTAGAGCAGGCGGGCCATGCCGATGTCGTAGTCGGGCAGGAACACGATGCGGTGCCGCACCTCGGGGTCGTCGGCGAAGCGCACGAGCTGCTGGATGAGCTTCTTGCCGCCGTCGTCGGCGGGGTGCGACTTGCCGGCGATCACCAGCTGCACCGGGCGGTCCGGGTGGAGCAGCAGCGCCCTGCAGCCGCTTGGGGTCGCGCAGCATCAGGGTGAGCCGCTTGTAGGACGGCACGCGTCGGGCGAAGCCGATCGTGAGGACGTCCGGGTCGAGGACGTCGTCGACCCAGCCGAGCTCGGCGTCGGACGCCCCGCGCTGGCCCCACGACTCGCGCAGGCGCTGCCGTACGTCGTCGACGAGCCGCTCGCGCAGCACGCGCTTGGTCGACCAGAGGTCGGCGGCGGGGATGCGCGCGGCCGCCTCCCAGCCCTCGGTCTCCTCGGCGAGCTCGGGGCCGACCTGCGCGGCGAGCAGGTCACGCATCTCGCGCGCGACCCAGGTCGGCGCGTGGACGCCGTTGGTGATCGAGCTGATCGGCACCTCGTCGACGTCGAAGCCGGGCCACAGCCCCGCGAACATGCCGCGGCTGACCTCGCCGTGCAGGACGCTGACGCCGTTGGCGCGCTGGCCGAGGCGAAGGCCCATGACGGCCATGTTGAAGACCGTCGGGTCGCCGCCCTCGTAGTCCTCGGCGCCGAGGGCGAGGATGTCGGCGACCGAGACGCCCGCGGCCGCGTTGTCGCCGCCGAAGTACTGCTCCACGAGCTCGCGCGGGAAGCGGTCGATGCCTGCGGGCACCGGGGTGTGCGTCGTGAAGACGGTGCCCGCGCGCGCGGCCTGCAGCGCCTGGCCGAACGTGAGGCCCTCGCCCGAGACGAGCTCGCGGATGCGCTCGAGGCCGAGGAAGCCCGCGTGACCCTCGTTGGTGTGGAACACCTCCGGCTCCGGAGCCCCGGTGATGCGGCAGAACGCGCGCACCGCCCGGATCCCGCCGACACCGAGCAGCAGCTCCTGCTGGAGCCGGTGCTCGCCCCCGCCGCCGTAGAGACGGTCGGTGACGTCGCGCTCGGCGGGGTCGTTCTCCTCGACGTCGGAGTCGAGCATGAGCAGCGGCACCCGGCCGACGTCGGCACGCCACACGTGGGCGGAGAGCGTTCGCCCACCGGGCAGGCCGACCGTCACCACGACCGGCAGGCCGTCGGTGTCGCGCAGCAGCGCCACGGGCAGCCCGTCGGGGTCGAGGACGGGGTAGGTCTCCTGCTGCCAGCCGTCGAGCGACAGCGACTGGCGGAAGTAGCCGGATCGGTAGAACAGGCCGACGCCGATGATCGGCGCACCGAGGTCGCTCGCCGACTTGAGGTGGTCGCCGGCGAGGATGCCCAGGCCACCGGAGTACTGCGGCAGCACCTCGGTGATGCCGAACTCGGGCGAGAAGTACGCGATCGAGCGCGGAGCGTCGGCACCGAGGGACTGGTACCACCGGTCGCCGGTGAGGTAGTCGTTGAGCCCGTTCGCGACCCAGGTGACGTGTCCGACGAAGTCCTGGTCGGCGGCGAGCTCGGCCCAACGCGACGACGAGACCTCGCCGAGCAGGCGGACCGGGTCGTGCCCCACCTCGTCCCACAGCGCGCTGTCGATGCGCGCGAAGAGGTCCTGGGTCTCGGGGTGCCACGACCAGCGCAGGTTGGTCGCCACGGCCGCCAACGGCTGCAGCTGCACGGGAAGGACGGTGCGGACGGTGAATCGTCGGATCGCTCTCACCCGGTCCACCCTAGGGGCGGTCCCGCGGGCCGGCAGCACGCACCCGCCGGTTACATGGGTTACCTGAGTTTCACCCCGCGTGTCACCGTGTTACGTCGCTAGGCTCGCGGTGATGCCGCCTCGCCGACGCACGTCGTCGGACCCCTCCGGGTCCGCGACGCCCGCCCCTGTCCGTGCACGCGCGCCCCGTGCGCCACGTGCGCCCCAGCCGAGCGCCACGTCGTCGGGTGAGATCACCTCCGAGCCGACCCGCACCGCGAGCACCGGGCGCTATGCGATCGAGGACGTGTCGCCCGTCGTCGCGCACGGCACCCGGCCGGTGAAGGCCGTGGTGGGCGAGACCTTCACGGTCTCGGCCACGGTGTTCCGCGAGGGTCACGACGCCGTCAACGCGACGGCCGTCCTGCGCGGGCCGGACGCCGTGGAGATCTCGGTCCCTATGCACCCGACCGGCGAGCTCGACCGTTGGGCCGCGGCGGTGACGCCGACGGCGACCGGCGACTGGACCTTCACCGTCGAGGCCTGGGGCGACCCGGTCGAGACGTGGCGGCACCGGGTCGAGATCAAGGTGCCGGCGGACATCGACGCCGAGCTCGAGCTGCGTGAGGGGGCCATCGTCCTCGAGCACGCGATGTCCGGGCTGCCGCGGGGCAAGGTCCGCGATCCGCTCAAGGCCGCGGTGCACGCGCTGCGCGACATCGCCCGACCGCCCGTCGCACGGCTCGCCGTCGCGCTCGACCCGTCCGTCACGGATCTGCTCGAGCGCTTCCCGCTTCGCGAGCAGGTGACGTCGTCGATGGCGGTGCCGGTGCGCGTCGAGCGCGAGCGCGCGCTGTACGGGTCCTGGTACGAGTTCTTCCCGCGGTCCGAGGGCGCCTCGCTCGATCCCCCGCGATCAGGCACGTTCGCGACGGCGGCCGAGCGGCTGCCGGCCGTGGCCGCCATGGGGTTCGACGTCGTCTACCTCCCGCCGATCCACCCGATCGGCACGACCGCCCGCAAGGGACCCAACAACACCCTCACCCCCGGGCCCGACGACCCCGGTGTCCCGTGGGCCATCGGCTCGCCCGAGGGCGGTCACGACGCCATCCACCCCGACCTCGGCACCCTCGACGACTTCCGGGCGTTCGTCGCCCGCGCCGGCGAGCTCGGGCTCGAGGTGGCCCTCGACCTCGCCCTGCAGTGCTCGCCGGACCACCCGTGGGTCTCCGAGCACCCGCAGTGGTTCGCCCACCGCGTCGACGGCACGATCGCGTACGCCGAGAACCCGCCGAAGAAGTACCAGGACATCTACCCGGTCTACTTCGACACCGACCCGGACGGGCTCTTCGTCGAGGTGCAGCGGGTCGTGCGGCACTGGATGGACGCCGGCGTCCGCATCTTCCGCGTCGACAACCCGCACACCAAGCCCGTCGCATTCTGGGAGCGGCTGATCGGCGCGATCAACGCGACGGATCCCGACGTCGTCTTCCTCGCCGAGGCGTTCACCCGACCGCCGATGATGAAGCTGCTCGGCGAGGTCGGGTTCCAGCAGTCCTACACCTACTTCACGTGGCGCAACGACGTCTGGGACCTCACCGAGTACTTCCGCGAGCTGTCCGGCCCGCTCGCGGCGTCGATGCGGCCCAACGCCTTCGTCAACACCCCCGACATCCTGCACGCCTACCTGCAGTACGGCGGTCCCGCGGCGTTCGCGATCCGCGCGACGCTGGCGGCGACGCTGTCGCCGACGTGGGGCGTCTACTCCGGCTACGAGCTGTTCGAGCACGTCGCCGTCCGTCCCGGCAGCGAGGAGTACCTCGACTCCGAGAAGTACCAGTACCGTCCGCGCGACTGGGCCGCGGCCGAGGCGTCGGGCCACACGCTGGCGCCGTACCTCACCCAGCTCAACCAGTGGCGGCGCGAGCACCCGGCGCTGCACCGGCTGCGCAACCTCACGTTCCACCCGGGCACCAACGACAAGATCATCGCCTTCAGCAAGCGCGAGGGCGACGACGTCGTCCTGGTCGTGTGCACGCTCGACCCGCACGGCGCGCGCGAGGGCGTGCTCGACCTCGACCTCACCGCCCTCGGACTGCGTCCTGGCGACAACTTCGCTGCGCGCGACCTCGTGAGCGGGCACACCTGGGTCTGGGGCGAGCACCCCTACATCCGGCTCGACCCGCACGTGCACGTCGCCCACATCGTCCACGTACGAGCCGGAGCCGTCTGACATGAGCGACACCACACCCCCGACCGACGACCACCCCGACGACGCGACGCCGACCCCGCCGCCGGCTGCGCCGTCGAGCCCGTTCACGCAGAGTCCGCCGCAGACTCCGGCCCCGACTCCGCCTGCGACACCACCCGCCACCGCGGCTCCCGTCGCGCCCGCACCCGTGGCCGCGGCGCCGGCCACGCCGGTTCCCCCGGCCGCGGCACCTCCGGCGCCGGCTCCCGCTGCTGCGCCGAGCGCTCCGGTCGGACCGCAGCGGGCTCCCGTGTCGACCGCCGACCTCGACCGGGTGATCGGCGGGCGTCACCACGACCCGCACTCGATCCTCGGGCCCCACCCCTTCGACGGCGGGATCACCTTCCGCGTGCTGCGTCCCTGGGCGACGTCGATCACGGTCGTGGCGCGCACGCACGGCGGTGACCGCCGCGTCGACCTCGAGCACGAGCACGGCGGGATCTTCACCGGTGTGCTCGACGTCCCCGAGGTGCCCGACTACCGCCTCGAGGTCGCCTACGGCGGCGACCCGCAGGTGGTCGACGACCCCTATCGCTTCCTGCCGACGCTCGGCGACGTCGACCTGCACCTCATCGGCGAGGGCCGGCACGAGACGCTCTGGACCGTTCTCGGCGCGCACGAGCACAGCTACCCGTCACCGCTGGGCGACGTCGCGGGCACGTCGTTCGCCGTGTGGGCGCCCTCTGCGCTCGGGGTGCGCGTCGTCGGCGACCACAACCACTGGGACGGCGCCGGCACGCCGATGCGCTCGCTCGGCTCGTCCGGCGTGTGGGAGCTGTTCCTGCCCGGCGTGGGCACGGGGACGCGCTACAAGTTCGCGGTGCTCGGACGCGACGGCGTCTGGCGCACGAAGGCCGACCCGCTGGCGCAGCACACCGAGCACCCGCCCGCGACCGCGTCGATCGTCTACACGACCGCGTACGAGTGGGCCGACGACGAGTGGATGACCGCGCGTCCCTCCGGCGACCCGTACAACTCGGCGATGTCGACGTACGAGGTGCACCTCGGGTCGTGGCGACCGGGTCTGTCCTACGTGCAGCTGGCCGACGAGCTGACGGCGTACGTGGTCGAGATGGGGTTCACGCACATCGAGCTGATGCCGGTGATGGAGCACCCCTACGCGCCGTCCTGGGGCTACCAGGTGACGTCCTACTACGCGCCGACGTCGCGCTTCGGGTCGCCCGACGAGTTCCGGCACCTCGTCGACCGCCTGCACCAGGCCGGCATCGGCGTCCTCCTCGACTGGGTTCCCGCGCACTTCCCCAAGGACGACTGGGCGCTGGCCCGCTTCGACGGCACGCCGCTCTACGAGCATGCCGACCCGCGTCGTGGCGAGCAGCCGGACTGGGGCACCTACGTGTTCGACTTCGGACGTCGCGAGGTGCGCAACTTCCTCGTGGCCAACGCGTCGTACTGGCTCGAGGAGTTCCACATCGACGGCCTGCGTGTCGACGCCGTCGCGTCGATGCTCTACCTCGACTACTCGCGCAAGGCCGGCGAGTGGACGCCCAACGTCTACGGCGGACGCGAGAACCTCGATGCGGTCTCGTTCCTGCAGGAGGCGAACGCGACGGCGTACAAGCGCAACCCGGGCGTCGTGACGATCGCCGAGGAGTCGACCGCGTGGCCGGGCGTCACGCGGCCCACGCACCTCGGCGGCCTCGGCTTCGGGCTCAAGTGGAACATGGGCTGGATGAACGACACGCTGCACTTCGCGGGTCGTGAGCCGGTCCACCGTCAGTGGCACCACAACGAGATGACGTTCGCCCTGATGTACGCGTGGAGCGAGCAGTACGTCCTGCCGATCAGCCACGACGAGGTCGTGCACGGCAAGGGCTCGCTCATCGGCAAGATGCCCGGCGACCGCTGGCAGCAGCTCGCCGGCGTCCGCGCCTACCTCGCCTACATGTGGGCGCACCCCGGGAAGCAGCTGCTGTTCATGGGATCCGAGATCGGGCAGTACGCCGAGTGGAGCGAGGCGCGCGGCCTGGACTGGTGGCTGCTCGACAACGCCGACCACCGCGGCGTCCAGCACTGCCTCGCCGACCTCAACCACGTCTACCGCGACACCCCTGCGCTGTGGTCGCGCGACAACGAGCCTGCGGGCTTCGAGTGGATCGACGCCGACGACTCACTGGGCAACACGTTCTCGTGGCTGCGCTGGGGTCACGACGATGCCGTACTCGCGTGCGTCGTGAACTTCTCCGGAGGCCCGCACGAGTCCTACCGACTCGGCCTCCCATACGGCGGCAGGTGGCGCGAGGTCATCAACACCGACGCCGACGTCTACGGCGGCAGCGGCGTCGGCAACGCGGGCGCGGTGCACGCCGAGGACGTGCCGTGGCACGGGCTCCCCTACTCCGCGATCGTGCGCGTGCCCCCGCTCGGCGCCCTCTGGCTCGTCCCGGACTGACCGGCGCGGAGCAACGGGCGACCCGTGCGTGACCCGGTCAGGTGTCGACGCGGGTGAGCTCGACGACGGCGCGCTGGGCGGCCGCGCGCACCCGGGGCACCGGGTCGTCGCGCAGCGCGAGCACGGCGTCGAGCGCCTCGTCGACGTGGTGACGTGCGACCACCTTCGCGGCCATCTCGCGCACGCGCCAGTGGTCGTCAGCCGACGCCGCGACGATCGCTGCCGTCGCCGAGTCGTCCCACGCCCAGAGCAGACCACGGGCACCCCACACCCGGAGCCAGTAGTCGTCGTCGCGATCCTGGCCGTGGAAGCGGCGCGACCCGGGACCGGCCAGCGCGACGAGCAGGTCGACGTCGACCTCGTCCCGGCGGAGCAGCCGGACGCAGCCGTCGACGACCTCACCACGGCCCCGCCGCGCGCACTCCGCCTCGATGCTCGCTCTGGGCGGCCCCCAGTCGACCATGCGTCGCTCAGAACCGCTGGTACATGATGTGCAGCCCGACGAGGCCGTGCGCACGGCTGTCGAACGCCTCCGGAACTGTCGCAAGGATCTCGAAACCCAGGTCGCGCCACAGCTTCACGGCCGACGTGTTGGTCTCGACCACGGCATTGAACTGCATCGAGTGGTAGCCCTGCCCGCGCGCCCAGGCGAGAACGTGCTCGCCCAGCGCACGTCCGACGCCGCGGCCCTGCGCCGCCGGGTTCACCATGAAGCTCGCCGTGGCGACGTGCGCCCCGCGGCCGGGTCGGTTGGGTCCGGTCTTGGCGCTGCCGAGCACCACGTCGCCGTCGACCGCGACGAACACGGCGTACGGCGGCGCCTCCATCCAGAGCGGGCGGGCGGTCTGCGAGGTGAGGTCGTCCGGATAGGCGTACGTCTCGCCGTCCCTGACGATGGCGTCGAAGAACGGCCAGATCGCGTCCCAGTCGGCAGCGGTCGCCACACGGATCTCCACGCGCCCACCGTAGCGAGCCGACGACGTCGTCGGGCTGAGGGAGGATCGGGACATGGACCTCGACGGCGTACGACGTGAGTGGGACGCCCAGGCCGACGCGTTCGACGTCGAAGCCGACCATGGCCTGCTCGACCCGGTGACCCGTGCCGCGTGGTGGGACCTCCTCGACACCGTCCTGCCTGCTGCACCGGCCCGGGTCGCTGACCTCGGCTGCGGCACGGGATCCGTGGCCGTCCTGCTCGCCGATCACGACTACGACGTGACCGGGCTCGACCTGTCGCCGCGCATGGTCGAACGGGCGCGTGCGAAGGCGGCGTCAGCGGGCACGTCCTGCACGTTCGTGGTGGGTGACGCGTCGTCCCCGGGTCTCGTTGCTGCGGCGTACGACGTCGTGCTTTCGCGTCATGTCGTGTGGGCGCTGCCCGACCCGGCTGCCGCACTCCGCCGGTGGGTCGATCTGCTGGCGCCCGATGGTCGCCTGGTTCTTGTCGAAGGGCTGTGGTCGACCGGAGCTGGGATGCGCGCCGACGCGCTGCGCGCCCTGGTCGAACCGCTCGAGCTCGACGTCGTCGTCACCCCGCTCACCGATCCTGCCCTGTGGGGCAAGGAGATCCAGGACGAGCGCTTCGCCCTCGTCGGACGTCGCGCGCGTCATCGGTAGTGGAATCGCGTCGTGGAGAGCGCGTTCCTGCTACCGATGAACGGGTTTCCGGCGACGTGGTCAGGTCGTGCAGTGCGAGAGCGTCACCGTCGTCGTGCTCGGCGACACGATCTGGACGCCGGTGCGCTGCACCCACGGCCGCAGGAACGCCACGGCACGGTCTCGAGACGCGGTGATCGGCGAACTGAGCAGTGTCGACGAAGCACCAGCGGTCGCCGTCGTCGTTCTCGGTCGCGACGTAGCGGTCACCGCGCCACCCGTCGAGCGCGCGCAGGTCCGAGAGCCGAGGTCGGTCGGCGTCCACCGCCGCCCACAGGCCGAGCACACCGAGCACGCCGATGTCCCGGACGTGCGCGACGTCCTGCGGGCCGCTCGCGAAGCCGGCCGGCACCGACGGGGACGGCGGCGGGGTCACGGCCAGGCGCGCCGGGCTGCACCACTGCTCGGGCGCGAGCAGCGAGATCGTCCAGCGCGGCGGGTCCGACCACGCGGACCTGATCGCGTCGGGGCCGCACGACGTGCGCAGCCCGCGCACGAAGTCCTCCCCCACGACGTACGGGAACCCGCCGAGCAGCTCGACCACGGGCACCGACGACGGCGTCGACCGCGAGTCCTCCGTCTCGACCGCCCGTTGCCAGGCAGCGTCCTGCTGGTCGCGATAGTCGTCGGCGATCATCATCGCCTCGCCCTCGACGAGCGCGCGCAGCGCCGTGGACGACTCGTCCGCCGTGCTCGTCCGCTTCCACAGCGTCGACAGCGAGTAGGTCTGGTCCTGGCTGGCATGGGTCAGCTCGTGCACGAGCACGTACTCGACGTACGGCGTCCAGCTCGTGCCCCGCACGTACAACCGGCGGGTCCCCTCGTCGTAGAAGCCGACGACGTTGGCGTCGGAGCCGTCGGAGGCCGCTGCCCAGAACGAGTCCGGGTCCGGCGCCAGTCCCATCGCGGTGAAGGTCACGCCCGAGTCGTCGACGTCGCCCTTCGCACGCTCCGGGGAGCCGCCCGTCGCGCGGTGCAGCGCGGAGACGAAGGCGCCGTCGTCGAGCACCACGGCCGCGACGGGCTGCCGCCACGGTCGACCGGTGCGCTGCGCCACGAACGACTCGAGCCTGGCCAGGTGCGCATCGACCGCAGCCTGCGCGGCCGCCTGACGCTGCGCGCGCACGTCCCGGTCATGACGCCACATGAGGAACCCGGTCAGCGTCGGCACGAGCACCACCGCAGCCGTCACCGACGCGAGGATCGTGGTGGCCCGGCGGCTCAGCCGACGTCGAGGCGGCGCCGGCACATAGGTGGAGTACGGCCACGACGAGTCGTTGGGCCACGCCGCGGACGTCGGTCCGCCAGGCGCCGACCCGGGGTACGCCGGCGCCGGGTACTGCGAGAGATCCGGACCGGACCAGGTGGCGGCACGGGGGTCGTACGCGGGCCAGGCGGAGGACGGGTCCGGTGGCGGGTACGAGGCCCAGACCGGTGGCGCGGACGCCTCAGCCGGCACCGGCTCGGCGTAGGTCGCAGCAGCCACCGGCGCCTGCTGGTGGTACGGAGGAGGAGTCACCGGGGTCTCCACGGCGACCGCGGGCATGAAGACGCGCGCGCCGTCACCCCAGCTCCTGTCCCCCGACACCTCGGCACGCTAGCACCGGCGTCGCAGCCGCCACGACGGCCGACCGGGCGACATCGCGGCACGGTTCGGCGACGGCATCGGCAACCGGTGATCAACCCCAGGAGCGACCCGACGAGCCACCGACGAGCGCTCAGGCGAGCGCGTGCGCGATCGCCCGCGCGATCGCCTGGTTGTCCGAGTGGCCGATGTCGGGGTCGGGGTCGGCCCACGACGACTGGATCACGACCACGACCTGACGCGGGACGTCGACGTAGAGCAGCTGCCCATGGATACCCACCCCGCACACGACGTCCGCGTCGACGCCGAAGGAGTACCAGTAGGACCGGTAGCGCCCGCCGGGGTGCGACTCGGCGAAGTCGCCGCGCTCCCACGTCGCCGGGTTGCCCGCGTGCATGAGGTCGTCGACGAACCACGGCGGGACGACGCCGGCGCCACCGCGCGCGACGACCCTGCCGAGGCGCGCGAGGTCGCGCGGGACGACGCACAGCCCGCCCGCCGCTCGTGGCGTGCCCTCGCGGTCGACCGTCACCTCGGCGTCGGCCTCGGCTCCCATCGGACCCCACAGGTACGTCGACACCGCCTGCGCCCACGTCGTCCCTGCGGCGCGGGCGAGCACCCACCCCATGAGGTCCGTGCCGGGCGAGAGGTAGCGGAAACGGTCGCCGTGCGGCCCGTCCGGGCGGCGCGACGCGAGGAACGCCATGAGCGACGGGGCGTCGGCCGGCGCCGGGTACCACCCGACGGCGTGGCGGTAGGCGACCACGTCCTCGCCAGGCGTGTAGTCCTCGACGAACGCGAACGACGCCTCCATGTCGAGGAGGTGTCGCAGGGTCGCGTCACCGAACCCGCTCTCGGCGACCTCCGGCACGTAGTCGACGACGCGAGCACCCAGGTCGAGCAGACCCGCCCCGGCCAGCGCGCCGGCGAGCAGGCCGGTCACCGACTTCGTGACGCTGAACACGAGGTGCGGCTCGTCGTCGCGCGCACCCTCGTCGAGCCAGTCGAGGACGAGGTCGTCGCCGTGGAGGACGACGAGAGCGTCACGGTCGCGCGACATGAGGTCGCGCACCGTCGCCGGCCCTTCCCACGCCGCGACCACGACGTCGAGCAGGTCGGGACGCGGAGCCGACCGCAGGGACGACACGGTCGACCCGCGTCGGATCCGCTCGGTCGGGACGACCTCGCGGGTGTGCCGGAACGACCAGCGGGTGCGTCCCGGCTGCAGCCAGGTGTCGAGGCTCGGCCGGCCGTGCGGACCGTAGGCGGGCGACCCCACCACCGACTTGCCGTCGCTCATCCGATGCCCTCGTGCACGAGCGCGAGCGTACGGCGTCGCACCGTGGTGGCGGCGGCTCCTTCGAGAACGGCCTGCGACGCGCCGCGCACCAGCGCGACGACGAGGCGTGCGGTGAGGTCCGGGTTGCGGTCGCCGAGCGCACGCAGCGCGTCGCGAAGAGGGGCGTCCTGGAGGGCGTGCAGCTCGGCGACGCGCGCTCGGCACTCGGTCGGCAGGTCGGCGCCGGCGAGCGCTGCGAGCGAGCGGTGCGTGCGGTCGGTGGAGAGCGCCAGCGCCGTGCGGACGTACGCGTCGACCTGGGCGCGGGGGTCGGTCTGCGCCTCGACCGCGTCGCGAAGACGCTGCGTCGCGCGCGGGAAGGCGTCCTCGACCACGGCCGCCAGCAGGGCCGGCGTCGAGTCGAAGTACTGGTAGACGCTCGAGCGGGCCAGTCCGGTCTCGGCACCGACCGCGCCGAGGCTCAGCCCGTCGAGACCCTGCTCGGCGAGCACCCGCTCGGCCGCCGCGAGCAGCGCCGCACGCCGGTTGGCGTGGTGCTCGGCCACGGTCGGCGCATCGATCTTCGGCACTCGTCCCCTCCCTGCCCGTGGTCGCGACCGCGAGTTGTTTCCCGACATCGATGTCGATAAGATACCGACATGAACGTCGACAACACAATCCCCACCACTGGTGCGACCGAGACCCCCGTGACCCCTCGTCGTTGGTGGGCGCTCGCCGCGGTCGCCCTCGGCGTCTCCCTCATCATCATGGACGCGACGATCGTCAACGTCGCCCTGCCGACCATCATCGAGGACCTTCACCTCGACGCGACGCAGGCCGAGTGGATGAACGCGATCTACTCGCTCGTGTTCGCGTCCCTCCTGCTCACGGTAGGTCGCGTCGGCGACATCTACGGCCGCAAGCGACTGTTCCTCATCGGCATGGTGGTGTTCGTCGTCGCGAGCATCCTCGCGGGCTTCGCCGGCGGCCCCCAGGCCCTCATCGGCGCTCGACTGCTCCAGGGGGTCGGCGCCGCGATGATCCTGCCCTCGACGCTGTCGACCCTCAACGCGGTCTTCACCGGTCGCGAACGCGCGATCGCCTTCGCCGTCTGGGGATCCACGATCGGTGGCATGGCCGCCATCGGTCCGCTCGTCGGCGGCTGGCTCGTGACCGACTACACCTGGCGCTGGGCCTTCTGGCTCAACGTGCCGGTCGGACTGACGGTGATCGCGCTCATCCTCTTCGCGGTCCCCGAGACTCGCGACGACTCCTCCCCCCGCACCCTCGACCTCTACGGCGTCGCGCTCTCGACGATCGGCCTCGCCGGCATCGTGTTCGCCCTCATCGAGGGCCAGAACTACGGCTGGTGGCGACAGGCCGACGGCGCGATCAGCCCGGTTCCCATCGCCATGGCGGTCGGCGTCTCCTTCATGCTGCGCTTCTGGGTGGTCCAGAAGAAGCGGATGGCCGCAGGCAAGGTCGTGCTGATCGACCTGGGCCTGCTCGACGTCCGCTCGTTCCGCTTCGGCTCGATCGCGGCCCTCATCGTCGCCCTGGGCGAGTTCGGCCTGCTGTTCACCCTGCCGCTCCTCCTGCAGAACGCTCTCGGGTTCTCCGCCCTCGGCACGGGCTGGCTCATCGCGGCGCTCGCGGTCGGCACGTTCGTCATCTCCGGGCATGACTCCGCAGCTCACTCAGCGGTACGGAGGTCGCGCCGTCGTCCGGGCCGGCCTCGCCTTCGAGGCGTTCGCCGTCGCCGGGCTCGCGGTCACGCTCTCGGCCAGCATCAGCGGCTGGGCCGTCGCAGGCTGGCTGTTCCTCTACGGCATCGGCGTCGGCATGGCCACGGCGCAGCTCACCTCGGTCATCCTCGCCGAGATCCCCGTGGCGGAGTCCGGGCAGGCGTCGGGGCTGCAGAGCACGTTCCGCCAGCTCGGGTCGGCCCTCGGGGTGGCGATCCTCGGCACCCTGCTGCTGACCTCGCTCGGGCGCGCGACGACGTCCAACCTCGAGGCGATCGGAACCCCGCCGGTCGTCACGACCCAGGTCACCGACGCGGTCACCGGCTCTGCCGGGTCGGTCATCCCGTCGCTGCAGGCCCAGCCCGCGACGAAGGAGGCAGGCGACGCCGCCGCCCGGCCATGATCACCGCGAGCAAGGTCACCACCGGCGTCGCGGCACTCATCATCGGCCTCGGACTGGTGGCCACCGCGGCACTGCCCTACCTGCCGCCGCCCGCACCGGCCCCGCGGGCCGACCCGGCCGAGCCTGTAGCGCGCGGCCGACGACATGGACGCCGAGGCGCCGCCACCGCCTGACCGGTCACCCGAGCGGCTCCCGCGTTCACCGAATCGTGACCGCGGGGGCCGCATTCTGGGGTCTCGCACGTCCGTTTCTCAGGCATCGCTCAGTTTGAGGGCGTGGAATGCAGGGGTACGGAAGGTCGCGAGACCGATGACCCGGCATGAGAGGCCCGCATGAACCCCCAGACCTTCGACCCGAACGGCGCTGCGCCGTCCGGCGCCGAGCCCGAGGCCCCCGGCTACGCCGGCGCCGCGCCCACCGCCACCGTGCCGCAGGATCCGTGGAACTCCCCGCTCTGGGGCCGCCCCGACACTGTGGGGGGCTACTGGGCCGCCGAGCCCGCCCTCGACGTCGCGCCCGCCACCCACGCGACCCCCGCTCCCACCGGCAACGGCAAGCGCGCAGCGCTCGCCGTCGTCGCGCTGGTGACCGCGGCGCTGGTCGGGTTCGGCATCCTCAAGGCCCTCCCCCACGACGACAGCCGACGTCGCCTCCCCCTCGACGTCGCCGAGCGCGTCCGCCCCGGCCACGCCGGGCGCCGCGCCGAGCCAGTCGCCGTCCACCGGCACCCAGCCCGGCGACCAGCTGCCCTCCGACCAGCAGCCCGGCGACACCCAGCCGGGCGACCAGCTGCCCAGTCTCCCGGCCATCCCGGGCCTCCCCGGCAGCGGCCAGGACGGCAACGGAACCTCGCAGGGCACCGGGACCACCCAGCACCCCGAGGCAGTGGCGAAGGTCGCTCCCGGGCTCGTCAACATCACCACGACCATCGGCTACGACGGCGCCGAGGCTGCGGGCACCGGCGTCGTCCTCACGGCCGACGGCGTGGTGCTCACCAACCACCACGTCATCGCCGGCTCGACGTCGATCAAGGTCGCGGTCGCCGGGACGACGAAGTCCTACACCGCTGATGTCGTCGGCTACGACTCGACGCACGACATCGCCGTCATCAAGCTGCGCAACGCGTCTGGCATGGCGACGGCGCCGCTCGGCGACTCGTCGACGGTCAAGGTCGGCGACCAGGTGATCGGCCTCGGCAACGCCGGCGGCGCCGGCGGCAAGCCGATCCCCGCCGACGGGAGCGTGACCGGTCTGGACAAGTCGATCACCGCCATGGACTCGGCCAACAGCACCTCGGAGAACCTCACGGGGCTCATCGAGACCGACGCGGCGATCCAGCCCGGCGACTCGGGCGGCGCGCTCGTGAGCACCGACGGCAAGGTCGTCGGGATCATCACCGCGGGCTCGACGTCGGGCGGCCGCACCACCAGCAGCACCGACGGGTACGCCGTGCCGATCAACCAGGCCCTGCAGATCGCGCAGGACATCCGCGACGGCAAGGCGTCCTCGACGATCCACATCGGTGAGAGCGCGTTCCTCGGCGTCCAGGTCGCGGGGTCCGGCGGCGCCACCAACGGCGTGCGCATCTCCGGCACCGTGGCAGGCTCCGGCGCTGCGAAGGCCGGTCTCGCGAACGGCGACCGCATCACCGCGCTCGACGGACAGGCCGTCACCACCAACGCGTCCCTGCGGGCGCTCATCGCTCCGCACCACCCCGGCGACACGGTCCGCATCTCGTGGGTCGACTCCGCCGGCAAGACGCACAGCGCCGACGTCACGTTCGGCTCCGGACCCGTCTCATGAGCCACGACCTCCCGACCCCTGACCCGCAGGAGAACCCCGTGACCGTCCCCTCCTCACCGTTCACCCCGGCCGAGCCCACCTCGGCCGGGCAGCCGGTGACCGTCGCACCCCCGACCCCCGCTCCGGCCCCCGCGGCACCGACCGACCCCACCGTGCTGCTCGCCGAGGCCGTGCGCCAGGTCAAGCGCGTCGTCGTCGGGCAGGACCGGCTCGTCGAGCGCGTCATGGTGAGCCTGCTCGCCAACGGCCACGTCCTCATCGAGGGCTACCCGGGCCTGGCCAAGACGCTGACGGTCGCGACCATGTCGCGCGTCATGGGCGGCTCGATGACCCGCATCCAGTTCACCCCGGACCTCGTCCCCGCCGACCTCGTGGGCACGCGCATCTGGCGCCCGTCGACCGAGGACTTCGACATCGAGTGGGGCCCGATCTTCGCCAACCTCGTCCTGGCCGACGAGATCAACCGCGCGCCTGCCAAGGTTCAGTCCGCGCTCCTCGAGGCGATGGCCGAGCGTCAGGTGAGCATCGGCGGTCACACCCGTGCGCTGCCGCAGCCCTTCGTCGTCCTCGCGACGCAGAACCCGATCGAGTCCGAGGGCGTCTACGCACTGCCCGAGGCGCAGCGCGACCGCTTCCTCATGCACGTCGTCGTGCCGCAGCCCTCGTACGAGGAGGAGACGACCATCGCCTCGCGCATGAGCACGGACGCGCCGGTCGGCCAGCAGGTGCTCACCACTGCGCAGCTGCTCGAGCTGCAGCACGTCGTCGACACGGTCTTCATGCACGACGCCGTCAAGGACTACGCCGTTCGCCTCGTCATGGCCTCGCGCGAGCCGGCACGTTGGGGCTTCGACGACCTGGCCCGCCACATCGCGATCGGCTCGAGCCCCCGAGGGACGCTCGGCCTGCTCGCCGCCGCACGCGCGATGGCGGTGCTCCGCGGACGCCGGTTCATCGTCCCGCAGGACGTCTTCGACGTCGCTCCCGAGGTGCTGCGCCACCGCATCACGCTGACCTACGACGCGCTCGCCGAGGGCGTGACCTCGGATGCGGTGCTCCGCGAGATCCTCTCGCGCGTCCCGGCTCCGCGGATCTCGAGCACCACGGCCGTGCCCGTCGCGGTCGACCCGATGACGCAGACGCTCGCCTACCCGACGGCCGACCAGCGGACCGCCGGATGACGACGCCGCGCACGTACTCCTCCGTGCCCGCCACCTCGGTGGCGGCGCGGTCGGACGTGCTGCGCCGGCTCGAGCTGGAGCTGCTGCGTCGTCTCGACGGGCGCGTGAGCGGCGACCACTGGACGACGACGCTGGGGCCGGGCAGCGAGCGGGCGAGCGCTCGCGCCTACGAACCGGGCGACGACGCACGACTCATCGACTGGAACCTCACCGCACGCTCGGCCGAGACGTACGTCCGACGCACCGAGGCCGACCGCGAGGTCGAGACGTGGATCGTGGCCGATCGCTCGGCGAGCCTCGACTTCGGCACGGCGAGCAGCGAGAAGCGCGACGTCGTCCTCGCGGCGACCGCGGCGTTCGGCATGCTCCGCCTCGGCGGCAGCAACCGGGTGGGGGTCGTCGTCTCCGGTACCGAGTCCCTCGTGCAGCGCCCGGCCCGCCAGGGTCGGGCCGCGTTCCTCGCGGCGCTCGCGACGGTCCACGACACCCCGCGCCAGACGACCGGGCCGTCGGCGTCCGCCGACCTGGGCGCGGCCCTGCGCTGGGTCACTGCCGCGGTCCGACGTCGCGCGCAGGTCGTCGTCGTCTCCGACTTCCTCGACTCGGGTCACTGGGAGCGCGAGCTGCGCCTGCTGTCGATGCGGCACGACGTCGTGTGCGTGCACGTCAGCGACCCGCGCGAGCTGTCGCTGCCCGACGTCGGCATCCTCGGCGTGGTCGACCCCGAGACGGGCCGCCAGCGCTACGTGCAGACCCGGACCCCGGGCCTGCGGCAGCGCTACGCCGAGGCCGCTGCGCAGCGTTCCGCCGCGATCCGCTCAGGCATCCACGCCGGCGGCTCGGACTACCTGCACCTGTCCACCGACCGCGACTGGCTCGGTGACACGGTCGCCTTCGTGACACGGCGCAAGACCTTGCGCTCGCCGGCGTCACGCGGGACGTCACCCGCCCCCACCGCACCTCCCCTGGTCGCCGCTGGCGCACCCGAACTCACCCCGAAGGTCTCCCGATGAGCTTCCTGTCCGGCTGGCGACTGGTCTTCCTGCTCGCCCCCATCGCCCTGCTCGCGGCCTACCTGCTCGTGCAGCGGCGACGCCACGCGCAGGTGGTGCGCTTCACCAGCGTCGACCTGCTCGACTCCGTCGCGCCCTCACGCTCGGGATGGCAGCGCCACCTGCCGGCCGCCGGCGTGCTGCTGTCGCTCATCGCGATGGTGATCGCGTTCGCGCAGCCCGTGATGGCCGTGCCCGTGCCGCTCGATCGCGCCACGATCGTCCTCGCGCTCGACACATCGGCGTCCATGTCGTCGACCGACGTCGCACCGAGCCGGCTCCAGGCTGCCGAGGCACGCGCCCGCGACTTCGTGAAGAGCCTCCCGGACGGCATCCAGATCGGTCTCGTCACCTTCGACACGTCCGCCCGACTGGTCGTCGCGCCGTCGCAGGACAAGGCCCCCGTGCTCGACGCGCTCAACAGCCTGACTGTCGGACCGGGCACCGCGACAGCGGACGGCATCGCCACGGCGCTCGCCGCGATCCAGGGCGTGCCCAAGGGTGACTCGGGCAAGCCCACGCCCGCCGCGATCGTGCTGATGAGCGACGGCACGCCCACGGTGGCGCCCAACGACGCCGACCCGATGCAGGCCGCGCTCGACGAGTCGGCCGCCGCCGGCCAGGCCAAGGTGCCGGTCGACACCATCGCGTTCGGCACAGCCGAGGGCACCGTCAACGTGCGCGGCGTCGACGTCCCGGTTCCCGTCGACGTCAATGCCATGAGCTCGATCGCACAGGCGAGCGCCGGCGAGTCGTTCGAGGCGGCGACGTCCGACCAGCTCGGATCGATCTACGAGAAGATCAGCCACGACATCGCCTACCAGACCAAGACGCAGGAGATCACGGCGATCTTCGTCGGCCTGGCGCTGGCTCTCGCGGTCGCCGCCGCGATCGCCGCACTGCTCTGGACCCAGCGCATCGTCTAGTCCACACGAGACCCGCGCCCCGGACCGGCCTTCCCCGGTTCGGGGCGCGCGCACGTGCGCGGCGTGCTCAGCGCAGCGGGCGCTCGAAGAAGCGGATGTGCTGCGCGAGGTGCGGCGGGTAGTCGACGTGCGGGTCGCACGCGACGAAACCGAGCGACGCGTACATCGTCATCGCCTCGTCGTTGCGGAAGCCGGTGTCGAGACGCATGAGCGTGAAGCCGGCGCCGGTCGCCGCGTCGATGAGCGACGTGCAGAGCAGTCGACCGGTGCCGCGCCCGCCGAACCGCTCGGGGACGTAGAGCCGCTTCATCTCGCACGTGCCGTCGTGGAGGTCGCGGTAGGCGACGCCACCGACGACGTCCTCACCCCGATAGGCGAGCAACGTCAGTCCTTCCGGCGGGCCGTACTTCTCCGGCAGGTGGTCGAGCTCCTCGCCCATGGACTGCTGGGCACCGACGCCGTCGATGAGTCCGTCGACGTCCGCGTAACGAGCACGGAGCCAGTCGGTGTACTCGACGATCAGCGCGCCGAAGGCGGCGTACTGCTCGGACGTCGTTGCCACGACGACCGAGTCGGCGGGCGAGGACGGGGGCGCTGTCCCGGTCATGACGGCAGCATGCCGCACGACGATCCGCCGCGAGTCGTTCCGGCCGGGTCCACCCGCACGGACACCTCCGCGGACCGGGTGAGAGCATCGGGGAGCACGTCGAGGAGGTCGCATGCACCAGGTGGCGAGCGAGCGACGCGAACCGTCGCTCGCGAAGTTCGCCTGGCTGTCGATCGCGGCCGCCATCGTCACGATCGCGCTGAAGACTGGGGCCTACTTCCTCACCGGCTCCGTGGGGCTGCTGTCCGACGCCGCGGAGTCCGTCGTCAACCTCGTCGCGGCCGTGATCGCACTGGTTGCGCTGACGATCGCGGCACGGCCGGCCGACGACACGCACCACTACGGGCACGGCAAGGCCGAGTACTTCTCCGCGGCCATCGAAGGGCTGATGATCTTCGTCGCCGCCGGCGTGATCATCTGGTCCGCGATCCCGCGGCTGATCCACCCGGTGGAGCTGGAGAACCTCGGCGTCGGCCTCGCGATCTCGCTGCTCGCGACAGCGGTCAACGGCGCGGTGGGGCTGCTGCTCATCCGGGTCGGACGGCGGGAGCGGTCGGCGACGCTCACCGCCGACGGGAAGCACCTCATGACCGACGTGTGGACCTCGGCCGGCGTGCTGGTCGGCGTCCTCATGGTGGCGGTGACGGGCTGGTTGCGACTCGACCCGATCGTCGCGATCGCCGTCGCCATCAACATCCTCATCGTGGGCGGAAGGCTGGTGTGGCACTCGTCGTCGGCACTTCTCGACGCCGCGCTTCCGGCCGCCGACAACGACGCGATCAGGGCCGTGCTCGACCGGCACCGATCCGACGACGTCGGCTTCCATGGGCTGCAGACGCGCGAGAGCGGTCGGCAGCGGTTCGTGTCCTTCCACGTCCTCGTCCCGGGCGCCTGGTCGGTGCAGCGGGCCCACGATCTCGCCGAGGTGGTCGAGGCCGACGTCCTCGCGCTGCTCGACGGCGCGCACGTCACCACGCACATCGAGCCGCGGGAGGACGAGCGGTCCTACCGCGACTACGCCTACGACGGCGGCGACGCCGACCCAGGACCTTCGACCCCGGTGCCGTCGCCGGACGTCTGACGAAGGGGCGCGGTCGACCCGTCTCTGGCGACAGTCCTAGAAGAGCGCGCTCGCCAGCGCCGTGCGCGCCCTGATGACGCGGGGATCGGAGTCCCCGACCAGGACGAACAGCGAGAGCACGTGGTCGCGCGCGGCGGTGCGCTCGGCGCCGCTGGTGCGCCGGACGAGGTCGATGATGCGCGCGAACGCCTCGTCGACGAGGCCGCTGAGCAGCTCGACGTCGGCGGCGAGCGCCTGGGCCTCGAGCGAGTCCGGCGCGGCGGCAGCGGCCGCGAGCGCGGCCTGCGGATCGGCACCGTCGGTACGGCGCAGCAGCGCGACCTGCGCCAGCCCGGCGACGGCCTCCGGGTCGTTCGGGGCCGACACGAGCACGGACCGGTAGGCCGCGTCGGCGGCGTCCCAGTCACCGGCCTCGATCGCGTCGTAGGCGGCGTCGAGGCGCGGATCCGTCTCCGGCTCGGCACCGGCGGGACCTGCGGCGGAGTCGGCGGGGACGTCGTCGGCACCGACCCGTCCGGAGACGCCGTTCGCAGCGGCGACGCGGAGCATCTCGTCGAGGTACTGGCGCACCTGGGCGGCCGGGAGGGCGCCCTCGAAGAGGGCCATCGGCTGGCCCTTGATGACCGCGAAGGTCGTCGGGATGGACTGCACCTGGAAGGCCTCCGAGATGCGCGGGTTGGCGTCGACGTCGACCTTGGCGAGGATCCAGGCACCGGCGTCGTCCGCGGCGGCGGCCTCGAGCACCGGGGTCAGCGCCTTGCACGGCTGGCACCAGTCGGCCCACAGGTCGATGACGACGGGCACGGAGAAGCTGCGGTCGAGGACGGCGGACTGGAAGTCGGCCTCGGTGACGTCGATGACCACGCCCGGCGGCAGGTCTGCGGAGGCGAGGCGCTGCTCGGCCGCAGCCTGCGCCTCACGGGCGGCCGCGAGGGCCGCGAGGTCGACGGCACCGCGCAGGGGCACACGGGAGGGAGGCAGTGCGTTGCTCACAGGCTCAGTCTGCCGGACCGGGCGACAGGCGCGAGCGAGCGGGGGCGGTCTCGCCCGCGGTCAGATCGACATGTGCAACGTCTGCGTGGCGAGCACGACCCAGGTGAGGCCGACGGCGGCCACGACGCCGAGCGCGACGGCGATCGTGACCTGCAGCGCGAGCCAGCGGTCGGTAGCGGCCGCAGACGCAGTCGCATGAGCGGCCCGGCGCTCGAGGCGCGAGTCGGGGACGACGGTGAGGCGGGTGGTGGTGGCGGACATGACCGGCACCCCTTTCTGGAGTGATTTACTCTACGCTTCGTATCGTATTACATAACTGGACGAGACGTCCAGCCGCCCCCTCGCCGTGCGGATGCCGTCGTCGCCGTACCGGGCGTGGGAGAGTGCGGGCGATGGCTGCCACCGACGTCTCCCCCGCCCGCCGCGGTCGCCCGCGCTCGGGCGCCGCCGACGTCGCGATCCTCGACGCCACCCGCGCGGTGCTCGCCGAGGACGGCTGGGCCGGCCTCACCGTCGAGGGAGTCGCGGCACGGGCCGGCGTCGCGAAAACGACGGTCTACCGACGGTTCGCCTCGCGGGCGGACCTCGCCGTCGAGGCGGTGGCGCAGCTGGTGTCCGACGCGCGCACCGAGCCCGGCACCAGCGCCCACGAGGACATCGCGAACGCGATCCGGTCGTGCGCGGAGGTCTACGGCCGTCCGGCCGCCCGGGCGGCGTACCTCGCGGTGATGGCCGAAGCCGGTCGCGACGCGGCCCTGCGCGAGTCGGTGCAGCGCCGGGTGCTCGACCCCGGACGACAGCTCGTGGTCGACGGCCTCGACCGGGCGGTCGCCCGTGGCGAGATCTCGCGGGCGCTCGCCGACGACAAGGCGGACCTGCTCTACGACGTACTCGCCGGCGCCATCACGCACCGGCTCCTCGTCCGACAGGCCGAGATCGACGAGGCGTTCGTCGAGGGCCTGGCGCGCGCGGTCCTCGTCGCGATCCGAGCCCCCGAGGTCTGAGCCGGACCGCCGGACGGACGCGCCTCACCGGGTGTGTCGGATTGCAGGGTGATGGGTCGCGCAGTAGCAAGAAATATCCGGCCTCGCGCTCACCTCGTTGCCGCCGGATGACAGCGAAACCACTCCTTGACAAGCCCCGACCGAATGCCGACACTTCACCAGGAGGTGAACCATTGGCTACGCATGAGGGGGTTCGACTGAAGACGGCGGAACCGCACGAACTCGACGGCGTCTTCAACGCACTCGCAAATGCTCACCGCCGCGAGATCGTTCGCTTCCTTGGGCAGCAGCCTGCAGCGATCCACCATCTTGCCGACATGCGGGGTCTGTCGTTGCCAGCGATCAACAAGCACATCGGCGTACTCGAAGGGGCGGGTCTCATCAAGCGGCACAAGAAGGGGCGCACCACCTTTCTGACTCTCGATCCCGCCCCCTTGACCCTGCTGCAGCAGTGGGCGGGTCAGTTCCATACCTATTGGGGCACCGGCGAAGGAACGTTCGAGAACTACGACCACTACCTGACCGACACCACACCAAGCGCCCGCGGCTCGCGGCGCAAGAAGGGTCCATCATGAAGAAGTTCATCGTGCTCACCTATGGCTTCACCACGCCGACCGATGAGGTGCAGCAGGCATGGGGCGCGTGGTTCGCCGCCGTAGGTCCCAACCTGATCGACCCGGGCAGTCCCTTCGGCCGCGGTGTCGAACTCACCAACGACGGCCGGACCGATCTCAACCTCGACTCGCCGTCACCGCTCGTGGGCTACTGCATCCTCAACGCCGAAGACCTCGAACACGCCGAGTCCCTCGTGAGCTCCATGCCCATCATCGACAGCGTCCGCATCTACGAATCGCACTCGATGTAGTGGCGCGCAGATGTGCCGTGCGCGTTCGCATCGCAGGGTCAAGGGAGTCCCCGCGAGCCGTGGGCAACGGACGGCGCGGTGCCCCAACGCCAGCGCTCTCGCGCGAACTCAGCCGAGGCCCGTGTCCCTCTCTCTCACGGGGACTCCGGACGCAGAATCTCACAGATTCGACTAGCGCCGATGTGCCGTTCTAACGCAGTGCCGATCAGACCTGTGGGGGTGTCGAGCAGGGCGGGATCTCAGATCTGCCGGAGAACATCTGCGCGAGATCCGACCGGTAGCCCACCCCATTCGTCCATCGATACTCACGCACCGTCGAGGATGCCTGGACCCAGTACTCCTGAGACCAGGACGAGCGGTCCCGTTCCTGCGTCGCGAGGTGCTCCGGTTGGGTGCGCCATGCCTCGAGGGACTCGAGCGAGTCGAAGCGAACGACGATCAGATCGTCACCCTCGTCGGAGACGTAGGAGTTGTAGGAGATGAAGCCGGGCATCGACGCCACGATCTCCTGCATCCGGGCCGAGGCCCGGCCATACTCCTCGACGTCAATGTCCGGCCGATCCACACCGGAGAAAAGGACGACTATCACTGGTATCTCCCATGAGTTCGCGGGCTGGGACTTTGGGGCCAGGCACATGGCCGAGGTACCTCAATGTCCACCGTGTGGTCTTCCGCCACAAGGGCAGGCACGTTGCCCGCGAAGTGCGGCGGTCGCGCTCGCCCCGCTGCCACGAGGACCTGCATGCTGTCCCGGTGCCCATGACGCAAGCTGACTTCGTGTCGCGAGTTCGCGCAGCCGACCCTCGCATGGGCGCCGTCGCGGACGAACCCCTCGCCGCCAACGACGGGCTGCTCGTTCACCTACTCGTGGCGGACCTCCGCCGACAGGCTGAGGCCGCGCACGAGACACATGACTTCGACCTCCGCGACCGCAGCCTCGTCCTGATGGACTCGGCTCTCGCAGACGGTGACCAGGCGTTGGAGAACGCAGTCGCAGTCTCGTTCGTCGAGGACTCCGGGTGGTGGGAGCCCGGCAAGGACGACTACCTCGCCTGCTGGTCGGCAACCCTCACGGAAGAGCTCAACCGGCAGCGCGGAGCGCGAGAATAGGTGCCGTTCTGGCTCGCCGTGCTGAATCAAGATCCGGCAGTATTTGCTCGCAGTAGCGTTCTGCCTGCTGAGCGCGGGAGGTTCGACTCATGGGCAGTGGTCTGAGGTGCGTGTTCGGGATACATCGCCCTGGGTGAGGCAGCTTCGCGAGGGTGAGCCTTACCTCTTGTGTGCGCGTTGCGGCAAGGAGTCTGCCGGGCCGAGCCCGATCGGGGGCGGCCAGGGGGGCACTGGCGCCATCTAGTTCCCGCGAGGAATGACAGGCCCATAGCCCCGGCTTCGGACTGACTGACGCTGTCCGCTCACCCACACCCGATGTGCCGTTCGCGTTCGCCATCGGGCACCTCGAACCGGCAGGTTCCGTCGGTGTGGAGACGGGCCAAGGCGCGTTCAGACCCAACCCTTGTGCTGGCAGCCGCCCGGCGTGGCGAGCCTCGGTTCAGTGCGGCGTCCACCCACAATCAGCTTGTGGCTGACTCAGATCTAGACATCTTGACACCGGCTGGTCAGCGATGGGTTGCAAGGGCGCAACGCCCGCTCGACGCGCTCGCCGTCGTCTTCCTTGTCGACCTAATCCTGCTCTGGAGCTTCCCAGACGGATCGGTCGCGTTCCTACGCGCGCTCGATGTGATCACGTGGATCGTTTGGGCCGCGTTCGCGTTCGACTACGCCGTGCGGCTGACGCTGTCCGTGGACAAGGGAAGGTTTGTGCGGACGCACAAATTGGATTTGCTCATGGTGCTGTTGCCGATGCTTCGCCTTCTCCGAATCTTCCTGCTGATGCGTCGCGCGCTGGCCAACGTGAGCACCGAGAAGATCGCCGGGTCGATCGTGAGCATCGTGATCGCGGTGGTGTTCATCAGTGCGTTCTTCATGTGGCGGGTGGAGTACGACGCGCCGGGGGCAACCATTACCACCTATCGAAACGCGATCTGGTGGGCCATCGTGACCACCACCACGGTGGGCTACGGCGATTACACGCCGGTGACGCAGGTGGGGCGCGGCATTGCGGTGCTCGTCATGATGGTGGGCATAGGTCTTATCG
Organism: uncultured Actinomycetota bacterium; assembly: GCA_963782665.1. GTDB lineage: Bacteria > Actinomycetota > Actinomycetes > S36-B12 > CAIYMF01 > Longivirga. The sequence goes on along the minus strand of CAWAKP010000005.1, from coordinate 785,056 downwards.
GGACTGTGAGTGCGACGGTTGCGGCGTGGTTTGTCACTAGGCCGAGCGAGGGTGAGGGGTCATCGCAGTCCGGGTCCCCTGATGCACAGCCGGACCTGGCGACCGCGACCGCGTCCCAGTCAGAGTTGATCGCGCGGATGGAATCGCTTTCGGCGCAGCAGCAGGAGCTCAGAGTCATGCTGTTGGACCTGACCCGGCCCACTAGGGATTTGCCACCCAACTCACATTGACGGGGCTGCCTGCCCCGTGCGGCTTTGGCCGTATGCGCGCCCGCCTCGTCAAGACCTCGTCCGCAGTCGCCCTAAGTGATCTGACTCGGGTCGTCGGGCATGCTGGGCCGGTGACGACTAAGTCCCTTCACACCCCGACGGGCGAAGCCCTAGCGCCGATGGGTTGGACTGGTAAGCATTCCGCGATCCGCAGGGCGTTGCGCGGAGGGGCGGCCCTTGTTGTGCGCGACTACCTGACGGACACCTGGATCGACGACCCCAGCGGCTGGTGGACAGCCCACGGAGGCCAGGTCCTCACGGACGACCACGAGGCGGCAGAGCCCTGGCCGTCCGTCGCCTACTTCATCCCGTCGTTGTGGCGGTCGGTCGACGGCAAGGTCGTCCTCATGGAAGAGAACTGCTGAGCGAGCCGATGTGCCGTTCTTCATCGCCTCCTACGGAGCGATCCGGCAGTATGCGCGGACGGACGAGACAAGCCACCTCGTCGGTCCCCGGCCTGCCCGGTAGGTCAGCGGTCGATTGACGCCATGTTCGCCTCGTCGTGGCGTTCGCCGGCGGCGGGTGTGAGGTTGTTGAGCCGGTCGAGCTGGTGCGGCGGTGAGCTCGATCGCGTCGGCGGCGGTGTTCTCCTCGACGCGGGCGACGCGGCGGGTGCCGGGGATCGGGGCGATGTCGTCGCCGCGGGTGAGGATCCAGGCCAGCGCGGTCTGCGCCGGGGTGGCGCCGATCTCGGCGCCGATGGCGCGTGACCTCGTCGACGATGGCGAGGTTGCGGCGGAAGTTCTCGCCGGTGAAGCGGGGGTTGGTCTTGCGCCAGTCGTCGTCGGCGAAGTCGTCGACGGTGCGGATCTGGCCGGTGAGCAGTCCGTGGCCGAGCGGCGAGTAGGGCACGAAGCCGATGCCCGAGCTCGCGCAGCAGCGGCAGGATCTCGGCCTCGACGTCGCGGGTCCACAGCGAGTACTCGGTCTGCAGCGCGGAGACCGGCTGCACGGCGTGGGCGCGACGGATGGTCTCGGGGACTGGCCTCGGAGAGGCCGAAGTGCAGCACCTTGCCCTCGGCGATCAGGTCGGCGACGGCGCCGGCGGTCTCCTCGATCGGGGTGTTCGGGTCGACGCGGTGCTGGTAGTAGAGGTCGATGTGGTCGGTGCCGAGGCGCTGGAGCGAGCCTTCGACCGCGGTGCGTGATGTTCGCCGCGCTGCTGTCGATCGACGCCGGGTGCCGCCGCCGGCGTGGGAGACGAGCCCGAACTTCGTCGCGATCACGACCTGGTCGCGGCGTCCCTTGATGGCCTGGCCGACGACCTCCTCGCTGTGGAACGGACCGTAGATCTCGGCGGTGTCGATGTGGGTGACGCCGAGGTCGAGGGCCCGGTGGATGGTGCGGATCGACTCGGCGTCGTCGAGGGCGCCTTCGGTCGTGTAGGTGCCGGCCATGGTCATGGCGCCGAGGCCGATGCGGGAGACCTCGAGGCTTCCCAGGGAGATGATGCTTCATGGTGGGTTGTACTTCCTTCGCAGTCGAGGTCGTCGGCTTGCCCGACTGCTCCACAGAACCAGTCCGCCGGCAGGGGCGGTAGGCCCTGTCAAGAGGGGTACTCGCAGGGACCCCCTCGACCGCGTTCATGTCCGTATCGTGAAAGGCATGACGAGTGAGTCAGGACCCGGATGTCCGCGGTGATGTGCGCGCCCAGATTCGCGAGTTCCTGACCACCCGTCGCGCCCGGATCACGCCACAGCAGGCAGGACTGCCGGTCTACGGCGGCCGATCGCCGACGGGTTCCCGGGCTGCGTCGGGAAGAGGCCGCGATGCTCGCCGGTATCTCGAGCGAGTACTACATCCGACTCGAGCGCGGCGATGCCACCGGCATCTCCGAGGGCGTCGTGGACGGGATAGTGCATGCCTTGCAGCTCGACGACGCCGAGCGCCGCCACCTCCTCGACCTTCTCCGGGTGGCTAGCAGCACGCGTGCTACGCGTCGACGCCCAGCGGCACAACGCGTCCGGCCGACCGTCCAACGGATCATGGACTCGATGGTCGGCACACCCGCCTTCGTGCTCAACGGCCGCCTCGACATGCTCGGCGTCAAACGGCCTCGGACGGGCTCTGTACGCACCGATCTACGACGAGATCACCGACCCGCCGAACAACGCCCGCTTCCTCTTCCTCAACCCTCGGGCGAACCGGTTCTTGGACTGACTGGGACAAGGCCGCCAACGACACCGTCGCGATGCTGCGGACCGAGGCCGGCCGCGACCCCTACGACCGTGACCTCTCAGACCTCATCGGCGAGCTCTCGACCCGCAGCGACGAGTTCCGACGCCGGTGGGCCGCCCACAACGTCCGCCTCCACGTCACCGGCCGCAAAGCGCATCCACCACCCCATCGTCGGCGACCTGGACCTACCGTTCGAGTTCCTCCCGCTCCCGGGCGACACAGGCCAGAGTTTGCTGACCTACACCGCCGAACCCGGCTCGCCATCCCAAGAGGCCGTCGATCTCTTGGCCAGCTGGACGACCACACCGCGCGCCGCTCGCCTCGAGCCCGCCGTCGACGAAGACTGACCGCAACGACTTCCTCGCGGAACTCCTTCGCGCGCATATGTGCGGTGGTCTCAACCGGTCGATGCAACACCCTTCGTGTTCGGGGTTGTGTCGTTGGGAGGTTGGGATGCTCAGGTTGTCGGAACTTCGAGGCGCGCTTATGTGCGGATCTCACTCGGGTAGAGCCCGGAGCTTTCCACGGCGAACCGGGACACTCGGTCGGCGAAGGCGTCGGGTTCGGCCAGATGGGCCATGTGTCCCAAGTCGGACCAGGTCTCGACCTGTGCCTGCGGCAACTGCTTGGTCAGATTGTCGCGATCGGCCGGATCGACCGGTCCTCCCGCCAGCCAGAGGTAGGGCACGGTGACATTGGATAGAAGTCCGTCGATCTCGGTTTGAAGATCGGTCGGGCTCTCGCTCAATGGCCTGGTCCAGTAGTCCAGGACCAGCTGCTGGTCGATGTGCTGGGTCGTCAACACGCGCGCGCGTTCGGGTTCGGGCAGCCTGCCGACGCCGATGCTGGCGGCGAAGGGTTGGAATGCGGTGTCGAAGTCCGGGCCGCGCAGGGCCGGCGCCAGTCGCTGGAGGAAGACGGCGAACGGTGCTACCCGTAGGGACTGGTCGACATTGACCACGGCGGCGGTGTCGTGGGCCGCGGCGTAGCCCGTCGCGTGGAGCGCCCCCGCCGAATGGCCGATCACGACCGGCCGAAGCACCCCGCAGGCCACGACGGTGGCATGGATGCGCGCCACCACCGTCTGCGGATCGGCACCCGAACCGGTCGACCCACCGTGCCCAGGAAGGTCGACGGCCAGGCAGCGGAATCGATCCCTGAGCCGCTCCACGATCGGGTCCCACGTCTCCTTGGAGAAGGTCATCCCATGGATGAACACGAGGGTGGGAAGGTCGCCGCCGGTGTCGACGCGGGCTAGCGGTTCAACAGCCATCGTGGACTCCCAGGTCGCATGAAGCGAGATTTCGTTACGGCGAAACGTAACTACGTTGCACTATGGTGTCAACCATGGGGCGACACCGGGTTCATGACGACGCGACAGCGGCTGCGCTCCTTGATGCGGCCGAGCGCATCCTTGAGGGCGACGGCGTGGCCGGGCTCACCGTTCGTCGGGTCGCCGACGAGGTCGGCGTGAGCACCCGGGCCGTCTACAGCACCATGGGCTCGAAAGACGGACTGCTCCAAGAGCTCGGTGTCCGGGCCTTCGACACGTTGGGCGCGATGGTGGAGGCACTTCCCTCGACGAGCGACCCGGCCGCGGACCTCGTGTCAGCCGGAGTCCAGGGCTTCCGCGCCTTCGCCCTCGATCACCCCGCGCTGTTCCGCATCGGCATCCAGCTGACCGACGCGCCGGCCGCCGCGCGCCCGCACATCCGAGCGGCAGCCGATCGCGCCCTGTCCACCCTCCTCGAGCGACTCGAGCGACTCCGGGCCGCGGGCGGGCTCGACCGGCGGCCGCCGCTCGTGGCCGCGACGCAGTTCCACGCCACCTGCGAAGGCCTCGCCGCCCTCGAGCTGCGCGGCGCCCTCGCGCACACGACCAACCCCGTGGACATCTGGGTCGGGGGCCTGTCCGCCCTGATCACGGGATGGCACCCAGGCCCAGACCGCCCGCTGTCACCTCCGACGGACGCCAGGCATGACCGCAGTCATGTCGGGCCCGAACGCACGGCCATCGACAGCGGCACTCACCTGTCCGGCACCGGCGCATAGGTGCCGATCGCGCTCGGGTTGCGGTGCTCGTCGATGTGACGCGACACCCAGTCAGAGGAAGTAGAGGCGCGAGAGCGGGACGCTGTCGACGGGGTCGCGGTGCAGGCGCTCGCCGTCGAGCGAGACGTGACCGCCGTCGGGATCGACCCGGACGTCGGCCTGCGCCCGGTGACCGACCATCGAGGCGAGACCGACGTCGCGGCAGCCGCGGACCGCGACGCGACGCCTCCGGGTCGGGAAGACGTCGCGGCCGGCGTCGACCGCGAGACCGTTGGTGAAGATCACCGCGAGGTCGACGGCCGCTCCCCCGATGCCGCCGAACTGCGCAGCGATCTGCCGCGGCTCGGCCGAGTCGATGACCGAGTTGGGGTCGCCCACCGTGCCCCACGCCGGGATCCCCGACTTGAGGACGAGGTAGGGCTTGGCACCGAACGACGACGGGAACCAGAGCACGACGTCGGCCATCCGGCCGGGCTGCAAGGAGCCCACCTCGTGCGACATCCCGTGCGCCAGCGCGGGGTTGATCGTGAGCTTGGCGAGGTAGCGCAGCACGCGCTCGTTGTCGTGCGGGGCATCGTCGTCGACGCGCTTGGACACGGCGGCGAGCTGGAACGTGCGACGGATGGTCTCGCCGGCCCGGCCCATGCCCTGCGCGTCGCTGCTCGTGATGGGGATGACGCCGCGGTCGTGCAGCTCGCTCTCGGCAGCCATCGTGGCGGCACGCACGCGGGACCGGACGATGTCGCCGTCGCTCGGGATGTCCGGCCGCAGCGCGTGCACGGACATGATCATCGCGAAGTGCTCGGCGACGGCGTCACGGCCGAACGGCAGCGTGGGGTTGGTCGACGACGCGATCACGTGCGGTACGCCGGCCAGCCGCAGGACGTCCGGGGTGTGCCCGCCGCCGCAGCCCTCGACGTGGAAAGCGTGGAACACCCGGCCGTCGCTCACCGCGAGCGTGTCGTCGACCGAGAGGCCTTCGTTGAGGCCGTCGGTGTGGACCGCGACCTGCACGTCGTACTCGTCGGCGACGGTGAGACAGGTGTCGAGCGAGCGAAGGTGCGCCCCCGTGTCCTCGTGCACCTTGAAGCCGCACACTCCGGACTCGAGGCCCTCGAGCATCGTGCCGCGACGTGACGCGGAGCCGCGGCCGAGGAGACCGACGTTGACCGGGTAGGCGTCGAACGCGGCGTACGCCGTCCGCAGCGGAGCCGCGGCGTTGACGCCGACGCCCCAGAACGGCCCGAACTCCTGGCCGATCACCGTGGTGACGCCGCTCGCGAGCGCGGCCTCCATGACGCGCGGCGAGAGCAGGTGGACGTGCGTGTCGACAGCGCCTGCCGTGGCGATGAGCCCCTCGCCGTTGATGACGACGGTTCCCGTTCCGATGACGATGTCGACGTCGTCGGTGGTGTCGGGGTTGCCCGCGCGACCGACCCTCGCGATGCGTCCGGCGCTGATGCCGATGCTGGCGGTGCGGATGCCGAGGACGGCGTCGAGCACGAGGACGTTGGTGATGACGACGTCGCAGGACTCGTCGGTGCGCACCGCGCGCAGACCGATGCCGTCGCGGCCGGTCTTGCCGAAGCCGAGGAGGAACTCGTCGTCGTCGGGCTGGCTGTGCGCCTCGACCTGCACGACGAGCCCGGTGTCGCCGAGCCGTACGCGGTCGCCCGTGCGTGGCCCGTACGTGTCGGCGTGCGCCGCCGGGTTGCCTGTCATCGCGCCTCCCGGGTCGGTCGCGCCGCCGACATTGCGACGTCACGTCGACGGCCGGTCACCGCTGCACCTCCGGGTGGGCGGCGAGGTGGATGCGCACCCGAGCGACTGCGCCGTCGGGTTCCGTGCCGTCGACGTCGGGCGCGTCGGGGCCGGTGTCGAGGAAGCCGGTGGCGCGCAGGAGGGCGAGGGCGGCGTCGCGGGCACCCGGTGCGTCGAGCGGACCGTCGACGAGTCCTGCGTACCCGATGACGACGCGCTCGCCGCGGATCGGCGCGAGACGCACGCGCACCGTGCCGCCCGGCGGGAACAGGACGCTCGCGCCGGCCGGGACGTCGAGGTGTCGACCGTAGGCGGCGGCGCGGTCGAACGCGAGGCGCGGGTTGACCTCGAGGAAGTGGAAGTGACTGGTGACGGTGATCGGCACGGCCGCGGTGTTGCTGACGTCGAGCTCGACGACGTCGAGGCGGGTCGTGCGGGCGTCGTCGGCCGCAGGGTCGTGGTCCGGGTCGGCCGCCACGGCGATCGCGCCGGGCGCGGCGGCACCGAGACTGCCGCCGCCGATGGGGTCGGGCACGACGACGAGGCGCGTGCCGTCGTCGAAGACCGCCTCGACCTTGACGTCGACGAGGATGTCGGCGACGCCGGGGAGGACGTCGTCCGGCCCGAGCTGCGCACGACCGACCTCGATGGCCTCGGCGTGCCGCAGGCCGTCGCGTGCCGCCTCGGCGACGGCGTCTGCGATGAGCGCGGTGGCCTCGGGGACGTTGAGCTGCAGCCCACGCGCTCGACGCGCACGCGCCAGCTCGGCGACAGCGAACACGAGCAGCCGGTCACGCTCCCCAGGAGTCAGCTGCACGCCCCCATCCAACCAGCCCCCACCTGCCACGTTCTGACCCCTAGGGTCAGAACGTGGCACAAAAGTGCCACGTGGCGTCCCAGACTCGGGATCGCGGTCGCCGCTCGCGGTCCGTGGCCCCCGACGGAGATCGCCCATGTCGCGGACGCCGTGTCACGCGGGTTCGGCGTACTCGTGCGACGACGACCCACGAATTCGGGTCACGAGATGGCAGAAATGTGCCAGAAATCGACCCTAAGGGACGGATCCCTCACAGGTGGGTGGGTTCGGTGTGGGTGCCCCAGAGGGTGCGCAGGACGTCGCAGATCTCGCCGAGGGTGGCCTCGGCGCGGGCGGCCTCGAGCATGAGGACGACGAGGTTCGGCGCCTCGCGCTCGTGCTGGCTCCCGGCAGCGGCCGCCGCGGCGTGGCCGAGGGCGGCCAGCCGTGCGGCCACCAGCGGCTCGTCGCGGGCCGTCCGGCGTACGGCGAGCGCGGCCACCTGGTCTCGCTCGACCTCGTGCGAGACGCGGAGGATCTCCAACGGCGACTCGATCGACTCGGTGTGCACGTTGACACCGACCTGCTTCTTCTCCCCCTTCTCCATCCCGCGCTGGAACGCGAAGGCCGCGTCCGCGATCTCGGACGTGAACCAGCCGTTCTCGATGCCGCGCAGGATCCCCGCGGTCATCGGTCCGATCGGGTGCTCGATGACCGCGCCCTCGGGCGAGCGCTGCTCCCCCATGGCGAGGATGCGCGCGAAGATCGCCTCGGCCTCGCCCTCGAGCCGGTCGGTGAGCGCCTCGACGTACCACGAGCCACCGAGCGGGTCGGCGACGTTGGCGACGCCCGTCTCCTCGAGGATCACCTGCTGGGTGCGCACCGCGATCTCGGCCGCCTTCGCCGACGGCAGAGCGAGCACCTCGTCGAGGGCGTTGGTGTGCAACGAGTTCGTGCCGCCGAGCACCGCGGCGAGCGCCTCGATCGCGGTGCGTACGACGTTGTTGTCGGGCTGCTGCGCCGTCAGCGACACTCCCGCGGTCTGGGTGTGGAACCGCAGCCACTGCGCCTTCTCGCTGCGTGCGCCGTAGACGTCACGCATCCACCGAGCCCAGATGCGTCGCGCCGCACGGAACTTCGCGATCTCCTCGAAGAAGTCGACGTGCGCGTCGAAGAAGAACGAGAGTCCCGGTGCGAACGCGTCGACCTGGAGGCCGCGCGACATGCCGAGCTCGACGTAGGCGAACCCGTCGGCCAGCGTGTAGGCGAGCTCCTGCGCGGCCGTCGAGCCGGCTTCGCGGATGTGGTAGCCCGACACGCTGATCGGCTTGTAGCGCGGCATCTGCTCGGCGCAGTACTCCATGAGGTCACCGATGAGGCGCAGGTGCGGCTCGGGCGGGAACAGCCACTCCTTCTGCGCGATGTACTCCTTGAAGATGTCGGTCTGCAGGGTGCCGTCGAGGGTGGTGATGTCGACGCCCTGCCGCTCGGCAGCCACGAGGTACATGCAGAAGACGGGGACGGCGGGCCCGCTGATCGTCATCGAGGTCGTCACGTCGCCGAGCGGGATGCCGTCGAAGAGCACGTCCATGTCGACGGCGGAGTCGATCGCGACGCCGCAGTGACCGACCTCGCCGAGCGACCGTGCGTCGTCGGAGTCACGACCCATGAGCGTCGGCATGTCGAACGCGACGGAGAGGCCGCCGCCGCCGGAGTCGAGGATCGCGCGGAAGCGCTCGTTGGTCTGGACCGCGTTGCCGAACCCCGCGAACTGGCGGATCGTCCACGGCCGACCGCGGTAGCCCGTCGTGTGCAGACCGCGCGTGAACGGGAACTCGCCCGGCCAGCCGATCCGGTCGAAACCCGGGTACGCCGACCCCTCGGGCGGGCCGTAGACCGGGTCGACGTCGTCCCCGGACAGGGTCGTGAAGTCGGCGTCGCGCACCCGACCCGCGGCCAGCGCGTCGTCGTAGCGCTGCTGCCAGCGCGATCGTCCGGATTCGATGCTCTCGTCGGTCACCGTGGCTCCTCGCGTCCTGCGGCGACGTCGCGGGGTGGGCGACGTCGTGACTCGCGTGCGGGGTCGCCGCACGTCGCCACGGTACGGCGTGCCGGCACCCGAGCGCACCGTGGCGCGGCCCGCACGTCCGACCGGCGAATCCCGCGACCCGCGGCACGCCGTTGCTCGGTGCCGCGAGGCCGGGCGGTCGCGGGTCGTAGGGTCTCGGCGTGGACTGGAACCTGCGCGCGTGCGGACGTCACGGCCACGCGACGTACGCGCCCGACGAGCCGGCGCTCCGCGACCGGCTGCACGTGACCACCCCGGCGGGCGAGGCCTGGCGGTGCCTGCGCTGCGGCACGTACGTCGTGGGGTCCCCGGTGGGCAGCGGGCCGGCCGACCGCGCCCCGGAGGTGCCGCGCGGACGCCTGCTGCGCGACCGCGTGCTCATGCGCCTTCTCGCTGCCGAACGTGGCTTCCGTGCCCTGCTCCTCATCCTGCTCGGCTTCGGGATCCTGCGCTTCCGCGGCAGCAAGGACGCGATCGAGCAGGGATTCGCGACCGACTGGCCGCTGCTGCGTCCCTTCGCCGAGGCCATCGGCTGGAACATCGACGGCTCGTTCCTCACCCGCTGGATCCAGGACGCCCTCGGCCTCTCGGAGACCGCACTGCTCTGGATCGCGCTCGGCGTCTTCGCCTACGCGGCGCTGCAGATCGTCGAGGCCGTGGGGCTGTGGCGGGTCGAGCGCTGGGGCGAGTACTTCGCCGTGATCGCGACGAGCATCTTCCTCCCGCTCGAGATCCACGAGCTGCTCACGAAGGTGACGGTGCTGCGCCTCGGCGCCCTCGTGCTCAACATCGCGGCGATCGCCTGGCTGCTCTACAGCAAGCGGCTGTTCGGCCTCCGCGGCGGCGCGGCCGCCTACCACGCGGAGCACGCCGAGGAGAGCCTGCTGACGGTCGAACGCGCCGCCACCGAGGCATCGCGGCCATGACGCGACGGATGGCCTGGGTGACCACGCAGGAGGCGCTCGGTCGGGACCCCGATCACCCCTACGGCGTCCCCGCCCTCGAGGCAGCAGGCATCGAGGTCGCCACCGTCGACTGGAAGGACCCGGCCGTCGACTGGTCGTCGTTCGACCGCGTCCTGCCGCGCTCGACGTGGGACTACCCGGAGGTCATGGACCGCTTCCTCGCGTGGATCGACGCCGTCGATGCGGTCACCGACCTGCGGAACTCCCCCGCGACGATGCGCTGGAGCATGGACAAGCACTACCTGGCCGACCTCGATGGGGCCGGTATCCCGGTGACACCGACGGAGTTCGTGGAGGTGGGCGCGATCCCGGCCTTCCCGCGCGGCGGGTTCGTCGTCAAGCCCGCGGTCGGGGCGGGGAGCCGGGACGTCGCGGCGTACCGGGAGGGCCAGGAGGACGTCGCGGCCGAGCACGTCTCGCGACTTCACGCGCGTGGCGCGTCGGTGCTCGTGCAGCCCGCGCTCGCCTCGATCGCCGTCGAGGGCGAGTGGCCGCTCGTCTTCTTCCACGGCGACTACAGCCACGCGGCGAGCAAGCGCGTCACGCTCGCCAACGCCGCCGCGGTCGACGACCTGTACGCCGAGGAGCTCAACGCGCCGCACACGGCCTCTGCCGAGCAGGTCGCCGTCGCGACGGCGGTGGTCGACCTCGCAGCGGCCCGGTTCGGCGTACCCACCTACGCCCGCGTCGACGTCGTACGGGGTGATGACGGGCGGATGTGCGTCCTCGAGGTCGAGCTGGTCGAGCCCTCGCTGTTCCTCCCCGAGGGCGGTCCCGAGGCGGTCGCCCGCTTCGTCGACGCCGTGACCGCCTGACCCGACCCCGTCGTCAGGGGTTGCGGGCGGCCGGCTGGAACGCTGCGGTCACGAGCCATACGACGCCGAGCAGCACGTAGACGTCCTGCGCGAGGAGCGACGCGTTCGCCGTGACCCACAGGCGCGGCGCGTCGACGCCGGCGGCCACGAGGGCGACCGACGCCCACGCGACGGGCGAGCGCACGCCGCACCGCCAGCCGACGGCGAGGCAGGGCAGCATCCACACCCAGTGGTGGTTCCACGAGATGGGGGACACGAGCAGCGCGGTCACACCCGCCGCGGTGAGCGCGAAGAACGCGTCGTCGCGGTGACGACGTACGACCCACGCGCCGAGCGCGAGGATCGCCAGCGCGGCCACGGCCCAGACGGCCACCGCGTGCTCGGGCGCGTGTCGGGCCGCGGCGGCGCGCAAGGACTGGTTCTGCAGGTAGTCGACGTCGCCGGGGCGGTTGGAGTCCCACAGCAGCGAGCCGAAGTAGGTCCGCGTCGCCGCCGGAGCGACCACCGCGGCGAGGCCCGTGGCGAGCAGGAAGGCGACCACGCCGCGGACGAACGCGCGACCGTCGCCACGCACCGCCTGGGCGGCCACGAGCAGACCGGGCGTCACCTTGACGGCGGTCGCGATCCCTGCGCCCGCGCCCGCCGCTCGGGTCTGACGCGCGTCGACACCGAGCACGAGGGCGAGCAGGAGGAGGTTGACCTGTCCCAGACCCAGCGTCGTGTGCACGGGCTCGACGAACGCGCCGGCCAGGAACCCCAGCGACACCGTGAGCCACCACGGACCGGCGCGGCCCGGCACGACGTACTCCTGGCACCAGCGCACGACCAGGACCAGCGCCGCGACCGACACGACGTACATCAGCCCGGTGGCCACCGGCTCCGAGACCAGGGCGAAAGGAACCAGCACGAGCAGGGCGAAGGGCGGGTACGTGAACGGGAGGTCCTGGAAACGACCGGCGTAGACGTCCTGACCGTCCAGGAAGGCCCGGGCGGCGTCGCGGTAGACGCGCAGGTCGAGGCCGGACGTCGTGAACACCTGGTTCTCGTGCCAGAACCATGCGGTGACACCGACGCCGACCAGCACGGCGACGATCACGCCGACGACGGTCGGCCACCGGGAACCGGTCCGCCGACCGGTCGCAGGGGCGTCGCTCGTGTCTGGCACGCGCACACCCTAGACGGGCGCTACGCCCGGTGAGTCACGGCCGACGCGGGTTCGAGGCCAGAAGGACGCCGTCGTCAGCGGTGGGCGCGCAGCACCAGGTCGACGACGGCGAGGACGACGACTCCCGCGCCCACGAGCGCCAGCAGATCGATGGCGGCGGCGATACCGGCGACGGCGGAGACCCGGCGTCCCGAGCCGCGCGACTCCCACGCGCACGCGAGCGCGATCACGAGGACGACGCCGGAGACCAGGGCGAGGAAGCCGAGCAGCAGCCAGGCGCCGAACCCGAACCAGGCGTAGGACGGCGCTCGCGACGCCAGCACGGTGCACGTGACGACCAGCAGGAGGGCGGCCGCGCTGAGCCGAAGGCTCGAGCGCGCCGACTCGACCTTGAGCGTGTCCCCCGGTGCGGCCACAGCCACCTCCTCGCCCTGTCGATCGCCACGGTGGCACCGGGTCTCGCGGTCAGGGCGGTCTTGGACGCACCGATACCGAGTCGTGTCCAAGTGGCGATCCCGTCGCCGGGCCGGGGTCCGCGGCGGGCCGGGTGCGTCGCCGTCAGGCGCCGAGGCCCGCGACGAGGGTGTCGGCGGCGGCGTAGGGGTCGAGCTCTCCCTCGACGACGCGGGCGGCGAGGGCGTCGAGCCGGGCATCGCCGTGCAGGTGACCGATCCGGGCGCGCAGCGCGTCGAACGCGATCGCCTCGATCTCGGCCTGCGCGCGGACCTGACGCCGGACGTTGAGCTGCCCCGCACGCTCGAGCCAGGCCCGGTGCGCGTCGATCGCCTCGACCACGGCGTCGATGCCCTCGCGGGTCGACGCGACGGTCTTGAGCACCGCCGGCGACCACGGGTCGTCCGCCGGCCCCGACCTCGGGCCGGAGCCCAGGGTGATCATGTGGCGCAGCTCGCGCACGGTGATGTCGGCGCCGTCGCGATCGGCCTTGTTGACCACGAAGACGTCGCCGATCTCGAGGATCCCGGCCTTCGCCGCCTGCACCCCGTCGCCCATCCCGGGCGCGAGCAGCACCACGGTCGTGTCGGCCGCGCCCGCGACCTCGACCTCGCTCTGCCCGACACCGACCGTCTCGACGAGGACGACGTCGAACCCGGCCGCGTCGAGGACGCGGATCGCCTGGGGCGTGGCCCACGACAGGCCACCGAGGTGGCCGCGCGAGGCCATCGAGCGGATGTAGACGTCGGCGTCGGTGGCGTGGTCCTGCATGCGCACGCGGTCGCCGAGCAGCGCGCCGCCGGAGAACGGAGACGACGGGTCGACCGCGAGCACGCCGACCCGCAGCCCCCGGGCGCGATAGACGGCGACGAGGGCGGACGTCGTCGTCGACTTGCCGACGCCGGGGGCGCCGGTGAGGCCGACGACCTGGGCGCGGCCCGAGTACGGCGCGAGCGCCGCGGTCGCCTCGCGCATGGCAGGCGCAGCGTCCTCGACCATCGAGATGAGGCGCGCGACCGCGCGCGGCTGTCCCTCGCGGGCCCGTGCGACGAGGTCCGCGACGTCGGGAGCCGCTGCCACTACGCCGACGGCACGCGCACGATGAGGGCGTCGCCCTGACCGCCGCCTCCGCACAGCGCTGCGGCGCCGATGCCGCCGCCGCGGCGCTTGAGCTCGAGGGCGAGCGACAGCACGACCCGCGCGCCGCTCATGCCGACCGGGTGGCCGAGCGCGATCGCGCCGCCGTTGACGTTGACGATGTCGGCGTCGACGCCGAGCTTCTCGGTCGATGCGAGACCGACGGCGGCGAACGCCTCGTTGATCTCGACGAGATCGAGGTCGGCCGGTGCGAGACCCTCGCGACCGAGGGCCTTGAGGATCGCGTTGGCCGGCTGCTCCTGCAGCGACGGGTCGGGACCGGCGACGACGCCGTGCGCGCCGATCTCGGCGAGCCAGCTCAGCCCGAGCTCCTCGGCCTTGGCCCTGCTCATGACCACGACGGCCGCGGCTCCGTCGGAGATCTGCGACGCCGAGCCCGCCGTGATCGTGCCCTCCTTGGAGAACGCCGGACGCAGCTTGCCGAGCGACTCCGTCGTGGTGTCCGGGCGGATGCCCTCGTCCTCGCTGAAGACGATCGGGTCGCCCTTGCGCTGCGGGATCTCGACCGGGGCGATCTCCTCGGCGAAGACGCCGTTCTTCTGGGCGATCGCGGCGAGCTGGTGCGAGCGGGCGGAGAACGCGTCCTGCGCCTCGCGCGTGACGTGGGGGTAGCGGCTGTTGTAGCCCTCGGTCGCCAGGCCCATGGCCATCTGGTCGAAGGAGCAGGTGAGCGCGTCGAACGCCATCGAGTCGACGAGCGTGACGTCGCCGTACTTGAAGCCCTCGCGCGACTTGGGCAGCAGGTGCGGGGCGTTGGTCATCGACTCCATGCCGCCCGCGACGACGATCTCGAACTCGCCCGCGCGGATGAGCTGGTCGGCGAGGGCGATCGCCTCGAGGCCGGAGAGGCACACCTTGTTGATCGTCATCGACGGCACGTCCATCGGGATGCCGGCCTTGACCGCGGCCGGACGGGCCGGGTTCTGACCGCCGCCGGCCTGGATGACCTGGCCCATGATCACGTAGTCGACCTGGTCGGGTCGCACGCCGGAGCGCTCGAGCGCCGCCTTGATCGCGAACCCGCCGAGGTCGGCCGCGGAGAAGTCCTTGAGCGAGCCGAGGAGGCGCCCCATGGGGGTGCGGGCTCCTGCGACGATGACGTTGGGACCGGTGCTCATGGGGGACCCTCCTGCGACACGACGATGTGCTCCGGGCCACGATATCCCTGTGAGCACTCCGACCCCTGCCGAGGTCCTGGGCCCGGTCGTCACGGCGATCGACCACGTGGGCTTCGCCGTCGCCGACCTCGACGCCGCCATCGACTTCTACGCGCGCACGTTCGGCCTGACGATGACCCATCGCGAGACGAACGAGGAGCAGGGTGTCGAGGAGGCGATGCTCGGCGTCGGCAACGCCCAGATCCAGCTGCTCGCCGCACTGCGTCCCGACTCGTCGATCGGCAGGTTCATCGACCGCAACGGCGAGGGGATCCAGCAGGTCGCGCTGCGGGTGGTCGACATCGAGGTCGCGTCCCAGCGCCTGCGCGACGCCGGGCTGCGCCTGCTGTACGACGCCCCGCGACGGGGCACGGCCGGGTCGCGCATCAACTTCGTCCACCCCAAGGACTGCGGTGGCGTGCTGGTCGAGCTCGTCGAACCACCTGCCGCGGACGGGCACTGACGCGTCGGCGTCGTCCTCGGCCTGCTCCGGTGCAACCGCTTGCGGTGCTGACGGCTCCCCCTGACCCGCTGTGGCGAGCGGTCGCCCGGTAGCGTCATTGACGGACGCGACCGCCGCGTACCGATCTCCGGCGCCGACCTGGTGGAGGCCGACGTGCAGCGCATCCTCGACGCGATCCTGTCCGGCACGGCGACTGCCGACGACTTCGCCGCCCTCGAGATCCCCGAGTCCTACCGCGCCGTCACGGTGCACAAGGACGAGGAGACGATGTTCGAGGGCGTGGCGACGCGCGACAAGGACCCGCGCAGGTCCCTGCACGTCGAGGACGTGCCGCTGCCCGAGCTCGGCCCGGGCGAGGCGCTCGTCGCGGTCATGGCGTCGTCCATCAACTACAACACGGTGTGGACGGCCATGTTCGAGCCGGTGTCGACGTTCGGCTTCCTCGAGCGCTACGGGCGCACCAACCCGCTGGCCAAGCGTCACGACCTGCCCTACCACGTCGTCGGGTCGGACCTCTCCGGCGTCGTGCTGCGCACCGGTCCCGGCGTCCACACCTGGAAGCCCGGCGCGGAGGTCGTGGCGCACTGCCTGTCGGTCGAGCTGGAGTCGCCGCTGGGCCACAACGACACGATGCTCGACCCCGAGCAGCGGATCTGGGGGTTCGAGACCAACTTCGGCGGCCTCGCGCAGATCGCGCTGGTCAAGGCCAACCAGCTGCTGCACAAGCCGGCGCACCTCACGTGGGAGGAGGCGGCGGTGCCCGGACTGGTCAACTCGACCGCCTACCGCCAGCTCGTGTCGCGAAACGGCGCCGGCATGAAGCAGGGCGACCTCGTGCTGATCTGGGGCGCGTCCGGCGGGCTCGGCTCCTACGCGACGCAGATGGCGCTCAACGGCGGTGCGACCCCGATCTGCGTCGTGTCCTCGCCGGAGAAGGCGGAGATCTGCCGGCGGATGGGCGCCGAGCTCATCATCGACCGCAA
Organism: uncultured Actinomycetota bacterium; assembly: GCA_963782665.1. Taxonomy (GTDB): domain Bacteria; phylum Actinomycetota; class Actinomycetes; order S36-B12; family CAIYMF01; genus Longivirga. The sequence continues at coordinate 768,773 of CAWAKP010000005.1, read as the reverse complement.
CGCCGAGGACTACCGGTTCTGGAAGGACGAGCAGACCCAGGACCCCAAGGAGTGGCGCCGCCTCGGCGCCCGCATCCGCGAGCTGTCCGGCGGCGACGACGTCGACATCGTCTTCGAGCACCCGGGACGCGAGACGTTCGGCGCGTCGGTCTACGTCGCGCGCAAGGGCGGCACGATCGTCACCTGCGCCTCGACGTCGGGCTTCATGCACGAGTACGACAACCGCTTCCTCTGGATGAACCTCAAGCGCATCGTCGGGTCGCACTTCGCGAACTACCGCGAGGCGTGGGAGGCCAACCGGCTCATCGCGCGCGGCAAGGTGCACCCGACGCTGTCGAAGACCTACGCGCTCGACGACACCGGGCAGGCGGCGTACGACGTCCACCGCAACGTGCACCAGGGCAAGGTCGGCGTGCTCGCGCTCGCGCCCGAGGACGGGCTCGGCGTGCGTGACGAGGCGCTGCGCGCCCAGCACATCGACGCGATCAACCGCTTCCGCGACATCTGATGGGCGAGCACGTCTCGGCGTACGCCGACGACGCACTGGGACGCGACGACATGGTCGCGCTGCTCGACCGGCTGTCGCGCCGCGAGGTGTCGGCCGCCGAGCTGCACTCCGCTGCACGGGCCCGCGCCGAGAGCGTGGACGAGCGGCTCAACGCCGTGACCTGCTGGGTCGACGACGACGCGCTCGCCGCGACCGACGGGCCGTTCTTCGGCGTCCCGACGGTGATCAAGGACAACGAGCAGCTCGCCGGCTACCCGACCACGCACGGCTCCCGCGCGGTGGACGACCGACCGGCGGTGGCCAGCTCGCCGTGGGTCGCCAGCGCCCTCGAGCTCGGACTCGCCCCGGTGGCGAGGACGACGCTGTCGGAGTTCGGCCTCACGGCCACCACGGAGACGCTGCGGTTCGGCGCGACGCGCAACCCGTGGGACACCACGCGCTCCCCCGGCGGCTCCAGCGGCGGCACCGCGGCGCTCGTGGCCGCCGGCGTCGTCCCGATCGGGCACGGCAACGACGGCGGCGGGTCGATCCGCATCCCGGCGTCGTGCTGCGGGCTCGTGGGTCTCAAGCCGACGCGCGACCGGCTGCCCGACGTGGCCGTGACGCTGCCGGTCAACATCGCCGTGAACGGCGTGCTCACCCGCTCGGTGCGCGACACCGCGCGCTACTACGCCGAGGTCGAGCTGCGCCACCCGGCGACGGGGATGCCGGCGATCGGGCTCGTCGAGGGTCCTGGGTCGCGCCGCCTGCGCGTCGGCGTCGTGACCGAGCCGCCGATGGGCCTCCCGGTCTCGCCCGAGGTGGTGGCGCCGGTGACGGCCACCGCCGAGCTGCTCGCCTCGCTCGGCCACGACGTCGTCGAGCTGCCCCAGCCCGTCGCCGACACGTTCGGTCCGGACTTCCTGCGCTACTGGGGGCTCCTGGCCGGCCTGTCGCGCATCCTCGGCTCGCAGGCCTTCGGCGGGGCGTTCGACGGCACGCAGGTCGAGCCGTTCACGCGCGAGCTGGAGGCGGTGGCGCGCACGCAGGCGGCGCTGCTGCCCGCGACGCTGGTGCGGCTACGACGCCTCGCCGTCCGGCACGAGTCGGTGTACGACGCCTGCGACGTCGATGCTCACGCCGGTGCTCGGCCACGAGCCCGCGCAGATCGGGTGGCTGGGCCCGGACGTGGAGCCGCACACGCACCTGATGCGCGTGCTGCGCTACGTCCCGTTCACGCCGCTGCAGAACGTGACCGGCTCGCCCGCGATCTCGCTGCCGCTCGGCCGCAGCGACGCCGGGGTGCCGATCGGCGTCCACCTCGCCGCGCCGTTCGGCGAGGAACGTCGTCTGCTCGAGGTGGCCTACGAGCTCGAGGCCGCGACCCCCTGGCCCACCCTCGCCGACTGACCAGCGTGGCGACGCAGCGCGGTGAGATGTAGACCCACGGCACGCTATAGACGCACGTCGCTCTACATCTGAGCGCGATCGACGCCGACCCAAGCCAGCAGGCAGGGGGTCCGCCGAAGCCCCGAGGCCGGGCGCGAAGCGACCGGCCTCAGCGATCCCGGGCTCGATGCCCGGGATCGCGCCCGGAGGCGGCGCCGACGCGAGGGAGCGAAGCGACCGAGCTTGGCGGCGGAGAAGAGACAGCCCGGGATCGCGCCCGGAGGCGGCGCCGACGCGAGGGAGCGAAGCGACCGAGCTTGGCGGCGGAGAAGACACAGCGGCGGAGAAACTATGTCGACTGCGGTAGGCGGCGTACGTCGGCGAGGAACGTGACGAGGGCGTCGGCGACCTGCTCCGGTGCCTCGACGGTGCTGAGGTGGCCGGACTCGGTGATCACGACGAGGCGCGCGTCGCGCATCGCCTCGACCATGAGGTCCTGCTCGGGGCGCGGGCTCATGCCGTCCTCGACGCCCCACACGACGAGGGCCGGGACGGCCAGCGACGCGAGGTCGGGCAGGGAGTCGGGCCTTGCCGCCATCGCGCGCTGCGCCCAGGCGACCGCGCGCGGGTCGGACTCCTCGATCCACGCCCTGACCTTCGCCACGACCTCGGGCCGGTCCGCGTGCGACGTCGTCCCGAGCAGCGACGGCAGCATGGCGCGGGCGAGCGCGTCCGTGGAACCCGCGTCGAGGACCTGCTGCGCGACCTTGAGGCGGTTGGCCTTCGCCTCGTCGCCGTCGGCCGTCGCCTTGGTGTCGACGAGGGCGATACCGGCGACGCGCGCCGGGTCCTGTCGCACGATCTCCATCGCGACGTAGCCGCCCATGGAGATGCCCGCGAAGACGGCCGCGCTCACGCCCATGCGGTCGAGGATGCCGAGCACGTCGCGCGCCATCCAGGTGAGCGACGGGTCGTCGTCGGGCCCGTCCTCGCCGTACGCCGACTCGCCGAAGCCGCGCAGGTCCGGGACGACGACGTCCCAGCCCTCCTGCGCGAGCGAGTCGACGACGTCGTCCCACACGTGCCGGTCGAACGGGAACGCGTGCAGCAGCACGACGGTGGGGGCCACAGGATCTCCTCGCGCGGATGGGGAAGCGGGACGACGTTACGGCATCGCCGAGAGGCCGCCGTCGACGACGAGAACCTGGCCGGTCATGAACGACGACGCGTCCGAGGCGAGGAAGACCGCGGGAGCGGCGATCTCCTCGGCGCGGCCCCAGCGCGCCATGGGCACGCGCGACAGCGTGCCCTTCTCGGCGTCGGCGTTGTCGCGGAGGAAGCCCGTGAGGTCGGTCTCGATCCATCCGGGCACGAGCGCGTTGACCCGCACGCCCGCCCACGCCGTCTCGACCGACAGCGACTGCGTCAGCGAGATGAGCGCCGCCTTGGCCGCGCCGTAGTGCGACATCATCGGCGCACCTCGAAGGCCCGCCACCGAGGCGATGTTGATGATCGACCCGGTCGTGCGCTCGACCATGCCGGGCAGCACCGCCTGGGTGACATGCACGACCGAGTCGAGATTGAGGCGGAACGTCTTCTCCCAGCCGGAGAAGCGCATGCCGTTGAGCGGCATCGAGAACGAGTTGCCGCCGGCGTTGTTGACGAGGACGTCGATCCCGCCCAGCGCCTCACCGACCCCGGCGACGGCCGCGACCACCGCGTCGGCGTCGGTCACGTCGCACACGGCGACGTGGGCACGGCGTCCCCGCGACTGCACCGCGGCGGCGACCTCCGCCAGCTTCTCGGCGTCCCGCGCGAGCAGTGCGACGTCGGCGCCCGCGTCGGCGTACGCCTCGGCGATGGCGCGGCCGATGCCGCGCGACGCCCCGGTGACGAGCGCGACCTTGCCGTCGAGTCCGAACGAGCTCACAGGTCGTTCCACCTCTCCATCGGTCCGTCCCAGTGGTCCGGCAGTGGCGCCGAGCCGGGCACGAGGTGCGCGGCGATGGCGTCCATGACGATCTTGACGTACTTCTCCCCCACCCACAGGTGCTTCGCGCCCTCGACGCCGACCACCTCCGCCTGCGGCACCCGCGCGAACCGTTCACGCGCCTCGTCGGGACGCAGGTAGTCGTCGAGCTCGGGCACGAGCGCGGTGAGCGGACGGCCCGACACCGCCCAGCGGTCGAGGTCGGCGTCGGTCGAGAACCTCAGCGGCGGCGAGAGCAGCAGCGCGCCCTCGACCGGGTCGACGTCGCCGTGCTTGAGGACGACGTCCGTGCCGAACGACCAGCCGACCAGCCAGGGATGCGGCAGCCCGAGGTCGACGGCGTCCTGCACCGCGGCGAGCAGGTCGTTGCCCTCGCCCTCGCCGGCGTCGAACACGCCCTCGCTGGTACCCGCGGCGCTCGACGTCCCGCGGGTGTTGAACCGCAGCACGGCGATGCCGGCGAGCGCGGGAAGGCGCCAGGCAGCCTTGCGGAACAGGTGGCTGTCCATCATCCCGCCGTGCGTCGGCAGCGGGTGCAGGCAGACCATCGTGGCGACAGCGGCACGATCCACCGGCGAGGCGAGCTCGCCGACCAGCCGCAACCCGTCCGAGGTCGCGATGGTGAGCGCCTCCCGACGAGCCGGCAAGACGGAGTTGGCAACGACGTCCGCCACAAGACCTCCCTCACCCCTCCGCTCACACTGATCGAGCGGCTGTTTCCGCGGTCGGGAAGCCGCCGCACGATCAGTCTCGCGGGGGGTCTAGTGTCGCGGGCCCGTCCTCGTTGCTGGACGGGGGTACGCCGGTCCCTCGCGTTCCAGCACGGCGTGTGCCAGTGCCGCCGCATCTCCTCGCCCGCGCTCCGGTCGGCGGGCCACGCCACGACGTGCGCCTGGCCGGCGCGGATCTCCTGGTCGCAGCCGGGGCAGCGATAGGTCTTGGTCGCCGCGGCTCCGGTGATGCGCCGTACGACCCAGTCGCCGTCGGCGTGCTCCTCGACGTCCTGGTGCTCGCCGCCGGTCGTGCGCGGCTCGGGGTCCGGCGCGCGCCGGTTGCGCCGGGCCACGGCTCAGGCGTCGTAGGCGCGGAAGCCTCGACCGACCTTGCGGCCGAGGTAGCCGGCGGTCACGAGGTGCTCGAGGCGCGGGGCCGGCGCGAAGCCGGGCTCGCGGAACTCGAGGTAGAGCGTGCGCTGGATCGCGAGCGAGACGTCGAGCCCGACGACGTCGAGCAGCTCGAACGGGCCCATCGGGTAGCCGCAGCCGGTCTTCATGGCGATGTCGATGTCGTCGGCCGTGGCGTAGTTGGCCTCGAGCATCTTGACCGCGTCGTTGAGGTAGGGGAACAGCAGCGCGTTGACGATGAACCCCGCCCGGTCGCCGCACGTGACCGGGTGCTTGCCCAGACGCCGGCACAGGTCGACGGCGGTGGCGACGACGTCGTCGGCCGTCGCGACCGTCGACACGACCTCGACGAGCTGCATCACCTGAGCGGGGTTGAAGAAGTGCAGCCCCACGACGTCCTGCGGGAACCTCGTCGCGGCCGCGAGGTCGACCACGGGGAGGCTCGACGTCGTCGTCGCGAGGATCGCCCCGGTCTTGCAGATCTCGTCGAGCGCCTCGAACAGCACGGTCTTCACCGCGAGGTCCTCGACCACGGCCTCGACCACGAGGTCGACGTCGGCGAGGTCGTCGAGCCTGGTCGTGCCCGAGACGTGCGAGAGGGCGGCGTCGCGCTCCTCCTGCGTGGCCTTGCCGCGCGCCACCGCCTTGTCGAGCGACCGCTCGAGACCCGCGCGAACCTTGGCGACCTTGTCGTCACCCCGCGCGACGTAGACCGTGTCGATGCCCGCCTTCGCGAAGACCTCGATGATGCCGGTCGCCATCGTGCCCGAGCCGACGACGCCGACCTTGTGCACCGGGCGGGTGGCGACCGCACCGTCGGCGTCGGCGGACGGCGAGAGCGCGTCGACGACGACGACCGGCGAGTTCGGCGCCTCGTACGTGTAGAAGCCGCGCCCGGACTTCCGTCCGCGCAGACCCGCGGTGACCATCTGCTTGAGCACCGGCGACGGCGCGTGGAGCCGGTCACGGCCCTGCTTGTACATCGTGTCGAGGATCTCGTACGCCGTGTCGAGACCGATGAGGTCGAGCAGAGCGAGCGGACCCATCGGGAGGCCGCAGCCCAGCTTCATCGCGGCGTCGATGTCCTCGCGGGAGGCGTACTTGGTCTCGAACATGTTGGCAGCGTGGTTGAGGTAGCCGAACAGCAGCGCGTTGGCGATGAAGCCGGCCTTGTCGCCGACGACGACGGGCAGCTTGTCGAGGGTCCGCGCAACGGCCTCGGCGTCGGCCACCACGTCGTCGGCCGTCACCACGGTCTTGACGACCTCGACGAACTTCAGCACGGGCGCCGGGTTGAAGAAGTGCATGCCCACGACCTGGGCCGGACGCTGGGTGGCGACGGCGATGTCGGTGACGGACAGGGACGACGTGTTGCTCGCGAGGATCGCGTCGGGACCCACGACCTTGTCGAGCTGCTCGAAGATCGCGCGCTTGAGGTCGAGCCGCTCCGGCACCGCCTCGATGACCAGGTCGCGGTCGGCGAGGTCGTCGAAGCTCATGGTCAGCCGGATCCGGTCGAGGATCGCCTGCCGCTCGTCCTCGGTCGCCTTGCCGCGAGTGACCGCGCGCATCGTGGACTTCTCGATGTGGCCACGACCCCGCTCGACAGCCGTCTCGTCGGTGTCGAGGCCGATCACGTCGTAGCCGCTGCGGGCGAAGACCTCGACGATCCCGGCACCCATGGTGCCCAGGCCGATGACGCCGATGCGAGTGATCTCGCGCGACATGGACGCTCCTTGCCCTCACGTGCCGACGGTCCGGTGACCGGACGCCGGCGCGGATCGGACCACGGCGTCGGGGACCGCGCCCATCCTCCCACCTCGGCGACCCCGCGAGCACGCCGCCCCGGAGCGCCCGGTACCCCCTCCGGACGCCGCGCAGCGGTCGCGCTACCGTCGCGCCGTGCGACTCGTGATCGCGACGTGCTCGGTCGACTACGACGGCCGGCTCACCGCCCACCTGCCCAGCGCTGCGCGCCTGCTGCTGGTGAAGGCCGACGGCTCGGTCCTCGTGCACAGCGACGGCGGGTCGTACAAGCCGCTCAACTGGATGAGCCCGCCGTGCACCCTCACCACGGACGTCGACGACTCGGGCGTCGGCACCTGGACGGTCGTCAACAAGGCCGGTGAGCGGCTCACGATCTCGATCGACGAGGTCCACCACGACAGCGCGCACGACCTCGGCGTCGATCCCGGGCTGGTCAAGGACGGCGTCGAGGCGCACCTGCAGAAGCTGCTCGCCGAGCAGCTGCACGTGCTCGGCGACGGGTGGCGGCTCGTCCGCCGCGAGTTCCCGACCGCGATCGGCCCGGTCGACATCATGTGTCGTGACGCACAGGGGCAGTCGGTGGCGATCGAGATCAAGCGACGCGGTGAGATCGACGGCGTCGAGCAGCTGACCCGCTACCTCGAGCTGCTCAACCGCGACCCGCTGCTGGCGCCGGTCCGCGGGATCTTCGCCGCGCAGGAGATCAAGCCCCAGGCCCGGGTGCTGGCCCTCGACCGCGGCATCGAGTGCGTGGTGCTCGACTACCACGCGCTCCGCGGGCACGACGACTCCGAGCACCGGTTGTTCTAGCCGGGGAGGTCGACGCCGTCGGTCTCCGATGCGACACGGCGTCGGGAGATCGGTATCCCGTGACCGATGCATCTCGGTCGCTGCGTGCGGCAAGGTGGAGCCATGACCACCCCGACAACGACCTCGGACTCCCTCGTCGTGCCGGTGCCCGACGGCGCAGACCTCGCCGTGCACGTGAAGGGCCTGGTCAAGCACTACGGCGACACCCACGCCGCCGACGGCGTCGACCTCGACGTCGTGCGGGGCGAGGTGCTGGCCCTGCTCGGACCCAACGGCGCGGGCAAGACGACGACGACCGAGGTCCTGGAGGGCTATCGCCATCGCGACGCCGGCGACGTCGAGGTGCTCGGCGTCGACCCGGGGCAGGGCGACCGCCACTGGCGGACGCGCCTGGGCATCGTGCTGCAGACCGCGAGCGACATGAGCGACCTCACCGTCGAGGAGGCGGTCGCCCACTTCGCGGGCTACTACCCGCATCCTCGGGACGTGGACGAGGTGATCGACGCCGTCGGCCTGACGGAGAAACGGCGCACCCGTGGCGCGAACCTGTCCGGCGGGCAGCGGCGTCGCCTCGACGTCGCGCTCGGCATCATCGGGGGCCCCGAGCTGCTCTTCCTCGACGAGCCGACCACCGGCTTCGACCCGGAGGCCCGCCGCGAGTTCTGGGACCTCATCCGGGGGCTGCGCGAGGGCGGTACGACGATCCTGCTCACGACCCACTACCTCGACGAGGCCGAGGTGCTGGCCGATCGTGTCGCGGTGATCGCGCGCGGCCGTGTCATCGCCTGCGACGTGCCGTCACGCCTGGGCGGTCGCGACGAGTCCCTCGCGACGGTGTCCTGGCTCGAGGGCGAGGAGGCTGCGCACCGAGCGCACGCGCGAACCGACGCGGCTCGTGTGCGACCTCGCCGAACGGCTCGGGGGCGAGGTGCCCTCGCTGACGATCCACCAGCCCAGCCTCGAGGACGTCTACCTGTCACTCATCGGCGACGACAACGAGGAGGCACGATGAGCACCGCCGCCACCGCCTCCGCGCCGGTCACGTCCGCTCGAGCACCGGGCACGTTGGCTCTCGGCGTCCGTCGTGTCCGCATCGAGCTCAAGACCTTCTTCCGGGACCGCAACTCGGCGGTCTGGAACTTCCTGCTTCCCGTTCTCCTGCTGGTGATCTTCGGTGCGGTGTTCGGCGCCCAGGACATCGGCCCGGGCATCACGTTCGCCCAGTACTTCGTCGCAGGGATGATCGCGTCCGGCGTCGTCTACACGTCGTTCCAGAACCTCGCGATCGCGATCCCGATGGAGCGCGACGACGGCACGCTCAAGCGGCTGCAGGGCCTGCCCATGCCCAAGGCGTCGTACTTCATCGGCAAGATCGGGCTGGTCTTCGTCGCCTACGTCGCCCAGGTGACGCTGCTCATCGCGGTCGGGGTGCTCTTCTACCACCTGCACCTGCCGAGCGACCCGCTCAAGTGGTTCACGTTCCTCTGGGCGAGCGTGCTCGGCCTCATCGCGTGCACCCTGTGCGGCATCGCGTTCTCGGTGGTTCCCGAAGACCGGCAAGGGCGCGTCCGCGGTCGTGTCGCCGATCGTGCTCGTGCTGCAGTTCACGTCCGGCGTGTTCTTCGTCTTCTCCCAGCTGCCGCACTGGATGCAGGTCTTCGCGTCGTTCTTCCCGCTCAAGTGGCTCACCCAGGCGATGCGCAGCGTGTTCCTGCCCGACTCGGCGCAGGCGCTCGAGGTGGCCGGCAAGTGGGAGCTGCCGGCCTGCGCGGCCGTGCTTGCCGCATGGTGCGTCGGGGGCCTCGTGCTCAGCCTGGTGTTCTTCCGGTGGAACCGGCGCGGGGAGGACTGACCCTCGAGCACGGGCCGCGCCACGCGGGTGTCATCTCACGCCGGGTCGAGGCCGTCCCACGACAGGCAGTGCCAGCCGTCGTCGGCCAGCACGAGCTCGACCACGCCCACGTTGGGCAGGAAGTGCTCGGACACGAACGCCGGGGTGAGCTCGGGGCACAGCTCGGTGAGCCCCACCGCCATCGCACCACCGTGCGAGACGACCACCGACGTGGCGCCGGCGTGCGCGGCGGCCACCTGGTCGAGGGCCGCGCGCATCCGCGTGGCGATGGAGCGACCCGACTCGCCACCCTCGAAGCCGTGGTCGAGGTCGCCGTGCCGCCACCACCGGCCGAAGATCTCGACGGCGATCGGGCCGACCTCGTCGTTGTGGCCGCCCTCGTGCACGCCGACGTCGATCTCCTCGACGCCGGGCAGCGTGCGCGGCTCGAGGTCTGCCGCCGCCGCGATCGCCGCCGCGGTCTGCTGCGCCCGCTGGATCCGCGACCCGTAGACGGCGACCACGCCGCGGCCGCGCAGCGACTCGCCCGCGGCACGCGCCTGCTCGTGCCCGAGCTCGGTGAGCGGGTAGCCCTCGTGGGCGCTCGTCCACAGCGGTGGGACGTTGGACTCGGCCTGCCCGTGGCGTACGACGACGACGCGCGTCTCGGTCATGGGCACGAGCCGGGCGAGCCCGTGGGCCGCGCGGACCTCGTCGAGCACGCGCGCCATGATCGCCGTCGCGTCGTAGTCCTTCGGCGTGAAGACGGCGGCGACGCCGAGCGCGCGCAGCGTGTCGGCGTCGGTGTCGGGGATGATGCCGCCGACGACGACCGGTACGTCGTCGAGACCGGCAGCGCGCAGCCCGTCGAGCACCATCGGCACGAGCGCGAGGTGGGACCCGGAGAGGATCGAGAGCCCGACGACGTCGACGTCCTCCTCGACGGCCGCGGCGACGATCTGCTCGGGCGTCAGGCGGATGCCCTGGTAGACGACCTCGAAGCCGGCGTCGCGCGCCCGCACGGCGATCTGCTCGGCACCGTTGGAGTGCCCGTCGAGACCGGGCTTGCCGACGAGCATGCGCAGCCGCTGCCCGAGCTCGGCCCCCGTGGCAGCGACGGCCTCGCGCACCGCCGCGAGCTCTGGCGTGGCCGGGGCGACGCCGACGACACCCGTCACCCCCGTCGGCGCGCGGTACTCGCCGAAGACGCTCCGCAGCGCCCCTGCCCACTCGCCGGTGGTCACACCGACGCGAGCGCACGCCAGCGTCGCGGCGCATCAGGTTGTCGTCGCCCGTGGCGGCAGCGCACAGCGCCTCGAGCGCGGCCTCGACCGTCGCCGGGTCGCGCCGGCGACCGCCACTGCTGCAGGCGCTCGATCGCCTCGGCCTCGACAGCGGGGTCGACGGTCTGGACGGCCGTGTCGAGGTTCTCGGTGAGCGGGCTCGGCTCGGTGCTGGTGAAGCGCGTTGACGCCGACGACGATCTCGTCGCCGCTCTCGATGCGGGCGCGCCGCGCCGCGTGCGCCGCGACGAGCTGCCCCTTCATGTAGCCCGACTCGACGGCCGCGACCGCGCCGCCCAGCTGCTGGACGCGGTCGATCTCGGCGCGCGCGCTGCCGACCAGGTCGGCCACCTTCGCCTCGACCACGACGGACCCTTCGAACAGGTCGTCGTACTCGAGCAGGTCGCTCTCGAACGCGAGCACCTGCTGGATGCGCAGCGACCACTGCTGGTCCCACGGCCGCGGCAGGCCGAGCGCCTCGTTCCAGGCGGGCAGCTGCACGGCGCGCGCCCGCGCGTCCTTGCTCAAGCGTGACGGCGAGCATCTCGAGCACGATGCGCTGCACGTTGTTCTCGGGCTGCGCCTCGGTGAGCCCGAGCGAGTTGACCTGCACGCCGTAGCGGAAGCGTCGCTGCGTCGCGTCGGTGACGCCGTACCGCTCGCGCGTCAGCTCGTCCCACAGCTGGACGAACGCGCGCATCTTGCACATCTCCTCGACGAACCGCACGCCGGCGTTGACGAAGAACGAGATGCGGGCGACGACCTCGCCCATCGCGTCGGCGGGCACCTGGCCGGAGTCGCGGACGGCGTCGAGCACCGCGATCGCCGTGCTGATCGAGTAGGCGATCTCCTGCTCGGGTGTCGCGCCGGCCTCCTGCAGGTGGTAGCTGCAGATGTTGATGGGGTTCCACTTCGGGACCTCGGTGACCGTCCACGCGATCATGTCGGTGATGAGACGGAGCGACGGCCCGGGCGGGAAGACGTAGGTCCCTCGCGAGAGGTACTCCTTGATGATGTCGTTCTGCGTCGTCCCGGCGAGCGTGTCGAACGACGCGCCCTGCTCCTCCGCGACGGTCGCGTACAGCGCGAGCAGCCACATCGCCGTGGCGTTGATCGTCATCGACGTGTTCATCTCGGCGAGCGGGATTCCGTCGAAGAGCGCGCGCATGTCGCCGAGGTGCGTCACCGGCACGCCGACCTTGCCGACCTCGCCTGTGGCGAGCAGGTCGTCGGGGTCGTAACCGGTCTGGGTCGGCAGGTCGAAGGCGACCGAGAGCCCGGTCTGCCCCTTCTCGAGGTTGCGCCGGTAGAGGGCGTTGGACTCGACCGCCGAGGAGTGACCGGCGTAGGTCCGCATCAGCCACGGCTTGTCGCGCACGGGAGCCACCTTCGGGAGTCGCGAGGACAGAAGCGGTCAGGCGTGGTCGTAGAAGCCGCGCCCGGACTTGCGGCCCAGGTCGCCCGCGGCGACCATCCGGCGCAGCAGCTCCGGCGGAGCGAACTTCTCGTCCTGGGTGTCGGCGTAGACGTTGCTCGTGGCGTTGAGCATGATGTCGACGCCGGTGAGGTCGGCTGTCTCGAGCGGTCCCATCGCGTGGCCGAAGCCGAGCCGGCAGGCGATGTCGATGTCCTCGGCGCTCGCCACGCCCGACTCGAGGAGTCGGATCGCCTCCATCGACAGCGCCGTGATCAGGCGCGTGGTCACGAAGCCGGCGACGTCGCGGTTGACGACGATGACGGTCTTGCCCACTCCCTCGGCGAACGCGCGCGCCGTCTCGAGAGCTGCGTCGCTCGTCTTGTAGCCGCGCACCAGCTCGCAGAGCCGCATCATCGGGACCGGCGAGAAGAAGTGCGTACCGACGACCGACTCGGGGCGCTGAGTCACGGCGGCGATCGACGTGATCGGGATCGCGGACGTGTTGGACGCGAGGACGGCGTCGGCCTTGCAGATCGAGTCGAGCGCCCGGAACACCTCCGACTTCACCTCGAGCTTCTCGAACACGGCCTCGACGACGATGTCAGCGGTCGCGACGGCGTCGAGATCTGTCGTGGTCGTGATCCGCGCGAGTGATGCCTCGGCGTCGTCGGCGGCCATCCGGCCCTTCTCGACGAACTTGGCGTACGAAGCACGGATGGTGGCGAGCCCGCGCTCGAGAGCCTCAGGCGTGACGTCGCGCAGCACCACGTCGTACCCGGCGGCTGCCGACACCTGCGCGATGCCCGCTCCCATGAGCCCGGCTCCGACGACCGCGACCTGCTGCGCCACGATTCCTCCCTCGTCCCGGCCCGATGCGGCCTGACGCGAGCCTAGGACCAGGGGTGGCGCGGGCTCGCGGCGAGGTCGACCATGGTGGTGTGCAGTACACGGACGCGTCGTTCCTCGTGGGACCGCTCATCGCCCTCGGGGTCGTGGGGATCTTCGTGCTGCTCCTGCGCTGGACGTTCTCCCGCGGCGGGTCGGTGGTGGCGAAGCCCGCTCAGTCCGGCCGTGTCGACGAGTACGGCCTGCTCGTGTCGGTGGCGGCGCCGTCGACCTACATCGAGGCCGAGATCGTGCGGCGAACCCTCGAGGACCACAAGATCCGCGCCACGCTGGCCCAGACCCTCGCTGGTCCGCGCATCATGGTCTTCCCCCAGGACGCCGACCGCGCCCGCCAGCTCGTCAGCGGCCGCTGAGCCCCTAGGAGAGCTGGTTGACCTGGACGCGGGCGACCTCGGCGCCGAGGCGGACGAGGTCGGCGACGAAGCCCTCGTAGCCGCGGTCGACGTGGTGCGGCTCGTACACCGTGGTGACGCCCTCGGCGACGAGGCCGGCGAGCACGAGGCCCGCGCCGGCGCGGATGTCGGCCGCCTCGACGGGCGCGCCGGAGAGGCTCTCGCGGCCCCGCACGAGCGCGTGGTGCCCGTCGGTGCGCACGTCGGCGCCGAGGCGCACCATCTCGTTGACGAAGCGGAAGCGCGCCTCGAACAGGTTCTCCGTCACCATCGCCGCGCCGCGCGCGATCGAGTTCAGCGCGATGAACTGCGGCTGCAGGTCCGTCGGGAAGCCCGGGTAGGGCAGCGTGACGACGTCGACGGCGCGCGGACGGTCGTGGCAGCGCACCCGGATGCCGTCGTCGAGGGTGTCGACCTGCGCGCCTGCGCTCACCAGCTTGTCGAGGGCGATCTCGAGGTGGTCGGCGCGTGCGCGCTCGATCGTCACGTCGCCCCGCGTCATGACCGCCGCTACCGCCCACGTACCGGCGACGAGCCGGTCCGGCACCGTCGTGTGCTCGGTCGGGTGCAGCACGTCGACGCCCTCGATCGTGAGCGTCGACGTACCGATGCCGTCGATCTGCGCGCCCATCGACAGCAGCATCTGGCAGATGTCGACGATCTCGGGCTCGCGCGCGGCGTTGTCGATGACGGTCGTGCCCTTCGCGAGCACGGACGCCATGAGGAGGTTCTCGGTCGCGCCGACGCTCGGGAAGTCCAGCCAGACCGACGCGCCGTGCAGGCGGTCGTCGCGCGTGGCGATGAGGAAGCCGTGCTCGCTGCGCACCGTCGCGCCGAGCCGCTCGAGGCCGGCGACGTGCATGTCGAGTCCACGGCTGCCGATGTTGTCGCCGCCCGGGAGCGCGACGTCGGCCTCGCCGCAGCGGGCGAGCAGCGGTCCGAGCACGTTGATCGACGCCCGCAGCTTGCGGACCAGGTCGTAGTCGGCCTTGTGCGAGGGCACCTCGGGGACGGTGATGACCACCGTGCGCGCCGCCGCGTCGTGCACCACCTGGCAGCCGAGCCGGCGCAGCAGCTCGGCCATGTACTCGACGTCGAGGATGTTGGGGACCTCGCGCAAGGTCGTGGTGCCCTCGGCGAGCAGTGACGCCGCCATGAGCTTGAGCACGCTGTTCTTGGCACCCGTCACCCGGACCTCGCCGGTCAGGCGAGCTCCCCCGGTGATCCGAAACGCCTCCACGCGCCGAAGGATAGGCGACTCCGGGGCGCGGTCGCGCCACACACCGTGACGACATCGGCCGTGCGGCGGGTCGCCCGGGGGACGCCGTAGGCTCTGCGCATGGTCAACCTCACCCGCATCTACACCCGCACCGGCGACGACGGCACCACTGCGCTGGGCGACATGTCGCGGGTGACCAAGAACGACCTGCGCCTGCAGGCGTACGCCGACACGGACGAGGCCAACTCCTCGCTCGGGGTCGCGATCGCCCTCGGCGGTCTCGATCCCGACGTCGTGACGCTGCTCACGCGGATCCAGAACGACCTGTTCGACGTCGGGGCCGACCTCTGCACCCCGGTCGTCGAGGCACCCGAGTTCCCACCCCTGCGCGTCGAGCAGGCCTACGTCGACGCCCTCGAGGCCGCCTGCGACACCTACAACGACCAGCTCGAGGCGCTGCGGTCCTTCGTCCTGCCGGGGGGCAGCGCCGGCTCCGCGCTGCTGCACGTGTCGCGCACGGTCGTGCGTCGGGCCGAGCGCGCCACGTGGGCGGCGCTCGAGATGCACGGGGACGCGATGAACCCGCTGACGGCGACCTACCTCAACCGGCTCTCGGACCTGCTCTTCATCCTCGCCCGGCACGCCAACCTCGCGGCCGGCGGCGACGTCCTGTGGGTCCCCGGCGCCAATCGCTGACGTCGCGCGCGCGACCACCACGACGGCGTGAGCCGGACGTCGTCGAGCGGGTGGCGCGCGATCAGCTGTTGGCCGCCCAGACCTCGTCCACGAGGCTGGCGGCGCGGGCCTCGTACCCGTCGCCGCCGGTCAGCATGAAGACGCTCACCGACAGGGTGTCGCGCGTGCGCGCGCAGACGAGCATCCGTGCGCTCGTCGTCGCCGCGTCCTTGCCCAGCATCAGAGAGTGGGTGCAGCGGACGTCGCCGTAGTCGGTGAACGGTGGCGCGGCGAGGTGGATGTCCCCGTACCTGTCGGAGGTGCCGCGCACGACGGTCAGGTTGACGACGCGCCCTTCGGCGACGCTGCCGTACTGGCGACCGTCGAAGGGCCGCGCGCCGAACCCCTGCGTCATCATCGAACGCCAGCCGGCGTCCGAGCCGAACTGTGCCGCGCCCTGGGCCGGACGCAGTCCGTCGAGAGTGGCGGGCAGCGCGACCGGACGACCGTCGAACGGCGCCTGGCGGTGGCGCACAGCGAGCGCGACCACGGCGAGCGAGGACCAGCAGCAGGGCTACGACGCCGACGGCCACCAGCCTGCGGTCGCGCGTCGGCTGCGCGTGCGCCACCGGCAGGGTGGCGAGCGGGGTCGACGCCGCGAAGAAGTCGCTGTTGCTCACCCTCGTCTCGTCGGCCGCGGCCGCCCCCACCTGAAGCGCGCAACGGCGCGTGGACGGCGAAGCGGTGCCTCGTGACGGTCAGCCGCGCACCGACGGGATCACGACGACGTGGGCGTCAGTACTCGCCCTTGATCACGAAGTAGGAGCCGCGGATCGTGCCGGCGAGCTTGGACTTCTGCCTCGCGAACTTGAAGCTCGACGCGAGCTCCTCCGGCACCTCCATCCCGTCGGACAGCTTGAACCCGACCGCGCGCTTGCCGGCGTCGGCGATCGTGTACATCACGTTGATCGACAGGCCCGACTCGTAGAAGACGTACGCCATCCGGATGCCGTCGACCTCGAACGCCGAGGCCTCGAGCGGGCGGGAGGCGATGACGAGGTCGCGCTCCTCCTTGAGGATGCCGTGCACCCACGCGATCGTGGCCTTGGCCTTGCTCGCGGGCTCGACGGTGAAGTCGTGGTCGTACTTGTTCTTGAAGTAGCGCGCCTCGTTGGCCCGAAGGCCGGCCAGCGCGTCGACCACCGGGGAGGACTCCAGCCCCGCCGTGGACACGTTCACGAAGTCGACGACGCCCGGCACGAGCACCTCCTGGACGGTTCCCTCGCGCGGACCCGGCGCCCGCGCGTGCCCATCGTGCCAGGCGGGGCCGCCACGCGGGTCAGATCAGGCGCGTGCCACCGAGCACCACCATGTCGTCGGCGACGGCCTCCATCGTGGCCTGCCACTCCCACGCGGGCATGGGCGGCAGGCAGTCGGTCCAGTCCGCGAGCGACGAGCCGCGCAGCTGCAGCAGCCCCTCAGGACGCGCGAAGAACCACAGGTGCAGGTGGGCGCCGCCGTCCCCCCACCGGTTCATGTGCACGCGGCCCACACCGCCGAGCGAGAGCAGGGCCTGCTCAACCCGCCACATGAGGAAGCCGATCTCGCGGGCCCGCAGGATGTCGAGGTCGGCGAAGTCGGCGTGCACGATCGGGCACAGCAGGACGATGGGGATGGCGGCGGGCTGGGGCGCCACCAGCTTCCACGTCTCGTCGGCCCAGATGGCACCGGTGGTGCCGACGCGGCACGAGTGGCAGTCGACGCCGCCCTCGCCATCGCGCGGCGGCTCGGGCAGCACGGGGTCGTCGAGGTGCTTGACCTTGATGTCGCCCTCGAACGGGAAGATGTCCCACGTCGCGACGTCGGGCTGCGGCAGGCGGCCGTCGGGCCCCTCCGCCTCACGGGTACGACGGATCAGCGCGGCGGTGCGCGGGTGCGGCTCGCTCATGCGCCGACCCTAGGCCGCGGCGCCGACGACCGGAGCGCGCGGCCGACCGCACGACGAGGGCCGCGTCCCCGTCGGAACGCGGCCCTCGTCGTCGTGTCGGCGGGTGCGGGCTACTCGCCGCGGTGGCCGCTCTCGGCCGCGTGCGTCTTGTGCTGAGCGGAGAGCGCCACCTTCAGCCGGGTGTCGGCGCGCTGGATGGCGGCCTTCTCGTCGTCGGTGTCGCCGCCGGCCGCCTTGGCGCGCTCGAGCGCCTCCTGAGCGCGGACGACGTCGATCTCGCCACCGAGCTCGGCGCTCTCCGCGAGGATCGACACGTTGTCGCTGTCGACCGCGAAGAATCCACCGTGCACGGCAGCGGTGATCAGGCGACCGTCGGACGTCGTGATCCGCACCGGGCTGTCAGCGAGGAGCGCGAGCACGGGCTCGTGCTGGGGCAGGATGCCGATCTCGCCCTCGAGCGTCTTCGCGACGACGAGGGACGCCGTGCCCGACCAGATCTTGCGGTCGACGGCGACGAGGCTGACGTTGAGCTCGCCCATGATCAGCCGGCCAGCTTCGCGGCGTTCTTCTCGACGTCCTCGACGCCTCCGCAGAGGAAGAACGCCTGCTCGGGCAGGTGGTCGTACTCGCCCTCGGTGAGCGCCTTGAACGAGGCGACCGTCTCCTCGACCGGCACGAACGAGCCGGCCTGGCCGGTGAACTGCTCGGCCACGAAGAGGTTCTGCGACAGGAACCGCTGGATGCGACGCGCGCGGCCGACGAGGATCTTGTCCTCCTCGGAGAG
The DNA here is from genome assembly GCA_963782665.1 of uncultured Actinomycetota bacterium. GTDB lineage: Bacteria > Actinomycetota > Actinomycetes > S36-B12 > CAIYMF01 > Longivirga. The sequence goes on along the minus strand of CAWAKP010000005.1, from coordinate 750,751 downwards.
CTCGTCGATGCCGAGGATCGCGATGATGTCCTGGAGGTCCTTGTAGCGCTGGAGGATCTCCTTGACGCGGGCCGCGACGCGGTAGTGCTCGTCACCGATGTAGCGCGGGTCGAGGATGCGCGAGGTCGAGTCGAGCGGGTCGACGGCCGGGTAGATGCCGAGCTCGGAGATCGGGCGGCTCAGGGTCGTCGTCGCGTCGAGGTGGGCGAACGTGGTGGCGGGGGCCGGGTCGGTGAGGTCGTCGGCGGGGACGTAGATCGCCTGGAGCGACGTGATCGAGTGACCGCGCGTCGAGGTGATGCGCTCCTGCAGCTGACCCATCTCGTCGGCCAGCGTGGGCTGGTAGCCCACCGCGGACGGCATGCGGCCGAGGAGGGTCGAGACCTCGGAACCGGCCTGGGTGAAGCGGAAGATGTTGTCGATGAACAGCAGCACGTCCTGCTTCTGCACGTCGCGGAAGTACTCGGCCATCGTGAGGGCCGAGAGAGCCACGCGAAGGCGGGTGCCCGGCGGCTCGTCCATCTGGCCGAAGACGAGGGCGGTCTTGGCGATGACGCCAGACTCGGTCATCTCACCGAAGAGGTCGTTGCCCTCACGGGTGCGCTCGCCGACACCGGCGAACACCGACACGCCGGAGAAGTTCTCCGCGACGCGGTAGATCATCTCCTGGATGAGGACGGTCTTGCCGACGCCGGCACCGCCGAAGAGGCCGATCTTGCCGCCCTTGACGTACGGCGTGAGCAGGTCGATGACCTTGATGCCGGTCCAGAAGACCTCGGTCTTGCTCTCGAGCTGGTCGAAGGACGGCGCCTGCGCGTGGATGCCGCGGCGCTCGGTGATCTGCAGCGAGGACTCCTCGACGTCGAGCGGCTTGCCGAGGGTGTTCCACACGTGGCCGAGGGTCACGTCGCCCACGGGCACGGTGATCGCGTCGCCGGTGTCGCGTACCTCGGCACCGCGGACCAGACCGTCCGTCGGCTGCATCGAGATGGTCCGCACCATGTTGTCGCCGATGTGCTGCGCGACCTCGAGGGTGAGCTCGCGGATCGCGGCCTCGCCCTCGCCCTGGTCGCCCATGCTCACGGTGACGTGGAGCGCGTTGTAGAGCTCCGGCATCGCCTCGACGGGGAACTCCACGTCGACGACCGGGCCGGTCACCCGTGCCACGCGACCGGTGCCGGTCGTGGTCTCAGTCGTTGCAGTCATGGTCGTCCTCGACTCCTATGCGGATGCGGAGAGTGCGTCGGCGCCGCCGACGATCTCGCTGATCTCTTGGGTGATCTCGGCCTGACGGGCCTGGTTGGCCTGACGGCTCAGGGTCTTGATGAGCTCTTCGGCGTTGTCCGTCGCCGCCTTCATGGCGCGCCGACGGGCCGCGTGCTCGGACGCCGCGGAGAGCAGCAGCGAGGTGAACACGAGGTTCTCGACGTACTTGGGCAGCAGCGAGTCGAGCACGGCCGGGCCCGACGGCTCGAACTCGTACAGCGGGAACGGGCCCTGGCCGGCGGCCGCGGCCTCCACGGCGGTCTGCTCCACGACCTCGAGCGGCAGGATGCGGCGGACCGTCGGCTCCTGCGTGACCATGCTCCGGAAGTGCGTGTAGACGACGTGGATCTCGTCGACGCCGCCGTCCTCGGTGCGGGACAGGAACGAGTCGAGCAGGGCGGCCGCGATCTCCTTGGCGTGGGCGTACGTCGGCTGGTCGGAGAAGCCCGTCCAGCTGTGGGCCACCTCACGACCACGGAACCGGTAGTAGGCCACTGCCTTGCGACCGACGAGGAAGGGCAGCACGGTGACGCCGCTCTCGGCGAGAAGCGCCGTGAGCTGCTCGCCCTCCTTGATCGCGGTGGACGAGTAGCCGCCCGCGAGGCCGCGGTCGGCCGTGATGATGAGCACCGCCGCCCGCTCGCGCAGCCGCTGGTTGGTCTCGGTCAGCGGGTGCCCGCCGCCGGTGTGCGTCGCCGCGGCCGAGATCGCCCGCGTCAGCTCACGTGTGTAGGGCAGCGCAGCCTCGACGCGCTGCTGCGCCTTGACGATGCGCGACGACGCGATGAGTTCCATCGCCTTGGTGATCTTCTTCGTCGACTGGACCGTCTTGATCCGTCGACGGAAGATCCGCTGCTGTGCACCCATGGGTCTGGGACCTCAGCCCTTGACCTTGGTGATCGTCGCGTGCTGGACCTCGGCCTCGTCGAGCGCCTCGGCAGCCGGCTCGTTGACGACCAGAGTTGCGCCGTCCGACGTCGTGAACTGCGTCTTGAACGTCTCGATCGCCTGCTCGAGCAGCCTCACCGAGTCGTCGGAGAGGGCGCTCGTCGAGCGGATGGTGTCGAGCACGGCCTTGTGGTCGCGCTTGAGGTAGTCGAGGAACTCGCGCTCGAAGCGACGGATGTCCTCGAGCGGTACGTCGTCGAGCCGACCGGTGGTGCCCGACCAGACCGACGCAACCTCCTCCTCCATGGGGAAGGGCTGGTACTGAGCCTGCTTGAGCAGCTCGACGAGGCGCGAGCCACGGGCGAGCTGGGCCTTGGAGGCGGCGTCGAGGTCGGAGCCGAAGGCCGAGAACGCCTCGAGCTCGCGGTACTGCGCCAGGTCGAGGCGGAGCCGGCCGGCGACCGCCTTCATCGCCTTGGTCTGGGCCGAGCCGCCGACGCGCGAGACCGAGATGCCGACGTTGATGGCAGGACGCACGCCGGAGTTGAACAGGTCCGACTCGAGGAAGCACTGGCCGTCGGTGATCGAGATGACGTTGGTCGGGATGTACGCCGAGACGTCGTTGGCCTTGGTCTCGATGATCGGGAGCCCGGTCATCGAGCCGGCGCCGAGCTCGTCGGAGAGCTTGGCGCAGCGCTCGAGCAGCCGCGAGTGCAGGTAGAAGACGTCGCCGGGGTAGGCCTCGCGGCCCGGCGGACGACGCAGCAGCAGCGACACGGCGCGGTAGGCCTCGGCCTGCTTGGACAGGTCGTCGAAGATGATGAGGACGTGCTGGCCCTGGTACATCCAGTGCTGTCCGATGGCCGAACCGGTGTAGGGCGCGAGGTACTTGAAGCCGGCCGGGTCGGACGCCGGGGCGGCCACGATCGTCGTGTACTCCAGCGCACCGGAGTCCTCGAGCGCCCCCTTGACCGCCGCGATGGTCGAGCCCTTCTGCCCGATCGCGACGTAGACGCACTTGACCTGCTTCTTCGGGTCGCCGGACTCCCAGTTCTGCTTCTGGTTGATGATCGTGTCGATCGCCACCGCGGTCTTGCCGGTCTGGCGGTCGCCGATGATGAGCTGGCGCTGACCGCGTCCGATCGCCGTCATGGCGTCGATCGCCTTGATGCCGGTGAGCATCGGCTCCTTGACCGGCTGGCGCTGGACGACGCTGGGCGCCTGCAGCTCGAGGGCGCGGCGTCCCTCGGACGCGATCGGGCCCAGGCCGTCGATCGGGTTGCCCAGCGGGTCGACGACGCGACCGAGGTAGCCGTCGCCGACGGGCACCGAGAGGATCTCGCCGGTGCGCTTGACGGTCTGGCCCTCCTCGATCTTCGAGCCGTCGCCGAGGAGCACGCAGCCGATCTCGCGGACGTCGAGGTTGAGGGCGAGGCCGAGCAGACCGCCTTCGAACTCGAGCAGCTCGTTGGTCATGGCCGAGTGCAGGCCCTCGACCCGCGCGATGCCGTCACCCGTCTCCGTGACGCGTCCGACCTCCTCGCGCGTGGTCGCGGGCGCGAACGACTCGACGTTCCGCGCGATCGCGTCGCGGATGTCCTCCGGCCGGATCGTGAGCTCCGTCATGGTGTCCTGCTCTCTCGTTCTCGCGCCGTCTGCGGCGCCGTCTGACAAAGGCTGGTCTGGCGTGCTGCTGGTGGTCTAGACGCCGACGCTCCGGCGGGCGTTCTCGAGCCTGCTGGCGATGGACCCGTCGATGACGTCGTCGCCCACGCGGGCCACGATGCCGCCGACGACGTCGGGGTCGACGATCACGTTGACGCGTACCTCACGGCCCTGCAGCCGGGAGAGGGCAGCCGCGAGGCGCGTGTGCTGCTCCGGCGTCAGCGAGATCGCGCTGCGCACCTCGGCGAGCACGCGCTGGCGCTGCTCGGAGGCGACCTTGGCGAGCGACTCGACAGCGAACGCCGGACGACGGCCGCGCAGGTTGCCCGCGAGGTGGCCGAGCAGCGCCGTGGTGACCGGCGACGCCGACGAGGTGACGAGGTCTCGCACGAGCGCGGACTTCGCCGCGTCCGACGACGACGGGTCGGTCAGCGCGAGCTGCAGCTCGGGCGACTCGTCGACCGCTCGGCTGAACGTGAACAGCTCGTCCTCGACGCGGTCGAGCTCGCCCGACGCCTCGGCCGACACGAACGCCGCCTGCGCACCGAGCGCCTCGACGGCGTCGACAAGATCGGAGTCGTTGGACCAGCGGGCGCGAACGACGTCGGTGAGGACCGCAGCCGACTCGGCCGAGATCTGCCCGCCGAACAGCGACGTGGCGATCCCGGAGCGCGCGTCCGCCGGCTGCCCGGCGTCGGCCAGCGCCTGGCGCAGCGCCTTCTCGCGCCCGAGCACCGAGGCGACGGCGAGCAGGTCACCCGACACCGAGCCGAACCCCGGCTCCGCGCGGCGGGCGTCGACCGACGTCCGCAGCGCGGAGAAGGACTCGCGCGAGGATCCGAGCATCAGTGACCCGCCTGCGCCTCGAGGTCGGCGATGAACCGGTCGACGGTGGCACGGGCCCGGTCGTCGTCCTCGAGGGACTCCCCCACGACCTTGCCGGCCAGCGTGACGGCCAAGGTGCCCACCTCGCGGCGCAGCGAGGCGACGGTCGACGCCCGCTCGGCACCGATCTGCGCCTCGGCACGCGCCGTGACGGCCGCAGCGGCCTCGCTCGCCTCGCGGCGGGCCTCCTCGACCATCGCAGCCTTGTCCGACTGCGCCTGGGCGCGGATCTGCGCCGCCTCGGTCCGCGCCTCGGCGAGCTGTGCCTGGTACTGCTCGTAGAGCGCCTGGGCCTCGGCCTCGCGCTGCTCTGCGCGCGCGATGCCGCCCTCGATGGACGCCGTGCGCTCGTCGAGCGCCTTGCGGATCCCCGGCAGCGCCAGCTTGCTGAGCAGCGCGAACACGATGAGGAACGCGACCAGCCCGATGATCAGCTCATCGAGCGGCGGCACCAGAGGGTTACTGCTCTCGGCCAGAAGGTTCATGACGTCATGACTCCGTCGGTGAAGGTCGACTCAGGGCGTACGACGGTCACGTACCGAAGACGAACGGGGCCACGAAGCCGATCAGCGCGAGGGCCTCGGTGAGGGCGAAGCCGAGGATCATGTTCTGGCGGATGACGCCGTAGGCCTCGGGCTGGCGGGCGATGGCCTGCACACCCTGACCGAAGATGATGCCGACGCCGATACCGGGGCCGATGGCCGCGAGACCGTAACCGATCGAGCCGAGCGAGCCGGTGACGCCCTGGGTGGCGGCGATGAGCTCGAGAGCCATGTCGTGTTCCTTCGTGTCAGCCGGCGGCTGTTCCGCCGGTCAGAGGTGGAGCGAGTTCGTGGGGTCGAGCGGTCGTGCCGGTGCCTCAGTGCCCGTTCACCGCGTCGTTGATGTAGAACGCCGCGAGCAGGGTGAAGACATAGGCCTGGAGAGCCTGGATGAGCAGTTCGAACGCCGTCATTCCGACGGTCACGGCGAACGATGCGGCCGAGCCGATGAGGCCCACGAAGCTGGCCGAGAACAGGTACCAGGTCGCGACCGAGAAGGTCACGATGAGCATGTGGCCGGCGAACATGTTGGCGAACAGACGCACTGAGTGGGTGAACGGCCGCACGATGAAGTTCGACAGGATCTCGATCGGGACGAGCAGCAGGTACATCGCCTTGGGGACGTCCGGCGGCATGGTCATGGCCTTGAAGAACGGGCCGGCACCCTGGCGCTTCACGCCGAGAGGCACCCAGAGCAGGTAGACGAGCAGCGCGAAGGCCAGCGGGATCGCGAAGCGCGACGTGACCGGGAACTGGGCGAACGGGATGATGCTCATGACGTTGAGCACCCAGATGAAGAAGAAGAACGAGAACAGCAGGGGGACGAACTTGTCGCCCTCCTTGCCGATCGTGTCGCGGGCGATGCCGTCGCGGACGAAGAGGTAGCCGTACTCGGCGACGTTCTGCATGCCGCGCGGCACGATCTTCGCCTTGCGGAAGGCGAGCACGAAGAAGACGACGACGATGATCGCCGAGATGACGAGGAGGATCGTCGGCTTCGTGACGTGAAGCGTCATCCCGAGGATGGTGATGTCGAGGACCGACTCGAAGCTGAAGATGCTCGCGTCGGGGGCGGGGAACCCGCAGCCCACCGGGACGAGGTGGCAGCTGGAGTCGGACGCCAGCAGGGCGCTACCGGACACGGGGCGACTCCTCGACGGCGAGCGGGCCGGACAGTGCGGGCATCGCGGTGGCGACCTCCCTGCGGCAGCCGGTCATGACCGGTCCTGCGGCAGCGTCTCAGGCTCGGGCCGCGGCGACTCGAGCTTGCGGAACAGCATGAACATCGCGAGGGCGACTCCGAAGATGACGCCTCCGGCGACGAAGAGGGACTGGTTTCCCAGCCACCGGCCGAGCAGCCAGCCGATGCCGCCGTAGAGAAGGATCCCCGCGGCGAGGTGGCTGACGGCGGCCCAGGCAGCGTCATCGGACACGCGGCCTTCCGGCAGCGCGCCCGGATCGACCGCGGACGCCTTCGTCGCGTGGCGACGGTACCACTGCGCGTCACGGTGTCCCGACGCCGGGGTCGGGATCCGCGCGGACGTGCGCGGGCCGGACGGAGGGGTCGGCGAGGGGGTGCTCACTGGTCGGCCTCGTCGGGGACGGAGAAGGTCGAGGGGTGCGGCTCGACGTAGAGCACCTTGGTGCGGTTCCACGCCCAGACCGAGGCGACGATCCACGTGATCGTGCACGCGATGATCGTCGCGGCGAAGACCTGGGAGTCGAGCCACGTGGCGTTCTTGAGCACGCCGATGAGGACGAACAGGATGAGGATCTGGGTCATGTAGACCAGCAGCGCGCCCGCCATCGCGAGCTCGGCCTTACCGGCGAGGATCCGGTCGATGGCGTACTGCCCGCCGGCGAAGAACGAGACGGCGATGACCGCGCCGAGGGTGGCGCCGAGGGCTCCGTTGCTGCCGCGCAGCAGCGCGCCGAGGACGACGGCGACCACGCCGACGACGAGCGTCGGGACCACGGCGCCACGCAGGATCACGTGGGACGCCTGGGCGCTGGTCAGCGGGCCGGAAGGGTTCGGTCCGTCGGGTACGGCGGGCACGGGCGAACACTACGGGCACCCAGCATCCGCACCCAAACCGAGAGGGTGCGAGCTCGGTCTCATGGACCGGACAAACCGGACGGCGAGCCAGTCGGTCGAAGCCGCTGTCGACGCCGCGAGATGTAGATCCACGGGGGCCGATAGACGCTCGTCGGTCTACATCTCGGCGTCGAGAGCCGTCACGCGGACGCGCGACGCATCCGCGGCCAGCGGACGGCGAGGTACAGGGCGAGGACGCCCGCGGCGAACCAGACGGCGGCCACGCCGACCGGGACGAAGGCGAGGCTCACCGCGGTGAACGCCAGCAGGCCGGTCCAGCCGTACATGAGCAGCACCGCGCGGCGCTGGCTGTGGCCGAGCTCGAGCAGCCGGTGGTGCAGGTGCTGCTTGTCCGGCGAGAACGGACTGCGCCCGGCGCGGGTGCGGCGTACGACGGCCAGCAGCATGTCGAGGAGCGGCACCGCCATGACGGCCGCCGGCAGCAGGATCGGCAGCAGCGCGGGCACGAAGGTGGGCCCCGGGACCACGTTGGGGTCGAGCTGGCCGACCAGGGTGATCACCGAGCTCGCGAGCAGCAGGCCGATGAGCATCGAGCCCGTGTCGCCCATGAACACGCGCGCCGGGTTGAGGTTGTGCGGCAGGAAGCCGGCGCACATGCCGGCGAGCACGGCGGACACGAGTGCGGCGAGCGTGGCCCGGGTGAAGCCGTACTCGAACGACAGGAGGTAGGAGTAGGCGAAGAACGCCAGCGACCCGATGCCCACGATCCCGGCCGCGAGGCCGTCGAGGCCGTCGACGAAGTTGATCGCGTTGACCGCGACCACCACGACGAGAACCGTGAGCAGCACCGAGGTCAGCGGGTCCAGCACGAGCGTGCCGTCGATCGGCAGCCACACGATGGCGATGCCCTTGAGTGCCATGACGGCGCCCGCGAGCGCCTGACCCGCGAACTTTGTCGGTGCGTCGAGACCGAACCGGTCGTCGATCATCCCGAGCACCACGAGGATCGCGGCACCCGACAGCAGGGCCGCCGGCTCGCTCGAACCCTGGAACACCGAGCTCATGAGCGGGAGCTGACTGGCGACGAGCAGCGCGGCGACCAGACCGGCCGCCATGCCCAGGCCACCCATGCGCGGAGTGGGCTCGTCGTGGACGTCGCGATCGCGCACCTCCGCCATCGCCCCGACGGCGATGGCGAACCTGCGCGCGAGCGGGGTGACCAGGAAGGTGACCGACGCCGCGACGAACAGGCAGAGGAGGTACTCGCGCACGGGCGGTCCCTTACGAGGCGTACGCCGGCTTGCTCGACACGAGCGTGTGGACCTCGGCTGCGATGTCGGCGGCAGCGCTGCCGTCGGCGTCGCGCACCGCACGTCCGATGAGCCGGGCGATGGTGGCCATGTCGGCCTCGTCCATGCCCTGCGTGGTGGTCGCCGGCGTGCCGACGCGGATGCCCGAGGCCACGCTCGGCGGCTGCGGGTCGTAGGGGATGGCGTTCTTGTTGAGCACGATGCGGGCCGCGCCCGTCCGTGCCTCCGCGTCGGCGCCCGTGACGCCGACGCCCTGCAGGTCGAGCAGTGCGAGGTGCGTGTCGGTGCCGCCCGAGATGGCCCGCATGCCCTCGGCCTCGAGACCCGCGGTGAGCGCCTTCGAGTTGGCGATGACCCGGCGCGCGTAGTCCTGGTAGGCCGGCGTCGCGCACTCGTGCAGCGCCACGGCCTTCGCGGCGACCGCGTGCATGAGCGGGCCGCCCTGCATCATCGGGAACACCGCCTTGTCGAGCTTGGCGGCGTGCTCCGCCTTGCACACGAGCATCCCGCCGCGAGGGCCGCGCAGCACCTTGTGCGTGGTGAAGGTGACGACGTCGGCGTAGGGCACCGGGCTCGGGATCGCCTTGCCGGCGACGAGTCCGATGAAGTGCGCGGCGTCGACCATGAGGATCGCGCCGACCTCGTCGGCCACCTCGCGGAACGCGGCGAAGTCGATGAGGCGCGGGATCGCCGACCCGCCGCAGATGATCATCTTCGGGCGGTGCTCGCGCGCCAGGTCGCGCATCTGGTCGTAGTCGATGTCCTCGGTCGCCTGGCTCACGCCGTAGTGGACGACGTGGAACCACTGACCGGAGAAGCTCACCTTCGCGCCGTGGGTGAGGTGTCCCCCGTGCGGCAGGCTCATCGCGAGCACCGTCTCGCCGGGCTTCACGAAGGCGCCGTACGCCGCGATGTTGGCACTGGCGCCGCTGTGCGGCTGCAGGTTGGCGTGGTCGGCGTCGAAGAGCGCCTTGGCACGCTCGATGCCGAGCACCTCGGCCTCGTCGACGACCTCGCAGCCGCCGTAGTAGCGCTTGCCCGGGTAGCCCTCGGCGTACTTGTTCGAGAGCGTCGAGCCCAGCGCCGCGAGCACCGACGGCGAGGTGAAGTTCTCGCTCGCGATGAGCTGCAGGCCGGCGTTGAGCCGGTCGCGCTCGGCCAGGACGATGCGGGCGATGTCGGGGTCGGACGCCTCGAGGGCGGCGAAGTCGGGGCCCCAGGGGGTGGTGGCGGTCATGCGCCGAGCCTAGGGCCTGTCCCATGGTTCGCTGCTGCTGCGGGTGAGGGGCGCGGCGCGGTCGCGCCGTGGCACGGCGGCCTACGGGGCCTCGACGAGCTCGGGGCAGACCGTGCGCAGCGTCTCGAGGTCGATCGCGCCGGCGCGCAGGAGCACCGGCACCTCTCCGGTCACGTCGACGATCGTGCTCGCCGAGGCCGGCGGCAGCGCACCTGAGTCGAGATAGACGGACACGAGGTCGCCGAGCTGGCCCTGGGCGTCGTCGGCAGTCGTGGCGGGCGCGAGGCCGGTGCGGTTGGCGCTGGTGACGGCCATCGGGCCGACCTCGCGGAGCAGCTCCAGCGCGACGGGGTGCAGCGGCATCCGCAGCGCGACGTGGCCGCGGGCGTCACCGAGGTCCCACGACAGGCTGGGCTGGTGGCGCACCACGATCGTGAGCGCGCCCGGCCAGAACGCCTCGACGAGCCGGCGGGCGGGAGTCGTCACCCCGAAGGCGAGCCCGTCGACCGTGCTGGGGCTGCCCACGAGGACGGGGACGGCGAAGTCACGACCGCGTCCCTTGGCCTGCTGGATCCGCTCGACCCCGACGGGGTTGAACGCGTCGGTGCCGACGCCGTAGACCGAGTCCGTGGGCAGGACGACGAGGTCGCCACGACGCGCGGCAGCAGCCGCCGATCCCAGGCCGAGCTCGCGGTCGGCGGAGCGGTCCATGTCGTAGCTCATGCTCACAGCCGGGATCCTCTCCTACTCAGGCGCGGACGGCAGTCGTGACACGGTCGCGCCCGGCGAGGTCCGGGTGGTCGACGACGTCGAGGTAGCCACCGTGCTCGCGCAGGACGTGCGGGACGCCGCCCTCGCCGCCCGACTCACCCTGCTCGTCGCTGTGCTCGATGACGAGCAGACCGCCCGGCCGCAGCAACGCCGCCGCGGAGATCGCGATGCCGCGGACGACGTCGAGCCCGTCATGGCCGCCGTAGAGAGCTCGCGGGGGGTCGTAGTCGCGCACCTCCGGGTCGCGAGGCACCGCCTCGTCGGGGATGTAGGGCGGGTTGGCCACGACGACGTCGACGCGGCCGACGAGCGGGGCGAGCGACTCGAGGTGTGCGGTCGTCGCGTCGCCGCGGTGCAGAGTCACCTGAGAGCCGACGCGCGTGCACTCGGCGTCGTAGGCGGCGACGTTGCGTGACGCCCAGTCGTAGGCCGCCTGCTCGAGCTCGACGGCGTGCACGATCGAGTGCGGTACCTCCGTGGCGATCGCCAGCGCGATCGCGCCGGATCCCGTGCAGAGGTCGACGGCGAGCCGCTCCTGCGCGTCCGTCGCCAGCGCCCGGATCGCGAGGTCGGCGACCCCTTCGGTCTCGGGACGCGGCACGAACACGCCCCGGCCGACCTCGAGCTCCAGGTGGCGGAACGCCGCCTCGCCCACGAGGTGCTGCACCGGGACGCGGGCGGTCCGGCGTACGAGCAGCGCCTCGAAGCGCATGGCGTCGGTCGCGTCGATCGGGTCGGAGAGGAACATCCGACCACGCGGTACGCCGAGGACGTGCGAGAGCAGCAGCTCGGCGTCGACGCGCGGGGTCGGTACCCCGGCGACTCCGAGGCGGCGCTCGCCGTCGACGAGGACGTCGCGCAGGGTTCGCACCGGCGGCGTCCAGGCGGTCACGACGTCGCTCCCAGCGACGCGACGCGCGCCTCGACGTCGGCGTCCACGCACGCCTGCACGACCGCGTCGAGCTCACCGTCGAGGACGTAGTCGAGGTTGTACGCCTTGAAGCCCACGCGGTGGTCGCTGATGCGGTTCTCCGGGAAGTTGTAGGTGCGGATCCGCTCGCTGCGGTCGACGGTGCGCACCTGGGAGCGTCGTACGTCGCTCGCCTCCTTGGCCGCGGCCTCCTCGGCGAGCGCGATGAGTCGCGCGCGGAGGATGCGCATGGCCGACTCCTTGTTCTGCAGCTGGCTCTTCTCGTTCTGACAGCTCACCACCACACCGGTGGGCAGGTGGGTGATGCGCACGGCCGAGTCGGTCGTGTTGACGCTCTGGCCGCCCGGACCGCTCGAGCGGTAGACGTCGATGCGCAGGTCGTTGGGGTCGATGTCGACCTCGACGTCCTCGGTCTCCGGCAGGACCAGGACGCCGGCCGCGCTCGTGTGGATGCGTCCCTGCGACTCGGTCGCCGGCACCCGCTGGACGCGGTGCACGCCACCTTCGTACTTCAGCCGGGCGTACGGCGCCTCGCCGGGCTCGACGGTGCCGCGTGCCTTGACCGCGACCGTGACGTCCTTGTAGCCGCCGAGGTCGGACTTCTCGGACTCGAGCACCTCGGCCTTCCAGCCGCGGCGCTCGGCGTAGCGGAGGTACATGCGCAGCAGGTCGCCGGCGAACAGCGCCGACTCCTCACCACCCTCGCCCGCCTTGATCTCGAGGATGACGTCGGAGTCGTCGAGCGGATCGCGCGGGACGAGCAGCACCTGCAGGTGCTCGGCGAGCTCGTCGCGGCGCGCCGCGATGGTCTCGGCCTCGGCGCGGAACGACGGGTCGTCGGCTCCGAGCTCGCGGGCGGCCTCGAGGTCGTCGCCGGCCGCTGCCCAGGCGCGGTACGTCGAGACGACCGGGCGCAGCTCGGCGTAGCGCCGACCCAGCTTGCGCGACAGCGTCTGGTCGGTGTGCACCGCGGGGTCGGCGAGCCGGGTCTCGAGGTCGGCGTACTCCTCGACGAGGGACTCGACGGACTCGAACACGACTGCCTCCTGTGCGTGCCTGGACGCGGGCCAGCGGGCGGCGGGGCCGTCCGTCAAGCGCCGAGGGCGCTCCCGCGACCGTCCGGAGACGGTGCGGGAACGCCCTCGGGAAGGGTGCTAGGCGTCGGCCTTCTTGCCGAAGCGCTTCTCCCACTTGGCGACGCGGCCGCCAGTGTCGAGGATCTTCTGCTTGCCCGTGTAGAACGGGTGGCAGGCGCTGCAGACCTCGGCGTGGATGACGCCGTTCTTGGCCGTGCTGCGGGTGGTGAACGAGTTGCCGCAGGCGCAGTTGACCTGGGTCTCGACGTAGTCGGGGTGGATGTCGGCCTTCACTTCGGTGCTCCTCGCATCGTGGCCGGGTCGTGCGGTGCTCGCACGTGAACCGGACCGGGCGGCGCCGACCGGGGGGCCAGGCCAGCGGCCATTCTGCCATCCAGCGGCGATGCCCTCCAAACGGCGATCCTCGGTTGGGTATTCCTCCTCCCCCGTTGCTCGCCCCTTGGGCGGCCGGCTCGGCACCTCTGTCGGGCTGAGGGCAGAGAAAGACGCCCGACAGAGGTGCCGAGCCGACCGCCGGTACTCGATGGCTCGGTGCTGGGTGTCACGGTCCGATCGCGAGCGGGCGTCGGCCCGGCGCAGGTCTCCGGCGCTCTCTGCCCTTAGCCGGAGACCTGTGCCGGGCCGGCGCTCGCGCACCCACGGTGACGGAGGCGCGGCTCGGCGGGCAGGCCCAGGTAGGACGGGTGCGCGCGGCGTGAAGGGGTGGGTGGGGAGGTGCTACTTGGCGATGTACATGGAGCGGATCTGGGCGCCGGTGAGGACGGACTGCCAGACGCTGATCTCGTCGAGGGAGCCCGCGAACGGGCGGTCCTGCGTCGGGCTGGTCGACGTGGTCGGGCTGTTGGCGCCCGTCCACGATGCGCCCCAGCCGGCGAGGTTGCCGCAGCCGGCGCGGAACCAGCCGGTGGTGGCCTCGCCCGCGGTGTTGGCGTTGGAGCCGACCAGCGTGCCGTCGACGTAGAGGGACATTCCTCCCGCGCCCATGCTGGCGGCGGCCATGTGCCAGGTGCCGTCGTTGAGCGCCGTGGGGCTCGAGATCGTGAAGTAGCCGCCGTTGTAGACGCCGAACCAGACCTTGCCCGCGCCGTCCATGTAGATGTGACGGTCGTAGGTGCCGCCCGACCCCGCGATCGCCACGCCGGTGCGGGGCATCTCGAAGCCGAGCAGCTTGCCGCCGTTCGTCGTCGTGGTCTTGAACCAGACGACCTCGGTGATCTGCGGAGGCGCGTTCATCGTGGTCGTGCTGGTGGTGTTGATGCACGACGTCGTGCCGTTGAGCGTGACGGCCAGGTTGGGCGTGTCGGTGGTGAGGGCGCCGGCGATGCCGCGGGTGAAGGCAGCCGCGTTCGGGTTGTACGTGCCGGTACGGCCGTTGCCGCTGGTGTCGGCGGCCGTCGTGCCCGCGGTCTCGTCGAGCTTCCAGTACAGCCACGGGTTGAGGGCGGTGACGGTCGTGGTGTAGTTCCAGTTGCCCGTCGCCCAGGCGTCGGCGGTGTTGCGCGCGATCGCCGCGAAGGACGCGGTGGTCGCGGGGATGAGCAGCACCGCGGTGAGCGCCGAGATGTACGCCGCGCGCGACAGGACCAGCCGCAGGCGCGGTCCTCGCGACGACACGGAACGCCGGAGGCCCGGGTCGATCGGCTGGGACGCCGCGACCTGCGACGAGCCGGCGCCGCCGGACGGGGTCGGGGCGGGCAGCGGGACCACGTTCCCCGGGCCGGGGCCCGACGGGTCGTCGTCGGTCGCGTCCTCGTCGTCGTCCTCCTGGTCGCGGTTCACCAGGACACCGGCGACGACCAGGCTCAGCAGGAAGAGGACGAGGAGACCGAGCTGCCCCTGCTGCATCCAGATGAGCGGCAGTCCGACGTAGGAGACGAGCAGGCGACCGATGCCGCGTACGTCGGAGAAGTGCACCGGGGTCGAGTCGGCCGTCGGGTTGGCGTCGCCCTTGCTCACCATCGTGCCGTCGGCGTTGAGGGTGACGATGCGGTGCGTCTTGGTGGTGCCCGGCTTGGCCGGGTCGTCGAAGACGGTGACGCGTCCGACGAGGTCGGAGGCCTGGGCCACCGGCGCGGCGAGCACCACGTCGCCGACGTGGATGCGCGGGGCCATCGAGCCGCTCTCGACGACGAACGGGCGCCAGCCGATGAGGACCGGGAGCAGGGTGATGAGCAGGCAGCCGCCCACGAACCAGAGCCAGGTACGACCGAGGAGGCCGGCGAGGAGGCGCGTCGTGCTGTAGCGCTGCTCGGAGCCCGGAGACGCCGGCTGCTCCACGGAGACTGCGGTGCTCATCGGGACCTCCTCTCGAGGGTCTCGCTGCTTCTTCGGTCCGCCTTCCTCCCCGAGGAGCGGGTCGCTCACCGTGCACCCCGGCGCAGGCCGGAGGCAGGGTCAAGGACCCGGGATGACATGTGGTGGGGGGAGGTGTGCCGGTGCGCCCCTTGTCCCCCCGACGAGGGGCGCACCGGCTGGTGTCACACCGCTCACGCGGTGGTGACGTCTAGTGGGTTACTGGATCTCCCAGGTGAGGTCCGCGATGGCAGAGGAGTTCTGCAGCGCGTTGTCACCGAGCGTCGTACCGGTCGTGGTGATCGCTCCACGCGATGCGGTAGGCGACGCGCAGCGGTGCCCGCTGCCGACCGCGACATGCTCGGCACCGCCGCGGCGTACGACGTCGGCAGAGCCGACAGCGCCACGCCGGTGGCGATGTTCGTCGGGGCCGGCCGGGAAGCCGATGCAGTCGTTGCCGCACGTTGACGCCGGCGCCGCAGCGGCGCTCGGCGTCGATGGTGAGCGAGACCTGCGGGGCGAGCAGCGCGCTGTTCGTGCCGCTGACCAGGCCGCGGTAGAGCTTGAGCGCGCCGGCGAGGCTGCCCGTGCTCTCGACCGTGATGCACTTCGTGCCGGTCGAGCCGATCTTCAGGTTGTTCTCGGGCTGACCCGCGACGGTGCCCTTGAACAGGGCGGTGGTCGTACCGGCGTAGGTGCCGGCGCCGAGGGTGCCGCCGTTGTTGGTCAGGTTCAGGTTTCCCGTGGCCCAGGCGTCGGCCTGGTTGTTGGTCGTGGCGCTGAACGCGGCGTAGGACCCCTGCCAGACGAGGAGACCAGCCGCGAGCAGACCGGCCACCGGAGCGACGGCGCGGACCGCGCGGCGTCGGGTCGTTCGAGACATGACTTCCTCCAGGACTGCGATGACGATGGAACCCCCGTGCCAGAGAGTCATCGGCCGGGTGGGTGAGTCCTTGAGTCACGACGGAGGTGCTTTTCGCGCTCCCACGGTGGCCGGTGCCCCGCTATCCGGACGCTGACGACCGCGGTGCAGGACGTTCTCGCGAGGCAGGTCCCGGCACGTGAGGGCGGAACGGCAGAGGCCCGCCCCCTCGCGGGGGACGGGCCTGCCGTGCGTGCGATGCGCCCGTTCGGGCGCGCTGGTCACTCGTCGTCGTGGGACGAGCCGACCGCCATGGGGGTCGTCTTCTGCACCTGGAGGAGGAACTCCAAGTTGCTCTTGGTCTCGCGCAGCTTGCCGAGGAGCAGCTCGATGGCCTGCTGGGAGTCGAGCGCGTGGAGCACCCGACGCAGCTTCCAGACGGTCTTGAGCTCGTCGGGCGCCATGAGGATCTCCTCCTTGCGCGTGCCGGAGGCGTCGACGTCGACAGCGGGGAAGATCCGCTTGTCCGCGAGCTTGCGGTCGAGCTTGAGCTCCATGTTCCCGGTGCCCTTGAACTCCTCGAAGATGACCTCGTCCATGCGGGAGCCGGTCTCGACGAGGGCCGTGGCGAGGATGGTGAGCGAGCCACCGTTCTCGATGTTGCGCGCGGCACCGAAGAAGCGCTTCGGCGGGTAGAGCGCCGCCGAGTCGACACCACCGGAGAGGATGCGACCGCTCGCGGGAGCCGCGAGGTTGTAGGCGCGGCCGAGGCGGGTCATCGAGTCGAGCAGGACGACGACGTCGTGCCCGAGCTCGACGAGACGCTTCGCGCGCTCGATCGCGAGCTCGGCGACCGTGGTGTGGTCGTCGGCGGGACGGTCGAAGGTGGAGGCGATGACCTCGCCCTTGACCGAGCGCTGCATGTCGGTGACCTCCTCAGGGCGCTCGTCGACGAGCACGACCATGAGGTGGACCTCGGGGTTGTTCGTGGTGATCGCGTTGGCGATGTTCTGCAGGATCATGGTCTTGCCGGCCTTGGGCGGCGACACGATGAGCCCGCGCTGGCCCTTGCCGATCGGCGCGACGAGGTCGATGACGCGCGTCACGAGGTTGTTCGACGTCGTCTCCAGGCGCAGCCGGTCCTGCGGGTAGAGCGGCGTGAGCTTGCCGAACTCGACGCGGTCGCGGGAGAGCTCGGGGTCGGCGCCGTTGACCGACTCGACGCGCACGAGGGGGTTGAACTTCTGCGGCTTCTCGCCCTCGCGTGGCTGGCGCACGACGCCTGTGACGGCGTCGCCCTTGCGCAGGCCGAACCGCTTGCACATGGCGAGCGAGACGTAGACGTCGTTGTGGCCGGGCAGGTAGCCGCTCGTGCGTACGAAGGCGTAGCTGTCCATGATGTCGAGGATGCCGGCGACGGGGAGCAGGACGTCGTCCTCGCTCACCTCGACCTCGCCCTCGAAGCCGCGGGGACGGCGCTCGGCGCGGTTCTGCCGGTTGCCGCCGGCCGCGGTGTCGAACGTGCGCTCGCGGTCACGGCCGCGCCGGCGCCGCCGGCTGCGGCTGGGACGGTCGTCGTCGTCGAACTGGCCGGACCCGCCGGTCTGGCGGTCGCCCTGCGGACGGTCGTTGCCCTGGCGGTCGTTCTGCGGCCGTTCGCTCTGCTGGCGGTCGTTGCCCTGGCGGTCGTTCTGCTGACGGTCGTTGCTCTGACGGTCGTTCTGCGTACGGTCGCCGCGGTCGTTGCGGTCGGACTGCTGCCGGTCGGAGCGGTCGCCGCCCTGGTCGTCCGACGCGCCGTCGGTGCGGTCGCCGCCGTCGGTGCGGTCGGAGTGCTGACGGTCTCCGCGCGACGCGCGGTCGCCGCGGTTGCTGCGGTCGTGCCGCTCGCGCGGCGGACGGTCCTCGCGCACGTCGCCCTGCGACGGGCGCTCGTCAGGCGTCTCGCTCGCGGTGGCCTCCGCGGCAGGTGCGTCGGTCGTGGCCTTGCTGCGGGAGCCGCGTCCGTTGCGCGCGGCGCCGCCGTTCTGACCGACCTGGCGCTCGCTGATCGCGGCGACGAGGTCGGCCTTGCGCATTCCGGACGCTCCGCTGATGCCCAGCTGGCCGGCGAGCGACTTGAGCTCGGGCAGCAGCATCGACGAGAGGGATCCGCGCGCGGACGAGGTGTCGTTCTGGGTGGTCTCGGTCACCGAGTGAACCTTCTTCGAGACGAAGGGATGTCGCGTGCCCGTCGGGACGAGGGGAACGCGGGCCGCACAGCGCGAGATTCGCGGGATGCGGGAGCACCGGGTGCAAGCCTGGGTCGAGAGGGAGGCGCTCCGACGGAGTGGAAGCCCTCGCGGATCCCTGCCCGACGTCGTCGGGCGGTCGTGGCCAGGTGCGTGATGAGGATAACACCTCCAGGGCCAGGTCCCCGCATCCCCCGTTCGGTCGGGGCGTCGGCGACCCGACGGTCAGGGGGCGAGGGCGACGATGCGCGCGCCGTCGCGGTCGAACTCGAGCGGCGTCGTCTCGAAGCGGGCGCCGGCGGCGGCAACGACCGGCTCCGCCGACGTCGCGTCGGCGAGCGCGAGGACCGTCGGACCAGCGCCGCTGATCACGGCGGCCACCCCGTGGGACCGCAGCTTGGCCACGAGGTCCGCGCTGCGCGGGTAGGCGCTGCGGCGGTAGGGCTGGTGGATGACGTCGTCGGTAGCGTCCATGAGCAGGTCGGGCCGCGAGGTGAGCGCGGTGACGAGCAGCGCCGCGCGCGCTGCGTTGGACGCGGCATCCGCGTGCGGCACCGACTCGGGCAGCATCGCGCGGGCCTTCTTCGTCGCGACGGCCGACGACGGGACGCACACGACCGGGACGATCGTCGAGGACGGGTCGACAGACAGCACCTGCGTGCTGCCGCCTCGCGACCACGCGACGGTCACGCCACCGTGCACGCAGGCGGCGACGTTGTCGGGGTGCCCCTCGATCGACGCCGCGAGCTCGAGGAGGTCGCCGTCGGGGAGTCGCTCGTCGCCGCCGACGGTGAGCGCACGCGCGAGCGAGAGACCTGCGACGATCGCCGCGGCCGACGAACCGAGGCCGCGTCCGTGCGGAATCCTGTTGGCGCAGACCAGATCCAGGCCGCGGGGCCGTCCCCCGAGCGCGTCGAAACCGCGCAGCATGGCCCTCGCGACGAGGTGGCGGTGATCGCGCGGAACCGTGTCGGCGCCCTCGCCGTGGACGTCGACCCGGACACCGGCGTCGTCGGACACCTGCGCGACGACGTCGT
Source organism: uncultured Actinomycetota bacterium (assembly GCA_963782665.1). Lineage (GTDB taxonomy): Bacteria > Actinomycetota > Actinomycetes > S36-B12 > CAIYMF01 > Longivirga. The sequence continues at coordinate 731,681 of CAWAKP010000005.1, read as the reverse complement.
CGTACAGCGAGAGCGCTGCACCGAAGGCGTCGAAGCCCGGGCCGAGGTTGGCCGAGGTTGCGGGCACGCGGACGCGGAGCGGAGCGGCGCGGAAGGTGGGACGGGCTGCCGGGTTCACGCGAGCCCCAGCTCGACCGCAGCCAGGTGCGCATCGGCGGGGATGTTCACGGGCTTGGGCGCGCCGGATATCGCCCACTCCGGGTCCTTGAGCCCGTGCCCGGTCACGGTGCAGACGATGCGCTGACCGGCGTCGACCCCTCCGGCGGCGTGCACCTGCAGCAGTCCGGCGACCGACGCGGCCGAGGCCGGCTCTACGAAGACGCCTTCCTTCGACGCCAGCAGCTTGTACGCGGCGAGGATCGCGCGGTCGGTGACGGCATCGATGCGACCACCGCTCTCATCACGTGCGGTGAGCGCCTGGTCCCAGGACGCCGGGTTGCCGATGCGGATCGCGGTGGCGATGGTCGACGGATGGGTGACCGGGGCGCCGTTGACGATCGGCGCCGAGCCGGCCGCCTGGAAGCCCCACTCGCGCGGGCGCTGCGACGAGATGCCGTCGGCGGCGTACTCGCTGAAGCCCTTCCAGTACGCCGTGATGTTGCCGGCGTTGCCGACGGGCAGGCAGTGGATGTCCGGGGCGTCGCCGAGGAAGTCGACGATCTCGAACGCGGCCGTCTTCTGTCCCTCGATGCGCGCCGGGTTCACGGAGTTCACCAGCGCGACCGGGTAGTGCTCGGACAGCTTGCGCGCCAGGGTGAGGCAGTCGTCGAAGTTGCCGTCGACCTGGAGCAGCCGCGCGCCGTGCACGAGGGCCTGGGCGAGCTTGCCCAGCGCGATCTTGCCCTGCGGCACGAGGACCGCGCAGAGCATCCCCGCCTTCACGGCGTAGGCGGCGGCAGAGGCCGACGTGTTGCCCGTCGAGGCGCAGATGACGGCCTTGGCGCCGGCCTCGGCGGCCTTGGAGATCGCCATCGTCATGCCACGGTCCTTGAAGGAGCCGGTGGGGTTCTGGCCCTCGACCTTGAGGTAGACGTCGCAGCCGGTGAGGTCGGACAGATGGCCCGCGGCCACGAGCGGGGTGCCGCCCTCGCGCAGGGTGATCACCGGTGTCGCGTCGCTCACCGGCAGTCGGTCGCGGTACTCCTCGATCACGCCGTGCCACTGGTGGATGCCGACGCTCGCATGCCGGCTCATCGACCGTCCTCGCCCTCGACGCGCATGACGCCGACGACGCGACGTACGGCGTCGCTGCCACGCAGCTGCTCGATCGTGCCGCCGAGGTCGGAGTCGCGCGCGGTGTGCGTGCGCACGACGAGCATCGCGTCGTCGCCGGCGCCGTCCTGCCGCACGTTCTGGATGCTCACCCCATGGTCGGCGAAGGCCTGCGCGACGGCGGCGAGGACACCTGGGCGGTCGGCGACCTCGAGGTTGACGTAGTAACGGGTGACGGCCTCGCCGACCGGACGCACCTCGAGGTCGGCGTAGGTCGACTCCCCCGGGCCACGCGTGCCGGCCAGCCGGTGCCGCGCGACCGCGACGATGTCACCGAGGACGGCCGACGCGGTGGGGGCACCGCCGGCGCCGCGGCCGTAGAACATCACCTGGCCGGCGGACTCGGCCTCGACGAACACCGCGTTGAAGGCGCCGCGCACCCCCGCGAGCGGGTGGGTGCGCGGGACCATCGTGGGGTGCACCCGCACGACGAGACCCTTCTCGTCGTCGGAGAGCTCGGCGACGGCGAGCAGCTTGATGACGAAGCCCATCTCGCGGGCCGCGGCGACGTCGTCGGCCGACACGTGGGTGATGCCCTCGCGATGGACGTCGGCGAGGTGCACGCGCGTGTGGAACGCCAGGCCGGCGAGGATCGCGGCCTTGGCCGCGGCGTCGTAGCCCTCGACGTCTGCGGTGGGGTCGGCCTCCGCGTAGCCGAGCGCTTGCGCCTCGGCGAGGACCTCGGCGTAGTCGGCGCCCTGCTCGTCCATCTTCGTCAGGATGAAGTTCGTGGTGCCGTTGACGATGCCGAGCACCCGGCGCACCTTGTCGCCGGCGAGGCTCTCGCGCAGCGGGCGCAGGAGCGGGATCGCACCGGCGACCGACGCCTCGTAGTAGAGGTCGACACCGTGCTGCTCCGCGGCTGCGTGAAGAGTGGCGCCGTCCTCGGCCAGCAGCGCCTTGTTCGCCGTGACGACCGACGAGCCTGCGGCCATCGCGGCGAGGATGAGCGTGCGGGCCGGCTCGATGCCGCCCATGACCTCGACCACGATGTCGGCGCCGCTCGCCGCGAGCGCGGACAGGTCGTCGGTGAGCAGGTCTGCGGGAATGCCCTCGCGCGGACGGTCGGCGTCGCGGACGCCGACACCCGCGAGACGGAGCGGGGCACCCGCGCGCGCGGCGAGGTCGTCGGCCGACTCGTGGAGCAGTCGGGCCACCTGGCTGCCGACGGTGCCGCCGCCGAGCAGGACGACGGTCAGCTCTCGGGGCGCCGGGTCCGGCGTGGTCATCGCGGGTCCTTCCCGTACGGGCGTGGGTGTCTAGCGTGCCAGTAGTGAGCCTCGCCGCGGGCGACGGGTCAGCCGTCGAGACCCGCGTCGAGCGCCAGCAGGTGCTCGGTCGTCTCGCGCCGAAGCACGAGCCGGGTGCTTCCGTCCTTCACCGCGACGACCGCCGGCCGCGGCACGTGGTTGTAGTTGGACGCCATGGCACGGCAGTAGGCACCCGTCGCCGCCACGGCGACGAGGTCGCCGGGCGCCAGGTCGCCGGGGAGCCAGCAGTCGCGGACGACGACGTCGCCGCTCTCGCAGTGCTTGCCCACGACGCGGCACAGCACCGGGTCGGAGTCGGAGACCCGCGAGACGAGGCGCACGGTGTAGTCGGCGTCGTAGAGCGCGGTGCGGATGTTGTCGCTCATGCCGCCGTCGACGCTCACATAGCGACGGGTGTGGCCCGAGCCGAGGTCGACGTCCTTGACGGTGCCTACCTCGTAGACCGTGATCATCGACGGGCCCACGATCGCGCGGCCGGGCTCGACCGCGAGCCGCGGGACGGCGAGGCCGTACGCCGCGCACTCGCGCACCACGATGCCGCGCAGCAGGTCCGCCATGGCTCGCGCCGTCATCGGGTCGTCGTCGTCGGTGTAGGCCACTCCCATGCCGCCGCCGAGGTCGAGCTCGCGGACCTCGAGGCCGTGCTCGTCGCGGATGCTCGCGGCGAGACCGACCAGCCGGTGGGCCGACACCTCGAACCCGGCCGTGTCGAAGATCTGCGAGCCGATGTGCGAGTGCAGGCCCACCAGACGCAGCGAAGGCAGCGCGAGGATCCGGCGTACGGCCTCCTCGGCGGCGCCGGTCGCGAGCGACAGGCCGAACTTCTGGTCCTCGTGCGCGGTCGCGATGAACTCGTGGGTGTGCGCCTCGACGCCGACGGTGACGCGCACCAGGACGTCGGCGACGACGTCACGCTCACGAGCCGCGGCCGCCAGCCGGACGATCTCGAGCTCGGAGTCGACGACGAAGCGGCCCACCCCCGAGTCGAGTGCGAGCGCGATCTCGTCGACGCTCTTGTTGTTGCCGTGGAAGGCGATGCGGTCGGGTGGGAACCCGGCGCGGACCGCGGTGACGAGCTCGCCACCGGAGCAGACGTCGAGGTTGAGCCCTTCGTCGTGGACCCAGCGCGCGACGACGGAGGAGAGGAACGCCTTGCCGGCGTAGAACACGTCGGCCGGGACGTCGGGGTCGTCGTAGGCGGCGCGGAACTCAGCCGCGCGCGAACGGAAGTCGTCCTCGTCGAGCACGAACAGCGGCGTGCCGAACTCCGCGGCGAGGTCGCGGACGTCGACACCGGCGACGCTGACCGACCGCTGGGTGAGGTCGGCGCCGTCGGCCCGCGTCGCGTTGCGCGGCCACACGCCTGCGGCGAGCTCGTGCAACGCCTCGGCGTCGACCGGCACGGCGGGAGCACCGACCGGTGCGACGAGCTCGCCGTGCCGTGGTCCTGCAGGGTGCGCGCGCACGGCGGACTACATCCGGTCCGGGGCGGAGACGCCGAGGATGCTCAGACCGTTGTCGACGGTCTGCCGCGCGGCCGCGCAGAGCCAGAGGCGCGCGACGTTGATCGGCTCGAGCTCGGCGTCGGCACCGGGCAGCACGCGGCACACGTCGTAGAACTTGTGGTAGCTGTTGGCGAGCTCCTCGAGGTAGCGCGCGACCCGGTGCGGCTCGCGGAGCTCGGCGGCGGTGTTGACCACGCGCGGAAGCTCGCCGATGAGGCCGAGGAGCGACACCTCGCGATCGTGGACGAGCAGCGAGAGGTCGGGATCCTTGTCGCGCCAGTCGATCCCGAGGTCCGCTGCGTTGCGCAGCACAGAAGCGATCCGCGCGTGGGCGTACTGCACGTAGAAGACCGGGTTGTCGTTGCTGCGCGACACCAGCAGGTCGAGATCGAGCGTGAGGGGGCTGTCGACGGGATATCGGATGAGCGAGTAGCGGGCGGCGTCGACTCCGACCTCGTCGACGAGATCATCGAGCGTGATGATGTTGCCGGCGCGCTTGGAGAGACGGACCTCCTCGCCGCCCTTGTACATCTTCACGAGCTGGCCGATCAGCACCTCGATGGTGGCGTCGGGGTCGTCGCCCGCGCACGCCGCGACGGCGCGCAGCCGGTTGACGTAGCCGTGATGGTCGGCGCCGAGGAGGTAGATGCAGACGTCGAAGCCGCGTGCCCGCTTGTCGACGTAGTAGGCGGTGTCGCTGGCGAAGTAGGTGAGCTCGCCGTTGGACCGCACGAGGACGCGGTCCTTGTCGTCGTCGAAGTCCGTGGTGCGCAACCAGACCGCGCCGTCGTCCTCGAAGACGTGGCCGTGCGCCCGCAGCGTGGCGAGTCCCCGCTCGACGGCGCCGCTCGAGTGCAGCGTGCGCTCGGAGTACCAGACGTCGAAGACCGTGCGGAAGTGGGCCAGGACGTCCTGCTGCTCCTTGAGCTGCAGGGCGTAGCCCGCCTCGCGGAACGCCTCCCACCGGGTCTGCCCCTCGAGATCGACGATCGCGGGGTCGTCGGCGAGGATCCGCTGAGCGAGGGTGTCGACGTACAGGCCTTGGTAGCCGCCCTCGGGCACCTCAGTTCCGAGCGCCCGCGCCTCCAGCGACATGCCGAACTTGTCCATCTGCACGCCGCGGTCGTTGATGTAGAACTCACGGGTCACGCTGGCCCCCGCCGCCTCCAGGACCCTGGCGATGGCGTCGCCGACAGCGGCCCACCGGGCGTGGCCGAGGTGGATCGGTCCGGTGGGGTTGGCCGAGATGAACTCGACGTTGAACGACGTTCCCACGAGCGAGTCGGTGCGCCCGTAGGACTCCGCCGCCGTCACGACGGTGCGGGCCAGCTCGCCCAGAGTCGCGGCGTCGAGGGTGATGTTGAGGAAGCCGGGACCGGCGATATCGACCCTGGCCACACCCTCGACGCCGCGCAGGCGCTGGGCGACGGCCTCGGCGACGACCCGCGGTGCCACGCCGGCCGCCTTGGCCAGCTGCAGGGCGACGTTCGTGGCGTAGTCACCGTGCTCGGGGTTGCGCGGACGCTCGACGGTGATCTCGTCCGGAACAGCAGTGGCGTCGAGGGCGAGTGCGCCGTCGGCGACAGCCGCGAGGACCGCAGTCCTGGTCGCGTCGGCGAGCTGGTCGGGCGTCATGCGCGCAAGCCTATCGGCGCAGGTCGCGCCCATTCGCATGCGTATCCGCGCCGAGTCCCGGTGGGGCGCCGGGAGACCCGGGTGATTTCGATGCGCGGCGGCGCCGCTGGTAGGGTCGGCGCACTCCTGGCCCCCGTAGCTCAGGGGATAGAGCGGTGCCCTCCGGAGGCATGCGCGCAGGTTCGAATCCTGCCGGGGGCACCCTCGTCCACCACGGCGCCGCGTGCGGCGCCGTCCCTCACGTCAGCACCCCCGGCAGGAGTCGGGAGGAGCGATCACGTCGTCGGACCCCCCGGCGCGAAGCGCCGCAATCGTCCGACGGCGTCCCACAACGACGGATCCTGCCGGGGGCACCCACGTCCAGCACGGCGCCGCGAGCGGCACCGCTGTCACGTCATCGCCGAGCGGCCGCCCGGCATCCGGCAGGATTGCTCGCATGGCGAGACTGATCTACGCATCGAACATGTCGCTCGACGGGTGCACCGAGGACGAGCGCGGGGCGGTCGACTGGGCTCCGCCGGACGACGACGTATTCGCTGCCATCACCGACCTCATGCGTTCCGCAGGCACGTATCTGTACGGGCGCCGGATGTACGAAACGATGGCCGTCTGGGAGACCGACACCGCCCTGGCCGCGCAGTCTGACGCCGCGGCCGAGTTCGCGCGCGCTTGGCAGTCTGCGGACAAGGTCGTCTATTCCTCGACCTTGGGCACAACATCCACGGGGAACACGGTGCTCGAAAGGAGCTTCGACAAGCGCGCGGTGCAGGGGTTGAAGGCTGCCGCCGGCCGAGACCTCATCGTGGGCGGCCCGAACCTCGCGGCGCAGGCTCTCGCGGCCGGGTTGGTCGATGAGTTGCGACTGTTCGTCTGGCCAGTCGTCCTCAGTGGACGCAATCCCGCACTGCCGACCGACACGCGCGCTGACCTTGAACTTCTCGACCAGCAACGAGTCGGCGGCGGCGTCGTGTATCTGCGCTACAGAGTTCGGTGAGCAGGAAGACCCTGCCGTGTCGCCATGGCTGAGCCGCGTACGCCGCATGCGAATCAGGCGACGAGGAGCCGAGCACCCAGCTCGGCCGCGTCGAGGTCGACGAGAATGGTTTCGGCATCGCCCAGCGCAGACCAGATCCGCTCCGCGATACGCGGGTCCGTCCGCCGGGTGAGCGAGTACGTCGTCCCGAGGGTGTCGTACAACTGCGAACTGGACATCGACTCTGCCTCCCAGCCGGTGGGATCCATCCTCGCCCAGACTGGCTGTCCTGCACCAACAGCGCGAGTCCTATCGGTTCGATCTCACGACTACGGCGCCGAGTCCACGCGTCTCACTCATCCTGAACTGTCCACGCTGTACGTCGCAAGGAGCTCAGGAAGAGCAGACGACGCGGGACCTCACGGAGCTGCGCAGAACATCCCAGGTGGGCGATCCACTCGCCGATGCCGAGCTGCCGACCACGGCGTACAAGCGCCGACCGCCGAGATTCCGCGGAGGGACGGACTGATTTCGAACTCGATCGTCGACCGCGCCGACGGGCGGAATGCGTGCTGATCCAGAGTCACGCAGGATTCCCGTTCGCCCCCGCGATGGTTCTGAAACCGACGTCAGCGCACGGGGTTCTTGGTCATGATGACCCTCGTGGAGGTCTCGACGGTGGGGCAGGAGCGCCGGGTCTCCTCCGTGCTCCTCTGCGAGCTGGTCGGTTCCACCGAAGCGTCGGAGGACGCCGATCCCGAGGTCCCGGTCAGGAGGTCGTTGCCGTGACGAGTGACGTCGGACCGCAGCACAGGAGGACCGTCAAGCACGGACTTCGCGCCTGGTTCGGTGCCGGGCCGCGGCGTCACGGCGAGAGGCTCGAGGGTCGCAACGTCAGCTACATCGAGCTGTTCTACGACCTGGTCTTCGTCGTCCTCATCGGCCAGGCGGCCCACTCGCTCGCCGTCCATCCGGGGTGGCGTGCTGTCGTGGAGTTCGGTGCGCTCTTCGGTCTGATCTGGATCGCGTGGATCAACGGCACTCTCTACCACGAGCTGCACGGACGGGAGGACGGACGCAGCCGCGCCTACATCTTCGCCCAGATGTGCGTGCTCGCCGTCCTCGCCGTGTTCGTCGGGTCCGCCGGACGTGCTGACGGGACCGCTTTCTCCCTCACCTACGCCGCGCTCCTCGTCCTGCTGTCGTGGCAGTGGTACGAAGTGCGCCGGCGCGACCTGCCCGAGCATCGCGCCGCTTCCACGCCGTACCTCGTGGGACTCGGGGTCACCATCGCGGCCATGGTGGCGACGGCATGGCTGCCCGAGGACGCGCGCGTGGGCGTGTGGTGGTGCGTGGTGCTCGGCTGGGTGGGCCTGGGCGCGTACGGCTTCGTCAGCCGTGACCGTGCGCTCCAGTTCTTCCAGGCGACGGACTCGCTCATCGAACGCATGGCCCTCTTCGTCATCATCGTTCTGGGCGAGACGGTGGCCGGTGTCGTCAACGGGATCACCGCCAAGGAGTGGGACGCACTCACGATCGTCACGGGTGTGCTCGGGCTCTGCATCGGTTTCGGTGTCTGGTGGAACTACTTCGACATCGTCGGCGTCCGCGAGCCGCGGGACGAACGACCCAGGGCGGCTGCCTGGTTCTTCGGTCACCTCCCGCAGTGCGGTGCCATCGCGGTCGCGGGAGCGGCCATGATCGGGCTCGTCTCCGACGCGGATGCGACACGCACGCCTGCCGTCGTCGCATGGACGCTGGGGGGTGCGGTGGCCGTCAGCCTCGTGCTGGTCGCGGTGCAGTCCGCGACGGTGCAGCGCGACGCCGAGGAGCTCGGGTCGCGCACGTTGTTCCTCGTCTTCGGTGCCGGTGCGGCGCTCGTGCTCGTGCTCGCGGCCGCGGCACCGCGGCCGTGGCTGCTCGCGCTGCTCGTCATCGCCGTCCTGAGCGCGACCTGGCTGCTGACGTTCGTTCCACCGAGCAGTGCTGCCGGTCCCGACACGGCGGAGAACTGACCATCCCGGCGCTCGGCCCATCGAGCACGAGCCGACAGCCGGCGGCACGGACGGCGCCGGCGCACTCGTAGCCGACCGCTACACGATGTGGAACTCGATCCGGTACACCAACGTGTCATCGGTGATCGGCCCGGCGTGCGCCGCTCGCCGACGAAGGGCCTCGCGGTCGGACTCACCGCAACGGTTGATGTCGTCACGTGTCACGGCCCGGAACGGGAGGACCTCGATGGAATCGATCTCGATACGAAGCCCGTCGGCTTCGTATCGGCGTCCGACCCCGACCTGGGGGCGCTGCCACAACCTGATCGACACGGTGATCTCGCCGGCTGCGACGCCCTCGCGCAAGTCCGGACTGAACCTCACGCACGAAGCCTAGGTGAGCTCCCCAGCCCTGCCCGTCGTCGATCACGCGTGATCCGTTGAGCGACTGTGGGTGGAGCGGTGGTGAGTCGTCGGTGGCAGGCGTCAGCATGTGCGCATGGAGCTGTCCGTCCGGCCGTTCGAGGTCCACATCGAGGAGCCTGTTCTGCAGGACCTGTACCGGAGGCTGCGCTCCACGCGCTGGCCCGACCCGGCGCCCGGGTCGCCCTGGAGCCAGGGGACGGATCTCGACTACCTGCGCACGCTGGTCGAGTACTGGCTCGACGGCTTCGACTGGCGACGTGAGGAGCGACGGCTCAACGGCTACGCGCAGTTCGTCGCCGAGATCGACGGGGTGCGCGTGCACTACGTCCACCAGCGGTCGGGCAGGCCGCCGCTGGTGCTCACCCACGGGTGGCCGAGCTGCTTCGCCGAGATGCTGCCACTCGTGGACCGGCTGTCCGACGACTTCGACCTTGTCGTCCCGTCCCTCCCGGGCTACGCGTTCTCCTCCCGTCCTGCGCAGGTGGGCGTCGACCGCGTCTACACCGCGCGGCTGTGGCACCGGCTGATGCAGGGACTGGGCTATCCGACCTACGGCGCGTGCGGTGGCGACTTCGGTGCCGGCGTCGCGACGTCGATGGCGCTGACCGAGCCCGATCGGATGACCGGCATCCATCTGAGCACCCCCGAGGTGAGTCCCTACCTCGGCCCCGGCTCGGCGCCGCTCTCACCTGCCGAGCAGGCGTACGTCGACCACGTGGCCCGGTGGGACGAGACCGAGCGCGGCTACAGCGCCATCCAGTCCACCCGGCCGCAGACCCTGGGGTACGGACTCCATGACTCCCCCGCCGGGCTCGCCGCGTGGCTGGTCGAGAAGTGGCGGGCATGGAGTGACAGCGACGGCGACGTCGACGCGCACATCGGCCGTGACAACCTGCTCACGACGATCACCCTCTACTGGGCGACCGGCTCGATCACGTCGTCCATGCGCGACTACGTCGACAACCGCTGGCACAGCAGCGGAATCGGTCCGGACGACCGGGTGCGGGTCCCCACGGCCATGGCCGTCTTCGCGAACGAGTTCGTGCCCGAGGGCGAGCCCCCTCGGTCGTTCTTCGAGCGGCTGTACGACATCCAGCGCTGGACCGTGTTCGGTCGCGGCGGTCACTTCGCCGCGATCGAGGTGCCGGACCTGCTCGCCGGCGACATCAGGGCCCACTTCACCGGCCGATGAACGTCCCCGCCCGCGACGCTACGCCGGACCAGCTGCGCCGTCGGCCTTCTTGATCGCGCGCCAGCCACCTGCGCGGTTGTTCGCGATGATCTGGCGCAGCATCACCAGCAGCGCCTCGGTGTCGACGACGTCGCCCTGCCGGAACGCGATGGTCCGCGCCGACGATGTTGTCGTGGCCGCCCGTGATGATCCCGGCGGGGTCCGGCACGATCGCTCCGTCGTAGAGGAACAGGTTCACGTGGTCCTTGGCCGCGAGCAGGGCGCAGATGTTGCCCTGCAGGGTGAAGTAGGGACGATCGGTCCGCTTGATCGTCTCGACCACGTCGTCGTCGGCCCGATGGACGACCGCGCGGAGCTCGCGACACAGGTCCGCCTGCCACGCGGGCAGCGCATCGATGTACGCGTCCACGCGTGGATCCGTCCCGACGCCCATGGTCCCCATCCTCGGTCACGCCTCGGTGGTCTTCGCGGGACTACGCCGAAACTCAGCGATGCCCGCGCTGGGACGGCACGGACGAGCCGAGGACGCGCGCCGCGTCGATGAACAGCTCGACACCGGCTGCGTAGGTGTCATCCACCTGCAGGGCCGTCAGGGGCTTGCGCAGTCGCACGATCATCGGGAACCGCGCCGGGTCGACGTCGGCGAGGTCGCCCACCCACGAGTTGTCGTCGACCACCTCGTCGTCGGCCAGCCCGATCACGTGGGCGGCGACCGAGGCCGCGGCCGACAGCACGTAGCTGGAGAAGACGGCGTAGAAGCGCACGATGTCGGCGTCACCGAGACCCGCGTCGCGCCACGCGGCGAGCTCGATCTCGATGCTCGCCCGCTCCCCCGGGCCGCCGGTCGTGTGGTGCGCGAGCTCGAGTCCGACCGCGGGGTAGCGACGGGCCCGTCGCAACGTCCCCATCGCTGAGGCACGAAGCCGGTCGTCCCACGGGGACTCCGGCGGGATCTCGGCGTCCACCTCGGCGAGGAGCCGGTCGATGATCGCGCACATCAACGCGTCGCGGTGCGCGAAGTGCCGGTAGATCGCGGTCGGGTCGGCACCGAGCTCGGCGCCGAGCTTGCGGAAGGACAGGGCATCCGACGCGGGCCGTTCCGCCAGCCGCAGCGCGGCGTCGACGATGCCCTCGCGGTCCAGGTGCGGGCGGGCACGGGCACCGTCGACCTCGGCGTGCGGTCGCGTACGGGCCTCGGTCACGGCGTCAGGTAACCATCGCGAACCAATCGAGTCAACACCGTTGACATTGCGATCCGGGACTCCTAACGTCCGCCCCACCTCGCTTCTCGGGAAGGGACCCGCATGCCTGCACCGGTCGACACCGTCTTCGTCGGCGGCAGCCTGTTCACCGCTGGTCAGACGACCTCGCGGCGCGCCGCGCTCGCCGTGCGCGGTGGCCGCATCGCGGCCATCGGCACCGACGACGAGATGCGTGAGCTCGCGGGAACGAGCACCGACGTCGTCGACCTCGAGGGCGGGCTGCTCGCGCCTGGCTTCCAGGACGCGCACGTGCACCCGATCATGGCCGGCGTCACGATGCTGCGCTGCGAGCTGCACGGCACCGAGTCGGCCGACGAGGCGTTCGCGCGCATCCGCGACTACGTCGCCGCGAACCCGGACGTGCCGTGGATCCTCGGCGGCGGCTGGTCGATGGGCCACTTCCCCGGCGGTACGCCGACGCGCCAGATGCTCGACGCGATCGTTCCCGACCGTCCCGTGTTCCTCCCCAACCGCGACGGCCACGGCGCGTGGGTCAACACCCGCGCGCTCGAGATCGGCGGGGTGACGGCGGCGACCGCCGACCCCGCTGACGGCCGCATCGAGCGCGAGGCCGACGGCTTCCCCGCCGGCACGCTGCACGAAGGCGCCATGCGCCTCGTCGAGGAGCACGCTCCCGGCCCGACCGAGTCCGACCAGTACCACGGCCTCCTCGCCGCGCAGGACGTGATGTTCTCGCAGGGGATCACCGCCTGGCAGGACGCCGCGGTGGGCGCGATGTTCGGCGTGGCCGACCTGCTGCCGATCTACCTGCGCGCCGCCGCCAACGGCGACCTCAAGGCGCGCGTCGTCGGCGCCCTGTGGTGGGACCGACTGCGTGGTTCGGAGCAGATCGACGAGCTCGTCGACCGGCGGGCCGAGGCGTCCGTCGGCCGGTTCCGCGGCACGTCGGTCAAGATCATGCAGGACGGCGTCGCCGAGAACTTCACCGCTGCCATGACCGAGCCCTACCTCGACGAGTGCGGCTGCCACAGCGAGAACTCGGGCCTCAGCTTCGTCGACCCGGTGGCCCTCAAGGAGTACGTGACGCGCCTGGACCGCGACGGATTCCAGGTGCACTTCCACGCCCTCGGCGACCGCGCGGTGCGCGAGGCCCTCGACGCGCTCGAGGCCGCGCTCGGGACCAACGGCCCCACGGACAACCGTCACCACCTCGCGCACCTCCAGGTCGTGCACCCCGACGACCTGCCGCGCTTCGCCCGCCTCGGCGCCACGGCCAACGCCCAGCCGCTCTGGGCCGCGCACGAGGAGCAGATGGACGTCCTGACCATCCCGTTCCTCGGCGAGGAGCGGTCGTCCTGGCAGTACCCGTTCGCCGATCTCCTGCGCGCCGGGGCACGCCTCGCCGCAGGCAGCGACTGGCCGGTGTCGACCGCCGAGCCGATGCTCGGGATCCACGTCGCCGTCAACCGCTCCGCGCCCGGTGCCGAAGGTGCCGACGCCGAGCCGCTCTACGCGCACAACAGCCTCACGCTCGCGGAGGCGATGTCCGCCTACACCGCCGGAACCGCCCGGGTTCTCCACCACGACGACACGACCGGCCACCTCGCCGAGGGATCCCTCGCCGACCTCGTCGTCCTCGAGACCGACCCGTTCAGCGGTGCGACGGAGAGCATCGGCAGCACCGCCGTACGCCGCACCTACGTCGAGGGAGAGCTCGTGTTCTCCCGAGACGCCTGACCCGCCGACACCCATGCGCCAGACTCAGCCACGCCGACCGATCGCCCTCCGGAGGACCCCATGACCGTCCGACCCACGCGCACCCGACGCCACCGCGTCGTGCTGCTCACCGCGGGCGTGATCGCCCTGTCGCTCGCCGCTGCGGGATGCAGCGGCAAGGCAGGCGGCTCGACGTCGTCCAGCCCGTCCGGCGGTGCCGCCCCGTACACGCTGTCCGCGGACACACCGGCGCCGAAGGGCGAGATCGACTCCTTCACCTGGGCCGACTACGCGGCGCCGGAGTCGATGGACTACGCCTACGCCTACGACTACCCCATCAACACGATCCTCTCGAACGTCTGCGAGAGCCTGCTGCGCTGGAACCCGGACCTCACGATCACGCCGAACCTCGCCGAGAAGTTCACCAACCCCACGCCCACGACGTGGGTCTACGACCTCCGCTCGGGCGTGACGTTCCACGACGGCACGACCATGACCGCTGACGACGTCGTCGCCTCGCTCAAGCGCCACCTCGACCCGAACGTGGGGTCGTACTGGAACAGCGTCTACAAGAACGTGAAGAGCATCGACAAGACCGGCCCGCTCCAGGTGACGGTCACGCTCACCCAGCCGGACTCGATGTTCAACCAGTACATGGCCGTCAGCCCGGGCACGGTCGACTCCGCCGCGACGTTCAAGGCCGACGGCGCCGACTACGGCAACTCGACGAAGCTGGTCAACTGCACCGGCCCGTTCTCGATCGAGTCCTGGAAGTCCGGCGAGAGCATGGTGCTCGCACGCTACGACAACTACTGGAACGCGCCGGCCAAGGCCAAGGCCAAGAAGGTCAACTTCGTCTTCCTGCAGGACCCCAACACCCGCATCAACGCGCTCACCTCCGGCCAGGTCGACGGCAGCTGGGACGCGCCGTCCAACGCCTACGCGCAGCTGCAGGCTCCCGGCGCCCCCGGGAAGCTCTACTTCGGGATCAACACGGTCGTCGACGACTTCATCATCAGCAACCTCTCGGGTGCGTTGAAGGACGTGCGCATGCGTCAGGCGCTGCTCATGGCGCTCGATCGCGAGGGCATGGTGAAGACCGCCGAGAAGGGGTTCGCCAAGGTCACCAACTCCCTCGTCACGCGCAACAACTGGCTGGGGGTCCCGTCCGACCAGCTCGACAAGATCTACGGCGACCTGCCGCAGTACCCGTACGACCCGGTCAAGGCCAAGGCGCTCGCCAAGGAGGCCGGGGCCAACGGCCAGAAGGTCGTGATCGCGACGTCGCCGCTCGGTGACAACGTGACGATCGCGACGACGGCGCTCGCCGCTGCCGTGAAGGCCATCGGTCTCGAGCCCGTGATCACCACGATCACCCCGGACAAGTACACCGAGCTGTTCAGCAGCGCCGACGCCCGCAAGGGGATCGACCTCTACCACACCACCTGGTACACCTCGCTCGCCGATCCGGAGGAGATGTACAGCACCCTGCGCTGCAACGAGTTCGCCAACTACGGCAACTGGTGCGACCCCGCGTTCGACGCCGCCGACAAGGTGACCATCGCCAGCCCGTTCGGCAGCCAGGAGCGGCTGAACTCGATGATCCTGCAGCAGAAGATCGGCGCCACCGAGCTGCCGTGGCTGCCGCTCTACGAGATCCCGCAGTCGGTCTGGATGGGCAAGAAGATCACCGGCGTCCACCCGTCGGTCTACTACCTCTACACCCCGTGGGCCAACGAGATCGGCGCCGCGTAAGTGGCAGCGCCCATCGTCGGGGGAACGACGTGAAGAGCCGCGCACGGTACGTCCTGATCCGTGCGGCCGGTCTCGTCGGCACGCTGCTCGTCACGTCGTTCCTGGTCTTCTCCTCGATCTACATCGCTCCCGGCGACCCGATCAACTTCCTCATCCGCGGGCGCAGCCCGTCGCCCGAGGCGATCCAGGCGATCAAGGAGCAGTACGGGCTCGACCAGCCGTTCTTCCAGCAGTACCTGCACTGGCTCGGCGGTGTGCTCCACGGTGACTTCGGCCGCTCGTTCGAGTTCCGCGAGAGCGTCTCGACGGTGATCGCCGAGCGGGCACCCACGACGCTCTACCTCATCGCGTACTCGACCGTGATCATCCTGGCCTTCGGCCTGGTGATGGGCATCTGGGGCGCGCTGCGGCAGGGCCGGTTCGCCGACAAGTTCACCCTGGTGCTCTCGACCGTGCTGGCGGCGATCCCGTCGTTCGTCGCCGCGATCCTGCTCATCTCGGTCTTCGCCGTGCGGCTCGGGCTGTTCCCGACGTTCGGCTCGGGCGACGGCGGGTTCGCCGACACCGTCTACCACCTCACCCTGCCGGCCATCGCGCTGTCGCTGACCTTCATCGCCCTCCTCTCCCGGGTCACGCGGTCCTCCATGCTCGAGGAGCTGGCCCGCGAGCACGTCGAGGTGGCCACGAGCCGCGGCGACACGCGCAGCTCCGTCGTACGCCGTCACGTCATCCGCAACGCCCTCGGTCCGATCACCACGATCTCCGGCCTCCTCATCGCCGGGCTCCTGGTGAGCACCTCGGTCATCGAGTCGGCCTTCGGCATCACGGGAATCGGGTCGTTGCTGGTGCGCTCGGTCGACAAGAGCGACTTCCCCGTCGTGCAGGCGGTGACGCTCATCGTGGTCGCGACGTTCGTGGTCGTGAACCTCATCGTCGACATGCTCCAGCCCTGGATCGACCCGCGCATCGCAGCAGGGACGGCCAGCCGATGAGCGTCCCCGTCGACCCCGAGATCGGCCCCGAGCTCGAGCCTGCTCCGGACGCCGAGCTGCTCTCCGAGCTCGACCTGCAGGAGCTCGGCGCGCGCAAGCGGCGGCTCGGTCGGCTGCGCGAGTGGGGCGGCGGCTGGCTGTTCTGGATCGCCGTCGTCGTGCTCGTCGGCTTCGTGCTCATGGCGATCTTCGCGCCGTTGATCGCGCCGTACGACCCGTCGGCGATCGACCTCTCGAACGCCCTGGCACCGCCGAGCCCCGAGCACTGGCTGGGCACCAACGCCTCCGGCCAGGACACCTGGTCGCGCCTCCTCTACGGCTCGCGCACCAGCCTCATCGGACCGCTCGCGGTCGTGATCTTCTCGACGGTCCTCGGCGTCCTCCTCGGCCTGGTCGCGGGCTGGCGGGGCGGCTGGGCCGACATGGTCATCAGCCGCACGCTCGACATCCTCTTCGCCTTCCCGGGCCTGCTCCTCGCGATCATCGCCGTCGCCCTGTTCGGCAAGGGCCTGGTGGCCCCGGTCATCGCGATGTCCATCGCCTACAGCCCGTTCGTCGCCCGGCTGGTGCGAGCGCTCGTCATCCAGGCGAAGTCGCGGCCCTACGTCCAGGCCTACGCCGTCCAGGGCTTCGGACCCATGCACATCGCGTCCCGGCGGGTGCTGCCCAACGTCTCGCCGACGGTGCTCGCACAGTCGACCCTGAACTTCGGCTACGCGCTGCTCGACCTCGCGGCGCTGTCGTTCCTGGGCCTCGGCGTGCAGCCGCCGACCCCCGACTGGGGCGCCATGATCAACGAGGCGCAGGGTGCCGTGCTCCAGGGCGAGCCGCTCTCGGCGCTCGCGCCGTCCCTCGCGGTCATCATCACGGTGGTGGCGTTCAACATCGTCGGCGAAGACATCGGCGACCGGATCGCGGGGCGTGACAAGTGAGCCGGCTGCTGGAGATCGAGTCGCTGTCGCTGCACATGCCGTGGTTGGCCAAGCGACCGCTGCTCGACGGCGTCACCCTCGGGGTCGACGCCGGGGAGGTGGTCGGCCTCGTCGGCGAGTCCGGGTCGGGCAAGTCGCTGACGGCCCGTGCGGTGCTGCGCCTGCTTCCGCAGAACGCGGAGGTCGACGGTCGCATCACCGTCGGCGACACAGAGGTGCTCGGGGCGACGAAGGCCGACGTGCGCGAGCTGCGCCGGTCGACGGTGTCCATGGTGTTCCAGGACCCGCGCGCGGGCATCAACCCGATCCGGCGTATCGGCGACTTCCTCACCGAGTCGCTGCGGCTCAACCACGGCTGGCCCAAGGACAGGGCCAGGACGCGGGCGCTCGAGCTGCTGCAGGCAGTCGGCCTGCCCGACCCGGAGCGGCACCTGCGTCAGTTCCCCCACGAGCTGTCCGGCGGCATGCTGCAGCGGGTCATGATCGCGGGCGCGCTCACCGTCGAACCCCGGTTGTTGCTCTGCGACGAGCCCACCACCGCCCTCGACGTGACGACGCAGGCCGAGATCCTCTCGATCCTCGGCCGGCTGCAGCGCGAGCAGGGCATGGGCATGCTCTTCATCACCCACGACCTCGACCTCGCCGCCGCGGTCTGCGACCGCGTCTACGTCATGTACGCCGGCCGCATCGTCGAGCAGTCCCCCGCTCAGTCGCTCTTCGACCGTCCGCGCCACCCGTACACGGCCGGGCTGCTCGCCTCCACCCCGGGCGTCGACGCCGACCACGACCGTCTCGTCTCGATCCCGGGGGCTCCGCTCAGCCTGCTGCAGAACCCGCCCGGCTGCGCGTTCGCCCCGCGCTGCGCCTACGCCCAGGACGCCTGCCGCGCGGAGCAGCCGGCGCTCGTGACCGAGGGCGACCACTCCGTGCGCTGCATCCGCTCCGCCGGGCTCCGCGACGAGCTGCGCGGCCTGGGCCGACACGACGGAGGTGCGGCATGAGTGACGCCCCACTGCTCCAGGTCAACGACCTGCGCAAGAGCTACCTCTCGCACGGCACGGTCGTGCAGGCCGTCGACGGAGTCAGCTTCAGCCTGGGTCCGGGCGAGTCGCTGGGCATCGTCGGCGAGTCCGGATCGGGCAAGTCCACGACGGCGCGCATGCTCGTCGGGCTCGAGGCGCCCGACTCCGGCGAGATCCTCGTGCAGGGTCGCGCCCTCGACCTGGACCGGTCCCACCGTGAGGCACGGCTGCACCAGGCACGAGCCCTCCAGATCGTGTTCCAGGACCCCTACCTCTCGCTCGACCCGCGAGTCACCGTCGGCGGCGCCATCGACGCCGTGCTCAAGCTGCACGGCACCAGCGACAAGTCGGCGCGTCGGGCACGCACGCTCGAGCTGCTCGGCCAGGTGGGCCTCGGCGAGCGCGAGGCGGGCGTGCTCCCGCGGCGCCTGTCGGGCGGCCAGCGGCAGCGGGTGGCCATCGCGCGCGCCCTCGCCGTCGAGCCGCGCGTCCTCGTCCTCGACGAGGCCGTGTCGGCACTCGACGTCTCGGTGCAGGCTCAGGTCCTCAACCTGCTCACCGACATCCGGCGCAGCACCGGCATCGGACTGGTCTTCGTGAGCCACGACCTCGCGGTCGTCCGCTACGTGTGCGACGAGGCGCTCGTGATGCGACAGGGCGAGGTCGTCGAGCACCGACCGACGGCCGACCTGCTCGACAGCCCGGAGCACCCGTACACGCGCCTGCTGCTGTCCGCGGTGCCGCGTCCGGGGTGGGACCCCGACGAGATCGGTCGGCTGCGGCGCGAGGCCGAGGCGTCCTGATCGGCCTGTACGGCGAGAGACCCACAGCGCTCGGCGACCACGGACCCGGACATGGGCGAGGGGGTCCTGCGAGCGCTGCAGGACCCCCTCGGGTCGGAGGTACGCCTCGGGTCGGAAGGACGCCTCCGGTCAGCCGGCGAGATGCGCCGCCTGCGGTACCTCGGGCACGCTCGTCACGGGCGGGGCCTTGGGGCAGTTGTGAGCGTGCCGGTGGTCACCGCGACGCGCACCCTTGAGGTGCCGGTGGCCGAGTCCGAGGGCCGCGCGTGCCGCCCGCAGGTGCGCACGGGCGTCCGCGAACGCCGCGCCGTCGGGCTTCCAGTCGGCCGCGGTGACCGCGAGCGCCGCGTCGGCCGCAGCGGCCGCCTCGGCAGCGGCAGTGGTCAGGTCGACGGCCGTGGCCTTCAGGTAGCGGTCGGCGCGCCGGTTGGTCGTGCGCGTCGCCCTGGTCGCGGCCCTGGCGGTCCCCGCCGCGATCGCGGCGAGGCGATCCGCCTTGATGACGATGCACGTCTGCGGCAGCACGATCGAGAAGATGCGGTAGTCGGTGATCATCGACGTGCGATCGGCCGCAACCTCGTCCAGCGTGGTGTCCGCCGCGACGTGCGCCTTGAGCGCCGTGAGGCCGTCCGTGTCGTGGGCGTAGATCGCGAGAAGCGCTGCCTTGTGGGCATCCGTGGTCCAGCGGCTGGCCGGCACGCGCTCGGTGAGCGAGCCGAGCACCTGCAGCCGGAGGTCGATCTTGGCGGTGACCTCGGCCTGGGCTCCGGCGAGGGTCGGGGCGTCGGACGAGGGCGGCGGGGGCGGTGTCGGCTCGGCGGACGCCGCGGCCGGGGCGAACGCGAGCGCGGCGACCGCCGCGACGGCGACGCCGGTACGAATGAGGAGCTTCACGATGATTCCCTTCATGGCAGGACGGGGCGGTCCTTGCCTGTCACTGTCGACGACCGGTCACGATCCGCTGAGCGTCCAGGACGTTTCCGCGACGTCGGCCACCCGTTCGGCGGCGGGACTGCTGCGCCGTGCGGGTGGCCGGTTGCGCCGGGTGGGCGACGACGCCCCTCACGCGGGACGCCGGACCCCGCCCCTACGCTCGTCAGGTATGAGCGACATCCGGACGTTCCACGCGCGCCGCGGCCGGATGTCCGAGGCGAAGTCGGAGGCGATCCGCACGCTGCTGCCGGCGCTCGGTGTCCCCGCCGGACCGCTCGACGTCGCACTGCTCGACGGTCGCCCGCTGGTCCTGGAGATCGGCTTCGGCCTCGGGCACGCCACGGTGGAGATGGCCCAGGCCGAGCCGGGTGTCGGCATCGTGGCCATCGACGTGCACACACCGGGTGTCGCACGACTGCTCACCGAGATCCACGAGCGCGGCCTCGAGAACGTGCGCGTCGTGCACGGGGACGCCGTCGAGTTCCTGCGCGAGCGGGTGGCGGAGACGTCGCTTGCCGGGATCCGCGCCTTCTTCCCGGACCCCTGGCCACGGGCACGTCATCACAAGCGTCGCCTCGTCCGCCCGGACCTCGTGGCGCTCATGGCGTCGCGGCTGCGACCGGGAGCCCGGCTGCACCTGGCGACGGACTGGGCGCCGTACGCCGAGGCCATGATCGAGGTCCTGGAGGCGGAGCCCCTACTGGTCAACGCCTACGAGGGACTCGCCCCCCGAGGAGAGCGGCCGCTCACGAAGTTCGAGCGAGCCGGACTCGACCAGGGCCACGAGGTGGTCGACCTGGTGTACGTCCGGATGTGACGCGCAGGCGGCTCATCCGCCCCAGGGCCGCCACCACGACGCGATCCACACCTTGTAGGCGACCTTGTCCTGCTCGAGGCAGGTGGCGCGCTCCGGTGTGGTCGCGAACGCCGTTCCGCCGTAGCCGCGCCACAGCGACATGGTCATCTGCCACTTGCCGCGCCAGGTGCCGCTGGACGCGACCACGGTGCAGACGTTGTGGGACTCGCGCCGGGAGATGGCTCGACCGTGCGGCGAGGCCTGCCAGGCGACGAAGGGCACGGCGACCCGAGCCGTCTTGGAGGCCCGCGCGGCGGCCGTCATCGTGGGATCGGTGGTCGGCGCGGCCGCCGCAGCCGGAGCAGCCTTGTGCCGGGCGCGCCAGTAGGCGAGGAGCGCCTTCCAGGTGGTTCCGTTCACCTTCCCCGTCACGCGCAGGTGGTGCGCCCGCTGGAACCGGATGACCGCGAGCCGGGTCCGTCGTCCGAAGACTCCGGTCACGGGGATGCCGAGGATCCGCTGCACGCGCTTGACGTAGGTGCCGCGCGCTCCCCGTGCCAGCGTCGGCAGGGCGACCGCCCGCGGCGCGACCACGGCGGTCACGGTCGAGCGCGGCGCAGCCGTCGCAGCAGGCGCAGCAGTCGCGGCGTCGGCCGGAGCCACGAGCGAGAGACCGAGCGCGAGCGAGACCGCTCCCACGCTCAGCAGAGCGCGTACGGGTGAGACACGTGACGCCATGTCGGAGTCCTCCGCCGCCTGCGAGGTGAGCTGTCGGGTTGGGCCGGAGGTCGGCCTGCCGCTTTCGCGACTTCACCCCAAGGTCGGCACCGAGGTGTCGACCGGATGTGGTTCCCCCACTCCCGTCCAAGCGTCTGGACCACGACCGTGGACGGGACTCGGCGGTCCGACCGTGGTGCCCTGCTTCCCCACAGGACTCCCCGACGCTATCCGGCGTCCGGTATCCGCCGCCACTTCTCTCCCCAGGTCGCACGGACAAGATTCGTCGCAGGTCAGAGCACGTTCTGACCCTCTGTCGTCAATCCAGTACCGAGAGTGAGCATCACCGTCGACCTGAGGATGACAGTCGTGCGGGGCGGGTTCGCCACGCGCCGGCAGCCGGCTCGGCGTAGCGTGCCTGCACCAGACCCCTCCCGAGGACGGACCGACATGACCGAGCTGCTCCTCGACGTCCCGGGCGTGGGTGTGCTGCCCGCCTACTACTCCCCTGCTCGCGTCGACGACGGGGCGACGGCACCGGGCGTCGTGGTGGTGCACGAGCTGTTCGGGCTCACCGACGACATCCGGCGCATCGCCGACGAGTTCGCGTCGCGCGGCTTCCACGCCGTGGCGCCGGACCTGCTCAGCTACGGCGGCGTCGGTGCGCTGCCTGGTGTCCATCGTCCGCGCGCTCGGCGCCGGCGAGGGCCGGCCCTTCGCCGAGATCGACGCCGCGCGGACGTGGCTGACAGAGCGCGACGACTGCTCGGGCCGGGTCGGCATCGCGGGCTTCTGCCTCGGGGGTGCCTTCGCTCTCCTGATGGCCAACCGCGGGTTCGGTGCCAGCGCTGCGCAGTACGGGATGCTGCCCAAGAACCTCGACGACGCGATGCAGGGCGCCTGCCCGGTGGTCGCGTCCTACGGCGCCCTCGACGGCACCCTTCGTGGAGCGGCCGCCACGCTCGCCGACAGCCTCGAGCGAGCCGGCGTCCAGCACGACGTCCGCGAGTACGCCGACGCCGGTCACTCGTTCATGAACCACTCGGGGGTGCCGTCGTGGATGGCGCCGTTCACCCGCACGATGCACGCGGGCTACGTCGACACCGCTGCCACCGACGCGTGGGACCGCATCACCGCGATGTTCGACGCGGCCCTCCGACCGACGGACGAGGGGCCCTCCTCCGCCTGACGACTCAGGTTCGGCGCGACCGCACCCGATAACGGCAGGCATGACGCCGAACAGTCCGGAGCCGATCGTGCGGGCGATGCTCGCCGCGGTGCACCGGCGCGACCACGCCCACGGGGGCGGCACGTGCAGCCCGCACAGCGTCGAGGTCGTGCACCTCGGGAGCGCGTCGATCGCCGTGTGCCACGACTGCGGGTACGAGTCCGGGTTCGAGTCGGTCCGCGAGTGCGAGCGCGCGGCGGCCGAGCACCGGATGGGCTCGGCGCAGAGCGCCACGGCGTCCTGACCCCTCGCACCTGACGGCGGGCCGCACGCCGAGGTCGACCCTCTCGCCCGTCCGCGCCCGCGCGCCGTGGGGACGCGCGCTAGCGTCGTCCTCGTGACCGAGCCGACCGACCTCCCTGCTGCGGGCTGGTACCCGGACCCGTCCGGGGCACCCGGGCTGCGCTGGTGGAACGGGCTCACCTGGTCCGACGCGGTGCACCCGCCGCAGCCCGAGGCCCGGCTCGCGGCATCCGTGCCGCCCACCGCGCCGACCGCGACGTCGGCCTGGTCGACCATCGCACCGCCGAGCGGCACCGACACCGAGCCTGCTCCGCCCGTGGCGACCAGCTCGCGGTCGCGCGTGCTCGCGCTCGTCGCCGGGATCTGCGTCCTCGCGCTCGGAGCGGTTGCCCTCGCGAACTTCTTCGTGTCCAGCGGCCGCAACCAGCTCGACACCGACGCCCTCGAGGTACGGATCGCAGCGAGCCTGTCGCAGTCCGCGGGTCGCGACGTCACCGTGTCGTGCCCCGGCTCCGTGCCGCTCGAGTCGGGCGCGACGTTCACCTGCACCGCCACCGGTGACGACGGTCGCGAGCTGGTGGTGCTCGTGCAGCAGACCGACGACCAGGGTGACGTCACCTGGGTGCCCCAGCAGTGAGGGGACCCGAGGTGGTCGCCGTCGTGCACCCGCTCAAGTCCGGCGGGCTCGACGCGGCCCGCGCGAGGCTCGCCGAGTGGGCCCTGGACGCGGGCGTCGACGCACCGCACGTCGTTCCCACGACGGCCGACTCCCCCGGTACCGAGCAGGCGCGTCAGGCTGTCGCGGCGGGCGCCGACCTCGTCCTCGCCTGGGGCGGCGACGGCACGGTCACCGCAGTGGCGGCCGGGCTCGCCGACACCGGCGTCCCGCTGGGCATCCTGCCTGCGGGCACCGGCAACCTGCTGGCGCGCAACCTCGACGTCCCGCTCGGGCTGCAGGCAGCCGCGGCGACGGCCTTCACCGGGCTCGACCGGCGGGTCGACCTCGTCGCCATCGGCCTCGGCGGTCGGGTCGCGGTCAGCACGGTGATGGCGGGGATCGGGCTCGACGCCGTCCTCATCGATGCGCCCGAGGCGCTGAAGGCACGCATCGGCCCCTCGGCGTACGTGCTCAACACGGCACGGGCCGTCACCCACCGCGCCACGCGGGTGGGCGTGGCGGTCGACGACGGACCGCCCCGCTGGTTCACCGCGCGCAGCGTGATCGTCGCGAACGTCGGTGGGCTCATCGCGGGCCTCGACGTCGCCCCCGAGGCGGAGGTGAGCGACGGCTACCTCCACGTCGTCGTGCTGCCGCTCGCCACGCCGCTGGACTGGGTGCGCACCGGTGCCCGGCTCGTACGACGCAGACCGCGTCAGGACGCCTCCCGCTGGCACGTCCGGGCGACGTCGGCGTGGGTCGTGACGGCGGAGGAGCAGCCGCGTCAGATCGACGGCGACGTCGTCACATCGGGCACCACCTTGCAGGCGCGGGTACGACCCGGCGCCCTGGTCGTGCGCGTCCCCCGCTGAGCCGGACGGGTTACCGCACCCGGCGCGCGCGAACCCTCAAGAGCCGCCCCCGGCTGCCGATGAGCGGTGGGAGGCGCAAACACGCCCGACGACCCGTGAGGCCCGACGAGCAGGAGGACGCGTGCGCCGACGTACGTCGCTGACCGCCACCTTCGCCCTGGTGAGCCTGATCGCCATGGCGGCGCTCGGCGTCGTCCTGACGCTCTCCGTGGCCGAGCTGCTGCGCAAGCAGGCGCTGGACAACGCGGTCCGCACGGCCACGGCGTACGCGGACTCCGGGGTGCGGGACCGCGTCACCACGACGGAGTGGGAGCAGGAGAAGCTGCTCGGCAGGACGCTGAACCGGCTGTCGGTGAACCTCCAGCCCGACAGCACCCTCATCGAGGTTCGCCTCTGGGGACGCTCGGGCAAGCCGCTCTACGACAGCGTCGACATGGCCCACCCGTTCCCCGACACCGACCGGCTGCACGCCGCGATGAACGACGGCCGCGGGACGGCTGCGCTCGTCACCCAGGCCGACCCTGGCGCCGGCTCGGG
Organism: uncultured Actinomycetota bacterium; assembly: GCA_963782665.1. Classification (GTDB taxonomy): domain Bacteria; phylum Actinomycetota; class Actinomycetes; order S36-B12; family CAIYMF01; genus Longivirga. The sequence continues at coordinate 706,986 of CAWAKP010000005.1, read as the reverse complement.
AACCGGCATCGACCCGCACATGATGGCCGGCCTCCAGACCGTGCTCGACGTCTACGTCCCCGTGCTGGCCGTCGCCGGCGACCCGACGTCGTACGGGGTCGCGGAGATCGCGCTGGACTACACGAGCACCGAGGAGGCCACCAGCGGGGCCGTCCGCACCGTGGCGCTGGTCGTCGGCCTCGGCCTGCTCGTGGTGTGGCTGCTGCTGTTCCGCACCGTGCACAACGCCAGCCGTCGGCTGCGCTCGTCGGCCGCAGAGAACGCGCGCCTGGCCAACCTCGACCCGTTGACCGGACTGCCCAACCGACGCCTGCTCGCCGAGCGCATGGAGCAGGCAGCCAACGACGCGACGGCACACGGACACCACGTCGGGCTGCTGCTCCTCGACGTCGACCGGTTCAAGGAGATCAACGACTCGCTCGGGCACGACCGCGGCGACCAGCTGCTCATCCAGGTGGCGGACCGGCTCAGGGAGATCGTCCGCGGCACCGACACCGTCGCGCGCCTCGGCGGCGACGAGTTCGCCGTCCTGCTCAAGACCGTGCGCAGCGTCGACGACGCCGCGATGTTCGCCGAGCGGGTGCTCGGGATCTTCGGGCAGCCCTTCGACATCGACGGGCTGGTGCTGCACGTCGAGACCTCGATCGGTCTCGCCCTGCTGCCCGACCACGCCGACGACATCCAGAACCTCATGAAGCGCGCCGACGTCGCCATGTACATCGCGAAGGCAGGTCGTCGCGGGATGAGCATCTACGAGGCGGACGGCGACTCGAACTCACCCGCGCGGCTCATCCTGCTCGGCGATCTTCGGCGTGCGCTGGACGACCACGAGCAGCTCAGCCTTCACTACCAGCCCAAGCTCGACCTCAACAGCGGTGCGATCGTGGGACTCGAGGCGCTGCTGCGCTGGAACCACCCGGTGCGGGGGATGATCCCGCCGGCTGAGTTCATCCCGCTCGCGGAGCAGACCGGTCTCGTGCACCTGCTCACCCGCCGGGTGCTCGAGATGGCGCTGAACCAGATCCGCGCGTGGCGGATCGACGGCTGGGAGATCCAGGTCGCGGTCAACCTCTCGGCGCTCAACCTCGCCGAGCCGGACCTCGACCGGCACATCGCCGAGCTGCTCGAGCGCTACGACGTCCCGGCCCGCCTGCTGGAGTTCGAGATCACCGAGTCCGCGATCGTGCAGGACCCGGAGCGTGCCGCCGCGACGCTCAGCCGCATCGCCGCGATGGGATCGACGATCGCGCTCGACGACTTCGGCATCGGCAACACGTCGATCAGCCAGCTGCGCGACCTGCCGATCGACACGCTCAAGATCGACCGCTCGTTCATCATGGACATGAGCAACGGCAACGAGGTGCTGGTCAAGGTCGTGACCGAGCTCGCGCACGAGTTCCAGATGGTCGCGGTAGCGGAGGGTGTCGAGGAGGCCGACGTCGCCGACCGGCTGCGCGCGATCGGCTGCGACCTCGCGCAGGGCTACCTGTACGCGCGCCCGGTGCCCGCCGACCAGCTGCCAGCGATCCTCGCGACGTACGGCACGGACCCGCGGGAGATGGTCCCGACCAGCTCGATGTGAGGAGGACGCGGCCCGCGCTACGTCCTCCCGTCAGACTGCCGTCACTTGCCCTTCAGCGCGGAGTGCGCGAGCCAGACCTTCCACGGCATGTTGAACACGGCGCCCAGCGAGTTGTAGTACTCCGTCGTCCGCGACGTGCCGGTCGTGACGACGACGTCGCCCGGGATCGTGTGCGTGTAGAACCACTTCGCGTCGGCCGTGAACAGGTTGGTGCAGCCGTGCGAGCCGTTCCACCGACCGATGCGCGAGGCCGCCCACGGTGCCCCGTGCACGAACTCGCCGCTGTAGGTGATGCGCACGGAGTACGGCGCCCACAGGTCGTACTGGTCCTTCGGGTTGGTGAGGCCCAGCTCCTGGCTCGTCATGTGCCGCTTGAGGTAGCGGTCCATGGTCGTCTTGATGCCCGAGCGGGTCTCGAAGCCGGGCTTGCCCAGCGAGACGCCGAACACCTTGACCACCTTGCCGTCGATCAGCACGGTCATGCGGTCGGTGTGAGCGTTGATCTTGGCGATGAAGGACCGCGGGGTGCGCAGCAGGATCGCGCGGGTCGTCGCGCGCAGCCCGACGTAGGACCGGGTCGTCGAGCGCGCGAGCTCGACCCCTCCGAGGCGTGAACCGGACGAGGATGCGGGCGTGCCCGGGCCAGAAGTTGATCTGGCGGTACATCGCCGTGCGTGCGTCCTTCCAGAACCACGCGCCGCGGGCCGCCTTGCCGTTGAGGAACACGCGCATGTGCCGCTCGGCCAGGGCCTTGCGCGACACGTTCACCGAGAAGTGGACCGTGATCGGGTAGCCGACGCCGATGATCGAGCCGTTGGCGGGAGTCACCGTGATGCCCACCCAGGTGAGCGGCAGCGGCGGCGGGGTGCTGGGTGTGGGTGTCGGGGTGGCGGTCGGGGCAGCCGTGGACGTGCCCGTCGCGAGCGGCGTCACGCTGTTGGCGGAGGCCGGTGCGACGAGGAACGTCGCTCCGAGCGCCAGGGCCGCGATCGCGGTGGTGCCGCTCGCGGCCCAGGCCGCCCTGGCACGCACCGACGGTGTGGCGAGATGGCGAGCCATGTCGTCAGTCCTTCCCGACCCGAGCACACGACGGCGCCCGCTCGGCGCCGTGCCACCACCCTACGCGGCTCAGTGCACGACGACGACGGTGTCCCCGACCCGTGACCAGGCGTAGAGCCACTGCGCGTCGGCGCGGGACTGCCGCACGCAGCCGCCCATCCCGATGGCCCGTCCGAGGTCCTTCTCCGCCTGGATCGGCCGGCCGTCGTAGTAGCGCGGGATCGTGTGGAAGCCGATGCGTGCTCCCGTCACGCCGTAGGCGAAGCGCACCATGAGGTCGAACGTGAGCCGCTCCCCCGGATTCACGGCGGTCGGTGACTTCGAGTAGACGTGGTAGACGCCGGGCTTGGGGCGGTCGACCCGACCCGTCACCTTGTAGTCGCGGAGCACCTGCCCGTCCGCGCCGACGATCCACAGGTGGGCCGCCCGTTCGGCGTAGACGATGCGGCGTCCGGTGCCGCTCCGCGCCGGCAGCGGTCGCGTCGCCCGGTACGCCGCTGACCCGGCCACCGATGCCGATACCGGCACGAACGGTCGGGCCTGGCCGGGCGGCGGAGGTGCGGAGTCCACGCCCCGCGCCCGCCGGGCCGGTGGCACGCCGAGCACCGACGCCGCGGTCGGGTGCGTCGCCGTGACAGGTCCGACCGCCCGGGGTGCCGCTGCCGACGAGGACGACGTGGGTCGAGGGATCCCGGTGAACGGCGATGCTGCGGCGACCGTGAGGGAGACGCGTGCCGGCGGGTCTGCCTGCGCCGACGCCGGGACCAGCAGGCCTGCGAGCAGGCCGGCGGCGACGGACGCGCCGGCCAGCACAGCCGTACGCCGTCGGGACGCCTCGGACTCCGGCAGGACCAGTGCCGCAACGTCGTGCAGCGCAGTGCGCGCGTCGGTCGCGAGCCCGCCGAGAGTCGCGACGCCGGGACGCAGGCGAGCCCACCACGTCGCACGGGCGGCGTTCGTGAGTTCGTCTCCGAGGGCCGACGTGGGCTCGTCGGACTCTGCCGACGGTGCCGCGGCGGCGACCTGGTCCGGTTCGGCCCGCGGCGTCGTGCCGTCGTCCAGCGGCGCGGTCAGCCGCGCGAGCGCGAGCAGGGACGCGGGGTCAACGGGCACGAGGGCTCCCGGGAGGCATGCGGCAGCGGAGGGCCGGGATGACCATCCGTGCCGACCGCTTCCCCGCAGCCTGGGCTGCCGCTCGACGGGTCCAGCGTGCCGCGCCCGGCTCGCGACGGACGCCGCGACACGCCGGGTCGCCGCCACCGGCCACGGTCTCCCTGACGGCACGCCGCCGGTGCCTCGCCGGCTCCGCGGACGGTCGGGGTCAGCGGGCGAGCAGCTCGGCGCGGCGCTCGGCGGCCTCGGCCGCGGTGACGAGTCCGTGGCTCACGGCACGGTCGAGGTGCACGAGTCGCTGCGATCGCTGCCTCCGTACGGACGCTGCCGGGCGCGTGCCGCAGGCGCAGGGCGTGGCGCTGAACACGAGGTGGGCGGAGGACGCCGCGACGGCGTACCAGGACTCGGACACGGGATACCTCGGAGGTTCGCGACGGAAGGCGCAGGCGCAGATGCCTGTGCGGACAACCTGCCTCCGCCGGCCCCGGCCGAAACGGTGTCGCGCGTCACGCGCAGCGCCGCGCAGCCTGGAATGAACCCTGGGCGACGATTGTTGAATGGTCAACAACTTCTCCTGGGAGAGTCTCATGACCCGCACCGCGCGCACGTCCGTACCGGTCCACCCGCTGCTCGCCGAGCGCTGGAGCCCTCGCGCCTTCGACCCGACGCCGCTGTCCGACGACGACCTTGCGGCGCTGCTGGAGGCCGCGCGCTGGGCACCGAGCGCGATGAACCACCAGCCGTGGCGCTTCCTCGTCGGACGACAGGACGCCGACGGCGCTGACGCGACGTACAAGGGCGTATTCGACGCCCTCTCCGGCGGGAACCAGCAGTGGGCATCGTCGGCACCCGTGCTCGTGGCGGCACTCGTCCGCACCGAGAACGAGGACGGCAGCGCGCGCACGGTCGCTCCCTACGAGCTCGGACTGGCCGTCGCGCAGCTGACCGTCCAGGCGCACGCGCTCGGTCTGCACGTGCACCAGATGGGCGGGTTCGACGCGGCGCAGGTGCGCGAGACGTTCGTGGTCCCGACGTCCTACACGCCCGTCGTCGTGCTCGCGATCGGACGCCAGGGCGACGTCGACTCGCTGCCGGCATGGGCCGCGGAGCGCGAGACCGCGCCGCGCGAGCGTCTGGGGCTCGACGAGATCGCGTACGCCGACCAGTTCGGCCTTCCGCTGGCCGTGTGACCTCGCCGCACGACGCAACGACGCACGTTGAGCGGTGAGACATGCGGCGGCGTCCGCGGCTATCGAACGAACGCCACGGTAGTGCTGGCTGTCCACAGGTGGAGTCACAGCTGTGGACAACAGGCGTCGAAATCCCTTGTCATCATTGACGTTTCCTTACCTTCAAAGCCTTGACGTCATTGCGACGCGTGTACGAGACTGGCTCCATGCCCCGCAGCGTCGACCCGCACTCCGGCGGTGGCGCGCGGGGTGCAACGCCCCGGCTGGTCGACGTCGTCGAGGTCGCGTCACTGTCCTCGCAGGACCAGCGGCTGGACTACCTCACGTCGCTGGACCGGCTCGCCGCACAGGTCGCCGCACTGCAGTACGAGGTGCTCGCCGCCCTCGCCGGTGACACCCCGTCGGGGGTCTACCTCGACGAGGTCCACCTCGAGCACGAGATCGCCCTGGCCCGGCGCACCTCCCGCTACGCCGCAGGCAAGTCGATCCAGGTCGCTCGGGCCCTGAGCACCGCCTTCCCCACGTTCCGGACAGCGCTGCACACCGGTCAGATCACCGTGTCGCACTGCTCGGTCCTCGTCGAGCGCACCCAGGACGTGACCGACCCGGACGCGTTGACCCGCATCGAACGCCTGGCCCTGCCCAAGGCCTCCCGGCTCACTCCCGGCGAGTTCGGTCGCGAGGTCCGCGCCCTGGTCGTGCGCGTCGACCGCGACTCGGTGGCCCGGCACACCCGCGCGCACGCGTCACGCCGGGTCTGGACCCGCGAGCTCGACGACGGGATGAGCTACCTCGGCCTGGTCCACGACACCACCCTCATCCAGTCCGTCCGCGACGCCCTCACCGCCGACGCCCTCGAGCACCGCCACACCCACCGCACCACCACCGGGGACACTGCGGACACCGCGGACAGTGCCCCCGACGCGACCGCTACGGCTGCCCGGCATGCCGAGGCCGACCACGACCAGGTCGACGTCGTCGGGCCGCTGCGCCTGGACCGCGACTGGGAGTTCGAACGCCTCGACGCGCTGCGCGCCGACGCGATGGTCGCCCGCCTCCTCGGCCAGACCGACTCGGACGGCACGCTGACCTACACACCACGCGAGCACACCACGCTGCGTCTCGACCTCGTCCTGGACCTGCCCACCTTGCGCGGCGAGGTCGACCACCCCTGCCTGCTCGACGGCACCCCGCTACCCGCCGAGGTCGGCCGCGAGCTCGCCGGCCTCGCCCGCGCCTGGCGGCGCCTGGTCACCGACCCCCGCACCGGACACCTCCTCGACAAGGGCCGCACCCGCTACCTCCCCGACGGGCTACGCGACTTCGTCCTCACCCGCGACGGCGGCTGCCGCTCCCCCGGGTGCACCACCCGCGACCCCCGCCGCCTCCAGCTCGACCACGCCACCCCGTTCCCCGACGGGCCCTCCGACACCGCCAACACCGGCGCCCTGTGCACCACCTGCCACCAGCTCAAGACCCAGCGCCACGCCACCCTCGAGAACTCCGCCCCCGACGGCTCCGCCACCTGGACCACCCGCTGGGGACAACACATCCACATCCCACCCCGGCGCTACCTCACCGGCACCGACCCCGAGCCACCAGCACCGGTGCCGGAACCGCTCGAGGACCCGCCCCCGTACTGAGGACGACCGGTCCCGCTCCGCGCTGCCCCTGCGTGCTCCCGGTCCTGCTGCCGTCGTCGCCGACCCGTTCTACCGGTGCGGCGCAAGCACGCAGAACTCGTTGCCCGACGGGTCTGCGTACAGCCGCCACGGCAGCACTCCCCACTCAGGGCGGTGCAGCTCGCGTCCGCCGCGCTCGGCGATGCCTGCCGCGACGTCGTCGGCGTCGTCCCCGGGCTCGAGCCGGAGGTCGAGGTGCAGCCGGTTCTTGGCCTTCCCCTTCGGCGCGGGCTCCGGGCACAGCTCGAGCAGCGGACCGCGCATCGACGGGTGGCGCAGCGAAGCGAGCCGTGACGCGGCTCCGACGCCAGCTCAGCCGGTGAGGATGATGAGGCGCTCCTCGGTCATCTCGCGCACCGACCACGCCGGGCCCTCACGCGTGTTGCCGGAGTCGCGCAGTCCGCCGTAGGGCTGCTGGTCGGCGCGCCAGGTGGGCACCTCGTTGATGAGCACTCCACCGAAGTCCAGCGTGCGTGCGGCCTTCAGCGCCTTGGTGATGTCGGAGGTGAACACGCCGGCCTGCAGGCCGTAGCGGGTGTCGTTGGCCATGCGCAGCGCATCGTCGAAGTCGTCGTAGCGCGTGACGGCGACGACCGGGCCGAAGACCTCCTGCGAGCACACCTTCATGTCGGGCGTCGCATCGAGCACGAGCGTCGGGGCGAGTACGCCGTCGTCGCCGATCGCGCCGCCGGTGCTCACGCGTGCGCCCTGCTCCCGTGCCTCGCTCACCCACGACGCGACGCGGTCGCGCTCACCGGTCGAGATGAGCGCCGAGACGTCGGTGGACTCGTCGAGCGGATCGCCGACCACGAGGGTCTGCACCGCCGCGGTGAGCTCGCGCTCGACGTCGTCGGCGATCGATCGGTGCACGAACAGCCGCTGCGTGGAGATGCAGGACTGTCCGGCGTGGCTGAAGCCCGCGATCTTGATCTTGGCGACCGCCGACGCCCAGTCGCCGTCGGCCTCCAGGATGCACGGCGCGTTGTTGCCGAGCTCGAGACCCACGCGCTTGCGCGGGGCCCGTGCCCGGATGCCCCAGCCGACCTCGGGCGAGCCCGTGAAGGTGATCAGCGCGACGTCGTCGTGGTCGACGAGCGCGTTGCCGACCACCGTTCCGGAGCCGGTCACGATGTGCAGGTAGCCCTGCGGCAGGCCGGCCTCGAACAGCACGCGGGCCAGAAGGATCGACGAGAACGGGGTCTGGCTCGCGGGCTTGAGCACCACGGGGCAGCCGGCGGCGATCGCCGGGCCGAGCTTGTGCGCGACCAGGTTGAGCGGGAAGTTGAACGGCGAGATCGCACCGACCACGCCGATCGGCACGCGCAGGATGAACCCGAGCTTGCCCTCGCCGGCAGCGGACGCCTCGAGCGGCACGACCTCACCCGCGAGCTGACGTGCGACGGCGGCGCTGAACTGCAGCGTGCTCACGGCGCGCTGCGCCTCGGCACGGGCGGTACGGATCGGCTTGGCCGCCTCGAGCGCGATGCAGCGCGCGAAGTCCTCCTGGCGCTCGGTCAGCAGCAGCGCCGCCCGGTCGAGGATCTCCGCGCGCTTCCACTGCGGGATCGGCGACTCGTGCAGCGCCTTCTTCGCGGCGGCCACCGCACGGTTGACGTCGTCGGCGGTGAGCGAGGGCACCGAACCGAGCAAGGTCGCGTCGTACGGCGCGCGCACCTCGATCGACGCGCCACCCGTGACGAGCTCGCCGTCGAGGGGGACGGCGGTGACCGCGTTCGGGTCGATGCCGGGGATGAGAGTCGTGGTCATGCGGGAAACCTAGCGCGGGCGGACTGCGGGGGAGACGGTCCCCTACGGAGCACCGAGCACGCCCAGCGCTCCCGCCCGGCCACCTGGGCGCGCACCGCGAACACTTCGCAACAACCGGGAGGGCCGACCAGCGGTCCGGAATGTGAGACCCGTTTGCCCGGATGTCGGATACCTGTCCAGAGTGGCCGCATGTCCGCGCACCGGCACCTCGTGGTTCGACGTCACGTCGACCACATGCGTGTGTCCAGCGCGTTGTGTCGATCCTGCGACTGACCGCGTCCGCCCTGCCCTGCTGCAGCCCGGACGAGCGGATCGTCCGGGAGTGACGTCGACCCTGCGCAGCGTGGCGCGAGGCGGCCTGCGCTGACGTCCGCTCGTCCCCTTCTCGAGGAGACGACATCGTGGCCACCGAGCCGACGACCGCACGCCGCGCCAAGCCCCCCAAGGGCGAGGGCCAGTGGGCGCTGGGCTACACCGAGCCGCTCAACGCCAACGAGCGGTTCAAGAAGGACGACGACGGCCTCAACGTCCGGGCCAGGATCGAGAACGTCTACGCGCACCGCGGATTCGCCTCGATCGACCCGAGCGACCTGCGCGGCCGGATGCGCTGGTGGGGCCTCTACACCCAGCGCAAGCCCGGGCATCGACGGCGGTCGCACGGCGACCCTCGAGCCGCACGAGCTCGACGACGAGTACTTCATGCTTCGCATCCGCAGCGACGGCGGACTGCTCGTCTCCCGCGCAGCTGCGCGCGATCGCCGACGTCTCGCAGACCTACGCGCGCGACACCGCCGACATCACCGACCGGCAGAACATCCAGCTGCACTGGGTGCGCATCGAGGACGTGCCCGCGATCTGGCAGCGGCTGGAGGCCGTGGGCCTCACGACGAACGAGGCGTGCGGCGACACCCCGCGCGTCGTGCTCGGCTCCCCGGTCGCTGGTGTGGCCGCCGACGAGATCATCGACGGCACGCCGGCGATCGAGGAGATCGTCGCGTCGCTACGTCGGCGACCCGCGGTTCTCCAACCTGCCGCGCAAGTTCAAGTCCGCCGTCTCCGGCTCGCCGCGCCAGGACGTCGCGCACGAGGTGAACGACGTCTCGTTCATCGGCGTCGTGCACCCCGAGCACGGACCCGGGTTCGACGTCTACGTCGGCGGCGGCCTGTCGACCAACCCCATGCTCGCGCAGCGCCTCGGCGCGTGGGTGCCGCTCGACGAGGTGCCCGACGTCTGGGAGTCGATCGTCGCGGTCTACCGCGACTACGGGCTATCGCCGGCTGCGCACGCGTGCGCGGTTGAAGTTCCTCGTCAGCGAGTGGGGCGTGAGCCGGCTGCGGACGGTGCTCGAGAACGAGTACCTCAAGCGGCCGCTGCTCGACGGCCCGCCCGCGGCCCCCTACGCAGGACGCCGCGACCACGTCGGCGTCCACCCGCAGCGCGACGGCCTGTCCTACGTCGGCGCCGCGCCCACGGTCGGCCGCGTGAGCGGCACGGTGCTGCACGGCGTCGGCGACCTCGCCGAGAGGTACGGCTCGGGCCGCGTGCGCCTCACGGCGCAGCAGAAGCTGGTGATCCTCGACGTCGCGGACGCCGACGTCGAGGCGCTCGTCGCGGGCCTGCACGATCTCGGGCCTCGAGGTGCGACCCAGCGAGTTCCGCCGCGGCACCATGGCGTGCACCGGCATCGAGTTCTGCAAGCTCGCCATCGTCGAGACCAAGTCCAACGCGGCCTCGCTGGTCGCCGAGCTCGAGGACCGTCTGCCGTCCTTCGACCGACCGCTGTCGATCCACGTCAACGGCTGCCCCAACTCGTGCGCACGCATCCAGGTGGCCGACATCGGCCTCAAGGGGATGCTCGTCACCGACGCGGACGGCAACCAGAGCGAGGGCTTCCAGGTGCACCTCGGCGGCGAGCTCGGACCGGACGCCGCCTTCGGTCGAAAGCCGCGTGGGCTCAAGGTGACCGAGGCCGAGCTGCCCGACTACGTCGAGCGCGTGCTGCAGCGCTACGAGAAGGAGCGCGACCACGACGAGACCTTTGCCGCGTGGACGCACCGCGCCGACGAGGAGGCGCTGTCATGACGCTGAGCACCGAGTCCGACCTGCGCGACGCGCTCGCCGACGGCATCTCCCTGGTCGTGGCGGTGGGTGACGACGTCGTCGAGCAGGCGCGGGTGTCGCTGCGCTGGGCACGCGACACCTTCCGCGACCGCGTCGTGGTCGCGAGCTCGATGGGCGACGAGGTCCTCGTGCACCTCGCGGGGCGCGCGGCGTCCGGCGTCGACGTCCTGTTCATCGACACGGGCTACCACTTCGCCGAGACGCTCGGCACGCGCGACGCGGTGGCGGCGACCTACGACGTGAACGTGCGCACGGTCCTGCCGCTGCTCACGATCGCCGACCAGGCGGCGGAGCTCGGCCCTGACCTCTATCAGCGCGATCCGGACCGCTGCTGCGCCATCCGCAAGGTGGAGCCGCTCGAGCGCGGGCTCGCAGGACTACGACGCGTGGGTGACCGGCATGCGTCGCGAGGACGCGCCGACCCGTCGTGACATCGACGTCGTCGGCTGGGACGCCAGGCGCGGCAAGCTCAAGCTCAACCCGCTCGCGGGCTGGACGCAGGACGACGTCGACCGGTACGCCGAGGAGCACGGTGTGCTCATGAACCCGTTGCGCCAGCTGGGGTACGCGTCGATCGGCTGCGAGCCGTGCACGCGCGTCGTCGCCCCGGGCGAGGACCCGCGTGCCGGCCGCTGGGCCGGGACGGGCAAGACCGAGTGCGGGCTGCACACATGAGCGCGTCGACGCTCGCCACGACCCATCGGCTCAGCCAGCTCGACGCGCTGGAGTCCGAGGCCGTGCACATCATCCGCGAGGTCGCCGGCGAGCTCGAGCGACCGGTGCTGCTCTTCAGCGGCGGCAAGGACTCCGTCGTCATGCTGCACCTCGCAGCGAAGGCGTTCGCGCCGGCGGCGATCCCCTTCCCGGTGCTGCACGTCGACACTGGGCACAACTTCCCCGAGGTGCTCGCCTACCGCGACGCCGCCGTCGCGCACTACGGCGTCCGGCTCGAGATCGCGAAGGTGCAGGACTACATCGACAGCGGCCGCCTGCGCGAGCGCCCCGACGGGACGCGGAACCCGCTGCAGACCGTTCCGCTGCTCGATGCGATCGAGCAGCACAGGTTCGACGCGGTCTTCGGCGGCGGACGTCGCGACGAGGAGAAGGCCCGCGCCAAGGAGCGCGTCTTCAGCCTGCGCGACGAGTTCGGCCAGTGGGACCCGCGTCGCCAGCGCCCCGAGCTCTGGGACCTCTACAACGGTCGCCACCGGCCCGGGGAGCACGTGCGCGTGTTCCCGCTCTCGAACTGGACCGAGGCCGACATCTGGGAGTACGTCGGACGCGAGCGCATCGCGCTGCCCGACATCTACTTCGCGCACGAGCGCCCGGTGTTCCTGCGCGACGGCATGTGGCTCGCTCCCGGCGACTGGGGCGGCGCCCGCGCGGACGAGCACGTCGTGCACCAGGTCGTCCGCTACCGCACCGTCGGCGACATGAGCTGCACCGGTGCAGTCCTCTCGAACGCGGCGACGGTGACCGAGGTGCTGGCCGAGGTCGTGGCGAGCACGGTGACGGAGCGCGGGGCGACCCGTGCCGACGACCGCCTCACCGAGGCCGCGATGGAAGACCGCAAGCGCGAGGGGTACTTCTAGCCATGGGCGCCACCACTCACGACCTGCTGCGGTTCGCCACGGCCGGATCCGTCGACGACGGCAAGTCGACGCTCGTCGGTCGGCTCCTGCACGACACGAAGTCGGTGCTGGTCGACACGCTCGCGTCGGTGGAGCGGGCCAGCCGGGCGAAGGGTCTGGACGCCGCCGACCTGGCCCTGCTCACCGACGGGCTGCGCGCCGAGCGCGAGCAGGGCATCACCATCGATGTCGCCTACCGCTACTTCGCGACGTCGACCCGCTCGTACGTCCTTGCCGACACCCCGGGACACGTCGAGTACACGCGCAACATGGTCACGGGGGCGTCCACGGCCGAGCTCGCGCTCGTGCTGGTCGATGCGCGGCACGGCATCGTCGAGCAGACCCGTCGGCACGCCGCTGCCGCTGTGCTGCTGGGCGTCCGCCACCTCGCGCTCGCCGTGAACAAGATGGACCTCGTCGGGTTCGACGAGTCGGTGTTCGTGGCCCTCCGCGACGAGTTCGCCGGCGTGGCCGGCTCGCTCGGTGTCGACGACGTCGTCGCGATCCCGTTGTCAGCGCTCGAGGGCGACAACGTCGTCGAGCGGTCGACCCGCACGCCGTGGTACGACGGCCCGACCCTGCTCGAGCACCTCGAGGCGGTGCCGGTCGGCAACGACCCGTCGCTCGAGCCGCTGCGGTTCCCGGTGCAGTACGTCCTTCGGCCGCAGACCGCCGAGCACCACGACCATCGCGGGTACGCCGGTCGGGTCGCGCACGGCGTCGTCCGGGTCGGCGACCGGGTCGTGGTGCTGCCGACGCGGCCGTACGACCACCGTCGAGGCGATCGACGGGCTCGACGGGCCGCTCGATGTCGCCTTCGCCCCGCAGTCCGTGTCGCTGCGACTGGGCGACGACGTCGACGTGTCCCGCGGCGACCTGATCGCGGCGGACGTCCAGGCATCCGTGCCGAGCGACGACCTCGAGGGCGACGTCTGCGTCCTCGCCGACCGCACCCTCGGCGTCGGCGACCCGGTGCTGGTGCGGCACGGCACACGGACCGTGCGCGCTCGCATCGTCGCGGTCGACACCCGACTGGACCTCACCAGCCTCCGGTCGACGCCGTACGACGGTCGCCTCAGCGTCAACGACATCGGGCGGCTGCGGCTGCGGCTCGCCGAGCCGCTGGCGGTCGACGACTACACGCACCTGCGCCGCACCGGCGCGTTCCTGCTCGTCGACGACCAGGACGGCGCGACCCTCGCTGCCGGGATGGCGGTGGTCGGGCGATGTCTGCAGGACTGATCCGTCCCGTTCGGACCAGTCCTCGGCAACTCGGTCGTCCCGACCTCTCCCATTCCTCGAGGAGCTCCACATGACCGGCACGACCCACGGATCCCGTCTGCGACGCGCGCTCGCCGTGTCCGCAGCCGCGCTGCTCGCCGCCACCGGCCTCGCCGCGTGCAGCAGCTCGCAGGCGTCGACGAACGCGACGAGCGACGCCGCGACCCTGCGCCTCGGGTACTTCGCCAACATCACACACGCGCTGCCGCTCATCGGCGTCCAGGACGGCACGTACGCGAAGGCGCTCGGCTCGACCAAGCTCGAGACCCAGATCTTCAACGCCGGGCCAGCGGCCGTCGAAGCCCTGTTCGCCGGGTCGCTCGATGCGGCCTACCTCGGACCGAACCCCGCCATCAACGCGTTCACCAAGAGCGACGGCGAGGCCGTCCGCATCGTCGCCGGCGCGTCGAGCGGTGGCGCTCAGCTCGTCGTCGCCCCGCAGTACACGACGGCGGCGTCGCTCAAGGGCACCACGCTCGCGACACCGCAGCTCGGTGGCACCCAGGACGTCGCACTCCGCTACTGGCTCAAGCAGAACGGGCTCTCGGCGCCCACGACGGGAACCGGTGACGTCACCATCGCCCCGCAGGAGAACTCGCAGACGCTCGACCTGTTCAAGCAGGGCAAGATCGCCGGCGCGTGGGTGCCCGAGCCGTGGGCCTCGCGTCTCGTCGCCGAGGGCGGCGGCAAGGTCCTCGTCGACGAGCGGACGCTGTGGCCGCAGGGCGCGTTCGTGACGACGCACCTCGTCGTGGCGACCGCCTACCTCAAGGCGCACCCGGGCACCGTGACGAAGCTCCTCGAGGGCGAGGCGAACACCCTCGACGAGGTGAAGGCCGACCCCGCGAAGGCGAAGGAGACGGCGAACGCCGCACTCAAGGCGTTGACCGGCAAGCAGCTCACGCCGGGGGTGCTCGATCGCGCGTGGACCCAGCTCACGCTCACGCTCGACCCGATCGCCTCGACCCTGCAGACGGCCGCCGACCACGGCGTCGAGGTCGGAACGTCGAAGAAGGCCGACCTCGCGGGGATCTACGACCTCGCTCTGCTCAACGCGGTGCTCACCGCACGAGGCCGGCCGACGGTGTCGGACGCCGGTCTCGGTACGAAGGGATGACGCGATGACCCTGGCCACGGTCAGCGAGAACGGCGAGCGGTTGCTCGCGGTCGCCGACGTACCGCAGCCGACACGCGCGCCGGCGATCGTGCTGGACCGCGTCTCGAAGCGGTTCGACGACGACGCGCGCCCGCCGGTGCTGCAGGACGTCTCGCTGACCGTGGCCGAGGGTGAGTTCGTGTCGCTGCTCGGCGCGTCCGGGTGCGGCAAGTCCACGCTGCTCTCGCTCGTGGCCGGCCTGGACCGGCCCACGAGCGGGACGGTCGCCACACCTGGTGGCGGCGTCGCGCTGATGTTCCAGGAGCCGGCGCTGTTCCCCTGGCTCACCGCGGGTCAGAACGTCGAGCTCGCGCTCAAGCTCGGCGGCGTACCACGAAGCGAGCGCCGGCCCGAGGCCGAACGGCTCCTCCAGTCGGTGCACCTGCGGGGGCAGCACGGTGCGCGCGTGCACGAGCTGTCCGGCGGGATGCGCCAGCGGGTGGCCCTCGCCCGCGCGCTGGCGCAGCGCGCCAGGATCCTGCTGATGGACGAGCCGTTCGCGGCTCTCGACGCCATCACGCGCGACGTGCTGCACGACGAGCTCGTCCGGGTCTGGGAGGAGAACAACCTCGCCGTCGTCTTCGTGACGCACAACGTGCGCGAGGCGGTGCGGCTCGGTCAGCGCGTCGAGCTGATGTCGTCACGTCCCGGTCGCTTCGTACGCCGATGGAACGTCGACGATCGACGGTCCGCGCCGCATCGAGTCCCCGGAGGTCGCCGCGCTCGCGACCGAGATCACCGACGACCTGCGCCGCGAGATCCGGCGACACGGCGCCGTGGTGCCGAACCCGACGGGGGCCTCCGCATGAGCGTCACCGACGTACCCGTCGACGACGTCGCCTCGCTGGAGGCCGGCCTCGACGCGCTCGACACCCCGACGTCGAGCCGCGAGCCGTGGGGCCGCCGGCTCCGGCGGAACGTCGTCCCTCCCGTGGTGGCCGTGCTGTTCCTGCTCGCGGTGTGGCTGGTCGTCGTCGCCACGCACCTGAAGCCGAGCTACGTCGTGCCGCCGCCGGGCGACGTCTGGTCGACCTTCACCGAGTACTGGACCAAGGGAGCCGTGCAGGAGGCGGTGTGGAACTCGCTGCGTCGTGCGTTCGTGGGCTTCACGCTGTCGGTGCTCGTGGGCACGGCACTCGGGCTGCTGCTCGCGCGGTCGCGCTTCGTGCGCACGGCGATCGGACCTCTCGTCACTGGTCTCCAGTCGCTGCCCTCGGTGGCCTGGGTGCCCGCGGCGATCATCTGGTTCGGCCTCACCGATGAGGCCATCTACCTGGTCGTGCTTCTCGGTGCGGTGCCGTCCATCGCCAACGGGCTCCTGGCCGGCGTGTCGCAGGTGCCGCCGCTGTACCTGCGCGTCGGACGGGTTCTCGGAGCCCGGGGCTGGGACTCGATCCGCTACGTGGTGCTGCCCGCCGCGATGCCCGGATACCTGGCCGGGCTGCGGCAGGGATGGGCCTTCGCCTGGCGGTCGCTCATGGCGGCCGAGCTCATCGCCTACTCGCCGTCGCTGGGCACCAGTCTCGGGCAGCTGCTCCAGATCGGTCGGGAGCTCTCGGACATGAGCCTCGTCATGGCCGCCATCCTCGTCATCCTCGTCGTCGGCATAGGTGTCGAGCTGCTCGTGTTCGCACCGGTCGAGCGCCGGTTGCTGCGTAGGCGCGGGCTGGGAGTGGAGTCGTCATGAGCGCACCGTCCTATCCGCTCGTGCTGGACCTGCACGGACGACGGGCTCTCGTCGTCGGTGGCGGGCCCGTGGCAGCCCGTCGGACGGCCGGCCTGGTCGCCGCAGGGGCCGCCGTCGAGGTCGTCGCGCCGTGGCTCTGCGAGGACCTCGCGTCGCTGGTGGCCGACCGATCGGTGCTCTGGCACCCGCGCGACTACGACGAGGGCGACGTCGACGGCGCGTGGCTGGTGCACACGGCCACTGGTGACCGATCCACGGATGACGCGGTGGCACAGGCAGCGGACGCGGCACACATCTGGTGCGTGCGCGCCGACGACGCGAGTGCCTCTGCCGCATGGACTCCTGCGGTCGCGCGCGGCGCTGACGGCGTGCTCGTCGCGGTGTCGGGCGGTGGCGATCCAGGTCGCTCGCGCGCGATCCGCGACGCCGTGGCGGCACAGCTCGACTCCGGCAGCCTGCCCGTCCGCGCCACACGTCGTCGGCGACGCGAGGGTCCCGGCACCGTGCACCTCGTCGGCGGCGGACCGGGCGACGTCGGTCTGCTGACGGTGCGCGGACGCCGGTTGCTCGCGCAGGCCGACGTCGTGGTGGTCGACCGTCTCGCACCGCGGGACGTGCTGACCGAGCTCGCGCCCGACGTCGAGGTCATCGACTGCGGCAAGTCACCCGGACGTCACCAGCTCACCCAGGACCAGATCAACGAGGTCATCGTCGAGCGGGCGCTGCGCGGGCTGGACGTCGTACGGCTCAAGGGCGGCGACCCGTTCGTGCTCGGCCGCGGCGGCGAGGAGGCGCTGGCGTGCCACGCCGCGGGAGTCCGGGTCGAGGTCGTGCCCGGCGTCACGTCGGCGGTGTCGGTGCCGGCCGCCGCCGGAATCCCCGTGACCCATCGCGGGGTGACGTCGTCGTTCGCCCTCGTGTCCGCGCACGACGGAGTGGGGGCCGTGGCGGACGCGGCCCGCGAGCTCCCGTCGTCGACGACGCTCGTGCTGCTCATGGGCGTGCGCCAGCTGCGCGAGAGCGCGCAGGCGCTCGTCGACGTCCGGGCGACCGGGCTCGACGCCGGTCGCGGTCGTCGAGCGCGGCTGGACGCCGGAGCAGCGCACCACGGTCGGCTCGCTCGCCGACATCGCCGACCGAGCCGCCGCGCGCGGGGTGGAGTCGCCCGCGGTCGTCGTCGTCGGCGAGGTCGTGTCGCTGCGGGAGACGCTCGGGGCCTTCTCGCCGGAGTCCCGATGACCCACGTCGTGCTGCTCGCCCACGGGTCCCCGGACCCGCGCTCGGCCGCGGCGGTCCGCGAGGCGTCGGCCGCGATCGCGCGGCGCGTCGACGCGCACGTCACGGCCGCGTTCCTCGACCACGACGCGCCGCGCCTCGCGGCGGCCGTCGCGGACGCGGGGGTCGACGACGACGTCCTCGTCCTCCCGCTGCTCGTCTCCACGGCGTTCCACGCGCGGGTCGACGTTCCTGCCGCCGTGGCCGCACTCCCCCGACCCGTCTCGTTGCTCGACCCGATCGGACACCCGCCCGAGGTGCTCGACGAGCTGCTGCGGCGAGGCGGCGGACCTGCTGTCGTCGTGTCGGCCGGCACGACCGTCGACAGCGAGCGAGCCGCGTTCGCGGACGCGGTCGCGGCGGCGTCCTGGCGCACCGGCGTCCCCGCCGTGGCCGCGTACGCGACCGGACCGGGACCGCGCCTTCCCGCGATCGCCGTCCCCGGACGCACGGTCGTGGTGCCGTGGCTGCTCGCACCGGGGCGACTCCTCGACGGCGTGCTCGGCGACGCGTCCGCAGCGGGCTGCTCGGTGGTCTCGCACGGCCTCCTCGGGGAGCCCGCGTTCCGTGGCGCGGTGGCGCGGCGGGTCTCCTCTGCGGTGACGGCGTCGGCGTCCGCACGACCCCGCTCTCAGGTGACACCCAGGTAGGGCATACGGCCGCTACAGTCCGCCGTGGGACGTTGAGGCACGAGACGACACCCGTCCCTACGCTTCGGAGCTGCTGTGCAACGCCACCACTGGACGTCGGACCACCGTGACGCGCTGCTCAACCGCGTCACGGCCCTCACCGCCGGCACGGCCGTCGTCGGTGCGGTCGGAGCCGTCGCGATCGGCGCGGGCCTGCAGTCGGGGACGCACTACAAGACGGCGGCATCGACGACCCCGGCGAGCGCGAAGCCCGCGCCTATCGGTGCGACGCCCGACCCGCAGGCGACCGGCGACGACCGCGCGACACCGGCGCCGAACGCGAGTTCCGGTTCGGACTCGAGTGCACCGGTCTCCGCCAGCCAGGTGCACGTCACGGTCTACAACGCGACCGGCGTCAGCGGCGTCGCGCACGCGGCCGCGTCGGTGCTGGCCTCGAAGGGCTTCCAGATCGACACGATCGCGACCAACCCCGGCGGTGCGACGAGCACCAGCGGGATCGTCTACGCCCCCGACCAGCTCGGTGCCGTCAAGACCCTCGCCCGCGCGACCGGCATCACCAACGGCTCACCGTCGGGCAGCGGCAGCTCGGTCGTGCTCGTCCTGGGCCGCGACTGGCTCGATGCGGTCGCCGGTACGTCCTGGCTGCCGGTCCAGGCTGCGCCGCAGGCCCCGCAGGCCCAGCAGGCCCCGCAGCAGAACAACTCCGGTGGCGGCGGCAATGGCGGCGGTCCGGTCGTCACCACGGGCGGTTCGTGACCAGCCCCTGATGTTGCGGCGCGCAATTCTCGCCGGCCGCAATGTTCCGCAACGACGCGATATCCGCTGCGGCACAAGTGCTACACGCGTGCCGACGTGTCGTGCTGCAAGCGCAGGATCGAGTCGTCGGTAGCAGTGTCGAAGAACGCGCCCACGACGTCGTGCACCTGCTGCCACGACTCGGCCGCGAAGAGCACGGGCTGGTAGTGCGTGATGTCGTAGGTCTGCGTGCCCATCGCCGCGAGATCGAGCGGTCGAAGGTCGGCGTGCCCGAACTCCTGGATCTCGCCGTAGGACGAGAGCAGTCCCGCGCCGTACGCCTTCGGTCCGTCGCCCTCGCGCACGACGCCGAACTCGAGCGAGAACCAGAACACCCTCGACACGAACTCGAGCGCCTCGGTCGACTCGACACGACGTGCCGCGCGCCCCGCCGCGGTGTAGAGGTCCGCGTAGGACGGCTCCGCCAGAGTGATCGCGTGCCCGATGACCTCGTGCACGACGTCCGGCTCGGGCGTGTAGAGCGGGACCGAGTGGTGACGGATGTACTGCGTCGACCAGAAGGCTCGATCGGCGAGCGACCCGTAGAACTCGCGCAGCGGCACGAGGCCCGCGGCCGGCTGATAGGTGAAGCCGGTGAGGGGCGCGAGCGCCTCGGTGACGTCGGTGAGCTGCGGGATGTGGTCGGCGGGCAGGTCGAGCCGCGCCCGCCCCTCCCGGGCCGCCGCGCAGGCGAGCCGCTCGTGCTGCACCGCGAGCTCGCGCGACACCACGCGCCACACGTCGTGCTCGTCGTCGGTGTACGGCGCGACGGGCACCGGGCGGCCCGGTGACCAGTCCAGCGCCAGCGCCGCGATGGCGTTGCGTCGGGCGCGGTAGCCCGCATCGCCGACGCCGGGGTGGTCGACGCCGAGCTCGACCACGACCTCGCCGTCGTGGCGGGTGACCACGGGTGCGTAGAGCTGCCCCTCCTGGAACATGAGGGAAGACTGAGGCCACCCTCACCGGCGCTCAACCCAGGCTCGACACAGTGGTCATCCTGTCCATCGGAACGGACGATTCCGCGCCATGTGCACAGTCGATCCGAGGTCGTACCCCCTGATCCGGCGCCGATCTGCCGCTAGGGTCACCGCATGGTCGTGCACGGGTACTCGGGCACCCCGCTGCCGCGCAAGCTCGGCATCAAGCCCGGCCACCGGGTGCTGCTCGACGGTGCCCCTGCCGGTTTCGAGACCGACCTGCTGGTGCCGCTGCCCGACGACGTCGTGCTCCACCGCCGCGCCGGGCGGCTCCCGTACGACGTGATCGTCGCGTTCCGATGGGACGCGGCCACCTACCTGCGCCACCTCGAGCGCGACATCGCCCGCACGGCGACGGCCGGCAGCCTGTGGATCGCACGGCCCAAGCAGTCGAGCGGCGTCGAGACCGACCTCACCGAGCACGTCGCACGACGCGAGGCGCTGGCGGCCGGCGTCGTCGACGTCAAGGTGTGCGCCATCGACGAGACGTGGAGCGGGATGAAGCTCGTCCGGCGCCTGCGCGACCGCTGACCGCGCTCCTGGTCTCAGTCCACCACGGCGAGGCAGGTGAGGATCCAGGCGACGAGCTCGGCCTCGTAGACGAGCTCGCCGAACCGGCCCGACGGCCCGCCGTGCGAGCCCGCGCCGAGCTCGGCGCGGAAGAGCACCGTGCGCGCCGACACCGGTGACCCGTCGTCGTCACCGCCACCCTGCGCCGGGTCGCTGGCACGCAGCCGGGCGACCCAACGGGCCGGCTCGCGCACGAGCACGCGCGGGTCGTGCGCGAAACCGGTGACGAGCAGCGGCGGACGGTCCGCGACGTCGGGAAGGTTCAGCATCGGCGAGTACGCCGCGAGCCACGCGTGCTGCTCGGGGTCGCGCGGGTCGCCCCACTCGAGCCACTCCTGCGCGGTGAGCGGCAGCGACTCGTCGAGCATCGACGTCACGACGTCGACGAACGGCACGGTGGCGAGCAGCCCGTCGTAGGTGCGCGGGCTGCGACCGTAGACGGCGCCCATGAGCAGGCCACCCGCCGAGCCGCCGCGCGCCACGAGCCGCGACACGACGCCGGACTTGAGGTAGTCGGCGACGGCGACGTGGTCGTCGAACGTGTTGTGCTTCGCCGCGAGGTGGCCGTCGTCCCACCACCGACGACCCAGCTCGCCGCCGCCGCGCGGGTGCGCCACCGCGAACACGACGCCGCGGTCGAGCAGCGACGGCAGGATCCGCCACCAGTCGTAGCCCCAGTCGGAGTCGAGGCACGACTCGTACGAGCCGTAGGCGTAGAGCAGGCAGGGTGCCGTGCCGTCCAGCGGAATGTCCTTGTGCCGCATGAGGATCACGGGTACCTCGACGCCGTCGGACGACGGCACCAGCCGCCGCTCGGCGACGTAGGCGCTGACGTCGACGCCGACGACCTCGCGCCGGTGCCGCTCGGTGCGAGCGCCGTCCCAGCCGTAGTCCCACGTGACCTCGGCGTCGAGGAACGACTCGAGCTCGACCGACACGAACGTCGCTGCCCAGTCGTCGTTGCGCGCCAGGCGGGCCATGCCGCCGGCGCGTTCCATCACGACGTCGAACGCCGCGCCATCCCAGGGAACGACGCGCAGCACCTGAGCACCGTCACGACGCAGCGTGAGCACGTATCCGCGGTCGAACGCCGAGACGTCGTGCACGCGCACGGCGGGGTCCTCGGCGAGGAACGTCGTCCAGGTCGCGGGGTCGTCGACGGACGCCCACATGACCTGGAACTCCGACGCGCCGAGGTTCGTGGTGACGAGGAAGCCGTCGGCACCGTCCGGGCCGTGCGGACCGACGTGCGTGAGCGCGTACTCGACGTCGACCTCGCGTGCACGCACCAGTCGCGGTGCCGCACTCACGTCGCTCGCCGGGACGAGCCACTCCTCGGTGAAGCCGCGACCGTGCAGCGAGAGGACGATCCACTCGCCCGACCGGGACGCCTCGATCTCGAGCTCGAGCCGCAGGTCGAGGTCCTCGAGCACGAGCACGTCGTCCGTGACGGACGTGCCCAGCCGGTGGCACCACACCTGGAAGGGCCGGTACGACTCGTCGTGCACGGTGTAGAGGAACGACGTCGAGTCGGCCGACCACGCACCGCCGTAGTACGTGCGCGGCGCCACCTCGTCGAGGTCGACGCCGGACTGCAGGTCGCGGAAGCGGAGCGCGTAGACCTCGTCGCCCTCGAGGTCGATCGACCAGGCCAGCCAGCGACCATCCGGGCTGACCTCGACGAGTCCCTCCTGCGCGAAACCCGTGCCGCCCGCGTCGTGCACCTGCTGGAGGTCGATCACGACCTCCTCGGCGGCTGTCGGGTCCTCGCTGCGTCGGCGCACCAGGCGTTCGTAGTCGGCGCCCGGCACCGCCTCACGTCGGTAGGTCCAGCCCAGGTGCTCCCAGGCCGCGCCGGTCTCGGTCGCCGGCACCCGGGCGGTGAGCTCACCCGCGAGCCGGGCGCGCAGCTCGGCCAGTCCGGCCGTGCGCTGGTCGTAGTAGTCGCGCTCGGCCTGCAGGTAGGTCGCGGTCGGGGCGTCGTGGGGGTCCGAGATCCCGGCGTAGGGGTCGGTGACCTCCACCCCGTGGAGCGTGGTGGTCCCGGGCAGGATCGGTGCAATCGGCGGTCGGAGCATGCCTGGACCGTAATTCATCCCGTGTATCCGCGTCTGCACCGAAGACACAGGGAACAAATCGGTCACAAACCTCCACATCGGGCCGTTCATGGGGTAGGAAGACGCCACGCCGAACCGGCCCCAGGTCGACCCGCCCGCTCCGCCCACCATGCGTCATTGACTCGTGAGTCAGTAGACGCCAGCCTGTGGGCAGGTCGGACGGGCCGGCCGCACAACGGAGGAACCATGCGCTTCCCGACCCGACCCGTCCGATACGCCGCGGGCGCCGCCGCGGCCACCCTGGTGGCCGGACTGGCCCTCACGGGCACCGCTGCCGCCGACAGTGGCTCCCGCCAGTCCGACGGGGTCGTCGACGAAGGTGGTGTTCACGATCGGCAACACCCAGGACATCGACTCGGCCAACCCCTTCACGGGCGTACACGTCCGCGGCGTACGAGATCTACCAGGACGGAGTACCCCATCCTCACGCAGTACTCCGCGAAGGACTTCTCGGTGGTGCCCGGCCTCGCGGACTCCTGGCAGGAGTCCGCCGACCACCTGACGTGGACCTACAAGATCCACCCCGGACTCAAGTGGTCCGACGGCGTGCCGCTGACGGCCAAGGACGCCGCCTACACGTTCAACCGGATCATCGACCCGAAGAACACCTACGAGAAGACCAACTTCTCCAGCTACACCGCCAACATCACCAAGGCCGTGGCCACCGACGACACCACGCTCGTGCTGACATCAACAAGCCCTCGCCGATCATGGAGAAGCTCTACGTCTACATCCTGCCCGAGCACGTGTGGAGCAAGATCGACGAGAAGGCCGTCACGAGCTACAAGAACGAGGGCACGCCGTCGGCCCCGACCGTCGGTGCCGGTCCGTTCGTGATGATCGAGCGCCAGGTCGGACAGTTCATCCGCCTGCAGGCCAACCCCAACTACTTCCGCGGCAAGCCCAAGGTCGACGAGCTGGTCTACAAGATCTACAAGAACGGCGACGCGATGGGCCAGGCCCTCAAGAAGGGCGAGATCGACTTCGCCGAGGGGCTCGAGGCCAACGTCTACAAGTCGCTGCAGGGCCAGCCCGGCATCACCACCGTGACATCCGCCGCGCTCTACTTCAACGAGATGGCGTTCAACACCGGTGCGGCGCTCGACGACGGGACGCCGATCGGCAACGGCAACCCCGCTGCTCAAGGACAAGAACCTGCGCGTCGCACTCCAGTACGCCATCGACCGGCAGGCGCTCGTCACCAAAGGTGCTCGGCGGCGACGGCATCCCGCGGCGACACGATCATCCCGCCGGCGTTCGCGCAGTGGCACCTCGACCCAGCGACGCCGTACACGTACGACCCGGCGAAGGCCAAGCAGATGCTCGACGCTGCCGGCTACAAGGTCGGCGCCGACGGGCTGCGCATCGATGCCTCGGGCAAGACGTTGAACCTGCGCCTCTTCGGCCGGGCCAGCAGCGACCAGTCGCAGAAGGCCGTCCAGTTCCTCAAGGGCTACCTCGCCGCGGTCGGGATCGAGACCACGGTCTACGACATCGTCTCCGAGGACGCCCTCACCGAGAAGATCGGCCAGGGCGACTACGACCTGTTCGAGTGGGGCTGGGTCGTCGAGCCCGACCCCAACTACCAGCTCTCGACGTTCACGTGCGCGAACCGCTCGTACAACGCAGGACGGCGCGATCCTCGCCAACCTGTCCGACTCGTTCTACTGCAACCCCGCCTACGACAAGCTCAACGACCAGCAGCAGGCTCGAGACCGACCCCACCAAGCGCGCCGACATCGTCAAGCAGATGCAGCAGATGCTCTACGACGACGCGCCGTACCTGGTGACCTACTACCCTTCGGGCACGAGGCCTACCGCTCGGACAAGTTCATCGGCTTCGAGCCCCAGCCCGACAAGAACGGCTCGCTGCTCTTCCAGTACGGCACGTGGTCGCTCGACACCGTCGCTCCCGTGACGGCGGCCGGTCAGGGCAGTTCGACGGGCAGCTCCTCCAGCACCAACTGGGCGCTGATCGTCGGCATCGTGGCCTGTGCTGCTGGCGCTCGGCGTCGGCCTGTGGCTGGGCCGGGGTCGGGATCGCGACCTGTCGACCGACGACGTCGAGTAGTCGCGTGGCTCTGCTCACCGAGACACCGGCCCACCGGCCCGCGTCGTCCGCGCGGGCCGGTGGCTCGATGAGCCCGTCCGTCCGCTACGTCGTGCATCGCGTCGCCGCGGCGTTCGGCACGTCTGGCGTTCGTCCTCGTCTTCAACTTCTTCCTCTTCCGGATCCTCCCGGGCGACCCCATCGCTCTCTACACCCACGGCCGCAACGTCGACCCGGAGCAGATGCCGCAGGCTGCGAGGCCAGCTACACGCGCCGATCTGGCAGCAGTTCGTCGACCTACCTCAAGAACCCGTTCGCCGGCAACGGTCCGTCGGTGCGCTACAGCC
Organism: uncultured Actinomycetota bacterium; assembly: GCA_963782665.1. Classification (GTDB taxonomy): domain Bacteria; phylum Actinomycetota; class Actinomycetes; order S36-B12; family CAIYMF01; genus Longivirga. The sequence continues at coordinate 681,935 of CAWAKP010000005.1, read as the reverse complement.
ACCGGTGTGGGACGTGATCGGCCCTCGCGTCTGGCCGACCCTGCTGCTCGTCGGCTCCGCCACGATCATCGCGACCGTCATCGGCGTCTGGCTCGGCATCCGCAGCGGCTGGACACCGCGGCAGGTCGCTTCGACAACACCTCGACCAACACCACGCTGGTCCTCTACTCGATGCCCGAGTTCTGGTTCGGCATGATCATGCTCATCGTCTTCGCGGTGGGCATCGGCCCGTTCCCCGGGATCTTCCCGAGCGGCGGCCTGCAGACTCCGGGCGTCGACACCGGGCACACTTGCCGGCTGGCTCGACGTCGCGTGGCACCTGGTGCTGCCGGTGACGACGCTGGCCGTCATCTACCTCGCTGAGTACTCGCTCATCATGCGCGCGTCGATCATCGACGAGAGTGGGCCAGGACTACCTGCAGACCGCGCGGGCCAAGGGCCTGCATGGACAAGATGGTGCGCAAGCAGCCACGCCGTGCCGAACGCGTGGCTGCCCACCATGACGCTCGTCTTCCTCAACCTCGGGTTCGTCGTCGGTGGTGCGATCACGATCGAGTACGTCTACTCGATCAACGGGCTCGGATCGCTGACGGTCGACGCGCTCCAGGGTCCGGACGTGCCGCTGCTGCAGGCGCTGTTCCTGCTGTTCTCCGCGGCCGTCATCTTCGCGAACCTCGTCGCCGACCTTCTCTACGGCGTACCTCGACCCGCGGGTGCGGACATGAGCACCCCGACGATCCCCGACGCTCCCCGGCGACGCCGAGATCCCTGCGCCGTCGTCCGCGAAGCTGACGCCGCGCCAGATCGTACGCGCGCGGCGTCGCGCGGCGTTCGGCCGCTTCACCTCGCAGTTCCGGATGAGCCGCAGCGGCATGCTCGGTCTGGTCATCCTCGTGCTGTTCGTCCTCATCGCGCTGCACGGCGCCGTTCATCTTCTCCGCAGTCCGATGCTCGACGTCACCCAGGCGACCGGCCAGCCGCTTCCAGCCGCCGTCGCTGCAGCTACCCGCTCGGCACCGACGACAGCGGGACGGAGCGTCCTCGCCCTCGTCGTGCTGGGGCGCCCGGATCTCGCTCTCGTCGGGCTTCGCCGCGACGCTGCTCTCGATGGTGATCGGCACGTCCGTCGGCATCACGTCCGGGCACTACCGCGGCTGGACCGGTGGCGTCGCTCGACCGCGTCACCGACTGGTTCCTCGTGATCCCCTACCTGCCGCTGGCCATCGTGCTCGCCACGGTGCTCGGTCGATCGCTGCATCAACATCATCATCGTCATCGGCGTCACCTCCTGGCCGGGCACCGCTCGACTCATCCGCGCCCAGACGCTGTCGGTGTCGCTCGGCCCTACCTCGAACGCGCTCGCGCCCTCGGTGGCGGCAACGTGCACCAGATGACGCGGCACGTGCTGCCCAACGTCATGCCGCTCGTGCTCGCCAACACGACGCTCGCCGTGTCGATCTCGATCCTGTCCGAGACCACCCTGTCCTTCCTGGGTCTCGGCGACCCGACCGCAGGTGTCGTGGGGCACGATCCTCGAGCACGGCTTCGGAGCGGCGCGATCTCCCAGGGTGCATGGTGGTACCTCGGTGCGCCCGGTGTCTGCGTCGTCCTCGTCGTCCTCGCGTTCAACCTCATCGGTCGCGCGATCGAAGGCATCCTCGACCCACGCGGAGAGAGCTCCTGATGGCCCTGCTCGAGTTCGACGACGTCAGCGTCACCTACCGCTCAGGGGGCGTCGACGTCCCGGCCGTGCGTGGCGTGACCCTGTCGGTCGACGCCGGCGAGACGCTGGGCATCGCCGGCGAGTCCGGCTGCGGCAAGACGACGCTCACGAGCACCGTGCTGCGCATGCAGCCCAAGTCGGCCACGGTCACGGGCCAGGTGCGCCTCGCCGGCGAGGACATCCTCGGGATGACGTGGGGCAAGATCCGCGCCGTGCGCTGGGCGCAGGCCTCGGTCGTCTTCCAGGGAGCGATGCACGCGCTCAACCCGGTGCAGCGCATCGGCGACCAGCTCGCGGAGCCGATCCTGCTGCACAGCCCGAAGACGTCCAAGGCGAGCGCCGACACGCGGGTCGGCGAGCTGCTCGAGATGGTCGGGCTCCCCGCGCGCCGCGCGAAGGCCTACCCCCACCAGCTCTCCGGCGGTCAGAAGCAGCGCGTGATGATCGCCATGGCGCTCGCCTGCGGCCCCCAGCTCATCGTCGCCGACGAGCCCACCACTGCCCTCGACGTCATGGTGCAGGCTCAGGTCCTCACCGTGCTCGCCGGGCTCGTCAAGGACCTCGGCGTCGGCATGGTCTTCATCAGCCACGACCTCTCGGTGCTCTCGAGCGCGTGCGACCGCATCGCGGTCATGTACGCCGGACGCATCGTCGAGGAAGGCCCGGCGGCCGAGGTGTTCGATCACCCCAAGCACCCGTATGCCGCCGCGCTCGCCGGGGCGTTCCCGCGCATCGGCGACACCCGCTTCCGCTACGCCCCCGCCGGCCTGCCGGGCGACCCGCCGTTCCCCGGCGACCTGCCCTCGGGCTGCCCGTTCCACCCGCGCTGCCCGCGCGCGATCGAGAGCTGCGCAACGGGGTCCGAGCCCGAGCTGCTGCAGGTCGGCGACCGGCGTACGGCGTGCCTGCTCGTCCAGGGAGCCTCCGCATGACCGCCACGACGCCCGCACCTGTGACGGGCGAGCCCGCCCTCGAGGCGCGGGGCGTCGCGGTGGCGTTCCGCGGCCGCGGTGGTGGTGGCACGGCGTGGGCGGTCGACGGCGTCGACCTCGCGCTCGGTCGTGGCGAGATCGTCGCGCTGGTCGGCGAGTCCGGCTGCGGCAAGACGACGTTGGCGCGCACGCTGCTCGGACTCGAGAGGCCGACGACCGGCGAGGTCGTCGTCGAGGGCGACCCGCTGTCGTACTCGGGCAAGTCGCTCAAGGCCTACCGACGTCGGGTGCAGCTCGTCCTGCAGGACCCGACGGGTGCGCTCAACCCGCGGCACACGGTCTACGAGGCCGTCGCCGAGGGGCTGCGCGTGCACGGCATCGTCGAGGCGGAGCGCGAGCGCGTGGCGGAGGCGCTCTCGCTCGCCGGCCTGCGTCCGCCGGAGCGGTTCTTCCTGCGCTACCCGCACGAGCTGTCCGGCGGACAGCGTCAGCGCGTCGTCATCGCGGGCGCTCTGGTGCTCGAGCCGGACATCATCGTCGCGGACGAGCCGGTGTCGAGCCTCGACGCGTCCGTGCGCGGCGAGATCCTCGCGCTGCTGCTCAAGCTGCGCGACGAGCTCGGTCTCTCGCTCCTCGTCGTCACCCACGACCTCGGACTCGCATGGAACATCGCCGACCGGGTGGCCGTGATGTACCTCGGCCGCATCGTCGAGCAGGGTCCGACCGAGGCGCTGCTCTCCGACCCGCAGCACCCGTACACCCGCGCGCTGCTGTCCGTCGTCCCCGAGATGGAGCGGATCGAGCAGGTCGTCCTCACCGGCGAGCCACCGGACCCCACCAACGTCCCGAGCGGCTGCCGCTTCCACCCGCGCTGCCCCGTGGTGGCCTCCGGGGAGGCCGCCCGGCTGGGCATCGAGGAGCGCTGCCGCACCGAGGCGCTGCCGGTGCTCGCCGTCGACCCCGGCCACACCGCCGCCTGCCACCTGACGTCTGTGACCGCCCACTAGGGGTCACGCAGTGGCACTTCCGTGCCACAGATCTTCCCTTAGGGTCACGCAGTGGCACTTTTGTGCCAGTGCGTGACCCTAAGGGTCAGTTCGTGGCAGGTGTGTGCGGGCGGTCTAGGTCAGGAGGGCGGGGTCGCAGCCGAGCTCTCTCGCGGTGGCTCGGGCGGCGAGGTCGCGCAGCTGCTTCTTGGTGAGGTTGCGGTGCACCATCACCTGGACGGCGAGCCCGTCGACGAGGGCGGAGATCCGCCACGCCGCGTCCTCGGGGTCGTCGCAGGTGAAGACGCCCGACTCGTTGCCACGTCGGATCTGCTCGGCGAGGACGTCCTTCCACCGCAGGTCGAGCTGGCGGCTCATCGCGCGCATCTCCGGCTCGCGCAGCGACTCGGCCCACGCGTCGACCCAGATCGTCCAGCCGCTGGCCTCGCCCGCCGGTTGGTAGAGCGCGAGGATCCGGCGTACGCCGTCAGCCGGTCCGGACGCCTTCGCCACTGCGACGTCGAGCCGTGAGAGGTCGCGGCTCACCGCGTGCCCGAGCGCCTCGGCGAACAGCTTCTCCTTCGTGCCGAAGTGGTAGAAGATCAGCGCCGAGCTGACGCCGAGGACGTCGGCGATGTCCTTGACGCGCGTGCGTGCGAACCCTCGCCTGGTCACCTCGGCCTCGGTCGCCGCGAGGATCTCCTCGCGTCGCACGTCGACCTTCCGCCTCGCCACGATGCCGACCATACTGTCGGGACAGTCAGGAGGACGTGAACATGGGCGCACAGCCGGACGTGACCTCGCTCTCGCCGCTCGTGCCGGTCGACGCGGCAGGCATCGCGCGGGCGCTGCTGCCCTTCGGCGAGTCGACGATGCTGCCGTCCGCGGCCTACACCTCGCCCGACGTCCTGGCCTGGGAGCGGCGCAACTTCTTCGCCGGCTCGTGGGTGTGCGTCGGCCGGATCGACGAGCTGCGCGATGACGGCACGACCCAGCGTGCGTTGCTCGTCGGCGACATCCCGGTGCTCCTCACGTTCGACGACGACGTCGTGCGCGCATTCGCCAACACCTGCCGCCACCGCGGGCACGTCCTGCTCGGCGACGACGAGACCTCGACCACCAGGTCGATCACGTGCCTCTACCACGCGTGGACCTACCGGCTCGACGGCACGCTGCGTGCGGCGCCGGGACTCCGACCCGGCGGCACCCTCGACTACGACGAGCACGGGCTCGCGCCGCTGCCCGCCGAGACCTGGCGCGGCTGGCTCTTCGTCAACGCCACCGGTGACGCCGCACCCTTCGCCGACCATCTCGGCGCGATCGACGCCGCCGTCGCGCCGTACCGGCCCGAGGGGCTGACGCTGCGAGCGCGCCACACCTACGAGGTGGGCGCGAACTGGAAGCTCGTCGCGGAGAACTACCACGAGTGCTACCACTGCCCGCTCATCCATCCCGAGCTGTGCCAGGTGTCGATCCCGACGGGCGGCGAGAACGTCGGTCCCACCGGCGCCTACTTCGGCGGGACCCTGGACCTGCGCCCCGACGCCGACACCATGTCGCTGGACGGGCAGTCGCAGGGCACGTTCATCGACGGCGCACCCCGGCGCACGATCCTCTACCTGCACCTGTTCCCGAACCTGCTCCTGAGCCTGCACCCCGACTACGTCATGACCCATCGGCTGCTGCCGCTCGACGTCGACCGCACGTGGATCGAGTGCAGCTGGCTGTTCCCCGACCCCGACGTCGATCCGGCGTACGCCGTGGGCTTCTGGGACCTCACCAACTCCCAGGACTGGCGCGCCTGCGAGCTCGTGCAGCGCGGGCTCACCTCGCCGCACTTCCGCCCGGGGCCGTTCGCGCCGGGCGAGGAGGTCGTGCACGAGCTGGTGCACGCCGTGGCGCGCGGCTACCTCGGGATCCCGCCGCACGTCCGCGACTGACCGCGGCTCACGCCGCACGCGCGCGTCTGACACGATCGTCGGCGTGCCCGTGACCGACGACGTCGTCCCCGCTCGTCGGCTGCGGACCCTGGCCCTCGCCACCGCCGCCGTCTTCGCCCTCAACGGCAGCGTCATCTCGGCCTGGCTGTCGCGCGTACCGGCCACGCGCGACCGGCTCGACCTCGATACCCGGACCCTGGGTCTCCTGCTCCTCATGGCCGGTCTCGGGTCGCTGGTCGCGATGCCGTTCGTCGGACGCGTCGCGTCGCACGTCGGCAGCAGGCGCGTCGAGGTCGTCACGTCCCTCGTCACCGGCGTCGCCCTCGTCGCGCTCGCCGTCACTCCGAACGCCGTCACCACCGGCGCTGTGCTGTTCGTGTTCGGTGCCGCGCTCGGGTCGTGGGACGTCGCGATGAACATCCAGGGATCGTTCGTCGACCGCACGGCCGGGCGCGACTTCATGCCCCGCTACCACGCCTGCTGGAGCGTGGGTGCCGTCGCCGGTGCGGGTCTCGGCGCCCTCGCCGCTGCCGCCGGCGTCCCGCTGCTCCTGCACTTCACCGTCGCCGCGCTCCTCGCGGTCGTCACCACGCTCGTCGTCGTCTCCCGGTGGTGGATCGACGACCGCGAGCCCCATCCCGAGCAGGTTCCGGACGTCGACGGAGTGGTTCGACGGCGGCGGGTGCTCACACGGCGCCTCGTGCTGCTCGGCGTCATCACCCTGTGCGGGACGCTGCTCGAGGGATCGGCGGCGGACTGGGTCGCCCTCTACCTGCGCGACGACCGCGCGCAGGTAGAGGCGGTGGCCGCCCTTGGCTACGCCACGTTCGCCGTCGCGATGGCGTCGAGCCGTTTCGCAGGCACCGCCGTCATCGATCGGTTCGGTCGGACCCGTGCCATCAGGACCGCGGGCCTGCTCGCGACCGTCGGTGTTGCCGCGGCGCTCCTGCTGCCCGGGCTCGCCGGCGTCCTCGTCGGCGTCCTCATGTGGGGCGCGGGCACGGCGCTGGTGTTCCCGGCGGCGATGAGCGCCGGCGGTGAGCAGCCGGGGCGCGCCGCCGACGGGATCGCAGCGGTGTCGACCATCGGCTACGCCGGCTTCCTGATCGGGCCGCCGCTCATCGGTCTGCTGGCTCACAGCGTCGGTCTCGGTCGGGCGCTCTGGGTGCTCGTGCCGCTCGGCATCGCCGTCGCGCTGCTCTCGCCGGTGGTCGCGCCACCGCGCTCGTCGTCCTCAGCCGCGGCGGTGGACCCGCAGAGGACGTGAGGCCTCAGGCGAGGTCGCGGGGGACCTGCTCGCGCCAGGTCCGCTCCGCGACGACCGTGTCACCCTCAGAGCAGACGAGGCTCAACGTGAGGTCGAAAACCCGCTCTCCCGCGTGGATCTCGAGGATCGAGCGCACGTGCACGGATGCGTGCTCACCGGCACCGTCGTCGGTGAAGCGCAGCGTGTACGAGCAGTCCGCCGCGGCGACCTGCTCGAACGTGCGCGTCGACACCTGCACCCGACCGGCGTAGTGCTCGACCACCGAGCCGTATGGGGTGTCGTACGCCGAGCCGTGGTCGATGACGCACGCCGTCGTTCCCTTGAGCACGTCGTGCTCGACCCGCCACACCACCCCGTGGTCGGACTCGCCGGACTTCTCGTCGCCCGGACACGAGGTCGGGCACCGGCATCGACCCGCGCGGGTCGTAGGCCGGCAGCAGCAGGTGACCGGACCGGATGGACAGCGTCACCGGCCGCGGCGGTGCGACGGTGTTGGGCCAGTCGGCACCCGCCACCGCCAGGCGCAGGATGTGCCCGGGGCGCCACGACCAGGCCGTCGCCTCGAGCTCGATCTCGACGTCGTAGACAGTGTTCTTCTCGAGCGGCTCGACCTGGTCCATGCCGTTGCGACGGGTCAGGTTCAGCGTGCCGCGGGTCACCAGGGTCGACGTGCCGTCGGTCGCGACGTCCTCGATCCGCGCAGCGACCGTCGCGACCGGCTCCGACGACGTCAGCGAGAGCCGGAGCAGCGCGTGACCCGCGATCTCGAGCTCGTCGGGGTCGAGGTCCCACGTCAGCGAGTCGGCGTCGTCGCGCCGCTGGTCGGTGGGCTGGCCCCACGGCAGATGTCCGGCGCACGAGATCCACGCGGACGTTCCGACGTCGGGCTTCACGGCGTACGGCAGCCTGCCGACGAGCGGGTAGTCGACCCACGAGGTGCGCTCGGACGGCCACGAGTCGGCACGCCACTGCCCGGGCACGAGGTCGAGGTCCGGTGCCGGCCGGTGCGATGTGCGCGCGTACCAGACCGCGGTGGGCTCGGCGTCGACGCCGTTGTCGATGCCGCGCAGCCAGCGGTCCCACCAGCGCACCATCTCGGGCAGCAGGTCGATGCGCGGCCCGGGCGCGGCGGTCTGCGGGTCGACGTGCGACCACGGACCCGCGAGCAGACGTCGGGGTACGCCGGACTCGCCCAGGGCCTCCATCATCCGGAAGCCCGCGTTGCGGTAGCCGTCGGCCCAGCCCGCGACGACCATCGTGGGGACGTCGATCCGGTCGTACGCCGGACGCACGGATCCCTGCTGCCAGTAGCCGTCCCGCCGCTGGTGCCGCAACCAGGTGAGCAGCCACGGCTCGTGCTCGGCGATGCGCGCACGCCACTCGTCGCGCCACGCGGGACCGAAGACGCCCGGCACCGGAGGGAGGGCGTTGAGCACGGTCATGTAGTGCGGGTAGTCGACGAGGTCGAGCCACTTCAGCAGCCCGCCCATGTAGTGGACGTCGTCGGTGTAGCGGTCGTCGCTGGCATAGATGGCCACGATCGCCTTGAGCTGCGGGGGCCGCGAGCACGCCGTCTGCAACGAGTTGAAGCCGCTGTAGGACGTGCCGTACATCCCGATGCTGCCGTCGCACCACGGCTGGTCGGCGAGCCACGCCAGCACCTCGGCGAGGTCGCGCTGCTCCGGCTCGGGGTACTCGTCGGTGGCGCGTCCGCCGCTGCTGCCGGTGCCGCGCAGGTCGAGGCGGGCCACGGCGTAGCCGTGCTCGTCGCGGAGGCGTAGGTACTCGGTGCGTGCGCCGGAGGTGACGTCGTCCTTGCGGTAGGGCAGTGCTTCCAGGATGCACGGCGCGGGGCCGAGCGCAGGGTCGGGGAGGTACAGGGTCGCCGAGAGGTAGACGCCGTCGCTCATGGGGATCCACGCCCCGACCGTGCTGCCCTCGACAGGTCGTGGCGGCTCGGGCGACGTCAGCGACGTCTCCCCGTCGCTCGCGTCGTCAGGGACGGACTCGGTCGTCGCACCGACCGGTGTCTCACCCTCCTGCCCCTCGGCGACGGGAGGGGAGGAGCCCTCCACCGGATCGCCGACCGGCTCACCTGTGGCAGCCGCATCGGGCGAGGAAGGCGGTTGCTCGCTCATGACGTGGGTCCTCCCACCAGCAGTCGGTGCAGTGCGTCGACGGGCAGCGCAGGGATCGTGCGTCCTTCGACGCCGGTGACGTCGTGGGCGGCGAGCAGGGACGCAAGCACCGCCTCCTCGGACGCATCGACGACGGCCTCGAAGTACGGGTCGAGCCCCCTGCCGGCGATCGGCGCGATCCCGCTCGACCCGCCGCGCGCTGTGCGCAGGCCGAGGGCCGCCGCGACGAAGATCTCGCCGCTGCCGTGGTGGGCGGTGGATCCGGTGCGCGCGAGACCGAGCCCGACCCGGGTCGCCAGCCGCACGCAGCCCGCGTGGTCGATCGGCGCGTCGGTCACCACGACGCCGAGGCAGGAGCCTGCAGGCGGTGGCTGCACGTGCCCGGGGTGCCCGACGCCGAGGTCCGGGCCCACGACACGACCGCCGATGGTGAGGCGGTCCCACTGGCCGAAGTTCGTGAGCAGCACGACACCGACCACGTGGCCGTCCGGCAGCACACGGGACGACGTCCCGATGCCGCCCTTCCACCCGTAGCACGACATGCCGGTGCCGGCGCCGACCACGCCCTGCTCCGGCGCGACACCGGAACCCGCTGCGGCACGGGCATTCCCGAGCGCTGCAGCCACGTGCTCGTCCGTGACGTGCATGTGCCGGGGGTCGTTGAGCCACGAGTCGTCGCACTCGCCCACGACCGGGATGATGACGTCGTCGACACCGATCAGTGGCTGCTCGGCCATGAGCAGGCGGCACGCGGCGTCGTAGACCCGACCGACCTGCATCGTCGAGGTGAGGAACACCGGCGTCTCGAGCTGACCCCACTCGTCGATCTGGCTGCGCGCGGTCAGCTCGCCCGCCCCGTTGAGCAGCGACACTCCCGCGGGTACCGGTGCCGCCCAGGCGTCGCCACCGAGATCGATGACGGTCACACCGGTGCGCGCGACGCCGCGACCGAACGGCGGCGGCGGGTCGTCGTAGACGATCGTCGAGTGCCCCAGCCCCACGCCCGGCACGTCCACCACCGAGTTGGTCGGTCCGGTCGGCAGCGTCCCGATCCTGATGCCGAGGTCCGCGAGCGTGGTCACGTCGCCATCCTGCCGCAGCGCGCGGGCGCAGCGGCGGTGCCGTGCCGCCCGGACGAGGCGGATGTCGCCCGACCGGCGCACGCCTCCGCGTCCCTCGACTGACAGTGGCATGCTGCGGCCGTGACCCGCGCTCTCGTCGTCCGCAGCGACGCCTGCCTCCTGCACGTCCCCGGCGCCGAGATCTGGGTCGGTGTGCGCACACCCGGCACGGAGGTCGCCGAGCGAGCCACCCGGATCGAGACCGCGTTGCGCGACGTCGGTCACCGGGTGGTGGACGCCGACACGCACGACGACGACGTGCTGCTGCGGGTGCACGACCCGCGGCTCGTCGAGCACCTGCGGACGGTCTACGCGCGCTGGGTCGCCGCCGGCTTCCCGGACGATCCCGGGCAGGACCGTGTCGTCCCCTACCTCATCCCGAGCGCGGGCATGCTCGACGGCCTGCCCGAGCGCGAGCCGACTGCCGTGCATGCGGCGGCGGGACGCTGGTGCTACGACACGATGACGCTCGTGGGACCGGGCACGTGGGAGGCGGCGCGCGGGGCGATCGACGTGACCCTCACGGCCGTCGACGCCGTGGTCGCGGGCGAGCCGCTCGCCTACGCGCTCGCCCGACCTCCTGGTCACCACGTCACCAGGGCGGCGTACGGCGGTTCGTGCTACCTCAACAACGCTGCTGTCGCTGCCCAGGCGCTGCGCGACGCCGGGCACGACCGGGTCGCGGTGGTCGACATCGATGCGCACCACGGCAACGGCACGCAGGCGGTCTTCTACGACCGCGCCGACGTGTTCTACGGGTCCCTGCACGTCGACCCCGGTGCGGGCTGGTTCCCGCACTACGCCGGGTTCGCCGACGAGACCGGACGCGGCGACGGCGTCGGCACCAACCGCAACGAGCCGCTCGCCGAGGGCACCGGTGACGACGGGTGGCTCGTCGCGCTCGACCGGATCGCCTCGGCGGTCGAGTCGTTCGGCGCGAGCGCGCTCGTGGTGTCGCTCGGGGTCGACGCGGCGCTCGACGACCCCGAGTCGCCCCTGCGGGTGTCGCACGACGGCTACGAGGCGGCCGGACGACGGCTCTCGGCGATGCGCGTGCCGACCGTCGCGGTGCAGGAGGGCGGCTACCACCTCGACACGCTCGGCTCGCTCGTCGCGGCCACGCTGCGGGGACTCGCGTCGTCCTGACAGGGTGGGCGCATGCCGCCGCTGACGACGACGCAGACCCACGATCCGGACGGCCGACCCCGGGCCCGCGCGCTCGGGATCCCGCTTCCCGGGACGCCCGGTGCGTTCAATGCGATCACCGACGTCCCCGGGGTCGAGGTCGGCGTCACGACGCTGATCTCCGGGGAGGGGCCGCTCGTCGTCGGCGCCGGGCCGGTGCGCACGGGCGTGACGGCGATCCTGCCCCGCGGGCGCGACGGCGTCGGCGTCCCGTGCGCCGCGGGCTGGTACTCGCTCAACGGCAACGGCGAGATGACCGGGACGACGTGGATCGAGGAGGTCGGCGCGCTCTCGACGCCGATCGCGATCACCAACACGCACTCCGTGGGTGCGGTGCACGAAGGGGTGCTCGACTGGATCGTCGCAGGGCGCACCCGCGGCTGGGCGCGCAGTGGCTCCTGCCGGTCGTCGCCGAGACGTGGGACGGCGTACCTCAACGACATCAACGGTCGGCACGTCCGGCCGCACCACGTCGTCGAGGCGATCGAGAGCGCGGTCGCCGGTCCGATGCGCAACGGCTCGGTGGGCGGCGGCACCGGCATGAACTGCTACGGCTTCAAGGGCGGGCTCGGGGACCTCGTCACGCGTCGTCCGGCACGGAGGGACCGACTACACCGTCGGCGTGCTGCTGCAGGCGAACTTCGGCGACCGCCGCGAGCTCGCGGTGGCCGGCGTACCGGTCGGGACGGAGCTGGCCGACGACAACCCGATGGAATCCGGCGCCTGGTTCGCGCGAGACCTCGAGCGCGGCGGCGTCTCCGGAGCCGGCTCGGTCATCGTCGTGGTCGCCACCGACGCACCGCTGCTGCCGGGCCAGCTCAAGGCGCTGGCCCGGCGCGTGCCGCTCGGTCTCGCACGCACCGGCACGCTCGGGCGGGCACTTCTCCGGCGACATCTTCCTGGCGTTCTCGACGGCGAACGCCGGAGCCCTGCGCAGCGAGATCCCGCTGGCCGCGGCGTCCGACGACGACTATGACACCGTGCGCTTCGTGCCCTGGGGCCACATCGACCCGTTCTTCGCCGCCGTCGTCGAGGCGGTCGACGAGGCGGTGCTCAACGCGCTCGTGGTCAACGACGACATGGTCGGGCGCGACGGCCACCGCTCCCCCGCGCTGCCCCACGACAAGGTCCTCGAGATCCTCCGACGTCACGACCGCGTCGCACCCTCAGCCCCCTAGCCGCGGTGCGTCGCGATCGAGCGACGACCTGGGTGGTGATTCGACCGCTCTGCGACGGAATCGGCACCCAGGTTCGGCGCGCGCCGCCGCGCCGAGGCGTCGTCAGGGGTTGAGGACGGCGGCGAGGCGGTCGAGGAAGGCCTGCTCGCCCTCGGAGACCTTGGCGTCGCCGCTGCCCCAGAAGCCGGAGCCGAGCCGCTCCACGGTGGCCGTCGCGGCGTCCTGCAGGGTGGATCGCACGGCGGCCACCTCGTCGGACGACGCCTTCGACGCGAGCAGGGCGAACGCCTCGCCGATCTGACCCGAGATGAGCTCCACGGCCGCCTGCGTCGACTCGGGCTTGGCCTCACCGAGGTCGAGCTTCTGCTTGCTCGCCCCGTCGAAGACGTCGCGGACGAGTGAGCCCTCAGGCGCCGTCGAGCCCGCCTTCGCGAAGACCTCGCCACCCGCGACGATCTCGCGCACGGCCGGCATCATCTTGCCGTCGGCCCATGCGGCGCCGCCGATCACGAGTCCGGGCAGCGAGGCGATCTTGGCCCACTCCTCGTCGGTGAAGTCGCTCTTCGTGGCCATGACGGGTCCTCCTGATGTCGTCGGCGGTTGCCTGGCCACCGTAGCGACCGGGATGGCCGGCACGCCGACTCAGGGCGACGTCAGGGAAGGTTCAGGGTGGGATCCCGCGCGATCCTGATGGCGGGCGAGGCGCGGACGCGACAAGGTGGACGCATGAGCTCCGCCCCCGGGTCGCACCTGACCGGCGTCCCCATCGACGTCACCTCCCTCAGCAAGCACTTCGGCAGCGTCGTCGCCGTCGACGACCTCACCTTCTCGGTCACGCCCGGACGGGTCACCGGGTTCCTCGGCCCCAACGGGGCCGGGAAGACCACCACGCTGCGCTGCCTCCTCGGACTCGTCGCACCCACGTCGGGCAGCGCCACCATCGGGGGGCGCTCGTATCTCGATACCGGTACACCGATGCGCGTCGTCGGCTCCGCGCTCGAGGCGAGCGGCTTCCACCCCGGACGCAGCGCGCGCAACCACCTGCGCGTGCTGGCGCGCATGGGGGGCGTCGACGAGCGGCGTGCTGACGAGACGCTCGCGCTCGTCGGTCTCACCGAGTCGGCCGGACGCACCGTCGGCGGCTTCAGCCTCGGGATGCGCCAGCGGCTGCAGCTCGCCGCGGCGCTGCTCGGCGACCCCGGCGTCCTCGTCCTCGACGAGCCCGCGAACGGACTCGACCCGGAGGGCATCGCGTGGCTGCGTGCGTTCCTGCGCCACCTGGCCGCCGAAGGTCGCACCGTCCTCGTGTCCAGCCACGTGCTCTCGGAGGTGGAGCAGACGGTCGACGACGTCGTGATCATCGCCGGTGGACGCCTCGTGCGCGCCTGCCCGCTCTCCGACCTCACCGACCACGGCCAACGTCTCATCGTGCGCACACCGCACGCCGACGCGCTCATCGCCGCGGTGCGGGCGGCTGCGCCGTCCGCCACGGTGACCACCGCCGCCGACGGTGCGCTCGAGATCGGCGAGGTCGACGCCGCGGTCGTCGGACGTGCTGCGCTCACCGCGCAGGCCGAGCTGCACGAGCTGCGACCCGCGACCTCCGACCTCGAGCAGGTCTTCCTCAGCCTCACCTCCGGAGACGCGTCATGAGCGCCGACACCCGCACGCCCGCCCACACGTCGCCGACCACAGAGGGTCCGCGGCCGGCTCTCATCCGCGCGGAGTTCCTGAAGGTCGTCAGTACGAAGATGTGGATCGGCCTGCTCGTCGGCGTGCTCATCTTCGTCGCGATCCAGGTTGCTGCGACGGCGTTCGCGCCACGGACGGGCGACACCGCCAACCAGCTCCCCCCGCTGACCTCGGACGCCGGACTCCGCAACCTCTTCGGTGGCGTCGGGCAGGCGACGGTCTTCGCCCTCATCATCGGTGCACTCGGCATCACGCAGGAGTTCCGGCACCAGACGATCACCTCGACGTTCCTGGCCGCACCGCACCGCTCCCGCGTGATGGTCGCCAAGATGCTCGCCCACGTGCTCGTCGGCGCGCTGTACGGCGTCGCCGCGGTCGTCGGCGGCTTCGCCATCGCATTCGCCGCGCTGGCCGTGAAGGACCACGCCCCGGTCGACTACACCGTCGTGGCGCAGATCGGCTTCGGCGTGATCCTGGCCTACGCGCTCTACGCGGTCCTCGGCGTCGCCGTGGGCACGCTCGTGCGCAACCAGATCGCGGCGCTCGTCGGCCTCATCGTGTGGGCCGTGTTCGTCGAGGCGCTGCTCATCCTGCTGGTGCCCAAGGTGGGCAAGTGGCTGCCGGGCGGCGCCGTCGAGGGCATCAAGCAGGTGGCGGGCTTCAACCAGAACGCCGACTACCTCGCACCGCTGCCCGCCTCGTTGCTGCTCATCGCCTGGGCAGTGGCGTTCGCCGCGATCGCATCCGTGACGACGTTGCGGCGCGACGTCAGCTGACCGCGACGTCGTCGTCCCCGCGCGGCAGGCGCGCAACGGCGCAGCGCGCTCGCTAGCCTGCTCGGGTCGCAGCTCCCCCGAGGGATCGAGGACCAGTCGTGCCGGACGGCAGTCACGTCGGCGCGAAGGCGCGCATGGCGTCGCTCGTCCCGCCGCCGCTGCGACCCTTCGTCCGGACGGGCTACCACGTGGTGACCGGCCGGCAGCTCCGCGGCCTGGTCGAGCTCAAGGAACGCGTGGCCGTCCGAGACCCGCGGACTCTCACCGAGCACATACGGCACAAGATGGCGCACGACCGGCGCCCGCTGCTCACGCTGTTCGCGGACAAGATCGCCGTACGCGACTACGCGGCCGACGTGGTGGGCGACGAGTACCTGTCGACCGTGCACGCGGTCACTCGAGACCCGGGGTCCATCGACTGGGCGTCGCTGCCGAGCCAGCTCGTGTGCAAGGCCAGCCACGGTTCGGGCGGCGCCGTCCTCGTCTGGGACGGTGCTGATGCCGCGGCGCGACTGCCGGTGGACGCGACGGCCGTCGAGTGGCAGCGCTACGTCGTACGGCACGAGAACGCGGCGCCTGAGCGGCTGGTCGACCTGTGCCGACGCTGGATGACGCTCGACTACGCCTGGACGCCGGGCAAACCGGTGGTGGAGTGGGCCTACCAGGACGTCTCACCGGGCGTCCTCGTCGAGGAGCTGCTCCTCGACACCGAGGGCGCGCTCCCCATCGACTACAAGTTCTTCGTGTTCGGTGGCCGGGCGCGCTTCATCTCCGTCGACCGCGGGCGTTTCACCGCGTCGCACGTGCGCGACGTCATGTCGAGGGAGTGGGACCACCTGCCGGTGAGCCTCGGCAAGCCGAGGGGCATCGAGGCCCCCGCTCCCCCGCCGCACCTCGACCTCATGCTCGGGCTCGCCGACGAGCTCGGTCGCGCCGCCGTCGACTTCGTGCGCGTCGACCTGTACGACCTCGGTGATCGCGTCGTCTTCGGCGAGATGACCAACTACCCGGACGCGGGACGAGCAGCCATCTCGCCGCGCTCGTTCGACGTCGAGTGGGGCCAGTACTGGCCGTCGTCGCCGTCCGGCTAGACAATGCGGTGCGACGCGGCGGCGGCAGCGCCCGGCGGCCGACGACACGGATGCGCGCTCGCGCAAGGAGGTCATGCATGGCGACGACGACACCGGTGACGTTCGAGACGACGCTGAGCGCGTTCGGCAACAACACCGGGATCGAGGTGCCCGAGGACGTCATCGAGCAGCTCGGCGCGGGCCATCGGCCGCCAGTGCTCGTCGACGTCAACGGCCACGAGTTCCGGTCCACCGTCGCCGTGATGGGAGGCAAGCACCTCATCGGCGTGAACGCGGCGACTCGCAAGGAGACCGGGCTCGCGGGCGGCGACGCGATCCGGGTCACCCTGACCGTCGCGGACACCCCGCGCGAGGTCGCGGTGCCCGCCGACCTCGCGGCCGCGCTCGCGGCCGAGCCGGCGTGCGCGGACTTCTTCGCCACGCTGTCCAACAGCCTGCAGCGCTACCACGTCGACACGATCAACGGCGCCAAGACCGACGAGACCAGGCAACGGCGCATCGAGAAGTCGCTCGCCCTCTTCCGCGAGGGCAAGAAGCGCTGACCGGCTGACTCCTCCCGGACGGGCTCGGCGGAACAGCTCCCCGTGTGCGCCCCCGTCGATCACCCGTCACCTCGCACGACGCGGCGGCCGGCGCCCCACGGGTGCGGCGTAGGCTGGACGGGTCCGCCGCGCGACTCGCGCCGGCAACACGCATGCGTGACACGAAGGGTCGTCGATGTCGACGTCGGAACCGTCTGACCAGCAGTCGCTGCCGAGCCGCCTGGCCGCCTTCGGGCCGAACGAGTGGCTCGTGGACGAGATCTACCAGCAGTACCTCAGCGACCGCAGCAGCGTCGACCCGGCCTGGTGGGACTTCTTCGCCGACTACGTGCCCACCGAGCACGCCGGCGCCGACCTGGTCGCCGCCTCCGCCGCAGCTCGTGCCGCCGCGAAGGCCGAGGCCGAGGCCGCCGAGCTGCGGGAGGACGCCGAGATCGCCGCGCACGCCGCGCCCCAGCAGCTCCATCCCCAGCCCGCTCCCGCTACGCCCGCGGCTGCGCCTGCACCCGTCGTCACCGCTCCCGTCGCAGCCCCCGCTCCTCCCGTCGTCGCCCCGACACCGCTCAAGGGCCCGGCCGCGCGCGTCGTCACCAACATGGAGGCGAGCCTCGGGGTGCCCACGGCGACGAGCGTGCGCGCCGTCCCCGTCAAGCTGCTCATCGACAACCGCATCGTGGTCAACAACCACCTCGCGCGCGGGCGCGGCGGCAAGGTGTCCTTCACCCACCTCATCGGGTGGGCCATCGTGCAGGCCCTCAAGGCCATGCCGGAGATGAACTACGGATACGTCGAGGTCGACGGCAAGCCGGCGGTGATGCGGAACGAGCGGATCAACCTCGGCCTGGCCATCGACCTGACCAAGCCCGACGGCACCCGGCAGCTGCTCGTCCCCAACATCAAGAACGCCGACCAGCTCGACTTCGCGACGTTCTGGTCGACCTACGAGGAGCTCGTCCGCAAGGCGCGCGGCAACAAGCTGACCGTCGACGACTTCGCGGGCACCACCGTCAGCCTCACCAACCCGGGCGGCATCGGGACGGTGCACTCGGTGCCGCGGCTCATGCAGGGCCAGGGCGCGATCGTCGGCGTCGGCGCCATCGAGTACCCGGCCGAGTGGCAGGGCGCGGCCGAGGAGACCCTGGCACGCCAGGCGATCAGCAAGATCACCACCCTGACCTCGACGTACGACCACCGCATCATCCAGGGCGCGCAGTCCGGCGAGTTCCTGCGCCGCGTGCATCAGCTGCTCATCGGCGAGGAAGGCTTCTACGACAACGTCTTCGCCGGGCTCAAGATCCCCTACGAGCCGATCCGCTGGGCGCACGACATCGCGACCGCGCACGACGACGACCTCGACAAGACCTCGCGCGTGCACGAGATGATCCACGCGTTCCGCGTGCGCGGCCACCTGATGGCCGACACCGACCCGCTCGAGTACAAGCAGCGCGGGCACAGCGACCTCGACGTCTCGAGCCACGGCCTCACCCTCTGGGACCTCGACCGCGAGTTCGCGACCGGCGGCTTCGGCGGCAAGCCGTTCAAGAAGCTGCGCGACATCCTCGGCGTGCTGCGCGACGCCTACTGCCGCACCATCGGCATCGAGTACATGCACATGCAGGATCCCGAGCAGCGCGCGTGGATCCAGTCGCGCGTCGAGCGACGCTACGACAAGCCACCGCGCGAGGAGCAGCTGCGGATCCTGCGCACGCTCAACGCCGCCGAGGCCTTCGAGACGTTCCTGCAGACCAAGTACGTCGGACAGAAGCGGTTCTCCCTCGAAGGCGCGGAGTCGGTCATCCCGCTCATGGACGCCGTGCTCGGCGAGGCAGCGGAGGCAGGTATCGACGAGGCGTGCATCGGCATGCCGCACCGCGGACGCCTCAACGTGCTGGCGAACATCGCCGGCAAGTCCTACGGGCAGATCTTCCGGGAGTTCGAGGGCGACTACGAGGTCGAGGGCTCGGTGCAGGGCTCCGGCGACGTCAAGTACCACCTCGGCACGAGTGGCACGTTCACGTCCGAGCACGGTGAGCAGATCCCCGTCTACCTCGCCGCCAACCCGTCGCACCTCGAGGCGGTCAACCCCGTGCTCGAGGGCATCGTGCGCGCCAAGCAGGACGCCCTGCCGCGCGGCAAGGTCTTCAGCGTCCTGCCGATCCTGCTGCACGGCGACGCCGCGTTCGCCGGCCAGGGCGTCGTCACGGAGACGCTCAACCTCTCCCAGCTGCGCGGCTACCGCACCGGCGGCACGGTGCACATCGTCGTCAACAACCAGGTCGGATTCACGACCGCGCCCGAGTCGTCCCGGTCGTCGGTCTACTGCACCGACGTCGCCCGGATGGTCCAAGCGCCGATCTTCCACGTGAACGGCGACGACCCCGAGGCCGTCGTCCGCGTCGGACGGCTCGCGTTCGAGTTCCGGCAGGCGTTCCAGAAGGACGTCGTCATCGACCTCGTCTGCTACCGGCGACGTGGGCACAACGAGGCCGACGACCCGTCGCTCACGCAGCCGCTCATGTACAACCTCATCGACGCCAAGAGGTCGACGCGCAAGCTCTACACCGAGGCGCTCATCGGTCGCGGCGACATCAGCGTCGACGAGGCGGAGCAGGCGCTGCGCGACTACCAGGAGCAGCTCGAGCGCGTCTTCTCCGAGACCCGGGACGCGATGGCGCACCCGACCGACAAGCACCACCCGGTGCCGCCGGAGTACCCCGCGGTCGTGACCACGGCCATCACCGACGACGTCGTCGCACGGATCGCCGACTCGCAGGTGTCGCTGCCCGACGGGTTCACCGTGCACCCGCGGCTCGCGCCGCAGCTGCAGCGCCGCGTCCAGATGGTGGCCGACGGCACGATCGACTGGGCCATGGGCGAGACCCTGGCCTTCGGGTCGCTCCTGCTCGAAGGGCGCACCGTCCGCCTCGCCGGCCAGGACTCGCGGCGTGGCACGTTCGGCCAGCGGCACTCCGTCGTCGTCGACCGCGTGACGGGGACGGAGTTCACGCCGCTCGGCAACCTCGCGCCCAGGGGTGAGCAGGGCTACTTCTTCGTCTACGACTCGCTGCTCTCCGAGTACGCCGCGATGGGCTTCGAGTACGGCTACTCGGTCGAGGACACCTCGGCACTCGTGCTGTGGGAGGCGCAGTTCGGCGACTTCGCCGACGGGGCGCAGACGATCATCGACGAGTTCATCGCGTCCGGGGAGCAGAAGTGGGGGCAGACCTCCGGCGTCGTCCTGCTGCTGCCGCACGGCCAGGAGGGACAGGGTCCGGACCACTCGTCGGCCCGCGTCGAGCGCTACCTGCAGCTGTGCGCGCAGGACAACATGACCGTCGCCATGCCGTCGACACCGGCGTCCTACTTCCACCTCCTGCGCTGGCAGGCGCTCGCCCCGCACCACAAGCCGCTCGTCGTGTTCACGCCCAAGTCGATGCTGCGGCTCAAGGCGGCGTCCTCGGCCCGTGAGGACTTCACGTTCGGCACCTTCCGTCCGGTGATCTCCGACGACAGCATCGACGGCGCCGGCGTACGGCGGGTGCTCGTGTGCACCGGCAAGGTCTACTACGACCTGCTCGCCGAGCGGCAGCGCAGCGGACGCACCGACGTCGCGCTGGTCCGGCTGGAGCGGCTGGCACCGCTGCCGGTCGAAGAGCTCGTCGAGGCGCTCGCGGCCTACCCGGGCGACGCCGAGCTGGTCTTCGTCCAGGAGGAGCCGGCCAACCAGGGGGCGTGGCCCTTCGTCGCGCTCAACCTGCACGAGCACCTCGACGGTCGGCCGTTGCGGCGGGTGTCGCGCAAGGCCGCGTCGTCGCCGGCCGTCGGGACGCACAAGGTCCACGAGCGCGAGCAGGCCGAGATCGTCGCGGCCGCGTTCGCGTAGCCGGACCGGCCTGAGGAGGACGACGTGTACTTCACGGACCGCGGTATCGAGGAGCTCGAGTCGCGCCGCGGCGACGAGGACGTCTCCGTCGCCTGGCTCGCCGAGCGACTGCGTACCTTCGTCGACCTCAACCCCGAGTTCGAGACCCCGATCGAGCGCCTCGCCGTCTACCTGGCGCGCATCGACGACGACGACCCCGACGAGGACTGAGTGGACCTAGGCCACCTGCCGTGACGACGCTCGGGGTCGGCGCCGGGGACCCGGTCGGTGTGGTGGCAGTGCCCGGCGTGGGGGTGGGCCTCGCCTGGCGCGACATGGAGGGACGACGTCGCAGCACCCGGGTAGCCTCGGCCGACCCGGCCGCCGTGGTCGCAGAGCTCGCCGACGAGGACCCGCGGTGGGTGTGGTGGAACGCGCGCGACCACGCCCTCCTGCTCGTCGAGCGCGATGTCGCCGTCCGCTCGTGCTGGGACCTCGGCGCCGTCGCGCGCCTCGTCCACGGGCTGGCACGCGACGACGAGGGCGCCGTGTGGGCCGCCGCGCACGGGCTCGAGGAACCACCCGAGGCACGCGGCGAGCTCTCGCTGCTCGACCTCGCCGGCGAGGCCGACGACGCGGTCCGGAGCGACGGACAGCTCAGTCGCGAGTGGCTGCGGGGAGCGTGGCGCAGCGACCTCGACGCGGCGACCCGCTGGGCCGAGCTCGCCCTGGACGTGCAGCAGCTCCAGGAGGACGCCGTACGGGCCCTGCCCGACCACCGCCGCACGACCGGTCGGACTCCCCTGCCGCTCCTGACGGCGTACTCGGAGTCGATGGCGGCGCTCCTCGCCGTCGAGCTCGGCCACCATGGCCTGCCGATCGACCGCGCCGTGCTCGACGACCTCCTCACGACCACTGTCGGCCCGCGTCCGCGCGAGGACGCCGACGAGATCGCCCTGCGTCGCGCCCGCGACGAGGACGTGTGGCGCCACTTCCCCGGCGACCCCGTCGACCTGCGCAACCCCGCCCAGGTCCGCGACCTCCTCGCCCGCGTCGGGATCGTCGTGCCGGACACCCGGTCCTGGCGTCTCGAGCCGTACGCCGAATCCTCGCCCGCGGTCACTGCCCTGCTGGCCTGGCGCAAGAGCGAACGGATCGCCACGACCTACGGCTGGACCTGGAGCGAGCGCGACATCGCCGACGACGACCGCCTCCGCGGAACCTGGGGTGCGAGCGAGGGCGCGGGCCGCATGACGGCGTCGTCGGGGCTGCACAACCTGCCGGCAGAGCTGCGTGTGGCGGTGCGTCCGCCCGAGGGTCGCGTCCTCGTGCGCTCGGACCTCGGCCAGATCGAGCCGCGCGTGCTCGCCGCGGTGTCGGGCGACGCCTCGCTGGCGGAGGCGGCGCGAGACGACGACATGTACGCACCGGTGGCCAAGGCGCTCGGCAGCGACCGGCCGACCGCGAAAGTGGCCGTCCTCGCAGCGATGTACGGGCAGACGACCGGCCCGGCGGGCGAGGCGCTCAAGGACATGGACCGCACCTACCCCACCGCCATGGCCTACCTCCGCACGGCCGAGGAGCACGGCCGGCGGGGCGAGGACCTGCGCACCTACGGCGGCCGCCTCCTGCGCCTGTCGACCCTCGCGGACGTGCTCGCCGACGCCGGTCCCGAGTCGAACGCCGCGCACTCCTACGGCCGTTTCGCGCGCAACGCTGTGGTGCAGGGCGCGGCTGCCGAGCTGTTCAAGGCATGGGCCGCGACCGTGCGAGCCGGCCTCACCGACCTCGACGCACGCATCGTCCTGTGCCTGCACGACGAGCTGCTCGTCGAGACGCCGAGCGACTCCGCGGGCGCCGTCGTCGCCGTCGTCGATGCGGCACTGCAGTCGACGGCGTCGTGGTGGTGCGCCGGCAGCGGGGTGCGCCTGGTGTCGGAGACGTCGGTCGTGCGGTCCTGGGCCGACGCCCACTGACCTGGTGGGCCGTCGACGACCGTCGCGCCTCTGACACAGCGCGCTCCCGCGTCTGCTCGGCGCGACACGTCTGGCACGATGCTGGGACAGGGCGGCGCGGGGCTGACGGGAGATGACGATGGCGGACGGTGCGACGATCCTCGACGTGCGGCTGAACGCACGTCTGCCGTCCGTGCAGCGCGGTGACCGCTACGAGGATCCGCTGGCGTACTGGATCGAGGGTGCGTTCCCCGGCAGCCGGGTCACGGGTGGCGGCACCCTGCGCAGTCCGGCCGGCGAGCCGCTGTCGTGCGCCGTTCGCGCCGAGGTCGTGGGTGACGCAGGCGCGATCGAGGACGCCGTCGCCGACTTCCTCGACGGTCTCGGCGCCCCGCTCGGGTCGTCGTTGACGGTGGGCGAGCGTACAGCGCGGGAGTTCGGCGTCCAGAGCGGCTTCGCCGTCTACCTCGACGGCGAGGGTCTGCGCGCCGGAGGTCTACGCCGCGAACGACGTCAACGAGTTCATCGACGAGCTGCACGCCCGCACCTCCGCGCACGGCATCCTGCAGGCCTTCTGGGAGGGACCGAGCACGACGGCGCTGTACCTCTACGGACCTGACGCGGGCGCGCTCTCCGACGCGATGGCCCCGCTGCTCGAGTCGCACCCGCTCGCCGTGAACTCACGGCTCGAACGGATCGCCTGAGTCCCGCCGCCGAGATCCCGCGGCACCGCCCGAGGTAACGGAAGATCGCGCTCTGCGGCATGTCGGGCGGTAACGACGCAGTCGGCCGGGACGCCGGTCAGCCGTTCGTCAGGACGATCTTGCCGACGACGTCGCCGGACTGCAGCCGCTCGAACGCAGAGCGCGCGTCGCGGAGGTCGTACGTCGCGTCGATCGTGGGACGCACGCCGGTGTCGACGACGAGACGGGTGAGCGCCTCGAGCTCGCCGAGCGTGCCCATGGTCGAGCCGACGATGCTGAGCTGCAGGAAGAAGACGCGCGCGAGGTCGGCCGGCGGGTTCGGGCCGCTCGTCGCACCCGACACGACGAGGGTGCCACCGGGACGCAGCGACCTGAGCGAGTGCGACCACGTCGCCTCACCCACCGTCTCGATGACGGCGTCGACGCGCTCGGGCAACCGGGCGCCGGGCTCGAAGGCCTCGGCGGCACCGAGCTCCACCGCGCGGAGCCGCTTGGTCTCGTCGCGGCTCGTCGCCCACACCCGGAAGCCCATGACGTCGCCCAGCGCGATGGCCGCCGTCGCCACGCCGCCGCCGGCGCCCTGCACGAGCACGGTGTCCCCGACCCGGAGTCCGGACTTCGTCGCCAGCATCCGATAGGCCGTGAGCCATGCAGTCGGCAGGCAGGCCGCCTCGGTGAAGCTCAGCTCGTCGGGCTTCGCGACGACGTTGCGCGCCGGAACCGCCACGGTCTCGGCCATCGCGCCAGGGTGCAGCTCGGAGAGCAGAGTGCGCTTGGGGTCGAGCGTCTCGTCGCCGCGTCCAGCGTCGGGGTCGCCGATCACCGAGTGCACGATCACCGCGGTCCCGTCGTCGAGCACCCCCGCGGCGTCGCCTCCGAGGATCATCGGCAGCTGCTCAGGACGCAGCCCGACGCCCTTGAGGCTCCACAGGTCGTGGTGGTTGAGGCTCGCGGCGCGCACGTGCACGCGTACCCAGCCCTCGGGCACGTCGGTGTCGGGGACCTCGCCCAGCGTCAGGCCGGCGAGCGGGTCCTGCGGGTCCATGGACGTGGCGGTGACTGCGAACATGACCCGACGCTATCGGCCGATCTGCCTCGGCGTCCGTCGGCCCGCAGAGCCGCCCGCGACACGTGCCGCGGAACTGGCCGCCCGCGGGCTCGGTGGGCGTGCCTCGAGTGGATAGGTTGCGAGCATGAGGGGGATCTACGTCGAGACGCGCGTGCACTCCGACGGCGACCGCCTGTGGCACGCCACCCAGGACCTCGACGCCCATGTCCGGTGGGACCTGCGGTTCACCGACATCGAGCTCGCCCGGATCGACGACGCCGGCAATCGTGTCTTCACCTACGAGCTGCGGCTCCCCTTCGCGACGATCACCGGCGACGGCACCACCGTCGGCGAGCGTCGTCGCCCGGACGGGACGGGCACCTCCGCGCTCGTCTTCCGCGCCGACCAGTCCTGGTCGCCGTTGCAGGAGGGATCGGCGTACTGGCGGTACGTGCCCACCGACGACGGGATCCGCTTCCTCACCGGCTACGACTACCGCCCACCGTTCGGCCGTGCCGGACGGTACGTCGACCAGCTCGCCGTCCGGCCCGTCGTCGGGTGGCTCACGGCTCGCAGCTTCGACACGCTGCGCATCTGGCTGGATCACGACGTGGCGCCAGAGACCACGCACCGCATCGGCGTCCTCGATCTCGGGGCGCGTCTGGCGGCGGGACTGTTCGGCGCAGCGATAGGGAGGCGGTGGGGCGCGACCGCGGCCGTCGCCGCGGGGGCGGGCTGCCTCGTCCTCGCGTCGCTCGTCCCGGTTCCCGACACCGTGCCGCGCGCACGTCGATGCCTACGCCGACCGCCGGACCGGGCAGCGGCGACCGCGCCCGACACCCTCGGCACCCTGCAGCGATCGGAGCAGAAGCGATGAGCTCGTCCGCCATCTTCCGCAAGGCGCTCGGCGCCGACTTCGAGCGGCTGCACCCCGAGCTGCAGAAACGGTTCGGGTTCAGCAGCGAGGACCGAGTCGGCTGCGTGGGCCGTGGCACGATGCTCGAGCTCAAGCGTGGCGCGTGGTGGACCGTCCCGTTCCTGCGCCTGGGCGCCTCGCGGCACATCATGTTCCCGGAGAACGGCACGAACGTCGCGTTCACGATCGAGAACTACGCGTACGTCGACTCCTACGGCCGCGAGACGCTCACCTTCGTCCGAACCTTCGAGATCCGACCGCATCGACGACGGCGCTTCGACGCCACGATGATCTTCGACGACGTGTCGCAACGCATCGTCGACTACCTCGGGACGCATCAGCACCTGGCCGTCACGATCGAGCCCACGGTGCTGCCGGACGGGTCGTTGCGTATCCGCGGGACCGACCAGCACTTCTACGAGGGAATCGTCGGCTTCCGCTTCCCCATGACGTTCTCCGGCTACGCCGACCTGCACGAGGGGTACGACGAGGAACGCGGCGTCTTCACCATCCATGTCGTCGTGAGCAACCACCGGTTCGGCACGCTCTTCGAGTATCGCGGCGAGTTCACCTGCGAGTTCCCCGACGTGGAGGTTGCGCCGTCGGCCGTCAAGCCGCTGCGCGAGGAGTCCCGTACCTGACGCTCGAGATGCAGCCGTCCGAACTCCGCGACCGGCACCGATCGGAGCAGCCGTGAACCCTCCTGCCATCTCGGTCCGCCCGCAGCGCGACTCCGACGCCGCCGACGTGCGGACGGTCGTGCTGGACGCCTTCGTCGACGAGCCCGGCGTCGCCGACCTGGAGGCTGCGCTCGCCCGACGCGATCGCTCCTACGGCTACGTCGCCGACGCGGGCGGCGCGGTGGTCGGGCACGTGCGGCTCACGTGGTGCTGGGTCGACGCCGAGAGGGAGCTCGTCGACGTCCTCGTCCTGAGCCCGCTGTCGGTGACCTCGGCGTCGCAAGGCGCGGGCATCGGACGTCGACTCGTCGAGCACTGCGTCAGCGAGGCCGAGCGGCTGGGCTCGCCGTTGCTGCTCGTCGAGGGTGACCCGGCGTTCTACGTACGGCTGGGGTTCGCACCAGCCGCGCAGTTCGGCGTGACCCGCCCGTCGACCCGCATCCCGTCCGCAGCGCTGCAGGCCATCGCGCTGTCGTCGCGCGCGGACTGGATGCGTGGCGCCCTCGTCTACGTCGACACCTTCTGGGCGCACGACGCGGTGGGCCTGCGGGGCGATCGACTCGCGCGGGTTCGCCACGAGCTGGGCGACTAGCAGCTGAGGGCAACGGCACCACCGGACACCCACCACGCCGAGCGGCAGCACTCGACGCCCACGGACGTCTGATCAGAACGGTGGTGGATCGGAGTCAGCGCTGGTCGTCGGCGGTGGCTCCCCAACTTCGGGTTGTCGCGACTCCGCGTCGTCATGAACGTCCGTCGGGTCGTGGAGGAAGGGTCTGGGCGGGATCGTGAACCGTTGCCCCCACGCGGTGATCAACGTGGCTGATCCGTCGGGCTTGGTGTCGGTGAAGCGCAGTCGTCGTTCGGTCTTGAGCTGGTGGCAGGTCGTGCACCAGGCGTGGCAGTTGCCGGCGCTGACGTCGTGCCTGCCGGGAACGGCTCGGCGTGGTCCATCTCGAGGCGGCTGGTGCGTGCGCAGATCGGGGTGCCGCAGACACCGTCGCGGGCCTTGACGTAGCGGCGCAACGTCTCGGGCAGGTACTGCTCGGTGCCGTAGTCCAGGAGAACCCCGGTGACGGGGTCGGTGACCGCGCGGCGCCACAGCTTCGCGCCCTCGGCCAGGTCGCGGGCGAGACCGGCGGGGATCGGCTGCCCGTCCAGGAGCGCGAACCGGTCGACCTCGCCCTGCAGGGTGTCGAGGTCCATGACCAGGGTCATCGAGACGACCTGCTGGGTGCTGCGGTCCCAGCGTCACGCTGCCGTCCTCGGCGACCGTGCCGAGCATGCGTGCGGCCATCGCATCCGCGCGGGACGCGTCCGCGCGGGCGTCGTCGTCACCGGCGCGTACGGCGGCGGAGCCGCCGCGGTCGAGCTGCAGGGTGCGTCCGTCGGCGGTGATGGTGGCGTGGATGGCTTGGACGGTGGTCCAGTCGTGGATGAGTCCGAGGAACCCCATCCCGTCGGGCAGCGCCGTGCACCACACCCGCCGGTCCTCGCGCGCCTTCTCGATCCGCGTAGTGGCGTCGAGGTCGAGGCGGGCGATGGCCTTGGCGACCTCGCCGGTGAACTCGCGCGGAGTCATCACCTTCGCCTTCGCCAACGTCGCCTCGCCGACCTGGCGGCGTACGTCGGGGTCGGTGACCGAGCGGGTCGCGGTGACCAGCTCCCGGCAGTGCCACTCGCTGATCTGCCCGGCCTTCAGCGCGGTGAGGAACTCCGGGAACGTGGCGTAGAGCGTTCCGGGCGACCTCGATCGAGGTGGACGCCGAGCGCTGCCCGACCCGGCGCGCCAACGCGACCTCGGTCTCGACGTGCGCCTCCTCCATCGACGAGGGCGAGGCCTGCGCGCCGGCGAGGGCGACCAACGCCGTCACCTTGAGCGCGGCCAGGAAGGCCTCGACCTTCTCGACGCGCTGCAGGTAGGTGATGACGTCCATCGGGTCGCACAGGTCCGCGGGGTCCAGCGCCGCGAGCAGCTGCAGGTCACTCGCGGACGGCGTCTCGGGCAAGGCGTCCAGACGCCCCAGGCTCCACGCCGGCTCCTGGTGTGCACCGTCCATCACGACCACCATGTCCGGCGCGCCAGAGCCCGGCAGCGGCCGGGAGAAGGGGCTGAGGGTGACGGACACGTGCCAACCCTAGAACATACGTACTATTCCTGTCAAGCCCTGCACGCCTGATTTCGCTTGCAGCGCAACGGTTTACCGGATTCCGGACCGTCGCGGAGAACCCGCCAGACCCAACCAAACATCAGCGTCAGTCGAGCCTCCGCCGACCCGCCGCAGACGGCCACCCGAAGGCGACGCCCAGCCCCCACCGCCATCGATGCGCTCTTCCACACAACGCAAGCAAGCGGTCGAGATCGCCACTCGACAACAGCCGATCGATGCGCCCCACCCGGCACGCCTTACACACGAGTCCGCGTCGAAGAGACAGGGAGCACCCCAAGAACTAGCGCCCGGATGACGACCCAGGACCCTAGGAGCGCGTCACACCCTCGGCCACCGCCGCAGCCGACACTGCCGAAGCGACCGCCGAGGCGAGCCGCGGGTCGAACGGGTCGGGCACGATGTGCTCCGCCCGCAGCTCGTCGCCGACCAGTCCGGCGATCGCCTCGGCCGCGGCCAGCTTCATCCCCTCGGTGATCCGCATCGCCCCGGAGTCGAGGGCGCCGCGGAAGATGCCGGGGAACGCGAGCACGTTGTTGATCTGGTTCGGGAAGTCGCTGCGCCCCGTCGCGACGACTGCGGCGCCGGCGGCGTGCGCGTCGTCGGGGTGCACCTCGGGCGTGGGGTTGGCCAACGCGAAGACGATGGACTTGGGCGCCATCGTCGCCACGACCTCGCGCGGCACGTGTCCGGCGGACACCCCGATGAAGACGTCGGCGCCCGCGAGCGCGTAGTTCAGCGGACCCTGCAACCCTGCCCGGTTCGTGCGCACCGCGAGCTCGGCCTTCACGCCACTGAGGTCGTCACGGCCCTGCACGATCATCCCGGTACGGTCGCCGACGGCGATGTCGCCGATCCCCGCTGCGAGCAGCATGTTGGTGACCGCCACGCCGGCAGCACCCGCCCCCGACACGACCACACGCAGGTCGGCGAGCTCGCGTCCCGTGAC
The DNA here is from genome assembly GCA_963782665.1 of uncultured Actinomycetota bacterium. Lineage (GTDB taxonomy): Bacteria > Actinomycetota > Actinomycetes > S36-B12 > CAIYMF01 > Longivirga. The sequence goes on along the minus strand of CAWAKP010000005.1, from coordinate 653,082 downwards.
CTTCGCGGCGTTCGTCAGCGCGGCCGTCACGACCACCGCCGTCCCGTGCTGGTCGTCGTGGAAGACCGGGATGTCGAGCCGCTCCTGCAACCGCTGTTCGATCTCGAAGCAGCGGGGCGCCGAGATGTCCTCGAGGTTGATCCCGCCGTACGCCGGCGCGATCCGTACGACCGTCTCGACGATCTCGTCGACGTCGGTCGTGGCCAGGCAGATCGGGACGCAGTCGACGTTGCCGAACTCCTTGAACAGCAGCGACTTCCCCTCCATCACCGGCAACGCGGCGAGCGGGCCGATGTCGCCGAGCCCGAGCACTGCGGTGCCGTCGGTCACGATGAGGATCGCGTTGGAGCGCCAGGTGTAGCGCCAGCCGAGGGACGGGTCGTCGGCGAGCGCCTGCGACACGCGACCGACGCCGGGCGTGTAGGCGAGCGCCAGGCCGCTGTTGTCGCGCACCCGCACCGTCGGACGGATCTCGATCTTGCCGTGACGGTGCAGCGGGAAGGCCGGATCGGCGTCGTACGGCGCGTCCGAAGGTTCGACGGGTTCGTAGCCTCGGGCCGGTTCAGGTGACACGGGGACCTCACAGATCGGGACCGGAAGGAGCGCTCGTCCCTCGCGCGGGTCGCGTCTGCGGGCGTGCTGCCGTCACGGGGTTCACCCGTGGGCCGAGTCTGGCACAGCCGCCGTGCCCTCGCCCCCCTGCGCGGGCGATCAGACCACCCGCCGTGGGCGCGGCCAGACGCGAGCCATCACCACCGCACGAACCGCCGAGTCCGGGACCGGTCCGAACACCCACGAGTCATGGCTGTGCGCACCGTCGTCACCCTCGACCCACCAGCCCCCGCGCTCGTCGCGGTGCGACGCGCGCTTCACGACGAGCAGGCCGGGGCGGTCGGGTCGCTCCACCACGACGACGGTCCCCGGGACCACGGCCCGACCGGACGCGCGGCGGCACAGGACCAGGTCGCGGTCGGTCAACGTGGGCGACATCGAGGCACCCTCGACCCGGGCGAGATGCCACGGGAGCACGGCCTTGCTCGAGCCCATGTACCCGCCTCTCTGGTGCTCGCGCGGACGGTCGGGGGTAGTGTCGCGGAAGACGTCTCGACGACACCATGCCACCGACGAAAGGCCACCATGATGCGCCGCTTGCTCGCCCGCACCGTCACCGTCCACGCGCACTGCGACCTGCCCTGCGGCGTCTACGACCCCGCGCAGGCGAAGATCGAGGCGCAGTCGGTGAAGGCCTGCATCGAGAAGTACCACGCGTCCGACGACGAGGTGTTCAAGTCGCGCGCCGTCGCCATCAAGGAGGAGCGCTCCGACCTCGTGAAGCACCACCTCTGGGTGCTCTGGACCGACTACTTCAAGGCTCCGCACTTCGAGAAGTACCCGCAGCTCAACGGCCTGTTCAACGAAGCCACCAAGCTCGCCGGGGCCGGCGGCACCAAGGGCTCGCTCGACGTCGCGGTCGCCGACAACCTGCTCACGAAGATCGACGAGATCGCCGAGATCTTCTGGGAGACCAAGAAGGCCTGACCGCACCCGACTCGACGACGTCGCCCCGTACCGCCGATGGCGGTGCGGGGCGATTCGCGTCGCGGTCGTGAACTTGCGGCTCGTTCGACGACGTCAGCGTCGTGGGATCTGCCCGGTCATGGCGAGGTGCGACATCGCCCAGCGACGGCGGTGTCGGGCGATCATCGCGAACCAGAGCGCCGGCACGAGCAGCCACAGCGGAAGCCCTCCGGACGCGAACCCGACGGCGACCACGAGCGCCACGAACGCGACCAGGAACGGCACGCCACCGCCGCGCGGACCGCGGCGACCCGCCCACGGCGGCCTACCGGCGGGCACGCCGTACGCCGAGGAGCCGGACGCGACGACCGCGCGGTCGGCGCGCGGCGCGGCCCGACCCGGCAGGTCGGCGAACAGCGGGTCCAGGTCGTGCACGAACGTGGCCTCCATCGCGAGGTCCTGACGACGCTCGAACTCGGCGTTGTCGAGCCGGCCCGAGGCGTACTCGTCGGACAGCGCGAGGACCGCCTCGTGACGGTCCTGGTCGCTCGCGCGCATCGGCGCGACGTCCGCCACCGCGCGCACCATCTCGAAGCGCTGCTCCCAGGGGTTCACGACTCCTCCTCGTCGTCCTCGGCGAGGAGGAGGTAGAGCTCGCGGCGGGTCTGGGCGAGCACCTTGCGGGCCGCCGCGGCCTGCTCCGGCGTCCCCGTCGTGAGGACCTGCACGGCGGCCCCGGCCACGCCGGCGATGAGGGCCTTGAGGTCCGTCACGTCCTCGTCCTCGGCGTGTGCCGCGTTGGCGTCGAACACGTGCTCGAGCTCGTCGGCACGCTCGGTGGCGAGAGCGCGACCGGCGTCGGTGAGGGAGAAGACGCGGCGACCGTCGATCTTCTCGTCGTCGACCAGGCCCTCGTCCTGCAGCGCCGACAGCACCGGGTAGATCGACCCCGGGCTCGGCTTCCACGCGCCGCCGCTGCGCTCGGAGATCTCCTGGATCATCTGGTAGCCGTGGCGCGGGCCCTCGGAGAGCAGGGCGAGCACGGCGAGACGCACGTCTCCACGTCCGGCGCGCTGACGCGGGCCGCCGTCACCAGGACCGAAGGGCCCGAAGGGCCACCCACGACCTGGCCCGCCCGGACCCCAGCCCCGCCACGGGCCGTCGCCGTGCGGCGGCCAGCTGCCCCGTCGGCCGGTCATGTGCATGCGGACGCGCTTCAGCACGTCCTCGACGTCGGGGAAGTCCCCGGCGAAACGCGGCCCGAAGGCGGGGCCGCACGCTCCTGCTGCTGCGTGCATCTCGTCCTCCTTGGAGCGAGCGGGACGGCGGTCCAGGACAGATCGCCGTACGCTCGCGATGGGTTGACGATATATCGGCGACTGTCGCTCGGCAATACCCCTGCCCAGCGTTTCGCGCGGGGCGAACGCGAGTCGACGCTCGGTCGCCGGTTACGGTGAGCGCCGGGGACGCCAGGAGCCCCGGACGACCAGGGGGACACAGGCATGGGACGCGCGGGGCTGGTCGTCGTGGCAGGGATCGCGCTGGCGGTGTCGCTCGTCGCCGTGCCCGCTCAGGCCGCGGCACCGGTCGCCCGGGCGGCGACGGCGGTCGCGACCCCGACCACGACGCCGCTGCCCTTCCCCTTCCTGCGCGCCGGCTACGTCCAGGCGCCGATCACCGCCGCACAGCGCATCGGCGCACTCACCCGGCCGTCGGCCAAGGGCGACGCCGCACCCAAGGACGCGCTCGGCGCGCGCATGGTGAAGATCAACGGCCGGCTGTACTACCACCCCGTCGTGCTCGCCGACTGGGGCACCCAGAACCTCGAGTCCTACCGGTTGACCGGCGACGCGTTCTACCTCACCCGGGCCGAGGCGCAGGCCAACCGCCTCGATCCGGATGCGCACGGTCCGCGACTTCGCCTGGTACTACCCCTACCCGTTCGACTTCGCGCTGCACGGCCTGCCCACGCAGGTGCAGCGCGCACCCTGGTACAGCGCGATGTCGCAGGGCATGGCCCTCGACCTGTTCACGCGGCTCGCGCAGGTCACGGGTGATCCCGCATGGCGCGCCGCCGCCGACCACACCTTCGAGAGCTTCCTGCTCCCGCCGAAGGCCGGCGTGCCGTGGGTGGTGCACACCGACGCGTCGCACAACCTGTGGCTCGAGGAGTACCCGCGCTGGCCCTGGACGACGTCGGACTTCACCCTCAACGGCCACCTCTTCGCCGTGTTCGGCCTCGACTCCTACGCCCGCATGACGAACGACCCGCGTGCCCTCGCCCTCTGGGACGGCGGTCTGCGCACCGCTGCCGTCCTGGCGCCGCGCGCCTTCCGCAACCCCGGGTGGTACTCCGACTACTGCCTCTCCCACGGTGCCCCGGGCGCGAAGAAGCACTTCGTGCACATCGACGAGTTCCTGCACGCCCACGCGGCCACCGGCAGTGCCGACCTTCGCCCGGCTCGCGGACAGCTACGCGCTCGACTACCCCACCACGTCGGTGCGGGGTCGGTTCTTCGTGTCGCGCGGCAGGGTCACGCTCTCGACGCTGAGCGGGGGACGCATCGTCGGCACCCGCAGCCTCACCGTCCGCGCGTCGACCAGCGTGGCGGTCGACCAGCGACTCCGCGTGCGCGGCCACGGCATCTGGTTCCACGTCTCCGACCGGTCTCCTGCGCGGACGGTGGGTGCAGCAGGTCCCCGAGCGCCAGTACTTCATCGGTGCCGGCCCGCTGCTGCGCTACCTCATCCCGCGCACCCTGCACCTCTCGGCGGGCCGCAACCGAGTCCTGCGCCTCGACCCGAACGGGTTCTCCGCGTGGACGGTCCGGCTCGCTGGCCGCGCCCGGGACGTCGACGGTCGACCGGTCCGGCGTCATCCGCGGCATCGCCGCCGTCCACGTCGCCACCGGACCGCTCGCCGGTCTGTGGGTCCCGTTCGGAACCGGCCGCCTCGACTGACCGCCCCCCTCCGCGGCCGACGACGCGAGCTGCCGGACACCCCGGCGAACGTGGTCGGGGCCGAGGATCATGACCCCCGATGCCCCCGGCACCCCGGTGAGCGACGTCAGGACAGGGAGACCCCATGAGCCCGGTGCCCGTGACCGGCCGGCTGCGCCCGGCCCGACCCTCCGACGTCCCCGAGATCCTCGCGCTCGTGCACGAGCTCGCCGAGTACGAGCGTGCAGCGGACCAGGTCGAGGCGACGCCGGAGCAGCTGCTCGCGCTGCTCTTCGGCGGGACGCCGGACGCCCCCGGGTCGACGTCGACCACGCCGAGCGGTGCGCCTGCGGCCTACGCCCACGTGGTGGAGCATCCGGACCCGGAGTCCGGCACGGTGCTCGGCGCGTTCGCGCTGTGGTTCCTCAACACCTCGACCTGGACCGGCACCCACGGCGTCTACCTCGAGGACCTCTACGTGCGACCGCAGCTGCGTGGCCACGGCTACGGCACCGCGCTGCTGCAGTCCCTGGCGCGCGTGTGCGTCGAACGGGGCTATCGCCGGCTCGAGTGGTGGGTGCTCGACTGGAACGAGCCCGCCCTCGGCTTCTACCGCCAGATCGGTGCGATGCCGATGGACGAGTGGACCGTGCACCGCGTCACCGGCGACGCACTGCTGCAGCTCGCGGCGCACGACCCGTCGTCGTAGTCGCTGGGCACGTCTCGCGTTAGCCTCGGCACGTGAGCTCCGTCATCCGCCTGACCGTCCCTGCGTCCGCTGCGTGGGTGGTCCTCGCGCGTACCGCCGCCACGGCCTGCTGCGCCCGCCTCGACTTCGACGTCGACCGCCTCGAGGACGTGCGGCTCGCGGTCGACGAGGTGGCGACGATGCTCATCGCGCAGTCGGTTCCGGACGGCGAGATGACGTGCGAGCTCACCGCTCACGACGACGGCCGCCTCGACATCGCACTGCGCGCGGCGACGACGACCGGCACGCTGCCGGCGACCGACACGTTCGCCTGGGCTGTCCTCACCGCACTCGTCGACGACGTCACGGCCACGGTCGACGCGCATGACGTCACCGTCGTCCTGCGCACCTCGCGAAGCGCGACGACGGTCGACGCATGACGGAGCCCGGTCTCGTGCCCGCGCAGGACGACCCGGCCGACCATCCCGACGTGTCACTAGATCGCGCGGACGCCGCAGCCGACGCGGAGGTCGTCGTCGACACCGACGACGAGGCCGACGTCGAGACGGCGCCCGACGACCACGTGCCCGCGCCGCGCACCTCGTCGTCGCGCTGGGGCGACGCGCAGCGCGAGCGCGAGCGCGAGGTGATCGCCCTCATGACTGCGGCGTCTCCGGACGACCCGTCGTACCGGCGCGCTCGCGACGAGCTCGTCACGATGCACCTCCCGCTCGTGCAGTTCCTCGCCCGACGGTTCCGCGACCGCGGGGAGCCGCTCGACGACCTCGTCCAGGTCGGCACGATCGGCCTCATCAAAGCGGTCGATCGCTTCGATCCCGAGCGTGGCGTGGAGTTCTCGACGTATGCCACGCCGACCATCGTCGGCGAGATCAAGCGGCACTTCCGTGACAAGGGCTGGGCGATCCGGGTGCCGCGGCGCCTGCAGGAGCTGCGCATGTCGATCGGCGCGGCGACCGCCGAGCTCTCCCAGCGCAGCGGTCGGGCACCCACGGTCGGTGAGCTGGCCGTTCACCTGGGTGTCTCCGAGGACGAGATCATCGAGGGTCTCGAGGGTGCGCAGGCCTACAGCACGAGCAGCCTCGACACCCCGCTCGGCGGTGACGACGACGCGCCGATGCTCGCTGACCGTCTCGGCGACATCGACCCGGAGATCGAGAGCATCGAGTACCGCGAGTCGCTCAAGCCCCTGCTCGCTGCCCTGCCCTCGCGCGAGCGACGCATCCTCGCGCTGCGCTTCTTCCACGGCATGACGCAGAGCCAGATCGCCGAGGAGGTCGGCATCTCCCAGATGCACGTGTCCCGGCTGCTCGCGAAGTCGCTGTCGACGCTGCGCGCCGGCCTCGCCGAGGAGTGACCGGGCGCCCGGTCAGCGGGTGAGCTCGCGCCCGAGCGCCGGGCTCATCACGAGCGCGATGCCCACGACCGAGATCACCAGCACCGCGTAGCCGATGACGTGGGTGATCTCGCCATCGCCCTGCGTCAACGTCCACCCGATCACGAGCCCGAAGAGCTGGATGACGCCGAACGGCGTACGCGCGGCACGCCTGCGCGTCCAGAGCCCGCGCGCGCAGGCGAGGATCCCGGCGGCGAAGAGCAGGTAGATGATCACGACCACCACCGGCGACGTCGCCTCGGCATCCGTGCTGCGCAGCGACGACACCCCGATCCCGATCGCATACGCGATCACCGCGACGCCCTCGATGAGCGCGACGAGGCCGGCCGCGACGAGCGCACCTTCTCGCGCACCCCCGTCGACGACCTCGTCAGCGCCTTCCGTCACGCGTCCACCCTGCCAGAGCGGGGCGCGGATCCGCGGGTGGCAGCCCCGCGCGGCCCCGTCGTCGTAGGCTCGTCGCATGCGCGCGCTCCTGGTGGCGAATCCCTCGGCCACGACGACGAGTGTGCGCACCCGCGAGGTCATCGCGCACGCGCTCGCCTCCGCCATCGACCTCGACGTGGCCGACACCACGCACCGGGCGCACGCCACCGACCTCGCGCGACAGGCGCGTCGCGACGGCATCGACGTCGTCCTGACCCTCGGCGGCGACGGAACGGTCAACGAGGTGGTCAACGGCCTGCTCGCCGACGGGCCGGGCCACGACGTCCCGGTGCTCGGCACCATCCCCGGCGGCAGCGCCAACGTCTTCGCCCGCTCCGTCGGCTTCCCGGAGGACGCCGTCGAGGCCACCGGCATCCTGATCGAGGCCATCGAGCACAAGCGGGTGCGCACGATCGGGCTCGGACGCGCCGACTACGACGGCACGAGGCGCTGGTTCCTCTGCAACGGCGGCCTCGGCCTCGACGCCGAGATCGTCGAGGACATGGAGAAGCAGCGGGCCAAGGGCCACCAGGCGACTCCCGGTCGCTACTTCCAGACCGCGCTGCGCCACATCCTGGTCACGGCCGAACGACGCCAGCCGGCGCTCACCGTGCGCCGGCCCGGCCTGCCCGACGTCCCGGGCGTCTTCCTCACGATCGTGCAGAACTCCTCGCCGTGGACCTTCCTCGGTCCGCTCCCCGTCGACCCGTGCCCGCGCGCGTCCTTCGACACGGGGCTCGACCTGTTCGCACCGCGCTCCCTCGCCGTGCCGCACCTGCTCGGGCACGTACGCCGGATGCTCATGAGCAACCGAGGGCGCTACCCGTTCGGTGGCCTGCTCGCCCTGCACGACCAGAGCGAGATCACGGTCGAGGCCTCCCGGCCCACCCCGTTGCAGATCGACGGCGACGCAGCAGGCTCGGTGCGCTCGGTGACCTTCCGGTCGATGCCGCGGTCGCTGAGCGTCCTCGTCTGACGGTCGCAACGCCTCCGTACGCCCGACGCGGACGCAGCCCTGCGTCCGCGTCCCGGTCGTCCGATCACGGACCGGCCCGTGACGCCGGTCACGCTGCGTGGCCTCACGAGCGTCGACGGGACCGGTGACACACGGTGACATGGACGCAGTCCGCCACGCTGTGTGAGCAAGGCCACCGGCGCTTCGAAGCCACCTCTCAGCGAAAAGTCTGGACACCCCTCCCCAGGTGTGTGAGGGTCGGACCTTGTCGGCGGCCCCGCCTGGGCCCCGTCTCCTCTGTGCGCGAGACGTCGTCCACCCGGACGCCCGCCACGGCGCCGAGGGGGGTTCGTGACCGCCTTCACAAGGGCCCGCGACCCGGATCGACCACGACGCCGCCCGGCCTCGCCGGACGGACACCAGGAGGACGCAGATGGACTGGCGTCACGACGCGGCCTGCCGCGACGAGGACCCGGAGCTGTTCTTCCCGATCGGCAACACCGGCCCTGCGCTCATGCAGATCGAGGAGGCGAAGGCCGTGTGCCGTCGTTGCCCGGTCATCGAGACCTGCCTCGCGTGGGCGCTCGAGAGCGGTCAGGACGCCGGAGTCTGGGGCGGCCTCTCCGAGGACGAGCGTCGCGCGCTCAAGCGCCGCAACGCCCGCGCCCGCGCGGCCCGCGCCGGTCTCTAGACGCTCGCTCGCTCGAAGGCCCGACCCGGTGGGTCGGGCCTTCGTTCGTGGACGGGGCAGGCGCCCCGCGGCGGGTCACGGCCGCAGCGGGACCGCCACGCGCGCGCACAGGCCGACGCCCCCGGGACCCGGCACCAGCTCGAGCCGGCCGCCCAGCTCCTCGCTCACCAGCGTGCGCACGATCTGCAGCCCGAGACGTCCGGTCGCGAACGGGTCGACGTCCGCCGCGATCCCGGGTCCTCCGTCGACGACGTCGACGACGAGCTCGCCGTCGCTGCGGTACGGCGCAAGCGTGACGGGCGTGCCGCCCCCGTGCTCGGCGGCGTTCTGCAGCAGCTCGCCGAGCGCCATCGCCAGCGGAGTCACGATCTCCGCGGGCAGCACGCCTACCGAGCCGACACGGGTGACGTCGACGTTGCGCCCGACAGCCATGTCGCGCACCAGCGCGATGACGCGGTCGGTGACCTCGTCGGCGTCGACCTTCTCACCCGGGGTGTGCGCCAGCGTCTCGTGCACGACGGCGATCGCGCCGACGCGGCGCACCGCCTCGTCGAGGGCCTCGCGCGCCTCGGGGTTGTCGATCCGACGTGACTGCAGCCGCAGCAGCGCGGCGACGGTCTGCAGGTTGTTCTTCACCCGGTGGTGGATCTCGCGGATCGTCGCGTCCTTCGAGAGGAGCGCCCGGTCACGCCGACGGATCTCCGTGGCGTCGCGCGCCAGGACGACCGCACCGGTGTGGCGACCCGCTCGGTAGAGCGGGACTCCGCGCAGGGTCACCACGGCACCGGAGTTCTCGACCTCGGCACCACCCGCGGCCCGACCGGCCGCCACCACGGCGAGCGCCTCGTCGACCGGACCGGGGCGACGGGCGAGCTTGGCGCTCGTGCGCGCGAGGTCGACGCCCACGAGGTCGGTCGCGAGACCGAGCCGGTGGTAGGCCGAGCGCGCGTTCGGGCTCGCGAACCGGACGACGCCCGAGTCGTCGAGACGGATGAAGCCGTCACCGACACGGGGCGGAGAACCGGTGCGCGCCAAGGGTTGCGAAGGTGGGAACGTGCCCTCGACCACCATGGCGGCGAGCTCGTCCGCGGCGTCGAGGTAGGCCTGCTCGAGCGGGCCGAAGTCTCGGCCGGCGAGTGCCGAGTGCCGCTCGACGACGCCGATGAGCCGCCCGGAGCGGATCACCGGGATCGACTCGACGGCCGCCGGCCCGGCGTTCTCCCGGGCTGCGACGACGCTGCGCGTCGCCACCGCCCGATCCAGGAGCGGACGGCGGCCGCGCGGCGCGTACTCACCGACGATGTCGTCGAAGAGCAGGGTGGGACCGGTGGTGGGGCGCACCTGGTCGGCCGCGACGAAGCCGCCACCGTGCCAGGTCGGCAGCCACAGCACGAGGTCGGCGAAGGCGAGGTCGGCGAGCAGGGTCCAGTCGCTGACGAGGGCGCGCAGATGGTCGACGTCGACCTCGGACAGGTCGGTGCGCTCGCGCGCGACGTCGTCGAACCTGGCCATGCCGCAACGCTATCTGCCGTGCGGCACAACGAGAGCAATCCGGTCGACGGACGCCGCACCGTCCGGGACGATCGAGGGACGCGAAGGGGGACACCATGCAGGTACGACTCGTCGACGACCCTCGGGACTGGCTCGAGGCCACCGTCGCCTATCGGGCGGAGCATCCGGTCACCACCAACATCCTGGGCTCGATCGCCCAGGGCGTCGTCGACGGCCGGCGCTACGACGCCGAGCGCTGGTTCGTCGCGACCTCCGACGACGGGGACGTCGTCGGTGCTGCCGTCTGGACCTTGCCGCACAAGGTCGTCGTGGGCCCGATGGACGACGACACGGCGCGCGCTGTCGGAGCCGCGGCCGCCGCAGCCGGACCTCGCGTGCCCGGCGTCAACGGCCCGGTCGAGGTGGCGCACACGGTCGCCGAGAGCATCGGCGGTGCAGTCCGGGAGAACCGCCGCGAGCGCATCCTCGTCCTGCACGACTACCTCGCGCCGACGCCCGTGCCGGGTGCCCCCCGGCCGACCGCCGCGGGCGACAGCGACCTCGTCGTCGCCTGGCTCGACGCGTTCATGGCCGAGGTCGACCTGCTCGTGATCGACAACCGCGAGGCGGAGCGGCTCAACCGCGGGCGGCTTCTGCTGTGGGAGGTCGACGGCGTACCGGTGTCGATGGCCGGTCACGCGCCGGTGATCGCGACGCCCGGCGGTCGCGTCGCCCGGATCGGTCCGGTCTACAGCCCCGAGCAGCACCGCCGACGCGGCTACGCCGGTGCGGTGACGGCCGCCGTCGTCGAGGGGCTGCTGGCCGACACCGACGTCGTCATGCTCTACACGGACGCCGCGAACCCGACGAGCAATGCGCTCTACGAGCGTCTCGGGTTCGTGCACGAGTCCGACGCCGTCGAGCTCTGGGTCGACTGACCCGCGGGGTCGGGTCGAGGGGTCAGCCGCGCAAGGTCAGCGCTACGCGAAGTACGCGGTCACGAATGCGGTGACGTCGGCCTTGCTCGGGCCGAACACCTCGTAGAGGTGACCGCCCTTCTGGTAGGCCACCGCGATCGTGAGCTTCGGCGAGGCGAGCACGCGTATGTGGGTGCCGCCCGACACGAGGCTGGTGCTCGTCGAGGTTCCGCTCATCGAGCCCTTGGCACCCTTCATGCTGCCATCGAGGACCTTGTCGGCGGGCAGCTTGTCGAGGGACGGCGTCAGCTTGGCGTTGTACTGGAAGCCCACGATCACCGCGACGTCCTTGCCCGCGGCGTTCTGCACCCCCTGGCCCTCGGACGAGGTCACCATGCCGGTGTCGCTCATCGCCTTCTGCAGCTGCAGGAACTCGGTGGGGACGGTCGTGTACGTGTAACCCGACGGCGCCGGCGCCAGGAGGCCACCGCTGCTCGCCGTCCCGCTCGGGGTGGTCGTGGACGTCGGTGTCGCCACCGAGGAGGGAGTCGACGACGCCGGGACCGGCGACTGCGACGCCGCGCCGGCCGTGGTCGACCCGCCGCATCCCGACAGCGCGAGAACGGCGACCGAGAACAGCCCGATCGCCGCGGTGTGACGTGCAGTGGCACGCATGTCCGGTCCCCCTCCGCGCGATCGCCCCTCGATCGCCCGGTGCACGCTACCTCGGGCCGGCCGACCGTCCCGCACCGACACCACGACGACCGGGTCACGATCCGCGCGGGTAGGTTCTGGCCCATGACGGACGAGATCCCCACGCTGAACGGCCACGCCGGCACGCACGCGGTCTCCGCGGCGGTCGCGCACGGTGTCGAGACGATGTTCACCCTGTCGGGCGCGCACGTCTTCCCGCTCTTCGATGCGGCCGTGGGCGGGAAGGACGGAGCGTCGACCGGTTCGGGACCTCTGCGCCTCCTCGACGTCCGCCACGAGCAGACGGCCGTGTTCGCGGCCGAGGCGACCTCGAAGCTCACTCGCACACCGGGACTCGCGGTGGTCACCGCCGGGCCGGGCGTGACGAACGTCGTGAGCGGCATCACGACGGCGCACTTCAACGGATCGCCGCTCGTGGTCATCGGGGGCCGCTCCCCCGACGCACGCTGGGGGACGGGCGCGCTGCAGGAGCTCGACCAGCCGCCGCTGCTCGCGCCGGTGACCAAGCACGCCGCGACGGTCCACGACCCGGCCGTCGTCGGCGAGACAGTGTCGAGCGCGTTCACCCTGGCGTCGTCGCCGCACCGTGGCCCGGTCTTCCTCGACGTCCCGATGGACGTCCTGTTCTCCTATGCCGACGTCGCACCGCCGACCGCGGCGCCGCACGTGCCCTCCGGGGGCGATCCCGACGACGTCGAAGAGGTCGTCCGGCTGCTGATCGACGCGGTCCGTCCGGTGGTCATCCTCGGCGGCGACGTCTGGATGGGCGGCGCGGAGGATGCGGCGCGACGCTTCGTCGAGTCGACCGGCGTGCCGGTCATCGCGAACGGGATGGGTCGGGGCATCCTCCCCGCAGGGCACCCGCAGCTCGTCACCCGCGCCCGCGGTGCCGCCTTCGGCGGCGCGGACCTCGTCGTCGTCATCGGCACGCCCCTGGACTTCCGCCTCGGCTACGGGGTGTTCGGTGGTGCCGACGGCGCACCGACGGCCAAGGTGGCGCACGTCGTCGACGCCGCCGAGCAGGTCTCGACGCACGCCGCGCTGGCGGGCCATGTGAGCGGCGACCTCGCTCTCGTGCTCGACGCGCTGCGCGACGGGTTCGAGCACCAGCTGCGTCGGCCGTCCTACGACGACTGGACCGCGATGCTGCACGCGACCGCCGCGGCCACGCAGGCCAAGGACGCGGCCGACCTCGCGAGCGGTCGCGACCCGATCCACCCCGCTCGCATCTACGGCGAGCTGCTCCCCCGTCTGTCCGCCGACGCCGTCGTCATCGGTGACGGTGGCGACTTCGTGTCCTACGCGGGCAAGTACGTCGAGCCCGCTCGCCCCGGCGGGTGGCTCGACCCCGGTCCGTACGGCTGCCTCGGCACCGGGCTGGGCTACGCGATCGCCGCGCGCGTGGCGCGACCCTCGAGCCAGGTCGTGCTGCTGCTCGGCGACGGTGCGGCCGGCTTCTCGCTCATGGACGTCGACACGCTCGTGCGCCACCAGCTGCCGGTGGTCATGGTCGTCGGCAACAACGGCATCTGGGGTCTCGAGAAGGGCCCGATGCAGTTCCTCTACCAGTACGACGTCGCCGCGGAGCTGCGGCCCGGTACGCGCTACGACGAGGTCGTCCGGGCTCTCGGCGCCGACGGCGAGACGGTGACCGACCCCCGGCAGATCGGCGCCGCGCTCGACCGTGCGTTCGCGGCGGATGCGCCGTACCTCGTCAACGTCCTCACCGATCCCGCGGTCGCCTACCCCCGCTCGACGACCGGGATCTGACCAGCGACGGTCAGCCGCAGAGCGAGTGCAGCAGCGGCGCCGGATCGACGGCGGCCGACTCACCGCCGCTCTTCCAGAACTCGAAGTGCAGGTGCACCGCGCCCGGGCTGCCGGAGTCACCCATGAGCCCGATCACCTGGCCGCGGTGCACGCGGCTCCCGGCGTGGACGAGGTCGCGCGACATGTGACCGTAGAAGAACTTCGACCCGCTCACGCCCTGCAGCACGATGCGCAGCGCACCGTTGGCCTGACGCCCCTCGCGGAGCACCACGCCGTCCTCGATGGCCAGCAGCGGCATTCCCCTGTGCCCCATGAGGTCCTGGCCCTGGTGCAGGTGCCCGGAACGGGGCACGCGCCAGCCGTCGCCGAATGACGCCCCGGGCGCCGGGCACACCCGACCGGCCGTGACGGGTGCGGAGACCCGAGTCGTGCTCGCGGCAGCGCGCGGAGCGGGAGCGACCGATGCCGACACCCGAGGCCGCACGAGCGCGCGCCAGGTCGCGGGTCCGACGATGCCGCGCGCGGGCAGCCCCTGGCGCTTCTGGAACGCGACGACGGCGGCGTAGGTCAGCGGGCCGAAGACACCGGTCACCTTGACGCCGAGCCGCTTCTGCAGGAACGCGATCGCGGGACCGTGATCGCCCACGTGCACGACGGGGAGCTTCGACGCGGGTGCGCTGACGGCTCGACCCGTGGCGGGGAGCGCGATGGTGGTCCTCGCCTGCGTTCGCGACCGCGCCACGGCCGGCTTCTCGGTTCGGACTGCGGCCAGGCGAGCGTTGAGCATCAGCGGAGCGCCCGCCGGGTCGACGTCGAGGCTGACCACCTCGCGCTCGGCGGCGGAGGCACCCGGGACCGCGGCCGGGCCGGTGGGGCTGGGGAGGACGGCGAGCAGGACGACGACGGCAGCGGCGACGAGGGTCGCGAGCACTGCTCGGGCGCGCGGGGACAGGCGCCCCGTGAGGGCGTCCCAGGAACCTGCCGACATAGGTCGGACCTCCGGCCACGCCTGCGGGGTCAGCTGTCGGGTTCGGCCGTCGGAGCTGGCCGGCCGTGCAGCGCTGCACGGCTTCACCCCGAGGACGCCGCACGATCCGGCGCCCGGGAAGTGGGTCCCCCACTCCTGCCCAGAGCGGATGCTCGGCGTCGGTGCGGGACGGGGCAGGACTCGGCGTCGCGCCCGCACGGCTCCCGGGACGACCCCGAGGACCGTCACCGAACCTACCTTGGCAGGATCGGTGAGGTGAACCCGACCGCCGACTCGGCCCTCGTCATCCGACCCGCGCGCCCCGACGAGCACGAGGCGGTGGGAGATCTGGTGCTCAGCGCCTACGTCGACGGCGGTGCTCTCGACGGCGACGCCGGGTATGCCGCCCACCTGCGCGACGTCGCAGGTCGCGCGGGCGAGCACCCCGTGCTGGTGGCCGAGCGGGACGGGGTGCTCGTGGGCACCGTGACCCTCACCCCGCCCGGGACGCCGCAGTCGGCCGACGCCCGGCCCGACGAGCTGGAGTTCCGCTACCTCGGCGTGGCGCGCGCGGCCTGGGGCACCGGGGTGGCGGCCGCCCTCATCGAGGCCTGCGAGGCGGAGGCGGTCCGCCGCGGCGCTCGCGCGCTGGTGCTCAGCGTCATCCGCGGGAACGCGGCGGCCATCGCCCTCTACCGCCGCACGGGCTTCGTGCCCGACCCCACGCGCGACCGCGAGCCGGCGCCCGGCGTCCACCTCACGTTCTGGTCGAGGGCGGTCAGGCGCCCCGGCGCGGGCTGAGGCCGCCCCCTGTCCGTGCGGCGGTGCGGCGAGATTTCCGGAACTACACGTGGGGAACTAGGCCATTCGGAGGACGCCGACGCCTGCGCGGACCACCATGACTGGCGTGACCGCGTACGAGATCGCCGCAGCGCCGGGAGGGCCCCGCACGCTCTCCATCGTGCTCTCGCTGCTGCGCGACGCCGGGGCCGAGGTCCGCGAGGGCGACGCCACCGAGCGCCGCTCGTGGGACCAGGGCGTCGGAGTGCCGGTCCGGGTGGCGTTCGAGATCGGCGCCGGTCTGGAGCGGCTCCAGGACGCCGTGCGAGCCCAGCAGCGACGCTTCCCGGGACTCGGCATCGAGATCAGCGAGCACGTGCCGGTGTCGGTCGGCCGGCACGAGCGTGCCCACGCCGGCTGACGAACCTGCCGCGTCCTAGCGGACGCTCGGACCGTGAGCGACCCGGGCTCAGACCCGAGCCAGGAAACGCTCCCGATCGACGACGACGCGCGTCACCTGCCCCGAGGCGATGAGCACCGGGTCGCCTCCGTCGACACGGTGCTCCGCGGCGACCTCGAAGCGCACGAGCCGCCCGTCGACGTGGCTCAACGAGGCCGAGGCGGTCACCTCGGCCCCGACCGGCGAGGCCGCACGGTGGTCGATGTCGATGCGGGTCCCCACGCTCGTGGCGCCGTCCGGCAGCACGTCCGCGAGCGCCGCGACGGTGGCGGCCTCGAGCCAGGCGATCACCCGGGGAGTGGCGAGGACGTCGACGTCGCCGCTGCCGAGCGCGAGCGCGGTGTCGTCGGCGTCCACCACATGGACGACGCTGCCCTCACGGCCTGGCTGGATCTCCACGGCGGGACCTCGTCGACTCGGGGTGCCGGACCGGACGGACCGACCTCGCGATCATCGCCGATCGGGTCAGGCGACGAGTCCGAGACGGCGCAGCTCGACCATGAGGTCGTGCGGGCTGGTCGAGGCGTCCATGGCGGCGTCCAGGGTGATGATGCCGTCGCGGAAGAGCTCCATGAGGTGCTGGTCGAACGTCTGCATGCCGTAGAAGCCGCCCTCGGCCACCAGCTGGTGGATGGTCGCGGTCTTGTCCGGGTCGGCGATGGCGTCCGCGACACGTCCGGTGTTGATGCAGACCTCCATGGCGACGCAACGTCCCAGCCCGTCCGCGCGCGGGACGAGCCGCTGGCAGATGATGCCGCGCAGGGCGCCGGCCAACGAGAGACGGATCTGGGTCTGCTCGTGCGGCGGGAAGAAGTCGATGACGCGGGTGATGGTCTCCTGCGCGTCGGTGGTGTGCAGCGTCGACATGACGAAGTGACCGGTCTCCGAGGCCGACAGGGCGGCCTTGACCGTCTCCTGGTCGCGCATCTCGCCGACGAGGATGACGTCGGGGTCCTGCCGCATCGCCGCACGCAGCGCCACGGAGAAGTCCGCGGTGTCGACGTGCACCTCGCGCTGGTTGACCATCGAGCGCTTGTCGAAGTGCAGCACCTCGATCGGGTCCTCGATCGTCACGATGTGGACGTCGCGGTTGATGTTGATGTTGTCGACCATGCCCGCGAGGGTCGTGGTCTTGCCCGAGCCGGTCGGGCCGGTGACGAGGACGAGGCCGCGCGGCTCGAGGGAGAGCGGGCCGATGACGCGGGGCAGCCCGAGATCGTCCAGCGGGATCGCGCCGATGGCGACCCGGCGGAACACGAGGCCGGCGCTGCCGCGCTGGCGGAACACGTTGACCCGGAAGCGACCGACGCCCTCGATCCCGTAGGCGAAGTCGGCCTCGTTGCTGCGTGCGAACGACTCGATCAGGTCACCGCGCAGCACCTCACGCACCATGTGCTCGGTGTCCTCCGGACGCAGGTCCGGCACCTGGAGCTTGCGCAGCACGCCGTCGACGCGAACCCGCGGGGCCGAGCCGACCTTGCAGTGCAGGTCCGAGCCGCCGCTCTCGACGAGCGCGCGCAGGAAGGGGATGACCGAGACCGGGCTGCGGGGAGCGGCCAGGCGCGGCCGGGGCAGCGACGGGTGCGGCCGCCGGGGCAGCGACGGGTGCGGCCGCGGGGGCCGCAGGCGCTGCGGCCGCCGGGTGCGCCGGGGCAGCCGGCGTCGGGACAGCGGTCAGGCCGGTGCCACCCGCGGGGGCCAGGGCCGGTTCGGTGGTCTGCGTCACGCACAAGGCATCGACCGCCCGGCAGGCGCGCTTGAGCGTTGCGAGAGGGTTTGGTCGCGACCCTCAGTCGGTGGCGAGGACCACCAGGACGTCGCCCTCCTGGACGACGTCACCCTCCGTGACCTTGACCTCGGACACGGTGCCCCCGACCTCGGCGAGCACGGGGATCTCCATCTTCATGGACTCGAGGATCAGCAGCGTCGCCCCAGCCGCCACCTCGTCCCCAGCGGCCACCACGAGCGCCACGACGTTGGCCACCATCTCAGCGCACACCTCAGTGGCCACAGCACTCCTCCAGCAGGTTGGGTGCCCATCCTGGCATGCTGTGTCTCCGGCGCCTCCAAGCGACGCAGCCTCCGGCTGCGTCGCGTCGGCGCCGCCTCCGCCACCGATCGGCTCTCAGCCCTGCTCCGCAGGGCCGTCGCCGATCGGGCCGGGCTTCGCCCGGCGCCCTTCGGCCCTTCGGGCCTCGGGTGCTTCGGCGTAAACCTCTGGTCATCCTTCCCGGCGCCCCCGTCCGCCGCACCGCAGGCCGCGCGCGCGCGAGGTGGGGGCCGAAGCGCCCTCCGACCACCGGAGCCCGTCCCCTCTACGCGAAGCAGCGCAGGCCGACCGGCTGGAGCCAACCCGAGAGGTGTACGCCGAAGCAGCCCGAGGCCCGAAGGGCCGAAGGGCGCCGGGCGAAGCCCGGCCCCGGGCGGCGACGGCTCTGCGGAGCAGGGCCGAGAGCCGATCGGGAGCGGAGGCGGCGCCGACGCTGGGGGCGCGGAGCGCGCCCAGCTTGGAGGCGCAATCAGTACGCGTATTCCGTCTGGCGTTCGATGATGCGTGCGAGCGTGTCGACGACGGCGGGGTCGTAGTCGCGGTCGACCTGCAGGGAGAGTCGTTCCATGGCCTGGAGCTTGCGGTCGCCCTCGAGTGACGCGCCCACGAAGTCGTCGTAGGCGTTGACCGCCTTGATGATGCGGCTCTCGAGAGGCAGCGAGGTGTCGAGCTGTCCGCGATAGGGACGGTACGGATCGGCCTGACGCTGGACGATGAGCGCCGCGCGGTCCAGGACGCCGGTCTCGCGGATGATGTCGGCGCCGAGCTCGGCGATGCGGCGCTGGTCGACGGGCGCGAGGATCGTGGTGGTGCCGCCGGGGATCGGCGTGGACAGCGAGAGCTGGCCGATGTCGTGCATGAGCGCGGCGTACTCGAGGTCGACGAGGTCGCGCTGGCTCACGCCCATCTCGCGACCGACCGTCACGGCCAGGCGCGACACGCGGCGCGAGTGCCCCGTCTCCGTGTAGCCGCCGACCTCGGTGACCTTCGAGAGGGAGCGGATCGTCTGCAGGTAGGTCGCATCGATCGTGGCGTAGCGGCGGAAGGAGAACTGGGTCAGCAGCAGCGGGATGGCGAAGACCGGGAGCGCGGCGTAGCCCATCTTGGGCGCAGCCAGCGCGATGAGGACACCGGTCGACGCGATCGCCGTGGAGATTCCGACCAGGGCGCGGAACTCGTCGACGACGGCGGTGCCCAGCGGCACCCGTGACTGGCCCGAGCGCACGACAGCCGCGAGCAGCGCGTCGGCGGCCATGGCCACGGCGGCGGCGAGCGTCATGGCGAGGACGATCTGCCAGTTGAGCCCATCGGTGGAGAGGCGGTGACCGAACACGGGTCGGAAGAGCGCAGCGGCGAAGAGCGTCGTCAGGACTCGACGTGCGAGCTCGTCGAGATGCATCCCGCGCCCGACGAGGGCTCGCGGGAAGGCGCCGACCACGGAGCCCAGCGTGACCACGGTGACCGCCAGCGGTACCGAGATGTCGAGCGGCGGATAGCCGCGGAACGCCGGCAGGAGCGCGTACGCCAGCGCGCCGGCGGACGCCAGGGGGGCGGCCTGGCGACCGCCGGGCAGGTTGATCCGCAGGATCTCGCCGACCGCGATGAACACAGCGAAGGCCAGGGCGATGGTGAAGTCCGGGACGCCCATCTGCGCCGTGATGGCGACGGACCCGATGACGACGATGCCCGCGACGACCTGCAAGGGTCCGGCGGCGCGCAGGTCGCGTTCCTGGCTCACGCGCCGTCCTCGGTCAGCTCGGACGCGTCCGGTGGAGCGGACATGGGCACGAGTCCCAGGCGTCGGGCCACGCTCGGGTCGTCGTCGTCGCTGCCGAACGACGGCATCGCGGCGACCGGCGTCGCGGGCTGCGACGTGTCGACGAGCTCCCAGCCCTCGGCCTCGACGGCCTCGACCATGGCCTCGACGAGCACCGGGTCGAACTGCGAGCCCTTGCAGGCGCGCAGCTCGACGATGGCCTCCTCGACCGTCCGCGCGCCACGGTAGGAACGCGTCGTCGTCATCGAGTCGAAGGCGTCGGCGACCGCGATGATGCGGGCGAACTCGGGAATCTCGGACCCCTTGAGCCCCAGCGGGTAGCCACGACCGTCGATGCGCTCGTGGTGCAGGTGGATGCCCTCGATCGCCTCCCCGAGGAACTCGAGGTCCTTGGTGATCTCGCGACCGCGCACCGGGTGCTGCTGGATCGCCTCGAACTGCTCCTCGGTGAGCTTGCCGGACGCCTGCAGCACCTCGGTGGGCACGCCCAGCTTGCCGACGTCGTGGAGCATGCCGGCGTAGCGCAGGCTCGCGACGCGGTCCTCGCGCATCCCCGAGCGACGACCGATCAGCACCGACGCCTTGGCCACCCGCTCGGAGTGGCCACGGGTGTAGAAGTCCTTGGTCTCGACGGACTTGATGAGCGAGCGCATCGTGGCCTCGTAGGCCTCCTGGCGCAGTGAGAACTCCTGGAACACCCAACGCGCGACCGTCAACGGCGCGAGCACCAGGATCGCGGAGATGGGTCCGACGTAGCTCCACACGACGGCGAGCAGGAGGCCGAAGAT
Source organism: uncultured Actinomycetota bacterium (assembly GCA_963782665.1). GTDB lineage: Bacteria > Actinomycetota > Actinomycetes > S36-B12 > CAIYMF01 > Longivirga. The sequence goes on along the minus strand of CAWAKP010000005.1, from coordinate 632,736 downwards.
CGAGTAGATGAACATCGGCAGGGCGGACTCGGCGAGCGATCCGAACCACACCGCGAGCGGCGACACCCGCTGGCTCAAGGACACGATCGCCACCAGCAGCAGACCGTTGACCACTTCGTAGGCGAGGGCGGCGGCGAACCACGGGCCAAGGACGCCGAAGACCTCGTAGGAGCCGCCCTGCTCGAGCAGCGGACCGCCTAGCCGGACGTAGATCTCGCCCGAGACGAACGCGGCGATGGCGAACATGCCCGCGTTGAACAACTTCTCGACCGGACGGTTCTTGATGGTGACGATGCTGCTGGCGGTGACGACGGCGGCCGTCGGTCCGAGGAGCAGGACGGCGGCGATCGCGATCGGGTTCAGGACGCTGATGCGCACGTCCCCGCGTTGGTGCAGCGGGCTGTCGAGCTGCTGGGCAAGCAGCGCGAGGACGATCAGGGGGATCGCCACGAGCCATTCGCCGTTCTGGGTCAGGCCGACGAGGCCGTGGACCACCGCGACGCCACCGAGCAGCACGACGGCGGAGACGTACAGGCGCGTCGCAAGGGACATGCCGCGCATGGTCGCTCCTCCCGTGGCCGTCCGGCGGTCACCGAACAGATGTCGGCAGGATCGGGATCGGCAGCAGAGGCCCGAACTTGATCTATTTCAGTTCACCGGCTCGCACCGGACGGGCGGCTCAGCCGCCGCCCTGGTGCCAGGACCAGCTGGCGCTGGTCGAGAGAACCTTCTCGACCACAGCCACGATCTTGCTCATGGATGGATCAACTCCTCGCGATGAATGTCACGGGCACCGCTGTGTTCGCCCGTGCATCACTCCGCTTCGCTCGCGAGTCGGGAGCACGTGGGGCAGCACCCCACGTCGTTGACGTTCCCGTCCTGGCCGTAGGTGCGCCGAGGTGCACCCGTGGCCGACAGTCGTCCCTCTCCTCGGCTGCCGATCCCGTTCCTGCCGCTGTTGAGTTGTCCGGTACCTCGCCGTGCGCCATCCGTGCGCCGTCCTTCAGGCGGCATCCTGCCGCGTGGGACGTGCCGGACGTGCCACGTCACCCGAATGGGCGCGCCGTGGTCCGTGAGATCACTGTGACAGGGGTGGTCCATGGGTCGTCAAGCCCCAATGTCGCATTTCTCCCTATTCGTGATGCGACGCTGAGCACATACCGCGTCCTTCTGCACCGATGGCGTGCTCCACACGGGTGATGACGGGTCGTCACGTCATCGCTCGTTCGGCGGATCGCCATCGGGTGGTGCTGACTGCGGGTGAGCGGTTCACCTACGCTCAGCGCAGCCGCCGACCCCCTGTCCGCGGTCCAGCTCGTGAGGAGGTGCGCCGACATGTCCGGGGATGCGTCGGCGTACGCCGACCTGCTCGCGGCGCTGCTCGCCGTCCGCAGCGACCCGGCCACGGCCCGGTTCGACGCCGAGCTGGCCGCCGCCGAGGCGCGGGGCAGCATCGACGGTCCGACCGCCCGGACGCTGCGATGGTGGCAGCGCGAGTCGCTGCGCGGCGTGTCCGACCACCTCGCCGAGGTCTTCCCCGACCTGCTCACCCACCTGTCGTCGGCCCAGGCGGCAGCCACGGAGTCCGTCGCCGAGAGCGCCGAGTCCTGGTCGCTCGCGTCGGGGCTCGCGGCCCAGCCCGGTGCCCCTCTCGCGTCCGGGGACGCCGACGCACCGTCCGGGTCGCACCTGCGCCCGGTCGACGACCTCGCCGACCCGCTCCCCCTGCCCCCCGCTCCGCGGCTGCTGCGACCGGGGTTCTCGCCGCCCGAACCCTCGCCCGACGCGCGGTCCACCCCTCCGGACGGCGCGTCCCGCCCCCGATTGCTCGTGTCCGGGCTTACCGTCCTGACAGCAGGGAGTGTCGTCCCGGACGTCATCGACCTGACGGCCCACGACCCCACCGCACCACCCACCGGCTCCCACCCACCCGACGGAACGTCACAGTGACCTGTGACCAGAGGCGGCTCCGCACGCGGACCGTCACGGAGGACTCATGACCGCCCTTCGCCTCCTTCCCGAGTTCGAGGCCGCCCTGCGCGCGGTTCCGGGGATCCGTGAGGCGAGCGTGCGCACGACACCGGACGCGCACCCGATCGAGGTGCATGTCCTGGCCGGCGGGGTGAAGCCGGCCAAGCAGGTCGTACGCGACGTGCAGTCCGTGGCGATGGCGCAGTTCGACCTCGACATCGACCACCGGATCGTCTCCGTCGTCCAGATCCCCGACGATGCCGTCGAGGCGGGCGACAGCTCCGACGACGTGGCTGCCGAGCAGGTCTCGGACCCCGCGGCGGCCGCCTCCGACGACATCCTGCGGCCCGCACTCACGAGCATCTCGACCAAGAAGGCCGAGGGCGAGACCGTCGTCGACGTCACGCTGTCCATCGGGCGCGAGATCTACACCGGTCACGCCACGGGGCCGTCCGGCCCGGCGCACCGGCCACGCGTGATCGCCACCGCCACGCTCGCAGCGCTCGCCGAGCTGCTCGGGATCCCCGCCCAGGTCGAGAGCTCGCAGATCCTCGAGGTGGGCATGCGCGAGGTGGCGATCACCACGCTCACCCTCACGATCCCCCGCCTCGGTGACCAGGCTCTGTGCGGCAGCGCGCTGGTGCGCGGCGACGAGGAGGACGCCGTCGCCCGCTCGGTGCTCGCGGCGGTCAACCGCCGCCTCGCCGGCTGACGCCAGCCCCGATCGGCCGGACCCGTCGCGTTTCCACCTGCGACCGCTGGTGTGGGAGACTGCCCGCAGTGTCCGCGAGACCCCTCAGGAGTTCCGATGAGCAAGCGCGCGCGCAAGCGTCGTACCCGCAAGAAGAGCGGCGCCAACCACGGCAACCGCCCGAACGCCTGAGCACCGGCTCTCGTTCGTGACGAAGGCCCGCCCCCGAGGGGAGCGGGCCTTTGGCATGTCCGGGGTGGCGACTACTCCGGCGTCGAGGAGTCCGGTGCGGAGGAGTCCGGACGCCAGGTGACGCTGACCGCACGGATCCGCGAGACGACCCGGGCGCGGACCTCGTCGGGGACGGCGTCACCGCCGCAGGACCGGCGTACCAGGATCTTGACCTCCTGGTAGATCCCGACCTCGTGGAAGCACGGGCCGCACTCGTCGAAGTGCTGGATGATCCGCTGCTTGTCGTGCTCGGTCATCTCGCCGTCGAGGTAGGCCGACACCGAGTCGAGGACCTCGCCGCAGGGGGTGTCGTGGTGGTTGCCGCAGCTCATGATCCCTCCCCGGTCGCCGGGACGAGCCCACGGTCGCGGGCGTAGTCCTCGAGCAGGTCGCGCAGCTGCTTGCGGCCGCGATGCAGGCGCGACATGACCGTACCGATCGGAGTGCCCATGATCTCGGCGATCTCCTTGTAGGCGAAGCCCTCGACGTCGGCGAGATAGACCGCGATGCGGAAGTCCTCGGGGATCGCCTGCAGGGCGTCCTTGACGTCGGAGTCGGGCAGGTGGTCGAGCGCCTCGGCCTCTGCCGAGCGAAGCCCGGTCGAGGTGTGCGCCTCGGCCCGAGCCATCTGCCAGTCCTCGACGTCGTCGGTGTTGGACTGCAGCGGCTCGCGCTGCTTCTTGCGGTAGCCGTTGATGAACGTGTTGGTGAGGATCCGGTAGAGCCACGCCTTGAGGTTGGTGCCGTCCTGGTACTGGTGGAAGGCGGAGAAGGCGCGGACGTAGGTCTCCTGCAGGAGGTCCTCGGCGTCGGCCGGGTTGCGCGTCATGCGCAGGGCGGCGGCGTAGAGCTGGTCCATGAACGGCAGTGCGTCACGCTCGAACCGGGCCACCCGCTCCTCGTCGGTCTCGACGATGGCGCTCGCGTCGTCCGGCACCACGGGGGTAGCGCCGTCGATGTCGGTGGGGCTGTCGGGGTCCATCACCAGCGAGCGTAGTGGCAGCGAGGCTCCACCCACCTGCTCGGGCAGGTCCGTTCGGTTGTCGGAGGGTGCGAGGACGAGCACGCGGGCACCTCTCGGGCTGCTGGACGCCGGGTCACCGTCAGCGTTGCGCTGCGGCCACCGAAGTGAACACCGGGTGAACCCGTCGTCATTCCCGACGTCCGGCACGAGGTCCCGGCCACGCCAGGACCGGGCTCGCGGGCGTGGCAGCCGACTCACTCGCCGCATGCCCGGGCCACGGCGCGCATCGCGGCCGCTCGGAGCACCGGCGCAGGGTCCGGGCCGGCGGCCCGGGTCCGCAGCGAGTGGTCGGCGTCGGGCACCTCCACGATCTCGACGAGACGGCGACGACGGACCAGCTCGCGCAGCTCGGCGGCCGTGCCGAAGGCGTCGCGCTCCCCCTGAGCGACCACGACCGGGATGCCCGCCTCGACGGGGGCGAGCAGCTCGGGGCGTCGCTTGGCCAGCGCGGCCGCGTGCTTGTCGGCGTCGGCCCGTGCTGCCGGCGGCACGAGCGGGCAGGCGAGGAGGAGGACGGCGTCGGCCCGGGTGGTCACGGCGGTACGGCAGGCGACGCGGGCACCCGCGCTGCGCCCGCCCACCACGAGTGGCAGCCGGGGCCGCAGCCCGAGTCGCGACCGAAGCCCGTCGAGCACCGTGACCCACGCCTCGTCGAGGGTGTGCGGCGCCGCAGCGATCCTCCGGCCGGCAACCACCCATGGCTGATCGACGAGAACGACCTGCACGCCCTCCCTCGGCAGGTCGCGCGCGAGGCCGAGGAGGTCGGCGGTGTCCGTCCCACGTCCGGCGCCGTGGCCGAGGACGACCAGCGCCCGCGGCCGTGACGCCACGTGCACGTGCAGGCGGGCCGTGCCGACCGACGTCTCGACGTCGATCCGGTCGGCGCTCAGAACAGCACCTCGGGCTCGTCCTCGGGCTCGGCGGCCATCGGCTCGATCAGCTCGGGACCGTTGTTGCGCACGGCGTTGACAGCGGTCGACACCGGGTACGCGTCCAGGCGGCCCGGCGCCGCAGGAACGAGCAGCGTCGTGAGGTCGCCGTCGACACCGTCGACGGCCGGGTCGAGCCAGTCCGACCAGCGTTCGCGCTCGACGAGCAGCGGGCTGCGGTCATGGATCATCCCGACGGCGTCCTCGGCCGTGGTCGTGAGCACCGTCGCGGTCATCAGCCACGCCAGCGGGTCGTCGTCGTCGCGCGTCCTGTCCCGCCAGAGCTCGTAGAGGCCGGCCATGGCCAGCACCCCGCCGTCCTTGGGGTGGATGAAGAACGGCTGCTTGAGCGGCTTGCCGTTCTTGCCCTTCGGTCCGTCCTCCGGGGTGTACCACTCGAAGTAGCCGTCGGCGGGCAGCAGGCAGCGGCGCTTGGCGAAGGCTCGCTTGAAGGCCGGCTTCTCGGCGACCGTCTCCATCCGCGCGTTGATCATCCGCGAGCCGATCGAGGGGTCCTTGGCCCACGACGGCACCAGCCCCCAGCGGACGACCGCGAGCTCGCGCCGCGGCGGCCCCTCCTTGTCGCCGCGCGCCGCGCGATCCATCACGGCGTAGACCTTCTTGGTGGGTGCGACGTTGTAGTCGGGCTCGAGAACCTCCTCGGGGCGGGCGACCACCTCGAACTCCTCGACGAGGTCATCAGGGTTCCGGCTGGCCGCGTACCTCCCGCACATGTCACGAGCATGCCTCACCCCGCCGACCCCGTGGAGCGGATGCCCGAGTCCCGCCGCGTGCTGCTCGGCACCGGGCCGTGGAGCTGGTTCCCCGTGCGCAGAACGCCGGCGGGTCGACGACGCCTGCTCCACTACGCTGCCGATGTGGCAGACGAACATCCATGGCCGGCACCGGTCGCGACGTCGCCCGTGCGAGCCGTCGTGCCGGTGCCGGGATCCAAGTCGCTCACCAACCGCGCTCTCGTGCTGGCCGCGCTCGCCGACGGGCCGTCCACGATCACCGGCGCCCTGCGCGCCCGCGACACGGTGCTCATGGGCCGGGCCCTCTCCGCCCTCGGCGTCGACCTCGACGGTCTCGACGGCATAGGGCCGCTGCACGTCGCCCCGCAGACCTTGCACGGCCCCGCCCACGTCGACTGCGGTCTCGCCGGGACGGTGATGCGCTTCGTCCCTCCCGTGGCGTCCCTCGCGAAGGGCGACGTCCGCTTCGACGGTGACCCGCGCGCCCGGGTGCGCCCCATGAACGCGGTGATCCAGGCCCTCGAGGATCTCGGCGTCGACATCGACGACGACGCACGTCGCACGCTGCCGTTCACCGTCAAGGGCACCGGGTCGGTGCGCGGCGGCACGGTCGACATCGACGCGTCGGCGTCGAGCCAGTTCGTCAGCGCGCTGCTGCTGTCGGGACCGCGTTTCGACGAGGGCATCTCCGTGCGGCACCGCGGTGCGGCGATCCCCTCGATGCCTCACGTCGACATGAGCGTCGCGATGCTGGTCGAGCACGGCGTCGTCGTCGACGTCGACGCCGTCGACCCCACCTCGGCGACGTGGACCGTGCACTCGGGCACGATCCGTGCCCTGGACCGCGTCGTGGAGCCGGACCTCTCCAATGCCGCTGCATTCCTCGCGGCTGCCGTCGTCACGGGCGGTGTCGTGACGGTCCCCGGCTGGCCGGCGAGCACCACGCAGCCGGGCGACTCGCTGCGTGACCTCTTCGCGCAGATGGGTGCCGTCACCGAACTCGGCGACGACGGACTCACGGTCCGCGGCGGCGCCACGATCGAGGGGATCGACGCCGACCTGCACGATGTCGGCGAGCTCACGCCGGTGCTCGCTGCCGTGTGCGCGGTGGCGGCGTCCCCGTCGAGGCTGCGCGGGATCGCGCACCTGCGCGGACACGAGACCGACCGTCTCGACGCACTCGCCCGCGAGATCACCGCGCTCGGTGGCGACGTGCGCCAGACCGACGACGGTCTGACGATCATCCCGCGGCCGATGCACGGTGGTCGCTTCGAGACCTACGACGACCACCGGATGGCCACGGCCGGTGCCGTGCTCGGCCTCGTCGTCGCGGGCGTCGAGGTGGTCGACGTGGCGACCACCGCCAAGACGCTGCCCGACTTCGTGCCGATGTGGGACGCGATGCTCGGAGGCGCACCGGCGTGAGCTCACGACGTCGCGACCTCGACGAGGACGACGTCCGGGTTCGGCCCGGTCGCGGCAAGTCGCGTCCGCGCAGCAAGGAGCGGCCCAGCCACGACGACGCGGACGCCGGGTTCGTCGTCGCCGTCGACCGCGGTCGGTTCACGGTGGTGATCGGTGAGCCCGACGACCCCGGGGTCGAGGTCTACGCCGTCAAGTCGCGCGAGCTCGGCCGCAAGGGCGTGGTCGTCGGTGACAGCGTCGCGATCGTGGGCGACCTGTCGGGACGTCCGGACACCCTTGCTCGCGTCGTGCGCGTCGAGCCACGACGGACGGCGCTGAGACGCAGTGCCGACGACGACGACCCCGTCGAGCGCGTCGTCGTCGCGAACGCCGATCAGCTCGTCCTGGTCACGGCGCTCGCCGACCCGGAGCCGCGGCCGCGCATGATCGACCGCGTCCTCGTCGCTGCCTACGACGCCGGTCTCGACCCGCTGCTCGTCCTCACCAAGAGCGACCTGCGCTCCCCCGACGAGCTGCTCGCGTCGTACGGCGCTCTGGACGTGCCCTTCGTCGTCACCCGGAAGGACGGGGTCGACGCCGTGGAGGTGGCCGAGCTGCACGACCTGCTGCGCGGCCGGATGTCGGTGCTGCTCGGGCACTCCGGCGTCGGCAAGTCGACGCTCGTCAACGCGCTGGTGCCCGACGCCGACCGGGCGATCGGCGTCGTCAACGACGTGACCGGGCGCGGTCGGCACACGTCCACGTCGGCAGTGGCGCTGGCACTGCCCCACGGCGGCTGGGTCGTCGACACTCCCGGTGTGCGCTCGTTCGGGCTCGCCCACGTCGACCCGCAGCGGGTGATCGACGCCTTCCCCGACCTGGCGTCGGGCACGGCGGAGTGCCCACGGTCGTGCAGCCACGACGAGGAGGAGTGCGGGCTCGACGCCTGGGTCGCGGACGGCCACGCCGGCTCCGGTGGAGCAGCCCGGCTGGAGTCCTTGCGGCGGCTCCTGCGCAGCCGTTCGGGCACCGAGGACTCGACACCCCTGCCGGACGACGGGCGCTGACCGCGACTGCGTCGGGACCTCGACTCGCGACGACGACTGCCAACCCGGAGGACCGCACCCATGACAGCCACGATCGAGCAGCTCGTCGACGCGACCGACGACGACGTCGCGGCGCTGGCCGAGGTGCTGGTCGACTGTGTCGACGGCGGGGCGAGCGTGAACTTCCTGCGACCGATGCCGCTCGCGGACGCCGGCGACTGGTGGCGCTCGGCGCTGGCCGACCCGAACGTCAGTCACCTGGGTGGCGCGCGACCCGGACGGCGCCGTCGTGGGCTGCGTACGACTGGCTCTCGCGCAGCAGCCCAACGGCAGGCACCGTGGTGAGGTCGGCAAGATGCTCGTGCACCGTCGCGCTCGCGGACGTGGGGTCGCGACCGACCTGCTCGTCGCGCTCGAGGCGTGGGCGGTCGCGCACGGACGACATCGACTCGTGCTCGACACCGAGACAGGGTCCGACGCCGAACGGGTCTACCAGCGCCAGGGGTGGCAGCGCGTGGGTGACGTGCCCGACTTCTGCCTCACCGCGGACGGCGCGCTGGCGTCGACGACGTACTACACGAAGGGACTGACGCGCGGCTGACGCAGGTCAACCGACCGGGTGCGTGCCGGGAGTCGTGTTCTGGATGATCGGACCCCACACGGCCGTCGCCCCGCTGTGGCCGGCGGCGAAGATGACGACCAGCGCGAGAGCGGCCAGGGCGACCTGCAGCACGGCAAGGGCCTTGGCGTAGGTCGGGCGCGTCTCGACGTGGTGCCGATCGATCCACCACAGGGCGGCCACCGACAGGAACAGGAGGCCGGAGGTGATGACGACGTACTTGCCCCAGTGGGCGTGGTCCTGCGGGACCCCCACCCGCGACGCGAGCTGTTCGCCGCTCTCCTTCGCCACGACCGAGGCGCCGGAGGCCACGAAGGCGGCGAGCACGACGAGGAAGCCGTGCATCCGGTTCCATCGGGCCCGCCAGGCCACGAGGACGGCGCCGAGGCACGCGAGCGGGAGCAGCACGATGACGGCGTGCACGACCAGCGGGTGCCAGGGAAGGTTGCCGATCGTGTCGAACATCGAGTTCCTCTCGGCCGGCGCCGCATCGCGGGCTACGCGTCGACTGTAGGACGTGAAACCGCCGCGACCGGTTCACGACGCGGCGGCACAGTCCGGAGGCCGGGCGCGGTCCCAGACTGAGGACCGGTAGTTTCCTGCCGTGACGTCGTCCCCGTATGCCGAGGAGCTCGCCCTCGCCCACCTCATCGCTGACCGCGCCGACGTGATCACGATGGATCGCTTCAACGCCCGAGACCTCGTCGTCGAGACCAAGCCGGACCTCACCCCGGTGTCGGACGCCGACAAGGCCGTCGAGCGGATGATCCGGGACCTGGTCGCCGCCGAGCGACCCGAGCACGGCGTTCTGGGCGAGGAGTACGACGAGCTCGTCGGCACGAGCGGCCTGCGCTGGATCGTCGACCCCATCGACGGCACGAAGAACTTCGTGCGCGGTGTTCCCGTCTGGGCCACGGTCATCGGGCTGCAGGACGCCGCCGAGCAGATGGTGGTCGGAGTCGTCTCGGCCCCCGCTCTCGGACGACGCTGGTGGGCGGCGCTGGGCTCAGGCGCCTGGGTGCTCGAGCCGGGCAGCGCGTCACCGCGACAGATCCAGGTCTCGCACGTCGCCTCGCTCGCCGACGCGTCGCTGTCGTACTCCGACACCCAATGGGTGCCCACCTCGCTGCAGTCGCAGTGGGACGCACTGCGCCACGCCGTCTGGCGCAACCGTGCCTATGGCGACTTCTGGAGCCACCTGCTCGTCGCCGAGGGCGCCGTCGACATCGCTGCCGAGCCCGAGCTCAACCTCTACGACGTCGCCGGCGTCGCCATCATCGTCACCGAGGCCGGCGGCCGCTTCACCGGCGTCAACGGCCTCGACGGTCCGCAGCATCACAGCGGCATCTCCACCAACGGCCTGCTCCACGACGCCGTCCTCGACCTGTTGCGCGTCACGCCCTGACCCGCACGGTCCGGAGCTCGCGCGAGCGGCATCGGTGGTGCGACCGCGGACCGGGCTGCGGTACGCACTGGCCCTGGGCAGCGCTCCGCTCCTCGCACCGCGAGAGGACATTTCGGGGCAACGAGCCTCGAGTGCTCGGGTGCTCGGATCAGAAGGGTGGCGGGTCGTCGTCGGGTAAGGGGTCCGGGGGCAGTCCACGTGGGCGCAACCGCGGACCGGAGTCGTCGGGCGCTTCGGGCTCGCCGCCGCGAAGGTCGGCCGGATCGTGGAGGAAGGGTCTGGGCGGGATCGAGAACCGCTGCCCCCACGCGGTGATCAACGTGGCTGATCCGTCGGGCTTCGTGTCGGTGAAGCGCAGTCGTCGCTCGGTCTTGAGCTGGTGGCAGGTCGTGCACCAGGCACGGCAGTTGCCCGCCGACGTCGTTCCTTCTGGGAACGGCTCGGCGTGGTCCATCTCGAGGCGGCTGGTGCGTGAGCAGATCGGGGTGCCGCACACGCCGTCGCGGGCCTTGACGTAGCGGCGCAGCGGTCTCGGGCAGGTACTGCTCGGTGCCGTAGTCCAGGAGCACCCCGGTGACCGGGTCGGTGACCGCGCGGCGCCACAGCTTCGCGCCCTCGGCCAGGTCGCGGGCGAGGCCGGCGGGGATCGGCTGCCCGTCGAGGAGGGCGAACCGGTCGACCTCGCCCTGCAGGGTGTCGAGGTCCATGACGAGGGTCATCGAGACGACCTGCTGGGTGCTGCGGTCCCAGGTCACGCTGCCGTCCTCAGCGACCGTGCCGAGCATCCGGGCGGCCATCGCATCCGCCCGGGACGCGTCCGCACGGGCGTCGTCGTCACCGGCGCGTACGGCGGCGGAGCCGCCGCGGTCGAGCTGCAGGGTGCGCCCGTCGGCGGTGATGGTGGCGTGGATGGCTTGGACGGTGGTCCAGTCGTGGATGAGGCCGAGGAACCCCATCCCGTCGGGCAGCGCCGTGCACCAGACCCGGCGGTCCTCCCGCGCCTTCTCGATGCGCGTGGTGAGCGTCGAGGTCGAGCGGGCGATCGCCTTGGCGACCTCGCGACCGAACTCGTGCGGAGTCATCCGCTTCGCCTTGGCCAGCGTCGCCTCGCCGACCTGGCGGCGTACGTCGGGGTCGGTGACCGAGCGGGTCGCGGTGACCAGCTCGCGGCAGTGCCACTCGCTGATCTGCCCGGCCTGCAGTGCGGTGAGGAACTCGCGGGAACGTCGAGCGTCAACGCCCGGGCGACGTCGATCGCGGTGGCGCGGACCGCTGCCCGACGCGGCGGGCCAAGCGCGACCTCGGTCACCACGTGCGCCTCCTCCATCGACGCGAGCGAGGCCTGCGCACCGGCGAGGGCGACCAACGCCGTCACCTTGTGCGCGGCCAGGAAGGCCTCGACCTTCTCGACGCGCTGCAGGTAGGTGATGACGTCCATCGGGTCGGACAGGTCCGCGGGGTCCAGCGCAGCGAGCAGCTGCAGGTCACTCGCCGACGGAGTCTCGGGCAGGGCGTCCAGACGTCCCAGGCTCCACGCCGGCTCCTGGTGTGCACCGTCCATCACGACCACCATGTCCGGCGCGCCAGAGCCAGGCAGCGGCCGGGAGAAGGGGTTGAGGGTGACGGACACGTGCCAACCCTAGAACATACGTACTATTCCTGTCAAGCCTTGCACGCCTGATTTCGCTTGCAGCGCAACGGTTTACCGGATTACGGACCGTCGTCGAGAACCCGTCAGACCGACCCAGCCACCAACATCAGTCGGCCACGCCGGCCCGCCGCCGACGGTCACCCGAAGTCGACAGCCAGCCCACCCACCGCCATCGATGCGCCCTTCCCCACGACGACATCGACACCCTCAAGAGCGCCGACGCAGAGTCCAAGTCGGCCGTCCCACGACGACAGCGCCAGCCTCAGAAGCACCCGACCGGCAGCGCCCCGTCGGTGCCTCACGACCCGCCCGCACGAGGCGACCAGCCCGAAAGCGCGTCGCCATCGCCCTAGACGACGTCGTCGACAGGAACAGGGTCGACCACGACACCCGCATCAGCGTTGCCGCGCCACCGGTCCCACGCACGCACGATCGTCGGCGCGAGCATGACGGCGTACAGGTCGAACCAGCCGTAGCCGCCGGCGGCGATGCTCGGCGGGTTCCCCTGCGCCACCCAGCCCAGGATCGTGTCGTGGGGCTGCCAGGCCCACACGCCCCAGAGGGTGCCGAGGATCTCGAGGTAGCTCACGACGGCGAACGCGCCGACGTAGAGCAACGTCGAACGTCCCCAGCGGAGGAACGCGAGCAGGCACAGGTACCACGCGAAGCCGAGGACGTCGTGGCGCGGCGAGAGCAGCAGCCCCCAGAGCGCCCAGGCCGTCGCCACGACGATCGTCGCCCGCACGGCGAGGGACGCGTGCCGCGTCACGATCGGCAGCCGCCCGAACGTGAGCGCCGCGAGGTAGACCAGCCCGTGCCCCGGGAAGACATACGCCGGGACGTGCTCGAGCCGGTAGACGTAGACACCGAGCCAGCCGGAGAACACCAGCTCGATCACAGCCGCGATCGTGATGACCACGGCGGTCTGCGCGCGAACGAGCCGCGACTCGTGAGCCAGCCACCACAGCAGGAGCGCCCATGTGACGGCCCCGAGCACGAGCTGGCCGGCGAGCGAGGCATACCGGTCGACCCACAGCGTCGACGGGATCCAGACCAGCGCCGTCACGAGCGCGCGCCGGTCGTTCCAGCCACGAGTCACGGCATCAGTGTCCACGACCGGGCTGCCCTCGGCACGCCCGGTGCGGTCCACGTCGTTGACCTCGTGCTGCATCACTGCCAGATTCGGGCCAGGATGCGGCTGACGATGGGAGCCACGATGGCCGAGATGGACGTCGCGAGCGCAATGAGCACCGAAGTGCTGTCGGTCGGGCCTGGGCACACCCTGCGCCAGGTGGCCAAGGTGCTGGCCGAACGCAAGATCGGTTCCGCCGTCGTGCACGACACCGACGGCGCCGGCATCGGCATCATCACCGAGCGCGACATCTTGCGGTCGGTGGCAGCCGGGGAGGACCCCGACGTCGAGACCGCCGCAGACCACCAGACCACCGACGTCGTCTTCGCCACGCCCGCCTGGACGCTGATCCAGGCGGCCGAGGCGATGAAGCGCGGTGGCTTCCGGCACCTCGTCGTCCTCGACGCGGGTGAGGTCGCCGGCATCATCTCCGTGCGCGACATCGTCAAGGCCTGGATGCCGCAGCACGCCTGATCTCACCGCACGTGCATGCGCATGGGCAGCCCCGACGCGGGTCGGATCGTCACGAGCGGGACGGCGCGAGGTGCCGGGTCCGCGGGCTCGAGGTCGACGCGGGTCACCAATGACGCGAGCACCAGCACCCCTTCGAGCAGTGCCATGTCGCGACCCACGCACAACCGGGGACCGGCACCGAACGGCAGGTAGGCCGGCGACGCGACGACGTCGCGGCGGCGCCGACCGTCCTCGTCGAGGAACCGACCGGGGTCGAAGCGCTCCGGAGCCGGCCACGCATCGGCCTCGCGATGGACGATCCAGGGACTCACGATCACGAGCGCCTCAGCCGGAATCCGCACTCCCGCAAGCACATCCGGCGCGAGAGCTCGCCGCGTGATCAGCCACGCCGGCGGATAGAGCCGCAGCACCTCGTCCAGGACGGCGGCGGCGTAGGGGAGCCGATCGACGTCGTCGGAGGTCGGCGCCCGACCCAGCGCCTCCGACTCGGCGCGGAGCCGAGCAGTCGCCGCCGGATGGAGCGCGAGCAGGTGCCACGCCCAGGTGAGCGCGCTCGCGACCGTCTCGTGCCCGGCCACGATGAACGTCACGACCTGGTCGCGCACCCGTTGCGCGGCGAGCGTCGACCCGTCGTCGTACGCCGCGAGCAGCAGGTCGAGCAGGTCGCGCGGTGCATCCCGGTCCGGGCGGGGACGACGCGCTCGCTCGGCGAGCATGGCAGCGACTGCAGCATCGAGCTCCGCGACGGCACGACGCAGCACGACGTTCGTCCGCGTCGGCACGTAGAGCGGCATGGCCAACGGGTTGCGCGCCTTCGTCACCACGACGTGCAGCGCGTCCAGCGTCGCGGTGGCGAGTCGGTCGGCGTCCCCGGACAGGTCGGAGCCGAACAGCGACGCGCCGACCACCTCGAGCGTGAGGTGCATCATCGCGGCGTCGACGTCGACGACGTGCCCGTCGACCCAGCCCCACCGTTCGAGCAGGCGCTCCACGGCGTCGCGTACGTGTCCACCGACGGGATCGAGCGCAGACCGGTGGAAGGCGGGCTGCACGAGGGGGCGCTGCTCCCGCCACGCGTCCGTGTCGGCCGTGAGCAGGCCCTCCCCTGTGACCAGCGACAGGGACGAGTACTGCGGGGTGCGCTTGCCGTATCCGCGCGCGTTGCCCACGAGGACGTGGCGCACGGCCTCGGGCTGCGAGACCAGGTAGGTCGCGGGCGACGGGATCGGGAGCTGCACGAGGTCGCCGTACTCCGCGCGGATGCGCGCGAGGAACGCCAGCGGATCGCGCCGGATCGCACCGACCGAGCGCAGCATCACCGCGCCGGGCGGACCCGGTGCGGTCACCGGCATCGGACGCAGGATCGGCACGTCCTGATCCTGTCACCGCACCCGTGCCCGCCGGGTGCGCTGTCCGCGTAGCGCTGCCGGCGTCGCAGACTGCTGGGAGTCAGAGACGGGCGAGGTCCGCGACGTCGACCTCGAACGCCTCCAGCACCTCGTCGGTCACCGCCGGTCGCGCCACGGCGAGTGCCGCGACGTAGTCGTCCGTGGTCGGCCCGTTCCCGTCGGACCCGCCGAACACCGCCCGCTCGAACGACGCCTGCGACGCCTGCCGGGCGACGTGCTCGATCTCGGCCGGCGTGAACGACGCGCTGCGCGTCACCAGCTCGTCGACGTCGACGACGTCCGCGTCGGCGTAGCGGGACCAGATCGCACGCCGCGCCGCGTCGTCGGGCGTACCGATCGGGATGACGTAGTCGAACCGACCCGGCCGCATGAACGCCGGGTCGATGGAGCGCAGGTCGTTGGTGGCGCACACGAGCAGTCGTTCGTCGTGACGTCGGAACTCGGGCACGACCTTGAGCAGCTCGTTGGTGAGGCCGTGCATGGCCGGGTTGCCGCCGCGCGCGCTCGCGATCTCCTCGACCTCGTCGATGAACACGAGGACATGCTCGAGACGGCGGATCCGGTCGAACGTCGCCCGCAGCGCCGCCGCCGGTCCGGCGGGGTCGGCGAGCAGGGCGCTCGGCAGGATCTCGACGAACGGCCACCCGAGTCGACTGGCGATGGCCCGGGCGAACGACGTCTTGCCGGTGCCCGGAGGCCCGAACAGCACGATCGCACGAGGCGGCGTGACCCCGTGCCGCGCAGCCACTTCCGGCCGGTCGAGCGGTGCGACGACGCGACGCTCGATGAGCTCCTTCTCGAGATGCATCCCGGCAAGGTCGTCCCAGAGCCGCCCCGGGAGGACGTGGCCACCGAGCTCGCCGAGGACGTCGGCCTGCGCCGTCTCGACCGAGACCACCTTGTCGAAGTAGGCCACCGCCGGTCGCCGACGGAAGCCGGCGTTGGCGAGCCCGTCCGCGAGCAGCTCCTCCTCGGGCAGCACGTAGGACAGGACGCGGACGCGCTGGTCGTCGAGCGCTCGTTCGAGCCCGAGCAGCAGCGCGGACGCCATGCCCTGCCCTCGCCACTCCTCGGCGATGGCCAGGCGTGCCACCCAGGCGCGATCACCCGAGACGACGGAGACGACAGCTCCAACGACCTCGTCGTCGCGTTGTGCCACGACAGCGGGCTGGTCGTCGCGCAGGGCGGCGATGACCTCCGAGAGGCCGAACACGCTGCCCTGGTGCGTGCTCGTGGCGTCGAGGAGCCGGATCACGGCCTCGAGGTCGTCGTCGTGGTAGTCACGGATGAACCAGCGCATGCCCGAGAGTCCCGCAGGCAGGACGACCGCGCACGATCCGCAACGGCGGGTGGCCCGAGCCAGGCACTCCCGTGCGGAGTTTGACCGTTACGACGATGCAGGTCAGACGCGTGCGCGGGCGTCACCCGATGCCACGTCCACGATCCGGTGCTCTCCGGAGTAGACGTTGCACCGACCGTCGCGGACGAACGCCGCAAGCGTGAGCCCGCACGCCTCGGCCACACCGACCGACAGCGACGTGGGCGCCGACACGGCCGCAACGACCGGGACCCCGGCCATGGCCGCCTTCTGCACGATCTCGAACCCGGCCCGACCGCTCACGACGAGCACGTCCGCGACGAGGTCGTTGAGCAGCGCGAAACCGAGGGCCTTGTCGACCGCGTTGTGCCGACCCACGTCCTCGCGCACGACGAGCACCCGGCCGTCGGCGGTCGCGAGCGCTGCCGCATGCAGACCACCGGTACGACGGAACACGCTCTGCCGCTCCCGCATCGCGTCGGGCAGCGCGGCGAGCACGTCGACGTCGACCCTCACGTCGCGGGTGACCGTCGGCGCCATGGCGACGATCGCGTCGATCTCGTCACGACCGCAGAGGCCGCAGGCGCTGGACGGGGTCGCCACCCGGCCGAGCTTCGAGAGGTCGATCTCCAGGTCGTCGCGGACGACGACGGTCACGTCGTCGGGCTGCGCGCCCCGGCCGTCGCGGCACGGACGCACCGTCAGGACGTCGGACCGCGCCCGCACGACACCTTCGCCGATCGCAAGGCCGGCGCCGAGCTCGAGGTCGTGACCCGGCGTGCGCATCGTCGACCCGAGCAGGTGCTGCTCACCACGATGGGTGACGTGGACGCGCAACGGCTCCTCGACGACGACGAGGTCCCCCCGTGAGCCGCTGCCCGGACCGCCGAGCCGGGTGACCCGCACCCGGGCGGCCATCGAGGTCTGCGCCCCCCGCTGCTCGTCGTCGCGCTCGTCGTCCATGCGTCCACGGTACCTCGGCTCACCTCAGCGGCATCGGGCCCGAGCACGACACGGGCACCGGGAAGGGCTGCGTGCCGACGCACCCGATGCCAAGGTGGGGAGGCGACAGGGCGAGCTCGGGAGGGCGCATGAAGGCACTGGTCAAGGCCGAGGCGGCACCGGGCCTCTGGCTGCGCGACGTGCCGGATCCTGTGGTGCGCCCAGGTGAAGTGCTGATCCGCGTGCTGCGCACCGGGATCTGCGGCACCGACCTGCACATCCGGACGTGGGACGCCTGGGCGCGTGGCGCCGTGCGCACCCCGGTGATCCTGGGCCACGAGGTGGCCGGCGAGATCGTCGAGGTGGGCTCGGGAGTCGACACCGTGGATGTGGGCGACCTCGTGAGCATCGAGGGGCACGTGGTGTGCGGCCGCTGCCGCTGGTGCCTGGGCGGTCGGCGTCAGCTGTGCCCCAACACCGTGAGCGTGGGCGTCGACCGCGACGGCGGGTTCGCCGAGTACGTCGCCGTCCCCGCCACCAACGTGTGGCGCCACCGTGACCGCATCGACCCCGACGTCGCAGCGATCTTCGACCCGTTCGGCAACGCCGTGCACGCTGCACTCTCGTTCAAGGTGCTCGGCGAGGACGTGCTCATCACCGGCGCGGGCCCGATCGGGATCATGTCGGCGTCCGTCGTGCGTCACGCGGGCGCGCGCAACGTCGTCATCACCGACCTCTCGCCGCAACGGCTCGCGCTCGCCGACTCGATCGGTGCCGTCACGCGCACGGTCGACGTCTCCACGACGCAGCTGCGCGACGTCGTGGCCGAGCTCGGCATGGTCGAGGGGTTCGACGTCGGGCTGGAGATGTCCGGCGCCGCACCGGCCCTGCACTCCATGATCGCCTCGATGGCCCACGGCGGGCACATCGCGCTGCTCGGACTGCCGTCGACGTCCATCGAGTTCGACTGGAGCCGTGTCATCCATTCGATGCTCACCGTGAAGGGCATCTTCGGCCGCGAGATGTTCGAGACGTGGTACGCGATGTCCGTGCTCGTGGCCTCGGGGCTCGACATCTCCCCGGTCATCACTGATCGGTTCCACTACACCGAGTGGGAGTCAGCGTTCGACACCGCTGCCGGTGCGCACGGCGGCAAGGTCGTGATGTCGTGGGAGTGACCGGGTCTACGACGTCGAACCTCGATCGGGCAGGAGACGCGTGATGGCAGGAACCGCGCTGGAGTCGCTGCGCGCCGACATCGGCGAGCGGATCGCGGAGATGCGCACGACCGGCGTCTTCAAGCCCGAGCGCATCATGACCTCGCCGCAGGGCACGCACGTGGTCGACGCCGACGGTCGCGACGTGCTCGTGCTGTGCGCCAACAACTATCTCGGGCTGGCGGACGACCCCCGAGTGCTCGCCTCCGCGGAGGCGGCGCTGCACGAGTGGGGCTACGGCATGGCCTCGGTGCGCTTCATCTGCGGCACGCAGACGATCCATCGCACGCTCGAGCAGCGGCTTGCGGAGTTCCTCGGCACGGAGGACGCCGTGCTCTTCGGGTCGTGCTTCGACGCCAACGGGGGCGTCTTCGAGACCTTGCTCGACGAGCGCGACGCCGTGATCTCCGACGCCCTCAACCACGCGTCGATCATCGACGGCATCCGGCTGTGCAAGGCGCAGCGGCTGCGGTACGCCAACCGCGACATGGCCGATCTCGAGGCACGGCTCGTCGAGGCGAAGGACGCGCGCTACCGCCTGGTCGTCACGGACGGCGTCTTCTCGATGGACGGCTACCTCGCCCCGCTGGACGAGATCTGCGCGCTCGCCGACCGCTACGACGCGCTCGTCATGGTCGACGACTCGCACGCGGTCGGGTTCGTCGGGGCGAGCGGTGCCGGTACGCCGGAGCTGTTCGGCGTACGCGACCGGGTCGACATCGTGACGGGCACGCTCGGCAAAGCACTCGGCGGTGCGAGCGGTGGCTACGTCGCGGCACGGCAGGAGGTCGTGGACCTGCTCAAGCAGCGTGCACGTCCGTACCTGTTCAGCAACTCCGTGGCGCCGCCGATCGTGGCCGCCTCGCTCACCGTGCTCGACCTGCTCGCCGAGTCGGCCGATCTCCGCGAGCGGGTGATGACGGCGGCCGCGCGGTTCCGCGCCGGGATGACCGCCGCCGGGTTCGACCTGCTGCCCGGCGCGCACCCGATCGTCCCGGTGATGTTCGGGGACGCCGTCGTGGCGTCGCGCGTCGCCGCGGAGCTCTTCGAGCGCGGCGTCTACGCCGTCGCCTTCTCGTTCCCGGTGGTGCCGCAGGGCCAGGCGCGCATCCGCGTCCAGCTCTCGGCCGCGCACACGGACGACGACGTCGACCGTGCCGTCGCGGCGTTCATCGAGGCCCGCGCCGCCGCCAGCCCCCCACCCCCCAGCTCGCACTGATCACACGGCGGTTTCCCGGCGTCGGTAACCGCCGTGTGATCAGTGCGAGCGAAGGGGTGGTGGTCAGCCCTGGGGCGTCGCGGGGGCCTGGTCGCGGTCCTTGTTCTTGCGGAAGAGGCTCGCGATCGAGAACAGCGGGTCGTACTTGCGGTCGGCGACGCGCTCCTTGAGCGGGATGAGCGCGTTGTCGGTGATGTGGATGTGCTCGGGGCACACCTCGGTGCAGCACTTGGTGATGTTGCAGTAGCCGAGGCCGTGGTCGTCGACGGCCACCTGGCGCCGGTCGACGGTGTCGAGCGGGTGCATGTCGAGCTCGGCGATGCGCATGAGGAAGCGCGGACCCGAGAACGTGGACTTGTTGTCCTCGTGGTCACGCACGGCGTGGCAGGTGTTGTTGCACAGGAAGCACTCGATGCACTTGCGGAACTCCTGCGAGCGCTCGACGTCGACCTGCGCCATCCGGTAGTCGCCGGGCTCGAGGTCGGCGGGCGGCTCGAACGACGGCACCATCCGCGCCTTGCGGTAGTTGTACGACACGTCCGTGACGAGGTCGCGGATCACGGGGAACGTGCGCATCGGCGTGACCGTGATGGTCTCGTCGGTCGTGAACGTGCTCATGCGCGTCATGCACATGAGTCGCGGCTTGCCGTTGACCTCGGCGCTGCACGATCCGCACTTGCCCGCCTTGCAGTTCCAGCGCACCGCGAGGTCCGGCGCCTCGGTCGCCTGGATGCGGTGGATGATGTCGAGGACGACCTCACCCTCGTTGACGTCGACGGCGTAGTCCTGCAGGTCGCCGCCCCCGGCGTCGCCGCGCCACACCTTGAACTTCGCGGTGTACCCCATCAGTGCGCGCCCTTCGGGAGCTCGTCGGTGGTCAGGTACTTGCTCAGCTCGTCGACGTCGAACAGCTCGAGCAGGTCCTCGCGCATCGGCGCGAGCGGTTGACGCTCGATCTCGATGCCGTCGTCGACAGCGCGGCAGACGATGTTGATCTGGCGCCACTCGGCACTCATCGCGGGGAAGTCGTCGCGGGTGTGACCGCCGCGGCTCTCCTGCCGCTCGAGCGCTGCCTTGGCCACCGACTCGGCGACGAGCAGCATGTTCTTGAGGTCGAGGGCGAGGTGCCAGCCCGGGTTGTAGGCACGACCGCCGGTGACGCCGGCGTTGCGCACCCGCTCCTTGAAGCCCTGCAGCCGGTCGAGCGCCTCGCGCATCTCGGACTCGGTGCGGATGATGCCGACGAGGTCGTTCATCGTCTGCTGCAGGTCGGAGTGGATCGTGTACGGGTTCTCCCCGCCCTCGACGCGGAACGGCGCGAGCGCCTCGAGCTCGGCGTCGTCGACCATCTCGTCGCTGACGACCGGACGCGCCGCACCCAGAGCGTCGACGTACTGGGCGGCACCGAGGCCGGCGCGACGACCGAACACGAGCAGGTCGGACAGCGAGTTGCCGCCGAGGCGGTTCGAGCCGTGCATCCCGCCGGACACCTCGCCCGCGGCGAACAGTCCGGGGAGCCGCGTCTCCTCGGTGTCCGGGTCGACCTCGACCCCACCCATCACGTAGTGGCACGTGGGCCCGACCTCCATCGCCTCCTTGGTGATGTCGACGTCGGCGAGCTCCTTGAACTGGTGCCACATCGAGGGGAGCTTCTTGCGGATCACGTCGGCAGGGAGCCGGCTCGAGACGTCGAGGAAGACGCCGCCGTGCGGCGTGCCGCGACCGGCCTTGACCTCCGAGTTGATCGCGCGCGCAACCTCGTCGCGCGGGAGCAGCTCGGGCGGACGCCGGTTGTTGTCGGGGTCGGTGTACCAGCGGTCGCCCTCCTCGGGCGACGTCGCGTACTTGTCCTTGAAGACGTCCGGGATGTAGTCGAACATGAAGCGCGAGCCCTCGGAGTTGGTGAGGACGCCGCCGTCACCACGTACCGACTCGGTCACGAGGATGCCCTTCACCGACGGCGGCCAGACCATGCCGGTCGGGTGGAACTGGATGAACTCCATGTTCAGCGTGGTCGCGCCCGCGCGCATCGCGAGGGCGTGGCCGTCGCCGGTGTACTCCCACGACGCGCTGGTCACCTTGAACGTCTTGCCGATGCCGCCGGTGGCGAGCACGACTGCCGGCGCCTCGAACAGGACGAAGTCGCCGGTCTCGCGGTAGTAGCCGTAGGCGCCGGCCATCCGGCCGTCGACCGTGAGCAGCCGGGTGATCGTGACCTCGGCGAACACCTTGATGTGCGACTCGTAGTCGCCCGTCGCGCGGAAGTCCTCCTGCTGCAGCGACACGATCTTCTGCTGGAGCGTGCGGATGAGCTCGAGACCGGAACGGTCGCCGACGTGCGCGAGGCGGGGGTACTCGTGGCCGCCGAAGTTGCGCTGGCTGATCTTGCCGTCCGGCGTGCGGTCGAAGAGCGCGCCGTAGGTCTCGAGCTCCCAGACCCGCGTCGGCGCCTCCTTCGCGTGCAGCTCGGCCATCCGCCAGGAGTTGAGGAACTTGCCGCCACGCATCGTGTCGCGGAAGTGGACCTGCCAGTTGTCGCGGCTGTTGACGTTGCCCATCGCCGCGGCGATACCGCCCTCGGCCATCACGGTGTGCGCCTTGCCGAACAGCGACTTGCACACGATGGCGACGCGCTTGCCCATCAGTCGCGCCTCGATCGCCGCGCGCAGGCCGGCACCGCCGGCGCCGATCACGACGACGTCGTAGGGGTGGCGCTCGAGCTCGGTCATGAAGGTCCTATCAGCAGTGGACGTACGACGATCAGAAGAACCGCAGGTCGGTGACGTGCCCGGACGCGAGCAGGTAGACGTAGAAGTCCGCGAGGACGACGGTGCAGAGCGAGACCCACGCCCAGCGCATGTGGTGGGCGTTGAGCTTGGAGATGAAGGTCCACATCTGGTAGCGCACGGGGTGCTTGGAGAAGTGCGTGATCCGACCGCCGACCGCGTTGCGGCAGCTGTGGCACGAGAGCGTGTACAGCCAGAGCGCTATGGCGTTGACGGTGAGGATCACGGTGCCCAGACCCATGTGACCCCACTGGCCCTCGCTGTTGCGGAAGGCGACGACGGCGTCCCACGTCAGGATCACGTTGAGCACGAGCGCGAGGTAGAACGTGTAGCGGTGCACGTTGTTGAGGATCAGCGGCATCCGACGCTCGCCGGTGTACTTGCCGTGCGGCTCGGCGACCGCGCACGCGGGCGGGGACATCCAGAAGGCCCGGTAGTAGGCCTTGCGGTAGTAGTAGCAGGAGAAGCGGAACGTGAGCGGGATCCACGCGGTGAGCAGTGCCGGCGAGAGCGTCCACCACGAGATCGGGCCGCCGGGCTCGGCGCCCTCCGTGCACGTCGTCACCAGGCAGGGCGAGTAGTAGACCGAGATGTAGGGCGACGAGTAGTAGTACTTGCCCATGAAGACGCGCCACGCGGAGTACACGACGAAGGCCGTGAGGGCCAGGAACACGACCAGCGGCTGGAGCCACCACCTGTCCGTGCGCAGCGTCGCGGCGTCGATCTTCGCGCGCCCGGGTGCATCGATGCCGGTCGTGGCCATACGGCGTCCTGCCCGTTCTCATCGGTCCAGTGGTCCGAGACGTGAGTGTGCCACCGTCTGGAGGATGACGCAGACCCCCGGTTCCGGCTGCGGAGGGTGACATCGGACACAGGGCAGGCTGGCCGCACCCGTCGGGGGGCCGCCGGGGGCCACGCGGAACGCCCTCGGGGGGCAGCCGACCAGCGGCGTACGGGCTTACCCTCCTCCGGTGACCAGCCCCGTGCCGCCCACCAGCCCGCTGCCCGCCGTTCTCGCCGACGACCCGGACGAGGGCCGGCGACGGGCTGAGGCGGTCGACCTGGCCGCCCGGCTGATCCGGGTCGACTCGACGAACGGCAACGAGACAGCCGTCGCCGAGGTGCTCGCCGGCTATCTCGCCGACTCCGGGATCCAGGCCGAGCTCGTGGCTCGCGACGCCCGTCGCGCCAACCTCGTCGCGCGGATCCCCGGCAGCGGCAGCGGTGTCGGTGGACCCAGCCTGGCCTTCGTGGGGCACAGCGACGTCGTCCCGGCCGATGCCCGCGACTGGACCCACCCGCCGTTCTCGGGCGTGGTCGACGACGACGGGTACCTCTGGGGCCGCGGCGCCGTCGACATGAAGAACGAGGTGGCGGCCCGGGCCGCGGCGATGGCCTCGCTGGCTCGCCAGGGCTGGCACGGCTCCGGCGACCTCCTGCTGGTCATCGTCGCCGACGAGGAGGACGGGTCGGCCGAGGTCGGCATGAACTGGCTGGTGCGCGAGCGGCCCGACATCGCGACGACGTACGCGCTCAACGAGGGCGGCGGCATCGCCTTCGAGCTCACCGACGGTCGCCACATCACCGAGATCTCGGTCGGCGAGAAGGGCACCTGCCCGGTGCGCGTGGACGCTGTGGGCGAGGCCGGGCACGCCTCGACGCCGACGCTCGGCGACAACGCGGTGCCCCACCTCGGCGAGCTGCTGCGCCGCATCGGCCGTGGCGAGGCGGAGCCGCACGACCACCCGCAGGTGCGGGTGATGCTCGACACCCTGCTGGGCCCGGACGCCGTCGAGCGGCTCGGGCTGGCCGAGGCGATCCGGCAGGGCGGCCTGCTGCACCCGGATCTCGCCACGAGCCTGCCTGCCGTGGCCGGCACCACCATGTCGCCGACGCTGCTGCACGGCGCGAAGGCGCGCAACGTGATGCCGGCCCGAGCGGGAGTCGAGCTCGACTGCCGCATCCTTCCGGGCACGACCGTCGACGAGGTGCTCGACGCCGTACGCCGCCGGCTCGGCGACGACCTCGCCTACGAGCTCAGCCAGCCGGAGCCGGCCATCCACGGCAACGCGTCATCGGCGGGCGGTCCGCTGTGGGACGTCGTACGCACCTGGTCGCAGGAGCGACTCGGGACGACCCTCTTCCCGACGCTCTGCTCGGGCTTCACCGACTCGGTCTACCTCCGCGAGCACTTCGGGACCGTCGCCTACGGCTTCAGCCCGTTCGCCACGACCCCGGCCCACGTCATCGACGCCGGGTACCACAACAAGGACGAGCGGGTGCACGTCGACGACGTCGCGCTCTCCGCCGACTTCCACGTCCACGCCGCCCGCACCCTGCTCGCGTGAACGATCCGACCCTTAGGGTCGAAACGTGGCACTTTTCTGCCACGTTGTGACCCTAAGGGTCACAACGTGGCAGCGGTCAGGGACAGGCGGTGCAGGAGGGCGACGTGGGCCGCGAAGGCGGCGTCGTCGTCGGCCTCGGGCAGGGAGGAGAACTTCGCCACGACCGTGTCGCTGGCCGGGTTCATCCAGACGAACTGCCCGTAGATGCCGACGCCGAAGAAGCAGCCGTGCTCGTCGCCGGTCACCCAGAACTGGTTGCGATAGCTGCCCTTCGGCAGCGAGCCCGGCATCTCGGTGAGATCGGTGCCGGGTACGCCGCCACGGCGGACGTCGTCGATCCACGCGCTCGGCACGAGCTGGCTGCCCTCGGCGCCCACCCCGCCGTCGAGGAGCAGGCGCCCGAACCGGGCGAGGTCGCGCAAGGTGGTGCAGATGCCGGCGTTGGCGAACACGAACCCCTCGGCGTCGACCGTCGCGAACGCGTCCGCCTCAGCACCGAGCCCGGCCCACAGCTCGCTCGCGAGCAGCTCGGAGAACGGCCGACCGGCGACCTCCTCGAGGACCCAGGCGAGGACGTCGGTGTTCGCGGAGCAGTACCGGAACGCCTGCCCGTGCTCGCCGTCCTTGCGCAGCGTGGTCAGGAACTCGCGGACTCCCGTCGGGTCCCCGGGTCGGGACGCCCGCCAGCCGCCCGAGCGATCGTGCCGCTGCACCGCCGACTGAGGATCGTGGTACGCCTCGTCGTACGCAACCGCCACCGTCATGTCGAGCGTCTGCTGCACCGTCGCGTCGCCGTACGCCGAGCCCTCCAGCGCCGCGACGTAGCGCGCGACCGGCTCGCGCACGTCGACCTCGCCCCGCGCCACGAACCGGCCGAAGACCGCGCTCGTGACCGACTTCGACACCGACATCAACAGGTGACGGGTCTCGCGACTCATGCCGTTGAGGTAGCGCTCGAGCCGGATCTCGCGTCCCCGCAGCACGAGCAGGCCGTCGGTGCAGCAGGCGCTCAGCTCGGCGTCGAGGCCGGGCGGATCGAGCGGCTCACCGTCGCTCAGCTCGACGAGCGGCCCGACGCCGCGCGGGACCACCGCGGTGCTGAGGATCTCGTCGATGTGCTGGAACGCCCAGCGGTTGTGCGGCCACTCCTGCCATGAGTCGGCCGTGAGGTCGTCGGGTCGCGGGGTCGGGTCGGTCACGTCGGACAGGGTGCCACAGCGCCGCGCCCACCATGGCGACCGGAGGAGAGTGCCTGGCGCGTCCGACGACGTCATTCCAGCCCGAACACCGGCAGGCACCCGGCGACGCCGCGCAGCGCGATGTCCGTGCGTTGCGTCGTCTCCCACCGGGCGCGCGTCAGCCGCCAACGACGGAGCTCGGCCGGCTGGCCCCGTCGCGTCGCCCACGTCGATCCGTTCTCCTCGTACCCGAGCGACCTGGAGACCGAGTTGGACGCCTCGTTGTCGAGGAACGCCTCGCTCGTGGCCTCGCGAGCGCCGAATCCGGCGAAGGCCAGGTGAAGTACTGCGGCGCGCATCTCGCGTCCGATGCCGACGCCGCGAGCCCGTGGGGCCAGCCAGGAGAACGTCGTCACGGCGCCGAACGTCGGGAAGTCCTCGGCGATGAGGTCCTGCATCCCCACCAGGCTGCCGTCCACCTCCACCACCAGGCACAACCGCCACCAGGACGGCTCGACCCGGGCTCGAGCGGCCCAGATCCGCTGCAGCCATCGCCACTCGCGCGTCGGTGACATCTCGTACAAGGACATCGGGTCGTCGAAGGGCAGGTCGTCCCCCACGACGCCCTCGCGAACGACCGGGATCAGCCCTTCGAGCAGGTCGTCCGTCGCGCTTCGCAGCCTCAGACGCGGAGTGGCGACCTCGACGTGGAGCGGCGGGTAGGGAAGCGGCACGTCCACGACGGTACGGCCGCGACCCGCGCGGCGCCCACCGCATTGCACCGAACCGGATACCGCGATCAGCCCGGCGTGAACTCAGCGATGCGTTTCATGATGCGGGTCAGGTCGACGACGTCGCGGTCGTCGAGCGCGTCGCCGACGACTCCCTGCAGCCACTCGTGATGGCGGTCACGCGCCTTCCTGACAAGGGACCTGCCTCGGGGCGTGATCCGGGCGAAGGTGGACCTCGCATCGCTGGGGTCGGGCTCGCGCCGGATCAGCTGCGAGGCCTCCATCCGATCGAGCAGCTTCGAGAGTCCCGAGGGCGAGAGCACGATCGACGAGGCCAGCTCGGTCAGCCCCAGGCGCCCGCCGGCCAGGTCCAGCTGCATGAGCACGTCGTAACGCGGCATCGTGAGGCCGCTGTCATGACGCATCTGGGCCTCGACCTGGTCCCAGAGCCGCGCGTAGGTGCGCACCAGCGCCATCCACGCCGGCGTCCAGCGCTCCACGGAATCAGTGGTCATGGAATCAGCATACGCGAAGTACTTGACATGCCAAGTCTTTGGTCCTATTACTTGGCATGTCAAATATTTCTTCACATCCCAGGAGCGCATCATGAGCACCACGAACTACGCAGTCGTCCACTTCTTCCCGGGTGGTACCGCCGCCAACTACGAAGCGTCGATCGACGCCGTCCACCCGGGCGCGGGAGAGCTTCCCGCCGGCCAGGTGTTCCACGCGGCAGGTCCCTCGGAGGGCGGCTGGACGATCGTCGCGGTGCACGAGACCCAGGAGAGCTGGGAGACCTTCCGCGACACCATCCTCGTCCCCCGCATGCAGCAGGGCATCGAGGGCGGCTTCCCGACCGCGCCGACGGAGACCGCGATCGACCTCTACAGCATCGTCACCCCGCGGTGAGCGGGCGCACGACCGGCTGCCCGCGGGCTCCCGGAGGATTCCGCCACGAGGGCGAGACCCGCGGCGACACACTGGCACCACGACGGCTACCCGTCGGCCCACGAAGGAGTTGGCAATGATCACAGCGACCATGGCGGTCGCCACGATCCCGGTCACGGACCTGGAACGGGCGAGGCAGTTCTACGGCGAGACGCTCGGCCTGGAGCTCCTGTGGGAGACGCCGGTCGCCGTGCGGTTCCGCATCGGGTCGGTCAGCGAGATCTCCGTCTTCACGCGTCCGCCGATCCAGACCGAGCACACCCTCGCCCATTTCGAGGTCGAGGACATCGAGGCCGAGGTGGCGCAGCTGGTCGACCGCGGCGTCACGTTCCTCGACTACACCGAGGGGCCTCTCGCCACGACCGGCCACATCGCCCAGCTCGGTGCTGCGCGGTGCGCCTGGTTCCTCGACCCCGACAGCAACACGCTCGGAATCCGCCAGGGATAGCCCGACGACGCGGAGCACGTCGGTTGGCACGCCTCCGCGCGACCGGTAGGTTCCGAACTGACACGACACGACTCGAGGAGGTGAGCCCGATGCACGCACCGTCCACCACGGGCGCTCCTTCCGAGCTCACGGTCGCGCGACTGGCGTAGCCGTCGCGGGGAGGGCCCACGGCACTCTCAGAAGGCGACGACCATGAACTCAGCACCTCGGTCCGAGTCGGCGGCGGCGTCCGCCGACGACAGCGAGCACCCCTCCGGTACGGCGTTGGTCCTCGGTGGCGGCGGATCGGCCGGCAACGCGTGGCTGATCGGCGTCATCGCCGGTCTCTGCGAGGCCGGGCTGGACGTCACCGCGGCCGATCTCATCATCGGGACCTCCGCCGGATCGACTGCCGCCGCGCAAGTGACCGGCGCGACCCCGGCGGAGCTGCTGGCCGCCGTCCTCGACGCCACGCCCCCGCTACGCACGCGGCCGCCCGGATCCGATCCCGGAGCAGCCGCGACGAGGCCTGCGACGAACCACATGGAGACGACGAGCGCCATCATCGCGGCGGCCACGGACGCTGCGGACATGCGCCGCAGGATGGGCGCGTGGGCTCTCGGGACGCCCGTGTCGTCCGACCCGTCCGCGCAGGCGGGATGGCGCACGACGGTGGCCGCCCGTCTGCCCCACCAGCTCTGGCCGGAACGCGCGCTGCTCATCACCGCGGTCGACGCCTCGACGGGTGAGCCTGTCGTGTTCGATCGCGACAGCGGGGTCGACCTGGTGGACGCCGTGGCAGCCAGCTGCGCCGGCGGCTTCGCCTACAGCATCGGCGACCGCCGCTACATCGACGGCGGCTACCGGACCAACGCGGACAATGCCGACCTGGCTGCCGGGCGCGCACGGGTGCTGGTGCTGTCACCGCTGGGCGGCAGATCACGGACCCCGGTCGCGTGGGGCACGCATCTCGCGACACAGGTCGCCGAGCTGCGCGCGCGGGGCGCCCGCGTCGAGACGATCTTCCCGGACTCCATCTCGCTCACGGCATTCGGCGACAACCTCATGGACCTGTCGACGCGCCAGCCCGCTGCACGAGCCGGCTACGACCAGGGCCAGTGCCGCAGCAGATCAGCTCACGGAGCTCTGGCGCTGACGACGTGGTCAGCGGCGACGAGCGCCCATCAGGAGTCCGGCGGCGGCCCTGCCCGTGCGGCACCCACGGTCGGCCGGTCAGTGGAGCGGGTGGACGAACAGACCGCTGGCGAGCTTGGGCTCGAACCACGTGCTCTTCGGCGGCATCACCGCTCCGCTGTCGGCGACCGCCACCAGCTCCTGCGCCGACGTCGGGAACAGCGAGAACCCGACCTCGAAGCGACCCGAGTCGACCAGCCGCTCGATCTCGTCGGCGCCGCGGATGCCGCCCACGAACGCGATACGGGAGTCGGTGCGCGGGTCACCGATGCCGAGCAGCGGCGCCAGGACGCGGTCCTGCAGCACCGAGACGTCGAGCCGCGCGAGCGGGTCGGACTCGTCGACGTCCCGCGCTCGAGCGACGTACCAGTCGCCGTCGAGCCGGACGCCGAACTCGTGCGCGCGCGAGGGTGTCACCGCCGAGTCGGCAGGCGTGACGTCGAAGCCGCTCTCGTCCAGCGCGACGAGGAACTCCTCCGGCGACATCCCGTGCAGGTCGGCCACCACGCGGTGGTAGGCCATGACATGGACGTCGTCCATCGGGAAGACGACGGCGAGGAACGCGTCGTGGTCGCCGGCCTCGGCGCCGCGCATCGCGTGGACGCGCGACGCCGCAGCGCTGCGGTGATGTCCGTCCGCGACGTACAGGTCGCCGGCCTCGGCGAACGCGCGACGCAGGGCCGCGACCTCCGCCGGGTCGTCGAGCGCCCACAGCGTGTGCGAGACGCCGTCGCGCGACACCAGGTCGACCTCCGGCTCCAGCTCCACCACGCGCGACACGATCTCGTCGACGTCGGACGAGCCACGCGAGAGCAGGAAGACCGGCTCGTCCTGGGCGTCGAGCGCGTCGATGTGCGCGACGCGGTCGTCCTCCTTGTCCGGACGGGTGAACTCGTGGATCCGCACCCGCCCCGCGTCGTAGTCGTCGACCCCGACGACCGCGACCACGCCGGTCTGCACGACCGATCCCATGACCTGCCGGTAGACGAGGTAGCCGACGCGCTCGTCGCGGACGAGGACACCGCGCTCCACGAACTCGGCGAGGTTGCGACGTCCGAGCTCGTAGACCTCGGGCGCATGCGGATCGACGTCGGCCGGCAGGTCGATCTCGGGGCGCGAGACGCGCAGGAACGAGTCCGGGTCGCCGCCGGCGTAGGCACGCGCCTCCTCGACGTCGACGACGTCGTACGGCGGTGCCACCACCTGCGCCTCGCGCCCTGCGGCCGGGCGCAGCGCACGGAACGGACGGACGTCGACCACGTCCTCAACTCCCCTCGCTCGATAGGCCGAACCTACCGGGCGACCCCCGCGCTAGCGGCTCCGGGAGTGCGCCGCCCGCGCCGCCGTGACGAATCGGTCGAGCGGGATGGAGCCGACGACCTCGGCGAGCAGCGGCAGGTCGACGTCGTCGAGCCGGCGGAACCGGACGCACGACTTGCCCAGGTCCGGCGGCCGCGCCGCAGCCCATCTCTCGCGGAGGTCGTCGACGCCGATCGGACCACCGTTGTAGAGCGCCATGAGGTAGAGCGACGTGTAGTTCTTCTGCGCGGCGAGTCGCCGCGTACGCGAGCGGCTGCCCGTTGTAGGTGTCGGGGTAGACCTCGAGCGGCACGACCCACGAGACCATCCCCCAGGCCATCGTCTCGAGGTAGCCCGACGGCAGGTGCGCGTTGACCATGTCGCGCACGGCCGACACGACCTCGCGGCGCTCGGGGGCGAGCTCGCGCAGGTAGTCAGCCGGGGTGGCCGCCTTCGACGAGACCAACTCGTCAGGTCTGGTCGTCGACCGTGGCCTCGGCGGCGTGCTTGCGCACCGACTCGATGCCGCCCAGCGCCGACTCCTTCTCCTTGTACGCCTGGGACTGCGCGATGATCTGCCCGTTCGCGGCCACCAGGTTGAAGCGGAACTTCCCCTGCGCGTCCGTCTTGAGCACGAACTTGCCAGCCATGACGACCTCCGGTGTCGGGTGCTGAGGTCTCGACCCTAGAAAGGGTCGCGTCTCCGCGTACGTCGTTTGCGCAGATGCCCAGGAGTGGATGGCGCAGGGCGTGACCCAACGGGCCGTGGGGTCAGATGCCCTGCTCGGCGACCAGACGCCCGGACTCGATGGCCGCCACGAGAGCCGCGTGGTCGCTCTCGTTCTGGTCGGCGTAGGCGAGTGCGAAGTCGGCCATCGCGTCGTCGAGGACCCTGCTGCTGCCCATGTAGGACGCGATCGCGATCCGGTCCCCCGAGCGGGCGTGGGCGCGCGCCAGCGTCCAGGCGCACATCTCGGAGTAGAGACGCATGCCGGCCGGGTCGAGGGTGAGCAGATCGACGCTGCCCTTCCCGTCGCGGAGCTGCCGGGCGTAGAAGTCGCGCTCGACGCCGTCGATGCCGACACCGCGGTACCACCCGAGGAAGATGTCGCTCGCCGCCT
The DNA here is from genome assembly GCA_963782665.1 of uncultured Actinomycetota bacterium. GTDB lineage: Bacteria > Actinomycetota > Actinomycetes > S36-B12 > CAIYMF01 > Longivirga. The sequence continues at coordinate 601,267 of CAWAKP010000005.1, read as the reverse complement.
GCATCAGCCGCTGGCCGGCGACGACCCGATGGCCGTGCCGCTCGAACTGCGACGCGCCCAGGTAGGGCTCGAGCACCGAGGGCTGCGCCTCCTTGAACTGCAGCAGCAGCGGATCCGTTCCGTCCCGGCCCAGCAGGAGCGCCACCCACGCCCGGGTGCCGACGCTGCCGACGCCGACCACCTTGCGGGCGAGGTCCTCGAACCGGTACTCGAGCACGAGGCGACGTCGGTCGTCCTCGAGCGTCGCGGAGTAGTCGTCGAGCATCCGGCGAGCCTCCTTGTGGATCCAGTCGGCACCGATGTCGCCGAGCAGATCGGCGATGGGCACGACGAGCGGCGGCTCCGACCGGAACCTGGCGCGACCGTCGACGATCTCGGTGAGCTTGGCGAACGCCTGCGCGTTGTCGCGGCCGGCCATGCGCGCGCTGGTGCTGCGCAGCCGCTTCGCCTCGCCGGCGGACTGTCGCGCGCGCACCGACGCGAGCAGCGCGTCGACCTCGAGCCGGGCGTACCAGACCTGCAGGTTCGTCATCGCGGCGAACCCGGCCATCGAGACCCGGTAGTGCTGCACCGTGGCTCGCACGATATCGGCGCTCACGACGTCATCGAACCCGTTGAACCGACCCCCGACGACCAGCGACGCGATCAGGCGCCTGAGATCCCACTCCCACGGGCCGGGCAGGGTCTCGTCGAAGTCGTTGAGGTCGAAGACAAGACGTCGATCAGGCGCGTTGTAGATGCCGAAGTTCGCGAGGTGAGCGTCACCGCACGCCTGGACCGTCAGCCCTGACGTGGGCAGCCCGGCCAGGTCCATCGACATGACCGCCGCCGCACCGCGGTAGAACGCGAACGGCGACGACGCCATCCGCCCGTACCGGATCGGCAGCAGCTCGGGCACCCGGCTCAGCCCCTGCTCCTCGAGCACAGCGACGGGGTCACGACGCCCCGACGCCGGACTGAAGCCGGCGTGCGACCGACGAGGCACCGCACGGCGCGCCTCCTTGCCGCGCGCGGCTCGCTCGGCCACCGAGCCTCGCGTCTCGGCGAGGCGGGCCTCGGGCAGCCGTCCGGTGGTGGTCACGGTGTCTCCTCATGCAGGTTCCAGGCGCGGACGCCGCCGACGATGCCGGCGGTGTTGGGCACGATCACGACGTCGTCGCCCAACGTCGCCAGCACCTCCGGTGTGATGACACGCGAGTTGCCACCGCCGAGATAGAGGCGGTCCCACACGAAGACCGGTCGCAGGGCGTCGACGACGCGCCGCACCCGACGCGACCAGAACGCCGGGCCGAGTCGCTTGCGCTCACGGTCGCCGATGTAGGTGTCGTAGGACAGCCCCCAGCGCACCGGCGCCTGCGACAGCTCGAGGTGCGGCGCGAGCCGCCCGCCGTCGAAGAGCGCACAGCCCAGTCCGGTGCCCAGGGTGAGCACCAGCTCGAGACCGACACCCGTGATCACGCCGGCGCCGTGCACCTCGGCGTCGTTGAGCACGATGGTGGGCATGCTCAGGCGCTCCCGAAGTGCAGCGCGGACGTCGAAGCCGGTCCACTCCTCGACGAGGTGAGCCAGGGCGCGCGAGCGCGGGCCGCTCTCCGTCACGTAGTGCGGCGTGGTGATGACCACCCCGTGCCTGATCATCCCGGGCAGGCCCACGGTCGCGCGGTCGGCCGGCGGCAGGTCGGCGGCGAGGCCGGCGACGGCGTCGAGGAACCGAGCCGTCGGCAGCGGGTACGGCGTCGGGACGCGCAGGGGCTTGGCACGCAGGGTGCCGGCCTCGTCGAGCACCGAGGCCTTGAGCCCGGTGCCGCCGCAGTCGACGGCCAAGGTCATCGTCACGGCGCCAGTGTGGCCGTCCGTCGAAGCGTGCGTCGCGGGATCCGCCACCTGGCGCGGTGCTCGTACACCTGTACGATCACCTGCTACGCTCGGCCCATGCCGCTCGCGCTCCAGGGGTCGCTCCTCGACCTCGCCGACGAGGCTCGTCTCGGTCCGCTCACCGGGCGGGTCCGACGGACCGCGCTGGCCCACGGTGCCTGGGTCGACCATCGCCCAGGCTGGGTCGAGGGGTCCGACGCCGTCCTGGACCGCCTGCTCGTCGACGTCCCCTGGCGGGCGGAGCGCCGACGCATGTACGACCGGGTCGTCGACGTCCCCCGCCTGGTCGCGTGGTACGACGACGACGTCGAGCTCCCGCATGCCGTTCTCGGCGACGCACGGGCCGCGCTCTCGGCCTACTACGCACCCGAGCTGGGCGAGCCGTTCACTACCGCCGGGTGCTGCCTCTACCGCGACGGGCGGGACTCGGTCGCCTGGCACGGCGACACGATCGGCCGCTCGGCGACCGAGGACACCATGGTCGCCATCGTGTCGTTCGGCTCCCCGCGCACGCTGGCCTTACGCCCGCGCGCCGGTGGGCGCGGCGAGGCCTTCCGGCTCGGCCACGGCGACCTGCTCGTGATGGGTGGCTCGTGCCAGCGCACGTGGGAGCACGCGGTCCCCAAGACGGCGCAGGCGGTCGGTCCCCGCATCAGCATCCAGCTCCGCCCCCGCGGCGTCGCCTGACCCGCTGAGGGGCGCGGCGAGCCGATGAATGCGATGACGGCCGGCGACCCTCAGCGGGTCGCCGGCCGTCATCGTCCGTGCGTCAGCCCACGGGCACCGGGGCGTCGTCGCCCTCCTTCACGGCGTCCTTGCCGATCGTGAACATGAAGAAGGACACGACGGCTGCCAGGAGCAGGAAGCCGGCACCGAACAGGAAGGCGCGGGTGTAGCCGGCCGTGAGGGCGGAGTTGATCCCACCGGCCACTCCGTTCGCAGCGACGTACGCGGTCGTCGCCGCGACGGCCACCGTGTTGAGCAGCGCCGTGCCGACGGCGCCACCGATCTGCTGCGACGTGTTGAGCAGCGCCGAGCCGACACCGGCGTCGGCCTTGCCGATGCCGTGCAGCGCGGTGGTGGCCACCGGGATGAAGTTGAACGCCATCCCCAGGCTGATGAGGGAGATCGCCGGGAGGACGGCCGTCTTGTAGTCGGAGTCGGCCTGCAGCCTCGACAGCCAGAGCAGCCCCACCGAGCCCATGAGCAGGCCCGGAACCATCAGCGGCTTGGGACCGACCCGCGGCAGCAGCTGGCTGGCGATGCCGGCGCCGATGATGATGCCCACGCTGAAGGGCAGGAACGCGAAGCCCGCGGTGATCGGCGAATAGCCCTTGACCACCTGGAACCAGAGGCCGAGGAACAGGAACATCGCGAAGAGGCCGACGCCCACGATGAGCGACACGAGGTAGGACGCACCGCGGTTGCGGTCGAGCAGCACGCGCATGGGGACGAGCGGATTCTTCACGCGGTTCTCGATCACGAAGAACGACACCAGCATGACCGTCGCCAGCCCGAACCACACCAGGGTGGACGGCTCGGTCCAGTGCGCCGTCTCCTTGAGCGAGTGCGGCGCCGCCTTGGTGAAGCCGTAGACCAGCGCCACCAGACCGACCGACACCGTGACGGCACCGGCGACGTCGTAGGACGCCGCGCCGCCGGCCCGGCTCTCGCGCACGAAGGGCACGGCCAGGAGCACGGCGATGATCGCGATGGGCACGTTGACGAGAAGGCACCAGCGCCACGAGAAGTACTCGGTGAGCACACCGCCGAGGAGCAGGCCGAGCGCCGCGCCGCCACCCGCGATCGCGCCGTAGACACCGAAGGCGCGCGCACGCTCCTTCGGCTCGTGGAAGGTGACGGTGATGAGCGAGAGCGCCGCCGGCGCGAGCAACGCCGCGAACGCGCCCTGCAGGCCGCGTGCCGCGAAGAGCATCGTCTCGGTCGAGGCGATGCCGCCGAGGGCCGAGGCGCCGGCGAAGCCGATCAGACCGATGATGAACGCGCGCTTGCGTCCGATGTAGTCGGCGATGCGGCCGCCGAGCAGGAGCAGACCGCCGAAGGCCAGCGCGTAGGCCGTGACGACCCACTGCTGGTCGGCGTCGGGGATGCCGAGCGCCGCCTTGGCGGACGGGATCGCGAGGTTCACGATCGAGGCGTCGAGGATGATCATGAGCTGCGCGATGGCGATCACGAACAGGGCGCGCCAGCGCAGCGGGTCGAGGGGGATGCCGGCGGACGAGAGCGTCCAGCCGCTCGTGTCGGGCGCGTTGAGCGTCGCCGTGCTGGGCGCCGCGCTCGGCATGTCGGGCGTCGTGGTCATGCGGGGGACCCTCCGGTCCTGGTGGGGGTAAGGCTGGCCTTGGTGAGTCTGCCGGGGACAACTGACAGTCGACGACGAGGTATTCCCGGCTCGGCCCGCGCGCGACCGCTCGCTACGGTGAGGGCGTGAGCGACCTCTCCGTGCTGCCGGCGTTGCGCCAGGTCACCGCCCTGCGCTACGTCCTCCCGCTGCGCGAGGGCGGCTCGCTTCCCGGCCTGGTGGAGGCCGACGACCTGGGCACCTACGTGGTGAAGTTCCGCGGAGCCGGCCAGGGCCGCAAGGCGCTGGTGGCCGAGGTGGTGGTGGGCGAGCTGGCGCGGGGCCTGCACCTGCCGGTGCCCGAGCTGGTCGTCGTCACGCTCGACTCGTCCCTCGCCAACGCCGAGCCGGACGAGGAGGTCCAGGACCTCCTGCGCGCGAGCCACGGTACGAACCTCGGGATGGACTACCTGCCGGGTTCGCTGGGCATCGAGCGGCCCGACGGCATCGACCCGGACTTCGCCGCGCGCGTCGTCTGGCTCGACGCGTTCACGCAGAACGTCGACCGCTCGTGGCGCAACCCCAACCTGCTGCGCTGGCACGGATCGCCGTGGCTCATCGACCACGGTGCCGCCCTCTACTTCCACCACGACTGGCCGTCTCGCGGCGGCGCAGCGCAGCGCCCCTACCCGGCGGCCGCCGAGCACGTGCTGCTGCCCGTCGCGGGCCCGCTCCGCGACGCGCACGCCACCCTCGCGCCGCTCGTGCCCGACGCCCTCGCCGCCGCCCTGTCCCGCGTCCCCGACGAGTGGCTCGTGGGCGAGCCGGGGTTCGACGGCGCCGACTCGGTCCGATCGGCGTACGTCGCCGTGCTCGAGGCCCGGCTCGGTGCGCCGGAGCTGTGGCTGGACCCCGTGGAGGTGGCCCGTGCAGCACACGTATGAGTGGGCCCTGCTGCGCGTCGTCCCCCGGGTCGAGCGCGGCGAGTTCGTCAACGTCGGCGTCGTCCTCTACTGCCGCGCGCTCGACTACCTCGGGCTGTGGGTCACCGACGACCTCTCGCGCGCCACGGCACTCGCTCCCGAGCTCGACGTCGACGCGGTGCGCCAGCACCTCGACGCGATCGCCAGCGTCTGCGCCGGCGCGCCCGAGGCGGGCGGTAGCGGACGGCGGTCGCCCGGCGACCGGTTCCGCTGGCTCGTCGCGGCGCGCAGCACGGTGGTGCAGACCTCGCCGGTGCACACCGGCCTCACGGACGACCCGGGGCGCGAGCTCGCGGATCTTGCCGGGCAGATGGTCGCGTGGCCGCCCACGTCCGGGCCGATCAGTCGCTAGCGTGACCCGCACCTCGAACGAAGGATCAGGATGAGCGACGCTCCCGACGCGACCAGCCCCGCCGCGGGCTCGAGCGCGGCCACCCAGTCCCCGATGGAGGGGCGCGACTACCTCCGGCTGCTCGGGCTGGGCGCTGTGGTCGGGATCCCGGCGGCCGTCGTCGCGATCGCGTTCCTGACGGTCGTCCACTGGCTGCAGAACTGGCTCTGGGTCTCGCTGCCGACCGCGATGGGCCTCACGTCGCCGCCGTGGTGGCTCATCGTGGCCCTCCCCGTCGTCGGTGCCGTCCTGGTGTGGCTCGCGAGCACCTACCTGCCGGGCCACGGCGGGCACGAGCCGATCTACGGCCTGTCGATGGACCCGACGCCGACGAGCTACGCACCAGGCGTCGCGCTCGCAGCGCTCGCGACACTGGCCTTCGGCGCCGTCCTCGGGCCGGAGGCACCGCTCATCGCCCTCGGCTCGATCGTGGGCCTCGTCGTGGCCCGGTGGGCCAAGGTGCAGGGCAAGGGCACCCAGGTCCTGTCGATGGCCGGGTCGATGAGCGCCATCTCGGCGCTGTTCGGTGGACCCCTCGTGGCGGGCATCCTGGTCAGCGAGGCCGGCGTCTCACTCGGTGCCGCGCTCGCCCCCGCCATGCTCCCCGGACTGCTCGGTGCCGCCCTGGGCTACACCCTCATCGTCGGCTACGGCAGCTGGACCGGGATCCCCGTCTCCGGACTCTCCGTGCCTGGACTTCCGCCCTACCCGACCACGCGGGTCATCGACCTGCTGGCCGCTGTCGTCATCGGTCTGGTCGTCGCCATCCTCGTCCCGGTCGTGCGTACCGTTGCCAAGCGGCTGCTCGACGTCCGCACCCGGGTCGGACTCGCACCGGTGGTGATCGCCGGCGGCCTGGCGATCGGCCTGATCGCCGCCACGGCCCAGGCGCTCGGCGGGAACTACGACGACATCCTGTTCAGCGGTCAGACCGCGATACCCAGCCTGCTGACGGCGAGCAGCGAATGGGGCCTCATCGCCGTCCTGCTCGCCAAGTCGCTGGCGTATGCGATCTCGCTGGGCAGCGGGTTCCGCGGTGGGCCGGTGTTCCCGGCGATCTTCATCGGCACGGCCGTGGCGATCGTCATCGGCGACGCGATCGGGATGTCCCCGACGGCAGCGGTGGCGATCGGTGCGGCGTGCGGCATGGCGGCGTTCACCCGGCTGATCGTCACCTCGTTGCTGTTCGCCATCCTGATCACCGGGGTGAACGGGGCCGGGGCGATCCCTGCCGCGACCCTGGCGGTCGTCACGGCGTGGGTCATCGGCACCGTCATCGAGCGGCGCCGGGGTCCGATCGTCCCACCACCGGCGCACCCCGCCGCCTGAACCTGCACGCGACGGCTTCGCTACCCTTGCGCACATGACGGGACCCGACTCCGCCCACGACGACCACCACTCCATGCACCCCGGCGCCGCCAGCGTCGTCGTGCTCGCGATCGCCGCGGTCTTCGGGCTGCTCTTCAAGGCCATCGAGAGCGGCTGGACCACCGCCGGCCTCGTCGCCACCGGCCTGCTCGCGGTGTGGGGACTGGTCTACGTCTGGGCCCTCGACTCGGAGTGACCGCGCCTCACGGGTGACCGCTGGGTCACGTGTCGTCGCGCCGGCCCTTGTCGAGCGAGGCGAGGTAGGCGTTGTAGTCGGCCAGGTCGTCAGTGCCCTCCCCGGTCGAGGCCGCCCGCTCCTGGGCGGCGTCGGACCGACGAGCCTCCCGCTCGTCCGAACGCATCCACTGCACCACCATCACCGCGATCACGATCGCCATGGGGATGTCGCCCGATGCCCAGCCGATCCCGGCTCCGAGGTGCTGGTCGGCAAGCAGGTCGGTCGCGTAGGGACGCTTGAGGGCGAGGTAGAACGGCTCGGCGAGCACGACGGTGGTGCTCATCATCGCGATCGCGAAGAACGAGTGCAGCGGCATCACCACGATGAGCACCGCGATCCGGACGAGGTACGGCGGACGTCGTGGACCGGGGTCGATCCCGATCAGGCACCAGTAGAAGTTGGCACCGACGAGCAGGAACGCGACGTTCATCGCCAGGTGACCCCAGTGGCTCACCATGAGGGTCTCGAACACCGACGTGAAGTAGACGCCGTAGAACCCCAGCAGGAAGAGCACCGAGGCGACGATCGGGTTCGTCAGCACCTCGATCGTCCGCGAGCTCACCGCCCGCTCGAGCCACTCGCGAGGACCCACGCGTCCGGGCTCGCGACGCAGCGTCTGGAGCGTCAACGTGATCGGCGCCCCGAGCACCAGGAAGATCGGGACGACCATGCTCAGCAGCATGTGCTGGGCCATGTGCGCACTGAACATGACGTGCCCGTACGTCGCGACGCCACCGATCGTGGTGGCCGCCAGCAACGCGACGCCGACGTACCAGCTGACGGCCCGGCCCAGCGGCCAGTCGATGCCGAGCCGGACCGCGCGACGCTGACCCGTGGCGTACAGCGCCACGAGCAGGACGCACACGGTGATCCAGAAGCCGTCGAGCCTGGCCTGGCCCCAGAGCAGCCCGACGACGTCGGGGGCGGGAGGCAGGTCGAAGCCGAGCAGCAGCCTGGCCGGTGAGAGCGACTCGAGCGACGCCTCGCCGGACACCGGTGGCGGTGTGCGTGACAGTGCCACCGCGACCCCGACCGTCGCCGCCATCACGAGCACCTCGACGGCGGCGACCCGGAGGAACAGCAGTCGGGTCGGCTCCTCGCGCAGCCGGGGGACGGTGGTGCGGCGGTGCCACCAGCCGAACGCCGACACGACCGTGAGCAGCGCGATCTTGAGCAGCACCAGGCGCCCGTACGACGTGGTCACGAGCTCCGACACGCTCGCGATGCGCAACCAGGCGCTGCCGAAGCCGCTCACGGCGACGGCCACGGCCGCCCAGAGCGCCAACGGGCTGAACCGGCTCACGGCGATCGCCAGCGGTCGGCGGTCGCTGGTGCCGAGCAGCACGAGGGCGGCGAGCCCGCCGCTCCAGAGGCACACGCCGAGGACGTGGACCATGAGCGCGCTCGTCGCGATCGTGTGGTCCGACGACGTCCCGGAGTGGCTCGTGAGCAGAGGCGGCACGACGGTCATCAGGGCGAGCAGGCAGGTGAGTGCCGCCCCGGTCGTGGTCCGGACGGCGTAGGCGCACAGCGAGACGACGAGGGCCAGGCCGGCCTGGGCGAGCAGGGACCGGCCCACGTCGATCTGGCGCACGAAGCTCCAGAGCAGAGCCGGGTCGAGGACGCCGGGGACGGGCTGGGCGAGGATGTTCGACAGCGAGAGGACGATCTCGGCGAGGACCGCGACCGCGACCACCAGCGCCGGCCACCGGGCCGCCCTCGTCCACCGCAGGCGCGCACCGGTCAGTACCCCGTCACGGGCCGGCACGAGCACGGCGCCCGCAAGCAGCAGGCCGACCGTGAGGATGAGCGCCAGGTCGGCGATCGTGCGGACCGTGGGCAGCGCCCATGCCGTGCCCGGCCCAGCGTCGGGCAGCCCCTCCACCGGCCCCGCGGGCCGTCCGTCGCCGGTCCACAGGCAGAGCGCCATGACGACGACACCGACGACCGTGGCTCCGGCGAGCAACCGCCCGGGCCGCACCTGCGCGATCGACGTCGCCGGCGCGGTCACGCGTCGCCCAGCGGCGCGCACGTCCCGGCAGGATTGACGGTGGGAGTCACGCGGCCATGGTAGGTGGCGAGGTGCAGCGCAGCGCCGCGGCGGCACCGGAACCGGCGTCCGCCCGGATCGACTCGGCGCCGCCGGTCGGACAAGACTGGCGTGACGCGACCGGAGGGCGGCCATGTCCGACACGAGCGACCCGCTGGACCGGCAGCGGCTCGAGTCCCTGATCGACGAGATCGGCGACCGCGACCTGGTCCGCCAGGCGGTTCAGGCCTTCGTCGACGAGGCCCCCGCCCGGCTGGCCGCGATCCGGGTCGCCCTCGCCGGTGACGACCGCGACGAGCTGCGCTCGGCCGCGCACTCGCTGGGGTCACCCGCGTCGATGCTCGGCGCCGTCGAGGTCACCAGCCTCGCGCGGACGCTGCAGGACGCCGCCCTCGTGAGCGACGCCGCGACCTGCCGCACCCTCGGCGCGGACCTCGAGACGGCGACGCGACGCACGGTCGCAGCGATGCGCGGCTACCTCGCCGGCGAAGGTGCCACCTGACCCGTCGACCCGCCCGCGCCGGGTGCCGTGTCGCGCTCATCAGGGCGATCGAGGTACGTGCGCGCCACGGCGGAGAGAGCCTCGAGCCCGAACGGCTTGCTCAGGTAGTCGGTCATGCCGGCCTCCTGGCACAGGTCGCGCTCGGACTGCCCGACGTGCGCCGTGAGCGCGACGATCGGGACGTCGGCCCGCGTGGCACCCGTCGTGCCGGCGCGCCAGCGCCGGGTGGCCTCGCGCCCGTCGATGTCGGACATCTGGACGTCCATGAGGACGAGTCCGTAGACGGTCTGCTCCATCGCCGCGAGAGCGGCCGCGCCACCGTCGACCACGTCCGTGCGGAGCCCGATCTTCGCGAGCATCGCTGCCGCGAGCCGCCGGTTGATCTCGTTGTCGTCGACGAGCAGCACCCGGGTGCTCCGGGACACCCACGCCGCGGGTCCCCCGGGACGGGCGGCGATCCGCAGCCGCGCGCTGGTGCCGCCGTCCTGCTCAGCGGTCACCTCGAGCGCGCCGCCGAGCGCGTCGGCCAGACGTGACACCTGAGCGAGCCCGCGGCCGCCGGACGGACGGACGCCGTTGTGCGGCCAGGTGTAGCCGACGCCGTGGTCGCGCACGACGAGGGTGATGCTCTCCGACGAGCCGCTCACGGTGACCTCGACCCGGTCGGTGCCCGAGTGCACCAGCGCGTTGTCGACCAGTGCCCGTGCGGCGCGGGTCACCAGCGGCACCTGCAGCGCCGTCACGACCTCGGAGTCGTCCGGCCCGACGAACGCGACGACAGGCACCGCGGCGTCGCAGTAGGGCGTGACGACGGAGGTCACGAGCGCGTCGAGCGCGATCGCGTCGCGCTCGCCGAGGATCCGGCGATCGCCGCCGTCTGCGACGCCCACCAGCCGGGTCACGGTGTCCTCGAGCGCAGTGAGTGCGGCGAGGTCCTCGGCCGGTGCCACGTGGCGCGCGGCGAGATCGTGGAGGAGTCCCAGCGCGCGTTCGGCCTCGTGGACGAGGTAGGCGACGTACGCGCCGCGCACGTCCTCGGCCAGCCGTGACTCGCGCTTGACGTGCTGCACCTCCGCGGTGCGCTGCGCCACCAGGTCCTCGAGCCGACGCCGGTCCGCGGCCCGACGACGCTCGAGCGCCTCCCAGTCGAACGCGCGCCCGAGCTGGGACCCGAGGGACGGAGCCAGCTGCAGCAGCCGCTCGTCCGCGGCCCGGGGCGTGGGGTGCACGAACTCCATGACCGCCACGACCTCGACGCCGGCGACCACCGGCATGGCCCATGACGCGCCCGCGCGGATCCGTTCGAACGGCGGATAGTTGGCAGCGGAGCGAAGGTCGGGCAGCCACAGGGCCAGGTGTGTCGCCGCCACCTCCCCCGGCAGCCCGCGCGGGGGTGGGAACCGCTCGTCGACCGTCGCCTCCATGATGACGTCGAGGAACTCGAGCGCGGCGGGGTCCGCGTCCCAGATGTCAGCGGTCACGAACGCGCCGTCGGAGTCAGGTACCAGAACGTGCGACACGGCGAAACCGCAGTGCCGACGCAGGATCTTGGCCGCCGCGCCGACAGTCGACAGCGCATCAAGGCTCTCGTTCACGAGCACGGCGACGCTGGCGAAGAGCTCGACCTCGCGTGCGCGCTCGTAGGACCGGCGCAGCTGGCTCTCCGCGACGAGCTCTGCCTCGAGACGCGCGGCGCGCTCGCGTTCGGCCGTCTCCTGCCACCGCACGCTGGCCTCCGCGTCGGACTCCCCGGCCCGTCGGACGTCGCCATGCTCGCGTTCCGTCATGACGGGCGCACCAGCTCGTCGACGACACGTCGCAGCTCGGCCAGGTCGACGGGCTTGCTGAGATGCCCGTCCATGCCGCTGACGCGGCAGCGCTCGAGCCAGTCGGGGTCGTCGCCGACGACGAGGCCGATCACAGCGACGTCGGCGACGGTGCGCCGGCCCGACGTACGGATGCGGGCGGTGGTGGCAGGTCCGTCGAGCTCGGGCATGTCCGCGTCGAGCAGGACGAGCGACAACCGCGCCGACGACTCGAGCAGGTCCAGCGCCTCGCTCCCTGACGCGGCCGCCACCGCCGACACGCCAAGACGCGAGAGCTGGCGCAGGACGAGTTTGCGGCTCGCCTCGCTGTCGTCCACGACCAGCACCGTGGCGGCAGCGTTCGGCGTCGCGTCCGCGCCGGTCGCCTCGGCGGCACCGGGGCTCGAGCCCGAACCCGCCGCTGGCGCCACGACGGGAAGACGCACGGCGAAACGGAAGGACGACCCCTGGCCCAGGACGCTCGTCACGTCGAAGCGCCCGCCCATGAGCGACACCAGCCGGTCGGAGATCGCGAGACCGAGCCCCGTGCCCTCGTTGCCGGCCTTCGCCTGCACGAACGGGTCGAAGATCGCGCTGATCCGGTCGGCGGCGATCCCCTGACCGGTGTCGCGGACCTCGAAACCGACCTCGACGCTTCCGCGTCCGATCGCCTCGACCGACGTGCTGACGGTCACCGACCCCGCGGTGGTGAACTTCACCGCGTTGCCCGCGAGGTTGACCAGCACCTGCCGCAGCCGCAGCGGATCGCCCTCCAAGGTGGCGGGCAGCGCAGGATCGAGCACGAGCCGCAGGTCGAGCCCCTTCGCGCGCGCCTGCGGCCGGAGCAGGTCGACGACCCCCGTGACGACGTCACCGGGCGAGAACGGCTCCGACGCGAGGTCGATACGACCGGCCTCGACCCGCTGGAAGTCGAGGATGTCGTTGATGATCTCGACGAGGGTCGAGGCCGACGAGCTGACCACGTCGACGAGCTCGCGCTGCTCGGAGTCCAGGCTCGTCATGCGCAGCAGCTCGAGCGTGGCGACGACGCCGTGCATCGGTGTCCTGATCTCGTGACTCATCGACGCGAGGAACTGGGTCTTCGCGTCCGACGCCGCGATCGCCTCGTCGCGCGCCCGCGCCAACGCCTCCTGGTACTGGACCCGGTCCGTCGCGTCGCGGAACATCCACAGCGCGCCGAGGTCGACACCCTCCGAGACGATCGGCTGGAAGTCGAACTCGAGGACCCGGCCGTTCGCGAGAGCGAGCGTCTGGTCCGACGCCGGCCAACGCCGGTGCAGGAGGTCCTCGGTGCGCCTGAGGAACCGACGCGGCTCGTCGCTGCCGGGAACGAGGTGCGACAGCGCCGCCGTCACCGGAAGCCCGGTCAGCTCGGTCGATCCCGCCGTCGCGCCGAAGATCTCGACGAGCATGTCGTTGGCGACGACGACGCGACGTTGCGCGTCCTCGACGAGCACACCGGTCTGCATGTGCGCCAGCAGCGTCGTGAGGCGCGACATCGTGCTGTGCAGGTCGAGCTCGGCGTTCTTGGCGGACGTGACGTCGAGCATGAATCCGATCCGGCGTCCGCTCCCCTCCTCGTCGTCGCGCACGACCGCGTCGACGCATCGGACCCACTCGATGCGCCCGTCGGCGCGCAGCAGGCGGAACTCCTGGTCGAACGGCGAGTCGTCGCGCTCGGCGCGCAGGTGCGCCTGCCAGACGCGCTCGCGGTCCTCGGCGTGGATGATGTCGAAGAAGAAGCCTGGTTCCTCGAGCCAGCGCTCGCGCGGGTAGTCCAGCCAGCTCTCGGCCTGGGCCGAGATGAACTCGGTGGTCGGCAGCGATCCGAGCTGGTCGATGTACATCACGAGCGGCTGCAGCTCGACGATGCTGCGATAGCGCGCCTCGGCGCGGCTCAGCATCCTGTTGGCGCGGCGCAGCTCGGCGGACGAATGCTGCAGCTCCGTGTTGAGCGTGCGCAGGTCGGCGAGGCTGCGTTCCTGCGCGCGGCGCAGCAGCAGGAGGTCGGGCGTCTGGTCGATCGGCGAGAAGTCCCCGGCCGACAGGCCGAGACGGTCGAGCTCCTCCGACGACGACACGACCGGCGTACCCACGAGCAGCACACCGGGCGGCTCGGACACGTCGACGACCTGGAAGCGCAGCCGAGGTCCCTCGGGACGCAGCCGCAGGAGGATCATCGCGTCGCGATGCCGACGCAGCCCGTCGATGTCCTCGACGCCGACCGGCCGCACGAGGTCGAACACGTCGAGGAGCCCACGGCCCACGATCGCGTCGGTGAGCCGGCCCCAGGACGAGCCCGCTCGCGTGATGACGAGAGAGCCGTCGCACAGCACCCCGAACGGTGCCACCCGATCGAGGTCGTCTCCCTCGAGGAGCACGCCCATGGCCCTCCCTCGTCGATGTGACGCGGGATCAGTGCGGCTCGAAGCGGTAGCCGACACCGCGCAGCGTGCGGATGTGGTGCGGCTGCGCCGCGGACTCGCCGAGCTTCTTGCGCAGCTTGCCGACGTGGACCTCGATGACGTGGTCGTCGCCGAACCACTCGCCCCAGACCGAGACGAGCACCTGCTCGCGCGTGAAGGTGCGGCGCGGGCTGCTCGAGAGAAGGTCGAGGATGTCGAACTCGATCTTGGTGAGCTCGACGTCCGCGCCGTCGACCTTCACCTCGCGCGCCACGGGGTCGACCATGAGGCGGCCGAAGTCACGGCTCTCCTGCTGCGCGGCCACCCGAGGACGTCGGCGCATCGCGCGGATCCGTGCCGCCAGCTCTCGCGGCGAGAAGGGCTTGGTCACGTAGTCGTCCGCGCCCACGGTGAGGCCGACGATCTTGTCGACCTCGTCGTCGCGAGCGGTCACCATGACGACGTACGCGTCGCTGAAGCTGCGCAGCTCACGGCAGACCTCGACCCCGTCCCGGTCGGGCAGCGACAGGTCGAGGATCACCAGCTCCGGCTTCTTGGACCGGGCCCACTCCAGCCCCTGGGTCCCCCGGGGCGTGGCGACCACGGAGTAGCCCTCCTTCTCGAGGAGCCCGCGGACGAGCAGGGTGATCTCGGGAGAGTCCTCGATGACGAGGGCCTGCGCGTTGTCGGTGGCCACGCTCGTCTTCCTTCCGCTGGTGGTGCGGTCGACTTCACTCACTGTGACAGTCCGGTGACGCGGATGCGCGCTCACGGCCGCCTCGTCGATCAGACGGGCGACTCGGCCCGTCACGGTCCTCTCGCCGGAGCAGCCGGCGCGCACTGCTGCTGCGTCCGCACGACGGGATCGATAGCGTCGTGGCCACCACCACGACGAGGGGCAGCACCCGCCATGCGCACGATCACGCTCGACGGCCTCCCGGCCCTGCTCTCGGGACTGCCCGCCGACCCGAGGCTCGTGGTGAGCGGCAACTTCGCCACGCCGCACGCCCTCCTCGCGGCCATCGACGCCGTGCTGCCGGAGTACCGCCTGCACGCGCTCAACGCACAGCCGGGGCTCCCCGACCGTGAGGGCGTCACCCTGGAGACCGCATTCGTCGGCCCGGGGATGCGCAAGAGCCCGGGCCTGGTCTACATCCCCTCGCGCCTGTCGCTCGTGCCCCGCCTGTTCACGGCCACCTGCCCGCCGGACGTCGTGGTGATCCACACGTCGGTGCCTCGGGACGGCAAGGTCTCGCTGGGCATCGAGGTCAACATCCTCCCGGCGGCGATCGAGGCGGTGCGTGCGCGCGGTGGGCTGGTGCTCGCCCAGGTCAACACGCAGATGCCCTACACGTTCGGGGACGCCGAGATCGACGTCGACCTCGTCGACCTCGCTGTCGAGGTCGACGCAGCGCTGCCCTCCCCGGGAACGCTGGAGATCGACGACGTCAGCGCCGCCATCGGCGAGCGCGTCGCGACCCGGGTGACCGATGGCGCGACCATGCAGCTCGGCATCGGCGCGGTGCCCGACGCGGTCCTGTCGGGCCTGACCCGCCGACGCGGTCTGCGCGTCTGGTCGGAGATGTTCAGCGACGGTGTCCTGGCCCTCGACCGGGCGGGCGCGCTCGACCCGGACGCCCAGCTCACGTCCTCGTTCGTGTTCGGGTCGCCCGAGCTCTACGCGTGGGTCGACCGCAACCCGCGCGTGGCGCTGCTGCGCACCGAGACCACCAACGAGCCGTCGCTCATCGCGCGTCAGCCGCTCATGACGTCGGTCAACACCGCACTGCAGGTCGACCTCTACGCGCAGGCGAACGCGTCGCGGGTCAAGGGACAGATCTACTCCGGCTTCGGCGGACAGACCGACTTCATCGTCGGGGCGCTGCACTCCCCCGGCGGCCAGGCGATCCTGGCGCTGCGCTCGTGGCACCCGCGAGCCAACGTCTCCACGATCGTGCCGATGATCGAGGAGCCCGTGACCTCGTTCCAGGCGTCCGCGATCGTCACCGAGAACGGCCAGGCCTGGATCTGGGGCTACGACCAGAGGTCGCAGGCACGGCACCTGATCCGCGACGCCGCGCACCCCGACGTGCGCGACGAGCTCTGGGAAGAGGCTCGGGCCCTGCACCTCGCGTGACCGGGCTGCGACCGACCGGCATGATGGGCGCCACCCACGCGACTGCGGGGCGATGGACGCACATCGGAGGGCTGCCTTGAGCGAGGAACCGCTCGCGATGGTGGTGGAGTTCCGAGCCGCCCCGGGTCGGATCGACGACCTGCGCGGCGCGCTGCTCGACGTCGTCGGGCCCACGCGGGCCGAGGACGGGTGCCTGCGCTACGACCTGCACGCCAGCGTCGAGGACCCCGACGTCGTCGCGTTCTACGAGATCTGGGCGACACGGGCGGCGCACGCCGCGCACGACCGCACGCCGCACATCGTCGCCCTCGTCGCGCGACTGCCCGAGCTGACGGCCGAGCCGCCGCGCGTCCTGCGGCTGCGACGCATCGAACCCGACTGACCGAGGGGATCTCTATGGCGCGCACGCTGGATCCGGGGTGGGAGCACCGCACCTACCTCGTCGACGGACGGCACGTGTTCGTGCGCGTCGGCCCCGAGGTCGCCGGGACGACGCCGATCGTGCACGTGCACGGGTTCGCGATCTCCGGCGAGTACCTCATGCCGACCGCGCGGCTGCTGCAGACCGACGCACGTCAGTACGTGCCCGACCTTCCCGGTTACGGCCGCAGCGAGAAGCCCCGGCGTCCGCTCGACATCCCCACCCTCGCCGACACGGTCGTGCGGCTTCTCGACGTGATGGAGATCGACAAGGCGGTCTTCGTCGGCAACTCGATGGGCTGCCCGATCAGCGTCGAGCTCGCCGACAACCACACCGATCGCGTCGAGCGCATCGTCCTGTGCGCGCCAGCCGGCGGGATCAACAACCAGCCGTTGCGCCGGGCTATCGGTCAGCTCGCCGTCGACGGCGTGCGCGAGAATCCTCGTATGGCCACGGTGGCGGTGCCGGACTACGTCCGGTTCGGCCCCGTCAACGCCCTCCGGCTCTTCGCCGAGCTGACGCGGTTCCCGTCGCTCGACCGGCTCATGCACGTGCCGATCCCCGCGTTGGCAGTGCTCGGCAGCCGGGATCCGTTGCTGCCCAAGCGACCTCGCATCCTGGAGGTTGCCGGTCAGCTGCCTGAGCACGTCACCGTCGCCGTCATCACAGGGGCGGCGCACGCGGTGAACTTCAGCCACCCGGGCGAGCTCGCCCACGTCATCCGCTCGTGGCTCGCCGACATCCCGATCGAGGACGATCCGACGCAGCCCGGTCTCACCTCCGTGCTCGAGGTGCCGCGCGACTGAGCATCGGCCGCGCGGGTCTGCGGGTCAGCTCCAGTGCGTGGGCCGCGCACGATCGGCCGACACCCGTGTCCGCGCGTCACCGCGCGCCGACTCGAGCTGGGACCGGAGCAGGAAGTACGTCTCGCTGAGGTCGGCGCCCGCGACGTCCGCTCCCCGCAGGTCGGCGCCCGTCACGTCCGCCCCGCGCAGGTCGGCGTCCGACAGATCGGCCCCGACCAGCCGTGCACCGCGCAGGCTCGCACCGCGAAGGTCCTCGCCGTGCAGGCGGGCGCCGACCAGGTCGGCGCCGCGGTGGTCGACCTCGTGCCGCGGCCACGCCGCGCGCATCGCCGCGCTGGCCCGGACCAGGAGCGGGTTGACGTCGGCACGCTGCTGGTCGATGTCGACCCGCGCGAGCACGTCCGCGTCCCCGTCGATCGTCTGCTCGAGCCGCCGACAGACATCGTCGAGCTCGCCGTGCAGCGCGACGGTCGCCGGGTGCGTGCGAGCCTCGGCGGCGTACCGCAGCAGCTCGTGGAGCGCGCGCACCACGGGGAAGACGTCGCCCACGAGGTCGGCGACGTCCTGGTCGTCGCGCCAGGTCCGTCCGGCGAACACGACCTGCACGACGTGCTGCCCCGCACCGAGGCAGTCGTAGACCGTGCACCCCGGGAAGCCGAGCGGGCGCAGGTCGTCGTGGATCCCGCAGCGGAAGTCGCGCTGCAGGTTCGGGCACGGGTGACCGGCCGGCTTGTCGATCGCGAAGTCGCTGGAGCGGGAGAACGCGGGGACGACGCAGCACAGGGCCGCGCATCGCGCGCAGTCGGCACGCAGCCGTTCGACGGTGTCGCGCGCCACGCGCGCGCCGGGATCCGACGCGTGGTCCATGAGGCTTCCTCCTCCGGCAGGCGCAGCGCTGGTACCCGGCCGAACCTACGCGGCGCCCACGCGCCGGTGCGACCGGGCGTGGTGCGCGTCGCTAGCGTGACCGGCATGGAGCCGACGCCGGACCTGGGCGACACCGCCCGCGCGGATGTCGCGACGTACGCCGTCGTCGCGACCGCGGCGCGCTCGGCGACCGAGGCGCTGGGGCCGGCGATCCTGCTGGCTGCGCTCGCGTCCGGCCGCTCGACGCAGGACGGTGCCCTCGTGCTCGCGGCGTTCACCGGCTTCGCCGCCGTCTCGGGACCCCTCGTCGGTGCCCTGCTCGACCGGGTGGCCAGACCTGGACGCGTCATCGCGCTCGCCCTCGTGGTGCTGAGCGTCGTCGTCGCGACGCTGGCGGCCACGGTCCCGCTCGCACCGCTCGCGCTGCTCGCACTCGTCGCGGCCGTCGGCGGGTTCGCGCACCCGGCGTTGACCGGCGGGCTCACTTCGCAGCTGCCGTCGATGGTGCAGGGCGCACGGCTCGACCGCGTCTACGGGATCGACGCCGCGACCTACAACGTGGGGGCGATCGTCGGTCCTCCGCTCGCCGCGGCGGCGCTCGTCCTCGGGCACAGCGGACCGATGGTGTTCACGCTCCTGCTGCTCCTCGTAGCGCTGCTGCTGGTGTCGCGGATCCCTTTCGCCACAAGGGAAGCCAGCGATGTACGTCCCTCGTTCGTGCGCGACGTCTCGACGGGGTTCCGAGGGCTGGTGAGCACCCCGCACCTCGCGTACGCGTCGGTGCTCACGACGGTCGGCTTCGCCGGCCAGGCGGCGTTCCTCGTGACCGTTCCGTTGGTCTCGCGCGCGCAGACCGGGTCGCTCGCGGCGTCCGGCGCGGTCTTCGGCGTCGCTGCCGCCG
Organism: uncultured Actinomycetota bacterium; assembly: GCA_963782665.1. Taxonomy (GTDB): domain Bacteria; phylum Actinomycetota; class Actinomycetes; order S36-B12; family CAIYMF01; genus Longivirga. Next base: position 582,195 of record CAWAKP010000005.1, on the reverse strand, counting down.
GCGGCCTGGTCTCGACGCTGCTCGTGGCGCGTCGGCCGCTGCGCGACACGGACCGTGCGCTCACCGTCTCGACCCTCGCGATCGGGGCGTCGTTCGCACTGCTCGCGGTGTCGACGTCGTTCCCGGTGACGTTGGTGGCCGCTGCGGCGTACGGCGCGGTCGAGGGCCCGCTGCTCACGGCGCTGTTCCGGGTGCGCACGCGCGAGGCTGCGCCGGAGGTGCGCTCGCAGGTCTTCACGACCGGGGCGAGCCTGCGTACGTCGGTGTTCGCGGCGGCCACCGCCGTGTTCGGCGCGGTCATCGGCGTGGGCGTCGCACCCCTGCTGCTGGTCGGGGCGCTGCTGCAGGTGGTCGCGGTGGGTGCCGCCGCGTGGACGAGCCGACGCGTGGCGGTCGCCGTGGCGCGATGACGCGGCGTACGGCAGGAGCCGGAGGTCAGACGAGGCCGTCGTCGTCGAGCGACTCGACCACGGACTGGCCGAGCGACGCGAGCTGCGGGCCGAGCTCACCGCGCAGGTCGAGCGACGGAGCCTCGCCGAGCAGCCGCTCGACGTGCTGGGCGGCCTCGGTCGCGTGCATCCCGACGGGGACGGCGATCCAGATCTCGTGCGGGCCGCCGTCGATGCCGCCCGCGTGACCGGGCTCGGACGGCCAGCGCACGACTCGGACCTCGGTGCTCATGGGGCTCCCCCACGGTTCTCCCGGCGGAACGGACTCTCGCGACGCTACGCCCGCCGGGACGCGCGTGGCGCGACAACCGGGCGACCGGTCGAGGGCGGTCGGCGGCGTCCACGATCACGACTTGTGGACGCGAGATGGCATATATGTGCCAGTGATCGACCCTAGGGGACAGAATCTGCAGTGCGTGGGGAGCGCGGTGGGGTGCCGGGCTGAGCGTGACCGTTGTTGTTCGTGATCGTGCCGACTGGCGAGGACCTGACATGACTGCGCCCGACCCGACGCTGCCCGACTCGCTGCAGGTGTCGCCCCGTCCCCGCGTCGACGAGGCGCTGGCGGCCGCCCTCGCCCGCGACGTGTTCGGCGTCGAGGGACGCGTGAGCGAGCTGGGCAGCCACCAGGACCGCAACTTCCGCGTCGTCACCGACGACGACGCCGTCCGAGTGCTCAAGATCGCCAACCGGGGGTGGGGACTCCCGGCGATCGAGGCCCAGAACGCCGCGCTGCTGCACCTGGCCGCGCGCAAGGTGCCCTTCGCCGCGCCCGTCCCGCTCACCTCGCTCGCGGGCGACCACGTCGCCGAGGCACGCGACGGCGACGACCGCCTCCCGCTGCGGCTGCTCACCTACGTCGAGGGGGCGCCGCTGTCCGGCACCCAGCACCTCTCGGCCGAGGTCGTCGCCGACCTCGGCCGTCTCGCCGGGCACGCCTCGGCGGCCCTGGCCGACTTCGACCACCCGGGGCTCGACCGCGTCGTGCAGTGGGACCTCCGCCACGCCGACACCGTCCTCGCCGCACTGCTGGGCTCGATCACCGAGCCGGCCCGGCAGTCGCTCGTCGCTGACCGGGCGGCGGCCGCGTCCGAGCGGCTCGCCGACGTGGTCGACCGCCTGCGCCTCCAGGCCATCCACGGCGACGTCACCGACGACAACGTCGTGGGCCACGCCGACGCCGCCGGACGGATCCGCCCCGACGGCGTCATCGACTTCGGCGACCTCACCCGCAGCTGGCTGGTCGGCGACATCGCCGTGACTGCGGCGTCGATCCTGCGGCACGGCACCGACGACCCGTTCGTCGTGCTGCCGGCGATCCGCGCCTTCCACGAGCTCGTCCCGCTCGACGACGCGGACGTCGCGGCGCTGTGGCCGCTCGTCGTCCTCCGGGGCGCCGTCCTCGTCGCGAGCGGCGAGCACCAGGCCATGCTCGACCCCGACAACGAGCTGGCCACCGAGCCGCTCGAGTCCGAGCTGCGCATCTTCCACGTCGCCCGCTCGGTCGACTTCGAGGTCGCCGAGGCCACCATCCGAGCTGCGCTCGACCTGCCGGCCTCGCCCCGCCACGACCGTGCACGTGCGGCGGTCGCCGCCGGCGGCCGGCTCCTCCCGTCGGTCGACGCGCTCGACGTCGTCGACCTGTCGGTGCTGAGCCCCGACCTGCACTCTGGCCGCTTCCTCGAGCCGGGCATCGAGCGCGCCCTGCTCGCTTCGGCCGCGCGCCGCACCGGCGCGGCGGTCACCCGGTGGAGCGAGGCGCGGCTCACGCGCACGCAGCTCGACTCGCCGCACGCCCCGGCGACCTACGCCCTCGGCGTCGACCTGCACGTGCCGGCCGGCACGTCGGTGAGTGCCCCGTGGGACGGCGTCGTCGCGTCCGTCGACGGTTCGACGCTCACTCTCGACAGCACCGCCGGCCGCCTGACGGTCCGCGGGGTGCACGCGGCGGCCGCCGCCGGTACGTCCGTCGCGGCCGGTGAGGGGCTGGGCTCCGCGGGCAACGGCGAGCTGCACGTGCAGCTCTGCGTCGACCCCGCGCTGCGCGCGCCCGACTTCGCGACGGCGGTCACCGCGGCGGGCTGGTCGCAGCTGTGCCCGGACCCCGGACCCATCCTCGGCGTCGACGTCGCGGCGCCGCTCGACGACCCGGTCGGTCTGCTCGAGCGACGGCTCGACGCGTTCGCGGTGGTGCAGGAGCACTACTACGCCGCGCCGATGCGCATCGAGCGAGGCTGGCGTCATCACCTCATCGACACCAGCGGGCGCGCCTACGTCGACATGGTCAACAACGTGGCCGCGATCGGCCACGGTCACCCGCGCCTCGCGGACGCCGTCGAGCACCAGCTGCGCAGCCTCAACACCAACTCACGCTTCCACTACGCCGCGATCGCCGAGTTCTCCGAGCGGCTCGCGGCGCTCTCGCCAGACGGCCTCGACACGGTGTTCCTCGTCAACAGCGGGTCCGAGGCGGTCGACCTCGGGCTGCGCATCGCCCAGGTGGTCACCGGTCGCGCGGACGTCGTCGCGGTCCGCGAGGCCTACCACGGCTGGACGCTGCTCTCCGACGCCGTCACGACGTCGCTCTACGACAACCCCGGCGCGCTCGAGAGCCGACCCGACTGGGTCCACCTCGCCTCCGCGCCCAACACCTTCCGTGGCCGCTTCCGCGGACCGCACTCCGGCGACGACTACGCCACCGAGCTGCGCGAGCTCGTGGAGCAGATCGCCTCGGAGGGTCGCCCGCCGGCCGCGTTCATCTGCGAACCGGTGTTCGGCAACGCCGGGGGCGTGATGCTCCCCGAGGGCTACCTCGCGCAGGCCTACGACGCCGTGCGCGCCGTCGGCGGCCTGTGCATCGCCGACGAGGTCCAGGTCGGCTACGGCCGGCTCGGGCACCACTGGTGGGCCTTCGAGATGCACGGCGTGACGCCGGACATCATCACGGTGGCCAAGGCGATGGGCAACGGTCACCCGCTCGGTGCCGTCATCACCACGCGAGCCGTCGCCGACGCCTTCTCCGCGCAGGGCAACTTCTTCTCGTCGGCCGGCGGCAGCCCGGTGTCGTGCGTCACGGGCCTCACCGTGCTCGACGTCATCCGGGACGAGGGGCTGCAGGCGAACGCCGCGAGGCTCGGCGACCGCATCGTCGCCCGGTCGCGTGAGCTGCAGGACCGCTACCCGATCATCGGCGCGGTCCACGGCATGGGCCTCTACCTGGGTATCGAGCTGGTGCGCGACCGGGAGACCCTCGAGCCGGCGACGGCGGAGTGCGCGGCCATCTGCGACCGGCTCCGCGAGCTCGGCGTGATCGTGCAGCCGACCGGGGAGCGCGCCAACGTCCTCAAGATGAAGCCGCCGATGTGCCTGACCGAGGCGAGCGCCGACTTCTACGTCGAGATGCTCGAGACGGTGCTGCGCGACGGCTGGTGAGCCGACCGGCACCGCACACCACTCGGCGTCCGCATCGTCAGACGAGAGCGGCGGTCGCGAGCGGTCCCAGCATCGCCGCGAGGTAGTCGTCGTACGGCATCGGACGCGCGAACAGGTAGCCCTGACCGAACTCGCAGCCCATCCCGCGCAGCAGGTCGGCCTGCTCGATCGTCTCGATACCCTCGGCGACGGTGGTGAGGCCCAGCGGCTCGGCGAGCTGCACGACCAGCCGCGCGAGGGTGAAGCCGTGCACGGACGAGCCGAGCACCGACACGAACGAGCGGTCGATCTTCAGGACGTCGACCGGGAGGGTCGCCAGGTAGGACATCGATGAGTAGCCGGTGCCGAAGTCGTCGAGAGCGACCGTGACGCCGAGCGCGCGCAGGTCGGTGAGGACGGCCCGAGTGCCCTCCGAGAGATCTGCCAGCGTCGACTCGGTGACCTCGAGGCAGAGCTGATCGGGCGGGAGCCCGCTGTCGTCGAGGGCGTCGAGCACGATCCCGACGAGGTCGGGCTGCAGCTGGTCGACGGCCAGGTTGACCGACACCGTCAACGGACGACCGATCACCTGCGACGCCGCCACGGTGTCGTCGCACGCGCGACGCAGGACCACGAGACCGATGTCACCGATGAGCCCGATGTCCTCGGCGAGGGGGATGAAGTCCAGCGGCGGGACGAAGGTTCCGTCCGGCTGACGCAGCCGGACGAGCGCTTCGGAGCCCCTCGCCCAGCCGTCTGAGAGCCGGACGATCGGCTGGTAGAAGACGTCGACCCTGCCTTCGGCAAGCGCTGACCTGATGTCGCGCTCGACGCGAAGCCGGCGCTCCGTCTCGACCCGCATGTCGTCGTGGTAGGCGACGAGCTGCACGTGCCGGGACGATCGAGCTCGGCTCAGGGCGAGATCGGCCGCCTCGAGGATCCAGTCGGCGTCTTCGGTGGCCAGCTCGCGGACGACGACGTAGCCGGCGCGGAAGGTGGTCTCGATCTCGCGGCCGTCGGGCAGCAGCAGACCGCGGAGCTCGGCGCGCAGCTGCTCGACCACGTCGCCGACCGCCTCCTCCGGTGCGCCGTCGCGGAGCAGCAGCGCGAAGGTGTCGCTGCCCAGACGTGCCACCTCGCACACGGTGGCCGGGAGCCGTTCGAAGGAGCGGGCGACCGCGCGCAGGATGTCGTCCCCGGTGTCGTGACCGAGGCCGTCGTTCAGCGACCCGAACCGCTCGATGTCGAGAACGAGGACGACGGGCACGTCGGCGTGATCGGAGTGCGGCAGCTCGGCGCGCAGCGCCGTGAGGAACCCGTCGCGGTTGAGCAGGCCGGTCAGCGCGTCTCGGCTCCAGTGCGAGTCGAGCTGGCGTTGCAGCGTGCGCGCGGCCGTGACGTCGTGCGCCGTCAGGACGTAGCCCTGGAACTCGATGTCGGTGATGGGGCGGATCGTGGCGGCCACGTCGCGCACTCCGTCGTGCGCACGCATCTGCAGCTCGTGCGGCCCGACCATCGCGGGATCGAGCGACACCTGTGCCAGCAGCAGGCGGACCTCGGACGGCGTCGAGCCGACGAGCACCTCGGAGAGGAGGTGGCGGTGCGCGGGGTCGAACTCCGTCGGGACCTCGTGCAGTGCGATCTCCGCCTCGACGCGCGGGCCGGCGTAGACCACGACGCCGAGCGGGTCGAGGATGAAGATGAAGTCCTGCGAGTCACCGACGAGCGCTCGGAACCAGCCCTCGCGCGTGCGCTGGGTCACCAGCGTCGTCAGCGTTCCCTCCCGGATGCGTGCCAGCTCGCTGGCCGCGCTGAGCCTCATGACCATCACGGTGAGGAGCCACACCGTGAGCAGTGCCCCGGCCGCGACCGTGGCGGCCCGGTCGAGGAGCTCGTCCGAACCTGCGACGCGCACCACCTGGATCCCGGCCAGGAAGGTCAGCACCAGCGGGGTGCTCGTCGACAGCAGCTCGCGGCCGAGTCGTGAGCGCCGACCCTCGAGCTCGACGGGCGGACGGTGCGCGAACGCGACGACGAGACTCGCAGCGACGACGTAGCCCACGATCGAGTAGGTGATGCGGGTGACGTCGTCCAGACCGTGGACCATCTGGCCCAGCAGCCCGCTGAGGAAGTACACGACGATCCCGCCGCAGAGCAGCGAGATCTGGACGAAGGGCAGGCTGCCGATCCGGCGCGCCAGCACCGCCAGCACGAACGCCAGCGCGAGCGCGACGAACATCAGCACCTGATCGAGCCGCTCCCAGTGGTCGTAGTCCACGACGGAGACCCACGCCGGCAGCACCACCAGGAGCCAGAGCACGAGCAGGGCGAGCACTGTGACCAGCGAGTCGAGGACCAGGACCCGCGCGTCTGCGACGGTGATCTTCGCCGGCCAGCAGATCCGGATCAGCGAGTACACCGCGAACGTCAGGAAGACGGTGAGCGGGATCACCTCGACGAGCAGGTCGTACTCCCCCGGCGCTCCGGCAGTCGCGACGTAGCCGATGGCCTGCCCGCCCCAGAGGACGAGCCCGGCGATCGCCAGCAGCCGGAACGGGCCACGTCGAGCGGTCTCACGTCGTGAACGATCAAGAACGGCCAGGAACACCGCCACCCCTGCCGTCAGGCTGAACGCTGCGGCGGCGAGCCGAGGTGCCGGATCGACGACGAACCTGCCCGGGCCGCTCGCCGCGTCGAACAGGACGGCCAGGACCGCGGCCAGTCCCGAGGCGGCCAGCAGCGCGGCGTCGCGTCGGCGCACAGCCGCGCCCGCGGCGTCGTTGCGATCCAGGACCGCTCCGAGGCTCACGGTGCGACGGTAAGGCTCCGTCTCCGCGGACGCTCGGTGAGTGAGTGATTACGCTCAGTGACCGTGGTCACCCGAGGTCACTCGACGACGTAGCGATTCGGGACGAAGGTCTGGCTGTCGAGCGGCGGTCTCACGTAGGCGCGGTGCTGCAGCGGCGGCAGGACGATGTCGTCGTGCTGGATCGGCTGGTAGGGCACGAGCGAGAGCAGGTGCGACATCAGGTTGAGGCGCGCGGTCTTCTTGTTCTCGGCCTCGACGACGTACCAGGGGTTCTCCCGGGTGTCGGTGTAGGCGAACATCTGGTCCTTCGCCTCGGCGTAGTCGACCCACCGGGCCTGCGCCTCGAGGTCCATCGGCGAGAGCTTCCACCGACGGGCGGGGTCGTCGATGCGGGACTGGAACCGGCGACGCTGCTCCTCGTCGGAGATCGACAGCCAGTACTTCACCAGGATGATCCCGTCACGCACCAGAGCGCGCTCGAGGATGGGGCACACCCGCATGAAGTACTCGTACTCCTCGTCGGTGCAGAACCCCATCACGCGCTCCACGCCCGCGCGGTTGTACCAGGACCGGTCGAAGATGACGATCTCGCCGGCCGCCGGCAGCTCGGCGACATAACGCTGGAAGTACCACTGCGTGCGCTGTCGGTCGGTCGGTGCCGGCAGCGCCACCACGCGGGCGTAGCGCGGGTTCATCAGGTAGGTCATGCGACGGATGACGCCGCCCTTGCCCGCGGTGTCGCGGCCCTCGAGGATGACGACGACCCGCTGCCCGGCCGCGCGGATCCACTCCTGCATCGCGACCATCTCGCTCTGCAACCGCTCGAGCTCGCGCAGGTACTCCTTCTTCGACAGGCTGATCGGGCCCTCGCCGTCGTGGATCCGCACCTTCGTCACATCCGCAACCTAGCGTCGGCGCCGGGTCCATGCCCGACGTTCGACCGACGTTCGACCCGCCGTCGCGTCGTCCTGAGTCCGGACGACGTGACGTGGCGCACGAACCTCACGACAGCGCGAGTCCAGGCCCGTCGCGCGGGTAGCGTCGAGCCAGGTCGACGGGATCTCGAGACCTTCCGTGAGGTGTGCCATGTACGTCGTCACCACTCGCATCGACGTCGCAGCGGAGGACGCGGGCGAGTTCGCGAGCCGGGTCGCGGACAGGATCGAGCACTACGACGCGATCCACGGACTGCGCAGCGAGCTGCTCACCGCGCCGCGCGAGCAGGGCGGGCCGTTCGTCTGCACCGTCGAGTTCGACACCCGCGAGGACTTCGAGGCCTGGGTGCGCTCGGACGCCTTCCGCTGCACGTACGAGGACTCGAAGGCACTCATCGACCTGCGCGACGCGGTGCAGCTCGACGGTTGACGCGAGCCAGCACACAGACCGGGTCGGTCAGACCGGGTGCGCCGGGTAGTGGTCGTCGTCGGGCGCCGGACCCACCTCGACGGGACGGTAGGTGTAGAAGAACTCGACGCCGTCGGGACCGACCTGGTCGACGGCGTGCGGCACGCCGGGCGGGACGTAGACGTAGGACCCCTCGGACACGACGGAGCCGACCATGCGGCACGAGCCACGTGTGATGAGCATGTGGTGGTGCGCGCCGTGGTGGGTGTGCTCGGGCTTGCTCGACCCGGCGTCCACCCGGATCAGGCCGATCACCGTCGCGCCGGACTGCCAGAGCACCTTGTGGGTGGCACCGTCGATGCCGCGGAGCTCCTCCCACGGCACCTCGGCGAGCTCGGCCGCGGTGCGTACGAGCACGCGGCCCAGGTCGTTGCGGCCGCTGTCGACCGGCTGGGGGCTCATGGCCACTCCCCTCCGTGGAGGTACGTCGTCTCGAGTCGAACCTAGTGCGCGTCCCGGAGCGTGTCCTGGGGTCGGTGCAGGTGTCGGCGGACCCGTCCCGATCGCGTCCCGACACCACCGCTCGTTCAGCCGAACCGGGGAGTGCTGCGCGCGATCGGCGACGTAGGCTGACCGAGGCGCGCCACGGGGGTGCGGTCACCGCACACAGTCCGAGGAGAATCGTCGCGTGAAGCGCACCCTCAGCACGGCGGTCGCAGCGGGCGCCCTGCTCGCGGGTGTGGTCGCCGCCCCGTCAGCCTCGGCCGCGCCGTCGCCCGGCGACCCGCAGCTACGCCTGGGCCGTCCACAGCAGTCGGTGCGCGGCATGCGCGAGCACCCGGTGAACCGCCTGATCGTGAAGACCCGCGACGGCAGGGCCGCGACGTCGAGCATCGCCGCTGCGACGGCGGGCCTGTCGCGCTCCTCGAGGCCCGGCCAGGTTCGCGTCGATGGCGCACGGTCAGTCCCTCGTGGGTCTCGGGCGCGCGATGTCCGTGCCGGACGCGTGGGCCGTGGCCCGACAGCTCGAGACGCGCTCCGACGTCGTGTACGCCGAGCCCGACCTCTGGGTCTACCCGAGCGCCACCAGCCCCGTCATCCCGAACGACCCGACCTTCGCCAGCCAGTGGGACCTCTGGGACTCGACGGCGGTGACGCCGTCCGGTGGCTACAGCTCCAAGGCTCCGGCGGCCTGGGGACGCACGACCGGTCGCAGCGCGATCGTCGTCGCCGTCATCGACACCGGTCTCACGGTCCACCCCGACGTCACGACCTCGGTGACCGCGCCCACCGGCTCGGACCCGATCGTGGCCGGCTACGACTTCGTCGGCCTCGACGACATCAACCCGGGCGGCGCTCCTGACCTACGGGCCTTCACCGCCAACGACGGAAACGGTCGCGACGCCGATCCGAGCGATCCCGGCGACTGGGTCACCACGAGCGAGGCGGCCGGCGGCGACCCCACGTACGGCGACTTCTTCAAGGGCTGCTTCCCGGAGAACAGCTCGTGGCACGGGACGCACGTCACGGGCACGATCGTCGCCAAGCAGGACAACAGCATCGGCATCAGCGGCATCGCGCCCGGGGTGAAGGTCCAGCCGGTGCGCGCGCTCGGCAAGTGCGGCGGCTACTCGTCCGACATCGACGCCGCCATCGAGTGGGCGTCCGGCGGCAGCGTGGCAGGCGTCCCGCCCAATGCCACGCCCGCCACGGTGATCAACATGTCGCTCGGCGGCGCAGGCTCGTGCCTGACCTCGACGCAGGCCGCCATCAACGGTGCGCGTAGCCGCGGCACCACCGTCGTGGTGGCCGCCGGCAACTCGGCCGCGACCGTGCAGCCGAGCTCGCCGACGAGCTCGAGCACCGGCAGCCAGCCGGCCGACTGCGCCGGCGTCATCGCGGTGACCGCCTCGACGCGTGCAGGCACGCTCGCGAGCTACTCCAACTTCGGCACCGTCGCCGGCAACGTCACGATCGCTGCCCCGGGCGGTGACGGCCAGAACCCCAGCAGCGGCAACATCATCTCGACCGTGAACCCGGGGACGCAGGGACCGGTCGAGCCGGTAGACGCCACGTCCAGCAACGCGTATGCCGCCTACGCCGGCACCAGCATGGCGACCCCGCACGTCGCGGCCGCGGTCGCACTCATCCAGTCCCGCCTCGCCCACACGCCGTTCACCCCGGACCAGGTCAAGGCCCGGCTGATCGCGACGTCGACGCCGTTCCCCGCCGCCGCCCACTGCACGACGGTGAAGTGCGGCGCCGGCATCCTCAACATCGGCGCGGCCCTCCCGGATCTCGCGGGGGCTCCGACCGAGGTGGCGGCGTCCGCTGCCGACAGCGCCGTCTATCTCACCTGGACGCCGCCCGCGACCAGCGGCGGTTCCACCGTGACCGGCTACAAGGTCATGGGCGAGGTCGACGGCGGCGCGTTCGCGACCGTCGTGGCCGACACCGGCTCGACGGTGGCTGCACTGCACGTCACCCAGTTCGCGGACACCACCCCGATCGCCAACACTCACTCGTACCGGTTCTCAGTCGCCGCGATCAACGGTGTCGGTGTGGGACCGGCTACCGAGCTGATAACCGCGGTGGTGCCAAGCGCGGCGGCGCCTCCGGCCGAGCCGGCCGCACCGACCGTCACCGGTGGGGTCGAGCGCCTCGACGTCAGCTGGGTCGCTCCCACGTCTGTCGACCCCATCACCGACTACGGCGTGCGCTACCGGAAGCTGGGCGCAGCCGCCTGGGTCTGTCGCGCAGGCGCGTCGCCAGACTGCCACCTCGGGGTCGTCCCCCCGTCGACGTCGACGACGGTCGCGCCGTGGCCGTCGGGCTCGCTCGCGGGCGGCACGTACGAGGTGCAGGTGGCCGCGGTCAACGACATCGGCCAGAGCGTGTGGAGCCCGTCGGGAACTGCGGTCGTCGCGGCGCTCACGCAGACGGTGACGGTGTCGGCGACGACGCTGCGCCCCTTCCGCGACGGCTTCCAGGACTCGGTCGCGCTCCGTGTCGCGACCAACCGACCCGGCAAGGCGACCGGCAGCCTGCGCATCCTCAACGCCAAGCTCGTCGTGGTGAAGATCGTCCCGCTCGCGCTGAACTCGGCGTGGCTGGTCACCTGGAAGGGGCTCAACGCACGGAACCTGCGCGTGCCCAACGGTCGCTACTACGTGCAGGTCTACCTGCAGGGTCGCAGCGCCTCGCAGCTCGCCGTCCCGACCCGGCCCTCGGTCGTCGTCGCGGCCAGCCAGGCCACCCGTCCCGCGATCACGCTGTCGAGCGCGTCGGTCTACCCCTACCCGGACAAGTACCTCGACACCGTCACGATCCGCGCGACCGCAACCGTGCCGAGCACCTTCACCTACCGCATCACCAGTGCCGGACGGACGAAGTGGTCCTACGTCCAGAGCCGTCGGCTCCAGGGTGCGGTCGTCTGGTCGGGACGGACCACAGCCCGGAAGTCGCTGCCCTCGGGCAGGTACGTCGTCTACATCACGGCCAAGGGCGGTGAGGGCATCGCCGTCACGAGCTACAAGTACGTGGTCGTCTCGACCAAGCGCATCAAGGCCTACACGTTCGTCCTCGACGTCCGCGCCAGCTCGAGCCACCACCTGGCGCTGCAGGGATCGTTCTCGACGGACGGTTCGGGCGGTGGCTACCTCGCGCCGGACACCCTGGTCGAGCTCGCGCCCACCCTGCCGACGTCGGTGAAGCCGCTCTACCGGCTCGAGGCCTACGCCTGCTCGTCCCTCGGCGGGGAGTTCGGCGCGGACGCCGGCTTCGGGTTCGTGGACCGGAATGCCGCGTGGATCGGCAACACGGCCTCGATGCTCAACGACGCGAACTCGTGCTGGACCGTGCCGAACGCCAGCGGCACCGGGCCGCTCTACGTACCCGCCGCAGCGATCTTCTCCGGTCGCGTGCACGTCGTGGTCGGCAACCAGCCGACGGCGACGGGTTCGTGGTACCTGTCGGGCATCCGGCTGCGCGGTACCCGCTACCTGCTGGTCGCCTGATCGACGCGCAGGTGCCGGTCGATCGGGGCGCGGCGTGACGTCGTACGGCGGTACCGGCGAGGGTTCCTCGGCTCGCAACGGGTCCGGCGAGGGGTGGGTCGACCCGCGCTGGGTGGAGCAGGTCCTGCTCGCGGCGCCGTCGGTCGGCATGGTGCGACTCGTGTGCGTCGACGGGCCCGCGGGCTCGGGCAAGACCACGCTGGCGACGGCCCTGGCCGCCCGCCTCGAGCAGACGTTCGGTGAGGTCGCGGTCGTGCACGGGGACGAGGTCTACGAGGGCTGGCCCGTCGTCGTCGGCACACGGGACCGGGTCGAGGCGTTCGCGCGGCTCGCCGACCGGCTCGACGGCTGGCTGCTCGAGCGATGGCGGCGCGGCTACGACGGTGAGCACCCGCGCTGGGACTGGCACGCCCGGCAGTGGAGCGAGTCGACGGTGGTCGTGCCGCCCGTGCCGGTCGTGATCCTCGAGGGCGTCGGGCTGGCGGCGCGGACGCTGCGCGCGCACGCCGTGCTCAGCGTGTGGGTCGACGCCGACGACGACGTCCGGCTCGCGCGGGTGCTCGAACGCGACGGGGAGTCGTTGCGCGGCGAGATGCTCACGTGGCAGCGCGACGAGTCGGCCTGGCACCTGCTCGACGAGACCGCCGAGGGCTGCGACGTCCGCCACCGCACCTGAGCTCGTTCCTCGAGGTGCTGGCGGTTCGGCATGCTGCACTGCCCGAGGCAGCAGATGTAGGGCCGGAATCTGCTGCGTCGGGCGGTGAAGCGCAGTGCCGACCAGCATGCGAGCAGTCGGACGCGGAACTACTCGAGGTAGAGGGCCTTGCGCGGGCACGCGCTCGCGGCCGCCTGCGCCTGACGGCGGTCGGACGGGTGCGTCAGCGGCTCCTGGCTCACGATCGGGTAGCCCCACGAGTCGACGGTGACGAGGTCCGGCGCGAGGTGCGCGCAGATGCCGACGCCGTCGCACACGCCGGGGTCGATCCGCAGCCGCGGTGACGTCGAGGGAGCGAGCGTGTCGCGCGCGGTGCGCTCGGCGGTGGCGCGGCGGCTCATGACTCCTCCTCCGGCAACGGCATCACGGCGTACGTCGGCGCATCGCAGGTGCGGCCGCGCCGATGGGTGTGGACGTCGTGGGAGAACACCTGCAGCGCCGAGGTGTACATGCGCAGCGCGCCGTCGGGGTGGCGGCACGCGCCGCGTCCGGCGATCTCGTGCATGAACCGGTCGAGGTTGCGACGCCCCTTACGGCCGAGGCGGCCGCCGGAGAGGTCGCTCGCCAGGTCGGCGACGGCGGCGAGCCCGAAGACGCACGGTCCGCACTGACGCGCGGACTGACCGGCGAGGTAGCGCACGAGGCGCGCCGACTCCTCGAGGCCGCACGCCGACTCCGGCAACGGGCCGATGAGACCGGCACCGAGCGAGAGACCTTCCGCGCGAAGCGCGTCGACGTCGACGCGCAGGTGCACGGCCTTGGCACCCTCGACCCACGATCCGCCGTAGCCGCCGAGCAGCACTGCCTGCGGCGGCTCGCCGTCGAGGGACTGCCAGGCGGCGGAGAGGACGTCGCCGATGGTGCGGTCCGACGTCACCTCGAGCACGGCGCGGTAGGTGTGGTTGATGACCGTGACGAGCGAGGTCGCGACGTAGGCGTCGGCACCGCGCAGCGCCACGAGTCCGACGCGGGCGATCGTCTCGGCGTTGTTGACCAGCACCGGCTTGTGGCCCTGGGTCCAGGGCTGCGCCGGGTTGCGGACATAGCGGGGCAGTGTGGGGCCGCCCTCGAGGGTGCGGATGATGCCGGTGGCCTCGCCCGAGAGGTAGCGGGCTGGTGCCAGCAGCACCCGGATGGGGCGCTCGTGCAGGCTCGCCCGCTCGACAAGGGCGCGCGAGATCGAGCGGGCACTCGCGTCGGCGCCGTCGTGCAGCCAGATGACGCCGTCGGCGGCGTCGACGGCGTCCATCGCCGCCAGCAGGCCGTCGATCACGAGGTGCGGTCGGGTCTGCACGAGGACGGCGTCCTTGGCGCAGCCGGGCTCGCCCTCTGCTGCATTCACGACGACGGTGCCGCCGCGGCCGGCGCCGATGACGGCCTTCCACTTGAGGGCGGCCGGGAAGTGACCACCGCCACGGCCGGTGAGCCGCACCTGCTCGAGCGCGGCCACGAGTCCGTCGGCGGTCTGGCGGTGCAGCTCGCCGTAGATCTCGCGGTGCGTCGCGAAGTCGTGACGCGCGACGCCGGTGAGGGACTCGGTGTCGTGCAGCGGCAGGATCGCCGCCGCCTCGAGGATCGGGGCGGTGCCGGCCTGGTCGTGCGACGTCGAGGTGTCGATGGCCATGGTCATCGCGGGCTCCGGGCCCGGCGGCCGAGGTGCGCCGCGCGCTCACCGGTGTGCAGGTCGGTGGCCGCCACCGACGCGAGCTCGTCGACCTCGTCGCGGGGTCCGGTGCTCAGGTAGCGCGACAGCGCGAGGGCGATGATCGCACCGCCCGTGACGATGTAGAGGACCATCAGCAGCGGGGTGTCGATGCCGGCGAGCATGCCGTGGAACCAGACCAGGACGAGCGAGACGATCGCGACCTTGTGGATCGGCCACCACAGCCGGCGCGACACGCGCCCGGCGAGGGCGGCCGTGAGGCCGGCGGCGATCCCGGCGTAGAACGCGATGACGCCGAGCGTCACCGGCAGCGGTCGGTAGGTCGCGCCCATCGGGACGAACGCGCCCCACCAGCCGACGCCGGCGTACTTGTCGGTCGCGAGCACGACGATGTGCAGCGCGGTGAACACGAGGGTGAACACCGACAGGCTCACGTGGGTGCGGATCCGGGTGGCCGAGCTCGGCCGACGCATCTTGGCGCGCGCCGGGTGCGAGAGCAGCAGGCCGAAGGCGACCAGGCCCACGAGCAGCAGGTAGGAGGTGATGCCGGCGGCACGTCCGAGGATCCAGGGCGCCATCTTGTCGCCGGCCACGGTGCTCACCGCGGTGCCGACGAGCCAGCTGGTGAGGACGGCGCTCACCGTCACGAGGACGACGAGACCCGATCGCAGGCCGAGCGTGCGGACGGTGGCGTTGGCGGACTCACGCGACACGGGACACCTGCCAGGCGACGTAGGGACGCATCGCGCGGCTCACTCCGACGTAACCCTCGGAGTCGACCCACACTGCGGCAAGGTCATGCTCGTCGGCCTTGGCCCGGATGTCACGTCTACCGACCACGAAGAGCGACTTGCTCCAGACCTCGGCGCTCGCCGGATCGCTGCCGACGACGGTGACCGAGCGCAGCGCGGACTCGGCCGAGCGGCCGGTGCGGGGGTCGACGAGGTGGTGCACGTCGGTGCCACCGGCCTTCCAGCTGCGTACGCGGATCGAGGACGTCGAGCACCCGCGGTCGCGGATGCGCAGGACGGCCGCGGGGTCGTCGCCGCCGAAGGGGTTCTCGACCGCGACCATCCACCCCTCGCCGTCGGGACCGCCGCCGATCGCCATGAGGTCGCCGCCGGCCTCGACCAGCGCCGCGGCGCCGGAGTCGACGAGGCAGCGCGCGGCCCAGGTCATCGCGAGGCCCTTGCCGATCCCGCCGAGGTCGATCGGCTCCGAGCCGACCTTGACCGCCAGGCGGTTCTCGTCGAACTGCGGCTTCCAGCGGCGCATCGAGCGCACCGGGCGCCGCGGCTGCGCGGTGGCATCGGGGAGGGTCACTGTGCTTCCTTCGAACGGGAGCGAGGTGTCGTAGCCGTACGCGGTCAGCACACGGAGCACGCGAGGGTCGAACAGACCATCGGTGCTGACGTAGGCGTCGTAGGCGGCCTTGATCGCGTCGAACGTCTCGCGCGGGACCTCGGTGAACGAGCGACCCGCGGCGTTGGCGCGCATGAGCGCGCTCGTGGGATCGAAGCGCGTGCACGAAGCAGCGACCCGTTCGACGACGGCACGCGCCTCGTCGAGGGCCTCCTGCGCGCCGGGACGCGCGGCGACGACCCAGAAGCGGACGTCGGAGGCCATCGACCGGAACGTGACGGTCAGGTCGGAGGCGGAGGTGGCGGGTGACGCCGACGCGGCGGTCACCGCATCGGCGTCGCCCATGTCACGGCTTGGCGCCGGAGGCACCGGTCGAGGTGTTGGCCGGCGGCGGCGGCGCGGGGGCCGGAACCTTCACCGTCGTGCCGCCACCGGAGGACGAGCCGCCCGAGGACTTGCTGCCCGAGGACGAGCTGCCGCTCGACTTCTTGGTCGTGGACGAGCCGCCGCTCGAGTGCTTGCTCGACGACGAGCTCGAGTGCGACGAGCCCGAGTAGGAGGACCCACCCGACGAGGCCGACGCCGTGCCGGCGCCGATGCCCGCGGCCTGCGCCTTGAGCAGCGCCACGGACTTGCGCAGCTTGGCGACCTGGGCGGAGTTGGCGAGGACTGCCTTGCGCAGCGCGAGCACCATCGGGTCGACGGTGGGCGCGGCGACGGGCGCAGCGGTGGTGGTCGTGGCCGGCTTGGCCGTGGTCGCCGGCTGGTGACCGGCCGCCCACACCGTGGTTCCGGTGAAGAGTGCGGCGGCCGTCGGGGCCACCAGGGCAGCGGTGGTCCAGCGGACGCGTGTGCCGCGGTCAGTCATCAGTGCTCCGTCTCGGGGGGCTCGGTCTCGTGCTCGCCGCCGGTGGAACCGGAGGCACCTGTGGTCGTGTGGGGCGCGGGGGTGGACTTCGGCGCCTTCACGATGGTGCGGTGCGTCGGCGAGGCGCTGGCCTTGTGGCTCGGCGAGTGCGTGACGATCGTGCGGTGCACGGCAACGGCGGCGGTCGCCGCGGCGCGAGCCTCGGCTGCGGCACGAGCGGCTGCCTGTGCCTTGGCCAGCTCGAGCGCCTTGGCGGCGGCGTCGATCTCGCTCGTGAGGGACGTGGTGTCGGCCTGCAGCTGCGCGAGCTGCGACTGCAGCTCGGCGACGGAGGGCGTGGCCGCGACCGAGTTTGCCGAGGCACTGCTGGCCAGGCCGGACGCGACCGCGAAGCCCGCGGTGGCGAGGACTCCGGTCGTGGCCAGGCCGGTGGCGACCAGGCGTGTCGAGCGATTCATGTCTGACTCCCTGCGTGGATGGCGAGGTGACTTCATCTTCGGCAATGGCGATCCGGGAATGTCCCCCACCCGATCGCAGAAACGGGCACGGACGTCAAAGGTTCGTCCAACCCTTCTCAGCATGCCCGGGATCCGGTCGCCCGGTTGCTCCGGGCGGGTCACCTGTGCACGGCCCGTCGTCGGCTCTGACCTGGGGAAACGCCGCCCGACCGGTTCCTCAAGGGCCGCTCTGGCCGTGACGGTGCCCGGAGGGTCGGATCGGCGCCGACGACCCCCTGGGGACGTCGGTGGTCACCCGATCGGGCGCGGCGTCGGTGGGCGGGCGGAGCGAACGGGTGACGGCGTACCCGGTGCACGGGAGGTGCCTGTGAGGCACCTGAGACGGGCGGGGGCTCAGGCACCTCCTCCGTTCGGCCGATAAGGGGGTGGACGAGCACGCCCGCGAACCTGGCGCGGGCGCGGAAGGAGACCTCGACGTGCACCCCCGGACCGCGGCCGCCCCCCGCCGCCTGACTCCGGCCGCCTCGGCGCTGGCCGCCCTGACGCTGCTCGTCGCGTTCCTCGCTCCCGCAGCGTCCGGCCCGGCCGGTGCGGCGACGCCCGCCGTGGCGACCGTCGCGGTCACCCCCGCGACCGTGACCCCGACCAACGTCGGACGCCCCGCCTGGTGGGACGGCGACTGCGACACGAACCGGTGGGGTCGCATCGCGGCGTCGTACGGCTGGACCGGCGAGGCCTCGCACCGCCTGGGCGCGTCCTACCTCGGCGTGCCGGTCTGCGGTCCGCGCCCGTTCGTGGACGGCTCGCCCAACGTGCTGTGGGGTCGCGCCGGCTGGGGCGAGGCCGAGTGGCAGTGCGTCGAGCTCGCCCAGCGCTTCATGGCGCAGGTCTACGGCACCAAGGCCTACCAGGCCAACGGCAGCCAGGTCGTGCGCAACTACCGCACGTCGTACGGCGGCGGACTGGTCACCATCGCGAACGGCACCGTGGGCCGCGCACCCGTGCCCGGCGACATCGTGTCGTTCACGACGCCGAACAATCCGTGGGGCCACGTGGTCGTCGTCGTGAAGGCGACCGTCGACAGCAGCGGCAACGGGAGCGTCACCATGCTCTCCCAGAACGACACTGCCGACGGCTGGCGCACGCTGCCGATCACCGCCTGGCGGATGGGCAGCCTCGGCTCGCTCACGCCGTACGGCTGGCTGCACGACCCGCTCGGCCGCGGCAACCCGCTGGGCGAAGGATCGTTCGTGCACCCGAGCAACCAGAAGTACTACTACCGCATCGTCGGCGGCGCTCCGGTGCTCGTGACGACCTGGAAGTCGTACGGCGGACCGCAGCCCTACGCGATCATCGACCCGCCGCAGTTCGCCAAGCTGCGCGCCTACCCCAAGGACGGCACGTACCTGCGCGACACCGCGACCAAGCAGGTGTACCGGATGGCCGGCGGAGCGCCGCTCGCGGTCGATCCGGCCGACGCGCCGAAGCTGCCGGGATGGGGCACCGCCGCCGTCATCGACGTCGACCACCTCTCGCTCGGACGCCGGGACCACCTGCGCGCCTGGCCGCTCGACCACACGCAGCTGTGCCGCGTCGACACCGGCGCCTGCTACGTCACCGCCGGTGGAGCACCGATGCTCGTGCCGGCGGCGGACGCGGCGACGACCCCCGGGTGGGTGGCGCGGCGTACGACCTACGTCTCCGGCGCCGAGTTCCGGTCCGCGGTCAACATGCGCACGACCCCGGTCGACGGCACGTTCCTGTGCGACGCGAAGACCAGCCGGTGCTACCGCACGGCCGGTGGCGCTCCGCTGTTGATGGGCGCGGGCGACCCGGCGGTCCCTGGCTTCGACGCCACCCGCGTGGTCCGGGCGCCGCACTGGGAGTTCGCGCACGCCACGCACCTGCGCGGCCACCCGCTCGATGGCACCGTGCTCTGCCCGGTCGGTGACCTGCGCTGCTACGTCGTGGCGGGCCACGCCCCGATCGTGATCGCCTCGACGGCCGTGCCGAAGACGCGCGCAGTCGTGGTGTCGCGCACGGAGCTCACCCACCCGGTGCGGCTCGCGGCGCGGCCGGTCGACGGCACCGTGCTGCGCGCGTCCCAGAACGGCTCGCTGTACGTCGTGCGCGGCGGAGCGGCGATCCTCGTGCCGGCGTCGTCGGCGTCGGGACTGGTGGGGGCTCCGGTCGTGATCGACCGCTACGCCGTCGACAACGCCGGTGTGAGCGGAGCCTGGAGCCACCTGGCCAGCCAGCCCGCGGTCGCCCGGCTCGCCGCGCCGACCGTGGCGCTCACGACCGCGCGCTCGGTCTCGCTGTCCTGGCCGGTTCCGGTGTCGTCGAGCATCGCGACGACCTACGACGTGCGGTACGAGAAGGCGCCGTACACCGGTGGGTTCACGGGATGGGTCACGCCGCGTGCCTGGCAGGGGCTGCGTGCGACGTCGGTGCGCACCGGCACCGCGCCCGGCTTCACCTACTGCTTCCAGGTGCGCGCGCACAACCGGGCCGGGCAGGTGGGTCCCTGGTCGCCGACACGCTGCACCGCGACGGCGCTCGACGACCGCACGTACACCTCGTCGTCGCCGGACTGGCGTCGCGGCTCGGCCGCCGTGCTCTACGCCGGCACCAGCACCCGCACGCAGACCCACGGGGCGTGGTGGAAGCTCGCCGGCGTCTCGACCGACCGGGTCGGTCTCGTCGCGACGACCTGCACGTCGTGCGGGTCGGTGGCGGTGTGGATGAACCGGACCCGGATCGGTCTGATCGACCTGTCGAGCCCGACGACCGTCTACCAGCACCTGTTCGAGCTGCCGCGCTTCCCGCTCACGAGCGGCGTCCTCACGATCGTCGTGACCAGCCCCACCGGCAAGACCGTCCAGCTCGACGGCCTGGCCCTCAGCCGCACCTGAAGCTGCTGACCCCTACCGGGCGCGGAGGCCCGTCGTTCCGACCCGGGTGAGGAATGGGCTCGCGTACCCCACGAATGGCTCGTGGACTAGCCGCGCGCACAAGTGCTTCGTTCTGCATCGCTGCCGTCCGGCGATCAGGCGTCTTCTCCCGTCAGGGCAGCCAGCCTGGGTCGATCTCATCCGGAAAGGCCGACATCCAGTAGTCCGGCAGGACCACCCTCAGCTCTTTCCACACGATGACGGTGAGATCACTCGGGTCAGCCACTGCGACCAGCACTCGGGGGCCATGCACTGCCAGCCGCTCGCGGCAGACGCCGCAGGGACTGAGCACCACCATCTGCCCGCCCGGCTTGCGGTGCAAGCAGATCGACGCGACGACCGGCTGATCGAGTCGGTAGGCACCGCAGAAGGGCTCGACCTCGTGGCAGACCTCGACAGAAGGGTTGATAGCGGAAGGGGCGGTGCCGGTCAGTATCGAGCCGTCACCCAGGAGCATCGCCGCGGCGCCGTGGTGCTCGCCATCGGGGAATCGGGCGTTGATGAGCGCCTTGCACGCGGCGGCGGTGGCGTCGAGCGCAGCCTGGTCCATCGCTCCACCCTAGGTCGGCTGGCCTGGGCACTGGCGAAGAACAACGCCGCATACCCGATGTCGCGGGGTTCGCCCAGGCGCTTCAACGGGATCGACGCCGCCGCCTCGCCGAGGTTCATGCCCAGCTTCAGTAGCCCGTCGCATCGTGATGATCGAACGTGCAGTCGCGCTGGCCTGATCGAACGGTCGAGGTCCGCTCTTGGTTTCCTTAACTCAGATCCGTTACCGACCCACCGGCTGAATCGTTCGGCTGTCACCTCGGGCACCTCGACGTGCGGGTAGTGGCCAGAGGAGATGCTGTCCATCTCGGCATCAGCGGCGATCAGCGCGGCCCGGACTTGTTCGACCTGCCGCCGCGAACGGGTCGCTTCCTCCACGTTCGGGGCATAGCGGTGCTCGGCAATGACGGTGACGGTTCGGCAGGCGCTGGTGGTGTAGGCGGCCATGAGGGGCAGCGACTCGAGGGACCGAACGGTCTCGACGAAACGGTCGATACTGGGCGAGCTGTGCCAGAGCCCGTCGTCGCCCCGCTGAAACGCCCGCCGTACCATCTCCCCATCGCGGTCGAGGCGCAGTCCGATGGCGGCCGCTTCCTCGACCTCCCGGCTGATCTCGGCCTCGAGCCATGCGTCATCGCCCTGGCTCACCGCAGCCCCACCCGGCAGTTCCTCCGCCGGCGACTCCGGCGTCGCCTCGGCGTCGACGGCGAACCCGAGACCGTCGATGTTGACGACCACGCGGTAGTCACCCGGGCGGCTGGCCCCGAGCGAGACCGCGACCATGCCGCCGTAGGAGTGCCCGACAAGAGCGGGCTGCCCCAGATTCAGTCGTTGACGTACTTCGTCGACGGCCCGGAGATCGTGATCGAAGGAGTAGACGGCAGGAGCGGTGGAGGCTCCGTGCGAGGGCAGATCGATGGCGACAAGCCGGTACCGGTCCTGAAGGAGCTGCGCTACGGGTCCCCAGTGCGCCAGGTTGCCGCCAACACCGTGCAGCAGCATCACCGCTGGCCCGTGGCCGCCGGAGTCCCGGTACGCCACCCGGTCTTGCTCGTAGGACACCCATCCATCAACCACGCGGCCTCCTCAGAGAGCGGTCGGCACCGCCCCACCCTCGAGCTCGACTCGTGAGCATAGGCCTCGTTCTCGCTTGCCTCAGTCGGCGGGAAGCGGGCTTCCGGTGCGTTGGGTCGGGCAGGATCGGTGCTGTGCCGGGACTTGTTTGCAGCTGGACCACGTAGTGCCTGCCGAGCCGTCGTGCGTGCCTGAACTCGGTCGGCACTTGACCGAACTGGGCTGGATCAGCGACCTGTGGGTGGCAGGCTCATTGGCAACTGGGGACTACGTGCCTGGGGTCAGCGATCTGGATCTCGTGGCCATCTCGGACGGGCCGGTGGATTCCGCCCGCACGGACGTCCTCAGATCCATTCATCGCGACCTCGATCAGGGTCTTGCCGAAGGTTGCGACCTCGGGTGCGTCTACGTCGACGCCCGCTTCTTGCGCGACGTGGACGCGCGGCGAACGGTCGCCCGGCTTGGCCGCTGACCCGGTATGTGTTGCCGCGCCGATCTGCGTTCTCGCTCGCCTCATCGTCCGTCAGGATGTGTCCGTGACCGAGACGCCATCCGAGCTGAGTGGTTCCGGCTGGCGGAGGCCACAGACGCGCGGGAACCGCTGCTTCGCTGTTCAACACGGATCGTGCTGAAGACAGGGAACTGCTCCCGGAGACCCGTGACAGGAGGACGACGATGACTAATTCAGTCGCCGGTTGTGACGTGGTGGTGAGCTTCGACTTCGACGCCGAAGAGGTCTGGATCGGAGAGGACCCGGGCAACGCTGCTCGTCCAGGCACTCTGTCCCAGGGCACCTACGGCGCCAAGGTGGCCGTGCCGGCTGTGCTCGAGCTGCTGCGCAGGCTGGACATCACGGCCACGTTCTTCGTCCCAGGCCGTGTCGCAGAGCGCCACCCTGCACGGGTCGAGGAGATCCTGGCCGGCCGTCACGAGGTGGCCCACCACGGGTACACGCACACGTCACCCACGCGACTGGCGCCCGCGGAGGAGGAGGAAGAACTGGTCCGCGGTGCGCAGATCCTGTCCGCGCTGGGCGCCGACGTCGTCGGTTACCGATCGCCGTCGTGGGACTTCTCGCCAGTCACGCTCGACCTTCTGGTCAAGCACGGCTTCGGCTACTCCTCCAACCTGATGGACGACATCCGCCCCTACCGGCACGCGAGTCACAACATCGTCGAGGTTCCGGTGCACTGGACCCTGGACGACGCGGCGCACTTCTGGTTCGACACCGCGTCGTGGGCCAAGACGATCCGCACGTCAGCAGAAGTGCGCGCGCTGTGGGAAGAGGAGTTCGCCGGCTACAGCGCCATCAACGGCCTGTACGTCTTGACGTTGCACCCCCAGGTGATCGGACGTCCAGGACGCCTCCGCATGCTCGAGGCGTTCCTCACCTGGCTGCGCGACCAGGACGGCTCCCGGTTCATGACCGCACGCCAGGCAGCCGAGGCGTGCGCATGAACGCGGGGGTCGCGGTCGTCACCGGCGCCGCGCGCGGCCTCGGCCTGGGAGTCGCGGAGCGGCTCATCGACGAGGGCTGGCGGGTCGTGATGGTCGACCGCGACGCGCAGGTCACCTCCGAGGCCTCCCGGATGGCGCCGGATGGCGCGCACGCGGTCGCCCTGGTGGGCGACGTGACCGACGAGACTGTCGCCCACGCCGCGGTCTCCGTCGCGCAGCAGCGCTTCGCAGGCGTGAACGCCCTGGTGAACAACGCCGGGATCGGCGGCCCGTCCACCCCCGTGCATCTCACGGATCCCGACGAGATGCGACGGGTGCTGGAGGTCAATCTGCTCACGGCCCTCATCATGAGCCGGGCCGTCGTCCCCCACCTGATCGCGGGAGGCGGCGGTGCCATCGTCAACGTCACCTCTGTCCTCGGCCAGCGAGCCGAGGCGGGATCCGGGGCGTACTCGGCATCCAAGGCGGGCCTCGCGCTGCTGGGACAGGCGATGGCCCTCGAGCTCGCACCGCACAACATCCGCGTCAACTCCGTGGCGCCCGGAAACATGCTCACTGCCATGCACCACGAGCACGTCCAAGGGATCGCCGAACGCTCGGGACGCAGCTACGACCAGGCGCTGGCAGAAGTCCGCGAGACCGTGCCGTTGGGCCGCCACGGCACCGGCGAGGACATCGGCAACGTCGTCGCGTGGCTGCTGTCCGACCAGGCGTCCTACGTGACCGGACAGACCTTGGCCGTCAACGGCGGGATCCTGCTGTCATGACGATCCCGGCACGCCTGCTCGTCTCCGGCGCTGGATCAGGCATCGGCCGCGCCGTGTGTTTGCTCGCGCTCTCGACGGGCTCGTCGGTGGCCGCTCTCGACAAGAACGCCGAAGGGCTGGCCGCTGTGCGCGGCGAGGGCGCATGTGCGATCACGGCGGACGTGGCCGACGAGGCCAGCGTCGTGACCGCCGTCGCGGACGCGATCGCGCTGCTCGGCGGCCCACCCGACGCCGTGATCTGCACCGCGGGCATCTACCGCTTCGAGCCCGCCCTCGGACTCACGGCCGAACGGTTCCGCGAGATGCTCGAGGTCAACACGATCGGGAGCTTCCTGGTCGCCCGCGAATCCGTCCGCGCGATGCGCGACGCCGGCACGTCCGGCGCCGTGGTCCTGCTCGCCTCGATCGCGACGGAGGGCGGCGACATCGCCGAGCCGGCCGCGCACTACTCGGCGAGCAAGGGCGCCATCGTCGCTCTCACCCGACAGCTGGCGGTCGAGTGGGCAGAGCTCGGTGTCCGGGTCAACGCGGTGTCACCCGGCGTCATCCAGACCCCCATGCTGCGCATCACCGACGACCCGGCGGCGGCTGAGACCTACCTCCGCTCACGGGTCCCGCTCCATCGACTGGGCCAGGCCGAAGAGGTTGCACGGGCATGCCTGTGGCTGGCCGGACCGGACTCGTCGTACACCACCGGCTCGGTGCTCGCCGTCGACGGCGGCGCGTCAGTCGGCTGAGCAGGACGAATCGTCTTCCCAGTCGTCCGGGTGGCCGGCGGTGCCGCGCCGGGCAAGCCGCCGGCGCCGTCGTCTCCGCCAGAGTGCAGCGCAGCATCGAGGCTTGGCGCTGGACGCGGCGACGCCCGGGTCCTGACGAGACTCACGAGCCCGACCAGAGCAGACTGAGATCGCGGTCACCGAGTGGTTCGGAAAGCCCGCTCGGGTCCGTGCCGGGAACGTCCGGACGCTCCACATCAAGCATCGTCGTGGAGGGCCGTGAACGCCCGGCGTGACAGAGGGCCCGCCCCACTGAGGGACGGGCCTTCCGTCGTGGGGGCCATGACTGGTGGGCGGGGGGAAGCCGCGCGCATTGCCTCCTCGCCCCACTCGGTGAAGCATGAGCGGTATCCGGTTCGCCCAGCTCGGCAGTGAAGGTGCCCGATGCGCATCAAGCGGCGCGAGGACGAGCCCCGGGACTACACGAATCCGGCGGCCGAGTCGATCGACGAGGCGTTAGCCCGGCTCGCGCGACAGGACAAGCGCCTCAACCCGGCAGGGCCGCCCACCTCGCGGGCGCGTGCGGTGGGACCAGGCCGGGCGACTCGTGACCGGCTCTGGACCGGCCTGCGCTGGATCATCATCCTGGGCATCGCCTGGGCGATCTGGCGGTTCGCGACACGGTAGTCGCCGATCGCGAAGCGGTGCCCGCAGACGGCGCTGGGTCAGGCGAGGCCGATGTGGACGTCGCTGCCGGTCGGGTCGGCGTCCGCGACCACCGACCACGGCACGCGGAACACCCGGCCGGGCGCCAGCGGCCACGGGAGGGTACGCCGGCCCACGACGCGACCGTCCTGACGCGCCACCACCCGCGGGACAGCGCGGTACTCGTCGGGCCACAGCAGCAGCCGGCCGCGTGCCGGCACGCCGCCGTCCGCCGTGAGCAACGACGGCGCCACCCAGCGGAACGGCGCGTCAGCCACGATCCGGGCACCGGGCTGCGGACCGGTGCCCGCGTCGAGCCAGCGGCGTACGCCGTCGGCCACGTGCCGGCCGTCGAGCGCGGCGACGTCGGCGGTGTCGGCGGCATGGCACAGGTTGCCGGCGGCGAACACGCCCGGCAGCGACGTGCGCAGCGCGGCGTCGACCCGAGGACCGAGAGTCGCCGCGTCGAGGTCGAGACCGCCCAGCCGGACCAGCTCGTGGTCCGGGATCCAGTCGCCGGTGAAGACGACGGTGTCGCACGCGACCGTGCGTCGCGCACCCGTGCGCAGGTTCTCGATCTCGACGCCCTCGACCCGCTCGTGACCGATCACGCGCACCACTCGCGTGCGCCGAGCGACCGGCACACGCAGCGCCGCGCGCGCCGGCACCCGGAACACGGCGTAGCTCTCGCCGTGCGCGTCCTCGCTCGTCATGAGCACCGTCGCACAGCCGCTCTCGCGAAGCGTGAGCACGGCCGACCAGCTCACGAGCTCGGCGCCGACGACGACGGCGCGAGTGCCTGGTGGCCGGTGCTGCAGGTGCACGAGGTTCTGCAGCTGCCCGGTGGTGAGGACGCCGGCCGGTCGGTCGCCCGGCACGAGCCGCGCCGTCCGCGGGCGCTCCCGTGCACCCGTGGCGAGCACGATCGCCGTGCCGCGCACGGTGAGCCGTCCCTGCGGGCTCGTCACCTCGAGCGCGCGCTCGCCGGCCCAGCCGGTGACCGTCGCCTCGGTGCGCACGACCGCACCCGCCGACTGCGCAGCTTCGACGAGCATCCGCGCGTACGCCGGACCGCTCGTGACCCGACGGAGATCGCGCACTCCGTAGCCGAGATGGTCGCTGTGCCGCGGGATGCCGCCCGCGGTCGCCTCGCGGTCGAGCACCAGCACGCGACGGTCGCGAGCGAGCTCACGCGCGGCCGTGAGCCCGGCCGGACCGCCGCCCACGATGACGACGTCGGCACTCACGTCCGCCTGAGACCCGTTGTCGCGCAAGTCATCCGCGCCGACCGGCGGCGCCACGGCCGGACGCCGGGTCACGGGGCACCACGCGCGCGCCGCGACGACAGGTGCTCGTCGAGCAGCAGCGTCACCTCGGCCCCGCAGAAGAACCCCTGGCAGCGCCCCATGAGCGCGCGGGTTCGCCGACGCAGCCCGTCGACGTCGCACGGCGGGATGGTCGACTCGAACGCGTCACGGATCTCGCCGCGCGTCACGCGCTCGCAGAAGCACACGACCCGACCGAACTCCGGGTCGGCTGCGATGAGCGCCGCGTCGGCGTACGGACGGGGGAACGCCTCGCCGACGTTCGGCATCCGGGGGGTCAGCGGGAGGTCGGGCCGAGGGTCCACGGCCTCGCCGTGGTCGCGCAGCAGGCCGACCACGTGCTGGGCGAGCGCCATCGACGACGTCAGACCGGTCGACCGGATCCCACCGAGCAGCACGTACCGCTGCGCAGCATCGACGTCGACCACGTAGTCGTCGTGCTCGGTCGCGGCGCGGAGCCCGGCGTAGGTCGCCGTCACCTCCTCGCTGAGCAGAGCCGGCATCAGCGCGCCGCCCTTGTCGAGCAACAGCCGCAACCCGTTCTCGGTCGTCGCGGTCGCGGCGCGGTCGTCGATGTTCTCGGACGTCGGGCCGAGCATGACGTTGCCGTAGATCGTGGGACTCACGAGCACGCCCTTGCCGCGCGAGGTGGGCACCGGCAGCACGATGACGTCGACCAGGCGGCGCGACAGCTTGTCGAAGACGATCAGCTCGCCGCGGCGCGGTACGACGGTGAAGCGGTCGTGGCCGAGCAGGCGGTCGATGACGTCGGCGCCGAGCCCGGCGGCGTTGACCACCCATCGGGCCTCGACCGTTCCGGCGTCGGTGGCGATCCGGGTGGACGCAGGTCCGACGTCGACTCCCGAGACGGCATGGCGCAGAAGGAGAGTGGCCCCCCGGTGCACCGCCTCGGTCGCGAACGCGAGTGCCGACGTCCACGAGCAGATGATCGACTCGTCCGGGACCGCGAGCCCGCCGAGCGCCCCGGGTCCGAGCGACGGCACCCGTCGGTAGACCTCGGCACCGTCGACGATCTCGCTGCGGTCGTAGCCGTTCGCCGCGGCCTTGGCGGCGAGCTTGGGCAGCGCCGCGAGCTCCTCGTCGTTCCACGCCACGAGCAGCGCACCGGTGCGCTCGACCGGGATGCCGGCGTCGACGGCGTACGCCGCGAGCAGCTCGTAGCCGCGGCGTACGAGCCGCGACTCGAGCGAACCCGGTGTCGCGTCGAAGCCCGTGTGCAGGATGGCGGTGTTGGCCTTGCTGGTCACGTCACCGATGTCGCCGCGCGCCTCGAGAAGGGCGACGGTCAACCCGGTTCCGGCCAGCTCGCGCGCCACCGCACAGCCCACGATGCCCGCGCCGATGACGGCCACGTCGTACGTCGTCGACGTCACGACTGGTCCAGCGACCGCTCGACGAGGCTGCGCCACCGGCCCAGGTGGTCGGCGGCGCGGTCCGCGCTCCAACGGGGCTCGTACGTCGCAGCCGGCGTCCAGCCGCCGACGACGTCGGCGACCGGTGTCGAAGGGTCGAGCCCGATGCGCGCGGCAGCGGCAGCACCGAGCGCGGTCGCGTCGGGAGAGGGATAGACGTCGATGGGCACCTGCGCGAGGTCGGCCTGCGCCTGCATGAGCGCGCGTGAACGGGTGAGGCCCCCGTCGACCCGTAGTCGGCCGACCGACGATCCGAGGTCGTCACCGACGACGCCGAGCAGGTCGACCACGGTGGCGGCCACGCCGCGGAGCACCGCCATCACGACGTCGGCCGGCGTCGATGCCAGCGTGAGTCCTGACAGCGAGGCAGCGGCATCGCTGCGCCACCACGGAGCGGCGAGCCCGGCCAGCGCGGGCACGAACAGGACGTCGTCGCCCGCACCGACGGCCGCCTCGTCGATCCCGTCGGCCCGGTCGAGCAGACCGAGGTCGACCAGCCACCGCACGGCGGACGCAGCCGTGTAGACCTGACCGTCGAGGCAGTAGGACGTGCGGCCCCTCAGCCGCGCGGCGACCGAGGTCGTGAGCCCGTGTGCCGACCGCAACGGCTTCTCCCCCGTCGACGCGAGCAGGAAGGCTCCGGTGCCGAAGGTGCACTTGGTCTCGCCCGCGGTGCGGCAGTCCTGCGCGAGCAGCGCCGCCTGCTGATCGACCATGAGACCGAGCACCGGCACCTCTCGACCGAAGGCGGACGTCGTACCGACCACCTCGTCGCACGCGACGAGGCGCGGCAGCCGCTCGCCGCCGAGCTCGAAGATGTCGAGCAGCTCGGGTGACCACGCGACGTCGTCGAGGTCGAGGACGAGCGACCGGCTCGCGGTGGTCACGTCGGTGACGAGCTCACCGGTGAGGGCGTGCACGAGCCACGAGTCGGTCGTCGTGACGACGCCGTCCCGCGTGAGGTGCCGGCGTACCCACGTCATCTTGGGCGCGCTGAAGTACGGGTCGAGGACGAGTCCGGTGCGCGCCGCGATCGCGTCGCGATGCTCGACCAGGTCGGCGCAGACCGACTCGGCACGGGAGTCCTGCCAGACGAGCGCGGTCGTGAGGGGAGCGCCGGTGACGTCGTCCCAGGCGAGGACGGTCTCGCCCTGGTTGGCCAGCGCGACGGCGTCGATCCCGGCGCCGGCACGCGCGAGCGCGCGTCGGCCGGTGTCGAGGACGGACTCGAGGAGCGCTGCCGGATCCTGCTCGACCCGGCCGTCGGCGAGGTAGTTCGGCCGCACGGACGCCTCGGCGGTGGCGATGACCTCGCCGTCGTCGACCACGAGCGCCTTGGTGCCCGAGGTGCCCTGGTCGATCGCGAGCACGCGCACGCCGTCCGCACCTCCGACGATCGACCCGCTGGACGTGGCCGAGTCAACCACAGCGGTCCTCGACCGGCGCCGTGTCGGCCCGAGGTCCACCTGGTGGGTCCGCCCTTGCCGCAGGACGGCGAACCGTCAGCCGGGCCCTAGTGTCGGACCATGCGCATCCGACTCCCCGGGACCGACCTCGACCTCTACCCGCTCTGCCTCGGTGGCAACGTGTTCGGCTGGAGCGCCGACGAGGAGTCGTCGTTCGCCGTGCTCGACGCCTACGTCGCGGCCGGCGGCAACGTCATCGACACGGCCGACACCTACGCGTCGTGGCTGGGTCACGGGGGCGGTGAGTCGGAGACCATCATCGGCCGGTGGATGGCGGCGCGCGGCAACCGCGACGACCTCGTCGTCGCGACGAAGGTCGGCAAGAACACCGGGCTGAACAACCTACGGCCGGAGACGATCGCGCGCGCCTGCGAGCTGTCTCTGCGGCGGCTGCAGACCGACCGCATCGACCTCTACTACGCGCACCAGGACCACGACGACGACATGCAGGCAGCGCTCGAGGCGTTCGACGCTCTCGTGCGCGCCGGCAAGGTGCGCCATCTGGCGGCGTCCAACTACTCGCGCGACCGCTTGGTGCAGGCGCTCGACCTGCAGGCGGCGCATGGCTTGTCGCCGTACGTCGCGCTGCAGCCGGAGTACAACCTCGTCGCACGCGAGCACTACGAGAGCGAGTACGCCGAGGTGTGCGTCGAGCGCGGCATCGGCACCTTGCCGTACTTCGGTCTGGCGCGCGGCTACCTCACCGGAAAGTACCGCCACGGCGGCGACGACGTCGTGAGCCATCGCAAGTCCGGTGCGATGGCGCACCACGACGACCGTGGCGAGCGGGTGGTCGACGTCGTGGTCGACGTGGCCGCCGGGCACGGCGTACCACCTGCGGCGGTGGCGCTGGCCTGGTTGCGCACCCGCCCCGCGGTGGTGGCGCCGATCGCGAGCGCGCGGACGCCGGAACAGCTCGCCGAGCTCGTGGCGATGGTCGACCTCGAGCTCACGGCCGACGACGTCGCGCGGCTCGACGCGGTCTCGGCAGCACCGGCGGTGGACGCATGAGCGGCGACGCAGCCGTGGCCGAGAGCGGTCGGCTCCCGATCGAGGGCCGTGCGCGCACCCTGGTACTGGCCGCGCTGGTGATCGGGTCGCTCATGATGGTGGCCTACTGGGCGTTCTGGTTCACCGCGAGGGACGTCGTGGCCAGCGACACCACGTCGTCGTACTACGACTTCGAGAACGCCTTCCCCCTCGCCGACACCTGGGTGCTCGTGTGCCTGGTCGGCGGGATCGTGACGATGGTGCGACGTCAGTCGTGGGCGCTGTTCTGGCTGCTGGCCGGCGGCGGGGCCGGGCTCTACCTCGCGGGCATGGACTCCCTCTACGACGTCGAGCACGGGATCTGGGGCAAGGGCGCGGGCGGTGCCATCGAGCTCGTCATCGTCGTCGTGACATACGTCTTCAGCATCAGCCTGCTGCGCTGGTCGTGGCGCCGCCGCCACACGATCCTCGCCCTGGAAGGAGCCCCACCCTCACCGCGGCACTGATCAGATGGCGGTTTCCTAGGTCGGGAAACCGCCATCTGATCAGTGCGACCTGGGGTGTCGGTGCGTCAGCCGACGATGCCGTCCGGGTTGGGCTTGGCCGCCCCGTTGCTCGCCGGCACACCGCCGGTGCCGGTCGGGCACGCCGTCGACCGGCGGACCGAACTCCGGGCTGTACGTGGGCGTGTGCCGGAACGTGTCGACGAACTGCTGCAGGCGCGGGTCCGCGGGGTCGGTGAGCCGCAGCTGGTAGCCCCAGCTGCTGATGACGATCGGCGCAGGGAGACCGATCGATGACCACGGGCTCATGACGATGTAGCGGTTGGCCTGCCCGTCGGGCATGCCGTCGCCGGTCTCGGCGATGAGGGACTGCTTGGCCACGAACGCGGTGAGGGTCGCGACCTCGTCGGCCGCGAGCGACGGGTCGTACGTGATCCACACGGCGCCGTGCTCCATGTCGTGGACCGCGCGCTCGCTCGGCACCGGCACGGTGTAGACGCCGGCGTTCAGCCAGACCGGCGCATGCTGTCCGCCGACGGGCGGGGTGACCGAGTACGTCACCGGGCCATCGACGTGGTCGTGCGACAGCGCCGACGGACCCGGCGTACCTGGCCCGGGGTAGTCGCCCGTGTTCCACGCGAGCAGTCCGGTGATGCCCGACGGCGCGGTCGCCGTCGCCACCGGGCCCTGGGCGGTCGTCGGCGCGTTCGCGTCGACCGGCGCGGGTGCCACCTGCTGCGTCGGGGCGACGGTCGAGGTCGCCGTGGCCGACGGCATGTACATCCCGTCGGTGTCGGTGGGTGACGCGGACGGGCTCGACGCCCCGCCGCCACCGCAGGCGGCGAGCAGCAGGACGGACGACACGACGAGGACGGGGAGTCGAAGCACCCGACGACCCTAAGCGCCGCCCCTCGAGTAACTGATCAAAGGGTCGCTACCCGGCGTCGGAAGCGACCCTTTGATCAGTTACTCGAGGAGGAGGTGGGCGCCGGTGGGGCTGGGGACCAGATGTACGGCGCGGTCCGCGACGATCGCGGCCTCGGCGGCGTCGTGCGTCACGTGCAGCGCGGGGATGCCCTGCTCGCGCAGCAGGTCGCGCACCTGCGTGCCGAGCCGCTCGCGGAGGTCGCGATCGAGGGCGCCGAACGGCTCGTCGAGCAGCAGGAGCCGCGGTCGCGGAGCCAGCGCCCTCGCGAGGGCTACCCGCTGCGCCTGGCCGCCGGACAGCGTGTCGACGTGGCGTCCGGCGTACCCCTCGAGGTCGACGAGCGCGAGCAGCCGGTCGACCTCGGCACCGATCTCGTCGGCCGGTCGGCCGGCGACCTCGAGCCCGTAGCCGACGTTCCCCCCGACCGTGCGGTGCGGGAAGAGCACGGCGTCCTGGAACACCAGCCCGATACGGCGCCGGTGCGCGGCTGCGTCGGTGATGTCGACGCCGTCCCAGCGCACCCGGCCGGAGTCGGCCTCGACGAGTCCGGCCACCACTCGCAGCAGGGTCGACTTGCCCACGCCGCTCGGACCCAGCAGGGCCACGGACTCGGCATGACCCACGTGCAGCGACACCGCGTCGAGGACGGGGACGCCGTCGAGCGCGACGACCAGGTCCTCGACGACGAGCCCGCGCTCGGTCGGGACGCCGTTCACAGCGCACCGCTCCCCGGCGCGCGCCACCGCTCGACCACGGTCACCGCGACCCCGGTGAGCACGAGCAGCACCACCGACAGCGCCGCCGCCTGGCCGGCGTTCGCGGCGCCCGGACGTGAGACCAGGTGCGCGATCTGCACCGGCAGCGTCGGCGCGTCGCTGCGCGCGAGGAACGACGTCGCGCCGAACTCGCCCAACGACACCGCGGCCGCGAAACCCGCGCCGACGGCGAGCGCCCGTGACAGGACCGGCACATCGACCGTGCGCCACGTCCGGGCCGGCGAGGCACCGAGCATCGCGGCGGCCTCGCGCAGCCGGGGATCCATCGACCGCAGCACCGGCACGACGGTGCGCACCACGAGCGGCACTGCGACGAGCGCCTGCGCGATCGGCACCAGCAGCCAGCTCGATCTCAGGTCGTAGGGCGCGCGCGAGAACGTGAGCAGCAGCCCGAGGCCGACCGTGACGGCGCTCGTCCCGAGCGGGAGCGTGAAGGCCGAGTCGAGCGCGTCGGCACCCCGTGCGGCGTAGGCGAGCGCGCACGCCGCGGCGCCGCCGACCACGACGGCGATCGCCGTCGCGGCGAGCGCGTACGACAGGCTGACGCGCACCGAGTCCCATGCGGCGACATCCCGCGTCGTCGGTCCCTCGACGGTGAGCGCACGCCACCAGGCCAGGCCCCACCCGTCACCGACCCGCAGCGAGTCCACGACGAGGGCAGCCAGCGGCGCTGCCACCAGCAGCGCCTCGGTCGCCACCACGGCGACCGCGCACCGGTCCGCGACCGTGCGCACCGGCATCTGTCCCGACGCCGACCGGGCCAGCCGCTGACGCACCGAGAGGCGACGCTGGAGGGCGCCCGACACCATCAGCACGCCGACGACAGCGAGCACCTGCAGGACGCACAGGGCCGCAGCGCCGGGAAGGTCGAACAGGTCGACCGCGCGTCGGTAGATCTCGACCTCGATCGTCGTCGTGGTCGGCCCTCCGAGCACCACGATGACGCCGAAGGACGTGAAGGTGAACAGGAACACGAGGGCGGACGCTGCCAGCACGGCCGGACGCAGCAACGGCCAGGTGATCGTGGCGAACACCCTCGCCGGCGACCCACCGAGCGTGCGCGCCGCCTGCGCGTAGCGCTCGTCGAGGTGGCTCCACAGCCCACCCACGACACGGATGACCACGGCGAGGTTGAAGAACACGTGAGCCACGAGGATCGCTCCGAGCGAGCCGATCCACGAGGCCGGCAGCAGCGCGCGGAACGCCGTGCCCACCACCACGGTCGGCAGCACGAACGGGACGGTGAGCAGCACCAGCAGGGAGCGCCGTCCAGGAACTCGGAGCCGGTGCAGCGCGTACGCCGCGGGGAGTCCGAGCGCCACCGTGAGCAGCGTCGACAGGACTGCCTGCACGGTGGTGAACGCCAGCACGTGCCACGTCGAGCCGCGCGTCAGCACCGCGAGTCCGTCGGGCGAGAGACCGCGGGCGAGGACCGTGACGAGCGGCCACGCGAAGAACACGACGATGAACGCGACGGGCAGCGGTGCGAACCAGCGCGCGCTCGGCGGCCGCACCCGGCGGCGCGGAGCCGTCGAGGACGACATCGTCGGCCTGCGGTCGGTGGCCGTCAGCGCAACGTCACCTCGTCCCAGGTGTCGACCCACGCGGCCCGGTGCTGGTCGATCTCGGTCGGGTCGAGCGTCAACGGGTGCGCCGGCACTGCCGCGAAGTCGGTGAACACCTTCGGGAGCGGCGTCCCGGGCACCGCCGGGTCGACGAACATCGACAGCGGGACGTCGGCCTGCACCTGCGGCGAGAGCAGCCAGTCGACGAGGGCGCGTGCCTCGAGGGGATGCGCGGTGCCGCGCAGCACGCCGGCGTACTCCACCTGCCGGAAGCAGCCGTCGGTCATGACCGAGGTGGTCGGCCGCGTCGGCTTGGGATCGGCCGCGTAGACGATCTCGGCGGGCGGGCTGGTCGCGTACGACACGACGATCGGTCGGGTGCCGGACTTGCCGCCCGCCGTGAACTCGTCCTCGTAGGCCTGCGTCCAGCCGTCGACGACGCGCACCCCGTTGGCACGCAACGACGACCAGTACGCCGCGAACCCGTCGGGGCCGTACCGGGCGACGGTCGCGAGCAGGAACGCGAGGCCGGGTGAGGACGTGGCCGCGTTCTCGACGACGAGCAGGTCCTTGTACCGAGGGTCAGCGAGGTCGGCAAGGGTCTGCGGACGAGCGAGCTTGTGCGCGGCGAACCACGCGTCGTCGACGTTGACGCAGACGTCGCCGTAGTCGACCGGAGTGACCACACCACCGGTCGCCGCGGTGAGCGCGGCCGGCACCCCTGCAGCGGCCGGCGAGACGTAGGGGTCGAACACGCCGGCGTCGACGGCGCGGGAGAGGAGCGTGTTGTCGACGCCGAAGAGCACGTCGCCCTCGGGGTTGCCGGCGGTCAGCGCCGCCTTGTTGACCAGCTGCCCGGCGTCGCCCGACGTGAGGATGCGCACGGTGATCCCGGTGCGCGCCGTGAAGTCGGCGAGCAGCGTCTTGGTCACGGCGAAGGAGTCGTGCGCGACCAGCGTGACGGTCGTCGGGGCGAACGACGAGGGCACGACGCTCGGCGCCGGCGTCCCGCTCGACGAGCCGGTGGTCGCGGTCGTCGCGCAACCGGCCAGCAGCGCCGCGGCGCAGGCCGTGTATGCGAGCCGTGCTGGGAGTCCTCGGGTGGTCATGGCAGTCCGTCCCTCCGCCGGCATTACCCGGATCAGGTTCGAGGGTCGGTGGCGGCGGCCACCCTCTCAGCCCGGCGTTCCTGCGAGCTCCCCTGGATGTGCAGTTGTGCTTCCCACCCTACGCCTGCGGTCCGGCCGGTCCCGCGGACATCCGGTGCCTCAGCGAGAGGGTCCGGGGGACTCGTCGTCGCGCGCGGCACGGGCGGCGCGCTCGGCGCGTGCCTTGACGACGAAGGCGTACTGGTTCACGTAGGTGAACCCGCCGAGCTCGACGAGGGCGTCGCGCACGATGTCGGTCATCTGCTGGCCGGTCATCTTCGCCGGATCGACGGGCAGTCGGGGTGAGATGCGGACCGTCGCGAGCTGGCGCCCGAACGACCCGTCGCCGTACGTCGTCGCCACCACATGGACGGGGACGTCGGGATTCTCGGTGATGAGCGGCACGAGGACGCGCTGGTGCAGCCGGTAGAGCTTCGTGGCGTCCGGCCCACGTGTGCCCTCGGGGTAGATGCCGACCTTGTCACCACGGGTGAGGACGCCGGCGGCCATGCCGAGCGCCCACTCGGTCGACTCCTCGTCACCGCGACGCAACGGGATCTGCCCCATGAAGCGGAAGAACGGCGCCGCCGGGCCCTCGAACCACTCGGCCTTGGTGAACGCCGTGATCCGCCACGGCAGACTCATGGCGGCCACGACGGGATCGAGGGTCGCGAGGTGGTTGCCGACGAGGATCGCCCCGCCCGGAGCGACGTTGTCGGCGCCCTGCACGTCGGCCTGCACCCGCAGCCTCATGCCCTGCAGCGCCGCACGGGTGAGGCCGTAGGTGCGCGAGACACCGGGGCGCCCGATGCGCAGCCCCGGGTGCGCGTTCTGGCCTCTCGCCAGGTCGTCGTCGTACGTCACGGTCGCCATCGTGGACGATGCCGGCGTAGAACGCGAACGTTGGCCGGTGCCGAGTCCGCCGACGCCGCAGCGCCGCCGCTCAGGAGCGGCGCTCCTCGACGCGCCTCTTCACGAAGATGAGCGGGAGGACGAACGCGGCGATCGCACCACCGATCCAGACGAGGACGGCGGCGGCGAGCCAGGTCCCGAGTCCGTCGATCGTGAGGGCACCGGAGATCAGGTTGGTGAGCCCGAGCGCGACGAACGCCGAGATGATCCCGATGCCACCGGTGAGCATCGGCGCGCCGCGCTCCGACGCCTGCCCGAGCAGCGGCTGCAGCACCGCCTGGATGACGCCGAAGATGAGGGCCACCCACACGTAGGAGAGCACGCCGGACACGGTGAAGCCGGGCAGGAAGATGTCGGCCAGCACGATGCCGACGAATGCCGCGGCGAAGAAGATCGCGGTGCGGATGAGGAACCTGATCATGCGTGGACCGTACCGCGACGTGGACCGCGAGGGCGTCCATTCGCGGCGTCCGACCCGCGCGGTGCGGGTAGCGTCGCGGCATGGCGTCGAGACGGGTTGCCGTGCTGCTGCGCGGGGTGAACGTGGGTCGAGCCAAGCGCATCTCCTCCGCGCAGCTCACCTCCATCGTCGAGGCGACAGGTGCCACGGACGTGCGCACGCTGCTCAACTCGGGCAACGCCGTGTGCACCAGCGGTCGCACCCCCGCGTCGCTCGCACGTGCCGTCACCGCCGGCATCGAGGAGAACCTCGGATTCTCGGCTGCCACCGTCGTACGCACCAAGAACGAGCTCGACGCCGTCATCGCGCACGACCCGCTCGGCGACGTCGCCGTCGAACCGAGCCGCTACCTCGTGATGTTCCTCGACGGCGTCCCGGACGCCGATCGCGTGTCGGCGCTGAGGTCGGTCGACGTCGGTGACGAGCGATGGGTGGTCGAGGGGCGCGAGCTGTATGCGTGGCTGCCGCCGGGAGTCGCCGACTCGCTCCTGTTCAAGGCCCTCGCGAAGAACGCGCTCGGCGTCGTGGGCACCGCGCGCAACTGGTCGACGGTGACCAAGCTGCGCGACCTGCTCTAGCGCTGCGGACCGGCGGCCGCGTCCTCGCGGAGAGCGGCAGCGATGCGGCCGTCGCGCTCGGCGGGGACCGAGCAGCACGACTGCACCGTCACGCGACCGCGCAGGGCACCGACCACGAGGACCGTGACCGGCACGAGCGCGAGGGCGCCGAAGAGGTACTGCATGCTCGAAGGGTACGCGGCGAAGAGCGCTCGGGCGAGGCGCGCTCAGCCCGACGGTGCGGACGTGGACGCCTGCGACCGGCTCGTGCGGAAGGTGGCTGACGACGTACGCACGAGGTAGAGGCTCCACAGGGCGATCCCGCCGAACTTCAGGGAGTCCTCGAGGAACGTCCAGTTCGTGATGCCGTCGACGAGCTTGTCGAGCGCGATGGACCCGGCGAACCCGAGCAGCGCGACGACGAGCAGCAACCGGTCCGTGCGCCGCATCTCGACCCGGTTGCTCCAGACCCACGCCGTCACGGCCACCAGGTAGCCGAGGTAGACGACGCTCTCGGGCACGTGCAGGTTGGGCAGCACGTTCTCGTGGAGCATGAGCATGTCGTCCAGCAGCAGGAACACCGTGAGGGCAGCTGCTTGCAGCAGGAGGCGGCGACGCGGACCGGGGTCGCTGGCCAGGCCGGCCGCGAGCGCGGCACCCGCGCCGATCCCCCACAGCGCGAAGCCGAGGAACGAGAGCAGCCCGACCCACCAGTGCGTCCCCGTGACCGCCGCGGGGTCGCGCGTCAGGTCCGGAAGGGGGAGATGCCGGGCCAGTCCCATCACCAGCACGGCACCCGCGACAACCCCGACAGCAACGATGGTCAGCAGGACGACAGGTGCCAGGCGGCGACCCTGCTCGCCCCACGACTCGGCGCGCGGCTCTTCGACAACGTTGGTCACCTGCTCCGCCGTCATGGCGTCCACCTCCCGATCGTCTGCACGCGCTCCCGCGGTGCAGAACCACCCCACGTCCGATGAACGGGAGGTGTCGTCCGGGCCAACCTATCCCCTGCACCCTCCCGCACCCAGTGGCACCGGCGTCCGCCCACCGTGGGAACGTCGCTGCGTGACCGGTCGTCTCCCCTACGTGTCGATGACGCGTCGCGAGGCGCTGCTGGCCACGGTGTCCGCGATCGGTCTGGCCGCGTGCTCGGCGGCGCAGCCAGGGCCTTCGACCGGTGGTTCGACGCCAGCGGGTGCGACGACCGCGACTGCGTCCGGTGGTGGGTCGACCGCCACGCCGACGCCGACTTCCACGGCGTCTCACGACACGGCTCGACTGCCGGCGACGCACGCGTGGGTGGCCCGTCGCGGCGAGGTCGAGCCCGCGGTCAAGCGGCGCGCGACGACGTTGGTGGAGTCGGTGGCCGCCTGGACCGCGAACGGGGGCGGGCTCCCCGCAGCCAGGTCGCGAGCCCGAGCCGCAGGCTACGAGCCGACCCTCGCCGACCAGCTCGCTCCACTTCTCGGCGCCGGCTCGGCCGCCGCGGTTCAGGTGCGCGACGCGCAGTACGGCGGGATCCTCGGCAGCTCGGCGTCCGTCCTCGTCGTCGTCGACCAGTGGCGCGCGCACGACGACGGTTCCGTGACCGCCGGCGGCACGACGCTCGACGTACGGCTCGTCGCCGCATCGCCGCAGTGGCGCGTGGTCGCGGTGAACCCCGCCCTGCCAGGTCGGGCCGCCGCCGCCCTGTCGACGGCGGCACGGCGCGTGCTCGCCGACGACCGCATCCGTCTGCCGCACGCGGCGCACGCCGACGTCGCCGCCGGCGCGGTGCACGACACCGTGCTGTCGATGCTCGTCGCACTGGGACGCGAGCACCTCGTCGACGTGAGCGTGCTGCGTTCCGGCCACCCCCTGCACGTGTTCGGGACGGCGCGCCCGAGCGACCATCCGCGCGGACGCGCCGTCGACGTCTGGGCCCTCGACTCGCGGCCGCTGGTGGTGCCGGCCAACCACCCGCTCGCTGTCTCCGCCATGCATTTCGCGGTGGCGCACGGCTCTTACAACGTGGGTGGTCCCGTGCAGCTCGGCGGTTCGCAGTTCTTCAGCGACCGCACCCACCAGGACCACATCCACCTCGGCTTCGACCGCTGAGGGGCGACGCCGCCGTTCCAGCGCGGCCCGACGCGCGGGGGTCGCCGGGCCGCACGTCCCCGGAGTTCGCTGCGTTGCGACCTACATTCGGAGGGTGACGACGGGGACCCGTGCGGCGTCGGCGCCTTCACGCGCCGTCATCGACCTGCGCGACGGGCGGCCGGTCGGTGACCGCCCGGTGGCACCGCGGCATCCTCGGCTCACCTACCGACGCGACATCGACGGCCTCCGGGCGATCGCGGTCGGGCTCGTCGTCGCCTTCCATGCGGGCGTGCCGTGGGTGCCCGGCGGCTACGTCGGTGTCGACGTGTTCTTCGTCATCTCGGGCTTCCTCATCACCGGGCTCCTGGTCGACGAGCTCGAGCGAACCGGCACGATCTCGCTCGCCGACTTCTACGCGCGACGCATCCGGCGCCTGCTGCCGCTGTCGACCCTCGTGCTCGTGGCAGCTGCGATCATCACCGCGGTCGTCCTTCCGCCGCTGACCCATTCCTCGATCGCCGACGACATCCGCTCGGCCGCGCTGTGGGTGTCCAACTGGCACTTCGCCGCGGGCGCGACGCAGTACATGACGGACACCCAGCAGAGCCCGGTGCTGCACTACTGGTCGCTGTCGCTCGAGGAGCAGTTCTACGTCCTCTGGCCCCTGCTGATCCTCCTCGTCGTACGCACGCTGCCGCGCTGGGGCGCGATGGGACGACGTCGCCTCGCGACCGTTCTCGCG
Organism: uncultured Actinomycetota bacterium; assembly: GCA_963782665.1. GTDB lineage: Bacteria > Actinomycetota > Actinomycetes > S36-B12 > CAIYMF01 > Longivirga. The sequence continues at coordinate 541,990 of CAWAKP010000005.1, read as the reverse complement.
ATCGTGCTCGGCGGCTCGCTGCTGCTCTCGCTCGTCATGACGTCGTGGGCCGGCCCCTGGGCGTACTTCGGGTTGCAGACACGGGCCTGGGAACTGGCCGTCGGGGCCGCGCTGGCCCTCGCGGCGCACCGGTTCAGCCAGCTCACCCTCCCGGCGGCCTCGCTCCTCGGCTGGCTCGGCCTCGGCCTGGTGGTCGTCGCCGCACTCACCTACACGCGAGCCACCCCGTACCCCGGGATCGCAGCGACGGTGCCGGTTCTCGGCGCGGCCCTGGTCCTCGTGTCGGGTGCGCGCACGCGCGGCATCGGTCCGTCGGCACCGCTGTCGCACCCCGTCACGGTCTACGTCGGACGGCTCTCCTACGGCTGGTACCTCTGGCACTGGCCGCTGCTCGTGGCCGCGGCCGCTCTCGCACCGACCGTGGCCGACGACGGGACCGGCGACAACCCGTCGGCGCCCTGGCCCTACGTCGCCACCGCCGTCGTCGTGTCGTTCGCACTGGCCGCGCTGTCCCGCCGCCTCGTCGAGGATCCGGTACGCCGCTCGCCGACCCTGCTCGCGTCGCGCCGCACGACGTTCGCAGTGGGGGCCGCACTCACGGTCACCTCGCTGCTCGGTGCCGGGCTCGCCGTCGGCGACGGTGACGGCAACCGCACGACTCCGCTCGCCGACCCGTCCGTGTCGCCGGTGAGCACCGGGTCGTCGACCGCGACGGCGAGCGCAGGGCCGTCCGCGAGCGCCGCACCGTTGCACCTGCGCATGACCCCGGCGGCGGCACGGGCCGACGCGTGGCCGCCTCGGACTGCTTCGCCGGTTTCGCGGCCACCGACGCCCCGTCCGGCTGCCGGTTCGGTGCGCCCAACGGCAGTCGCACCGTTGCCCTCGTCGGCGACTCGCACGCGGCGCAGTGGCTGCCGGCCCTCGACGCCGCGGCGAAGGCGCGCGGCTGGCAGGTGCGCTTCTGGGCCAAGAGCGCGTGCCCCATGACCGAGGTCGGCGTGTGGCTGTCGTCCTACCGAGCGCCGTACGACGCGTGCACCACGTGGCGCGCGAACGTGCTGCGCCGCCTGCAGTCGCTGCCGCGACTCGACCTCGTCGTCGTCGCTCGCAGCAAGGGCTACACGCAGGGCCTCGTGCTCGACGGTTCCGGCCAGATCGCGTCCCCCGACGCCGTGGCCGGGCTGTGGGCTGCGGGCACCACGCAGCTGCTCGACCAGCTGTCCGGCCACGCGCGGCACGTCGTGCTGCTGCGCGACACCCCCTGGGCCGACGGCGACGTACCCGACTGCCTGTCCGCGCACCTGTCGGACCTGTCGGCGTGCTCGTTCGCGCGTGCCGACCGCGCCCACCTCGATGACGCGCTCGTCGCCGCCGAGAAGAAGGCGGCCGGATCGTGCGGTGCGCATCGTCGACCCGACGACGCTGGTCTGTCCGCACGCGACGTGCGCGGTGGTGGCACCCAACGGCGTCGTCGTCTATCGCGACGGGCACCACCTCACGCGCACCTTCAGCACGGGTCTGGCGACGCCGTTCGGTCGGCTGCTCGCCCCGTCGCTCACGGGCTGATCCGCTAGAACTCCTGGACCGCGGCACGCGTCCGGTCGGACTCCTGCAGCGTTGCCGCGACGAGGGCGCCGACCACGTCGTCGGACACTCCGTCGACGGCGGCGGACTCGACCGCGCGGCACACCTCGACCAGACCCGTCGCGCCGAACATCGCGGCCTGCGCCTTGAGCGTGTGGGCCGCTCGCCGCAGCAGCGCCCAGTCACGGCTCGCCCACGCGGTCTCGATATCGCCGCGCAGCACGACCGCACCGGTGAGGAACTCCTCTACTAGCTCGCGTTCGAACTCCTCGTCGCGCAGGCCGACCATGGACGTGACCCGCTCCTGGAAGGACCCGCGGTCCGCCGCCGGACGCGCCGAGACCGCAACGAGGTCCACGGGCGCGGCGTCGGACCGCAGCACCGCGACGGGGACGGTGGATGCAGCGACACCCCCCGGCTCGGTCGCAGCCACACCGGCAAGAGCAGCCGCCAGCTCCTCCCGTCGGATGGGCTTGGTGAGGAAGCCGACCATCCCTGCCGCGATGCACGCGTCCCGGTCCTCGCTCAGCGCGTTGGCCGTCAGCGCGATGATCGGCGGGCGCAGTTCGCCGAGTGCCGTGATGATCCGACGAGTGGCCTCGAAGCCGTCCATCTCCGGCATCTGCAGGTCCATGAGCACGACGTCGTACGCCGTCGCGGTCGCTGCCTGGACGGCCTCAGCTCCGTTCTCCACGACGTCGACCTCGTGACCGAGGCGCCGCACCAGCGTCACGGCGAGCTTCTGGTTGAAGGCGTTGTCCTCCGCGAGCAGGACACGCAAGGACCGGTGCTGCTCGTGGGACGGATCGACCCGCTCCGATCCCAGGATCGCCAGATCGGCGGGCACGTCGACTCCGAGCACTCGCATCAAGGCCACGAGAAGCGCCCGAGGCTTCATGGGCTTCGCAGCCCAGCCGACGGCAGCGTCCCAGCCGTCGATGAGCGCGAGAGCCTCGCGGCGAGGCAGGCTCGACGTCACGACGAGCGGCGGCAACGGTGTCCCGACACGCGCACGCGCGAGGGCCGCTCCGTCGCCAGCGGAGTCCCGCTCGACGCCGACAACGACGACGTCGAACGGATCCGCGTCTGCCGCGGCTCGGTCCAGCGCCGCGACCGCCCCGTCGCACGCGTCCGCCTCGACCACGTCGATCGCCCAGCCGTGGAGCAGGTCGCCCAGCACTCGGCGGTGCATCGGGTCGGTGTCCAGCAGCAGCACGCGCCGACCAGCGAGCGCTCCGGCGGAAGCCTCGAGGGAGGCGGGGCCGCGAGAGAGCGGAACCACCTCGATCGTGAGGTGGAAGGTGCTGCCCGCGGCGTCGAGGCCCGGGCTCTCCACGCGCAGGTCCCCACCCATGAGGGTGGCGAGCTGCTTGCTGATGGCCAGTCCGAGACCGGTGCCGCCGTATCGTCGCGCCGTCGACACGTCCGCCTGGCTGAAGCTCCGGAAGAGACGGCCAGCCTGCTCGGGCGTCAGACCGATCCCGGTGTCGGTCACCGACAAGAGCAGCGTCGCACCCGGGCCGTCCGTGGCCGGCGCGGCATCGACGGCGACCCGGACGTGCCCGTGCTCGGTGAACTTCACGGCGTTGCTGAGCAGGTTCAGCAGGATCTGCCGCAGGCGCAGGACGTCGCCCACCACCGTCTCGGGGGTGCGCGCGGTCATCTCGTAGGCGAGCGACAGGTGCTTGTGCGCGGCCAGCGGGGCGATGACGTCGAGGCTGGCCTCCAGGCACGAGCGCAGGCTGAACTCCTCCGCCTCGATCGTCATGTGCCCGGCCTCGATCTTGGAGAAGTCGAGGATGTCGTTGATGATCGCGAGCAACGAGTCGCCGCTCGACCCGATGATCTCGACGTACTCGCGCTGCTCGTCGTCGAGCGAGGTATCGGTGAGCAGGCCGCTCATCCCGATGATGGCGTTCATCGGCGTCCGGATCTCATGGCTCATGGTGGCGAGGAAGGCGCTCTTGGCATCGTTGGCCCGGTCGGCCTCCTGTCGCGCCTCCTGCAGCTCGGTGATGTCGTGGTAGACGGCATAGCTCCCGATCTGCGCCCCCTCGACGACGAGCGGCACCACGACGATCTCGACGTCGACCAGCTCGCCGTCCTTGCGCATGCGCCGGGTGATCCGGTCGACACGCCCTGTCTCAACCGCGGTACGCGCGAACGCGACCGCTTCGGCCCGCATGTCGGGGTCGGCCATGACCAGGTCGTCGATGACGCGTCCCAACGCCTCGTCCGGCGCGTACCCGAAGAGCCGCGTCGCAGCGGGGTTCCATCCCGTGACGCGTTGCTGGAGGTCCATCGTGACGACGGCGGCGGGGCTGATCTCGACGAGGGCCTCGAAGTACGCCTTCTGCTCCGCCAGCTCGGCAGTGCGCTCATCGACGCGCCGCTCCAGCGTCTCGACGTTGGTTCGCAGCTGGGACGTCATGTCGTTGAAGGTCTCGGCCAGGATGCCGACCTCGTCCTGCGTGGTGACCGGCGCCTCACGGGAGAGATCGCCCGCGCGCACGGCCACGGCCGTCTCCGTGATGGCGAGGATCGGGTTGGCGATCCTTCGCGCCGCCCAGTAGATGAGTCCCGCCATGAGCAGCACCACCAGCAGGCCGATGAGCCCGATCGAGGCGGCGAGCTGCGTCGCCGGCCTGAATGCGACGTCCTGCGGGATCTCGGACACCAGCGCGGTCCCGAGGTCGTCCACCCACGTGTACGCACCGATCACCGGGACGCCCATGTAGTTCACGTACTGGGCCTCGCCGGCGTGGTGCGCCAGCGCCGCGTCGATGGCGTCGGACCTCAGGCCGGTCGACTTCTGCCCCACCTTGGCCGCGACGAACTCGCGCGCGTCGTCGACGAGGTAGGTCTGTCCACCCTCCCCGAGACCCGTCTTCTCCAGGACGATCTTGTCGACGCGTGACAGGTCCATGTTGGCGGCGAGGATCCCGCGCTGCTGGCCATAGTTGTCGAACAGGGGGGTCCCGATGATGATGGTCGGACCGCCGGACAATGACGATCTCCCGACAGGCTGGACGTACTGCCTCGAGCGCGAGTTCGCCGCATACGCCTCGGCGCTCTGGTCGAGGCCCTCGTGGGTGGGCGTCGTCGACGCCACGATCCGCCCGTTGTCGTCGAGGACGAACATCTCCTGAGCGTCGGAGCTCTGGTGGACGACGTACTGCAGGATCTGCCGGACGTCGGAACGCGCCTTGGCGCGCGCAGCCGCCGACGTGCCGACGCCGAGCAGGTCGGCCACCGCCTGCTGCTCCCCGGAGAGCACCCCGCCCTGCTCGTCTCCTCCGAGCAGCCCGGCGGCGAAAGTCACGTTGCGTCGTTCCTCCGCGATCCAACGGGCCACGGAGTCGCCGGTGAGCTCCTGGGCGGCGTTGAGGCGTCCGTACACGGAGTTCTCGAGCGAGCCGCGCGCTCGTTGCGCAGCCAGCGCGGCGACGATGCCGACCATGACGATCGAGAGCAGCAGGAACGTGGCAACGAGGCGCACCAGCAGAGACCTGCTGCGACGCACCTTGGCGACGGGACGCCCCTCGCTCATGTCCTGACCACCCGTCAGCTCAGCTGACGCTCTGGCCGATGCTCGAGAGGTCGAATTCCCCGGCTTGCTTGGCGTAGTCGACTCCGAACCACTTCACGGACAGTGCTGACAGCGTGCCGTCCTTGTGCAGGCCGCTGATGATCTCGTTGATCTTCGCGACGAACGCCGCGTCGGCGAGCCCGGACTTCTTGTCGACGAAGCCGGTGAGCATGCTGGTGAACGCCGGGGGATCGAGCGCACGCAGCTTCAGGCCTGACGCGATCGCGGCTCGACCCACAGCCTCGGCGCAGAGGAACGCAGCGAGCTTGCCGTCGGACACGGCCTTGAGACCGCCGCGCTCGACGTCGTACGTCACGACCTTGGGATGGTTGATCGCGTACGTGAACGTGATGCCCGGAAGCACCAGGTTGTGACGGAGGTAGAGCTCGTGCGTGCATCCGGTGCAGGCGCCGACCTGCTTGCCCTCGAGCTCTGCCGCCGACGTCACGCCCGAGTCGGCCTTGACGAAGAACCGCGACGGCTCGGACTCGTACGGCTGGGTCATCCAGAGTCGCGTCATGCGGTCGCCGTTGATCGCACCCGAGCCCCAGGCGACGTCCCAACGGTCGCCCCAGTTGCCGGAGACGATCTGATCCCAGTTGGGTGTCACGAAGCACGGTTCGAGGCCGAGCGCATGAGCCACGGCCTTGCCCGTGTCGACGTCGTACCCTTGGACCTGGGACGCGGTCAGCTGGGTCGCCGTGCACTTCGTACCCGTGTCCCGCGGTGCTCCCTTGATCGCCTCCGACTGCGGCGCATAGGCAGGATCCGTCGACAGCACAAGGGTTCCTCGGGCCAGCACCTGGGCGAGCTTGTCCGTGCTCGCATCTCCGCCCGCGGACGACGCGGTCGACAGGCTCGGGGTCGCCGAGCCTGTCGAGCAGCCGGCGAGCCCAGTGCACAATGCGGTCACGGAGGCAGCGATCCACAGCGTCATGGTCGGTCGTGCTCGGTTCATGGTTCCCCCAACTCTGATCTCAGCGGGTGCTGCTGGAGACGGTCCACAACTTGATCGTCCCGGTGCGTCCGCGGGGTGCTCGCTCGGCGACGAACTGAAGGTCATCGGGTCGATGGGTCAGCGCATCCACGACGGCCTCCGTGAGCAGGAGGGGCGTGCCGAGCTCCTTGGTCAGCCCTTCGACTCGAGACGCGGTGTTGGTGGTGTCGCCGATGGCGGCGTACTCCAGCCGGCGCATCGATCCGACGTTCCCGGACATCAGGATCCCGGTGTTGAGCCCGATACCGAGTCGGAACGGCTCGTCGATCCCCCGCGTCGCCAGCCACTCGTTCATGGCGCGCAACCGCTGTCCGACCATCTGCCGCGCCGCCGCGAGCGCACGGTCGGCGTGGTCCAGCGACTCCACGGGCGCCCCGAACACGCTCATCATGCCATCGCCGAGATAGGCGACCAGGGTCCCGCCGTGGTCGAGCACCGCGTCGCTCATCTCTGTCAGATACCGGTTGAGCACGTCGATCACGAACTCGACGGGATGGCTCTCCGCGAAGGTCGTGAATCCACGCAGATCGTTGAACATGACCGTGCCTGTGAGTCGTCGAGCCCCGATACGCGGGTCGGTGATGCCGTCGGCCAGGACCTCGTCGACGACCGCTTCCGGCAAGAACCGTGCGAACACGTCTCGCACCTGTCGCCGCTGCAGGTCCATGAGGCGCTTCTTGTTGAGCCCTGCGTTGACCCGCGCCCGCAGGATCACCGGATCGACCGGCTTCGGCAGGAAGTCCTCCGCTCCGAGCTCGATGCAGCGCAGGATGCCCTCCTGGTCCTCGAGCGAGGAGATCATCACCACCGGCGTTCCCGCCACCTTCGGCAGGGAACGCATCTGGGTCAGGACGCCGAACCCGTCGAGCTCGGGCATCAGCACGTCGAGGAGCACGACGTCGGGCTGCTGCTCGAGCATGACCGCGAGGGCCTCCCGCCCATTGGCGGCCTCCAGGGTCAGATGGCCCTCGGCGTGCAGCCCCCGCACGAGCAGGCGTCGGTTGAGGGCGTCGTCGTCGACGACCAGGATCGTGGCGCGCTCACCGGCCGACGCATCCCCCTCGTCCGTCACGTCCTGCCTCTCCCATCGTCGGTGAGGGCATGGTGGCGCCGCGGGCGTCGTCGTGGAGGCAAATCGCCCAAACTGACGCGAGTCCGCCACCGACCTCCCAGCCCGCCGTGTCAGGTGAGCTCGACGACGGTGGGCTCCCAGGCGTCTGCGGTCGACGTGGACGGGGAGAGGATGTCGTCGACGACCGCGACCGCCACGACGTACGCGACGTGGGTGCCGACGGCGGTGGCGAGGACGTCCGGGGGCCACTTCCAGGGCGGCGGGGTACGGCCGAGCAGCGGGAACGCGGTGAACGTCGCGCCGAGCAGGGTCGTGCCGAACGCCAGCGCCGCGTAGGGCTCGGGCAGGAAGCGGTGGAGGACGCCGTGCCACACGCCGAACGCCGATCCGTAGCCGGTACGCAGCAGCAGCCCGAGCTCGAGGTCCTCCCGGGCGGTGACACCCTTGAGGTCGAGGATGTTCGCGACGATGACGCCGGGGACGGCGCTGTCGTCGTAGTCGAGAGCGCGGCGTGAGCCGCGCACCCGGCGTTCGGCCTCGTACGCCAGGGTCATGACGGCCGTTCCGGCGGCTCCGGCGATCACGCTGCGGACCACCCAGGGGATCTTCATGCGGCCATGCTGCCAGCGCGGGTCAGCGCGCGAGCGGCTGTTCGGAGAGCACGCGGTCGAGCGTCGTGAGGAGACGGTCGGCCTCGGCGTCGGACCAGACGATCGGCGGCTTGATCTTCAGCACGTTGTGCAGCGGTCCGTCGATGCTCACGAGGACGCCGAGGTCCTTCATCCGTTCGACGACGTAGGACGCCTCCTCGGCGGCCGGCTCGAGCGTTCCTCGGTCGCGGACCAGCTCCACGCCGAGGTAGAGCCCGAGACCGCGGGCGTCGCCGATGAGCTCGTGGCGCGTCGACAGCTCGATCGTCCCCGCGAGGATCGTCCGACCGACGTGCTGCGCGTTGCGCGGCAGGTCCTCGTCCTCGATCACGTCGAGCACGGCGTTGCCGATCGCGGCGGACACGGGGTTGCCGCCGAAGGTGTTGAAGTACTCCATGCCGTTGTCGAACGACGCAGCGATCTCGGGCGTCGTGACGACTCCCGCGAGCGGGTGGCCGTTGCCCGCCGGCTTGCCGAAGGTCACCACGTCGGGCACGAGCCCTTGGGTCGCGAACCCCCAGAACGCCGGGCCCACCCGACCGAACCCCACCTGCACCTCGTCCGCGATCACGAGTCCGCGTGCCGCGCGCACGTGCGCGGCGGCCGCCTCCAGGTAGCCGTCGGGCAGCACGACCTGGCCGCCGCACCCGATCATCGACTCGACGATGAAGCCGGCCAGGTTGCCGTCGCCGGCGGCTGCGACGGCGCGCGCGACGTCGTCGGCGTAGGCCGTGCCCACCGAACGGTCGTAGCCGCGGTGGGGGCCGCGGTACGGGTCGGGCATCGCCGCGACGTGCACCCAGGCCGGCGCGCCGTGACCGCCCGGACCGGCGTGCTTGTAGGGGCTGACGTCGATGAGTGCCTGCGACTGTCCGTGGTAGCCGTGCTCCACGCAGACGACGTCGGTGGCTCGCGTGTGCGCGCGGACGAGGCGCAGCGCGAGCTCGTTGGCCTCGCTCCCGGAGTTGACGAAGTAGCAGACAGAGAGAGGCTCGGGCAGCGTAGCCGTGAGTCGCTCGGCGTAGCGCAGCACCTCGTCGTGCAGGTAGCGGGTGTTGGTGTTCAGCACCTGCACCTGCCGTTGCGCCGCGCGGACGACGTGCGGGTGCGCGTGACCGACGTGCGCGACGTTGTTCACCGAGTCGAGGTAGCCACGGCCCTCGTCGTCGTAGAGGTACGCACCCATCCCGCGCACGATGCGCAGCGGCGTCCGGTAGGACAGGCTGAGGTTGGGTCCGAGCAGCCGACGACGGTCGGCCGTCGACTCGGTGACGTCGCGTAGCGGGCGACCGGCGTACTCCGGCGGAAGTCCCAGCAGCAGAGCGGGATCCGGTGACAGACCGAGCCAGCTGGAGCGCTGCGAGGGCACGCCGACTCCCGGGTAGTCGACGTCGAGGTCGAGCAGGTCGAGGATCACCTGAACGTGGACGTGCGGCGCCCAGTCGCCGTTGCGCGGCGGCGTGCCGACGAAGCCGAGCACGTCCCCGGCCGCGAGCAGGTCGCCCTCCTGGACGTGCGTCAGCGTCCGTGCCGACAGGTGCCCGTAGAGGGAGTAGAACGGCACGCCCTCGTCGGTCTCGTGCTCGAGGATCACGACCGGGCCGTAGTCGAGCCGAGCCTCGTTGTCGTGCACCCGGTGGACGCGGGCCGCGTGCGGTGCGTGCAGGGGCTGTTCGGCCGGCGTCCACACGTCGACCGCCAGGTGCACGGTGCGGCGCTCGTCGGACGGGTCGTCGGACGTCGCGAACTCCGGTGCCGTGTAGACCAGGCGTGCCTCGCCGTACCCGCCGACGCCGATCGCGGCGGTGTCGCCGTCGACGTCGGCCCGCAGCAGGGACTCGAAGCGTTCCGGCGTCGCCGCGACGTCCTGCGGACCGAGCATGGGGCTGCCCACCGAGAGGTCCGGGACGAAGAGCCGCAGCCGGTCCCACGGAGTGCCGAGCAACGGATGTGCGGGGGTGCGCGCGAGGTAGTCGCGCACGTGCGCGGCCCGCGGGTGCGGTTCGAATCCGCAGGCGTCACGCAGCCGGCACAGCACGCGGACCGGTGAGACCGCGACCAGCTGCTCGAGCGCGATCCAGGTCTGCTCCTCGTCGATCGTGAGGTAGGGGTCGCCCGGACGCTGCGCCGACTGCACCGCGGCGTTGACCCCGCTCTGCGCGAGCCTCGCGAGCAGGAGGTCCCACAGGACCTCGAGCTCGTTCTCCAGCAACGGGTGCTCGGCATGGAAGCCGCGGGTGATGTCGACGAGCGCCTCGACCGGGTCGTCCGCGTCGAGCGGGTGGTAGGACGCGGCGACCGCGATCTCGCACACCAGCGCCGAGTGCACCATGTCGCCGAAGTCGAGCAGGCCGCTCACGCGGACGTAGCGGTGCGCCGGGTCGATCGGTGTCCCGGCGTCGACGACGACGTTGTTGTCGTTGGCGTCCCCGTGGATCACTGCGTGCCGCAGCTCGGGGAGCAGCGGCACGACGTGCGTCGTGAACCGCCGGCGTACGTCGTCCAGGAGCTCGCGGCGACGTGGGTCGCTGACGGCGTCGAGACCGCCGTCGATGACGTCGACGACCCGCAGCACGTCCCAGTAGAAGTCGCGGCGGGCCACCGGCGGGTCCCAGCCCTCGACAGCGCCCGCGAGGCGTCCGAGCACCCGGCCGAGCGAGTCGAGCAGCGCTGCGGGGGCGCCGTCGACCTCGCTCAGCAGCGTGCCCGGCAGGTAGTCGAGCAGCCGTGCGAGGTGAGCGTCGACCTCGACGATCTCCTCGCCGGCGAGACTGCGGCGCACTCCCTGCACCGGGACGCCGGCCGCCGCCGCGCGGCGGGCCATCTCGTTCTGGGCCTCGAGCACCTCGCGGAGCTCGAGGGCATTGCTCACCTTGAGCACCCAGCGCGAGCCGTCGGAGGCCTCGATCCGGAAGGCCTTGTCGCGTTCGCTGGCCAGCGCAACGGCATGGACGTCGAGCCCGTAGAGGTCGCGCACGATGCGCTCCGCGTCGGCCGGAGAGGTGGTCGGCGTGTGGTCGAGCAGCGACATGCGAGCACCCTAGGGCAGCGCCCGTTCCGACGTCCGGCGCGCTGACCTGCGCAATCGTTCGGATCCGTACTTCTCGACGTGTGACTGTGCCCACGACCTGCGCCTCAGCGCGATACGGGCACCCGAACTGCGCAGAATCGAACCATGACGAGCGTCTCGGAGACCAGCCCCGCCCAGCCTGCCCCCGAGACCACCGGCCTGCGCTGTCTCGACGGCAACGAGGCGGCGGCCCTCGTGGCGCACCGGCTCTCCGACGTCTGCGCCATCTACCCCATCACCCCGGCCTCGACCATGGGCGAGCTCGCGGATGCCTGGAGCGGTGCGGGTCGTACCAACCTCTGGGGCTCGGTCCCCGAGGTCATCGAGATGCAGTCCGAGGGCGGCGCCGCCGCGGCGCTCCATGGGGCGGTGCAGAAGGGCGCGCTCGCCACGTCGTTCACCGCGTCGCAGGGTCTTCTGCTCATGATCCCGACGATGTTCAAGGTGGCCGGAGAGCTCACGCCGACCGTGCTCCACGTCGCGGCCCGTGCGGTCGCGACGCACGCGCTCTCGATCTTCGGCGACCACTCCGACGTCATGGCCGTGCGCTCGACCGGGTGGGCGATGCTGTGCGCGTCCGACGTCCAGGAGGCGCACGACTTCTCGCTCGTCGCCCACGCCGCGACCCTGCGCAGCCGGGTGCCGTTCCTGCACTTCTTCGACGGGTTCCGCACGTCGCACGAGGTCGCCACGATCGCCCTTCTCGGCGACGACGACCTGCGCGCCGTCATCCGCGAGGACGACGTCCTGCGGCACCGCGCGCACGGCCTCACGCCGGAGGCCCCGGTGCTGCGCGGCAGCGCGCAGAACCCCGATGTCTTCTTCCAGTCGCGCGAGGCGTCCAACACCCACTACGACGCGGTGCCTGCGACGGTGGCCCAGGTGATGGTCGAGGTCGGCGCGCGCACCGGACGCGAGTACCACCTCGTCGACTACCACGGCCATCCCGAGGCGGAGCGCGTCGTCGTCGCGATGGGATCGGCGACCGGAACGCTGCGCGAGACCGTCGACGAGCTGGTCGAGCACGGCGAGAAGGTCGGTGTCGCGATCGTCCGCCTCTACCGGCCGTTCCCCGCCGACGCGCTGCGGGCGGCGCTCCCCGCGACCGCCGTACGCATCGCCGTCCTCGACCGCACGAAGGAGCCGGGCGCGCCGGCCGAGCCGTTGCACCTCGACGTGCTCTCGGCGTTCGCCGGAGAGTCCGGCACCCTCGTCATCGGTGGCCGCTACGGGCTCGGGTCCAAGGAGTTCACGCCCGCCGACGCGAAGGCCGTGTTCGACGAGCTCGCGACCGACACCCCGCGGCCCCGCTTCACGGTCGGCATCGTCGACGACGTCACCCATCTCTCGCTCGACACCGACCCGTCCTTCCGCGTGCCCACCACCGCGGTGCAGGCGATGTTCTTCGGCCTGGGCAGCGACGGCACGGTCGGCGCCAACAAGACCTCGATCAAGCTCATCGGCGAGCACACCGAGCAGCACGCGCAGGGCTACTTCGTCTACGACTCCAAGAAGTCCGGCTCCATGACGGTGTCGCACCTGCGCTTCGGCCCCGACCCGATCCGGTCGTCGTACCTCATCGACTCGGCGGACTTCGTGGCCTGCCACCAGTTCGGGCTGCTCACCCGCGTCGACGTGCTCGAGAAGGCGCGCACGGGCGCCACGGTCCTGCTCAACAGCCCGTATCCCGCGAGCGAGGTGTGGGACCACCTCTCGGGCGAGGTGCAGTCGCGGATCATCGAGCGCGGCCTCGACGTCTACGTCGTCGACGCCACGAGCATCGCGCGCGACGCCGGACTCGGACCGCGCATCAACACCGTGATGCAGCCCTGCTTCTTCGCGCTGTCTCACGTCCTGCCGGCCGACACCGCGATCCGGCTGGTCAAGGAGAGCGTCGAGAAGTCGTACGCCAAGCGAGGTCCTGACGTGGTCGCGCGCAACCTCGTCGCGATCGACGCGGCGCTCCAGGCGATGGAGCGCGTCGACGTCCCCGCGATGCGCTCTGCGGCATCGCCCGACGCAGGTCGCGAGGAGACGGTCGTCGAGACGCTCATCGCCGGCCGCGGTGACAGCCTGCCGGTCAGCGCCATGAGCATCGACGGCACGTTCCCCACCGGCACGGCCGCCATGGAGAAGCGGGGACTGGCCGAGGCGATCCCCGTGTGGGACGCGTCGCTCTGCATCGACTGCGGCAAGTGCACGATCGTGTGCCCGCACGCGGCGATCCGGATGAAGGTCTACTCCCCCGAGTCGCTCACCGACGCACCCGACGGCTTCAAGTCCAAGGGCTACGGCGGTCACGACCTTCCCGAGGGCTCGTTGCTCACGGTCCAGGTCGCCCCGGACGACTGCACCGGATGCGGGATCTGCGTCGCCGTCTGCCCGGTGCGGAGCAAGACCGACCCGACGCACAAGGCCATCGACCTCGAGCCGGCCGACGCGCACCGTGACGTCGAGCGGCCGCACTTCGAGTTCTTCCTCGATCTCCCCGACGCCGATCGCACGCAGGTGCGCATCGACACGGTGAAGGGCTCGCAGCTGCTGACCCCGCTGTTCGAGTTCTCCGGCGCATGCGCCGGGTGCGGTGAGACGCCCTACCTCAAGCTGCTCACCCAGCTGCTCGGTGACCGCATGGTGGTCGCCAACGCCACCGGGTGCTCGTCGATCTACGGCGGCAACCTGCCGACGACTCCGTGGACGACGAACCGCGACGGCCGTGGCCCGGCCTGGGCCAACTCGCTGTTCGAGGACAACGCGGAGTTCGGACTCGGCATCCGGCTCGGCGTGGAGCGTCAGGCGGCCGACGCGCACCGGCTGCTGGAGGAGCAGAGCGGTCGGCTCCCCTCCGAGCTCGTCGACCGGCTGCAGGGCGACCAGCCCGACATCACCGACGAGTCCGGCGTGGCGGTGCGCCGGGCCGACGTCGTCCTGCTGCGCGAGGCGCTCGCGGCGTACGACGACTCCGCGGCGACGTCGCTCGCGTCCCTCGCCGACGCCCTGGTCCCGACATCGGTGTGGATCGTCGGCGGCGACGGCTGGGCGTACGACATCGACTTCGGCGGTCTCGACCACGTGCTCGCGTCGGGGCGCAACGTCAACATCCTCGTGCTCGACACCGAGGTCTACTCCAACACGGGCGGACAGGCGTCGAAGTCCACTCCGCGCGGTGCCACCGCCAAGTTCGCGAGCCACGGAAAGGCAACCAAGAAGAAGGATCTCGGGTTGCTGGCCCAGGCCTACGGGGACGTGTACGTCGGGCAGATCGCGCTCGGCGCCAACGAGACGCAGACGGTGCGCGCGATCCTCGAGGCCGCCGCGTGGCCCGGACCGTCGCTGATCCTCGCCTACTCCACCTGCATCGCCCACGGCATCGAGATGTCGACGTCGATGGCGCACCAGAAGGCCGCGGTGACCAGCGGCTACTGGCCGCTCTACCGCTTCCACCCGAGCCCGGAGCCGGGTACGCACCCGTTCAGTCTCGACAGCAAGAAGCCGACGACGTCCCTGCACGACTTCACCGACCAGGAGACGCGCTACACGTCGCTCGAGCGCGACGACCACGACCGCTCCGAGCACCTGCTCGAGCTCGCACAGGCCGACATCGACGAGCGCTGGCACTACTACGAGCAGCTCGCCGGGCTCGAGCGCTCGCTGTCCGCCGACACCGAGGACGAGCTCGGCGCGACCCACTACGAGCGTCGCCCGCAGCAGCCGGAGACCGACTGACCGGACGGCGAGCCGCCTTCGTCGGGGTGCGGTGCACGCCGGACCCGCGTCGCGTCGGGTGAGCGATCGGGGCGGGCGGCGCGTCGACGCGGCCGACGGGCCCGCGGTCGGGTGATACTCCGTCAGTGGCCCGCCCGACCATCGTCGCGAGCGCCCTCGTCGCCGTCGGCCTGCTGATGGGCGGGTGCGGTGAGCCGCTGACGCTGCACGCGACGAGCACGAGCACGGCTCTGCCGTCTCCAGCCGACCAGCCGACACCGCCCGCACCCAGCGCCAGCAGCACGAACACGGCGAGCGAGGAACCGACCTACGCCCCGTCGGTCAACGGCACGCCACCGTCGTCCGAGCCGGGGCTCGTACCGGTCGTGCACCGGATCGACACGACGGACAAGGTCGTCTTCATCACGATCGACGACGGCTACACCAAGGACCCGGACGTCGTCGATCTCCTGGCGCGACGCCACGTCCCCGTGACGTCGTTCCTCGCGGTCGCGGCGCTGCACAGCGATCACGAGTACTTCGCGCAGGTGCAGCACGCCACCGGTCAGTACGTGCAGGACCACACGATGACGCACCCGTTCCTCTCGAGGTACGGATACGAGCGGCAGAGACGGGAGATCTGCGACGCCGCCGATCAGCTCGGCACCTGGTACGGCGTGCGGCCCTGGTTGTTCCGCCCGCCGTACGGCGACTACAGCCGGACGACACGACGTGCGGCGTACGACTGCGGCATGACGGCTCTCGTGCTCTGGGACGTCTCGCTCCCGCACGCCGTGCTCCGCTTCGCCAGCGGCTCGCGGTTCCAGCCCGGCGACATCCTGCTCATCCACTGGCGACCGCACCTCGCACGCGACCTGCCTGTCGCTCTCGACGCCATAGCCGCCGCCGGCCTGCACGTGGCGGCGTTGCAGGACTACCTGCCCCGTCCGTCCTGATCGGCGCCGACCTGCCCTCTCGCCTAGGCTCGTCGCATGGCCGCCAGCCCCGACAGCGTGCGGGTCGACGCCTGGACATGGGCGATCCGGCTGTACTCCACGCGCTCGGCAGCGACGTCCGCCTGCAAGGCGGGGCACGTCAAGGTCAACGGTGCCGCCGCCAAGCCGGCGCAGCCGGTCCGGGTCGGCGACACCGTCCGCGCCTACACGCCCGGCGGTGAGCGCATCGTCGTGGTCACCGGCCTCATCGAGAAGCGCACGAGCGCGACTCTCGCGGCGGAGAACTACGACGACAAGACGCCGCCTCCGCCGCCCAAGGAGGAACGGGCGGCCGTCCCTCGCCGCGAACGTGGGAGCGGACGCCCGACCAAGCGCGAACGCCGGCTCACCGACAGGCTGCGCGGCCACTGACGACGGTCGGTTGGGCCGGCGGATGCCGTGACGGTCAGAGGTGGAAGGCCGCCATGCAGTCGCCCTGCAGCGATCCCAGCCAGACGACGCCCTCGTGCTCGCGCACGCCGGTCACCATGTGCATGCGGTCGTCGTGGCCTTGCAGGTCGTGCACCAGGCGACCGTCCGCGTCGTACGCCGTCACCCAGGCTGTCGGAGTCGCCTGCGGCTGCAGCCTCTCGGGCAGCGCCCAGGCGACCTTGCGCAGACGTGGATAGGGGGCCAGGGCGTCGAGCGCCTTGTTGCGCGGCGACGCCATGGACACCCAGACCAGCCCGTCCGACCCGGTGGCGATGTTGTCCGGGAACGCGGGCAGGTCGACGACGAAGTCCTCGCGCTGGCCGGCGCGATCCCCCGAGGTCCAGACCCGGTCGAGCCGGTACGCACCTGTCTGCGCCACGACGACCCACGACCCGTCGGGGGCGATCGCGACGCCGTTCGCGAACTGCAGCCGGTCGAGGACGACGTGCACCGTGCCATCGGGATCGCGGCGCAGCAGCCGACCCGTGCCGGAGTGCTCCATGATGTCGGCGCGCCAGTGGTCGATGCCGAAGCGCCGTGACGAGTCGGTGAACCAGATGCTGCCGTCGGCGGCGACCGCAGCGTTGTTGCAGAACAGCATCCGCAGGCCCTCGACGTGCGTGGCCAGCTCACCGACGGTGCCCGTGCGCGGGTCGACCAGCAGCAGACCACGTCGCGCGTCGCAGACGAGGATGTCGTCGCCGTAGCGCTCGAGGCCGAGCGGCCGTCCGCCGGTGTCGGCGATCACGGACTGGCTGCGGTCCGGCGCCACGCGCAGGATGCGACCGTCGGCGAGACCGGTCAGGACCGACCCGTCGTCGAGCACGAGCACGTCCTCGGGACCGGTGCCGGGCACCGTGACTCGTTCGAGCGTCGGCAGCGGCGTCGCCGATGACGTCGCGGTCGCCCTCGCCGGAGCGGGGGACGAGCGCCAGGCGACCGGTGCGATGCGAGGAGGGGCCATGCGCGCATCATGCTCCGTCCTCTGGGTGAGGCACGTAGGTCCTCGCGTCTCGGCTGGTGTCGCTGGGTCGGGTGGCCCTCGCGTTCCATGGGAAGGGCGCACCGATGGCGGTGGGCGGCTGTCTTGCGGGGTCGTGGGACTCTTCGGGTCCACGGGAGGGGCGCACCAATGGCAGTCGTCGGCTGGCATCGAAAGGTCGGGTGACTCTTCGGGTCCACGGGAAGGGCGCACCAATGGCAGTCGTCGGCGGGCAGCGACAGGTCGGGTGACTCTTCGCGTCCACGGGAAGGGCGCACCGAGGGCAGCCCGCCGGCTGGCATCGCGGCGTCGAGTGAACGTTGTCGAGTGGTGTCGTGAGTGGAGAGTGGGGCTGACGGCGAGCCGTCGGAGCTGGCTGTCGTGCGGCGGTCCGGAATCCGGTAAAGCGTTGCGCTGCAAGCGAAATCAGGTGCACAGGGGCTTGACAAGAATAGTACGTATGTTCTAGCCTTGGCACGTGTCCGTCACCCTCAACCCCTTCTCCCGGCCGCTGCCTGGCCGGGGCGCGCCGGACATGGTCGTCGTGATGGACGGTGCGCACCACGAGCCCGCGTGGAGCCTGGGGCGCCTGGACGCGTTGCCCGACGGGCCGTCGGCGAGTGACGTTGAGCTGCTCGCTGCGCTGGACCCGGCGGACCTGTCCGATCCGTTGGACGTCATCACCTATCTGCAGCGCGTCGAGAAGGTCGAGGCGTTCCTCGCCGCGCACAAGGTGACGGCGTTGGTCGCCCTCGCCGGTGTGCAGGCCTCGCCCTCGTCGATGGAGGAGGCGCAGGTGGTGACCGAGGTCGCGTTGGCCCGCCGCGTCGGGTCAAGGGTCCGCGCACACCAGCATCGACGTGGCCCGGGCGTTGACAGTCCACTTCCCCGAGTTCCTCACCGCACTGAAGGCCGGGCAGATCAGCGAGTGGCACTGCCGCGAGCTGGTGACCGCGACCCGCTCGGTCACCGACCCCGACGTCCGCCGCCAGGTCGCGGACGCGACCCTGGCCAAGGCGACGCGGATGACTCCCTACGAGTTCGGTCGCGAGGTCGCCAAGGCGATCGCCCGCTACGACCGCGACCTCACCACGCGCATCGAGAAGGCACGCGAGGACCGCCGGGTCTGGTGCACTCAGCTGCCCGACGGGATGGGGTTCCTCGGCCTGATCCACGACTGGACCACCGTCCAAGCCATCCACGCCACGATCACCGCCGACGGGCGCACCCTGCAGCTCGACCGCGGCGGCTCCGCCGCCGTACGCGCCGGTGACGACGACGCCCGTGCGGACGCGTCCCGCGCGGATGCGATGGCTGCGCGGATGCTGGGCACGGTCGCTGAGGACGGCAGCGTGAGCTGGGACCGCAGCGCCCAGCAGGTCGTCTCGATGACCCTGGTCATGGACCTCGACACCCTGCAGGGCGAGGTCGACCGGTTCGCCCTCCTCGACGGGCAGCCGATCCCCGCCGGCCTCGCCCGCGACCTCGCAGAAGGCGCGAAGCTGTGGCGGCGCGCCGTCACCGACCCCGTCACCGGGGTGCTCCTGGACTACGGCACCGAGCAGTACCTGCCCGAGACGCTGCGCCGCTACGTCAAGGCCCGCGACGGAGTCTGCGGCACCCCGATCTGCTCACGCACCAACCGCCTCGAGATGGACCACGCCGAGCCGTTCCCGCGCCGGCACCACGTCGCGCCGGCAACTGCCGCGCCTGGTGCACGACCTGCCACCAGCTCAAGACCGAACGACGCCTGCGCTTCACCGACACGAAGCCCGACGGATCGGCGACCTTGATCACCGCGTGGGGGCAACGGTTCTCGATCCCGCCCAGACCCTTCCTCCACGATCCCGTCGACCTGCGCGCCGCGCCCGAGGATCCGCCGATCGCTGCCCAGCCGCCCGACCCGGGCGACGACCCACCACCGTTCTGACGGTCACGCGCACCTGCTCGCCTCTGGCACCGGCACGTCGGCGTGGCGCAGTCACACGGCACCCGATCCCGTGCTGGGCCGGTTGCTGACGTGGCATTAGGCCGAACGGGTGAACCTCCCATCCGGGCGGCCCGCCACGGTCAGGGAGTCACCGAACCGGGTCGATGGCCTGGAAGTGACGACTCCGCCCGATCCCGGGACCGTTCCGGCGACCACGCGCAACGACCTCCCCACGCTCAGCGAGCTGGCGGGCGAGGTCGCGATCGTGTCCGCCGAGGCGCGCGTGGGCGTGGTCGACCGGCTCTTCCGCAAGGATCCGGACCTGCAGTCGATCGTCGTCGACATGGGTGCGTCGTACGCGCTGCTCTCCCGTGGCCAGCTGCAGTACGTCCTCGACGGCCGTCTCGGCGTCCGCCGGCTGCTCCACTCGCGCTCGACCGTGCGCACCGTGCTCCCCTCGTCGTCGTTCGCGCTGCCCGGGTCGCTGACCCTCATGGAGGCAGCGCAGCACGTCCTGCACCGCCCGCTGGCGGACCGGTACAACGACGTGCTCGTCAACACCGAGGAGCGGGCCGCGCAGCATCTCGACCACCCGGCTCTTCGAGCAGGTCGCGTCGTTCTACGAGCACATCTCGATGCACGACCCGCTGACGGGCCTCCCCAACCGGCGCCTGCTCGAGCAGCAGGGAGCCGAGGTGACCAGTGGGGACGCCGACCTGACGCGCGTCGCGATCCTCTACATCGACCTCGACGGCTTCAAGTCGGTCAACGACACGTTCGGCCACCGGGTCGGCGACGAGATCCTCATCAGCTTCGCCGAACGGTTGCGCAACTGCTTCCGACCCGGCGACGTGGTGGCGCGCATCGGTGGCGACGAGTTCGCCGCGTTGCTGCTCGACACGACCGAGGACCAGGCCGTCGCCATCGCCGACCGCGTGGTCCTCAGCGCCAACGCAGCCTTCGTGCACGACGACCAGCTCATCTCCCTGTCGGCGACGGTCGGCGTGGCGATGGCGAGCGACATCACCCGCGAGACCGAGCTCAGCGAGATCGACGTCCTGCTCCGCCATGCCGACGGCGCGATGCTGCACGCCAAGAGCGCCGGCAAGCGCCGCGTGGGACGGCTCGACAGCGAGTCCCAGCTCGCACCGTTCGCGCGCCAGGGCCACATCCGCCGTCGGCTGCGCGAGGCCCTCGCCCGTGGCGCCTTCACGCTGCACTACCAGCCCAAGCTCGACCTCCTGACCGAGGACTGCCGCGCGGTCGAGGCCCTGATCCGCTGGGACGACCCCGAGCTCGGATCGGTGTCGCCCGCCGAGTTCGTTCCGATCGCCGAGGCCACCAACGACATCCACGAGCTCGGCCGCTGGGTGTCGATCGAGGCGTGCATCCAGGCCCGCGAGTGGTACGTCGCCGGCACCCCCCGGACGATCGCGATCAACGTCTCGCCGCGCCAGCTCACCCGCTCCGACCTCGTGCACGAGCTGCTCGCGACGATCGACGACCACCGGATCCCGCCGTCGCTCATCCGCATCGAGATCACCGAGGGAAGCGCGATCGTCGACCTTCCCGGCGCCGTCGAGCAGCTCACCCGCCTTCGCGACGGCGGGGTGCAGATCGACCTCGACGACTTCGGCACCGGCTATGCCTCGCTCGAGCTGCTGCACCACCTGCCGCTGTCAGCGGTGAAGATCGACAAGAGCTTCATCGACGACATCGACACCTCGCGCGCCGATGCCCTCATGATCCGCGGCGTGATCGACGCTGCTCACGCGCTCGGCCTCACCGTCGTGGCCGAGGGGGTCGAGCGCAAGGGCCAGCTCGATCTGCTGCGCGAGTTCGGCTGCGACGTGGCGCAGGGCTACTTCATCTCCCGACCGGTGCCGGCCATCGACCTGCCCGCCGTCGAGGCCAGCGAGATCGCCTGACTGCTCGGCTGAGCGAGGAACGGCACGGCACGGTCCACGCCAGCACGCCGCCCTAGGGTGGCTCCATGTCGGCGAGCAGCAACCCGGTCGAGACCCTGCGCAACTGGGCCGGCAACGTCGTGTTCTCCCCGGCACGAATCGCTCGGCCGGAGTCGCTCGAGCAGCTGCAGGACGTCGTGTCGTCGAGCCGACGCGTGCACGTGCTCGGCACCGGGCACTCGTTCTCGCGCGTGGCCGACACCGACGGCGTCCTCGTGCTCCTCGACCGGATGCCGCAGACCATCGAGGTCGACGTCGCGCACTCGACCGTCGCCGTCACGGCGCAGACCCGCTGGGGCGAGCTCGCGCCAGCCGTGCAGGCGCACGGCCTCGCGTTGCACACCATGGGTTCTCTGCCGCACATCTCCGTCGCCGGCTCGGCGTCCACGGGCACGCACGGCTCCGGCACCCGGTCGGGCTGCCTGGCCACCGCCGTGCGTTCCCTCGACCTGGTCACGGCCGACGGCTCGACGACCACCGTGAGTCGAGGCGACCACGACTTCCCCGGTTCCGTCGTGGCCCTCGGTGCGCTCGGCGTCGTGACGTCGATGCGGCTCGACCTCGTGCCGACGTACGACATCGAGCAGACCGTGTGGGAGTCCCTCCCGTTCGACATCGCGGTCGAGCAGCTCGACGACGTCATGGACTGCGCGTCCAGCGTCAGCATGTTCACGACGTGGACCTCGGACGTCGTCGAGCAGGTGTGGGTCAAACGGCGTACCGACGAGGCGGACGCCGATCTCGGCTGGACCGGAGCGCACCGCGCCGACGGGCCGCGCCACCCGGTCCCGGGCGCGGCGCCCGACGCCTGCACGACGCAGGGTGGGACCCCCGGCGTCTGGTACGAGCGACTGCCGCACTTCCGGCTGGACTTCACACCGAGCAGCGGGGACGAGCTGCAGACCGAGTACATGGTGCCGAGAGCCCTTGCCGCCGAGGCCATCGAGGCGGTTCGCCAGATCCGCGACGTGGTGTCTCCCGTGCTGCAGATCAGCGAGATCCGCACCGTCGCGGCCGACGACCTGTGGCTCAGCCCGTGCCAGGGACGCGACACGGTCTGCATTCACTTCACGTGGGTCGCCGACGCCCGGTCCGTCGCGCCGGCAGTGCGCGCGGTCGAGTCCGCGTTGTCGCCGTACGCCGCTCGGCCGCACTGGGGCAAGGTGTTCAGCACCGAGCCCGACCTCGTCCGCAGCCTCTACCCGCACTGGGACGACGCACGAGCGTTGCGCGACCGGCTCGATCCCGACGGCGTCTTCACCACTACCTTCGTCGAGACCTACCTCCCGCGCTGACACCGGCGGGCACGACGGACCACCCATCGGCCAGAGTCAGGACGCCGGCCGAGCGGGGTCGGCCTCAGCGCACGATCGGCCAGTCGTCGCCGGCGTCGAGACGCAGCGCGAGAAGGGACGCCAGCGCGATCGACTCCCCGTCGCGCGCTCCGATGCCCGCCTGCAGACGCGGCTGCGTCGGGGTCATCGTGAGGCCGGAGATCCTGGCCCGCAGACTCTTCGGCGCAGTCAGCACGTACATCTCGCCGTCCTCGGCGACGCCGAGCGACCCGTCCCGACGCAGGTACCAGCCGACGAGACCGCAGCGATAGGTCGACGACGTGTCGCCCGCGCGGACGAGCAGCTCGGTGGTGACCAGGCCGCGTCGTCGGGCCTCGGCGACGAACTCCGCTACGAGTCGCCGCGCGTCCTCGACCTCCGTCGCACGGGCTCGCGCCGCGCGCTCGGCCTGGGCATCGGCGGCCGCTCGCCGCTGCTCGCGCCAGTCGTCGGCCATAGGGACATCCTGCCCGTCTCCGCGAGCGTCAGATGCCGAGCATCTTCTTCATCTGGTCGGCGACGGTCGTGATCGCGCGAGTGGGCGAGAGCCGCGAGAGCCGGTCGAGCATGCGCGCGTCGCCGCCGATGAGGACGCGGAACGTGCCGTTGGCCACGGCGTCCACGATCTGACGGGCCGCGACGTCGGCCGCCGTGACCTTCGGCGCCTTGCCGTCCGCCATGGCCGCGGCGGGCACCTCGACACCGGAGTTGCCCGTGATGTTGGTGCCGATGGCGCCGGGGAACACGACCGTCACCGCGACGTGGGTGCCGCGCAGCTCGGCGTACAGCGTCTCGGTGAGCAGCTTGACGGCGCCCTTGCTCGCGCCGTAGGCGCCCTGGCCCGGCACGGGGACGAGGCCACCCATGCTCGACACGTTGAGCAGCGCCGCCTGCGGTCGCGCCTTGAGCAACGGGAGGAACGTCTTGTCCATGTAGAGCGTGCCCCAGAAGTTCACCGCCATGACCTTCTCGATCTCCTCGATCGAGAGCTCCTCCACGTGGACGAACCGCTGGATGATGCCGGCGATGTTGAGGACGCCGTCGACCTGACCGTGCGCAGCGACCACGGCGTCGGGCAGCGCCTCGACGGCGACGCGGTCCGACACGCTCATG
This sequence comes from uncultured Actinomycetota bacterium, assembly GCA_963782665.1. Classification (GTDB taxonomy): domain Bacteria; phylum Actinomycetota; class Actinomycetes; order S36-B12; family CAIYMF01; genus Longivirga. The sequence goes on along the minus strand of CAWAKP010000005.1, from coordinate 518,570 downwards.
ACGTGGGTGCTGATCCGACCCTCGGCCGCCGACGCGAGTCGCACCGTCTCGGCCAGACCGTCGGCGTTGAGGTCCACCGCGGCGACACGGGCACCACGACGTGCCAGTTCCAGCACGACCTCGCGGCCGATGCCGTTGCCGCCACCTGTGACGACGATGACCTTGTCGGCGATGTGCATGGTGGCGCCCCCATCGTTGCTGCGCGTCGCGCGCAGGTCGGTGCGTGCGCGCTGTCCGCACCCCCATCCTCGTCCTCCGGGCGGTCCGAGTCAGCGCGGCGGGACCGCACGGGTCGCATCCGACCTGCCGCTCGGAGCACCGCGCTTAGGGTGTCGTCATGGACCAGCAGGCGAACGTGAACGGCGACCCGCTCGAGGTCTGCAGTCTCGAGCCGCTCACCGGCTTCTACCGTGACGGATTCACCACCACGGGCCCCGAGGACGTCGGATCGCACACGGTGTGCACCGTCGTGACCACAGAGTTCCTCGAGCACCAGACGTCGATCGGCAACGACCTCGCGACCCCGATGCCGCAGTACGGGTTCCCGGGTCTGGCTCCCGGAGACCGGTGGGCCGTGTGCGCGAGCCGCTGGCTCGAGTCGTACGCCGCGGGCGTCAAGGCGCCGGTCGTGCTCCGCGCCACGAACATCGCGGCCCTCGACGACGTACCCCTCGACGCTCTCGTCGAGTGCGCTGCCGACGCCCCGGACGACGCGTCGTCGCTGCTGGGCTGACCGCCAGCGCGCCGACGCCACCGTCAGGGTCAGCGCGACGGGCGTCGCTCGAAGAGCCACTGCGCCCACAGGTAGGAACCGACGGTGATCGCCAGGCTCCACGCGAGCGCCAGCGCGAGGTTGCGACCGTCTGGCGTCGCGAACAGCAACCCACGGATCGTCTCGATCAGCGGGGTGAACGGCTCGTTCTCGGCGAACCACTGCAGCGGTCCGGGCAGGGACCCGGTGGGGACGAAGCCGCTGCTGAGGAACGGCAGCAGCACCAGGAACATCGGGAAGTTGCTGGCGCTCTCCGGCGACTTGGCCACGAGACCGAACGCCACCGACAGCCAGGTGAGCGCCAGCGTGAACAGCGCGACGACACCGATCGCGGCGAGCCAGCCGGTCGCGCCGGCCGTGGGCCGGAAGCCGACGGCGATCGCGACGGCGAGGACGACGGCGACGCTCAGCAGGGTCTGCAGGAAGCTGGCGACGGCGTGACCGGTGAGCACGGCGGACCTCGTCACGGGCATCGTGCGGAAGCGGGCGATGAGGCCGGCGTTCATGTCCATGGCGACGGAGATCGCGGTGCCCTGTGCCGCGGCCGCCACCGTGATGAGGAGCACCCCGGGCGTCACGTAGTTGGCGTAGCCCTCGCGACCCACGCTCCCGAGACCGGCGCCGAGCGTCTCTCCGAAGACGTAGACGAACAGCAGCAGGAAGACCACCGGCATCCCGATGAGGATCACGGTCATGCTCGGGTAGCGGACGATGCGACGCAGGCTGCGCCGCGTCATCGTCGACGAGTCGTGCACGGCCAGGCCGAGTGCGGACATGGCTCATCAGCTCCGCTCGACGCTTCCCTGGCCGGTCAGGCTCAGGAACACGTCATCGAGGTCAGGAAGGTGGACGGAGAGCTCGTCGGGTGTCAGCGCGCTCGCGTCGAGCGCGTCGAGCACCGATCGCAGCGCCTGGACGCCGCCGTCGCTCGGGACCTGCAGGCTCAGGCTCGCGGCGTCCGAGGTCGACCGCGGGAACGCGCGGGCCGCGGCGTCGAGCTGGTCGACGTCGGCGAACTGCAGGCGGACGTGGCCACCAGGGACGAGCCGCTTCAGCTGCGCCGGGGTGCCCTGCGCGACCAGCCGACCCGCGTCGAGGACCGCGACCTGGTCCGCGAGATGGTCGGCCTCCTCGAGGTACTGGGTCGTGAGGAACACCGTGACCCCGTCGCGCGAGAGGTCGCGGACGATCTGCCACACGGTGCGCCGGCTCCGCGGGTCGAGCCCCGTCGTCGGCTCGTCGAGGAAGATGATCGCCGGTTCACCGACGAGCGTCATGGCCAGGTCGAGCCGCCGCCTCATCCCGCCGGAGTACGTCGACGCCACCTTGTCCGCGTCCGCCACGAGGTCGAGCCGCTCGAGCAGGTCGTCGACCCGTCTCGTGGCTGACGCGCGGTCGAGCCGGAACAGGTCCGCCATGAGGACGAGGTTCTCGCGCCCGGTGAGCAGGTCGTCGAGCGCGGACGCCTGGCTGGTGACGCCGATCCGCGTGCGCACCGATGCCGCCTGGGCACCGACGTCGTAGCCGCCCACGCACGCCGTTCCTCCGTCAGCGGGGATGAGCGTCGACAGGATCTGGACGAGCGTGGTCTTGCCCGCGCCGTTCGGGCCGAGCAGGGCGAACACGGTGCCGTGCTCGACGGCGACGTCGATGCCGTCGAGCACGACGACGTCGCCGTAGGACTTGCGCAGACCGGTCGTCGTGATCGCCGGGGCAGTGGTGGTCGAGGTCGTCATGACATGCGCCACGTCACGCATCGACGGTCGGGACACGGAGCACGTCGATGTCACCCGCGCTGGTCCGCGCGTGCACCTCGACGGTGAGCTCGCCCGCGGCCGGTTGGTCGGCGGCGTCGAGGGCGCTGCGCACGGTGCCGAACGACGTACCGAGGTCGAGCAGCGCGGAGGTGCCCTCGGGGATCCCGATCTCGATGCGACCCAGCGACGTCTTGAGCTGTACGGATCCGCGCTCGGCACTGCCGACGCGCAGGTTGCCGTTCGCCGACGTCGCCAGCACGTCGTCCTTCGCGCGCTCCACGGTGACGGTGCCGTTCGCCGCCTTTACGCGCAGCGGGCCGCCGCTGTCGCCGATCTGCGTGTCGCCGTTGGAGTTCTTCACCTCGCCGCGGCCCCCGATCCGGTCGATGCGGACGGAACCCGAGCCGGTCGAGCAGTAGACCTCGCCGGCGACGTCCCCGGCGATGACCGCACCCAGACCCGTCCTGAGGTCGGCGCTCGTCGCGCTCTGCAGGCGGATGTCCCCCGCAGTGGTCTTCACCCCGCAGCGGCCGAGCTCGCCCTCGACCACGATCGTCCCGAGGCTGGAGTGCGCGTCGAGCTCGGACCCGGAGGGCACGCGCACCGACACCTGAACGGACCCGTACTTCTTGCTCAGGCCGACCACACCGTTCTTCGGGCCGACGACGCGCAGGCGGCCGTCGGCGAACGTGACCGTGGTGGCCTCCGCGGCCCGCCGGTCCTTGTCCTTCGCAGGGTCGGTCGGGCTCACCTCGACGACGGTGGCCGTCTCGTCGCCGGCGACGATCGCGATGTCCCCCCACTCGATGTCGAGCGAGGCGGTGATGGGGCCGGTGGTGGGGAAGCTGGTCATGTCGAGTCCTCCTGTGCGATGGGTGCGAGTCGGGTGATGGTGCGGTGCCGATGCCCGCGACGGGCTACCGGACCCAGCCTCGGTAGGTGTCGCGGCCCCGAGCCAGCGCCGCGGGGCGCCGACTGGCTCGTGGGGCCCGCGTGCAAGGACCCGCGGGCCGCGCGGACGAGCCACGCGTTGACCGACATCCCCTCGCGCTGCGCCGCCTCCTCCACGCGTTCCTTGAGGTCCTGCCCGAGCCGCAGGTTGATCCGTGTCATGGGCGAGTCGTCGTCGCCCGTCGGCAGCACCGGTTCGTCGGTGGTCTCCTGCACGGCGGGGACGAGCACGACGAACTCCGGGTCGCGACCGCGCAGGCGCAGCTCGACCGAGGTGGGGGCCAGCTCGCGGGTGATCTCCGCCGTCGCCGTCGAGAGGGCGTCCAGCAGCGCCAGCCGGAAGGCCGACTCGAGCGTGGCGGTCAGCCGCTCGGCGAGGTCGCGCGCCTCGGGACCGCCCGGCTCGGCGGCGGCGACGAGCTGGCTGCGCAGGTCCGACAGGTACGGCGAGAGGTCCATGGCACAACCATGGCACCACAGTGATGCCATCGTCAAGTGGAACGATGCCATCACGGTGCCATGGCTGTGCCAGGACCCCTCGCCCACCGGCGCCGGGCGCGACGCCCTGTGTCACCCCTTCGCGTAGTTGCTCGCGCCCCACCAGTCGACGAGGACGACGGGCTCGTCGCCGAGCACCCAGGCGTCGTGGCCCTGCGGCAGGGCCGTCACGTCGCCGGCCCGCGACTCCATGGTCGTGCCGTCGGCCATGACCACGTGCAGCCGGCCGGTGACCTGGTACTGGAAGTGCGGTGCCTCGCACAGGTCGGTGCCCGCGAGGGGGCGGACGTCGACCGACCACCGCCATCCCGGCTCGAGCGTGAGCCGGCCGATCTCGCTGCCGCCGATGCTGAGGAGGTCGACCCGGCCGTGCCCGAACGTGCGGGTCTCGTCCGGTGCCGCGAAGGACTTGTGCTCGGCGAGGTGCTCTGTCGTGCGGACGTCCTGTGTCTCGGTCATGACGCGCTCCCTGGGTAGTGGGTGGTGCTGACCCGTGCAGCGTCGTCGTCGCTCCTTGCAGTGCGTTTGCGCCGTCGTCGAGGTGCGGTGCAAGGACTCCGTCCCGGTTACGCCGACCCGAGGACGCCGCCTGGCCGTGGGGCTTTGATGGACGGCATGGACACGATCGCCGTCCGCGTGCTCGGCGGCCTCGACGTCGACGGGGTCGACCTGCACGGACTAGGCAGCCGCAAGGGCCGGGCGCTGCTCTGGATGCTCGCGCTGGCACGCGGGTCGGCCGTTCCGGGCGACGTCCTCGTCGACGCGCTGTGGCCTGATGGTCCGCCCTCGAACCCGTCGGACCAGCTCGCCGTGCTGGTGAGCCGGCTGCGCACGGTGCTGGGACGCGACCGGATCATCCACGGCGACAACGGATATCGGCTCGTCTACGACTGGCTCGACCTCGACGAGCTGCAGGCCGTCACGACCGAGACGGCCGCGCGCATGTCCGACGGGAACCACGCCGGGGCGTCCGCGGCCGGCCGGGTGGTGGTGTCGTTGCTCCTCGACGTCGCGCCCTCACCGGATCCGGCCAGCGACTGGGTGCGGACGCAGCTCGCGGCGATCGAGCGTGACGTCGCGCGATCCCGCCGGACCGCGGCCGGCGCGTTGCTGGCGGGCGGCGCCTGGCTCGACGCCGCAGATCTCGCAGCGGCGGCGCTCGCGGCCGACGCGTTCGACGAGCACTCCCTCCGGCTGCTCATGCGGGCCAACGTCGCCGGCGGGCGCACGGCCGCCGCCCTGGCCGCGTACGCCACCTCGCGCCGTACGCTCCGCGACGAGCTCGGCACCGAGCCCTCACCCGAGACCGAGGCTCTGCACGCGGCCATCCTTCGCGGCGAGCTGTCCGCGACGCCTGCGCCCGCGGCAGCGGCCTCCACCGACGGCAGGCGACGTCTCGTCGGTCGCGCCCGGGAGCTGGCGGCCCTCGACGCCGCCGCGGACGCGCTCGGGTCGACGGTCCGCGTCGTCTCGGTCGAGGGCGAGGCCGGGATCGGCAAGACCGCCCTCGTCGCCGACTGGGTGACCCGCCGACCCGCGACCGACACCGTGCTGGTGGGCCGGTGCGGCGACGTCGGGCTGACCGCCCCGCTCGACCCGCTCGTCGTCCCGCTGGCCGAGCACCTGCACCGGCTCGACGACGAGCGGCTCCAGGAGCTCCTCGGCGCCGACGCCTCGCTGCTGGCTCCCCTGCTCGGCCTCTCGGCCGCGGCCACGATGCCGCCCCTGCTCGCCGACGGGATCGTCGGTCCGAGCCTGCTCTACGGCGCGCTGACGGGTGTCCTGTCGCGGCTCGCGGAGCGCGGCCGCGTCGTGCTCGTCCTCGACGACGCGCACCTCGGCGGGGAGGCGCTCGGTGCCTGGGTGCAGCACGTCCACCGGCGCGCGGTGCCACTTCTCGTCGTCGCGACGGTCCGTACGCCGGAGCGGGCTCCGTTCCCGGCCGACGACGTCATCACGCTGGACGCCCTCGGTCCCGACGAGACCCGAGAGCTCGTCGGCGCGGGACGCGCTGACGACCTCTACCTGCGGTCCGGAGGGCATCCGCTGTTCCTCACCGAGCTCGCGCTCGCCGATGCCGACGAGGCCCTTCCCACCTCACTCGTCGACACCGTCTGCGCGCGGTGCGACTCGCTGGGACGGGCCGGGGGGACGCTCAGCAACGCCGCCGTCGTCGGGACGAGGGTCGACCCCGATCTGCTGGCCGCGGTCCTGCACCGGCCCGCGGTCGAGCTGCTCGACGACGCCGAGACCGGGGTCAGGCATCAGCTGCTCGTCGAGGACGCCGGCGCCTTCCGGTTCCGGCACGAGCTCGTCCGCGAGGCCCTGGCGTCCCGCGTCACCTCCGGACGTGCCGCGTGGCTGCACCGCCAGGTCGCGCGCACCCTGGCCCGGCGCCGCGGGTCGGACCCCGCCGAGATCGCCGACCACGCCCGGCTCGGCGGGGACCTCGAGCTCGCGGCGTCCTCGCTGCGCGCCGCGTCGGCGCGCGCCGCCGAGCGCTTCGATCACGCGAGCGCCGAGCGGCTGCTCGACGAGGCGCTCGCGCTCCACCCCGATCCCGAGACATGGCTGGACCGCGCCCGGATCCGGACCCGCCAGGGTCGCTACGACGGCGCCTACGCGGACGTCGCCCGAGCCCAGCCGTTGGGCGCCGACGCGCTCGAGGTCGGCGCGTGGGCGTCGTACTTCGACCGTCGCTTCGCGCAGGCGATCACGTTCGCCACCGACGGTGCCGCGATCGCCGAGCGCGACGACGTGCGCGCCCGGTGCCTGACCGTCGCGGGGCGCACGCGGCACGCCGCGGGCGAGCTCGACGCCGCAGAGCACCTGCTGCTCGAGGCGGTCGACGGCGCGAGCGGGCTCGACCGGATGGTCGCTTCGGCCTGGCTCGGCGTCCTCCGCTCGCACCAGAGCAGAGCCGACGCCGCGTTGGCCCTGCTGCGTCCGGTGACGCGTCCCGAGCTGCGCGCGGAGCACTCGTCCGCCGTTCTGCACGCGCTGCTGTTCACCGGTCATGCGCATGCCCTCGCCGGACGACCCGCGCCCGCCCTCGCGGCGTTCGCGCAGTACACCGCCGAGGTCGAGCGTCGCCAGATGACGCGGTTCGAGGGCCGTGGGGTCAACTTCGGCGGTTGGGTGCTGCGCAACATCGGCGACCGCGAACAAGGTGCCGAGGACCACGAACGCGTCCTGGAGCTCTCAGGCAGCGGCGGCGGCGCGCCGGAGCTCGGCATCGCCGCGCTCGAGGACCTCGCGGACGACCGGCTCAGCATCGGCGACATCGACGCGGCCGAGGCCTACCTCGACCAGGTCGACGCCCGGCTGCACGGCGACCTGGTGTTCGGGTGGCGGCTGGACCTCAAGCGCCGGTTGCTGCGGTCGCGCGCGGCACTCGCACGCGAAGATCCGACGTCGGCGCTCGCGATCGCCACGGCACTCGCCGCGGACGCTGGTGCCGTCGGCGTCCCGCGCTACTCCAGCGTGGCGCGGCTCCTGGTGCACCGCGCCCATGCGGCGCTCGGCCGGACGGTCGACCTCGACCTCGTCCAGGCCGACCTGGACGCGGCGCGAGACGCCGTCGCGATCGAGGCATGGTGGTGGATCGGGGAATCCGCTGCGGCGCACGGGATCCGGCGTTGGGTCGACGACGCTGCGGAGTCCGTCGCGTCTCTTGCGCGCGCGTCGGGAGACCACGCCGCTGCCCTCGAGCGAACGGCCGCGCCACGCCTCGAGGCGTGGCGATCCGCCGCCGGCTGATCAGTGGTCGTGCGCCGCGAGGACGACCAGCGGGATCACGAGAGGCGGCGCGTCGTCGAGCGCGTCGACGCACTCCGCGCGCAGCTCACTGCGCTCCCCCGGTCCCAGCGACGCGACGAAGGGCGCGAGGTGCGCCATCCCCAGCCGCCACGTGACGAGCTGCTCCGCGGTGTGGACGCCCACATCGACCGCCGTCGTCGTGACGTCGACGCGCGTGTATCCGGCGTCGCGTGCCAGCGCCGCGAGTCGCACCGGGTCATCGACGGTGGGCTCCACGTCGGTCTTGAGCCACACGTACCACGCGGGCGCGACGAATCCTCGACGGGCCGCGACGGCGTCGACGATCGACTTCGCCGGGTGGGTCCAGCCCGCGAGGAACGCGCTCGCGACCACCGCTCGGGAGACACGACGCCACTCCACCAGCGCGGCTGTCGGGTCCGGCAGGTGTCCCACGCAGCACGCCGCGACCGCGAGGTCGACGCAGCGGTCGCGGATCGGCAGGTGCGTCGCGTCCCCGACGACCACGCCGTCCCAACCACTGCCCGCACGCAGCATCTCGGGCGACACGTCGATCCCGACAACGGCTGCCGCTCCGGCCCGTCGCGCTGCCCGAGCGGCAGGACCGGTGCCGGCTCCGACGTCGAGCACGAGCGCGCCCGTCACCCCCTCCGGTGCAGCGGCCACCAGCACCCCGGCCATGACGTCGTAGGTCGACTCGGGTCCTGCGGCCCACGCCGCCGCGGACGCGTCGTAGGCGTCGCGGACACGGTCCCTCGACGAGCTCACGCGAGCAGCCGCGAGCCCTCGAGCGCGCGGTCCTGCCACCAGAGCAGCTCGTCGTCGAGGCCACCGAAAGCCTTCTCCCAGCCGAACTGCACGAGGCCACCGAGCAGCGACAGAGCCAGCTGGCGGTCCCACCAGGACGACGTGTCGATGCCGTGGCGCTCGAGCGCCGCGCGATAGGTCGCCATGGCAGCCTCCTTGGACTCGGGGAGGCGGCGGCAGTTGATCGCGAGGTACCACGCGAGGTCGCCCGTGGGAGCCCCGCGTCCGGTGCCCTCCCAGTCGAGCAGGACGGTGCGTCCGTCCGGCGTCGCGCCGAGGTTGTCGAGCTTGAAGTTCCCGTGCACGAGGGTCTGCGGCGTCGTGGCGAGGGCCATGACGAGCGGCCCAGGATCGAGCGAGAGCGGGTGCACGACCTCGGCGGCGCGGGGCGCGACCTCGTCGAGGAGCGGCCAGCCCTGCGCGATGAGCTTCGGCACGAGATGGTCCGAACCCACCCACTCCTCGGCCCGGGCCGTCCACGGCGAGAGCTCGAGGTACCGGGTCATCGGCGTCACGAGGTCGATCTCGGGCCCCGCCTCCCAGAAGGTGGCGTGCAGCGCGGCCATGTGGTCGAGGAACTGCGCATGGATCTCGTACGGCACCGGTTCGTCGCTCACGTCGACCATCCAGGCGCCGACGTCGCGCATGACCAGCGCCGTGACATCGACGTCGTCCGGGTCCGCGTCGTCGAGAGGGCCCACGCCGACGGCGACGATGGGCTGGTCCAGGCAGGGCGGCAGCCGGTCGAGCAGCCCGCGCGACCACATCTCCGTGGTGACACCGCGCAGCATCCCCGAGGCGCGCAACGTCCAGTCACGCCGACGATCGAGGTATTTCACGACGTAGCGCTCCCCGTCGATCGTGGCACGCTCGATGACCGCCCCGGACTTGCCGGCGTTCTCCGTCAGCGGCTCGCGATCGGTCGCGCGCGCCAGCAGCTCGGAGAGCCGCTCCACCGGGTGCGGCAGCAGGTCAGGCGACGGGGGCACGGGCGTCCTCCTCCTGCTGGGATGCCTGCATCTCCGCGAGGAGTGCCGCGGGCCACCGCCCGCCGCACATCACCGTGTCGCGCGCGATCCGACCGTCGCGGACCTCGAGGACGTGCACATGGTGAGCCGCATGCGGGACGCCGCCCTCCATCCACGTGAGCAGGTACTCGACGACCTCGCCGTCGGGGAGCGGGATCCGCCGCAGCTCCTCGAACGAGCCGGGGTCGGCGAACCAGTGCGCGTACTCCTCCTTGAGCGCGGGCACGCCGTTCTTGCGGAACCGCCAGTCGGGCACGGTCGCATCGAGCACGACGTCCTCGGCCCACGCCTCGCAGGCGGCGATCGATCCTGCCGTCACGGCGTCGAGGAACGCGTCGATCGGGTTCGCTCCGTCGAGCTCCATGCGGTCACCCCTTCTCGCCCCGGCGGAGGGTCGTGCCGGGCACGGTCACACGGTGCGGGCCGGTCCTTGCAGCCAGTTTGCAGCGTGGTCAGTGACCGGCGACGCGGAACAGCGCGGCGTAGAGCGTGAGCCCGGGACCGAACGCCATCGCGACGACGTGCTGACCCGGGTCGATGCCCTGCTGCAGGACGCGATCGAGGACGAGCAGCACGGTCGCGCTCGAGCAGTTGCCGAAGTCGCGCAGGACCCCGCGCGACGCGTCGAGCTGTCGTGGGTCGAGGGCGAGCCGGTCCTCGACGACGTCGAGGATGCGCGGGCCGCCCGGATGGACCGCCCAGCCGGCAACCTCCTCGCGGCGCACTCCGTGCGTCCCGGAGCAGGTCGTCGACGACGCGGCGGACGTGCAGTGCGAGCACGTCGGGGACTCGCGGCGACAGGCCCATCTTGAAGCCGAGGTCGGTGATGTCCCACGTCATGTGATCGCTCGTCGACGAGTCGGTCAGGGCGACCACGTCGACAAGCTCGACGCCTGGCCCCCCGGGCTGAAGGACGACGGCCGCTGCGGCGTCGCTGAACAGCGCGTGGGCCACCATCTGCTGGACGTCGTCCTCCGTCGCCCGCCGGTCCGTGGTGGTCGTGGTCGCTGGCTGGGCGTGCAGGCTGGGCAGCTCGAGGCAGAGCAGGACCGACGGCCGCGAGCGAGAAGCGGTGAAGTCACCCGCGGCGCCGAGGCCGGGAAGCGCTGCGTAGCAGCCCATGTGGCCGACGAAGAGACGCTGGACGCTCGCCGCCATCCCGAGGTCGCGCGCGAGAAGCACGTCCATCCCCGGCGTGCCGTATCCCGTGCACGACACGACCGTGAACAGGCCGACGTCCGACGCGACCGTCCCGGAGCTGGCGAGCGCCGCGGAGACCGCCTCCTTGCCCAGCGGCAGAGCCTCCTGCGCGAAACGCGCCATGCGCGCCCCGGTCGACCAGCGGCTCACGTCCTCGACGCGCGGGTCGACCACGCCGTGCCGGGTCGCGACGCCGGAGGAGGACCACACGCGTCGCGCCGTGCGGTTGCCGTCGTAGTGGTTCTCGAAGAACTCGTCCCACAGCTGCTGCTGGTCCAGGCCGCCCGGGACCGCGTGGGCCGACCCCGTGATGCGCGCGCTCACCATCGTGGCACCGCGCTGCCGCCGTCGGCGTCGAGGCCGAGCGCGGACATCCCGAGCCAGTCGGCGCAGACGTCGCTGGTCGCGGGCTGGAGCGAGCCGCAGCGGGCGTCACGGTAGACCCGCTCGAGCGGGTGCCCCTTGCGCGTCGCCGACGTCCCCGCCGCTTCGAGCATCGAGGCCGCCACCTCCATCGCGGTCTCGCCGGCCACGAGCTTGGCGCGCCAGATCCAGCGGTTGGTCTCCGGCGTCCCGGGGTCGGCGTCGACCCGGCGCGCCGCCTCGAGCACCACGAGCCTGGCGGCGGCCACCTGCGCGTCGGCGCGGCCGAGGCGCGCACGGACGGCCGGCAGATGACCGAGGCCGCGCTCCTCCACGTGCCGGACCGCATGGTCGACGGCCGACTGCGCGACACCGACGTAGACCGCGGCGTAGGAGGCCACCAGCCACTGCGGCATCACCTGTGCCAGCAGCAGGGTGAGGCCCTCGACGCCGCCGAGCAGGCTGTCGGGCGGTGCCACGACGTCGAGGTGGACGTCCTGGCTCCCGGTGGCACGCATCCCCAGGGCGTCCCAGGTGATGTCGACGGTGATGCCGGGTCCGGTCGGCACGAGGAAGTAGCTCACGAGGTCACCGTTGCGCGCAGCGACGAGGTAGCCGTCGGCATGGCCCGCGCCCGAGCAGAAGGTCTTGGACCCGCGGATGAGGTATCCGTCCGCACCCTTCGGCTCGTACGTCGTGGTGACGCCGGAGAGCCGCGACCCGGAGCCGCGCTCGGACATCGCCACGGCGTAGAACGCACCACCGGCCGCGTCGGACAGCACCCGGTCGCGCATCGCGAAGTACGACTCCGGCACACCCAGAGCCCTTGCGACGTCGTCGGGCAGCGACGCGAGGGCACCGGTGATCGAGCAGTGCATGTTGTAGACGAGAGCCGTCGCCCCGTTGCCCTCGGCCAGCGCCATCGCCACCTCGGCGTACTGGGCGAAGCCTGCTCCTGCACCGCCGAGGCGCGTGGGAGTCATGAGGCCCATCAGCCCGGCTTCTCGCAGGTCGGCGAAGTCCGCGACCGGGAAGACTCCCGCACGGTCATGCTCCGCCGCGCGCTCGGCCAGGGCCGGTCGCAGCGAACGTGCGGCATCGAGTCCGTCGGCCGGCGTGGTCAGGGGTGTCACGTACCCACCTTCGTCCCATGCGCCTGGAAGAGGCCAGCGGTGACGCCGGTGGGAACCATCCGTACGTCGGCCCGGCGCGACAGCAGCCAGCGCACATAGTCGGCGGCAGACGGCCGTAAACCGTTGAGCGTCAACGTGACACCGTGGTCGGCGCACGCCGCGACGAGCTCGGAACGGTCGACGAACAGCTCGGCGTCGTGCAACCGCGGGGGCGGACCCGCGGGCATCCGCTCGCCGACCGTGATCGACGTGAACCGGCCCCACCATGTCGACGCGATGGTGTCGATCACGAGCGTGCCGCCGGGCCGCAGGACGCGGGTCACCTCGGACACCACTCGACCGAGGTCCGGGACGTGCTCGAGCACCTCGCCGGCGACGACGACGTCCGCGCAGCCGTCGCGCAGCGGGATGTCGCGCGCATCGCCGAGAAGCACCGTGATGCCGCGCTCGCGGGCCAGCGCGGCAGAACCGGTGACGACGTCGACGCCGACGTGTCGGTGGCCCAGGTGCGCGACGTGGGGAGCCAGCACGCCGGCGCCGCACCCCACGTCGACCAGCAGCGAACCGGCTCGTGACGCGTGCGGGACCAACGTGGCTCGAGCCGCAGCGATCCAGTGCAGCATGGCGAACGCCCCGCGCGGCTTCCACCACTCGTCGTGCAGGTCGTCGTACTGGGCCACGTCGTTGCGCGGCCTCACAGGGGCGGTCATCGAGCCCGCGCCGTGCCCCGTCACCTGGCCTCCTCCGAGCCCCGGACGACGGGGTTCCCGACCACGGTAGGCGTCGGACCGACGCCGCGCAGGAGCACTGAGTGAACGGGCCCGCCCGTCAGCCGGCCGGCGGCGCCGGATCGTCCATGACCTCGAGCACCCGGGTGCGCGGCACGCCGGCCAGCGCGGGCGCCGAGGCCGGCGACGACCAGACCTTGTCGTGGAGGAACTGCGCGAACGCGCTCGCCGCATCCGCACCGTCGAACTCCAGGTCGAGCATGAGGTACTTCGGGTCATCGCTGGGTCGGCGGATCGTGACCCCGCGCACGCCGGCCTTGACGCGGGCCGGCTCATAGCTCGCGAAGGCCGCGCGCCACTGGTCGTAGTCGGTGATTCCGTGCTCGATCCGCAAGGTGGCCACGGGCGATCTCCTCGGCGAGTGGTCGAGGCTGCCTGGCGGCCTCGAGGGACCTTCACGCTAGGACGATGCCGCCGGCCGACCCATCCCAGAATCCTGGGGGTGCCTGCCGTGACGATGCCGGACCGGTCGCGCGCCAACGCACGTACGCTCATGGCGTGGCCAGCAGCCGTGCGCAGTCACGAACCCTCGAGCACATCGAGACCCTCTGCCGGGAACCCCTCGACCCCGTGGAGCTGCGCAGCCGGCTGCTCACGGTCCTGCGCGACGTGGTCCGGTGTGACGCGTACGTGTGGCTCCTCACGGATCCCGTGTCCTGCGTCGGAGCCGCACCACTGGCCGACGTCCCGTGCCTGCCCGAGCTGCCCGGACTGATCCGGGCGAAGTACCTCACCGCGGTCAACCGCTGGACCGCCCTGGCCTCGACGTCCTCCCCCGTCGGACTGCTCCACCAGGCCGTCGACGGTCGACTCGCGGACAGCCTCGTCTGGCGAGAAGTCCTGAGCCGCTATGGGATCGGCGACGTCGCGTCCATCGCCTTCGCGGACCAGTTCGGCTGCTGGGCCTTCCTCGACCTGTGGCGCGGCGACGACGTCGAGCCGTTCGAGCCCGCGGATGCCGAGATCCTCCGCGCCGTCGTACCACCTGTGACCGTCGCGCTGCGCGAAGCGCAGGCGCGCACCTTCGTCGAAGTCTCGACGTCGCGCCGCGGCGATCTCGGGCCGGTCGTGCTGACCCTCGACGACGACCTGCAGATCACGAGCCGTACCGCGGCCTCGGCAGACTGGCTGGATCAGCTCCTTCCGCCCGGACCCGCGGCGTCCGCCGTCCCGGCGAGCGTGTACAACGTGTCCGCGCAGCTGCTGGCCCGCGAGGCCGGTGTCGACGACCACGCCGCCGTCACCAGGACCCATCTCTCCGACGGGTTCTGGCTGACCCTGCGCGCCGCGCGGCTCGCCTCGTGCGGGTCGGCGACCCGGGCCGACGGAGGTACACCCTGCGGGCATCGTCGTCACCATCGAGGAGACGTCGGCGGCCGAACGGCTCGAGCTGTTCTCGCTCGCGAGCGGGCTGAGCCCGCGGGAACGCCAGCTCGTGGCGATCCTTGCCACCGGGGCGGACACCCGCACCCTGGCGCGTCAGATGCAGCTGTCCGAGCTCACCGTGCAGGACCACCTCAAGTCGATCTTCGACAAGACCGGTGCACGGGACCGCATCACCCTCCTGTCCCGCGCTCTGGGCACCAAGCGATCCCCCGTCACCTGATCGTCGGGACCGCGACCTCCGGACGCCCTCAGCGCGCGACGTAGACCGAGTTGGTCGCCTCGCGGTCCTGCAGCGGGTTGTCGAAGCGCACGACCTCGCAGGTGACGTCGCCGAACGCCAGGCGCAGCACCGCGAGGTAGTCGTCGTCCGGCGGCTCGTTCGACCAGAGCGTGAACACTCCTCCCGGTCGAAGCCGTTCGGACAGCCGGCGCACCCCGGCCTCGGTGTAGAACGCCGCATTGCTCGGGTTCAGCAGGTGCCGCGGCGAGTGGTCGATGTCGACGACGATGGCGTCGAAGCGACGGTCAGGCCGGTCCGGGTCGAAGCCGGAGACCGGAGTTCATCGCGAAGAAGTCGCCGTGGACGAGCCGGCACCTGCTGTCGCTCGACGACGAGACACTCACGGGCACGAGACCCCTTTCGTGCCAACCGATCACGGCCTCGAGCGCGTCGACGACGACCAGCGACCGCACCCGCGCGTCGTCCAGGACCGTCTGGGCCGTGTAGCCGAGGCCGAGGCCACCCACGACGACGTCGAGGTCGCCGTCGGGCAGCGCGGCGAGCGCGAGCCGCGCCACCTCGACCTCCGCGACGGTGAAGCGGCTGGACATGAGGTACTCGTCGCCCAGCTTGACCTCGAAGACGTCGCCGCCTGTCGTCGGATCGAGGCGGCGCCACAGCGTGACGTCGCCGAGCGGGGTCGGGCTCACGTCGAGCACCTCGAACCGAGCAGCCACGCACCTCACCGCTTCCGTCCCGACGAGACCGCAGCTCGAAGCCTCGGCTGCGACCCTACTCACGCACTCGGGCCTAACCGTGCGACCCTTCGACGTGACGACACGACGGTTGGCGGTCGGGTGCGACTTCACGTACGAGGCGGCCGTGCCGACCCCGGCCATCTTCCAGGTCCAGCCCCACGCGTCGACCCGAGTGACCGTGCGGTCGGAGGGCTGGTCGTCGACCCCCGACATGGCGCTGCGCGACTACGTCGACCTCTACGGCAATCCCTGCACCCGCGTCGTGCTCCCGTCCGGGACGTCGAGCTTCCGCTACACGGCCGACGTCGAGGTGCCGGACGCGGTCGAGGACGTCGACCATCACGCGCGCGAGATCGCACCGGACGACCTGCCGGACGACACGCTCATCTTCACGCTCCCCAGCCGGTACTGCCTGCCGGACGTGCTGGGCGCCGAGGCCTGGACGCGGTTCGGAGGAATGGCACCGGGCTACGGGCGGGTCCAGGCCATCTGCGACCACGTCCACTCGCACCTCACGTTCGCCTACGGAAGCACGACGGCCTGGTCCACGGCCGCTGACGTCAACGGGACTCGGCTCGGCGTCTGCCGTGACTTCACCCACCTGGCGATCTCGTTCTGCCGGGCGCTCAACATCCCGGCGCGGTACGTCTTCGGCTACCTGCCCGACCTCGACATCCCCGACGACGGCGCCGAGATGGACTTCGCCGCCTGGATGGAGGTGTGGCTCGAGGACCGGTGGTGGACCTTCGACCCGCGCAACAACGTCGGACGCAAGGGCCGCGTGGTGATCGGGCGCGGCCGCGACGCCGCCGACGTCGCGATGGCGACCACCTTCGGCGGCCCCGTGCTGCGCGCGATGACCGTCCACGCGGCCGAGACCCCGACACGGTCCGCGTAGGCCCGCGCGCACGTCAGCCGTGGTGGTGCGTCACGACCGTTCCGGCCCGCGCGCCCACTCCGGAGCCGGCGCCTAGGGCCGCTCATCCGTCGGGGTGGCCGCGCGGTCGGTACTCATGACGTCACCATCACCTTGAGCGCGGTGCGCTCGTCCATCGCCGCGTAGCCACGCGGGATGTCGTCAAGGTCGACCGTGAGGTCGAACACCTTGCCGGGGTCGACGATGCCGTCGAGGACGTCGGGCAGCAGCTGCTCGATGTAGGCGCGAACCGGGGCGGGGCCACCGGTCAGCGTGATGTTGTGCCGGAAGAGGCTGCCGAACCCGACCGGCGCGTCCTCGTACTGCGGGGCGCCGACCCGGCTGATCACACCACCGGGTCGGACGATCCCGACGGCCTGGTGGTACGCCGGGAGGTGACCGACCGCCTCGAGCACGATGGGGCTGCCACCAGCGGTGAGGTCGACGACTGCGGCGATTCCTTCGTCGCCGCGTTCGGCGACGACGTCGGTGGCTCCGTACTCGCGACCGAGGTCGGTGCGTGTCTCGTGACGGCCCATGAGCACGATGCGCTCGGCGCCGAGCTGCTTCGCCGACAGCACCGCCATCAGTCCCACTGCACCGTCTCCGATGACTGCGACCGTGCTGCCCTCGGTCACCCCGCCGCGGACCGCGGCGTGCCAGCCGGTGCCGTACACGTCGGACAGCGTGAGCAGGCTCGCGAGGAGCGCCACGTCGGTGCCGGCGTCGACGCCGGGGACCTTGACCAGCGTGCCGTCGGCCAACGGGACCCGCACCGCCTCTGCCTGGCCACCTGTCGTCCCGAGTCCCGCGTCGTTCCAGAAGCCGCCGATGGCGCACGACGTCTGCAGCCCGGCGAGACAGAACTCGCACTCGCCGCACGACACCGCGAACGGTGCGATGACGAAGTCGCCGCGGCTCAGCGTGGAGACCTCGGCGCCCGTCTCCTCGACGACGCCGATGAACTCGTGCCCTATCGAGGAGCCGACCGTGGACGTCGGCCTCGAGTGGTAGGGGTGCAGGTCGCTGCCGCACACGCAGGCCCGCACCACGCGGACGATCGCGTCACCAGGCTGCTGCAGGACCGGGTCGGGGGCGTCGATCACGCGGACGTCGCCCGCGCCGTAGATGTAGGTGGCTCTCATGACGCCATTCAACGTCAGACAGGAGCACACCGCGAGGGCTTGTCGTGACCGATAGCGCGACCGCGTCCCGGTCGGTGCATCCTTCGCCCACCCTTGGGGCGTGTCCGAGCAGAGCTCCGCAGCGTCATCCGCGGGTTGCTGAACACGTCGCGCGGCCGGATCACCCCGAGCAGGCTGGACGTCCATCACGCCGTCCTTCGCCTGGCGCCGGCGCCGGGGGTGGTGAGGATGTCGCGGGGGTCGCTGACGACATGCCCGGAGCCGCAGTGGACCTCGAGGTGGATCGGGGCTCCGCAGTCGCGGTGCACGAGGTCGAGCGCGGGTCCGTCAGGGTCCGCGAGGTAGCGGTCGCCCCATGCGAGCATCGCGGCGAGCACGGGGTAGAGGTCGAGACCCTTCTGGGTGAGGCGATATTCGTGGCGGGTGCGCCTGCCCGGTTCCTGGTAGGGCTCGCGTCGCAGCAAACCCTGCTCGACGAGGGTTGCGAGCCGGTCGGACAGCACGGCACGCGGGATGTGCGTGCGCACGCGCATGTCGTCGAAACGGCGTACGCCATTGAAGACCTCGCGCAGCACGAGGAAGGACCACCGGTCGCGAAGCACGTCGAGCGTGCGGCCGATCGAGCAGTTGTCCGCCGACCACGCCAGCGCCGCGGGTGATGCGTCGCCGGCGTCGGCCGGTGAAGGAGCTGGGGTGCGGGACATGAGCCCACCCTAGATTCACTTGACAGACTCAGGCAACCCCAGGCAGGCTCCATTCATGACGCAGACCCAGCCTCAGGACACCGCGACGGTGTCCAGCCGCACGTACGCCTGGACCGAGCCCGCCGGCCTGCTCCCCGCGCTCGCGACGATCGCCGGCGCCGACTACGTGTCGGGCATCAGCGACGGGACGATCCCAGCGCCGCCCATCGCGAGCACCCTCGGCTTCGGCCGGCTGCACCTGGCCGACGGGGCTGTGGTGCTCGAGCTGGATCCGCAGTCCTTCCACGACAACCCGATCGGGTCGATGCACGGCGGCGTCCTCGCCACGATGCTCGACACGGTCGCGGGCTGCGCGGTCCACGCCACTCTCCCCGCCGGGGTCGGCTACACCTCGCTGGACCTGTCGGTGCGCTTCATCCGCGCCGTCCGTCCCGCGACCGGCACCCTGACGGCGACCGGTCGCGTCGTGCACCGCGGATCGCGCACCGCCGTCGCCGAGGCGAGCGTGGTCGACGGATCGGGGCGCCTCATCGCGACCGCCACCTCGACGTGCTTGGTCATGGACCCGTCGTGACCGCCATTGCGGCCCGAACGGCGCCCGTCGGTCGTCGGGACGCCACGCCGACCACGGTCCTCGTCATCGTGTGCGCCGGGGTCGTGCTCGCGAGCCTGGACCTGTTCATCGTGAACATCGCGCTGCCGGCCATCGCGGCCGAGTACGGCACCCGCGACCTCAGCGCACTGTCGTGGGTGCTCAACGGGTACGCCATCGTCTACGCGTCGCTGCTCGTCTTCTTCGGCCGGCTCGCCGACCGGTACCCCCGCAACCTCGGGTTCCTGCTCGGCGTGGCGGTGTTCACCGCCGCCTCGGCAGCGTGCGCTCTGGCCACCAGCGTGACCATGCTCGTCGCCTTCCGTCTGCTCCAGGCTGTCGGAGCCGCGCTGCTCACGCCGACGTCGCTCGGCCTCGTGCTCGCCTCCTTTCCGGCTGAGCGCCGTCCGGCGGCGGTCCGGTCCTGGACCGCGGTCGGCGGCCTCGCCGCCGCGCTCGGTCCCGTGATCGGAGGTCTGCTCGTGGCCGTCAACTGGCGGTGGGTCTTCCTCGTCAACGTGCCCATCGGCGTCGTCGCCCTGGTCGTCGGCTGGTTCCGGCTGCCCGACGTGCCCGGTCACCCCGGTGCGCGACCCGATGCGCTCGGGACCGTTCTGGTGACCGCCGGCGTCGGCACGTTGACCTTCGCCCTGGTCAAGGGCAACGACTGGGGCTGGGGCACGACCGCCACCCTGGGCACCCTCGCCGTCTCCGTCGCTCTGCTCGGTGGCTTCATCGTGCACACCCGGCGCGCGGCGAACCCGCTCATCGAACCGGCGCTGTTCAGGATCCGTCCGTTCACCGGATCGACGGTCGTCGCGGCGGTGTTCTCGGCGTCGTTCGGCGGCATGCTGCTCTCCGTCGTCCTGTGGCAGCAGGACGTGTGGGGATGGTCGGCGCTCCAGTCCGGGCTGGCGATCACACCCGGACCGATCATGGTGCCGGTGTTCGCGTTCCTGGTCGCCGGACGGCTGATCGCACGGCTCGGCGCCGGTGCCGTGATCATCATCGGGCTGCTGTGCTTCGCAGCCGGGCTCGCCTGGTTCGCGATCCAGGTCTCGCTCACGCCGGGATACCTCACCCAGCTCCTGCCCGGGATGCTGCTCACCGGCGTGGGCGTCGGACTCACCCTGCCGACCGTCATGGCCACCGGAACCAGTCCCCTGCCCCCGGCATCGTTCGCCACGGGTTCGGCCGTCATCAGCATGATGCGCCAGACCGGCCTCGCCATCGGGGTCGCCGTCTTCGTCGCCGTGCTCGCCACACCGAAGGGTCCGGTCGAGCAGCTCGCGGCGTTCCACCGTGGCTGGTGGGTGCTCGCGGCCATCGCCGCACTAGGCGCACTGCCCGCCACCGCTTACCTGCGTCGCCCCAGCCTCTGAGGACGGTCACCGAGAGACGCCCGGTGGTCGTGGGGCAGCGGCAGACGCCACGCCCGACCGTCGCGTCGGATCCGCCGGTCAGCCCGTCGGCAGGAGGTCCGCCGTCTCCTCCACCCGGTGGCACGCGACGTCGCGGCCGTCGTACTCCCGAAGGACCGGGGTGGTCGTCCGACACACCTCCGCGGCGAGCGGGCAGCGCTCGGCGTAGACGCACCCTTCCGCTGGGGACGCGGCCAGGGACCCGGTGCTGACCCGCGTCAACGGAGGCCGCCGCACCCCGATCTCGGGCACCGCAGCACGCAGGGCACGGGTGTAGGGGTGACGCGGCCGGCTCAGCAGCGTCTCGGTGGCGCCCCGTTCCATCACCACTCCTCGGTAGAGGACGGTGCTCGACTCGCAGAGCCGGTCGACGACGGCGAGGTTGTGCGAGATCAGCAGGTAGGACAGGCCCCGCTCGACTCGCAGGCGCTCGATCAGCTGCAGGACGCGCTCCTGAACCGTGACGTCGAGCGCACTCGTCGGCTCGTCCAGGACGAGCAGCCGCGGTTCGAGCGCGAGAGCGCGGGCGATGACCACTCGTTGTCGCTGGCCACCGGAGAGCTGGTGCGGGTACCGCCGGATGACATCTGCGGGGAGCCCGACCTCGTCGAGCAGCTGCCCCACCCGCTCTCGTCGCTGGGCGCGCGGCACTGTGCCATGCACGGCGAGCGGCTCGGAGACGTTGGACAGCACCGACATGCGCGGGTCGAGCGCGCCGTCGCCGTCCTGGAAGACCATCTGCACCTGGCGGCGATACGCAGAGAGCGCCTCTCGGCGCATGCCGAGGACGTCGGCGCCGTCGTACGTCACGGATCCGGCGACCACCGGATGAAGCTGGAGCAGGGCTCGCGCGATGGTCGTCTTGCCCGACCCGGACTCCCCGATGAGGCCGACCCCGTACGGCCCGGCGGGGACGTCGAGGTCGACCCCGTGCACCACGTCGGTGCCGTCGTAGGCGAGGCGGAGATCGCGGACGGACATCAGCGTGCTCATCGCGGCCCTCCGCGTCCGATGACTGGTACGGCAGCGAGAAGTGCTCGCGTGTAGTCCTGCTGAGGTGACCCGAGGATCACGTCCGTCGAGCCGCTCTCGACGACCTCTCCGCCCCGCATGATCGTGACCTCGTCCGCGAGCTCGCTGATGACGGCGAGGTCGTGGGAGATGAACAGGATCGACGTCCCGTGCCGGTCGCGGAGCCCGCGGAGCACGTCGATGACCTCGGACTGGACCGTGACGTCCAGGGCGCTGGTCGGCTCGTCGGCTATGACGACCTCGGCGCGCAGCGCGGAGACGAGTGCGATGGCGAAGCGTTGCGCCTGACCGCCGGAGACCTGGTGCGGGTAACGGTCGAGGATGTCGGGGCTGAGGACGACTTCGTCGAGCGCCTCCTGCATCCGGGAGGGAACTTCGGCCTTCGGGACGTCGTGCAGACGCAGGGTGCGGGAGAAGAGCGAGCCGAGCGTGAGCGTCGGGTTGAGGGCAGCGCGCGGGCTCTGCATGATCATCGCGATCCGGCTCCCGCGGATCGTGCGCCAGCGTGCGGCCGGCAAGGTCGTGCGCTCGAGCCCGTCCAGCGTGATGCTGCCCGTGACGCGTGCTCCGGCGTAACGACTGAGTCCCATGACCGCGAGGGCGGTCTGCGACTTGCCCGACCCACTCTCGCCCGCGATGCCGACGACCCGACCGGAGGGGAGATCGAGCTGAGGGATGTGGGCGACCAGTCGGTCGCCGTAGTGCACCCTGAGGTCGCGGATGCGCATCATCGCCGGCCTCGCTTGGGGTCGAAGGCGTTCTGCAGACCGTCGCCGATGAAGTTGAAGGCGACGGCGGTGAGCAGGATCGCCAGTCCGGGGAAGGTGACGACCCACCAGGCCGTCGTCGCGAGCGCCTGACCCTGGCTGACCATGAGGCCCCACTCGGGGATCGGGTCCTGCGCTCCGAGACCGAGGTAGGACAGGGTCGCGGCCGTGAGGATGATGCCGGCTGCGTCGAGCGACATCTGGACGAACACCGGGGTGGCGGCGTTGGGGAGCACGTGCCGGATGATCTGTCGGCTGCGGCTGGCACCGATGACGCGTGCGGCGTCGGAGTAGCCCTGGCGCCGGATCGAGGCGGCCTGCGCGCGCGAGAGTCGTGCGTACCAGGGCCACCACGTGATCGCGATCGCGATGGCGGCATGGAACGCGCTCGCGCTCAGGACCGCGGCCAGGGCGAGCGCGAGCAGGAGCGCGGGGAAGGCAAGGAAGACGTCGGTGATGCGCATGAGGATGGTGTCGAGCTTCCCGCCGAAGAATCCGGCGCAGAGACCCACTGCGAGCCCGACCACCGCCGCTACGACGAGGACGAAGACGGTGATGCCGAGGGAGACCCGGGCGCCGAACACGACGCGGGTGTAGATGTCGCGACCGACGAGGTCGGTGCCGAACCAGTGAGCGGAGCTCGGAGGGAGGAGCGCCGCGCCCGGGTTGGTGGCGTCGCC
Source organism: uncultured Actinomycetota bacterium (assembly GCA_963782665.1). Lineage (GTDB taxonomy): Bacteria > Actinomycetota > Actinomycetes > S36-B12 > CAIYMF01 > Longivirga. The sequence continues at coordinate 495,875 of CAWAKP010000005.1, read as the reverse complement.
GGCGTCCTCCGGGTAGGGGGTGATCCAGGGGGCGAGCAGGCCCATGAGCACGATGACGGTGGCCAGCACCGTGCCGACACCGAGCAGCGGAAAGCGCCGGGCGGCGCGCACCCCGGAGGACCAGCCGATCCGCCTACCGGCTCGCGACCGGGGTCTCCCGCAGCAGGGTCATGACCGGACCCGCGGGTCGATGAGCGCCTGGACGATGTCGACGGCGAGGTTGAGGAAGACGTAGAGGACGGCGACCACGAGAGTGACGCCGAGGATCGCGGGGATGTCCAGCGACTGGATGGACTTGATGGCGTAGCTGCCCAGGCCCGGCCAGTTGAACACCGACTCGACGATGAAGCTGTTGGTCAACGAGTACGCGAACACCAGTGCCGACAGGGCAAGGATCGGGTTGAGGGACGGTCGCATCGCGAAGCGCCCGAGCACCGATCGTTCCCGGAAGCCGAGAGCGCGGACCATCCGGATGTGCTCCTCACCGAGGTTCTCGAGCATCGCCCCGCGCGTGACCATGGCGACCGCACCTACCGGGAAGGCAGCGATCGCGATCACCGGGAGGACCATGTGCTCGGCCGCGCTCGCGAACACGGGCCAGTTGCCGGTGAGCAACGCGTCGACGACCGGGACGCCGATGACGGTGTAGAGCGGACTCGTGGCGTCGAGCGACGGGTCGTACTGCCCGGCGACGGGAAGCCAGCCCAGGCGCGAGAAGAAGAGCATCTGGAGCAGGATCGCCAGCCAGAACACCGGCATCGAGACGGTCAGGATCGAGATCACCTTGGTCAGCAGGTCACCGAACCGGCCGCTGGACCGTGCGGCGAAGACGCCCATCGGGATGCCGACGGCAAGTGCGACGACGAGGGCCACGACGACCAGCACGAGCGTCGTGGGGATGACCTGCCCGAGGTCGGTCGAGCACGGGCTGCTTGGTGTGCAGTGAGATTCCCCAGTCACCGCGCAGGATTCCGCTGACGTAGGTCGACGAACTGCTGCCAGAGCGGCTGGTCGAGACCGAACTGCTGACGCGCACCGCCTCGATCTCCTGCGGCGTCGCCTTCGGCCCGGCGTAGGCGACGGCCGGGTCGCCCGGGACGAGCCGCGCGATCACGAACGTGAGGACGACGACGCCGAGCACGACGCCGAGCGCCTGCAGCACTCGTGAGACAGAGGTAGCGCAGCATCGTCGTCCGCTCCTCGTCGGCTCGAGCTCAGCCGTCGGCGTCAGGTCGTGGACGAAGACGACGTTGCTGTACGACGGGTTGTCGACGTAGCCGCCGACCGTGGCGAGATAGGCCCGCTGGAAGTTCGTCCACCCCGAGCACGGGCGAGATCGGCCTGGTCGGACGATCGTCTTCTGCAGGTCGACGTACTCCTGCTGCGCCTTGGCGCGGTCGGTCGCGGTCAGCTGCCTGGAGACCGTCGATCGACGGTGTCGACCGCGGGGTCGTCCCAGTAGGACAGGTTGAAGTACGGCGGGTTGGCGGAGCGGTAGAGGTTGATGAACCACGAGAACGGGTCGGCGTAGTCGGGGTACCAGTAGAACAAGAAGATGTCCTGGCGCTTGGACGGGTCGGCGGACTCTTGCCGATCGCCCACTGCGTCTGCCACGCCAGCGCCTTGGCGTCGAGCGTCGACGCCGACCGTGGCCAGGTTCGACTTCATCAGCGGTCACGATCGTGTCGAGCTGCGGCGTCGCCGGACGCGTAGGTGAGGGTGAGCGTGAGCTTCTTCCCGCCCGGGCCGTAGCCGGCCGCGGTGAGCAGCGGACTGGGCGCTCGGCCACGTCGGTGGTCTGCTGACGTCCGTGGTGTAGCCGAGCAGGCCCGGCGGCACGACGCCCGTGCCTTGACCACGCGCCCTGAGCGCGGTCACGATGCCGTCGTAGTCGATCGCCTGCGACGATCGCCTGACGCACCTTGAGTCGGCCAGCGGTCCGCTGGCCGTGTTGAGCATGGCCAGGATGTTCTGGAACGACGGTGCTCGACGGTCTTGATGCCTCGCGTCGCCCTTCAGCGACGTGAACAGCGCTCGGCGAGAGCTGGGGGACGAAGGTGCCCTGACCGCTCTGGAGCAGCTGCGCCGCGGTCGTCTCCTGCGGTACGACGCTGGAAGATCACCTGCGGTGTAGTGGGCGCCGTCCCAGCCACCCCAGTAGTCGGCGTTCTTGCCTTGAGCGTGAGCTCGTTCTCGTGTGCCCTTCTTCCACGTCTGGACGACGTACGGGCCGGTGCCGGCGGTGTGGCCCCTTGAACCACTTCGACGAGGTTGCCCGGCGTCGCCTTGGTGTCGTAGATGTAGGCGGCGTAGGCCGACGACGCGATGAGGTCGAGCGGTGCTGCGTACTTGAGGCGAGAAGACGAGGGTCGTCGCGTCCGGGCGCGCGATGCGTCTTCACCGGGTCCCAGATCGTAGGCGGCGCCGCCCGCTGAGCGAGATCGTGCGGTCGATCGCCGCCTTCGCGGCGGCCGCGTCCATCGGCGTTGCCGGTGGTGAACATGACGTCCTGGCGCAGCTGGAACGTCCAGGTGCTTGCCGCCGTTGGACGGCTCCCACGACGTGCGCGAGCAACGGGCTCGACCTTGCCGGTCGTCGCTGTCGTAGCGGGTGAGCTGCTCGTAGATGTTGTTCATCGCGATGACCTCGTTGGAGTAGCTGGTCGCCGGGTCCCAGCTCGGTCATCACGTCGAGGTTGTTGACGTAGGTGAACGTCGTGCTGATCGGCGCCGAGCCTTCGGCGGCGTACCGGCGCAAGCGGCCAGCAGCAGCGCTGCGGCCACCAGTCCGACGGTGAGGAGTCGTGTGCGCATGTCGGTGGTCTCCTGGACTCGACGAGTGCGGGGCTGAGGGGTGTGCTCGCCTGGCGTGCTGGGCGGTCCTGTCATCAGAGCCGTCCGAGCGGGCCGACGGCCTTGACGCTGATCCGGGCGACCGGTTCGGTGAGGTAGGCCAGCGGCACCTCGTCGATCTCGACGATCTCGACGTGCTCGGGGTCTGCGCCGGCCTGGATCGCGCGAGCCGTGGCCTGGTCGCAGGCGGCCGCGATGGCCTCGTCCCGTCCGGGCGCGAGCGAGACCACCTCGTCCCAGCGACCACTGACCTGCGCGATCGCGGCACCGATCGGCGTTGGCGACGTCGTAGTGGTCGGGACGCAGCACCTTCGAGATGCCGGGACGTCGTCGGGGATCAGCACCGATCCGCCGCCGACGACGATCAGCGGGATGTCGCCGCGACCGAGCTTCATCCGGTCGACGGCGTCGGCGATGGCCTCGTCGGCGGCCGTCATCGCGAGGCCGAGCAGGCTGGCGAGGCGGCTGTCGGGCGCGGTCGTTCCCATGGCCGCGCGCCGGGCGTGCACGGCCGCGTCGGTCAGGGTCGGCGTCGTCGCCGCCGAAGACGAGCGCCTCGTCCGGCAGCCGGTAGCCGACGCTGTCCGGTCCGAGCGTCACGCCGTCGTCGGACGACCGGACGACGGTGCCGCCGCCGAGCGCGATGGCCAGGACGTCGGGCATCCGGAAGTTGGTGCTGACACCGCCGATGTCGACGTTGCGCGGCGGACTCGCGCGGGAAGCCGTTGACGAGCATGCCGAAGTCGGTGCGAGGTGCCGCCGACGTCGGCGACGAGGGCGTCGGTGAGCCCGGTGAGGAAGGCCGCGCCGCGGATGGAGTTGGCCGGACCGGAGCCGATCGTGAGGATCGGGAAGCGGACCGCGTAGTCGAGCGCCATCAGCGTGCCGTCGTTCTGCGCGAACAGCACGCTCGCGTCGATGCGCGTGCGCCTCGAGGGCAGGCGGTCAGCGCGTCGGCCACCTCGCGCGCGACGCCGGTCAGCGCGGCGTTGAGGATCGTCGCGTTCTCGCGCGGGAGCAGGCCGAGCGACCCGATCTCGTGGCGACAGCGAGACGATGACGTCGCTCGCCGAGGACGTCACGGGCGATCTCGGCGGCGGCGAGCTCGTGGTCCGCGGACATCGGTGAGAACACGGCCGAGATCGCGACGGCGTCCACCGTCCCGCGGACGGACTCGAAGAACGCCGGGTGTCCGCGGCGTCGAACGGGACGATCTCGCGACCGTCGTACTCGACTCCCCCGCGCAACGATGCGCGCATGACCTCCGACCGCCGCGACCAGGTCGTCCGGCCAGCCGAAGAACGGTCGGACGGCCGTCGACGACGGAGCGCCGACGCGCAGGACCGCCGACCGAGTGCAGCCTGCGTCGTTCGAGCACGGCGTTGGTCGCGTGCGTCGTCCCGAGCATGACGTGGCTGATGCGGGCGGTCTCGACCGACGGTGCGGCGATGACGGCAGCGATGGCCGCGCGGATGCCGGTGGTGACGTCGAGCGAGGTGGGCTGCTTCGTCTTGGCGAGCACCGTGTTGTCGCGGTCGAGGACGACGGCGTCGGTGTGCGTGCCGCCGACGTCGATACCCAGTCGCAGGTCAAGCCTGAACGACATGACGCTCCTCCACCGGGACGTAGTCGACGTCGTAGCCGAAGGCACGGGGGCCGGCGATCCGAGATACCGGCTGGTGTGCGCCAGATCGGCGCGCACGCGAAGGCGAGGACGGCGAGCCGCTGCCCGTAGCGGAAGAACTCCGTGGCGATGCGCGTCCGCTGTCTGGCTGTCGACCAGCGTGATGAGGTCCGGGCACGCTGGCCAGCACCTCGCCGTCCTCGAAGGCGACGAGGTTCTCGTTCTGGATCTCGATCCGGACGAGTCGGCCCGGCGTCGTCGCCATAGCCCTCGATGACCACGCTGCCGCGGACGAAACCGCCGGCCGTGTGCCGCTCGACGTCGACGACCTTGCCCTCGACGAGCCGTACGGCGCCGAGCTCGTCGGTGAGGGCGGCCACCGGGTCGGCAACACCGACGACCGAGCGACCAATGCGCAGCGCCAGGCTGACGGTGCCGACGATGATCGTCCCCTGGGCGAGGGAGACCGGCATGACGTAGTCAGCCATGGCTGCCGACCCGCCGAAGACCTCGGTGACGGCACGGGCGAGCAGTTCGGCCCACTGCCCGTCGATCGGTCGCAGCACCACGGTGTTGCGCCGTTCGTCGGCCACGACGATGAGGTCGGGCAGGAGCCCGGCGACGTTCATCGAGACCATGTGCACCTCCGGGAAGGCGCGACCGATCGCGTCGCCGTCGACGAGCGGGAGCCCGCACCGCGCTGCAGCCGCGATGGGGTAGAGCCCGTTCCCCCCGCCGATCTCGCTGGCCATGAGGGCGACGACCGGGCGGCGCAGGACGTCCTCGACGGCCTGGCGGAGGAACTCGACCTCGTCGCCGGAACCGATCTTCTCCGCACTGACCGATGGCGCGCCGATCCCCCCGACCGGCATCAGGATCCCGTCCTGAGGCAGGTCGTCGAGCCTGACGAGGCGGACGGGTCCGTGCTCGGCGAGGGCCTGCCGGGCCACGAGGGCGCCGGTCGTGACCTCGCCGCCCCCGCCGGTCCCGAGGACGGCGCAGCCGCGGGCCAGTGCCGCGATGTCGTCGGTGTCGAGGTGCATGCGTCGAATCTAGAGTCCACCCAGTCGTAGCTCCTGGATCCTTCGTACGGAGTATGGGAGATTGCCTGTACTGCCAATACTGAGGAAGCCATGTCGACGACGCTCACCGCCCTGCTCGACGGACCGCTCGGCGCGGACCTCCGTCTGCGCGTCATGCCCGACGGAGCCCGCGAGATCACCCAGGTCACGTTGCTGGAGGACTTCGGCCGAGCCGACGCACTGCGGCCGGGGGCCCTCGCCGTGCTGAGCCGGGTCGCGGCCGACGCCGCGGGTGGCTACCAGCTCGACGTCCTGGTCCGGCAGGCGGCCGAGCGCGGGGTCGCGGGCCTCGTGCTGCGCGGGGCGTCGCCGCGGACGCTCACTGCCGAGGCCCTGGCACGGCGGGGCGGGGTGGCGCTGGTCGAGGTCGGCGATGACGCGGACCCGCTGCAGGTCATGGACCGGATCGGCGCTGCCGTGCACGGCAGCGCGCGTGCCGCTCTCGCTCGGCTGGCCGTGGCCGCCGGTCATGCGGCCGCCGACGTTGATGATCCTGCTGATCTGCTCGCCAGCCTCCGGGATCTCACCGGAGTTCCGCTCACCCGGGTGGACAGCGGCGACGGAGCGGCAGTCGTCGTCGACGGCCGACCGGACGGCGTCGTCGCCACCACGGAGCTCGGCGACGCCGCAACTGTCGCCGTGCATCTCGCCGCTGCCGCCCTCTCCCGCCTGCTCACCGCGCAGCAGCGCGAGACGTTCCGTCCGGTCCGCTCGGGGTCCAGCGCGCTCAACGAGCTGCTGCTCTGCGCGCAGGCCAACCTCGCCACCGTCGCCGAGCGCGCGGTGGGTGTCGGGCTCGACGTGCACGGGTGGCACTGCGCCGTACGGATCGCGCTGGAGGCACCCGGAGCGGATGACACCCTGGCCAGGGTCGAGGAGGAGCTGGTCGCGTTCGTCGCCCGGCGCGAGCGTGAGGCCGGCGCATCATGGACCGTCGCGCGGCCGGACGCCTCCGTGGTGATGGTGCGCACGACGCGCCACGAGCCTGGACGCCCGGCGGAGGCGCTGGTACGTCGATTCCTGGATGACGCCCTCTCGTCAGTCACCGCGAACCACCCGGAGGCGCGGGTTCGCGCCGGAGTGGCGACGCCGCACCGCGGCGCGTCCGGCTTGCGCACATCGGCTGAGGAGGCACGGATCGCGGTGGCGTCCGCCCGACTGAGCGACGACGCCGTGAACGTCGCCACCTTCGACTCCCTCGGGCTGCAGCGCATGCTCGCGGAATGGCTCGTCACCGACACCGCCCGCGACACCGTGAGCGACCTGCTCGCGCCTCTGGACGCCCTCGGAGTGGAGAAGTCGCGCGTCGCGGTGGAGACCCTGCACGCCTACCTTGACGAACGAGGATCACTCCAACGGGCGGCAGCACGGCTGAACCTGCACCGGAATGCCGTCGTCTACCGGATGGCGCAGATCAGCGAGACCCTTCCGAACGACCTCACCGACCCGAACGAGCGATTCGCACTGCAGCTGGCCTGCCGTGCGCGGCTCATGACCCTCGGTCGAAGCTGATCGGATCAGCCCTGCTGTGGCGACCGGTGAACCGGTCGCCCGCCTACCGATCCGTGAGGGGCTCCGCCGGCAACGCCGTCTGGTCAGGCGGGCTTGATGTTCAGGGGCAGAAGCACGCGGTCGATGCCGTGGGCGATCTGCTTGTTGCCGACGTTGATGTTCGTCTGCGACAGGATCACGCGGGGGTTGCGCAGGTAGTGGTCCTTGTCCCACAGGGAGATCACCGGTCCGCGGTAGACGGCGACGTGGATCTTCACGCCGAGAGCCGTCCTGAGGTTGGCGCCGTTGGACTTGAGGGCCATCGCCGCCGTGATCGTGGCGCCCGGGACGACGTGGTAGAGCAGCACCTTCTCGATCGTCGGCACGCCGAGCCGTGCGACGGCAGTGAAGACGCGGGACTCAGTGGTGTACGTCTTGCCGGTCAGCTGCTTCACCAGGATCTGGAAGGCCCGGTCGTTCGGGACGAACGCGGTGAGGGCGACGTTGCCCTTGGCCAGGACGCCGACGGCCGACGTCGGCTTGGCCTTGAGCACCGCGAACACGGCGTGGGTCACGATGTTGTAGTCGTTCCAGCTGGTGTTCCATCGCGTGGCGTACGGCGTGAGGACGGCTGCGAGCGGCCTGGTGCCGAGGGCTGCAGCATTCGGTGCGACCGTGGTCGGCCGCGCGGCGGATGCCTGAGCGACGGGGACGCCGGTCAGCGCGGTGGCGAGCAGGGCCGCGCCGGCGGCGGCGGAGACGAGAGTACGACGGACGTTCATGGATCCTCCGGTGTCGGGATGGACTCTTGCCACCACTTCCGCCTGACCCGCCTTCACGGATGCACCCACGCGAGGAAAGTTCTCGTCGGCGGTACGTGCATCCGGATCGGCCCCACCGACGGAAGAAGGGGCAGTGGGCCACGCAGGGTGGCCGTCGACGTCCAGGAGCACTCGATGAGGATCAATCGCCGTATCGCCGCTGGCGCACTCGCCACCGCCGCCGCGCTGTCGCTCGGCACCATCGCCAGCCCGGCGTCGGCCCACGAACACGGCCACGGCCACGGCCACGGCCACCACGACTCGAACGGCCTCACGACCGTGGTGCTCAACCAGCCCCTCGTCGGTGCGCTGGTCGGCCTCGGTGTGGCGCCGGTCCGCCCGGGCACGCTCACGGCGCCCGGGGGCACCTACCAGGTGGCCTTCCCCATCACGAGCATCGAGCACGGCCGTATCGGTCACCGTGGCGGCCTCGACTTCAGCAAGGCCGCGGCGGGCGACGTGAGGATCACCCGCTTCATCGTCGACACCAAGCGGGGCGTGCTCACCGCGAGGACGACCGTGAACGGCAAGAACATCGGCCGCATCGCGATCTTCACGCTCGGCGCCGTGCAGGAGGTCAGCCCCGGAGTGACGCCGTCCTGCGCCGGTGTCGCCGCCGGCCTCACGCTCACGCCCGCGGCCGCCGGTGCCCTGCTCGGCGACAGCACCGCCACCGCCTTCATCGGCGACGCGTGCGTCGTCCCCTCCGGCGACGACGACTGACGGTCGGGCTGTGGTGATGGGGGGTCCGGCACTGGAGCCGGATCCCCCTGTCCTCCGGCGCTCGACCCCGGCGCCGCGCTCGACTGGCGAAGTCCGCGAGCGCTGGCAGCATGAGCGCATGCTGACCGACGCCGAGGTCGCGGAGGGGTTCCGTGCCGGTGACGAGCAGTGCCTGTCCGAGGCCTACGCCCGCTGGTCACCCCTCGTGTTCACGATGGCCCTGCGATCGCTGGGGAACCGCGAGGACGCCGAGGACGTCACCCAGTCGGTCTTCGTCGGCGCCTGGCGGGGCCGGGAGAAGTACGACGCGTCCGCCGGAACTCTCGCGGGGTGGCTCGTCGGTATCACCCGCAACACGATCGCCGACCGCTGGGCAGCAATCGCGCGGGAGCGCCGGGTGGTTCAGGCGGTGACCGCAGTGACCGACCCCGACCCGGTCATCTCGGCCGCCGCCGAGCAGGTCACGGACCGCGTGCTGCTCGCCGCCGAGCTCGCCGAGCTCGGACAACCGGCGGCACGGATCATGGAGCTCGCGTTCTTCCACGACCTGACCCACGTTCAGATCGCGGACACGCTGAACCTGCCGCTCGGTACCGTGAAGAGCCACATCAGGAGATCCCTCGACCGGCTGCGACTGCGACTGGAGGTGGACCGTGTCGCACTATGACGCGGAGACCCTCGCGTTGCTCGCGCTCGGCGAGACGGGCGTGACACCCGACGACTCCGCCCACCTGTCCGACTGCGCGCACTGTCGCACCGAGGTCGACGAGATCGCCGCAGTGGTCGCAAGTGCGCGGCGGATCGACGTACGCGACCGCCCGACGGCGCCTCCCGCGGCGGTGTGGGACCGCATCGTCGCCGAGATCGAGAGCGACACAGGTGCGGCCGGCGAGCATGAGCCGACAACGGCCACGGGCGACGTCGACGGGGTCGTCGAACCGATCAGCAGCCGTCGGACGAGCCGCCGCAGCCGCTCGCTGGTGTCCATGGCCGCGGCAGCCGCGGTCGGTCTGATCGTCGGGATCGGCGGCACATGGGCCCTGACCCGCCCCGACACCGCGACGAGTCCGCCGATCGCGCAGGGCCAGGTGTCGGTCGCGGAGCTCAAGCCCCTCGACACCCCGCAGGCCAGCGGAAAGGCGGTGCTGCGAGTCGTGTCGGCGCAGCAGCGCACGATGACCGTCACCGTCGCGAACCTGCCGACGCAGCCTGCCACCTTCTACGAGGTGTGGCTGATGGACCCGACCGACAGCCACCTCGTGTCCTTGGGCGTCCTCAGCGCCGACGGCAAGGGCGCCTACGTCGTCCCGCCCGGCCTCGACCTCGCGCAGTACACCGCCGTCGACGTCTCGCTTCAACCGATGAACGGCTCGCCCGAGCACAGCAAGACCAGCGCCGTCCGCGGGCTCCTGATGACCTAAGCCGAGCCTCGTCCCTCCTCAGGCATCCCGTACCCGAGAGGGCACATGAAAGTGGCCCGGTCCAAGGACCGGGCCACTTTCGTTTGGTAGCGGGGGCAGGACTTGAGATTGCATTTCTGGGTTATGAGGGCCTTCCGACTGTGACGACCGTCAGCGCCTCGATGCCGGCGAAGTCGTCCGGGTTTCGGGTGTAGACCGGAAACCCGTGTGCCACGGCGGTTGCCGCGATGAGAGCGTCGTAGGCACGGGCGCTGGTCTTGCGTCCCGAAGCGCGGAGCTGCGCGGCCACCCGACCGAACGCACGCGCGGCCGCAGCGTCGAACGGGATCGGGTCGAAGTCGGCTTCAACTTGCTGAAGCACACTCTGCCGAGCGATCCGGTCCGCGTCGTTCCGGGCCACCAACGGGCCGACCGACAGGTCGGCGAGGGGGATCGCGGAGACGAGGCACCGCGACGGGAGAGCGGCCGAGTCTGTGATCCCGCCCAGGCGGACCACGACGCTGGTGTCGAGCAGCCCGACCTCGTGCTCGCTCACAGTGCCGGATTCAGCACCGCGTCGATGTCAGAGCGCAGACCATCGAGGTCCAGCACCGGGATCGTGGCCCAACGATCGAGCAGCACCGCGGACGGAGTTCCGGCGGCCGCGACCGGGCGCAGCTCCGCGACCGGTTTGCCGGCGCGGGTCACCGTCACCCGCTCGCCACGCAGCACGGAGTCGAGCACGTCTCCACCGTGGTTGCGCAGGTCCCTCACGCTGACTTCGGTCACCGACCCAACGTCTCACGCGTGATACATGGCGGTCCAACGAGAACTCGGCGATCGGATGGCCGCGAATGAGCACTTGTGCCTGCGCACGCCCCACCAGACCAGAACCCGAGGCCGACGAGCCCGATGTCGGCTCAGGGTCGCGTGTCCTGAGCAGAGATGCCTCGAGCTGACGGCCTACCTCCCCGCTGGCGTTCTGGGCCGCGGCTGTTGCTGGGTGATGCAGTGGATCCCGCCGCCGCGGGCGAAGATCGAGCGTGCGTCGACGAGCACGACCTTGCGATCGGGGTAGGCCGTGCGCAGGATCTCCGCAGCTCGCTCGTCGCCCGGGTCATCGAAGGCGCAGAGGACGACGCCGCCGTTCACGACGTAGTGGTTGATGTAGGAGTAGTCGACCCAGCCGTGCTCGTCGCGCAGTACGTCTGGGGCGGGGACCGACACGAGTCGCCAGTGCCCCGCCTGCTCGAGGGTGCGTCGTACCTCGACGCTGACCTCATGGTCCGGGTGCTCGGGGTTGCGCTGGTCGTGGAACAGGACGGTGTCGCGTCCGGCGAACGCGGCGACGATGTCGACGTGGCCGCGGGTGCCGAACGTGTCGTAGTCGCGGGTCAGGCCCCTCCGTAGCCAGACGACGCGCTCGACGCCGAGGGTGCGGCGGAGCTCGGTCTCGACGTCGTCCTTCGAGTAGGCCGGGTTTCGTCCGACATCGAGCTGCACGGTCTCGGTCACGAGCACGGAGCCCGCACCATCGACGTGGATGCCGCCGCCCTCGTTGACCATCGGCGACGCCACCCGCTCGACGCCAGCATGGGTGGCCACCAGCGCTGCGACGCGACTGTCGTGTTCCCAGCTGGCCCAGCTCTGAGCTCCCCAGCCGTTGAAGACCCAGTCCACCGCAGCGACGCGACCATCCACGGCATGTACGAAAGTTGGCCCCATGTCGCGCATCCACGCGTCGTCGAGCGGCGCGACGACCAGCTCCACGCCGGCGGCCAGCATCTCGCGCGCGCCGTCGATGTCGTCGAGGTGGACGAGCATCGTGACTGGCTCGAACTCGAGTACTGCGTTTGCGACGGCCGCCCACGCGCTGCGGACCTCGCGTACGCCGGCAGCGTCGAGGCCGGTCGTCGCCGGGCCGGTCGGTGGCCACGCCATCCAGGTGCGCTCGTGCGGCTGCCACTCGGGTGGCATCGTCCAGGTCATGAGGTCTCTCCCGCCAGCACAGGCACAGGCTCTATGAGGTCCGTCATCCGCGGCGCGTGCGCGCGCGGTCGCAGGGTCACGAGGAGAAGATAGACGACGCCGAGCGACGGCCGACGTGAGGACGCTGGCGTCCAGGCCGCCCAGGCGGACGGCGACGGGTCCGACGTAGGACTCAGTCGCGTGGGAGGCGACTCCCACTGCACTGCCGGCGAGCCAGGCGATGACGACATCGACGTTCCAGCCGTGTGCGAACCAGCAGACCCCGCCGGTCTCGCGTCGGTTGAACACCTTCCTCTGACCTGCACCTATTCGTAACGGGGGCAGGATCCGTCGTTGTGGGACCGCCGGGAACGGGCCGCCTCCTGCACCGCCCAGGTACGTGGTCGGACTGGGCCACTTTCGTTTGATGGCGGCGGCAGGATCCGTCGTTGTGTGACACCGCCCTCCGAGAGGGGCGCTGCGCGCCCGAGCGACACGGCGGCGTGGTCGCTCCTCCCAAATCCTGCCCCCGAGAGCGGACATGACAGTGGCCCGGTCCAAGGACCGGGCCACTGTCATGTGGTAGCGGGGGCAGTGTTCTGGTTCAGGACATCGGAATGGGGTGTCTCGCGACATCGGAATGGTGTGTCGCAGGTCTTCGGCATGGCTGGTGACACCCAGGCTGGGGGATGTCGAAGCGACGCCTTGTCATCACCGCGGTTCTCACCGGCCAGTCCCAGTCCGAGGTAGCCCGCACCTACGGGGTCTCGCAGGGCTGGATCAGTCGGCTCATGGCCCGTTACCGGCTCGAGGGGCAGGCGGCGTTCGAGCCACTTTCACGGGCCCCGGCCTCGAGCCCTGGAGCGACCCCGCCGCAGACCGTCGAGCTGGTCCTGTGGCTGCGCAAGCAACTCGCCGACGCGGGTCTCGATGCCGGTGCCGACACGATCAGCTGGCACATGACCCACCACCACGCCACGACCCTGTCCAGGGCGACGATCAACCGGATCCTCACTCGGGCCGGCGCGGTCACCCCGGACCCGTCCAAGCGCCCGAAGAGTTCCTACCTGCGGTTCGAAGCCGCTCAGCCCAACGAGACGTGGCAGTCCGACTTCACCCACTATCGGCTCACCGACGGCACCGACAGTGAGATCCTGACCTGGCTGGACGACTGCTCCCGCTACGCCCTCTCGGTCACCGCTCACAGCCGGGTGGACGGCCCGATCGTCCTCGCGACCTTCCGTGCAACCGTTGCCACGCATGGGATCCCGGCCTCCACACTGACCGATAACGGCATGGTGTTCACCACCCGCTTCTCCGGTGGCAAGGGCGGGCGCAACCACCTCGAACACGCCCTACGCGAGCTGAACATCACCCAGAAGAACGGCCAACCCAACCACCCACAGACCCAAGGCAAAGTCGAACGGTTCCAGCAGACCCTCAAGAAGTGGCTCCGAGCCCAGCCCGAGCAGCCCACGAACATCGCAGACCTGCAGACCCTTCTCGATGAGTTCACCGAGATCTACAACGACCAACGCCCGCACCGGTCACTGCCCCACCGTGCTACCCCAGCGACTCGCTACATGACCCTCCCGAAGGCAACCCCCAGCAGCGACCGCAGCACCGACACCCACTACCGCACCCGCCGCGACAAGATCGACAAAGCCGGCAGCGTCACCCTCCGCGTCGCCGGCCACCTACGCCATATCGGCGTCGGACGAACCTACGCCCGAACCGACGTCATCCTGCTCGTCCAGGACCACCACGTCACCGTCGTCAACGCCACCACAGGCGAGATCCTGCGCGACCTCGTCATCGACCCACGACGCGACTACCAACCCACCGGCCGACCACCCGGCCCCACAAAGAAATAGACCGAACCTGCAGATTGCAGGTCCGGTCCATTCCGATGTCCTGAGACATCACATGGTAGCGGGGGCAGGATTTGAACCTGCGACCTCTGGGTTATGAGCCCAGCGAGCTACCGAGCTGCTCCACCCCGCGTCGATCGGGTCTCCCCGACGGCTGCGCCCAGTGTAGGCGAAGGCCATGCGAGCGGCCAAATCGCCGAGCCACGATCCCGAGCAGCGCTAGGTAGTCGTGCTGCTCGGGCTCGGCGACCCGCTCGCGGACGGCGACGGTGACGCGACGGGCCGGCGATGCCGAGCTGCTTCTGCACCGCGGCGGCGTCGTCGAGGTACTTCTTGAGGTCCTTCTGCGCCTCGCCGTACTTCGTGAAGTCGCCGACGACCAGCGCCGCCTGGCCGCGGGTGTAGGCCTCCTGCGCCCGAGCGATGTCGAAGGCGAGACGCTGCTGAGCGGTCTGGTCCGTGCCCGGGCTGGACCCGGACCCGCCGTTCTCGCTGCCCGTGGGCGGCGACGTCGACGTCCCGAGCACCGCAGCCAACGCCTCACCGATGGTGTCCTTGAAGGCGACCTTGCTGCCGAAGCCGGCGAGCACCTTCTGCAGGAGCGGATAGCTGTCCTGGCCCGCGCCGCGGATGTAGACCGGCTCCACGTACAGGACGCCGCCGGCCACCGGGCAGCGAGAGCAGGTTGCCCAGGTCGACCTCGGAGCCGCGACCGCGCAGCAGCGTCAGCTGCTGGGAGACGAACGGATCGGACTCGAACGCGTTCTGCACCTGCGCCGGACCGGGGATGGTGGTCGAGCTCGGTAGCTGGAGCACCCGCATCCGGCCATAGTTCGGCCCAGGTTCGGAGTTCACGGCCATGAAGCCTGCGAGCGTGAGCCGCTTGTTGGGCGCGAAGGTCGAGGTGAGCGAGAAGGACGGCGCCGTGTCGCCCGGCATCTGGACCTGCAGGTAGTACGGCGGCTGCGCCGACGACGCGGCGGGCCTCGTGGGGTCGTTGGGGACGTTCCAGAAGTCCTGGCCGCTGTAGAACACCGACGGGTCGGTCACGTGGTACTGCGAGAAGATCTCGCGCTGCACCTTGAAGATGTCCTCCGGGTAGCGCACGTGCGCGAGCACGCTCGGCGGGATGTCCTTGCGCGGCTGCACGGTGCCGGGGAAGGCCTTCATCCACGTCGAGACGATCGGGTCCTGCTCGTCCCACTGGTAGATGTGCACCTCGCCGGTGTAGGCGTCGACGGTCGCCTTCACCGAGTTGCGGATGTAGTTGATCTGCTCGCGCGGCTGCGCCAGCACGTTCTTCGCGGCCTGCGTGGTGGTGTCTGTCGTGGCGTCGCCGAACGACGTGTGCGTCGCGTTCGGGTACTGGTCGGTCGTCGTGTAGCCGTCGACGATCCAGAGGACCTTGCCGTCGACCGCGATCGGGTAGGGGTCGCCGTCGACGTCCAGCCACGGGGCGAGCTTGCTGACGCGGTCGCGCGGGTCGCGCACCTCGAGGATGCGCGAGTCGGAGTTGACCAGGTCGGAGAGCACGAAGTTCGGGTCGCTGTACTTCACGGCGTACATGAGCCGGTTGAACGTCGAGCCGATCGCGACGCCGCCGTTGCCCTGGTAGGTGTAGGTCTCCTGGCCGGAGTTCGTCGGGTAGTCGATCTCGCGCGGCGTCGAGCCCGCGGGAGCACCGACGATGGAGAACGCCGGCGAGTACTCGCCGAAGTAGACGCGCGGCTGGTCGATCGCGAGCGGTCCGGTCTGCGGGATGCCGCTCTCGAAGAACTTGGGTGTGCCGTCGGTGTTGGCCGAGTTGTCGTACGCCGCCACGACGCCGAACCCGTGGGTGTAGATGACGTGGTCGTTCGCCCAGTTGCGCTCGCTGTCGGCGAGGCCGTTGAGCGTGAGCTCGCGCAGCGCGATCACGGTCCCGCGCGTCTTGCCGTTGACGTCGTACCGGTCGATGTCGAGCGAGTCGGGGAAGCGGTACTGCGTGCGCGTCCCCTCCAGCTGCTTGAACGTCGGGCCGACGATCGCCGGGTCGAGCAGCCGGATGTTCTCCAGCGTGCCCTTGCTGGCCGCCACGTCCGAGACGGTCGGCGTCGCCGTCGCGTCGTAGGCGGTGACCTCGGCCCGCTCGACGTCGTAGGACGCTCTCGTCGCGTTGATGTTGTTCTGGATGTACGGACTCTCGCGCACGAGCTCGGTCGGCAGCACCTGGAAGGACTGCACGAACGACGGGTAGGCGGTGCCGACGATGAGGGACGTCGCGACGAAGAGCACGAGGCCGGTGATCGCGAGCGTGATGCCCTTGCGGAACGCGCTCACGAAGAACAGCACCGCGCAGATGACCGAGACCCACACGAGGATCGTCTGGCCCGGGATGAGCGCGTTGACGTCCTTGTAGGTGACGCCGTCGACCTTGTCGTCGGTCGAGAGCGTGACGGCGTACCGATCGAGCCAGTACGCCGCCGCCTTGAGCAGCAGGAAGATCCCGATGAGGATCGACAGGTGCGCCTGCGCGGCCGTGCTGAACCGGTCATCGGCCGGCTGCAGGCGGATCCCGCCGTACAGGTAGTGCACGACCACAGCCGCGAGGAAGCCCAGCACGACTGCGGCGAAGAGGAAGCCCAGCACGAAGCCGAGGAACGGCAGGGTGAAGACGTAGAAGCCGACGTCGACGTTGAACGTCGGGTCGGTCACGCCGAACGGCGTGCTGTTGCGGAAGAGCAGCCAGTCCTTCCACTCGCTGGTCGCGCTGACCCCCGCGAGCAGGCCGAGCAGCAGGGGGATGCCGATGATCGCGAGCCTGCGCAACGGGTCGAGCGCCATGCGGTAGCGCTCGAGGCTGGCCTGCTCGGGCGACATGAGACGGAACACCGGTCGCAGGCGATAGGCCAGCCACATGTTGAAGCCGACGATGAACGCCATGACGAGCCCGAAGACGACGAGCAGGCCCAGTCGCGTCGTCAGCTGGGTCCAGAAGACGTCGGATCCCCCGACCGACCGGTACCAGAGGAGGTCGGTGTAGAAGCCGGAGAACAGCACCGTGGTCAGGGCGACGAGGCCCAGGACGACCAGCGTCCAGAGGAGCGTGCGCCCGCGGCGACCGGGAGCCTCGGCGACGACAGTCCGTCCGCCGCGACCCTCCCCGCCGGCCGGCGTGTCGTTCGTCACGAGATCACCCTACGTTGCGGTCCACGGAGTCGCGCTCCCGGTCGGCGGGGCACAATCGGCGCGTGACGTCCGAGCTCCCCACCGTGCCCGACGAACCGAACGGGCCCGCCGTTCCCCCGACCACCGCCGCACCGGTCGCGCCGATCACGGACGCGCAACGATCGATGCGCCTGGTCGAGCTCGCGCGTGAGATCGAGCGCTACGTCGCCGCGGAGGGGTGGGACCAGAACCCTCGCCTGTTCGCGCTCGCCCGCTCCGCCGACCTCGTGACGCTCGAGCCCGAGCTCGCCGAGGCGATCGGTCCCTCCGCCCACGATCCGGAGTCGTTGACGCCGATCGAGCAGGACGCCCTCGCCCTCGATCGCGCGCTCGACGAGGTGCTCGCGACGACGATGTGGCCGGACGACGTGGCCGGTGCCGCCCTCGCGCTCGAGCGCCTCGTCCTCCCGCCCTCCGCCGAGGACGCCCTCCCCGAGGATGACCGGACGGCGTTGGAGCACGCGGCGGCCGAGCACCCGGAGCGCCGCGACGTTCGGATGGTCGTCGTCGTCACCCGCGACGGACGACGCATGTGCGCGCTGCGGCTGCGCTCGCACGACAACGACGGTGACGTGCTCGTGGGCGAGGAGCTCGTACCCCGGCTCGCCGACGCCCTGGGCGCGACCTTCGCCTGACGCGTGCTCGGGCGTCAGCCGCATCCTGTGACGGGCTTCCCCGCGACGTAGTCGTCGATGGCGTTCACGGCGTCGGCGAGCGTCGTGATGCGCGCGATCGTGAGGCCGGAGGGAACGGCAGCTGCGCGGACGTCGGCGCAGTTGCTGTCCGGGGCGAGGAAGAGCGTGGCGCCGTTGTTGCGCGCACCGAACATCTTCTGCGCGATGCCCCCGATCGGGCCGACCGCGCCGTCCGGCGTGATCGTGCCGGTGCCGGCGATGAAGCGGCCGCCGGTCATCTCGCCCGGCGTGAGCTTGTCGATGATGCCGAGGCTGAGCATCGTGCCCGCGCTCGGACCGCCCACGCCGCCGAGGGTGACCGAGATCGGGAAGGTGCCGCGGAACGTCGTGCCGACCGTGATCCCGAGATAGGCACGGGTGGGGTCCTTGGGCAGCGCCCTCGTCGTCACCTGCACCGCCGCCGTGCCACCGTCCTGGTGCGCCACGCGCACGGTCACGGTGGCGCCGGGCTTGACCTTCGCCATCTGCATGCCGACGTCCTGCACGGTCTTCACGACGACGCCGTCGATCGCCAGGATCTGGTCACCGGGGGCGAGCTTGCCGTCGCTGGGACCGCCGTCGATGACGGACGAGACGACCACCACCTCGAGCACGGGCTTGTGCAGGTAGTTCAACGCCGCGGCGATGGATGCGGACTCGCTGTCGTTGAACATCTGCGCGTTCTCGGCCTCGGCGTCGGTCCGCGACACCTCGTCGGGATAGAGCGCCTCGCGAGGTACGACGCGCACGCGCGGGTCCGCCCAGCCGACGATCACGCGACCGATGTAGAGCCCGTTGCCCGGACCGCCGCGCTCGTTGACGGTCGTGAGATCGAGGTGGCCGCTCGTCGGATAGGTGGTCGCACGCTCGATCGAGATGATCGGCGTTCCGTCGGCCTCCCCGAGGGTGTTGAAGGTCGGCCCCGGCGCGAGCTCGATGAAGGGCACCGGCAGCAGCACGGAGACCGCGAGCAGGGTGCCGCCGAGCACGGCCGCCGCGCCCACCCAGGCGCGGCGTCGGGTGGCGAGGTTCATCGGCCCTCGTCGAGGTCGCGGGGCTCGGTCGTGGTCTCACGGTTCAGCGAGGGGAGCGGCTTCCCCATGGCCTCGCGGAACCGGGCGAGGTCCTCCATCCCCTGCTCGGGGTCGGCGGGCTTGGGCTCGCGGCCGCGCCAGACGAGCCACACGACACCGAGGACGGTGGCCACCAGCGGGATGAGCAGCCAGGCGAGGACCTGCATGGGGTCAGCCTACGAGCAGCCGGGGAGGCCGCCGACCGCGCCGAGCGCTCGCACCGATCTCAGCGACCGCCACGAGCGCGTCGGGCGGCGCGCACGAACGCCGCCGCGCCGAGCACTGCGACGGTGGCGCCGGCGGCCGACGCACCGGCGACCGCCGCGTCGCGCGTGCCGATGCGCCGCCCAGCGATGGCTCGCTCGCCGCTCACCGCGTCGAGCACCGAGCGCAGGTTGTCCTCGTTGTCGTGGCTCGCCGTCCAGCCCGCGGCACGCAGGGCCGTCGACGGAACGACGAGCGGGTGCATGACGTAGGCCAGCTCGCTCGCCGGTGCGGGTGTGATGCCGACCCGGTGCAGCCGCTCTGCCGTGGCGACGGCGAAGGACTCCGACACCTCGACCTGCTTCATGCCCGAGACGTCCTCGACGCGCTGCTGGGTCAGATAGCCGTCGCTGCCGCACGTCACGACGCCGGACACCTTGCCGAGCGCGGCGTACTCGAGCGCGGTCGCGAGGTCGTCGACGTGACAGAACTGCCAGGCCGGCGAGGACTCCTTGATGCGCAGCAGTCGTGGCGCTGCGAAGTGCCGGGTGACCAGGGTGTCGACGCCGGGACCGACCAACGGAGCCGGACGCACCACCACGACGTCGAGCCCGGGATGCACCCGGCGCGCGTCGGCGGCGACCCGTTCGATCTCGAGCAGGTCGGCGACGATGCCCTCGGGCACGGCCCGCAGCGGTGCGTCCTCGGGCACCGGCACCGGGTTGTCGGCGAAGGCTCCGTAGACGGCCGAGCTGGTCACCACGACCACCCGGCGCACGCCGGCCGCAGCCGCCGCCGTCACCGCCGTCTGCGTGCCGCGGACGTTGAGCTCGGCGCGCACCGCGGTCGGCGTCTCGAGCGCCCAGTCGACCGCCAGGTGCACGAGCGCGTCGACGCCCGACAACCGCTGCGCGAGGACGGGGTCGCGGACGTCTCCGATGCGCCACGTCGGGCCGTCGATGCCGCCCCGCCGGATGTCGATGGCCAGCACCTTGCCGACCTCGTCGCTGTCGAGCAGCCGGGTGAGCAGGGCCGAGCCGATGACTCCCGCGGCGCCGGTGACGGCGATCGTCGCGCCGGTGCGCCGCGGCGTCCGTGCTCGCGACTTCTGGGTCGGCACGGACTCCGTCACCCTCACCTCCGGGGCGTCGTCGATCACCGTGGGCGGCGGGTCGACGGTGACGCCCACGGAGGCGTCCGCCGACCGGCGCGTCCGCGGACGACGCGGGGCGTTCGCCGCCGGCGTACCTCCAGAACCCTCCGCGGTCGTCACGCGCGCGCTCGCGTGGTTACCGTGGACGACATGTGCATGTCGCCATCCTCCCCCACCCTGTCGTTGCGGGGTATCGCGTTCCAAGTCCTGGACGGAGGCAGACCATGAGCGGCGACGTCCCCTTCGGCTTCACCCCGCCCGGGCCCGATGACGAGGGCTCCGAGGGCGGCAGCGGCTCGGGCGGGGTCAGCGGCCCCGGCGGAGGCGCGAGCTCGCCGACCCCGTTCGGCTTCGACCCGTCGAGCCTGGACATGAGCCAGATCGGCGCGGCCATGCAGCAGCTCGGCGCGATGCTGCAGAGCGGCGGCGGCGACACGGGGCCGGTCAACTGGCAGCTGGCACGCGACACCGCGCGCGGCCTGGTCGCCCAGCAGGGCGACCCCTCCGTGTCCGCCGTCGAGCGACGCGAGGTGGAGCAGGCGCTCGACCTCGCCACCCTGTGGCTCGACCCCGTGACGGCGTTCCCCGCGACGACGTCGGGCGGAGGCGCCTGGAGCCGGAGCGAGTGGATCGAGGCCACGCTGCCGTCCTGGCAGCACATCGTCGAGCCGGTGGCCGAGCAGGTCAACGCGTCGATGAGCGGGATGCTCCCCACCGGCGGCGCGCTTCCGGAGGGGCTGCCGCCCGAGCTCGCCCAGATGGCCGGACCGCTCCTGGGCATGGCCCGGCAGATGGGCTCGATGATGTTCGGCTCCCAGCTCGGCCAGGGCCTGGGCACCCTCGCGGGCGAGGTGCTCGGCGCGGCCGACGTCGGCGTACCGCTCACGGACGACGGGCGCGCGGCCCTGCTGCCGCGCAACATCGCGGCGTTCAGCGAGGGCCTCGGCGTCGACACCGAGGAGGTGCGGCTCTACCTGGCGCTTCGCGAGGCCGCGGCGCAGCGCCTGTTCGTGCACGTGCCGTGGCTGCGGTCCCAGCTCACCGCCGCGGTCGAGGCGTACGCCGCGGGCATCCACGTCGACGCCGACCGGATCCAGGAGGCCGCGCAGGGCATCGACCCGTCCAATCCCGAGCAGCTGCAGGAGATCCTCGCCTCGGGCGTGTTCGTCCCCGACGACACCCCCGAGCAGCTCGCCGCGCTGGCGCGGCTCGAGACCCTCCTCGCGCTCGTCGAGGGCTGGGTCGACGACGTCGTGACCGAGGCGTCGAAGGGCCGGCTCCCTGCCGCCGACGCGCTGCGCGAGACGATGCGGCGGCGACGCGCGACCGGAGGTCCGGCCGAGCACACCTTCGCCACGCTCGTGGGCCTCGAGCTGCGCCCCCGGCGGCTGCGCGAGGCGTCGGCGCTGTGGGCCGAGGTCCGCGAGGCCCGCGGGTCGGACGCCCGCGACGCCCTGTGGGAGCACCCCGACCTGCTGCCGACGGCCGACGACCTCGACTCGCCCGACGCGATCCACGACTTCGTCAGCCGCTCGGCCCCTCTCGACCTCTCGGCGCTCGAGGGTCTGCCGGCAGCCCCGGACGGCGACGGCGGCGACCCCGCACCTCCGGACGACACCCCTCCGGTGGCGTGAGCACCCCGGCGTCGGACGCGTCGAGCGTGGCCTCTGTTCGGGCGCTGCACGACGACGCGCACGGCGTCCTCTCGACATGGCGCGGGGATGATGCGCAGCAGGAGGCGTTGCGCGCGGACTACCTCGCGTTCCTCGACACCCATCCCGACGCGATGTGGCGCGCGTGCGTCGACGGCCACCTCACCGCCAGCGTGCTCGTGGTCGACGCCGACCGCAGGAACGTCCTCCTCACGCTGCACCCCAAGTTCGACCTCTGGCTGCAGCTCGGCGGGCACTGCGAGCCGGGCGACGCGACCCTGCGCGACGCTGCCCTGCGCGAGGCCACCGAGGAGAGCGGCCTGGCCGGCCTCGACCTCAGCGACGGGCCGGTCCGGCTCGACCGTCACCGGGTCGGCTGCCACGGCGGGTCCTGGCACCTCGACGTCCAGTACTCGGCGGTGGCAGCCGCGAACGCCGCACCCGTGATGAGCGAGGAGTCCCTCGACCTGCGCTGGTGGCCCGTCGACGCCCTCCCCACCCGGACCGACGACGCCCTCCGCCGTCTCGTCGCCGCCGCCCTCCCCTGACCACCCCCCTTCCGGATGAAGGTGCCCCGAGCACGCATAGAGCGAGTCGGAGCGCCCCACTGCGTCCACAGCGCCGGCGAGTCGAGGCTGGGGAACCTGGAGACCCCTCCGGTCCGTGGAAGGGGTGACGGCGTCCGCCGCCGCTCACCGTGAGGAGCAGCGCATGACCGAGACCGTGCCCGCTGCGGCGGCCCGGCCGGTCGACGCGAGCCGCGCCGCCCCGACGCCGGACGAGGCCGGGTTCCGCGCCTGGGCGACCGTCCGGATGCCGGCCCTGCGCCGCAAGGCCTACCTGCTCACCGGCGACTGGCACACCGCCGACGACGTCGTGCAGGACACCCTGGTCTCGATCTACGCCCGCTGGCCACGCCTGGTCGGCCGCGGCAACCCCGACGCCTACGCCAGCAAGGTGCTCGTCACCCGCTTCCTCGACAACCGACGTCGCCCGTGGCGCCGCGAGTCGCCGAGCGAGACGGTGCCGGACCGGTTCGACGACGCCGCGGCCCGCAGCATGGCCCGCGTCGACGAGCGCGACGACGAGCTCGCGGCGGCGCTCGCCACGCTGCCGACCGACCAGCGCACCGTCGTCGTGCTCCGGTACGCCGACGACCTCCCGCTCGACGACGTCGCACGCCTGCTCGACCTCCCGCTCGGCACCGTGAAGAGCCGCGCCTCGCGCGGCACGCACGCCCTGCGCGCCGAGCTCATCCGCCGGGGCCACCCCCTGGCCCCCTCCGCACCGACCGACGACCGAGAGGCCGACCGATGAGCACCGATCTCGAGCAGCTGTTCCGCGACTCCGTCCCGAGCGCACCCGCGTCGCGCATCGACCTCGACACCGTCGTACGCCGGGGCCGCAGCGCGCGCAGGCGCCACCAGGTGCGCGCCGCTGCCACCGTCGGCGTCACCGGGGCGGTCGTCGTCGGGGTGGGCGCCCTCGCGACGTCCGGTCACCTCGCGACCGGCTCGAGCGCGGCGTCCGGCGGTGGCTCGGCGCCCGGTCCCGTCTCCGTGACGGTGACCGCGTCCGCCAACGTCCCCCGACCGACCCCGTCGACGACCACCGTGTCCGCCGACCTCCCGCCGACGTCGTCGGAAGGCACCGCCAGCGCGGTCGCAACTCCGGCGCCCCCGGGCACCGCCGTCGGTCCGAAACCTGTGGCGAGCGACGCGCCGGCGGACCTGCGCGCCGTGGCGCTCCCCGACCCGGCGCCCGGCTTCGGCCCGCGCCGGTTCCCGGACGCCGTCGAGCTCACCGAGAACCTCAACCTCGTCACCGGCCCGTTCTGGACCGCGACCTTCGGCGTCGGCGACGCGAGCGGCACCGGCAAGCAGGCGACCGTCTTCGTGGGCGCCTTCCCGATGCCCGCGACGAGCGGCACCCCTACCCTCGGCGCGTCGCCGGGACCGATCACCGACACCCCTACGGTCGCGGGTCACCAGGCCTACGTCACGCACGACGGGTCTCAGACGATCCTGTACTTCCGGACGGCACGCTTCACCGTGCAGGTCTGCGGCTGGAACGCCGGCGTCGACGATCTCGTCACGCTGGCCGAGTCGCTACGCGGCATCGAGTGACGGCGACCGCAGACCCGAAAGGCCCGTCGTCGACCTGAGCGGCCGGCCGAGGGCACACGGTCAGAACAGCGGCTCGGCGCCGGGGCCTGGGTCGCGCCGCGAGGCGCGCGACGTGCGACGGAGCGCCGCCACCCCGGCAGGCCCGCCCGGCTCACGGACGTCGACGACGCGGTCGTCCCCCTCGGCGGCGCGGTCAACGACCCGCGCCGGGGCGACCGGGGTGTCGTCGGCCTCGACATCGGCCCCGCCGAAGGACTCGACCCCCTCGCCCAAGGTGTGGTCGACGCCGGCGAGGAAGGCACGCGCCTCGAGGAGCCGCGGGTAGCGGGTCATCCACGCCTCGAAGTCCGGCCCGTGCCCCGGCACGAGCAGGTGGACGAGCTCGTGCAGGAGCACGTAGTCGCTGACGTGGGCCGGCATCGTCTGCAGCCGGTCGGACAACCGGATCGCGCGGTCGGCGGGCGTGCACGACCCCCACCGTCGGCGCTGGTTGGACACCCAGCGCACCGAGGTCGGCGTGGCCCGGTCGTCGAGGTAGCGCGCCGAGAGCTCGACGGCGCGTGCGTGCAGCTCGTCGTCGGTGCGTCGGGCCCGGCGCTCGCGCGCCTCGAGCCGCCCGACGAGCTCGTCGACGTAGGTCAGGATGTCGGCGCGCCCCATCCGTGCCGGCACGACGACGATGACGGCGCCGCCCTCGCGGTAGGCCGTGACGCTGCGCCGGCGACGCGCGCTGCGGCGTACCTCGACACCGGGCGGCAGCCCGGGGATCTCGACGACGGTGTGGCTCATCGGCACGAACCTAACGCGCCCCACCGACGGTGCCCGCGCAGGCGCGAGTGAACGGCGGGTGGCGTCGCGGTACGAGTCCGGAGTCCGGTCTCAGAGCACATTCGTCGGCGACAATTTTGCGTCCACACCCCGTGGACGACGTCAGCGCAGGTCAGCGCCCGCGCAACCGCGGGACGGGTCGCACGGTCAACAGGTTCGTCCACCTCGCGTCCACAGCGGCACGCCGTCGCGTCCCCAGGTCGTCCCCAGGTCGGTCCACAGGTGTGGCGCACCCGACGTTGACCAGGTGGTCCCACGGGCCTAGGTTCCTCCATCGACGGGACCCCTGGGAGAACGGGTCGGTGTCCGCAAGGGGAAGGCGGACAGCGACTGCGAGACCCGGGGGTCCCCGTCTGTCGTCCCGGCCCCTCGCCGGCCGGCTGCCGGCCCCCGACGACCGGGTCGTCACCGCCCGAGGCGACGCAACCATCGGTCCCATTCCCGGTCTTCGCGGCGGCCACGCGCACCCTTCCGGACGGTGCGACACTGCGGCGTGACGTCGGTCCGGTGGCTGCGCGGGATGGTCGACGCGTGCCACCCCGCACCCACAGCCGTCGTGACGATCGCCGTGACGCTGCTCGCCGCGGCCGCCGGACGCGATCGGCCGGGTCTCGCGCTGATGGCCCTCGCGACCCTGACCGGGCAGCTGTCGATCGGCTGGTGCAACGACGCGTTCGACGCCGACCGCGACCGGGCGGCGGGACGGGTCGAGAAGCCGACCGTCCGCGGCGACGTCACGGCGACCACGTTGTGGCGCGCGGCCGTGCTCGCGCTCGCAGCGACCGTGGCGACGTCCTACCTCGCCGCCGGACGCATCGGCGGTACCGCCCACGTCGTGGCCGTCGGCTCCGCCTGGGCGTACGACCTCCTGCTCAAGGCCACCGTGCTCTCGTGGCTGCCGTACGTGGTCTCCTTCGGACTCGTCCCAGCGTTCGTCACGTACGGCCTCACGCCGCCCACTCCGCCGGCCTGGTGGCTCACCGGCGCGGCCGGCCTGCTCGGGGCAGGCGCCCACCTGGCCAACGCGATCCCCGACGTCGAGTCCGACGAGGCCGTGGGCGCGGGAGGGGTCGTCGCGCGGATCGGCGTACGCCGCGCCACCTGGCTCACCCTCGCCTGCCTCGTGGGCGCGCTGACCCTGCTCGTCGTCCACGTGGGCCTCGCCCCGTGGGTCGGCGCCACGCTGGTCCTCGTGGCCGTCGCGGGAGCGGTGGCGACGGGCGTACGCGGCAGACCGAGGACGCTGTTCCGCTACGTGATGGGGCTGGCCGTGCTCTGCGTCGTCCTGCTCGTGGCAGCCACCGGCACGCTGACCAGCTGAGCGGGGTCAGCGGCCGGTGAAGCGGGGCG
Source organism: uncultured Actinomycetota bacterium (assembly GCA_963782665.1). Classification (GTDB taxonomy): domain Bacteria; phylum Actinomycetota; class Actinomycetes; order S36-B12; family CAIYMF01; genus Longivirga. The sequence goes on along the minus strand of CAWAKP010000005.1, from coordinate 469,776 downwards.
TACGTCGCTCGCGGGACGCCGTCACACCCTCGCGCAGGTCGGTCGTCGTCAGCGTGACCGACTGGGCCAGCGCCTCCCACTCGCGCGCCGTCTCGAGATCGGCGTGCCCACCGCGGGCGAGTGCGACCTTGGTCAGGCGCGACGCGAGCGGTGCCGTCGCCGCGATCCGGTGCGCGTGGTCGAGGGCGTCAGCGCGGAAGCCGTCGTCGCCCGACACCATCGAGACCAGACCGAGCCGCAGCATCTCCTCGGCGTCGATCATCCGACCCGTGAGCAGCAGGTCACGGGCCGCCGCGACACCGATCACCTCGGGCAGCAGCCAGGTCGTCGCCATGCCCGGGTGCATGCCGAGCGCGGTGAAGGGCACGGCGAAGCGCGCCGACGCGGAGGCGTAGCGCAGGTCGCACGCGAGCGCCAACGCGGCACCGGCGCCCACCGCCGCTCCGTTGAGCGCGGCGACCGTCGGAACTTCCAGGGTGCGCACCGAGAGCCACGCGTCGTAGAACGTGAGCATCCTCGTGCGCAGGTCGGCGACGGACGCATCGGGCTCCGCCGTGATCCAGGAGGTGTCGCCGCCGGAGCAGAACGCGGTGCCACCGCCCGTCACGACGAGCACGCGGACGTCCGGGTCGCTCCGCAGCGCGCTCACCAGCTCGACCCACGCGGCCGTCATGGCCGCACTCATCGCGTTGCGCCGCTCCGGCCAGGTGAGCGTCGCGAGCACGACGCCGTCGTCGTACGCCGTCACCTCGAGGTGGTCGCGCTCCGCGCTCCAGCGGGACGGGTACGGCGAGTCCGGACGTGGGGCAGGGGCCTCGGTCATGGCTCGACGCTAGCGGCCGGACGGACGCCGACGCGGGGCCGCTCGCCCACGCTCAGGCCCGTCTCCGTGCCCGGCGTACGCTCCCGAGCGCGGCATCGGTGTCCGCCGAGCGCGCAACTCTGACGCAATATGCCCCTTTTGCACCTATTTATCCCGTAGGACATGGGCGCGCCTGCGCGTCACACGCACGCGGACGCCGTAGGGTCGAGCCAGCCCAGGCCACCCCGGTGGCCCGTGCTCCGGAAGGCCGGTCCCGCTCGCGGGCCCATGCTCATCGGGCACGTATCAGCACCAGGAGGAGGACCCATGGCGGACGAGAGCTACAGCGGCGAGGCGTACTGCGTGAAGTGCAAGGAGAAGCGCCAGTTCGACGGCCACGTTGTCGAGAAGAACGGTCGCCGCATGGCGCAGGGCATCTGCCCCGTGTGCGGCACCAAGGTCAACCGCATCCTCGGCAAGGCCTGACGCCGCAGATCGCACTGCTCGACGAGACGCCCCGCCACCACGGCGGGGCGTCTCGTGCGTCCGGGGACCCTAAGGTGGCGCGCGTGACCACGACCGACGGCCCCCGGATCGACGCGCCCGTTCCCGACGCCGTGCTCGCGGCGGTCGACGCCGGTCTCGACGCCGCCCTCGACCTGCTCGGCGACCTCGTCGCGGTGCCCAGCACCGGCGGCAGCGACGCGGAGGTGCGCGTCCAGCACCTCGTGGCGGAGGTGCTGCGCGGCGAAGGCTTCGACGTCGACGTGTGGGACCTCGACCTCGACGCGCTCACCGCCGACCCCGACTTCCCCGGCATGGAGGTGCCGCGCGACCGCGCCGTCGGCGTGCTCGCCACGATGTCCGGAGCGTCGCCGCAGCGGGGTCGCAGCCTGCTGGTCGACGGCCACACCGACGTCGTCCCGCCGGGCGACCTCGAGGCGTGGACCGGAGACCCGTTCGCGCTGCGCAGGCTCGAGCGTGACGGGCGCGACCTGCTCGTGGGCCGCGGCGTGTGCGACATGAAGGGCGGGCTCGTCGCGGCGATCGCCGCCGCGCGTGCCGTCCGCGCCGCCGGGGTCACCCTCGCCGCCGACCTGCTGATCGCCCCGGTGGTGGGCGAGGAGGACGGCGGGCTCGGCACGTTCGCCCTCGTCCGCCGCGGCATCACCGCCGACGCGTGCGTCGTCCCCGAACCGACCGCCCTCGACCTGGTGCCGGCCAACGGCGGGGCCCTGACCTTCCGTCTCCGTGTCCCCGGCCACGCCGTCCACGCGTCGCGACGCACCGAGGGCGTGAGCGCGGTCGAGAACTTCGTGCACGTGCTCGACGCGGTCCACCGCCTCGAGAGCGAGCGCAATGCCGACGTCGACCCGCTCGTGCAGCGCTGGCCGATCGCGTATCCCATCTCGATCGGCACCGTCCACGCCGGCGACTGGGCCTCGACCGTTCCGGACCTGCTCGTCGCGGAGGGGCGGATGGGCGTCGCGCTCGACGAGCCGGTCGCCCACGCGCGGACCGCGCTGGAGCGAGCCGTGGCACTGGCCTGCGCCCAGCACCCGTTCCTGAGCGACCACCCGGTGCAGGTGCAGTGGTGGGGCGGGCAGTTCGCCTCCGGACGGTCGGACTCGCCCCTCCTGCTCGACGCCGTACGACGGGCCCACGTGCGGGCGGCACCGCACCTGCGCGCACCGCAGACCTACGGCGCCCCGTACGGGAGCGACCTGCGCCTGCTCGCACCGCACCTGCCCACGGTGCAGTACGGCCCCGGCGACACCCGCGACGCCCACGCACCCGACGAGCACGTGACGGTCGACGAGTTCCACGCGGCCACCCGCGCGCTCGCGCTGCTCTACCTCGACCACTGCGGCATCGCCTGACGCGCGGCAGCGTGCGGCTCCACGTCCACAGCAGGCGACCGGCTCGACGTCGTTGTGGACCGCGGTCGCCACCCACAGGGATCGCCCGGCACGCTCTCGCGCATGAGCCGACACCTGCCCCGCGCCCGCGCCGCCCGACCGATGCTGCGACGGGGCCCCGCCAGCGTCCAGGCCGGGCTCGACCCCGAGCGCGCGCTCGTCGTCGAAGGGCTCACCGACATCGCCAGCGTCGCGTTGCTGCGCCTCGAAGGTGCCGCTCGGCACGACGTCCTCCGCGTCGCGCCCGAGCTCGCCCCGGTCCTGGACTCGCTGCACGAACGCGGCGTGCTCGACGACGACCCCGAGCGCGGCGGGCTCTCGGCCCACTGGCGCGAGCGGCTCGCCCCCGACATCGCCGCCCTCGCCCTGTCCGGATCCAGCACCGCACTGGCCCAGCGGGTCGTGGCGCGCCGGCGGCGCACGGCGGTAGCCGTTCGCGGCAACGACAGCGCCGCAGCCGCGGTCGCGGTGGGGCTCGCGAGCGCAGGTCTCGGCGTCGTGGCTCTCGACGGGCCGGACCGGGTCACGGCCGTCAGCGACCGACCGCCGGTCAGCGAGCCGTATGTGTCGTGGCGCGAGGAGGTCGGCACCGCCGTACGCCGCCTCGGCGCGCACCCGACCGCGATCGGCACGCGTGGCCGCGGCCCCTCCGTCGTCGTCGTCTGCTCGGCCGCCGACGTCGACCTGCCGTGGACCGATCCCGAGCTCTGCGACGACCTCGTCGCCGACGGCGTGCCACACCTGCCCGTGGCGGTCACCGCCGACGCGGCTCGGGTCGGTCCTCTCGTCGTACCAGGACGTACGCCGTGCCTGTGGTGCCTCGAGCTTCGTGCCGGCGATCGCGACGCAGCGTGGCCCGCCCTCGTCGACCAGGTGCGCCTGCGGCACCCGGTCGCGCGCGCTCACACCGGCGTACTGACCTCGGCGACCGCTGCGCTCGCCGTGGCGCAGGTGCTGCACCTGCTCGACGCCATCGACGCGCGGTCACCCGTGACTCTCGGCGCCCAGGTCGAGCTGCGTGCGCCGGACGGGCTCACCCGCGTGCTCCCCGTACGACGCCACCCGGGTTGCGGGTGCGGGTGGCAGTCCCAGGGAGACACAATGGCGGGGTGACCGACCTTCCCCGTCGCGCCGTGACGCGCAGCGCCCGCCTCGCCGCGCTGCCGCTCGGCTACGCGGGACGCACCGCGCTCGGCTTCGGCAAGAAGGTCGGGGGCAAGCCCGCCGAGCTCGTCGCCGCCGAGGTGCAGCAGCGCACCGCCGAGCAGGTCTTCAAGACCCTCGGCGAGCTCAAGGGCGGCGCGATGAAGTTCGGCCAGGCCATGAGCATCTTCGAGGTGGCGCTGCCCGAGGAGATGCTCGGGCCCTACCGCGCGACGCTCACCAAGCTCCAGGACGCCGCACCACCCATGCCGGCCGACACCGTGCACCAGTGCCTGACCGAGGCGCTCGGCGACGACTGGCGCGACCGGTTCCTCGAGTTCGACTCGGTCCCGGCCGCCGCGGCGTCCATCGGTCAGGTCCACAAGGCGACCTGGCACGACGGCCGCGAGGTGGCGGTCAAGATCCAGTACCCGGGCGCGGGCAAGGCGTTGCTGGGCGACCTCGCGCAGGTCTCGCGGATGGCGCGGATGTTCGCGTCGCTGGCGCCGGGCCTCGACATCAAGCCGTTGCTCGCCGAGCTCAAGGACCGTGCGGCCGAAGAGCTCGACTACCTCACCGAGTCGCAGTACCAGCGGCAGTTCGCGGCCGCCTACGAGGGGGACGACGACTTCGTCATCCCGCACGTCCTCGCCGCCGCGCCGACGGTCATCGTCTCGGAGTGGCTCGACGGCTACCCGCTCTCGCGCGTCATCGGCGAGGGCACGCAGGACGAGCGCGACTACTACGGCACCCTCTACCTTCGGTTCCTCATGTCCGGGCCGCTGCGCGCCGGACTGCTGCACTCCGACCCGCACCCGGGCAACTACCGCGTGCTGGGCGACGGGCGGCTCGGCGTCCTCGACTTCGGCGCCGTCGCCCGCATGCCCGACGGGCCTCCGGCGATCATGGGCCAGCTGCTGCGCCTCGCGACCGAGGGCGACGCCCACACGGTCACCGAGGGACTGCGGGCGGAGGGCTTCATCAAGGAGGGGGTCGAGGTCAACGAGCAGCAGCTCTTCGACGCGCTGCGCCCCTTCGCCGAGCCGGCCGAGCACGAGTACTTCCACTTCTCCCGCGACTGGATGCGGGGTCACTTCAGCCGGCTGTCCGACCCGCGCAACCCGGACTTCTCGACCGGCTTCAAGATCAACCTGCCGCCGCAGTACATGCTCATCCACCGCACCTGGCTCGGCGGCATCGGCGTGCTGTCCCAGATGGACGCCACCGTCCCCATGCGTGCCGAGCTCGTACGCTGGCTCCCCACCTTCACCCGCTGACCCTCCCCCGGCCCGCACCGCGCCTTCGGCGCCACGAGCGGACTCGCTGACCTGGGATGCTGACGCCCGTGACGACCGTGAGCGCCCGAGGACCGGGACTGACCGACCGCGTGCCGGCGTGGTCGCTCGCCCTCACGTCGATCCTCTGCGTGCAGCTCGGCGCGGCGTTGTCGATCGGCCTGTTCAGCCAGGTCGGCCCGGCCGGCGCCGCGTGGCTGCGACTCGTGGCCGGCGGCGTGATCTTCCTGCTCGTCGCGCGGCCGCGGCTGCGCAGCTACACCCTCCGCGAGCTCCGTACGCCGATCCTGCTGGGCATCGTCACCGGCGTCATGACCGTGTGCTTCCTCGAGGCCATCGATCGCATCCCGCTGGGCACCACGGTGGCGATCGAGTTCCTCGGGCCGCTCACGGTCGGCGTGCTCCGCAGCCCCTCGCGACGCACCGCGGGATGGCCCGTGCTGGCGTTCGTCGGCGTCCTCGCCCTCACCCAGCCGTGGACGGGATCGATCGACGGCGTCGGCGTGCTCTTCGCCCTCGCCGCCGGAACCGGCTGGGGGCTCTACATCCTGCTCACCCAGCACGTCGGCGACCGTTTCGCGGGCATCGAGGGGCTGGCGATCTCGATCCCGGTCGCTGCACTCACGGCCGCGATCGCCGGCGTACCCCAGGCATGGGGCCACATCACGGCGCACGTCGTGGTCGTCTCGGTCGCGCTGGCCGTGCTCATGCCGGTGATCCCGTTCACCCTCGAGCTGCTGGCGCTGCGCCGGCTCACCGCGGCGGCGTTCGGCACGCTCATGGCCCTCGAGCCGGCCATCGGCACGCTCTGGGGCATCGTCCTGCTGTCGCAGGTGCCCGACGCGCTCCAGGTGGTCGGGGTGGCGCTCGTCGTGATCGCCGGCGTCGGTGCCGAACGTGCCGGGCACCGCGATCCGCACGACCACGCCCGCTTCGAGTCGCCGGGCACCGCCTGAGCTCGCGGGCGGCTACCAGTACGCGACGTCGAGCTTGCCCTCGATCGAGCGCAGGTTGTCGCGCGCACAGGTCGGGCAGTAGTGGACGTCGCGACCGCGCTCGTGCGACGAGACCCAGGACAGCGCGGCCAGCGATCCCTGCTCGTCGTCGGAGACGGTGAGCGTTCTGCCGCAGAGCGCGCAGTCGAGCGTGGGCATGGGTCCTCCGCCAAGAGTTCGGATGCGAACGAGTCTGGACCCGGAACCTGTGTTTGCCGTGTACGCCGCCCCGCGCGTCGCATCGAGTTCGCTCAGGATCCGCTCACGCCGAGGTAGAGGAACCCGGGGCCCTCGTCGCGGAACGGGACGCCGAGCGGGTCGAGCGCGGCGTGCAGCGCCGGCGTCCACGAGCCGCGCACCGACTCGTCGGCCGTCTCGAACCCGTGGTCGGCCGTGAGCAGGAACAGCGTCTCGTCGAGGATGCCGATCGACTCGAGGTGGTCGATCAGGACGCCGAGCCGTGCGTCGCAGTCGCGCATCGCGTCGACAGCGATCGGCGAACGCGGACCGCCGTGGTGGTGCGCGGCGTCCGTCGTGTACTGCGACCACCAGGCGACTCGCGGTCGCTCGTCGTCGGGCGCGGAGAACAGTCCGACCATGGTCGACAGCCCGAGCAGGTCGATCGCGGAGTAGAACGCGTAGTCGTCGTCCTCGTCGCAGCGCTCGTGGGTGACCAGCGGCGAGGCCTTCGGGTCCGGCAGCAGTGCCCGTACGGCGGTGAGGAAGTCGCGTGACTCGCTGCTGCCGGCCTCACCCGGGTCGAGCGACTCGCCGCTCTCGAGCGCGGCCCGCACCAGTGCGAAGGTCGACGCCCACGACCCGCGTTCCGTCATCTCGTTGACGCTGGCCGTGCGGACGCCGGGTCGCGCGGACTGCACCGCCTCGAACAGCGTCGTGACGCCGTCCCGGTAGAGCTCGCCGGTGCGGTGCCACGTGGCCGCGTCGTTGGGCACGACCTGGCGCTCCTCCGCGCGGTCCCAGTACACGTTGCCGACGACGCCGTGCCGACCCGGCCCGACGCCGGTGAGGATGCTCGTGTGGTTGACCAGCGTCAGGCTCGGGAACTCGGCCACCGCACCACCGCTGAGCGAGCACCCGCGCGCCAGCAGGCGCGCGACGTGGGGCAGCTCGCCGCGCGCGGCGAGGTCGACGAGCGAGCCGGGATGTCCGCCGTCCCAGAGCATCCCGACGACGTACCGCGCACCGCGTGAGACCAGGTCGTCCCGCACGACACCGTCGAGGTCGGCCAAGTCGGCCTTCTCGACGCCGGCGACCCACGCGAGCGTGGGCATCACGTCGACGAGCCGGGCATGCCCGTCGACGACACCGCGCAGGGACACGCCGGCACCCGCCACGAGGAACGGGGCCCGAGACTGGATGACGTCCAGCGAGCCGTGCTCGCCGTGGTGACCGCCCTGCTCGGGGAAGTAGTGCCCCGCCGTGTGCACGATGGCGACGTCGGGTGAACGCGGGTCGGTGAAGAACGAGGCCAGCCGCGGCCACGGCAGCGGGTAGGCGTTGCGCTCGTGCGGCGGTGACGGATCCGCCACCTCGTCGTCGTAGGGCAGGAAGGCCATCGGGTCGGTGCTCGGCAGCGGGTGACGTCCGGCGACGAGCACCCCGTCGGGGTGGATCTCGTCGAGCCGCGCGCGGCCACCGTGGTTCGCGACCAGGACGCCGCGCGGGCGCCCCGACGCGTCACGGCCGGCGTCCGGGTCGGGCCAGGCCACCAGAGCCACGACGGGTGCGAGCTCAGGTGCGGTGAGAGCCGCCACGGCGGCGTCCAGGGCGGTCGGCACGTGCCCGATCCTGCCGCACCGCACCCGGGAACGCCGACGGGCGGGCGGTCCTCGAGGTGGACCACCCGCCCGTCTCAGGGCTCACCCGGGTTACCGGGCGTGGGCGAGAGCGGACTCGCGGGCTGCGAGATTCGCAGCCTCGCGGGCCAGCCGCGCACGGCGTTCGGCCGACTCGGCACGACGGGCTGCCGACTGGGCCTTGCGCACGGCGCGCGCCATCCGTGCGGCGCGCCACTGCGCCGCCTCACGGTGACGCTGCTCGATATGTGCTCGTGCGATCTGGTGCGACATGGCGTACATGGTGTTCTCCAAGCTGGTGGACGACCCCGCGGTGCGCGGTGCCGGAAGGAGGCCGAGCGCCGTGTCGGCGTTCGACGTGCGGGCGGTGCCGGTCCGAGCCGGGTGGCTCGGACCGGTCACCCCGCGGAGGGAGGGCGCCGAGGCGCTCTCAGTACGACGGTTCATGCGGCTGCTCCCTCGCGCTGCGCCGGAATGGCGCAGACGTCCGCGAGCTGCTCGTCGAGGTCGCTGGCGGCGACGGTGCCGAGCTCGCGAGCGAGCTCGGACAGCCGCGCCTCGAGCGCAGCCTCGGCGGCGTACCGGTCGAGGTCGTCGTCCTTGCGCGGACGACCGGGACGACGCTTGCGCGCCACCACGGATCCACGCTCGAACAGCTCCCCACCCCAGACGCCCCACGGCTCGCGCCGCTCCAGGGCACCGGCGAGGCAGGCTGCGCGCAGGGCGCAGTCTCCGCACAGGGCCTGGGCGAGCGCGACCTCGTCGGGTCGCTCGGCGAACCACAGTTCCGGGTCGTACGACCGACACGGTGTGTCGGTCTCGACCCAGTCGGTCGGGGCTGCCGTTCCCAGGGTGTGGGTCAGGTCCGTCAGGACGCTCATCGCGCGGTCACCTCCTTCACGTGATCGCGGGATCACCGCGATTCCTCGATGTCGTGCAGGACAAGGACTTTCAGCTGCACCGTCCGAGGGGATGGTCGGACGGTGCGATGGAGCGGGTCGTGCTGGTCGTGCGAGGTGCCCGCCGGCGGTGGCCGGAGAAACACGAAGGCCGCGGTTCCCGGTGTCGGGATCCGCGGCCTCGAGGTGCCGATGGGTAGAGGTCACCCAGTGGATCCTCGAGACTGCGGGACGTACGACGTACCGGTGGTGCTGAGGTCGGTGCCGAACCAGATGCCCTGGCGATCGATGGACTTCGGGCGGGCGACGGCGACCTTGGTGCCCATGACGACGCCGAAGGCCGCGACCGACACGGCGGCAGCGGTGAACGCGGGCAGCACGAAGGCAGCCGCGTGGATGGTGGTGGTGATCATCGCGGTACACCTCCTTCGTGCCGGGCGATGCCTGGTGAGCATCGACGCGCGTCCCTCGCGCGTACGGGAGAGGTTACGCAGAGGTCCGCGCAGGGCGCAATCACGTTTTCCGGCGAGTCGGCGAAATTCACGTGAATCCTGGTCCGCGAGGGTGACCAGGCGCCGGAAACCACCCGTTCTAGGCCGGTTCGTCGCCGTCGGTCGGCGCGGCCTCACCGCGGACGATCGCGAGCAGGACGTCGCCGTAGGCCGCGAGCTTGCGGGCGCCGATGCCCGGGATGCCGACGAGCCCCGCCGTGTCAGCGGGCAGGTCGGCCGCGACGACCTCGAGCGTCGCGTCGGTCAGGACGACGAAGGCAGGCACGGACTGGCGCACGGCCTCGTCCTTGCGCCAGGCCTTGAGCCGTTCGAGCAGCTGCACGTCGTAGGGCACGACGCAGGTGCGGCAGTGACCGCGGGCGGACTCCGCGCCCGTGACGAGCGCCGCGCCGCAGACGCGACAGGTGGCCGGTCGACGTCGTCGTGCCGTCGGCGTGCGGGACCCGCTGCCGCGGACCACGCTGCCCGCAACGCCCCCGCCGTCGGAGTCCGGCCCGGACACCGCGTCGAGGAACACCGAGCGCTCGCGGCGTCCCCTGCCCGAACGCGAACGCGCCCACGACAGGGCGAGGTGCGTGCGAGCGCGCGTGACCGCGACGTAGAAGAGTCGGCGCTCCTCCTCCAGCCGCGCGGGGGTGTCGGCGTACTGGATCGGGAAGGTGCCCTGCACGAGGCCGACGACGAACACGGCGTCCCACTCGAGGCCCTTGGCCGCGTGCACCGTCGCGAGCGTGACGCCGTCGGCGGCCGGCGCGGACTGCGTGGCGGCGCGCTGATCGAGGTCGGCCACGAGGTCGGACAGCGTCGCGCGCGGCGACGCCGCGGCCAGGTCGTCGGCAAGGGTGACGACGCGGAGGAGGTTCTCCCAGCGGTCGCGCACGGCACCGGTGCCGCTCGGCGGCTCGCTGCTCCAGCCCATCGCCGTGAGCACGCTGCGGACGTCGTTCGCCAGGTCGCCGGAGTCACCGCTGCTGCGGGCCGCGCCGCGGATCCGGGTGAGGGCCTCGCGGACCTCGCCGCGCTCGAAGAACGCCGACTCGCCGCGCAGGACATAGGGGATGCCCACTTCGCCGAGTGCCTCCTCGAACACCTCGGACTGCGCGTTGATGCGATAGAGCACGGCGATCTCGCGAGCGGGCACCCCGGAATCGACCAGGGCCTTGATCGCCCTGGCGGTCGCTGCTGCCTCACCCGGCTCGTCGTCGTAGGTGCGCACTCGCGGCTCCGGGCCGTCGCCGCGAGTGGGGCGCAGCTCGAGCCGGAGGGCAGCCTCGTCACCTGTGGCGCCCGCGAGCACGCGGTTGGCGAGTGCGATCACCTGCGGTGTGGACCGGTAGGAGCGGACGAGCCTCGCGATCGTGGCGTGCGGGAAGCGCGCCGGCATGCCGAGGAGGTAGGACGAGCTGGCGCCGGTGAACGTGTAGATGGTCTGGCTCGCGTCGCCCACGACGCACAGGTCGTCACGGTCGCCGAGCCAGAGGTCGAGCAGCCGCTGCTGCAGCGGGTTGACGTCCTGGTACTCGTCGACGGTGAACCAGCGGTAGGTGCGACGTACCTCGTCGGCGACGTCGATGCGCGTGTCGAGCATGCCGACGGTGAGGAGCAGGACGTCCTCGAAGTCGATGAGGCCGCTCTCGGTCTTGCGCTCGTCGTAGGCCGCATAGAGCTCGGCGACGTTGTCGCGGGTGAGGTCGCCGGGAGGCTCGCGCCGCGCCGCGGCCGCAGCCGCGACGTAGTCGGACGCGACGAGCTGGCTGGCCTTGGCCCACTCGATCTCGGCGGCGACGTCGCGCGCCAGGGACGGATCGGTGAAGCCCGCTCGACGCAGGACCGGCGTGAGGACGCGGGTCTTGCTCGGCAGGATGTCGGGCACGGTGCCGCCGACGACGCGCGGCCAGAAGTAGCGCAGCTGACGCAGGGCCGCGGAGTGGAACGTGCGCGCCTGGACTCCCTCGACGCCGAGCAGCGCGAGCCGGTGGCGCATCTGCCCCGCGGCCCGGGCGGTGAAGGTGACGGCGAGAGTGCGCCGGGGGTCGTGCTGGCCGGTGAGCGACGCGTAGGCGATGCGGTGGGTGATGGCCCGGGTCTTGCCGGTGCCCGCGCCGGCGAGCACCACGACCGGACCCGACACGGCGAGCGCGACCTCGCGCTGCTCGGGATCGAGGGCCTCGAGCACGGAGTCGGCGGTGACCGCGGTGACGGCGGTGACGGCGGGGCCGGGGGACCGCACCGACGGGCCCGAGTCGGCCCCGTCGAAGAGGTCGACCCCGGGGTCGTCGGTCGCCGTCACCCCGCCATCCTCGCAGCCCCCACCGACCCCCACCCAGCCCGTCCCAGCCCCCTGCAGGATCTGACCCATAGGGTCACGCAGTGGCACATTCGTGCCCTCTCGTGACCCGGATCCGCGATCGTGGCCGCCCCGGAGCACCGATCACCGGCGACGCCGACGAGCGCGCCGCACGGCCACCCGCGATCATGGTGCGGAACACATCACGTCCCGGAGTGGTTGATCAGTCAACGTGCCGGGCAGGATGTCCGGTACCGGTGCCGAGCTCGGCGCCGATCCACACACGAAAGGGTCGACCTGCGATGGCCGTCACGATGTACAGCACCGTCTGGTGCGGCTACTGCTCGCGCCTCAAGGCGCAGATGGAGCGCGCCGGCATCGAGTACACGGTGGTCGACATCGAGCAGGACCCGGAGGCTGCGGCCTTCGTCGAGAGCGTCAACGGCGGGAACCAGACCGTCCCGACCCTGCTCTTCCCCGACGGCAGCACCGCGACCAACCCGCCCATCAAGGAGGTCGAGGCCCGTCTGGGCCTCGCGTCCTGACCCGCGCGCGGCCCTGAACCGCCCGGCAGATCCTCGCGATCCGCCGGGCATCCGCGCGTCTGCGGCAGACTCCGTCCCGTGCCGCACGTCGAGGTCCGCCCCGCACAGAGCCAGGACCTCCCGGCGATCGCCCTCGTCCGGGCCCTCACCTGGCAGTCGGCGTACGTCGGCCTCGCGCCGGATGCGGTGCTGGCACCGCTGACCGAGCCGGCCGAGCTCGACGCGTGGGTCGACCGGCTGGCCACCGACGGATCGACGACCTGGCTCGTTGCCGAGGCGGACCGCGACCTGATCGGGTTCTGCGGCTACGGTGCCGAGCGCGAGGCGGCGACGCCGTGGCGCGGCGAGATCTACGCGCTCTACGTGCAGCCGCAGCGATGGCGGCGTGGGGTCGGTACGGCGCTCCTGCACGCGGCCATCGACGACCTCGCTGAGCGAGGGGACGACGTGGTGTCGCTCTGGGTGCTGCACGGCAACGAGGCGGCGTTGTCGTTCTATCGCCGCCACCGGTTCCACGAGACGGGCGAGACCGTCACCGACGCCGGGGGCCTGGTCGAGCTGCGCATGGTCCTCGGGCTCGGCAACCGCGCGGACATCCACCGCCACCCTGGACGTGCGTCGGGCGGAGGTGCAGCGCACCCCCGCCCGACGTGAGACGACTACTCCGAGTCAGCTGCCTGCGCGGCCGCCTTGATGTCGGCAGCGACGACGTCGTCGACAGCCGACTCGACGATGCCGTTGGCCTTCTCCAGCGCCTTGCGGATCTTGATCTCGCCCGGGTCGCTGACCAGCGCGATGATGCCCGAGTGCCCGGGCGCGATCGCGTCCTGCATCTCCTGGGCGATCTCGTTCTTGTGGTGCTTCTCGCGCGCCTTGCCCACCGCAGCACCGCCGGCACCGAGGACGACGGCGCTGCCGATGATGGACGGCGGGAAGATGACGCCGAGGATCACGCCTCCGACGACGCCCCAGCCCAGGCCGCGGCGGGTGCTGTGGTCGGTGACCTTCTGGACCTCGAGCTCGCCGTCGGCGTTGCGCTTGACGACGAGGACTCCCTCGATCTCGACGGTCGCGCCGTCCTCGATCTCCTTGAGGGCCTCGTAGGCCTCGAGCGCCGTCTCCGTGTCGTTGAAGTCGGCCACGAAGAGCGTGTAGGCGCCGTCGCTGACCGCCGCTGCCGACACCTCGAGGTCGTCGGCGACGACTGCAGGGGTGCTCTCGGCTACGTCAGGGGTGTTCTCGGACATGCTTCCTCCAGGGATCTGCTGCGTCGTACGACGACTGCCTCGAACCTAGTGCCGCGTCGACCGAGCGGCTACACCCGGTCGGGGTGATCACGGACGCGACCACGTGCCGGGCAGCTCGGCGCCGTACCAGTGCTCGATGAGACGTCGCGCGATCGACAGTCGTGGCGGGATCCGCACGGTGCCGACCTCGCAGCCGGCGCGCATCTCGTCGCGGGTGAACCAGCGCAGATCGGTGATCTCCTCGCCGTCGGGACGTGCGTGGGGCGATCCGGCCGCGAGGCGCGCGTGGTAGCCGAGCATGAGGGACGACGGGAACGGCCAGGGCTGCGAGCCGAGGTAGTCGAGCCGGTCGACGTCGACGCCGGCCTCCTCGCGCATCTCACGGCGCAGCGCCATCTCGGCCGACTCCCCCGCCTCGACGAAACCGGCCAGCGTGGAGTACCAGCCCTCGGTCCACTCCGCTCGGCGGCCGAGCAGCGCACGCTCGTCGTCGTCGACGATGAGGACGATCACCGCCGGGTCCGAGCGCGGGAAGTGCTGGCTGTCGTCGTCCGGGCAGCGGCGCGCCCAGCCGGCGTCGGACGGCCTGGTGGGTGCACCGCAGCGCGGGCACCGCGGGTGCGACGCGTGCCAGTTCGCGAGCGCCACCGAGGTGACGAGCAACGCGGCGTCGTCATCGCCGAGCGTCGCCCCCACCTCGCGCAGTCCCTCCCAGCGGGTGCCCTGCGGCGGGTCCCACGGCTCGACCGACGGGTCGACGAGCTCCGCCAGGTAGGCAGCCTCGCCGTCTACGCCGAGCAGGACGCGCACGCCGTCGACGTCGGCCGTCTCACGCGGGTCGCGGTAGGCGAGGGCGACCGATGCCTTGGCACCCAACGACTTCGCGGTGCCCGCGGAGGCGTCGACAGGCGGAACGTCGCCGTCGCGGGCGTCGGTCGCTCCGATCACCAGCGTGCGACCTCGATGGACGACGACCACGCGACTCGCGGGGTCCCGCCATTGGCGGTCGAACCAGTCGGCATCGGTGCGACGTTCCGCGGCGCGGTCGACGTTGCCGCGCGCGAGCGTGAGCTCGCCCAGGAGTCCGGCGTCCGGCATCGGCTACCGCTCCCAGGTGGCGGCGAGGTCCGACCACAGGTAGGCGGCGGCCTCCGCGCCGCGCAGGAGGAACTCGACGTCGGCCTTCTCGTTGGGCGCGTGGATCCTGTCGTCGGGCAGCCCCACCCCGAGGAACACGACGGGCACGTCGAGGATCTCGGCGAGGTCGGCCTGCGGTCCGCTGCCACCCTCGCGGGTGTAGAGGACGCGCGACTCGAACGCCCGCTCCATCGCGCGGGTCACGCTCTGCAGGGCGGGGTGGTCGAGCGGGGTGAGGCACGGGCGTACGCCGGTCTCCTCGAAGACGAGCTCGACCTCGATGCCCGGCGGGATCGTGCCGTCCGCTCGACGCTGCTCCAGCCAGGCCGCCGCCTGCGCGGGGACGGCCGCGGCGGTCTGGTTCGCGACCAGACGGAACGACACCTTGGCGTTGGCCCGGCTCGGCACGATCGTCTTGAACCCGGCGTCGGCGTAGCCGCCAGCGATCCCGTTGACCTCGGCAGTCGGTCGTGCCCAGACCCGCTCGAGGGTCGTGAACCCCTCCTCGCCGTGCGTCGCCGTCGACTGCGCATCCTGCAGCCAGGTCACCTCGTCGAACGGGAGCGCGGCGAACAGCTCGCGCTCGCGGTCGCTGAGAGGTGCGACGTCGTCGTAGAAGCCCGGCAGCGTGACGTGACCGTCGTCGTCGTGAAGCGCCGCGATGAGACGGGCGAGCACCGTGGTCGGGTTGGCGACGGCGCCGCCGAACGACCCGGAGTGCAGGTCGCCGGACGGTCCCCGCACCACGAGGTCGGCGCGCATCAGGCCGCGCATCCCGGTGCACACCGAGATCGTGTGACGGCCGAAGACACCCGTGTCGCTCACGACGACGAGGTCGCACTCGAGCTCGTCGCGATGGTCACGGAGCAGCTCGGCGAAGTGGATCGAGCCGGACTCCTCCTCGCCCTCGATGAGCAGCTTGAGGTGCACGGCGGGCGAGGTGAGGCCGGCGGTCGCGAGGTGCGCGGCGAGACCGAGGACGTGGAAGAGCACCTGTCCCTTGTCGTCGATCGCGCCGCGACCGACCAGCTCGTCACCGTGGTCGGTCGCGCGGACGAACGGCTCGAACGGCGCGGTGTCCCAGAGCTCGAGCGGCGTCACCGGCTGGACGTCGTGATGGCCGTAGACGAGGACCGTGGGCGCGTCGACGTCGGCGCTGCGCCACTCGGCGTAGACGGCCGGCAGCCCCGCGGTCGGCCAGATCTCCACGCTCGGGAAGCCCGCGCGGATCAGCCGCTGGGCGATCCAGTCGGCGCTGCGCGAGACCTCGTCGGCGTAGTCCGGGTCGGCACTGATGCTGGGGATCCGCAGCCACTCGGACAGCTCGTCGAGGAACTGCGCCCGCCCGGCCTGGACGTGCGCGCGGACGAGAGGGTCGTGGGTGGGGTTGCTCACATCGCGACCCTACGACGCCTGCCGCGACGGCGCGTCCGGTCCACGCGCGGCGGGGTCGACCGACGGCAGCACTCGGCAGGACGACGCTGTCGTGTCGTCCGGTGAACGGCGTACCCGGAGTGGGGGCGGGGCGAGCCGCGTCCCCCGTGGGAGGATCCAGAGGTCGACGAGCGCGGAGGACCAGTGGCACAGGGCACGCAGCAGCGCTTCATCGGGCAGCTGACCGGCGTGCGCTTCGTCGCGGCGTCCTGGGTGATGCTCTACCACTACCAGGGCGCGCTCGCGACGGCCGGCCTGCTCGTCCCGGTGCTGCACGAGGTGCTGCGGGTGGGGCGTCTCGGCGTCGACCTGTTCTTCGCGCTCTCCGGCTTCATCCTGACCCACACCTACCTCACCAAGCTCGGTCCGAGGATCACCTGGCCGGGTGCGCGGCACTTCCTGTGGCTGCGCCTCGCGCGCATCTACCCCGTGCACTTCGTGATGCTCAACGTCGCGGGTCTCGCCGTGCTCGCCCAGCAGAAGTTCGGCTCGTCGGTGGCGGGCAGCCGCGACTGGCTCAACGCCAAGGACTACCTCAAGCAGGTGCTGCTGATCCACGAGTGGGGGCCCAACCCGCAGCGCGGGTGGAACTTCCCCGCGTGGTCGCTCTCGATGGAGTGGCTGGCCTACCTCGTCTTCCCCGTCCTCGTGCTCCTGCTGTTCCGGTTCCACGAGCGGGTCTCGACCAGGATGCTGGCGCTGCTCTGGTGCGTCGTCCTCGTTCCCCTGATCTGGTACGGGATCGCCTACTACGGCGACCCGTACTACATCTCGGACTGGGGCTCGACGATCCGCATCCTCACCGAGTTCACCGCGGGCGGGCTGACGTACCTCATCGTGCTGCGGTTCTGGAACCAGACGCCGGAGGGGCCTCGACCGCGCGCCGAGCGGCTCGCGACGACGCTCACGATCGCGTTCCCCGTCCTGGTGGTCGTCGCCGCGCTGGTGCTCGGACACGTGGGTGCGCTGCAGTGGTCGGTGAGCGACCTGCCCGACACCCCGAACGCCGCGGACCTGCCGCCCAAGTACCACCTCATCCTGGTGCCGCCGCTCATCGCGTGGATCGGCGCGCTCGCGCTGACGTCGCGAGGACCGTCGCGGTTCCTGTCGACCGAGCGACTCATCCTCGGCGGCTTCATCTCGTTCTCGCTCTACATGACGCACACCGTCTGGTACGGACTGTGGCGGGCCGGCATGAAGGCGGTGCACATCACCGGTGGCGTGCTCTACCTCGTCGGCTTCATCGGGCTGGTCGTCGGCGCCATCGCCATCGCGTGGCTGATGTGGCGCTACGTCGAGGAGCCGGCCCGCGAGTGGATGCGCCGGCGTTCCGGCGAGCGTCCCAAGCCCGTCGAGGAGCTCGCCCTCGAGACCGACAACCTCGGCGCCGACGACCGTTGACGATCTGTCCCTTAGGGTCGATCGGTGGCACTTTCGTGCCACGTTTCGACCCTAAGGGTCGAATTCCGTGGGGTGGTCGGGGTCGGGTCGCGGTGCGGGGGCGGTGCTCGGCTCCTAGGTTGGGTCCGTGACGATCCGGCTCGCGACGTACAACATCCTGCACGGCATGCCGGTGCTCGGCGGGCGGGCCGAGCCCGGACGCGATGCCGACGGCCGGCCGCTCGACCTGCCCTCGGTCGAGGACGACGCCGCCCTGCGCCGGGCCGTCGCCGCGCTCGACGCCGACGTCATCGGGCTGCAGGAGGTCGATGTCCACCAGCCGCGCAGCGGGTTCACCCACCAGGTGCGCTCGGTCGCCGACGCGCTCGACGCCGAGCACTGGTACTTCGCGCCCACGGTCGTCGGCACGCCCGCCGAGCACGGCTGGAGCGAGGCCGACGAGCGACTCGACCACGCGTCGGCCGGCTCCGCGATCCGGCCTCGCTCAGGGCTCCAGCGCAGCAGCACGATCGAGGTGCAGCGGATGGGTCCGCTGTACGGCGTCGGGCTCGTGTCACGCCTGCCGGTGGTCGAGTGGCGGTCGACCCGCTTCGACCCCGCGCCGTTCAAGCTGCCCCTCATGGTGCCGACGGAGGGCGGTCGCCCGCGCTTCGTCCGGGTGCCCGACGAGCCGCGCGCAGCGCTCGCCGCCGTGATCGAGGGGCCGCACGGTCGTTTCACCGTCGCCACGCTGCACCTGTCGTTCGTCCCGGGCTACAACGTCCGTCAGCTGCGCGCCGTACGCCGATGGCTCGCCGACCTGCCGCGCCCCCTCGTGCTGCTCGGCGACTTCAACCTGCCCGGTCGCATCCCCGCGCGGATCACCGACTTCGTCGAGCTCCTGCACCAGTCGACCTACCCGGCCTTCGGTCCTCGCGCCCAGCTCGACCACGTGCTCGTCGACGGCTTCTCGGCGCACGAGCTCGCGACCGCAGCCGCCCAGGTGCACCTGCTGCCGGTGAGCGACCACGCCGCCGTCACCGTCGACGTCGACCTCTGACGCCGCCCGCCCGTGCCCGCGGAGCGTCAGAGGAACCGGAGGATGTCCTCGACGCGGTCCTTCGCGTCGCCGAAGAGCATCGCGGAGTTCTCGCGGAAGAAGAGCGGGTTCTGCACGCCGGCGTAGCCCGATGCCATCGACCGCTTGAAGATGATGACGTTGCGCGCCTCCCACACCCGCAGCACCGGCATGCCGGCGATGGGGCTCGAGGGATCGTCCTCGGCCGCGGGGTTGACGGTGTCGTTGGCACCGATGACGAGCACGACGTCGGTGTCGGGGAAGTCGTCGTTGATCTCGTCCATCTCCAGGACGATGTCGTAGGGCACCTTCGCCTCGGCGAGCAGGACGTTCATGTGACCGGGCAGCCGGCCGGCGACCGGGTGGATGCCGAAGCGGACGTTGGCGCCGTTCTCGCGCAACCGCTTCGTGAGCTCGGCGACGCCGTGCTGCGCCTGCGCCACGGCCATGCCGTAGCCGGGCGTGATGACGACCGACGTCGCGCCGGACAGCAGCTCGGCGGCCTGCTCGGCGGTGACCTCGCGGTGCTCGCCGTAGTCGACGTCGGCCGCCGGACCTGCCTCGATGCCGAAGCCACCGGCGATGACGGAGATGAACGAGCGGTTCATCGCGCGGCACATGATGTAGGACAGGTAGGCACCGGAGGATCCGACGAGCGCACCGGTGACGATGAGCAGGTCGTTCTCGAGCAGGAAGCCCGACGCCGCTGCCGCCCAGCCGGAGTAGCTGTTGAGCATCGAGACGACCACCGGCATGTCGCCACCGCCGATGGACGCGACCAGGTGCCAGCCGAGCAGCAGCGCGATGGCGGTGACGGCGACGAGCAGCCACACGTTGGGCGAGATCACGAACCAGATCGTCAGCGCGGCGAAGGCGACAAGTGCGCCGATGTTGAGCACGTTCTTGCCCGGCAGCATGAGCGGCTTGGAGCTGATGCGCGCCGACAGCTTGAGGAACGCGACGATCGAGCCGGTGAACGTGACGGCTCCGATGAAGACGCCGATGAACACCTCGGCGTGGTGGATGCCGAGAGTGCCCTGAGCCGCGAGCTGCAGTGACTCGGCGGGATCGGCACCGCCCTCGACCAGCAGGTAGCCGTTCCAGCCGACGAGGACCGCGGCGAGACCGACGAACGAGTGCAGCAGCGCGATGAGCTCGGGCATGCCGGTCATCTCGACGACGCGCGCGCGCCACAGGCCGATCCCGGCACCCACGATCATCGCGATGCCGATGAGCATGAGGCCGACCGACGAGACGTCGCGGGTGATCGCGAGACCGATCGTGGCGACCAGGGCGATAGCCATGCCGGCCATGCCGTACGTGTTGCCCGCCCGGGAGGTCTCGTGCCGCGAGAGCCCGGCCAGGGCGAGGATGAAGAGCAGCGCAGCGACGAGGTACGCCGCCTGCGCGACGGATGCGACGGTCATGTCCGGGTCAGCTCCTGGAGAACATCGAGAGCATGCGGCGCGTGACCGCGAAGCCGCCGAAGACGTTGATGCTGGCGAGCAGGATGGCGACGAAGGAGATCGCCGTGATCGCTGTGTCGCCGTGCCCGATCTGCAGGAGTGCGCCCACGATGATGATTCCGGAGATCGCGTTCGTCACCGACATGAGCGGTGTGTGCAGTGCGTGGTGCACGTTGCCGATCACGTAGTAGCCGATGACGATCGCGAGCGCGAAGACCGTGAGGTGACCGCGCAGTGCGGGCGGCGCGGCCGCGACGAGCAGCAGCATCAGCGCAGCGAGGGCGCCCACGATCGCGAAGCGGCGTTCCGCCGACATGGGCTCCTTCGGGGGCGCGGCCACGACCGGAGCCGGCGCCGCTGCGGCCGGCGCCGCGGACACCTGCACCTGCGGCGGCGGCCAGGTGACCTCGCCGTCGCGCGCGACCGTGATCCCGCGCTGCACGACGTCGTCCCAGTCCAGGACCAGCTCGCCGTCCTTGCCCGGTGTCATGAGCTTCATGAGGTTGACCAGGTTCGTGCCGTAGAGCTGCGAGGCCTGGGCGGCGAGGCGGCCGGGGAGGTCGGTGTAGCCGAGGATCGTGACGCCGTTCGCCGTGACGACGGCCTCGTCCTTCACCGTCCCGACGACGTTGCCCCCGTTGGCCGCCGCGAGGTCGACGACGACGCTGCCCGGCTTCATGCTCGCAACCATCTCGGCGGTGATGAGCGTCGGCGCCGGTCTGCCCGGGATGAGCGCTGTCGTGATGATGATGTCGACGTCCTTGCACTGCTCGGCGTACAGCGCCGCGGCACGCGCGTTGTAGTCGTCGGACATCTCCTTGGCGTAGCCGGTCGCGCTCACCTCGACGTCGGCCGCGGCCACCGGGAGGTAGACGCCGCCCAGCGACTGCACCTGGTCGGCGACCTCCGGACGCGGGTCGGTGGCGCGCACGATCGCGCCCATGCTGCCCGCGGCGCCGATCGCGGCGAGCCCGGCGACGCCGGCGCCCACGACGAGCACCTTGGCCGGCGGCACCTTGCCTGCGGCGGTGACCTGACCGGTGAAGAAGCGGCCGAACACGTTGGCCGCCTCGATCACCGCGCGGTAGCCGGCGATGTTGGCCATCGAGCTGAGGACGTCGAGCGACTGCGCGCGCGAGATGCGGGGTACGGCGTCCATCGCGAATGCGGTGATCCCGCGACGCGCGAGGTCGCTCACCAGGTCGGGGCTGAGCCCGGGGCTGATGAGGCAGACGAGGGTCGCGGCAGGTCGTAGCACGTCGAGCTGCTCGGCAGACGGCGCGTTGACGCCGAAGACGACGTCCGCCGCTGTAGCGGCACCGAGCGCCGCGCCGGCCTCGACGTACGCCTCATCGGTGAACCCCGCGCGAGCGCCGGCCCCGGGGTCGACGACCACCTGGTAGCCGAGCCCGAGCAGCTGCGCGACGGTGGCGGGTGTGGCCGCCGCCCGCGTCTCCGCAGCACGTGCCTCCCTCAGCACCCCGATGATCACGCCGAGCCTCCTTCGCACCGGTCGGGCACCGCGCCGGACCGGGGTCGACACACGATGTGCGGGACACACCTGTGACGCCCGGAGAGCCGCGGTCCCGTCGTCGGGCCCGCCCGGGCGTCCTCCGCGGAGGCTATCCGCTCACCCCCGGCGCATGCGGGGCCGGGCGGCCCAACCGGGGACGTGCCTCGCGTCACACTTGCGCGTCAGGAGCCCTGCGAGTCCAGCCAGGCACGCGCCTGGTCGGTCCGGGTGAACGTGATCGGGTCGAGGTGCGCGTACGCCGGATCCGCGAAGCGGGCCTGGATGTCCTGGCGGCGTGCGTCGTACTGCGTCCAGGCCCACTGCACCGGGTGCTCGGGGTCGAGCCAGCTGCGGAAGGTCTCGGTGTTGCCGTTGAACATGGGCCGGCGGGTCGCCGCGCGGTGGAACGAGCGGCGCAGCACGCGCGACATGACCACGCGGCGCGAGTAGTCCAGCCACACCACGGTGTCGGCCCGGCCCCACATCAGGTCGCGCACCTGCTGGTAGCCGTGCGAGTCGAACACCCAGCGGTCGCGGGCGACGATCGCGGCGACGTCGTCCTCGAAGGTGTCGATCGGCACCCAGCCGGGACCGTGGTAGAGCGCGTCCATCTCGTGGTAGGGCAGCCCCACGCGGACGGCGAGCTCGCGGGCGAACGTCGTCTTGCCCGACCCGCTGATGCCGCACACGATCACCCGCTGCACGCGCAGCACGCTAGCGCGAAGCAGCGTCCCGACAACCGCCGAGCCTCGACGTCACCGCCCGACACGCCGCAAACCCCTTGCCGTTTCCGTACTTTCGGGCGGTTATCGTGCAGACGGTCAGCCGGCGAGGAGGGACTCGAGGGCTGCTCGGTCGAGGAGGGTGGCGGGGCGCACGACCGCGCCGTCACGGACGTAGACGAACGCGGCGTCGACCTGCTCGACCGGGACGCCGGCGAGCTCGGCCCACGCCAGCCGGTAGATCGAGAGCTGCAGCGGATCGGCGTCGTGCGTTGCGGACGTCTTCCAGTCGACGACGTCGTAGCGCATGACGCCGTCGGCATCGAGCTCGCCGAAGACGGCGTCGATCCGTCCGGGCACGACGCGTCCGCCCACGACGAGGGCGAACGGAACCTCGATCTCGACCGGGGTCCGCTCGGCGTAGGGCGTCGAGAGGAAGGACTCGCGCATCGCGTCGAGCGCGTCGTCGGAGTCGATGTCGGCGTCGGCTGCGCCCGGCAGGTCGTCGGGATCGAGCAGCGGGCGGACGCCGAAGTGCTGCTCGACCCACGCGTGGAAGCGCGTGCCGCGACGGGCTGCCGGTGCGGGTGCCGACGGCATCGGCCGGGCGAGCCGCCGCGTGAACGTCTCGGGGTCGGCCGCCAGGCGCACCAGGTCGGACGCCGAGAGCGCCGCCGGCAGCGGCACCACGCGGGTCTCGGACCGCGCAGCCCGACGCTCCTCGAGCAGGAGCGCGATGTCGTCGTCCCAGTGCCGCACGATCTCGAGGTCAGCGGCGGCGAGGCCGCTCAGCGGCGACCCGCGGTCGGGTGCGCCGAGCGCCGCGTGCTCGGCCCGCAGCGCCTCGACGTCGAGCCCGGCATGGGTCAGCACGGCCGCCGCCGAGTCACGACGTCGCTGCAGCGCCGGCTCGTCGGGCCGCGGCGGCCACGCGAGCTCGTCGGCCGTTCCGAGCACGGGGTTGGAGTCGTCGTCGGTCGGGCGCGTCCGCCCACACGTCGACCGGCCCGGCCCCGCCGATGCACTGGTCGCGCAGCGCCTCGAGGTAGGGCGAGGGACCGCGCGGATCCTTCTGCGTGGGGCCCCACCACGAACCGGAGGCGAGCACCAGGTGCTCCGCGCGCGTCACTCCGACGTAGACGAGGCGCATCTCCTCGTGGGCATCGTGGTCCTTGCAGTCGGCGACGAACGCCGTGTGCTCCTTCGCGGTGAGCCCGGCGAGAGTCGGCAGCGAGGCCGCGTCGCCGCGCAGCGGGTAGGGCACCGCCTGGCACGACGACGTCCACCGCGAGATCCCGCGCACCGGGGGGAACACCTTGGCCGTCAACGACGGGAGGACGACCACGGGCCACTCGAGGCCCTTCGACCGGTGCACGGTCATGAGCTGGACGGCGTCCGGCGACGGGGGCCGGTCGAGCTCGGGCACCTCGTCGAATCGTGCCGCGGTCGAGAGCCAGCCGAGGAACGCGCCGATGCTCGCCTCACCCTCGGCGTCGGTGAACCCGGCCACGAGGTCGACGAAGGACGCGAGGCCCTCGGCACGGTGCAGCAGCAGGAGCTCGGGGGACGCAGCCATCTCGATGTCGAGACCGGTCACCGTGATCACGCGGTGGACCAGCTCGGGCAGAGGCTCGCCGACCGACCGGCGCAGCCGCCGGATCTCTGCCGCGAGAGCGGCGAACCGGGCGCGGGCCTCGGGGTCGTAACCGAGGTCGCCGGGGTCGTCGATCGCGTCGAGCAGCGAGATGACGTCAGCGGGGTCGACGCCCGCGACCGCCGCGTCGAGCTGTGCGTCGACGTCGCCGTCGACGCGCCCGTGACCGCCCGCCAGCACCGATGCGCGCTCGCCGAGCAGGGCCAGGTCGCGCAGCCCGATCCGCCAGCGCGGACCCGTGAGCAGACGCACGAGGGCCGGGTTGGCGGTCGAGTCGTGCAGCACGTCGAGGACGGCGATCACCTCCGCCACCTCCGGCATCGACAGCATGCCGTCGAGCCCGACGACCTCGACGGCGAGCCCGCGCTCGGACAGCGACCGCAGCAGCGCCGGGAAGTCCGACGACGCGCGGCAGAGCACCGCGACGTCGCCGGCGCGCACCCGACCGGAGTCGACGACCTCGCGCACCCGGTCGCCCACCCACGCCATCTCCTCGGCGTACGTCGCGTGCAGCGCGACCCTGATCGCGCCGGTGCCCTTCTCGGCGCGCGGCGACACCAGCGGCGCGACCTGAGGGTGCCGCACGCGCAGCGGTGCGGCCAGATCGTTGGCAGCACCGAGGATCCGCGTGCCCGAGCGTCGGTTCTCCGACAGCCGCAGCACCGGCGCATCGCTGCCGTCGGCGCGCGCGAAGTGCTGCGGGAACTCGTCGATGTTGGCGACGCTCGCACCGCGCCAGCCGTAGATGGCCTGCAGCGGGTCGCCCACGGCGGTGACGGCATGGCCACCGCCGAAGAGCGCGGTGAGCAGACGGCGTTGCGACACCGAGGTGTCCTGGTACTCGTCGAGCAGGACGACCGGGAACTGCGCGCGCAGCGCGGCACCGACGTCGGGGCTGCCCTCGGCGAGCGCTGCCCCGAAGCGCATCTGGTCGGAGAAGTCGACGAGGTCGCGCGCGCGGCGCGCGGCGCGGAACTCGTCGACGAGGTGTGCGAGCTCGATCCGTCGTGACGCCGACTCGCGCATCTTCTTGGCCGCGGCCGAGGGCTTGGCGAGCGCGTCGACCTCGGCGATGGTCGCAGCGTCGAACGCGCGCATCTGTGCCGGCTCGAGGCAGTGCTCGGCGAGCTCGGAGTCGAGGCCACGGACGTACTCGACGACCGACTGGACCACGAGCCCGAGGCTCGACAGGTCGCGCGCGGTGCGGGTCACGACACGGTGTGCCAGCTGCACCGAGGCGGCGTCCGTGAGCAGCCGGCTGCCCGGCTCGACGCCGAGACGCAGGCCGTGCTCGGCGATGAGTCGTCCGGCGAACGCGTGGTAGGTCGACACCGACGGCTCGCCCACCTCGTCGAGCGGGACGCCGCTGGTGCGGTCGGCGAGGCGCACGAGGGCGCGACGTACGCGCGACGAGAGCTGCCCCGCGGCCTTCGTGGTGAACGTGAGACCGAGCACCTGGTCGGGTCGGACCTGGCCGGTGGCCACCAGCCACACCACCCGTGCCGTCATCACCGTGGTCTTGCCGGACCCGGCACCGGCGACGACGACGAACGGCTCGAGGGGTGCCGTGATCGCGTCGACCTGCTCCTCGCTGAACGGGATGCCGAGCAGCTCGACGAGGTCGGACGGTCCGAACGCCGGGGCCATGTCGAGGTCGAACGCCTGCTGGGTCACGGGAGCACCTCGCGCCCCTCGTCCGACGCCGGGCAGGCCCGGCGGAACGCGCAGAACCGGCACGACTCCCCCGGCCGCGCGACGAACGTCTCGGCTCGCACGGCGGTGTCGACGACGGCGAGCGCGGAGTCGACCCAGGTGACGCCGTCGCCGATCGGAGGCTGGGCCTGCACGTCCGGCACGTCGCCCTTGCCGAGCCGCAGCATCACGAGCTCGGCACCACCGACCGACGGTGCGGTGCCCGTCGGCGGGAGGCCGCTGCGGTCGCGCACCTCGTCCGGCAGGTCGTCGAGCGCGCCGTCGCGCACGGCCACCTGGTAGACGCCCATCTGCGGGTGCGTGGGCAGCTCGAAGGTCGCCACCTTGCTCTTCGACGTCTTGAGGTCGGCGATCCGCACCGCGCCGTCGGCGTCGACCTCGACCCGGTCGAAGGATCCGCGCAGGTGCACACCCTGCGCACCGACGTCGACGGTGATGTCGAACTGCTTCTCGCTCGCGACGAAGGTGCGCTCGGGGCGGCTGGTGTGCCAGTGCAGGAACCGGCGCACGGCCGCGCTCGCCGCCTCGCGCTCCGAGCGCGACTGCCACAGCGCCTCGAAACCGAGCTCGGACCACACCTGGTCGATGCGCTCGTCGAGTGCCTCCGGATCCGCCGGAAGCTCTTCGCGCGCAACGGCATCGGCGATCACGTGGACGATCGACCCGAAGCCCAGGGCAGTGGTCCGGGCGACGTCGGCGTGCACCTCGTGGCCGAGGAACCATTGCAGCGGGCAGCGCATCATGGCCGTGAGCTGGCTGCCGGACAGGTCGAGCGCGGTGTCGACGGGTCGCACCGGCACCTGGGACGACGTGGGCTCGAGCAGCCCCCACCACCGGTCCGGGTGGGCGGACGGGACGAGACGCGTCCCGTCGTCGGCCGAGGCGTGCGCGAGGACGGCGAGCCGGCGCGTCGCGGCGTCGCGCAGCGCGACCGGTCGCGACGGGTCGACGGCGACGGCACGCAGCTGTGCCACGAGGCCGGGGACGGAGAGCGGTCGGGCCGGACGACCCGCGACGTGGTCGTGGTCGTCGAGCACGCGGCCGGCCAGGTCGTCGAGGAAGCGCGAGGGCTGCGGACCGTCGTCGAGCACCGAGCGGACCGCCGTCACGAGCAGCCGCTGCTCGGCACGGGTGCAGGCCACGTAGAAGAGCCGTCGTTCCTCGGCGAGCAGCGCGGCCGGCGGTGGCGCGTCGACGAGGCCGGTGCGCTCGAGGCGGTCCGGCTGCAGCAGCGAGCCGCGCCGGCGTACGTCGGGCCAGCCCCCCTCCTGCACGGACGCGACCACGACGAAGCGCCACTGAAGACCCTTGGCGCGGTGCGCCGTGAGCAGGCGCACGACCGGGCCGCGCACCCCGCGCTCGGCGAGGGTGTCGGCGGGGATCTGCTGCTCGCGCAGCTCGGCGAGGAAGTTGGCCACGCCGCGGCGTCCGGCGTAGCGCTCCTCGATGCGCTCGGCCGCCGCGAAGAGCGCGAGAACGGCGTCGAGATCCGCGTCGGCACGGCGTCCGGCCTCGCCGCCGCGCAGCGACGCCGACTCGAGCCGCTGCGGCCAGCCCGAGCCGCCCCGCTTCGACGTCGCCGACCAGGCGGCCCAGAGCACGTCCTCGGCCGACCCGTGCGAGTCGGCCGCGGCGCGAGCGTCGTGCAGCAGCCGACCCAGGCGCGTGACCGCGGTGAGGGCGTGCCGCGCTCTCGCGTCGCGACCCGATGACGACCCGTCGAGCGGGAGCGGCGCCCGCGGGTGAGCCGCCACCTCGAGGACCAGCTCGCGCACGAGGGTCGCGCTCGGCGCGGGACGTGCGGTGTCGTCGCGCTCGCGCTCGAGGCGGCGCAGCGCGCGGCCCAGCCGACGCAGGTCGGCGGGATCGGCGTCGGCGAGCGGCGACAGGAGGAGGTCGTGGACGGTCTGGTCGTCGAGGGTGGCCGGGTCGACGACCGCACCGAGCACGCGCAGCAGCGGCGCGACCGCGGGCTCGTCGTGCAGCGGCAGCTCGTCGCCGGCCACCTCGACCGGCACCCCGGCGGCGGTGAGCGCCCGGCGCAGCGGAGCCACCGACCGTCGCCCGCTGCGGACCACGACGGCCATGTCGTCCCACCGGAGTCCGTCCTCGAGGTGGGCCCTGCGCAGGGCGTCGGCGATGTGACCGACCTCGGCCGACTCCGAGTCGAACGTGCGGACGTCGACGACGCCGTCGCCGTACTCGGTGGGCCGGCACGACGGCGAGCGGTGCGCACGGACGATGTCGGCGGGCAGCGGCGCGAGCGACGACGTGCGCAGCACGCGCCCCGCGGCGTCGCGGATGCCGGGGCCGAAGCGCCGCGTGTGGCGCAGGACGACGGTGGGCGCGGGTGTGGAGTCGGGGCTCGCGAAGGTGTCGCGGAAGCCGAGGATGCCGCCCATGTCGGCACCACGGAAGGCGTAGATCGACTGGTCCGGATCGCCGACGACGACGAACGCGGTGTCCGGTCCGACCAGGCCGCGCAGCAGCCGGACCTGCGAGGGGTCGGTGTCCTGGAACTCGTCGACGTAGACCGCGCGGTAGCGGGACCGCAGCTCGCGCTGGACGTCGGGCCGGTGCGCGAGCAGCGCGGCGCGGTGGACGATCTCGGTGTAGTCGGTGACGCCCTCCGAGTCGAGGACGTCGAGGTACTCACCGAGGAACTGCCCGACCGCGCGCCACGCCGGACCCAGGGTGTCGGCGTGGGTGGCCAGCATCTCGAGGTCGGCCGGGTCGAGCCCCAGCGCGCGCGCCTTGGCCACGACCGCGCGCACCTCGGCGGCCAGGCCCCGCGTGCCGAGCGCCGCCGTGAGGTCCGGCGGCCAGTCGAGGCGGCCGTCGCGCACGGAGCCCTCGAGCAGCTCGCGCAGCCGCAGCTCCTGCTCCGGACCGGAGAGCAGGCGCAGCGGGTCCTGGTACGCCTCGGGATCGGCCTGGCTGCGGACGAGCGCGTAGGCGTAGGAGTGGAACGTCGTGACGGTCGGGACCAGCCCACCACCGATGCGCGCCGTGACCCGCTGCCGCCACTCCTGCGCAGCCTTGCGGCCGAACGTCAGCCCCAGCACCTGGTCCGGTCGCAGCGCCTCGTCGTCGGACGCCGTGAGCCGGGCGACCATGGCCTCGACGAGGGTCGTCGTCTTGCCGGTCCCGGGACCGGCGAGGACGAGCAACGGCCCGGACCGATGGGCCACCACCCGCCGCTGCTCGTCGTCGAGGTCGGGCGCCGCCATGGACAACGGCGGCGTGCGATCCAGCTGCAGCACCGACCCGCTCACGACGACATCCCACCACGCTCCCCCGACAGCCGCCCCGCCCATACCGCCCCGGCCCCGAGAACTCCCGCGCTCGCCGGTTCCGGATGAATGTGCCCTGAGCTCGCATAGGCCGAGTCCAACTTCCCCTCATCCACGAGCCACGCGGGTCGACCGTCGTCACTGGGGACGTTTGGCACGTTCTTAGCGAGCTGGGGGCACCTTCATCCGTGTGTGGGTGGCGGCGGGGCCGGGGTCCAGCGAGCCCGGGGCATGTCGATGCGGGTGCCTCCGGGGAGCAGGGGCGTGCGTTCGGCGCGGTGGCGGCGGAGGGCCTCGGCCTCGTGGCCGGCTGGGGGCGAGCCGTCGGACCGGACCACCCGGTGCCACGGGACGCCGGACCCGAACCGCGCCATCACCGTGCCCACGGCCCGCGCGCCGCCCGAGCCGAGCGCTGCGGCGACGTCGCCGTAGGCCATCACCCGCCCGCGCGGGATCGTCTCGACGAGGTCGAGCACCGACTCGGCGAACGGAGTCGGGAGCCCGTACGCGGAGTCCTCCCCGTGAGGACTCCGTGACGCCGCCGAGGAGCGGGACGACGTGCGGTCCGATGACGTGCCGGTCGAACGCGACGGGGGTCGGGTCGGTGGTCGGGAGGCGGACGTCACGTCGGGCATCCTGCCCGCCTGCACCCCGTGACGGCATCGGGATGCGACGATCTGCGGGTGTCCGGTGCCCCTCACGACCTCGGCGACGAGGACCACGGCACCCTGGTGATCGAGGACGGCGTCATCCCGCGCCGGGTACGCCGTCCCGTCGACCTGCTCCGCTTCGCCATCGCCGTGCTCGCCGCAGCAGGCATCGTCACCGTCTCGTACTTCCTCGCCGGCACGTCCGCGGGCATCGACGAGGATCTCGCCCACGCCTCGACCAACCTGCCGTCGCTGCTCCTCTGGGCCCTCAACCTGATCGCCGGCCTCGGGATCCTCGCGCTGCCGCTCGCCGCGGCCGTCGACCTCATCGCGCGTCGTCGCGGCCGCCAGCTGCTGGAGGCCACCGCCGCGGCGATCGTGGCCGGCGCGTTGGCGCTGCTCATCTCCTGGCTCGTCCAGACCTACGGTTCCGAGCAGCTGATCGTCGCGATCACCAACCTCTCCGACCCGACCGGTCGCGCCGCCGTCAACCCCGTCATCGCGGGCCTCGTCGCGTTCATCACCGCTGCGCGTCTCGTGGGGCGCGGTCGCTGGACCGTCTTCATCGCCGTGACGGTCGTCGCCATCGCGATCGTCCCGCTGTCGTCCGGCGCGTCGTCGGTCGTCGTCATCGGGCTCTCGCTGCTGCTCGGCTGGGCCGTCGGCCTGGTCACCCGCTACCTGCTGGGTACGCCGACGACGCGGCCCAGCGGCATGCAGGTGGCCGAGGCGCTCGAGCGCGCGCACCTGCCGGTGACCGTGCTGCGCGCCAACAAGGAGACCACTCGCGGCCGCGAGTACGACGCGTCGACGCGGGGCGGCGAGCGGTTGCGCGTGCTCGTCTACGACCGCGACCGGGAGGGTGCCGGCCTCGCGCGCGCCGCGTGGCGGCAGGTCCAGCTGCGCACGGACCCCGCCAACCCGAGCGTCTTCTCGATGCGTGCGCAGATCGAGCACGCAGCGTTGATGTCCTACGCCGCGACCGCAGCAGGCGCGCGGGTGCCGACCTTGCGGGCCGCGCTCGAGGTCGGCCCCGACTCCACCCTCCTCGCCTACGACCGCATCTCGGGGAGCACGTTCGACCAGCTCGAGCCCGGGAGCGTGACGGACGCCGACATCGAGGCGGCGTTCCGTGCGGTCAAGACGCTGCACGACGAGCGCATCGTGCACCGTGCCCTCTCGCACGAGCAGCTCATCAAGGACGACGCCGGCACGGTCTGGCTCGCCGGCGTCCAGCACGGCAGCATCGCCGCGAGCGACGTCCAGGAGCGCATCGACCTGGCCGAGCTGCTCTGCACCACGGCGCTGCTGAGCGACCCGCAGCGCGCTGTCGCCACCGGGGCGAAGGTGTTCGGTGCCGAGCGCCTCACGAGAGCGCTGCCCGCCCTGCAGAACGTGGCGCTGTCACCGGACACCCGGCGACGCACCCGTCGCAACAAGGCGCTCATGGTCGAGCTGCGCGACGAGCTGCTCGCGCTGCGTCCCTCGGCCGCCGAGACCGAGCAGCTCGAGCTGCGACGGATCAAGCCACGAACGGTCTTCACGATCGTCGCCGGATCCATCGCGGGGTACGTCCTGCTCTCGCAGCTGGCCAGCGTCGACCTGGTCGGGCTGGTCCGCTCCGCCGACTGGCGCTGGGCGTTGCTCGCGTTCGTGATGGCGATCCTCACGTTCGTGGGCGCCTCGTTGTCGCTGAGCGGCTTCGTGCCCGAGACGCTCTCGCACATCAGGACCTTCGCCGCACAGCTGGCGGCCGGCTTCGCCACCCTCGTGTCACCGCCGACGGTCGGCGCGGTCGCGGTCAACGTCCGCTACCTGCAGAAGTCCGGCCTCCACCCCGCGCTCGCCGCGGCGAGCGTCGGCGTCTCGCAGGTCTTCGCCTTCTTCGTGCACATCGGCCTGCTGGCCCTGACCGCGGTGGCGGCGGGGCGGTCCGCGGAGTTCCACGTGTCGCCGCCGCGCTGGGCGGTGATCGCGGTGGGCGTCGTCCTCGTCGTCCTCGCGCTCCTGCTGCTCTTCGGCCCGGTGCGCAAGAACCTCGTCGACCGCGTACGGCCGATCCTCACCGAGGTCGGTCCGCGCCTGGTCACGATCGCCCAGCGGCCGTGGAAGATCGCCGAAGGCGTGGGCGGCATCCTGCTGCTCAACGGCGCGTTCGCGGTCTGCATGATCGCGTGCTGCGAGGCGTTCGGCGCCGGCAGCGCCAACTACGCCGCGATCGCACTCGTCTATCTCGCCGGCTCCACGCTGGGCCAGGCCGCGCCGACTCCCGGCGGACTCGGTGCCGTCGAGGCGGCGTACGTCCTGGGTCTCACCGCAGCCGGCATCGACGGCAGCGTCGCGGTGTCGGCGACCCTGCTCTTCCGGCTGCTCACCTTCTGGCTGCCCACGCTGCCCGGCTACTGGTGCTTCGGCTGGCTGCAGCGGATCGGCAGCCTGTAGGCAGCGCTCGACGGGCCGCTCGTCGCTGCCGGCCTCGGCTCCCCTGGAATCGACGAAGGCGCCGGCACCGGTCCACGGTGTCGGCGCCTTCGGCTGCTCAGTACGACGGCTTGTCGGGCTCGATCTGGTTGACCCAGGCGACGACCCCGCCACCGACGTGGACGGCGTCCGCGAATCCCGCACCCTTGACCACGGCGAGGACCTCGGCGGAGCGCTGACCGCTCTTGCACTGCAGGACGATCTGCTTGTCACCCGGCAGCGTCTCGAGCGCTCGACCCGAGAGGAACTCGCCCTTGGGCACGAGCACCGCACCGGGGATGTGCACGATGTCCCACTCGTTCTGCTCGCGGACGTCGATGAGCACGAAGTCGCGCTCGCCCGCCGTGCGCTCGTCCAGCATCTCCTTGAGCTGCTTCACCGAGATCGTCGATCCGACCGCAGCGTCCGCGGCCTCCTCGGAGATGACGCCGCAGAACGCCTCGTAGTCGATGAGACCGGTGATCGTGGTGGCGTTCGGGTCCTTGCGGATCTTCACCGTGCGGTAGGACATCTCGAGGGCGTCGTAGATCATGAGCCGGCCGAGCAGGGTGTCGCCGATCCCCGTGATGAGCTTGATCGCCTCGGTGACCATGACCGAACCGATGGACGCGCAGAGCACGCCGAGGACGCCGCCCTCGGCGCACGAGGGGACCATCCCGGGCGGCGGCGGCTCGGGGTAGAGGTCCCGGTAGTTGGGGCCGTGCTCGTCCCAGAAGACCGAGACCTGGCCCTCGAAGCGGTAGATCGAGCCCCAGACGTAGGGCTTGCCGAGCAGCACACAGGCGTCGTTGACCATGTAGCGCGTGGCGAAGTTGTCGGTGCCGTCGACGATGAGGTCGTAGCCGGCGAAGATGTCGAGCACGTTGTCGTTGTCGAGCCGCGTGTCGTGCACGACGACGTTGACGTGCGGATTGACCTCGAGCACCGAGTCGCGCGCGCTCTCGGCCTTGGAGCGCCCGATGTCGCTCTGGCCGTGGATGATCTGGCGCTGCAGGTTGGACTCGTCGACGGTGTCGAACTCGACGATGCCGAGCGTCCCGACGCCGGCGGCGGCCAGGTAGAGCAGCGCCGGGCTGCCGAGGCCGCCCGCGCCCACGCACAGCACGCGTGCGTTCTTGAGGCGCTTCTGGCCGGCCATCCCGACCTCGGGGATGATGATGTGGCGGCTGTAGCGGCGCACCTCGTCGACGGTGAGCGCCTCAGCGGGCTCCACCAGCGGCGGCAGGGACACGGCAGTCTCCTTCGGGCAGCGGATCGGTACGCCGGACCCCGGCGTCTGCGCACGTCAACCGTGCCAGACGTGCGCCTTGTTCCCCGACGACCGGGTCCACGTCGCGGGACGGCGTCCCGCCATCCGGACGCGGACGTACGATGGCCCGCCACCCCCGTCGCGTGGCGGGCCATCGTCCGTGCCGTCCAGGTGCCGCCTACTTCGTGGCTCGGCGACGCGGTCCCGGTGAACTTCACCGTCGTGAGCATCTGGTCGAACTGCTCGTGCCAGCCCGCCTCGGCCGGACCGAGCCCGTCCGGCACGGGTCCAGATCGACGAGCACCGCGCCGGAGGGGTCGAGGCGTCCCGGTGTCGACGACGGCGTAGCGGCCGGGTCCGACGCGAAGAACGTCGTCGCACCCGTCGAGCCGAACTGGTGGCAGCCCTCGCCGCGATGTCCCGGGCGGCGCGGCCTTCGCCGTGAGTCGTACACGACTGCCGGCCGCCCGTCGACCGGGTGGCCTTGCGATCGGGATCGTCACCTGCGCCCGACTTCGCCAGGCCCGTCGAGGTAGGCGAGTACTGGACGATAGTCCAACTGCCGTGCGTGCACCCTTGTTCGCGCTACGTCGTATCGCATTGAACGACAGCCCGATGCACTCGTTGTCGACGTCCTGCGGGCACCGGTTCCAGGTGACCCACTCGGCGGACTCGGACGTCGGCGTAAGCGTCTGCGTCGTCGAGCCAGCTCGGGAGGTTGTCGACGGTGAACGGGCACGCCGAACTCCGTCGACGTGAACAGGGCCTTCGTAGGTGCCACGACGTTGCCGTCCTTGGTCCGAGCTGCCGAAGAAGGCGCGCGCGCCGACGACGACCAGCACGGCAGCTGCGACCGCGGCCACCGTTCCCCAGATCACGCGCCGCGTACGTGCTCTCGTTGTCGATCACGTCGAGGCGCGACTCGAGGATCTCCTGCTCTTGCGGTGTGTCCGTGCTCATGGCTGCCCCCTGTGCCTGTGCCCGCAGGGTGTCGGTGATGGCGGTCTCGAGCTGGTTCATGCCCACGCCTCCATCCGCTTCTGCAGGGCTTCGGTGGCCCGGAAGGCATGGCGCTTCACGGACCCTGTGGTGACACCGAGCCAGGCGGCGATCTGCTCCTCGGAGAGATCGAGGAAGTAGCGCAGCACGATCACCTCGCGCTGGCGCTGGGGAAGCGCGCGGATGGCGTCCGCGAGCTCGTCGTTGCGCCGGAGGTCGACGCCCTCGGCCTCCGCCGAGGGTGCCGTGCCTGCCTCCGGCAGCACGTAGGCGCGCGCGGTGACGCGGCGGCGTACCCAGGACCGGGCGCCGTACACGACCGCGCGATCGAGATAGGCGACGGCGGCATCGGGGTCGCGCAGCCCGTTCCAGCGCTTGTAGAGCGACTCGAACGCGTCCTGCACGATCTCCTCCGCCGTCCCCCGGTCGTCGACCAGCAGCGAGGCCAGGCCGACGAGCCGCTTGTGGTGCACGCGGAACAGCGCCGTGACCGCGCCGCGCGCCGTGGTGGGCAGAGCGCCGT
Organism: uncultured Actinomycetota bacterium; assembly: GCA_963782665.1. Taxonomy (GTDB): domain Bacteria; phylum Actinomycetota; class Actinomycetes; order S36-B12; family CAIYMF01; genus Longivirga. Next base: position 435,023 of record CAWAKP010000005.1, on the reverse strand, counting down.
CGAACGGCACTGCGTACGCGTCAGCCACGGCGTTCCCCTTCCCTGGCTCGGTTGTCAGGGGCTAAGTCGCGCTACCCGGGAAAAGGTTGACACCCGATCCACAAGTTCGCGGGAGCCGTCAGGAAATCCCCCCGGCTCGACGTGACGGTGCCCGGGGCGTGTTCCGCACCCCGGGCACCGTCGTGGTGCGACCTCGAAGGCCTCGGGTCACTTCCCGAAGACCACGCTCGCAAGGCTTGCCTGGAACTCGGCCGTGAGGGCGGCCTGGTCCGGGTTCGCGGCGTTCATGCCGAACGTGATGACGGTAGGTGGCACGCCCACACCCTGGTCGACCACGACGAGCCGGTTCTCGCGCCCCGGCAAGAGCCCCGAGAAGCAGTCCGGGCGCGCCTCGAAGGCGTTGACGCAGGCGATCGCACCGGGTTCGTCGAGGATGGGCGTGACCGAGAACTCCGTCGCCGGTCGTCCACCGACCGTGAGAGTGTCGGCGGGCTCACCGTGGCAGCCCCTGCCGCTGGAAGAGACGCGATGTACGCGACGTACTGGGCATACGTCGGATCGGAGGTGACGGTGGGCCCGTCCTGCGGGCGGTACATCGCCCGCACGGAGAAGAAGCGCACTCGCAGGTCTTCCCCCACCGGACAGAGCCTGGTCGGCAGCTGACTGCAGTCCTTCTGGCTCCAGCCCGCTTGACCCGTGTCCGACTCGACACCTTCGAGCGGGACATCACGGGTCCAGCCGGGAAGCGCGATCGTGAAGTTCGGTGTCATGGTCGACGTCGTCACCGTCATCGGCGACGGGGTCGGCTTCGGGCTCACCGGCTGCGCCACCCCGCGACCGGTGAAGAGCCGTGCTCCGAGCACGATCGCGACGATCACGACGGCAGCGGCAGCCACGACCATCCAGGACTGACGACGCTTGCGCCGCTCAGCACGATCGATGCGGACGTCGATACTGTCCGCGGCCTTCTGCATGTCCACGTTCATGGAGATCTCCTCGGCCTCTGCCCGCAGTGCGGTGGAGAGCACGGACTCGAAGTCGTTCATGCCCACGCCTCCATCCGCTTCTGCAGGGCGTCCGTGGCGCGGGAAGCATGCCGCTTCACCGAGCCTCTGCTGACGCCGAGCCATTCCGCGATCTGCTCCTCGGAAAGGTCGAGGAAGTACCGCAGCACCACCACGTCTCGCTGTCGTTGCGGGAGCTCGCGCACGGCGGCGATGAGCTCGTGGCGCCGGCTGCCGTCCAGGCCGACGCTCTCCGCAGAAGGTGCGACGCCGGCATCGGGCAGGTCGTACGCCCGTTCCGTCATGCGGCGTCTCGCCCTGGACCGTGATCCGTTGACCACGCTGCGGTTCAGGTAGGCGACGGCGGCGTACGGATCTCGCAGCCGGTCCCAGTGGCGGTACAGCGCCTCGAACGCGTCCTGCACGATCTCCTCCGAGGTCTCACGATCGTCGACCAGGAGGCCCGCGAGTCCCACGAGGCGCCGGTAGTGGTGGTGGAAGAGGTACGTGACCGCAGCGCGTGGCGACGACGGGACACCCGTAGGTCCCCACGCGTCGCTGCTGCTCATCACGCCCCCTCGATGACTCGGTCGAGGGATAGGACGCCCGACGGCCACCGCGGTTGACACGATCCCGCAACCTTTCTTCCCCGCGCGGGAGATCGAGTATTCGGCAACCCGACGACTGGGCCGGCGCAGGGAGGTCACGCGACGGGAACGAAGCGTCCGGGCAGGGCCTGAGCGACAGCTCAGTCGTGGTTGTGTGACGCCCGTGCGCATCGCCGTAGGAGTCTCCGCGTCCCTGATCGCCGTCCTGCTGCCGGTCGGGGCGGCCACCTCGGCGCAGGCCGACACCACCCACCGGCCCGGGCCGAGTCGGCCCGCTGCCCAGTCCGTGGCCGCCGCATCGGCCACTGTTCACGTCGGCAGCCTCGACCTCACGCCGTGCGACGTCGTCGACGGCGCGCTGTGCGGATCGCTCGCCCGCCCGTGGGACCCGACCGGGGCGGTCCCCGGCACGCTCTCCGTCGGCTTCGCGTTCGTCCCCGCGACCGACACCAGCCGGCCGGTGCTGGGCACGGCCGTCCCGCACGAGGGTGGTCCCGGCTACTCGACGACGGGATCCGCGTCGTCGTACGCGGCGATGTACGGCGCGCTCCTGACCCGACGCAACCTGCTGCTCGTCGACCAGCGCGGCACCGGCCGGTCGGCGGCCATCGACTGCCCGGAGCTGCAGGACCTCACGACGACCTACGCCGCAGCGGCTGCTCGCTGCGCCCGCCGGCTCGGCGCCCACGCCCACCTGTTCGGCACGAAGCTCTCCGCCGACGACCTCGCCGCGGTCATCGACGCTCTCGGTCTGGGGCGAGTCGACGTCTACGGCGACTCGTACGGCACGTTCTTCACCCAGGTCTTCGCCTCGCGCCACCCGGACCAGGTGCGCAGCCTGGTGCTCGACTCGGCGTACCCGACCTACGGCGAGACCGCGTGGTACCCGACCCAGACCCTGGCGATGCGACGCTCGTTCGACCTCGTCTGCGCTCGCACGGCGACGTGCGCAGCCCTCGGGGTCCGCACCTCGAGCCGCCTGACGACGCTCGTCAAGTCGGTCCGACGCACACCCCTTCGAGGCACGGTCACGGGCGGCGACGGCCTTCGGCACCGGATCACCGTCGACGCGCCGACCCTCGTGAGCCTGGTGTTCAACGCGACCTACGGACCGGTGACCTATCGCGAGCTGGACGCCGCGATCCGTTCCTGGCAGAGGGGACGCGACCGGCTCCCGCTGCTGCGGCTGGTCGCCGAGATGCAGTTCCCCGGCGGTGGCACGAGCGACCCCGTCGACTACAGCGAGGGCGCGGACGCAGCCGTCGCCTGCCAGGACTACCCGCAGCTCTTCGACATGACCAAGAGCCCGCACGTCCGTCGGCTCCAGCTTGCCGCGGCGGTCGCGCGCGAGAGCGCGAAGCACCCGAACCTCTACGCGCCGTTCACGATCCGCGAGTACCTCCGCAGCGACTGGCAGGAGCTGGACTGGTGCACCACCTGGCCGACCGCGCCGGCCGCCTACCGGCAGGGCCCGGTGCTCCCGCCGGCCGGCCGCTACCCGGCGACCGTGCCCGTCCTCGTGCTGTCGGGTGAGCTCGACTCCATCACCACACCGGCCGAGGGTGCGATCGTGACGCGGCAATGGCCTGACGCGGTCCAGGTCATCGTCGCGAACTCGTTCCACGTGACGGCGGACGCCGACTCCGACGAGTGCGCGGTCCGTGTGCTCCGTGCCTTCGTCGCCGCACCGACCCGCGCTTCGGTGGCATCGAGTCGAGCCTGCACGCGCGTCGTCCCGCCGGTGCGCGCGACGACGGCGTTCCGAGCCCGCAACTCCGACGCACCGCCTGCGCGCGCCCTGGCCGGCTCTACGACGTCGCGCATCCGCCTGTCGACGGTCCGCACCGCGGCCGAGACGGTCGCCGACCTCATGGACCGCTGGTACCAGACCTACGAGGTCGGCGGCGTCGGCCTTCGCGGTGGCACCTGGGTCTCGGACGGCTACGACGAGGTCACCTTCACACTGTCGCGCTACCGGCTCGTCCGCGACCTCGCCGTCTCCGGCACCGTGGTCTGGAACCGGTACACCCACCGCGTCACCGTCTCGCTCACCACGATCGGGACGACGTCGAGGGGAGTGAGGGTGCGCGGTTCCGCAGCGTCGGGCGTCCTCGCCGGCAGCTGGGACACCCGTGCACGCAGCGCCCGGGCTGTGCTCCGCGGCGTCGTCGGCGGGCGTCCCGTCCGCGCTCTGCTCACGGCCCCCTGATCGCTCCCGACGAGCACGCGACGACGCCCGGGGCCATGGCGCGGCACCGGGCGTCGTCGGTCGGGCTCGGAGGTCAGTTGGTGAACTTCAGGTAGGCCCAGGCGCTCACGGACGCGGCGTTGATGTAGTCGGCCGCGAGGAGCGAGCGGAACCGCATGGGAACGCCCACCGGGTGCACCCCGCTCTTGGCGATGAGGAACGCCTGCGCGAAGCCGCCCATGGTGACCGGCTGGCAGGTGGACGTCGACAGCGACTTCCACGCCCCGCCGAGCAGGTACTGGCCCTGGAACCGCACGCAGCCGACGCCGTAGCGACGCGGGTAGACGACTCCGTGGAGCTCGGGCTGCACGCTGGACGCGTACAGGTGATAGCTGCTCACCGTGCGGTAGGAGCCGAACAGCACGGTCGACATGTACGCGGTCGAGGCGACGTTCACGCGCGCGGTGGCCGGGGCGTTGTAGGCGTCGCCGACGAAGCGCACCTGGAAGATCCGGTTGCGGTAGAGCCGGTAGCTGAAGGCATACGTGCCGAGGCTCGAGACGGTGACGCGCTTGTAGAACACGTAGCGGATCGGCGTCGCGCCCATGTCAGCGACCCAGATCTCGACGACCCGTGAGTGCGTCCCCTTCGCGAGCCCGGCGGTCACGGTGACGTAGTGGCCGTAGCTCACCAGCTTGACCGAGGCCCGGATGGTGACCGTCGTCCGCAACCGCGCGACGCTGACGGCCGTCGCGGCGTTCGACGGCCCGTTGTGGGCGTCGCCCGCCCACGTCATCGAATACGTCACCGGCCCGCCCACGCTCGGCGTGTCCGTGAACGAGTAGGCGCCCAGGCTGTCGGTGACGACCGGCGGGAGCGACGTGGTGCCGACGAGCGTCATCCGCTTCACGGTCAACGACTTGCCGGCAAGACCGAGCCCCATCGACGACAGGACGCCGTGGACCGGGATGACCGCGCCGCGCGCTGCAGACCCCGGCGAGCTCGCACTGAGCGACGTCGGTCCGTCGCCGCCGAACGGAGGCATCGCCGCATCCGCGTGGTAGGTCACCCAGCCGTAGACCGGAGCCCCGGAGCCGCAGGTCTGCGAGAAGTACGCCGCGAACCTCGTCAGCCCGCCCGACGGGTCGAACGCCGCGTCCACGACGCTGAACTGCCCGCTCACCAGGGAGCAGGTGCTGCCGTCCGCCGTGAAGTAGAGGCCGACGCCGGAGCCGCGAGCCGACGACTTGGTCGCACCCGTGTAGGTGGTGCCGGGCGTGAGCTGGTCACCGGTCGCGGGGTAGAAGGACGCCGTCAACGTGTGGGTGGCCGTCGTGAACGTGAGGTCGACGCCGCTCGACGTCGCTGCCTCCGCACCCGTGACGGCGAAGCCGGAGACGGCGGGCGTGAGGTCGAGCGCCAGCGCATGTCCGTTCTGGTTGTTGCCGTTGTCGCTGCCGGTCCCGTACTGACCACGGACGTAGAACGCCGTGCTGCCCGGCGTGCCCGACCCGTTCAGCAGCGCGCTGTGGGCGGCGAGCGTCGAGGTGTCGACGAGGTCGAGCGACGCGGACGACGGTCCGGCAACGGCTGGCGAGAACCCGACGTCGATCGAGCAGAACTGGCCCGGGTCGAGGGTGGCCGTGCAGGCGTTGGTGCCGATCGTGTAGTCGGCGGCGTTCGTACCGCTCACCGCGGCGGAGGTGACGTCGACCGGGGCGGTCGAGGTGTTGACCAGCCAGACCGGTGCTGTCCGTGTCGTGGTGCCCGGGTAGGACTCCGGGAAGTCGAGAGCCGCGTTGGCCAGCATCACGTCGTTGTCGGCGAGCGGCTCGTTGATGCGGACCTCGCCGATCAGCGATCGACCGCTGCCGTCGCAGTGGTGCTCGTAGGTCAGCCACACGCGGGAGATGTCGCCGTTGACGTCGACCTCGAGGTCACGGATGTTCACGCGAGCGAAGACGGTCGTGCAGCCGGTGGCCCCGCTGAAGATGTCGAAGCCGGCACGGGACGCCGTGGGCACCCGTTCGGCGACATAGCTGCCGACGCCGAGGGTCTGGCCCGTCGCGGGCTGCATCTGGATCGTGAACGCCTTGCTCGACGTCCCGCCCGAGACCGTGACGGCGAAGCCTGTCGTCGCGTCACCGAACAGGTCGAGCGCGGCGTTGCCCTGGACGAAGAGCTGGTTCTGCGACCCGCCGAGCGAGTCGGCACCGCCGAGCAGGGTGACGTCGTTGGCCACCCCCGAGGTGAGGATGATCGCGGGCGCCTTGCCGAACGGCGTGCTCCCGGCGAGCGCGGGCTGGGCGACGAGCAGCGAACCGCCGACCGTCGCGGCACACAGTGCCGCGAGCGCCGCGAGGCGTCGTCGCGTGGGCCGCAGTCGCACCTGTCCCCCCGGTCCCGAGCCTTCGCCGTCCCGTTCTGGCACGGCGTACGGGACGACCCACGGCGCCCGCTCATGGGCGTCGTGCTCGTCCTCATCCCGAGGGTGACGCTGAGCCTACGAAAAGTCACGAGTCAGTTACAGAGAGTCACTCTCTCGGAGTAGCGGTCGTACCCTGTCCTCCCGCACCGCCGGGGACCGCCGGCCGCGGTGTCGACCGACGTCCCTCACATCCGCGACACTGGGCGGCATGCGACCGGTGATCGGGGTGTCCTGCTACGGCGAGCGTGCGGCGTGGGGTGCGTGGGACGTCGACGCGGTGGTGCTGCACCGCGCGTACGTCGACGCGCTCGAGGCCTCGGGCGCCGCCGTCGTCATCGTGCCTCCGGTGCTCGACGAGGCCTCGGTCGACGCGGTCGTCAGCCGGCTCGACGGCATCGTGATCGCCGGTGGCGCCGACGTGAACCCTGCCGACTACGGCGACGATCCGGACCGGACCACCGACCGTCCCCGGCTCGACCGCGACCGCACCGAGCGGCGCCTCTACCGATCGGCACGCGACAACGGCCTGCCCGTCTTCGGGATCTGCCGCGGTATGCAGGTCATGGCGGTCGAGAGCGGCGGGTCGCTCATCCAGGACCTGCCGAGCGCCGGCTACGGAGCGCTGCACCGCGAGAAGCCGGGCGCCTTCACCGAGCACGGCGCGACGTTCACGCCCGGGTCGTTGGTGGCGCGCGTGCTCGACACCACGTCGACCAGGGTCAACTCCAGCCATCACCAGGCCGTCCTGCGCCCCGGCAGCCTCACGGTCACCGGGCACGCCGAGGACGGCACCGTCGAGGTCCTCGAGGATCCCGATGCCGCGTGGGTGCTCGGTGTCCAGTGGCACCCGGAGATGTCCGGCGACCGTCGCCTCTTCGAGTCGCTGGTGCACGCGGCGTCCCGGCGTACGACCGTGCACTCCTGACGCGACGCCGCGGCTCAGCGCAGCAGGGCGGTCTGGCGCGCGGAGGCGACCAGGCGCCCGTTCGCGTCCCACACGCGTGAGGTCTCGTCGGCGATGCCCTCGCGGAGGGTGTCGCAGCGGGCCTCGAGCACCAGAGGTCCGACGAGGTCGCCGGGATAGAGAGCGACCTGCGCCGCGACGGTCGGGAGCGTGCCCCACACGTGCGCGAACCACGGCGTCGGTGGCAGCAGGTCCCACGCCGCGGTCACCAGGAACACGTCGGCCGGGCTGCCGTCGCGGTAGGCGAGGCGCCCGTGGACGACGGCGCGCTCGAGCGGCGCACCTCCGTTGAGCGCCGCGCCGTGGACCGGGTCGAGCCGGAGCTCGACGTGCCGCAGCACCTCCATGCCGGGCTGCGCGGCGGCCGGGCTCTCACCGGTGTCGACGCAGTCCTCCCATGCCGGGCAGGCAGGCGGCGCGGCGTGCTCGAGCTCCTCCCCCTCGAGGTTGGGCGCGCCCACCGTGACGAGGGACTCGAGCAGGAGCCGGTCGCGCGAGAGCCGGACCCGCGCGGTCGACAGCCGCCCGCGGCGAAGGATCTCGACGTCGATCTCGGCCGGGCCGCCCTCGCGCGCCGGAGCGAGGTAGTGCGTGCTGATGGTCAGCGGCTCGGCGCCGTCGAGCGCCGCGGACGCCGCCTGCCCGCACACGGCCGCGAGGTAGCCGCCGTTGAGGTGACCGGTGATGTGCCAGCGTCCGTCGAGGTCGATCGTCGTCACGCGCTCACCCTGCCACGCGTCCGGGGACGACGCGATGGTGCCCGTCGTGGATGCGGAGGCACCCGGCGCCCCGCCGCTTACAGCGGCGTGACTCCCCTACTCGCGACCGCGGCGTACCGCCGCGCCCCCGAGCGGGGGCCCATCGTCCGCCCCGCCGCTTACAGCGGCGTGACTCCCCTACTCGCGACCGCGGCGTACCGCCGCGCCCGCAAGCGGGGGCCCATCGTCCGTCCCGCCGCTTTACAGCGGCGTGACGTACGCGCCGGAGATGCCGCCGTCGACGAGGAAGTTGCTCGCGGTGATGAACGACGAGTCGTCGCTGCCGAGGAACGCCACGGCCGCCGCGATCTCGCTGGGCTCCGCGAAGCGACCGAACGGGATGTGCACGAGTCGCCGTGCCGCCCGCTCGGGATCCTTGGCGAAGAGCTCGATCAGCAGCGGTGTGTTGACCGGCCCAGGGCTCAGGGCGTTGACCCGGATGCCCTCGCGCGCGAACTGCACGCCGAGCTCGCGGCTCATCGCGAGCACGCCCCCCTTGGACGCCGTGTAGGAGATCTGCGACGTCGCGGCGCCCATCGTCGCGACGAACGACGCCGTGTTGATGATCGAGCCCTTGCCCTGCCGCTGCATGTAGGGGATGACCTCCTTGCAGCACAGGTAGACCGACGTGAGGTTGACCTTCTGCACCCTGTCCCACGCCTCGATACCGGTCGTGAGGATCGAGTCGTCGTCGGGCGGGGAGATGCCGGCGTTGTGGAACGACACGTCGATCGAGCCGTACGTGTCGAACGCCGTCCGGAAGGTGCGCGCGACGTCGTCGGCGTCTGTGACGTCGGCCTGAACGGCGACTCCGCCGAGCGCCTCCGCCACCGCGCTCCCGGCGTCGAGGTTCATGTCGACGATGACGACGTTCGCGCCCTCCGAGGCGACGCGCTCGGCGGTCGCCTTGCCGATGCCGCTGCCGCCGCCGGTGATGACCACGGTGCGTCCGCTAAACCTGTCCACTGTTCGCTCAGCCTTCCGTTGAGATGAACACGTTCTTGACCTCGGTGAACGCGTGGAGCGCGTCCGGTCCGAGCTCCCGGCCCAGGCCGGACTTCTTGAACCCGCCGAACGGCGTCCAGTAGCGCACCGAGGAGTGCGAGTTGACCGACAGGTTGCCGCTCTCGGTCGCCCGCGAGACGCGCAGCGCGCGCCCGACGTCGCGAGTCCAGATCGATCCGCTGAGGCCGTAGTCCGTGGCGTTCGTGAGGCGGACGGCGTCGGCCTCGTCGTCGAACGCCATGACCGAGACGACGGGTCCGAACACCTCGTCGGTCATGAGCGGGTCGTCGTGCGACGAGGGCACGACGACCGTCGGCGGGTACCAGTAGCCGGGGCCGTCGGGCACGCTGCCACGGATCACGACGTTGGTCGACTCGTTGACGAACGACGACACGGACTCGCGGTGGCCGGCGCTGATGAGCGGGCCCATCTCCGAGGAGTCGAGCGACGGGTCCTCGACGCGGACGCCGAGCACGGCCGGCTCGAGCAGCGCGAGGAAGTCGTCCATGACCGAACGCTCGACCAGGATCCGCGACCGGGCGCAGCAGTCCTGACCGGCGTTGTCGAAGACGGCGTACGGCGCAGTGGCTGCGGCCCGGGCGAGATCGGCGTCGGCGAACACGACGTTGGCGCTCTTGCCGCCGAGCTCGAGCGTCACCGGCTTGACCTGGCGCGCGCAGCCCTCGGCCACGCGGATGCCGACCTCGGTGGACCCGGTGAAGACGACCTTGGCGACGTCCGGGCTCGTGACGAAGCGCTCGCCGACGACCGAGCCCTTGCCGGTGAGCACCTGGAAGACGTCGTCGGGCAGACCGGCCTCGAGCCCGAGCTCGGCGATGCGCACAGCAGTGAGCGGCGTGAGCTCGGCCGGCTTGAGCACCACCGTGTTGCCGGCCGCGAGCGCCGGCGCGAAGCCCCAGCCGGCGATCGGCATCGGGAAGTTCCACGGCACGATGACGCCGACGACGCCGAGGGGCTCGTGGAACGTGATGTTGATCCCGCCCGGCACCGGGATCTGGTGGCCGAGCAGCCGTTCCGGCGCACCGGCGTAGTAGGCGAGGACGTCGCGGACGTTGCCCGCCTCCCAGCGCGCGTTGCCGATCGTGTGGCCGGCGTTGCGCACCTCGAGACGGGCGAGCTCCTCGTTGTGCTCGTCGACGAGCACCGAGAACCGGCGCAGGATGCGTGCCCGGTCACCGGGTGCGACGTGCCGCCAGGTCTCGAACGCGCGGCGCGAACGAGCGATCGCGGCGTCGGTCTCCTCGAGCGAGAGCGAGGGGACCGAGGCGACGACCTCCTCGGAGACGGGACTGATGACGTCGTGCAGCGCAGTCACGATCCGACCCTTCCATGATCACGATTCCGGGACGCTCCCCGGCACATTTCTGCCCTTGATCGACCCTTAGGGAAGATCTGTGGCACTTTTCTGCCCTTCAGTGTCCACGATTCGTGACCTTGGACGCCGGTCGGGCGGGTGGCTACAGCCGCTCGAAACCGCGGTAGCGCTCCCAGTCGGTGATGGTGCGCGCGAAGTCCTCGATCTCGATGCGTCCCATGTTGGTGTAGTGCTCCTGCACGTCCGCGCCGAACGTCTCCGCGACCCACGCGGAGCCGTCCCAGAGGTCGACGGCGTCCGCCAGGCGCCACGGCACCTTCTCGCCCTCGGACGCGTACGCGTTGCCCTTCTCCTCCGGACGCAGCGTCATCCCCTTCTCGATGCCGTCGAGACCGGCGGCGATCATCGCGGCCACCGCGAGGTAGGGGTTGCAGTCGCCACCCGGGACGCGGTTCTCCAGGCGGAGGCCGGCGCCCCTCCCGACGAGTCGCAGGGAACACGTGCGGTTGTCCCGTCCCCACTCGATCGACGTCGGTGCGAACGAGCCCGGGGCGAACCGCTTGTAGCTGTTGATGTTGGGCGCGAACATCAGCGAGAGCTCGCGCAGGTGCGCCAGCTGCCCCGCGATGAACTGACGCCCGACGTCGGACAGCCCGTGCTCCTCGTCGGCCTTGTCCGCCATGACCATCGACCCGTCGGTCCCGCGGAACGACAGGTGGATGTGGCAGGAGTTGCCCTCACGCTCGTTGTACTTCGCCATGAACGTGAGCGCGTAGCCCTCCTGCGCCGCGATCTCCTTGGCTCCGGTCTTGTAGACGACGTGGTTGTCGCACGTCCGGAGCGCGTCCTCGTAGAGGAACGCGATCTCGTGCTGGCCGAAGTTGCACTCGCCCTTGGCGCTCTCGACCTGCAGGCCCGCCGCCGCCATCGCGAGGCGGATACGGCGCAGCAGCGGCTCGACGCGCGAGGTGCCGATGATCGAGTAGTCGACGTTGTAGAGGTTCGACGGGTTCATGTCCCGGTACCCCTTCTTCCACGCCTCCTCGTACGTGTCGTTGAACAGGATGAACTCGAGCTCGGTGCCGACGAAGGCCTCCATGCCGGCATCGCGGAGCCGCTCGAGCTGCCGCTTGAGCACCTGGCGCGGCGAGGCCACGACGTCGCGACCGTCGAGCCAGTGGACGTCGGCCTGCACCATCGCGGTGCCCGGGTGCCACGGGACGCGTCGCAGCGTCCCGAGGTCGTGTGCCATCACGAAGTCGCCGTAGCCGCTGTGCCAGCTCGACATCGCGTAGCCGTCGACGGTGTTCATGTCGACGTCGACCGCGAGGAGGTAGTTGCAGCCCTCGGTGCCGTGCGGCAGCACGTGCTCCATGAAGTACGGCGCGTGCACGCGCTTGCCCTGAAGTCGTCCCTGCATGTCCGTGATGGCGACGATCACGGTGTCGATGCGCCCGTCGGCCACCTCTGCGGTGAGCTGCTCGAGCGACAGAGGTGCACCAGCGGAGTGGTCGGCCATGCGGATCCCTTCCTCGGACGGTGGTCTCACCCTGCCGGTTTTCGCGCCTCCACGCGGCCCGAACTTGTCATGAGTTCGGTCTAGACCGAAACGGCCCGCGCACCCCTCCCTGCGGTCTACGCTCCGAGACCGTCGCCGTTGGACGTCACGGCAGATAACGTCACGGTAACGATCGGGGTGGGGGCCTCGGGCGAGCAGGAGGGCCGGGTGACTCAGGTGATCGACCACCAGGTCGATGCCCCGCTGCTCGCACGGCTCGACGCCGTTCCTGAGCTGGCGGCACGGACCTCGGTGGCCGACCTCTCGGGCGGCCTCACCAACCGCAACGTCAAGGTCACGACGCCCGACGGTGTCTACGTCGCACGGCTGTCGTCGCCGGAGAGCGCGCTGCTCGCGATCGACCGCACCAACGAGCACGCCAACTCCGTCGCGGCCGCGGCGTCAGGCGCGGCGCCGGACGTGATCGCCTACGCGCCCGAGGTCAGCGTCCTCGTCGTCCGTTTCGTCGAGGGCCGCACCTGGACGAACGACGAGATCCTCGCGCCGGCCAACGCGCCACGGATCGCGGCATCGTGCCGCGCGTTGCACGCAGGGCCACGGTTCGTCAACGACTTCGACATGCTGCGCCTCCAGCCGCACTACCTGGGGATCGTCCAGGAGCGCGGGCTCCGTCTGCCGGACCGCTACCTCGACTTCGCCCCGCAGGCGCGTGCCATCGGCGACGCACTCGCCGCGCGTCCCGTCGCGACCGTCCCCTGCAACAACGACCTGCTCGCCGCGAACTTCATCGACGACGGCGAGAAGGTGTGGCTCATCGACTACGAGTACTCCGGCAACAACGACCCGTTCTTCGAGGTCGGCAACATCTGGAGCGAGGCGGCCGGCACCCCGGACGACCTCGAGCGCCTGGTCGCGGCGTACGTCGGGCATCCCTCGACGACGCTGACCGCCCGGGCACGCCTGTGGGGCCTCATGAGCAAGTACGGCTGGATGCTCTGGGCCTCCATCCAGGACGGCACCAGCGACCTCGACTTCGACTTCTGGTCCTGGGGTCTGGAGAAGTACGACCGCGCGGTGACCGAGTTCGACGGTCCCGAGTTCGGTCGACTCCTGGAGGAGGTGCGCGGCACCGACTGACACACCCTGCGGGACCTCGCGATCCGTACGCAATCAGGACAATCCGGTTTGCGCGTGTCGCGGACCCGCACCTATCCGGTCCGACACACTGCCCTCGAGGTCCCGGCGCCGCCGTGGCCGACCGTGAGGGGTTCCCGAAGGAGGGGACGCGTGACTGACATCACCAAGCTGACCGATGACGAGCGGATGCTCGCCGAGCTCGGCTACAAGCAGGAACTGAGCCGGAGCTGGAGCGGTTTCTCCAACTTCGCCATCTCGTTCTCGATCATCTCGATCCTGGCCGGCTGCTTCACGACGTTCTACTTCGGCTGGGACTTCGGTGGACCCGTCGTCATCTCCATCGGCTGGCCCATCATCGCGACGTTCATCCTGCTCATCGGCTTCTGCATGTCCGAGCTGGTGTCGGCCTACCCGACCTCGGGCGGCATCTACTGGTGGGCGAGCAAGCTGGGCACGGTCAAGGCCGGTTACTACACCGGCTGGCTCAACCTCGTGGGCCTCGTCGCGATCGTCGCTTCCGTTGCATACGGCGCGGCCGGCTACCTGGATCTCACGCTCGGTCACTTCTCCGACTCGTGGGCAGCCGGCTGGCCCAACGAGAGCGCGTTCGCACCAGGCACCGCGGGCGCCCTGCAGCGCGACTTCTGGATCTTCGCGGTCATCATGATCCTTGCGTCGCTGGTGAACATCTTCTCCAGCCACCTGTTGTCGATCTTCAACAACATCTCGGTCTGGTGGCACGTCATCGGCGCTTCTGTCGTCGTCATCATCCTGTGGTTCTTCCTCAAGCCGGGAGCCACGCACTGGAACGCAACCGACGTGTTCACCTACCGCGTCAACAACACCGGCGGGCTGTTCGGCGGCGGCACGGAAGGCTTCGGCTTCTGGTTCTTCGTCATCCCGCTGGGCTTCCTGCTCACGCAGTACACCATCACGGGATACGACGCCTCCGCGCACCTCTCCGAGGAGACTCATGGCGCCGCCAACAGCGCCGCCAAGGGAATCTGGCAGTCCATCTTCTACTCGGCCATCGGCGGCTGGATCCTGCTCCTGTCGTTCCTGTTCGCCGTGCAGAAGCCCGAGGACGTCACGACCGGCTTCGGGTACGTCAACATCATCTTCGATCAGGCGCTCGAACCGAAGATGGCCGGTCTCGTCCTGCTCATCGCCACAATCGGTCAGCTCTTCTGCACGACGGCGTGCCTGACCTCGGCGTCGCGCATGCTGTTCGCGTTCAGCCGTGACGGCGCCGTCCCCGGCGCGGCGAACTGGGCTCGGCTCAACAAGTCCAAGACGCCACGAAACGCCGTTCTCGTCGTGGCCCTCGTCGGCTTCATCCTCACCATCCCCGCTCTCTTCCCGGTGAACGTCGGCACGGACGCAGCACCCGTCTACAGCGTGTTCGCGTTCTTCGCAGTTGTCTCCATCGGCGTTCTCGGCCTCTACCTGGCCTTCGCCATCCCGATCTACTACCGCTGGAGGATGGGCGACGCGTTCCAGCAGGGTTCGTGGAACCTCGGCACCAAGTGGAAGTGGATGGCACCACTTGCCATCCTCGAGATCATCGTCACGTCGATCTACTTCCTGATGCCGGTAGCTGCCGCGGGGACGCCTGGCTTCCTGCGTGGCGTTTTCGGTGCCCCGAGCACCGACGAGGTTCCCTTCTCGTGGAGCGCCGTCAACTACGCACCGATCGTCATGGCCGTCATCTTCATCGCGTTGTGGGCCGGCTGGCACCTCTCGGCGAAGAACTGGTTCACCGGGCCGAAGCACACGATCGACCTGCCGGCGGGTGTCTCCTCCGCCGAGGAGATCTCGCTCGAGCACCACGACCAGGGACTGCTCCCTGGCGAGCACCAGGCGCACGAGCACGAGGGACCGTCGTCCTGATCCAGCAGCACTGACGCACGAGGGGGGGTCGGCAGCCATGGCACGTGGGCTGCCGACCCCCCCTCTCGTCGTCGACGCGGACGTCGTCGTCGCCCGTCCACGTCCAGATCGCCGCCTGGCTGCGTGGCGGCATCGCCAGGGGCGAGCTCGCACCCGGCGACCGGCTCCCGGGCGAGCGCGATCTCGCCGAGCTCCTCGGCGTATCACGCATGACGTTGCGCCAGGCGCTCGCCGAGCTCGAGGACGGCGGCGACCTCGTGCGCGTGCCGGGCCGCGCGGGTGGTGCCTTCGTCGCCGAGCCGCGCATCGAGGTCGACCTCACCCACCTGAGCGGACTCACCGACCAGCTGCAGCGCGCCGGCAAGCGCGCGGGCGCGCGAGTGCTCGACTCCGGGGTGGGCACGCCCCCGGCCGATGTCGCCGCCGCGCTCGGACTCGGTCCGCGTGGCAAGGCGGTCCGTATCGTGCGCGTCCGCTCGGCCAACCGCCTGCCCGTGGCGGTCGAGACGTCGTGGTTCCCCGCCAGCCTCGCTCCCGGGATGCTCGAGCGGTCGTTGTCGGGCTCGCTCTACTCGGTACTGCGTCGCACGTACGGGATCTATCCCGTGAGCGCCGACGAGCGGCTCCAGGCGATCCTCGCCGATGACACCACCGGCCCCGCGCTGCGCGTCGAGCCGGGCACCCCGTTGATCCGCGTCGAGCGCACCACCCGGGACGCCGACGCGCGCGTGGTCGAGTTCGCCCGGGACGTCTTCCGCTGCGACCGCGTCGAGTTCCTCGTACGCCGCAGCCCCCACGAACCCGTCACCCTCCGAGCCGTGTCCGACCGCCCCTGACCGTGCCGCGGTTCGCCATGAAGGTGCCCCGGGCTCGCATAGGACCTGTTCAGGCGCCCCCGTCGATGGGGGCGACGACCGGCGGAACCGACGGGGGCGCCGAGACTCGCTCTTAGCGAGCCTGGGGCACCTTCATCCGGACATTCCGAGGGTCAGGTGCGGACCCTGGTGCTGGTGGGGTCGTAGAGGGGGTCCGGGGTGACGGTCGCCCGGACCCAGGTGCCGAAGATGGCCACCTCGACCTCGGTGCCGGCCGCGACGTGGGACAGCGGGAGGTAGGCGAACGCGATCGAGACGCCGAGGGTGAAGCCGAGGCCGCCGCTGGTCACCCGGCCCACGACGTCGTCGCCGATGCGGACCGGCTCGTTGCCGAGCGCCACCGCAGTGCGGTCGTCGAGCACGAGGCACACCAGCTTCTGGGCCACACCCGCCGCCTTCTGCGCCACCAGCGCCTCGCGTCCGAGGAAGCCACCCGGCTTGTCGAGCTTGACGCAGAAGCCGAGGCCGGCCTCGTACGGCGTGTGCGCGGGGTCGATGTCGGCGCCCCACACGCGGTAGCCCTTCTCCAGCCGCAGCGAGTCGATGGCCCGGTAGCCCGCGGCGACGAGCCCGTGCTGCTCGCCGGCCGCCCACAGCGTCGCCCACAGTCCCGCGGCGTACTCGCTGGGGCAGTAGACCTCCCAGCCCAGCTCGCCCACGAACGTCACCCGCACCAGCCGCACGGGGACGTCGCCCACGGTGGTCTCGCGCATGGACATGAACGGGAACTCGTCGTTGCCGAGGTCCTGCGGCGTCAGCGGCGCCAGGATGTCGCGAGCTCGCGGCCCCCACAGCCCGTAGCAGGCCCACGCGCCGGTGACGTCGGTGATCGTGACGTCGGCGTCGGTGAGCCGCGCCTGGGTGCGCAGCCACGACGCGTCATGGTTCGCGAACGCCGTACCCGTCACGACGACGAACGCGTCAGCAGCGAGCTGCGTCACGGTCACGTCGCACTCGATCCCGCCGCGCGCATTGAGCGCCTGGGTGTACGTCACCGATCCCGCGCCCCGCGCCACCGAGTTGTCGAACACCCACTCGACCAGGCGCGCGGCGTCCGGCCCGCGTACCTCGATCTTGGCGAAGGACGACTCGTCGAAGATCGCCGCCGTCTCGCGCGCGGCGCGGTGCTCGCGCACCACCGCCGGCGACCAGTGCCGCCCTGCCCAGCCGCTGGGTCGCCACGCCTCGTCGTCGGGGTGATTGTTGGTCTCGTAGACGTTGACCCGTTCCCACCCGGACTTCTCGCCGAACGACGCGCCGTGCGCCGCGTGCCAGGGGTACGCCGGCGACACGCGCAACGGTCGACCCGCCTGCCGCTCGTGAGCCGGGTAGCGGATGTCGTAGTAGCTCTCGTAGTTCTCGACGGTGCGTGCCAGCGTGTAGGACGGCGACCGGTACGACGCACCGAAACGGCGGACGTCCATGTGCCAGAGGTCCATCGGCGGGGCACCCTCGAGCACCCACTCGGCCATCACCTTGCCGATGCCACCTGCGCCGGCGATGCCGTGCGCGCAGAAGCCGGCAGCCACGAAGAACCCGCCGACGTCCGTCGGGCCGAGGCAGAACTCGTTGTCCGGCGTGAACGCCTCCGGACCGTTGATGAACGACCTGATGCCGACGTCGGCGATGGACGGCACGCGGATCGCGGCGTTCTCGCTGATCTCCTCGAAGCGGTCGTGGTCGGGTGCCAGCAGGCGGCCGTTGAAGTCGGCAGGCACCGCGTCGTAGGACGACGCCGAAGCCGTGAAGGGCAACGAGTTCCGCTCGTAGCCGCCCATGACCAGGCCGTCGACCTCCTGCCGGTAGTAGACGAGGTTGTCCGGGTCACGCAGCGACGGCAGCGGTGTCTCGCGGTGCTCGAACATCGCCTCGGTGACGACGTACTGGTGCGACATCGGGACGACCGGGACTCGTACGCCGACCATGCGCGCGATCTCGGCAGCGAACATCCCGGCGCAGTCGATCACCGTCTCGCACTCGATGTCGCCGCGGTCGGTGCGCACCCGCGTGACACTGCGACGCAGACCCTCGCCCTCGGTGTCGATTCCCAGCACCCGCGTGTGCGGGTGGATCTGGACCCCGAGCGCCCGCGCAGCAGCGGCCATCGAATGGGTCAGCTGCGAAGGGTCGACCTGTCCGTCGGTAGGGAGGTAGGCGGCACCGACCACGCCGTCGGTCGACATCAGCGGGAACAGAGTCTGCGCCTCCGCGGCCGAGATCAGCTCGAGCTCGAGTCCGCTGCTCGCGGCCCAGCCGGCCTGCCGGGTGATCTCCTCCCAGCGCTCCGGGGTCGACGCGAGCCGGATGCTGCCGCACTGCGCCCAGCCGGGCGGGTGCTCACCCTCCTGCAGCGACGAGTACAGCTGCGCCGAGTACCGGTTCATCTCGGTGAGCGTCGGATCCGAGCGCAGCTGCCCGACGAGTCCCGCCGAGTGGAACGTCGACCCGCTCGTGAGCTCGGACCGTTCGACGAGAACGACGTCCCGCTCGCCTGCGAGCGCCACGTGGTAGGCCACCGACGTGCCGCCTACGCCTCCCCCGATGACGACCACGCGAGCACGCTGCGGCAGGGATCGGGAGGCCGACTCGGTCACAAGGACAGGCTATCCGCACCGGGTCGACACGGCCAGGTAAACGGTCTAGACCATTGCCGTGACGGGGCAGCTCCGCCACGCTCGCAGCAGTCGTCGCTCACCGCGTCGCGCCCGGACGCAGCAGGTCGCGCCACGCATCTGCGACCAGCACCGGCTGCTCGATCTGCGCGACGTGGCCCGCGTGCGGGAGGACGAGCACCCGGACGTCGGGGAAGGCCTTGGTGTGGGCATGGATCGGGTCGACGAGCTTGTCGAGCCGACCGTAGACCAGCAGGGTCGGGCAGGCGATCGTCTCCGCGAGCGCCCACGGCCGCTGCGCGGACCGGTCGAGGAAGGTCGCCATGAGAGCGCGCAACGACTGCAGGAACGCGTCGGCGACGTAGGGCAGTCCGTCGCGGCGCCGCACCTCGCGCACGGCGTCGTCCATCCGCTCCTCCGGCACCGACGAGGGATCGGCGAAGCACACGTCGATCGTGGCCCTGGCGCGCGTCTCCGGGTCCAGGGTGAGATACCGCTTCATGAGCGTCGTACCGAGCCCTGGCGCCGCGATCACCGGCAGGTGCACGTTGGTGCGACGTACGCCGATCTTCGGGAGTGCCGGCGACACGAGGGTGAGCGTGCGGACGAGATCGGGTCGACGTGCGGCCAGCTGCACGGCGATCGCACCGCCCATCGAGTTCCCGAACAGGTGCACGGGCCGTCCGTCGAAGCGCGCCTCGGCGAGGTCGGCGAGCGACTCGGCCGAGCGGGCCAGACCGTAGTCACCGTCGCGGGGCGGTGGCGACCACCCGAACCCGGGGAGGTCGACGGCCACGCCGTCGACCTGGTCGCGCAGCAGGGCCATGAGGTCGGTCCAGTTGGTGGCGTTGCCGCCGAGCCCGTGCACGAAGAGCGCCGGCTCGGCCGACGAGGGCTCGACCGGCGCCGCGCGCCGGACCGACAGCGTGCCGTTGGGGACGACGACGTCCTCGCGCGGCCAAGGCGGCGGCAGCGTCACGAGCAGGTCGTCGGTGGCGCGCGGGACGTCGGTCTCGGGCATCAGGCCTCGACGTCATGGATGAGGCGTCGGTTCACAGCATCGAGGGTGGCACGGATCACCGCGTAGCGCGGGTCGTCGCGGACTTCGGAGGCACCGGTGAGGTGCTCGGCGCCGTCCGGCGTCAGCCAGATCACGCGCACGACCGCCGCCGAGCTGTCGCCCACCGGCACGATCGCGACGGCATCGACGTCGAGGCGCACCGCCGTGCTCGCGAGCGAGGGCGCCAGCGCGCGCAGGGTCGCGCTCGCGACGCACCGGTGCAGGGCAGCGGGCGTGGTCGGGCCTTCGGCGCTGCCCGAGTGCTCGACCCCGTCGTCGGTGAGGGTGACGGTCGCGGTGACGCCGAGCCCGTCGGCCGACAGGGCGAGACGCGCGACCGCGACGCGCCCGCCGGGGAACTGCCTGGCCGGACTGGTCGGGGAGCCGTCGTGACCGACGCCGGCCGGGTGCCGGGCAGCCGAGGCCAGGACCTCGGTGCCGAAACGCGGCCCGGGGCCTGGGTCGAGGTCGTCGAGCAGCGCCTGCACGTCCTCGCCGAGCAGGAGCGCACCGTGCTCGTCCTCCTCGACCAGGCGCAGCACCGAGCGGGACTCGACGAGCGGGACGTCCTCGACGATCTCGATGCGGCCCGGATCGAGGCCCACACCGAACTGCAGGCGCAGGATCCGGTGTGCTGCCCGCGCCACCCCGAGCGGGTCGGCCTCGTCCCCGAGGACGACGCGGAGCACCTCGGGCTCGCCGTCCGCGCCGAACGTGACGACGGCGCGCGTCACACCCGGGACGACGGCGACGGCGGCCTCGATCGCGGCGGCGTCGGGTGCCGGCACCGGCGCACCTTCCACCGCGATACCCATACGCCCCACGTTAGGAGGCAGCCCGTGCCGACGCGCGGTGGCGGCGTTCTTGTGAGCCGGACGTCCGCACAGCGGTGCGGTGTGAGCGAGCACGCGGGTCGAGACCGGCCACGACGGGCGCGACCCGCAGGACTGACGGGCCTCGACGGCGCTCTACCGGCCGGTAAGGTTGCGGCCATGTCCGTGGCCTCCGACACCAGCCGCTCGCGAGGCCAGCGCCTGCCCCGGCGCGAGCGTCGCGCACAGCTGCTCGACGCCGCGCGGGAGGTCTTCGTCGCGCAGGGCTACCACGCCGCCGCGATGGACGACATCGCCGAGACGGCCGGAGTGAGCAAACCCGTTCTCTACCAGCACTTCCCGGGCAAGCTCGACCTCTACCTCGCCTTGCTCGACCAGTCCTCGGACGCGCTCGTCGCAGCCGTCTCCGACGCCCTCGCATCGACGGCCGACAACAAGCTGCGCGTCCAGGCGACGGTCCAGGCGTACTTCGACTTCGTCGACGACCCGGGTGGCGCCTTCCGCCTGATCTTCGAGAGCGACCTCACCAACGAGGCTGCCGTGCGTGAGCGGGTCGACCGGGCCAACGACGCGTGCGCCACGCTCGTGAGCAAGGTCATCGCCGAGGACACCGGACTCACCGATGACGAGGCACTCCTGCTCGCCTCCGGTCTCGGCGGGCTGGCCCAGACAGCGGCGCGGCGCTGGCTGCGCGACGGCAGCGCCATCCCCAAGGACGAGGCCGCCCGGCTCGTGAGCACCCTCTCCTGGCGCGGCATCTCCCGCATCCCGCTGTCGCACCCGCCGGCCTGAGCCCTACGCCGTCGGCGAAGCGCGTCGACCGAGCGGTGGCGGCGTCGACGTCCTCGGTTAGGTTGGCCCCGAGAGCTCCGGCGTACCGCGTGGGAGGCCCGACGTGAAGGGAACGTTCGTGGAGGTCAAGATCGGCGTGCAGCAGGCTGCGCGCGAAGTCGTGCTGGAGAGCGCCCAGGCCGTCGAGGACGTCGTCGCCCTGGTCACCGACGCGGTCAAGGACGGCACGACCCTGATCCTCAACGACGACAAGGGCCGCACCGTGGTCGTGCCCGGCGACCGGATCGCCTACGTCGAGATCGGCGCCGGCGAGCGCGGACGCATCGGCTTCGGCGCCGTCTGACCTCGGCCGGCTAGGCCTGCAGGCCAAGCGTCTGCATCTCCCGTACTGAGCCTGCGGCTCAGCGGGGGCCCACCGCAGGATTCCTGGCTAGGCCTGAAGGCCCAGCGTCTGCATCCTGCGGGTGTGCGCCTCGGTGAGCCGGGAGAACATCGCGCCGAGCTCGGCGAGCCCCATACCGGGTCGGTCGACGCCGCCGACGAGCAGCGAGGCCAGCCCGTCGCGCTCCGCCGCCACCGTCTGCGCCTGCGACAGGGCCTCCCCCACGAGACGCCGTCCCCACAGGGCCAGCCGCCCCCCGATGCGCGGGTCGGCCTCGATCGCGGCGCGCACCGTCGCGACCGCGAAGTTCGCGTGACCGGTGTCGCCGCACACGTCCAGGACGAGCTCGCGCGTCTCGGGGTCGAGCACGTTCGCGACCTCGCGGTAGAAGTCGGTGGCGATGCCGTCGCCGACGTAGGCCTTGACCAGGCTCTCGAGCCAGTCGCCCGGCGCCGTCTTCTCGTGGAACTCCGTGATCGGGTCGACGAAGGGCTCCATCGCCGACGCCGGATCGGCGCCGAGCTCGGCGAGTCGCTCGGCGAGCCGGGTGAAGTGCCTGATCTCCGCCGTCGCCATGAGCGCGAGCGCCACCTCGTCCGAGATCGTCGGCGCGAGAGAGGCGTCTGCCGCCAGGCGCTCGAAGGCCACGAGCTCGGTGTAGGCGAGCACTCCGAGCAGGTCGACCACGCCGGCGCGGTAGTCCGGGTCGTCGACGAGGTCCGACGGGGTCGGCGTGTCGGAGTTGAGGTGTTCTGACCCGGGTCCGGGCGTCACGTCGCTCACGGCTCGCGAGCGTACGTCGTTTCCCGCCACCGACGCGGCCTGAGCGCGGATCCGGCGCGCCGCAGCGTCCACCGCTCGCATGGTCGGGACGCACCCCCCGCCCAGGTAGACTGGCCCGGTCATCACCGGTCACGGCCGACGTATGCGAATCACTCCGTGACCAGCCCGCCGACGGCGCCTCACCGGCGAACGGCGCGGGCCTCTGGAGTCGCGGTCCTTGCGCTGACCCGGGGGACCTGCCGGTCACGCGCGTCCCGGCTTACCCACGGAGCAGGCCCTGACCACCGAGAGCACCACGACCGAGCACGAGCACGACGACCAGATCGACGAGACCCCGCAGGTCGACCAGGCCGAGCAGGCCACACCCGACATCGAGGCCCCCGCAGCGGCGGACCCCCTGACCTTCGCCGAGCTCGGGGTCGACCCGCGCATCGTCGCGGCGCTCGCCGCCGACGGCATCATCACGGCGTTCCCGATCCAGGAGCTCACCCTCCCCCTCGCCCTGGCCGGCACGGACCTCATCGGTCAGGCCAAGACCGGCACGGGCAAGACCCTCGGCTTCGGCATCCCGCTGCTGCAGCGGTCCGTCGCCCCCGGCGACGACGACTTCGACGCACAGTCCGACGTCGTGCGCGGCAAGCCGCAGGCGCTCGTCGTCGTCCCCACCCGCGAGCTCGGCATCCAGGTCGCGAGCGACCTCGAGAAGGCCGGTCGCCTCATGGGCATGCGCGTCCTGTGCGTCTACGGCGGTCGGGCCTACGAGCCGCAGGTCGAGGCGCTGCAGAAGGGGATCGAGGTCGTCGTCGGCACGCCGGGACGCCTCATCGACCTGGCGCGTCAGGGGCACCTCAACCTCAAGCACGTCAAGACGCTCGTCCTCGACGAGGCCGACGAGATGCTCGACATGGGCTTCCTGCCCGACGTCGAGCGGATCGTGGCCCTGGTGCCGGCGGTGCGCCAGACGATGCTGTTCTCCGCCACCATGCCCGGCCAGATCGTGGGCCTCGCGCGGCGGTACATGACGCAGCCCACGCACATCCGCGCCCTCGACCTCAACGACGACAACGCCACGGTCGCGGCGACGGAGCAGCACGTGTGGCGTGCGCACAGCATGGACAAGCAGGAGCTCATCGGGCGCGTCCTGCAGGCCGACGGCCGCGGGCTCACCATCATCTTCTGCCGCACCAAGCGCAACGCGCAGCGCGTCGCCGACGATCTCGTCGACCGCGGTTTCGCGGCCGCCGCGGTGCACGGCGACCTCGGTCAGGGCGCACGGGAGCAGGCCCTGCGCGCGTTCCGTAACGGCAAGGTCGACGTCCTCGTCGCCACCGACGTCGCGGCACGTGGCATCGACGTCGCGGACGTCACCCACGTCATCAACTGGGAGTGCCCCGAGGACGACAAGACCTACCTGCACCGCATCGGCCGCACCGGTCGCGCGGGCAACTCCGGGGTCGCCGTCACGCTCGTCGACTGGGACGACCTGCACCGCTGGAAGATGATCAACCAGACGCTCGGCCTGGCCTTCTACGACCCGATCGAGACCTACTCCTCGAGCCCGCACGTCTACACCGGTCTGGGCATCCCGGCGGGCACCAAGGGCCGGCTGCCCAAGACCGCCCGGACCCGCGCCGGGCTCGACGCCGAGGTGCTCGAGGACCTCGGTGAGACCGGCGCCTCGGCCGGCAAGCGCAACCGTCCGGCCAAGGACACGCACGGCAAGAGCGACCGGCACGGTGACAAGCACGGCCAGAAGGACAGCCACAGCAAGGACAAGCACGACACCCACGACGACCATGGCAAGGATGCCGAGGATCGTCCGCGGCGCGACCCGGACGCCCCCAAGCGCGAGCGACGTCGCACCCGCGGCGCGGCGTCGTCGGGTGCGGCGGTCGCGGTCGCCACGTCGGACGACGCTGGTGGCTCAGCACCGGCCGGGTCGGCAGGCCCTGCCGGCTCGGCCGAGTCCGGCACCGCCGCCGGCGAGGGGGCCCCGCGCACCCGACGCCGTCGCCGTGGCGGCCGTGGTCGGGGTGGGGCGGGCACGCCGAGCGACGGCGGCGACGTGGCCACCTCGACGTCCCAGGACTGAACTGCGCCGCGCTGGTGGCCGTCCTCACGGGCAGCCACCGGCGACGGGGATGACGTCAGGCGTCGATGACGCGGGTTCGGGCCGGACCGTCTCGCAGAACGCCGAGCACGCGGGCTGACCGACCGCGAGCAGCTCGGGGCAACCTCGGTCGACCCGCTCAGGCGGGGACGTCGAGCGTGAGCAGCGTCTCGCCGCCGGTCGTGACGATCTCCAGCTGCGAGATGTCCGCGGTCGAGAGCCCCGTGCTGCCGGTCAGGCTGGCCATGCCCTCGTAATCGGCGACCCAGGTCGAGGTCACCTCGCGGAGGCCGTCGTGGCTGATCGCGACCAGCTCGCAGTGCTCGCCGGCGCGGACCCCGGACAGGCTCACATCGAGCGCGGTGCCCGAACCCGTCGGCGTCAGAACGACGTTGGCCGAGATCCCCGACGTCGGCGACGAGGCCGCGGCCACCACCCGCTGCGGCGCGTGGTGCACCTGCGACCACGCGGCGAGGCCGATGGCGACGGCGACGATCGCAGCGGCCGCAGCGGCGAGCACGGGCTGCCAGTTGGCCGAGGTCTGACGGCGTACCGGCACGACCCGCTCGTCGCGGACGCGCGCGAGCGCCGTCTCCAGCACGTGCTCGGGCGCCGGGGTGAAGCCCTCGCCGGCCATCTCCGACGCGCTCATCTTGACGCGGTGCAGCAGTCCGGGCAGCGGGGCGATGTCGGCGAGCGCGGCGGCGCAGCGCGGGCACGTGGCGACGTGCGCCTCTACCTCCTCGCGCTCCCCGGGCTCGAGGGCTCCGAGCACCAGCACGCCGAGGGAGATCTCCGCCTCGTCGCAGGGCACCGTCCGAACGTTCACAGGCGTACACCTCCCTCGAGCAGGACCCCGCGCAGGGCGCGCAGTCCGTGGTAGGCCCGCGACTTCACGGTGCCGGCCGGGATGTTGAGGATCCGCGCGGTCTCGGCCACCGAGCGCCCGCGGAAGAAAGTCTCGATCAGAACGTCGCGCTGCGCAGCCGGGAGCGTCTCGAGCGCCGCCGCGATGCTCCACGCCTCGACGGCGCGGTCGATGTCGTCGGCGGTGGGCTGGGTGTCCGCCACGGCGAGCGCCTCCCCGCCGACCTCGGTCGGCCGGGCCCGCTGCGCGCGGTAGACGTCGATCGCGACGTTGCGCGTCACGGTCATGAGCCACGCCCGTTCGCCGTCGGGACCGCCGTCGCTGACCTCCGGGTGCCGCCACGCGCGCACGAGCACCTCCTGGACGACGTCCTCGGCGCGGTGGCGGTCGCCTGCCGTCAGCCTCGAGGCGAACGCGAGCAGGGCAGGCCCATGTTCGGCGTGGATGCGGCGCAGGCGCGCCTCACCGTCCTCCGGCCCCATGTCAGTGCAACGTACGCCGTTCGCTGCGGGTTCACGCGGCGGCACGCCTGGGACCGATCGGAGCAGCAGGCGAACGCACGGTGCGCACGCGTGACGGAGAGCGAGGTTCCGGCACGGTCGCGCCTGCGGACGCGTGACCCGTTCCGGGGCGAGCGACCAGCCGGGTGCCGACCGCCGGATCCGACCGTCTCACGGTGGCCGACGGGCGTCACCGACGCCCGTACGCACCGTCGGCGTACGGTGAACCTGTCCGTCCGCACCCGCGTTGGCAGTCGTGAGCCGGTACGCCGGACCCGATCTCCCTGGAGGCCCCGTGACCGACCTCGCACCCCACCGCCCGCCGACCGCCGGGTGCGCCTGCGCGGCGGGCTGCGCCGACCTGCCACCGACGCAGCGACGCAGCCGCCGCGAGGTGCTGCTCGCGGGTGGCGTCGTGGTGGCCGCGGCCGCGGCTGACCGCCGCGTGCGGGGGCTCGACTGCGTCATCGGGGGCGGGCTCGACGCCGTCCGACGCCGGATCGTCGAGCAACGCCGGGCTGAGCACGGCCGACGTCCCGGTCGGTGGCGGCACGATCCTCACCGACCGCCAGATCGTCGTCACCCAACCGAAGGCCGGTCAGTTCAAGGCCTTCACCGCGGTGTGCACGCACATGGCCTGCACCGTGGCGGCCGTCTCGGACGGCCTGATCCGCTGCCCCTGCCACGGCAGCCAGTACTCCATCGTCGACGGCTCGGTCCAGGGCGGCCCCGCGCCGTCCCCGCTCGCCGCCATCCCGATCACCGTCTCCGGAACCACGATCACCGTCGGCTGACGGATCTGACCCTTAGGGACAGGTCGTGGCACTTTTGTGCCACCTCGTGACCCAAAGTCGGGTCCCTCGACGTACGGGCCTGCGTCCCGCGCGATGTGAGCGCGGCCGCAGTGGACACCGCCTGGACCCCTCGTCGTCACGAGTTCGGGTCACGGAGTGGCACATATGTGCCCTCGATCTTCCCTAAGGGTCACGCAGTGGCACGTCGCTGGATCGCTGGGTGCGTGGGGTCAGGGGGTCGCTGTGGCGAGGAGGTGGCGGGCGTGCGTGCGATAGGCCTCGACGCCGCGCAGGGTGGACGCCGTCGACAGCGCTGAGCGGCCCAGTGCAGGCGCCTCGGCGAACCGGACGGACCGCGCGATCGGCGGCTCGAGCACCGGGATCTCGTAGCGGTCGTAGATGTCGGCGAGCACGGCCCGAGCGTGCGACGTCCGCCCGTCGAACATCGTGGGCAGGATGCCGCTGATCCGCAGGCGGGGGTTCGTGGCCCGCTGGACGTCATGCACGGTCTCGACGAGCTGCCCGACGCCACGGTGGGCGAGCGTCTCGCACTGCAACGGCACGATCACCTCGTCGGCCGCGGTGAGCGCGTTGACCGTGAGGATGCCGAGGGTCGGCGGGCAGTCGAGCAGGATCCAGTCGTAGCGTCCCCGTACGTCGCCGAGCGCGTCGTCGAGGGCCCGTTCCCTGTTCCCACGCATGAGCAGCGCCGCCTCCGCCTGCGCCAGCTCGATCGTGGCGGGAGCGAGGTCGACGCCGTCCGGCGTCGTCACGACGACGTCGCCCGCGCGACGCTGACCGGTGAAGACGTCGTACAGGGACTCGGTGAGGTCCTCGGGGTCGATCCCGAGCGAGAACGTGAGGCAGGCCTGCGGGTCGAGGTCGACGAGGAGCACGCGCTGCCCGAGCTCGACGAGGGCGACGCCGAGGGAGGCCACCGTCGTCGTCTTGCCCACGCCGCCCTTCTGACTCGCCACCGCGATCGTGCGCGCCATCGGCCACCACCTGTTCGGGCACCGAGCGCCGGACGGCGCCCCCTGGTCCGTAGTGTGCCGTCCGTGAGCACCCCGCCCTACCTCGACCTCCCGTCCGGCGCACGACCGCTGTCCCTGCAGACCTCCCGCGGCGAGCTCGCGGGCGTGCGGATCGAGGCGGCGGCACCGGTGCAGGGCACGGCCGTGCTCGTCCCCGGATGGACCGGCTCGAAGGAGGACTTCATCGCGGTGCTCGCGCCGCTGGCGCGCCGGGGATGGAGCGTCGTGGCCTACGACCAGCGCGGCCAGTTCGAGTCGCCGGGTCCCGAGGACGAGTCCGCCTACTCCCTCGCCTCGCTCGCACGCGACCTGCTCGAGGTGATCGAGCCGATCGGTCCGGCGCACGTCGTCGGGCACTCCTTCGGTGGGCTCGTGGCGCGTGAGGCGGCGCTGACCAGCGGCGGCCAGGGGTTCGCGTCGCTCACGCTGCTCTGCTCGGGCCCCGGTCCGCTGCCGGCCGGCCATCACGACGGGCTGGGCGCGCTGCACGCCGCCCTTCCCCACGTGCCGCTCGAGACGATCTGGACGGTGAAGGAGGCCGCCGACCGGGAGGGCGGCTGGCGCCCGCCCACGGACGAGGTCGCCGCGTTCATGCACCGACGCTTCGTGGCCAACAACGCCTACGCCCTCCGCGCCAAGACCGCCCTGCTGCTCGACACGCCCGACCGCACCGACGAGCTCGCCGCGCTCGCCGCCGGGGGCTTCCCGGTCGGCGTGGTCTACGGCCCTGACGACGACGCCTGGCCGACGAGCGCACAGGACCGTGTCGCCGTCGCCGTCGGGACGACACCGTGCGTCATCGACGGCGCGGGGCACTCACCCGCCGCCGAGCGGCCGGAGCGCACCGCCGAGGTTCTCGATGCGCTCTGGCGGGGTTTCGCCGCGGGCCACCAGGGGTAAGGGCTGCGGGTGATGCCCCTCCTCCATCTCGACCTCGAGCTGGCCCCCGAGTCCGTGTCCCGGGCTCGGCGGGCCGTTCGTGCGTTCGTGCTGGAGACCTGGCCGTCCGCGCCCGGGGCGGGCGACCTTGCCGACGACGCCGAGCTGGTGACCAGCGAGCTGGTCGCCAACGCCGTACGCCACGGAGCGACCCCCGTGACGATCGACGTCGACGCCGACGACGAGGACGGCCGCCACGTGGTGCGGATCGTGAGCCAGGACGGCGGGCCCTGGGACGGCACCGACCCCAACCCGTGGGGCGGGCGAGGCCTCACGATCGTCCGTCAGCTGAGCGTCGACCTCGTCATCGACGCGGACGCCTGGGGCACCACCGTCGTCTCGGTGCTGCAGCGCTGACCGGCTCGACGTCAGTCGGCGAGCCCGGCCCAGGGTTCGATGTCGCTGGACGCGTCCCTGCCCTCGGGGCAGTGCCGCCGGAAGTCGCACCACGAGCACATGGGTCCGGGAGCGGGCGGGAACGCGGCGTCGATCGCCTCGATCGCGTCGGCGTCCCCGTCGCCGGCGTCCTCGGCGCGGGCGGCGAGGCGACTCGTGCCACCTCTCGTCGGCCGCCTGCGCGTCGTGGGCGATCTGCTCCGCACGCCGCAGGTGCCGCTCGATCGACTCGTCGGAGTGGTCGTAGCGCCGCGACGGTCGCTGTCGGCAGGTGGTGCAGCTCGACCCGACGCGACCGGCGGCGCAACGTGCGCCGTGCCGCGACCACGTAGACCGCGAGGGCGAGCGAGGACTTCGCGTCATCGGTGCCGAGCGGACGACGTCCGGTCTTGTAGTCGACGATCACGAGCTCGTCGCCGCCGTCGTCGCTGGCCCTCAGGTCGATGCGATCGACCCGACCGGACAACGCCATGCCGTGCGTCGTGGTCGCGACCGTGCGCTCGACGCCGATGGGGTCGTCGTCGGGATCGAGACCGTCGACGTAGGCCGCGGTCATCGCTGACGCGCGATCGCGCCACTCCGCGGACTGGGCGTCGTTGCGGAACCCGTCGGTGAGCCAGCCCTTGGCGACCAGGTCGCTCGCTGACGCAGGGGTACGACGTTCGGACGGCAGCGACCACCAGTCGCGGAGGGCGTTGTGCACCGAGGAGCCGACGCTGTTGTGCGCCCAGGGCAAGCCCTTCTGCCGCCGATCCAGATAGCTGAAGCGGTAACGGCGCGGGCAGGCGAGCCAGGTGTCGAGCTTGGTCGGCGTGCAGGTCCACAGCCTGCGCGGCATGTCGTCGAGAAGTCCCTGGGACATCGTCACGACCCGTGCGCCGCGATGAAGCCGAAGACGCCGTCGGCGACCAGCTGCACGGCGATCGCCGCGACCAGGAGGCCCGCGATGCGGGTGAGCACGAGGATTCCCGTGGGGCGCAGGATCTTTGCGAGCACGACGGAGAACCGCATCGTGAGGTAGATGGTGACGTGGATGAGGATGATGCCGACGACGAGCGACGCGATCTCGGGACCGGTGTCGGCCTGACGGACGAACAGGATCGTCGCGACGATCGCACCCGGCCCGGCGAGCAGCGGAGTGCCGAGCGGGACCATGGCCACGTTGACGTCATCGACCTCTGTCGGTTCGTCGGTCTTCCCGGTGAGCAGCTCGAGCGACACGATGAGCAGCAGGAGCCCGCCCGACACCTGCATGGCCGGCAGGGTGATGCCGAGGAACGACAGGATCCGTTCGCCCAGGACGGCGAACAGCGTGATCACGCCGAACGCCGTGAGGGCGGCCTGCAGCGCGAGCCGTGCCATCACCGCGGGACCGCGGCGGGCGGTCAGCGCCAGGAACACCGGGATGATGCCCGGCGGGTCCATGATCACGAAGAGCGCGAGATAGACCGAGCCCAGGAACCTGGGGTCCAGCCACGTCGACACGAGTGGTCACTCTACGGGCGACCTCCGACTCGCTGCGTCAGTCCGCGAGCCGTGGCGACAGGGCGACGACCGGCAGCTCGCTGAGGTGCGCCCGGTTCTCGGCCGCCCGGACGTCGACGAGGTGCAGGTCGTCGTGCACGACCATCCACTCGGTCACCGGCCAGACGACGGCCCACAGCCACAGCCCGCCCGCCTCCCCGACGTAGACGGCGCGGTCGGACACCGGGAGCGACCAGAGGGCGGTCGGGTGGCCGGCGGCGGTCACCTTCGTGTCGCACGGCAGCGACGCGAGCTCGGGCCCGGGGTCGGTGGCCCGGAGCCCCGCGTAGGACGCGCCGAGGCCGACACCCGGTTCCTCGGCGACGAGCACGAGCTCGACCTGGCGCGAGGTCAGTCCGGGGCCGAGCAGCGCTACCGCCGTACCGCGCGAGGCGCCGGTGCCGCTGGTCCGGCGTACGCCGCTGATCCCCCAGCCGGCCGGTAACGGGCGGGGCACCCACACCGGCACCGCGGAGGAGCCGGCGACCTCGACGACGTGATGGTGCTCAGCGGGCAGCGCCGCGTTGAGCGGCTCGACGACCCCGTGCTCCGGGCACGACCACTCGCCGTCCGTCTCCGGAGTGCGCAGCGGACCGCGGCACCGTACGCACACGGGATCCGGCATGTCGCCTCCTCAGCGCAGACGCTCGACCCGCGAGGTGGTCCGCGTCAAGCCAGGATGGCCACATGAATGACGACCGGCGACTCGTCCCCTGCGTCGGCGCGATCGTGCGTCACGAGGGGCGGCTGCTGGTCGTGCGGCGTGGTCACGAGCCCGGACGGGGGTTGTGGTCGGTGCCGGGCGGCCGGGTCGAGGACGGCGAGACACCCGAGACGGCGTGCGCGCGCGAGGTGCGCGAGGAGTGCGGCATCGACGTCTCCGTCGGACGGCTCGCGGGCCGGGTGGAGCGGCCTGCGCCCGACGGTGCGACGTACGTCATCGACGACTTCGTGTGCACCGTCGTCGGCGCGGATCGCCTCGTGCCGGGCGACGACGCCGACGAGGCGCGCTGGGTCACGCGGAACGAGCTCGACGCGCTCCCCTGCACGCCGGGGCTCCTGGAGGCCCTGGCCGACTGGGACGTCCTCCCGACGCGTCATCGGTAGTGGGATCGCGTCGCAGGGCGCGCGATGTCACTACCGATGACGGGTGTCAGCCGCGGACCCGGGTGCGGTCCGGGTCGTAGAGCGGGCGCAGCGAGAGCGTCGCCGGGTAGGCCTTGCCGCACACGACCACCTCGAAGCCGCCCTCGTCGAGCCACGCGGTCGTGACGCCGTCCTGGTTGACGACCGTCGCGAGCGCGACCGCGCCGCCGAGGGTGTGGCCGTAGCCGCCCGCCTGCACGTGGCCGATGCGGACGCCGTCCTTGTGGACCGGCTCGCTGCCGAAGAGCAGCGGCGCGGCGTCCTGCACGAGCAGCGACACGAGGCGGTCGGTCTTGTCGGCGCGGGTCGCGACGAGGGCGGCCTTGCCGCGGAACTCCGTCGGCTTGTCCCACGCCACCGAGAAGGCCAGACCGGCGGTCACCGGCGTGTCGGTGTTCTCGATGTCGACGGCGTAGTCGCGGTAGCCCTTCTCCAGACGGAGGCCGTTCATCGCCTGCAGGCCGACGGGCTTGAGACCGAGGTCGTCGCCGACCGCCTCGAGCGTCTCCCACACCGACTGGGCCTGGTCGCTCGGCACGTAGAGCTCGAAGCCGAGCTCGCCGACGTAGGTGACCCGCAGCGCCAGCATGCGCGAGTAGCCGACCTCGATCTCCTGCGCGGTGAGGTACGGGAACGACGCCTCGGAGAGGTCGTCCGGGCTCACGCGCTGCAGCAGCTCGCGCGACTTCGGTCCCTGCACCGTCAGGAGGGTGAACGCGGCCGTCATGTCGGCGACCGTGACGAACTCGTCCTCGCGCGTCTCGTCCTTGATCATGCGCTCGACCCGGCGGTGCGAGATGTCCGAGACGACGACGAGGAACGCGTCGTCGTCGAGCCGCGTGACCGTGAGGTCGGCCATGATGCCGCCGGCGTCGTTGAGCCACTGCGTGTAGACGACGCGGCCGACGCCTCCGGCGACGTCCCCCGCGCTGAGCCGGTCGAGGACGTCCGCGGCGTGCGGACCCTGGACCAGGAACTTCGACATGAGCGTCATGTCGATCACGCCGACGTTCTCCCGGATCGTCCGGTGCTCCTCCGCGACCCACGGCGTCCACTCGCCGCGTCCCCAGGTCGAGGGGACCTCGGGCACGACGCCGCTCGGCGAGAACCACTCGGGGTACTCCCACCCGTGCGAGCAGGCGAAGTGCGCTCCCTTGCGCGCCCACACGTCGTGCAGAGCGGTCCGTCGGATGTTGCGCGCCGTCTTCTGCTGGAACGTCGGGAACATGCCGTCGCCGAAGAGAACGCCGAGCTGCTCGACGGTGCGCTCGGTACGGAAGCGCAGCGAGTTCTCGAACGGGAACGCCCGTTCGACGGAGTACGACGCCATGTCGACCGGCGCGACGCCCTCGACGATCCATGCCGCGAGCGCGCTGCCGATGCCGCCGCCGGACAGGATGCCGACGGAGTTGAGCCCGGCCGCCACCCACATCCCGTCGAGCTCGGGCACCGGTCCCACCATCGGCGCGACGTCGTGGGTGAAGCTCTCCGGCCCGCAGAAGAAGGTGCGGATGCCGGCCGTGGCCAAGTGACGGGACGCGCAGCATGGCGTTGTCGAGGAACGGGGTCACGCGGTCGTAGTCGGGCGGGATCGTTCCGAACGCGAAGTCGTACGGCGCCCCCTCCGGGTGCCAGGCCTTGCCGACCGGCTCGAACAGACCGACCAGCAGGCCGCCACCCTCCTCGCGGAAGTACCCGTACGAACCCGGGTCCTCGACGATCGGCAGGTCGCGGTTCACGCCGTCCATGGGCTCGGTGAGCAGGTAGTAGTGCTCGGCCGCCTGCAGCGGCACGTCGACGCCTGCGGTCGCGGCCAGCTGCCGCGTCCAGAGCCCCGCCGTGAGCACCACGGTCTCGCACTCGATGTCACCGTGGTCCGTGACGACACCCGTGACACGACGTCCGTCCTTCACGAAGCCGGTGACCGTGACGCCCTCGATCACCGTCGCTCCGCCAAGCTTGGCGCCCTTCGCGAGAGACGTGGCGACGCCCACCGGGTCAGCGCGACCCTCGTCGACGACGTAGGACGCGCCGATGATGTCGTCGGTCTTCGCCAGCGGGAACAGGTCGGCGACCTCCCGTCCCGAGATGATCTCGTTCGGCACGCCGAAGCCCACCTGGAAGTCCCGCTCGCGCGTGATCGTCTCGAGATGCTCCTCGTCGGTCGCGATGTGGAGGTGACCGACCGGGCGGAAGCCGGTGGAGTGTCCGGTCTCCGCCTCGAGCCGGTCGTAGAGGTCACGCGAGTAGCGCGCCATCCAGATCGACGTCTCGGTGTGGTACCCGGCGCTGGTGATGAGCCCGGCCGCGTGCCAGGTCGTGCCTGCCGTGAGCTCGTGCTTCTCGAGGAGGACCACGTCCGACACCCCGAGCTTGGTGAGGTGGTAGGCCAGCGAGCATCCGATGACCCCGCCGCCGACGATGACGACGCGGGCGCGGGCGGGCAGCGACTCGGACACTCGGTCCTCTTCCTCGAGGCCGTGCGCGTGCGCACGGCAATTGCCTATCAAGTGATCGGGAGACTACCAAGGGGCGAAGAGCCGGGGAAGGACGACCGCCTCAGTCGGCCGCGCACGGTATGGATCGGGCGCGAGCGCCGCGAGGAGCCGCGACGTGGGCGCCCACCGAGGACGTCAGGCGGACGCCGGAGGGACGCCGTCGCGAACGCTGTCGATGCCGTCCTTGACCGTGTCGGCGACCTCCCGGGCCGTGTCGGCGACGGACGACGTCGACGACGGTTCTCCCGCCGTGGGGAGGTCCGGCGGCCAGCTGCCACCGAGTCCGAGGATCTTGCGCGCGTCGCCGATCACCGCCTGCTCGCAGCGCACCTCGTACCGGGCCGCCTGCAGCTGCTGGCGAGAGACGAAGTCGCGCTTGCCGCCGCTGAAGGCGTACGAGATGAGGCCGTAGACGATGCCGAACGCCGCTCCGTAGAGGAGGCCGAGCCCGACGAGCGGCAGCACGCTGCCGTTGGACGAGCTGAACAGCGCGACGAACAGCCCGATGAGCATCCCGAACCAGGCACCGGTCCCGAGACCGGAGAACGCCGCGCGCCCCCACGACAGGCGCCCCAGCACCGATTCGACGATGCGGACGTCGACGCCGACGATCGCCGTGTTCTGCACGGGGAACCCGTTGTCGGACAACGTGTCGACCGCCTTCTGCGCATCGAGGTAGTCGTCGTACGTCGCGAGCACGGGTCGACCCATCACGTCCAACGACGGCCGCTGCCGCCCGAGAGCACCACTCATGCCGACCACACTAGGCGGCGGCGTGCCCCGACCGCGACGGGTCTTACGACGTGAGCACTTCCGTACGCCTGGGCTACCGAGCGCGGCCGGAGCATCGCGGCCGGGATCACTTGAACAGCGCGATGGAGCGAGTTCCCAGGTCGCAGGCATCGCCGATCTGACAGTCGGTCCGGCCTCCGAACACGCCCGAGGTCGCGTACGTGACCGGCTCGACCCACAGCGCCGCCTCGTTCGGACCCAGAGGCGTCGGCGGGTTGCCGATGACCCACGCCGGGGGCTGGGCCGAGTTGGTGCACGAGGTGGTGCCCGACGGCGTCGGAGGGTTCTTCGTCCACGCCACGGCGCACACCTTCACGGTCACGACTCCCACGACGTCGAACCGCTTCGTCGCCGCGTTGTACGTCGTCACGACCGGCAGCTGGATCAGCTTGCCCACCAGCCCGACCACGTCGGACTGCGTCGACGCCACGAAGCCCGTGTTGCCGGCGAGGCCGGTGGCCGAGCTGCCCGGGACCGACACGTTCGGGGCGTAGAACGGGCCGGCGTAGCCGTTCACGTACCAGTCGCTCTGGCACGGCGCGTTCGCCCCGGCGGTCACCGTGGATGCGCCGCAGCCCGTGCTGCCCAGGCCCGGGAAGTACGCAGGCGTGCCCGAGGTGAATGCGGTCCCGAACGCCTGCGACCCCATGAACGCAGGGTCGGTGCCCTGATCGGTGAAGTTCACGTAGCCCCACTGGCTGGGCACGGTGGATCCGCAGGCACCGGCCGTCTTCGAGATGTACACGAGGAAGTTGCTGGACGTCCGGAACGCGGCTGTCACGTCGTTCACGCACGCGGCTATGGGTCGCAGCCCGCCGAGGACGGCTGAGGGCACCTGGACGACCGCAGTCGCCGTGGCGCTCGGCGACATGGTGGAGATCCCGATGACGCCGGCGAAGACCGTCGGCACGGTGCGACTGTTCGCGACCGTCACCTCGACACCGTGACTCGTGCAGGTCACCTGGACCGAGGTGACCGTCGACTTGCCGCTCCGGTCGTTCTGGGCGTTCGTCGTTGTCGCGACGGTCGTCACCGACGGCACGTTCAGCACGGCGGGATCGCACGGCGTGCCGACGCCGAGCAGCTGGTTGACCTTCTGCGCCGCCGAGAGAGCCGACGCGTCAGCGCTCACGGACAGCTGCCGCGAGATGGCGTAGGCATTCCCCAGGTCGACCGCGAACGCCGCCATGACGAAGAGCACGACGGCGAGCAAGGCGATGAGCACGGCGACGGCGCCACCCTCATGGTCCGCCCCGCACGCCCGCTCGCTAGGAGTGCTCATCAGCTGAACTCGCACTTGTAGACCGCAGTCGCCTTCAACATCGGGGCGGACACGGGGATCGGCAGCGGCACGAGGAACGAGGACTGGTACTGGGACTCGACCTTGATCGAGTTGGACGTGCTCGTCGCCAGGTCGTAGCTGCCGGTGCACGGCTTCGCCGTGTCGGTGCTCGTGGTCCGGAAGCCCCCGGCGCACGCGACTCCGATGGTGGCACCAGTGGTCGAGCTCGTGAGATTGGTCTGCACGGCGATCTTCGTCGTGTCGAGGGCGATCGCCGGGCCGGAGGCGCGTTGCACGCCGGACACGATCTGCGCGCACGTCTGAGAGCTGGGCGAACCTGCGACCACCGCGGCCCGCGCGCCCTGGCGCACACCGTTGTTGAGCGCGAGCTGCTGGGCCAGGACGCCACCGAAGTCGATGAGCCCGAACACGACGAGCACCAGCAGCGGCACGATGATCGCGAACTCGACCGCGGACGCGCCACGGTCGCGCGGTTCTCCGAGCAGCTCTCGGCTTCGCAAGTACCTCACGCGCCAACCCCAGGAGTCGTGGCCACGCCCGGCGCCGAGCCTGCGCCGCAACACTGGCGGAACGCGGTGCACCGACCCTCCGTTACTCCCTTCGCGGACACGTTGCTGCGAACGGGTGACGGCATGCGCGGGGAGCGACTCTGGGTGCGCGAGGACAGACACCGCGTGACGACTGAGCCGCCCGTGATGCGTCCGTCGGGAGCCCGACGGGCTCGACGGTCAGCGGCGCTTGTAGTCCTCGAGGAGGCGGCGTCCGATGATCATGCGCTGGATGTCGGCGGTGCCCTCGCCGATGAGGAGCATCGGAGCCTCGCGGTAGAGGCGCTCGATCTCGTACTCCTTGGCGTAGCCGTAGCCGCCATGGATGCGGAAGGAGTCCTCGACGACCTCCTTGCAGTACTCGGACGCGAGGTACTTGGCCATGCCGGCCTCGAGGTCGTTGCGCTCGCCGGCGTCCTTGAGGCGTGCGGCCTTGACCATCATCTGGTGGGCGGCCTCGACCTTGACCGCCATGTCGGCGAGACGGAACTGCACCGCCTGGTGGTCGGCGATCTGCTTGCCGAACGTGTGGCGCTGCTGGGCGTAGTCGATACCGAGCTCGAACGCGCGCAGCGCGAGCCCGCACGCGCGGGCAGCGACGTTGACACGGCCGACCTCGACGCCGTCCATCATCTGGTAGAAGCCCTTGCCCGGATCGCCGCCCAGGATCCGGTCGGCCGGCACGCGCAGGCCGTCGAACACCATCTCCGTGGTGTCGACGCCCTTGTAGCCCATCTTCTCGATCTTGCCCGGGATGGTGAGGCCGGGAAGGACCTCGCCGAAGCCGGCCGGCTTCTCGACGAGGAACGTCGTCATCTTCCGGTAGACGCTGGCGTCCGCGGCGACCTCGGCGTCGGTGCGCACCAGGACCGCGGTCAGCGTCGAGGACCCGCCGTTGGTCAGCCACATCTTCTGGCCGGTGAGGACGAAGTCCGAGCCGTCCCGCACCGCCTTGGAGCGGATCGCGGAGACGTCGCTGCCGCAGTGCGGCTCCGACATCGAGAACGACCCGCGGATCTCGCCGAGAGCCATCTTCGGCAGGAAGTACGCCTTCTGCTCGTCGGTACCGTGCTGGATCAGCAGGTACGCCACGATGAAGTGCGTGTTGATGATGCCGCTCACGCTCATCCAGCCGCGGGCGATCTCCTCGACCGTCAACGCGTAGGTGAGCAGGGACTCACCGAGGCCGCCGTACTCCTCCGGGATCATGAGGCCGAAGATCCCCATGTCCTTCATGCCCTCGACGATCTCGGTCGGGTACTCGTCGGCGTGCTCGAGCTCCTGGGCCGAGGGAACGATCTCCTTCTCGACGAACTCGTGCACCGCGGCGAGGATCTCGGTCTGCACGTCGGTGAGGCCGTCGGTCTGGGCGAGGCGACCCATGTCGATCCTTCCGTCCACGTCCCGCGCGGTCCCTGCGGGGCCAGTCACCCGGAGTATGTCGCGGACCGGATCCTGAGGCTCTTGCGGGTCCCGCCCTCCCTCGAGGCGATGTCAAGAACATTTGACATGATGTCGAACTTGCTTTACCTTCGGTCATGTCAAAGATGTTCGACATCGGAGGAGCCGTCATGGCGCACGAGGAGAAGCGGGCGTGGATCATGCTCGTGGTCACGGTCGTGGCCTACGCGACGTACGTCGTCGTGGTGCTCGCCCGCGCCAGCGGAGCGTCGATCACCACGACCGCGTACGTCGCACCGCTGGTGTGGTCGATCGGGCTGGCGATCCTGGCCAACATCGTTCTCGACATCGCGACGTCGATGGGCATGCCCCGCAGCGAGCGTCGGCGCGACACCCGGGACAAGGAGATCGCCCGGGTCGCGGATCTGACCGGGCAGTCGTTCCTGGTCATCGGTGGCCTCGCAGCCCTGGTCCTCTCGCTGGTCGAGGCCGACTGGTTCTGGATCTCCAACGTCCTCTACCTCGGCTTCGTCCTGTCCGCCGTTCTCGGGGCAGCGACGCGCATCGCCGGGTACCGCGGCGGGTTCCAGACATGGTGAAGCCCACCCGGGTCACCAACTCGATCCGCGCGCTGCGATTCGCGCGCGAGGAGATGACGCAAGCAGACCTCGCCGAGCGCATCGGCGTCACCCGACAGACGGTCATCGCGATCGAGCAGGGGAAGTACTCCCCCTCGCTCGAGGTGGCCTTCCAGATCGCCCACGTCCTCGGCGTCTCGCTCGACGACGTGTTCCAGTACCCCCACACCTCGGAGTGAACTCATGAAGGCCATCGTCCAGGACACGTACGGCGACGCCGACGTCCTGCGGTTCGACGACATCGACGTGCCGACCATCGGCGCAGGCGACGTCCTCGTCCGCGTGCACGCCGCAGGCGTCGATGCCGGCGTGTGGCATCTCATGACGGGCCTGCCCTACCTCACCCGTCTCGGCTTCGGCCTCACCCGTCCCAGGCACCGGGTCCGCGGTCGCGACGTCGCCGGTGTCGTGGAGGCGGTGGGCGGCGACGTCTCCGACCTGGCACCCGGCGACGCAGTCTTCGGCACCAGCGTCACGGGCGCGTTCGCCGAGTACGTCGCAGTCCCGGCCGACCGCGTCGTCCGCAAGCCGGCGAACGTGAGCTTCGCCCAGGCCGCAGTGGTTCCGGTGTCGGCGTGCACGGCGCTGCGCGCGCTGCGCGACAACGGCAGGCTCGCAGCAGGCCAGCGCGTGCTCGTCCTCGGCGCGAGCGGTGGCGTCGGTTCCTACGCCGTGCAGATCGCGAAGGCGTTCGGCGCAGAGGTCACCGGCGTGTGCAGCACCGCCAAGCTCGAGTACGTCCGGTCGCTCGGCGCCGACCACGTCCTCGACTACACGAGTGCCGATCCGGTCGACGGCACGGCGACGTACGACCTCATCGTCGACACGGGTGGCAACCGTCCGGTGCGGGCCCTCCGTCGCGGTCTCGCCGAGAACGGCACTCTCGCGCTCGTCGGTGGCGAAGGCGGCGGACGATGGACCGGCGGCTTCGGCCGTCAGCTGCGCGCCCCCTTGCTCTCGCCGTTCGTCGGTCAGCGGCTCACGGCCGTCATGAGCTCGGAACGGGTCAGCGACCTCGAGGAGCTGTCCCGGCTCATGGAGTCCGGGGCGCTGGTGCCCCCGGTCGACCGCGCCTTCCCGCTCGACGAGGCGGCCGACGCGGTCCGCTACTACCTGTCCGGCGCGGTGCGGGGCAAGGCCGTGGTGCAGGTGATCAGCGACTGACGCCCGCTGAGGGCGCTTCGACGTCGACGATCGTCGCGACGACACGGGGAGCACACGCTCAGAGCAGGAAGCCCGCGGGGAAGGGGTCGTCGGGATCGAGCACGTACTGCGCCGTGCCGGTCACCCACGCGCGCCCGGTGATGGTCGGGATCACCGCCGGGATGCCCGCGACGGTGGTCTCCTCCACGAGGCGACCGATGAACTCCGTGCCGATGAACGACTCGTTCACGAAGTCCGTGTCCAGCTCGAGCTCGCCGCGAGCATGCAGCTGGGCCATCCGCGCGCTCGTCCCCGTGCCGCACGGCGAGCGGTCGAACCAGCCCGGGTGGATGGCCATCGCGTGACGACTGTGCTGGGCGGTCGACCCCGGCGCCGCGAGGTAGACGTGGTGGCACTCGCGGATCGCAGGGTTCTCCGGGTGCACCGGCAGGTCAGTCGTGTTGATGGCCTCCATCAGCGCGAGCGAGACGTCGAGCATCCGCTGCTTCTCGCTGCGCTCGAACGGGATCCCGAGCCGCTCGATCGGGACGATCGCGTAGAAGTTGCCGCCGAACGCGAGGTCGTACGTCACCTCGCCGACACCAGGGACCTCCACGGTCCGGTCGAGGCCCACGACGTAGGACGGCACGTTGCGGATCGTCACGGCCTTGGCGCGGCCGTTCTCGACGTGCACCCTGGCCTCGACGAGACCTGCCGGAACGTCGAGGCGGATCGTGGTGACCGGCTCGGTCACCTCCACCATGCCCGTCTCGACCAGAACCGTGGCGACCCCGATCGTGCCGTGGCCGCACATCGGCAGGCAGCCGCTCACCTCGATGTAGACCACACCCCAGTCGGCGTCGGGGCGCGTCGGTGGCTGGAGGATCGCGCCGCTCATCGATGCGTGCCCGCGCGGCTCGTACATGAGCAGCGTGCGCAGGTCGTCCGCCTCGTTCATGACGTGCAGCCGTCGCTCGTTCATGGTCGCACCGGGGAGGACGCCGACACCGCCCACGATCACGCGCGTCGGCATCCCCTCCGTGTGCGAGTCGACGGCGTGGAAGACGCGGCGTGCCCGCATCAGCCCATCCCGTTCGCGAGCGCCTTCTCGGTGTGCAGTCGGACCTCGGCCTCGATCTCCGGTGACAGCGGCGAGCGCGGCGGCCGGCACGGACCGCCGCGACGACCGACGACGTCCATCGACAGCTTGATCGCCTGGACGAACTCGGTCCTGGAGTCCCAGCGCAGCAGCGGGTGCAGCGCGCGGTAGAGCGGGAGCGCGGTCCCGAGATCACCGGCGAGGGACGCCCGGTAGAGCTCGATCGTGGAGCGCGGCAGCGAGTTGGTGAATCCGGCGACCCACCCGACCGCGCCCGCGATGCCGACCTCGAGCACGACGTCGTCGGAGCCGATGAGGATGTCGAGACCAGGGGCCAGCTCGGCGATCTCGTAGGCCCGGCGCGGATCGCCGGTGAACTCCTTCACGGCGACGATGAGGCCTTCGTGGTAGAGCCGCGCGAGCAGCTTCGGCGTGAGGTCGACCTTGGTGTCGAACGGGTTGTTGTAGGCGAGGATCGGCACGCCCACCTCCGCGACGGCGCGGTAGTGCGCGACGACGGTCTCCTCGTCGGCCTTGTAGGTGTTGGGCGGCAGCATCATGACGACGGGAGCGCCCGCCGAGGCGGCCTGCTCGGCCCAACGCCGTGACTGCAGGGCGCCGTAGGCGCCGACGCCGGGCATGACGACGAAGCCGTCCGGCGAGGCGTCGATCGCCGTCTGCACCACCGCGGCACGCTCGTCGTCCGACAGCGTCTGGTACTCACCGAGGGAGCCGTTGGGCGCGACGCCGTCGCAGCCGTTGTCGGCGAGCCAGCGCACGTGCTCGGCGTACGCGTCGAGGTCGACCGACAGGTCGGCCCGCATGGGGAGCGCGGTCGCCACCAGGACGCCGTGCCACGGCTGTGCTGCCATGATTCCTCCTCGAGATCGTGCCGACGAACCTAGCGCCCGCGGTCAGGCCTCGTCGCCCAGGGACGGCATCCTGAGCGAGTGCGGCGAGCGTCACCGGCACCGCGGGCAGCCGTCCCGCCCACCGGAGCGCGTCGTCGGGATCTGCGGGGCGACCGCTGGCCACCGCGACGAGGTCGGCCACGGCACGCCCGCACACGCGCCCCTGGCACATCCCCATCCCCGCCCTGGTCATGAGCTTGGCACCGCGCGCGTCGTCGACGCCCAGGGTCCGGCAGGCCGTGCGGACCCGCCCCGCCGTCACCTCCTCGCACCGGCAGACGATCTCGTCGTCGGGCAGAGCCGCGATGGACGCGGGATCGACGGCATGGACGGCGTGCATCGCCCGGGCGAACCGCCGGTGCACCGCGATCCGCTCGAGCAGGGCCGGAGCGACCTCACGACCGACGATCGTGCGGCCTGCGGCGTAGCCCTCGAGCATCGCGAGCGACGCGCCCCCGACGCCCGTCACCTCGCCCGTCGCGAGCAGCCCGGGGACGTCGGTGCGTTGGCCGACGTCGACGGCCACCACGAGCGAGCCGTCGTCGTCGACGCGGGTCTGAGCCCCCGCCTGCACCAGCAGCTCGAGCTGTGGTGTGAATCCGTCGGAGACGAGCAGCGCGTCGACGTCGTAGTCGCGTCGGCGTCCACGACGCGACTCGATCGTCACGTGCTCGACGCGGTCGAGCCCTTCGGCGGCCACGACGCGGTAGCCGGCGTGGAACGGCACCCGGTGCGACGCCAGGGTCCGGACGTACGTCGCGGCCTCACGCGACCGTGACACGGCACCTGACCAGGACGACGGGCGCAGCCCGTAGCCGAGCGGGTGGCCCGCCTCCGCCACCGCCACGACGTCGACACCGGCGCGCAGCAGCGTGTCGGCCACCACGAGGAGCAGCGGCCCCGTTCCGGCGAGCAGCACGCGCGTCCCGGGTGCCACGCCGGTCCCCTTGACCAGTGCCTGCGCGCCGCCGGCGGTCATGACGCCAGGAAGCGTCCAGCCGCGGAACGGCTGCACCCGCTCGAGCGCCCCGGACGCCACGACGAGGTGCGTCGCATCGAGCCTGACCGGAGCGCGCTCGACCTCGCCGCGAGTCGCGCGGACCGTGAACCGGTCGTCGTCGCGATCCACCGACCACACCGCGTGCGACGTCAGGACGTCGACGGCGTCGAGCCGGGCCAGCAGCCGGCGGAACGTCGCCCAGTCGTGATGGAGCCCCGTGACGTCTGCTTCGGCGTGCTCGGGTCGGTGCCGCCAGTACGCCCCGCCGACCCGTGCCTGCTGGTCGACGAGCGCGACCCGCAGCCCGGTCGCGCTCGCTTCTGCCGCGGCCGCCAAGCCGGACGGCCCGGCACCGACGACGATGACGTCGTAGCGCTCAGCCATGACCGCCGGCCGAGGTCTCGGTCTCGGTCTCGACGACCATGCCGTCGACCGTCGGTGCCAGACAGGCCCGCACGCCGTCGACGCCGTCGACCGAGACCAGGCAGTCCTGGCAGGCACCCATGCCGCAGAACAGGCCACGCGGGCGATCCGCCGTGCGCGTGCGTCGCCACGACACGTATCCGGCACGCACCAGCACGGCGGCGACGGTGTCGCCCTCGTGCGACGCACGCTCGACGTCGTCGACACGGACGACGAAGTCCGCGGTCATGCGACCTCCTCGAACCGCACCGGCGAGAACGGCGCGAGGTCGAGCGAGGCCGCCTTCTCGGTGATCGCCTCCATGATCAGACGCCCTGTCGCCGGGGCGAGGCCGATGCCGGCACCTTCGTGCCCGCACGCGTGCAGGACACCGTCGACCCGGGGATCCGGACCGATGACGGGCAGGTGGTCGGGGCAGTAGGGACGGAAGCCGCGATACGTGCGCTGGACGCGTACGCCGGCCAGAACCGGGAACAGGGAGATGGCCTGAGCAGCAAGGCGTCCGAGCACCTCATGAGACGTCGTCCGGTCGAAGCCGATCCGCTCGCGGCTGGCACCGATGAGGACCGTTCCCGACCGGGTCGACTCGATCACCGGCGAGGTCTGGAGGTCGGCGCTCTCGCTCGCCACGTTGGCCACGTAGTCGGCGCCGTAGACCTTGTGGCGCACGACGTCGCCGATCGGCTCGGTCACCAGGACGAAGCCGCGGCGCGGCAGCACCGGGATCGACGCCTGGAGCCGACGGCCGACCTCGCCTCCCCAGGTGCCGGCGGCGTTGACGACCCAGCGGCACGCGATGTCACCGCGGTCGGTGCGCACTCCCGCCACGCGCCCACCGCTGACAGTCACGCCGAGGACCTCGGTGCGTGAGCGCACGGTGGCGCCGCGCTCGAGCGCCATCCGGACCAGGTGCGCCGTGGCGAGCATGGGCTGGACCTGCATGTCCTGCGGGTAGTGGACGCCACCGATGACGTCGGCCGACAGGTGGGGCTCGAGCTCCTCGAGCTCGTGTCGGTCGACGACGTGGGCCTCGACGCCGGCGTCGCGGTGGTCCGCAGCGG
Organism: uncultured Actinomycetota bacterium; assembly: GCA_963782665.1. Classification (GTDB taxonomy): domain Bacteria; phylum Actinomycetota; class Actinomycetes; order S36-B12; family CAIYMF01; genus Longivirga. The sequence goes on along the minus strand of CAWAKP010000005.1, from coordinate 390,721 downwards.
AGGTGCGCAGCGCGGCGGCTCCGGCGTCCGTCGACGACACGATGATTCCGCCCTTGTGCTCGAGCTCGACGTCCGCTGGCAGCCTGTCGCCGAGCTGGTGCCACAGCTCGCGGGAGAGCAGCGCGAGCACGAGCTCGGGGCCCGGCTCCTTGTCCGAGACGAGGATGTTGCCCTCGCCCGCGCCGGTCGTGCCCGAGGCCACCGCACCACGGTCGACGACGCACACGCTCAGCCCGGACTGCGCGAGCTCCCACGCGCAGCACGCGCCCACGATGCCCGCGCCCACGACGACGACGTCGTAGACCGACGCGCTCACCGCGGTCAAGGACGAGGCCATGCCCGCACCCTGCCAGGAAGCGCGTCGCAGTTCACCCCGACGCGCGCCCCGACCGTCCGCTTCGACCGTGCGCAACCGAGCGATCAGGCACATCGCGTGCCGCCTGAGCGTGCACGCTGACGGCACCTACCGAACACGAGCTTCGCGGCCCATCCGGTAGTTGATCAACGGCTCAACCGGCCGCCGGCATCTCAGGGACCGAGGTCTACTCGGTCCGCAGGAGCCATGGGAGGGCATCGCTGAGCTCTGCCCGCCAGTGCTCGAAGCTATGGCCTCCCCGATAGCGATGGCAGTTCACGTCACCACCGTGCTCCTCGAGTGCTGCGCTGGCCCGTTCGACGCCTTCGATCTGAGACACGCCCTGAAAGAGACCCGTCGGCGGATGGCTGACACCTGCGTCGGTCTCCTCGTCGCCGACGCTGAGCCAGAACCGCGTCCCAACAGGGGGACGCTGCTGAGCCAAGTCAGCAAATGCATCCGGCTCCAGCCAGAACGATCCCGACTGACAGAGCGCAGCGGGAAACCGTGTCGGATACAGCAGCGCTATGTGCGCGGCGGCGAGACCGCTGAGACTCAGTCCGCAGATCAAGTGTCGCTCTGCCGAAAGGCTCGGGACTCGTGCCCTTGCTCGGCTCACGACATCCTCGGCGATGAACCTCGCGAACTGCGGGTCACAGACGTAGTCCGTATGCCGAGCCGCGGCGTCCCCGTGCGACACGAAGACCAAGGTCATCGGCGGAATGGTTCCGCGCTGCATCAGTGTCGAGAAGATCGGAAGCGCATCAACGTTGTCCCGGTAGAGCTCACCGTCAAGCAGTACGCACAGCGAGTGGTCCGTCTGTGGCCCCTCGATGAGCCATGCGGAACGCATGTACTCGCGCTCCGTGCTCTTGATAGAGAATTCCTCAGCGAGCACGGTTCCAGCCTACGGGGAACCCACCCACCGACGAGACTGATCGTGTGGCTGCTTCCCGCGGCTGGAAGCGGCCACACGATCAGTCTGGGCGGCGGGGTCAGGCCTCAGGGGGCGTAAACGACTGGGTGCGCTGCATTCCTGCGGCGCGCCCCTTCGCCGAGACGACGAGGGCCATCTTGCGGCTCGCCTCGTCGATCATCTCGTCGCCGAGCATGACGGCGCCGCGGGCACCGCCCGCGGCGGAGGTGTAGTAGTCGTACGCGTCGAGGATGAGCTCGGCGTGGTCGTAGTCGTCCTGCCGCGGCGAGTAGACCTCGTTGGCCGCGTCGACCTGGCCGGGGTGCAGCACCCACTTGCCGTCGAAGCCGAGGGCCGCCGACCGGCCGGCGACCCGCGTGTAGCCCTCGACGTCCTTGATCTGCAGGTAGGGGCCGTCGATCGCCTGCTTGTCGAAGGCACGGGCCGCCATGAGGATCCGCATGAGGATGTAGTGGTAGGCGTCACCGGTGTCGTAGCCCGGCGGGTTCTCGCCGACGACCAGCGTCTTCATGTTGATCGACGCCATGAAGTCCGCCGGCCCGAAGATGATCGTCTCGACACGTGGCGACGCCGCAGCGATGGCATCGACGTTGATGAGGCCGATCGCGTTCTCGATCTGCGCCTCGATACCGATACGCCCGACCTCGAACCCCATCGTCTTCTCGATCTGGGTCAGCAGGGTGTCGAGGGCCACGACCTGCTCGGCGTTCTGCACCTTCGGCAGCATGATGCAGTCGAGGTTGGGTCCGGCGTTCTCGACCACCTCGATGACGTCGCGATAGGTCCACGAGGTCGTCCAGTCGTTGACACGCACCGTGCGCACCTTGTCGCCGAAGCCGCCCTCGTTGAGGGCCGCGACGATGTTCTTGCGCGCTTCCGGCTTCGCGAGCGGCGCGACGGCGTCCTCGATGTCGAGGAACACCTGGTCGGCGGGGAGGCCCTTGGCCTTCTCGAGCATCTTGGGGCTGCTGCCGGGGACGGCGAGGCAGGAGCGGCGGGACCGGAGGATGCGCGACTCGGAGCTCATGGCGGCGAGCCTACGAACGACGTCGCCCCGAAGGTCACACGGGGGGCGACTCGAGCGGGATGCGCCGGTCTCCCGACCAGATCACCACCACGAGGCCCGCGAAGATCAGCGCCACTGCCGGGACGATCGACACCGGCGGCACCTGCCCGAGCCAGACGGCCGCGATGATCGTCGCTCCCGGCATCTCGAGCAGGATCGCAAGGCTGGTGACGGTCGCCGACGTCGTGCGCAGCACCCGGTTGATCAACGTGTGGCCGAGGAGCTGCGCCCCCAGGGTGAGCGCCAGGATCGTGAGCCACTCGGTGGCGTCGTAACCCACGAGCCCCTGGCCCAGCAGCAGGCACAACGGCAGCAGCGCGACCGCCGACACGGCGTAGGCGATCGACGTGTAGGTCGGAGTCGTCACGGTCTGCCGCACCTGCTCCCCCACCGTGACGTACGCCGCGGACAGCATGCCCCCGACGAGCGCGAGCGCGTCCCCCACGAGGTGCCGCGGGTCGAGCGCGACGTCGATACCCGTGAGGATCACCACTCCCAGCAGCGACACGGTGATGCCGACCCAGGCGGCACGGGGCACGTGCGCACCCCGTCGTCGCGCGAAGAGCGCCGCCCACACCGGCTGCAGCGAGACCAACGCGGTCGACGACGCCACCGACGTGAAGCGCAGGCTCGGCAGCCAGGCGGCGAAGTGCGCCGCGAGCAGGACGCCGGCCACGACCGTGCCGCGCAGCTCGGCGCGCGACAGGGCGCGCAGCTCGTCCGAGTGCCGCAGCCAGACGACCGGGGCGGTGAGGGCGGACCCGAGGAGGCTGCGCCAGAACGCGATGGCCAACGGGGCGACGGCGGTGGCGGCGATGAGCGGTGCGGACGTCGAGATCGCCGTGACGGCGACACCGAGCAGGACCAGGTCGACGGCGGGAGGGCGCGTGATCGCGCTCGTCGCCGTGCCGGCATCGCTCACCCGGACATCCAACCGTGGCCGGAGGACGCCTGGCTCAGCAGGCTGCCGGCACCGAGAGCCCGCCGATCATGAGCCGGACGGGTTCTGCCGGCGACCGTGCAGCGGTCTCGGTGGCGCCTCGGCGACCTCGGCCGCCTTGGCGAGGACCTTGCCGAGCAGCGTGACCAGCTGACGGTTCTCCCGCTCGGTCAGCCCGGACATCACCTCGCGCTCGACGAGCCGGATGCCCGGCAGGAACTGGTCGGCCGTGGCGCGTCCGGCCGCCGTGATCTCGACCAGCACGCTGCGTCGGTCCGCGGGATTGGGTCGTCGGACCACCCAGCCACGGGCCTCGAGGACGTCGAGGGTCGCCGTCATGGTGGCCGAGGGGACGAGCATCCGCTCACTGATCTGCGACGGCGTCAGTGCCTCGCGCGCGCCCTCGACGACTGCGAGGGCGGTGATGGTCGGGTGCGAGACGCCGAAGGTCGCCTCGATGCACCGGTCGAGCTCCGCGAGCAGCGCCTGCCCGGCGCGCACGAGCGTCGCGTACGCCTCCGTGCTCGCCCGGTCGGCGTCGGGGAACTCCGCCTCGAACGAGTCGGACACCCGCACGACGCCGAGAGCGGCCGGGGAGGGGCGGCTCGCACCCCTCCCCGACCGCTGCCGAGAGGTTCGGTCAGACACTCGCGAAGATCTCGATGCGGGGTGCGCCCGCGACACCCGCGCGATCCATGCCCGACTTGAGGGCGGGGTCGTGGGCGAAGGCGGACGCCTGCTCGACGGACGGGAACTCGTGGGTCACGAGGAGGTCGTTCGCGTTGTCGGGCGACGCGAGCACCTGCTTGCCGGTGCAGCCGTGCTGGATGCGGAGCGGCTCGAGCTCGTCGTACACGGCACGCCAGGCGGCGTAGTCGGTGACGGGGTGACGGACCAGGAGAGTCGCGCTCATGTGGGGCTCCTTCGCTCGGTGGAGGCAGGGTGCCTCATAGCCGAGACACTAGGTGACGAATATCTCGGATACAAGTAGTTCGGAACAGGAAACAAATGTCACCTCCTGACACAGCTGGCTGCCGAAGTCCGGCGTCCCTCCTACCCTGGTGCGCATCGAAGCTGGGAGGGTCCGTGGCCGACGCCGACGACGTCCGACGCGTCGCCCTGTCGTTGCCGCACGTCGTGGAGATCGACAGTGACGGCTTCGACTTCCGCGTCGGTGGCAAGGGCTTCGTCTGGTCCTATCCCGAGCGGCGCCCTGGCGAGCCGCGCGGCATCCGCACCGACATCGCCGTCCTCTACGTCGGCGACGAGGCCGAGAAGCAGGCGCTCCTCCTCGGCGAGCCCGACGCGTTCTTCACGACCGCGGGCTACGACGGCTGGCCCCTGGTCATGGTGCACCTGCCCAGGGTGACGAAGAAGCGACTGTCCGAGCTGATCACCGATGCCTGGCACATGCGCTCACCCGCCGAGCTGCTCGACGACGCCGACACCGGCTGACCCCGCCTCGGACGACGTCACGGCGTCCCGGTTGACCCGTGCGCAGCGCTCAGATCCGTGCAGGTCGGGGCGTTTCCCGTGCGGGCGCAACGGGGTCCGGCGGTTACCCTGAGCCCATGAGCAGCGGCGTCTCGAGGGTGTTCGTCGCGCGCCTCTCCGGGGTCGGGGTCTTCGACCCGCGCGGCGACCAGGTCGGCAAGGTGCGCGACGTCGTCGTCGCCATGCGCTCGAGCCACAACCCGCCCCGCGCGCTCGGTCTCGTCGTCGAGGTCCAGCCGCGCCGCCGCATCTTCTGCCCGATGACCCGGGTCACCAACATCGACGCCGGCGCGGTCGTCACGACGGGTCTGCTCAACATGCGTCGCTTCGAGCAGCGACCCGGCGAGACCCTGGTGCTCGGGGAGCTGTTCGACAAGCGGGTGACTCTGCTCGAGACCGGGCAGCAGGTGACGGTCCAGGACGTCGCCATCCAGCAGGACCGCACCCGCGACTGGCTGGTCAGCCGCATCTACGTCCGCAAGCCGGGCAGCGGGTTCCGTCGACGGGGCGAGACCGTCGTCGTCGAGTGGGACGCCGTCGACGGACTGTCGCTGCACGACCCGCAGCAAGGGGTCGAGAGCCTGCTCGCGACCGTCGAGAACCTGCGTCCGGCCGACCTCGCCAACGTCATGCACGAGCTCACGTCCAAGCGTCGTATCGAGCTCGCGGCCGCGCTCGACGACGACCGCCTCGCCGACGTCCTCGAGGAGCTCCCCGAGGACGACCGCATCGAGATCGTCGTGTCGCTCGGCGGTGAGCGCGCGGCCGACGTCCTCGAGGAGATGGATCCCGACGACGCCGCCGACCTGCTCGCCGAGCTGCCCCCCGAGCAGGCCGAGGAGCTGCTCTCGCTCGTCGAGCCGGAGGACGCCGAGGACCTGCGCCGGCTCCTCTCCTACGCCGAGTACACCGCCGGCGGCATGATGACGCCGGAGCCGGTGATCCTCCCGCCGGACTCCACCGTGGCCGAGGCTCTCGCCCGGGTGCGCGACTCCGACCTCTCGCCGTCGCTGGCCGCGCAGGTCTACGTCGTGCGCGCCCCGTTCGAGACGCCGACCGGCAAGTACCTCGGGGTCGCGCACTTCCAGACGGCTGCTGCGCGAACCGCCGTCGACGCTCGTCTCGGCGGTGCTCGACGACTCGCTCGAGCCGATCGGTCCCGCTGCTCCGCTGTCGCAGGTGACCCGCTACTTCGCGACGTACAACCTGGTCGCGCTGCCGGTCGTCGACGAGAACGACCACCTGCTCGGCGCGGTGACGGTCGACGACGTCATCGACCACATGCTCCCCGACAACTGGCGCGAGGCCGACGCAGGCTTCGAGGGCGACGACGAGGCGGTGACCCATGGCGCGTGACGAGCGTCGAGGCCCGCGTCTCGACCAGCCCATGGACCGCGGGATCTCGCTGCGTCCCTCCGTAGACCCCGAGCGCGTGGGTCGCGTGTCCGAGAGGATCGCCCGCTTCCTCGGCTCGTGGCGCTTCATCGGCTACATGACGGCGTTCATCGTCTTCTGGATCCTGCTCAACATCGGGCCGTGGCGGCACCCGGACCCGTTCCCGTTCATCTTCCTCACGCTGCTGCTGTCGTTGCAGGCGTCCTACGCCGCGCCGCTGATCCTGCTCGCGCAGAACCGGCAGGCCGACCGCGACCGCGTCCAGTACCAGGAGGACCGCGGGCGCACCGATCGCCTCATCGCCGACACCGAGTTCGTCATGCGCGAGATCGCGTCCCTGCGCATCGCGCTGGGCGAGGTGGCGACCCGCGACTACCTGCGCAGCGAGCTCCGCGACCTGCTCGACGACCTCGACGAGCGCGACACCCGGGCACGGTCGAAGAAGAAGAAGGGCAAGGCTCCGGGCGCGGACGAGGCGCCGTACGGGACGGCCCACGACGACGAGGTGCCGGAGCCGCTGGACGCCTGACCGACGGGCTCCGGGCGCCAGCGCCGGATTCGTGGCCCGCCCGGCACCGACGTAGCATCGGGTGCATGGCCGACACCCTGCTCGACGCGATCGACGCCGCCCTCGCCACCGTCGAGGACCCGGAGATCCACCGTCCGATCACCGAGCTCGGGATGGTCAAGTCGCGCGAGGTGCGCGACGGCGTGGCGTACGTCGCCGTGTTCCTCACGATCTCCGGCTGCCCGATGCGCGACACGATCACGGCCCGCGTGACCGACGCTGTGGGCCGCGTCCCCGGTGTGACCTCGGTCGAGGTCGAGCTCGACGTCATGAGCGAGGAGCAGCGCAAGACGCTGCGCGAGACGCTCGTGGGCCGCGACGAGCGCGAGATCCCCTTCGCCCAGCCGGGCAGCCTCACGCGCGTCTACGCCATCGCGTCCGGGAAGGGCGGGGTGGGCAAGTCGTCGATGACTGCCAACCTCGCGGTGCACATGGCTCAGTCCGGGCTCTCGGTCGGGATCGTGGACGCCGACATCTACGGACACTCGATCCCGCGCATCCTCGGCGCGACCGACTCCCCGGTGATGGTCGAGGGCATGATCATGCCGCCGCAGGCCTACGGCGTCCGAGTCATCTCGATGCTGCCGTTCAAGCCCGGTGGCGTCTGGCAGCCGGTCGCCTTCCGCGGCCCGATGCTGCACCGTGCTCTGCAGCAGTTCCTCGCCGACGTGTGGTGGGGAGACCTCGACGTCCTCCTCCTCGACCTGCCGCCGGGCACGGGCGACGTCGCCATCTCGGTGGCGCAGCTGCTGCCCAACGCCGAGGTGGTCGTCGTGACCACCCCGCAGACGGCCGCGGCCGAGGTCGCCATCCGGGCCGGGATGCTGTCGCAGCAGACCAAGACCCGCGTCACCGGCGTCATCGAGAACATGTCGTCGTTCCCGTGCCCGCACTGCGGTGAGCCCATGGACCTGTTCGGGTCCGGCGGCGGGCAGCTGGTCTCGGACACCCTGACGAAGGAGCTGGGCTACGACGTCCCGCTCATGGCGCAAGGTGCCCTTCGACGTACGTCTGCGCGAGGGCGGCGACGAGGGGAAGCCGCTCGTGCTCACCGACCCTGGAGCACCCGCGTCGACCGTGATCAGCGAGGTGTCCGAGCGGCTGAGCAGGCGCGCGCGCGGGCTCGCCGGCATGTCCCTCGGAATCACGCCTGCGGCACGGGCCTGACCTCCGACACGATGTCGGCGTGACGCCGCTGACCACACCTGCTCGGTGGGTCGACGCCGCGTGGCAGGGCGCGGCGCTCGGTTGGGCACGCGCAGCTTCGCAGGGCGTCGGGGCGACCGTCACGGGCTGGACCCAGCCTCACGTACGCCCGTGGTCGACGGTGCTGCGCCTCGAGAACGCCCGCGACCCGTTGTGGTTGAAGGCCAACGGGGACGGCACCCGCCACGAGGCGCGGGTGCTCGCGCTCTTCGCCGAGCTCGAGCTGCCTCACACGCAGCGGCCGCTGGCCGTCGACGTCGAACGCGGCTGGACTCTCCTGCCCGACGGGGGTCCCACCGCACGCGAGGCGCACGGCGGGCTCCTGCCTCTCGACGACACCGTCGGCCTGCTGACGAACTACGCCGAGCTGCAGAGGGCCACGGAACCCCATGTCGACGCGTTCCTCGCCGCAGGTGTCGACGACCTTCGCCCGCGTCGCATGCCCGTCGTCCTGACGTCCGTCCTCGACGAGCTCGCTCAGGCGCCACCGCCGCGTGGACTCGATGGTGCCTCGGTCGCGCGGCTGCGCTCACTGATGCCGGCGTACGTCGACGCCTGTGCCGAGCTCGACGCCGGACCGGTGCAGCCGGCGCTGCAGCACGACGACCTGCACTCCAACAACGTCTTCCAGCGCGAGTGCGTCGTGTTCGACTGGGGTGACTGCGTCGTCGGGCATCCCTTCGGGACGCTGCTCTCGTCCCTCAACTCCGTGGCGCACCACCACCGCCTCGATCGCGACGACCCCGCGCTGCGCCGCCTCGCCGACGCCTACACCGAAGCGTGGAGCGACGTGGCCGACCGCGCGACGCTGCGCCGACAGGTCGAGCTCGCCGTCCGCGTCGGCCCGCTCACCCGGGTGCTGGCATGGCGACGCGCGCTCGAGGGCGTCGACGAGGACGCACTCGACGAGTGGGGCGACAACGTCGGTGGCTGGCTCACGGAGATCGAGTCCGACGACCTGCCGCTCCACCCCGCCGCACTGGTCTGACCGGGAACTCGACGGGCCCGCTGGACCCAGCCCTGCCGAGCACGTCGACGACAGGCCCACCGTCCGTAGGCCCTGTCGTGCCGTTCCCCCGGCCGCAGACGGGCGTCGATGTGTTCGCTCGCTGACTCTCGTGGCGTGATCGCGCGCTCGTCGACCCGTCGCGTGGAACATTCCTCGGCGCGTGACGTATCAGGACCGCTGTTCGCGCGCTCTTCCCGGTGACCGACCCACAGACCCCGCACCCAGGGTCACTCACCAGGGAGCACACCATGCGCCTTCCCCTCACCTCGCACAGCGTCACGTCGCTGGCCCGCGGACTGTCCGCGGACCGCACGCGTCGTTCCCGTCGTGACCGCTCCGTGCGCCGCACCGCCGTGCTGCCCGGACAGGGACTGCAGTGGCGCCCGCCGAGCCGCCTCACCGGGCTGCTCGAGCGCGTCGTCCGCATGACGCCCGTGCTCGCCTGACTCGTCGACGCCCCGCGCGTCACCGCACCACCCGCACGACCCCCTTCCCCGCACCACAGCCGAAAGGAACGTCTCATGTCCGCCATCACCGCCCCCACCACCGTCTCGAGCCCCCGCCCCACGAGCCGCACCCCGTTCCTCGTCGGTGCCGCGCTGATCGCCATCGTCGGCGTCGGCGTCGTCGTCGGACCACGGCTCGGCTCGACGACGGCCACCACGACGGTCCCCTACACCGTCAACGAGCACGACGCCATCGAGCACCGCACAGTCGGCTCGACGGCGCACACCCTGTTCGTCCCAGCTCCGGCCCAGGCCGTCCGGCTCCGCGCTTCGGTCGACGGGCAGGGCGCGAGCCTGGCTGGTGTCCCGCAGGTCGCCCAGTCGACCTTCGACGAGCAGACGAGCGCGCTGCGGCCCTACACCCCCTTCGTCCCGCAGCGCACCACCCAGCAGTACGTCGGAAGCATGCTGGTCACCGTGCCCATGATCGACGCACCTGCCACGGCCAGCCACGCCGCGCAGGCGCACAAGACGTGGGGTGACACGTGGGTGCCGCCGTACAAGAACTCTCGGTGGGCGCCCTTCATCACCCAGCACTACTTCCACCCCACCACCACGACCCCGCCGACGCACGAGTACCGCTGAGACCACCGTCGGGGTCGGTGCTCTGGGCCGGGACACCAGCCGGTGCCCCGGCCCAGGGCCGTGCGAAAACCCTCTCGCGCCACCGGTTCCGGCGGCCATAATGGCGATCTGGGGGTGCGACATGGCCGGACCCACGAAACGCGAGGACGCGGTTCGCCCGCTCCTCGCTGCCGCTGCGGCAGGTGACGCCGACGCCTGGAACGAGCTGGTCGACCGCTTCACGGGCTTGCTCTGGGCCACGGCCAGGGCCCACCGGCTCGCACCGAACGATGCGGCCGACGTCGTCCAGACAACATGGCTTCGACTCGTCGAGAACCTCGGCCGCATCGACGACCCGGAGCGGCTGCCCGGCTGGCTCGCGACGACCGCCCGACGGGAGTGCCTCGCCGTGCTGCGCCGGTCGCAGCGGGAACCACCGGTGGGCGAGGAGCGCGTGTTCGACGCGGTCCCCGATCAGCGCCCGCGGCTCGACGCGGCCCTGCTCGTGAGCGAACGTGATGCGGCGCTGTGGCGGGTGTTCGACCAGTTGACGGACCGCTGTCGTCGCCTCCTGCGTGTCCTCATGGCCGACCCCGCTCCGGCCTACGCGGACGTCGCCGCGGCGCTCGACATGCCGATCGGCAGCATCGGCCCCACCCGAGCCCGGTGCCTGTCGTCGTTGCGGGAGCTCGCCCTCTCGTCGGGCGGACTCGACCCGGGGGACATCGACATCACCGAGCACGCCGACACGTCGCCGCTGAGGAGCCAGCCATGAGTGACCGCGACGACCGGCTCGAGGTTCGGTTGCGAGCGCTCGCGACCGAGGCCGACCCGGTGCCGAACCTCGTCCAGGACGCCGCACGTGCCGCGTTCACGATGCGCGACCTCGATGCCGAGCTCGCCGTGCTCGTCGCCGACTCGGCCGTCGACGATCCGGCCGTGATCACGCGATCCCTCGTCTCCGACGTCCGCATGCTGTCGTTCGAGTGCGGCGACGTGACCGTCGAGCTGGACGTCGACGCCGACCCGATGACGCACCTCGTGCGACTGCGCGGGCTCGCGGTAGGTGCCACCGGAGACGTCGTCATCGTGCGGACGGACTCGCGGGCTCCCACGCCGCTCGACGTCGACGGTCGCTTCGACAGTCCCGAGATCCCCTCTGGCCCGGTGCGTCTCGAGCTCACCACCCTGGACGGGCGCCGCGTGACGACGTCCTGGGTGAGCGTGTAGGACGACTGCGTGACCATGACGCAGGGGGACGTCGACGCCGCGGTCGCCCTCGCCATGGTGGGCGCGGACCCTCGCGCCGCCCTCGAGGCTGCCGACCGCATCGTCGCCGCCGTCCCGCGGCCGCGCGGTGCGGCACAGGTCACCGAGGTCGCGACCGCGCATCGGGCCGCGGGCCTCGCGCTGCGCGCCCTGAGCGATCCCGAGGCGGCGGAGAAGCGCATCCGCAGGGGGTTGGGGCTGGCGGAGCGCGCCGGTCTCGACGACGTCGCGGCGGAGATCAGGATGAGTCTCGCCTACGTGCTGCTCGAGTTCGGTCGCACGCGGGCTGCCCTCGCCGCGACCGATCACGCCCTCGGCGTCCTCACGGGTCTCAAGGCGGCGCGGGTCCGCGTGATCCGCGCACTCGTCCTGGAGCGGTCGGGCCGGACGCGCGAAGCACTTGCCGACTACGCCGCGGCGTGGAAGGTCATCCACCGCGCGGGTGACGGCCAGTGGGAGGCGCGGCTGCGCCACAACCGGGCGCTCATGCTCATGATGCAGGGCGAGACCTCGGCCGCCCTGTCCGACCTGGCCTGGTCGCGTGACTTCGACCTGGCCCGCGGCAACGTCCTCGACGCTGCTGACGCCCTGTGCAACATGGGGGTCGCGCTCGGCGAGGCCGGTGACATCCCTGGTGCGCTGGAGCTCTTCGACCGAGCCGACGAGGAGTGGGGTGAGTTCGAGCGCCCCGAGCGCTGGCTGTGCCGCGCGGACGTACTCAGCATGGCCGGGCTCGCCGACGAGGCGGCGGCGCAGGCGAGGACGGCGGTGACCTGGCTGGAGGACCGTCGCTGGGAGTCGCTGGAGGCCGAGGCGCGCGTCGGCCTCGCGCTGGCGCTCCTCGCGGGGCCGTCGCCCGACCTCGCCGAGGTTGCGGACGAGGCGGGCAGGGCGCGGGCGATGTTCGCCCGGCACGGCAAGACCTGGTGGGAGCAGCTGGCCAACTATGCAGCGACGAAGGCGGTCCTCCTGGACCACGCGACGACGCGCGACCTCGACCGGACCGTCGATGCGGCATCCGCGCTCGCGGAAGTCGGTCACCACGAGCACGCCGCCGACCTGCGCATCGCCGCCGGGCGAGCCGCGTTGGCGCGCGGCGACGAGCGCCGGGCGCGGACCCTGCTCGGACCGTTGGCCGCCTCGATCCGCGCCGGCGACCTCGACGTCCGTACCCGCGCCTGGGTGGCACGCGCCCTCCTCGCCGACCTGGACGGGCGGACGGGTTCCGCGGACACGTCCTTGCGCCGCGCCTGGGACGTCGTGGAGACGCAGCGGTCCCTCGTCGGCGCCACCGAGCTGAGGGCCGGTGCCGCGGCGCACGCGACCGCGCTCGTCGCCGACGGGTCCCGGCTCGCGATCTCCACACGGTCGGTCGGCGCCGCGTTCGACTGGGCGGAGCGGGGACGTGCGGCAGTGCTGCGCTACCGACCCGCGACGGCGCCGCGGGACCCCGAGCTGGCACGCGCGCTGACGCGGCTCCGCTCGGCCGTGCGCGCCGAGGGCGACGCGCGCATGGAGGGCGGCAGCGGTCGCCAGGTCGAGACCGCTCGGCGCCAGGCCGAGTCCGCGGTCGTGCGTCTGACCCGGCAGCGTCCCGGCACCCGGCCGGGCCTCGCCCCGGTGGCCCTGTCCGACGTCCGGGAGCGGCTCGCCGGGACGACGTTCGTCCAGCTCCTCGTCGACGACGACGAGATCTGGGCCGTCACGGTGGGCCGACGGGTGAGTGCGCTGACGCGGCTGTCGAGCCTGTCCGGCGTCGCCCGGTCGCTGGATACCTTGTCGTTCGGACTGTCCAGGACTCTCACGGGTTTCGGGACCGAGGTGGGACGAGCATCAGCGTGGGCGGCCGCCACCACAGCGGCCGATCGACTCGACGCCACGCTGCTGGTGCCGATCCTCGCCCTCGCCGAGGACGACGATCTCGTCCTGTGCCCGGCCGGACCGCTCACCGGTGTCCCGTGGTCGCTCCTCGAGCACGCGAGAGATCGCGTCGTGAGCATCGCGCCATCAGCAACCGTCTGGTGCCAGACCCAGGACCGGACGACGTCGCAGGATCGGCGCGTCCTGGCCGTGGCCGGACCCGGGCTCGCGGGCGCGACCGCCGAGGTGGCCGGCGTGGTTCGACAGCACAGCTCCGCCGTCGCGCTGACCGGAGCCGACGCCCAGGTGTCGCGGGTCCTCGACGAGTCGTCCCGGGCCAGCGTCCTGCACCTCGCCGCGCACGGTCACCTTCGCAAGGACAACCCGTTGTTCTCCGCTGTGGACCTCGCCGACGGACAGCTCACCGGCTACGACCTCGAGTCGCTCGTCGCCGTCCCCGAGACCGTCGTGCTCTCGGCGTGCAGCGCCGGCGCCGGACATGCGGCCATCGGCGACGAGACGCTCGGCCTGGCCTGGACCCTCATGGGCATGGGCACGTCGAGCGTCATCGCTCCGCTGTTCGCCGTTCCCGACGAGCGGACCCGCGAGCTCATGGTGTCGCTCCACGAGTCGATGGCCGCGGGGCACCCTCCGGCCACAGCGCTCGCCCTGGTCCAGGGCCGCGCCACGCCGGACCCCACCGCCGCCGCGGTGTCGGCAGCGTTCCTCGCCTACGGCGCCTGATCGGGTCGTCAGATCCGCGGATCGAACGCCGCTCCCTTGCTCCGCGGGTCCCAGACGAACCCCAGCCCCGGCACAGCGGGACGGGCCGCGAGCTCCGGCAGCAGGTCGTTCCGCCATGCGTGCAGCGCAGGAACCTGCGTGCGGAGCGCCCGCGCCGCGATCTCGGCCGCGACGATCGGCGTCGCGAACGACGTACCGCTCCACGACGCTCCGCCCGCGAGCGACTCGTGGACCCCGGGCGCCACGGGATAGGTGCCGACCGGATAGTCGCTGTGGATCTCCTCGCCCAGGGTGCTCACGGTGACCCAGTCGCCCCGGTTGGAGAACTCGGAGGGCTCGAGACCGGCATCGAGCGAGCCGACCGCGATGATCTGCGGGTTCGAGATCGACTCGGCCGCCGGCCAGAAGGGCCGGTCCGACAGCCCGTCGTTGCCTGCGGCAGCGACGACCACCGAGTCCGGGACGGCCTCGAACCAGCGGGCGAACGCGTCGCGCAGCCCGAGCGGCATGGCGTCGCGCTCCTCGGGAGCCAGGGCATCGGAGTCGTCGGTGTAGCCACCGAGCGACATGTTGACGACCCCGACCGAGGCTCCGCCCATCGGGAAGCTGTGCTGCCGGGGCAGGTCGACCCGCAGCCGGCGGAGGGCCTCGACCACGTCGTCGATCGTGCCGAAGCCGTCGGCGTCGAGGACCTTGAGCGCCGCCACTCCCACACCGCCACCGGCCATCTTGGCGACGAGCCAGGCGATGAAGGTGCCGTGACCGGCTTCGGCCCCCAGGTCCGTGGACCCCCCGCCCGCGACGGGGGCGAGCAGCAGGTCCTCGTCCGCGCCGGACGCTATGACCGCTCCGGTCTGGCCGGTCACGGTGCCGGTCGCGATCCCGGTGTCGATCACCGCCAGGAAGGGGAGGTCGGCGTTGAACGCCGGCGTCGCGACGGCCGCCGCCGGGATCGGCGGGTGGACCGCGCCGCCGTGCGGGATCGTCGTCTTCTCGCCGGTCAGGACGTAGTTGAGCGACACATGACAACGACCGTGGGGGTCATTCGCGCGCGCGGTGTCCTGAAGCGAGATCACGAGGTCGGGCAGCTGCTCGGGCCGCGTCACGTCGGCCTGGGCCCACGCGTAGAGCTGGAGCCCGAGCTCGCGGAGACCGTCGCTCTCCTCCTTGAGCCTGACGAACTCGCTCGTTCCCATCGTGGCGTCCAGCGCCAGACGGGCGTCGTCGGTCATGAGGATGTGCGAGTGCGCGTAGAAGAACCCGCGCTCGCCCGTGCCGCTGCGATCGTGGCGCAGGACGGTGAACCCGGGACGTCCCAGCGCCGACGCGCGCGCCTCACGCTCTGTGTGCCAGTACTCGGCCATCTGTCCCCCTCGTGCGCAGCCGCGATCAGCTCGCGGGTGGGCGTCGCTGCCGACGCGGGAGAAGGCGGATACGGGTCGTGCCTGCAGGCCCGAGCACCACCGAGTCACGCATCTCACGGCGCCGACTGACGAGAGGCTGGCACACCCGACGACGTGGGCGATACAGGGATTCCCCTAGATCTATCAAGGATTCTGCGGTGACGTGCCCGCAAGGCGAAGATCGTCCCGAGATGTCACGCCGACGGACCGTGCGACACGGTCAGGTGGCGTCGGGGTCGAACGACGGCGCCGGGCGCGCGGGCGGCTCGAGCGGTCCGGACGGACGGTTCGGCGCTGGACGCTCGACCGGCGCGCTCACGGGCGTCGCGCGAGGCGGGGTCGAGTCGACGGAATCGGTGATGAACGACTGCGCGATGCGCTTGGGGTGCAGCTCGCCGAGGTCGCTGAGCGTGCTGCGCAGGTCCTCGGTGATCTTGGGGTCGAAGGACGCGGCATCCATGATGTCGCCGCGCGCCTTGGTCGCCTGGTCGCGCAGTGCCCGCAGCCACCGCATGCCCTCGCTCAGTGCCCGCGGGAGCCGGTCGGGACCGATGAGGAGCAGGGCGACGACGGCGATGACGAGGAACTCGCCCGAGCCGATGTCGAAGAAGCTCACCCGCTCCTCCTCCCGACGCGCCCCGAGCGCGGCGGCGGACCCGCTGCGCCGAACCAGGGTACGACGCGGACGTCAGCGCGACGACGAGTCCGACCCGAGCGTCACCCGGACGTCACGGGTTCCCGAACCATCACGGACGCCGACGGTCACGGTGTCGCCGGGTGCGTGGGTGCGCGTGGCGACGATCAGCTCGGTCGAGTTGGCGGCCGAGCGGCCGTCGACGCTCACCAGGACGTCCCCGGCCTTGAGCCCTGCCTGGTCGGCCGGGCCGCCGGGCGTGACGCCCTGGATCTGCGTGCCCGGGCCCGCGTAGGTGAGGTCGATCGAGATCCCGAGGATCGGATGGGTCGAGCGGCCGGTGGAGATGATCTCGTCGGCGACGCGCTTGGCCTGGTTGACCGGGATCGCGAACCCGAGGCCGATGCTGCCCTGCTGGCTGCCGTCCGACGCCTGGCCGAGCCCGGCGATGGCCGAGTTCACGCCGATCACCCGGCCCCGGGCGTCGACGAGCGGTCCCCCCGAGTTGCCCGGATTGATCGCCGCGTCGGTCTGGATCGCGTTGATGTAGGCGAGCTCGCCGGATCCTCCCGCGGTGACCGGCCGGTTGAGCGATGACACGATGCCGCTCGTCACCGTCCCCTCCAGACCCAGCGGCGAGCCGATCGCGATCGCTGTGTCGCCGACCTCGACCCCGTCGGAGTTGCCCAAGGTCGCCGTCGGCAGCGCCTTCGCGTCGACCTTGATGACAGCCAGGTCGTACGACGGGTCGCGGCCGACGATCACCGCGTCGAGCGAACGTCCGTCCTGCAGCTTGACCGTGAGCGACCCGCCGTCGGCGGCGTTCGCGACGACGTGGTTGTTGGTGAGGATGTAGCCGTCGCTGCGCACGACGAAGCCGGAGCCGGTGCCCGCGCCCTGGGCTCCGCTCTCCTCGATCTTGACCACGACCGGCAGCACGGCGGCGGCGACACGCGCCACCGAACCGTCCGGCCGGGCGGACAGGTCGGCGCTCGACTGCGGGAGAACGGTGCCCGGCGACGTGACCGACGTGCTCGCGCGGCTCTGGGCGATGGTGTACGCCGCCGCTCCCCCGATCGCGCCCGCCACGAGGCCCGACACGACGGCGATCGCGACGACCGGTCCGAGTCCACGCCGTCTCGGCCTCGCGATCGTCGCCGCGGCGTCGTCGGCCGCGCCCGCACGGAACGGGTCACCGACCGGGGACGCGCGCAGCGCGGGGTCGACCGGGTCGACGTCGGTCGGTCCGGGATCGACGGGCATCGTCACGACGGAGTCGAAGGTCGGCGACGCGGGCGGGGCGACGAGGGTCGGATCGAGCTCGGGCGGCCCGACCACGCGACTCTCCGGCGCGGGCGGCGGGAAGGCGCCCGGATCCGCAGGGACCGCTGCCTGCTCGACGTCGCCGGCTGGCGGCGGATCGGCCGCGGTCGCACCCAGCGGTGCGGCTCCCGGGCCCTCAGGGCTCGTCGTCATCGTCGGCCTGCCCTCCTGTCACTGCCCGCGTCGGAGCGATGGGCCGGCACAGGGCCGCCGACCTCGGCGCCGCGATCCATCGTGCCTGCGACCGGCCCCCGGGCGCGAACCGGGGTCACGCTCCTTGGAGGGGGACGTCCGTCCCGGTGGCGGTGATCTCGACACCTCCGGGCACGACCATCACCTGGCTGAGCGTGAGGCCGAGAGGCAGGCCGGCGACCGATCCCACGAGCGCGTCGAGCCGGTCCGTGACCGCCTGCGGGACGGACGAGCCATCGACCTGGACGCCGAGCACCTTCACCCAGTCGACGTCGACGGCGAGCTTGCCCTCGCGCACCGTCGGGACGACCCGCGCCTGCAGGCCGAGCAGACCGGACGACGAGGCCACGAGGCCATCGCCGTCCGTCGTGACGGTCCAGCCCTGACCGACCTTCGCCTCCAGCGCCGACGTCGGCACGAGCGCCTGCGCCGTCACGCGTCGCGCGGAGCGCGGCGCGGACGTGGTGACGTCGTAGAGGTCGACGACGACGTCGTGGAGCTCGACACCCGATGCCGGCACGGTGGCCGCGGTGACAGTGACGTGGTCGAGCGATCCCGCGGCCACCTGCGTGAGCACGGGGATCCCGTGGATGTGCACGGCCACCGAGGTGGCGCCACTGAGCCCGCGCGCGACGCTGTCGCTGATGCGGCGCTCGGCCGCGGACGCCGCGACGCGGTCGCCGACGACGCCGAGCACCGCGAGGACGGCGAGGACGACCCCGACGACGATGACCACCTTCTTCACGAGCCGCCTCCGGTGAGCCGATGCCAGCCGCGCGCGACGCGGGCGAAGAACGAGCTGTCGGGCGGGTCGGGCGGGAACGCCTCGAGGACGGCCCGGGCCGTCGCGGCGGGATCGGCCGCGTCGTCGGTCACGAGGGTGAGGACCGAGCCCCGGCACGCCCACACCAGCGTCGTGCGCATCGCGTCGGGCGTGCCGCCACGCAGCCAGGCCCGGCCGTCGCCGTACGACGAGAATCCCTTGGACCTCAGGGCTTGGACGTCTTCGGCCGTGATCGACCCGGACAGCGAGAACAGCGACACGGCCGACACCCCGTCGGAGAAGAGCTGGTGGACGACCGGCACGGGTGCGAACACCCCGGAGGGCGCCTCCCGCGAGTCGACCATCGAGAGGCCGCCGGGAAGGGCGGCAGGACATGCGCAGCCATGGGCACGGCGCGCGGCGAGCACCTGCTCGGTCAGGGGTGCGCTCCACGGGTCGTTGGTCGTCGCAGGCACCGAGACCGATCCGGGCACCTTCAGCGAGAACGACGTGAACTCGGTCGTACGACGCGCCGCTCCGGACGGGTCGATCAGCGCCTTGCGCAGCAGGAGGCCGGTGGCGTGGTCGAGCCAGTACCGGGCGGCGAGCAACCCGTCGGCATCGACCGCGACGATGGCGTCGGCCGGTCGCCCGGCGACCGTCGCGTCGAGGTCCGCCTCGCGGAGCACGCGGTAGTGGATGCGGAGCAGGTCCAACGCGGTGCCGTCGTCGGCCAGGGACCCGGAGCGTCCTTCGGGCGCCAGCGTCGCGGCCGCGGCGACGGGCGACACGGGCGTCACGATCGTGCCGCGACCCGGAAGGTGCACGATGTCCGTCGTGGCCGATCCGGCGCGGCCACGGCTCACGGCGCGACCGGCGTAGGCGAGCGACGTGGAGGCGCGCGCCGAACGGGCGAGCAGCGCGACGGCGACGGCGTCGTCGGGTGTCATCGCGGCGATGTTGGCAGTGGTGGCCGGATCGACCCGACCGGTCCAACCGGCGTACTGCTCGGGTGACGAGGCCTGGTCCGGGGCACCGAACGCCGCCAGGAGGCCCAGGCTCGCGCACGTCCCGATCCCGAGGACGAGCAGGATCGGGAGCAGTCGCTTGACGGTCACGGCGCCGGTGAGGGCGATGCGCTGCCGGACGGTCCGGCGTAGCCGACGGGCTGGATCAGCGGTCCCGTGAGCGGCATCCGGTCGACCGACACGGCGTGCTCGACGGCGAACGTGTCGACGACGCGACCGATCGCCGGCTGCGGCGTCAGGACCGCGCCTGCTGTGGCGCTCGACACACCCACGTAGGCCGCCAGCGCGAGGGCGGCCGAGGCGGCTGCCCCGACAGCGACCTGCCGCGAACGTCGACGACCCGGACCGGTCGAGGCGGGTGCGGCAGCCCGAGGTCGGACCGAGGCGCCGCCGGCGGGGCGCACCCCGGCAGACGGCTGCGACGGGATGTCCGCCGACGGCGCGGGCACGCCCTGCGCCGGGATGCCGGCCAGCCGGGTGAGGAAGTCGGAGCCGGGTTCGATGCCGGACGTGCTGCCGAGCACGGTGGACGCCGTGCGCTGCGCCTCGAGCGCCGCCCGGCACGCCGGGCACGTCGCCACGTGGGCGTAGGCGCGCTCGGTCTCGGCCGGGCTGAGCCGGCCGTCGGCGAGGTCGGCGATCCGGGCGCCGAGGCAGCGTCGCGTCACGGCATCCCACCCGCAGGAAGCCGCTGGGCGGTGCGGGGGGTGCGGTGCGCGAGCGACTCGCGCAGGGCGGCGCGGCCGCGGTGGATGCGCGAGCGCACGGT
Organism: uncultured Actinomycetota bacterium; assembly: GCA_963782665.1. GTDB lineage: Bacteria > Actinomycetota > Actinomycetes > S36-B12 > CAIYMF01 > Longivirga. The sequence goes on along the minus strand of CAWAKP010000005.1, from coordinate 370,696 downwards.
GCCGAGCTTGATCCCGAGCAGCTCGGAGATCTCCTCGTAGGTCAGTCCCTCGATGTCGCACAGGACGACGGCGACGCGGAAGTCCGGCGCGAGCGCGTCGAGCGCGGCCTGGACGTCGGCGTCGTACGTGCGGTCGTCGAGCAGCTGGGCGGGACCGGTCTCCCGGCTGGCGAGGCGGTCGGCGGCGTCCTCGGGGAGGCCCTCGAAGCGGATCCGGGCCTTGCGGCGCATCTGGTCGAGGAAGAGGTTGGTCGTGATCCGGTGCAGCCAGCCCTCGAACGAGCCGGGCGTGTACTGGGAGAGCGAGCGGAACACGCGGACGAAGACCTCCTGGGTGAGGTCCTCGGCGTCGTGCTGGTTCCCGGTGAGGCGGTAGGCGAGGCGGTAGACGCGCGCCCCGTGGTCGCGGACCACGTCGTCCCAGGACGGGGCCGCATAGGGCGCCGGCGGGGTCGCCGGGCCGTCGGTCTCGTGCGTCGGGTCGGACATCGCGCCGCGCTCCTCGGACTCGGCCACGGACCGGTCGAGCAGCGCGAGACCCTGTCCTGCGCCACCGGTCGTGAGGTCCATGGTGCCTTCCCGTGTGCGGTGCAGGTCAAACCGACGACGCGGGCCCCGTGGCCCGTTCGTGATGCGCGGGCGCGGGCCCCGCCGAGGACATCCGCCTCGGCCCCGGCGGGGACCCGTGCTCGTGAGGTCCGACGAACCGCTCCCCGGAGGGGTTCCCGGCGTCACCGTGCGCCGCCCGGGTCACGGGGCCGGCGGAGCGAACCCGAGCCCTGGCCTGGTGCCGCAGCAGCGCTCCTCGACGTCCGGGCGAGCCGGTTCGGTGCCCTCTCAACTGCTCGGGGGGCTAGCCTCGCGGCGTGGACCTCGACGCACGCGCCCTCGCCTCCTTCCGCACGAGCTGGGAGTTCTCGGAGGGCTTCGTGCCCGAGGACGCCGTGCTGGCCGACGCGCGTGCCCGAGCGGTCGACGTCGGCGTCAGCCCGGTCCACTCGGGCACGGGTGCCGCGCTGCGGCTGCTGGCCGCCGTCCTCGACGCCCGGCACGTGGTCGAGATCGGCACCGGGACGGGCGTGTCGGGCATCTGGCTGCTCCGCGGCATGAACGCCGACGGAGTCCTGACCTCGGTCGACGTCGAGGCCGAGCACCAGCGCTACGCCCGGGAGGCCTTCACGGCGGAGGGTGTCGCCCCCTCGCGGACCCGCCTCATCACCGGGCGGGCGCTCGAGGTGCTCCCCCGCCTGGCGGACGGGCAGTACGACCTCGTCCTGGTCGACGGCGCGAAGACGGAGTACCCCGACTACGTCGCGCAGGCGGCCCGGCTGCTCCGTCCCGGTGGCGTCCTGGCGATCGACAACAGCCTCTGGCACGACCAGGTGGCCGACCCCGCGCAACGCGACCCGGACACCATCGCCATCCGCGGCACGCTCACCGCCCTGCGGGAGGACGAGCGCTTCCTCTCAGCCCTGCTCCCCGTGGGCGACGGTCTGCTCACCGCAGTCCGACGCGCGGACTGATTCTGGTCGTCCCTGGGCGATGGGGGACGCCGAGCCCCTCCTGACTCGGGCGCGCCCGGGCGCGGTCCCGCAGCGAGCGCCACGCGAACGGCCCCGCCCCTCGAAGGGGGCGGGGCCGTTCGGCGTCGTGGGTGACCGGGTCAGCCGGCCACGGTGGAGAGCTGGGCTCCCAGGTCGCGCGCCTCGTCGGGCGTGAGCTCGACGACGAGGCGTCCGCCGCCCTCCAGCGGGACGCGCATCACGATGCCACGCCCCTCCTTGGTGACCTCGAGCGGGCCATCGCCCGTTCGCGGCTTCATGGCGGCCATGTGCTACCCCTTTTCGCGTCGTCGTGCCGTCGGGTCGTGCCGGCACGAGATGTTCGACGCCCATTATCCCTGATCGCGGGGCGTGCTCGCACCCACGGTCCGGCGGCGGGGTGGGCGACCGGGGCCGATGGTCAGCGCGTGAGGACGTGACAGCCCACGAGGTGGTCGTCGACCAGCCCGGTCGCCTGCATCGCGGCGTACATGGTCGTCGGGCCGACGAACGTGAACCCGCGGCGCTTGAGCTCGCGGGAGAGGGCGGTCGACTCGGGGGTCACCGCCGGTACGTCGGCGAGGCGCTGCGGTCGCGACGCCCGCGGGGGTGGCGCGAAGGACCAGACGAGGCGGTCCAGTCCACCCTCGCCGTCGACCTCCTGGAGCGCCAGGAGGGCTCGTGCGTTCACGATGGTGGCGTCGATCTTGGCCCGGTTGCGCACGATCCCTGCGTCGGCGAGCAGCCGTGACCGGTCGCCGTCGCCGTACGCCGCGATCCGGGCGGGGTCGAAGCCCTCGAACGCCGACCGGAAGCCCTCCCGCTTGCGGAGGATCGTGATCCAGGACAGTCCCGACTGGAACGCCTCGAGGGTGATGCGCTCGAACAGGGCGACGTCACCGCGGACGGGTCGACCCCATTCGCTGTCGTGATAGTCGGTGTAGTCCGGGCTCGAGGAACCCCACGCGCACCGAGCCCGACCGTCGTCGCCGACGACGAGGTCGCTGCTCACGCGCTGGTGCTGCCCTCATCGCCAGCGGGGCGCTCGCCCCCGGCGAGGTCGACGGGAGCTCCTGCCTCGGGGTAGCCGGCGATCGGGTCGACGTCGGCGACGCGGGCCAGGTGCGACTCGAGCTCGGCGATGCGGGCGTCCCGCACCGCGAGGTCGTCGGAGAGCCGGTCGAGGACGTCGTCGACCTCGTCCATCCGGTAGCCGCGCAGGCCGACCGCGAACCTGACGCCGTCGACGTCCTGGCCGTCCAGCGGCCGGTCGTCGGGGAGGGCCAGGGGCGCACGGTCGCCCTCGACGTCCGCGAGCTCGCCGAGGCGTCCGACCGCCAGCAGGGCGACGACGGCGATGACCGCGATCGCGGCGATCATGAAGACGAGGGTCACGGTCGGCGCTCCATCAGCTGACCGGCGTGCGCCGGGCCGACCTCTGCGGCGGCATGGCGAGCATGCCACGCTGGACCCGTCGGGTGCCGTGCGGTCCCGAGGACGCGCGGGAGAAGGGGTCCGACGTGCCGCTCCGGCTCGGTCGCCACGAGTTCGCCGATGACGAGACCGTGGTGATGGCCATCGTCAACCGGACGCCCGACTCGTTCTACGACCAGGGCGCGACGTACGCGGACGACACCGCCCTCGCCGCCGTCGACCGCGCGGTCGACGAGGGCGCGCTCATCGTCGACATCGGCGGGGTCAAGGCGGGTCCCGGGGCGGAGGTGGACGCCGCCGAGGAGATCCGGCGTACCGCGTCCTTCGTCGCGGCGATCCGTGCACGGCACGACGTCGTCATCAGCGTCGACACGTGGCGGGCAGAGGTAGGTCGCGCCGCGTGCGCCGAGGGCGCAGACCTGCTCAACGACGCGTGGGGCGGGTGGGAGCCCGAGCTCGCCGTCGTCGCCGCCGAGTTCGGCGTCGGCCTCGTGTGCACGCACGCCGGGGGTGCCGCCCCGCGCACGAGACCGCACCGGGTCGAGTACGTCGACGTCGTCGACGACATCGTGCGCCGCTGCGTGCAGGAGGCGGAGCGCGCCGTCGAGGTCGGCGTACGACGCGATGCGGTGGTGATCGATCCCGGTCACGACTTCGGCAAGAACACGCGCCACTCCCTCGAAGCCACCCGACGACTGCCCGAGCTGGTGAGCACGGGGTGGCCGGTTCTGGTATCGCTGTCGCGCAAGGACTTCGTCGGCGAGACGCTCGGCATCGCGACGCCCGCCGACCGGCTCACCGGAACGCTGGCGACGACCGCGGTGTCGGCCTGGCTGGGTGCGCGGATCTTCCGCGCGCACGACGTCGCAGCCACCCGGCAGACGCTGGACATGGTCGCCTCGATCGCCGGAACCAGACCCCCGTCGGTGGCTCGACGGGGTCTCGCCTGACGGGAGACGACGGTGTCCTCGCGGCGCCGGGTGCAGCTCGAGGCTCGGCAGCGGATACCCACGCACTCAAGGGATCGGAGATCAGGCCATGACACCTCGCGTGCCGCCCTCGCTCGGCGACAAGGGCCAGGGCTGGGTCGCGCTGCAGTTCCTGGTGCTCGGTGTCCTGGTGATCGTCGGCTGGTGGGACCGCGGAGGCTGGCCTGACGGGACGCGCGGATGGCTGGCCGTCGTCGGCGCGATGAGCCTGCTCTGCGGTGTCGTGGTCGTCGTCCTCGCGGTCACGGGCCTGGGCTCGGCACTCACGGCGAACCCGGCTCCGCTGCCCGGCGCGACGATGCGGACCGACGGCGTCTACGGCGTCGTCCGGCACCCGATCTACGCCGGTCTCCTGCAGATCGCGGTCGGCGTGGCGCTCCTCACCGGACCGTGGACGCTCGTTCCCGCGCTGGCGCTCGGTGTCGTCCTCGACCTCAAGAGACGGGTCGAGGAGAGCTTCCTGGAGCAGGCCTACCCCGACTACGCCGCATACCGGGAGCAGGTGCGTTGGGCACTGGTGCCGGGTCTTCGCTGACGCCGCCGGTGCCCTGCGTCGCTGTCCGTGCGACGAGGCCACCTTCAGCCCGCTCCTAGGGCTCCGCCTCGAGGAACTCGGCGGCGGTGGGCTCGGCCACGTCGACGGAACCGGCTTGCGCCCAGCCGCGCTCGATGGCGGCGATGGCGTCGTCGACGTTCGAGGTCCAGACGAGCTGGGCCGCGGCGATGTCGCGGACGAAGCCGGCCTCGACCAGCCCCGCCACCAGCTCGGCGAGCGGCTGCAGGTCGCCCCACGGATCGAGCACCACGACGGGCTTGTCGTGCATCCGCAGGGATCGCGCGACCCAGATCTCCAGGAGCTCCTCGAGGGTCCCGATGCCGCCGGGCAGCGTGAGGAAGGCGTCGCTGCGTCGATCCATCTCGCCCTTGCGCTCGCGCATGTCGTCGGTCACGACGAGCTCGTCGGCGCCGTGATCGGCCACCTCGAGCTCGACCAGCGCGCGTGGGATGACGCCGATCGTGTGCGCACCGCCGGCCCGCGCCGCGCGGGCCACGGCACCCATGCAGCTGACCGACCCGCCGCCGGTGACGAGGGTCCAGCCGCGACGCGCGATCGCGAACCCGACCTCGCCGGCGAGCACGGCGTACCGCTCGTCGATCTCCTCGCTGGACGCGCAGAAGACGGCCACGGACGGCATGTCAGACCTCCACGGGCGGGTACCACTCGGGCGGCGGCGCGTCGTGGTGGCCCGACATCGCCCCGTCGATGATGCGTACGACCTCGTCGACGTCGTCGGTGAGGGTGAGGAGGTCGAGGTCCTTCGCCGAGACCTTGCCCTCCGCGAGCACCGTGCCGCGCACCCAGTCGAGCAGCCCGCCCCAGTACGCCGTGCCGACGAGAACGACCGGGAACGACGTCACCTTGCCGGTCTGGACGAGGGTGAGCGCCTCGAACAGCTCGTCGAACGTCCCGAAGCCGCCGGGGAAGACGACGAACGCCTGCGCGTACTTCACGAACATGGTCTTGCGCGCGAAGAAGTAGCGGAAGTCGATGCCGATGTCGACCCACTGGTTCATGCCCTGCTCGAAGGGCAGCTCGATGCCGAGCCCGACCGACACGCCGCCGGCCTCGAACGCGCCGCGGTTCGCGGCTTCCATGATCCCGGGTCCGCCGCCGGTGACCACCGCGTAGCCGGAGCGCGCGAGTGCCGCGGCCAGGCTCATCGCCTTCGCGTACTCGGGAGAGGCCGGCGACGTACGAGCGGAGCCGAAGATGCTGACCGCCGGACCTAGACCCGCCAGCGCTCCGAAGCCCTCGACGAACTCGGCCTGGATGCGCAGCACCCGCCACGGGTCGGTGTGGACCCAGTCGCTGGGCCCGCGGGTGTCGAGGAGCCGCTGGTCGGTCGTCGAGCGCATCACCTGGGACCGGCGCAGCGTCACCGGACCTTTGGTGCGGGTGGGACCATCGACGTCCGGAGGCGCCGGGACGTCGTCGGGTTCGGGAGTCGTCACGCCCCGACGCTAGCCCGTCCCCACCCTCGATCGGTGCGCCCGTGCCTGCGCGTCGTGTGAACGGGGACGTCGGCTGTCTAGTCTCTCCAGATGCTCACCCCGCCGTCCGAGGTCGGCGAGGGCGCCGTGCGTGCCGGCCTGGAGTCGGGCTGGGGCATTCGGGTCGAGGGGCTCGCCCACCTGCCGCTCGGCGCCGGGAGCCATCACTGGGCGGCGTCCGGCACGGGTGGGGTCGCGTGGTTCGTGACCCTCGACGACGTCCGCACGAAGCCGTGGCTGGGCGACGACGTCGCACTCGCGACACGTCGTCTCGACGCGGCGCTCGGCGTCGCCGTGTCGCTGCGCGACCTGCCCGGGATCGACGTCGTGGCTCCGGAGGTCACGCGCGACGGCCGACCCACGCACGTCGTCGCGGAGGGGTGGGCGCTCTCGGTCACGCCCTGGATCTCAGGAACCGCAAGGTCTTTCGCGGTCACCTGGCCTTCTGAAGGTCGGGTCTCGATGCTCGAACAGCTCGCCGCGCTGCATGGGTCCGGGGCGCCTCAGGGACTGCATCAGATCACGCTGCTGCCCGAACGTGTCGGACTGCGGACGGTGCTCGACGACCTCGCCGGACCGTGGGCGGCTGGACCCTGGTCGGAGTCCGCCCGTCTCTGGCTGCTCGCGCACGCGGACGACGTGCGCCACCGGCTCGACGACCTGGAGGCGCTGGAGGCCGGCCTCGTCGACCGGCCGCTCGTCGTGACGCACGGCGAGCCGCACCCGGGCAACGTGCTCGTCGACGGCGAGCGCCTGCGGCTCGTCGACTGGGACACCGCCGGGCTGGCCCCGCCGGAACGAGACCTGTGGTGGTTCCGCGACGGCGACCTGTCGGCCTGGTCCGCCCGTACGGGCCTGAGCGTCGACACGCGCGCGATGGCGGCCCACGCGCTGGCGTGGACGCTCGCGGACGTCGCGTCGTACGTCAACGAGCTGCGCGGGCCGCACGCCGACACCGCTGACGCGCGAGCGGCGTACGACCGGCTGGCCGCCCTGGATCTGGGCTAGCGCGTGGCTCAGGCGCAGAGCCAGGACCGGAGCCCCGCCTCGACGGTGGCGAGGTCCGCGACGGGCACGAACTCGTCCCGGTGGTGCGCCAGCGAGGGGTTGCCCGGGCCGTAGTTGACGGCAGGGACGCCGAGTCCGCTGAACCTCGCGACGTCGGTCCACCCGAACTTGGGCGACGGGGCACCACCGACCGCATCGACGAAGGCCTGCGCGGCGGGGTGCGAGAGCCCGGGCAGCGCGCCGTCGACCGCATCGATCACGACGACGTCGTAGCCATCGAACACCTCGCGGAGGTGGGTCTCTCCCTCCGCCGCACTGCGGGTGGGTGCGAAGCGGTAGTTGACTGCGACGACGCACTCGTCCGGGATGACGTTGCCCGCGACTCCTCCTCGGATCCCTACGGCGTTGAGGCCCTCGCGGTAGACCAGTCCGTCGATCTCCACCTGCCGCGGCTCGTACGCCGACAGCCGCCGGAGGACCTCGCCCGCCTTGTGGATCGCGTTGTCGCCCATCCACGACCGCGCACTGTGCGAGCGCACGCCCTGCGTCGACACCTCGACGCGCATGGTCCCCTGGCACCCGGCCTCGACGACGGCGTTGCTCGGCTCCATGAGCACCGCGAAGTCGGCGGCGAGGAGCTCAGGCCGCTCGTCGGCGAGACGCCGGAGCCCGTTGAACTCCGAGTCGATCTCCTCCGCCTCGTAGTAGATCCACGTGACGTCGCGGGTGGGCTGGGTCAGCGCTGCCGCGAGGCGCAGCGACACGGCGACGCCACCCTTCATGTCGCACGCGCCGAGTCCGTAGATGCGCTCCTCGCCCTCGACGTTCAGGCGGCGCGAGGGCAGGTTCGCGTTCTCCGGAACGGTGTCGAGATGCCCTCCGATCACCACTCGCTCGGCACGCCCGAGCCCGGTGCGGGCGACGATCGTGTGGCCGTCGCGCACGACGTCGAGGTGCGTCGTCGTCCGGAGCGCCGCCTCGACGGCGTCGGCGATGATCGCCTCGTCGCGCGACTCGCTGGGCACGTCGATGAGCACCTGAAGCAGGTCGGCTGCGTCACTCGTGAGGTCCAGGGTCGGCGGCGTCGTCACGCCCGTGAGCCTAACGACCCGACCCCGGACTGCCCGGCGCTGCCATGCCACAGATCGACCCAAGGGGTCAGATCGTGGCACGAAAGTGCCCGCGATCGTCCCTCAGGGACAGAACGTGAACGCGCTGGGGCAGTCGATAGGTTGGAGCCATGACACTCACGACCTCGCCCGCCTCGGCGATCGGCCTGGCGACGTACGCCGGGGACACGCTGCTGGAGGCCTGGTTCCCGTCCCCGGCGCTCTCCGCCGCGCCGCTCCCCGTGGACGGGCTCGGCGAGGTCGAGCGCAGCGACGACCTGCGCGGCGTGCGCACGGTGACGGTGACGGCGGCGGTCGCCGATCTCTCGGTCGCGCCCGCCGACGCGCTCGATGCGTGGTTGCGCCTGCACCTGCTCTCGCACCGCCTCGTCGCGCCGCGCACCGTGTCGCTCGACGGGGTCTTCGGCCTCCTCGCGAACGTCGCGTGGACGTCGGTGGGTCCGGTGTCGCTCGACCGGCTCCCTGCGGTGCAGTCCTACGGCCGTCGGGACGGACGCGTCGTCACCGTCCACGGCGTCGACAAGTTCCCCCGGATGGTCGACTACGTGGTACCGGCCGGCGTACGCATCGCTGACGCCGACCGCGTGCGCCTCGGCGCGCACCTCGCGAGCGGCACCACGGTCATGCACGAGGGATTCGTGAACTTCAACGCCGGCACGCTGGGGACGTCCATGGTCGAAGGGCGCATCTCCGCGGGCGTCGTGATCGGTGACGGCTCCGACATCGGGGGTGGCGCCTCGATCATGGGCACGCTGTCCGGCGGTGGCACGGAGGTGGTGACGATCGGCGCACGCTGCCTGGTCGGGGCGAACGCCGGCGTCGGCATCTCGCTCGGCGACGAGTGCGTCGTCGAGGCCGGCTGCTACATCACCGCCGGCTCGAAGATCCTGCTGCCCGACGGCGTGGTCGCCCGTGGCCGCGAGCTCTCCGGCATCGACGGCATGCAGTTCTGGCGGAACTCCGTCACCGGCGCCCTCGAGGCGCGCCCGCGGTCGGGCAGCTGGGGCGGGCTCAACGCAGCGCTGCACGCGCACGACTGAAGTGGCGGGGCCGCCGCGGCGTACCACGATCACGAATCTGGGGCGCGGCGTGGCACAAATGTGCCACGAATTGTCCTTAAGGGACAGATCCTTCAGCGGGACTCGAGGGGTTGGTAGGGGCGTTCGGTCGCCCCGGTGTAGACCTGGCGGGGGCGGCCGATCTTGGTCTGCGGGTCGTCGATCATCTCGCGCCACTGCGCGATCCAGCCCGGCAGCCGGCCCAGGGCGAACATCACCGTGAACATCCGCGGCGGGAAGCCCATCGCCTTGTAGATGAGGCCGGTGTAGAAGTCGACGTTGGGATAGAGCTTGCGCGAGATGAAGAACTCGTCGTTGAGTGCGACGTCCTCGAGCCGCAGCGCGATGTCGAGCAGCGGGTCGCTCACGCCGAGCGACTCGAACACCTCGTACGCCATCGACTTCACGATCGCGGCCCGCGGGTCGTAGTTCTTGTAGACGCGGTGGCCGAAGCCCATGAGCTTGACGCCGTCCTCGCGGTTCTTGACCTGGCGGATGAACGTGTTCACCCCGCCGCCGCTGCTGTGGATCTTGTCGAGCATCTCGAGCACGGCCTGGTTGGCTCCGCCGTGCAGCGGCCCGAAGAGCGCATTGATGCCGGCCGACACCGACGCGAACAGGTTGGCGTGCGACGACCCGACGAGACGCACCGTCGACGTCGAGCAGTTCTGCTCGTGGTCGGCGTGCAGGATGAGCAGCAGGTCGAGCGCGCGGGATACGGTCTCGTTGACGACGTAGTCCTCGGCGGGCACGCCGAACGTCATGCGCAGGAAGTTGTCGTTGAGCGACAACGAGTTGTCGGGGTAGAGGAACGGCTGTCCCACCGACTTCTTGTAGGCGTACGCCGCGATGGTGGGCACCTTGGCGAGCAGCCGGATCGTCGAGATGTGCACCTGCTCGTCGTCGAACGGGTCCAGCGAGTCCTGGTAGAACGTCGACAGCGCCGACACCGCGCTCGACAGCACCGGCATCGGGTGCGCGTCACGGGGGAAGCCGTCGAAGAACTGGCGCAGCTCCTCGTGCAGCATCGTGTGCCGCTTGATGTTGGCCTCGAACTCGGCGAGCTGCGGAGCGGTCGGGAGGTCGCCGTAGATGAGCAGGTACGACGTCTCGAGGAACGTCGACTGCGCCGCGAGCTGCTCGATCGGATAGCCGCGGTAGCGCAGGATGCCGGCGTCCCCGTCGATGAACGTGATCGCGGACGTGCACGACGCCGTGTTGGTGAAGCCGCTGTCGAGCGTCACAGCGCCGGTCGTCGAGAGGAGCGAGCTGATGTCGAAGCCGTCGTTGCCGTCCGTCGCGGCGACCCGCGACAGCGGCAGGTCACCACCGGGGTAGGTGAGAGTCACGTCGGACACGTCTGCCTCCAGCGATGCGGTCGGGGCGACATCGCGCGTCCCGATAGCGGAACGCTACCTACGCCCACGGCTGGTGTCCCCCGACGTCGAGCCAGGTGATGTGCGCCACAGCCTCCTACGATTGCCACTACCGTCGACGCGTCGGGCACGGCGCGACGTCCGATGACGGCGAGCAGACCATGGAGGGGTGGACGACGTGACGGTGGACTCGGGCAGCACGGCGCGCATCGAGCGCAGGCGTCTGCTGGACTCGGCGATCTGGACCATGAACGCCCTCGCCACCGGCGCCGGCATCGTGGCCGCCGTCGCGTGGCTGTTCGCCCTCGCCGCCGCGTCGGGTCCGGCCGCGTCGCCCTCGGTCGTCGTGACGGTCGGGATCGCCTGCACAGCGACCGTGTGCCTCGTGCTGTTCCTGCTGACCCGCCACCTCATCACGCTGCAGCGCCATCTGGTCGAGGTCGACGACCGACCGTAGGTCTGCCGCGCTGCGGTGCCGAGGTCGGGCGGCCGCCCGCCCGGTGACCCGATGGTCACCGCGACTCAGCGTGTTCGCGGTGGGACGCTGTGTGACACATGTCGCCGACCACTGGGCGCCGGCGGCCCCGTGAAGGGACACCGTCATGCACGCGCCGACCCGCCGTACCCTCGTCGCCGGCACGACCGGGCTGCTGCTGCTCGGGTTCGTGGCCGGCTCAGCGGCTGCCGGGGACGTCGGCCCCACCGTCGCGAAGAAGGCGACCGCCGTCATGTGGTGCCGGCAGACCAACGGGCTCATGCGCCAGGTCTGGACGACGAGCGCCTGCGCCCTGGGCGAGACGAAGTACGTCGTCACGTCCGGGCGGGGACCGGCCGGACCGCGCGGCGCCACCGGGCCGCAGGGGTCCGCAGGAGCACAGGGCGCCCCAGGAACCGCAGGAGCCGCCGGCGCGACGGGTGCCACCGGCCCTGCCGGAGCCGCCGGCGCGACGGGCGCCACCGGGCCTGCCGGAGCGGCGGGAGCGGCGGGAGCGGCCGGGGCGACGGGCGCCACCGGACCAGCTGGAGCCGCAGGCCCCGCCGGCGCGCCCGGTGCGACCGGGCCGATCGGTCCCAGCGACGTGTACGTCGACTCCAAGGACCTGGGCACCACCCTGAGCAGCGCCGGATACACGACGGTCGCCACCCTCGTAGTGCCTGCTGGCTCCTACCTGCTGTCAGTGACCGGCTACGGCACCGGAGCCACCGGCAGCGGACTCCTCGCCTGCCAGGTCACGGTCAGCGGGTCACCCACGACGTACGTGTCGGTGAAGCAGACCGTCGGCATCGGCGACAGCGGGGGCGGCCCGGGTCCGACCACCAACCCGGGGATCTCCGCGGCCGGCGCCCTCGTGACCGCGGGCGCGCAGACGCTGACGGCCGAGTGCGCCGTGCTGGCCGGGACGACGGACGCATCGTTCGTCCAGGCGCGGCTGACCGCCCTCAAGGTCGGTCAGGTCCACTAGCGCCCCGTCTCGGACGGAGGTCGCTCAGGCGCGGCCCAGGCGCCTGACCGCGGCGGCGACGCGCTCGTCGGTGGCGGTGAGGGCGACGCGCACGTGGCGCGCTCCCGCGACACCGTAGAACTCGCCCGGAGCCACGAGGATGCCGCGGTCCGCGAGCCAGGAGACCGTGTCCCAGCAGTTCTCGCCGCGTGACGCCCAGAGGTAGAGCCCGGCCTCGGAGTGCTCGATCGTGAAGCCGGAGTCGAGGAAGGCCGAGAGCAGGTGGTCCCGTCGGCGGGCGTAGCGCTCGCGCTGCTCCTCGACGTGCGCGTGGTCGCCGAGCGCGGCGATCGCGGCGGCCTGCACCGGTGACGGGGTCATCAGCCCCAGGTGCTTGCGCGCCTCCAGCAGCCCCGCGACGACCTCGGGGTCGCCGAGGGCGAAGCCGGACCGGTAGCCGGCGAGGTTGGAGCGCTTGGACAGCGAGTGGACGGCAAGCACGCCCTCGTGCGAGCCGCCGCTGACTCGCGGGTCGAGCACCGAGACCGGTTCGGCATCCCACCCGAGCTCGAGGTAGCACTCGTCGCTGACGACGAGAGCGCCCCGCTCGCGCGCCCAGGCGACCACCTTCGCGAGGTGGTCGACGCCGAGCACGCGTCCGGTCGGGTTGGACGGCGAGTTGACCCACAGCAGCGCCACGCGCTCGGGCCCCAGGGCGAGGGTCGAGTCGGCGGCGACGACCCGGCACCCGGCGATGCGGGCACCGACGTCGTAGGTGGGGTAGGCGAGCTCGGGGATGACGACGGTGTCGTCGGGGCCGAGGTCGAGCAGGGTGGGCAGCAGGGCCACGAGCTCCTTGCTGCCGACCAGCGGGAGGACCGCAGCGGGCGCGACGTCGGCGTGCAACGTGCTCGCAGCCCAGGCGGACACGGCCTCGCGCAGCGCCGGCGTACCCGCGGTGGACGGGTAGCCGGGCGCGTCGGAGGCGGCCGCGAGCGCTGCCTGCACGCTCGCGGGCACCGGGTCGACCGGCGTGCCGACGGACAGGTCGACGATGCCCTCGTCGTGGGTGCGCGCGATGTCCGCGTAGGGCGCCAGGAGGTCCCAGGGGAAGTCCGGCAGCCGATCTGCCAGGCGGGCCATGCTCACTCCGATCCGTGGTGCTCCGGCGCGACGACGCGCCGCCGCCCGGCGGGGCGACGGCGCGTCGAGGGATGCGTCAGGTCAGTGACCCTCGTGCTCCTGCGGCTCGAGGGCCGACACGACCGCGGCGTCGCGCGCGATGAGGCCCTGCTTGGCAGCGCCCCCCGGCGAGCCGAGCTCGTCGAAGAACTCCGCGTTCGCCGCGGTGTAGTCCTTCCACTGCTCGGGGACGTCGTCCTCGTAGAAGATCGCCTCGACCGGGCAGACCGGCTCGCACGCACCGCAGTCGACGCACTCGTCGGGGTGGATGTAGAGCATCCGCTCGCCCTCGTAGATGCAGTCGACCGGGCACTCCTCGACGCACGCCTTGTCCTTGAGGTCAACGCAGGGCTGCGCGATCACGTAGGTCACGGACGGATCCTTTCGATCCACTGGCTGGGTACTGACGGTCCCGCCGGAGCGGGGCGCTGGGGTGACCGTACCGCGCACGGTCGCACCTAGTATCGCGAGCACACCGAACCACATGAGACGGGGGGTGCCGCACGTGACGTCCCGCAGCCCCGGTCCGGCGAGCCCCGATCCGCGGGCGGCGACCGGGTCGGCCAGACCCGCCGCGAGGCTGGTCGTGCGACTGTCCGCGGACGACGTCGGGGCACGAGTCACCGTGCGCTACCGGCTGGCCGCAGGCGAGTCGGCATCCCTGTCGGACGTGGTCGGCGTGCTCACGGCGTGGGCCGACGACGGCGTCCTGCACGTCGAACGCCGCGACGGCACCACGGTGCTGGTCGCCCGGGCCGATGTCGTCGCCGCCAAGGTCGTCCCGCCGCCTCCCCCGCCACGCCCGGCCATCGGCGGCAACACGCCGGGGTGAGGACTCGCGCTCCGACGCCAGGTGGCGCAGGATCGGGTCTGTGGGTGCCGCCTCGAGGGAGCGCTTCGCTGACGTCGTCCGCGCCGGTGGCGCGGCCGGCGACCCCGCCGACGTGCGGCTCGACCTCGCGCTGCTCCTGCTCTCGGCCGAGGCGGTGCCCGACGAGCTCGTGCACGGTGACGGCCTCGAGGTGCTCGTGACCCGCGGGCTCGCCGAGCTCGACGCGCTGGCGGCAGAGGTACCCGACACGGGTCGTGACGACCTGCGGCTGCGCGCGGCCCTCGGCCGCTTCCAGGGCGCCTCCTCGGACTACTCGCGTCTCGAGGCCAGCCTGCTGCCCGACGTGCTGCGCGAACGCCGAGGTCTCCCGATCCTGCTCTCGAGCGTGTGGACGGAGGTGGCCCGGCGCGCGGGAGTCCCGGCGTACGGCGTGGGGCTGCCGGGTCACTTCGTCGTGGCGGTGGGCGACCCGGACGGTACTCGTGTGCTCGTCGACCCGTGGTCCGGCGGCGAGCTGCTGCCCTACGACCGCGCGCGCGACATCGCGGCGAGCAGCGGGCGATCGCTGCGGCCCGAGCACCTTCGCCCGCACGATCCCATCGACACGATCGACCGGGTGCTGGGCAACGTCCGCGCGTGGGCGACCACGCCGGAGCGGGCGCGCCACCGGCTCTGGGCCGCCGAGCTGGCACTGCTGCTGCCGCGCCACGACCTCGGGCTCCGTCGCGAGTACGGCGAGGCCCTCATCGCGGTCGGTCGCTATCCCGAGGCGTCCGTCGTCCTCGAGGAGTACGCCGACACCGTCAGCGGCCCGATGCCCCTCGAGGCCGAGCACGCCCGACGCATCGCGCGACAGGCCCGCGCCCGGCTGAACTGATCCCGTCGTCTCGCTGCGTGGAACGCCACGCCCTCACGCGCCTCGCTCGGGCACGCTCGCGGTCATGAGCACACGCTGGGACGCCACCGAGTACGACGCCTCGTTCTCGTTCGTCACGTCGTACGGCGCCGGTCTGCTCGACCTGCTGGCCGCCGGGCCTGGCGAGCGCATCCTCGACGTCGGGTGCGGCACCGGGCACCAGGCCGCCGAGCTCGCCGCCGCCGGGGCCACCGTCGTCGGCATGGATGCCGACGACGACATGCTCGACGTCGCCCGACGCGACCATCCCGATGTCGTGTTCCGGCGTGCCGACGCACAGGACCTCCCCGCCGTTCGCGACGTCGTCGACTCCACCGGTGGTCCGTTCGACGCCGTCCTCTCCAACGCTGCGCTGCACTGGATGCCGCGCCAGGACGACGTGGTCGCGGCGCTCGCCGCGGCGCTGCGCCCGGGAGGTCGTCTCGTCCTCGAGATGGGCGGGGCGGGGAACGTCGCACGCATCACGGCGTCGATCCGCGCCGCGCGGGCGGCCGTCGACCTCGACCCGGACGTCGCCCTGCCGTGGACGTTCCCCACCCCCGGGCAGATGGCCGGCCGCCTGGAGGCGCACGGGTTCGTCGTCCGGCTCGCCCAGCTCTTCGACCGCCGTACTCCGCTCGCGCCGGGCAGCACCGCCGCCGACTGGTCCCGGATGTTCGGTGCCGGTCTGGTCGACGACGTCCCCGGCGGCCGACGCGCCGACTTCGACGCGGTGGTGGACGCGCAGGCGCGCGACCGCGGCCTCGCGGAGGGTGGCTGGTGGGTCGACTACGTCCGGCTGCGCGTCGTGGCGGAACGCGGTTGACCTGACGCCGCGAAGGTCGCCAGCGGCAGCCGCAGCGTGACGGTCGTCCCCGACTCGGGCGACGACGCCAGCGTCACCGTCCCGCCGTGCGCCTCCACGACGGCCGACGCGATCGACAGACCGAGGCCGGTGCCGGCGCCGCGTGCCCGGTTGCGGGAGGGGTCACCGCGGTAGAAGCGCTCGAACGCGCGCGCGAGCTCGACGTCGTCCATCCCCGGACCGGAGTCGCGCACCTCGACCCGCACCACGTCGCCCTCACGGGCCACGACGAACGCGATCGCCGACCCCGCAGTCGTGTGGATGCGCGCGTTCGTCGCGAGGTTGTCGATCACCTGCCGCAGCCGCAGCGCGTCCCCCTCCACGACGGCGGCGTCGATCGAGTCGACCGTGACGGGACGATCCGGCGCGGCAGCGCGCAGCGCGTCGGCCGCAGCGCCCACGACCGGCACGACGTCGACCGGGATCCGCTCGAGGGGACGCTGCTGGTCGAGCCGCGCGAGCAGCAGGAGGTCGTCGACGAGCACGCCCATGCGCGCGGCCTCCTCCTCGATGCGACCCGCGGCACGTGCGCGCTCCTCGTCGGTGGTGAACGCACCGGACCGGGTGAGCTCGGCATAGCCGCGGATCGACGTCAGCGGCGTGCGCAGCTCGTGGCTCGCGTCGGACACGAAGCGGCGCAGGCGATCCTCGCTGGCAGAGCGCTCGCTGAACGCGTCCTCGATCTGGCCCAGCATCCCGTTGAGCGACCCGGCGAGCCGACCGATCTCGGTGCCGTCGGGCATGTCGGGCACTCGCTGCGAGAGGTCCCCGGCAGCGATCCGCTCGGCCGTCTGCTCGACCTCGTCGAGGGGACGCAGTCCCACGCGGATGACCCCGCCCGCGAGCAGCCCGACGAGACCGAGCGTCAGCAGCCCGACAGCGAGAGAAGCGATCGCCGCGTCACGCGTGGTGCTGTCGATGCTCTCGGTCGACACCGCGACGACGACGCTGCCGCTGCCGTCGGCCAGCGGCACGGCGACAGCGCGATAGCTGTAGGACGCGTCGTCGACACCGCTCACGTCGAACGGCGCACCGCGCAGCGCGTGCACCTCGGAGAGGGTGAGGCCGACGACGTCCGGGGCCGGCGCGCCGGCGACCTGCGAGCCGCGGGTCTGGTCGATGACTGTTCCTGACGACGAGAGACGCGTGACGACGAACGGGCTGGGCAGCTGCGGCTGGCGCTGCCCGCCGTTCGGACCGCCGGGCAGCGGCTGCAGCCGGTCGGCGAAGCGCGGCGCACCGAGCAGCTGCTGGTCGACCTGTGACACGAGGTAGGTACGCAGCAGGTAGTTGGTCGCCAGCGCTGCGAGGGTGAGCCCGAGCGCGGTGAGCAGCAGCACCCCGACGGTGAGCCTCGTGTGCAGTGAGGCACCGCGGGTCATCCGGCGTCACCCTTGGGCACTCGCAGCGCGTAGCCGACGCCACGGACGGTGCGGATCAGCGCGACGTCGAACGGCGCGTCGACCTTCTTGCGCAGGTAGGAGATGTAGGACTCGACGACGGCACCGTCGCCACCGAAGTCGTACGCCCAGACGTGATCGAGGATCTGCGCCTTGGAGACGACGCGACCCGCATTGAGCATGAGGTACCGCAGCAACGAGAACTCGGTCGGTGTGAGCTCGATCGACTCGTCGGCACGCCACACCTCGTGCGCGTCCTCGTCCATCACGAGGTCGGCGTACTTCAGCCGGGCGTCGACCGGCTCGGCCGCCGAGGAACGTCGGATGAGCGCGCGGACGCGGGCGACGATCTCCTCGAGCGAGAACGGCTTGGTGACGTAGTCGTCGCCCCCGATCGTGAGACCGGTGACCTTGTCCTCCAGCGCGTCCCGGGCGGTCAGGAAGAGCACCGGCACGGACCGTCCCTCGGCACGCAACCGCCTCGTGACCTCGAAGCCGTCGATGCCGGGCATCATCACGTCGAGCACGAGCAGGTCCGGCCGCCAGTCGCGGACGAGCGCGAGGGCCTCCTGGCCGCCACCGGCGGTCCGGACGTCGAAACCGACGAACGAGAGCCCCGTCGAGAGCAGGTCGGCGATGTAGGCCTCGTCGTCGACGACGAGCACCTTGGCCTCGGGCTGGCGCGTCATGGTCCCAGTGGAGCGCACGAACCTGGGAGTTTCCTGGGAGGCTCCTGACAGCCGGTGAGCACGTCCGAGGCCCGCCTTGCGGTCAGGTCTTCGACGGCTTCGGCGTGGGGCTGCCGGGCTTCGGGGTGCCGCTCGCGGTGCCGGTGGCGCTCGGCGTCGGGGACACGAGTGCGGGATCGGCGTGGCAGATGACGGTGGGGCTCGAGCGGTAGTGCGTGGTGATCTTCTCCCGCTTGACCTCGACGCCGCCCTTGAGGAAGACGCGGTAGACGTCGATGGAGAAGCCCGGGATCCCCGTCTGGGCGTGGCAGGTGGGGGTCGGGTCGTACTGCGTCTTGCCGGGAGAAGCGAGGTCGTATCGCGGACCCGACACCGCCTTGATGTCGTAGACCTTCGTGCCCCAGATCTGCACGGTGATCGAGGTGTTCCTCATGATCGTGGTGACGAGGACGCCGTGCGGGGTGTCGTTCTTGAAGCTCATGTCGAAGGACCCCCACGCGACCGTGGCCTCGAGCCCGGCGCGGTAACGCGGGATCCAGATCGAGTGCGCCTGCGTGTGGACACGCTGCAGCCCGGCGTAGAAGGCAGCGGTCCAGGTCGCGGTGGCCGACGTCGAGACCCCGCCGCCGAGGTCCTCCTTGAAGACGCCGCCGGGGCCGATCACGAAGCCCTTCGTGTAGCCGTTGACTACGGTGCGCTCGCCCAATGTCTTGTTGAGCGAGAAGACGTCGCCGGGCAGCAGCAGGGTCCCGTTGATCGAGCGGGCCGCCTGGCCGATGTTCTGCACGCGATAAGCGGCGTACGGGAAGTGCTGCCTGAACGACGACATCTGCTCGACGATGCCGAGCGCCTTCGCCTGGTCGGTCGTCAGCTTCGGTGCGATCGTGCCGATCTGGGCCACGACGGTGCGCGAGCCGGGATCGCTCTTGCCGAGGACGGCGAGGACGTCGCGCGCGAGGAGGTCGGGGTTGACGCCGCGACCGACACGCGAGGGGACGACCACCGGCGTGCCGCTGGAGACGTTCCAGGTCGCATCGCGCCCAGGAGTCTCGACCCCGGCGAGCTTCGGCGCGATCGCGGCACGCAGCGCCGTTCCGTCCAGGACCGGCGCTAGTGCACCGTCCTTGGGGGCGAACCGGAGTGCAGCCGCGATGGTGGCCGCGGGGATCGTCGCGCTGATGGATCCGACCTTGACCGTCACGGGTGCCGACACGGCGGTCTTGGCAAGGGTCAGTGCGTCCTGGGCGGAACCGTCGGTCACGGTCGGGCTCGACTCGACGACCGGGAGGGTGACGGGGTCGCTGGAGGTGAGGTAGGCGTCGGAGATGGCCGTCGCGGCCGCCTTCTGGTCGACGACGCTGCCGGTGCTGCCATCGACGAGCGAGGGCACTCCAGCCTTGATCACGATGACCGGTTCCGCCGCCGGGTGGTCGGCGTCCGCCGCGACGCCCGCGACGGTCTGGTCGAGCTTGGCCTGGTCGACGGTGACGACGGGGTCGAGCGTGGGACCACCGGTGAACTGCGACAGCAGCGTGAGCGGGTTCCAGACTCGACCGGAGAGCCCGTCGACGGTCGCCTTCGCGTCGAACGCGAGGCCCGCACTCGACGGGACGATGTTGACCCGCTCGGTGTCGACGACCGCCACGATGGGCGCGTTCGCACTCGTCTTGAGCGACTTCTGCAGCGTCGCCACGGCCTGCGCCTCGCTCATGCCACCGACATCGACGCCGGCCACGGTGGTGCCGCGCGGCAGCCCGTCACCCGTGCCGGCCACGAGAGCGAGGTACACGACCGCGATGGCACCGACGACGCCGCCGACGACCCACGGCCAGCGAGGGCGCGAGGGCTGGGAGGGGTCGGGCATCTGCTCGGCCAGGTCGGTCGCGGTCGGGCTGGTCACTCGGCGTCCTGAACTCAAGGGCAGGTGGACGCCAGCGCCTCGTCGCGCCGCACGCACACCAGCACGTCGGGGCTCCCAGAGTAACGCGTCTTTCGCAGCGGCTTCGCCGCTGCGGCCGCTGTGTCTTCTTGCAGCGGCTTCGCCGCTGCCTACTTCAGCGCGCGGAACTCGCGGGCGAAGTAGACCAGCGGGGTGGCGTCGGCGTCGAGGAGGCGCAGGTCGAGGACCTCGCCGACGAGGATGTCGTGGTCTCCGGCACGATGGACGGCGACCGTGCGGCACTCGACGACGGCGAGGGAGCCGTCGAGGAGGAGCGCGCCGGTGAGCTCGGAGCGGTGTGTCGGCGTCGCGTCGAACTGGCCGGTGAGCGGGCGTCCGCGCGTGGCGAACCACGAGGCGCGTCCGCGCTGGGACTCCTCCAGGACGTTGACCGACCAGGTGTCGACGGCGGTGATGGCGTCGTGGAATCGCGAGTCGTCCTCGACGCAGACGAGCACGAGCGCCGGCTCGAGCGACACCGAGGTGAACGAGTTCGCGGTCATCGCGTGGTCGAAGCTGTCCTGACGGCAGGTGACAACGGTGACGCCGGTGGCGAAGCGGGCCATGACGTGACGGAACTCGTCGGGAGCCACGGCCGCCGCGCGACGCGGATCGGCCCGTCCGAGGGCTCCGTCGACCGCGTCGCTCATGTGGTGACCCTAACCGGCGCATGCCGCAGCGGCGCGCGACGGTCGCTGCGAGGACGGAGTCCGAGGAGGAGCCGCCCTCAGGAAGTCGATCAGACGCGGACGCCGGTGAGCCGGGCGTGGTCGATGACGACCGCGGCCGGCGAGGCGACCAGGCGCAGGGTCGCGAGCGCCGACTCGCCGAACGCGTTCGGCGTCCCGCTGGACAGGGCGAGGACGCCGAGCAGTCGCCCACCGGCGCGAAGCGGCATGGAGAGGAAGGTCGCCATGGGTGCCACGACCTCCGAGTCCTGGGCTGCCAGGCGTCCGTGGGGGTCGGCGAGCATCGGCGAGAGGTCGTGGAGCGACGTCGCTCCCCCGGTCGCCTGGTCGGCCGCCTCGGCGACGGACGCGAGGAACTCGCGGTAGTGCTGGTCGGTCACCTCGTGCGCCACGGAGACGTACGTCGCGTCCGGGGTCGACCCGTCGCCACCGAGGAGCAGGATGCCGACCAGGTCGCAGTCGACGACGTTCTCCATCGCGCCGAGGACCGCTGCGACGGTCTCCTCGAACCCGTGGACGTCGGCCGCGATGGTCGTGACGTCCTGCGTCACGGAGGCCTCGAAGAGCTTGCGGTCGAAGAGATCGCAGACGCGGGACAGGACGTCGTCGTCGCTCAGCTCGAGCGGGTCGGCGCGCAGGGCGCGCGCACCGCCGCGCGCCTTCTCCGCGCTCTCGATGGCGCCGAGGACGGAGTCGACGAGCTCGGGTGCCTCGAAGTCCTTGGTGAGGAAGCGGTCGCCGCCGGCACGCTGACCCCAGTACCGGTCGCTCGCGGCGTTCAGCGAGGTCAGGAACAGCACCGGGATGTCCGCCGTCTGCCAGTCGTCCTTGAGCACGCGCGCCGCGACGTAGCCGGACACGCGCGGCATCTGGACGTCGAGCACGATGACGTCGGGCATCGTGCGGAACACGGCCTGCACGGCCTCCAGACCGTCCTCGGCGGTGACCACCTCGAAGCCGGCGTTCTCGAGCACGCCGCCCACGATCCGACGCATCACAGGACTGTCGTCGGCGACGACGACGGTCAGGCGGTGTTCGGTCATCTCGATCCTCCGCGGCGTTTCAACGGCCGACGAGCCGTCGGACGGTGTCGACCAGGGCATGCTGGTCGAACTCGGACTTGAGCAAGTATGCATCCGCGCCCGCATCCAGACCGGCGCGCTTGTCGGCGTCGCCGCCGCGCGAGGTCATGATGACGACGGGGACGTTCTCCCAGCCGCGCGTGCGCCGGATGGTCCGGGTGAGCGTGAAGCCGTCCATGCCCGGCATCTCGACGTCGGACAGCACCAGGTCGACGGGGGACTGCTGCAGCCGCGCCGCGCCGTCGAGGCCATCGACGGCGACGAGCACGTCGTAGCCGGCAGCCTCGAGGATCGTGCGCTGCAGCTCGCGGACCCCGGCGGAGTCCTCCACGACCAGCACGGTGGCGCGGGCACCGGAGGCGGCTGATGCACTCGCGTCACGCGTCACGCGTTCCGCCGTCGCTCCGTCCGCGGCGCGCGGCAGGGCCGACGGCGCGGACTGCCACCGGCTCGCGAGGTCGCGCAGGTCGACGAGCAGCAGCACGGAGCCGTCGTCGTCGATCGTCGCGCCCGACGTGCCCGGCACGTTGCCGAGGAAGTCGCCGAGCGACTTGACGACCACCTCGCGCTCGCCCTCGACGTCGTCGACGGCCCAGGCGAGCGTCTCGCCGGTCATGCGCGCGAGCACCGCGACCCGAGCCTCGCGAGTCCCGCCGATCCCGAGGACGTCGCCGAGGTCTGCGAGCGGCACCGTCTCGTCGTGACGGACGACGACGGGGACTCCCGCGACGTCGTGGATGTCGGCGTCGCGCAGGCTCAGCGTCTCGAGCACGCCCGGCAACGGGACGCCGTAGCGCTCGCCGCCGCACCGCACGACCAGGCACCGCACCACGCCGAGCGTCACGGGAAGCGTGAGCGCGAACGTGGTGCCCAGGCCCGCCAGGTTGGTGACCTCGACCGAGCCGCCCAGGCCTTCCACCGCGGTACGCACGACGTCGAGGCCCACGCCACGACCGGAGGTCTCCGTCACGTCGGTGCGGGTCGAGAAGCCCGGCTCGAAGATCACGCGATGCAGCGCCGAGTCCGACAACGCCTCGTCGGCGCCGAGGATGCCGTGCCGTTCGGCCGCCGACCGGAGCGCTTCCTCGTCGATGCCGGCACCGTCGTCGGACACCTCGATCACCACGGTCGAGCCGGCTTGACGCGCACCGACGGTCACCGTCGCGCGACGTCGCTTCCCTGCGGCGAGCCTCGCCTCGGGGGACTCGCACCCGTGGTCGACGGCGTTGGTGACGAGATGACGGAGCGCATCGGCGACGGCGTCCAGTACACGCACGTCGAGCTCGACGTCGGCCCCGACGGTGACGAGGTCGACCTCCTTGCCCGTCGTCGTCGCGACCTCGCGGACCAGGGCCGGGAAGCCTGCGACCACGCGGCGTACCGGCACCATGGCCAGTCCCATGGCGCCCTCGCGCACGCGGGCGAGGCGCGCGAGCGCGTCCTCGCCGTGCGAGCGGAGGTCGCGGGTCGCGGCCTGCAGACGGTCGGTGACGGCCACCATCGCCGTCACCGCGTCGGAGAGCTCGTAGGGGCTCGAGCCACGCAGCAGCGAGGTCCGCAGCCCGCGCACGAGTCGCTGGTGCTCGGCCAGCAGCACCGTCGCGTCGAGCACCTGCTTCTCGATCCGACGGACCTCGAGCTCGGCCTCGCCGACGACGTCGAGCAGCCCGTGGACCCGACGGGTCGGGATGCGTACGTGCTCACCGGACCGCGCGGCGCCGTGGACGATGTCGTCCGCGTCACCGGCGTCGCCGTCCGACGAGGACTCGAGGGTCAGCCGAGGGACGACGACGGGGTCGACGCCGGCGAGGGCCGCGTCGAGCGCGGCGACGACGTCGGCCATGACCGCCGGCGGAACCCTGCGTTCCGCGCCCGGCAACGAGCCACCGAGCGCGTCCGTCGTCACCAGCAGGAGGTCGACGAGGTCCCGGCGGACCGAGACCCGACCGTCGCGGATCATGCCGAGGAGGTCCTCGGCGCGGTGGGCCACGGTGACGACGGCATCGAGCCCGAGCATGCGCGCCGACCCCTTCACCGTGTGGGCGTCGCGGAACAGCGAGGCGACGACCCGGCGGGGCGAGGGGTGGGACTCGAGCCCGAGAAGGCCGTCCCGCATCGAGGCGAGGCGCTCGTCGACCTCTGCCCTGAAGGTGGCGACCAGCTCGGGGTCGTCGGACCAGCCCATGACCTGGCCTAGGCCACGCGGAAGCGCGAGATCGAGTCGCGCAGCTCGGCCGAGAGCACGTTGAGCTGTGCCGCCGCAGCGGCCGACTGCTTGGAGCCGACGGCGTACTGACGCGACACGTCGGACACCTGCGTCATGGCCGCGACGACCTGGTCGGACGCGGAGCGCTGCTGCTGGGTCGCGATCGAGATCTCCTTGGCGGCGGTGGTGGTCTCGTCGACCATGCCGGAGATGCGCTCGAGGGCGTCGACGACCTCGCGCGCGAGCTCGGCACCGGCGTGGACCTCCTTGGACCCGTCCTCGGTCGCGAGGATCGTCGCGTGGGTCTCGGTCTGGATCTGCGCCACGATCGCCTGGATCTGGCCGGTCGACTCCTGGGCCCGCTCGGCGAGCTTGCGCACCTCGGACGCGACGACGGCGAAGCCGCGGCCGTGCTCGCCGGCCCTCGCCGCCTCGATCGCGGCGTTGAGGGCGAGCAGGTTGGTCTGGTCGGCGAGGTCGTCGATCACCTCGAGGATCCGTCCGATCTCCTGGCTCTTCTCGCCGAGGGAGAGGGCACGCGCCGCGATCTGGTCGACGCGGTCGGCGATCTGGTCCATCGAGCGCACCGACGCGGAGACGGCCTGACGGCCCTCCTCCGCGTGGCGCAGGGTCTCTGCGGCGTACCGGGCCACGGCCTCGGCGGTGTCGGCGATCTGCGCGGCCGTGGCCGCGAGCTCCTCGATCGTCGACGTCGTCTCCGCGACGGCGGAGGACTGCTGGGTGGCGCTGGCCGCGTGCTCCTCCGCGGTGGCGAGCAGCTCGATGGCGCTGGCCGAGATCTGCTCCCCGCCGGATCGGACCTGCTCCACGAGCGAGCGCAGGCTGTCGAGCGCCTGGTTGACCGACGTCGAGAGCACGACCACGGTGTCGGAGTCCGGGTCGGTGTCGTCGTAGACGAGCGACTCGACATCGACGGTGGCCGACAGGTCGCCGGCGGCTGCGCGCTCGAGCTGCTGGGTGAGGTGGTCGACCCGGGCCGTGAGCTCGCGCCGTTCGCGCGTCGACTTGCTCTCGAAGGCCAGGACGGCCTCGGCGAGCTGCCCGTCGATGAGGGTCATCGCCGGGAGGGCGACGAGAGCGACCAGACCGAGCGGGACCGCCGAACCGGTCCAGGTCTGGGTGATCGCGCCGGTGAACGCCACGGATGCTGACAGCAGGAACGCGAACGCCCACGAGCGACCAGCGGGTGAACAGCAGCGAGGCGAACAGGACGTTGACGGCGAGCAGCACCGACACGCACCCGAGCAGCCCCCCGCCGGCGATCGCGAGCCCGGTGATGTACACGACGTTCGCGACGAGGATGACGCGACCCACGACCAGGGTCTGCGCCAGCGGCACCTGCGCCTTGTGCGCCGCGACGGCGAGCACGGTGGTGATGACGGCGAGTCCGGCGCCGAAGCCCGTCCAGGCCCAGACCCGAGGCATGTCGACGGGCGCCACGGGCACGAAGCGCTCGGTGAGCATCGCAGCGAGGACCCCGATGACGACGCACCCCCAGGTGGCGACGCCCGCGATCACAGCGATGCGCTTGCTGAACTCCACGACATCTCCCGCGTAGGTTCCTCGAGGTGCCCAGGCGACTCCTCCATCTGTGCTTCGGGAGGAACCTGGTTCACCTGAAGGGGTGAATGGCGCCGGGTATGGCGCGGGTTCTCGATGCGGTCGCGCCGCAGGTCAGACGCCGGGGCGGCCGACGCGCGACGACAGGGCCAGGACGGCACGGGTCGAGAGCACTGCCACCGGTCCGCCGGCTCCGTCGTCCGCGACTCCGGCGACGAGGTCCGAGGCATCACCGGTGAGGGTCGCGGGGGTCGTCCGCAGGTCGTCCCCGGCCTCGAGCAGGCCCGTCACGGCCTCGGTGACCAGCCCGACCTCGACGTCCTCGACCGACACCACGACCAGTCGAGCACTCGTGGGGAGGGGTCCGGCGCCGACCCCCAGCAGGGGCCGGAGGTCGATCACCGGCAGCACGTGACCGCGCCAGTTGGCCACCCCCACCACCCAGGGCGGGGTCCCGGGCACGCGCGTGCAGTGCGGGATGGCGACCACCTCGGCGACGTCGGCGGCTGCGATCGCGTACCGACCACCCCCGAGCCGGACGACCACGTGGTCGTGCCCCACCGAGCGCTCGTGCTCGACGACGTCGTCGTCGAACCACGTGGGCATCGTGAGAGTCACGTGCCGGTCATCGACCAGAAGCGCGACGTCCTGAAGGCCACCCATCGCTCATGTCACCGATCAACGGGTTGCTTCCGGCCCCCGGAAACGACCCGTTGATCAGTTACGCGGGGTCGGGCGGGTCGACGAGGTCGCGGCGCCGGGCCTCCGCGAGCTCGCGCGCACCGCGGGGCAGCGGCCAGAGCATGGCGACCACGAGCAGCACGGCGCTGCCCAGGAGGTACCAGGTCGTGCGCCGGACGTCGGGCAGCAGGACGTCGCCACCGGGCGAGAGCAGGAGGTACGCCGCCGTCGGCAGCAGCCAGCCGATCGCGACGAAGGCAGCGGCGCGACGGGATCCGACGTACCACGCCATCCCGCGGCCGACGGCGCCGACGGCGAGGAGCACCAGCACCAGCCCGACCGGGACGGTGACGCCCCTGACGATCACGCGTGAGGCCGCCACGATCGCGCCGACCAGCCCGAGCCCGAACCCCGCCACGAACGCGCCGGCGTACGCGAGCACCGGTGCGGCGGTCGTCGAGTCGTCGCCCGGGTCGACGTCGGACGATGCCGGTGCCACCGTCGTCGGGACGTCGCGCTCGCTCGGCAGGGCGGGCTCGCTCGGCAGGGCGGGCTCGTCGAGGGACACGTCGTGAGCCTACGTGCCGTCTCGCCGGTCCAGGATCAGGCCTGCGGCAGATCGGGGTTCGGCGTCGTGGGGGCCACCAGGGTCGCCACCCCGGGCAGGTAACCGGCCGGGTGCCCGTCGCGGAGGTCGAGCTGCGACCGCGAGGCCTCGACGAGGACGTCGGTGATCTCACGACCGATGAGCTCGTGCCGCGTCATCAGGGCGTCGCGCAGGGCCTCGACCAGGTGCTTGTTCTCGCCGAGCAGGGCCCGGGTGTAGCTCTTCTGCTCCTGCAGGATCCGCTCGACGCGCTCCCGGCCCTCGGCGTCGCCGAGCACCCGACCCACGATGTTGGTGTCCGAGAACGCGCTCCCCTGCACCGCGGAGTACGAGATGAGGGTGTCGGTCATCCCCGCGGACCCGACCATCTGCGCGGCGACGTTCGTCGCGTACAGCAGGTCGCCCGCCGGGCCGGTCGAGACGTCACCGAAGAAGATCTCCTCGGCCGACTGCCCACCCATCGCGATGCGGATGAGCCCGAGCATCTCCTGTCGCGAACGGGTGAAGACGTCCTCGGCGTCGCCGTGGGCCAGCATGCCGAGCGCGTCGCGTCGCTTGACGATGGTGAGCACCTCGAGACGACGCTCGGGTGCGACGAGCCACGCGGTGACCGCGTGCCCTGCTTCGTGGGTGGCGATGAGCCGCTGCTCGTGCGCGGTGTAGGCGACCGGCTGGCCGATGCCGACCTCCTCGACGAGCCGCGCGCGCTCGACGTCCTGACGGTTCATCGCGTTGTCGCCGCGACGAAGCGCGTTGACGAGGCCCTCGTCGAAGAGGTGCTCGATCATGACGGGCGTGTAGCCCTGGGTGACCGAGGCGAGGCTGTCGCGGTGCTCGTCCTCGTCGAGCTCGGACTGGTGGGCCTTGCGGCCGAGGAAGAAGTCGATGAGCTCGCGACGTCCGGCCTTCGTCGGAGGCTCGAAGGTGAGCCGGCGGTCGAAGCGGCCGGGCCGCAGCAGCGCTGGGTCGAGGTTGTCGGCGCGGTTGGTCGCCGCGATGACCAGGACGTTGGTCGACGGGGGCACGGGTCGCGACAGCGCGCGGTGCGGCGGCAGGAACAGGTTGATCGCGTCGACGAGCTTGGTCTGCAGCTTCTGCCAGCCGGTCGGGTTGTCGAAGGACTGCAGCTGCACGAGCAGCTCGTTCACGACGCCCCCGACGCCCTCGCTGGTCATCGAGCGGTTCATGACGGTGCTGGGCGCGCTGACCGCGTACGACGCAGGAAGGCCCTCGAGGCCGCCGCAGCAGGTCATCTGCGACGACATCGGGAGCGGGCTCATCGACAACCCGCCGCGGGACATGGCGATCGCGTCGATCTCCTCGATGAAGCCGATGGCTCCGCCCTCCTGGCGAGCTGCCTTGCGCAGAGCCTTGAAGTACGAGCGGATCTTGCGCGCGGTGGCGCCGTAGTACATCGACTGGAACGACGTCGCCGAGACGAACAGGAACGGGACACCGGCCTCGCGGGCCATCGCCTTCGCGAGGTAGGTCTTGCCCGTGCCCGGCTGCCCCTCGAACAACAGCCCGCGACGTGACGTCCCACCCATCTGGGAGGCGAAGGCCTTGTGCGCCAGGAAGAGGTTGAGCGATCGGACGACCTCGTCCTTCACCCCGTCGATGCCCTTGACCGAGTCGAGCGTGACGTCGATCTGCTCGGGACGGTAGGTCACGTGCGGCGAGCGTCCGGCGCCCAACGTCGACCCGACGAGCACGCCGATGAGCGCGAGGAAGAACAGCGCCGGCATGAGGACCATGACGTCGATCTGCGGGAACGTCAGACCCTGCAGGTCGAGGCCGTCGCCGTGGAGCATGCCGTTCCACAGGTAGACGGTCGGCGGCAGCAGGAGGAGGAAGAGCACGGCGAGGCGACGACGACGCGACCGCTCGCGCGCTGCTCCGACATCGGCCTGGCCCGCCGCGAGACGTCCGGTGCCGGCCAGGGCCAGCATGTCCGCGGAGCTCTGCTCCGTGCGTCCGGTCGTCTCAGCCATGCGCCGCTCCCGTCACCTGCCCGTCGCCGGGTCGCTCCCGTCGTGTCGGGGCGTGCACCCATCGTGATCGACGAGGGGGTCCACTGCCTCATCCGATCGGCCAGCCTCACCCTCGCGGAGTACCTCGACCGGTCCAACACCTACGCACAGTGACCGTTCCGCTCCCCTGGGAGGGCTAGCGAGAGGAGACGGTCACACTCCGGCGAACAGGTCGGTCTCCCAGCCGTGGTCGCCGTAGGGGGCTGCCGTGGCCCCGCGCACCAGCCGGTAGTGCTCGACGCCCATGGCGCGGGAGCCCAGGTTGTTCGACAGGGCGAAGAACCCGTCCTCGACGCTGATCTGCGTCGCGTGCTTGCGCATCGCGTTCATCTTCTGCTCGCCGAACTCCTCGGCGTGCACGACGGTCGTGACGACGTCGTCCTCGACGGCGAAGGGCAGGTCGTCGGGGTTCATCGAGACGAAGTCGCTCGTGTCGCCGGCGGCCTTGAGCGCCTCGATGCCCTCACGGATGAACGACTTGGGGAAGGCGCTCCAGTAGATCTTCGCGATCTCCCAGGCCTCCCCCAGCTCGGGCCGGAAGCTGGGTGCGGCGGCCAGCACCGACGCGTACATCGCGACCCGGTGCGCCTGGATGTGGTCGGGGTGGCCGTAGCCGCCGAAGTCGTCGTAGGTCACGAGGACCTGAGGACGCACCTCGCGGATCACCGCGACCAGGTCGGCGGACGCCTCGAGCAGGTCGGCGCGCCAGAAGCACGCGGGGTCGTCGTTGTCGGACGTCCCCATCATCCCGGAGTCGCGGTAACGGCCCGCGCCCCCGAGGAACCGGTGGTCGGTGACGCCGAGCTCGACCATCGCGTCCGCCAGCTCGATCTCACGGTGCTCGCCGAGGGTGTCGTCGTGGTGTGCGGCGCGATGGGCGTGCTCGTCGCCGAGGATCTCGCCCTCCTCGCCGCGCGTGCAGGTCACGAGCGTGACGTGGGCGCCCTCGGCGACGTACTTGGCCATGGTCGCGCCCGACCCGATGGTCTCGTCGTCGGGGTGCGCGTGCACGAGGAGCATGCGGTGGCGTGCGTCGATGTCGGTCACGTGCGCGAGCGTAACCCGAGCCGCCGACGCGGCAGCGGTGAGCCGTGGTGGAGCGGGCCGTCGGCTGACAGGATCGCCGCATGCCCGACACCGTGCCGACCGAGTCGTTCCCCCGGCAGAACGCACGCACCCATCGCTTCACCGCCGGTGCCCCGCGACTGTTCACCGTCTCCCCCGACGGGCAACGGCTGGTCTTCGTGCGCTCGACGTCGGGCCACGACGTGGTCGGGCGGCTCTGGGAGATCGACGTCGCCACCGGGGTCGAGCGCCTCCTCGCCGACCCCACTGCGCTGCACACCGGCGCCGAGGAGCTCTCGCACGAGGAGCGCGCACGACGCGAGCGCATGCGCGAGGGCAGCGCCGGCATCGTGGGCTACTCGACGGACGACGACGTGCGCCATGCCGCCTTCGGACTGTCCGGCGGGCTGTACGCCGTCGACCTCGTCGAGGCGACGCCGGTGCGGGCGCTCGACGTCGTCGGGCCGGTGATCGACCCGCGCATGTCGCCGGACGGGACGCACGTCGCGTACGTCGCTCAGCACGCGCTGCGCGTCGTCGGGCTGGACGGGTCGAACGACCGCACCCTCGCCGAGGCGCACCACGGGCTCGAGTCGTGCGGTCTCGCCGACTTCGCCGCGGCGGAGGAGCTGGAGCGCAGTCGCGGCTTCTGGTGGTCGCCCGCGTCGGACGCCGTCCTCGTCGAGCGGGTCGACGAGTCGCCGGTCCAGGAGTGGTGGATCTCCGACCCGTTGCACCCCGACCGCGCGCCGCGGCCGCACCGCTACCCCCAGGCCGGCACGCCCAATGCCTTGGTATCACTGGAGATCGTCCGCCTCGACGGTGCCACGACAGCGCTCGCATGGGACGCCGATGCCTTCCCGTACCTCGTCGACGTGTCGTGGACGCGTCACGGCGATCCTCTGGTCGTCGTGTCGACGCGCGACCAGCGACTCATGCGGGTGCTGGCCTTCGAGCCGGCCACCGGGCAGTCGCGCGTGGTCGCAGACCTGACCGACGCCTCGTGGGTCGACGCGGCCGGCGGTAGCCGTCGTTGGGCACCCGACGGCCGTCTGCTGTCACTGCGCGTCGACGCAGCGAGCGACACCTATCGCCTGCACCACGGCGACGACTGGCTGTCACCCGCCGGCCTCCAGGTCCGCGCGGTCGTCGACGTCGACGACGAGGGCGTGGTGGTCACGACCGCGCCGCAGCACCACGTGCAGGCGGTCGCGCGAGTCGGGTGGGACGGTGCCGTCACCGCCCTGACCACGGACGACGGATGGTGCGTCGCGAGGTCCACCGCGGGCACCGACATCGTCGTACGGCGGCGGCTGGACACCACGGAGATCACCTACGAGGTCCGGAGCCCGTCGGGCACCTTCGCCGTCGTGAGCCACGCCGAGCGTCCGGTCGTCAGTCCGACGGTGACGCTCGTCGAGACCGGGCCGCACCGGATCCGCACCGCCGTCCTGCTCCCCAGCGACCACCGACGGGGCTCGGTCCGGCTGCCGGTGGTGATGAGTCCCTACGGCGGTCCGCACGGGCAGGACGTCGTCGCCTCGGCCACGGCGTTCGGCGAGGAGCAGTGGCTCGCCGACCAGGGGTTCTGCGTCATCGTCGCGGACGGCCGCGGCACGCCGGGTCGCGGACCGTCCTGGGACCGGCTGGTTGCCGGAGACCTCGCGACGTTCCCGCTGCAGGACCAGGTCGACGCGCTGGCCGGGGTCGCCGCGGCGTACCCGGACGACGTCGACCTCACCCGGGTCGCGATGCGCGGCTGGTCGTTCGGCGGCTACCTCTCCGCGCTCGCGGTCCTGCGTCGGCCCGACGTGTTCCACGCCGCCGTGGCGGGGGCTCCGGTGACCGACTTCCGCATGTACGACACGGCCTACACCGAGCGCTACCTCGGCGATCCCAGCATCGACGACGCGCCCTACGAGGCGTGCTCGCTGCTCCCGCTCGCGCCGACCCTGTCGCGGCCGCTGCTGGTCATCCACGGCCTCACCGACGACAACGTCGTGGTGGCGCACACCTTGCGGCTCTCGAGCGCGCTCACCGCCGCGGGCCGCCCGCACCAGGTTCTGCCGCTGTCGGGTGTCACGCACATGACGCCGCAGGAGGACGTCGCCGAGAACAAGCTGCTCCTCGAGGTGACGTTCCTGCGCCAGGCGCTCGGCGTATAGGCGTCACACGGCCAGCACGTCGCACGGAACGACGAGAGGGACCGGGACGGGCGACGACGCTCAGTCGTAGAGGTGGTCCGGGTCCTTGTACTCGGGAGCGGCGACCTCGGACGCGGCTCCGGCGACCTCCTTGTTGATGAGCGACGGGTGCGGGAACTGGCCCTGGTCGGCTGTCAGCTCGTCCATCTCCGGCGCGGGTCCGACGATCGAGCCCGCGAGCTCGGAGCGCTCGACCGGGAAGTGGCAGGCCACGATGTGGTCCGGGCGGACCTGCAACGGCAGCGGCACCTCCTCGCGGCAGCGCTCCTGCGCCCGCCAGCACCGGGTGTGGAACACGCAGCCCGACGGCGGGTTGATCGGGCTGGGCAGGTCGCCCTGGAGCAGGATGCGCTCGCGGCTGCGCTCCTGTGCCGGGTCGGGCAGCGGGACGGCCGAGAGCAGCGCGTGCGTGTAGGGGTGCAGCGGCTCGGCGTAGATCCGGTCGCGATCGGTCGACTCCATCACGTGTCCGAGGTACATCACGACGACGCGGTCGGAGATGTGCCGGACGACGGACAGGTCGTGCGCGATGAAGAGGTAGGCGATGCCGAACTCGTTCTGCAGGTCCTCGAGGAGGTTGACGACCTGCGCCTGGATCGACACGTCGAGCGCCGACACGGGCTCGTCGCAGATGATGAGCTTGGGGCGCAGTGCGACGGCACGGGCCACGCCGATGCGCTGGCGCTGGCCGCCGGAGAACTCGTGCGGGTAGCGGTTGTAGTGCTCCGGGTTGAGCCCCACCCGGGCCATGAGGTCCTGCACCTCGGCCTTGATGCCCCGCTCGGTCTTGACCCCTTGGACCCGGTACGGGGCCGCGATGATGCCGCCGACGGTGTGGCGCGGGTTGAGCGAGGCGTAGGGGTCCTGGAACACCATCTGGATGTCCTTGCGCAGAGGACGGATGGTGTCGTCCTTCATGTGCGTGATGTCCTTGCCGTTGAACAGGATCCGTCCGTCGGTGGGCTCGAGCAGGCGGGCGATGGCGCGGCCGGTGGTCGACTTCCCGCACCCGGACTCGCCGACGAGCCCGACCGTCTCGCGTTCCTTGACGTGGAAGGACACCCCGTCGACGGCGCGTACGGCGCCGACCTTGCGCTGGATGATGATTCCGCGCGTGATCGGGAAGTGCACCTTCAGGCCTTCGACCTGAAGCAGGGCGTCGCTGGGGGCCGGGTTCGCCGCCGGCGCCTGCTGCTCCTGGATGCTCACGGGTGGGCCTTTCGTGTCCTCGTGCTCGGTGCGGTCGGCATCTGGTCGGGTCAGAGCTTGGGCTTGATCTCACCCAGGAAGATCTCCTGGCGCTGCTCGGGGGTGAGATGGCAGCGCACGGAGTGCCCCACGTCGCTGGAGGCCACGAGGTCAGGCACGTCCACGTTGCACACCTTGCCCCGCACCCTGTCGCGGTAGGTGCAGCGGGGGTGGAACGCGCAGCCCGTCGGGACGTTGATCAACGACGGAGGCTGACCGGGGATCGGCACGAGCCGCTCCTGCCGGACCCGGTCCAGGCGCGGCATGGAGGCGAGCAGACCGAAGGTGTAGGGCATCTCCGGACGGTAGAACGCCGAGTAGACGTCGGACTTCTCGACGCACTTGCCGCCGTACATCACGACCACGTTGTCGGCCGTCTCCGCGACCACGCCCAGGTCGTGGGTGATGATGATGACGGCGCTGTTGAACTCGCGCTGCATCGTGCGGATCAGCTCGAGGATCTGCGCCTGCACCGTGACGTCCAGCGCCGTGGTGGGCTCGTCGGCGATGAGCAGGCTCGGGTTGCACACGAGAGCCATCGCGATCATCGCGCGCTGGCGCATGCCGCCGGAGAACTGGTGCGGGTAGTCGTCGACCCGCTTCTGCGGGTTGGGGATCCCGACCAGGTCCAGCATCTCGATGGCGCGCGTGCGGGCGACCTTCTTCGAGACCTTGTTGTGGACGCGGTAGGCCTCGACGATCTGGTCGCCGATCCGGAAGAAGGGGTGCAGGCTGGACAGCGGGTCCTGGAAGATCATGGCCATCTTGGCGCCGCGGTAGGGCCGGACCTCGTCCTGGGACAGCGAGACCAGGTCGGTCCCGTCGAGCCAGATCTCGCCCGACAGCTGCGCCTTGGTCCCGTTGTGCAGGCCGAGGATCGCCTGGCTCGTCACCGACTTGCCCGAGCCGGACTCGCCCACGATGCCGAGCGTCTGGCCACGGTCCACCGAGAACGAGATGCCGTCGACAGCCTTGACCAGGCCGTCCTCGGTGGGGAAGGTCACCGCGAGGTTGCGGACCTCCAGGTAAGCCGAAGGAGACGTGACGGGGAGGGCCGCGTCGGTCGAGTCGGTCAGCGTCATGTGTCTGGGATCCGTTCCGGGTCGGTCAACTGAGGCGGACGCGCGGGTCCATCACGGCGTAGACGAGGTCGACGATGATGTTGGCCACCACGATGAACAGGGCACCCAGCAGAGTGACCCCCATGATGATGGGGAGGTCCTGCTTCGCGATGGCATCGATCGACAGCAGCCCGAGGCCCGGCAGCGAGAAGAGCTTCTCGGTGATGATCGCGCCGCCGAGCAGCGCCCCGAGGTCGAGGCCGAAGATGGTGATGATCGGCGTCAACGCCGCACGCAAGCCGTGCTTGCCGACCACGCGCGACGGCTTGAGGCCCTTGGCCGTCGCCGTGCGGATGTAGTCCTCGCCCATCGTCTCGAGCATGTTGGCTCGAGTGAGTCGCGCGTAGAGCGCGGCACTGACGAAGGCGAGCGTGATCCATCCCAGGAGAAGTGACTGGAACCAGGCCTTGGGGTTCTGGGAGAGCGGTTCGTAGTTGGGTGGTGGGAGGAAGGCGAACGTCCCGTAGACGAAGACGTAGAGCAGCACCAGCCCGATGAAGAACACCGGGAGGGACACGCCGGCCAGCGCGGTCATCATCGCGGCGCGGTCGAGGAACGTCCCGCGTTTCAACGCGCTGATGACGCCGACGCTGACGCCGGCCAGCAGCCAGAGGATGGCCGCGGGTATGGCGAGGGAGATCGTGACGGGCAGCCGGTCCATCATCAGCTGCCAGACCGGGCGTCCGAACTGGAACGAGTACCCGAAGCAGGGTGCCGGGCAGTGCTGCGCACCGCCGACCGAGCCGTCGCAGAAATCACGGCCGCGGACGATGCCGACCATGTAGTCCTTGTACTGCTCGAGGAACGGCTTGTCGAGGCCGAAGCACCGCTCCACCGCCGCGATCTGTCCCGGGGTCGAGACCTTGCCGACGTAGAGGTAGGCGGCGCTGCCGCCGGAGATCTTGCTGGGCAGGATGAACAGGCCGAAGGTGACGAAGCTGACGACCAGCAGCACCCCCACTGCGCCCAGCAGTCGCCGGACCAGGAATCTCCCCATGGCTCCTCCGCGTGGATGGTGGCCGGCACGGTCAGACCGTGCCGGCCACCACCGCTATGTCGTGATGGATGGACGTGGACTCAGGTGGTCAGTTACTGACCGCCGGTACCCACGTTCACCCAGTCGTAGACGTTGAAGAACGAGCCCTGGCAGTAGGCGTTGGTCATCCGTGCGGACCGCCAGAGGAAGTTGCTGCTCCAACGGGTCGGGATGAGCATCGCCGTGTCCATGACGGCGTGGTTCAGGTCAGCGCCCAGCTTCTGGAAGTCCGTGAGGTCAGCCTTGGTCAGCTGGGTCAGGACGCCGTCGACGGTCGGGTCGTTGATCTGGTTGTAGTTCGAGGTGGGCGGCGAGGTGCTCGCCACGATGTTGTTGAAGAAGCCGTACGGCGACGGGTAGTCCGCACCCCAGCCTGCACTTGCCAGGCCGATGTTGTGGGCCTTGATGCTCGCCGGGGAGCCGATCCACGTCTGGTAGTAGACCGACGGGTCGGCCGCAGGAACCAGCTTGACGCGGATACCGGCACGGGCCAGGGAGGCCTGGACCGCGGCCGCGGACTGCGGACCGACACCGGTCGTGCGGAACGTGTAGACGAGGTCGAAGCCGTTGGGCTGGCCGCACTCGGTCAGCTTCTGCTTCGCCTTGTCGACGTCACCCTTGCCGTCCGCGCCGCTCGGGTACGGGTTGTAGTCCTTCTCGAAGCCCGCGATGACCGGCGGTGTCATGCCGGTGGCGATGACACCAGCGGTGTCGCCGCCCGCGATCTTCAGCAGCGAGGCCTTGTCGAGCGCGTAGAAGATCGCCTCGCGGCAGGCCTTGTTCTCCAGCGGCGTGATCTTCGAGAACACCGGCAGGTAGGACGTGGCGCCGTCCGGACCGTTGTCGACGTTCGCCTTGCTCGTCGGGTTGGCCAGGATGGCCGGGTAGTTCGAGGGAAGGCTGATGCCGGCGTCGCTGGCGTTCGAGTCAAGGGCGCCGCTGGTGATGCGCTTGTCGAGGTCGGCGTCGTCGCTGATGATCTGCAGCGTGACCTTGTCGACGAGCGGGTGACGCACGTCGTCGGTCGACTGGTCCCACATGGGGTTGCGGACCCAGGTGGTCTGCTTGCCGGCCTCGAAGGACTGGATCATGTACGGGCCGGTCGACTGGACGACCTGCTGGTAGTTGCCCTTGGTGTCCTTGGACTTCTGGACCGGGGCAGCAGCGGGCAGGGCCATCAGGAACGCGAAGTCCGAGAACGGCTTGTTGAGCTTGAACTCGATGTGCGTCGCGTCCGGGGTGATGATCGTCGACAGGCTTCCGGTCGGGTCGGCGTACGGGCCCTTCCAGGTCGGCGTGCCGTCGGCCGCGCAGGTGTCGAGCAGGCACAGGTAGTAGCCGCCCGGCCCACCGATGATCACGTCGGTGGCCCACATGCGCTCGATGCCGTACTTGATGTCGGCGGTGGTGACGACGCTGCCGTCCTGGAACTTGATGTTCGGCTTGAGCTCGAACGTCCAGTCGGTCTTGTCAGCGTTGACCGTCGGCTTGCCCACGGCCATGTCCGGGATGATCTCCGGGACGCCGGGCTTGGGGGCGAAGGCCATCAGCGTGCGCGTGAACAGGCGCTGCAGGTTCCAGCAGTACCCGTAGTAGGTGCGCTGCGGGTCATAGGAGTCGCAGTCGGCGTCGTTACCCAGCTTGAGCGTGCCACCAGTGACCGTGGACGGGTTGACCACCCCGGTCAGGGCTGCGTTGTACGCCGGGGCCGCGCCGGATGGGCTCCCGGAGGCGCTGTTGCTGCCGTTCCCGCTGCCGCCGCAGGCGGCCAGCAGGAGGGCGCCGGCAGCGGCGAGGGCCACGAGGCCGCTTGCGCGTCGGTTCTTCGTCATGGACAGGCTCCACCTTCGGTCAGGTGATGTACCGGCGCCCGCTCGGGTCGCCGGACCCGGCCCGTGGGGACCGGGTGACTGGGGGGTCGGACGTGCGCCGACCGGGGGCAGGGCTCCGGTGCTCATCGGTTCGCCTTCGGGTCGAAGGCGTCCCGAAGGCCGTCACCGAACAGGTTGAACGCGAGGACGCAGATGAACAGCGTGAGTCCGGGGATGACCATGTAGGCCGGGTCGACCGTGAAGTACTTGGTCGCGTCGTCGAGCATCTGGCCCCACGACGGGTCCGGGGGGATGAGGCCGACGCCGAGGAAGGACAGCGCGGCTTCGTAGAGGATGTTGGTCGGGATGATCAGCGTCGCGTAGACCAGCAGGATCGGCAGCAGGTTCGGCGTCAGCTCCTTGAACAGGATGCGCGACTGCGACGAGCCGATGCTCCGCGAGGCGTCGACGAACTCCTTCTCCCGCAACGAGAGCGTCTGGCCGCGGAGCACTCGGCCGATGTAGGCCCAGCCGAAGAACCCGATGATGAACACCAGGCTGACCATCCGCCAGCCGTTGCTGTTGAACTGGCTGCTGAAACCGATGATGGCCATGAAGGCCAGGGAGAACAGCAGCACGGGGAAGGCCAGCAGGACGTCCATGCTGCGCGAGACGAACGTGTCGATCCAGCCGCCGCGGAAGCCCGCTGCGGTGCCGGCGATCGTGCCGATGATCAGCGAGAGAGCAGTGGCGGCGAAGGCGATCGTCAGCGAGACGCGCGCGCCGTAGAGGATCCGGGCCAGCAGGTCACGGCCGGTCAGCGGCTCGACGCCCAGCGGGTGCGCCCAGGACATGCCGCCCCACTTGCCCGCGGGGAAGCCGAACTGGTCGACGAGGTCCTGGTTGAGCGTGTACGGGTCGATGTTGAGCAGGCGGCAGATGAGCGGCGCGAAGATGGCGGCGAGGACGTAGATGACGATGAGCACGAAGCCCGCCATCGCGAGCTTGTCCTGACGCAGCCGCCGCCAGGCGATCTGCGAGAGCGACCGGCCTTTGATCTCGTCGGGGACGTCGAGAGGGGCCTCCGAGCGATCGGCTTCGGTCAGCACCGCCATGCGGCCGTCCTCCCCGTCCCTGGCGTCGCCGGAGCGACGTGCGCGTCCCCCCGCCCGGTGCGGTGCGGGGCCCCCGTGCGGCACCCACCCCGGCTGCCGTAAGCGGCACCGTACGCGATCCCCATGGCCACGCCGCACCGCCGACCGGGCGCGTGTCCGAATTGTGATACTCCGACCCCCGAGCCGTGATCACTTTGTTGCGTCACCGCCGCCCGGCGGGACATCCGATCGATTCCCGGGCTTCCGGACGCAATTTCTCCGGTCGCGAGGCGGCGTGGCCGGAGCGCTCCCAGGAACCGCGAGGTTCGCCGGGAAACCCGTCGTGACCTGACGTCCGCGGAGGCGGCGTCACCACCGCAACGGGTCAGTCGCCGCGCTTGGCGCGCGCCGCCGAGCGGCCGCGCTCGGTCTGGTCGAGCACGACCTTGCGGATGCGCACGGTCGCCGGCGTGACCTCCATGCACTCGTCCTCGCGGCAGAACTCCAGTGCCTGCTCCATCGACATCTGCTTGTGCGGGATGAGCGGCACGAGGACGTCGCTGGAGGACTGGCGCATGTTGGTGAGCTTCTTCTCCTTGGTCGGGTTGACGTCCATGTCGTCGGACCGGGAGTTCTCACCGACGACCATGCCCTCGTAGACCTCGGTGCCCGGACCCACGAAGAGGGTGCCGCGCTCCTGCAGGTTGGCCAGCGCGAAGCCCGTCGTCGGGCCGCGCCGGTCGGCGACGAGCGATCCGGTCGGCCGCGTGCGCAGCTCCCCGTGCCAGGGCTCGTAGCGGTGGAACACGTGGTGCAGCAGGCCGGTGCCGCGCGTCTCGGTGAGGAACTCGGTGCGGAAGCCGATGAGGCCGCGCGCCGGCACGACGTACTCCATCCGCACCCAGCCGCTGCCGTGGTTGACCATCTGCTCCATGCGGCCCTTGCGCAGCGCCATGAGCTGGGTGACGACCCCGAGGTAGTCCTCGGGGATGTCGACCGTGAGGTGCTCCATCGGCTCGTGCTTCTTGCCGTCGACCATGCGCGTGACCACCTGCGGCTTGCCGACCGTGAGCTCGAAGCCCTCACGTCGCATGATCTCGACGAGGATCGCGAGCTGGAGCTCGCCGCGGCCCTGGACCTCCCAGGTGTCGGGGCGCTCGGTGCTCTGCACCCGGATGGACACGTTGCCGATGAGCTCGGCGTCGAGTCGGTTCTTGACCAGGCGCGCCGTCAGCTTGCTGCCGGTCTGGCCCGCCAGCGGGGACGTGTTGATGCCGATGGTCATGGAGATCGAGGGCTCGTCGACCGTGATGAGCGGCAGCGGGCGAGGATCGTCGAGGTCGGTGAGCGTCTCGCCGATCGTGATGTCCTCCATGCCTGCCACGGCGACGATCTCGCCCGGGCCGGCCGACTCGGCCGGAACCCGCTCGAGCGCCTGCGTGATGAGCAGCTCGGCGACCTTGGCGCGCTCGATCGTGCCGTCCTGGCGCGCCCAGGCGACCTGCTGGCCCTTGCGCAGCGTCCCGTTGTGGATGCGCAGCAGCGCCAGGCGACCGAGGTAGGGCGAGGAGTCGAGGTTGGTGACGTGCGCCTGCAGCGGCATCTCCGGGTCGTACGACGGCGCCGGCACGGTGTCGAGCAGCGTGTGGAACAGCGGGACGAGGTTCTCGCTGTCCGGCATGCCGCCGTCGACGGGACGGTTGAGCGACGCGCGGCCGGCCTTGGCCGAGGCGTAGACGATGGGGAAGTCGATCTGCTGCTCGTCCGCGTCGAGGTCGAAGAACAGCTCGTACGTCTCGTCGACGACCTCGGCGATGCGGGCGTCGGGACGGTCGACCTTGTTGATGACGAGGATGACCGGGAGCTGCTTCTGCAGTGCCTTGCGCAGCACGAACCGGGTCTGCGGCAGCGGCCCCTCGCTCGCGTCGACGAGGAGGAGGACGGCGTCGACCATCTCGAGGCCGCGCTCGACCTCACCGCCGAAGTCGGCGTGGCCCGGGGTGTCGATGATGTTGATGAGGACGCCACCCTCGGGAGCACCCTCGCCGGTGTACCGGACGGTGGTGTTCTTCGCGAGGATCGTGATGCCCTTCTCGCGCTCGAGGTCCATCGAGTCCATGACGCGCTCCTGCACCGAGCCCTCGTCGGCCTGGTGCGCGGTGAAGGCGCCGGACTGCCAGAGCATCGCGTCGACGAGCGTCGTCTTGCCGTGGTCGACGTGCGCGATGATCGCGACGTTGCGCAGGTCGGAACGGACGGCTGAGCCGGGGGACGACATGGGGAACCTCAGGATCGAGAACGGGGAGACACCCCAGTCTAGGGGGCGTCAGGGCACGCGTCGGACCACGCGGACGCCGCCCCGGCGTGCGCTTGCCCACTCGACGACCGGGCGGTCACGGCGTACGACCCGGTCGCGCTGATGCGTTCGCACCCACTGTCGTGACCGCCTCGAAGCCGTCCTCGGTCGGCAGGTAGGAGACGCTCACGCGGCCGAGCCGGCCGAGGTCGGGCACGTGCGTGCCCCCGCACGGGATGAGCGCGGGCCCACCCGGGACGTCGCACCACCACCGGCGGCGGGCCGAGAGCGTCGGGTCGCCGCCGGTCTCGATGCGGCTCGCCGCGTGCGTCGCGATCCATCCCGCGAGGAGCGCGTCAGCGTGCGCAGCGACCTCCTCGCGCGCGGACAGGAACGACTCCGCGTCGAAGCCCGCCTTGCGCAGCGACCTGCCGCTGCGGTAGGCGTCGTACGAGCCGTCGGGCTCGATGCGCGAGACCTGCACCGCGATCTGGTCGAGGAACGGGAAGCCGCGCGAGTCGCGCCGTGGCGGCTCCTTCGACCAGAACGCCGCCGTCGCCTCGTTGAGGGCCAGCGCCGCCAGGTGGCAGGCGGAGTGGCCGCGACTCAGCGCCTGCCGCTGCCGGTCGTCGACCACGAGGTCGACCTGGTCACCGACTGCGGGCAGGTCAGCACCTTCGACGACGTGGACGACGACCCAGGTGCGCGACGGGTCGCCGCGTCGGACGTCGATCGCCGAGTGCACCGCAAGGGTGCCCTCGTCGTCGAGGACGCCGGTGAGGCTGTCGACCACGGCGACGCCGCCGATCGTGCCGATGTCGCCCGGCTGGTCGGGCCACCCGTGGTCGAGCGGGTGGAACGGGGTGCGGTCGACGACGACTCCGTGTCGACGGTCGTCGAGGACGGCGACGCACTGCACGCGACCGTCGCCGCTGACCGCGCCCGACGGGAAGTCGATCCAGGTGTCGAGCCGCCGGGCTGCCGCGCCGGCCGGCTCACGGTCCGGGGCGAGCCAGGCCACGGCGTCGAGCTCGCGCGGCGACAGCCACCGGACCTCGTCGTGGGCCACGCCGGGCTGCGGGTCGCCGCGGTCGAGCCGCACCCGCATCACGCGGAGCACGTGCGTGTCGTCGAGGGGCCAGTCGCCGTCGTCCGGCCCCGGCACCCGTCCGA
Organism: uncultured Actinomycetota bacterium; assembly: GCA_963782665.1. Classification (GTDB taxonomy): domain Bacteria; phylum Actinomycetota; class Actinomycetes; order S36-B12; family CAIYMF01; genus Longivirga. The sequence continues at coordinate 328,940 of CAWAKP010000005.1, read as the reverse complement.
CGACGGTCGCGTCGACGGCGAGCTCCTCGCGCAGCTCGCGCACCAGCGCGTGCGAGGGCTCCTCACCCGGCTCGACCTTGCCGCCCGGCAGCTCCCAGCCGCCGGCCACGGACTCGGGTCGCGTGCGTCGGGCCGCCAGCAGCCGACCCTCGCGCTCGACGGCGGCGGCGACCACGATGCGTCGACCGTCGGCCAGCACGTGGATCGCCTCGGTCATGCCCGCGACTCTGCCAGAGCAGCGCGCTGCGCTCACGTCCCCCGCGTCGCCGTCCCGACGCCGACCGCGAGGCTGATCCCCGCTGCCACGCGGCACGTGCGGACTCGTCCGACGCTGACAACGCCGTCGCTCGCGTGCGACCCTGACGGGGTGAGCCGACGTCTGGACGACGAGGAGATCACCCGGGCGCTCGACGGCCTCGCGGGGTGGTCGGGCGACGCGACCATGATCGAGCGCACGTACACGTTCCCGGACTTCGTGACCGCCGTGCGTGGCGTCGACGAGGTCGCGGTGGTCGCCGAGGACATGGACCACCACCCCGACCTCGACATCCGGTGGCGCTCGGTCAGGGTGGGGCTCACGACGCACGCCGCCGGAGGCGTCACCCAGCTCGACGTCGAGCAGGCCCACCGCATCGCCGAGATCGCCGCTCGCCTGGGCGCGGACTCATGAGCCCGGGCGCCGCACCGTGAGCGGGTTCGTCGCCATGTCCCTCCCCGGCCTGGTGATCCTGCTGGTCGTCGCGGCGGCGGTCGAGGCGCTGCTCGGCCGACGCCGCTGGCGCCGGGACCGCCCGGACGACCGCCACCGACCACGCCGTCGACCGGTGGTCGCGGGCGCGGCGTTCGACACGCTCGGGCTCGCCCTCGCCCCCTCGACGCGCCACAAGCTCGAGCACGACGAGTTCCTCGAGCTCTCCCGGGACGAGGAGGGCGACGCCGCTCCTCCGCGGAGCCACGTCGACCTCGACGCCGGCATCGCCCGCATCGTCGTCCCCCCACCCGACGGATCTGTCCCCTAGGAAAGGTCGCTGGCACTCGTGTGCCACCGGATGACCCTTAGGGACAATCCATGGCACTTTTCTGCCACCCCGTGACCCTTAGGGACAATCGATGGCACTTGTGTGCCACCCGGCGTCCCGGATTCGTGGTCGTGGTCGGCACCGAGGGTCGGGGCGCACCCGCCCGGCGCTGCGCGATCGCACTCCTGACGCGGCATTCCGCGCGCACGCCGCGAGGTCCGCCACTACGGTCGGAGCCACTCCCGCGATCCCCCGCCGGGAGAGCCCAGCCCCGCCAGGAGGGACGACGATGGACGACCAGGTGCGCCGGCACAAGTACACGCTCGACGAGGACGAGATGCCGACCCGGTGGTACAACCTGGTCCCCGACCTGCCCAGCCCGCCGCCTCCGGCGCTGCACCCCGGCACGCTCGAGCCGGCCGGACCCGACGACTTCGCGCCGCTGTTCCCGATGGAGCTGATCATGCAGGAGGTGTCGCAGGAGAGGTACGTCGAGATCCCCGGCGGCGTCCTCGACGTCTACCGGCAGTGGCGTCCCTCGCCGCTGTTCCGCGCGCACCGGCTCGAAGAGGCGCTCGGTACGCCGGCCCGCATCTACTACAAGTACGAGGGCGTCTCGCCGGCCGGCTCGCACAAGCCCAACACCGCGGTGCCGCAGGCCTACTACAACAAGAAGGAAGGCATCCGGAAGCTCACGACGGAGACCGGAGCCGGCCAGTGGGGTACGGCGCTCGCCTTCGCCACGGCGCTCTACGGCCTCGAGTGCGAGGTCTGGCAGGTCGGGTCGTCGTACGACAGCAAGCCCTACCGCCGTCTCATGATCGAGGCGTTCGGCGGCACCGTGCACCGCTCGCCGTCCGACCTCACCGAGGCCGGTCGCCGTCTCGGCGCCGACCCGGCGAACTACACCGGATCACTCGGCATCGCGATCTCGGAGGCCGTCGAGGCTGCGGTCATGGACCCGACCGTGCGCTACGCGCTGGGCAGCGTGCTCAACCACGTGCTCATGCACCAGACGATCATCGGTGAGGAGGCGCTGCTGCAGATGGCGAAGGCGGGCGACACCCCGACCCACATCGTCGGCTGCACGGGTGGCGGGTCGAACTTCGCCGGCCTGTCGTTCCCGTTCCTGCGCGAGAAGCTCGCGGGTCGGATCTCGCCGCGGATCATCGCCGCCGAGCCGGCGTCCTGCCCGTCGCTGACGCACGGGGTCTACGCCTACGACTTCGGCGACACCGCAGGGATGACGCCGCTCATGAAGATGCACACGCTCGGGCACGACTTCATCCCGGACCCCATCCACGCGGGTGGCCTGCGCTACCACGGGATGGCGCCGCTGATCTCGCACGTCTACGAGCTCGGCATGATGGAGGCGCAGGCCATCCCGCAGACCGAGTGCTTCGCGGCGGCCGTCCAGTTCGCCCGGACGGAGGGCATCGTGCCGGCGCCCGAGCCGACGCACGCCCTCGCCCTCGCCGTCCGCGAGGCCCAGCGGGCCAAGGAGACCGGCGAGGAGACCGTCATCCTCACCGCGCTGTGCGGGCACGGCCACTTCGACCTCACGGCGTACGACGACTACCTCAACGGCCGCATGGTCGACGAGGAGGTCAGCGAAGCGCGCTTCGCCGCGGGTCTCGCCACGATCCCACCGGTGCCCGCCCGCTGAGCGAGCCCCAGCACGTCGAACGGTCCGGCGCAGCACACGGTGCGCCGGACCTTTCGACGTCCGGGGCGTGAGCTCCGGAGTCAGCCGACGGGGAGGCCGGCCGCGTCGCGCGCACCCACGAGCCAGTCCTGGAGGTCACCGATCGGCAGGGCCCGCGCGTAGAGCCAGCCCTGACCGAGCTCGCAGCCGAGGGAGCGGAGCGCGTCCGCGACGTCCTGGATCTCGATCCCCTCGGCGACCACACGGACGCCCAGGTTGCGACCCAGGTCCGTGATGGACCGGGCGATCGCGGCGTGCGTCGTGTTGGCCGACAGGTCCGTGACGAAGCTGCGGTCGATCTTGATCTCGTGGATCGGCAGCGCCGCGAGGTAGCTGAGCGAGGTCTGACCGACGCCGAAGTCGTCGAGGCTGACGGCGACGCCGAGGTCGCTGATGTCGAACAGGACGGACGCCGCACGCACCGGGTCGACGAGCAGCGCCGTCTCCGTGATCTCGATGACCAGGCGCGACGGGGAGACCGCGTGACGTTCCAGGGCTCGGGACACCAGGGTCACGAGGTCGTCGCTCACGACGCTGCGGGCCGACACGTTGACCGCGACGGCGACGTGCTCGTACGCCGGTCCCAGCTCGACGAGGTCGCGCAGGGCGCGGTCGAGCACCCATGCGGTGAGGTCGTCGATGAGGTCGGTCTGCTCCACGAGCGGGACGAAGGTGTCAGGTGCGAGCAGCCCGTGCTCGGGGTGCTGCCACCGGACGAGCGCCTCGATCGACTCGACGGAGCCGTCGGCGAGCCGCACCTTGGGCTGGTAGTGCAGCACCAGCTCGCCCTGGTCGATGGCTCGCCGCATCTCGCCCACCAGTGCGAGCTTCGTCGCGTCGTAGTGGTCGTGCTCCGAGCTGTAGCGCATGACGCCGCCGTGGCGTGACTTCGCCACGTACAGCGCGACGTCGGCGCGCTGGAGGAGGACCTCGGCGTCGTCGCCGTCCACGGGAGCGAGCGCGTAGCCGATGCTCGACGCGATCGAGAGCGGAAGTCCGCGCACCATCGTCTCGGCCTCGATCACCTCACGGACGCGCCACAGTGCGCGCTCGGGATCCAACGCGCCGACCAGCACGAGACCGAACTCGTCACCGCCGAGACGGGCGACCGCGTCCTGGCCCCTCAGGTGCGTGCGGAGGCGGTGCGCCATCTCGGTGAGGAGGTCGTCGCCGGACTCGTGCCCGAGGGTGTCGTTCACCTCCTTGAAGCGATCGAGGTCGATGATCGCGACCGCGACGGTCAGGTCGGGGCTCGCCGTCGCCACCGTCTCCCTGACGCGGGCGAGGAAGGCTGCACGGTTGGGCAGGTCGGTGAGCTGGTCGTACTCGGCGAGGTGCCGGTTGACCCGCACCTGGCGACGAAGTCCCCGGCTCATCGAGACGGCCAGCAGGAAGATGCCGACGTAGAGGAGCGCGAGCCCGATCGCGAGGTCGCGGTAGAGCGACGCCATGCCGGCCGCGACGTCGCGGTTGATCGGCTCGTAGGGCAGGTAGGTCTCGAGGACGCCGACGACGTGCCGGTCGGTGCCCGCACGCAGCGCCAGATAGACCTCGACGGCGGACGCACCCACTGCGCCGGTGTCGACGTCGTCGGAGTTGAGCCGGGTGAGCAGGGAGACCGGGTCGCCCTCGGCGGCCTCGACGGCTTCGTCCTCGACCGCCGCCTTGGTCCCGGAGCCGTCCAACGAGAACACGACGTGCCCGGTGGTGTCGCGGAGCCGGAGCCGCAGGACGCTTCCCGCGTCGAACGCCTGCTGCGCCACGCGACGCACCTGCGCCTCCTGCGACGGGTCCAGCCCCGCCGCGAGAGGTCGGCCGGTGAGCAGCGGCTCGATCGCCGTGTTGGAGATGAGTCGCGCCTCCGAGAGGCCTTCGGCGATCCCGCGCCGCTCGGCCTCGGAGCGGTAGCTCGAGGCGAGGATCACGCCGAGCAGCACCACCAGCACCAGGCTCGCCGCCGCGTAGGCGGAGAACAGGCTGGCGGCGGACCGCTCCCCCTCGGGCGTGCGCCACATGGGGGGAGCATCGGCAGGAAGGGTTACCTTCCTAAGCGGGGCGGGCGACGTGGCGTAGCCTCGGCCGACACTCGACACGAGGGGGCCCGGATGAAGGCGTCGATCGGACGGCTGGTCCTGCGGGCGCTGAGGTACCGGGACACCGGCTCCGCGGCGCCGGCGGACCCGGCGTACGTGCTGGTCGCCGCGCCGCACACGTCGTGGCTCGACCTGCCCCTCATGCTCGGCTACGCCTGGGCGCACGACGTGACCCCCGGGTTCCTGGCCAAGAAGGAGCTGTTCGTCGCCCCGTTCGCCGGGATGCTGCGCCGGGTGGGGGGCATCCAGGTCGACCGGGAGGACCCGGGCCGACTGGTCGAGGAGCTCGTCGAGCGCGCGCGCAGCGGCGCAGCGCTGGCGCTGGTGATCGCACCGGAGGGGACCCGCGACACGGGCCTCCGGCTGGAAGTCCGGCTTCTACCGGATCGCCCAGGACGCCGGCATCCCGATCGTGCTCGGCTACCTGGACGGGCCGACGCGTTCGGGCGGCTTCGGGCCCGCGCTCGTGCCCAGCGGGGACCTCGCCGCCGACATGGCGGTCATCCGCGCGTTCTACGCCGACAAGCACGGAGTCGTGCCGCACCGCTCGAGCCCGGTCCGGCTGCGCTCCGAACCGCCGTCGACCGGCGATCCCGTCCGCGACGCGCCCGAGCCCTCTGGCTGACCCGACCCGCGCAGGACTACGAGGCGGCCTACTTCTTGCCGCGGTAGCGCGCGACCTCGTCCGACGAGAGCTTGGCGATCACCGCGGCACGGGTCGCAGGGTCGAGGTCGTCGAGCTCGGACCTGATGTGGGACGCCGTCTCGTCGGCCAGCGCCTTCTTCTCCTGCACGAAGCGGAACAGGTAGTAGCCCCCCGCCGCGGCGACGGCGATGGCCGCCAGGGTGAGGACCCCTTTCGTCCTGCTGCTCATCCGTGTGCCGCCCTCCGTCGTGGTCTGTCCCGATCCTAGGGACGGCGCGGACGACGCGCCCGCGAACCCCGGACGCGGATCAGGTGCCGGTGCGCAGGGTGGCGGCGTACTTCTTCCACGGACGATCGATGAGCACCGGGTAGAGCAGCCGCACCGGAGCGGGCAGGTGGCTCTTCATGTACGTCGCATCCGCGTCGTCGAGGTGCTCGGTGATCATGCCGAACGCGATCGGCATCCTGTCGCGGGGGATCCGCGACCTCGAGTGCTCGCCGACGGCGTTCCACTCCTCCTGGGTGAGGGTGACGGCCGCCAGAGGCACGACCTGCTGCTCCTCGTGGTCGAGATGGGGTGCGCAGGACTCGTTGACGCTGTCGAGCGCCGCGGCGAGCGCCTCCCCGGTGTCGGCCGTGGGCGATGACCGCCAGCTCGCGCAGCAGGCGACGGCGGCGTCGAGCGCCACGCCGATCGCGGCGTGCTCGTGATCGACCCGCTCGGTCATCTCCGCCTGATCCGGCACGCGGGCGACGAGCAACGGGTAGAGCAGCTCGTCCTCGCTCTCGTGATGGTGGTGCAGCATCGAGAGACTGAAGTCGATGTGGTCGGCCAGGAACGTGACGCGCGCCGCGCGACGGCGTCGGATTCGCACGCACGAGACGCGCGCTCTCGGTGAAGCCGTTGCGGAACGTCACATGGATGATCGCCATGTCACGCACCTCGATCGGTTGACTCGCCGACATCGAATCTCCTCCCCGCGACGCGATGCGCGCCCGCACGCGGGATTCTGCCGCTCCGCGACGCGCCTGGCACCGGGGTTGCTCGATCTGACGGCGACCGACCCGAAACCCGTGCCCCTGCCTACAGGAACGTCCCCGTGTCCAGCCAGTGCTGGAAGTAGAGCACCGTACCGATGCACTGCACGACCAGGACCACGATCGGCAGTGCAGTGATCTTGAGGGGAAGGCCCTTGAGTGCGAGGAGCGACATGACGTAGAGCGCGGCGTTCGCTGCGACCGCTCCCCACATGAAGTTGCCCGCGAAGAACAGCTTGCCCTTGGCGGTGGCCTCGCCGAGGAGGGCGAACACGATGGTCGCCACGATCATGATGAGCCACGCCGGCGCGAGGGTCATGATCATGTCCTTCGACCAACGACGACCGACGGCGACCGCTGCGAGGACGACCAGCGGAAAGGCCAGGGAGCGCAGCAGGTCGAAGCTGATGGAGAAGAAGTTGGCCGAGGCCTGCGACGACGACATCTCGTGGAAGGCCGCCCACGTCGCGCCGGGCGCCCAGACGGTCTTGAACGGCGCGTCCTGCCCCGCGTAGTTGGGCAGGAATCCCAGGACGACGGTGACCGCGGGTATCAGGCCGATGATCACGGCGTCCCTGATGGCCACGACGACTCGCATGCGGTGGGCGAGGACCTGGTAGGCCAGGAGCAGCGCCAGGACGACGAGGTACGCCGGCGTGAGCGCGGGCTTGGCGACGGCGCTCACGACAGCCGTCACGGACGCGAGCACCAGGGTCTGCCGGTTGGGGTTCTTCAACCAGATCGTGAGGCAGAAGACGCACAGGACGGCCCCGATGTTGGCCAGCAGCTGGGTCGCCGACATGAAGACGTTGGGCGGGATCGTCCCGATGTAGGGGCTCCCCCAGTCCTGCGGTACGGGGAACGCGATGGCGGTGCCGAGCATGAACCCGAACGCCAAGGACCACCACCGGCGGAACCCGGACGCCATGGTGATGCCCGTGAGCACCACGCCCTTGGCCATGGCGAGCGCGCCGACCAGGAGGAAGCCGGAGTTGAGCAGCAGCTGGCGGGACGGGTTGGGGCCCACCAGGAGGCCCTGCAGGTAGTACCACGCCGAGTACAGCCACCAGCTCCGCTCCCGCAGCACGGGCAGGAGCTCGAAGTGCTGCGGCTGCTTGCCGTGGACGAAGGCCGAGGCGAAGCCCGTCTCGCCGGCGTGGACGGCCACCACACCCATGAGCAGGAAGCTCAGGAGACCACCGAGGGTCAGGGTCAGGAAGTTCCAGGTCTGGCCCACCACGTACGGCGTGATGGGTGCGGTCTGGAAGTCCGCGTCGGGCTCCTCGCGTCCTTCCGCACGGCCCCGCCACGAACGCGGCAGCGTCACGGGGTTACGCACCGACGGCCCACGATCCGGGTGACCGCACGCAGCGCAGGGTCCGGGCGCGGTCGAGTCGCAGGAGCCGCCTGTCGGCCCGGGTCCCCCGCCCACGACACGCCGCTCGTGTGGTCATCACCACCGATGTCACGCCCACTCCTCGATCTGCTGTGCCAACCCGTCAGGGGTCGCCGGTCAGTAGCGATGCGCTGAGGTTCCGGCAGGCGTGGGGCGATCATATGGCCTCTGACCTGCGGGGATGCGCAGCCTACACGTTGAAGCGGAACTCCACGACGTCACCGTCGGCCATGACGTAGTCCTTGCCCTCCATGCGGGCCCTGCCCTTGCTGCGCGCCTCCGGGACCGACCCGGCCTCGACGAGGTCCGCGAAGGAGATCACCTCGGCCTTGATGAAGCCCTTCTGGAAGTCGGTGTGGATCACGCCCGCCGCCTCGGGCGCGGTGGCGCCCTTGCGGATGGTCCACGCGCGCGACTCCTTGGGGCCGGCGGTGAGGTAGGTCTGCAGGCCCAGCGTGTCGAACGCGACGCGGGCGAGCGTGGTGAGTCCGGACTCGGTCATCCCGATGGACTGCAGCAGCTCGAGCGCCTCGGCGTCGTCGAGCTCGATGAGCTCCGCCTCGGTCTTGGCGTCGAGGAAGACCGCCTCCGCCGGCGCCACGAGCGCACTCAGCTCCGCCTTGAGCGCGTCGTTGGCGAGCTCGTCCGCGTCGACGTTGAAGACGTAGAGGAACGGCTTGGCGGTCAGCAGGAACAGCTCGCGCAGCGGCTCGCGGTCGAGGCCGGACGCGAAGATGGTCGTGCCTCCCGAGAGGACGTCGTACGCCTTCTTCGTGGTCTCGAGGACCTCGACGCGGTCCTTGTTGAGCCGCGCCTCCTTCTCCAGGCGCGGCAGTGCCTTCTCGACGGTCTGCAGGTCGGCGAGGATCAGCTCGGTGTTGATGATCTCGATGTCGTCCTGAGGGTCGACCTTGCCCTCGACGTGGACGACGTCCGGGTCGCTGAAGACCCGGATCACCTGGCAGATCGCGTCGCTCTCGCGGATGGTGGCGAGGAACTTGTTGCCGAGACCGGCGCCCTCGCTCGCACCCTTGACGATGCCCGCGATGTCGACGAAGGAGACCGTGGCCGGGAGGATCCGCTCGCTGCCGAAGATGCCCGCGAGGACGGCGAGGCGGTCGTCAGGCACGCCGACGACGCCGACGTTCGGCTCGATCGTCGCGAACGGGTAGTTGGCCGCCAGCACGTCGTTCTTGGTCAGGGCGTTGAAGAGCGTCGACTTCCCGACGTTGGGGAGTCCGACGATGCCGATGGTGAGAGCCACGGGGCGAAAGTCTAGGTGCCGGACGAGGGTGCTCCCGACCACGTCGTCGCCGGCCGGCTGCGTCCCGATCGATCCGCTGAGCAGGCGTCGACCAGGCCGCCGTCAGTCGACGGCGACGTCGAGGGCCACGGCGCGGACGGGCGAGCCGTCGACACCCGTGATGCGCGGGGGCAGCGCGGAGATCAGCGGGTCGGCGAAGTCGATGCGGTCGAGGTTCGCGAGGTTCTCGAGCAGGACCCCTCCGGCTCCGAGGACCACGCGGTGGCAGGGCCAGCCGAGGCCGTGATGGATGTCGTCGAGGGTCTCGTCGAGGCTCAGGGCATCGACACCGACGGTGCGCACGCCCCTGTCGACGATCGCCTGGCACGCCGCCTCGGTCAGGTGCGGGTGGTCGAAGTAGCGCGGCGTGCCGTAGTGCGTCGTCCAGCCGGTCTGCACGAGCACGATGACGCTCGGCCCCATGGCGTCGAGGTAGGGAGCGACGTCGTCGGTCGTGATGGGCTCGCGGTCGCCGCGATGACGGACGTCGACGAGCAGGCCCCTGCCCACGAAGAGCGCGGGGTCGACGGCGTCGATCGGGGTGCCTCCCGCGACGAAGTGCAGCGGTGCGTCGGCGTGCGTGCCCGCGTGCGAGCCGAAGCCCAGGCGCGAGACGGTGAAGCCCTCACCGTCGACCGCGAAGGTCTCGATGTCGACGGCGGGGTCGCCCGGATAGACGACGGTGCCGGCGTCCAGGGGCAGGGACAGATCGACCACCCGTCGCACGCGCATGGACCCACTCTGGCAGAGGTACCGGCGAGCGTCGTGCGACCGACCCGGAGGTCAGGCCAGTGCGGTGATGGCGTACGCCGCCATCGCCTCCCGGACGAACTCCGCGAGACCCGGGCGAACCGCGTCGTAGCGCGCCTTGAAGTCCGGGTGGTCGACGTAGAGGTCGCCGAGTCCGGCGAACGCGTCGGCGTCCGGCGTCCAGAACTGGCACACCCACCGGTAGTGGTCGGCCGTCACGGCCTGCACCCGAGGATCGTCGGGGGCGACGCCGGCGTCGAGCAGCTCGGCGTAAGCCTCGTCGCGCGCGGCCAGGTCGACCTGGACCTGTGCCGCCTGCTCGGGGGTCATCCGCCCGATCCGGCGCCACGACTCGTCGATCGAGTCCCGCACCTGCGGGCCGTACCGCTCGACCAGGTCGGCCTCGTACTGCTTCTGCCTGTCGGGGTCGAACCCGTCGAACAGCTCTGCGGGGTCCACGGGTACCCCTCCCTTCCTCTCGTCGATGGCCCGTCCGACGGCGTCGGCGAGCCGGGTGAGCCGGTCGCGTTCCGCGAGCAGCGACTGCTGGTGCTCGCGCAGCACGGCCGTGCGGTCCGTCGTCGTCTCGAGCACCCGCGCGATCGCGTCGAGCGGCAGCCCGAGCTCGCGCAGCACGAGCACCTCCTGCAGGCGCAGCAGCTCGGCCCGGCCGTAGTACCGGTAGCCGTTGGCGCCGACGTACGCCGGCGGCAGCAGGCCCACGTCGTCGTAGTGACGCAGGGTGCGCGACGAGACGCCGGCGAGGCGGGTCACCTCGACGATCGACCAGGCGGCCTCCGTGCGTGGGGAGCTCATGGATCCGACGGTAGTAGTTGACGTTACGTCAATGTCAACCGAATCAGATGAAGGGCCCCCACGCTCACCTCTATGCACTGAAGGCCACCTTCAGTCCCTCTGTCGGACCCTGGGGGGAGGCTCGGGAGCATGATCGAACTTGTCGGGCTCGGGGTGGCACTGGTCGTCGGGATCGTGGTCGGGGCGGGGTGCGTGCTCGTGGCCGTGCGGGCCACGGATCGGCGGACGCCGACGTCCCTCGCGGCCGAGCGCGCAGCCGTCGACGCGCTGGTCCGTCCCGTGCAGGAGTCGCTGGCGCGGGTGTCCGCAGACCTGACGCGCGCCGAACGCGACCGAGCCGTCGGGCAGGCCACCCTCGCCGAGCAGATCCGGCAGACCGCGCTCGGCACCGACGCGCTGCGCGACCAGACCGGTCGCCTCGTCACGGCCCTGCGTCGATCGGAGGTGCGCGGGCGCTGGGGCGAGGTGACGCTGCGACGCATCGTCGAGTCCGCCGGGATGCTGCCGCACGTCGACTTCGACGAGCAGTCGAGCACCCGTGACGACAGCGGGGACCTGCTCCGCCCGGACCTGGTCGTCCACCTCGCCGACGACAAGCACGTGGTCGTCGACGCCAAGGTCCCGCTCTCGGCCTACCTCGACGCCGCCGAGGCCACCGACGACGCCACGACGCGACTGATGCTGGCGCGACATGCCAGCGAGGTGGCGGCGCACGTCGACCGCCTGTCCACCAAGGAGTACTGGCGGCGCTACGACTCCCCCGAGTTCGTGGTGCTCTTCCTCCCCGCCGAGTCCTTCCTCTCCTCCGCGCTCGAGGTACGGCCCGACCTCCTCGAGTACGCCTTCGAGCGCGACGTCGTCATCGCGACGCCGACGACGCTTCTCGCGCTGCTGCGCACGGTCGCGCACACGTGGCGGCAGGACTCCGCCACGCGCAACATCCGTGAGGTCCACCGCCTCGCCCGCGACCTGCACGCCCGCCTGTCGACCCTCGGTGCGCACCTGTCTCGCCTGGGCAGCGCGCTGGACGGCGCGGTCGGTCACTACAACGCCACCGTCGGGTCGCTCGAGACTCGCGTCCTGGTCAGTGCGAGGTCGTTGGCGTCGATGGGCGTCGTGCCCGACGAGGACGACGACGCAGGACTCCCTGCCCCGACGCTCGTCACCCGCCGCACCCGCCACCTGTCCGCACCCGAGCTCCTCGCCTCGGCCGACGGCGGCCTCGCCGACGTCGCCGACCACGTCCCTCGGGACGCGGGACGGGTGTGACCTGCGCCGCTCCTGGGCGAATCCTGGCGCGACACCCTGCGCCACCTGAGAATCGGCTCAGCCGAGTGACGTACGGTGGGGCACCGTGAGTGACGACCAGCGGGCAGCCGCCCCCTCCTTCGGGGACCTCTTCGACGACCCCGAATCTCCTGTCGCCCCCGTGGAGGAGCCGGCACCGGTGTCGGGTTCTGTCACCGTCTCCGCGCCCTCCTCGGCGCAGCCCGCCGCTGTCGTCGCCGTCGCGGACGAGGTCGACCACGAGTCCGCGGAGGCGAGCCACCTCGTCGCCGGGTTCGAGCACACCGACGACGATCACGCGGACGACCCCGACGACGGGTCGCTCGACGTCGACCACGACCACGACTCGGCGGAAGCCGACCATCTCGTCGCCGGGTTCGAGCACGCCGACGGAGCAGCGGACGACGACGACCCGGTCGCGGGGGGCGCCGCGGGCGTTCGCCCCGCCGCGGGCGTCAGCGTGGCAGCCGCCGCCTGGGACGGCACCGTCGACAGGTCCGTGTCGTCGGCACCGGCCGGCCGGGTCGACACCGGCCGCCTCTACCGCTCCGCCGGCGCCGAGGGCCCGGCCACCCTCGACGCGATCCCGGCGATCGATCCCGACCGTGTCCCCCGGCGCACGGCCGAAGCGCCGGTGGCGGCACCGACCCAGCGGTCGGCCGGCCTCACCTACAGCGGCGTGGTCGTCGTCGACATGGCCGCCACCGTCCTCGCGGCATTCCTCGAGGCGATCCTGAGGCACGACATCGGCTGGATCACCGGCGTCGCGCTGCTGGTGTCGTCGGTCTACTCCGCGCTCGTCGTCCGCCGTGCCGACATCTGGGCGGCCGTGGTGGTGCCCCCGCTCGCGTTCCTCGTCGCTGCGCTCACCGCCGGTCAGCTCACGCTGGGCAAGTCCGGCGGGTTCGTCATCCGCCAGGGCGTGGGACTGTTCCAGACCCTCGCGCTCAACGCGCCGTGGGTGCTCGGCACCACGGTCATCTGCCTGGCGATCGTGCTGGTCCGTCGTCGCCGCGAACCGGTCTGAGCGCGACCGCCTCCGGCGATCCGGGCACCGCGCGGACGGTCAGCGCTTGCCCGCGGCCTTGAGGTCGCGACGCAGCTCGGGAGGCAGCGCGAACACGAGGTGCTCCTCGGCGGAGAGCACCTCCTCGGCCTCCGGCCAGCCGCGCGCCTCGAGCCACTCGAGCACCCCGAAGACGAGGTCCTCGGGTACCGACGCACCGCTGGTGACGCCCACCGTCGCGGCGTCCGCGAACCACTCGTCCCGCAGCTCGCCGGCGTTGTCGACGCGGTAGGACGCCGTGGCACCGGCGTCGAGAGCGACCTCGACGAGGCGCACCGAGTTCGACGAGTTGCCGCTGCCCACGACGATCACGACGTCGCAGCGAGGCGCGATGTCCTTCACCGCGATCTGACGGTTCTGGGTCGCGTAGCAGATGTCGTCGCTCGGCGGATCGATCAGCAGCGGCAGGCGCGTACGCAACCGCTCGACGGTCTCGATCGTCTCGTCGACCGACAGCGTCGTCTGCGAGAGCCACACGACCTTCTCGTCCGGGCCGATCGCCACCTCGTCGGCGTGCGACGGGCCGTCGACGAGGGTGATCGCGTCGGGAGCCTCACCCGTCGTGCCGACGACCTCCTCGTGGCCCTCGTGACCGATGAGCAGGATGCGGTAGCCCTCGTCGCTGAACCGCTTGGCCTCCTGGTGGACCTTCGTCACGAGCGGGCACGTCGCGTCGATCGTCCGCAGGCCGCGCGCAGCCGCCTCCTCGTGCACCTCGGGGGCGACGCCGTGGGCGCTGAACACGACGATCGAGCCTTCCGGGACCTCCTCGGTCTCCTCCACGAAGACCGCACCGCGCTCCTCGAGCGAGTGCACGACGTGCTTGTTGTGCACGATCTGCTTGCGGACGTAGATGGGTGCCCCGTAGAGGTCGAGCGCCTTCTCGACGGTCACGACGGCGCGGTCGACGCCCGCGCAGTAGCCGCGCGGGGACGCCAGCAGGACCTTCTTCGGGGATGCGGTGCTCGGGACGGTCACCCTGCCATCGTAGGTCGGTCCTGAGCACCCGGCCTCCCAGCCATGGTCAGCACACGGCCTACCCTCGCCACCATGGCCCTGCAGACCTCGCCGGAGCATCCCGCCGCGGTGCGGACCATCGCGCGGTCCCTGGTCGAGTACGTCGCCCGGCTCGGCCCGGTGTGGATCGAGGGTCAGGTCGCCCAGCTCTCGCGTCGTCCGGGCGCTGCACGCGTCTTCGTGACCCTGCGGGACACGGAGGCCGACATGTCGCTGTCCGTGTCGTGCGCCCCCGCGCGTGCTCGAGGCCTGCGTGCCGCCGCTCGCCGAGGGACAGCGGGTCCTCGTCCACGCCAGGGCCGAGTTCTACGCCGGACGCGGGTCGCTCTCGTTCAACGCCGTCGAGATCCGCCCGGTCGGGCTCGGCGAGCTGCTCGCGCAGCTCGAGATGCGCAAGAACCTGCTCGCCGCCGAGGGGCTGTTCGCGGCCGATCGCAAGCGCCCGCTGCCGTTCCTCCCGCGCGTGGTCGGCCTCGTGTGCGGTCGGGGCAGCGACGCCGAGCGCGATGTCGTCGAGAACGCGCGACGTCGATGGCCCGGAGTGCAGTTCGCCATCCGAGAGGTCGCCGTGCAGGGCGTCCGGGCCGTCACGGAGGTGAGCGCGGCCGTCCGCGAGCTCGACGCGCAGATCGACGTCGACGTCATCGTCGTCACGCGCGGCGGAGGTTCGGTCGAGGACCTGCTGCCGTTCTCCGACGAGGGCCTCGTCCGCAGCGGTCGCGGCGTGCCGCACGCCGGTCGTGTCCGCCATCGGCCACGAGAAGGACGCGCCGCTGCTCGACCTGGTGGCCGACGTCCGCGCGTCGACACCGACCGACGCCGCGCGGCGCGTCGTCCCCGACCTCGCCGAGCAGCAGCAGCTGGTCCTCGACCTGCGGTCGCGGGGCGAGCGGGCGCTGCGTGACCGGCTGGCGCAGGCGCAGTCGTGGCTGGACTCGGCCCGGGCCACGTCCCGTGCTCGCCGACCCGAACGTGCTGGTGACCGCACGCGCCGACGACGTCGCCTCGATGCTCGACCGGTCGCGGCGTGCGCTCGACCACCGGCTGCTGCGCGCTGCCGACGACGTCGAGCACGTGCGGGCGCGCGTACGCGCGCTGTCACCGCTCGCGACGCTCGAGCGCGGCTACGCCGTCGTCCAGGCCGACGATGGTCGGATCGTCCGGGTCGCCGACGACGTGGCACCGCGGCACGGGACTGCGCGTGCGGGTCGCCGACGGCGAGCTGCACGCGACCCGCGACTGACCGCTCACAGGCCGGGCGGTCTCCGCACCAGGCGCGGGAAGGGCGCAGCGGCGAAGCCGAGCGATCGGTACACGCCCTCGCCTTCGGACGTCGACGAGAGGTCGATCTTGCGGATGTCCATCTCGTCGAGACGGTCGAGCAGATGGGACAGGGTGGCGCGGGCATGACCGCGTCGCCGATGGCTCGGATCCGTGGCGACCCCGAAGATCCACGCGCGCCGACCATCGTGCCCCGGCCCGGGGATGGTGTGCCAGATCGCAGCCATCGCACCGCTGACGACGTGACCGTCGAGGATCGTGAGGGCGCCGATCACCGATCCGTCGGTGAGCGACGCCATCAATGACGAGGTCGCCGCCTGCTGCCAGCCGTCGTCGTCGACCGAGCCCAACGAGTCGAGCAGCACGGCGTCGAGGCGCACGAGCTCGGCGGCATCCGCCGGTTGCGCGTCGCGGACGGTGGCGTCGGTCATGCGCGGAATCGTAGTTAGGCTGCGGCCATGACCGAGTCACCGATGTCGTTCGAGCAGGCTCGCGACGAGCTGACCGATGTCGTGCGGCGGCTCGAGGCCGGCGGTACGACGCTCGAGGAGTCGCTCGCGCTCTGGGAGCGCGGCGAGGCGCTCGCGACGACCTGTCAGACCTGGCTCGACGACGCGCGCACCCGGCTCGACGCCGTACGCAATCCGCCCGCGACGCCGCAGAGCGACTGACGGCCGTGCGCTCCGGCGCAGGATCAGGCCGGATGGAGCGTCGACGTGAAGTACTCCACCTGCGGCCAGTCCCCGGTGCCGACGACGACG
This sequence comes from uncultured Actinomycetota bacterium, assembly GCA_963782665.1. Taxonomy (GTDB): domain Bacteria; phylum Actinomycetota; class Actinomycetes; order S36-B12; family CAIYMF01; genus Longivirga. The sequence goes on along the minus strand of CAWAKP010000005.1, from coordinate 312,762 downwards.
TAGGTCGCACCGTCCGCGGTGCGTACGAGCGAGCGGTGGCCGTCGTCGGACTCGTACCGCGTCCACGCGACGCCGCCGATCCGGGAGCGTGCCGGACTCGTGGCCGTGCAGGGTGGCGTCGCGCACGAACGAGACCGCCTTCGTGGCCGACTGCTCGATGCCGGCGTACGTGCTGGTCGGGGTGAGGTAGCCGAGGTGGACGATGTCGGCTCCGTCCGCCGCGGTCTCGATGCGAGCGCTGGTGGCGCGCCAGTCTGCGGGCAGTCCGACGGGCGCGAGCACCGGCCACGTCTCGGACTGGCGCGCACCCGAGACCACCGGTGACGGGTCCACGGTCGCGACGTCGGGAGTGCTGTGCAGCCGAGAGGGCAGCCAGATCACGAGGACGACGCCGAAGACGGCGAGCATCGAGAGCACCATGTCGCGCACCGTCTGCCGCAGCCGGCGGGAGGCGCGCTCCTCCCGCTGGGCGGCGACGAGTGCCGGATCCTCCACGGCGACGGACGGAGCCGGCGCCGCGCCCGGCGCTGGGCGCCCGGGCACTGCATCTGCGACGGGCTCGGTCGAGTCGTCGGCGTCCACCCGCCCATTGTCGACGACGACTCGGCTCGGCGCGCCACCGGGCGCCGCCCGCTGGTCGCACTCGGTGTTCAGCGCCGGGTCGGGGTCTCGATGACGACGTTGGTCGACTTCACCGAGGCGACGGCCAGCACACCTGGCTCGAGGCCCAGCTCGTCGGCCGCCTCGCGGCTCATCAGGCTGACGAGACGGAACGGGCCGGCCTGCATCTCGACCTGGGCCATGACGCCGTCGCGCACGACCCGCGTCACCAGGCCCGGCAGCCTGTTGCGCGCCGAGCTGGTGCTCCGGCCGCCGACCTCGGGCGCCGTCGCGTGCTCGCGCGCGAACTCGGCCAGGTCGGCGCCCCGAACCGACCAGCGGCCGCCGCCGTCGCGCGTCGCGGGGAGGCGGCCTGCATCGATCCACCGGCGCACCGTGTCGTCGCTGACACCGAGCAGCGCGGCGGCCTCGGTCACGCGGAACTGCGTCATGGACCGACCGTAGTCCCACCGCGCCTTCCTCGGGACCGGGCCCCGCAGCACGCATCTGCCGGATCCGCCTCGTTAGAGTGCACGCATCACTCCGTCGTCCACCGGGAGCGCCAGGTATGTCGATCGACGACTCCGTCCGCACACCCGAGGCTCCGGACCGCAACCTCGCCCTCGAGCTCGTCCGCGTCACCGAGGCGGCCGCGATGGCCGCGGCGCGATGGGTGGGCTTCGGCGACAAGAACGGCGCTGACGGCGCTGCGGTCAACGCCATGCGCCAGCTCGTCCAGTCGGTGTCGATGACCGGCGTCGTCGTGATCGGCGAGGGCGAGAAGGACGACGCGCCGATGCTGTTCAACGGCGAGTCCGTCGGTGACGGCACGGGCCCGCACGTCGACGTCGCGGTCGACCCCATCGACGGCACGACCCTGTGCGCCAAGGGCATGCCCAACGCGCTCTCGGTGCTGGCCGTGTCCGAGCGCGGCACCATGTACGACCCGTCCGCGGTCTTCTACATGGAGAAGCTGGTCACCGGCCCCGCGGCTGCCGGCGTCGTCGACATCGAGGCGCCACTCGCCGACAACCTCGCACGGATCGCCAAGGCGAAGTCCGAGCGCGTCGAGGACCTCACCGTGGTCATCCTCGACCGCCCGCGACACGAGGGCATCATCAACGAGATCCGAAGCGCCGGTGCCCGCATCAAGTTCATCACCGACGGCGACGTCGCCGGTGCCGTGATGGCGGCCCGTGAAGGCACCGGCATCGACCTGCTCGTGGGCATCGGGGGTACGCCCGAGGGCGTCATCACCGCCTGCGCCATCAAGTGCCTCGGCGGCATCATCCAGGGCAAGCTCTGGCCCAAGGACGACGCCGAGCGGCAGCGCGCCCTCGACGCCGGTCACGACCTGTCGCGCGTCCTCACCACGGACGACCTGGTCACGGGCGACAACGTCTTCTTCGTCGCCACCGGAGTGACCGACGGCGAGATGCTCGAGGGCGTCCGCTTCCGCAGCGGTTCGGCGACCACGCACTCGATCGTCATGCGCAGCAAGAGCGGCACCATCCGCGAGGTCAAGAGCGAGCACGCGCTCAGCAAGCTGCGCACCTACGCCAGCGTCGACTTCGACGGTCACTGACCGGTCGCCGCCAGCACGTCACGGGGTCGCAGCGGCCACGGTGCCTCCGGCCTCACCAGCCGTGACCGGGCCCGCTCGTCAGAAGTGCTCCAGCATCCACGCGTGCACCTCGGGCACCCGGTTGACGCCCAGGGTCAGGTGACCGTCGACGTCGGTGAGCCTCGCGTCGACCCCCGGGATGTGCTCGGCCAGCCACACGCCGTGCCCGAACGGGACGAACTGGTCGTGCCTGCCGTGCCACAGCTGGAGCGGCGCGCGGATGTCGCCGAGGTCGAAGCCCCACGGTGCCATCTCGGCCACCCCGTCGTCCCACCAGCCCTCGTCCCCGGGTGCCAGGCCCACGGCGTAGGACGCGCACAGGAACTCCGCCGTCGCCGCCGTGAACACCGCCGCATCCACGGGGGAGAGGAGCGACGTGAGCAGCTCGAACAGCTCGTCCGGCCGGGCGTCGAGCATCTCCTCCCGATCCGTGCGGGACTTGGCACGCGCCGCAGCCGGGTCGTCGAGGTAGAGCTGGATGTCCTCGACGTTCTTCTCCCCCATGCCCGCGAAGTAGTCGAGCCCGTCGACCCCGAAGGGCGCGCTCGAGGCGAGCGACGCCACCGCTACGGCGAGGTCGGGAAGCAGGGCGGCGCAGGCGAGAGCGTGCGGGCCGCCGCCGGAGATGCCCCAGACACCGATGCGTTCCAGCCCGAGCGCTTCCGCGATCGCACGAACGTCCGCCGCCCCGTCCGCGACGGTGCGACCCGGCAGCGGTGTCGAGCCGCCGTACCCCGGACGGTCGTAGGAGATCAGCCGGATGCCGCGTTCCTCGGCGTCGCGCCGTGACGTCTCGTCCAGCACTCGCGACCCCGGAGTTCCGTGCAGCTTGAAGACCGGTTGCCCGGCGGGGTCACCTGCCGACGCCACGGTCAGTGTTCGTCCGTCAGGCGTCGTCACTTCGGTCGTCGTCGTGATCACCGCGCCGACGCTACGCCGCAGGCGTCAGCCTCGGACGTGGATCCGGTAATCCGAGCGACCCCCGTGGTCCGGTGCCTCTTCGTGCATCGTCGGTGCACCGACCGGGCTGCGTCGGGTCAGGACCCGACCTGGCGGTTCCCCTTGTCGCGCCAGGACTTCTTAGGTCGCTTGACGTCGAGGCCGGCCATGATCGCGACCCCGGTGAACCGGATCGACGGGGCCCCGGCGGGCGGCGTGTCCGACGGTCCGCTCGACCCGCCCATGATGCCGACGACGTCGATGCGCACCTCGATGCCCTCCGGCACGGTGACCTCGACGCCGCCCATGAGCGCGACGACCGTGATGACCGTGTCGTGAGCGGTGAGGATCGCGTCGGTGAAGTCGTAGACGACGCCGCCCATCATCGCGACGGCGTTCGACGACGCCGGGACGACCCAGCGACCCTTGCGCTCGACGCCGCTCAGGATGGCGACCGCGTGACCGGCCGCCTGGCTCGCGCGCGACGGGTCGACGACCACGACACCGCCGTCACCCGACGCCGGGACGACGCCTGCTGCGCCGGTCACGGCGACGACCTGGCCCGCGCCCGGGACCGAGAGCGCTCCGGGCGGCACGGGCAGGTCGTGCAGCAGCGGGACGAGCTCGGCGTACGTCGTGGCCGCGTAGACCTGGGTGAGCCGTTCCTCGTGCTCGACGGGGGACAGGCGGCCCTCGGCGAACGCGTCGCGCAGCAGGCCGGCGACGCGCTCGCGGTCGGCGTCCGACGCCCGAAGGCGCAGGGCGTCGGCGATCGGGTCGGGCACGGCGTCGGTCACGAGCCCGAGGCTATCCCGTGGGCACCCCCGGCTAGCGTGACCTCCCGTGACGACGTCCCCCTCGGTGCCGCCGCCCGGTGCGGCCCTCTCCCTGCGCGGGGTCGTCAAGACGTTCGGCGATCTGCGCGCGGTCGACGGTCTCGACCTCGAGGTGCGCGCCGGCACCTGTCTCGGGCTCCTGGGTCCCAACGGCGCCGGGAAGTCCACGACCATGCGGATGCTCACGGGTCAGGCCATGGCGACCGAGGGCATCATCGAGGTGCTCGGCTTCGAGATCCCGCGCCAGTCCAAGCAGGCGCGGGCGCGGATGGGCGTCGTCCCGCAGCGGGAGAACCTCGACGAGGAGCTCACCGTGCGGCAGAACCTCACGGTGTGGTCGACGCTGCTCCGGGTGCCCCGACGCGAGCGTGACGCTGCTGTCGACCGAGCCCTTGGTGCCGCGCAGCTGGTCGACCGCGCCGACTCGCGGGTGTCGACGCTGTCCGGCGGGATGCGGCGTCGCCTGCTCATCGCCCGTGCCCTGGTCCACGGGCCCTCGCTGGTGCTCCTCGACGAACCGACCGTCGGTCTCGACCCGCAGGTGCGCGGCGACATCTGGACGCTGATCGACCGGCTCCGCACCGAGGGGGTCACGGTGCTGATGTCGACGCACTACATCGAGGAGGCCGAGCGCCTGTGCGACGACATCGCCGTGATGTCCCACGGACGTGTCATCGCGCGCGGCACGCCGTCCTCGCTGGTCACCGAGCACGCCGGCGTCGAGGCGTTGGAGGTCTACGGTCCCCCGTCACGCCTGCAGGACGTCGAGGATCTCGTGTCGCCGCTGGGCTTCCGGACCCGACGTACCGGGCCGTCCGTGTCCGTGCTGCGGGCCGAGGCGCTGCCGCTGCACGTCGTCGACCGCATCGCCGACGGCGTACGCCGCCCGGCCAATCTCGAGGACGTCTTCGTCCTGCTGACCGGCGAGAGGCTGGAGGAGTGATGGCACTGACCACCGCACCGGAGCAGAGGCTGCGCGCCGTCGAGCGCACGGCGTTCGCGGGGGTCTTCACCCGCGAGACCACGTTGTTCCGCCGGGTCTGGCGGTCGACGACGTTCGGCAGCGTCGTCGAGCCGACGATCAACCTCATCGCGTTCGGATTCGGGTTCGGCTACCTCGTCGCCAACGTGCAGGGCATCCCCTACGTCCAGTTCATCGGCACCGGCACCGTCGCCGCCGCTGTGCTCTTCTCGTCGGTGTTCGCCGGCATGTTCGACACCTACGTCAAGCGCCACTACATGAAGACCTACGACGGCATCCTCGCGACCCCGGTCGACGTGCCCGAGCTGTTCCTCGCCGAAGCGACGTGGATCGCGGTCAAGTCCGGCATCTACGGGTGCGCACCGCTGCTCGTCGCGATGGTCTTCGGACTGCCGCCATCGTGGGGGATGCTCGCGATCCCGTTCATCGGCTTCCTCACCGGGCTCGGCTTCGCGTTCATGGGGATGTGGTTCTCCGGGATCGTGCCGAGCATCGACTCGTTCAGCTACGTGCAGAGCGCCCTCGTCACGCCCCTGCTGCTGCTGTCCGGGATCTTCTTCCCGCTCACCGGGTTCCCCGAGTGGCTGCAGAAGCTCGCCGAGCTCAACCCGCTCTACCACTGTGTTCAGCTCGTGCGGCACGCCTGCTTCGGCTGGGAGGTCACCCAGGACGTCGTCAACGTCCTCGTGCTGGTGATCTTTGCCGTCCTCATGGCCTTCCTCGCGATCCGCGCACTGCGCGCCAAGCTCATCGACTGACGTCGCCGCGCGCACCGACTCTCGACGTCACGTGTTCGAACAGGCAGAACAGGTGACCGTCGGGGTCGCGAAGCACGCGCACGTCATCCTGCGGTTGATAGGCGTCCGCCACGGCGCCGAGCTCCGTGGCGCGGGCGACAGCAGACTCCAGGTCGTCGACCGCGATGTCGAGGTGCATCTGCATCTGCTGACCCTGGTCGGCGTCCGGCCACGCGGGAGCGACGTGACCGGGCTCCAGCTGGAACGACAGCCCCGTCCCGTCGTCGGCGGATCGCAGCGTCACCCAGTCGGCGTCCGCACTCGTGATGACCCACCCGAGGAGCTCACGGTAGAAGTCCGCGAGGCGTCGAGGATCCGGGTGCCGAGCACCGTCGCCCGCAGGCGGAATCGAGGCTCGCTCACGACACGCCGCTCGCACGCCACGCGGCGACGGCGCGCTTGGGCGCGACGGTCACCCACGAGTCCTCGATCAGCTCGCGCAGGTCGTGCGCATCGACGTCGTCCAGCAGCACGAGGACGCCGGTGAACGTCGCGAAGTGCGGGATGTCGAAGCAGGCGTCGATCTCGGCCAGCCTCGCGGCCTTGGTCTCCATGTCGGGAACACGCACCGCGACGCTCTCCCCCGTCGGCGCCGCGTCACCGAGGTCGCGCAGGTCCGACGCCCGCATCGGGCGTTCCCACACGACCTGCCGGCCCTTGTCACCCGCGATCTTCCACGTGCGCCAACCGTCGTGACCGCCCGCGACCTCCTCCACGAGAGGCAGCGAGAGCGCGATCTCCTCCACCGCGGACCATGTCGCCATGCGGACACGCTAGTGCCAGGACCGGCGGTGCACGGGGCCGAGCGCGGCGGTCGGGTAGCGTCCCGTCGAGCCGTGCGGATGCGGCGAGGGCTGGGGGATCGGTGAGGGCTCGGACCGCACTGGTAGCGCTGCTGACCGCGTCCGCTCTCGCTGCGTGCTCCTCGCCCGCGGTGCCTCGAGCAGCCCCGTCCGGCGCTCCAGCCGGCTCCGCGCCCTCGGCCACCGGCCCCGTTCCCTCGGACGCCGCGACGCCGGACCCGGCGTCCGCGCCCGGCGCGGCCCCCGTCGTCCAGCCCCTCGATCGCCTACGCATCGCGAGCCACCCCGGGTACGTCACCACGAACGGTGTCGCGCACGTCGTGCCCGGTGCGTTCACGACGGTCGCGTCGTTCGACGTGCCGGCGTCCGCGAACGGTCAGCCGTCGGCGTACGTGCTCGGAGTGCGGCTGGTCGTGCGCGTACCTGTCGAGCACGCGCTGTCGGTGGTCGGGTGGTGCGACACGACTCGGGCGTCGTACGACCACCCGCACCCGTACGGCCTCGGCCAGGTGCTCATGAGCAGCCAGAACCCTGTGCCCGGCGACACCAAGCAGGAGAAGGCCTCTCGGCTGCTCTACGGCCGCGCGCTCGTGGACGTGCCTGGGCAGGGCGGGCACTGCGTCATCCGCATCTCACCCCGCACCGAGGGCACCGGCGCCTCGTGGCTCGAGGTGGTCGACGGCAAGGCGAGCGCCAACCCGCTCGACCTGGTGACGCGCGGCGACCTCGCCGCGCGCGTGCTCATCGGCGAGAACGGGCTTCCCGCAGGGCGCATTCGTGGCGCAGTCGCCGGTGAGCGCTGTCGTGACCGGCGCGCTGGTCGCGCACGGCGAGGTCGAGCTGACCGCCTGCTACGGCAAGGGGACCTACGGCCTGTGCAAGCCCACCGTGTTCTCTGCGTCGACGGTGTGGGCGCGACTCGTGCTGCAGCATCTCGACGACTCCGGCTCGGTGTGCGCGACGACATACGGCGTGAGGCGCTGGATCTCGGTGACCCCGTTCGTCCACCACGCCAAGCTCGTGCTGGCGCCGTTGCGGGAGCCGGGTACCGCCACCTGCGGCGACCGGGTGCGCACGTCGATCCAGGTCGAGCACACGTCGGGCACGGCGATGGAGATCGAGGCGACCGGCAACCTCAAGCAGCCCCTGACCCTGTCGTGGGTGGACCGCTGACGCTCGTCGGTGGTCGAGGCCACATCGCGTAGCCTCTCGGCTCGCGACTCGGGCGGACGTAGGCTCGGGGCCATGCCGGAGTTCGCGTACACAGACATCCTGCCGCTCGGTCCCGACGAGACGCCGTACCGGCTGCTGACCACGGAGGGCGTCTCGACCGTCGAGGTCGACGGTCGCACCTTCCTCACGGTCGAGCCCGAGGCGCTGCGGCTGCTCACCGAGACGGCGATCCGCGACATCCAGCACCTGCTGCGCCCGGGTCACCTCGCGCAGCTCCGGTCGATCATCGACGATCCCGAGGCGAGCCCGAACGACCGCTTCGTGGCGCTCGACCTGCTGAAGAACGTGAACATCTCGGCCGGTGGCGTGCTGCCCATGTGCCAGGACACCGGCACCGCGATCATCATGGGCAAGCGCGGACAGCACGTGCTCACCCCGGGCGACGACGAGCGCGCGATCAGCCAGGGCGTCTACGACGCCTACACGAAGCTCAACCTGCGCTACTCGCAGATGGCGCCGCTCTCGATGTGGGAGGAGCGCAACACCGGCAGCAACCTCCCGGCGCAGATCGAGCTGTACGCCGACACGGCGCCCGGGCACGAGACGACGTACAAGTTCCTGGTCATGGCCAAGGGTGGCGGATCGGCGAACAAGTCGATGCTGTTCCAGGAGACCAAGGCCGTCCTCAATCCGACCGCGATGCGCGCGTTCCTCGACGAGAAGCTGCGGACCATCGGCACGTCGGCGTGCCCGCCGTACCACCTCGCGATCGTCATCGGCGGCACGTCGGCGGAGTACGCCCTCAAGACGGCCAAGTACGCGAGCGCGCGCTACCTGGACAGCCTGCCGACCTCAGGATCCGTTGATGGTCATGCGTTCCGCGACCTCGAGCTCGAGGCCGAGGTGCTCGCGATGACACGCGAGTTCGGCATCGGAGCACAGTTCGGCGGCAAGTACTTCTGCCACGACGTCCGTGTCGTGCGCCTGCCGCGTCACGGCGCCTCGTGCCCCATCGCCATCGCGGTGTCGTGCTCGGCCGACCGCCAGGCACTCGCGAAGATCACGCCCGAGGGCGTCTTCCTGGAGCAGCTCGAGACCGAGCCCGCGCACTACCTCCCCGACGTCACCGACGAGCACCTCGACGACGACGTCGTCACCGTCGACCTGTCTCGTCCGATGGACGAGATCCGCGCCGAGCTCAGCGGCTACCCGGTCAAGACGCGCCTGTCGCTCAACGGGACGCTGGTCGTCGCGCGCGACATCGCGCACGCGCGCATCAAGGAGCTCCTGGACGCCGGCGAGCCGATGCCGCAGTACATGAAGGACTACGCCGTCTACTACGCCGGTCCCGCCAAGACGCCCGAGGGCTACGCCTCCGGCTCGTTCGGACCCACGACCGCGGGCCGCATGGACGCCTACGTCGACCAGTTCCAGAAGGCCGGCGGATCGATGGTCATGCTCGCCAAGGGCAACCGCAGCAAGGCCGTGACCGCCGCCTGCCAGGCCAACGGCGGTTTCTACCTCGGCTCGATCGGCGGCCCGGCCGCGCGGCTCGCGCAGGACTGCATCAAGCACGTCGAGGTGCTCGACTTCCCGGAGAACGGCATGGAAGCCGTGTGGCGCATCGAGGTCGAGAACTTCCCGGCGTTCATCGTGGTCGACGACAAGGGCAACGACTTCTTCGCCGAGACGCTGCGTCCGGTGGCCACGACCATCCCGGTCGGACCGCCCTCCGCCTGACCAGAGCACGAGGCCCCGACCGCGTGTCGCGGTCGGGGCCTCGTCACAGCTGGGTCAGTACCAGCGACGGGACTGCCAGTGCTGCCAGGCGCCGCACGGTGAACCGTAGGCACCCTTGATATAGCCCAGGCCCCAACGAATCTGCGTCACCGGGTTGGTGCGCCAGTCCTTGCCGATGCGGGCCATCTTCGTACCCGGCATCGCCTGCGGGATCCCGTGCGCGCCCGAGTAGCGGTTGTGCGAGCGGTAGTTCCAGTGGCTCTCGCGGGTCCAGAGCTTGACCAGGCAGACGTACTGCGTCGTGCTGCGCCACGCGTAGCGAGTCGCCATGAGGCGTCGCGCCCACCACTGCGAGTACGCCGGCGTGCCGAACCGGAACGGCGCGACACCTGCGCGCGGCGCCGCCTTCGTCGCGACCGGGATCGCGACGCGCTGCCGTGGGGCTGTGGTCGCGACCACGCGGGTCGCAGCGGTGGCGGCGACCGCACCCGCCGCCTGCGCGACCGACGACGTCGAGGTCGTCGAGCTCGCTGCGGCGGCAGGGGCGAGGTCAGGGCTCGGCGTCACCGAGGAGAGGGTCGCCACCGCGAGCGTGCCGGCCGCGAACACGACGACACGTCGCACCCTCGGGTCGTGCACGTTGCTGGTGAGCACACGCCGTCCTTCGTCGGGCGAGGACGCCGTTTCGGGCTCCTCGCGATCGACCCCGGACAACCGCTCGCACCGCGGGAGCGGTGGATCGGCACCCCGGTTGAGGCCGCACGAGACTCAGGTCCGTGCGGTCCCACCGGGGAGGCGCTCAGCCTCGCGACATCGACGACGACGCCGGGCGGGAGCCCGGTCCGGCGCTGGTGCGCCACCCGCACCGTGTCCCAGGGGACCGGGCGAGAGCCTCGAGATGTCGGACCCCGAGCGCGGGGTCGTCACGTGGACAACCCTGCCGGGGCGTTCCGACAGCGTCGACCGGAGCCTGCACTGCTGAACGTCCACTTGAGGGTCTGTCCACAGGGCGTTTGGGCGCGCCAGGGGTCAAAGCGGACACGTCCTGTGACGTGAGCCACAGCGTCAGCGCGCTCCCACGGTCGCCCGTCGACGACGCGTTCCGCTCACTCCCGGCGCATCGCCGGCCACTCTCGGACACCCTCATCCTGCGCTCGAGCCTCGACCCGACCCGGGGTCAGCGCCCCCTGGATGCCGCCGCGTCCTGCGCCGCTCAGATCGGCAGGTCCTCGAGCATCTCCGTGACGAGAGCGGCGATCGGACTGCGCTCGCTGCGCGTCAGCGTGACGTGCGCGAAGAGCGGGTGGCCCTTGAGCTTCTCGGTGACGGCGACGATCCCGTCGTGACGCCCGACGCGAAGGTTGTCGCGCTGCGCGACGTCGTGCGTCAGCACCACGCGCGAGTCACGGCCGATACGCGAGAGCACGGTGAGCAGCACGTTGCGCTCGAGGGACTGCGCCTCGTCGACGATGACGAACGAGTCGTGCAACGACCTGCCGCGGATGTGCGTCAACGGCAGCACCTCGAGCATGCCGCGGTCGACGATCTCCTCCACGACCTCCTGCGTCGTCAGGGCGCCGAGGGTGTCGAAGACGGCTTGGCCCCAGGGCGACATCTTCTCGCTCTCGCTGCCGGGCAGGTAGCCGAGGTCCTGGCCGCCGACGGCGTAGAGCGGACGGAACACGATCACCTTGCGGTGCTGCCGACGCTCGAGGACGGCTTCGAGCCCGGCGCAGAGTGCGAGAGCCGACTTGCCCGTGCCCGCGCGTCCGCCGAGCGACACGATGCCGACCTCCGGGTCGAGCAGGAGGTCGAGCGCCACACGCTGCTCGGCGCTTCGTCCGTGCAGTCCGAACGCCTCGCGGTCGCCGCGCACCAGCCGGATGTGCTTGTCCGGCGTCACGCGCGCCAGGGCGCTGCCGCGTTCGGACACCAGGACCAGACCGGTGTGGCAGGGCAGCTCGCGCGCGGCCTCGAGGTCGATGCGGTCCTCTTCGTAGAGCTGGTCGACGACCGAGCCGGGGACGTCGAGCTCCGCCATCCCCGTCCAGCCGCTCTCGACGACGAGCTCGGCGCGGTACTCCTCCGCGGCGAGACCGACCGACGATGCCTTGACGCGCATCGGGAGGTCCTTGCTCACGAGCACCACGTCGCGACCCTCGGCGGCCAGGTTGCGCGCGACCGCGAGGATGCGGGTGTCGTTGTCGCCGAGCTGGAAGCCGTTGGGCAGCACCGACGTGTCGGAGTGGTTGAGCTCGACGCGCAGCGTGCCACCCGCTGCGCCGATGGGCATCGGGTCGTCGAGACGGCCGTGCTCGATGCGGAGGTCGTCGAGCAGTCGCAAGGCTTGCCGCGCGAAGTACCCGAGCTCGGGATGCGACCGTTTCGCCTCCAGCTCCACCACCACGACGACCGGGATCACGACCTCGTGCTCCTCGAAGCGCAGCAGGGCGTGAGGGTCCGAGAGCAGCACCGACGTGTCGAGCACGTACGTGCGGGCGGCTGGGGTGGACGACGTACGGCGACGCGCAGCGGGCACAAGGGCCTCCCCGAAGGCGGGCCGCCCGGGCGGTGGCCCGATGCGGTCGACCGTAAGCCCGTCCGCGCGCACATCTGCCGCGCCACGCCGACGGGCGCGTCGCCGTCCGGTGAGCAGGCGAGGGCGTTCAGGTGCCGAAGCGACGGCCGCGGGCGGCGTAGGCGCGCAGCGCGCGCAGGAAGTCGACCTTGCGGAAGTCGGGCCAGTAGGCCTCGCAGAAGTAGAACTCCGAGTGCGCCGACTGCCAGAGCAGGAACCCGGACAGCCGCTGCTCGCCCGACGTGCGGATCACCAGGTCAGGGTCGGGCTGACCAGCGGTGTAGAGGTGCTCGGCGATGTGCTCGACGTCGACGACCGAGGCGAGGTCGTCGAGCGACGTGCCCTTGGCCGCCGCCTCGGCGAGCAGCGAGCGGACGGCGTCGACGACCTCGCGCCGCCCGCCGTACCCGACGGCGACGTTGACCAGGATGCCGTCGTGGCCGGCGGTGTCGGACTCCGCCTTCTTGAGCGCCTCGGCGGTGTGCGCCGGCAGGAGATCGAGCGCGCCGACCGGGTGGACCCGCCAGTGACCCTGCTCGGCCAGGCCCGTCACGGTGCTCTCGATGATCGCCAGCAGCGGCTCGAGCTCGGCACCGGGGCGGCTCAGGTTGTCGGTCGAGAGCAGCCACAGGGTGACGACCTCGACGCCTGCCTCCTCGCACCAGCCGAGGAAGTCGTCGATCTTCTCGGCGCCGGCGCGGTGGCCGCTGGCCGTGGAGCCACCCTGTCCGGCGGCCCAGCGGCGGTTGCCGTCGAGGATGACGCCGACGTGCCGAGGGATCCGGGTGCGGTCGAGCGAGGCCATGAGCTGGCGCTCGTAGACGCCGTAGACGACGTCGGACACCTTCACGAGGTGCACCTCCGGTACGTCGTCGCGAGCACGGTCCCGCCTACGCCGCGAGGGTACCGGCGTACGTCGCCCGCTGTCCCCGACCCGCCTCGCACGCCGCCCGTCCGGACGCTCACTGGAAACCTACGCTTGCGTAAGTTACGGTGTCGTACATGAGCGAGATCTCCGGCGCCGGCGCCCCCGCCACGCACGAGGCACCCGCCACGTCGCGCGTCGACGCGGTGCTCGACCCGGTCAAGCCGCACCTGCGCGGCTGGCTGCACGCCGGCATGGCGCCCATCGCCGTCGTGCTCGGCGTCGTGCTCGTCATCCTCTCGCCGCCCGAGTACCGCTGGGCCGCTGCGCTCTACAGCATCACGGCGATCCTGCTCTTCGGGACCAGCGCGATCTACCACCGCTTCACCTGGAGCCCCGAGGCCAAGGTCCGCCTCAAGCGGCTCGACCACGCCAACATCTTCCTCATCATCGCGGGCAGCTACACGCCGTTCGCGGTGGTGCTGCTGCCGTCCTCGCAGGCGCGCACGCTGCTGCTGCTGGTGTGGGGCGGCGCCCTCGCCGGCGTGCTCTTCCGTGTCTTCTGGGTGACCGCACCCCGCTGGCTCTACACCCCGATCTACATCGCGCTGGGCTGGGTCGCGGTCTTCTACCTGCCGGCGTTCTGGGAGGCCGGCGGCCCGGCGGTCGTCATCCTGCTCGCGCTGGGCGGCCTCGCCTACTCGGCCGGCGCCGTGGTCTACGCGCTGAAGCGACCGGACCCGTCGCCGACGTGGTTCGGGTTCCACGAGATCTTCCACGCGTGCACGCTCGCGGGGTTCCTGCTCCAGTACGTCGCCGTCAGCATGGTGCTCTACGGAGCAGGCTGATCCTGCCCCCGTCGAGCCGAGCCGGCCCGCGGTCGTGTCTGAAGTGAGCGCAGCGCACGCGACCGCGTCGTCCCGATGGCGACGCGGCCGCGTGCGGTGGCTCGAGGGGGTCGGTCGGTGTGACCGTCGTCAGGCGTCGGGACCGGTCTTGCGGACGCGGTCGACCTCTTCCATCGCCGACCGCAGCTGTCCGAGCCACTCGTCGCTGTGCTTGCCGACGAGCTTGACGCACCAGGCCAGCGCGTCGCTGCGCGACCGTGCGACACCGGCGTCGACCAACGTGTCCAGGACGGCACGCTCGTTCTGACGCAGGCGGGTCATGACCGGGACGGACAAGGTCGTGAACAGCACGGTGTCGTCGCCGACCGTGACGCCCCACGCGACCTTGCGGCCCGTGCGGTGCTCGAGCTCGCGGGCGATCTCGATCCGCCGGTCGCGCGTGTCCTCGCGGAAGCCCTTGATGCGGCCGCGGACCGCGGCGGCGCGCTCGGCGTCGCCCGCCCCCTCGGCGAGGTCGGGCACGGCGAGCCGGCCGACGACGGTGATCTCCTCGCGGTCGACGGTGACGTCGGGCGCCCCGTCGAACCACTCCTGCGGCAGCCGGCCCGCGAGCCAGCCCCGGATCTCCTCGTGTGTAGTCATGTACGGATGATTACATGCTTACGTCTCAAGTCAACGGGCGTCCGCCGAGGGCGAACTGCGGATCATGCGGTGCGATGACGCGCCGTCTGGGGTGTTTCGCCTGCTTCTACCGCAGCCTGGGGCACCTTCATCGCGATCAGCCGGGGGTGCGGAGCGTGCGGGCGAGGGTGGCGGGGTCGGTCGTCGGCGCGTCGCAGACGAAGTGGCGGCAGACGTAGGCGGTCGGGCGACCCTCGACGAGAGGGCGGTCGGCCAGCAGCGGGTGGGCGCTGCCGGGGTGACCCACGACGACCACCGAGCCGGGAGCCGTCGCTGCGCGCGCCGCGCGGACGATCGCTGAGGCGGTCACCGTGGCGCTGTCCGTCGCGAGCTCCGGCACGACGACGGCGACCTCGCGCGGGCCGTCGAGCCAGGCGGCGAGGGTGGCGGCCGCGTGCCCGGCGAAGCGCGGGTGCTGGGCGACGAGGGCGACCAACGCCGCGAGCGACTCGTCGGCGGCATCACGATGAGCCTGCGACCCGCTGAGGGCGGCGTACGTGAGCAGGGCGGACGCCGCCGACGCCCAGCCGGAGGGTGTCGCGTTGTCGGTCGGGTCCTGCGGTCGCACGACCAGCCGCTCGGCGTCGGACGCGGTGTCGAAGAAGCCGCCGGAGTCGTTGTCGCGGAAGCGATCCAACGCATCGTCCAGCAGCTCGCCTGCCCGGCTCAACCACGCCATCTCCCCCGTCGCCTGGTGCAGGACGAGATAGCCGTCGGCCACGCACGCGACGTCGTCCAGCACCGCGGCGTGCGCCCCGGCGACGCCGTCGCGCGAGACACGGAGCAGCCGGCCGCGGTCGTCTCGATGCACGGTCTCCAGCAGCCCCGCTGCCGACACGGCGGCGGCGAGCCACTCGGGGACGTCGAGGATCAGTGACGCGTCGGCGAGCGCGGCGATCGCCATGCCGTTCCACGCGGCCACGACCTTGTCGTCGCGGCCCGGCTGCACGCGCTCGTCGCGCGCCGCGAGCAGGCGCCGGCGCACGTCGTCCCACCGCGCGGCGTCGTCCGGCTCCGCTCGCAGCGTCAGCACCGACGCCCCGCGCTCGAACGTGCCGACCTCCGTCACGCCGACGAGCTCGCGCGCCCACGCCGCGTCGTCGTCGCCGAGGACGTCGCGCAGCTGGGCCGGCGTCCAGACGTACGCGCGCCCCTCCTCGCCCTCGGAGTCCGCGTCGAGGGCGGAGATGAACCCGCCCTCGGGGGATCGCATGTCGCGCACCAGGAACTCGGCCGTCTGCCTCGTGATGCGCTCGGCGAGCGGGTCACCCGTGGCGCGCCACCAGTGCGCGTAGACGCGCAGCAGGAGCGCGTTGTCGTAGAGCATCTTCTCGAAGTGCGGCACGACCCAGTCCGCGTCGACGGAGTACCGCGCGAAGCCGCCGGCCAGCTGGTCGTGCATCCCGCCGCGCGCCATCGCCTCGCACGTCCCCTCGACCATCGCGAGCGCGCGGGGGTCACCGGTCAGCGCGTGCTGGCGCAGCAGCGCCTCCAGCACCATCGACGGCGGGAACTTCGGTGCGTCGCCGAATCCGCCGCGCACTCCGTCGTACTGCCGAGCCAGCAGGTCGACCGCGTCGTCGAGCGCCGCGGTGACGACGTCCCGGTCGAGCGCGTCCGCGGCGGTGACCGCGCGCTGTCCGGCGAGTGCCTCCGTGATGCGCCCCGCGGCCTCGTCGACGCGCGCACGATCGGTGGCCCACGTGTCGTGCACCGCCTGCAGCAGCTGGGTGAACGACGGCAGCCCGTGCCGCGGCTGCGGAGGGAAGTAGGTGCCCGCGTAGAACGGGCGGCCGTCCGGCGTGAGGAACGCCGTCATCGGCCAGCCGCCGTGCCCGGTCATCGCCTGGGTCGCGGCCATGTAGACGGCGTCGACGTCCGGGCCGTTCCTCGCGGTCGACCTTGACCGGCACGAAGTGCGCGTTGAGGTAGTCCGCCACCGCGTCGTCCTCGAACGACTCGTGCGCCATCACGTGGCACCAGTGGCAGGCGGCGTACCCGACCGACAGCAGGATCGGGACATCCCGCCGACGCGCCTCCTCGAACGCGTCGTCGCTCCACTCCTGCCAGTCGACCGGGTTGTCCCGGTGCTGCAGGAGGTACGGCGAGGTCGCGGAAGCGAGTCGGTTGGGCACGCCCACATCCTCGCCCCGCACGGGCCGCGCGGCCGAGTCGACCCCGGTCGGCGGCATCACGAAGGTCATCGGTCGTCACTGGTTCGTCGTTCTCCCTGCGCGTCGCGCGATCGGGTGGCAGCGTGGCGCCACGATCGATCGCCGAGGACCGACGACGGTGCCCGGCCCGCAGAGGGAGGTCCCCATGTCGCTGCTCACCGGGTCGGACTGGCACGGACGCATCTACTCCGGCGGGTGGACCGACGGGACCGGGGGGACCCGAGCCGTGGTGTCCCCGTCCACGGGCGAGCAGATCGGCTCGATCGGCCTCGCGAGCCCCGCGGACGTCGCGGCCGCGGCGGCCGCGGCGGCGGAGGCTCAGCGCGGCTGGGCGGCGCTGCCCTACAACGAGCGCGCCGCGGTGCTGCGTCGGGCCGGCGACCTCTGGCACGCCCACGCCGACGAGATCACCGACTGGCTGATGCGCGAGACGGGTGCGATCGGCCCGTTCGGCGGCTTCCAGATCATGACCTCCGCCGAGGAGTGCTACGAGGCTGCCGCCCTCGCGTCCGCGCCGTACGGCGAGCTGCTGCGCTCCTCGAGCCCCCGGCTGTCGATGTCGCGGCGGGTGCCGGTCGGCGTCGTCGGAGTGATCTCGCCGTTCAACGTGCCGACCATCCTCTCCATCCGCGCGGTCGCACCGGCGCTCGCACTCGGCAACGCCGTCCTCCTCAAGCCCGACCCGCGCACGTCGGTGTCGGGCGGCGCAGTCCTCGCCGAGATCTTCGCCGCCGCAGGGCTTCCCGACGGAGTGCTCCACGTCCTGCCCGGTGGCGCCGACACCGGTGCCGCGCTCGTGACCGAGCCGCTGGTACGTGTGGTGTCGTTCACCGGCTCCACCGCCGCGGGTCGTGCCGTGGCGCGGCTGGCGGCCGACCACCTCAAGCGGGTGCACCTCGAGCTCGGTGGCAACTCCGCGATGCTCGTGCTCGACGACGTCGACGTCGACGCCGCGTCGTCGGTGGGGGCGTGGGGGTCCTTCGCCCACCAGGGCCAGGTCTGCATGACCACCGGCCGTCATCTCGTCATGGCGGGCATCGCCGACCAGTACATCGACGCGCTGTCGGCCCGCGCCGACCACCTCCCCGTCGGCGACCCCACCACGGGCACCGTGGCGCTCGGCCCCGTGATCGACGCCGGCCAGCGCGACAAGATCCACGCGATGGTGACGACGTCGGTCGACGAGGGTGCCCGGCTCGCCGCCGGCGGCACGTACGACGACCTGTACTACCGGCCGACCGTGCTGGCCGACGTCCCGCTGTCGTCGACGGCGTACCGCCAGGAGATCTTCGGACCGGTCGCACCGGTGGTGCGCATCGACTCCGTCGAGCAGGCCATCGCGCTCGCCCGCGACACCGACTACGGACTGTCGCTCGGCATCCTCACGCGTGATGTCATGCGCGGGCTCGAGATCGCCGAGCAGATCCCCAGCGGGCTCGTGCACATCAACGACCAGACCATCAACGACGAGGCGACCATCCCGTTCGGCGGCGTCGGAAGCAGCGGGACCGGCGTACGGCTCGGTGGTCCTGCGGCCAACCTCGACGCGTTCACCGACACGCAGTGGGTCACGGTGCGCGGCACGCTGCCGCAGTACCCGTTCTGACCGGGTCGGCCGCAGGGAACGGGCCCGACAGGCGCTCCGACCGTCGAGTCCCGGGCGTCAGCCCCAGACCTCGGCGGCGGTCTCCACGATGAGGGCGAGCTTGGCGACCTGCTCGTCGTAGGTCAGCGCATTGCCCTCGACGGTCGAGGAGAAGCCGCACTGCGGCGAGAGGCACAGCTGCTCGAGCGGGACGAAGCGCGACGCCTCGTCGATGCGCCGCTTGAGCGCGTCCTTGCTCTCGAGCGCTCCGGTCTTGGTGGTGACGAGGCCGAGGACGACCTGCTTGCCCGGCGGGACGAACCGCAGCGGCTCGAAGCCGCCCGAGCGTGCGTCGTCGAACTCGAGGAAGAAGCCGTCGACCTCGAGCGAGCTGAACAGCGCCTCGGCGACGAAGTCGTAGGACCCCTCCGCCGCCCACGACGACCGGAAGTTGCCACGGCACATGTGCGTCGTGACGTGCAGGCCTTCGGGACGGTCGGCCAGCGCCGCGTTGATGGTCCGGATGTACTGCTCGTGCTGGTGCTCGCCGTCGCCGCCGAGCGACTCGATGAGCGCGCGCTGGTCGGGGTCGTTGAGGTAGGCGAGGCTGGTGTCGTCGAGCTGCAGGTAGGTGCAGCCCAGCTGTGACAGCGCCGACACCTCCTGCGCGTACGCCGCAGTCAGGTCGGTCCAGAACTGGTCGAGCTCGGGATACACCGTGGGATCGATGGCCGCGCGGCCACCGCGGTAGTGCACCATGCTCGGCGACGGGATCGTGAGCTTCGGGACCGCCGTCGTCACGGCGTCCTTCAGGAACGTGAACGCATCGGCGAAGATGGTGCGCGGCAACGAGATCCGGTCGTGCACGCTCAGCGCAGCAGACTCGAAGTCCAGCTCGCCGTCGGCGTTGCGGAAGTGCACCTTCAGCTTCTCGTCGGTCGGGTCGACGCCACCGAGGGAGTAGATGAAGTCCATGTGCCACGAGGTGCGCCGGAACTCCCCGTCGGTCGCCGAGCGCAGGCCGACCTTCTCCTGCATGCGCACCGCGTCGCGGATCGCGCCGTCCTCGATCTCCTGCAGCGCGGCCGCGTCGATCTCACCGGCCTTGTGCCGTGCCCGTGCGACGAGCAGGTTCGGCGGACGCAGCAGGCTGCCGACGTGGTCGGCGCGGAACGGCGGAGTCGTGCGAGCGGTCATCGGAGCTCCAGAGGAACGACGGGTGCCGGGAGATCGACGCTAGTCCTCAGCGGCGCCACGTGACCCGCGAACGCGAGTCACGGGTAGGGCAGGACCGAGCCTGTGTAGTTCTCCGCGAGGCCCGTCGACGCGGCTCGCGACGTCGTGACGTGACGCAGCTGGGTGAGCTGCATCTGCAGCAGGAAGTCGCGGTCCGGCTCCTCCGGCGGCGGGGTGTGCAGCATCGAGGTCATCCACCAGGAGAAGTACGTCGACTGCCACACCCGCTCGAGCGCGTCGTCGGAGTACCGGTCGAGCAGGTCGTCGGAGCCGTCGGCGTACTTCGCCGCGATCGCGGTGCCGAGCCGCTTGACGTCGGCGATCGCGAGGTTGAGCCCCTTCGCACCGGTGGGCGGCACGATGTGCGAGGCGTCGCCGGCGAGGAACAGCCGGCCCCAGCGCATCGGCGCGCTCACGAAGCTGCGCATCGGCGTGATCGACTTCTCCAGCGTCGGGCCGGACTGCAGGGTCCAGCCGTCGATGCCCAACCGGGTCGTGAGGCCGTCCCAGATGCGGTCGTCGGACCAGTTCGCGATGTCGTCGTCCGGCGCCACCTGCAGGTAGAGCCGACTGATCCGCTCCGAGCGCATCGAGTGCATCGCGAAGCCGTCGGGGTGCAGCGCGTAGATGAGCTCGTCGGTCGACGGCGCGACCTCGGCGAGGATCCCCAGCCAGGCATAGGGATACACGCGCTCGTGGACGCTGCGCACGGCCTCCGGGATGGTGGGGCGGCTGACGCCGTGGAAGCCGTCGCAGCCGGCGACGTAGTCGGCCTCGATGCTCTGCTGAGCGCCGTCGGCGTCGACGAACGTGACCCGGGGGTGCTCGCTGTCGGCGTCGAGGATCGCGGTGTCGGACACCGACCAGAAGATCTGCTGCCCTGCCGCCTCGCGGGCTGCGACGAGGTCCTTGGTGATCTCGGTCTGGCCGTAGACCCAGACGGAGTGCCCGCACGACTCGACGAAGTCGATCCGCCGACGCTCGCCCGGCCACTGCAGGTGGACGCCGTCGTGACGGAGTCCCTCGCGGTGCAGCCGCTCCCCGACACCGAAGTCGGTGAGGACGTCGACGGCGCCGTGCTCGACGACGCCGGCACGGATCCGCGCGAGGACGTAGTCCTGCGACCGGTTCTCGACGATCACCGACTCGACGCCGTGCGTCGCGAGGATCTGGGACAGCAGGAGGCCGGAGGGGCCGGCGCCGACGATGGCGACCTGGGTGCGCATGGGGTCAGCCTGGGGCCGTCGTCGCCCGGGGCGCCAGACCCGACTTCCGTTGGGCGGAATGGCGTCCGCGACCGGCCGCTCGACGTCAGAGCGCCATACGGCGGGTGATGGAGGCGGCGGCGACGCGAAGCGCGGGGACGAACTTGACGCAGGTCTCGCCGGACCGTGCTCGTCACGAGCGCGAGCGACGCGACCACCTCGTCGTCGGCGCCGAGGACAGGCACGGCGAGCGAGCAGGTGCCGTAGCCCATCTCCTCGACGGTGCGCGCGTAGCCGAGCCGACGCACCGCTGCGAGCTCGCGCAGCATCCGACCGCGCTCGACGATGGTGTAGCGCGTGATCGGCTTCAGGTTCTCGACGCAGTCCTCGACGACGTCGCGCGGTGCGTACGCCAGCAGCACCTTGCCCACCCCGGTCGCGTGCAGCGGCAGCGGGAGGCCCGGTCGACTGAGGACCGGCACGGACGCCTTGCCGTGGATGCGCTCGACGTAGAGCGCCGTGGTGCCCTCGCGGACCGCGATCTGCACGTTCTCGTGCGTCGCCTCGTACAGGTCCTGCATGGCCGGGAGGGACGCCTCGCGCAGCTGTCGTGCCACCGGCGCGAGGGTGCCGAGCTTCCAGAGCCGTCGGCCGACGACGTAGCGCCCGTCGGCGTCGCGCTCCACGGCGTCCCACGCCTCGAGCTCGCCGAGGAGGCGATGGGCCGTCGAGATCGGGAGCCCGGCCGCCGCCGCGAGCTCGGTGAGGGTCAGCCGGGGCCGGTGCTCGTCGAACGCACCGAGCAGCGACAGCACCCGCGAGGTGACGGAAGGGCGGGGTGCGCCGGCCATGGCTCCTCCCCTCCGGTGTGCGCGAGTTTCCGTCTGACGGAAACGAAGGGTACCGCGGTGCCCGGCGGCCTGGGAGGGTGAGGCTCTGCACCGACCGCCTGAGGAGGGCCCGTGCCCGTCGTCGTCCGCAACACCCCGCGCACCGACCTGGCGGTCGTGGACGCCCTCGGCGCAGCCGGGACCGCGACGGTGCACGAGGCCCAGGGCCGCACGGGGCTGCTGCACCACCGGCTCCGCCCGATCTACACCCCGGCTCGCATCGCCGGCAACGCGCTGACGTGCACGGTGGCGCCGGGCGACAACTGGACCCTCCACGTCGCCGTGGAGCAGGCGCAGCCCGGCGACCTGCTCGTCGTCACCCCGACGAGCCCGTGCGACGACGGCTACCTCGGCGACCTGCTCGCCGAGAGCCTGCGCGCCCACGGCGTACGGGGTCTCGTGATCGACGCCGGCGTGCGCGACGTGCAGACGCTCACCGAGATGGGCTTCCCCGTGTGGGCCAAGGCGATCAGCGCCCAGGGCACGGTGAAGGAGACGCCGGGCGACTGCCAGGTGCCGATCGTGATCGCCGGCGTGCGCGTGCGCCCGGGTGACGTGATCGTCGCGGACGACGACGGTGTCGTGTGCGTGCGTCGCGAGGACGCCGGCACGGTGCTGGCTCACGCGCAGGCGCGCGAGGCCAACGAGGCGTCCAAGCGCGCACGGCTCGCCGCCGGTGAGCTCGGCCTCGACATCTACTCCATGCGCGAACGCCTGGCGGAGAAGGGACTTCGCTACGTCGACTTCCCGGAGGGCTCGTGACGCAGACGGCAGTGCCGTGCGACGTCATGCGCGGTGGGACGTCGAAGGGGCTCGTGTTCCTCCGCGACGACCTGCCCGTCGGACCGCGCGGTCCGCGACGCCGTGCTGCTCGCGGCGATGGGGTCGCCGGACGCGCGGGAGATCGACGGCCTCGGGGGTGCGCACCCGCTCACGTCGAAGGTCGCCGTCGTGTCGCGGTCGACCCGTGACGGTGTCGACGTCGACTACCTCTTCCTGCAGGTGTGGCCCGATCGTCCCGAGGTCTCGGACTCGCAGAACTGCGGCAACATGCTCGCGGCCGTCGGACCGTTCGCGATCGAGCACGGCCTCGTCGCCGCGGCCGGCGAGGTCACCGCCGTCCGGATCTGGATGGAGAACACCGACACCCTCGCCATCGCCTACGTCGAGACCCCCGACGGAGCGGTCCGCTACGACGGCGACGCGCGCATCGACGGCGTGCCCGGCACCCACGCGCCGATCCCCCTCGAGTTCGCCGACACGGCCGGCTCCTCGTGCGGTGCACTGCTGCCGACGGGCAACGTCGTCGACGAGATCGAGGGGCTGCGGGTCACCTGCATCGACAACGGGATGCCGGTGGTGTGCCTCGCGGCCGCCGACCTCGGTCTCACCGGCGCCGAGTCCCCCGCCCAGATCGAGGCGATGGCCGACGTCATCGCGCGCATCGAGGCCGTCCGCCTCGCGGCCGGACCGCTGATGAACCTGGGCGACGTCGCGAGCGCGACCGTCCCGAAGATGAGCCTGCTCTCCGCACCCACCGCCGGCGGGACCGTCTCCACCCGCACCCTCATCCCGCACCGCGTGCACGAGGCCATCGGCGTCCTCGGCGCGGTGTCGGTCGCCACCGCATGTCTCCTTCCTGGGTCCGTGGCCGCCGGGGTCGCGGTCCTCCCGGAGGGCGACGGGCCGCTCGACGTCACCGTGGAGCACCCCACCGGGTTCTTCACGGTGAGCCTCACGGTCGACCGCAGCGCGGCAGTCCCTGTGGTGCGACGTGCGGCTCTGCTGCGCACCGCGCGGTTGCTCATGCGCGGGCACGCGATGGTGCCGTCGTCGGTGTGGAGCGGGACATGACGCGCGTCGCGCTGGTGGGGCTCGGCGAGGTGGGGCGCACCTTCGCCGAGGACCTGCGGGCGGCAGGCATCCGCGACCTCACCGTGTGGGACACGGCCTTCGCCGATACCGCGAGCCCCGCCTCGGACAACGCTCGCGCGCTAGGGATCGCCACGTCCGGCTCGGCGCCGTCCGCGGTGGCGGGAGCCGACCTCGTGGTGAGCGCCGTCACCGCGGCTCAGTGCGTCGCCGCAGCTCAGTCGACGCTCCCCGGGCTGACCGCCGGGACGTGGTTCTTCGACCTGAACTCGAGCTCGCCGGGGCACAAGGCCGCTGCGGCGGCGGCCGTCGACGCGACCGGCGCGCGCTACGTCGAGGCCGCCCTCATGTCGCCGATCGGCCCGAGGCGTCTCGCGTCGCCGTTCCTCCTCGGCGGACCGCACGCGCGAGAGTTCGCCTCGGCCGCAGCCACTTTCGGCGTCAGTGACGTGACCGTCGTGTCGGACGAGGTCGGCCGTGCCGCGGCCACCAAGCTGTGCCGCAGCGTCGTCGTGAAGGGCCTCGAGTCGCTCCTCACCGAGGCGCTGCTCGCGGCACGCGTCCACGGCGTCGAGCGCGAGGTGCTCGAGTCGCTGCCCAACATCCTCCCGCCGGCCGACTGGGACGCCGTCGCCGGCTACTTCATCGAGCGCTCGTTGCAGCACGGGGCGCGCCGGGCGGAGGAGATGGAGGAGGCTGCCGCCACGGTCGCCGAGGCCGGGATCGATCCGTGGATGTCGGCGGCCGCGGTCGAGCGTCAGCGCTGGGCCGCCCAGTTCCCGCAGGCGATCGGGGCCGGATCGACCCTCGCCATGCTCGACGCCGTGCTGGCCGCTCTGGACGACGACACGGACGACGACCACGAGGAGGCGCCCGCGTGATCATCGACTGCCACGGGCACTACACGACCGCGCCGACGGCGCACAACGAGTGGCGCGAGTCGCAGCTGCAGGCGTTCCTCGACGGTCGCGCGGCTCCGGCGTACCCGACGATCTCCGACGACGAGATCCGCGAGACGATCGAGCAGAACCAGCTGAAGCTGCTCCGCGAGCGCGGTTCCGACATGACGATCTTCTCCCCCCGCGCGTCCGCGATGGCGCACCACGAGGGCGATCTCAAGGTCGGCATCGACTGGGCCTACGCCTGCAACGACCTCATCGCCCGGGTCGTCGACCTGTTCCCCGACACCTTCATCGGGGTGTGCCAGCTGCCCCAGTTCGCCGGCGACCCGCTCGACGCCGCGCTCGCGGAGCTGCGGCGCTGCGTCGACATGGGGTTCGTCGGGCTCAACCTCAATCCCGACCCCAGCGGCGGCCGCTGGAGCTCGCCGCCGCTCACCGACCGCTACTGGTACCCGATGTACGAGGCCATGGTCGAGCTCGACGTCCCCGCGATGGTGCACGTGTCGGCGAGCTGCACCCCGGTGTTCCACGCCACGGGAGCGCACTACATCAACGCCGACACGACCGCCTTCATGCAGCTCGTCCAGGGCGACCTGTTCGCCGACTTCCCCGACCTGCGACTCGTGATCCCGCACGGTGGCGGCGCGGTGCCGTACCACTGGGGTCGGTACCGCGGCCTCGCCGACATGCTGAAGAAGCCGTCGCTCGACACCCACGTCATGCAGAACGTCTTCTTCGACACCTGCGTCTACCACCAGCCGGGCATCGACCTGCTCTTCGAGGTCATCGACGTCGACAACATCCTGTTCGGCTCGGAGATGGTCGGCGCGGTACGCGGCATCGACCCGCAGACCGGCCACCACTTCGACGACACCAAGCGGTACGTCGATGCCCTCGACATCAGCGAGGCGGCGAAGGCCCAGGTCTTCAGCGGCAACGCGCGACGCGTCTACCCCCGCCTCGACTCCGCGCTCAAGGCCAAGGGGCTCTAGGCATGCCGACCTTCACCGCCGACGCCGACTGGCTCGCGTTCGACCCGAGTCCGTCGGTCCCGACGTTCGTCCCGCCGCCCGGTTCGGTCGACGCGCACTGCCACGTGTTCGGTCCCGGTGACGAGTTCCCGTACGCGCCCGAACGGAAGTACACCCCGGTCGACGCGGGCAAGGACGAGCTGTGGAAGCTGCGCGACCTCCTCGGGTTCGACCGCAACGTGGTGGTGCAGGCCACCTGCCACGGCGCCGACAACGCCGCGATGGTCGACGCGCTGCGGCACTCGGACGGACGCGCCCGGGGAGTCGCGACGATCCGTCCCAGCGTCACCGACGACGAGCTGCGCGACCTCCACGAGGCCGGCGTCCGCGGCGTGCGGTTCAACTTCGTGAAGCGGCTGGTCGACCCGAGGCCAGACGCCTACTACCGCGCGCTCGTCGAGCGGATCGCGCCGTTGGGCTGGCACGTCGTCGTCTACTTCGAGGCACCCGACCTCGCCGAGCGATGGAACCTGTTCACGTCGTTCGGTGTCCCGGTCGTCGTCGACCACATGGGGCGCCCGGACGTCGGGAAGCCCGTCGACGGAGAGGAGTTCGGCCAGTTCCTGCGGTTCATGGACTCCTCGCACGATGTGTGGAGCAAGGTGAGCTGCCCCGAGCGGCTCTCTATCGAGGGTCCGCCGTACTACGCCGACGTGCGGCCCTTCGCCCGGACGGTCGTCGAGCGCTACCCGGACCGGGTCCTGTGGGGCACCGACTGGCCGCACCCGAACATGACGAGCCACATGCCCGACGACGGTCACCTGGTCGACGTCATCCCGCACATCGCGCCGACGGCGCAGCTTCAGCACGCGCTCCTCGTCGACAACCCGATCCGTCTCTACTGGGAGGCCTAGATGGTCGACAACTCCGAGCTCGACGACATCCCCGGCACCACGGTCTTCACGGTCGCGCGCTCGCGTGAGGGCTATCACCTCAACCAGTTCTGCATGAGCCTGATGTCGGCGTCGAACCGCGATCGGTTCCGCGCTGACGAGCGCGCCTATCTCGACGAGTGGCCGATGTCGGAGGAGCAGAAGCAGGCGGTGATCGACCGCGACTTCCAGCGGATGCTCGACCTCGGCGGCAACGTCTACTTCCTGTCCAAGATCTTCGCGAGCGACGGGCTGTCGTACGTCCAGGCCGTGTCGACGATGACCGAGTACTCGGTCGAGGAGTACCAGGCGATGATGCTCGCCGGCGGACGCAGCCCCGACGGCTGGCGCAGCAAGAGCGAGAGGCCGATCTGACATGGCACGCATCACCGCCGGGCTCACGACGAGCCACGTCCCCGCGATCGGCATGGCCGTCGACCTCGGCAAGACCGAGGAGCCGTACTGGAAGCCGGTGTTCGACGGCTACGAGTGGACCAAGAAGTGGGCCGACGCCGACCCGCCCGACGTCGTCATCCTCGTCTACAACGACCACGCCTCCGCCTTCGACCTGCGGATGATCCCGACGTTCGCGCTCGGGTGCGCCGCGTCCTTCGACCCGTGCGACGAGGGCTACGGGCCGCGTCCGGTGCCCGTCGTCGAGGGACATCCCGAGCTCGCGGCCCACCTCGCCCAGTCGCTCGTCCTCGACGAGTTCGACCTCACGCTGATGAACGAGCTCGACGTCGACCACGGCCTCACCGTCCCTCTCTCGCTCGTCTACGGGAAGACGGCGGCGTGGCCGACAAAGGTGATCCCGCTGGCGGTCAACGTCGTCCAGTACCCGCCGCCCACGGGCAACCGCTGCTGGCAGCTCGGCAAGGCGATCCGTCGGGCCGTGGAGAGCTACCCGGAGGACATCTCGGTGCAGGTGTGGGGCACCGGCGGGATGAGCCACCAGATCCAGGGTGCACGCGCGGGTCTCATCAACGCCGCCTGGGACGCGGCGTTCATGGACGCCCTCATCGACGATCCCGCGTCCGCAGCGGCGATCCCCCACATCGAGTACCTCCGTGAGACGGGTTCGGAGGGCATCGAGATGGTGATGTGGCTGATCATGCGCGGCGCGCTCGGGGACTCCGTCGAGGAGCTGCACCGCTTCTACCACGTGCCGGCGAGCAACACCGCCGTCGGGCATCTCGTCCTCACGCCGACCAGCTGACGTCCTCGTCCCGACCACCCACGACACAGAGGCAGACCACTCGACCATGCGCATCGCCCTCGCCGGAGCCGGCGCCTTCGGAATCAAGCACCTCGACGCCCTCACCGCGATCGACGGCGTCACCGTCACGTCCGTCGTGAGCCGACGCCTCGAGCAGGCCCAGGAGGTCGCCGACAAGTACGGCGCGCCGCACGCCTCGACCGAGCTCGACGACGCCCTCGCCCGCGACGACGTCGACGCCGTCATCCTCTGCACCCCGACGCAGCTGCACGCGACCCAGGCGATCGCCGCCCTCCGTGCCGGCAAGCACGTGCAGGTCGAGATCCCGCTCGCGGACTCGTGGGCGGACGCGCTCGAGGTGGCGCGCGTGCAGGAGGAGACCGGGCTCGTCGCGATGGTCGGGCACACCCGCCGCTTCAACCCGTCGCACCAGTGGGTGCACCGGCGCATCGTGGCGGGCGAGCTCGCGCATCCAGCAGATGGACGTGCAGACCTACTTCTTCCGCCGCAGGAACATGAACGCGCTCGGACAGCCGCGCAGCTGGACCGACCACCTGCTCTGGCACCACGCGGCCCACACCGTCGACCTGTTCCAGTACCAGACCGGCGAGCGGGTCACGATCGCCAACGCCGTGCAGGGACCGATCCACCCCGAGCTCGGCATCGCGATGGACATGTCGATCCAGCTGCGCACCGAGACCGGCAAGATCTGCACGCTGTCGCTGTCGTTCAACAACGACGGTCCGCTGGGCACGTTCTTCCGCTACATCTGCGACAACGGCACCTACATCGCGCGCTACGACGACCTGGTCGACGGCAAGGAGGAGCCGATCGACGTCACGCAGGTCGACGTCTCCACCAACGGCATCGAGCTGCAGGACCGCGAGTTCGTCGCGGCGATCCGCGAGGGCCGCGAGCCCAACTCCAGCGTGGCGTCGGTCCTCGACTGCTACCGCGTCCTCGGCGAGCTCGAGCTCCAGCTCGCCACCCAGGTCTGACGCGGCGTCCGGATCCGGACGGCGAACCTGGGTCGAGATTCGACCGCTCTACGACGGATTCGGCACCCAGGTCGGCACGCTGGGAGCGGCGGTCATGACCGGACTCCCCCGGCTCGGACGATGGACGCGTAGACGCCGGCGCTCGGCTTCGCCGTCCGCTCGAAGGTCTCGCGGTCGACGGCGTGCAGTCCGAGCTGGTGGCCGTAGCCGAAGATCCACTCGAAGTTGTCCATGAGCGTCCAGTGCAGGTAGCCCAGGACGGGGACGCCGTCGTCCATGACGTCGAGCAGACCGGCGAGCGAGGGCTCGATGAAGGCGGCCCGCTGCGTGTCGTCGTCGGTGCTCATGCCGTGCTCGGTGACGAGGACGGGGCGACCGGTCACCTCGTGCGCGTAGCGCACCGCGCCGGCCAGAGACAGCGGCTCGATCGCCGTCCCCATCTGGTTGACCGCAGTCCCCTCCGGCGGCGGGACCGGTCCTGCACCGTCGTAGTAGACCCGTTCGTAGTTCTGCACGCCGACGAAGTCGTCCTGGCTCGCGAGCCGCAGCCAGCGCTCGTACACCTCGGCGCGCTTGCGGTCGCGCACCGAGGCGTCGTCACCGACCACGACGTCGTCGACGATGGCGAGGCTCAGGCCGACGGGAAGGTCGCCGCGCCGCGCCTTGATCGTCGCCTTGGCCGCGAGATGGCCGGCCTCCATGCCGTCGGCCATCGCGTCCATCTCCTCCGGGAGCATGACGTTGGACAGCCGGTAGCGCTCGACCCCGGTCGCCTCGGTGGCTGCCACGAGCGTCGCGCGCTCGAGGTCGCGAACGAAGTCGGGAAAGCCGATCCAGGTCAGCAGGCGGGCCAGGTTCGGCTCGTTCATGGTGACGGCGTACGCGATGCGGTCGCCGAAGCGCGCCATCACGTGGTCGCAGTAGCGCGCGAACACGTCGGGCGCCGACGGATCGAGCCATCCCCCTCGCATCCCGAACCAGTGCGGCGAGGTGAAGTGGTTGAACGTCACGACCGGTGCCATGCCGCGCTCGAGGCAGCGGTCGACGATCGCCTCGTAGTGGTCCAGCGCCGCCGGGGAGAACTCGCCCTCGACCGGCTCGACCCGCGCCCACTCGACCGAGAACCGGTACGCCGACAGCCCCATGCCGGCCGCGAGGTCGATGTCGGACGACCACAGCTCGTAGCCGTTGCACGCCCGTCCCGACGGCTCGCGGAACACCGTCGGCGTCACGTTCTCGGCGAACCACGTGTCGCTGTGCACGTTGTCGCCCTCGTTCTGGTGGCCGGCGCTGGCCACACCCCACAGGAACCCGTCGGGGAAGGGGCGTGTCGTCATGTCAGTGGTCTCCTCGGTTGGTCCCGGCCGCGTGCGCACCCGCGCGGCGACCGAGGACGAGGGCGTCGGTGAGTCCGCCGCCGTGGTCGATGAGGTGCCCGATCACCGGGCACACCGCGCGGGCGGCGCCGCGACTCGGGATCCAGCCGCCGAGACCGACGACTGCCCCTCGCGTCATGGCTGCACCGTCCCAGGCGTTGACGCGGTCCCACGAAGGAGCCCGGCACGCAGCAGCAGGCCCCCGACCACGCTCGCGCCCATGACCGCGACCAGTGACCACGCCGAGGCGCCGAGACCGGCCAGCGGTGACGCGATCGCGCCGACCGTGAACTGGCAGATGCCCATGACGCCCGACGCCGACCCGGCTCGGCCCGGCACCTCCGCCATTCCGAGCGACGTCGAGGTCGGCATGATGAGACCGATCGAGGCGACGGCGACGAACAGGCCCACGAGGACGAGCGGCAGCACGTCGCGCCCGACCCCGGCGCCCATGACGACGGTTCCCGCCACCGCTGCCACCTGCCCGACGAGCAGCAGTCGCTTCGGGCCGGTGCGACCGACCAGGTGCCGCGTGGTCCACGACGCGGCGAAGATGCCCACGGCGTTCGCGGCGAAGACGAGGCTGAACGCCTGCGGCGACAGCCCGAACACGTTCTCGAGAACGAAGGACGAGGCACCGATGTAGGCGAAGAGCATTCCGCCGACGCCGGCGATCGCGGCGACGTAGGCGAGGAACCGGCGTCGGGTCAGCACCGACGTGAGGTCGTGCAGGACGGATCCGAGGTTGAGTGCGATCCTGCGGTCCGTCGGCAGCGTCTCCGGGACCAGTCGGGCCCCGACCGCGGTGAGCAGCACGGCCACGACTGCGAGCAGGAGGAACATCCCGCGCCAGCTCATCACGTGCGCGAGCAGGCCGCCGGCGACCGGCGCCACCACCGGAACGAGTGCCGTCACCGCGCCCAGCGTCGCGAACGCGCGGGCGGCCGAGACCCCCGGGTAGACGTCGGCCACGATCGCGCGGCAGACGACGATGCAGGCCGCCGTCGCAAAGCCGGTCACGAGCCGGATCGCCAGCAACGGCGCGATGCCGGGGGCGAGGGCGGCGAGCACGTGCGTCACGGCGTACGCGATCGCACCGAGGAGGAGGGGTGTTCGGCGCCCGACGGCGTCGCTGAGCGGGCCGATCACGATCTGGCCCACGGCGATCCCCACGAGCACCGCCGACAGCGTCGCCGCTGCCGCGGCGTCACTGGTACCCAGGTCGCGGCCGAGCTGCGGCAGAACCGGCAGGTAGACGTCCGTCGTCAGGATGACCAGGGACGTGAACGCGGCCAGCAGCGCCACGAGGTGCCTCGGCGGCGCCACGACCGCGGCCACGTCCTCCCGGGTCACGCGTCGACCGGCTCGCTGGTGCCGCTCGTCCGGTCGAGCAGCTCGACGAGGTTGCCCTCGGGGTCGGCGACGAAGGCCATCCGCACGCCCGGCTCCGGCGACGGTCGCGGCGTCATGACCGGACGCGCGCCGAGCGCGACGAGCCGGTCGAACGTGCGCGTCGACGCCGACGCACGTCGAACGCGATGTGCCCGAAGCCCTCGGTGAGCACCGCCTCGGGCGGGTCGGCGGCGCGCAGGCCGGGCCGGCGAGCCGGGTCGGTGCAGCAGCTCGAGCCGGTCGCCGCGCTCGGGGTGGATGAGCATGACGATGTCGAGCTCGAACGCGTCGAGCCGCAGCGCGAGGTCGCGCACGTAGCCGAACGCCTCGGCGTACCAGCCCTCGGCGGCGTCCAGGTCGGCGACGTTGAGCCCGACGTGGTCGAGCCGGCGCTGCGCTCAGGCATGGACGTTGAGCCGCTCGGGGTCGGCGACGAGGTAGGACGCGAAGCGGCCATGCGGGTCGCGCGCCGCCCGGATCTCCTCGAGCCGACGCGAAGTTCTCGTCGGTGAGGAAGCGGTCCGGTCGGCGGGTGAAGTCGGTGTCGCCGAGGTAGACGCCCGACCCCCCCGTCGCGCGCGATCGCCGCGGTCTGCTCGTGCACGCGCGTCGCGGTACTTCTCGTCGTCGGCCGCGTCGGAGTAGATCAGGTAGGTCGCGACGTAGACGTTGCCCTCGACCGAGAACGCCATGTCGGGCAGCTCGCGTACCGGGCGCCCAGCCGTACCAGATCGAGAACGAGTGCTCGGTGTCGAGCGCGCGCCAGATGTCGAGCAGCAGCGGCGCCAGGACGTCGGCCGACGCGTCGGTCCACGCGCAGTCGACGGCGTAGCGGTAGCCCTCGGGGTTCTGGTCGATCTGCGCCTGGCTCTCCTCGGCGATCGTCGTCGGGCCCGTTCACGTGGCCGAGCTCGCGACCGAGCACCGGGCACGTCGCCGAGCCCCGGGGCGAGCAGCCGCTGCGCCTCCTCGTCGGAGTCGGCCATGCACGGTCGTGTGCAGCAGCAGCACCGTGCCGCCCGGGTGCTCCACGCCGTCGTACAGCGGCACGTCGGGCAGCCGGGTCGCCGCCATGACCGGCTCGACCCGACGGTCGAGCGTCGGCAGCACCTCGTGCAGCCAGTGCACGACCGCCTCGGCGTCGTCGAGCTGGAAGGTCCACGTGTCCTGCCACATCGCGGCGGGCTTCGCGTAGGTCTGCAGGTGGAACCGCGTGACCACACCGGGGAAGCCCGGGCCGGCGCCGCGCGCGGCCCAGTAGCAGGTCGGAGTTCTGCGTCCGCGTCGCGCGTGCACCAGCTCGCCGTCGGCGGTGACGACGTCGACCGCGACGACGCTCTCGCAGGCCCAGCCCTTGAGCGCGGCCGTTCCAGCCCTGACCGCCCTGGAGCAGGAAGCCACCGATGCCGACGGTCGCGCAGTGGCCGCCGGGGAAGGCGCGGCCGCGCTCGGTGAGGTACGGCGCGAGCTCGAGCGCGCCCTTGGTCGCCGGCCCGCCGACGACGATGCCGGTCGCCTCGTCGTAGTCGATGGTGCGCAGCGCGCCGAGGTCGATCAGCAGCGCGTCGTCGTGCACGCTCCAGGCCGCCCACGAGTGGCCGCCCGAGCGGACGCTCACCTTCCAGCCGCGCTCGGCCGCGAGCCGTACGCCGGCCGACGACGTCGTCGCTCGTCGGCGACCTCGAGGATCGCGGCCGGGAAGCGATCGGGCTTGCGGGCGTTGAAGATCCGGCCGACCCGCGCCTCCTCGTAGCCCTCGTCGCCGCGCAGGTACAGCCGGCCCGTGAGCCGCCGCTCATCCGACGACCGCCGCACCGCCGTCGACCGGGATGTTCGCTCCGCTGACGTGCGACGGCCTCGTCGCTGGCGAGGAAGAGGATCGCGTTGGCGACGTCCTCGGGCTGCCCCCACTTGCGCAGCGGCACCCGCGACAGGATCTGCTCGGCGGGCCGTCCGGGTCCGTGCAGCATCGGGCTGGTGTGCGGCGTCTCGGTCATGGCCGGGCTGACCGCGTTGACCCGGATGCCGTGCGGACCGCCCTCGACGACCAGCTGGCGAGGTCAGCGCGAGCACGCCGCCCTTCGCCGCGCCGTGGGCGTTCTGCGGCATGAACCACGCGCCGCGGGAGCCCGAGATCGAGCCGATGTTGACGATCGAGCCGCCGCCCCGCGCGACCAGATGCGGCCAGGCGGCCCGGGTGACCAGGAAGACGATGTCGAGCTCGTTGCGGATCGTGTAGGACCAGTCCGCGTACGACAGCTCGTCGATGGCACCGAACCTGATCGACGACGCGTTGTTGACGAGGACGTCGACGCCACCGGCGATCGCCGCCGCCTCGTCGACCCAGCGCCGGGCGCCCGTCCTCGGTCGAGAGGTCGACGGGCGCGATCGCGTCCATCCGGCCGCCGGCGGCCCGCACCAGCTCGACGGTCTCCTGCGACGGGCCGGGGTTGAGGTCGCAGCCGACGACGTGCGCACCCTCGCGCGCGACAGCAAGCGCGGTGGCCCGGCCGATCCCGCCGCCCGTGCCGGTGACCAGGACGGCCTTGCCGGCGAGCCGACCGGTCACGCGGCGTCCGCCGGCCTTCGCCTCGGCCTTCGCGAGCCCGCCGCCGCCGAAGTTCTTGTCGTGGTCGAGGGTCATCCGCAGGATCGGGTACGCCGACCTCGCGCATCTGCGCCTCGTAGGTGCCGATCGCCTCGACGAGGTCGGCCTCGCCGCGGCCGACCCGGTCGAGCTGGTCGACAGCAGCGCGGCGTCGTTGAGCGAGAGGTTGGCGCCCATGCCGAGCGTCGGCAGCATGCCGTGCGCGGCATCGCCGACGATCGTGACCCGCGACGGCGCCCAGTCCTCCGCCGGCTCCAGGAAGCCGAACGGGATCGTGAAGATCGAGGCGAGCTCGATGCCCGCGACGAGCGCGCGGGCGGCCGGGTGCCAGCCCTCGATCGCCCGCAGCATCGACGCCGAGCATCGCCAGCGGTGTCTCCGCGGTCCACTCCGCCGCCGGCGGGACGACGGTGCCGCGCGCGACGCTGCAGCTGACCATGACGTAGGGCGGGACGCGGTCGACCGTCGACGTCGGGGGCGATGCTCGCGCGCCGCCTCGTCGGCGGGCCGCCGCGGCCGGAACGTCGCGATCAGCAGGCGCGACCCCTTGCGGTCGACGGCCATGAGCACGCCCTGGTGGAGGATGTCGGCAGCATCGCGTCGAGCTCCGGCGTGATCGGCGTGCGGCCGTAGACGCCGATGCCCTCGATGCCGGTGGGGATCACCGGCACCTCGGGCAGCAGCTGGGTGCGCACCGCCGAGCGGATGCCGTCGGCACCGACCAGCACGTCGCCGCGCGCCGTGCTGCCGTCGGACAGCGTGACGGTCACGCCGTCGGCGTCCTGGTCGTACGACACGACCGGCGCGCCGATGTGCAGGTCGGTCACCGAGCCGGCCGCACAGGATCTGGCGCAGCGTCCGGCGGTGCACGCCGGTGTGCGCCGCGGCCCGCCGTTCGGCGGGCCCATGTGCGGCCGCGAGCTGATCTCGTTGAGCTGGTC
The DNA here is from genome assembly GCA_963782665.1 of uncultured Actinomycetota bacterium. Taxonomy (GTDB): domain Bacteria; phylum Actinomycetota; class Actinomycetes; order S36-B12; family CAIYMF01; genus Longivirga. Next base: position 277,995 of record CAWAKP010000005.1, on the reverse strand, counting down.
GTTGAGCACGATCGACTCCTTCCGGTCGTACGACTCGCGCGACGTCGCGACGTAGAGCTCGAAGAGGTCGTCCGGCAGCAGCCGGCGCAGCGCCTCGCCGCCGACGGCGTTGAGGTGCAGGTAGTAGCCCTGCTTGCGGTTGAGGTCGGCGTCGCGCTCGAACACCTCGACGGTGTGCCCGGCCTTGAGCAGGCCCTGGGCGATGGCGAGGCCGGAGAGGCCGGCGCCGGCGATCAGCACGTGCAGCGGACGGACGTCGGTCATGGTCGCACTCCTGTCGGTCGGGAGGTTCAGGCGGTGCGCCGGGCGGACGGACGGGTCGTAGGCGTCGTAGGTCGCGGCCTTCTCGTTGATCGTCTCGCGGACCGCGTTCGCGCGCGGCCGGTCTCGAGGATCTCGTCGTAGTGGGCGCGCTTCTCCTCCATCGAGATCACCGAGACGTCGAGGTCGGTCCACTCGACCGAGAAGTCGTCGGCGAGCCGCCCTGCGCACCGCAGGTCGCGCACGCGACCGCCCGGCCACGGAGCTCGACGACGTCGAGGTGGCACAGCGGGCACAGCCCCGGCTCGCCGACGTACTCCGCCTCCTCGAAGGTGCGGCCGAGCTGCGCGGCGACGTGCGCCGAGCTGGGCCGCGCGCGCGAGGGCCTCGGGGTCGAGGACGACCGACTTCGGCGTGCCGGCGCCGGCGATGACGAACTGGTCGACGACCGCCGTCTGCATCGAGAAGGTCAAGGTGTGCATGACCGGCAGCGTCAGCGTCTTCCACTGCGGGGTCAGCGAACCACCGACGGCGATGAAGCCGGCGACCCGGGGCTTGCAGCACGCGCTCGTCGAGGCGGAACGGCACGGCGGGCTCGTGCCCGGCTCGCGCATCGCGATGAGCTTCTCGACGATCGCGCGGTCGGCGTTCGGGCCGAGCAGCCGGTCGACGAGCAGCTTGAGCCGGCCGGCACGGTGCGGCTGATGATCGGCGCGCTGACGACCAGGCCGTCGGCCTCCATGAGCCGCTCCCAGAACCACCAGGCGTCGTCCGGCTCCTTCGGGTCCGGGCCGCTCGGCAGCCGCAGCTCGTCGAGCCGGACCAGCTCGACCTCGGCGCCGTCCGCCTCCGCGGCACGCAGCGCCTCCTTCAGGACGATCTCGGTGCTGCCGCCGATCGAGCCGCATTGAGCCCGAGCAGTCGCATCGCCATCGTGCGCCTCCTTCGTCGTTCGTCGGTCGTCGGGTGGTTGTCTCGTCAGGAGCCCATCGGGCGCATCGGGTCGGACCCGTCCCAGTCCTTCGGCCAGCGCGGCGAGCCGGTCGTGCATGCCGAGGATCGGCGCGCCCGCCCGGTGCACCTCGATCGGGTGGGGAAAGAGCTCGCCGCCGTCGTGCCACGCGACGTTCACGGCGCCGAGCGACGCGGTGTGGATGAGCGGCGCAGCCGAGCGACTCCAGCCGCGCGCTCTCGGCGTCGAGGTCGTCGACGACCCAGCTCACGTGGCCGACGGCGCCGCGGCGGATGCCGTACGCGTCGACGATCTCCGGGTCTGCGGTGTGCACGACGCCGAGCTCGAGCACGATCGAGCCCCAGGACGCGAACGCGGCCGTGTGGTCGAAGTAGGCGGGCTCGGTGATCTCGGTGCCGTCGGCCAGCGTGAACGACTCGAACCGGACGTTGCGGTGCACCAGGAACGGCCCGACGCCGAGGGTGCGGACGGCACGATCGACGGCCTCGTCGAGGTCGTCGACCCAGTAGCCGACGTGGTGGAGCGGGTGCATCTCACCTCCGGAGGGGATCGCCAACATTCATTCTATGGAAGTCATGTTCTCAGAGTGAGAGTATGGACCCGATACGGTCCCCAGGGAAGACCCGCCGCACGAGGAGTCTCGATGAAGCTGACCCATCTCGGACACGCCTGCCTGCTCGTCGAGACCGACGACGCCCGCCTGCTCATCGACCCGGGCACGATGTCGACGTTCGAGGACGTCCGCGACCTCGACGCCGTGCTCGTGACGCACCAGCACGCCGACCACGTCGACGCCCCGCGCCTCGCGGCGCTGCTCGCCGCGAACCCCGGTGCGCGGCTGGTCGTCGACCCCGACTCGGTGACCGCCGTCGACGGACTGCCCGCGACCACGTCGTCGCGCGGCCCGGCGACCGGCTGACCTTCGGCGGCTCGACCATCGACGTCGTCGGCGGCCTGCACGCGGCCGTCTACGGCGACGTCCCCGGGCTGCACCAACTCGGCGTACCTCATCGACGACGGCGCGCTCCTGCACCCCGGCGACTCGTTCTTCGTGCCGGACCGCGACATCGACGTGCTCGCCGTCGCGGTCGACGGGCCGTGGCTCAAGCTCGCCGAGGCGGTCGACTACGTCCACGCCGTCTCCCCGCGTGTCGCCGTGCCGATCCACGAGGGCGAGACCACCGACCCCGCGAAGTACGCCGGGATGCTCGGCGCCTTCAGCCCCGCGGGCGTCGTCACGCGGCTTGCCGCCGGCGAGCCGACGATGCTCTGACGCCGCACGTGCAGCGTCACCTCGCGCACGACCAAGACCATGTGCCGGGTCCTGCGGCGTGCGCCGAGCCGTCCGGGAGGACCACCTCGGCGCGTCGTGCCGCCCGGCACGGTGACGTCGAGGTCGAAGGTCGCGCCGTCGATGCCGCCACGCCACCTCGATCGCGCCGTACGGGCTCTCGTGCGAGCGCCGTCGCCCAGGTGAGCCCGCCGCCCGGCACGCGGCCGGACGCCGGAACGTGCGGTAGCCCGGCGAGGTCGGCGGCAGCCCGGCGACGTGCCGGTGCAGGAACGAGACGACCGCGCCCTTGCTGTAGTGGTTGAGCGAGTCGTGCGGCGACGCCGTCGGCGTCGACGCCGTTCCAGCGCTCCCACACCGTGGTCGCACCGCGGTCGATCATCGTGAGCCACGACGGCTCGGTGTCCTGCAGCAGCAGCTGCGTACGCCGCGTCGACGTGGCCGGCTGTCGGCGAGCGTCGGCAGCAGCAGGCCGGTCGACAGGAACCCGGTCGCCGAGGTGGTCGCCGGCCTCGCGCGACGAGCTCGACGAGCCGCGTCGGCGACCGCGGCCGCAGGTCGTCGGGCACGAGCCCGAACGCGAGCGCGCGCACGTGCGACGCCTGGGTCTGCACCGCCAGCGAGCCGTCGGGTCGCGACGAACTCCGCCTGCCAGGCGGCCAGGGCGCCGTCGGCGATGCCCGCGATAGCGGTCGAGCGGTCTCCGCGTCGACGCCGAGCAGCTCGCCGATGCGCGCCAGCGTGGCCGCGCCGAGCGGTGCAGGTACGCCGTGGCGACCTCCGCCTTGTCGGCGGCGACGAACGCGGGGAAGTCGTCGACCTCGGCGTCCCGGCTCGAGCCACTCGCCCCAGTGGAAGCCCGTGTCCCAGAGGAACTTCTCGTGGGCAGCCGGTGCCGGTCGCGCGGCCTCGCGGTCCGGGTGACGGCCGCTCGCCGCCGACCGCGCCGCGAAGTCGACCCATGCGCTCGCCGACTCCCAGGTCTCGCGCAGCAGCGACGGTCGCCGTACGCCTCGTACAGGTCCCACGGCGCGCTCACGACGACGTCGCCCCAGCCGGCCGAGCCGTTGAGGAACGCCGATCGGCCCGCCGAACCCCTCCGACGGGCGCGCAGCGGCGACATGTTCGCGACGCAGCCGTCGGCGCGCTGGTCGAGCGCGACGTCGCGCAGCCACTTCCGGGTGAAGCCGAGCGACGTCGTAGAGGTACGCCGCGGTCGGCGCGAAGACCTGCCAGTCGCCGGTCCAGCCGGCGCGCTCGCGCTGCGGGCAGTCGGTCGGGATCGTCGCACGACGTTGCCGCGCAGCGACCACACGACCGCCTCGTGCAGGCGGTTGACCCGCTCGTCGCTGCACTCGAACCACCCCGTACGGCGCAGGTCGGTGTGCACGACGACGCCCGTGACGTCGTCGGGGTCGAGCGGCCCGGGATGGCCCTCGATCCGCACGTACCGGAACCCGTGCGTCGTGAACCGCGGCTCGAACACGTCGCCGCGCACGCCCGCGGACACCACCTCGTCGACCTGGCCGAGCGGAAGCGGCTCGGGGATGATCGGGAGGTTCGACGTCGAGGTGCGTCGTCGTGAGGTCGCCGGTCGGCGTCGAGGTGCTCGCCGTGGCGCAGCACGAGCGCGTGTGCCCTCCGGACCGAGGTCGGAGAGCCGGACCCAGCCGTTGATGTTCTGGCCGAGGTCCACGATCGTCGCGGCGTCCCCGACACGCGTCACGGACACCGGCTCGGATCTCCTCGGTCCGGCGCACCGGAGGCGCGATCGGGCGCACGATCGTGACGTCGACGTCGCGCATCCGTGCCGCCGACCAGGCACTGTCGTCGAAGTCGTCGCGTGCAGCCGCGGATCGACGAGGCGGCGGTCGTCGCGCTGACCGCCGATGAGGTCGGCGGCCACCACGTGCGACGCCGACGTGCGCCACGTGGCGTCGGAGGCACCGAGCACCGCGACGACCCCGCCGTCGGAGGCCTCGACCTGCACGCGCACGGCGAGATCGGTGCCGAACTGGTCGGCTGCGCGCGGCGTCCCCACCTGGCCGCGGAACCACCCGTCGGCGAGCAGCACGGCGACCACGTTGCGTCCGGGGCGCAGCAGCCCCGCGAGGTCGTACGTCTGCACCTGCACCCGGTCGCGGTACTGCGTGTAGCCCGGAGCCAGCTCGACGTCGCCCACCCGCGAGCCGTTGACGTAGAGCTCGTACATGCCCAGTGCCGTCACGTGCGCCTGCGCCTGGAGGGTCGAGGTCGCCTCGACGACGCCCCGGACCCAGTACGCCGGACGGGATCCCTTCGGTGCGCGCTCGCCCTCGTCGACGCCGATCCACGACGCCGTCCAGTCGGACTCGTCGAGCAGCCCGCTGTCGAAGACGACCGGCTCGCTCCACGCGCTCTCGCCGAGGTCGGTCCACACCTGCACCCGCACCTCGACCCGGCGGCGCGACCGGTCGAACACGGGGACGTCGACGTAGGACTGGACGTCGGACTCGACCCGCCCGGTGTCGTAGCCGTCCGCGGTCACGACCCGGTAGGCGGTCTGGCGGGCGGCACCCTCGGGCAGCCACCACGAGAGCGCGGGACGGTCACCGTGCCCGAGGGGATCTCCGCCGAGGATCTCGGCCCGCACCGACCGCGGTGCGAGGAAGGGTGCGGTCACGCGCGGGGTCTCCTCTCATGACATCGGGCCGCGACGCGGGAACCCGCACCACGGCCCGATGGGCTGGTGTCGCTCAGGCGAACATCGAGGCGCGCGCCCCGGTGATCCAGCCGACGAGGTGGTCGTTCTCGGTGTCCTTCGTCGCGACGTCAGCGACCTTGCGCCCGCGGTTGAGGACGGCGATGCGGTCGCACACGTTCGTCGCCAGCGGCAGGTTGTGCGTCACGAGGACGATCGCGATCCCCTGGTCGGCCATCCGCCTGATGAGCGCCTGGACCTGCTGGGTCTGCTCGTAGCCGAGCGCGGCGGTCGGCTCGTCGAGCAGCAGGACGCCGTTCTGCTCGCCGGTGATCCGCGTCGCGCTGCGCGCCAGCGCGACCACCTGCCGCTGTCCGCCGGAGAGCATCTCCACCGGACGGGTCATCGCCGCGGTGCGGACGCCGAGGCTGTCGAGCTCGCCCTCGGACCGCTTGCGCTGCGCCTTGTGGTCGACGAAGCCGAGGACGCCGAAGACTCCCTTGCGCAGGATCTCGCGGCCGATGTTGAGGTTGGTGGAGATGTCGAGCGCGTCGACGAGAGCGAGATCCTGGTAGACCATCTGGATGCCGGCCTTGGTGGCATCGCTCGGCGCGTGGAACTCCTTCTCCTCGCCGTGCACCCGGATGGTGCCGCCGGTGGGGCGGTGCGCGCCGGACATGACCTTGAGCAGCGTCGACTTGCCCGCGCCGTTGTCGCCGAGCAGCCCGACGACCTCGCCCTGCGCGACGTGGAAGTCGATCGTGTCCAGCGCACGCACGAAGCCGTAGTGCATGTCGACGCCCTCGAGCTGGAGGGCCGGGTTCTCCGTCATGACAGTCACCTGCTCCCGGTGTGGACCGACGCTTGCGCCGTGGCCACAAGCGGTTGGACACTGTCGTGCTGAGCCACTTGTCGAGCGCGAGCGACAGGAGCAGCAGGGCGCCGGTGACGCCGGTGCCCCAGTAGGGATCGATGCCCTTGATCGTGAGGCCGTTGGAGATCGTGGCGAGGATGAGCGCCCCGACGAGCACACGTGGGAGCGACCCGCGACCGCCGGCGAGCGACACGCCGGCCAGGGCGACCGCGGTCAGCGCCGTGAAGATGATGCCTGGGCTCGCAGCCGGGCTCGCCTCGGTCACGAACGCCGTCGTCACCAGACCGCCCAGCGCGGCGCAGCCCGAGCTGATGACGAAGCCGAGCAGCTTGTAGCGGTCGCTGTGGATCCCGGACCGGCGCACGGCCTCTGCGTTGCCGCCGACCGCCATGAGCCGGATCCCGTCGCGGGTCCGGGTGAGGAACACCGTGCCGACGATGAAGACGGCGCCGGCGATCCACACCGGCGCCGGCACGCCGAGATAGCGCTGGGTCCCCATGAACGTCAGCTGGTCGAGGCCGGGGATCGTGTAGCCCCCGGCGAGGATCGTCGCGGCGGCCGTCGTGATCGACAGCGTGCCGATCGTGACGACGATCGGGTTGAAGCCGCGGAGCGAGATGAGACCGTTGCAGACGCCCACGACGCGCCGGCCACCAGCCCGGCGGCCAGCGACGACGACCACGGACTGGCCGTTCACCAGCAACCAGCCGCAGATGCAGCTGGCCAGGGCCGCGACGCCGGGGATCGACAGGTCGAGGACGCCGCAGATGATCCCGACGCCACCCCGGCCGCGAAGATCGCCGTCAGCGCCGCGGCGTTCGCGATCAGGACGGCGTTGGTGACCGTGAAGAAGTACGGGCTGCGCCCAGAGGGCGAACACGAGGATCAGCAGTGCCCAGAGGACGAAGATCCCGCGGTCGCGCACGAAGATGAGCCAGCGGATACCGGCGGGATCCTTCTGGATGGCCGGTGCGGCGGCGGCCGCGGAGGCCCCGTCGGGTGTCGGGGCCTCCGTGCCGTTCGCCTCTGTCGGGACGGTCATGCTCATCTCTCAGCCGGTGGCGGTGATGATCTTCTGCGGCACGGTGAGAACCAGACCCTTGGCCGTGGGGTCGGCCTGCATCGTCACGAGCGTGTCGAACGACTGCGTCATGTCGTCGCCGAACTGCAGCGCGACGACGGCGTAGATCTTGCCGGCCTTGACCTGCTTGAGGGTCTCGTCGTTGCCGCCGTGCCGGCCACGACGCAGGGCAGGTCCTTGCCGGCGGCGGCGAAGGCGCCGAGGGCGGCGAGCGGGCCCTCGTCGCCCGAGGACATGACGGCGTTGATGTCGGGGTTGCCCTGCAGCGCGTTGCCGATGTCGGTCTGCGCCTTGGCACGGTCCTGGATGACGAGCGTCGACACGACCTTGGCGTTGGGTGCAGCCGCGGCGAGGGCGGCGAGCGCGGCCTTGTCGTACTCCTCCTTGCCGGCCGAGCCGGCAGCGCCGGTGCCGAACAGCACCTGTCGCGTTGCCGCCGAGCTTGGCGTTGATGCACTTGCCGAGCTGGTCGCCCATGTTGTTGCCGGCGAGGGCGTAGTCGATGTAGTCGAACGTGACGCCCGCCTGCGGGCCGGTGAAGCCCCACTCCTCGGGCTTGCCGTTCACCAGGATCGGCACGCCCTTGCCCTGCGCCGACGTGAGACGGCTCCCATGGAGCTGGGCGCGACGGCGATCATCCAGACCGCGCCGGCGCGACCGGAGTCGATGACCTCGTTGAGCTGCTGGACCTGCTTGGTGGGGTCGAAGTTCGGGTCCTGGACGATGACCTCCCAGCCCTGCTTGCCGCCGTAGCCCTTGACGCCCTCGGAGAGGCCCTTGAGGGCCGGCGGGGCGAGCGAGAGCGGCGAGAAGACGAGGGTCTTGGGCAGCGTCGAGGCCGGCGAGCTGCTGCTGCCGCCCGACGAGGTCGACGGCGTCGACGACGACCCGCACGCCGCCAGGAGCAGCGTGGCCGCGCCGAGGGCGACGCCGGACAGGACGCGGGAGTTGCGCTGATGGGGTGAGCTCACGGGACGGTCTCCTCGGCGAGGGGGCTGATGATGATTTGAGGCACTTTCACATCGTGAAAGTCGTTTTCTTTCGTGAAGGTTACGACCTGACGTCGTCGAAGTCCACGGTTTCGGCCAAGGTTTCGTGACAGGGATGTCCATTCGTGACCAGACCTCGACACCGCCGTCATCGCGATGGTGCTGGTGCTCAGGTCCAGGACGACTCGAGGCCGTGCACCAGGGCGACCATCGCGTCGTGGGCGGGCGTGGCCACCCCGACCCGTCGGCCCTCGGCGGCGATTCCGCCGTTGAGGACGTCGATCTCGGTGCGCCGACGGGCGAGCACGTCCTGGAGCATCGAGGGCTTGTGCCAGAAGGCCTCGTCGATCGCCTCCTGGACCGACTCGCGAGGGTCGCGCACCAGCGCGATCCCGGACGCGTCGCACACTGCGAGGGCCTCGTCGATGAGACGGTCGACCTCGCCGCGCAGCTCGACGTGCGTGCAGACCTGACCGACCGTGAGGCCGGTGAGCGCGGCGAGCGGGCTCGTGGCGGCGTTGAAGACGACCTTGGTCCACTGCGGCCCACGCGCGTCGTCGAGTGCGAAGGTGCGCAAGCCACCATCGGTGAGAAGTCTTGCGAGGGAAGCGATCTCGTCGGCACGTGCCGGGCTCGGCTCGAACGGTCCGAACCACGAGTCACCCGGTGCGTCGTAGCTGACGACACCCGGCTCGGACACATGGCCGGCCGTGACGATGCTTCCGCGGATGACGCGAGGGAGTACCTGCGCGATCTGCTCCTCGTTCCCGAGGCCGTTCTGCAGGCTCACGACCGCGGCGTCTTCCAGGGCGTGCGCCGCGGATGCGACGGCGGCGGTGGTGTTCAGCGCCTTGGTCGCGACCATCGCGAAGTCGCACCGGGGAATGTCACGCGCATCGGTCACCGCGCGCACGGGCGACACGAAGTCGGCGTGACCCGCGACGCGCAGCCCCGATGCCTCGATCGCGGCGACGTGCTCAGCCCAGGGATCGACGGCCCACACCTCGACACCGGCGACCCGGGCGAGGTGCGCGGCGTAGAGGCTGCCGATCGCGCCGCAGCCGAGGACGGCGACGCGCACGACCTCGGTCACGTGGCCGCAGCCTCGCGCGCGAGCTCGGCGCAGACCGACGGGTCCACACCACCGACGCCGACACCGCCGACGACGCGCCCCTCGACGACGAGCGGGACGCCACCCGGCGCACCGAGGAACGGCACCGGGCTCAATCGCGCCAAGGACTTCGTCGCCGGGCCGTACAGCACGTCGAGATCGTCACTGGGACAGCCGAACCGGGCCGCGGTGGCTGCCGTCGCGAGCGCCACGTCGACGGCGCGGCGACCGCGTCGTCCATCCGGTCCTGCTGGATCGGGTCTCCCCCGCGGTCGACGACGGCGACCGACACGAGGACTCCCGCGTCGGCGGCTGCCGCGATGACCCGGTCGCAGACCCCGCGTGCCCAGTCGAGCTCGGGCTGCCGCGACGCCGGCGGCGCGGGCTTCATCCCGAGGCTGTCGGCGGGCGCGACGACGAGGTCGCCGAAGCGCGCCTCCCAGCGCGCGCGGTCGTCGCCGTGCTGCCCGACGTAGGGGACGCCGAGGGCGTAGGCGATGAGCAGGTCCTCCGGGTTGGCCGGCTCGCCGTCGGCGCTCACGACCTCGGGAGCGACGCCGGCCGGGAGGAACGGGCTGACCGTGGCACCCGACGCGGCGATGCCGCCGACGACGACGCCGTCGTCGTCGAGCACCGGCATGCCGCCGGCGCCGGGGAACATCGCCTGCGGCGAGACGCCGACGAAGCCCGCCGAGATCGGCGCCGGGCAGCGTGGTCATCCGCTGCAGGTGCTCGGTGCTCGGGATCTGCTGCGTCGCCGAGATCCACGCCTTCGAGGTCGCACGCGCCATCCCACCCGGACCGCCGGCGTCGAGACGCGAGGCGGTGACGAGCGCGCCGCTCGCGCCGACGACGGCGATGCCGCCGCGCAGGCCGAGCTGCTCGGCCTTGTCGACCGCGCGCTGGACGAGCGCGCGCGCCTCGGTCAACGGGAGGTCGCGCGGGTGCGTGCTCACGGCTCACCGCTCGATCGTGACGGCGACCTTGCCCAGGTTGCCGCCCGCCGTCAGCCGGTCGAACGCCTCCCCGATGTCGTCGAACGCGAACGTCGCCGCGATGACCGGCGTCACGAGCCCGTCGTCGACGAGCGCCGCCAGCCGGGCGAGCGACTCCGGCGACGGCGTCGAGTGGACGTTGGTGAACGCGATTCTCCTCGAGGTGGTCGGGGTGACCGCCGTTGGTCACCGACGTCGCGGCACCGCCGTCGCGGAGCACTCCGCGGCACAGCCGCGCGAACTCCTCGTACTTGCCGTCCTCGGCGTCGCCCATGACGAGCGGGTCCGCGTGCTTGACGAAGTCGACGAAGCCGTCGCACCGTCGGGGACGACGCGGCGGACGAGGTCGACGAGATCGCCGTCGCGCGGGTCGATCACGTGGTCGGCGCCGAGCGCCCGCACGAGTCGGCCCCCGCGGCGGAGCGTGCGGTGGCGATCACGACGGCGCCGCGCGCCTTCGCGATCTGGACCGCGAAGGTGCCGAGCCCACCCGTCGCGCCGTTGACGACCACGACGTCGCCGGGGCCCGACGGCACGCCCTCGACGCACTCGAGCGCGGTGATGCCCGAGAGACCGAGGCTGCCCGCCACGGCGAGCGGGAGGGTCGTCGGAGCCGGGGACACGAACATGTCCTCGGGCACGACGACGTGCTCGGCGAACGTGCCGTCGCCGATGTGCGCGCGCTTGACGAAGCCGTAGACGTGGTCGCCGACGGCGTACCGGGTCACGCCGGGACCGACGGCGTCGACCACGCCGGACACGTCGCGCCCGAAGACGGCGGGGAAGCGGTACTCCTGCGCCGCGCGGAAGAATCCCATGCGCACGAGGTGGTCGACCGGGTTCACCGACGTGCCGTGGACCGAGACGCGGATCTCGCCCGGCCCCGGCTCGGGCGTCTCGACGTCGCGGAGCTCGGGCGGCTGGTCGAATCCGGTGAGGACGTACGCCTTCATGTCGAGCCCTTCGCTGCGCCGGCTCAGGCGCCGACCATGTTGTAGCCGCCGTCGGCGACCATGTAGGTGCCGGTGATGTGGGTCGCGTCGTCGGTGGCGAGGAAGAGCGCGGCTCCGGCGTAGTCGGCCGGGCCCGGGGATGCGGCCCATCGGCGTCAGGCTCTTCAGCTGCTCGCCACGACCGGACTTCCAGTCCTCGCGGCCCAGCGTCGCCTCGGTCTCGATGAAGCCCGGCGCGAAGATGTTGACGCGCACGGTCGGTGCGAAGGCGTGCGCGTAGGACTTGTTGACGCCGAGCAGGCCGTACTTCGCGGCGGCGTACTGCGGGGCGCGAGCGCTGCCGCGCACGATCACGGTCGAGCCGATGTTGACGATGTTGCCGTGCCCCTGCTCGAGCATCCGCTGCCCGAACTCGTGGATGCACGCCATCGTGCCCTTGATGTCGACGGCGAGGACGTGGTCGATCGACTCCTCGGTGATGTCGCGCCACGACATCTGGTCGCGTGCGACGTCGCCGACGTTGTTGACGAGCACGTCGACGCCGCCGAGCTTCTCGAACGCCTCGTCGGCCATCGCCGCGACCTGCGCCCACTCGACGATGTCGGCCTGCAGCAGCACCGCCTCCGCACCCTCGGCGCGGACCCGCTCCGCGGTGCGCTCCGCGCCGGCGACCGACGAGCGGTAGTGGACGCCGACGACCCGAGCGCCCTCCTGCGCGGCGCGCACGGCGATCTCGGCGCCGAAGCCGGTGCCGGCGCCGGTGACGACCACCGAACGACCCTCGAAGCGACGGGGGATGGGAAGAGGCGCGAGAGCCACGACGGATCCTTCGGGACGGGGGACGGGCACGGACAGTTCGAGGTGCGGGCCGTTCAGACGAGCGTGCGTCCACCGTCGATGTAGAGCACCTGGCCGGTGACGAACGGGCGCGGTCGGAGGCGAGGAACGTGACGGCGTCGGCGACCTCGTCCGGTCGCCCGAGGCGGCCGGCGGGCACGAGCGACTCGAGCTCCTCGCGGTGGCCGTCGGTGTCGAGGTAGGCGCGGGTCAGCTCGGTCTCGATGTAGCCGGGCGCGACGGCGTTGACCGTGACGCCGGACGTCGCCCACTCACGCGCCATGACGCGCATCATCTGGTTGATGCCGCCCTTGGTGGCGGCGTACGGCGCGTGGTGGGCGTGCGCGAGCAGTGCCGAGACCGACGACACGAAGACCATGCGGCCGTAGCCGTCCGCGACCATCCGCCGACCGACCTCCTGGCCGAGCCACCACGCCGTCGACAGGTTGAGGGTGAGGATCGACTGCCAGTCGTCGTCGCCGAGCTCGAGGACCGGACGACGGTCGTTGCGACCGACCGCGTGCAGGAAGACCTGCGGCGTCCCGATGATCCCGCACGCCTTCTCGACCGCGGCGCGGCTCGACTCCGGCGTGCCGACGTCGTAGACGAGCGTGGTGACCTCGCCTCCGGCATCATGGGCGGCGCGCGCGACGCGCTCGAGGTTGTCCTCGTCGCGGTCGACGACCACGACGCGGGCTCCCTGGGCGGCGAGCGCGACGGCGCTGGCTCCCCCGAGCCCGCCGGCGCCGACCACGAGGGCCGGTCGTCCCGCGAGCCCCAGCCAGTCAGTCATGCGTACCTCGCATTTCTCGCATCATGAAAGTCGCTTTCCGCTACGGTAGACGAGGGCGAGCGTCGCTGTCCAGGCTCGTCGTCCACGCCCTTAGGCTGACGCCCCCACGACGCGTGCCTCGCGACCGCGCAGGAGAGGTCTCCGATGCCCCGCAGCCGAAAGAGATCCGCATGCCGACGCAGGCGAAGAAGGCGACGCGTCACCGAGTCCGAGGTCGCCGACAAGCCGGAGTACCGCGTCGAGGCGCTCGCCAAGGGCCTGCGCATCCTCAGCCTCTTCGACGAGCAGCGGCCCTCGTGGCGCGTCACCGACCTCGCGGCCGCCGCCGGTCTGCCGATGCCGACCGTCTACCGCGTCGTCATGACGCTGACCGCCGAGGGCTACCTCGACCACCTGCCCAACGGCGACTACCGGCCGGGCGTCAAGACGCTGACCCTGGGCACCGCCGCGCTGCGCAGCCTCGACCTCGTCGGCATCGCGACGCCCTCGCTGCAGCGCCTCGGCGAGACGACCGGCGAGACGGTCAACCTCGCGGTGCTCACCGGTGACCGGGTGCTCTACCTCGTGCGCCTGCGCAACTCCGACCTCGTCACGGCCAACATCCAGGTCGGCTCGACGCTGCCCGCCGTCACCACGTCGATCGGCAAGCTGCTGCTCGCCCACCTCGACGACGCCGACCTCAGGCGAACGCATCACCGAGGACTCCTTCGCCGCGCAGCACGGGCCCAACGCGAAGGTCTCCCTCGACGAGCTGCGCGACGAGCTGGTCAAGATCCGCGAGCAGGGCTGGGCGATGCAGGACGAGGAGCTCGCCTACGGGCTGCGCTCGGTCGCCGGACCGATCACCGGGAAGGACGGCAGTGTCGTCGCCGGCGTCAACCTCGCCGTGCAGGCGCGCGACTGGTCGACGCAGCGGATCGTGCGCGAGCTGCAAGCCGGTCGTGCTCGAGACCTGCGCCGAGATCTCCGGCCTGCTCTCCGACGGCAGCGTCGCGGCCTGATGGACGGCAGCGCGCCGCGGCTCGCCAAGCTCGCGCCGGCGTCGCTCGACGACGACGCAGCGCGCGGTCTACGACGCGATCGCCGGCGGCCGTCGGGCCGCAGGGGCCGCAGCTGTTCCAGCTCGTCGACGACCGACGGCGGGCTCGAGGGCCCGTTCAACGCCTTCCTGCTGCAGCCCCGGCTCGGTCTCGCGCTGCAGGACGTCGGCTCGCGCCGTCCGCTACGAGACCTCGCTGTCGCGACCGGGCCCGCGAGATCGCGATCCTCGTCGTCTCGGTGCACTGGGACTCCGGCTTCGAGTGGTACGCCCACGAGGCCGTCGGCCGCCACGTCGGCCTCACCGACGACGAGCTCGACGCCGTCCGCAAGCAGCGCTTCGACGCCTTCTCCGGCGACGAGCGGGTGGTCGCGCGAGACCACCCACCGGCTCGCGACCGACGGCGACCTCGACGACGACGTCGTACGCCGAGGCGCTCGCCGCCCTCGGCGAGGCCGGGCTCTTCGAGCTGCTCACCCTCGTCGGCTACTACGCCACCCTGGCCCTGCAGCTGCGCGTCTTCCGGGTCGCGCCCCCGGGTCCTGACCGGACGGACGTGCGCTTGACACCTGCCCGGGGCGTCGGGATCATTCGATGAAATCGACTTTCACGATGCGAGAGAAGGACCGCCATGAAGCTCGTGACCTTCGACGAGGGCCGGGTCGGCCACCTCGACGGCGAGACCGTCGTGGAGCTCGACGTCCCGTCGATGCGCGAGTACTTCGAGCGCGGCGGCGCGGTCGGCGAGACCGGTGCGCGTGCTGCCCCTCGCCGACGTGACGCTGCGGGCGCCGATCGTGCCGAAGAAGTTCTTCCACACCGCCGGCAACTTCTCCGACCACCACGAGGAGCTGCAGGCCGTCGACTGGTCGCACCCGGTGCACAAGGGCATCGTGTTCTTCCAGAACGTCGACGCGATCATCGGCCCGGACGACGCGATCGTCTACCCCGAGGGCCTGACCAAGGAGCTCGACTACGAGCTCGAGCTCGCCGATCATCATCGGCAAGAGCGGCAAGTTCTTCGGGCCCGACGAGGCCGAGGACTACATCGCCGGCTACATGGTCTTCAACGACATCACCGCGCGCGACATCCAGCGCCGCGAGATGGAGTCCGGCGTCTTCTCCTTCTCCAAGGCGATCGACACCTTCTGCCCGATCGGCCCCTGGATCGTGACCAAGGACGAGATCGCCGACCCGCACAGCGCTGCGCGATGGAGCTGCGCGTCAACGGCGACGTCCGCCAGAAGGGCAACACCTCCCAGCTGCTCATCTCGCTCCCCCACCTCGTCGCCTACCACTCGGCGCAGGGCTACAGCGCCGGCGACATCATCACGACCGGCACGATCTCCGGCGTCGCCGCGATCCAGCCGAACCCGTTCGACTTCTACCTGCAGCCCGGCGACCAGATCGAGGCCGAGATCGAGGGCGTCGGCATCCTGCGCAACCACGTCGTGCCGTGGAGCGCCGCGCACGACACCGAGCCGTACACCACCGACCTCTACTCCTCCACCGTCTGACGGCGCACGTGAGGTTCGGGACCGTCGACGGTCGCTTCGTCCTGGTCGACGACGGGCGCGCGCTCGACGTCGAGCGCGGCGTCGGGCGGCGTCGCTGCCCGCCGACGTCATCGCCGCCCTCGAGCGGTGGGACGACGTGCGCGCCTGGTCGACGACCGCCGACTGGGCGTACGGCGTACGACGTGACGCCCGAGCAGCTCGGTGCTCCCGTGCCGATGCCGCGCCAGGTCTTCGCGATCGGCCTCAACTACGCGCCGCACGCGGCGGAGGCCGGGTTCACCCCGCCCGAGCGACCCATGGTCTTCACGAAGTTCCCGAGCTGCATCACCGGTCCCGTCTCGACCGTGGCGCTGCCCGAGGGCAACGTCGACTGGGAGATCGAGGTCGTCGCCGTCGTCGGTCGCGGCGGGTTCCGCATCCCGCGCGAGCAGGCGTGGGACAGCCTCGCGGCGCTCACCCTCGGCCAGGACATCTCCGAGCGGCTGCTGCAGCTGGCCCCGCCGTCCCCGCAGTTCTCCCTCGGCAAGTCCCACCCGGGCTTCGGCCCGACGGGACCGGTCGCCGTCACGCTCGACGAGATCGGCGACCCGCACGCGCTCGCGTTCGAGTCGCGCATCGGCGACGAGGTGCTGCAGTCCGACACGACGGCGTCGCTGATCTTCGGGATCGACGTCCTCGTCGAGTACCTCTCGGCGATCGTGCCGCTGCTGCCCGGCGACCTGATCTTCACCGGCACCCCGGGCGGCGTCGGCAACCGGCGCACGCCGCAGCGCTTCCTGCAGCCCGGCGAGACGCTGGTCAGCCGGCTCGACGGCGTCGGCGAGATCCGGCAGACCTTCGTGCGCGGCTGACGCCGACGTGGCCACCGGCGCATCCTTGACACTGCTGACACGGGCGGGACAGACTTCGAGAACAGAATCAGAAACCTACTTTCACGATGTGAGAATGAGGTCGGCATGGCGCGCACGGTGTTCACGGGCGGACAGGTCTTCGACGGCACGGGCAGCGCCGCCTTCCCCGGTGAGGTGGTCGTCGACGGCGACCGCGTCGTCGAGGTCCGGCAGGGCCACCACCCCGACCTGCACGACGGCGACGCCGTCGTCGACGTCGCGGGCCACACCGTCATGCCGGGCCTGGTCGAGTCGCACGCGCACCTGACCTTCCCCTCGGCCGTCGGCCACATCGACCCGAGCTTCAACCCGCCGCTCGACGTCACGTTCTTCCACCACATCGAGGGCTTCCCGAGCGAGCTCGCGCGCGCCGAGCGCAACGCCAAGATCCTGCTCGACGCCGGCTTCACCTCGGCCTACTCGGCCGGATCGCTGCTCGACATGCCGGTCGAGGTGACGCTGCGGGACAAGATCCGGGCGCGGCGCGATCGCGGGCCCGCGCTTCCTCGCCGCCGCCGGCGAGCGCGACAACCTCCCGGTCGACCCGCAGGGCCGGCAGCGGTCCAACTGGCACGGGCCGGACAACATGCGCGAGTGGGTCGTCGAGCCACGCGCAGCAGGGCTACGACAGCATCAAGTTCCTCGTGAGCAACGACGACGTGTTCGTCGAGGGCGGCAGCATGATGACGCAGTTCGACGCCGCGGAGCTCGAACGCGGCCGGCGAGGCCGCGCGCGAGGCCGGGGTCTGGCTCAACGGCCACTGCCAGTCGCCGGAGTCGGTGAAGCTGGCGGTCAAGGCCGGCTTCCGCTCCATCTACCACTGCACGTACGCCGACGAGGAGGCGCTCGACCTGCTCGAGTCGGTGAAGGACACCGCCTTCGTCTCGCCCGCCGCCGGGATCATCTACGCCAACATCCACGAGGGCGAGGAGTTCGGCATCACGCCCGAGGTCGCCCAGAAGATGGGATCGCCCGCGTCGTTCGAGGGCATGCAGTCGATCTACCCCGAGCTGCGCAAGCGCGGCGTCCGCGCGCTCATCGGCGGCGACTACGGCTTCCCCAACAACCCGATCGGTCGCAACGCGCGCGACCTCGAGCTGTTCGTGACGTACCTCGGCTACTCCCCGGCCGAGGCGCTGGTCGCCGCGACGCAGCACGGCGGTCAGCTCATGGGCATGGGCGACGAGCTCGGTCTGCTCAAGGCCGGCTACCTCGCCGACGTCCTCGTGGTGAAGGGCGACCCGACCGCCGACGTCACCGTCCTGCAGGACGCCGACAACATCGCCTACATCCTGCAGAACGGCGCGCTTCTACAAGTCGCCCGTGGCGGCGTGACCGAGCCCGACCGCTCCGTGGACGGCGTCGCGATCCACCGCGACGTCGTCCACACCCGCGTCGAGGGCTACCGCCCGCTCGCCCTCGACCTCTACCTGCCCGACGCCGGCGCCGCGGCGGTCTGCGTCTACGCCCACGGCGGAGGCTGGCGGGTCGGCTCGCGCCGCAACGGCCCCGGGCCGCTCTCACCGACCTCGGGCCAGTGGCTCGCGCGCATGGCGCAGCGAGGGTCTCGCGGTCGCGGCGGTCGACTACCGGTTCTCCGGCGAGGCCCGGTTCCCCGCGCAGTCCGACGACATCGCGGCCGCGATCCAGCTGGCTGCGCAGCGATTCCACCATCGCGCCGCAGGGGCTGCCCGTCGTCGCGTTCGGAGTGTCGGCCGGAGGACTGCTCGCGTCGCTCGCGGCGCTCGACCCCGAGCTCGACGTCCGCGCCTGCGCCCTCTGGTACGCCGTGTCCGACGTCGCGACGATGCCGGCCGACCAGGCGGCCGTGGGTGGCCCGCTCGACCCGCCGGGCGAGTCGCGCGAGGAGCTGCTCATCGGCGGCCGTGCCGCCGACCTGCCCGAGCTCGCGCGGGCTGCGAGTCCCGTCCACCAGGTGCACGCGGGAGCGCCGCCGTTCCTGCTGGTGCACGGCGGCGACGACGATCTCGTCCCCACGCACCAGAGCGAGCGGCTGCGCGACGCGCTCGCCGCCGCGGGCGTGCCGCACGAGCTCGTCGTCGTCGACGGCTACGGGCACATGTTCCCCGGGATGCCCGACGACGAGGTCGCGGCGCTACGTCGACCGGACCACCGACTTCCTCCTCGCGCACGCCCGTTGACGTGTCGGCCCCTCAGGAGGCAACGCCCATGGACGCAGAGCTGCTCGACGACCTGCCCTCCGACCGAACCCACGTGATCGTGCTGGGCGGTGGCATCGCCGGACTGACGGCGGCGTATCGCCTCAGCCAGCGCGAGGACCGGCCCCGGGTGACCCTCGTCGAGACGGGCGACCGCCTGGGCGGCAAGCTGCGCACCGAGCGCGTCGACGGCTTCGTCGTCGACACCGGGCCCGAGTCGCTCGCACCGGGCCGGCCCAACGCCGCGATCGCTCGCGGCCGAGCTCGGCGTCGACCTGGCGGAGGCGGCGCCCGGAGGTGCCGGCGCGGTGCTGGTCAAGGGCCGCATCCGCGCGATGCCCGAAGGGATCGGCGGCTTCATGCCGCGCCGCATCCTGCCGCTCGCGACGACCCGGCTGTTCTCGCCGGCCGGCAAGCTGCGGATGGCCGTCGAACCGGTCGTGCCCGCGCGTCGCGACTCCGGCGACGAGAGCCTCGAGTCGTTCGCGACACGACGTCTCGGTCGTGAGGCCTACCGTCGGCTCGTGGAGCCGGTCGCGTCGGGCATCTTCTGCGGCGATCCGGCGACGCTGAGCATCCTCGCGACGATGCCGTTCCTGCGCGCCGCGGAGAGCAAGCACGGCGGACTCGTGCGCGCGGTCCTCGCCGAGCGCAAGGCGGCGTCGGCGTCCTCCGGCCCGGCGAAGCCCGCGGCGCGACGGCCGGGTCTCATGTCACCGCGCACCGGGATGGGCGCGCTCGTCGACGCGCTCGTCGATCGCCTCGACGCAGCGGAGACGGTGACCGTGCTTCTGCGCACGCGGGCGAGCGCGTTGCGTCAGGACGCCGGCCACTACGTGCTCACGGTGCAGGGTCCCGACGGCGAGGCACGCGACCTGCGCGCCGACGCGGTCATCCTCGCGACGCCGACGGCCGCCAGCGCCGACGCTGCTCGCGAGCCTCGGTGCTGGGGACGCGGCGGAGACGCTGCACCACATGACCACCGCGTCGACCACCACCGTGTCGCTGGGCTACCGCACGGCGGGGATGCCCGACCTCGACGCGCTGCTGCCCGCGCACGGCTACCTCATCGCCGAGCCCGGACGCGGGGCGGTCCGCTCGGTCACCCGCTCCACGACGAAGTTCCCCGGACGGGCGCCTGCCGGACACGAGCTCTTCCGGGTCACCGTCCGGGCCGACGAGGCGGTCGACGACGACGGCCTGGTGCGGCTTGCGCGCGCGGAGCTCTCGGCGACCTTGGGCATCGACGCCGAGCCGGTGCTCGAGCACGTGCAGCGATGGAGCGGCGTCATGCCGCAGTACGCCGTCGGCCACCTCGACCGCGTCGCCGAGGTCGAGCAGCAGCTCGCGGCGTACCCGGGCGTGCGACTGGCCGGGAGCGGCGCCTACGGCCTCGGCATCCCCGACTGCGTAGCATCCGCCGAACGCGCCGTCGACGCGCTCGCCACCGTCCCGACGTGACGATCAGTGGTCGGACGGCGCGAACCTGGGTGCCGATTCGACCGCTCTACGACGGAATCGACACCCAGGTCGGCTCGCCACCTGAGCTCAGGCGCGGAGGGCCTCGGCGAGCTCGCGGAACTCCTCGATCAGGACGTTCATGTCGTCGGCGGTGTGCGCGAACGACACGAGCCACTGCTCGTCGAGTCCGGGCGGGGTGAGGACGCCGCGGTTGACGCCCCAGAGCCACGACAGCTCCGCGGCACCGAAGTCGGTGCGCTTGTAGTCGCGGTAGTTGCGCACCGGCGTGGACGACCAGGTGACGGCGCCCTTGACGCCGAAGCCGACGGTGTGGGCAGGCAGCTGGTGCTCCTCGATCGTGCGCTCCATGGCCTGCATGGCGCCGACGTTGAGCGCCTCCGCAGCCGCGAGGGCCTCCGGCGTCGCGATCTCGTCGATCGCCACTGCGGCGGCCATGACGAGCGGGTTGCCGTTGTACGTGCCGAAGTGCGGCATGCGTCCGTCGGTCACGCAGGCCATCACGTCGGCCTTGCCGCCGAACGCCGCGAGCGGCAGGCCGCCGCCGATGCTCTTCGCGAGCGCGACGAGGTCGGGAGTCACGCCGAGGCGCTGCGAGGCACCGGCGTAGCCCGCGGTGAGGCCCGTCTTGACCTCGTCGAAGATGAGGAGCGAGCCGTGCGCGTCGCACATCGCGCGGACGCCGGCGAGGTAGCCCTCGTCGGGGACGACGATGCCGATGTTCTCCAGCACCGGCTCCATGAAGACGCAGGAGATCTCGGCGCCGTGCTCGGTGAAGATCTGCTGCAGCCGGTCGAGGTCGTTGTAGGGGACGACGTGGACGGTGCCGGCCTCGACCTCGAACGGGGTCACGGCGATCGGCGCGTTCTCGGGACCGGCGTCGGCGACGTCGGGCTTCACCGACACCTGCAGCGCGTCGTAGCCGCCGTGGTAGCCGCCCTCGATCTTGATGATCGCCTTGCGACCGGTGTAGGCGCGCGCCATGCGCAGCGCGTACATCGTGGCCTCGGTGCCGGAGTTGGCGAAGCGCAGCTGGTCGAGGCCGAACCGGCGCTGGAAGCGCTCGGCGGCGTCGGTGGCCGACGGCGACGGAGTCACGAACAACGTGCCGGTCTCGAGCGCCTGCGCGACCGCGGCCACGACGGCCGGGTTGAGGTGGCCGACGAGCATCGCGCCGAAGCCCATCGACAGGTCGAGCACCTGGCGGCCGTCGACGTCGGTGAGCCAGGCGCCCTTGGCGGACGTGATGGCGACGGGGTAGGGGTCCCAGTGCTGGAACGACGACGGCACGCCGAGCGGCAGCACCCCGAGCGCACGCGTGTGGTGGGCACCCGATCCAGGCGTCATGGCCTCGAACCGCTCCCACTCCGCGGCGAGCATCGACGCGACGCGGTCGCGGTCGAGCGGCGTCGACGTGCCGGGGACGCTGCGGTAGGTCGCAGGGTCGTTCGGCGGCCACGACACCGAGGGCGCGGCGGATGCGGTGGTGTCGGTCATGTCGGCCTCCTGAGGCACCGTGCGTACGGGTGTTGCCGGGAGCCTAGCCCCGCGCACCGGGGGCGCGGGCGCGGTCGTCAGGAAGCCCTCCGAACGGTGACGCCCAGCCAGCGCGCGAGGTCGTCGATCTCCGCGTGCACGGCCGATCTCATCGCCCGGCTGAACGCGACGTCCTCGTGGACGGCGTCGACGTGCAGCACTCCGGCGTCCCGGTCCGTGGTCGCGTCGACCTTGCCCACGAGCCGGTCGCCGTGCAGCACCGGGCAGCGCCCAGTAGCCCCACCGACGCGAAGCCGCGGGCTTGTACATCTCGAGCTGGTAGTCGTACTCGAACAGCTCGGTCATCCGCTTGCGGTCGAACACCAGCCGGTCGAGCGGCGAGAGCAGCGCGGTGCGACCCTCGAACGGAAGATCCAGCAGGTCGGGATCGACGCGCCACTGCCCTCGGACCCCCTCGACCACGGCCGGCTCCCCCGCCGCGCCCACGTCGTTGGGTTCGCCGGCAGTCACCGCCGATCGTGCGCGCGCGATGCCGAGCGCGCGCAGTCGTCGTCGGTCTCGCTCCTGCAGCGCCTGCTCCAGCGGGACTGGCGCGACGTCGGGATAGACGCGCGACGCGAGGTCGAAGAGGCGGTCGCGACCGTCGCGACCGGCGACGGCGACCTCCCCGCTCGCGACAAGGAAGTCGAGCATCCGCGACACGTTACGGTCGCGCGTCCACCCGCTCGACTCCCACGGCACCACGCACGTGTCCGGCAGCTCGGACATGGGCAGCGGACCGTCCGCACGCAGCCGTTCAAGGATGTCGTCACGGCACGCGGAGTTCGCCCGAACCCAGTCGCGACGCTGCACCTGCCACGGCTTGGTCTCGCCAGCCGTCGACCCCGGCCACAGCGCCATCTCGGCCCGGTACAGCGAGACGTCCTCGACAGGCCGCAGAAACCCACCGAGGTCGACCAGTCGCTGCTGATCGACAGCATCGCGCAGCTCCTCCGGGTCGTACCCGACCCCGAGCCGACTCCACAGCACCACATCCGCACTAGGAGCGACCGCCCGAGTCTGGTCGAACTGCAGCAAAGAGAGGTGCCGCACGACGTCGAGCACGTCCTCGGGTCGCTCGGCGGTCAGCAACTGCGCACGAACAGCAATCCGCCGCGCCTGCTCACGAGTGAGCGAGTGAACGACACCCATGCGCGGAGACTAGACGGCGTGGGCGACACACCAAGCCGGCCCCAGAGGTGTCCGCCGAAGCAGGCGGCCAAGGGCCGCCACGGGGCGAAGCCCCGTCCGAACCGCGACGGCCCCGCACAGCGGGGCCACGAGCGGTTCGGGAGCGGAGGCGGTCGCCGACGGCGTGATCCGGAGGATCACGCCTTGGAGGCGCAGGAAGCACAGCATCACGCCTTGGAGGCGATATAGGCACGAGCTACAGCCAGCGTCTCCCTCCGGTCGAGGATGCGGTCGTGCCCTGGGAAGACCCTCGTGAAGTCGACGTCGTGCAGTCGCTGCATCGTCCGCACGTAGTCGCCGACGTCCGAGCCGGTGCACGTGTCGATCAGCCCGTCGGCGTAGATGACGTCGCCGGTGAACAGGTGACCGGCGTCCGGGTCGAGCAGGGCGAGCGAGCCGGGCGTGTGGCCCGGCAGGTGCAGCACGGTGAGCTGTCGGTCGCCGAGGTCGATGACGTCGCCGTCCACGACGCTGCGCACCGCGGGAACACCCACGAGCGCATAGGAATCCGGGTCGTACGAGGTGTCGGGCAAACGGTTGAGCAGCAGCTCCGGCAGGTCCGAGCCGTCGTCGTCCATGCCGAGCTGGCGCAGCAGGGTGGGGCCGTGCAGGCTCGCCGGACCGGGTTGCGCGACCAACGACACCTCCGCCGCATGCACGCGGACGTCGGCGAACTCGTGCGCGCCGCCCATGTGGTCGAGATGCGCGTGGCTGAGCACCAGCACCGGTTCGTGCTCGAAGAGCCACGGCAGGGCGCTGCGCAATGACACGACCCCGAGGCCGGCGTCGACCACGAGGTCGCGGTCGCGACCGCGCACGTGCCAGATGTTGGCCGAGAGCAGCGGGTCGACGTGCGGCTCCTCGACGAGAGTGATGCCGTCGCCGACGTCGGTGACGCGGAACCAGTCCGACGGCGTCGCGCTCTGCATGCGACGACCGTAGCGACTGCGTGCGGTCTCCGGGTCGGTCGCGCTGAGTCAGCGCAACGACGTCTCGAGCTCCGTGTCGGCTAACTCGTCGCCGTCGTCGGGGGTGTGCCGAGGACGACGGATGCGGCGGCCGGCACGACGGGTGACCTCGAGGTCGACGTCGGCCAGCGCGTACTCGAGCAGGATGCCGAGCAGCGTGAGCACCAGCAGCCCGACGATCGCGAACGTGACCGGGGCGACGAGCGTCGAGCCGCCGTCGAGCGTGCCCGGGGTCGGGGCGACGGTCCAGACCGTGTTGGCGTTGGCGACCGGCATGCCCGGACGCGTCACCTGCACCTGCACCTCGCGCGGCCCGGGTGACGTCACGTCGAGCTTGAGCGTCCACGAGCCGTCGCCGATCTTGTTGAGCGGCGCGGTCGCGTCGGACCCGACCGTCGCGACGACGGCGGTCACCGGTGCCGGCGCGGGCCGGCGGGTGTCTGCGACGCGTACGACGAGGAACCGGGTGCCCGGAGTGTTGGGGTCGATCTGCACGGAGACGAGCAGGTCGTCGGCGTTGAGCGCTGCGGCCGCCGTGTCGGCCTGCCACGTCGGAGTCGGCTGGAAGCGCGCCGACTGGGGCGGCGGCATCGCCGCGACGAACACGGCGATCCCCAGGATCCCCAGCATGATCGCGGCTTCGCCGCGGACCGAGGTGGCGCGGCCGCGCTGCAGGCGCCACCGGGCGTACGCCGCGAGCGCGAGGAGCGGAAGCACGAGCGCGGCCTTCGTGAGCAGCCCGCGTCCGTACCAGGAACCGACGAGACCACCGATCGACGGCACGATGGCGTTGGCCATCAGCAGGCCGGTGACGATCGAGACGAGGAACGTCGAGCCGCCGACGCGCGACGTCACATGCAGCAGCGCGCGCCGGTCGTCGTCGCTGCCCCGGGTGAGCACCGCGGTGGCGATCACGGTGCCGGTCCAGGCTGCGGTCGTGACGAGGTGCAGCGCCGAGATGCCTGTCATGAGCGTGCCCTCGACCGCGGCGTGGCCGATGAGGGCCAGCGGCGCGACGGCGAGCACGAGTCCGGTGGCCAGCTGCCACGGCCGCGGGTCGGTCCTCGCGCGGACGAGCAGCGCGAGCCAGGTGGCGCCGATGATGCCGGCGGCCGCGACGACGAGGCCGTTGCCCTCGTGCCACAGCAGTCCGCCGATGAGCGACGCGGAGCCGGCGACGACCGCCGCACCGGTCGCGAGCCTGCTGCGCGCGGTGGCCGGCGAGCGGCGAGAGCAGCGCGAGACCGAAGGCGAGCCCCGCCGCGATCAGGGCGATTCCCTGGGCCAGCGTCCGCGCGGAGTCGACGGACGAGATCGAGGGAGTGGTGTCGACGGCCGCCGCCACGACGTCGACCTGCACGCCGAACACGAGCTCGGACGACGACGTGTGGCCGTCGACGGCCGAGCGCGACTTGAAGGTGACGCGGTAGAGGCCCTTGTCGAGCGTCTGCGTCACCGGGACGGTGACGGTCTGGCGGTTGTTGGTGCCCGTCTCGCTCTGCGTCGGAGTCCCCAGCCCGGCGACCGGACCGTCCGGGACCGGCGACCGTGACCTGGACGGTCGACGGCTCGGCGGGCTCGGACAGCACGAACACGAGCTTGCTGGGTGACTCGTCGAGCCGCTCACCGTTGCTGGGCGAGCTCGACACGATCTGGGTGTGCGCCGATGCCGGGCCTGCTGCGACGAGCAGCAGACCCAGCATCACGGCGAGGGCACCCAGCAGGGTGACGCCGAACCGACGGGCTCGGATCATGTGACAGGCACGTGCGTGAGCGTCTGCCCACCGAAGTTGACGTCGATGAAGTCACCGGGGTGGACCGCCGCACCGCGGTTGTAGTAGATGAGGAAGTAGGTGCCCGCCTCACGCCGCTCGTGGCCCTTGCGCATCGCTGCGGTCTTGGTCAGCGTGTCGTCGTGCCGTCCGGCATGAGCGCCGGCGTGTTGGTCGGATCGCCCTCGACGACGTTCGCCTTGTTGGGGTCCAGGACCTGGTAGCGGACGTCGATGATGCCGCCGTCGCCCTCGACGTGGGCCGAGAGGATCCGGATGCCCGTCTTGCTCTCCATCGAGCGGCTGGTCGGCATCGGCTGTTCGCGTCGGCGTTGGCGACTGCTGGGTCGGGCGAGGTACGCCGTTCCCAGCAGCGCCGCGGTGACGAGCGCGACTGCTGCGCCGAGCGCGACCCCCCGTGACGGGGCGGTACGGATCTCTGTCATCTCAGTACTCCCGATCAGAAGGCGGACCGCGCCGACGCGAACGAGTCGAACATGATGGATGTGGCGACCGCGTTGGCGCGAGCCACCACCCCGAGCCGGACGTACGCCGATGGTGCGGGCCGCGTTGGTGTTGTTGTTGGTGAGCGTCACCGCGGTCACCCCGTTGACCACGAGCGTCTGAGTGACGCCGTACCGGCCGTGTAGTTGACCGCGACGTTGTAAGTCGCGGCGGTCGGCGACGGTGCGTGACGCCGTCGTCGGCGAGTAGGTGCACGTCACCGGCCGTTCGCCCCCGTCCTCGTGCAGAGGGCGAACTGCACGATGCCCGTCGTGGCTCCGGCGGTAGCGGACCTCGAGGTTGGCCGTGCCGCCGGTGGTGCTACCGCCGAAGACCGTGACGTAGCTCGTCGTGTTCTGCGTCGCCGTCGGCGGAGGTGCTGCCGATCCCGGCGCGAACGAGAAGTGGGCAGAGAAGGTCTGGCCACGGCTCGGGTAGGCCGTCAGGTCCTTGGTCACGTACGCGACGGCGGTGCTGTTCGCGGTCGTCGTCGAGGCCGCAGACTCTGCAGCCCGGCGATCGGTGTCGGCGCCGTAGCTGAGTGCCAGTGCGGCGCCGTGCCGGTGACGGTCTGCGAGGTCCACCCGCCCGGGAAGGGTCAGGTGCTTCGAAGCCGTCGACGAAGAGCGTCTTGGCCGTGGGACTACGCAGGGTCGACGCTCACCGCGATTGCGTCCGGTGTGCCGAGGACGTGTGACGCCCAGTTGCCGGCCGCGTCCTTGACCCGGACGTGAACCGTCAGGGTCGCCGGTGAGCCTGACCGATCGCGTTGAGATCGATCGTGCCAGTCGCCACAGCCGCACCGACGCCCGGAACGGGCGCGCCCGTGATCGGTCATCGGGTGCCCAGGCCGACGCCCGGGTCAGCGCCGTACCACCACTCGCCGCCGGCGATTCCTGACGGTGTGGTGCCGGCAGGCCCTTGGACGTCGCGGCCGTGGACCTTGACCGTGACGAGTGTGTCAGCCAGGGACGCCGGTGCCCTGGACGAGATCGCCCGCAACCGCGGC
Source organism: uncultured Actinomycetota bacterium (assembly GCA_963782665.1). Lineage (GTDB taxonomy): Bacteria > Actinomycetota > Actinomycetes > S36-B12 > CAIYMF01 > Longivirga. The sequence goes on along the minus strand of CAWAKP010000005.1, from coordinate 251,072 downwards.
GGTCGTGAGCGGTACCTCCTTGTCGATGTTGAGCGGCGTGGAGATTCCGGCACCGCGGTTGCCTGCGGTGTCCTTGGCGACCACGAACACCTTGACGGCAGACGGCCCCGACAGTGGCTGGCTGGTCTTGTAGCCACCGAGCCACGAGAGCGGCATGTCCGCGGTGTACTGCGACGAGCCGAGAGCAGCACCAGGGCCGACGTAGGACATCTGGATGCCACTGACGCTGCCTGACGGCGCGACCGTGTTGAGGTACATCTCGGTCCTCGCGATCGTGTTGCCGAGGTCGATCGGCCCGGTGTAGTTCTTCGGGTCGATCACATCAGCTGTGACGCCGATCGTGCCGGGCTTGGCCGGGTTGCCCGACGTCCCGTTGGTTGCGGAGGGCCGCAACGTGACCACCTGCGTGGTCGGGGCAGTCGTGTCCACGACGAACTGCGTCGCGGTCGGGGCGCCCCACTGACCCCACTGGTCCTGACCCTGGATCCACAGCGTGTGCGTGCCCTCGGTCAGCAGGTTGAGCGGACCGGGACCGTGGGTCGGCGGGAGCGCCTCGGGAGGAAGGCGTAGACCCGACCGCTGGCCGCGGCCACGACGCGTGGGGCGTTGGTGACGATGGTGATGCCCGTGGGCGTCGTCGCCGGCGGGCGTGCCGTCGCTCGAGCCAGGCGATGGCCGACAGACCGGTCGAGGCACGGACCCGGGGATGACTGCGCCCGCGCTTACGACGTTGCTGGCTCCCGTGGTTGTCTCATCGACGGTCGCGGAGTAGGTCAGGTCTACCTGGCCGTTGACGTTCTTCGCCGAGAGCACGACGCCGGTGACCAGCGGACCGTCGTGGTCGACGCGGAACGCGACACTGCGAACCGGGCCCCACGCCCCGCTGCTGTCGCGGCCTCGGACGAACAGCGAGTGGGCACCACTCTTCAGCCCGGTCAGGTCGATCGTGAAGCTCACGGTCTCCTTGGTCATCGTCGTGTCAAGACCAGTGATCGCGATGCCCGTGCTCACGTCGCCAACTGCGTCGACGAAGTACTCCGCCGTGTCAGCGAGGGTCGCGCCACCGCGCTTGGCGGTGTCGAAGGTCGCGGTCGCGGTCACGACGCGCGTGTCGCCGCCAGGGGTCGGGGAGGCGAGGAGAGCCGTGACGTCCGGTCCGCTCGCGGTGACTCCGGGAACGCCGCCGATCTGGATGAAGGTCAGGCCGCCGCCGAGAGCGGGCGAGTTCGCCGTCGCGGGGTCGCGCCGTTGACCCAGCCGCCGTTGCCGAGCTTGCCCGGCGTGTCGAACAGCGCGAACCGCGTGTTCGGGCAGACGTTGGCCGTGGCGCACGTCGAGGGAAGTGCCTTGAACACCGATGCATCCACGGTGTCGCCGGGGTCGATCGTGCGACCCGAGACGTTGAGCGCCGCTCGCAGCGGACGGGTGCTCCGGGCGAAGACCGACATCGTCGTGCCGAGCAATGTCGGGCTGCGCTCGAGGATCGACCCGTTGACGAAACGCATGAGGAGCGTTCGGCCGTGGTCGGTGGAGACGTTGAGCCGTCCGGGTAAGCCTGGCCGTTGATGAGGTGGTAGTCGGGCTTGTAGTCGCGCATGTTGAACGTGTCAGGGTGCGCGGCGAACTTCGTGTCGACGTCGGTGTAGACCAGCACGGCCTCGTCGTCGAAGTAGTCTCCGCCGTGTCGAACGCCGAGGTGTCCGACGCCGCCGGGCGCACGATGATCGCACCGACGAGCCCCATCGCGATCTGACGCGCGCCGTCCTTCGTCAGCGAGGCGTTGTAGACGTACGTGCCCGGGCGGGTCGGCGTGAACGTGTAGGTGAAGCGTCCCGTTGGTGCGACGCCGGCGACGTCCGGCTTGAACCCGTCGAGCTGCGGGATCGACAAGCCCACGGTCCGGTGGCCAGCAGTTGTGCAGCGTGATCGTGACCGGTGTCCGACGGTGCCGCGATGACGGCCGACCGTTCGTTGTCGCACCGACGGCTGTCGGCAACCAGCCACGAACGACCAGACCGGGAGCGTCGCGTCGCCGTGGCGGAGTCGGGAACCGTCGCCGATCCCGCCTCGGCCCACAGGTCGCACGTGTCGGTGCAGTCTCCTGTGACCGGCCCTCTGCCCCGATGGACGTCCCACCGGGGGCGCCGTGCCCGACAGGACGGTGGCGCGTGACGGACGGACGCGCCACCGTGCGGTGCCACCGCGGCGCGGGCCTGCGAGCGGCGCTCCGGCCGCGTAGGCCGCCGACGGGCCGACGAGGCCGACGCCTCCTGCGATGACGGCGACTGCCGTGGCGACTCCGAGCGCCTTGCGCACGGGACTCTGCTCAGTGATGTTCATCGTCAGGTCCTCACTCACGCCGGGCAGCCGTTGGGCGGGTCGATACGGATGAGCGTCATCTGCCCGCCGAAGGTGGCCCCGTAGTTGGTGGCCTTGTTCAGCGAGTGGTTGTGCGCCACGTGGTAGTACTCGCCGCACTGCGGCGTGGTTCGCGACGCCCGAGGGCAGCTCGCCGGTGTGGCCCAGGTAGGGGCTCATCGACCACCAGGTGCCCTTGATGATGAGGTCCTGGAACCCGCTCGACGGGGACGGGGACCGGGTTGTTGACCGGGTCGTACTGCTCGACGTCGGTCCAGTCGAAGAGCGCGTCGACCGTGCGGCTGGCGCCGATGTCGACGAGGAACGCCCGTAGGTGTGGTCCTTGCTGTCGCCGAGCCGTCGACTCAAGGGGCTCGCGTCCTCGGCGATCACCCGCTCGGTGTTGCCGTGCGGGTGGTAGGCGACGTCGGTCGGCGACACGTTGATGTAGCGGACGAGCGCGGGCGCGCGGTCGCCGCCGGCGCCGCACGCGGTCTGTGGCCGCACGCGCACCATCGAGCCGTAGGGCTGGCCGGGCAGCCACGCCGCGTCGTTCGGCGCGAGGGTGTCGGGGGCGCTGCGACCGTTGAGCAAGAAGTACTTCGGCTGAGTAGCGTGCTCCAGTCGACCGGCTGGTTGCTGCTCGACCGCGAGGTGGAGGTCGGGGTCGACCTCGGACAGGATGTGCAGGAACTCGCGGTTGGGCTCGTAGGCCGTGCGCGGGTCGTAGGCGTACGGGCGTTGGTCCGCGGGCGTGGCCGGGCGCACGATGATCGCGCCGTAGAGGCCCATCTGCGACCTGCTTGTCGACGTCGGTGCCGCTCTCGTAGAGGAACGTGCCCGGCTCGGGTCGCGTCGAACTCGTAGGTCACGGTGCCGCCGTTGCGCGCCGCGATCGGGGCGAGCGACGTCACACGACCGCTGGAGTCGGCGAGCGGGAGCGACGGGACGCCGTCGGCGAGGACGTCGGACTGACCGGGGAAGACGAGCGACGTGTCGTCGTTCTTGTAGGTGTTGGTCAGCGTGATCGTGACGTGCTGACCGACCGTCGACGCAGAGCACCGGGCCGGGCAGCTGGAAGCTGCGCTGCGCGGTGCGTAAGCCCCACGAGAACATCGTGTTGCCGTCCGGCATCGCGATGCGCCCGGTGGCCGTGCTGAGCGCGTACGTGCCGTTGCCGGGTGCGCACTCGATGCCCTCGCCGGAGTCGGCGTCGGCGCCGGTGCTGGTCGGCGCGTTGGCGACGACGAGCGCGGTCGCGATCACCGCCGCACCGACCGCCTGCGAAGAGTCCTCGGATTCGCATGGTCGGTCACACCCCTGCCCTCGGCGGACACGGTCTGAGCGCGGGGTAGCCCCGACGCGTGGACGTCGGACCTCGGTGATCATGCCGCCGTATCCGTCCGTCGCCGGCTGTTGGAGAGGTTGGAGAAGTTGCGGTCGTACGAGCAGGTAGGTGCCCGGCGCTCGGCGCCGTGAACAGCACGTCGCGCGACTCACCCGGAGCGATGTCGACCGAGTTCGTCTCGTAGGAGTTGTCGGCGTGAGGTCCGTCGCGCGACTTGAGCTGCGACGCGTCCGCACCCGACGACGTGCAGCGGGACGCCGTCGATGGTGAGCGTGTGCCGGATGTAGCCGAGCGACGCGATGCGCAGCGCGATGATCTCGCCGGCGTTGCACGTCGATCCGGCGACGACGCTGCGGCTGGTAGCGCAACCGGCTCGAGGGCCTGCACGGCCGGGTCCGCGTCGCCCGACGTAGTCGTACATCGGGTCGGTCGCCGGCGCCACCGTGTCCGGGTAGGCGCGACCGTTGAACAGCGCGAAGCCCGGGTTGTACTCGGCCCAGTCGGTGATCTGGATGTGCGCGTCGCGCCAGTGGGACTCGGGCTGGTTCTCCGACAGGAAGAGCGGGAACTCGCGGTCGTAGCGCGTCGTGGTCGTCGTTGTAGAGGTAGCGCAGCGCCTTGGCGCCAGCTTCTTCTGCTTGATCTGGTTGCTGGTCGGTGAGATCCGGAACGTGACGCCCGCGCGTGCGAGCGAGCGCGTCGTCGAGTCCTGCCCGCGTGTGATGGTCAGAGTCGAACCAGACACGCGTCACGACCACGCGCTCCTCGCGCGCCGTCCCTGGCTCCAGCGTCGCCTCGAACGGCACCGGGCGAAGCCCGCCGTCGACGCGATGTTGACCGACGTCGCATTCTGACGCGTGATGGCTGAGTCGTGGTGGTCTCGGTCGCCTGGCGTCGAGCCCGTAGTTGAGCAGCGGGCGGACGAAGACCAGCCCGGTCATGCCCATCTGGACGTGCTCGACGTCCTCGAAGTGGCAGTGGTACATGTACGTGCCGGCGTCGTGCGGGCGGTAGTAGTAGACCATCGACTTGCCGATGGGCACCGACGCCGAGAGCTCGGGGACGCCGTCGAAGAGCGGGATGGCGTTGTTGAACCCGTGCCAGTGCATCGTGTGACCGTCGGTGAGGTCCGGGCGCTGCGAGAGGCCGAGGTTGGTCAGCGTGATCTTGACCTCGCTGCCCTCGTCGAACGCGAGCAGCGGCGCGGAGATCTGGGCCGCACCGCGCTGCGCGATCTGTCGGTCGACTGAGCCCGTTGACGTTGCGGAAGCCGAACACGTACATGTCGTACGGCGGCGGCGCGAGCTCGTCGGGCCAGTAGCCCGGCGACCGCGGCGGCGCGTCGGTGCGGCATCGACACCCAGCCGTCGGTGGCGGCGAGGTGCACGCTGCGCGTGTACGTCGGCTGCCACGTCGACGCCGAACGGGCTGGTGGCGCGGCGGCGCCCGCCGCGCTTGGCGAGGCCACGGCCGCACCGGCTCCGAGGGCGCCGACGGCACCTGCGCGCAGCACGTTGCGTCGTGAGATCAGGCCTCGCGGCTGCGGCGTACCAGTGGCGACGGTCAGGTCGTCGGTCACGGGATCTCCTGGTGGTCGGGCCGGGTGTTCGCCTGGCTGGGGACGAGCGGGGGTGCGGCGTGGCCGCTGGGGGCGCGGGGGGGTCCGGCCGGCTCCCGGCCCGCGGAGGGCGGGCCGGGAACGGACGGCGCCGGGTCACGTGAGCCTCGCGATCCGCGGCGAGGACGGCTGGCTGATGCCGCTGGCCCGCGAGGGCACCACGTCGACGTAGTAGGTGCGGAACTTCTGCAGACCGGTGACCGTGCAGGTGGTGGCCGTGCCGAGCGCGGTGCAGGTCCCCACGATCACGCCGCCGGTCGCGGCAGACCACGCCCGGACGATCGACGACGGATCGGGGTACCCCGGTCGCTGCCGAGCGTCCACGTCACGGCCAACTTGCCCGAGAGCGCCGTGCTCGCCTTGGTGACCGTCACGTTCGACGGCGCCTGCGGGGCGAACTGGTTCGGCGTCACGGTTGGACGTGGCCGAGCGGCCGTAGCCGCGGCACGACCGAGTTCTTCGCCGCGACCCGGAACACGTAGGCAAGACCGTTGGTCAGACCCGTGACCTTGTAGTAGGTCGCGCCGGTGGTGTCGTCGCGACACACGTACCAGGAGCTATTCGTCGGTTGGCGCGGCGGTACTGGACCTGGTAGTCGGTGATGCGCCGCCGCCGTTGTTCGCCGGCGCCGTCCAGGTGAGCTCCACCTGTGGTTGCCGGTCAGTCCCACGCGGTTGGTCGGTGCGGCGACGTGGCCGCGCGGGCCGTGCGGTTCAGGCGGGAGCGGGCCGGCCGGGCCGGAACCGTGCGACGTTGGTCGCCACGACGTCGACGAAGTAGCGTGCCGGCCGCGAGACCGGTGATGGTGCAGCCGAGCGACCTGCGTCGCGGTGGTGCAGCTACCCAGCGGCACGGCAGCGTGCCGGTCCCGCGTGCGTCCACGCACGGGCGGTGTAGCCGTGATCAGCGCTGCCGTTCGGTGCTGCGCGGCGCTCCACGAGACCGTGAGCGCTGCGCGTTGCCGCCGCGTTGACGTTCACGCCGGCGCGCCCGGCGTGCCCGGCGTGCCGTCAGACACGAGGGCGCGTCGGGCCGCTCGAGACAGCCCGTTGAAGCGGCTTCGACCGAGACGTAGTAGTGCGAGCCGTTGGTGAGACGCTGAGGGTGCAGTGATGCCCGCCGGCGTCACAGGCTGGTCGGGGTCGCCGTCGGTGCCACCGGTGAGGGCCGCGAAGAGTGCCGGCCCGTGAGGGCGTTGTACGCCGCGCCGTGTAGCTCGTCCAGCGTCCCCGAGAGGTGCCGTTGCCGGGCGACCCTGATGCCGGTCGGCGTCCGTGACGTGGTCGGCTTCCCCGGCGACGTTGGCGCCCTGGACCTGGACCCGCGGCGTCGTGGTGACGGCGAGAGGCCCGCCGCGTTGGTCGCCGTGATCTCGAGGTAGAGTCCGCGTAGGTGCTCACCGGGATCGGTGCATGTGGTGAGCGCCGTGAACGCACGATCCGCGGAAGACGCCACCGACCGAGGCTGCGACGCGTTGACCGTGTAGCCCGTGATCGGGACGCCGCCATTGCTCGCCGACGCGTTCCAGGTCACGAGCCGCGGGTCGACGGCCGGGTTGGCGCGGCGCCGCACCGGCAGATCTCGTAGGAGCCGACGTCGTGGCGTCGGTCCGTCGGTATCGTAGGAGCCGATGTCAACGTCGTTCCGACGGGACGCGGAAGTTCGCCGTCGACGCGGGAGGCCGGTTGACCTTGACGTCGCACCGCTGTCGATCGCCGGTGACGTGGTCTTGAGGGAGTAGTCACCCTGGTCGTCCGAGTCCCACGGGCTCTGCGTCTGGTCGAGGATCGCCGTCTGACGGAAGACACCGAACGCGCGGCGCGCGTCGACGATCACCGTCGGCGTGTAGGACTTCACGAAGTGCGGGTCGACCCCGACCTTGTTGGTCGGGCTCGACGTTGACGTGCCCGAAGTCGTGTTGCTCAGGATCGAGTTCGTCGGCGAGCGCGAGGATCCCGGTCGCCTGGGAGCCGATGTCCCAGAGGTTGATCGGCGTCGCGTCACCGGGGCTGCCGATGCCGGTGACGGCCTGGCCGTCGTAGCTGCCGGCCCGGTTGTCCCAGAGGATGTTGTTGAACAGCACCGGGTTGGTGAAGGTCGACGACCCCGCCGGGAGCGAGGTCTGCAGCGGGTCGCTGAGGCGGTCGAGGCTGATGCCTGCGGCCGCCGGCTGGCCGTTGCTCGTCACGGCCGTGGCGGTCGTGATGTTGCCCGCGATCGTGTTGTTGTCGATGGTGATGTTGCTGGTGTCGTTGAGCGAGATGCCGCCACCCTCGTGGGTCGAGACGTTGTTGACGATCTCGTTGTTCTCGACCTTCTCGGGCCAGTTGCCGGCCATGAGGAAGCGGATGCCGCCACCGTCGTCGTTGCCGATGTTCTGGGCGATGCGGTTCTGCGGTGATCTGACGTCACCGGCACCGGTCGAGAGCGCGTTCGGGTCGGCGGTGAGCTCACCGGCGACCATGATGCCGGCGCCCTCGTCGTAGCTCTCGTTGAACCAGATGCGGTTGTGGTCGATGCGACGGCCGCGGCTCAGGCCGTAGTGCGAGATGCCACCGCCGTACTCACCGCCGAAGTTGCCGCAGACGTCGTTGTAGGCGACGCGGTACTTCTGCGTGCCCGAGTAGAGTGCCGACACCACCGGCGAGGTTGTAGCCACCGTTGTTGTCGAGGCGGTTGTGCGCGATCGTCAGGTTCTGGTTGACGATCGGGTAGCGCGCTGCCGTGTCCGCGGAGTGGTGCCGTTGTCGAGCGTGGTGTCGTTGGCGAACGGGGTGCCGACGCGGATCGCGCCGCCGTAGGTGCCGGAGTTGCCCTCGATCGTGTTGTTGCTGATCGTGAGGCCGTTCGGTGCCGGCGTGGACGTAGATGCCACCGCCCTGCGTGATGGCAGCACCGGCCGCACCGAACGGCGTCTGGTTGCCGTTGGTGAGGACGTTGATGTTGCCCGGCTGGTCCTGCTCGTGGCCGCCGGTGATCCGGAAGCCGTCGATGGCCGGCTTGGCGTCCCCGTGCCGTTCCGGTGGGCGTCAGCACCGTGATCGTCGCGGCGTCGGGCACGGGGACGGTGGTCGCCGTCGTAGCTTGCCGACGCCGGTGACGAGGTTGTTCCAGGCGGTGCCGGTCGGCTGAGCCCTCGGCGAAGGCCTCACCGGTGATGACGCGTGCCGGCGACCCAGTTGCCGTCAGGCGCGATGCCACCGGAGCCGACGCCCTGCAGCTTGACACCGGAGTGCAGCACGAGGTTCTCGGCGTACTCACCGCGAGGCGTGTCGACCGTGGCGTCGGCCGGGTAGACCACGACGAGCGTCGACGCCGAGCGCCCAGCGCGGCAGCGGCCTGCACGGCGTCCTGGATCGTGCCACCGGTGGTCGGTGTCGAACGTGTCCGTGCCGGTCTGACCGGGGCCGACCTTGAAGACGCGTCGGGTGTAGACGTCGTGCCGTCGTTGCCGATCACGTGGATCGTCACACCGGCCACGGAGTGCTGACCGGCCGCGTTGATCACCATGAGCTGACGCGGACCGGGCGCGAACCCGGGGCCGGCAGCCGGCACGTCGACGGTCGCCGTGACGGTGCCGTCGGCGTTCGTCGCGTACGTCGTGGTCAGCGCCGTCCAGCCGTTGGGGTCGGTCGCCGGCGCGTTGGGCGCGCTCGAGCAGCACCTGGCTCTGGCCGGTGCCGTCGCCGAGGTTCTTCGCCGGTGATCGTCAGCGACGGTCGTCGCCGGTCGGCCGACCGGGTCGTTGACGTTGAAGACCTCCGGCTCGCCGGTGGGCACGTCGCACTTGACGAGCGTCTGGCTGCCACCGGTGAAGGTGATCGCCGACGCCGTCGTCGGCGCGGTGTCGGTCACGGTCCACAGACCGGGCCAGGCCTGGAAGTTGGTCGCGATGGTGCGGTACCGCGGGTCGTAGTCGGTGTTGTAGTGACCCGGCTGTCCTGGGTCGTTGCCGACGAACCGGTACATGCCCGGCGACACACCCGTCGGCGACGGGTTGTTGATGCGCTGCGGTCGACGGCTCGACGGCCTCGTAGAAGCCGTTGCGGTCCGAGACTCGCCGTGTCGATCAGGTTGCCGGCCCAGTCGTAGATGCCGGTGGGCGCGTGCGGCAGGCCCTCGGCCTCGTCGTAGCCGAGCGAGGACGGGTCGGCCTGCAGTCCGAGGTCGTTGATGATGAGGCCCCAGAAGTGCGTGGCCAGCGGGACGTCGGTGAACAGCTCGAAGTTGGTCGCACCGGTGCTGCCACCCTTGAGCGTCGACGAGCTTGTCGGTGCACAGCGGCATGTCCTTGCCCTCGAACGGGCTGCCGCCGCCGGCCATGGAAGTCCGGGTCGGTGACGTGCACGGTGTGCTGCGGACCGGCGCACTCGGACACGACACCGAGTCCCGAGGTGAGGCCGGCTCCGCCGGGCAGCTCCGGCCACCGCCGTCGTCGCACCTGGGCGTGCCGGCGTCGGCGACGCGGGAAGTCCTCCTGCGGCGCGAACTGGTCGCCCTGGAAGATGTTGACGTCCTCTTCCTTGGTCACCTTGTACATGTCGGCTTGCCGTACTTGTCGTTGGGGATGTCGACCGACACGATGTAGTCGTTCGGCGTCAGCGGCTGCTCCGGGTACGAGTACGCTGTGCCGCGCGTCGAGCGTCCGTAGCCGTCGAGCGGCGCGTACTGGGGCAGCGGGCTGGCGCGACCGCTGTCGTCGACGAGCGTTCGCCCACCGGGTCGGTGCCGGAGTTGGCCGTCGGTCGAGCGGCGCATAGAGGTTGAGGTTCGACGTGGTGAAGCCGTAGTTGCCGTTGACCTCCTGGCCGTTGTCGCCGGCGGGAGGTCGCCGGGCAGCAGCTCGGTGCCGCTCTGCGGCGAGGCCTGGGTGCCGAGCATGTTGGACTCGGCGCACTGCGAGGTTCGGGTCGCCGGACGCCGGGAGGGCCGCTGACCGGTGAGCGGGTTGCCCAGGCGGTCGAGCGCGGTGCAGCCCGAGGGCCGGTGGTAGGTCTCGCTGATGTAGGGGTCGGTCGAGCTCAGGGCCGTGGACGAGCTCGCCGCCACTGACCGCGTCGCCACTGGTGTCGTGGCGACCGCCGTCGTCATCGGCTTGCCGTCTGCGCGCAGGTCGAACGTCGGCTTGAGAACCGGGTCGCCGCCGTGCGAGCGGTCCAGCACCTGCGTACGTCGGGTCGGTGTCCGACGAGGTCGCTGCCGCAGATCACCGGGGCGAACAGGTGCACCGTGACGTTGGGGATGCCGGGCTGCCAGTTCTCGGTGGCGGCCTGGGCGGCGTCGAGCTCGTTGCGGGTGGTGCCGTAGGACACCGTGCCGGCGATGCCGCCGGTCTCGTCGGCCGCGATGGGCTCGACGGCCCAGTCGACCGTCCCGCACAGACCGAGCACCGGCATGCACGGAGATGTCGACCGCGCCACCGGTGTAGGTGTGCGACTCGGGGTCGTTGCACGACTGGACGGTGTAGCCGGTCGGGCGGTACCGCGAGTTCACGTGCTCGAGCACGATGTAGCGCGCGAGCGGGTACATCTGGTTGATCGTGTAGTGACCGTTGTCGTCGGTGTCGATGAGCGTTGGTGAACTGGTCCATGGGCGTGTTGTCACGCTCGCGCAACGGTGAGCGTGGTGCCCTGAGACGCCCGGCTCACCCGGGTCCTTCTTGCCGTTGCCGTTGCGGTCGACGAAGACGTAGCCCTGGATCTTGGCGAACCACGAGCTGAGGAACGCCGTGCCCATGTCCTCGCTCTGCCGCCGTTGATCGTGACGTTCTGCGTCTCGAGGATGTGGTTCATGGCCGTGTCGAAGAACGTGACCATGTAGTTGCCGTCACGCAGCCCGTCGAGCGGAGAACGCGCCCGTGTCGGGTTGACCTTGGTGGTGGCGACGAGCTGGTCGCCGAGGTCGAGGTTGCTCGACGGTCACGACGCCGTTGGTGATCGCGCCGCAGTCCATGGTCTCGGGGCCGTTGACGCCGGGGACGCCGTTCTGCGCCTGGCCACCGGGCGAGCCGATGTAGTGGCAGCCCTCGTGCTCGAAGCCGGTGATCGAGGCGCCGCCGGCCGCTGACGCCGCGTCGAGCAGGCGTCGACACGTCGGCGGGATGAAGCCGAACTGCACCTCGGGCACGAGCTCGGAGCCGTAGATGGTCTCCTGGCCGTAGCCGGTGTCGTTGGCCATGACCCACCAGTCGTGGTCGGTCGCACCCTCGAGCGTGGTGGTCTGGCACCAGTCTTCTTGTTCGGCCGGCTGGCGGACCGTGATGCCGTAGCGGCCGGGAGCCATGTTGGGGATGACGATGTCGCCGTCGAGCGTTGGACAGGCAGCCGTAGCCGGTGTTGTCGGCGGGATGACCGGCGCACCGGTGGCGTCGTAGTTCACGGCGCCGTCGCGGGTGAGTCGCGTCCGGCGCGTCGTGCTCGTACTCGGTGCACAGCGGGTTGCCGAAGAAGTCGGTGCTGACGTCGCCGAGCATGTCGGAGAGGTAGCCGCGGAAGCCCTGCCAGGCCCGGCTCGGCGTCGATCTCGTAGGTGCCGTCGACCGGGGCGGTGTCCTCGAAGACGCGGACGCGCACCGTCGCCAGCGGCAGCGGGCCGGGCTGCAGCTTCGACGATGATGGGGCCGCCGTCCGGCGCGCGGCACGGTGAAGTGCGCGCCGCCGATCTCGTAGCCGTCTGCGACGGACGGAGATGAGGTAGTGGCGCCGTCGTCGGGTCCGAGCACCCGGTCGACCGTGGCGGCGATGTCGCGCCTCGGTGCCCGACGCGATGATCGGGTCGACGGTGTTGGACTCGCGCGTGCCCGGCCACTGGCAGTTGTTGGGGTAGTTCGCGTCGAAGCTCGTGCCCGTCGGTCCGGCCGGGTCGAGGTAGGTGCCGTTGTTCGACGGCGGCAGGCAGTGCGTGATCGCGTCGTTGGGGTCGCCCGACGTCGATCTTCTGCAGCAGGAACGAGTAGCGCGACGGGATCGCCGCCGTGATCGCGCGCCCGGCTGGCCCGCCGTGCCCACGGTGCGCGCCGCCACGACCTGCAGACCCGACGAGGTCGTGTCGTGCGTCGCCGGCGGCTGGCGGCGCTCGCCGTCGACGTGCCGATGGCCACGAGGCCGGCGAGGACCATCGCGAGCGGCGTGACGATCGACGTCAGCTTGACCTTGCGGTCGTGGGCGTCGACGCGCTCGTTGAGGGTGAGCGAACGGCGAACATTCATGGCGGACCTCGCGAGGAAGCAGGAACGAGCGGGCGAGCTAGAACGCGACATACGTCACTCGAGGCGAGTGGCAAGGCGTGACTCTCTCCGAATGCCGGGCGGATGGGGAGCCCCTTCAGGAAGAAAACTCAACGAAGCCTCACCAAACCTTGGACGAGCCCGTGGTAGTGGCGTGACCAATTCGTGACCGTTGCGATGAACCGCGACGGGGTCTGGTCCGTTGAAGAAAGTCCAACAACCGCAGCGGTTGTCCCCCACAGGGGTGCTTTTGGTCACCGTGGGGTGGTGACCGCTCACGACCCGCGACGGATCGGTGACGGTCCGACGTCGTGCGGCTACGGATGGTGCGCGTGCAAGCACAGCCTCAACGGCTACGGAAAGTGACGGACCACTGACCTGTAGTTCCTGAATCACTCTCCGCGTCGGCAGCCTCACACCACGCGACGAAGTGTCGTCTCTCTGACACAGTCCCCCGTTTGGCGCAACGAACCGCGCCAGCAGTGGGTCATCCGGGTACCGGATGCCGGGTACCGATCACGACCACGACGGGCCACACCCGCAGCCCCGGATGACTAGTTGCTCGGACCCGGAGTGACCATCACGGGCGGCTGCTCGAGAGTCCGCGCGCGCCGACCGTCACCCGCGCTCCGGTGCGTCGTCCACAAGCTCGGGACGCCGGAAATCGAGCCTGGTGGTCAGGAGTGCGGCGCGTCCAGATCCGAGTCGGAGGCCACCGCACGGTCGTCCGCCGCACCCTCGCCGCCGGCACCCTCGCCACCAGCACCGTCGCCGTCGTCCTCCACGCCATCAGCTGTCGACGGCGCGGCGGGCGGACGAGCCCGCAGGGCCAGCGCCGCGACCCCACCGACGATCACCAGCAGGACGAGCGCCAGCAGCCACAGCCATCCGGGAAGGCCGGACTCCGACGACGTGCCGGCGGTACCTCCGGGAGCCGGGATCGCTGTGTTCCCAGACGCTTTCGGACCCGCGATGCTGAAGAGGATGACGCCGTCGACGATGTCGCCGTCGTCGGACTTCACCTGCCACTCGACGCGGAAGAGTCCTCCGCCCGTGCCCGACGGCCAGGACGCCGTGATGGTGCTGCCTGAGATCGACGGGTCGCCGAGGGCGACCACGTTGCCGACGTCGTCGCTCGAGGTGAGCACCGGATCCGTGACCGGCTCGTCGAACGTCAACGACACCGTCGTCGGGGCGGTCGACAGGGCCGCCCCGTTGACGGGGTCGCTGCTGTCGAGCTTGGCGTGGGCCGAGGCCGGCGACAGGAGGGCTCCGGACATGGCCATCAGCACGACCACGAGGGCCATGAGCGCGGAACGGGAGCGGCGGGACACGACGTACCTCCAGGACGTTGGGCTCGACCAGTGTGCGCCAGCGCTGCGTGGTCGCGATTCACTCATCGGCGCGACACGCAGTCTCCCTGAGGACACGCGTCGTGAAGTCCCAGTGCCACCGTCCGTTTCTCCAGCCCCACCCATCCCACCTGTCTGGAGCAGCTCGTACACCGAACACTCAGTGTTCGGTTACTCAGAGCGACGAGAAGACGCTCACTCCTCCGGGGCGACGTCGACGCCGGCACGGCTGCGCTGGGCCCACACGACGCAGGCGATGACCACCGCCGCCGTGGCCACCGTGCCCGCCGTCACGGGCTCGCCGAGGAACCACGCCGACCAGAGCAGCGTGAGCAGCGCCTGGATCTGCTGCACCTGCCCGCCGTAGGCGACACCGGCCATCGAGAGCCCGCGGTACCAGGCGAAGAACCCGAGGTACATCGACGACAGCCCGAGCAGGACGAGCGCGAGCCCACTCGGTCGCAGTCGGGTCGTACGAGTCGTGCGTGAACCACCACAGCAGGATCGACGCCGGCACCGTGATCGGCAGCGCGATCACGACGACCCACGAGATCACCTGCCAGCCGGGCATCGCCTTGGTGACCTCGGCACCGAGCACGTAGCAGGTCGACGAGAACAGCACGGCGCCGATGACCAGCACGTCGGCCAGCAGGTCGTCGCCCTCGCCACCGCCACGGCTGAGCGCGAACGCCACCAGCGCCGCGGTGCCCACGCTCGCCGCGATCCAGAACTGCCGCGACACCCGTTCACCCGTGCGCAGCACCGCGATGAGCGCCGTCGTCAGCGGCATGAACGCAGCGATGACCGCGGCGTGCGCGGACGTCGTGCGCTGCAGGGCGAGCGCGAGCAGGATCGGCCACCCGAAGACCGCGCCGACCGTCGTGAACACGATCGGTCGCAGGTGCTCGCGTGCGGGGAACGGCACGCGGCGTACGGCGAGCAGCACCGCAGCGACCGCGCCCGCGATCACGGCCCGGCCCATCGCCGTCTGGTACGGGCTGAAGCCGCCGATCGCGACCTTGGTCAGCGGGAGCGAGAACGAGAACAGCACGACGCCGAGCAGCGCCCACGCCAGGCCGACCCGGATCCGCCGCGCCTCGTCGGGCGGCGCGACCTGGAGACCGTCGGACATGGGAGAAACCTAACGATCGAGACGACAGTTCCCACTGCACCGGCGTGGGCTGCACCCACCGGCACGCCGCGGCAACCGCCGTTGCGACTCGGGAGGTCAGACGGACGGCGTCGCTCCGGCGACCGCCGTCTCGGCGCGCACCCAGCCCGACACCTTGTGCTCGGCCACGAACGACAGGAACGGCACCATGCCCGCGATCACCATGAAGACGATGCGTCCGACACCCCACCGCATCCGGAACGCGAGGTCGAGGCTGAGCAGCGCGTAGATCATGAAGAGGAACCCGTGCGCCTGGGCGATGATCGTGTCGCTGCCGGCGTCGAAGGCGTACTTGCGGATGATCGCGATGCAGAACAGCAGCAGGGTCACGCCGACGACGAACGCCATCACGCGGAAGCGCAGCAGCGCACCGTGCACGGACTCGGCGGTGGGAGCAGCCACGACGACGTACCTCTCGGATCGGCTGACAACAGCTTCGGACGACGGACGACGGACGACGACGCGTGCATGTGCCGCGAATCGACCCCGCCGCCGTGTCTCAGTAGACCTCACGCACGGGCGCGGTCGCCTCGGGGGGTGCCGTGACGTCGTCCCCGCGCACGTCGTCGCGCAGCGCGCGCCACCAGAAGAAGATGACGAACCCCGCGAACGCGAGCCACTGCACGGCGTACGACGCGTTCTGCAGCCGGAGGGACGAGCTCACCGTCCTTCCCACGGGCGGGTCGACCGGCGTCACCGCCACCGCGGGCGCCGGCGTCTGGGACTCGAGCGCGACCCAGCCGGGCGTGACGTCGTACGGCGCTCCCAGTCCGGCCTCGGTGAGCCGCTCGATCTGGCCCGCCGGCAGCGTCGACGCGCCGCCGGGGTCGCCCTCGTAGGGCTGCGCGAACCCGACCACCACCACGTCGCCGGACGTCACGTCGGCGACGGCCGGGTCGTCCGCGTGGCGGACGTAGCCGCGCGCGACCGGCACGGCCGAGCCACCCGTTGCGGGACGCAGCGGCGTCACGATCCAGTAGCCGCCCGTCCCGTGCGCGACGAGGACCTGGTGCGCAGCGTCGTAGCGGCCGGCGACACGCACCCGCGCGCCGTAGTCGTCGGCGTTCATCGCACCCGACGCCGGGAACACGTCGGACGCCGCGACGACGGGCGGAGCGACCTGGTCGCGCTGGGCCCGCTGCCACTGCCACCACGACAGCGCACCGAACGCGGCGATGAGCACGAGCCCGCCCAGCGTCAGCGCGATCCACTTCCGCGTGGCGAGCGTCCCGAGCACCCGACCACGGTAACCGTCACGCTCGACCGCATCGGCGCCCCACCGCCTGATCGCCCGCGACGACGACATGTCGGTGGGCTCGGCGCGCCCGGCAACCGGGTCGAGCGCGCGTCACGCGAACGGGCATCCTGGGGGCATGCCCGGCGACCTCCACGTGCGCGGCTCGGTGGTGGTCCCCGAGTCCGAGCTGCTGTGGCGCTTCTCGCGCTCGTCGGGTCCAGGTGGTCAGGGCGTCAACACGTCGGACTCGCGGGTCGAGCTCAGCCTCGACGTCGCGAGCACGACCGCCCTCTCGTCCTACCTTCGTGCGCGGGCGCTCGAGCGCCTCGGCCCGCGGCTGGTCGACGGCGTCGTGACCGTGTCGGCGTCCGAGCAGCGCAGCCAGTGGCAGAACCGCCTCGCGGCCGAGCGCAAGCTCGCCGAGCTGCTCGCCGAGGCGATCGCACCGCCGCCCCGCCCGCGGGTGGCCACCAGGCCGTCGGCGTCGGCCAGGCGACGCCGGGTCGACGACAAGAAGCGTCGCGGCCAGATCAAGAAGCTCCGCCGCGCCGACCCCGACTAGCCCCTCGTCGACCGAGCGCTAGTGGGTGATCCGCGGGCCGGACGAGGTGTTCGGGAACGACTCCTTGCCGCATCGTGCGCAGACCAGGTACTTGTTGCCCTCGTCGTTCGCCGTGGGGTGGTAGTCGTGCATCCCGAGCGTGCACCGCAGTCCCGCCATGGTCCGGCTCCCTCCGCCAGGTCCGCCGGCGACTGCAGGGTCGACGGCCGCCGTGAGGACGTCGGCGACGAGGGGTGCACGGCGTCACGTCGACCCTCGGGGCCAGGGCTCGTGGACGGGCCCTCGGGTCAGCGTCCTCCCTCATCCGCGTGAGCGGAAGGGCTGCCGGACGGTGTGCGCCAGGCCGCCCCTCCGAGTCCGCCGGAATGTCCGGACTTGACCACCGTGGCCACGCCCGAGCGGCACCATCGCTGTCATGAGTCGCCATGTGCAGGTCACCTTCGATGCCCACGACCCGCGGGTGCTGTCGTCGTTCTGGCGCGACGTCCTCGGCTACGTCCATCCCGGTCCCCCCGGCGTCACGCTGGCTGCGGGCGACGACCCGCTCACCGCGTGGGACGAGTTCCTGGGACGGCTCGGCGTGCCGGAGGAGCAGCGGAACACCCGATCGGCGATCGAGGACCCGGACGGGCCCGGTCCGCGGCTGTTCTTCCAGCAGGTGCCCGAGGACAAGGTCGCCAAGAACCGCGTGCACCTCGACGTCCGAGCGGCCCCCGGGCTCGTCGGGCCGGAGCGGATGGCGGCGCTGGAGGCCGAGTGCGACCGGCTCGTGGCGCTGGGTGCGTCGCGGGTACGCCGCTACGAGCCCGAGCCCCCGATGAGTGCCGGGCACATCGTGATGACCGACCCGGAGGGCAACGAGTTCTGCCTCGACTGACGGCCGAGGCGACGACGATTGCGAGCGGTCGCGGACCCGAGCCAGGTCCGTGGTCGTACGCCGCGTGCCGCCGTCTGTCGGTCCGCGCCGACGATGCCTCCGATGAGCCGCGCCGTGGTGACAACACAGCCGCGCGCCCGGGCAACGACCCCGCGGCGAGCGGCTGTGGACGACACGCCGATGCGCCCCGCCTGTGGATATCAGAATCGGGAAAGTCGTTGGTAATACTGCGATATTGGGGTTGACACGGCATCCGCCGTCCGACATGATTGGCACATGTGTTCGACCGTTGACCAGACCCGTGGCGCCGCTCGCGGACCACGTCTGGGCACCCTGATCGCGCACACCCGCGAGCTCACCGACGCCATCACCGCCGACCTGACCGACCCCGACGCGCCCGCCGACCTCGCCGCCCTGCACGTCGACGCCGTCGCCGCGCAGCTGCGCGACCTGCTCGCCGTGGCCGACCAGGCCCGCGCCGCCGCCGCGGTGCTGACCGGTGTCGTGGATCGTGCCGTGTCGGGTCGGGAGCTGATCGAGGGCACGTACGCGTCGACGAAGCGGTTCTTCGAGGTCGAGGCGGGGCTCGCGCCTCGGTCGGCGACCGCGTTGGCCGCTCGGGCGCGGGATCTGCGCGACGCCGCCGACCACGGCGACCCCCGGCTGCGCTACGGGTGGCTGTCCGGTGCGCTCAGCGACGACAAGGTCCGCGAGCTCACCCTCGGCATCCGCGCCGCGGTCAAGCACCACCCCGCCGCCGAACGCGACCGGCTCACCTCCGAAGCCCTCGACCTGCTCCTGCCGCTGGCCCGCACCCACACCGTCGCGCAGCTCAAGCAGGCGATCGCCCGGCTGCGGTTCGTGCTCGACCCCGACGGGGTGCGCCAGGCCGAGCTCGACGCCTACACCGAGCAGTCCCTGACCTGCGTCCCGGTCGGACACCTCGTGCACCTCAGCGCCTTCCTCGACCCCGAAGCCGCCGCCGCGGTGATGACGGTGCTGACCCAGCAGGTCGACGGGTGGCGCGCCGCCGGCGACCTCGCCGCCGAGGACCGCCTCCCCGACGGGGTCGACCCCGACTCCGCCGAGGGCCGACGCCACCAGCGCGCCCGCAACGGTCACCTGCTCGCACTCGCCCTGGGCGAGGTCATGACCGGGCTCCTCGGACGCTCCGAGGTCGGCATGCACCACGGCATCCGCCCCCACACCGTGCATGCACGTCGACGTCCGCGACCTCCTCGCCGGCCTCGGCGGCGAGCTCACCGTCCCCGGGCCACGACGAACCGATCCTCGTCTCGAGCGACACGGTCCGCCGCATCCTGTGCGACACCGGCCTCACCCACGTCATCACCCAACCGGCCGGCTGCGGGACGACGACCGAGCCGGGGCCCGGTGCCCTGCCTGAGCTGCTCCGCTCGAAGGCGGTCGACGTCCTCTACGTCGGACGTGAGGAGCGCACCGCCCCACCACGACTGCGCCGTGCGCTGGAAGCCCGCGACCGGCACTGCCAGGCACCGGGCTGCGGGCGACATCCGAGACGGTGCAACGCCCACCACGTCCAGCACTGGGAACACGGCGGCGACACCACGATCGCGAACTGCCTCCTGCTGTGCGAGAGACACCATCGAGCCCTGCACGCCGGACAGCTGACGATCACCCGCGACCACGACAGACGACCCACCGAATCCGGGTACTTCCGCGTCCACCCACCCGACCGACCACCCACGCCGTGACGACCCCGTCGCACGCCGCGGCACACTCCGTGCGCGGGCAGAAGAACGCGAAAGCCAGGCGGTACAGTCCGGCGCATGGCCGATCCGATCGATCTCGCCACAGTCCTAGCGACGTTCGAGGAGCCCTGGCAGCCACGCACTGTCGCCGCGCTCAACGACTACGACGTACGCGTCGTGAAAGCGCTCGGCGAGTTCACCTGGCACACGCATCCGGACACAGACGAGTTCTTCCTGGTGGTCTCCGGGACGCTCACGATCCGGCTGCCGGACGACGAAGTGAGCCTCGCGCCGGGCCAGGTCTACGTCGTGCCACGCGGAGTGCGGCACCAGCCGGTGTCGAGCCAGGGTGCGCACATCGTCCTCATCGAGCCGAGCGAGACCGTCAACACGGGCGACTCGCCCGGCACGCTGACGGCCCGACGCCGAACGCTCTGACGACGGTCGCAGCGCGCAGACCCCAGGTTCACCGCGGCGGGGTGTCACCGCTCCCGCTCATTCGCTCCGAGTCGGTTCGCCCGCGTCGTCATCGATCGGTGACTCGGGCCGCGGTGCACTGCTCGTCGGCGTCCCGGTGGTGGGGGCAGATTCCGCAGGCGCGTCGGTGGTCGCGACCACCGGGCTCGGTGTCGCGGCGGGATCGCGTGGTCCACGAGCGATGGCCTGCGGCGCGTTCTCGTCGAAGTCCACCCGCTTGAGCTGCTTGGTGAGGCCGCGCCAGATCAGGTAGACGGTGACGACCAGGAACACGAGCGACAGGAAGCCCCACCACCCCGGCGAGACCGTGTCGGGATCGGGTTCCTTCACCGAAGGGCTCGGCGAGGGTGAGCCCGCCAGCGCGAGGACGACGAGCGAGAGGAGCGGCACGGTGATCCCTGGTGATCCTGGAGGAGCGGTCCTGACGAAGACCGGTCAGGCGGAGACGGACTCGGCCGACACCCGGACGCCGGCGAACAGGTCGTCCTCCAGGTCGCCGTCGCGGACGTCGGGCACGAGCGTGATGGCGAGCTGGTAGTCCTCGGTCGGCCACACGCGCTGCTGGACCTCCAGCGGCAGGTGGAACCAGCGACCGTCCGGGTCGACCTGCGTCGCGTGCGCCTTGAGCGCCTCGTCGCGGACGGCGAAGAAGTCCGAGCACGGCACGCTCGTCGTGAGACGGGCGGCGTCCTCGGGCTTGTCCTCCCAGTTCTCGAGCCACTCGCCGAACGGCGACTCCATGCCCTCGGCCAGGCACGCCTCGTGCAGCGCCACGAGCCGGGCCTTGTGGAAGGTGAGGTGGTAGTAGAGCTTGCTCGGCTGCCACGGGTCGCCCGTACCGGGGAACTGCTCGGGGTCGCCGGCGGCCATGAACGCGCGCATCGACACCTCGTGGGTGCGGATGTGGTCGGGGTGCGGGTAGCCGCCGTTCTCGTCGTACGTCGTCATCACGTGCGGCCGGAACGAGCGCACCAGCTCGACGAGCGGTGCCGACACCTCGTCGAGCGGGAGCAGCGCGAAGCAGCCCTCCGGAAGCGGCGGGGTCACGCCGTTCTCGTCCGCCTCGGGCAGCCCGGAGTCGTGGAAGCCCAGCCAGACATGCTGGACGCCGAGGACCTCGACAGCGCGCGCCATCTCCGCGCGTCGGACCTCCGCGATGTTGGCGAGGACCTGCTCGTCGTGCGCGAGCGCCGGGTTGAGCACGTCGCCGAGCTCGCCGCCGGTGCAGCTCACCACCAGCACCTCGACGCCCTCGCTCACGTAACGGGCCATCGTGGCCGCGCCCTTGCTCGACTCGTCGTCGGGGTGGGCATGGACGGCCAGGAGACGCAGCGGCTCGCCGTCGCGCGGCAGGCCGGGGGTCGGCAGGTCGGTCGGGGTCGACGTCGGGGTCACGAGCGGCTCCAGGACGGGTGTGGTGGAGACTGAAGTCTCCCAGATCCGCCCGGTCGCGCCTCGTGCGGACCGCCGCGGGCTCCCCGAAGGCGGTGACCGTGCCCGAGACGCTGAGCCCACGCATGGCCGCGCGCTACGGCACCGACCGCTCGTCGACCGGCCTGCGCGTGCTGGTCACGAGCGTCGCACTCGTGTTCCTCGCGGTCGTCGCCGTCATCACCTGGCGGATGGCCATGCCCGGGGCGCAGAGCACCCTCGTGCGCTTCGTCGTCGCGTCGGACTCGAGGGTCGACGTCACCTTCGACCTGCACCGCGACGGCTCGACCGAGACGACCTGCGTGCTCCGCGCGCGGGCGCAGGACCATGCCGACGTCGGCTACGCCTCGGTGCGCGTCACCGCGGGTCGCAGCGACCTGCAGGTGACGTATCCGCTGGCCACGTCGTCGCGGGCCACGACCGCGGAGGTGCTCGGCTGCGCCGACGCCGCACCGCCGCGGGTGGACCCGCCGCAGTTCGTGCCAGGCACGGTCAACCCGCCGCAGCAGCCGGTCGTCGACGGCACCTGACGCCGCGCCCGTACCCTGGACCTCCACCCGCACCCTCCCGGAGAAGGCATCGTCGTGAGCGAGACCCCCGAGACCTGGCTGACCCAGGAGGCCTACGACCGGCTGCAGGCCGAGCTCTCCGACCGTTCCGGCCCGCTCCGCGCCACGATCGTCAAGCGCATCGAGGCCGCGCGCGAGGAGGGCGACCTCAAGGAGAACGGCGGCTACCACGCCGCCAAGGAGGAGCAGGGCAAGAACGAGGCGCGGGTCAAGGTGCTGCGCCACCTGCTCGAGAACGCCAAGATCGGGGCGCCGCCGGCCGAGGAGGGCACTGTCGCCCAAGGACAGGTCGTCACGGTGCGCTTCCCGGCGTTCGACGACACCGAGACGTTCCTGCTCGGCAGCCGCGAGGAGGCCGCCACGGCCGGGATCGACGTCTACTCCCCCACCTCACCGCTGGGCGCCGCCGTGCTCGGCCAGGGCGTCGGCGAGACCGTCGAGTACACCACCCCGGCGGGCAAGACCCTGCAGGTCGAGATCGTCTCGGCCGTGCCCTTCACCGGCTGACTCGCCGACGCCTCGACGTACCTCGACACCGACGCTTCAGGCAGTACGCCGGTAGGTGCGCACCGCGAGGGGCGCGAAGATCGCGATGACGGCGACGCACGAGATGACGGTGTACAGCCCGGCGTGGTCCAGCGACCAGACCCCCCAACCTCCGGGAGGTCCGCCGGTCGGGTTGCCGAACAGCTCGCGGCAGGCGAGGCACAGCGACGACACGGGGTTCCACTCCGCGATCACCTTGATGACCGGCGGCATGCCCTCCAGCGGCACGAACGCGTTCGACAGGAAGGTGAGCGGGAAGAGCCAGATGAGTCCGGCCGTGCTCGCCGTCTCCGGGTTGGGCATGTGCAGTCCGACCCAGGACCCCACCCACGCGACGGTGTAGGCGAAGAGCAGCAGCAGCAGGTAGGCCTCGGCCGCCATGACGACGCCGTTGTGGATGCGCCAGCCGACCACGAGGCCAGTGAGCGACAGCACGACGAGCACGAGGATCTGACGGATCGCGTCCGCCGCGGTGCGCCCGAACAGCAGGGCGGACGCCGCCATCGGGAGCGAGCGGAACCGGTCGACGATGCCCTTGTGGATGTCCTCGGCGAGACCCACGGTCGACGCCGCCGCGGCGAACGCGACCGTCTGGCCGAAGATGCCGGGCACGAGGTACTCGCGGTAGGCGAGCGCTCCGGCGCCCGAGTCGGCACCCGGCACCGGGATGGCGCCGCCGAACACGTACGCGAACATCAGGACGAAGATCACCGGCTGCACGAGGGAGAAGAAGACCGACTCCGGCACGCGCAGGGTCTGGATCAGGTTGCGCTTGGCGACGACCCAGCCGTCGTGGAAGAGCCAGCCCAGCGCAGGACGCTTCATCACCGGTGCCGGGTGCGAGGTGTGCGAGATCGTGGCCATGGTCAGGACTCCTTCGTGCCGCGACCGCGGCGCTTCTTCGGTGCGGGCGAGGCGGCCGCGTCCTCGGCGACGTGACCGGTGAGGGTGAGGAAGACGTCGTCGAGGGTGGGACGACGCAGGGCGAGGTCGTCGATCGTGACGCCCTGCTGGTCGAGCACGCGTACCGCCTCGACGAGCACGGTCGAACCGCCGGACACCGGCGGCCATGACCCGTCGCGCGTCGACGTCGATCGTGGCGTCGCCGTCCGACACCTCGCGCACCGCACGGGCAGCGGCGTCGAGGTCGGAGCCGGCGCGCACGACGATCTCGAGCCGGTCGCCGCCGACCTGCGTCTTGAGCGCGTCGCTGGTCCCGTGGGCGATGACCTTGCCCTGGTCGATCACGACGATGTCCTGCGCGAGCTGGTCGGCCTCCTCGAGGTACTGCGTGGTGAGGAGCACCGTCGTCCCCTCCGACACGAGGTCGGTGATGACGTCCCACATCTGCAGGCGCGAGCGCGGGTCGAGTCCTGTGGTCGGCTCGTCGAGGAAGAGGATCTGCGGCTTGCCGACGAGGCTCGCCGACAGGTCCAGGCGACGACGCATGCCGCCGCTGTAGGTCTTGGCGGGGCGGTCGGCGGCCTCGGTGAGCTCGAACCGCTCGAGCAGCTCGTCGGCCCGCTGCTTCACGTACGCCGGAGGCAGGTGGTAGAGCCGGCCGACCATGTCGAGGTTCTCCCGACCGGTGAGGTACTCGTCGACAGCGGCGTACTGCCCGGTGAGGCCGATGACGCGCCGGACGCCGTCGGGATCGGCGGCGACGTCGATGCCCGCGACGTGCGCGGTTCCGGCGTCGGACTTGAGCAGCGTCGTGAGGATGCGGACGGTGGTGGTCTTGCCGGCGCCGTTCGGGCCGAGCAGGCCGACCACGGTGCCGTAGGGCACGGTGAGGTCGAGCCCGTCGACGGCATGGACGTCGCCGAAGTGCTTGACGAGTCCTTCGGCACGGATCGCGGTGTCGTCGGTCATGCGGTCGAACCTCTCGCGTCGTGGCGGACGCAGCGCACGACTTCGCCAGGAGCGAAGCCGGCTCTGCGGGGGCGGCGGTGCTGGAGTGCGGCCGTGGCGTGCTGGGGTCTGCGGCCGACCTCGTGGGTCGGCCGGGTTCGGATCGGGCGAGCCGGTCAGGCGCGCAGGAGGTCCTCGGCCTCGTCGACGCTGAGGCGTCCGGCGGCGAGGTCGGCGAGCACCTTGTCGCGGTCGGCCTTGCGCGCAGCCGCGCCCGGGTCCTCGAACCCGAGCTTGGTGAGCAGGTCGGCGAAGCGCTGGCGGGTGGTCGGGTACGAGACACCGAGGTGCTTCTCGAGCTCGCGCATGTTGCCGCGGCTCACGAGGAAGACGCGCAGCATCTCGGACTCGTCGTCGGTGAGCCCGCAGTACGTGCACATGCGGAACGCACCAGAGATGCCGGTGCCGCACTCGGTGCAGCCGCAGCCGGTGACCACGAGCGAGGACGAGCAGACCGGGCACTCGCGCGGCGGTCGGTGCTCGGGCAGCTGCTGGGTCGAGGTGGTCATGACGCCACCACGATCGACGCCGAGCCCATCCGCACGGTGACGCCGAGCGAGTGGGTGCCTGCACCGGCCACGACCGTGCGGCTCGCGGTGCCGTCGAACGTGGCCTCCGCGCCGACGTCGCCACCCGCGACCTTGAGCGACCCCATCTCGGCGAAGGCGGTCACGGTGACGTCGGACCCGCGGTCGAGCCGGAGGTCGAGGCTGCCGAGCTCGCACACGAGGTCGCTCGGTCCGTTGATGACGCCGACGACGGCGAGGCTGCCCATCGACAGGGTGCCGTGCACGGTGCCCACGTGGTCACGCACCTTCACCGAGGACGCGCTGCCCCCGAGCGTCAGCGACGAGCGGGTGCCGACGATCTCGACGGCGCTCGCGGACGCGTCGACGGTCAGCGGGAGGGCCGGGTTCACGCGGACGTGCACCTTCTCGCCGCGGCCGGCGGTCCAGACGACGTTGGGCACCCAGCCGAGGAACTTCGGCGCCGGCTGGGTCTTCCAGCCGCCCTCGCCAGGAGCCTCGAGCACGAGGGCGTGGCCGTCCTGGCGCAGGGCGTGCGGGCCGTCGGCGACGAGGGTGTCGACGGTGGGGTCGGCGACGACGGTGAGCTTGACCCCGCCGGCCTTGATGATGACGGAGGTGACGCTGCCGGAGGGGAAGGCCGTCAGGTCGCTCGTGACGTCGAGGGTGGGGGCGGTGCGGTCGACGGTGTCGGCGTCGAGGAGGCGGGCCGCCTCGGCGGGGTCGACCTCGCCGGCAGCCACGCGGGTGAGCAGGTCGCGGAGGGGATCGATGTCGGTCATGGCACGACTGTAAACCGACGTTTCTAGTTTGGCAACCCTACTTTCCAATTAGAACTCGCGCGAGCCGCGGTGGCAGGTCAGCGGGCCGAGGCGTAGAACTTGCAGCATGAGTGGAGCGGCACGGGAGGCGACGGCGCGGGCCGAGGCCCGGCGTACGCCCCCGAGCGACGCACCGGTCCCGGCGCCCAGCGACTGGGGCTCGGTCGCCCGACCCGACGGGCCGTCGAGCATCGCGACGGTGCTCACCCTGCTCGCGCAGCGCTCCGGGCCCAACATCGTCTTCGAGGCCGCGGCCCGCGAGCACGGGCCGGTGACCCACATCCGGATGGCCGGCGAGCACGTCTACGTCGTGAGCGACCCGGCGCTCGTGACCGACGTCTTCCTCACGCACGCGCGCGACGTCATGAAGGGACGCGGGCTGCAGGCCGCGCGTCCGCTGCTCGGCAACGGCCTGCTCACCAGC
Organism: uncultured Actinomycetota bacterium; assembly: GCA_963782665.1. GTDB lineage: Bacteria > Actinomycetota > Actinomycetes > S36-B12 > CAIYMF01 > Longivirga. Next base: position 224,888 of record CAWAKP010000005.1, on the reverse strand, counting down.
GAGGGCGAGTTCCACCTGCGCCAGCGCCGCCTGGCGCAACCGGCGTTCCACCGACACCGGATCGCGGCGTACGCCGACCAGATGGTCACCGAGGCCGAGCGCGTGAGCGACCTGTGGGTCGACGGCGCGCAGGTCGACATGGTCGACGAGATGACCTCGCTCACGTTCGCGATCGTCGGGCGCACGCTGTTCGGCACCGACCTCACCGGTGACGCGAAGTCGTTCGGCGACAGCCTCGAGCAGCTGATCGCCGGCTTCGGCCAGCTCTCGTCGATCGGCAACGAGCGGCTGGTGCGCGCGCTGCCGAAGGGTAGACGTCTGCTCGCGCAGGTGACCGGGCTGGACGCGGTGGTGCAGCGCATCATCGACGAGCACCGCGACGACGCGTCGCGCGGCGTCGACCGCGACGACCTGCTCTCGTGGCTCATCGCCGCGCGCGACGACGAGAGCTCCGCGACGTACGGCGAGCGGATGTCGGACGAGCAGCTGCGCGACGAGGTGATGACCTTCGTCCTCGCCGGTCACGAGACCACGGCGATGTCGCTCTCGTGGACGTGGTGGCTGCTGTCCTGCCACCCGCTCGTGGTGTCGCGCCTGCACGACGAGCTGGCCGGCGTCCTGCGCGCCGACGACGGCACCTGGCGCGCGCCGACGTTCGACGACGTCGCGGACCTGCCGTGGACGCACGCCGTCGTCGCCGAGTCGATCCGGCTCTACCCGCCCGCATGGATCATGGGACGGCGCCTGCTCACCGACCTCGAGGTGGGTGGCTGGCAGCTGCCCTCCGGCTCGATCGTGCTGGGGGCGCCCTGGATCCTGCACCGCGACCCGACGTTGTGGGACCGTGCGACGTCGTTCGTCCCCGAGCGCTGGCTCGACGCCGAGGGTCGCTACGACGAGTCCGCGCCCGGCCAGCCGCGCGGCGCCTACATCCCGTTCGGCTTCGGCAACCGCCGGTGCATCGGCGAGCAGTTCGCGTGGACCGAGGCGATGCTCGTGCTCGCGACGCTCGCCTCGCACTGGACGGCGTCGCTCGTCCCCGGGTCCGTCGTCGACACGCTGGCCGCCGTCACCCTGCGCCCCAAGCACGGACTACCGATGACGCTGCACCACCGCTGAGCGGCCCCCCGCGGCTGCCTCGTCGTGACTACGGCGTGCGGTCGAGGAGGACGTCGCAGTCGTGGAACTCCGGCGGCCCGTCGAGCACCTCGCGCAGGAGCGCCTGCGCCTCGCCGAGCAGGGCCGATCGGCGCGGGTCGCTCTCGCGCGCCCTGGCCTTCTCCTCGCTCTCGAAGACGACGACCGTGTAGAGGCGCGTCGGGTCGGCACGGTCGTGCAGGACCACGGTGCGGACGAGGCCCGAGTCGGGCTGCTCGGCCTGCTCGAGCAGGTCGAACATCCGCGGCAGGTCGCCGAGGCGGTCGGTCTTCACGCGCATGCTCATGAGCTGTCCGAACACGGAGTCCCCTCCTCGACCGGGCGCGACGTCCGCGAGCCCACGGAAGGACCGTCGCACACGACGCCGTACCGCGTCGGCACGACGACGAGATCCGGCACGGACGACGTCGCTCCGTGATCGGGGCGACGCTCCGAGCGAGCAGTGCGGTCACGAACCCATCAAGGTCATTGACAGTCCGCGTAGAGGACGACAGCGTTCGGTCGCCGACCACCGAGCCCGGTGGTGGGACGCCGGAAACCCGGGCACCAGGCTTCGGGGTACGGCTGGATCGAAGGGGAATTGATGAAGGCACCTACCCGTCGACGCTACCTCCACCCCGTGCTGGCCATCGGGACGGCGGCGCTCATCGGCGCGGCCGCGCTCACTGCCGGTGGCGGAGCCGCCAACGCCACGAGCGTTCAGAAGTCGTCCTCGGCGTCCTGCGCGAATCTCGGCTCCCAGTCGCGCGTCGGTCACGTCGGGGGCATCGTGCACGCCACCGCCGTGAACACGGACTGCGGACGCTCCACGACCAGCGATGCCGCGATCGGCACACCTCCGCTGATCTTCAACGGCGGCCCCGTGATGGGCACCCGTTCGACCGGTCCCGTGGTCGTGACACCGATCTTCTGGACCCCGTCCGGGCACTCGATGTCCGGCAGCTACAAGTCGATCCTCAAGACCTACCTGCACGACGTCGCCGAGGACAGCGGCAAGCGCACCAACGTCTACTCGACGCTCAACGAGTACTACGGCAGCAACGGGCGCATCCGCTACAAGATCGCGCTGGGCAACCCGGTGAACGACAACGGACCGCTTCCGGCTGACGGGTGCACCCTCGACTCCGCCGACACGACGAACATCTACGCCGACAAGTCCGGCTACGACGCCTGCCTCGACGACGACCAGATCATCGCCGAGACGGAGCGGGTCGTCACGGCGCGCGGGCTCCCGCGCGACTACGGCCACATCTACGTGCTGTTCCTGCCGAAGCACGTCCAGTCGTGCTTCTTCTCCGGAACGACCACGACGGCGGACAACTTCTGCACGATCAACCACCAGCCCAGCGCGGCGTACTGCGCCTACCACAGCCAGGCTCCGAGCGGCGCGGTCTACGCCAACATGCCGTTCCCGATCTACTCCTCGCCCGTCGGCTACACCTGCGGGACCGAGAAGGACTTCGGCTCCATCCAGTCACCGAACGGCAACCCCGACGCGGACGTCCAGGTGAGCCCGACGAGCCACGAGATCATGGAGGCCATCACCGATCCGGACACGGTGACCGGCTGGTATGACTCGAACGGCTACGAGAACGGCGACGAGTGCGCCTACGTGTTCGGCTCGACGCGCGGACACAGCGGACGGCTCTACAACCAGGTGATCAACGAGCACCGCTACCTCACGCAGGAGGAGTTCAGCAACAACGACTTCGCCCGCACCGGTGACGGCTGCCTGCAGCACACCTGATCCTCAGGCGTGGGCCGACGGCCCGCACCACCGACATGACGGGCGGCGGCCGGGACATCCCGGTCGCCGCCCTTCGTCTGCCTGGCAGGGTGTCAGCGGCTCACAGGACGAGAGCGGCGGCACCGGAGAGGCCGGCGAGCGGGCCGAGCCGCGCCGGCACGATCTGGCAGCGACGGATGAACGCGAGCCCGGCGAGCTCGTCGAACGCCGCCTGCACCGGGTCGAGGAAGAGGTCCCCGGTCTGCGCGATGCCGCCGCCGATGGTGACGACGTCGAGGTCGAGGAGCGCCGTCGCCGACACGATCGCGGTGCCGACGGCGCGACCGGCGCGCTCGAAGGCGGCCCGGCAGGCAGGGTCACCCGACCGTGCGCCCTCGGCGACGGCGACGCCGGTCTGCGCACCCGTCCACCCGTGCTCGACGGCGTGGGCCGCGATCGCCGGCCCGCGGGCGATCGCCTCGAGGCAGCCGCGGCTGCCGCACGGGCACGGCGGGCCGTCCGGGTCGACGACCAGGTGCCCGATGTGACCCGCGTTTCCGGTGCCGCCGTCCACCCGCCTCCCGCCGAGGACGAGCCCTCCGCCGACGCCGGTCGAGACCACCATGCCGAGGACGTGGTCGTGACCGCGACCCGCACCCCAGCGGTGCTCGGCCACCGCGAGCGCCACGGCGTCGTTGTGGATCGCCACCGGGCGGGCGCCGGCGTAGCGCTCGGCCATGCGGTGCAGCAGCGGGAAGTCGCGCCAGCCGTGGATGTTGATCGGTGACACGAGTCCGGCCGGCCACTGCATCGGTCCGCCGCACCCGATGCCCACCGCGTCGTACGGGACCGCGGCGGGCGATGCGAGGACCGAGTCGACGACGCGGACGACGGCGGCCCACAGCAGATCGGCGTCACCACCCGGCGGGGTCTCGACGCGGTCGTGCACGAGGACGGAGCCGGCAGCGTCGACGAGGCCGGCAGCCATCTTCGTGCCGCCGACGTCGAGGGCGAGGATCGTCGTCACGGGCTGATCCGACCACACGCCGACGCGCGACGCAGCGGGTCGGGGCGCCTCGGTCGCGACTGCGGGTCAGGAGCCGAAGGCGAGGACGGTCGCGGTGAAGCCGTGCACGTGGTTGCGTCCACCGACCGGACCGATCTCGCCCGCGGCGAAGAAGCCCGCCACGCTGTCGACGCCGAGGCCGCCGCGGACCGCCGTCACGTCGTGGTCGGGGGACGGGAACATCGTCGTCCCGCGCGACGTGCACGAGAACACGAGCGCGCCGGCGAGTCCGTCCAGGCCGACTCTTCGGCCCAGCGCACCGAGCACGGCCGCGAGGTCCTCGTGCGCGGCCGCGGCATCGCGGAGCACGAACTGCACCGTCGTCCCGACGGCCACGTGCTCGCCGATCGACAGCGCACCCGATGCCTGGTCGGCCGAGGCCAGCGAGCGCACGACGAAGTCGCCCTGCTCGTGCTCGTCGAGGTACTCGTCGACGGCGATGCCGAGAGCGAGCCCGCGGACGGCGGAGAGCTGCTCGTCCGGCGAGAGCACCGAGATCGCATCCTTCGCCTGCTGGTAGGCCGGACGTCCGGCGAGCTCGGCGATGACGTCGCCCTCGGACCGCGTCACCGTCATCGGCAGGCCGATCGGACGGCAGCCCTGCGAGACGAGCGTGTGCACCGAGAGGTCGCCGCCGAGCACGACACCGACGGCGCCGCGGTCGACGACCCGTCCGTCGAGGAGCAGCCGCGACCCGCCGGCGGCAGTCGCGCCGCTCGCCAGCCCGCCGACGAGGGGGAGCCCGTGGAGCGCGACGTCGGAGTGCGCGATGAACCCGTCGACCGGGAACGACCACGGATCGGCGAGCAGGACACCCACGACGTCGTCATCGGCACGCACCGGCATCCCGAGCACTGCCATCGACTCCGACGTCCGGAGCACCTCGAGATGGAACCCGCGCACCGACACGTGCGGGAGCACCGCCACCCACACGCTCACGCCTGACTCGCCCTCGATGCCCTTGCCGGCCGCCATCACGCCGTCGGCACCGCACCCGATCGAGGTGCCGGCGTCGAGGAGGTCCGAGGCGTACCTGAGGGCCAGCTCGCACTGCTCGTCGGTCCCGCCCGTGACGAAGACGCACGCCAGATCCGGTCGTACGCCGCCCAGCGGGGCCAGCGCCGCGGCCACGGCGTCCTCCGCGGCGACCAGGAGGTCGTCGTGGAGGGCCAGGCCGTCTCCGAATCGCGAGGTCACCCCGCCATCGTGACGGTTCCGGGGGCAGGTGGCCCCGTCGCCTTGACCCGATCGGGTGGTGACCTGCCCCAGAACGTGACCGCGCGACGAGAATTCGCGCTCGGCGTAGAGATCTCGCGGTGGTGGCGAACCCGACGTACGGTCGAGGGGTGACCTCCCACCTCACCCCGGACGCCCCCGCCGACCTCCCCCGCACCCTCGGCGCCCTGCGCGCCTCGGGCCACGAGTACCGCACGGTCAAGGACGAGCTGCGCGACAACCTCGTGGCGGTGCTGCGCGCCGGTGCCGACCCGTTCCCCGGCGTCGTCGGGATCGAGGAGACGGTGCGACCCCAGCTCGAGCGTGCCCTCCTCGCGGGCCACGACCTCGTGCTGCTCGGCGAGCGCGGGCAGGGCAAGACCCGACTGCTGCGCACGATCGCCGGCCTGCTCGACGAGTGGACGCCGGTCATCGAGGGCAGCGAGCTGCACGAGCACCCGTACGAGCCGGTGAGCGTGTGGGGACGCCGCACGGTGGCGGAGCACGGCGACGCCACGCCCGTGGGGTGGCTGCACCGCAGCGAGAGGTACGGCGAGAAGCTCGCGACGCCGGACACGAGCGTCGGCGACCTCATCGGGGACGTCGACCCGGTGAAGGTCGCCGAGGGCCGCACTCTCGGCGACCCCGAGACCGTCCACTACGGACTCGTGCCGCGCACCAACCGGGGCATCTTCGCGATCAACGAGCTGCCCGACCTCGCCGAGCGCATCCAGGTGTCGCTGCTCAACGTGCTCGAGGAGCGCGACATCCAGGTACGCGGCTACGCGATCCGGCTCCCGCTCGACCTGCTGCTCGTGGCGAGCGCCAACCCCGAGGACTACACCAACCGCGGCCGCATCATCACCCCGCTCAAGGACCGCTTCGGCGCGGAGATCCGCACCCACTACCCGCTGCGGCTGCAGGACGAGGTGACCCTCGTACGGCAGGAGGCCGACCTGCGCGCGCTGGTGCCCCAGCACCTGCTCGAGACGGTGGCGCGCTTCACGCGGCTCGTCCGCGAGTCGCCGGCGGTCGACGCCCGCTCCGGTGTGTCGGCCCGCTTCGCGGTCGCCGCGGCCGAGTCGCTCGCCGCGTCGGCGCTTCGTCGCGCGGCGATCACCGGCGAGTCCGCGGCCGTCGCACGGGTCGGCGACCTGCCGGCCGTCGTCCCGACCCTGCGCGGCAAGGTCGAGTTCGAGGTGAGCGAGGAGGGCCGCGAGGAGGACGTGCTCCTGCACCTGCTGCGGCGGGCGATCGCCGAGACGTTCCGCGCCCGGCTCGGCAGCGTCGACCTCGCCCCGCTCGTCGCGCGGGTCGACGAGGGCGGCACGATCGAGGTCGGCGACCTGGTGACCAGCGAGTCGGTGCTCGAGGCGGTGGGCCCGCTGCCCGGCCTCGGCCGCATCGTCACCGCGCTCGAGGGCGACGGCGCGCAGGAGTCACCCGGCGTCGTGGCCGCGTGCGTCGAGACGGCGCTCGAGGGCCTCTACCTCACCCGTCGTATCTCCAAGGACGAGGTGCCCGGCGGCGGCCGCGCGGTCTACGGCGGCGCGTGACCGTGCGCTCAGGGCAGCTTCTCGACCGTGACGGCCGTGCCGTACGCCGCCACCTCGTTCATCATGTCGGCGATCTGACCGCTGTCGAAACGCATCATGAGGACGGCGTTGCCCCCGACCTGGTGCGCCGCGAACCGCAGCCGCTCGACGGCCTCGATGCGACTGTCGGACAGCAGCTGGGTGTAGCCCTTCACCTCGCCGCCGAACATCGTGCGGAAGCCCGCGCCCATGTTGGAGAACATGTTGCGCGCGCGCACCGTGATGCCGAAGACCTCGCCGTAGACCGCCGTGACGCGGTAGCCGGGCAGCTCGTTCGTCGTCACCACCATGATCGGCGGGCCGTCGTAGCGCGCCGGACCGACTCCGATCTCGCCCGGTGCCTGCTCGGTGATGCTGCCCTGCACATGGTCGGTCCACTTCTCGCCGTCCCACATGCGCAGCTGCGCGGGGTTGTCCGGGTTCGGGTACCAGCCTGCGGGCGTGCCGCCTGTCGTGGTCATGTCGCCAGCGTAGGAGCGGGGGTGCGCGGATGAGCGGATTTCGCTACCGCACCTACGAGGACGGCCCGGACCCGCTGGCCCCGCCGTACGACGCCGGACGAGCCGTCGACGAGCTCGGCGACCGCGTCCTGGACGGATCGGGGGTGCGCGACGCGCTGCGCGACCTGTTCGACCGCGGGGCAGACGGGCTGCGCGGGCTCGAGGACCTGCGACGTCGCGTGCAGCAGCGACGTCGCTCGCTCGAGCGGTCGGGACGGATGGACGGCATGCTCGAGCGCGCGCGCGAGCTGCTCGACCGGGCGGTCGACGCGGAGCGGCAGGCGCTGTTCCCCGACCCCAGCGACGACGCGCGGTTCCGCGAGGCGCAGCTCGACGCGCTGCCGTCCCAGACCGCGCCGGCCGTGCGCGAGCTGGCCGAGTACGACTGGCGGTCGCCGGAGGCGAAGGCGGCGTACGACGAGCTGCGCGAGATGCTGCGCAGCGAGGTCCTCGACCAGCAGTTCCGCGGGATGAAGCAGGCCCTGCAGGACTCCCCCGAGTCGCGCCAGGCGCTCAAGGACATGATGAGCGACCTCAACCAGCTGCTCGAGAAGCACCAGCGCGGCGAGGACACGACGCAGGACTTCGCCGACTTCATGGACAAGCACGGCGACTACTTCCCGGAGAAGCCCGAGACGCTCGAGGAGCTGCTCGACCAGCTCGCGCGTCAGGCCGCGGCGATGCAGCGGATGCTCGAGTCGATGTCGCCCGAGCAGCGCGACGAGCTCGCCCAGCTCATGGCCGAGGCGCTCGGCGACATGGATCTCGCGTCGCAGATGGGCCGGCTCACCGACAACCTCCGCGCGATGCGCCCGGACCTGCCGTGGAGCGGGCGGCAGCGGCTGCGAGGCGACGAGCCGCTGGGTCTCGGTGACGCGACCGAGGCGCTCGCCGACCTCGCCGACCTCGACGCGCTCTCCGAGGCGCTCGGGCAGGACTACCCCGGCGCCTCCCTCGAGGACGTCGACGAGGAGGCGGTGGCGCGGGCGCTCGGCCGTCAGGCCGTCGACGACCTTCGGCGCCTGCAGGAGGTCGAGCGCGAGCTCGAGCGGCAGGGCTACCTCACCCGCAAGGGCGGCGACATCGAGCTCACGGCCAAGGCGATCCGGCGCATCGGGCAGACCGCGCTGCGGCGCGTGTTCGCGTCGCTCGAGTCGGGTGGTCGTGGCGACCACGACGTCCACGACGCAGGGGCGGCCGGCGAGCTCACGGGCACGACCCGCGAGTGGCAGTTCGGCGACGAGCAGCCGCTCGACGTCGTGAAGACGGTCGGCAACAGCGTGCGACGGCGGATGATCGAGCCCGACTCGCCGATGCTGACGCCCGAGGACTTCGAGATCCGCGAGACCGAGCGACGTACCCGCGCAGCCGTGGTGCTGCTGGTCGACCAGTCGTTCTCCATGGTCATGAACGACACGTGGCGGACGGCGAAGACGACCGCCATGGCGTTGCACGCCCTCGCGACCACCCAGTTCCCGCTGGACGCCGTCGAGATCATCGCGTTCGCCAACCTGGCCCGACGGATCGCGCCGCACGAGCTTCCCGACCTCGACGCCAACGAGGTGCAGGGCACCAACCTGCAGCACGCCCTCATGCTCGCCGGACGCTTCCTCGACAAGCACCCCGACGCCGAGCCGGTGGTGCTGGTCGTCACCGACGGCGAGCCGACCGCCCACCTCGACCGCGACGGCGAGTGGTGGTTCTCCTGGCCACCGGGTGCCGACACGATCGCGCTGACGCTGGCCGAGGTCGACAAGATGACGCGCCGCGGCGTACCCCTGTCGTTCTTCCGGCTCGGCGACGACCCGAGGCTCGCGCAGTTCCTCGATGACGTGGCGAGGCGCAACGGCGGCCGAGTACTGGCACCAGAAGGCGACCGGCTAGGCGACTACGTGGTGACCGACTACCTGGCCAGAAGGAAGGGCAGGAGACGCTCAGCCTGACAGCGCACTGAACCGCCACCCTCTGCTCGCACTGATCGAACGGCGGTTTCCCGGTACAGGTAACCGCCGTTCGATCAGTGCGAGCTGGGGGTGGGGGTGGGTGAGAGGATCGCGAGCGTGACCGACGCCGCTCCGCAGCACGAGCACCGGCGTCGTCGGCGGCTGGATCGGTCGGACCGCCCTGTTCCAGGGGATGCCGCCCGAGGTCTTCATCCTCTCGATCGTGTCGTTCTGCGTCGCCCTCGGCTTCGGCATCGTCGGCCCGGCGATCCCGATCTTCGCCAACGAGTTCGGCGTCTCGGCCTTCTGGGCGAGCGCGGTCGTGAGCGTGTTCGCGCTGATGCGCCTCGTGGGTGCGCTGCCCGCCGGATGGCTCGTCGACCGCCTCGGTGAGCGGGTGACCCTCGCCACCGGGCTCATCATCGTGGCGGTCTCGTCCGCGTTCGCCGGATTCTCCGGCACCTACCCGCAGCTGCTCGTGCTGCGCGGCGTCGGAGGCCTCGGGTCGGCGATGTTCACGGTGTCGTCCCTGTCGCTGCTGCTGCGCATCGTCGGCCCCGACCAGCGAGGGCGCGCTGCCAACGCGTTCCAGAGCGGCTTCCTCATCGGTGGCGTCGTGAGCCCGGCCATCGGCGGGGTGATGCTGCACTTCTCGATCCGGCACCGTTCTTCCTGTACGCCGTCACCCTCGGGGCGGCGGCCGTCGTCGTGATCGTGCGGCTCGCGCACACCCGGTTGCACGAGCGAGCCGCGAAGGCGGCGAATGCGGCCATGACACCGTCGGGTCGCAGCTCGTGGTCCGCTCCTGGCCGAGGCGCTGCACGACCGCGCGTACGTCACCGCGCTCGCCGTCAACCTCGGCAACGGCTTCGCCTCGTTCGGTCTTCGCTCGGCGATCATCCCGCTCTTCGTCGTCAACAGCCTCGGGCTCGACAAGTCATGGGCCGGGTGCGGCGCGTTCGTGTCGGCGGTCGTGCAGTTCCCGTTCCTCGTCCGGGCCGGTCGGCTGTCCGACACACGTGGTCGACGTCTCGCCCTGATGATCGGCACCGGCGTCACCTTCCTCGGCTTCGTCGCTCTCGCGCTCACCGGTCACTGGTGGGGCTACCTCGCGGCGATGGGCGTGCTGGGCGCGGGCGCGGCCTTCCTCGGTGCCGGCCCCTCCGCCGTCGTCGGCGACGTCACGCAGGGACGCCGAGAAGGTCCCGTCGTCGCCACGTTCCAGATGATGAGCGACGTCGGCGCCGTCGCCGGCCCGCTCATCGCCGGGGCCATCGTGGCCTCGACCGGGTCGTACTCGATCGGCTTCGCGGTCGGAGCAGTGATCCTGGCCTGCACGTTCGTGATGTCGGCGACGATGCCCGAGACGTTGCGGCGCGCCGAGGACCGCGAACGCTCAACCGCCTCGACGACGACCGACGCCGACGGGCAGACTGCCGAATCATGAGCGGAACCCCTGAGCAGTTCGCCGGCAACCTCGACTACTGGGAGCAGGCGGCGGCCACCCACGGCACGACCGACACCGACATCCACTACCACTTCGACGAGGTCGTCGCCGGTGGCACGCTTGATGACGGCGCTCGAGGCGCGCGGCCTCGCCGATGCGACGGGAGCGTCCTACGACGCGCCGCTGGCCAACCTCGCCGGGCTCGACGTCCTCTACCTCCAGAGCCACCTCGGTGCCGACGCGATCACGATGGCGCGCGCAGGTGCGCGCGTGACGTGCGCCGACTTCTCCGCGACGGCGCTGCGTCGGGTGCGTGAGCTGGCCGAGCGGTGCGGTGTCGACGTCGAGACCGTGGAGACCGACTCGCGCGCGATCCCCGAGTCGCTGTACGGCCGGTTCGACATCGTCTACGTCACCGTCGGCGCGATCTGCTGGATCGACGACCTCGACCGGTGGATGCGTCAGGTCGCGCTCGCGCTGCGCGCCGGCGGTCGCCTCGCGATGATCGAGATCCACCCGATCCTGCAGATGTTCGACGCCCGCCTGCCCGATCTCGTCTGCGACTTCCCCTACGGCGGAGGCGGGCACTTCACGACCACCGACACCGGCACGTACGCCGACCCCGAGAGCACCATCTCGTCGACGACCACGTCCTACGCGCACTCGATCGCCGACGTCGTCATGGGCGCCCGCCGCGCCGGCCTGCGTACCGAGCTGCTGCAGGAGCACGTCGACATCGAGATCAACCCGCGCGGGGACGACCTGCTGCAGCAGGGTGACGACGGCCTCTGGCGGCTGCTCGTCGGCCGCGGCACGAAGCCCGGGGACCCGCCGCACCCGCTGCCGGTGTACTTCACCTACGTCGCCGTCAAGGAGTGACCGGCCGCTGCCGGGTCCCGGCGACGCGGGATCGGGGCGGGTCGTGAGCGGCGTACCGCTGGAGATCGAGCGCAAGCTCGTGATCGACGAGCCCGACCGCGAGGCGCTCTCGGCGGCGGCGGTGTCCGAGTCGGACATCGTGCAGACCTATCTGCTGACGACGGAGTGGGACGCCGAGCGGGTGCGGCAACGGGTGGTGCGCGATGCGGACGGCGATCGCGTGCAGCTCACGCACACGTGCAAGCAGTCGGTGTCGCGCGGTGTGGCGGAGGAGCTCGAGACCGAGGTCGACCCGGCGACGTACGACAGGCTCCTGGCGCGCGCCGACCCGGCGCGCGTGCCGATCGAGAAGACGCGCTGGGTCGTGCCGTGGGGCGGGCTGACGCTCGAGATCGACGGGTTCCGGGCGCCCGCCGGTCTGTGGCTGCTCGAGGTCGAGCTGGCCGACGCCGCCTCGCTGCACGATGCTCTCGACCTGCCGCCGTGGGTGCGCGTGGTCGCCGAGGTGACCGGTGACCCGGCGTACTCGAACGTCGCGCTCGCCCTGCGCGCTGCCCAGACCTGAGCCTCGGCCACCTTCATCCCGCGGACGGGCTGGGGCAGGATGGCGAGCGTGGCCGGACGTGCGGTGGGCGAGCTCGTCGATGCGGGGTGGGCGCGTGCCCTGGAGCCGGTCGCCGACGACATCGCCGCGATGGGCGACTTCCTGCGGGCCGAGGTGGCCGCGGGGCGCGGCTACCTGCCCGCCGGCGACCGGGTGCTGCACGCGCTGACGCGGCCGTTCGACGACGTACGCGTCCTCGTCGTGGGACAGGACCCGTACCCGACGCCGGGCCACGCGATGGGGCTCTCGTTCTCCGTGCTGCCCGACGTTCGCCCGATCCCGCGCAGCCTGGCGAACATCTTCCGCGAGCTCGTCGACGACCTCGGCGTGGCACCGCCGTCGAGCGGCGACCTCTCGCCCTGGGCCGACCGGGGCGTTCTCCTGCTCAACAGGGTGCTCACGGTGACGCCGGGTCGCCCCGGCTCGCACCGCGGCAAGGGCTGGGAGGCCGTCACCGAGCAGGCGATCCGCGCTCTCGTCGCGCGCGACCGGCCGCTCGTCGCGATCCTGTGGGGCCGCGACGCGCAGAACCTCACCCCGATGCTCGGCGCGACGCCGGTGGTGGCCAGCCCGCACCCCAGCCCGCTCTCGGCCAGCGGCGGCTTCTTCGGGTCACGACCGTTCAGCCGCGTCAACGACCTGCTCGCCCGCACCGGCGCCGCCCCCGTCGACTGGACCCTCCCCTGACCCGAGGGCTCCGTCGTCACCGCCCGAGATCGCGCACACCGGCTGCTTCTCCGTGAGTTCGACCGGTGACGACGAGGGGTCAGGCGTAGGCCGGGGCCAGGCGCGGCCAGGGGCGGATCGACTCGATCGTCGCGGCGAGCGAGAGCAGGGTGGCCTCGCGACCGGGACGAGCGACGAGCTGCACGGCCATCGGCGTCCCGGCGGTCGGATGGACTCCGGCCGGCACGGACATCGCGGGGAAGCCGGCGAGGTTCCACGGCGCCGCCCACGGTGCCCACGACACGTTGGCGCGCATCGTCGTCGCCCAGGACGTCGTGCCCCAGCGGCGAGCGGGCAGCGGAGGTGACGCGAGCACGGGGGTCATGAGGACGTCGTACGTCGTGAGCATCTCGGTCGCCTGCTCGATGAACGTGTCGCGCGCGCCCTCCTTGACCAGACCCCGCGCGAGGACCTGCCGACCGATCGCCGCGTGGGTGACGATGCGCGGCTCGAGCAGCGTCGGGTCGAGGTCCTCGGCGTCCTGCGCGACCCCGGCGAACCAGCGCGCGAGCGCGGCGACCGCGGTGGGTGTCGAGTACGTCGGGTCGAAGCGCTCGACGACGTGGCCGGCCCTGCCGAGGTCACCGGCCGTCATGAACAGGGCGCGGAGCAGCTCATGGTCCAGACGGACGCCCTGCACGGGGGAGCGGGTCGACACCGCGATGCGCAGCTCGGGGCCGTCGGCGGCGTCCGCCACGTGCGCGAGCGAGGCGTCCTCGGCCAGCACCGAGAGCATGAGCGCGACGTCGGCGACGGTCGTGCCGAGCGCGCCGTTCTCCGACATACCGAACCACGACGAGACGCCGAGGTCGGACGGGACGACACCCGTGCCCGGCTTGATCCCGACGAGCCCGGTGCACGCTGCGGGGATGCGGACCGACCCCATGCCGTCGTTGCCGTGGGCCACGGGCACCATGCCGCTCGCCACCGCCGCGGCCGAGCCGCCCGACGTGCCGCCGGGCGTCAGCTCGAGCGACCACGGGTTACGGGTCACGCCGTAGACCGAGTCGGTCTGGCCGAAGACGCACAGCTCGGGCACCCGGGTGATGCCCACGACGACGGCGCCCGCGGCGCGCAGCCGGCGTACGACCTCGTGGTTGGCGAGCTGCGGGTGGGCGGGCGTGGCGGCCGAGCCGACGCGCATCGGCTCGCCCTCGACCGCGACGTTGTCCTTGACCGCCAGGGGGACGCCGGCCAGCGGCAGGTGCTCCTTCGGGCTGCCGTCGACGGCAGCCGCGTGCGCGAGCGCAGCATCGGCGCGCACGACCTGGAAGGCACCGAGGTCACCGTCGCGCGCGGCGATCCGGTCCAGCGCCTCGCGGGTCGCCTCGACCGCCGTGGTCCGGCCCGAGCGCACCGCCTCGGCGATCCCGGTCGCGGTGAAGTCCTGCAGCGAGGTCTCGGTCGTCATGGGCCGATCCCACCACGTCCGGCCCCCCGTCGCGAGACTGATCGTGTGGCGGTTTCCCGCAGCGGGTGGCGACCACACGATCAGTCTCGGCGGGGGGTGGGGCGTCAGGCGCGGTGCTCGGTCCAGGCCTGGCCGTCCCAGTAGCGCTGGGCGCCCGGCACCCCGCCCGCCGGGTCGGGGTACCAGCCGGCCGGCGGCAGCGCGACGGGTGCGGGTGGTGCGGGTGGTGCAGGAGCGGGTTCGGGCGGTGCCGGCGCGGCCGCCGCCGCGGGGTCGGGCGTGCCCGCGTACCCCTCGGTCACACCGGGAACCGGCTGCTGCGCGTCGTACGCCGGTGTCCCGTACTGCTGCGTCCCGTACGGCTGGGCCCGTACGGCTGCGTCCCATAGGGCTGGGTCCCGTACGGCTGGGCGGCGTAGGCGGCGTACGCGGCGACCTTCTTCTTCGAGCCGGATCGGCGCACCAGGCCGACGATGAGGGTGATGAGACCGGCGAGCCCGAGCAGGGCGCCGAGGCCGATGAGGCCGATCCATCCGGCGGCGCGTCCGAACGACGTGAACGACGGGGCGACGACGACGTTCACCGACGGGCTCGTCGACACCTCGATCGTGTACGAGCCCGACGTCTGCGGGTCGAAGCTGCCGGCCTCGACGAACGTGGTGCCCGACGTCGTGTAGCTCTGCGACTGCTGGCCGGCTGCGGTGAACGGGACGGTCCCGGCGGGACCGGTGATCGTGACGTCCGCCGGCTGGACGGCGCCGAGGAACGGGTCGCCGTTGGTGCCCGTGCCTCCTCCGCTCTGCTCGTAGACGGCGTACGTCGTGCCGCCCTCGAGGGACATCACGAAGTGCGCCGGAGTCGGCCTGGGGCTCGAGAACCCCGACACCAGGGACGACACGGCGGAGACGGTCCCCGCGATCCCGGCGATGACGGCCACAAGACCGACCAGCAGGAGCACGAGCCCCGTGATGATGGCGCCCTTGCCCTTGAGGGTGGGGGCCGGTGCCGCGGACCACTGCTGTGCCATGTCGTCTCCCGAGTTCGGCGTCCCCCCAGTCTGCCGTGTCCGAGCCCCCGAGGCGCCGACCTCAGCGGACGTCGACGAGAGCGCCGACGAGCAGGGCGGACGCAGCGTCGGGGTGGTCGTCGGCCAGCAGCCCGGCCGCGGCCATGACGTAGCGCTGGTCGACGGTGAGACGAGGGGCCCCTGGGACGCGCCAGCCGCCGGCGTGGTCGTCCGTGACCGGCGCGAGCATCTCGCGCAGCAGCGCCGGCGCCGCGTGACGGAACACGCCACCGCTCGCGACGACGACGGCCACGTGCGACAGGTCGCGGCCCGGCGTCCGGCCCTCGACCGTCTCGGTCGGTCGGGCGTGACGGCGCAGCGCCACCGTGAGCGCGAGCCGTGCGATCCGCGCGTCCATCCTGCGATCGGCGGCGGAGCCCGGGAGCCATGACGGCTCGTCGTGGCGGACGTCTCGCGGCGTCGTCGATCTCGTCGTGCTCCGCCCCGACCACGAGCTTCTCGGCCAGCGCGGCGTCGGCCACGCCGGTGGCGCTCCACCGCATCCCGAGGTCACCCTCGACCGTGCGCCCGCGCCACATCACCTCGACCACCTCGCGGTGCAGCGACGCCTCCTCGGCGTCGGGCGTGAGTGCGGAGTAGACGTCGGTGGTCGCACCGCCGACGTCGACGAGCAGGACGTCGCCCACGCCCGAGTCGGCGAACAGCTCGACGCCGGCGAGGACGAGGTCCGGTGTCGCACCGCGCACCAGCCGGGCGAACCGCGGACCCTTCGTGAGCCCCTTGCCGCCGATCACGTGGTGCACGAACACGTCGCGGATGGCGGCCCGCGCGGGGTGCGGGTCGAGCACCCCGATGCGCGGCAGAACGTTCGCCGTCGCGACCACGGTGCGGTGGCGCCGCCCGAGCACGGCCACGACGTCCTCTCGGGCGTCAGCATTGCCGGCCACCACGTAGGGCACCCGGGGACCGGACGCAGCGAGCCGGGATGCGTTGTGGCGCAGCACTTCCGCGTCGCCACCGTCGGTGCCGCCGACCAGCAGCACGACGTCGGGCCGCGCAGCGGCGAGCGCCGCGAGCTTGTCGCGGTCCAGCGGTCCGCTCGACACGTGCACGACCTTCGCGCCGGCCGAGAGCCCCACGCGCGCGCCCGCCTCTGCGGTCACCACCCGCTCGTAGCCGACCACCGCGAGCCGCAGGCCACCACCCGCCGACGAGCACACCCGGACGTCGAGCGGCTCGCCGCCCGCCTCGGCCACGACGAGAGCGACCGCGGCGTCGAGACCGGTGAGGACGTCGAGACCGGGGCCGACCGTCGTCGGCACGGCCGCCGTGCCGAGCAGCCGACCGGCGTCCGGCCCGTCGACGACGACGGCCGCCGCCTTGGTGAACGTGGACCCGGTGTCGGCGCAGACGACGTACCCGGGAGTCACCCCAGCGCCTGCACCACGTCGGCGACGAGGTCGTCGACCGTCTCGATGCCGACCGAGAGCCGGACGAGGTCGTCCGGCACCTCGAGCGCCGAGCCCGCGACCGACGCGTGCGTCATGCGCCCCGGGTGCTCGATGAGCGACTCGACGCCGCCGAGCGACTCGCCGAGGGTGAAGACCTTCGTCCGCGCGCAGAGGTCGAGCGCTGCCTGCTCGCCGCCGGCGACGCGGAAGCTCACCATGCCGCCGAAGTCGCGCATCTGCTTGACCGCCACGTGATGGCCGTCGTGCGACTCGAACCCGGGGTAGAAGACCTCGACGACCTTCGGGTGGTCCTTCAAGACATCGGCGACGGCCCGCGCGTTCGAGCAGTGCCGGTCCATGCGGACGCCGAGCGTCTTCACGCCGCGCAGCGTGAGCCAGGCGTCGAACGGACCGGCGACGGCGCCCATCGCGTTCTGGTGGTAGGCGAGCCGCTCGCCGAGCTCCGGGTCGTGGGCGACCAGAGCCCCGCCGACGACGTCGCTGTGGCCGCCGATGTACTTCGTGGTCGAGTGCACGACGACGTCGGCGCCGAGCAGCAACGGCTGCTGCAGGTAGGGCGACGCGAACGTGTTGTCGACGACGAGCAGCGCGCCGGCGGCGTGCGCGACCTCGGCCAGGGCGGCGATGTCTGCGACGCGCAGCAACGGGTTGGTCGGCGTCTCGACCCACACGATCTTGGTACGTCCGGGCTGGATCGCGGCAGCGACGGCCTCGACGTCGGTGAGTCGCGCGGTGGAGTGGTCGACACCCCACGGTCCGACGACCTTCGACACGAGGCGGTAGGTGCCGCCGTAGGCGTCGTCCGGGACGACGAGGTGGTCGCCCGGCCTGAGCACGGTGCGGAGGAGTGCGTCCTCGGCGGCGAGACCGGACGCGAACGCCATCGCCGTCGTCGTGCCGGCAGCCGCGCCGGACGGGTCCTCGAGCGCGGCGAGGCACTCCTGAAGCGCCGTCCGGGTCGGGTTCGCCGACCTCGAGTACTCGTAGCCGTTGCGCAGCCCGCCCACGCCGTCCTGCGCGTACGTCGACACCTGGTAGATCGGTGGGACGACGGCGCCGGTCGTGGGGTCGGGCTCCTGACCGGCATGGATGGCGAGGGTCTCGAAACCCTGGTCGTTGCTCACACGCCCAGGCTATCCCGCCGCCAGGGACGCCCTGCGACGCTCGGCGAAAGCCCGTGCCTTGGCCCGGTTGCCGCAGATCGCCATGATGCACCAGTGCCGGCGGTGGGCCGGGTCGAAGAAGAGCCACCCGCAACCGTGCCCGGCGCAGCGGCCCACGTGCGCCACGTCGCCGCTGGCGAGGACGTCGTAGGCCGCCAGTGCCGCCCGGTGCAGCGGCAGGCCGAGCCCGGCCGTCTCCGGTGTCCCGCCGTCGGCGCGGACCCGACCCTCGGCATCGGGCACGAGCCGGGACACCGCGGTCGCCTCCGCGACCCGCTCGGCGATCAGGTCGAGGTCGTCGCGCGGGAAGGCGCGCTCCTCCCAGGGGGCGGTGGCCACGGCGTACCACGACTCGCGGAGGGCGAGCGACTGGCCGAGGACGACCGTCGCGCGACGCGGGTGGACGGCTCCGAGCCGACGGACGGCGCGCGTCTCCGACGGTCTCAGCAGGCCCACGTCGCCGGCCCACACCGCGAATGCGTCGTAGGAGACGAGGTACTCGCGCGGGTGCTCGCCGCCCCACCCCGCACGGGTGTTGCCGATCTCGAGGGCGACGTGACCGGAGACGGCGTCCGGCACGAGGTGCCCGGACACCCGGTGGTTGGCCATGACCCCTCCCGCTCGACGATGTCGCAGGTTACTGTAACCACTTCAGAGAGTTTTGTGGTTATCGAGAATCGGGGACGACGTGGGGTGGGTGGCACGGCTCGGCTGGGCGCGGGTGCGCCACCGACCTGTCCGCTGGGCCCTGCTGTCGCTCGGCGTCGCGCTCGCGCTGGCCCTCCCGGTGCTCTCCGCGGCCACGGGTCGTGTCGTCGCCGCCCAGGCCCTCTCGCACGCCGTCGACCAGCTGCCACCCGGCGAGCGGACGGTGATCGCGTCGTACGGCGGAGTCGCCGATCCCGCCGAGCAGCGGGCCGACGACGCGAAGGTCCGGAGCGGTCTCCAGCGGCTCACCTCGCACCCGGTGCACCACGTGGTGCTCTTCGGCACGCTGGCCGACTCGGCGGGCGACGACTACCGGCTCGCCGCCTCCGACGCACTCTCGACCCAGGTGCGTGTCACCTCCGGACGTCTCCCGTCGTCGTGCACGCCCACCCGGTGCGAGGTCGTGCTGACCGGGACGACGCAGCCGCCACCGCTGGACCCCGCGCTCGGACTCGTCGTCGTCGGCACCGTCGACGTCACCGACCCGCTCCTGCTGCCCGGCACGTTCGCCACCGGTCCGGCCGCCCACGTCCTGCTGGGCTCGGATCCCGATGCGCTGCAACGATCGGCGCGACTCGAGCACTTCCCCAAGGGTGTCGGGTGGATCGCCTCCCTCGACCCCGAGCGCATCCTCGCCGACGGCGTGCCCGCGTACGCCGATCAGTCACGCGCGGTCTCCGACGCGCTGGGGCTCGCCGTGAACGACCTCGTGCTGTCGGTGCCCGACGACGCGCTGCTGCGCGAGGACGCCCGTGCCACCGCGTCGCAGGGCCGCTTCGCACTCCTCGGCGGGGCGACGTCGGTGATCGTGCTCGGCTTCGTGCTCGTCGCCGCCGTGGGACTGCGTCGCGAGCAGCGCGAGGTCTCGGCGCTCGTCCGGCGTCGGGGCGCCTCACCGCGCCAGGCAGTAGGGGTCGCCCTCGTCGGTGGGGTGCTCGCCGTCGCCGCCGGTGCCGTGATCGGGGCCGCGCTCGGCTGGGCGTGCGCGTGGCTTCTTGCTCGTGCCCAGCCGCTGCACCCGCCGGAGGCGTCGCTCGCGACGTCGTCCGTGCTCGACGCTGCCCCGACCCTCCTGCTGCTGGCACTGCTGGCCATCGTCCTCGTGACGGCCGTGCTCACCTGGCCGCCGACCGCGGAGTCGACCGCGTGGCACACGGTCGAGCTGCTGGCCGTGGGCTGCCTCGCGGCCGCGCTCCTCGTCGCCGCGCGCGGCGCCGTCGGGGTCGCCACCGTCGCGGGCGACCCGCTGTCGGTCGCGCTTCCGGTGCTGTCGCTCACGGCGGCTGCCCTGCTGGCGGCACGGCTCTGGGTGCCCGTCGCCGCCCTCGTCAGCCGCCACCTGCCGGCGCGCGCCGTCGCCGGCCGGCTGGCGGCGGCCGGCGGGGTACGGCGTCCGCTGCGCACCGTCGTGACCGTCGGGTTCCTCACCGCCGCGATCGGCAGCGTCGTGTTCGCCGGCGCCTACCGCGCGACGCTGCAGAGCGGTGCCGCCGACACGGCCGCCTTCGACGTCCCGCTCGACGCGCGGCTCACGATCGGGGCGCAGGGCGACGACCCCGTAGCGGTTCTCGCGCAGCGCCCGCCGGTCGATCCGGCCTACGCCGTCCTGCGCAGCGTCGCCGGTGTGCGCACGTCGGCCACCAGCGGCGACGCCGTCGCGATCCTCGGCGTCGACCCGGCATCCCTCGCCCATGTCGCACGCTGGGACCGCACGGTCGGCGCCTCCTCACCGGACGAGGTCGCACGGCTCCTGGGCCAGCACCCTGCTCCGAGCGGTATCGCGGTCGCGGACGGCGCGACGACGCTCGCGATCCCGCTGCGCTCGTGGACGCGGAGCATCGCGGGCACGGTCGACGTCACCGCCTGGCTGACGGCGTCCGACGGGCGCGAGTACGGCGTCGCGCTGCACCAGGTCGGTCACTCGCTCGTCGGCGTGCGCTCGGACACCGGTGCAGGCTGGCGGCTCACCGCGCTCACCCTCCGGGAGAACGCCGTCGGTCTCACGGCGCGCCTGCACCACAGCGGCGAGGGAACCACGGTCGAGGAGTACCCGGTCGGACGGCTCGTGCTCGCCGCACAGGGCGACTCGTGGACGTCGTGGTCCTCACGCGTCGCCGACGTCTCCAGCTCCGGCGGCGACCTCGTCATCGACTACCGGCTCGCCGGACCGCTCGTCGTCGTGCGACCCGGACTGTCGTCGCGCGCGGCCGTGCCGGTCGCGGTCGACCCGGTCACGGCGTCGCGGGGCGCCACGTTGCGCATCGACCTCGGAGGGGGTGACGCCGTCGCCGCCCGCGTTGTCGCGACCTTGCCGAGGTTCCCGACCACCGGGCCGCGGTTCGTCGTCGCCGATCGCGCGGCCATCGCCGACGCGATGGACGACGCAGTGCCCGGAACCGGTGCGCCGCACGAGGTCTGGGCCGTGACGACGCCTGGCGACTCGATCGACTCGCGCGAGGCGCCGTTCGACCGGCTCGTCGTCGTGACGCAGTCGGACCGTCGGGCGGCGCTCGAGAGCGACGCGGTCGCTCAGGGGGCCGGCTGGTTGCTGCTCGTGGCGGCCGCGCTCGGGCTGCTCGTCTCGGTCGTAGCGCTCCTGCTGCTCGTGATCGGCGAGCGCGACGACGACGCCGGCCAGCTGCTCGCGCAGGAGGCCGACGGGGTCAGCACGTCGACCCTGCGCCGCAGCCTGTGGTGGCGCGCGGTCGCCGCGTCCGTCCCGGCACTCGTCCTCGGCACGGCCGCCGGGCTGCTGCTCGCGCGGTCGGTGACGTCACTCCTCGCCCTCTCGGCGTCCGGCACGACACCCAGTCCCCCGCTGCTGCCGGCAGTCGGTGTCACGTGGACGAGCGCCGTCGTGGGCGGGGGTCTCGCGCTCGCACTGGTCGCCTGCGCCGCGGTCGCGGCGCGCATGCTGCGGACACCGTGGCCGGTCACGGTCGACCAGGACCTGCGATGACCGACGACGTCGCCGTCCAGGCGCACGACCTCTTCTGCCTGTACGACTCGCCGCACGGCTCGGTGGCGGCGCTCCGCGGGCTCTCCCTCACGGTCGCCGACGGCGAACGACTCGTCGTGCAGGGTCCCAACGGGTCCGGAAAGTCGACGCTGCTCGGAGTCCTCGCCGCCGAGATCGCGCCGAGCGCCGGCAGCGTGCGGGTCGCGGGTGTCGACCTCGTCGGCGCCGACGAACGCACCCGCACGGCGGTCCGCCGCGAACGCCTCGGGCTCGTCGACCAGCGCGCGCGCCGCTCGTTGCGCCCCGAGCTCGACGTCGTCGACAACGTGGCGCTGCAGCTGCAGATCAACGGCGTACGCCGAGGGCTCGCACGTGACCGGGCCCGGGAGTCCTTGGCGCTGCTGGGCCTCGAGCACCTCGCGGCCCGTCGTCCTCCGACGTTGTCCGGCGGTGAGGCGCAACGGGTCTGCGTCGCCGCCGCGCTCGCGCACCGCCCCGGAGTCGTGCTCGCCGACGAGCCGACGGGCGAGCTCGACGCGGTCTCGGCCGACGCCGTCTACGACCTGCTCGCCGCGGCCGTGCGCGAGCTGGGCGCGACCCTCGTGCTCGTCACCCACGACCCGCGCGCGGCACGCATCGCCGACCGCGTCGTACGCATCCGGGACGGGCGGCTGTCCGAGCAGTGGGATCCCGCCACCCCGCACTCCGAGACGCTCGTCGTCGACGACCGTGGTTGGGTCCGGCTGCCCGAGGCGGTGCGGCACGCCGCAGGGGCGCACGCCGGAGCCGTTGCGGTGGCGACCGCGGACGGAGTGCTGCTGCGGGGCACCGGGCCGGTCTCGGGGCCGGCGACCACGACCAGCGCGCCGACCGAACGGGTCGCCGGCCAGGTCGTCGCGGTCCTCGATGGCGTCACTGTCGCGTACGACGCGACGCCCGTACTGCGCGACGTGCACCTCGACATCCGGGCCGGGCAGCTGGTCGCCGTGTCGGGCAGGTCCGGGTCGGGCAAGTCGACCCTCCTGCGGGCCCTCGCGGGTCTCGCGCCCGTCGACGGTGGTCGAGTGGTGCTTCTCGGGCGCGAGCTCGGACCCCTCGACCGCGACGCGCGCGCGGCGGTGCGGCGGTCCGGCGTCGCCGTCGCCGCCCAGGGCGGTTCGCTGGTCGAGACACTGTCGGTGCGCGACAACCTCGCCCTCGCGCGCGACAGCCGCGGGCTCGCCGCCGACGTCACCCTGGTGTCGGCGCTCTGCGACGAGCTCGGGCTGACGCCGCTCGGCGAGCGCGACGTCCGGTCGTTGTCCGGTGGCGAACGGCAGCGGACAGCCGTTGCGCGCTCCCTCGTCGTCGAGCCGCGGCTCGCGATCCTCGACGAGCCGACGTCCCAGCTCGACGAGGCGCACGCCGAGATCGTGGCGCACGCCCTGGCCGGGGCGGCGGCGCGCGGGTGCGCCGTCGTCGTCGCGAGCCACGACCCGGTGCTCCTCGACGTGTGCGACGTCGTCGTCGCTCTTGACGACCTCATGCCGGAGCGGGCCTAGGCTGCTCCGCGACGACGGTCCACTCCACTGCGGAAGGCGGTTCCGGTGACGGAGTATGCGAGTGATGGCGTGCTGCTCGAGGGCGAGCGGGTGCAGCTCGACGCGTTCCTCGCCGACTACCGCACCGAGATCGTGCGCGGCCTCGACGGTCTCACCGACGAGCAGGCGCGCCGTCGGCTGGTCCCCTCGCTCACGTGCCCGCTGTCGATCGTGAAGCACTGCGCCTTCGTCGAACGGGTGTGGTTCCAGGTCGTCATCGCCGAGCGCACCCGCGACTCCGTGGGCATCCCCGAGAGCGCCGAGGACAGCTGGGTGGTCGTCGACACCGACACGGTCGGGTCGGTGCTGGCCGACTACCGGGCGGCGTGCGCAGAGTCGGTCGCGATCGCCGCCGAGCACGGACTCGACGACGTCCAGACGTGGAGCCGTCGCGGACCGCTCACCGTGCGCTGGATCTACCTGCACATGATCGAGGAGCTGGCCCGGCACGCCGGCCACGCCGACATCCTGCGCGAGCAGATCCTCGCCGCCGACGCCGGCTGAGCCGACGCGCCTCGGCGTACGTCACCGTCTCGTAAGGCGGGGCGGGATGGCTCCGGCACCTGGCCGGGTTGAGATGGCTGCGGGCCTGCGGTTGCCGTGACCGCCGCCCACCGGAAGGCTGGTACCCATGTTCTCCTCGCTGTTCGGCTCGTCGGCCAAGACGCGCATGGTCACCCCGGACGACGCGCTGCCCGGCCGCGCCACCCGTCCCTTCGCCGTGCCCGCCACCCACGAGGTGCTCGGGACGCCGCTCGAGGGCCCGTGGCCGGAGGGCTACGAGGTGCTCTACGTCGGCCTCGGCTGCTTCTGGGGTGCCGAGAAGCGCTTCTGGCGCGTGCCCGGCGTCTACACGACCGCCGTCGGCTACCAGGGCGGCATCACGCCGAACCCGACGTACGACGAGGTCTGCACCGCTCGCACCGGTCACGCCGAGAACGTCGTCGTGGTCTACGACCCGGAGCAGGTGTCGACGTACGACCTGCTCAAGGTGTTCTGGGAGAACCACGACCCGACGCAGGGCTACCGCCAGGGCAACGACGTCGGCACCCAGTACCGCTCGGCGCTGTACGTCACCACCGACGAGCAGGCCGAGCTCGCCCAGCGCACGAAGGCCGCCTACGAGAAGGTTCTCGTGGCCAAGGGGTTCGACCCGATCACCACCGAGGTGCTCTCGGCCGAGGGACTGCCCTTCTACTACGCCGAGCCGTACCACCAGCAGTACCTCTACAAGGTGCCGCACGGCTACGACTGCCACGCCGAGACCGGCATCGCCCTCCCGCCGCTGTGACCGCGGAACGACCGTCGGGTCGGCCGGCTCGGGCCGGCGACGACGTCGACCCGCGTCCGGTGCGCGGGTATCGTCAGCGTGCGGGGGACGCCGACTGAAGGAGTGCCGTCGTGACTCAGTTCGTGTGCCCCTACTGCGAGGCCGTCTTCGACGAGGAGCGTCAGCTCCTCGAGCACTTCTGCCCGATGGCACCTGAGCCCGACGCGTCGCCGACCGCCTGAACTCGCACGCTGGCCCCGGCGAACATGACCGAGTCGAGATACGACCGGGCGGCGGACTTCTATGTCGCGGGTTGGCCCGATTCCTATGACGATCCGGCCTCGAGTGCCTTGCTGTCGGTGCTCGGTCCGGTGCGCGGCAGGAGCGTTCTCGACGTCGCCTGCGGACACGGCCGCTACACGCGCGAGATCCTTCGGCTCGGCGCGTCACCCGTCGTAGGGCTCGACATGTCGCCTGAGCTGATCCGTCGAGCACGAACCCTCGAGGATCACGAACCGCTGGGTGCCCACTACGTCTGCGCGGACCTCGCGACGGCGGACGAGCTCTCGACCGATGCGTTCGACCGCGTCGTGTGCGGCTTCGGACTCTCCGACGTGGACGACCTCGGTGGTGCCATCGCCACCGTCGCACGCGTCCTCGCACCGGGTGGACGTTTCGTCTTCTCCATCCTGCATCCGTGCTTCCCCGGCTCAGCGGGAGTCTCGGGTTCGTGGCCGATGGGCGGCAGGTACTACGACGAGCAGCTCTGGTTCGCCGAGGGCGCCGCGTCGACGCTGCGCAACCAGGTCGGCGCGAACCACCGCACGGTCTCCACCTACCTGAACACTCTCATCGATCACGGCCTCGTCGTCGATCGGGTGGTGGAGCCAGAGCCCACGGGCGACTGGGCGCTCCGCTGGCCCGGCGCGGCGGCGCTGCCCCTGTACCTCGTCATCGGATGCACGAACGGCTGAGTCTGACCGCGGGCGAGGAGCCGGTCAGTCCGTAGCGGCTCGCTCTTCCGCGCTGCGCAGCACGCAGAACTCATTGCCCTCGGGGTCGGCGAGCACGACCCATCCCGTGCCGTCGGCTCGGCGCTGGTCGTCGACAAGGACGGCCCCGAGGTCCAGGACGCGGGCGACCTCGTCGTCGCGGGTGCGGTCGCTCGGCTCGAGGTCGAGGTGAGCCCGGTTCTTGACCGTCTTGGCGTCGGGCACCTGCACGAAGAGCACGTCTCCGCGATCCGTGCTGAGCAGGGCGACGGGGTCGCCGGGGAAGTCGTCGGGCGACATCGGCACGGCCAGCACCTCCGACCACCACAGGGCCTGCGCGTACGGGTCCTGCGCGTCGAACGTGATCGTGCGAACGAGAGAAGCCATGCCAGCATCGTGCCAGGGACGCGACGACGCGACGCGCACTGACTGCACCCGTCGCACGGCGCGCGCAGACGCCCTGGGGCCTCGACCGTCGATCCGAGGGTCATGGTCTTTCGGATGATGCCGGCCCAGCCGTGGCGACGGATCCGCGGTCGTCACGGCCGGAGTGGTCGGTCGGGTGGGTGGACGCGGAAGTAGCCGGTCTCGGTCGGCTTCCTGCTGTGGTCGCGGCTGATGGTGAGCTGTCCGGCATGCAGCGCGCGGTGGTGTCTCTCGCACAGCAGGAGACAGTTCGCGATCGTGGTGTCGCCGCCGTGTTCCCAGTGCTGGACGTGGTGGGCATTGCACCGTCTGGGATGGCGCCCGCAGCCAGGTGCCTGGCAGTGCCGGTCGCGGGCCTCCAGCGCGCGGCGCAGCCGTGGTGGCGCGGTGCGCTCCTCCCGTCCCACGTAGAGCACGTCGACGGCCTTCGAGCGGAGCAGCTCAGGAAGACGACCGGGCACGGTCTCGGTCGTCGTCCCACAGCCGGCCTGTTGGGTGATGACGTGGGTGAGGCCGGTGTCGCACAGGATCCGGCGTACCGTGTCGCTCGAGACGAGGAACGGGTCGTCCTGGCCGGGCACGCCGAGCTCGCCGCCGAGGCCGGCGATCAGGTCGCGGACGTCGACATGGAGCACGGTGTGCGGGCGGATGCCGTGGTGCATACCGATCCCACGACGTCCCATCAGTCCGGTCATCACCTCGCCCAGGGCCAGTGCGAGCAGGTGACCGTTCCTGGCGCGCTGGTGGCGTCGGCCCTCGGCGGAGTCGGGATCGACGCCGTCGGGGAGACGGTCCTCGCCGGCGAGGTCACCGGCGGCGCGCCAACCCTCGACCTGCTGGGTCAGCACCGTCATCACCGCCGCGGCGGCTTCCGGGTCGAGGAAGGCGCTCAGGTGCACGAGGTGTCCGACCGGGACGCAGGTCAACGACTGCTCGGTGTAGGCGTCGAGTTCTGCCTGGCGAACCCCGTCGGGGTCGAGCACGAACCGCAGCCGGGCGATCGCCTGCTTGAGCTGCGCGACGGTGTGGGTGCCGGCCAGGGGCAGGAGCAGGTCGAGGGCTTCGGAGGTGAGGCGGTCGCGTTCGGCGGCGGGGTGGTGCTTGACGGCGGCGCGGATGCCGAGGGTGAGCTCGCGGACCTTGTCGTCGCTGAGCGCTCCGGACAGCCACGCGTAGCGCAGCCGCGGGTCGCCGTGGTCGGCGGCGTCGCGCAGGTCACGGGCCCGAGCCGCCAGAGCAGTCGCAGACCGCGACGAGAGTCCCGCCTCGACCTCGAGGAACCGCTTCGTCGACGCGTACGTCCCTTCGATGAGCTCCCGTCCCGACACCGCACGATCCACCACACCGGTCAGCACCGCCGCCGCAGCCCGGGCCTGGTCGGCCACGGTGAGCAGGTCACGCAGCTGCGCGGCCACCGCGTCGACCGGCAGGCCTGCCAGATCGACGATCGCGTCCGGCTCGAGCAGGTCGGCCGTGACCGCTTCGGTGATGTCGCGTCCGTGCTCGATCAGGGTGGCCAGACGTGCGCCGCGAGCGAGACCGCGGGTCTGGTCGGTGATCGAGCACATGCCAGCACCCTACGGACCACCTCTGACAGTGGAGCAGGCCGGAAACCGTTGGCAATGAACAAGATTCGTCCAAGATGCATCCACAGGACTAGGCACATCGACGTGTCGTCCACACCATGCACCCCCTCCCGTCCCCACGAAGACAACGATGTGCATGCCCGCAACTCGATGGACGCGCCCCAACCCGTCCGCGAGGCTGCGCACGTGACGACGAACCCTCCCGACCCCGCACCCGCCACGCCGCAGACGGCGCCGAGCAGCGAGGTGTGGGACGAGCAGACCGCTGAGCGCTACGACGTCGATGCGGCGGAGAAGTTCGCACCCGACGTGATCGGTCCCACCGTCGACCTCCTCGCTGAGCTGGCCGGCGACGGGCCCGCGCTGGAGCTCGCCATCGGTACCGGACGTGTCGCGGTCCCGCTGCATCGACGCGGGATCGACGTGACCGGCATCGAGCTGTCGGCACCGATGGTGGCGCAGCTGCGGCACAAGGTGGACGAGGCGACCATCCCCGTCGTCGTGGGCGACATGGCGACGACGGTGCTGCCGACGACGTTCTCCCTCGTCTACCTCGTGTGGAACAGCATCTCCAACCTGCGGACGCAGCACGAGCAGGTGCAGTGCTTCCGCAACGCGGCGCGGCACCTGCGCCCGGGCGGCCGGTTCGTCATCGAGCTGTGGGTCCCGCCGCTGCGGCGACTGCCACCGGGTCAGCTCGCTGCCCCCTTCGACGTCAGCGACGGCCATCTCGGGTTCGACAGCTACGACCTGGTCACCCAGCAGTGCACCTCGCACCACTACCACCGCCGGGCCGACGGCTCCGTCGAGTACGGCGCCGGCAGCTTCCGCTACATCTGGCCGGCCGAGTGCGACCTCATGGCGGAACTGGCCGGCCTCGAGCTCGAGGCGCGCTACGCCGACTGGGACCGCAGCGAGTTCACCTCCGACAGCGAGAGCCACGTCTCGGTCTGGCGCAAGCCGTAGTCCCCTGCGTCGCCGCTGATGCCGGCGCTGGGTGGCCCGCCCTCGGCGCTCGCTGCGTCCACCATGTCGGACGACTGCGCGCACACCCGGTCGACCGCGGACGACGGCAGCAGCTGCCAGGCGTCGGCGTACATCGTCAGCATGCCGACGACGTTAGGGACGGGCAGCCCACAAGGCTTCCGGGGCCGGCCCCGATCCGACCCTGGGCGGACCCTGAGCGATCCCCGACGGCCCATTCGGCCCGGGCGCGCCTCGGGCTCACGCAGTCGCACGAAGAGCCGTTCCACTGCGCGGGACCGACTAGGCCATCTGGACGTCGCTCGGGCGATTCCCGACCGCATACCGGTTACCGTGGCCGCGCGACGTGCGCTGCACACCGCAGGACAGTCGCAGCTCGAAGGTCGGGGTCGCCATGGCATGGTCCGTCTCACCACCCACTCCCGACCTCTCTCGCCTGCAGGGTGACCTTCACCGGGGCCATCTCGTCGGACGACATGACGCACGCCTTCGAGCAGACCGCGCGCGTCTGCCTCGAGCACGACGTCTGGCGCGTGCTCACCGACGCATCCGACATGACGGCCTCGCACACGGTGATCGACATCTACACGTTGGTGACCACGATCGCCGACCTCGGCGTCCAGGACACGTTCCGCGAGGCGCTGATCGCGCCGCACGAGGCCGTCGCACGGGAGAACGTGCGCTTCTGGGAGGACGCCGCCGTCAATCGCGGGCTCGCGTGCAAGGTCTTCGCGACCGAGGCCGAGGCCGTCTTCTGGCTGCTGGCCTGACCGCCGTCCCGTCGTCGGCGACGTGCGGTCGCGATCAGCTCGAGATGCTCGGTCCGCTCGACTCGCCGCCGTCGCTGTCCGCGTCGCGGACCGCCTGGATCGCCTCGTCGGGCAGCCCCTGCGCCTTCATCGCCCGCACGAGGTGCGAGAGGTAGCGGTCCGACGGGCGCACGTAGTTCGCGAGAGCCAGCAACCGGTAGGTGACCGCCTCGACCGGTCCGGCAGCGCCGTGCGCCACGACGGTCGCCTTCTCGAGGAGCGACGCGTCGCCCCGGAACGTGTCGAGCACGGCGAAGGCCTCGCTGGGTCCCTCGTAGAGCAGGCCCCACACGCGCGAGCCGGCCTCCTCCCGCGCGTTCAGCGCCCCGCCACCCCACTCGCGGTCGCGGATCGTGAACTCGAGCGCCAGACCCTCGACGTACGCCGGACCCAGCACCGTGGCCTCGGGCACGCGCGCGACCATCCGCTCGGGGTCGATGTTGGCGCCGTAGGCGAAGTACCGCAGCATGCGGGAAGGCTAGTCCGCGCGGGCGCCCCGCGCGACGGACCCGGCGAACCCGGCGAACCTCCGCGCACCGTTGCTGACTCGTGAGTTAGCGTCGGGGCAGACCCAGCGGACCCCAGGGAGCACCACGATGACCACAGCCTCGACCGCCGTCGTCGCCGGACACCTCATCGACGTCGTCACCGGTGCGGTGCGCGAGCAGCAGGTGGTCGTCATCGACGACGGACGCGTCACCGAGGTGCGCGACGCGTCTGCCGGCGTCCCGACCGATCGACCCGTCCACGACCTGTCCGACTCCTGGGTCACGCCGGGACTCATCGACTGCCACGCCCATCTCATCGGCGACGTCGACAGCGGTCACGGCTATGCCGGTCTGGTCATGAGCACGGCCGCGAAGGACGCGCTCACCGGCGTGCGCAACGCGCGGGACACCGTCCTCGCCGGCTTCACCACCGTTCGCGACGTCGGCACGTTCCGTGCGCTCACCGACGTCGCGCTGCGCAATGCCATCGACGCCGGCTGGGTCGTCGGCCCGCGCATGCTGTGCGCCGGTGCCTTCGTGACGGTCCCGGGTGGCGGCGGCGACATCACCGGGCTGGCACCCGACATCGACGCGGTGATCCCGCGCGACCTGCGCTACGGCGTGGCGAGCAGCGTCGACGAGGTACGTAACGCCGTACGCCGACTCATCCAGGGCGGCGCCGGACTCATCAAGGTGATCGCCACCGGAGCCGTGCTCACAGAGGGCACGTTCCCCGGGGCTCCGGAGTTCAGCGAGGACGAGATCCGCGCCGCAGTCGACGAGGCCGCCCTCTACGGGGTCCGCGTCGCGGCGCACGCGCACGGCGCCGAGGGCATCAAGCGCGCGGTGCGCGCGGGCGTGCACACGATCGAGCACGGCTCGCTCATGGACGACGAGTCCATCGCGCTGATGGCAGAGCGGGGCACCTGGCTGGTCGCCGACATCTACAACGGCGACTTCATCCGCGAGACGGGCACGCGCGACGGCTGGTCGGCCGAGACGATGCGCAAGAACGAGGAGACCACCGACGCGCAGCGCGCCGGCTTCCGCCGTGCGGTGCAGGCCGGCGTTCGGATCGCCTACGGCACAGACTCCGGTGTCTATCCCCATGCCGACGTCGCGCGGCAGCTGCCCTACATGGTCGAGCACGGCATGACCCCGCTGCAGGGCCTGCAGGCCGCCACCATCCGGGCGGCCGAGTGCCTCGAGTGGGACGACATCGTCGGCTCGCTGCAGCCCGGACGCCACGCCGACCTCGTGGCCACCCGCACCGATCCGTTGGCCACCGACCTCGCGTCGATGGGTGCCCTGTCGTTCGTCATGAAGGGCGGCGAGCGGCTGCGCTGACAGCCGGGAGGGCACGCTCGCGCGCTGGGCGCCCGCCGGTTCAGTGCGTGAGGTAGCCCAGCAGGTCCTGGCGCGTCACGACGCCCGAGGGCAGCCCGTCGTCGACGACGATCGCGGCGTCGGCCTTCTCGAGGGCCGCCACGGCTGCGGCCACCGGCTCCCCCGCACCGATCATCGGCAGGCCCGGGCTCATGTGCCGCTCGACCGGGTCGGCGAGCTCGGCGCGACCAGCGAACAGCGCGTCGAGCAGGTCTCGCTCGACGACCGAGCCCACGACCTCTGCCGCCTTCACGGGCGGCTCGGCGCGGACCACGGGCATCTGCGACACCCCGAAGTGGCGCAGGATGTCGATCGCCTCGCGGACCGTCTCCTGAGGGTGCGTGTGCACGAGCTCGGGCAGCATCGCCGACTTCGAGCGCAGGACGTCGCCGACCGTGCGGTCGCTCGAGGTCTGCAGGAAGCCGTAGTCGGCCATCCACTCGTCGTTGAAGACCTTCGACAGGTAGCCGCGCCCACCGTCGGGCAGCAGCACGACGATGACGTCGTCCTTGCCCGCGCGCGACGCCACCTCGAGCGCCGCCTGGACGGCCATGCCGCAGGACCCACCGACGAGCAGGCCCTCCTCGCGAGCGAGCCGGCGCGTCACGAGGAACGAGTCACGGTCCGACACCGCGACGATCTCGTCGGTGACCTCCGGGTCGTAGCACTCGGGCCAGAAGTCCTCACCGACGCCCTCGACGAGGTAGGGACGACCGGTGCCCCCGCTGTAGACCGAGCCCACCGGGTCGGCGCCGATGATGCGTACCCGACCGCCGCTGACCTCCTTGAGGTAGCGCCCGGTGCCGCTGATCGTGCCGCCGGTGCCGACGCCCGCGACGAAGTGCGTGATGCGTCCGTCAGTCTGCTCCCAGAGCTCGGGACCGGTCGTCTCGTAGTGCGAGCGCGGGTTGTTGGGGTTGGAGTACTGGTCGGGCTTCCAGGCGCCCGGCGTCTCGCGCACCAGCCGGTCCGACACCGAGTAGTAGGACCGCGGGTCCTCGGGGTCGACCGCGGTCGGGCAGACGACGACCTCCGCGCCGTACGCGCGCAGCACGTTCTGCTTGTCGGCGCTCACCTTGTCGGGGCACACGAAGACGCAGTGGTAGCCGCGCTGCTGGGCCACGATCGCCAGCCCCACCCCGGTGTTGCCGCTGGTCGGTTCGACGATCGTGCCGCCCGGCTGCAGCTCGCCGGACGCCTCGGCCGCCTCGATCATCCGGGTCGCGATCCGGTCCTTCACCGAGCCACCCGGGTTGAGGTACTCGACCTTGGCGAGGACGGTCGGTGCGTCGGGCCCGAGGTGGGCGGTGAGCGAGCGCAGCCGCACGAGCGGGGTGCCGCCGATGAGCTCGACGACGGAGTCATAGACCTGCATGGCACGACCCTACTGGGACCGATCCGGCCGTCACGGACCGTGATCCGCGTCGCGCCGTACGGGGCAACCGGGGCGACGGTGTCGGCCGGGTGTGCGACCGTGGGGGCATGGCACGAGGGCTTCCGACTCTGCCCATCCGCGACGAGCGGGTGCGCGAGATCGCCGTGGCCGCCGCCAAGGGGGGCGGGGGCCTGCTCGGCGTGGGCACGGCCGCCGCCGGTGCCGCGCTCGGGGTGCTCGCCGTCCAGGCGCGACTCGCCCGGCGGGCCATCGGCCCGCGCCGCACGGCCGCGCCGTACGCCGACGGGCGCTACCTGCCCCCGGGCGAGACGGCGGCACGCGGTACGTCGCTGCGCCTCGCGGTGCTCGGCGACTCAGGCGCCGCCGGCCTCGGCGCGGATGACGCAGCCTCGACCCCCGGGGCGATCCTGGCGCGTGAGCTGGCGACCGCGTCCGGGCGCCCTGTCGTCCTCACCAACGTGGCCGTCGTGGGAGCGCGCAGCCACGACCTCGCGGCCCAGGTCGACCGCGTCCGTGTCGTGCGCCCGCACGTGGCCGTGATCATGATCGGCGCCAACGACGTCACCCACCTCACCCGTCCTCAGCACTCGGTGCGGCTGCTCGCCGAGGCCGTGACCCGGCTGCGCGGGGAGGGCACCGAGGTCGTGGTCGGCACGTGTCCGGACCTCGGCACGGTCCGTCCGCTCGCCCCGCCGCTGCGGCAGGTGGCGCGCCGCATGTCGCGCGAGCTCGCCGCGGCGCAGATGATCGCGACCCGCCAGGCAGGCGGTCACCCGGTGGCGCTCGCCGCGATGCTCGCCGACCAGTTCGAGGCCAACCCCGACCGGCTGTTCTCCGCGGACCGCTTCCACCCGAGCGCGGTGGGCTACGCCGCGTGCGCGCACGCGATGCTGCCCGAAGTCCTTGCGGCCGTGGGCATCGCGACCGACGGCCAGGTGATGTCCCTCCCGTCCACCTGACGCCTCGCCCCTCTCGGCCCTCGGCGACGACAGGGCGTCAGATGCGGCGGCGCAGGTCGAGCACGAGCTCGGCAGCCTCGTCGAGCGCTCGGTCGGCGGAGTCGGAGGGATGCGCGCGGGCCGCGTCGACGAGGTCGCGCCCGCACACCGCCACCTGGTCCCCGACCGCATGGTCGCCGAGCCGCGGGACCGTCCGGGTCGGTTCCCCGGCGAGCCCGGCCGCGAGGTCGGCCAGCCGCTGAGCGACGCCGCGGGCGGCGTCGGCACGCGTCGGTTCCGGCTCGAACGACGCGGCGAGACGCGTCAGTCCGAGCCCGCGCAGCCGGTCGGCCGTACGCCCGAGGTCGGCCTCGAGGCGGTCCGCCCGGGGGCGTTCGGAGTCCACGACGACGCAGCCTAGGGAACGGGTGACGAATCGGGCGGTTGGCCTGCCATTCACCTCCCCGGTGGGGCTACGGTGGGTCTCGCACCAGAGGCACCCGCACCCCTCGAGGAGACGACATGCGCCACTCCGAGCAGACCCACCAGCAGCTCGTCGAGCGTCTCCCCAGCGCCACCGGGCGTGACCTCAAGGACTGGATGCGCGCGCTCGAGGACGGCCCGGCGTTCTCCCGGTTCGACGAGAAGGTCAACTGGCTCCGCGACGAGCACGGGCTCTCGCACGGCTTCGCGACCGCGATCGTCCACGAGGCAGACATGGCCCGCGCCCACCGCAAGCTCGGCTAGCACCCACCGACCCGACGAGGCCCTCGCACCCACCGGTGCGAGGGCCTCGTGCTCACGCCCGAGGCGCACCTGTGCGCCGACAGCGAAACGTCGGCTGGGTGCGGAACGCCTGCCGCCGACGACGCGTCGGTAGAATCACCGGACGAGCGCGGCGGCCAGCGAGACACGACCGCGACCTGCCCACGCCCGACCCCGCCCGTACGACCGAGGAGAATCCATGGCCAACCAGATGCTCGCCGAGGTGGAGAAGGCGCTGCAGTCGGCTCCGGACGGGCAGGTTGCCTCGACCCCGGATGCGCAGGAGCGCCTCGCGCTGCCCGACGTGATCGTGACGACGGGCGCCTGCCTGGGCGTAGCGATCGTCGCCGCCGTGCCCGGCTACCGCTTCCTGGGCACGAACTTCGCGCTCTACCTCGCGCTCATCGTGGTGCTGATGTTCGCGGGCATCTTCGTCGCTCGTCGGTCGCCGGTGAAGGCGCCGCTGGCGCTCGGCTACAGCGCCCTCCTCGGCCTGATGATGGGTGCGTTCACCCACGCGGCCACGGCGCAGAGCGGCAACGTCGCACTGATCGCCCAGGCGATCGTCGGCACGTTCGCGGGCGCCATCGGCGTCCTCGCGGTCTACGCGACGCCGTTCGGCCGCAAGGCGTCACGCGGCGGCAAGTTCTTCGTCGGCATCATGATCGGCTACGCCGTCATCGGGCTGGCCAACATCGTCGCCGTGCTGTTCGGCGTCGGCAACGGCTGGGGCTTCTACGGCGTCGGCGGACTCGGCATCGCGCTGTGCGCGATCGGCGTCCTGCTCGCCGCCTGGTCGCTGCTCAACGACGTGGGTCGCGCCGACCGCGCCATCGCCGGCGGCGCCCCGCGCACCTGGTCGTGGTCGCTCGGCATGTCCCTGACCGCGTCGCTGGTGTGGCTCTACATGGAGATCCTGCGCCTGCTCGCCATCGCCAACCGCTAGCAACTCACGCGAGTAACTGATCAAAGGGTCGCTTCCCCGGCCGGGAAGCGACCCTTTGATCAGTTACTCGTGTGTGCCCCCGGCAGGGGTCGAACCTGCACTGACGCTGGTTTAAGCAGCGTGCCTCTGCCAATTGGGCTACGGGGGCCACGGGTCGGTCGTCGGCCCAGTGTCTCGCACGACGGTCAGCCGCGTCCCGAGGGGGACTCGCCCTTCGCGACCGTCGAGAACTCGCGGAACGGCTCGTGCGTGCTCCACAGGCTGGTCACGTCGCGCTTGAAGAGGAACGCGATGGTCCAGTCGGTGACGACCTGCACCTTGCGGCGCGTGGTCGGCACCTTGGTCATGTGGTAGGTCCGGTGCAGGAACCAGGCCGGGAAGCCGCGCAGCTGGATGCCCTTCACCTGCGCGACGCCCTTGTAGAGACCGAGTGAGGCGACCGAGCCGTTGTAGGCGTGGCGGTACTCCTTGGTCGGGAATCCGCGCAACGACGCGAGCACGTTGTCGGCGAGCACCTTGGCCTGGCGGACGGCGTGCTGCGCCGACGGCGCGCAGAACATGCCGGGCTGGGTGACGTCGGGCACCGCGGTGCAGTCCCCGGCACCCCACGCGTCGGCGAGCCCCGAGACGGACAGGTCGGTGTCGCAGACGAGGCGACCGCGCTCGTCGAGCGGCAGGTCGGTCGCTGCGAGCAGCGGGTGCGGACGGACGCCGGCCGTCCACACGACCGTGTCGGAGAGCATCGTCGTCCCGTCGGAGAGGACGACGTTGCCCTCGACGGTCGACGTGAGTCGGGTCTCGAGGCGAACCTCGATGCCGCGCTCGCGCAGCTGCTCGACGGTCCAGCGACCCATGTCCTCACCCACCTCGGGCAGGATCCGATCGCTCGCCTCGACGAGGACGAAGCGCAGGTCAGCGGGCGTCACGTGGCGCAGGTAGCGCGTCGCGTAGCGCGCGAGGTCCTCGATCTCGGCCAGCGCCTCGACGCCGGCGAAGCCACCGCCGACGAACACGTACGTGAGGTTGCGCTCCCGGATCGCGGGATCGGTCGCGGACTCGGCGATGTCGAGGCACTCGAGCACCCGGTTGCGCAGCTGGATGGCCTCCTCGACGTTCTTGAAGCCCGACGCCCACTCCGCCAGGCCGGGGATGGGCAGCGTGCGCGGCACCGACCCCACCGCCATGACAAGGACGTCGTAGCCGATCTCGTACGGCGTCCCCTCCAGCGGCTGCACGGTCGCGACCTTGCGCGAGTGCTCGACGCCCGTGACCCAGCCGGTGACGACCTCGGCCTTGCGGAGCGTCTGGCGCAGCGGCACGACCGTGTGGCGCGGCTGGATGGAGCCGGCGCCGGCCTCGGGCAGGAACGGCTGGTAGGTCATGTAGCTGCGCGGGTCCACGACGGTGACCGCGGCCTCGCCGCGCTGGAGCTTGTGACCGAGGCGCAGCGCCGTGTAGAGGCCGACGTAGCCACCGCCGACGATGAGGATGCGCGGCAGGCTCGGGCTCACGGTGCTGGTCATGGCTCCAGGTTAGGCACGCCTCACCTGTCGCGGCACTCCCGAAGGGCGTCCGGCGGGCGTTCCGTGCGCCACACCGGAGGCGGGAATGCGCCGGGCGTTCCCGGGACCGGGGCCGACCCGGTCGCCTACGCTCGCGGCGATGAGCCGGAGCAAGGGGACACCGCCGCGCGTCGCACGCGTCCTGCTCGCCACGGCGAGCGGCGCCGTGCTGCTCACGACGGCGCTGTGCGGCGCGGGCGCGATCGCCCTCACCAACCTCGAGGGCTCGGTGCAC
This sequence comes from uncultured Actinomycetota bacterium, assembly GCA_963782665.1. GTDB lineage: Bacteria > Actinomycetota > Actinomycetes > S36-B12 > CAIYMF01 > Longivirga. Next base: position 187,926 of record CAWAKP010000005.1, on the reverse strand, counting down.
ACCGCCGAGATCCCGCAGGACGCGCTCGGCACACCGACGGGGGGCACGTCGGCGGCGGCCGACCCGTCCGTGCAGCAGCCCGTCACCCTGGTCCTCGTCGGCACCGACACGCGCACCGGTCAGGGCTCCGGCTACGGTGCGGCCGACCAGACGTCGAGCGGCTTCGGGCACTCCGACACCACGCTCGTCGTGCACATCTCGGCCGACCGGTCCTTCGCGTACGCCGTGAGCATCCCCCGCGACTCGTGGGTGACGCGCCCGTCGTGCAACCCCGACGGCACGACCGACGGCACGCTCGCCAAGCCCGGCAAGTTCAACACGGCGTATGCCGTCGGCGGTCCGACGTGCGTGGTGCGCGCCGTGCGCTACCTCACCGGCCTGCCGCGCATCGACCACATCGTCGCCGTCGAGTTCAACGGCTTCATCAAGATCGTCGACGCGCTCGGCGGCGTGCCGATCTGCGCCAACCGCCCGCTGAACGACCCGAAGGTCAAGGACGCCAACGGCCACTTCCATGGCAGCGGCCTGTCGCTGCCCAAGGGACGCTCGGTGCTCAACGGCAAGCAGGCGATCGAGTTCGTGCGCGCCCGCTACCTCGACGGCACCTCGGACATCGGCCGCATGACGCGCCAGCAGGCGTTCCTCGCTGCCGTCATGCGCTCGGTCACCGCGCGCGGGCTGCTGTCCAACCCGGCCGAGACCTACTCGCTGCTGTCGACCCTCGCGTCGTCGCTCACGGTCGACAAGGGTCTGGCCGGCGACCACCTGCGCGAGTTCGCGCTCAGCCTGCAGGGACTCACGCCCTCGCACGTCGTGCTGCACACCGTGCCGTGGAAGCCGCGCGGGGACCACGAGAACGTCGTGTGGGACACCGCCGCGGCCGACCGGATCTGGGCGGCGATGAAGGCCGACCGTCCCTGGCCGACGACCGTGTCGACGAAGGGCGGATCGTCGTCCAAGGCCACGCCGAGCTCGCCGTCGGCCGGCGCGACGCCGGCTGCGTCGTCGAGCGGCTCGGCGTCGAGCACGGCAGGGACGGCGGCCGACGCCTCCTGCGTCGGCTGACGACCGGGTCCCGGCCGCGCGGCTGACCGCTAGGCGGGGAGGGCTGCCTCGATCGCAGCGATGACCGAGGCGTCCTCGGGGTCGACCGCCGGCAGGAATCGCGCGGTCGGCGTGCCGTCGGGCGAGACGACCCACTTCTCGAAGTTCCAGCGCACGTCGCCGGTGTAGCCGTCGGAGTCCGCGACCCGCTCGAGCTCGTGGAAGAGCGGGTGGCGCCCGGCCCCGTTGACGTCGAGCTTGTCGGTGAGCGGGAACGTGACGCCGTACGTCAACGAGCAGAACTCGGCGATCTCGGTGTTGCTGCCCGGCTCCTGCCCCGCGAACTGGTTGCACGGCGCGCCGAGCACGGTGAGACCGCGGTCGGCGTACTTCTCCGCGATGCGCTCGAGGCCCTCGTACTGCGGCGTCAGACCGCACCTGCTCGCGACGTTGACGACGAGCACAGCGCGTCCGGAGAACTCCCCGAACGTGGTCTCGCGACCGTCCAGCATGGTCAGCGGGATGTCATGAAGGGTCATGGCCCCACCCTCGCACGACCCGTCGCGAGCCGCGACCACGGCCGAGACTGATCGTGTGGCTGCTTCCGGCGTCGGGTAGCAGCCACACGATCAGTCTCGGCAGGGGGTCAGGGGGGTTCGGCGATCGACCAGGCGATGCCGTCGAGGATGTCGTGCTCGGACACCAGGACCTCCGGCAGGCCGGTCGCTTCCAGGATGCGGCGGAGGACGAGGACGCCGGCGTTGATGACGTCGACGCGTCCCGGGTGCATGACCGCGAGCGCGGCGCGCGCGTCGTGGTCGAGGGCGAGCAGCCGGTCGCTCACGGCACCGACGTCGGCAGCGCTCACGCGAGATCCGTGGATGAGGTCGGCGTCGTACGCCGGCAGGTCGAGCGCGAGGGCCGCGGTCGTCGTGACGGATCCGGCGAGCCCGACGAGCGTGCGAGCCTGCGCGAGCGGCACGACCTCCGCCGCACGGGCGATCGCAGCGTCGACGTCACGGACGATCGCCGCGACGTCATCGGCGTCGGGCGGGTCGTGCCGCACGTGCCGCTCGGTCATGCGCACGCAGCCGACGTCGACGCTGCGGGCTGCGAGCGGGACGTCGGTCCCGAGGACGAACTCGGTGGAACCGCCGCCGATGTCGACGACGAGGCAGGGCAGCTCGACGTCGGTCAGCGACCGCGTGGCGCCGACGAACGAAAGAAGAGCCTCCTCGTCGCCGCTCACGACCTCGGGCTCGACACCGATCCGTGCGAGGACCCCGCTCACGAACTCGTCGCGGTTCTCCGCGTCGCGCGAGGCCGACGTCGCGACGAACCGCACCCGACGCGCGCCGAGGCGACCGATGACGGCGGCGTAGCGGTCGCACGCCGCGAACGTGCGCGCCAGGGCATCCGGGGCGAGCCGACCCGTCGCGTCCACCCCCTGGCCGAGCCGCACGATCTCCATCCGCCGGTCGACGTCGACGAGTGTGCGGGTCTCGACGTCGACGTCGGCGACGAGCAGCCGGATCGAGTTGGTGCCGCAGTCGATCGCGGCGACGCGGACGGTCATGGGCTCACGAGCCGTCGTCGGGACGCGTGCAGCGACCCGACGCGCCCCAGTCCGGCAGCAGCGCGAGTGCCTCGTCACCGAACGGGTTGACGCCCGCCCCGGCCGCGAGGGCGTGCCCGACCAGGACGTGCAGGCACTTCACCCGCGACGGCATGCCGCCCGCGGAGATGCCGGCGATCTCGTCGACCCGCGCGATGGCCTCACGCCGAGCCAGGTAGTCGTCGTGCGCGCGCTCGTAGGCCGCTGCGAGCTCGGGGTCGACGCCGATGCGGTCCTGCATCGCGCGCATCACGCCGTCGGCCTCGAGGGTGCCGATGAGACCCGTGGCGCGCGGGCAGGTGAGGTAGTAGAGCGTCGGGAACGGGGTCCCGTCGGGCAGGCGCGGCTCGGTCTCGACCACGTCGGGGTCACCGCACGAGCAGCGGTGCGCCACGGCGCGCACGCCGCGCGGCTCGCGACCGAGCTGGCGGCGTACGGCGTCGATGTCCGGCTGGTCGACGGCGGGGCTCACGGCACAGCTCAGCGTGGCGCGTTGGGCCGCACCGGGATGACCGGTGCCTTCGGCGTCGTGCCGGCCTGGTCGGTGGTCTGCACCGAGGACCACAGCGCGGCGTACCAGGCCGTGGGTACGCCGGTCGCCTTCTTGGCCGCCGGCGCAGGCGCCTCGCTCGGGTCGAGGACGACGTAGCCGACCTCGCCGGGGAGCACGTAGTGCAGGCGCTCGCGGATCAACGACGTGACGTACGCCGGGTCGGCCAGACGCTGCTCACGCACCTGCAGCGCGTCGACGCGACCCTGGGCAGCCTCGTTGGCCGCCCGCAGGGCGTTGATGTCGGCGCGCTGGTGCAGCAGCTCGCGCGTGGGCACCGCGAGCGTGAAGACGACGAGCGTGAGGACGCCGGCCAGCACAACGGCGCGACCGGTGAGCGTGGGACGACGGCGCACGGCGTCGGCAGCGCCTCGCGCCCTCGACCGCGTCGTGGTCGACCCCGTCGTCGCGGCCGCGGCGCGGGTCGACGCCTGCGCGGACCCGGTCTTCGAGGTCCCGGTCGAACGCGACGGGGGTCGCGTCGAGCCCGCGCGACGCGCCGCCTGGCGCTGCGCGGCCCGCTGCGACGGTCCACTCATGGGGAGAAGTCTCCCCCGGTCAGCCCCGGAAACGCGGGAAGGCGCCGCGACCGGCGTAGCGCGCCGCATCGTCGAGCTCTTCCTCGATGCGCAGGAGCTGGTTGTACTTCGCGACGCGCTCGGACCGCGCCGGCGCACCGGTCTTGATCTGCCCGCAGTCCGTCGCGACGGCGAGGTCGGCGATCGTGACGTCCTCGGTCTCACCGGAACGGTGGCTCATCATGCAGCGGTAGCCGTTGCGGTGCGCCATCGCGACCGCGTCGAGCGTCTCGGTGAGCGAGCCGATCTGGTTGACCTTCACGAGCAGCGCGTTGGCCGTGGCGCTCTCGATGCCGCGAGCGAGTCGCTCGGGGTTGGTGACGAACAGGTCGTCGCCGACGATCTGGACCTTGTCGCCGATCGCGTCGGTGAGGGTCTTCCAGCCGTCCCAGTCGTCCTCGTTGAGCGGGTCCTCGATCGACACGAGCGGGTAGTCGGCGACGAGCGCGGCGTAGTAGGCCGACATCTCCTCGGCCGTCTTCGCCGTGCCCTCGAAGGTGTAGACGCCGTCGTCGTAGAACTCGCTCGCGGCGACGTCGAGCGCCAGCGCGACGTCGGACCCGGCCGTGAAGCCGGCGATGTCGATCGCCGTGAGGATCAGGTCGAGGGCCGTGCGGTTGCTCGGCAGGTTGGGCGCGAAGCCGCCCTCGTCGCCGAGGCCGGTCGCCAGGCCCTCCTTCTTGAGCACGGACTTGAGCGCGTGGTAGACCTCCGCGCCCATGCGCAGCGCCTCACGGAAGCTCTCCGCGCCGATGGGCGCGATCATGAACTCCTGGATGTCGACGTCGGAGTCGGCGTGCGAGCCGCCGTTGAGGATGTTCATCATCGGCACGGGCAGCAGGTGCGCGTTGGGGCCGCCGACGTAGCGGAACAGCGGGAGCCCCGACGAGTCGGCCGCCGCCTTCGTCACGGCCAGCGACACGCCGAGGATCGCGTTGGCGCCGAGACGCTCCTTGTTGGGGGTGCCGTCCAGGTCGATCATCACCTGGTCGATGAGCCGCTGCTCGGTGGCGTCGAACCCGAGGATCTCGGGCGCGATCTCGTCCTCGATGGCGAGGACGGCTCGCTCGACGCCCTTGCCTCCGTAGCGGGCGCCGCCGTCGCGCAGCTCGACCGCCTCGAAGGCGCCGGTGGAGGCTCCGGAGGGCACGGCGGCCCGCGACACGCTGCCGTCGTCGAGGCCGATCTCGACCTCGACCGTGGGGTTGCCGCGTGAATCGAGGATCTCGCGGGCGATGACGGCGTCGATGCTGGCCACGGGGAACTCCGGGTGTCGAACGGTCAGGGCGTACGACGACCCTATCGATCCGGTTCCGCTCGTCGCCCACCGGCGTGCGCGATCGCGCCGATGGGGTCACTCTGGAGACACCATGACGACGAGCCCGCAGCCCCCCGAGACGTCCGCCCCCAGCACGGCCGCGACGGATGCCCTCGACGCTCCGGCTCCCGCGGCGGGCACGGCGCCGCGTTCCGGCGTCCGCAGCGGATTCACGCCGCTCGAGTCGCTGGACCTGCTGTCGCCGGACCCGGGCTACTTCGGACCCGACAGCGTGTCCTGGCGCGTGCACCATGACCCGGCGTCCGTCGTCGGCAGCATCCGGGCGCTGATCCTTCAGTCGCTCCATCCGCAGGTGATGCTCGGCTTCAACGCCGTCACCGATGCCGGCGACGATCCGTGGGGCCGCCTCTCGCGCACGGGCAAGTACGTCAACCAGATCACGTACGGCACGGTCGCCGAGGCCGACGCCGCGGCCGCCCGCGTGCGCCGCGTGCACGGCGCGCTCGGCCTCGACCGGCCCGAGTGGCTGCTCTGGGTGCACTGCAGCGCCGTCGACTCGTGGCTCGTGGGCCATCGACGTTCCGGTGCGCCGATGTCGGAGGCCGAGGCCGACCGCTACGTCGAGGAGCAGGTGGTCGCTGCTCGCCTCGCCGGCTGCGCGGTGCCGGACGTCCCGCGCACTGTCGACGAGCTCGCGGACTACCTGCGGTCGATGCGCCCCGCGCTCGAGGCGACGCCCGAGGCTCGCGACGCCGTCCGCTCGCTGCTGTGGCCGCCGATGGTGCCCCGCATCGAGCTCCTCACGCCCGCACGTCCCGCGTGGACGACGTTGGCGCTGACCGCGTTCGGCCTGATGCCACGGTGGTCGCGCCGCATGTTCGCGCTGCCGGGTCTGCCGACGACCGACCTGTCCGCCACGCTGTCGGCGCGTGCCGTGCGCGCCGTGCTCCTCGCGATCCCCGAGTCGCGACGTACCAACCCGCACCGGACGGCAGCGCAGATCCGTCTCGACCTCGGCGACGAGCGCGCCGCCGTCTGACCTCCGGACCTCAGGCGCGCCGCGACCCGCGCGTGAGGACCACCATGAGCACGGCGATGGCGGCGACGGGGACGAGGGCCAGCGCGCAGAGCGCGGCGTAGGACCACACGGCCACGACGATGCCGGCGAACGCACCACCCACCGCACCGGCGATGTTCATGACCAGGTCGGACGCGCCCTGGACGGCGGGTCGGTCGGTGGCGTCGACGTCCTCGACGAGGAGGGTGGACCCGCCGATGAGGGTGCACGACCAGCCGAGGCCGAGAAGGAACAGGGCGATCCCCGAGCATGACGACGTCGTCGGCCGGTGCTCGGGCAGCCAGCACGCACGACACGGCCAGGATCCCTACGCCCGCACCGATCACGGGCAGGCGGCCGAACCGGTCCGCCGCCCAGCCGACGACCGGGCTCAGCGCGTACATGCCGGCGACGTGGACGCTGATGACGAGACCGATGAGCTGCAGGCGGACGTCGACGTGACGCATGTGCACGGGCGTCATCACCATGACCATGACCATGACGGCGTGCCCGAGCGCGACGGCCGCGATGCCCAGCTGCGCCCGACGGTGCGCACGCACGTGGGCGATGCCGTCGCGCAGCCGCGCGTCCACGCCGGCGGTGGCCTCGCCGGCCGCGACGGCGAGCTTTCGCGCGACCAGGTAGGGATCGGGACGCAGCAGCAGCACCAGGACGCCGAACGAGACGACGAAGCAGAACGCCGCGACGACGTACGGGCCGGAGAGCTGAGGCAGCCCGAGGTCGATCGCGAGCCGGCCGGACGCCTCGAGCAGGTTGGGTCCGAGCACGGCACCGACGGTCGACGCCCAGACGACGATCGACAGCGCCCGCGCCCGACGGTCGACCGGCGCCAGGTCGGCCGCGGCGTAGCGGGCCTGATAGCCGGCCGCCGTGGCGCACCCCACCAGCAGGCAACCGAGGTAGACGAGCGGGAGCACGCGCGACACGGCCGCGACGACGACGAGGACCGATCCGATCGCCCCGAGGCCTACACCGACGCTGAGCGCGCGGCGACGTCCGCCCGACAGCGTGAGCCGCGCGAGGGGCAACGCCGCGAGCGCGGCCCCGGTCACCCCTGCCGTCTGAGCGAGACCGGCCGCTGCATCGTTGCCGGCGATCCCGGCCGCCAGCAGCGCACCCGCGGGAACCGCTCCTGCGACAGCGATCCCCGCCAGCGCCTGGTAGGACGACAGCACGCCGATCGTGCGTCGCTGGATCGCGGGAACGTCGAGCGCGACCGGTGAGGTGCGACCGAGTGCGGCAGGAGCGTCGGGCACCGGCATCAGATCCCGAGCAGCGTGCGCAGGTGCCGCGGCGGTGGCGAGCCGTGGGCGAGCACCGCGTCGTGCAGCGCGCGGTCCGTCCACCCGGGCGTGCCGGCGCGAAGGTCGAGCACGACGTCGTTCACCGCGATGTAGCCGACGTAGTAGGTGGAGAGCTGGCACGACGTGAGCAGGGCGCGCCGCCACTTGCCCACGGCCTCGCCCTCCTCCTGGTGCCCGCGGACCTGCATGAGCCGCATGCCCTCGTCCTCGGTCATGCCGCGGGTGTGCACGCGTACGTCGAGGATCGCGTTGATCGTCATGCGCAGCTGCATCTTCAGCTGCTGGAGCCTGACTGCCAGCGCCTGCTGCTCGCCGATGCCGGCGTCGTAGCCGCGCTCGGCCATGAGCGCCTCGGCGTAGACGGCCCAGCCCTCCGCGAACGCTCCGCTCGAGAACGCCTGCCGCACCCGCGTCGGCGACTCGTAGCGACGCGAGTGCCCGAGCTGGAGCACGTGCCCGGGCATCGCCTCGTGGATCGTGAGGTTGTGCACCATGTGCGAGTTGTACTCGCGGAAGAACGACTCGACGCGTGACGGCGCCCAGTCGCTCGGCGTGGGCGACACCGCGAAGTAGGTCGGGAGCGGCGTCGTCTCGAGCGGCCCCGGGGCGTCGCAGTAGGCGACCGCGACGCCGCGATGGATCTCGGGCATCTCGATGATCTCCATCGGGATGTCGAACACCGTCACGAGGTCGTTGCCCTCGACGAACGCCCTGGTGCTGTCGAACGCCGCCCGGCACAGGTCGAGCACCGTCTCGTTGGTGACCGTGCCATCGGCGGCCACGGCGTCCAGCGCACGGCGCACGAGAGCGCCGGCGTCGTCCGGCGGCGGCACCGGCGCACCCAGGTAGGCGGCCGCAGCGCGAGCGATGTCGCCCTCGATGCGCGCGAGGTCGGACTCGGCGCGGTGCAGGACGTCGTCGGGCGTGAGGTGGGCGTCGAGAGTCGTCCAGAGCTTGGCGGCGTACTTCTCCGCGCCGAGGCGCGGGTCACCCGTGGCGAGCCCGAAGTCGAGACGATCGCGCAGCCAGCCGAGGTGGGCGTCGATCGCGGCCGCCGCGGCATCGCGCGCGGGCTCGACGCGCGAGCGCATCGAGGGGACCCCGTCGAGCTCTCCCTCGAGCACGGGCCCCAGCATCGCGCGCGTGCCCTCGAACTGGCCGATCGCGGTCTCGAGATGCACCCGGGGCATCTCGTCGAGGGTCTCGCGCGCGACCGTGAGCGACTCCGGCACCGCGTCGAGCCGGGACGCCACCGACTCGAGCCGCTCCTCGAGCGGGGCGAAGTCGCGCGACAGCAGCAGGTGGATCGCCGTGCCCGGGTTGGCGACGAGCGGGTCCCACGTGTGCGGGCGCAGGGTCCCGAGCGCGAGCCGCTGCCCGGTCAGCGCCGTCCGCAGGATCTCGAGGTCGACGGCCGACACCGTGCCGAGCGCGACGTCGTCGATCTGGTCGACCGCCGACAGGGCCTGGTCGACCATGACCAGCGTCTCGTCGACGCCCTCCTGGCTGAGGTCGGGCAGCCGACCGTCGTAGCGGTGCTCGCCGAGCCAGGTCGCCGCGACCGGGTCGCGCGCGAGGACTCCGTCGACGATGCGCTCGGCCAGCGCGGCGAAGGTCGTCTCGGCGTCGTCCGCGCGGTCGGCGAACTCCCAGTCCTGCGTCATTGGCCGAAACTATCGCGTCGGCACGAGGTTCGGCCCCGTCGGTATCGGCCTCGACACGGGCAGGTCAGGGAGCCAGTCCCTCGGCGGACCGGACGGCGTCCCGATACCGATGGACGGCCGCGCGCAGCTCGTGCTCGGCGTCGACGCCGGCCGCCTGCATCCGGGCGACGAGGGCCAGCAGGAGCTCGCCGAGGTCGCCGTCGACCGCGTCGTAGGCGCGGTCGGCCGCGGCCTCGACCTCCTCGGGGACGGGGGCCACGTCGACGTCGCCGGCCCGTCGCAGGACCTTCGCCGCCAGCACGAGCGCCGGCAGGGTCGCGGGGATGCCGTCGGTGACCGACGCGCGCCCCTTCTCGGCCGCCTTGAGCCGCTTCCAGCTCGCCTCGACCTCGGCCGGCGTGCTCGCGTCGTGGTCGCCGAAGACGTGCGGGTGGCGGCTCACGAGCTTGGCCGTGATGCCGTCGGCGACGTCGTCGATGCTCCAGGGGACGTCGTGCTCCTCGGCGATCCGCGCGTGGAAGGCCACCTGCAGCAGCAGGTCGCCGAGCTCCTCGCGCAGCTCGACGTCGTCCCCGCCCTCGATGGCCTCGACCGTCTCGTAGGCCTCCTCGACGAGGTACTCGACGAGGGACACGTGGGTCTGCGCGGCGTCCCACGGGCAGCCGCCCGGCGAGCGGAGCCGGTCCATGACGGCGACGAGGTCGAGCAGGCGGGCGCCGGGAAGGTCCCACGACCCGCGCAGCAGGTCGACCGCGACCCCTCCATCCTCAGCGCGCTGCCGAAGCCCGGTCGTGTCGCCGATGTCCCCCATCCCGACGGCCACCACATGGGTGGAGCGGGCGCGCTCGACGAGGGCGTCGAGGTCGTCTGCGACCTCGGCCGTGATGCCGGCGTCCGCCAGCGCCGCCACCCATGGGTGCGCCGCGGCGCCGACGACGACGACGGCATCGGCCGCGTGCAGGGTCGACCAGGCAGCACCGCTCAGGAGTCCCGGCACGACGCGCGGGGACGCCTCGAGCAGGACCAGGCGTCCTGCGCCGCTGCTCACGGGGACCGTCAACTGTCCGCGCGTCAGCCGGCCGGCGGCACGACCGCCGCACCGGCACCGGCCCCCGGGATGAACGAGAGGTCCTCGGGCGGCGGCCCGAGGGTGAGCACGTTCCACGTGCCGAACCGCGGCGCGACCTCGACGCCGATCTGCTTCTCGAGCGGCGTGAGGTAGTCCGTCAGCGCCTTCGACCGGGCCGCGTCGTCGGCCGCGTCCGGTGCGATGCGCTTCACGATCGCGTTGACGACGAGCTGCGAGCGTGCGGCCTCCGGGACCACCGACTCGGGCAGGAAGTTGTCGCGGGCGACACTGTCGAAGAAGGCCTTGCGGTCGCCCTTGCTGTCGGCCGCGATGACAGACGCGAGGAAGGCGTCGACGTCGCCCTGCGTCACCGTGATGTTCTCGCGGGCCGCGATCTCCGCGAGCATCGCGTTGCGCGTGAGGACCGAGACCGCCGTCTGGGTGGCCTTGCCGTCGTCGTAGGTCGCGGCCGCGATCGTGGACATCTGCGCCTTGAGCTCGTGGGTGTAATCCGCGACCTGCGTGTCGGTGATCGTGCGGTCGCCGACGACCGACGCCGCCCCGGCCTGGGATCCGCAGGCGGTGAGCAGAGTGGCGGCCACGAGGGCGACGGCCGCAAGGCGGCGGGATGGCTTCACGGGACGGGCCTTTCGATCGTCAGGCGGTGACCTGCTCGACGAGCACGGCGTCGAGGAGATCGCGCAGCCAGCCGAGCAGGGCGGTGTCACGGACCGGCTGGCCACCCACGCGGGCGGTCATCGGGCGCGGCACCAGGATCGTACGGGTCGCGGGCTTCACGAGGCTGCCGGGGTAGAGCCGTCCCAGCCGCAGCGCCCGCGAGTCCGGGAGTTCGACGGGTGAGAAGCGCAGGTAGTTCCCCTGGGCGACGATCTCGCTCACACCGGCTCGGCGCGCGTGGATGCGCAGCCGGGCGACCGCGAGCAGGTTCGACACGGGCTCGGGCAGCTGGCCGTAGCGGTCGGTCAGCTCCTCGGCGACGCCGTCGATCTCGTCGTCCGTCGTCGCGGACGCCATCCGCTTGTAGGCCTCGAGCCGCAGCCGCTCCTCCGCGACGTACCCGTGCGGGATGTGCGCGTCGATGGGGATCTCGACCTTGACGTCGAGGACCTCCTCGACGGTGCCGCCCTGCCGGTACTCGGCCACGGCCTCGCCGACGAGACGCACGTACAGGTCGAACCCGACGTCGGCGATGTGGCCGCTCTGCTCGCCGCCGAGCAGGTTGCCGGCGCCGCGGATCTCGAGGTCCTTCATCGCGACGGCCATGCCCGAGCCCAGGTCGGTGTTGGCGGCGATCGTCGTCAGGCGGTCGTGCGCGGTCTCGGTGAGCGGCTTCTCGGGCGGATAGAGGAAGTAGGCGTAGCCGCGCTCGCGACTGCGGCCCACGCGGCCGCGCAGCTGGTGCAGCTGCGACAGCCCGAAGGTGTCGGCCCGGTCGAGGATGAGCGTGTTGGCGTTCGGGATGTCCAGGCCGCTCTCGACGATGGTCGTCGAGACGAGGACGTCGAACTCCTTCTCCCAGAAGTCGACGATCACCTGCTCGAGCGTGTGCTCGTTCATCTGACCGTGCGCCGTGCGGATCCGCGCCTCCGGCACCAGCTCGCGCAGCTTCGACGCCACCCGCTCGATCGACTCGACGCGGTTGTGCACGAAGAACACCTGACCGTCGCGCAGCAGCTCCCGCCGGATGGCCGCTGCCACCTGGCGGACCTCGTAGGGCCCGACGTAGGTGAGGACGGGGTGCCGCTCCTCCGGCGGAGTCTGGATCGTCGACATCTCGCGGATGCCCGTGACCGCCATCTCGAGCGTGCGCGGGATCGGGGTCGCCGACATCGTGAGGAAGTCGACGTCCATCCGCATCGCCTTCAGGTGCTCCTTGTGCTCGACGCCGAACCGCTGCTCCTCGTCGACGATCACGAGGCCGAGGTCCTTGAAGCGGACCTCGGAGCTGAAGAGGCGGTGCGTCCCGATGACGACGTCGATGGTCCCGTCGGTGATCCCGGCGATGACCTCCCGCGCCTCCTTGTCGGTCTGGAAGCGCGAGAGGGCGGCGATCTTCACGGGGAACGGCGCGTAGCGCTCGCTGAACGTCGACATGTGCTGCTGCACGAGGAGCGTCGTGGGCACGAGGATCGCGACCTGCTTGCCGTCCTGCACCGCCTTGAACGCGGCGCGCACGGCGATCTCAGTCTTTCCGTAGCCGACGTCGCCGCAGATGAGGCGGTCCATGGGGATCACGTTCTCCATGTCGGCCTTGACCTCGTCGATGCACGAGAGCTGGTCGGGCGTCTCGTTGTAGGGGAACGCGTCCTCGAGCTCGCGCTGCCACACCGTGTCGGCTCCGAACGCGAAGCCGCGACTGGCCATCCGTGCGGCGTACAGCCGGATGAGCTCGCCCGCGATCTGGCGCACAGCCTTTCGCGCGCGGCTCTTGGTGTTCTGCCAGTCGGCGCCGCCGAGCCGGTGCAGGCTCGGCGCCTCGCCGCCGACGTAGCGCGTGACGTGGTCGAGCTGGTCGGTCGGGACGTAGAGCCGGTCGCCGGGCTGTCCGCGCTTGGCCGGCGCGTACTCGATGACGAGGTACTCACGTGTCGCGGTCGCGACCGTGCGCTGCACCATCTCGACGTAGCGCCCGACCCCGTGCTGCTCGTGCACGACGTAGTCGCCGGCCTTGAGCTGCAACGGATCGATGGTCTGGCGACGCTTCGTGGGCAGGCGCCGTGCGTCGCGCGTCGTCGACCGCTGCCCGACGAGATCGGTCTCCGTGAGCACCGCGAGGCGCAGCGACGGAGCGACCCAGCCGTGCTCGAGGCCGCCGGTCACGATCGTGGCCATCCCAGGTTCGGGTGCCACGTCGACGGACTCGCTCAGTCGTACGGCGATGCCCTCGCCACGGGCCGACTCGGCCACGCGCTCGGCCGTGCCGTGGCCCGCCGTCACGATCACGACCGACCACGACGCGGCGAGCCACTCCGAGACCTGGGTCAGCGCTCGCGCCGTCTCGCCGCGATAGCTCTCGGCCGCACGGACGTCGACGGTGAGCCGGTCGATCGCGTCCGGGTCGAGCAGCTCGACCTCGTCGTCGTCGGTGAGGTCGCCGCCGAACGGCGAGAGCCCCCACCACGGGACGCCGCGCTCGAGCGCCGCGTGCCGGACGTCGGCCACCGACTGGTAGGACGCGGCGCGCAGGTCGATCGGCGTCGCGTTGCCCGCGGCCGCGTTGTGCCACGACGCGGTGAGGAACTCGTCGCTCGTGGCGACCAGGTCGTGCGCACGGGTGCGCACGCGCTCCGGGTCGGTGACGACCACGAGCGAGCCCTCCGGGAGCAGGTCGACGAGCAGCTCCATGCCGTCGGCGAGCACGGGCGCGAGCGCCTCCATGCCCTCCACCCCGATGCCCTCGACGAGCTTGTCGAGCAGGTCGAGCAGCTCGGGGTGGTCGGTGCGGAGCGCGGCGGCACGCGCGCGGACCTCGTCGGTGAGCAGCAGCTCGCGGCACGGGGGCGCCCACAACCCGGACGGCGCGGCCTCGAGCGAGCGCTGGTCGGCGACCTTGAACCAGCGGATCTCCTCGACGGTGTCGCCCCAGAACTCCAGGCGGACCGGGTGCTCCTCGGTGGGCGGGAAGACGTCGAGGATCCCGCCGCGGACGGCGAACTGGCCGCGCTTGTCGACCAGGTCGGTGCGCGTGTACGCCGCGCCAGCGAGCCTGCGTACGAGTTCGTCCATCGAGATCTCGTCGCCCTGCTGCACCGACACCGGCTCGAGGTGGCCGAGATCCTTCACGACGGGCTGCAGCACCGCTCGGATCGGCGCGACGAGCACGCGGATCGGCCCGGTCGCCGGGTCGTCGACGCTCGGGTGCGCCAGCCGGCGCAGCACGCCGAGGCGACGTCCGACCGTGTCGCTCGACGGGCTCAGCCGCTCGTGCGGAAGCGTCTCCCAGCCAGGGAACTCCGCCACCGAGTCGTCGGGCAGCAGGCTGCCCAGCGCGGTCACGAGGTCCTCGGCCTCGCGCGCGGTCGCGGTCACCGCGAGCACCGGGCGGTCGCCGCCCGCGGCGTCGGCCAGCGCCGCGAGCACCATCGGGTACATCGACGACGGCGCGGTGATGTCGAGGGCCTCGGTGGCGCCGGCCGTGCCCGTGCGGCGGGCCCGGCGTACCGCCTCGGCCACTGCGGCCTCGGCGACGACCGCGTCGACCAGGCCGGGCAGGGTGGGGGGCATGCGCGAGCCTCTCGTGGTCGGGAGCGCACGCGGACGAGCCCCGCTCCTCGACGAGGGCGGGGGTCGGCGACGTGCCACCTGCAGGCTACGTCCTCTCGACCGGCGTCGTGGCTCGGGGGTTCTGCCTTGTGTCGGTCTTCGTGGTTCCGGGTGACGGGTGGTGCGCCCTTCCTCAGGGCTGGGGGCTGGGTGGCGTGAAGGTCCAGCAGCCGGTCGCGCGCGGGGAGACGCCGCGTGTGGCGGTGAGGGTCCAGCCGCCTTCTGGGCGAGAGGCCACTATGACGCCAAGCGGCCACACGTTGTCCGTGTCGGATGTACCGCCAGATTGCGAACCGGCGGTGCGACGTGCGGTCGCGTCGGCGGCCGCCCAAGCCCAGTCGTTGGCTGCTCCGGTCTTCCACAACACGCTGGTGGGCGCGGTCCTCGTGGCCGCCGGACTCGCCAACAACGTGCTGCGACTCGACCCCGCCGCGGACATCGACGCGATCATTTCGCACGTTGCCCTGCACATTGCCGCGGCCGACGACTAGCGCTCAGCCGACGAGAGTAGTGCGAGTCATTTCGGTTCACCTATGCGCGGCGACTCTTCCTGCGGGACCAGACAGCGCTCACGGCGACGGCCAGGCAGGCACCGATGCCGACACCGACCAGGTTCGCCAGTACGTCCGTCGCGTCGCACTCTCGGTTGAGAGCGAGGACCAGACCCTGGCTCGCCTCGACTACGAACGGCGCGGCGAACGCGAGGCCGAGCCAGAACCGTCGGGGAGAGGCAACCCAGGATGCGCATCCAAGAGGTACGAACAGAAGGATGTTCGCTATGCGTTCCTTGGGTACCTCGCCGAGATTGAGGCTCAAGGAGCAGGTGATCCGCCGGTCGAAGAGCTCGTAGGGCGACGGAGTGAGCGTGGTGGCGATCACCAGCCCCCAGGCGAGAACTAGGAGGGCTGTCACCGTTGCCCTTCTGGTGCGTCGCCCCACGAACCATGTAATCAGGGCACCAACGAACACCACCACGAGGACCAGCGGCGCGTAAGGGGTCAGGCTCGGCAAGGGACCCCCGTTGAACGTCTAGGCGTCCTCATCCTGTCGCACGAGGCGATGTCGAATGCCGACGCGACACTCGACATCCTGCTCCAGATGATCCGTCAGTGATGCGAACGAGCATCACTTAGGTTGCGGCCCGGCGGCGGGACGAGTCGGGTCGCGGCTGGTTAGGGGAGGTCTGCGAGCCGCAGGGCGTTCGTGTCGAGCGCGATGACCTCGTCGGCTCTGCTGGCAAGGGATCGCCAGTCATCGACGGCGGCTCGGAAGTACCGTCCTGACAGTTGATCGAGGATCCCCGAGTCGATGTCGGTGATGAGGTCCAGCGACGTCTCGATCGGAGTCCAGGTATCGTCGTCGTCCCACAGGTCGGCAAAGACGTCGGCAGTCATGTCCGTCTTCACCATGCCCGGCGATATCGCGAACACCCGAACACCTGCGGCGAAGCACTCCCCAGCCAGCGCCTCGGTGAACCGGTTTACCGCAGCCTTGCTCGCCATGTAGGCGGAGGTGAGAGTGCCATCGTTGTCGAGGCCGACAGGGAAGGTCGCCGCGCCCGAGGAGAGGTTGATGATGCGACCGCTTCCGCGCTCCAGCATCCCCGGGAGTAGTGCCCGACTGCACAGATAGGTGCCCCGCACGTTGATCTCCAGCACTTGCCACCACGCCTCAGGCGCCAAGTCCCACGTGAGACCACTTCCCCCGGAGATCCCTGCATTGTTGACGAGCAGGTCTGCCACCCCGTGCTCGGCTGCGATGCGGCCGAACGCATCCTCGACGGCGGCCGGGTCTCGCACGTCCAGCACGTAGGGGTAGGCGCCCGTTTCCTGTGCCAGCTGATCGAGGTCGGATGACGTGCGGCCAACCGCCGCCACAGTCATACCCGTCGAGGTCAAGCGTTGGGTCAGCGCCCGCCCGATCCCACGGCTGGCCCCTGTCACGACTGCAAGTCGATTCGACACGTAACCGACCCTAGGCGCCGGATCGATCCGGCGGGTGCGAGTCGGCTGGCCCGACAACGAGCCTGAGCGCGCGTTGTCGGTTACCGCGCTGATGGATGGGCTACGACGTTGACCGGTTCAAGGCGGACCTCCCATGGGGTCCAGCAATCGTCCCGGATCGTCGCCACCTCTAGTTGACAGGCCGGGCAGACGAGGTTGGGACCGTCGCACCCATCTCGAGCGCAGCATCCGTTGTTCCGGCCGGGGTCCGGATGACGCATCAGGTCTGGCACGGTCGTCTGGATGTAGCACGGGGCAGTTCCAGCGGCCCGACGGTCGCCATCGTGCGGGATCAACGGTCTCTTCCGGGTGCACCGATGCATCACGCATTGCCCAGCCCGCTGGTTCGACGTCGAACGCCCAGGTTCCCTCCGGAACCGTCGGCTCGATAACGCCCTCGAAGTCATCCGCTTCGTAGTCTCGAACAGGTCGAGGCGCCGGGACTGCCGCAAGTTGCCGGATCTGGCGCGTCAAGGCGTTTCCACAACGCACGCAGTGAAAGCGCACCGGGTCCGACGACGCCCACGCCCGAGACTCAATCACCCCCGAATACTGCCGCCTTCGATGGCCTATCGGCGAGCGCGATCGGCACATCTCGGCCGCACATGCGCGTTGCGTCGGTCACCCCTAGGGTTTGCCGACGAACTAACCGATCACCCACCGCTGGAGTCCAGGTGTCCCAAGAAGACAACGCCCGAGCCGCCGTCCAGGCCCTGATCCCCGGCGATGAGATCCTCGACGTTGCACTGACCTACCCTCGCGGCCTGACCAAGTCGCAGGCCGTCGGCATCGCCGCAGGCGGCGTCATGGGCTTCGGAGGCGACTTCCAAGGCGTCGCGGCCGTGATCGGCGGCGCGGTCGGCGGAGCAATCTTCTCCAACCTGAAGGAACTCCCGGCGTCGTTCGTCCTCGCCGTCTCGCCGACCACCGTCTACGTTCTCGGTCGCGACACGCAGGCTGCGTTCGGTCACTGGGACGCACCTTCAGCCGATGATCAAGTTCGACCGGGCCACTTTGCACGTCGAGGTGAAGCAGACCCTCGCCACTCTCAACATCACGCTCCTGGACACCGAGCACGACGCAACCCTCGAGCTGGAAGCAAAGCGGCTCGGCACCCTTGACGTGAAGGCACTGCTAGAACTCCTCATGCTGTCCGACCAGCACCTGGACGACACGGTGGACGAAGCAGCCCCCCAGATCGACTAACGGGCTATGTAGACCGCGCTGCCGGATACCTGGCGGCCTGAATGGGGACACGCTCCGAGCGGAGGTCACACGTCCCGGTACGCCGCCGCCACGGCCGAGGCGATCGACGGGGCGGCCATCACGACGCCGGGCTGGACCAGGTTGACGTCGTTGAACGTGAAACCGCCACCCGCCGGTCGATGCGCACGCGAAGCCGCGGTGCAGCGCGACGGCGAGCGGCGCGGCGAGGTCCCAGTCGGAGAAGCCGCTGTCGTGGAGGTAGAGCTCGGCGCGACCGGCGAGCAGCTCGCCCACCTTCGCGCCCACCGAGCCGACCTCGAGCACCTCGAACTCCGGCGAAGGCACACCGTCGGCCGCGAGACGCGCCACGACGCGCGCCAGGACGTCGTCGAGCAGCACCGGACGGCGCGAGCGCGACACGACGACCCGCAGCGGCCGGTCGGCCGGACGGGGCGCCGGCGGCGGTGCGTCGTCGGCGACCGACCACGTGACACCCTGCGCCGGCAGGTCGACGGTGCCGGCGGACAGCACCCCTCCGTCGCGGCTCCACAGCGCCACGTGGACGGCGAAGTCATCTCGGCCCTGGCCGTACTCCCACGTGCCGTCGAGCGGGTCGACGATCCACACGCGCGACGCATCGAGCCGGGCGAGGTCAGCGTCGTCGCCCTCCTCTGACAGGACGGCGTCGTCGGGGCGCTCGTCTGCGAGGCGGCGCACGATGTGCTCGTGGGCCTCGCGGTCGGCCGTGTCGCGCAGCTCCCTCGCCCGCGCGCGGTCGGCCGGGTCGAGCTCGCCGAACGAGTGCCGGATGTCGAGCAGCAGCGCACCCGTCTCGCGGGCGACGTCGCGTGACACGAGCGCGTCGGCGTCGGTCATGTGTTGAACCGGTTCTGCGCCCGCTCGAGGCCTTCGGCCAGGAGCAGCTCGACGGCGTCCGCGGCGTCCGACACGAGCATCGGGATCTCCTTGCGCTCGACCGAGGACCAGGGCTTGAGCACGAAGTCGGCCGGCTCCTGGCGGCCCGGCGGCCGGCCGATGCCGGCCCGCACCCGGTAGAAGTCGCCGCTCCCGATCGAGCGGCGCAGCGACTTCAGTCCGTTGTGGCCGTTGTCGCCGCCGCCGAGCTTGAGCCGCAGCGTCGCGAACGCGATGTCGAGCTCGTCGTGGACCACGACCAGCTGCTCGAGCGGGACCTTGTAGAAGTCCAGCAGGCCCTTCACCGGCCCGCCCGACTCGTTCATGTAGGTGAGCGGCTTGGCCAGCACGGCACGGTGCAGCTGCAGCCGCTCCTCGGCGACCGAGGCGCGTGCCCTCTTGTGCGTCGCGAACTTCCCGCGGGCGCGGGCGGCGAGCTCCTCGACCACCAGGTAGCCGATGTTGTGGCGGGTGCCGGCGTACTCGGCGCCGGGGTTGCCCAGGCCCACGACCAGCCACGGCGCGTTGTCGGTGCTCACGGGGGGATCCTTCCGTACGACCCCCACCCTCGTGCCACGGGTTGCCGCGCGGCTGCCGCGGCCGACCCGTCCTCAATACCCCCTGGGGTACGTGTCTCGTCGATCACAACGCGCCCGTCCACCGCGACTCGGGCGGTCGCGCGGAGAAGGATCGGAGCCGTAGGAGCCGACCGACCCTTTCACCGGGTCGACGCCGACGGGACATCCGGTCCCCGAGGCCGCGACCTGGGGACGGGTCCAGGAGCACATCATGAAGAACGTGGTCATCCTCGGCGGCGGTACGGCCGGGACCATGGCAGCCAACAAGCTGCGCAAGGCGCTGCCCGCCTCCGAGTGGCAGGTCACCGTCGTCGACAAGGACGACAAGCACGACTACCAGCCCGGCTATCTGTTCATCCCGTTCGGGACCTACCGGCCCGACGAGGTCACCAAGTCGCGCCGCAAGTACCTCTCGGACGACATCCCTCTGGTCTACGGCGAGATCGACCGCGTCGACGCCGAGGCGCACGTCGTGCGGCTCGTCGACGGAACCGAGCTCCCTTACGACCAGCTCATCATCGCCAGCGGCGTGACGCCGCGACCCGACCAGACGCCCGGCATGGACGACGAGGGCTCGTGGCGCGTCGACGTCTTCGACTTCTACACGCACGAGGGCACCACCGCGCTGGCCGAAAAGCTGGCGCACTGGGAGGGCGGCAGGCTCGTCGTCCAGATCGTTGAGATGCCGATCAAGTGCCCGGTGGCGCCGCTCGAGTTCGCCTTCCTCGCCGAGGAGTTCTTCACCAGGAAGGGCATGCGCGACAAGGTCGAGATGACTTACGTGACGCCGCTGCCCGGTGCGTTCACCAAGCCGATGTGCAGCTCGCGCATGGGCTACCTGCTCGACGACAAGCACATCGCCCTCGAGACCGACTACATGATCGAGCGGGTCGACACCGAGACCAAGACGATCGTCTCGTTCGACGAGCGAGAGATCCCCTACGACCTGCTCGTGACGGTGCCGCTCAACATGGGTGCCGACTACGTCGCACGCAGCGGCCTCGGCAACGAGCTCAACCTCGTACCTGTCGACAAGCACACGCTGCTGTCGAAGAAGCATGACAACGTCTGGGCGCTCGGCGACGCGAACGACATCCCTGCGTCGAAGGCCGGATCAGTCGCGCACTTCGAGATCGACATCTGGCTCGACAACTTCCTCGAGCACGTCGCGGGCAAGCCCATGACGGGCGCCTTCGACGGCCACGCCAACTGTTTCATCGAGACCGGCTACGGCAAGGCGATGCTCATCGACTTCAACTACGACACCGAGCCGCTGCCCGGCAAGTTCCCGATGGCCGGCGTCGGCCCGATGAGCCTGCTCAAGGAGAGCAAGCTCAACCACCAGGGCAAGCTCGCGTTCCGCTGGGCCTACTGGAACGTGCTCATGCCCGGGCGCCCGATGCCCATCCCCGCACTCATGTCCATGAGCGGCAAGGAAGTCCCCGTGTCCTGACGGGCACACCACGACGATCACGAAGGAGCACGACCATGCCTGTCACGACAATCGCGGGCCACGAGATCCACGTCGACGACGAGGGCTTCATGACCGTGTACGACGAGTGGGACGAAGAGCTGGGCAAGGCGCTCGCAGACGCCATCGGCGTCGAGATGTCCGACGACACCTGGGGCCCGATCCGCTTCCTGCGCAGCGACTTCCAGGCCGAGGGCGGACACACCCCGACCCTGCGCCGGGTGTCGACCGTGGGCGGCTTCGACACCAAGAAGCTGTTCGAGATGTTCCCCAAGAAGCCGGCCAAGAAGATGGCCTACATCGCCGGCCTCCCCAAGCCGGCCGGCTGCGTCTGACCGCCACGGCCACCGCACTCCCACCCACCCATGAAGGACGTGGCACCCATGACCACCACTGCTGAAGCGATCATCCCGAAGTTCGACGACGACGAGACCGAAGGTGGCCGCAAGCTGGCCATCATCTGCTCCAAGGGCAACCTCGACATGGCCTACCCCGGGCTGATCCTGGCCAACGCGGCCATCGGCGAAGGCGTCGAGACGCACCTGTTCTTCACGTTCTGGGGCTTCGACATGATCATCAAGTCCCGCATGAACGACCTGAAGTTCAGCCCGTCGGGCAACACCGCCATGCACATGCCGGTCGGCGACGTCCGCATCCCGCAGGCGCTCGCACCGATGCCGGGCATGCAGCCCATGGCGACCCACATGCTCAAGAAGCAGATCGCCGACCTCGGCGTGCCGGAGGTGCCCGACTTCCTCGATCACATCGTGGCGAGCGGCGGAACCCTCTGGGCCTGTCGCATGAGTGCGGACATGAACCATGTCTCGCTCGACGAGCTGCACCCCGGCGTCAAGGCCATCATCAACGCCTCGGACTTCATCGAGCTGACCGCGGGCGCCCAGCTGCTCTTCATCTAGAGCCGGGCCGGCCGATGCGGCTCCTACACCTGCTCGGCAGGTGCGGTCGCTCGGAAGAGCGACGGAGCCCGCTCCCCCTGGGGAGCGGGCTCCGTCGTTGCGTGCGGGCGGCTCAGGCCTCGGCGTCGGCCTCGGCCTCGGCCTCGTCGTCAGTGGCGGCGGCAGAACCGGAGTCGGTGTCGAGGTGCGCCTCGGTGTCGAGGTCGTCGGCCTCGGTCGCGTACTTGAGGGCCTCGGCCTCGGCGGCGTGCGCGGCCTCCAGCGCGGCCTCCGCGGCCTTGCCCTCCTCGATGCGCTCGGCAGCCTCGGTCCTGCTCAGCAGGACGAGGTCGACGTGCTCGATGACGCGCTTGACCGGGTCGCGCTGGACGTCGCGCGGAGCCACGAGGACCTTGCTGCCGTCGAGCTCGACCTCGAGCACGAGGCCCGGGTGGCGCAGCGCCAGGGTGAGGTCGTGGTCGGGCAGCGCGACGTGGCGGGGCTCCTCGCCCTTGCCGTAGATGACGGCGGGCACCAGGCCCGCGCGACGGGTGCGACGCGCAGCACCCTTGCCGAAGTCGGAACGGGACTCGGCCTTGATGGCGACCTGGGCCACAGCTACTCCTCGTACGTCGATCGTGCTCGCACGCGTGAGTTCGCGCGAGCTGCGGCAGGGCCGCGAGGTCGGATGGTGCCGCGCCTCGCGGCGGGGCGGTCGGCGCCTCGGCACGAACGGCGGGCGCGCACAACCGCGCACCTCGTCGATCACGGGACGGCGTACGACCCTTGCGAGCCAGCCGCGCCCCTCGCCGTGGAGCCCGGCCAGTCTAGGCGAGGACCGGCCCAGTCCCAAACCGGCCCGAGCGCGCCCGCCGGGGGGTCCGGATCAGACCCGATCGCCCTCGAACATGCTCGTCACGGAGCCGTCGGTGAAGACCTCCTGGATCGCGCGCGCCAGCAGCGGGGCGACCGGGAGGACAGTCAGCTTCTCGAACTTGCGGTCCTCGGCGATGGGCAGCGTGTCGGTGACGATGACCTCGCGGACGCGGCTCTCGTTGAACCGGTCGCGCGCCGGCGGGGAGAGGATGCCGTGGGTCGCCGCGACGACGACGTCCTTGGCACCGTTCTCGAACAGGGCGTCGGCCGCCTTCACGATGGTGCCACCGGTGTCGATCATGTCGTCGATCACGACGCAGATGCGGCCCTCGACCTCACCGACGACCTCCTGCACCTTGGCCTCGTTCGGGACGTCGGGGTCGCGGCGCTTGTGGATGATCGCGAGCGGCGCACCGAGCAGGTCGGTCCAGCGCTCGGCGACGCGCACGCGGCCGGCGTCCGGGGAGACGACCGTGATGAGCCTGCGGTCCTCGACCGTCTCGGCGACGTAGCGCACGAGGAGAGGGAGGGCGAAGAGGTGGTCGACCGGACCGTCGAAGAAGCCCTGGATCTGCGCGGTGTGCAGGTCGATGGCCATGAGGCGGTCGGCGCCCGCGGTCTTGAACAGGTCTGCGATGAGGCGGGCCGAGATGGGCTCACGGCCGCGGTGCTTCTTGTCCTGCCGGGCGTAGCCGTAGAACGGCATGATCACGGTGATCCGCTTCGCCGACGCGCGCTTGAGGGCGTCGACCATGAGCAGCTGCTCCATGATCCACTTGTTGAGCGGCTCGGTGTGGCTCTGCAGCACGAAGGCGTCGCAGCCGCGGACCGACTCCTCGAAGCGCACGAAGATCTCGCCGTTGGCGAAGTCGTAGGCCTGGGTGTCGACGAGGTCGACGCCGAGCTCCTTGGCGACGTGCTGGGCGAGCTCGGGGTGCGAGCGCCCCGCGATGAGCACGAGCCGCTTCTGGCTGGTCTGGACGATGCCGCTCACTGCTGCTGCTCCTCGGAGGCTTCCGAACCCGGGTCGGCGGTCGCCGGCCCGGAGGATCCCTGCGCGGTCCGCGCCGCGGCGGCCGCTGCGGCCGAGGCCGAGCCGGCGCGCTTGCGCTCGACCCAGCCCTCGACGTTGCGCTGACGCGCGCGACCCACGGCCATGGCGCCGGGCGGCACGTCGTCGGTGATGACCGAGCCGGCCGCGGTGTAGGCGCCGTCGCCGATCTCGACGGGTGCCACCAGCATGGTGTCGCTGCCGACGCGGACGTGGTCGCCGACCTTCGTGCGGTGCTTCGCGACGCCGTCGTAGTTGACGACGATGGTGGCCGCGCCGATGTTGGTGCCCTCGCCGATCTCGACGTCGCCGACGTAGGACAGGTGCGGCACCTTCGACCCGGCGCCCACGACCGCGTTCTTGGCCTCGACGTAGGCACCGAGCTTGGCCTTCGCGCCCAGCCGGGTCCCGGGTCTGATGAAGGTGAACGGCCCGACGGTGGCGCCGGGTCCGATCTCGGCGTCGCTGCCCTGCGTGCGCACGACGCTCGCGCCCTCGCCGACGACGACGTCGGTGAGCGTGGTGTCGGGTCCGACGACGGCGCCGGAGCCCACGCTCGTCCGCCCGTGCAGGCCGGTGTTGCGCTCGATGCGGCAGTCGCGCTCGAGGACGACGTCGGCGTCGACCCAGGTGGTGCTCGGGTCGACGATCGTGACGCCCGCGCGCATCCAGCCGACGTTGACCCGGTCGCGCAGCAGCGCGCGCGCCTCGGCCAGCTGCACCCGGTCGTTGACGCCGAGGATCTCGTCGGCGTCGTCGGCCGCCACGGCTGCGACGGGGAGCCCCGCGGCGACGTGCAGTCCCAGGACGTCGGTGAGGTACTCCTCGCCCTGCGCGTTGTCGGTGGTGAGCCTGCCGAGGGCGTCGCGCAGCTCGGCGACGTCGAATGCGTAGACACCGCTGTTGATCTCGCTCACGGCTCGTTGCGCGGCATCGGCGTCCTTCTGCTCGACGATGCGCAGGACGTGGCCGGTGCTGCTCTCGCGCAGGACCCGGCCGTAGCCGGTCGGGTCGTCGACGACAGCGGTGAGGACGGTCGATGCCGCCTCCTCGGCGGCGTGCACGTCGACGAGCGACACGAGGGTGGCGGCGGTCAGCAACGGGGTGTCGCCGGCGACGACCACGACCGGGCCGGGCCCGAGCACGACGTCGGAGTCGTCGAGGCCCTCGAGCGCGACGCGCACGGCGTGCCCGGTGCCGTTCTGCTTGTCCTGCACGACGGTGACCACGTGCGGTGCGATCGCGGCGAGGTGGGCGACGACCTGGTCGCGACCGTGACCCACGACGACCACCACGTGCTCCGGGTCGAGCGCGGCGACAGCGTGGAGGACGTGGCCGACGAGGCTGCGTCCGGCGACCTCGTGGAGCACCTTCGGAGTCGTCGACTTCATCCGGGTGCCCTCGCCTGCGGCGAGGACGACGACAGCGGACGGGCGCGGGCGGCTCACGAGGGCGTCTGCTCTCCAGTGTCGCGGCGGGCGAGGCAGGGCACACGATACCTGCCGTTCACCTCGCCGTGTCCCGCGCGGTCAAACCAGCGGACACGCCCCGATCAGGACGTGAACAGCGCGGAGTAGGCGTTGAGCGCGGGCTGGCCGCCGAGGTGCGCGTAGAGCACCGTGCTGTCGCGAGGGATGTCACCGGACGTGACGAGGTCGAGGAGCCCGGCCATCGACTTCCCCTCGTAGACGGGGTCGATGATCATTCCTTCCAGGCGTCCCGTGAGCCGGATCGCGTCGAGCGTCGACGCGACCGGGACTCCGTAGAGGTCACCCGCCCAGCCCTCCAGCACCGTGATCTCGTCGGCTCGCAGGTCGCGGTCGACGCCGATGAGGGACGCCGTGCTCCGGGCGATCCGAGCGACCTGCTCACGCGTCTTGTCGAGGGTCGCCGACGCGTCGATGCCGAGCACCCGACGAGGTCGGCCGCCCGCGTCCTCGAGTGCGGCGAAGCCCGCGATCATGCCCGCGTGCGTGCTCCCCGTGACCGTGCACACGACGATCGTGTCGAAGAAGACGCCGAGGTCGCGCTCCTGCTCGGCCACCTCGTACGCCCAGTTCGCGAACCCGAGACCTCCGAGTCGATGGTCCGACGCGCCCGCTGGGATGCCGTAGGGCGTCCCTCCGCGTTCGCGGACGTCGTCGAGCGCACGGGTCCAGCTGTCGCGGAAGCCGATGTCGAACCCCGATGGGTCGAGCCGCACCTCGGCGCCCATGATCCGGCTCAGCATGATGTTGCCGACCCGGTCGTTGACGGAGTCCGGCCAGTCGACCCACTTCTCCTGCACGAGCACGGCCTTGAGGCCGAGCTTGGCGGCGACGGCAGCGACCTGACGGGTGTGGTTGCTCTGGTAGCCGCCGATCGACACGAGAGTGTCGGCACCCTGCGCGAGCACGTCGGGGACGATGTACTCGAGCTTGCGGGTCTTGTTCCCGCCGTAGGCCAGACCGCTGTTGACGTCCTCGCGCTTGGCCCAGATCCGCGCTCCCCCGAGGTGGTCGGCGAGCCGGTCGAGCGGGTGGACGGGGCTCGGGCCGAACGTGAGCGGGTAGCGCGGGAAGTCGGCGATCGGCACGACATCTCCTCCTGGCCGGACGACAGTCCCCCGACACTAGGTCCGGCGGTACGCCCACGTCCCGGCCCCACAAAGAAGTAGGCCGAACCTGAAGATCGCAGGGTCCGGCCCATTCCGATGTCCTGAGACATCACAGAGCTCCCGGGGCAGGAATCGAACCTGCGTCGTACCCGCATTCAAAGTGCGGTCGCCCCTGCCAGCAGAGCAACCCGGGACCGTGCCTCCAGGGTAGGCCGCGGCACCCGCCGAGCGGCGGACGCGCCGTCCGGAGCGGGACGACCGGTGCTCAGTCGGTCGCGAGGCGACGATAGGGACGGAAGAACTCGCGGAGCTCCTGCGCGTAGAGCTCCGGCTCCTCGAACGGGGCGAAGTGGCCACCGCGCGCCGGCTCGGTGACGCGGACGACGTGGGCGGTCCGTTCCAGCCAGGCCCTCGGCGGCCGGACGATGTCGCCGGGGAAGATCGAGAACCCGGACGGGACCTCGACCCGGCGGGCCAGCTGCTCGGGCGCGATGGCGGCGTTCGCGCGGTACATCCGCATCGACGAGCCGATCGTGGCGGTGAGCCAGTACAGCGTGACGTCGGTGAGGATCTCGTCCTTGGTGAAGCGTCGTTCGATCTCGCCGTCGCAGTCGCTCCAGGCCCGCAGCTTCTCCACGATCCACGCCGCGAGCCCCACCGGCGAGTCGGTGAGCCCGAACGCCGCAGTCTGCGGCTTCGTCCGGTGCATCGCGCCGTAGGCACCCTCGGCAGCACCCCAGGCTTGAGCGCCGGCGAGCCAGGCGCGCTCCTCGGGAGAGAGGTCCGTCGGGTCGCCGGCGTAGACGGGCACGCCCGCGTCGGTGCGGTGGACGGCGACCACCCGGTCGGGATGGTTCAGCGCGAGGTAGCGGCTCACATGACTGCCGATGTCTCCGCCCGCGGCACCGAAGCGACGGTGGCCGAGGACGGTCATGAGCTGCGCCCAGAGATCTGCCACGGCGATCGAGTCCAACGGTGCGCCGGGGGGACGGTCGGAGTAGCCGTAGCCGGGCATGTCGGGGACCACCACGTCGAACGCGTCGGCGGGATCCCCGCCGTGCGCGCCCGGATCGGTGAGCAGCGGGATCACCTTCGAGTACCGCCAGAACGAGTCGGGCCAGCCGTGGCTCAGGACCACCGGCAGCGCGGGCGAGGTCGTGGCGGCGCGGGCGTGCACGTAGTGGATGCCGAGCCCGTCGACGCTGACCCGGAAGCGCGGCAGCCGTGCGAGCGCCGCCTCCTGCGCCGGCCAGTCGAAGTCCTCGACCCAGTAGGTCACCAGCTCGCGGAGGTAGCCGAGGTCGGTGCCGAGGGACCACCCGACGTCCTCGGGGGCGTCGGGCCACCGGGTGCTCCGCAGTCGCGACCGCAGGTCGTCGAGCTCGGCCGCGGTGGCGTGTGCGACGAACGGTTCGGGCGTGGGCGACGCGTCGGTCATGGCGACCATCCTCTGCCCGTCCGGCGTCCTCGCCCAGCCTCGGGCGCGACAGCGGTGCACCGGCTTGACAAGGTTACGGTCGCGTAGGTTACGGTTCCGTAGCCGTAGTAGGGCGACCCGAAGGAGCACCGCGTGACCGCCATCCAGGACCTCGCCGAGGAGCAGGCCCTCACCGGCCACGCCTACGCCGCCGCCCGTTCCGACGCCTCGGCGTCGGTTGCGGCGCCCGAGACGCAGTCGCCCGCCGAGCGGATCGCCGTCGCGGTGTTCGTCGCCGTCCCGCTCCTCGCGGTGCTGCTCGCGATCCCGGTCGCGTGGGGCTGGGGGATCGGCGTCAGCGACCTCGTCATCGCCGCGGTCTTCTACACCGTCGCCGCGCACGGCATCACGCTCGGCTTCCACCGTGCGTTCACCCACCGTTCCTACACACCGAACCGACCCTTGAAGATCGCGCTCGCGGTGGCCGGCAGCCTCGCCGTCCAGGGACCTGTGATCCGGTGGGTCTCCGACCACCGCAAGCACCACGCCTTCAGCGACGCCGAGGGCGACCCGCACTCCCCCTGGAAGTACGGAGAGTCCTTCAGCGGCCTGACGAAAGGGTTCTTCCACGCTCACGTCGGGTGGCTGTTCGACGAGGAGCAGACACCGGCCGAGCGGTACGCGCCGGACCTGCTCAAGGACGCCGACATCGTGCGCATCTCGAACCAGTTCCGCATGTGGGTCGCTGTCACCCTCGTCGCTCCGGCCGTCATCGGCGGACTCGTCACGTGGTCGTGGCACGGCGCGCTCACGGCGTTCTTCTGGGCCTCGCTCGTCCGTGTCGCCCTGGTCCACCACGTGACGTGGTCGATCAACTCGGTGTGCCACATCTGGGGACGCCACCCCTTCCGTACCCGCGACCGGGCCGGCAACGTCGCGTGGCTCTCGCTCCTCTCCGGCGGCGAGTCGTGGCACAACCTGCACCACGCCGATCCGACGTCCGCGCGCCACGGAGCGCTGCGAGGCCAGGTCGACACCTCCGCAGCGATGATCAGCCTGTTCGAGCGACGCGGGTGGGCCACCGACGTGCGCTGGCCCCGTGCCGAGCGTCTGCGCAGCCGGATGGTCGATCCCGAGCACACCCGGCTGTCGCGCCGCGTCCGGTGAGGGCCACGTCGCCCCACACCCCGTGCCAAGACGGCAGGATGGCGTCGTGACCGACACCCCGATCGAGACGGACCCGCCCGAGGACGTCCTACCGGTACGTCGGGTGCGCACCGAGCGCGTCCGCAGCGAGCGCGTCCGCATGAGCGGCCGCGAACGGCGCGAACAGCTCGTCGACGTCGGACGTCGGCTCTTCGCCGACAAGGGGTTCGAAGCCGTCACGATCGAGGAGATCGCGGCCAAGGCGGGCGTGTCCAAGCCCGTCGTCTACGAGCACTTCGGCAGCAAGGACGGCCTGTACGCCGTCATCGTCGACCGCGAGATGAACATCCTCCTCGGCATGGTGAGCGACTCGCTCACCGCCGACAACCCGCGCGCGCTGCTCGAGCAGGCCGGACGTGCGCTCTTCGACTACATCGAGGCGCGCAGCGACGGGTTCCGGGTGCTGGTGCGGGACTCGCCCGTGGCGCAGAACACCGGCAACTTCGCGTCGCTGCTCCGCGACGTCGCCAGCCAGGTCGAGGAACGGCTGGCGAAGGAGTTCGACCGCAGCGGCTTCCCGTCGAAGTTCGCGCCCATGTACGCCAACATGCTCGTCGGCATGGTCGCCCTCACCGGTCAGTGGTGGCTCGACGTCCGCAAGCCCAAGAAGGACGAGGTCGTGGCGCACGTCGTCAACCTCGCGTGGAACGGCATCGTCGGGCTCGAGAAGAAGCCGCGACTTCTCACCGAGCGCTGACCTCGCGTCGCGACCGTGAGCACCCCCCGCTCCGCACCGACCGGCTCGACCTCGAGCCGGTGTCGCCGGCGCACGCCGACGAGATGGTCGAGCTGCTCGCCGACCGTCGCCTCTACGCCTACTACGACGACGAGGCGTCGCCGACGCTCGACGAGCTGCGCCTGCGCTACGCGCGGCAGGCGGCCGGTGGGTCGCCCGACGGTCTCGAGGTCTGGCACACCTGGATCGTTCGGGAGCGCGCGTCGGCGTCCGCGTGCGGATTCGTGCAGGCGACCGTGCGTGTCGACGACACGGGTCGAGCCGTCGCCGAGCTCGCGTGGGTGATCGGCTCGGCGTACCAGGGGCGCGGCTATGCGCGCGAGGCGGCCGCCGGCGTACGTGACGCCGTGACCGGCGCGGGGTCGGTCAGCGGTGACGACGCCGAGGTCGTGGTCGCGCACATCGCCCCCGGCCACGTCGCGAGCGAGTCGGTCGCGGGCGGGATCGGTCTCGCGCTCACCGACGTCATCCACGAAGGCGAGCGCCGCTGGCAGCTCCCCGTCGTCCCAGGCACCCCCACCTCGCGCACGTGACCGCCGCAGCTCGCGCGATCCGCGTCGTTCTGCGTGCATTCGGGCGGTGACGACGGGTCCGGCGGCCAGGTATCTCGATGTCGAGACATCCGGCGTACGCTCGTCGCATGGGTGAGCGGCGGGTCGACGAGGTCGACGGGCTCGTCGCTGCGTGGCGCCGCGAGCGACCCGACCTCGACGTCGCACCGCTCGAGGTCCTCTCGCGCGTGAGCCGGCTCGCGCGACACCTCGACCTCGCCCGGCGGGAGGCCTTCGAGACGCACGACCTCGAGCCCTGGGAGTTCGACGTGCTGGCCGCCCTGCGCCGCGAGGGTGCGCCGTACGCCCTCTCGCCCGGACGCCTCCTGCAGGTGACCCTCGTGACGAGCGGCACGATGACCAACCGGATCGACCGGCTGGCGGCCAAGGGCTACGTCGAGCGCGTCCCCGACCCGCACGACGGACGCGGCGTGCAGGTGACTCTCACCGACGACGGTCGGGCACGCGTCGACGCGGCGCTCACCGACCTGCTGCGGCACGAGCGGGAGATCCTCGCCGCCCTTCCGGCGGCGGATCGCGATGAGCTCGCCGACCTGTTGCGCCGCCTCACGATCCCGTTCGAGCACGCCTCCGAGTGAGGCGCGCGAGCGGCGTCGTCACGCGCGAGATCGGCGTCTCCACAGGTACGCCGGAGATGTCGGCGGCGATGCGCCGCGCCTCGATGCCCATCTCGCGCAGCATCCCGCTCGGCGCGACGAACTGCCCGCAGAAGTACAGACCGGGTAGCGCGGTGGGACCACCCGAGACGGTCGGCCGTCCGTCGTCGTCGCACACCGACCGCCAGTCGTCGAGGAAGTCGGCGAGCGCGGGTTCGTAGCCGGTGCCGAGCACCACCGCGTCGACGTCGATCGTCGAGCCGTCGGTGAAGACGACGCCGGACTCGGTGAACCGGTCGATGCCCGGGTGCACGCGGATCCGTCCGGCCTTGATGTGGTCCATCGTCCCGATGTCGAGCAGCGGGATG
Organism: uncultured Actinomycetota bacterium; assembly: GCA_963782665.1. Taxonomy (GTDB): domain Bacteria; phylum Actinomycetota; class Actinomycetes; order S36-B12; family CAIYMF01; genus Longivirga. The sequence goes on along the minus strand of CAWAKP010000005.1, from coordinate 156,974 downwards.
TGCTTGTCGTTCTTGATCTGCGTGTTGGGGCCGTACGGCAGGGGACGAAGGCCGACCTTGCTGATGTCACCCACCGTCGCCTTCAGCAGTGGCGCAGCCAGCGCGTCGGCGACCTGCGTCGGCAGCACGCGCATCACGATGCCCATCTGCAGGATCGGCACGCCGAGCAGGTCGCGAGGCACGACGTTGACCTCCGACCGCACGGCCAGATGGGTGCGCACGTCGTGCTCGACGAGGTCGATGGCCTGCTCGCACGCGGAGTTGCCGAAGCCGACGACGAGCACCGAGCCCCCACGCCACGCGCTCGCCGTTGGTGTAGTCGCTCGAGTGCAGGACGTCGCCGGCGTAGGACTCCATCCCCGGCCACGTCGGACGCACCGCACGACGGGTGGCGCCGGTTGCCACGACGACGTGGCGCGCGCGCCACGTGCCCTGGTTGGTCTCCGCGGTCCAGCCGTCACCGTCGCGCGTGAGGTGGGTGACCTCGACGCCGAAGTGCGGTTCGAGGCCGAAGTGCCGGGCGTACGCCTCGAGGTAGAGCACGACCTGGTCGCGCGAGGGGTAGCGCGGCCACGTCGAGGGCATCGGCAGACCGGGCAAGGACGACGCCGACTTCGGCGTGTGCAGGTGCAGCCGGTCGTAGTGGTGGCGCCACGCGGTGGCGACGACGTCGCTCGCCTCGACGATCTCGAACTCGACACCCGCCTTCCTGAGACAGGCGGCAGCAGCGAGCCCCGCTGCGGACGCGCCGATGACGAGGGTGTCGGTCTCGTGAAGCTCGGTCATCGCGCCAACCTAGTCACTGTCGACTCAGTAGCCGTCGCCGCACCTGACTATTCGAGGGACGCCGCGACCTCGAGCCACTCGTCCTCGAGCCCTTCGCGCTCGGCGACCACCGCACGCAGCTCGGCGTCGAGCGCGAGCACCTGCTCGTGGTCGGTCGCGGCACCGGCCAGTGCCGTGTGCAGCCGGCCCTCCTCGGCGCGCAGCTTCTCGGTGCGCCGCTCGATGCGGGTGAGCTCCTTCTTCGCTGCGCGTGCCTCGCCCCCGGACAGGCGCGCGCCAGCGCCCGACTGCACCGAGCCGGCGCCCGCCTCACCACCCCGCGTCGGTGCAGCCGATGGGCGCGCCGACGACGAGCGCGCGGCCGTCGTCGCCCGGCGCCGACGTTCGAGGTACTCGTCGACGCCGGCGGGCAGGTGGCGCAGCGTGCCGTCGCCGAGCAGCGCGTAGACCGCGTCGGTGGTGCGCTCGAGGAAGTAGCGGTCGTGGCTCACCACGACGAGCGTCCCGGGCCAGGTGTCGAGGAGGTCCTCGAGCACGGTGAGCATCTCGACGTCGAGGTCGTTGGTGGGCTCGTCGAGCAGCAGCACGTTGGGCCCGCCCACCAGCAGCCGCAGCAGCTGCAGCCGCCGACGTTCTCCTCCGGAGAGGTCACCGAGCCGGGTGAACAGCGCGTCGCCTGTGAAGCCGAAGTTCTCGAGCAGCTGCTGCGCGGTCAGCGAGCGTCCCTTGCCCAGGTCGACGTACTGCGCCTGACGCTGCAGGGATTCCAGGACTCGCTCGTCCGGGTCGATCTCGGCGAGCGCCTGCGACAGGTGCGCGACGTGGACGGTCTGACCGACGCGGATCGAGCCCTCGCGGAGATCCGGCGCCGCGTCCGTGTCGAGCACACCGTCGTGCGCCGCATTGAGCAGCCGGAGGATCGTGGTCTTGCCGGCTCCGTTCGGGCCGAGCAGGCCCACGCGGTCACCGGGGCCGAGCCGCCAGGTCTGCCGCGTGATCACGGGATCGACGCCGGGCGCCGGCGCGAGCGTGGCGTCCTCGAGGTCGTAGACCTGCTTGCCCAGCCGCGCCGTCGCGAACTTCTCGAGCGCGAGCCGGTCACGCGGCGGCGGCTCGTCGGCGATGAGCTGGTTGGCCGCGTCGATGCGGAACTTGGGCTTGCTCGTGCGCGCCGGCGGGCCGCGGCGCAGCCAGGCCAGCTCCTTGCGCAGCAGGTTCTGACGACGTTCCTCGCTCGACGCCGCCTGTCGCGACCGCTCGGCCTTCGCGAGGACGTACGCCGCGTAGCCGCCCTCGTAGCGCTGCACCGTGGCCTCGATGACCTCCCACGTCTCGGTGGCGACGGCGTCGAGGAACCATCGGTCGTGGGTGACCGCCACGAGCGCGCCGCGACGCGGTGCGAGGTGCTCGGCCAGCCAGGTGATGGCCTCGACATCGAGGTGGTTGGTGGGCTCGTCGAGCAGGAGAAGGTCCGGGTCGTGCACCAGGAGCGCCGCGAGCGAGGCCCTGCGGCGCTCGCCGCCGGACATCGTGCCGAACCGCGTGTCGAGGCCGTCGACGTAGCCCTGCGCCGCGATACCACCGAGCAGCCCGTCGAAGACGTCGCGCACTCGCGCGTCGCCCGCCCACTCGTGGTCGGCGCGGTCGCCGACGACCACCTCGCGCAGCGTCACGTCCGGCGCATGGTCGTCCGTCTGTGCCAGGTGGCCGATCGTGAGGCTGCCCAGGCGGATCACGCGCCCGGAGTCGACCGGCTGGTCGCCGACGAGCACGCGCACCAGGGTGGTCTTGCCCCCACCGTTGCGGCCGACCACGCCGATGCGCGCACCCTCGACCACACCGACGGTGACGTCGTGCAGCAGGGTGCGCGTACCGAGCGAGGTGCTGACGTTCTCGAGTGCGACGTAGGTGACCGGCGCCATCAGGCGACGTCCCGCTGGTCGACGACGCGGGCCCCGTGCACCGGCCCCATCGCGCGGCGCACGGTGCGGCACACGCCGGACGCAGTGAACGCGACGGCGAGGTCGAGCGCGTGCTCGTCGTCGCGCGCGAGGAAGGCGCACGTCGGACCGCTGCCCGAGACGACGCCGCCGAGCGCGCCGTACTCGTGGCCGACGCTGAGGACCTGGGCCAGGTGCGGCCGCAGCGACATGGCCGCCGACTGGAGGTCGTTGCGCATCGCCTTGCCGAGCGAGACGGCGTCCCCGGCGCGCAGTGCCGACATGACGTCGTCGGGCACCTCGGGATCGGGGATGACGGAGCCGGCACTGAGCCGGTCGAACTCGCGGTAGACCAGCGGTGTCGAGAGTCCCTGCTCGCTGAGCACGAAGACCCAGTGGTAGACGCCGCGCACCATCGCCGTCGTGAGGGTCGCGCCGGTGTCGGAGCCGATCGCGGTGCCGCCGTGCAGCGCGAAGGGGACGTCGCTGCCGAGGGTGGCGGCGGCGGCATGCAGCTCGTCGCGGGACAGGCCCAGCTCGAAGAGCGCGTCGACGGCGACGAGCGCGGCCGCGGCGTCGGCGCTGCCACCGGCCATGCCGCCGGCCACGGGGATCCCCTTACGGATCGTGAGGCTGACGTCCGGCGAACCGCCGAGCGCGGTGAGTGCGTGCACGGCCTTGGCCGCGAGGTTGTCGTCGCCGAGCGGGACGTCGTCGACCTGCTCGCCCTCGACGACGATCTGGACGCCGGAGCCGGGTGCCAGCGGGGTCGCGACCAGGTCGTCGTAGACGCTGACCGCGTGGAAGACGGTCGCCAGGTCGTGGTAGCCGTCGTCGCGCACGGGTCCGACGCTCAGCGCGAGGTTGACCTTCGCCGGGGCGCGGACCGTGACAGACGCAAGCACCCCTCGACCCTATTAGCCCGCCCCACGCACTGACGCACCCGCAGGATCTGTCCCTTAGGGAAGATCAGTGGCACTTTTCTGCCACTGCGTGACCCTAAGGGGCAGAAGGGCCGACGGCGGCGATGCGGGCGAAGTCGCTCACGTCGAGCATCTCGCCGCGAGCGGAGGGGTCGATGCCGGCAGCGCGAAGCGTCGCCTCGGCGGCGCTCGCCGACCCGGCCCATGTGGCGAGCGCGGCGCGGAGGGTCTTGCGCCGCTGGGCGAACGCCGCGTCCACCACCGCGAACACCTCCTCGCGGGAGGCGGTCGTCTCGGGGGGCGCACCGCGCACGACCGACACCAGCCCCGAGTCGACGTTGGGCGCCGGCCAGAAGACCGACCGACCCACGGTCCCGACACGCGACACCTCGCCGTACCACCGCGCCTTGACGCTGGGTACGCCGTACACCTTCGACCCGGGTCCGGCCGCGAGCCGATCCGCCACCTCGAGCTGCACCATGACCAGCACGCGCTCGATCGACGGGAACGTCTCGAGGAGATGGAGCAGCACGGGCACCGACACGTTGTACGGCAGGTTCGCCACGACGGCGGTGGGCGCCGGACCAGGAAGGGCCGACACGGCCAGCGCGTCGGCGTGCACCACGTCGAGCCGCTCCACGAGATCGGGACGCCGGTCGGCCACGGTCGGCTGCAGCGCGGACGCCAGCACGTCGTCGATCTCGACCGCGACCACGCGCGCGACGTGCGGCAGCAGCGCGAGCGTCAACGACCCGAGTCCGGGCCCCACCTCGACGACGACGTCGTCGGCACCAACGCCCGCGAGCCGCACGATCCGACGCACCGTGTTGCCGTCGATGACGAAGTTCTGGCCGCGCTGCTTGGTGGGGCGCACGCCGAGTCGCTCGGCCAGCTCACGCACGTCGGCCGCACCGAGCAGTCCGTCGGAAGCCGTCATGGCAGCACTCTCCCCCATGGCAGCATCGGCGGATGGACGACCGGGACTTCCTGCTCGCTGCGCTCGCGCGTGACACCGCGGCGTTCACCGACCTGCTCCGCCGGGAGGACCTCGACCCACCGGTGCCGGCCTGTCCCGGCTGGACCCTCGCCGACCTCGGCGGCCACCTCGGCGGCATCCATGGCTGGGCGCACGGAATCGTCATGACCGGCTCCCCCGGCGACGCCCCCACCGCGCCGCCGAGGAGGGACGAGCTCGCCGACTGGTACGCCGAGCGTGCCGCGGAGCTCCTCGCCGCGCTCGCGACCGCCGACCCCGCCTCCGCGGTGTGGACCTTCGGCCCGCCACCGCGCACCGTCGCCTTCTGGGTACGCCGCCAACCGCTCGAGACGGCCGTCCACCTGCACGACGGTCGGGCGGCCGTCGGGCAGACCGCACCGATCGACCCCGCTCTCGCGGCGTCCGGCGTCGACGAGGTCGTCACGATGATGTTCCCGCGACAGGTCCGGCTGGAGCGGATCCCGCCACTGGTGCGCGGCGTCCGCCTCGTGCTCACCGATCGACCCGGGCGGTCGTACCTGCTCGCCGGCGACGGGCTCGACCCCGGAGCGGCGTACGACGCGACCGTGCGCGGCACGGCCGAGCAGGTCTTCCTCTGGCTGTGGCGCCGGATCGACACGGCGGAGCTCCGCGTCGAGGGCGACGAGGCGGCCGTCGCCGACGTCCACGCGACCGCACTCACGCCCTGACCGAGACGGCCGCCGGCGTTGGGGGTCCGCGCACACGTGGCACCGACCACGATCGACGTATTTCGGGTCACGAGATGGCACAAAAGTGCCCTCGATCTTCCCTAAGGGACAAGAAGTTGCAGGGTCACCAGGGGCCGAAGGCGGCTTGGGCGTTGTTCCAGAGCGCGGCGGCGAGGGTGTCCTCGTCGACGCCCATCGTGGTTGCCATCGCGCGGACCGTCAGCGGTACGAGGTAGGACGCGTTGGGCCGACCCCGGTAGGGCGTCGGCGTGAGGTAGGGCGCATCCGTCTCGACGAGGACGCGGTCGAGCGGCGTCGCGGCGAGCGCCTCGCGCAACGGAGCCGCGTTCTTGAACGTCACCGTTCCGGCGAACGACAGGTACCAGCCGCGGTCGGCGCAGTGGCGGGCCATCGCCGCGTCACCGGAGAAGCAGTGGAACACCACCGTGTCCGGCGCCCCCTGGCTCTCGAGGACGCGCAGGACGTCGTCGTGCGCGTCGCGGTCGTGGATGACCAGCGCCTTGCCCAACGAGCGCGCGAGGTCGATGTGCCGGCGGAACGACTCCTCCTGCACGCCGCGGCCGTCCTCGCCGGTCCGGAAGTGGTCCAGCCCCGTCTCGCCGACGCCGCGTACCTGCGGAAGCGCCGCGAGCGTGGCGATCTCGTCGTACGCCGCCTCGAGCGCCACCCGTCCGCCCGACTCGAGGATGCGCGGCGCCTCGTTGGGGTGCAGCGCGACCGTGGCGACGAGAGCGGGGTGCGACGCTGCAGCAGCAACCGACCAACGGGCGCTCGGCAGGTCGCAGCCGACCTGCACGATCCGCGTGACACCGACGGCCGCGGCAGCGGCCACCGCGGCGTCGACGCCGAGCCACTCCGCCCCGTCGTCGCCGTCGGCGATGTCGAGATGGCAGTGGGTGTCGACCACCGACGTGCGCAACGGCTCGGGCGGCGTCGGACGGCTCAGCTCGCGCGAGTGCCCGGACTCCTGCGACGCCGCGCGGGCACGTACGGGCTCCTCGCTGGATGTCATGTCGACCGCGTCAGGACGCGGACTCCTCGAGGCGCGGGAAGAGGTTCGCTCCCTTGACGACCCGCGCGCCCACGGGCAGCTGCCCCCAGCGCGCCGCCTGCAGCACGTCCTGCGACGCGAGCGAACCCAGGCCGGGCTCGGCGCCGAGCTGCTCCCAGATCGACTCGGTCGCCTTCGGCATCACGGCGTGGTGCAGCACCGCGATCGCGCGCAGGCTCTCGCAGATCGTGTAGAGCACGGTCGCGAGCCGCGCGGCGTCGGCAGGGTCCTTGGCGAGGACCCACGGCGTCTGCTCGGTGACGTACAGGTTGACCGCATCGACGAACGACTTCACGGCACCGATCCCGGACGCGAAGTCCAGCCGCAGCATCGCGTCGTCGGCGGTCGTCACCGTCTCGGCGAGCAGCGACTGCAGCGCCGCCTCCGCCGAGCCGTACGCCGTCGCCTCGGGCAGCACGCCGTCGAAGTACTTGCCGACCATCGCGGCAGCGCGTGACGCGAGGTTGCCCAGCCCGTTCGCCAGCTCGGAGGTGTAGCGCGCGCTCATGTCCTCCCACGAGAACGAGCCGTCGCTGCCGAACTGGATCGACCGCAGGAAGTAGTAGCGGAACGCGTCCGAGCCGAAGACGTCGATGATCTGGCTGGGGGCGATGCCGGTGAGCTTGGTCTTGCTCATCTTCTCCCCGCCGACGAGCAGCCAGCCGTGCGCGAAGACCTTGCCCGGCAAGGGAAGTCCGGCGGCCATGAGCATCGCCGGCCAGTAGACGGCGTGGAAGCGCAGGATGTCCTTGCCCACGAGGTGGACGTCCGCCGGCCAGGTCGACGCGAACGTCTCGCCACCCGGCGAGCCGGGGTCGTCGCCGTAGCCCACGGCGGTGGCGTAGTTGAGCAGCGCGTCGAACCAGACGTAGACCACCTGGCGCTCGTCCCACGGCAGCGGGATGCCCCACGACACGCTCGACCGCGACATCGAGATGTCGGAGAGTCCCTGCTTGATGAACGAGACGACCTCGTTGTAGGCGCTCTGCGGCTCGACGGCCAGCGGGTTGGACTCGTAGTGCGCGAGCAGTCGGTCCTGGAACGCCGACAGCGCGAAGAACCAGTTGTCCTCACTGAGCTGCTCGACCGGGCTGCCGTGGATCGGGCACACCTTCTGGCCGGCGTACTCGCCGGTGCCGTCGAGCAGGTCGCCCGGCAGCTTGAACTCCTCGCAGCCCACGCAGTAGGGCCCCTCGTACGGCGCGGAGTAGACGTAGCCCGCGTCGCGCACCGTCTCCCAGAACTTCTGCACCCGCTCCTTGTGTCGTGACTCGGTGGTGCGGATGAAGTCGTCGTTGGCCGCGTCGATCGTCTCGAGCACCGGCAGCCAGGCGTCGCCGACGAGCCGGTCGACCCACTCCTGCGGGGTGACCCCGCCGTCCTCGGCCGCACGCTGCACCTTCGTGCCGTGCTCGTCGACGCCGGTGAGGAACCACACCCGCTCGCCGCGCTGCCGGTGCCACCGGGTCGCGACGTCACCGGCCGTCGACGTGTACGCGTGCCCGATGTGCGGGGCGTCGTTGACGTAGTAGATCGGCGTCGTCAGGTAGTAGGCCTTGGGCTGGGACACCCACCGATCCTACGGGCGAGGCGGGAGCCCGCTCTGCTGCATATCCTGCGACGGAGCCCTCGAGGCCTTCTTGGCCGCCACGATCGCGTCGTACGCAGCCTTGCGGTCGATGCCGTACGCCGCGGCCACGGCGGCCAGCGCGGCCTTGCGCGGATCACCGCCGTCCGCGGTGACGGCCGGAGACGAGCCGACCGGAGCGCCCTGCACGACGACCGTGATCTCACCCTTGACGCCCTCGGCCGCCCACGCGGCGAGCACCCCGAGCGGACCCCGGCGTACCTCCTCATAGGTCTTCGTCAGCTCGCGACAGACGGCGGCAGGTCGGTCGGCGCCGAACGCCTCGCTCATCGCCGTGAGGGCTTCGGCGATGCGGTGCGGCGCCTCGAAGAACACGAGGGTGCGGGGGTCGGTGGCGAGCGCCGCGAGCGCCCGTGACCGCTCGCCGGCCTTGCGCGGCGGGAAGCCCTCGAAGGAGAACCGGTCGACCGGCAGACCCGAGAGGGCGAGGGCGGTGAGGACAGCGCTGGGGCCGGGCACGGCGGTCACCCGGATGCCGGCGTCGACCGCCGCACCTACGAGTCGGTACCCGGGATCGCTCACGCTCGGCATGCCGGCGTCGGTCACCAGCAGCACGGTCTGGCCCGACTCGAGCGCGGCCACGAGCTCGGGCAGGCGGTCCCGTTCGACCGAGTCGTAGTACGACACGAGACGCCCGGCGATGGTCACCGAGAGGTCGGCGGCGAGGCGCCGGGTGCGACGGGTGTCCTCCGCCGCCACCACGTCGGCGGTCGCGAGGGCGTCGCGAAGTCTCGGCGAGGCATCGGTCGGGTCACCGATCGGCGTACCCGCGACCACGAGCACGCCGGGACTCCGCACGTCGGCCACGGGACGCAGCCTGCCACGTCCTTATGCTGTGCGGGTGACGGCGACTCTCGAGCACGCGGAACCGGCCTCGACCCCGGTACGCGCTCCGCGGACGACCAGCGAGCTGGCCACGCGCCTCACGCCGCCGATGCCCACCGACCGCTGGTCGAGCTGGGGCGTCACGCTCGGCATCACCGTCTTCGGCGGCATCCTCCGTTTCGCCGACCTCGGGCGACCGCACGCCGTCGTCTTCGACGAGACCTATTACATGAAGGACGCCTTCTCGCTGCTGCGCTGGGGCTACGAGCGCTCGTTCGTCGACCGGGCCAACGACAAGATCCTCGCCGGCAACGGGCAGAACTGGCGCAGTCTCGACGTCTTCACCGACAACCCCGAGTTCATCGTGCACCCGCCGGTCGGCAAGTGGACGATCGCGATCGGCGAGTACGCCTTCGGCCTGACGCCCTTCGGCTGGCGGTTCATGACCGCGCTGCTCGGGACGCTCGCGATCATGCTGGTCATCCGGATCGGACGACGCATGACCCGCTCGACCCTCATCGGTGGGATCGCCGGCTTCCTGCTCGCCATCGACGGCATGGCCATCTCGATGTCGCGTACCGGGCTCCTCGACATCACCCTCATGTTCTGGGTGCTGGTCGCCTTCGGCTGCCTGGTCCTCGACCGCGACCGCGCACGCGGGCGGCTGGCGGCGCAGGTGCTCAAGTTCAGCGACGACCAGCACGCCCTTCGCGTGCTCGGCGCCGGGATCGGGCCGGGCACCGGGCTGCGACCGTGGCGCTGGGCGGCCGGCTTCGCGCTCGGCATGGCCTGCGGCACCAAGTGGTCGGGCATCTGGTTCGTGGTCGCGTTCGGGCTCATGACGGTGCTGTGGGACTACGGCATGCGTCGGCTCATCGGCGTCGAGACGTCCTCGGCGCTCGCCGGCGCAGCCCTCGAAGGTGTGCTCGCCGCCGTCGCCATCGCGGGCACGGCGTTCGTCGTCTACGTCGCGTCGTGGAGCGGGTGGCTGCTCACGAGCGGCGGGTACGACAGGCAGTGGGCGGAGACGAATCCGGCGTCGCCGTTGTGGGCGTGGGTGCCCGACGCGCTGCGGTCGCTGCTGCACTACCACGCCGAGATGCTCAACTTCCACACGCACCTGACGTCGCCGCACTCCTACCAGAGCAACGCATGGAGCTGGCTGCTGCAGGGACGGCCGACGAGCTTCTACTACGAGACCCGAACACGCGGAGTCTCCGGGTGCACGGTCGACAAGTGCTCCAGCGAGGTCGTCGCGCTCGGCAACCCGATCATCTGGTGGGCCGCCACGATCGCGCTCCTGCACCAGTCGTGGCGCTGGTTCGCGCACCGCGACTGGCGTTCCGGAGCCGTCGTGCTCGCCGTGATCGCGGGCTGGGCGCCGTGGCTGGGCTTCCAGGGCCGCACGATCTTCACGTTCTACGCCGTCGCCTTCGTGCCGTTCCTCGCCCTCGCGCTCGCGTTCATGCTCGGCACGTGGCTCGGGAAGTCCGACGCCGACCCCAACCGCCGCACCATCGGCGCCGTCGCGGTGGGCGCGTTCCTCATGGTCGCGTTGGCGGCGTCGTGGTTCTTCTACCCGGTGTGGTCGGCCGAGGTCATCCCCTACGCCGCGTGGCACATCCGGATGTGGTTCCCCACCTGGGTGTAGCCCGCCCGCTCGCTGGGGTCGGCAGCCGTCAGCGCGGCGGCGGCGGCAGGCGCACCTCGAAGGCGCACCCGTCGCCGACGTTCGACACCTCGACCGTGCCGCCGAGCGCGTCGACGACGCTGTGCACCACCGCGAGGCCCAGGCCCGCGCCCGCCTCGGCCTCCGGCGTACGGGCCGCGCTGCCGCGCCAGCCCGCCTCGAACACGCGCGGCAGGTCGTCGTCCGGGATCCCGCCGCAGGAGTCGACGACACGCAGGTGCGCGCCGTCAGCCTCCGCCCGCCCCTCGACCTGCACGTGGCCCTCGCGCGGCGTGTAGCGCACCGCGTTCACCAGCAGGTTGGTGAGCGCCCGCGAGAGCTGACGCTCGTCGACGTAGGCGGTGACGTCGTCCGGGCACGATCCGCTCAGGTGGACGCCGCGCTGCTCGGCCAACGGCGTGACAGCGGCGATCGTGTCGCTCACGAGGTCGCGCAGCTGCACGCGTTCGAGGTCGAGCTCGAGGCTCCCGGACTGCAGTCGCGAGAGGGCGAGCAGGTCGTCGAGCATCGCGGCGAGGCGGTCGGTCTGGGCGACGATGCGCCGGTGGTACGCCGACGGGTCGGAGGCCACGCCGTCCTCGAGGGCCTCGGCCATCGCTCGGATGCCCGCGAGCGGTGTGCGGAGGTCGTGCGAGACCCACGCCACCATCTCGCGACGCTGCGCCTCGATCTCGGCGTCGCGCTGCCGCTCCATGGCCTCCCGCTCGGCGTCGCGCTGCAGGTCCGTCGTACGTCGTGCCAGCACCATGCCGACGACGAGCGCCACCGGCAGCGTCGCCAGCAGGACGGTCCACACCGTGCCCACCTGCGCCCCCTCGAGCGCCATGGAGTCGGACGCCGCCACCACCCCCGCCGCCACGGCGAGCACCACGGTGACCGGCGTGAGCAGTGCCGCGAGAGCGGGATTCCGGCGCGCGATCACCATCACGACTGCTGCGCCGAGCAGACCCACGACCGCTGCGGCGAGGGCTGCCTGCGCGGCGAGCGACCAGTCCATGGTCACGCGTCGGGGCCGGTGTCGCCGGTGTACGTGCGCGACAGCGCGTCGCCGCTGGACTCCGGCGCGGCGTCCCACCGGTAGCCGACGCCCCACACCGTGGCGATGCGGGTCGGGGACGCGGGGTCCGCCTCGATCTTCTCCCGCAGCCGGCGCACGTGCACCGTCACGGTCGACTGGTCGCCGAACTCCCAGCCCCACACGTCGCGCAGCAGCTCCTCGCGGCGCAGCGCGCGCCCGGGGTGCGCCATCAGATAGGCGAGCAGGTCGAACTCCCGCTGGGTCAGTGACAGCTCGTCCGCGCCGAGGATCGCGGTTCGGGCAGCCGTGTCCAGGACGAGGTCACCGTCGACGACCACGGGAGCGAGGGCAGCAACCTCCGCCGTCTCGGTACGACGCAGCACCGAGCGCACGCGGAGCGCGAGCTCGCGCGGGCTGAACGGCTTCACAACGTAGTCGTCGGCCCCCACCTCGAGGCCGGCGATGCGGTCCTCCTCCTCGCCCCGCGCCGTGAGCATCACGACGGGGAGGTCCGGACGCTGCGCGCGCAGCCGACGGCACACCTCGAGCCCGTCGATGCCGGGGAGCATGAGGTCCAGGACGACGAGGTCCGGCGGCGCCGCGGCCGCGACGGCCAGCGCCGCCAGCCCGTCCGAGGCGTAGGCAGCCTCGAAGCCGTCACGTCTCAGGTACTCGAGCACGACCTCGACGACGGTGGGGTCGTCGTCGACGACGAGCACGCGGGGCATGAGGTCAGCGTAGGCATGGCGAGGCGTCGCCGGACCGTTCGCGCCCACGACGTCAGCGGTCCGTAAGCACCGCGCGCTCGCGCGACCGCCCCGTCCGGGAGATGCTCGAGCCCGGAGGACACACGTGACGCGCACCGACGAGAGGGCCGACGCACCACCGGCCGCGAGCCATGGGCGCGCGACGCTGTCGGGCGCGGTCGCGGCGCTGGCCGGACTCGCTGCTGCCGAGCTGCTCGGCGTCTTCCTGCCGGGACGCCCCAGCGCGGTGTCCTACGCCGCTGACCGCGTCATCGCCGTGACGCCGGCGGCTCCGCGCGAGGCTGTCATCGGCGCGGTCGGGACGCTCGACAAGCCGCTGCTCGTCGCGACGATCGTCGCCGTCGTGATCGGCGGCGGAGCGCTCATCGGTCGCGTGTGCGCGTCGCGACCTCGACGTGCGCCCTGGTGGTTCGCGGGAGGTGCGGCACTCGGCTTCCTCGTCGCGTGGAACGCCAACACGGCCGACCTGTTCGGGCTGCTCCTCCTCGTCTCGGTAGGTGCCGTCGTCGCGTCCTTGGTGTGGGGCCGCCTCGTCCGGGACGACGTGCCCGCGGACGACAGGTCCGCCGCGGACGACGGCGAGCACGGTGGCGACAGCACGACCGCCGACCTCGACCGCCGCACCGTGCTCCGCGCGGCCGGTGCCGTCGCGCTGCTGAGCGCGTTGGGTCTCGGGCTCGCCGCAGCCGCGCGGCGCGGATCGGCGTCCACCGTCGACGCGGTCCGCGCCGCCCTCACGCTGCCGAGGCCGACCGATCCGGCACCCCCCGTGCCCGCGGGAGCCACGCCCGCGCTGGACGGGTTGGCACCGGCGGTGACGCCGAACGCCGACTTCTACCGGATCGACGTGTCGCTGAGCCCGCCTGTGGTCGACCCTGCGTCGTGGTCGCTGACGCTCGAGGGGCGGGTCGACCGTCCGATGACGTTGTCGTACGCCGAGCTCCTCGCACTTCCCAGCATCGAGCGGCTCGTCACTCTCACGTGCGTGAGCAACGAGGTGGGCGGCGACCTCGTCGGAAACGCACGCTGGCAGGGTGTCCGGCTCACCGACCTGCTGACGAAGGTGGGCGTGCACGCCGACGCATCGCTCGTGCTGGGTCGGTCGGTCGACGGCTTCACGGCCGGGTTCCCGCGTCAGCTGCTCGATGACGGGCGCGACGCGATGGTGGCCTACGCGATGAACGGCGAACCGCTGCCGCTCGAGCACGGGTTCCCGGCGCGACTCGTCGTGCCGGGCCTCTACGGCTACGTGTCGGCGACCAAGTGGCTCACGGCGATCAGGCTGACGACGATCGACGAGGACGCGCCGTTCTGGGTCGCGCGGCAATGGAGCGCCGACGGCCGCATCGAGGCGGCGTCGCGCATCGACGTTCCGCGCGACGGAGCAACGGTCACGGCGGGACGGGTCGCCGTCGGCGGGCGCGCGTGGCACCAGCACACCGGCGTAGGTGGCGTCGAGATCAGCGTCGACGACGGTCCGTGGCAGCAGGCCACGCTCGCGCCCGCTCTCGGCGTCGACGCGTGGCGGCTCTGGTCCTGGCAGTGGGACGCGACGTCGGGCAGCCACCGGCTGCGCGTCCGGATGCACGACCTCAACGGCACGCCGCAGAGCAGTGACGAGCGCGCCGTGTTCCCCGGTGCGTCGAGCGGTCTGCACACGATCACCGTCGACGTGTCCTGACCCCGATCCGCGCGATCACCCGATCCGGATGAATCCGGGCCGGACTCCGACGCCCGCACCCCCCGACCGGCGGCAGGCGGTCGGCGACGGGCTGCTGACCGGCCTCCGGATCGGCTACGTTGGCGTCCACGTCGGTGACGCGCGGATGCGTGTCGGGGGGCTCACGGCACGTCACGCGGGCCTCCTGCCCCCGGCTCGAGAGCAGTCCTCACAGGAAGGCGCGACGTAGATGTCAGACGACTTGGAGCTCGGTCCCGTCGATTACCTCGTGATCGAGTTCCCCGGCAACCAGATGACCGGCGAGGGGCTGCCGATCCTCATCGACCTCGTCCAGCGCGGGATCATCCGCATCCTCGACCTGGCCTTCATCACCCGCAACGCGGACGGCTCCGTCGACGCCCTCGACGCACGCGACATCGACACGTCGGGCATCGGCTCCCTCGCGGTGTTCCACCGCGACGGCAAGGCGGGCCTGCTGGACCAGGGCGACCTCGACGAGATCGGCTCGGCGCTCGACCTCAGCAGCTCGGCCGGCGTCCTCGTCTTCGAGAACACCTGGGCCGCGCCGTTCGTCGGCGCCATGCGCCGCTCGGGCGGTCAGCTCGTCGCGAGCGGCCGCATCCCGGCAACAGACCTCCTGGCCGCCATCGAGGCCTTCGAGTCCCGGGGCTGAGCCCTCCTACTCCGATCGGAAGGACAGATCACATGCCAGGTCTCATCCGCGGTGTGGCGCGCACCGCCGTCGTGGCGGGCACGGCGTCGGCCGTCGCCGGGCGCGTCAACCGCCACCAGCAGGAGAAGTGGTCCTCCCAGGACCAGGCGCAGTACGCGGCGCAGCCGCAGTACGCACCGCCACCGCAGTACGCGCCCCCGCCGCCCCAGTACGCCGAGCCCGCACCGGTCTACGCCGCGCCCCCGGCACCAGCGCCCGCTGCTCCCGAGGTCGACCGCATCGGCCAGCTGCAGAAGCTCGGCGAGCTGCACACCGCGGGCATCCTCACCGACGAGGAGTTCGCCGCCGAGAAGGCGAAGGTCCTCAACTCCTGACGGCACCGCGTCACGCACCGACGCGACGGTCAGCGCCCGTCCGCGATGGCCAGCCGAGCGACCCACAGCTCCTCGGCTGGCCATCGTGCTGCCCACGCCGCCGTCGCGATGCCGTAGTAGTCGTGGTCGCGCGCGTCCGGTGGGGCGTAGAGCTCGTGCAGCGCCTCGACGACGAAGCCGTTTCCGGTCAGCACCGCGATCCAGTCGCCGTGCGAGGGATGGTGCTCGACGCCGCCCCCGTCCCACTGGACGCGACGCACGTCGCGCTGACCGCGCAGCAGGATCTCGCCCGCCGGACCTTCGTCGGCCGGGACGGTGAGAGCCGAGAGCAGGCTGTTGGTGAGGAAGACCAGTCGCCCCTCGGGCCGCAGCAGCCGCGCGGCCTCCGCCACCCAGCGGCGTGGGTCGCACCATGCTGCGGCGCCGTGCTCGCTGACGACGAGGTCGAACCGGCCGCTCGCGAGCGGCGTCTGCTCGGCGTCGGCCTGCAGCAGCGGGAACGCCGGACCGTGGGCGACCTGGCAGCGGCGTGCGGTCGCGAGCTGCTCGGCCGAGAGATCGATCGCGACCATGCGAGCGCCCCGACGCGCGAGCCATGCGGCGAAGTAGCCGGTGCCGCAGGCGAGGTCGAGGACGTCGCGGCCATCGACGTCACCGAGCGCGCCCAGGTCGGACTCCGGCGTCCCGAACAGCCCCCAGCGGATCTCGTCGCTCGCCCACGCCCGGTCCGCCTCGCCGTCGGTGAACTGGGCGTTGATCTCGCGCCAGAGCTCCCGGTTGAGCGCCCGAGCCCCTGCGCCGTCGGTCATGCCGACAGCCTAGGCCGACCGACGTGGCGCTCCGCTGGACGAGTCCTCGGTCATCACGGGGATCGGCGTGCGCCCGCTCGGCCACAGTCCTGACCGTCACCTGCGACGGCACTCCGGCGTCGATAGGGTCAGTACCGGGATCGTGGATTTCAGCGGACAGGACGTGCACCCATGAGCAAGAAGTCCAAGAAGGTCAAGAAGTCTGATGCGGGTCGAACGGGACACGGAGCTCGTCGGGTCCGATGCCGCGTCGACCGATGCGCCGCGTCCGAAGATGAAGACGAAGGCGTACGAGCAGGAGATGCGTCACCTGCAGGGCGAGCTCGTGGCCATGCAGGAGTGGGTGAAGGCCACCGGGGCCAAGGTGTGCATCGTGTTCGAGGGACTGGACTCAGCCGGCAAGGGCGGCACGATCCGGCGGATCACGGAGCGGACGAGCCCTCGGGTGTTCAAGCACATCGCGCTGCCCACCCCCACCGAGCGCGAGAAGTCGCAGATGTACGTCCAGCGCTACGTCGCCCACTTCCCGGCTGCGGGCGAGGTCGCCATCTTCGACCGCAGCTGGTACAACCGCGCGGGCGTCGAGCCGGTCATGGGGTACTGCTCCCGGGAGCAGAGCGAGCGGTTCATCGAGCAGGTCCCCGCCGTCGAGAAGGCGATGGTCGACAACGGCATCATCCTCATCAAGTACTGGCTCAACGTGAGCGTCGACGAGCAGACCCGGCGGCTGGAGAACCGGATCGAGGACCCGCGCAAGGTGTGGAAGCTGTCCCCCACCGACCTCACGTCCTACAGCCGGCACTTCGAGTACTGCCGGGCGCGCGATGCCATGTTCGCCGCGACCGACACCGGATGGGCTCCCTGGTTCGTCGTGGACAACGACGACAAGAAGCGTGGTCGGCTCAACATCATCTCCCACCTGCTCAGCCAGATCCCCTACGAGCCGCTCCCGCCCAGCGACGTCGCGATGCCGCGGAAGCCTCGGCCGCACGGGTACGTCGAGCCCGAGCGCCCGCTCAACTGGATCCCCACCCCGTTCTAGCCTCCTGCACGGAGCCGGCGAGTTGATCGAGAAGGGAACAGCGATGACCGACCAGGCTGCCTCCACGGGCACGGACGGCACGACATCGGGCACCGCGGGCTCCGCCCCGCGATGGTGCGCGATGTCGGCGTCCGACGTCAGCGAGCGGTTCGGCGTGACACCTGAGGAGGGACTCACGTCGGCGAGGGCGGCAGAGCTGCTGGCCACGAACGGCCCCAACGCCCTGGCCGCCGAGAAGCCGGCACCGGGGTGGACCCGCTTCCTGGCTCAGTACAAGTCCTACATGCAGATCATCCTCGTGGCCGCCGCGGTCGCGTCGATCCTCATCGGTGAGATCTCGACCGGCCTCGCCGTCCTCCTGATCACGGCGCTCAACGCGCTGGGAGGGCTGCGCCAGCAGGGCAAGGCGGAGAGCGCCATGAACGCCCTGCAGTCGATGCTGAAGACCAGCGCACGGGTGCGACGCGACGGGACCGAGGTCAAGGTCGATGCGGACCAGGTGGTGGTCGGCGACGTCGTGCTGCTCGCCGCGGGCGACGACGTGTGCGCCGACGGGCGGCTCATCGAGGCGACGTCGCTGCAGATCGACGAGTCCGCGCTGACCGGCGAGAGCGTGCCGGCGTCGAAGAGCGTGGACGTGATCACGGACGAGAACCCCGTGCTGGGTGACCAGCTGAACATGGCGTTCATGAACACTCCGGTGACCCACGGCAGCGGGGTCATGATCGTCACCGGCACCGGCGGCGAGACAGCGGTGGGACAGATCTCCGGCATGCTCAAGTCGGCGCCGACGCTGAAGACCCCGATGACCGCACAGCTGGACACCTTGACGCTGTGGATCGCGGCTGCGGCCGGTCTGACGATCGCGATCATGTTCGCCCTCGGGCTGTCCCGGGGCGAGTCGGCGCAGACGATCTTCGTGACCGCGATCGCGCTCGCGCTCGCCGCGGTGCCGATGGCGATGCCGACCGTCCTCCAGGTCATCCTGTCCAGCGGCTCGCGGGAGCTCGCGGCGCACGGTGCGGTGGTGAAGAGCCTGGACTCGGTGGAGACCCTCGGCTCCACCTCGGCGATCAACTCCGACAAGACCGGCACGCTGACGATGAACCAGGTCACCGTGATCGAGGTCATCGACCCGACCGACCGCTACGCCATCAGCGGGATGGGGTACGGGCTCGACGGCGGGATCGAGCACACGGCCGGAAACACCAACACGATCGAAGCCGCGATCCTGCCCTTCCTCATCACGAACGACGCCAAGCTCGTCGAGGGCAAGGTCGTGGGCGACCCGACCGAGGGTGCGCTTCTGGTGCTGGGGCACAAGGCGAAGATCGACGTCGAGGGCACGCAGGCGGCCTACCCGCGCCTCGCGACGCTGCCGTTCGACCCGACGTACAAGCTCATGGTGGCGTTCTGCGCCGCCACGGACGCGTCGGGCAACCCCGTCGTCCGAGCATTCGTGAAGGGCGCCGCCCCGGCCGTCATCGGGCGGGCGACGTCGGCCCTGTCCCAGGGGGAGTCGGTGCCGTGGGGGGACGCGGCGAACGAACGGGCGCAGGCGGAGATGGACCGCCTCGGGGGCAAGGGCCTGCGCATCATGGCCGCGGCGACGCGGGACCTGGCGCCCGCCGAGTTCGACCCGGAGGGTGACCTGCTCTCGCTCGTCCACGACCTGCAGATGACCGCCATCGTCGGGATGATCGATCCGCCGCGGGCCGAGTCGCTGGACGCCGTCCGGTCCGCGCAGGCGGCCAACATCCGGGTGCGCATGGTCACCGGCGACGACGTCGTCACGGGCGCCGCGGTCGCCAAGCAGCTCGGCATCCCCGGTGAGGCGATCCTCGGGACCGAGCTCGCCGCCATGTCCGAGACCGAACGGCTCGCGCGCATCGACGGCATCGGCGTGGTGGGACGGGTCGCGCCCGAGCACAAGGTGCTCATGGTCGAGACCCTGCGCAAGAAGGGGGAGGTCGTGGCCATGACCGGTGACGGCGTCAACGACGCACCCGCGATCAAGGCCGCCGACATCGGGATCGCGATGGGCTCCGGGACGCAGGTGGCCAAGAACGCCGGTCGCATGATCCTCACCGACGACAACTTCGCGACGATCGTGCGCGCCGTGTCCGAGGGCCGCAAGCTCTACGACAACATGCTCAAGTACATCCGCTTCATGCTCGTCGCGCTGGTCACCTACGTCGTCACCTTCCTGCTGGCGAGCCTGCTCAACATCGCCGGGGGCCAGCCCTTCTCCGCCGTGCAGATCCTCTGGATCAACTTCGTCATCACGGCGCCCGTCGGCATCGCACTGGGGCTGGACAAGGAGACGCCCGGCCTCATGCTCCGCACGCCGCGGCCGCGCAACGCCTCGATCATGAGTCCCGCCGTCATCGCGACCGTCGGCCTGGCCGGGCTCTTCATGTCGGTGGCGATCGACCTGCTGATCGTCCTCGGCAAGAACCACTACGACAAGACCGAGATCGGCAGCACCATGGGACTTGTCGCGTTCTCGCTGATGCTGGTCGTCGCGGCCTTCGAGAGCCGCGACGAGACCGGGTCCGTCTTCCGCCAGGAGACCTTCGACAACCGGACGGTCAACATCACGGCCGTGGTCGAGGTCGTCCTGGCGATACTCATCGCGAAGGGCGCCTTCCTGCCCTCCCTCCTCGGCACCGCGACACTGACCGGCGAGCAGTGGCTCATCGCCGCCTCCGCCGCCCTCGTGCTCTTCGTCGCCTGGGAGATCGGCAAGGCGCTCGCCCGGCGTACGTCCGGCCACCAGCCGGCTCCGGCGTCCGAGGTCGCAGTGTCAGCTGCGGCGCCCGCCTGAGCGACCCTCGGCTGGCCGGGGCCTACGAGTCGCTCGAGCCCGAAAGATGAGTAGGCCCGGCCGGTGGCCGGGCCTTCTCATGGGTGGAGCTGAGGGTCCCCTCCTGACCTTCGGCCAGCGGGGGCCCACGAGTCGCGCGAGCTCGGGAGATGAGAAGGCCCGGCCGATGGCCGGGCCTTCTCATGGGTGGAGCTGAGGGGACTCGAACCCCTGACCCCCTCGATGCGAACGAGGTGCGCTACCAGCTGCGCTACAGCCCCGCGGTAGAGACGACAGGGTACCAAGCACGCCCGCCACCCCCCAAACCGGCAATCCCTCCGCCGAGACTGATCGTGTGGTTGCTTCCGACGTCGGGAAGCAGCCACACGATCAGTCTCGCGAGGGGGTGGTGGGTCAGGCGTTGGCGGCGCGGCGCCAGGTGGGGCCGTGGACGCCGGTGCGCGGGTCGCCGAGCAGCGAGTCGAGCTCGTCCTCGTCACCCACGAGCGCCTCGATGGCGCGGTCGTCGGACACGTAGCGGTCGGCGTACTCCGCCGGCTCGACGAACACCCCGGCACGCACCGACGGGTCGCGCGGCACAGCGATCTCGAAGGACTCGACGCGCATCGCACCGTCGGACACGGGCTCGGCGGCGAGGGTCTCGCGAGCCTTCTCCACCATCGCCGCGCCGGACCACGAGCCAGGCGTGGTGAGGTCGATGACGCGCGGCACGCGCGTGGCGCGCGGGGCCGTGACGTAGGTCGGCAGCGTGGTCGGCACCGCGCTCCAGGCGTCGGTGCCGGTGGCCGCCGGGGCGACCACGGTCGGTGCTGCGACCGGGGCGCTCGGGGCGACGGTCTCGCGGACGGGTGCCGGGTCGACCGCTCGACCGCCGCGACGGGCGCCGCTGCGCTGACCGGCGAAGCGGGCCTCGGCCTCGCGCGCCGCCTCGGCCAGGGTCGACCGGCGTACCTGCCGGCGGCGCATCTCGCCGGCGAGCGCCACCTGCCGGCGCGCGACGACGAGGAACCCGACGACGAGAAGGGCAGGGACCGCGACCGACCAGCGCGGCACCCGGTGCAGCACCACGAGGACGGTCCAGCCGATGAGGAGCACACCCAGGACGGCGAGGACGACGCGACGACGCGACGCGGCCCGCGCTGCCGGCGACGCCGCGGTACGCGGACCGTTCACGGTGACCTGCGGGTCGTGGGCGGCCCGGCGCGGCATGAGCACCTCGCGCGCGCTGCCCTGCTGCCCGCTTCCGCGGAGGGTGCCCATCGCGCGGGCGAAGCGATCGGCCGACTTGGACTCCTGCGCCTCGTCGTGCCGGCGCAGCCACATCGGGACCAGGACCAGAGCCCACATACCGATGATGACGGCATAGATGAGACCTGCACCGCTACCCACGTTGATGAGGCTAGGGGTCATGTCGACAAGTCCCGTGGATCACAGGCGTCACACGCCGTTGGCGTGTCGCGCCTCACAGCCCCGGCCAAGACCACGCCCAGCCCGGTCGCGACGACCGCATGAAGGTGCCCCAGGCTGCGCTAGGCGCAGTTGAACTTCCCCACTCGGCCGGGCCAACAGGTCCACCCCTCCCGAGTGGGGGCGCGCGGCTGCTTCTAGCGCAGCCTGGGGCACCTTCATCCAGGGACGAGGTCGGGGCGGGGTTGGGTCAGGGGTGCTGGAGGGTGCGGGAGCGGTTCCAGCGGGCGAGCAGACCGCCGGGGACCTCGTCGACCGTGAGGGCGAAGGACAGGTGGTCGCGCCAGTCGCCGTCGATGTGCAGGTAGCTCGGACGCAGACCCTCGGGGCGGAAGCCGAGCTTCTCGACGACGCGACGCGACGCGACGTTCTCCGGGCGGATGTTGATCTCGACCCGGTGCAGTCCCATCGCGAAGCAGTGGTCGGTCGCGAGCGCCACCGCGGTAGGGATGATGCCGCGTCCGGCGACCCGCTGGTCGACCCAGTAGCCGACGTACGCCGAGCGCAGCGAGCCCCAGGTGATGCCGCCGACCGTGAGCTGCCCGACGAGCACGTCGTCGTAGGTCACGACGAACGGCAGCGTGCGCCCCTCGCGTGCCTCGGTCGCGCAGCCGCCGCACCATCGCGGAGTAGGTGGGCGCTGCCTCGTGGACCGGGTCGGGGCTCGTGGCCTCCCACGGGTGCAGCCAGGACGCGTTGCGCATGCGCACCTGCCGCCATGCGTGCGAGTCGCGCTGTCGCAACGGCCGCAACGTGATCCGGCCGTCGGTGAGCACTACCGGCCATCCCGTGGTCATGGCTCGCGACGCCAGACGCCGGTCTTGCCCCCGAGCTTCTCCTCCACCCGTACGTCGGTGATCACCGCCGCGGGGTCGACCGCCTTGACCATGTCGACGAGCGCCAGCGCGGCGACCGAGACGCAGGTGAGCGCCTCCATCTCGACGCCGGTGCGATCGGCTGTCCGCACGGTCGCCGAGATCGCGACTCGGTCGTCGCGCACCTCGAGGTCGACCGTCACGCCGTGGATCGCGATCGGGTGGCACAGCGGCACGAGGTCCGGGGTCCGCTTCGCCGCCTGGATGCCCGCGATGCGCGCGACCGCGATGGCGTCGCCCTTGGGTACGCCGCCCCCGCGCAGCAGCGCCACCACCTCGGCCGTCACGAGAACGGCGCCGGTCGCGGTCGCCGAGCGCACCGAGATCTCCTTGCCGGAGACATCGACCATGCGCGCGGCGCCGGACTCGTCGACGTGGGTGAACCGGGGCTCGGTCATGGCGGCTCAGCTCTCGTCCAGGCGCAGCACCGCCACGGCGGTGCCGGGCGCGAGCTCGGTGACGTCCTCGGGCACGACCACGAGCGCGTTCGCGCGCGAGAGCGCCCCCAGCATGTGCGATCCCTGGCCGCCGGCCGGGCGTACGACGTAGCGGCCGTCCTCGACGCTCAGGTGACCGCGCGCGAACTGACGACGGCCCGCGGGCGAGGGCAGCGGATCGACGAGCACAGCGCGCACGACCGGACGATAGATCCGCTCGTGCCCCAGCATCCGGCGGATCACCGGACGGACGAAGACCTCGAAGGAGACGTACGCCGACACGGGGTTGCCCGGCAGCGTGAAGATCGGCGTGAGATCCGGACCGAGCGTGCCGTGACCCTGCGGGGTGCCGGGCTGCATCGCGACGTTGGTGAACTCGACGGTGCCCAGGCGCGAGAGCACGGACTTCACCGTGTCGTACGCGCCCGCACTCACTCCCCCGGTCGTGACGATGAGGTCCGCGCGGACGAGCTGGTCCTCGAGCGTGGCGAGCAGCGTCGACGCGTCGTCCGGCAGCGGTCCCACGCGATAGGCGATCGCGCCGGACTCCTGCACGGCGGCAGCGATCGTGACGCCGTTCGAGTCGGCGATGAGTCCAGGTGTCATGGGTGCGCCCGGCTCGACGAGCTCGCTCCCGATCGAGAGCACGACCACGCGCGGTTGCGGGTGCACGGCGATACGACCGCGACCGACGGCTGCCAGCAGGGCGATCTCACGCGGACCGATGACCGTGCCGGCGGTAGCCACGAGGTCGCCCAGCGCCACGTCGTCGCCACGGCTCCGCACGAACTCGCCCGTCGCGACTCCGCGCGTCACGGCCACCTCGCGGGTCCCCCCGTCGGTGCGGTCGAGCGGCACCACGGCGTCGGCGCCGTCGGGCATCGGCGCACCGGTCATGATCCGGATCGCCTGGTCGGTGCCCACGTCGACGCTGGCACGGTAGCCGGCAGGCACGTCGTCGACGACCTTCAGCCGGGTCGGCTTGCCGTCGCTGGCGGAGAGGAGGTCGACGGCGCGGACCGCGTAGCCGTCGGTGGCGGCGTTGTCGAACGCCGGCAGCGGCCACGGGGCCGTGACGTCCTCGGCCAGCACGCACCCACGCGCCTCGACCAGGGTCACGTCGAGCGAGGACAGCGGGACGACGCCGGCCAGGACGGCCTGCAGGTGTTCCTCGACGCTCCGCACGTGCCGACCCTACGGCCCAGGCGTCATGATGCTCCGGTGGCGGTGCCGGTGGACGACCTCAAGAGCGAGCTGCGCGGACGGATCCGGGCGTCGCGACGTGCGCGGGACGAGACGGCTCGCGACGAGGTCGACCGGCTGCTCGCCCTCCGGGTCGGAGAGATCCCGGAGGTCGCCGCGCTCGTCGCAGGGGCGACCCAGGGCTGCGTCACCGCGTACGCCGCCTACGGCACGGAGCCGCGCACGGGACGGCTGCGCGCGCTCCTCGAGCTGTCCGGCGTCCGCGTGCTGCTCCCCGTCATCCGCGACGACGGTGAGCTCGACTGGGCCGACGACGGCGGTCCGTTGCACGAGGACGGCGTGTCGAAGGGGATCCCCGAGCCTTCCACGGACGTGGTCGCCAGCGGGATGCCCGGCCTCGTCGCGCTCGGCTGTCGCGTGATCCTGGCACCGGCCCTCGCGGTCGACGTCGACGGGCACCGCATCGGGAAGGCCGGCGGCTACTACGACCGGCTGCTCGCCGGTCTCGACCGTCTCGATCCCGCGCAACGGCCCCGCGTCGTCGCCGTCGTGCACGACGACGAGGTGCTCGACGCGATCCCGGTGGCCGCGCACGACCGCAGCGTCGACGCGGTGCTCACACCGAGCGGCTACCGGCTGCTGGCGGGCCCGGCGTCCTGACCGACCGGCTCAGGGCCAGACCCCGTCGCCGGGTGTCTTGTCCATCGGTCCGCCCTGGGTGCAGCCGGCGTCGCGGTAGTCCGTGGGCATGTCGGGATACACCTGCTCGGCGTAGATCTCGGCGACCAGCCGCGCCTGGGCCGGGTTGGCACCGAGCTCCTGCGCCGTCTTCGTGTCGCGCTGCATCGCGTCGCACTCGGCGATGCTCTCCTGCTTGACCCCCGACAGGTGCATCGCCTCGTGGGTGAGGACGTGGACGGCGATGATCTCCTCGCGCGTCGGGTGCGACTTCTCCGACGCCGACGCCCGCCAGTACGCCGCGAGCGCGTTGCACGTGTCGTAGGAGAGGAAGGCCGGACCGTCGGGCATGCCGTTCTCGTCGTAGGCCACGTGACCGAGCTCGGACCCGACGGCAGTGAACGACTCGCCGAGGCGCTGGCAGTGCACGCCCTGCGAGATCGGCTGATAGGACTTCGCGACGGCGGAGAACTCGTGCTCGGCACTGACCCACTGGCGTTCGGTGACGAGCAGCGGCAGCAGGACGATCGCGACGAGGCCGAGGCTGATCCAGGGGACCCGTCGGGTGGTCACGGCACGGAAGATCAGCCACCCGGCCAGCGCGGCCAGGAGGACGACGGCGATCGTGCGCAACCCCACGTCAGTGACTTCGACCGGCGCAGGCGCGACCTTGACGCGACCACGCTCACCGGGAGCGGGGTCCCGTGCTGGACGAGGAAGCTCCTACTCGCGAACGTCAGGTGCACGGCGTCCGATGACGACGCAGGCCTCGAGGTCGTCGTCGAGCACGGACGTCACCTCGAGGCCTCCGGAGCGCACGGCCGCGCCCGTGAGGGGTTCCTGGCGCTCGCTCGTCTCGATGAGCAGCGCGCCACCGGGCGCGAGCCACGCGCGCGCCCCTGCCGCCACCCGGCGGTGCAGCGCGACGCCGTCGACCCCGCCGTCGAGGGCGACCCGGGCCTCGTGGTCGCGCGCCTCCACCGGCAGCAGCCTGATCTCGTCCGTGGGCACGTAGGGCGCGTTCACGACGAGGACGTCGACGCGACCGCGAAGCGATCCGGGCAGGGCCTCGAACAGGTCACCGATGTACGCGGTCGCGCCGGCCCGCTCGAGGTTGCGTCGCGCGCACGCCACCGCCGCGGGGTCGACATCGGCGGCGTGCAGCTCGGCGTCGACCTGCGCGACGACGGCGAGACCGACCGCGCCCGTACCGCAGCACAGGTCGACGACCACGGGTCGACGACCGGTCACCGAGCGCGCGGTGGCCGCCGCCTCGCGCACGAGCAGCTCGCTGCGTCGTCGCGGCACGAAGACATCGGCGTCGACCTGCACGCGTACGCCGCACAGCGTGGCCCAGCCGACCACCTGCTCGAGCGGCGCGCCGGCGGCACGACGCGCGAGCATCGCAGCGAGGTCGTCGGACGACGCCGCGCTCGCGAGCATCACGTCGGCCTCGTCCTCGGCGTAGACACACCCCGCGGCCCGAAGCTGCTCGACGAGCGTGTCGCGGCTCAGCACCGAGTCATCTCGACGACGGCCGGAGCACGAGATGGTCGATCGCGGCGGCCTGCACGGCGTCCGCGGTGAACGGCCAGGCGAACGTGCGGCCGCTCTGCCACGAGTCGAGCTGGTCCACGTAGTTGCGGTTGTAGGCGTGCCCGCTGTTGCCGGTGAGGTTGACCCACGTGGAACGGTCGAGATCGGACAGATCGAGCACCATGCGCATCGACGGGACCCAGTCGACGACGTAGCCGTTCTTCGGGGTCCACCCGGTCGCGTTGACGATCGAGCTGCCGCCCGCGGTCGTGATGGGCCCACGGTTGAAGATCGACTCGATCGGCGCGATGCCCGAGGTGCCGAGCGTCTGGTTCTGCACGGTGAGGGTGTGCAGCGTGCCCCAGCTCCACTTCGCCGGGTCGCTGCCCTGGAGGGACGACAGCTCGTTGGTCGCCTCGTTGAGCGCCCGAAGCACAGCGTCGTCGCGCGTCTCGGTGCGCGTGGGCGTGTCCTTGACGTCGTCCCACCACTTGTCGTTGGGCGCGTCCCAGAGGTTGCGCACGACTGTGAACCAACGGTCCTCACCGCTCGGCAGGTAGTCCTGGGGCAGCTCGTCGCCGAACGTGTCGAGGAGCAGGTTCTTCCAGAACACGTTGAAGTAGGCGGCGGCCGCGGAGTCGGTCGGCTGCGTGAAGTTCCATGTCTCGAGCAGGTCCAGGGCCTGCTTGGTCGCACCGCTCACCTTGGCGTCCTTGATGCGCGGCACGATGAAGGCGGCGTTCTCGTTCCACGTGTCGAACTGGATCTCGCGCATGCGGTCGGCGGTCATCTTGTTGCCGCCGGCCGTGGCCAGCTGCACGAGGTCGGTGATGCGCTGGCTTCGTGCGCCGTACGACCAGTCGTCGGTGAGGTAGTAGGGATAGCTGCGGTAGACGGCCGCGTTGTTCGCCGTCACGACGAACTTGTCGCTGGGGTTCTTGACGTTCGGCAGCGCCTCGAACGGGATGAACCCGGTCCACGACTGCCGCGGGTCCCAGCCGAGGGCGGGGTACTTGCCGTCGTAGCCCGACCGGATGGGGATCTTGCCCGGCGTCTGGTAGCCGATCGTGCCGTCCTTGGACGCGAAGATGAGGTTCTGCGCAGGCACCTCGAAGAGTGCCGCGGCCTTGCGGAAGTCCTGCCAGGTCTGCGCGGTGTCGAGCAGGTCGATGGCATCCGCCGTGCGGCCCGGCATGAGCGCCGTCCAGCGCAGGGCGACGGCGTACCCCGTCGCTCGTGCACCCACGGACGTGCCGTCCGGCGCGTCCTTGCCGACGAGCGCGAGCTCCTCGGACGCGTCGGACACCAGCGGTCCGTGCTCGGAGGCGCGCACGGTGACCGTGACGTCGCTGCCCCCCGCCACCTTGATCGTCTCGGTGTGGATGCTGAGCGGCTTGGTGACGCCGGCGACCTCGTACGTGGTCGAGGTGACCTTCTCCAGGTACAGGTCGGTCACGTCGGGGCCGAGGTTGGTGAAGCCCCAGCCGATCGTCTGGTTGTGCCCGATCACGACGCCGGGGAGACCCGAGAAGGTGAAGCCGGCCATGTCATAGGGGCACTGCGCCGACACGGTGCGGCAGTGCAGGCCCATCTGGTACCAGATGCTCGGCATCATCGGCGCGAGGTGCGGGTCGTTGGCGAGCAGCGGCTGGCCCGTCGCCGTCAGGTCACCACCGACCACCCACGAGTTCGAGCCGATCCCCGGGCCGTGCGGCCCCAGCAGCCCGTCGAGCGACCCGAGCACGGCGTGCGTGCGCGACAGCACGTCGAGGGACGCGGTCGGCACGCGCGGAACGTGCGACGCCACCGCCGTCACCGCCGGCGTGGCGTCCTGGTTCCACACACCGTCGACGACCGCACCCTGGCGCACGATCGGCCGGTGCGAGGCGTAGGGGTACTCGGGGAAGATCTGCGAGGTTCGGCCGCTCCCGACCTTCGCGCTCACGATGGAACGCTCGATCTCCTCCTGCATGTTGCCGCGCAGGTCCCAGGCCATGGCCTTGAGCCAGGCCAACGAGTCGACCGGCGTCCACGGCTCGATCGTGTACGACGAGTTCTGCAGGCCGAGGACCGCGTACTCCAGCGACACGGCGGCGCCGGAGTGGTCGGCGAGATAGGCGTTGACGCCGCGCGCGTAGTCGTCGAGGTGCTTCTTGGTGTCGGCGGAGAGCAGCCCGTACTCCTGCTCGGCGACGCGGCGCCAGCCCGAGATGCGCAGGAAGGTGTCGGTGTCGACCTGGGACGCGCCGAACATCTCGGAGAGCCGGCCGGCCGTGATGTGGCGACGGAAGTCCATCTCCCAGAACCGGTCCTGCGCGTGGACGTACCCCTGCGCGAAGAACAGGTCGGCCGGGTTGTCGGCGTAGATGTCGGGGATGCCGCGGTCGTCGCGGTAGACGTCGACCGAACCGGTCAGACCCTGGACCGTGAGCTCGCCGGACGTCTGGGGGAACGACCGGTGCACCGTCCAGGCGCCGTACCCGATGACGGACACGACGAGCAGCAGCAGGACGATCCCGATGATGCCGAGCACCTTGCCGAGTTTCCGCACGGCGGCACTCTATGCGCCCTGGGGCGCTCAGCCGCCCCCGCGTGACACTGCCGAGACGAAGGTCGCCGCCGCCACGGCGACACAGGCCAGGACCGAGACCGCGGCGTAACCGAGCGCCCGCCGCGACCGCGTCGTCGCGACCACGTCCCGGGGCGCGGCCGCCAGGTCGAGCACCTGCGCCGCGAAGCCGCCGAACGTCGTCAGCGCCCCGCAGAAGCCCACCCCCACGAGGGCGACCCAGGTGCGCGCCGACGCGGCGTCCGGATCGGCGGCCACCGACCCGGCCAGCAGGCCGAGGACCGCCGAGCCCGCCACGTTGACGGCGAACGTGCCCCACGGGTACGACGACGCCAGCAGCCGCTCGACCGCGTAGCGCAGCGGAGCCCCCACCACCGCGCCGAGGGCGACCAGCAGCGCCGTCGCCGCGGTCACAGCGCCTCGTCCTCGGTCAGGTCGAGCTCGGCGCGACCGAGCACCGACGACCCGAGAGCGCGGCCGGCCAGAACGAGTGCGACGCCGAGCACCACGCTGGTCACGGCGTACGTCACGGCAGCCGCACCCGAGCCTGCGCGGGTCATCGTCACGACCTCCACCGAGAAGGTCGAGAACGTCGTGAACCCACCGAGCACACCGCTCGCGAGCAACGGCCGTGCCAGCCGGGCACGACGGGGGTGCGTCGCCGACCAGACGCCGTGACGCGCGTCGACCCAGTCCAGGAGCAGGCCCAGGAGTGAGGCAGCCGACGAGATTGGTCGTGAACGTCGCCCAGGGCCACGACGCGAGATCGTGACGCGGGACCGCCGCGGAGATGGCTGCGCGCGCGAGCGCACCGACCACACCCCCCACCGCGACCGCGGCGAGCTCGTCGGCACGCGGGCGGCTCACCCGGCGAGAGTATCGATCACGCGTCGCGGCGAAGGAACGCGACGACCTCGATGACGACGAACAGCGCCACCCAGACGGCGAAGATGCCGATCGAGTGCCAGCCCACCGGTGCCTCGTGGAACGGCGGGGTCACGGAGCCGTCGGGTTGGGTGACCCCTGACGTCGGCGCCAAGGGCCAGCGACCGGCGGTGCTCCACGGCAGGATGTCGCCCAGCCAGTCGGCGCGGTCCCGCAGGACGCCCGCGAGGATCTGCTCGACGATGAGCCCGGACACGAGCGGCACGGCGATGCCGAGCGCCGTCTGCCGCGTGATCCCGGCGATCGCGAACGCCGACAGCGACCACAGCACGACGAACAGGACACCGCGCTCGAGGACCGTCGAGTCCACCTGCGCCACAGCCGTGTCCGGACGGGTCGGGTAGCCGCGCACCGCGACACCGAGCCAGCTGCCGAGGAGCGACGCCACCGCGAACACCAGGCCCGTCACCACGACCGAGAGGGTCTTCGCGGTGAGGATCTGCGCCCGCTTGGGGAACGCGGTCAGGGTGAGCCGGATCAGCCCGAAGCGGTACTCCTGCCCGATCGTCTGCGCCGCGATCACCGACGCCAGCACCGCCGCGATCGCGAGCGGTGCCTCGAACGCCGACCACCACTCGACGACCTGCGGACCGACCGGGCCGTTCTCGTTGAACTCCGTGTAGTGCGGCGTCGCGATGAGGAAGGCCAGGCCGCCGGCGAGGACGAGCGCCAGGACGAGGCAGACGCGCGTCGACCGCACGGTCACGATGCGGACCCACTCGAAGCGCAGCGCGGCGATCATGCGTCGCTCCCGAACTTGAACTGCTCGGTGCCCCCGGTGAGCTCCAGGAACGCCTCCTCCAGCGATGCCGTACGCCGGGTGAGCTCACGGACGGCCACGCCGGCGCGGAACGCGACGTCGCCGACCCGGTCGGTGTCGGCCGTCGCGACGGCGAGGCCGTCCGCGCCTTCCGGTGTGGCGGCCACGCCCTCTGCCGCGAGCGCTGCCGCCAGCGCCGCAGGATCCGAGCAGCGGACCAGGACGTCGTTGCGGGTGCTGCGCGCCACGACGTTGGCCAGGCTGTCGTCGGCGATCATCTTCCCGGACGCGATGACGACGAGCCGGTCGGCCATCTGCTGCATCTCCGAGAGCAGGTGGCTCGAGACGAAGACGACGTTGCCCTGCGACGCGTAGTGCCGCAGGAAGTCCCGCAGCCACTGGATCGACTGCGGGTCGAGCCCGTTGGCCGGTTCGTCGAGCAGCAGCACCTTCGGCCGACCGAGGATCGCGCCCGCGAGCCCGAGCCGCTGCCCCATGCCGAGGCTGAAGCTCTTCGGCTTCTTCTTCGCGACGGTGTCGAGGCCGACGAGGCGGATCACCTCGTCGACGCGGGACTTGGGCAGCCCGGCCTCGGTGGCGAGCAGCCGCAGGTGGTTGCGCGCGGTCCGCGTCGGGTGGAAGAACTTCGCGTCGAGGTGGGCGCCGACGACCTCGGTGACGTGGCGCTGGGCCGTCAGCGGACGACCGTCCCACAGCGTGTGCCCGTCCCCGCGGTCGAGACCGAGCATGAGGCGCATCGTCGTCGACTTGCCGGCCCCGTTCGGACCGAGGAAGCCGGTCACCTGCCCCGGTTCGAGCCGGAACGAGAGGTCGTCGACCGCACGCGTGCGACCGTAGGACTTGCCGAGCCCGATGGCCTCGACGCTCATCCGCCGCTCTCCTCACCTCGTGAGGGAGCCACAGCAACGGGCGCTCCCCCGACCCCGTCGGTCACGACCGACCCTAGGCCAGGGGAGCACCGGCACCGCGGTCATCCGTGCCGTGGGATCACCCCACCTCTCGCGAGAAGATCGCATCGATCTCGTGCCGGTCGGCCTCGCTGATCGCCTCCTCGCGCAGCCGGTCCCACATGGCGTACAGCTCGTCGAGCGTCATGGTCTGCTCCGGGATCGCGTTCACCGTGATCACCTCCTCCCCGTCACCTCCACGGTCACCGACCGGTGTCTCGACCTGGTTGTCGTGGTGTTGCCACCAGGTGAACGACGCGCCGGACGGCTGTGGCGTCGCTCACGCCCGATCGGAGCAGCGGGTGGCCGGACGCGATGTCAGGCAGCGTTCCTCGGCATCTGCGCCGAGCGGGGGCTCGGCCCGGCGCAGCTGGACTGAGCTGGCGCCGAGAGGGTGAATTCGCCCACGCGGCGCGCGGCGAGGCCGCGCCGGGCGAGGTGAAGGGCAGCGACCACGTTCGGTCGCGGCCCTTGTCGGCGTGTTCAGGCCCGAAGGTCGCGACGGGCGAACAGGACCGACCCGACGGTGGCCGCGGCGACGCAGCCGGCCAGCAGCACGAACGTCTCGGTCCACCGGGGCCCGTCGGCGAGGGGGTCGTTGAGCAGATACCAGCGCCAGATCGTCAGTGGTCGCACGTGCTGAAGCCAGGTCACCGTGCCGGACAGTCCGTAGAGGACGTAGGTGAGGAAGGTGTAGCCGGCCACGGCGGCCAGGCCGACGGCGCGCCTACCGGTCCAGGCGGCGATCGCCTGCGCGGCGAGGGCGAGCGCGAGGCACATGAGCGTCAGCTGCCCGCAGGCCGCGACCAGGTTCGCGACCGGGAGGTCGAACCCGGCCGGACCGTTGAGTGCGAGCAACGGCAGGCACGTCGCCGCACCCAGGGCGACCAGTCCGACCGCGACCGAGATGGCCTTCGCGGCGTAGGCGGTGGTGCGCGAGAGCGGTTGGGCGAGGAGCAGGTCGAGAGTGCGGTCCTCCTCCTCACCCGCGACCGACGCGGCTCCGCGGCCGAGCCCGAACACGAGCAGCACGGTGGGCATGACGAACGCGAACAGCTGGGTGTTGAGGTAGCCGACCGGTGAGGTGAGATCGGACCCGCCGAGCAGGGCCTGCATGGACGGGGACAGGTTGCCGTAGAGCGCGTTGAGCGACGGGTCGTTGCGGACTTGGGGGTAGAACGCGGCGATGAGCACGACCAGCCCGGCGACCGAGGCCGCCCACACCAGCAGCGACGTCCGACGCAGCGAGAGCTCGCTGATGAGCAGCGTCACGGCGAGCCTCCCGCGTCGTCGGGTTGGTCGTACCGGGAGAAGAAGGCGTCCTCGAGGTCGGCGTGGGTCACGTCGAGGGACAGCAGGTGGAACGCAGCGAGCGACTTGATGACGGCGTCCATGTCCCCTGTGCAGGAGAACGCGACCGCGGTGCCGTCGACGTGGACGTCGGCGACACCCGGTGTCACGTCCAGCGCCGCCATGAGCGCGGCGAGCTGGGTCGCGGTGCGTGGGACGGCACGTCCCCGGCGGCGGGCCGCGGCGGTGATCGCGCCGATCGCATCGACGGTGACGACCCGACCGTCGCGCATCAGCGCGACGTGGGAGGCGATCTGCTCGACCTCGGCCATGACATGGCTCGACAGGAGCACCGTCGCGCCGTCTCTGACGACCTCGGTGACCAGGGCGGCGAACTCGCGTTGCAGCAGCGGGTCGAGCCCGGAGGTGGGTTCGTCCAGGACGAGGAGGTCGGCTGCGGGGGCGAAAGCGAGGACCAGGCCGATCTTCTGGCGGTTCCCCTTCGACAGGTCACCGACCCGGCGGGACAGGTCCAGCTCGAGACGTTCGGCCACCGCCATCACCCGGGCAGGCTCGAGGTCCGCACGGGCGAGGGTGAACCGGTGCACGGCGTCGCGGCCGGTCAGACGCGGAGGCAGGACCAGCTCACCGGGCAGGTAGGTCGTGCGGCGACGCACGGCGACCGACGCTCGCCGGCTGTCGTGTCCGAGAACCGACGCCGAACCCGTCGTGGGTCGGATGAAGTCGAGCAGGGTCCGCATCAGAGTCGTCTTGCCGGCTCCGTTGGCGCCGACGAGTCCCATCACCTGGCCGCGCTCGACAGCGAAGTCGACGTCGACGATGCCGCGGGCGCCCCCGTACGACGTCGTCAGTCGTCGAGCCTCGACGGCGAGGACGTCACCTGACCTGGGTTCGCTTGCCTCGGTCATGTTCGGTCGCCTCCCAGGGGCGTATGTCGTCGGGATCAGGCGAGGACCGGCTGGTCGTTGCGGGTGGCGAGCTGGCTGCGGTAGATGGTGGTCTCGCCGACGATGAGGGCGGAGATGGCAAGCGCGAGCATCGCGGGTGGGACGACGGCGAGGTTCTGGGTCATCTCCGCGACCATGAGGAGCATCGCGACGGGAGCGTGCGCGATCGCGCCGAACACGGCGACCATGCCGACGATGACGTAGACCGCTGGGCTCGGTCCGACGGACCCGCCGAGGCCGAGGTGGGGAGCGAGGGCGTGCAGGACGCTCCAGGTCGCGGCGCCGAGGGTGGCACCGATGACCATGCCAGGGCCGAAGATGCCGCCGGACCCCCCGGACCCGATGGACAGGCTGGTGGCGATGATCTTCGCGAACGGGATGAGGATGAGGATGCCGAGGGGAACCGCGAGGACGCCCTGAGTGGTGAGGAAGCTCTGCACCGTCCCGTAGCCGGTGCCCAGAACCCCGGGCACGAACAGGCCGAGGAGGCCGACAAGGACACCCGCGAGGGCTGGGATCAGCCACCGCGGCAGGCGGATCCGCTGGGCGAGCTCGACGGCGCCGTAGAAGCTTCCGGCGTAGGCGCGGGCGGTGAACCCGGCGATCACGCCGAGGAGCGCGAACCAGATGAACTGGCTCGGACCGGTGAAGGTGATGGCGCCCTGGTCGCCGAAGATCGGGGTGAATCCGTCGACCGACCCGTAGACGAGGTAGCCGGTGACTGAGGCGAACAGGGACGGCATCAGCGCGTCCGCCTCGAGGTCTTCGCGGTAGAGCAGCTCGACGCCGAGCATCGCTCCGCCGAGCGGTGCGCGGAAGATCGAGGCGATGCCGGCGGCCATGCCTGCGGTGACGAGCAGTCGGGCCTTGTCCGGCGGGAGCTTGAGTCCGCGCGCCATCGTCGATGCAGCCCCGGCGCTGATCTGCGCGGTCGGGCCCTCCCGACCGCCGGACCCGCCGGACCCGATGGTGATCGCGGAGGCGACGAGCTTGATGAGCACGACCCGCGGCCGGATGCTGCTCGGGTCGTGGTGGATCGCGGAGATCGCCGCGTCTGTGCCGTGCCCCTCGGCCTCCGGCGCGAACGTGAACACGAGCAGCCCCGCGACCAGTCCTCCGAGGCCGACCACGAGCGGAATGGCCCATGGGCGGGTGAAGTCCGACGCGGGTGACCCGGTGCCCTCGCCGAGCGTGGTCGCCGGGGTGTACCCGCCGAGGTCGACCAGCAGCAGCTGCGTGCAGACGTCGAGGGCCCACGTGAAGGCGAGCGCGCCGAGACCGGCCACGATCCCGACCAGCAGAGAGAGCCCGAGCAGTCGGGCGTCGCCGCCGTAGCGGTGCACCACGTGGTTTCGCAGCCCTGCCTGCGTGCCACGCAGATCCTCCGCCCGGGTCATCGAGCCGGCTCAGCTCGCCGGAACGGCGGTCACCGTGATCGACCCGGCAACGCTCTCGACGGTGAACGGAACATCAGGCAACGAGCTGCTCGGGACCTCGACGAAGGCGAGCACCGTCTCCCCACTCCTCGGTCCGTCGCCAGGCTCGGCCGCCACATAGTCCAGCCACATCCGGTGGCTGGGCTTGTCCGAGTGAACGGTCGTGATCGACGGGGAGAGCCCGACGTCGGCCGGCAGCACGAATGCCACGATCGGCCAGCCGCGCCCGTCGTGCGGGTCGAGCGGGGCACTCGAGCAGGCTTGCGTGCTCAACGTCGTGGCGACCGGCACTCCTGTGACATCGGCGGTGGCCGGGCAGGTGGCCAGCAGCTTCCAGTCCGTCACCACATCGTGCTTGAGGAAGCGGGTCACGACCAGGACTGCCACCAGGGCGAATCCCGCCAGGACCGCGATCTTGAACCAGCCGGAGTCGCGGATGTCGCGCGGACGTGCCGCGAGCGGCACCGCGTCGGTGAAGTCCGTCATCGCATCCGTCCTGGCGCATGTAGTGCTACAACGGATGTACTGTAGCACTTGTGCGGGAGGCGGCTGGGATGGCGAACGTCCAGACTGTGCGTGTGAGCGACATCGACGAGACTGCAGCGGCCGTCCTGACAGCGTCGCGGGCTCTTCTCGCGGTCGTGGCACGCTCGATCGCGCCGGAGCTCGACCGGATCACCGTGCCGCAGTTCCGTGTCCTGGTGATCCTGTCCACCGCGCCGGCCCCGGTCCGCCACGGCGATCTCGCGGCGGCCTTGGGCGTGCACCCCTCCACGTTCACCCGCAACGCCGACCGGCTCGTCGCCGCCGGGTGGGTGCGCCGGGCGGAGAACCCGGACAACCGGCGCGAGACCCTCATCGCGCTCACCCCGGCAGGTAGGCGGCTCGTGGACCGGGTCACCGCCCGACGTCGGGACGAGATCCGCGACATCCTCGCCCGGCTCGACGCCGGCGACCGGGCACTCGTCCTCGAGGCGATGGGCGCCTTCTCCCGAGCAGCGGGTGAGCCCGGCGTCGGGGACCTGGCCGAGTTCGGCCTCTAGACCTACCGGCAAGGCCCCGCACCGCGAAGGGGTCCGCACCATGCAGATCCCGGTCCCACGTTGGCCGAACGGCGCGAGGTTTGGCATCATTGGCACTCGTCGGGAGAGAGTGCCAACGCGGACCCGAGTCGACGGAGGAGTCGCAGTGCCCACCTACCAGTACATGTGCACCGCATGCGGTGAGCCGCTGGAGGTCGTGCAGGCGTTCACCGACGAGTCCCTCACGGAGTGCCCCGAGTGCGGAGGCCAGCTGCGCAAGCTGTTCAACGCCGTCGGCATCGTGTTCAAGGGGTCGGGCTTCTACCGGACGGACAGCCGCTCCGGCTCGTCGGCCACCGTCCCGTCGTCGAACGGCGGAGGCGACTCGTCGTCGGGCTCGTCCGCCCCATCCACGTCGGAGTCGTCGGGCTCGTCGGAACCTGCCACGAAGTCGACCCCGTCGACTCCGGCGGGGTCGCCGTCGAGCTCGGGTTCGACCGGGGGCTCGAGCACCTCCGGCTCCGCCGCCTGACGCTCGAGCCGTCGCGGCCGCCCCGCCGACCGACGTCGCGCTGCCGCTCTGACCACCCCGCAGTTTCGGACGGGCGCCGGGCGCGCGCCTGTGGACGCCGCCCCCGGAGGTGGGCGCGGGCTCCCTAGCGTCGCGGCGTGCGCCTCGCCCGCGTCGAACGACGTCCTCCGCAGATCCCCGGCCGCCCGCCGCGCTGGCAGCGCCGGTGGCGCCGTCACCGACGCGCGGCAGCAGCGGTGCTCGCCGGGGTCGCGACGTTCGGCATCGCGTCCGCCGCCGCGGCTCCCCCACCACCGACACGGGCGGCGCTCGTCGCCACGCGCGACCTCGCGCCCGGTGCGCGGCTCAGACCCGGCGACGCCGCGCCCACGTCCCGCGCGATCGACGTCCTGCCCTCGGACGCGATGGCCGTCGACGCCGAGGCCGCCGGCCGGGTGCTCGTGGTGCCGGTCCACGCCGGTGAGGTGCTGCGCGCCCGTGACCTGGTCGCCTCGCACCTGGTCGCCGGACTTGGCCCCGGACTGGTCGCGACCCCGGTCCGGCTCTCCGACGGCTCAGCGACGTCGTTGCTCGCGCCGGGCGACGTCGTCGACGTCCTGGCCGCGACCGCCCCGGATGTCGGGGCCGTCGGCAGCGCGCAGGTGGTGGCCGCCGGCGTACGGGTGCTCGTCGCCGGCGTGTCGACGTCCACCAGCGAGGCCGTGCTCGGCGCCACGGGCAGCAGCAGCGACGGCGGGCTGCTCGTGGTCGCCACCACGCCCGAGCAGGCCCTCGACCTCGCGCGCGCGGGCGCGGGCTCGCACCTGAGCGTGACGCTGCGGCCGAACTGACCGACCTCGCCGCGGCACTCCGTTACCGTGGGCGGCTCCCCACCTGCGAGGAGAAGCACCGTGCTCAAAGGATTCCGCGACTTCATCATGCGAGGCAACGTCCTCGACCTCGCCGTCGCCGTCGTCATCGGCGCCGCGTTCACGGCGATCATCGACGCGTTCGTCAAGGGGATCATCACCCCGCTCATCGCGGCCGTCTTCGGCAAACCGACGCTCAACGACGTCGGCAACTTCTTCATCAACGGTGCCCACTTCAGCATCGGCCTGGTGCTCACGGCGGCCCTCAACTTCGTCATCGTGGCCGCGGCCGTCTACTTCATCCTCATCGTGCCGGTGACCAAGGCGCGGGAGCGCTTCGGCCCGTCGGCCGAGGAAGCGGCAGAGGCCGAGGAGATCGTGCTGCTGCGCGAGATCCGCGACGCGCTGCAGGCCCGCTGAACGCCAAGCTCCCCGAGTAACTGATCAACGGGTCGTTTCCCACGCCGGGAAGCGACCCGTTGATCAGTTACTCGGGGGCGAGACGGGTGACGTCTGCTGGGGTCAGTCGCCGTGGTGCGGGGGTGTCTCGTCGAGGTAGCGCCGCAGGACCGCGGCCGGGTCCTGGTCAGCCGTCGCCTCTGACCCGCCCCAGCCGTCGTCGGTGTCGTCACTGGTCTGCTCGGGGACGAGGTCGACGTCGAGGTCGAGGCGCGGAGGCCGGCTGTCGTCGCTCACGGGGTCATCCTCCCAGCCCGGACCCCTCGACGCGGTCACGGCTGTCAGGATGGGACGACCGCGCACGCGACACGTCGAGGAGATCCGTTGGCCGCCACGACCTCCCTCGCTCCCAAGGACCCGGAGGAGCGCCGACGCCGCATCCTGGCCGCCGCGGTCGAGGTTCTCAAGGACAAGGGGTTCAGCGGCGCCCGCATCGCCGACGTCGCCGCGATGGCGGGGACGTCGCCCGCGCTGGTCGTCTACCACTTCGGCACCCTCGACGGCGCGCTCGCCGAGGCGCTCGGCTCGGTCGAGGACGCGTTCTACGACGACCTCTCCCACGCGCTGCCGCCCGACGCGGGCGCGGTCGACCGGCTGCGCGTCCTGGGCGAGCTGGGCTGCGAGACCGGTCCCGCGGTGGGCAACTGGTCGCTCTGGATGGAGGTCTGGGTGCGCGCGCTGCGCGACGGTCAGGCGAGAGCGCTGCGCCGCGCGCTGGACGCCCGCTGGCGCCAGACGCTCCGCACCGTCATCGACGACGGCATGTGGGAGGGCGTCTTCACCTGCGCCGACCCGCACGCGGCCACGGTGCGGCTCGCCTCGCTCATGGACGGTCTCGCGGTGCAGGTCGCGCTGCGCGACCAGGACGTCCCGGAGCAGCAGATGAGCGCGCTGTGGCTCACCTCGGCCGCCCAGGAGCTGGGGGTGCCCGTCGACCAGCTGGTGCCGGCGCCGCGGCCCACGCGCGGCCGCAAGGGGGGCGCCCGCTCCACGGCGGGCTGACCTGCCGAAGCCACCGTCCACGGGACCGCCGCCTTGACAGCCGATCGTCCCCCCTGCGTACTCTGCCCACATCCTGAACAACCGTTCAGGATGGTCCGGACGACCTCCGGACGCGGCGACGGATGCGAGGACTGGCCATGACGGCCACGCACACCACCGAGAGTCATCAGCCGGGCGGCACCACGGTGCTGCCCCTCACCCACCCCGAGGTCGGGCACGACCCGGTCCGACTCCAGCGCGACCTGCGCGACCACATGCTGTTCAACTTCACGGACATGTCGCGCTACCGCGAGAACGACATGCCGGTGTTCGTGCGCGGCGAGGGCTGCCACGTCATCGACGTCCACGGACGGCGTTTCATCGACGGCCTGTCCGGCCTCTTCTGCACCAACCTCGGCCACTCCTACGGCCAGGAGGTCGGCGCTGCCGCGCTGGCCCAGATGAGCGAGCTCGTCTACACCCCGACCTGGACCGTGGCGCACCCTGCCGCGATCGAGCTGGCGACGCGCATCGCGTCGCACGCGCCGGCGGGCATGGAGCACGTGTTCTTCACCAACTCCGGCAGCGAGGCCGTCGAGTCGGCGTGGAAGCTCGCGCGGCAGTGGCACGCGGCCAACGGTGACCCCGGACGCCGCAAGGCCATGGCGCGGCGCTACGCCTACCACGGCACCACGATGGGCGCGCTCAGCTTCACCGGCTACGCGTCGGCGCGCGCTCCGTTCGAGCCGCTGGCCGTTCCGACCCACCACGTCTCCAACACGTCGGCGTACCGTCACCACCTCGCGCACGACGAGGCCGCGTTCACCCAGTGGCTGCTCGACGACATCGAGGCGGCGCTCGAGTTCGAGGGCCCCGAGACGATCGCGATGTTCATCGCCGAGCCGGTGCAGAACTCCGGCGGGTCCTACATGCCACCGGCCGGCTACTGGCAGGGCCTGCGCGACATCTGCGACAAGTACGGGATCCTCCTGGTCGCCGACGAGGTCATCACCGGCTTCGGCCGGGTCGGCGAGTGGTTCGGGTCGATCCGCTTCGACGCGCGACCCGACATGATCACGTTCGCGAAGGGTGTCACGGCCGGCCACGCGCCGCTCGGTGGCGTCATCGTGCGCGACCGGGTCGCCGAGCCGTTCACGAGCGGTCGGGCGATGTTCACCCACGGCACCACGTGGGGCGGTCACCCGCTCTCCGCGGCGATCGCGCTGACCGTCCTCGACATCATCGAGCGCGACAAGGTCATC
Source organism: uncultured Actinomycetota bacterium (assembly GCA_963782665.1). GTDB lineage: Bacteria > Actinomycetota > Actinomycetes > S36-B12 > CAIYMF01 > Longivirga. The sequence goes on along the minus strand of CAWAKP010000005.1, from coordinate 116,977 downwards.
GAGAACGTCCGGGCCAACGAGCCGCAGATCAAGGCACTGCTCGCGCCGGTGCGCGACCTTCCCTTCGTCGGCGACGTGCGCGGGTGCGGCCACTTCTGGGCACTCGAGCTCGTGAAGGACAAGGAGACGGCCGAGCCGTTCTCGCAGGCGGAGGCCAACTGGCTGCTGCGCGACGCGCTGTCCGGTGAGATGGCCTCGCGCGGCCTGCTCTGTCGGCTCGACGACCGCGACCAGCCGGTGATCCAGCTCTCGCCGCCGCTGATCGCCGACATGTCCGTGATCGGCGAGATCGTCCAGATCGTGGGCGACGGGCTCACGCACGTCGCCGAGCTCGTGGCCAAGGGCGAGGGCCCGAAGCTCTGACACGAGCACGCTCACGGGACCGGCAGTCCGAGAGGTCTGCCGGTCCCGCGCGTCGCGGTATCGACGAGAATGAACCCCGTGACCGCGTCGCCCGCTCTCGTCCTCCTCGGCGAGGCCGAGTGGCATGAGCGGTCCGAGGTTCACGCGGCTCGCGTCGATGACTGGACAGCCGGACGCCGGGAGCGCGCCGCGCGGGGGCTGCGGCACCCCGTCGAGGACTTCCTGTTCGAGTACTACCCGACCCGTCCGGGGCAGCTGCGCCGGTGGCACCCCGGGCTGGGCCTGGCGCTCACCGGGAAGACACCGTGGGACGACGACCCGGCCTACCGCCGCGTCGAGGTCGACGGCCTCGGGGCGACGACGGTCGATGCCGCGCACTTCGAGCGTCGACGCGACGGCCTGGCTTGGGTCGAGGCGCTCGTACGTCGGTCCGCCGAGCGGCCGGCGCGTTGGGGCTGCTTCGGGCTGCACGAGTGGGCGATGGTGTACGGCCTTGAGCAGCGCGAGGTGCGCCACGCGTCGTGGCAGCTGCGGCTCTCGCCCGACGAGATCCGCGACGTCGTCGACGAGCAGGGGCTGCACTGCACGCACTTCGACGCGTTCCGCTTCTTCGCCCCGGACGCCGTGCCGCTCAACGAGATCACGCCGACGCGCGAGGCGCAGCCCGAGCTGGACCAACCCGGCTGCCTGCACGCGACGATGGACCTCTACAAGTGGGCATCCAAGTACGCGGCGCTCGTCGGCAGCGACCTCGTCGCCGACACGTTCGAGCTGGCGCTGGTCGCGCGCACGCTCGACATGGAGGCCGCCCCGTACGACCTGAGCGCACTGGGCTACCAGCCGCTACGGGTCGAGACGCCGGACGGCCGCGCGGAGTACGTGCGTCGCCAACGAGACCTCGCCGACTCCGCACGGCCGCTGCGCGCGCGGCTGGCGACGGCACTCGACGCCGCGCTCGCAGCCGTCGATGCGGCCGGGGCCGTGCACGCGGTCGATAACCGGGACCTGACGCGCACCTCGCGAGATCGACCATCGGTCACCGCCCGGTGCTGGCACGCTCTCCTCGTGACGACGACGCAGGTGTTCACCCGCCGCGACCTGATCCTCATCACGGTCGTGCTGGTCACGACCATCGCCGCCGGCGTGCTGCACTACGCCACCGACACCGCGGTCCTCAACTTCGTCGTCGCGGGCGCCGCCCTGGCCGCCCTGGCGTCGTTGGTGGGCCGCAGCGTCGACGCCCTCGGCGAGCGGCTCGGACCCGCAGCGACGGGGATCCTGCAGAGCGCCCTGGGCAACCTGCCCGAGCTGTTCGTCATCGCGTTCAGCCTCAAGGCCGGCCTCACCGACGTCGTGAAGTCGACCATCGTCGGGTCCATCCTCGCGAACGTCCTGCTGATCCTGGGGCTCGCGTTCATCGTCGGCGGGGTCAAGCACGGCAAGCAGAAGTTCTCCGCCGAGCAGGGCCGCAACCTCAGCCTCATGCTCACGCTCGCCGTCCTGATCCTCGCCGTCCCGGCGCTGACGTCGGCACTGCACACACCGGCCGAGGGGCACGAGCGCACGCTGTCGGTGCTCGTGTCGGTGATCATGCTCGCCCTCTTCGCACTCTCGCTGCCCGCGACGCTCGCCCGCCGCCATCCCGAGGGCGGGCACACCTCGCCGATCGCCCGCGACCCGGGCTCGGAGGCGGCCATCAAGGCCGCCGAGGCGCACGGCGAGTGGCCGATGGGTCTGGCCATCGGGATGCTCGCGGCCGCTGGCGTGGGCGCGGCGTTCGTGTCCGAGTGGTTCGTCGCCGCGCTGCAGCCGGCGATCGTCACCCTCGGCATCAACGAGACCTTCGCCGGGCTGGTCATCGTGGCCATCGCCGGCAACGCGGTCGAGAACGTCGTCGGCATCCAGCTCATGGCCAGGAACCAGCCGGACTACGCCGTCCAGGTCGTGCTCCAGTCCCCGGTGCAGGTCGCACTCACGATCGCGCCGATCGTCACCCTCGCCGCCCCGCTGCTGGGTGCGGCGTCGTTCACGTTGGTCCTGTCGCCGATGCTCATCGCCGCACTGCTCATGTCGGCCCTCGTCGCCGTGCTCGTGGTCTACGACGGCGAGTCGACGTGGTTCGAGGGCTGCGCCCTCGTCGCGCTCTACTGCGCGATCGCCGCCGCCTTCTGGTGGGGTTGAGCGACGGCCCGTCCGAGGCTCTCGACCGGCGTCACGCGCCGGACGTCGCGCCGCGGTCTGCTTGGATCGGGGCATGCCGACGCCTGCACCGTCCGTCATCGCCGCGCTCGACGAGGCCGGTCTCCCCTACCGGGTCATCACCCACGACGCTCCGGTGCGCTCGCTCGCCGAGGCGGCGGCCGCCCGGGGGGTCGATGTCGTCGACGTCATCAAGACCCTCGTGGTACGTCGCGGCGACGACGACTACCTCTTCGTGCTCGTCCCCGGTGGACGCCAGATCTCCTGGCCGAAGCTGCGCGCTCTGCTCGGGATCTCGCGGATGTCGATGCCGCCCGCCGAGGAGGCGTTCGCGGCCACGGGCTTCGAGCGGGGCACGATCACGCCGCTGGGCTCGGTGCGCGCCTGGCCGGTCGTGGCCGACGTCGTCATCGCCTCCCGTGGCGAGGTCACGCTCGGCAGCGGCGTGCACGACGTCGCGATCGGCGTGGACGCTGCCGCGCTGCTCCAGGCGACGGCAGCCACCATCGCCGACGTGACGGACGCCGAGCCCGTCTGACCGTCCTCGCCCGGTCCCGGACAGGCCGCGACGCCGCCGTGTCCTGGTCGGCGGCGTCGCGGGGGCGGTGGTGCGGCGAGGACGAGTGTGCCTCAGGGGGTGGCGGCTGGCGAGACGTTCGCCGACGGGGCGTGCGGGTTGCCGGCGGTGCTGGGCTTGCCGTGGGTGCTCGGCTGCCCGTTGCCGTTGCCGTTCCCGTTGCCGTTCCCGTTGCCGTTCCCGTTGCCGTTGCCGTTGCCATGGCTCGCGCCGGGAGTCGGTCCCTGCCCGTGGTTGCCCGGCTGCTGCCCCGGCGGGGCCGTCGGCTTGCCGTGACCGGAGGGCTTCGGGGCCGGACCCTGTGCAGGTGTCGTGTGGGCGGCGCAGTACGCGTCGACGGTCTGACCGGCTCGCGCGGCCGCGGCGGCGAGGGCGGCGTACGCCGTCGACCCTGTCGCCGGGTCCGCCGACGAGCGGCCGGCGAAGGCGCGGCACAGGCCGGGCAGCGCGGGAGCGCTGGGACCAGCGGACGGACCACGGTCGGACGCGGCGGGCGAGGGATGGGTCGACGACGTGGTCGCTTCGGGACCGCCGGCGCCCTGAGCGGTGCTGGCGCCCGAGTCGGTGTCGGTGTCGGGTGCCGGGGCACCGACCAGGGTGTGCGCGACACGCTGGAGGGGCGCCGGGAGCGAGCCCGTGAACGCTGCGGCTGCCGTGCCTGCGAACAGCACGGCCGCCGTGACGCTGGCAGCGGCGACCCCGGCCACCAGGACCGGGCGACGGCGCCGTGACGAGATCGGCACGACCGTCGGCTTCTCCGTGTCGCCCGGCCCCGCGACGAGCGCGGCCTTCTCCTTGGCGACGGGAGCCGTGCCGAGCGAAGCCTTCTCCGTGGCCAGCGGAACCAGGCCCAGCGCCGCCTTCTCCTTGGCGACGGGAACCGTGACGAGCGAGGCCTTCTCCTCGTGCCAGCGGGGCGGCCGTGCCGAGCACCGAGCGACGCTCGCGCACGAACGCCGCGGTCGCGTCGTGCGCGCTCCGCAGCTCGTCCGCCGTCCCGGGAGCGCGCAGCTCGCCGATCAGCCGGTCCAGGTCCATCTCGTTCTCCGTCTCCGCGACCACCGCGCCCCGGAGGATCCCCTCGAGCCGGTCGGTGTCCGTCGGCCCGGCCCCCGTGCGGTCCGGTCCCGACACAGGAACGTCGTGGCTGGTCACGGTGTTACAGCCCCTTCCGAGTGCTCCACGACCAGATCCTGGAGGCGGCGCAGCCCGCGGTGCACGAGCACGCGGACAGCGCCCTCGGAACGGTCCATGATCACGGCGACCTCGGCGTACTCGAGGTCGCCGATCACTCGCAGCAGGACGGCCTCGGCCTGGTCTCGCGGCAGCGTGCGCACGAGGGCGAGAGCGTTCTGGGTGCTGTCGGCCTCGATGACGAGGTCCGCGGCGTCGCGCTCCTGCGGGGCCACCGCGTCGACGTCGTCCCAGGACGCCGTCGGGCGACGGGCGTCGTACCGGATCCGGTCGATGAGCTTGCGACGCGCGATCGCGAACACCCACCCGCGGAAGGCGGGCTCGGGACCCTGGAACGAGTCCAGTCCGCGCGCCACCTCGAGCCACGCGTCGGAGGCCGCGTCCTCGGCGATCTCGTAGGACATCCCCCGGAGGTAGCGCAGGAGAGGGGGGTGCAGGTCGGTGTAGAGGCGCGCGAAAGCGGCCTCGTCGGCGCGGCGCGCGCCCTCGAGGGCAGCGTCGAACGACTCCCCGAGCATCCGACCCCCTCCGGCGTCCGTCAGTCCCGTGCGTCGTGCTCAGCACACCCCCACGGCTCGGCCCCACCAGGTCTTCGGCTGCTTGCGCTCCGACCCTGAGAGATTTCTTTTTCAGGTCAAGACCTCTCCTTTACCTTTCTGGCGCGCAACGACCGCACTCCGGACGGAAGCGTCACGAACGGAGGCGCGCGGGGGCGTGCGCCGCACAGGAGGAAGAAACGTGAATCAGTGGGCCATCTCGCTGGACCAACCAGCGACGTACTGGCAGATCTGGGAGTGGATCCAGGTATCCATCCCCAACCTCGTCTTCATCATCATGCTGACCCTGCTCTTCTGGGCGGCGCTGCTGCTGCCCTTCCCGAAGGGCAAGGAGAAGTCATGAGCAGCGGGACGGACTTCGAACCGACCACCTGGACCGGTGCGGCGCGCAAGAAGTGGGTCTCGACCCTGCCGCCGGAGAAGCTGCTGCCCGAGGAGCAACCGGCGTACGTCGCATCGTGGATCTACGTGTTCGGGATGCTGACGATCGTCTCGCTGATCATCGTCCTGGTGAGCGGCACGCTGCTCACGCTCGGCGGGATCCAGTGGTTCCACACGTCGTCGCTCGGCCACTTCACCAACAGCCTGCACTTCTGGAGCGTGCAGCTGTTCTTCCTGTTCATGATCGTCCACTTCTTCGGCAAGTTCTGGATGTCGGCCTGGCGCGGCAAGCGCGGCCTGACCTGGGCCACCGGCTCCGTCGCGTTCGTGGCGTCGTTGGGCACGGCGTTCACCGGCTACACGATCACGACGAACTTCAACTCGCAGTGGATCGCGTTCGAGGCCAAGGACGTGCTCAACTCCGTCGGCATCGGCTCGTGGATGAACGTCACGAACCTCGGCCAGATGGTGCTCTTCCACGTGGTGCTGCTGCCGATCGGCGTGCTCGCGATCGTGGCGCTGCACGTGCTCCTCGTGCGCAAGCACGGCGTCGTCCCACCGCTCGACGCGATCGACCCTGAGGCCGCCGCACCCGCTCACTCCGAGAAGGCTGCCGAGACGGTCGCCGAGGAGGTGGCGTCATGAGTACCGCGACCAAGGAGCGGAACGCGTTCTTCGCCCGTCCGTGGAAGGGCCCCAACCGCGAGTACGACATCTTCAAGGAAGGCTTCATCGCGCTCGTCGTGGTGGGCTTCCTCGTCGTGGCCCTGTCAGCGCTGTTCAGCTCACCGGACGACCCGGAGATCACGTTCAAGCAGTGGGCCCAGGCCGACTCGGCGTCGTTCTACCAGACCGTCGTCACCCAGCTCTCGGGCGAGAGCGAGACCGCCGGCTACGGCGCGCCCTACAACGAGGGCTCGGACGGGCTGTCGGTCGGCCCGCTCACCATGCAGAAGTGGGGCGGCGTCACGCACCCGGTCGACACGGCGCAGGACTTCGTGATCACACCGCTGACCACCAGCCAGCCCAACGTGACCACGCGTGCCGCACTCATCGTGTGGAACAACGCTGATCCCGACCAGCGAGTGAAGTGGGCGACCGACTACAACGCGGCGCTCACCGATGCCGAGGGTGACCCGACCAAGGTCGCCGCCGGCGACTACGGTCCGGTGCCCACGCTGGCGCAGTCCACCACGGACCTCGCGGTCGCAGGTGCCTACGACAACGCCATGACCGGTCAGGGCCTCTTCTACCAGACCGACCAGACCAAGCAGCTGCTCATGATGGGCGACGGCGGCTACATGGAGGGCAAGGCCGTCGAGCTGAACCTCGGTGGCGACACGTGGGGCATGGTCAACGAGGCAGGTTCCTGGCCCGGCCAGGTGTGGCTCGCGCCGTGGGACGTCTGGTACCAGCTGCCGGTGTTCAACGCGGCGGACGAGGACACGAACTCGTTCAACCGCACGATGACCGACAACGCCGACGCGATCATCACCGTGATCATGGTCGTGTTCTTCCTCATCGTGACGCTGCTGCCGTGGATCCCAGGTCTGCGCAGCATCCCGAAGTGGATCCCGCTGCACCGACTGGTGTGGAAGGACTACTACCGCAAGTACGGGCGCGTCTGACGCGCATCAGGACGCCCCACGGGTCGGGCTCGGACGGAGATCGCCGTCCGGGCCCGATTCCGTTGCGCCCAGCGCAGTTCCGAGGCCCTCGTCACACGATGCGCACGAGAACGTCGGCCAGCGTCTCGACCACAGGTACGTCGGGGAAGTCGCGCGCGAACTCGCTCGGTCCGGCATGGACGCCGACGAAGGACGTGCCGGCGTCGCGTGCGGCTGCGGCGTCCCAGGTGCTGTCGCCGACCATGACGGCGCCTTCGACGGGTTCGCCGAGCTGGCGCAGTGCGTCGAGCAGGCCGTCGCCCGCCGGCTTGGGGCGCACCCGCGGATCGCGTCCCACCACGACGGCGATGCCGAGGCCGTGGTGGCGCAGCAGGTCACGGGCGACGTCCTCGGGCAGCAACGTGACGACCGCCATCGGTCGGTGGGCCAGCGCGGGAACGAACTGCGCCGCCCCCGGCATGGTGACGCTGCGCGGGATCGCGGCCCGCTCGTGCACAGCGACCGTGTCGGAGACCTCTCGCCAGAGCGGCCCGTCGGGCAGGGCCGCGAGCGTCCCCATGCAGGCACGCGTGGCCGAGGTCCAGCCGGTCTGCGGCCCCTCGCCGACCGCCATCTCGGGATGCGACGCGCGGACGTCGTCCCACGCGGAGTCGTAGTCGGTGTAGGACTGCAGGTCGACGAGCGTGCGGTCGAGGTCGAGGAGCACGGCGCGCGTCACGGGAGGAACGCTAGCCCGCGCCGTGCCGGGTGGGCGGGTTCGGTCGCGGCTTGAGCCGCAGGTGCGGGAGCTCGGGGGCGGGCAGCCACGACGGGTCACCGAGGTAGCCGTCGACGACGCCGAACCGCGCGGCACGTGCCTGCCACGCCGCGCGCTGCTCGACGATCTCGTCGTGCGTGCGGGCCACGAAGTTCCACCACATGACGATCTCCTCGCCGAACGGCTCACCGCCGAGGAGCAGCACGCGGACGTCGTCACCGGCGAGCACGCGCAGGTCGACGGAGGTGACACCCGTGCCGATGTAGGCGAGACGGCCGTGCGCGACCTCGGTGCCCGCGACGTCGATCGCTCCCCCGTCGACCAGCAGCGCGTGCTCGAACGACGCGTCGAGCGGGAGGGTCGTGGCACCGGCGGCACCGAGTCGCAGCTCGGCGCCGAGGAGCGGCGAATGAGTCGTGACCGCTGACGTGGTGCCGGCGAACGTACCGACGAACACGCGCAGCGTCGCGTCTCCTACGACGTCGACGTCGGGGACGTGGTGCTCGAACGCCGGTGCGATGTCTTGAACCGCATGGGGAAGCGCGACCCACAGCTGGACGCCGTGCAGGGACGTCGTACCGGCGGTCGAGACCTCGGAGTGGGACACGCCGTGACCGGCGGTCATGAGGTTGACCTCACCAGGTCGGACGAGCGCGTGCGCCCCGGTGCTGTCGCGGTGCTCGACCTCGCCGGCGTACAGCCAGCTCACCGTCTGCAGGCCGGTGTGCGGGTGCGGCGGCACGACCATGCCACCCGTGCTCGCGACGTCGTCCGGCCCGTAGTGGTCGACGAAGCACCACGCCCCGACGAGCGAGCGCGGCCGTTGCGGAAGGGTGCGGCGTACGGTCATGGACCGCGGACCACCGAGGGGCACGTCGCGCGGCTCGATCACCTCGACGTGCTGCGCTCTCACCACGGACCCAGCCTGCCACCGTTGCCGGGAGGCGGACGTCGGATCAGGTGAGGCGCGCCTCAGCACCAGCCTGGCGAACCCCGGGACGCGGACACCTGCGACCCGCCACGCTGGGCCCATGGGCGAGGACATCGCGCGCCTCGTGTTCACCCGCGAGGACCGGCAGAGCTACCGCGACAAGGTGCACCGGTGCCTGGACGTGTTCGCGCGCATGCTCGCGGAGTCGGCGTTCGACTTCGACAGCCCCCTGACCGGGATGGAGGTCGAGCTCAACCTCGTCGGGCCCGACAGCAGGCCGGCGCTGCGCAACGCCGAGGTGCTCGACCAGATCGCCGACCCCTCGTTCGTCCAGGAGCTCGGTCGGTTCAACCTGGAGATCAACCTCCCGCCGAGGAGCCTGTCCGGCGACGGCGTGACGCAGTACGAGCGGGAGGTGCGCGACCAGCTCAACGCGGCGGACAAGCTGGCCAACGAGATCGACGCGCACCTGGTGATGATCGGGATCCTGCCGACGCTGACCGACGAGCACATGACGCAGGACTCGCTGTCGAGCAACCCGCGCTACGCGCTGCTCGACCAGCAGCTGCTCGCTGCGCGCGGTGAGGACATCCAGATCGACATCCGCGGCCCGGAGAGCCTCGAGACGTTCAGCGACTCGATCATCCCCGAGGCCGCGTGCACCAGCGTGCAGTTCCACCTGCAGGTGAGTCCCGACGAGTTCGCCGAGCACTGGAACGCGGCGCAGTGCCTGGCCTCGGTGCAGGTGGCGCTCGGTGCGAACTCGCCGTACTTCCTCGGCAGGCATCTCTGGAACGAGACGCGTATCGCGTTGTTCGCCCAGGCCGCCGACACCCGGCCCGCGGAGCTGCAGGCACAGGGCGTGCGACCACGCGTGTGGTTCGGCGAGCGGTGGATCACGAGCGTCTTCGACCTGTTCGAGGAGAACCTGCGCTACTTCCCCGCGCTGCTGCCGGTGCTCGACGACGAGGATCCGGTGGCCGTGCTGGAGGCCGGCGGCGTACCCCGGTTGCACGAGCTGCGGCTGCACAACGGGACGATCTGGCGCTGGAACCGCCCGGTCTACGACATCGCCGATGGCAAGCCGCACCTGCGTGTGGAGAACCGCGTGCTGCCCGCCGGGCCGACCGTGGTCGACATCCTGGCGAACGGCGCGCTGTACTTCGGTGCGCTGCGCTCGCTCGCGACGCAGGACCGGCCGATCTGGACGCAGATGTCGTTCCAGGCGGCCGAGGAGAACTTCATGACGGCGGCGATGCTGGGGATCGACGCGCAGGTGTTCTGGCCCGGGCTCGGCGAGGTGTCGGTGACCGAGCTGACCCTGCGCAAGCTGCTGCCGCTCGCGCACGACGGGCTGCGCGACTGGGGCGTCGACGACGACATCCGCGAGCGGCTGCTCGGGATCATCGAGGGCCGGTGCACCTCCGGTCGCAACGGCGCCACGTGGCAGGTGGACGCCGTCCGCGCCTTCGAGGCCCGCGGCCTCGACCGCGCCGAGGCCCTGCGCCTCATGACCGCCGCCTACGTCGACCGCATGCACAGCAACATCCCCACCCACGAGTGGGACCCCGCCTGACCCCCGCACGCCGATTCGGTCCCTTAGGGTCAGATTCGGGCACTTTTGTGCCATCCGGAGTCCCCAATTCTTGATGTCGCTGGCTTCTGACCGTGCGGTGGCACTGCTGGCGCGAGCGGACGGCAGCGGCGCGGCTTCGCAACGGGACACCGAGTTGTGGACGCGACGCGGCACATATGTGCCACGAAGTGACCCTAAGGGTCAGATTCGTCGGGTCAGCCGTGGGTGGGGTACGTCGCGAGGGCGTCGAGGGCGACGGTGGCGAGGAGCAGGGCGCCGTAGGTGATCGCGCGCTCGTCGACGTCGAACGTGCTCGCGTGCAGGTCGAGACGCGGACCGGTCCAACGTGGGTCGTGGACGCCGAGACGCGTGTAGGACCCGGGGATCCGCTCGAGATACCACGCGAAGGAGTCGCCACCCAGCGACTGCTCGGTGGGCAGGACAGAGTCCTCGCCCAGCACCGCGCGCGCGGCCGCCTCCACGAGGGCCGTCGCCGCCGTGTCGTTGACGACCGGGGGTACGCCGCGACGATGGTCGAGGTCGTACTCGACGGTCGACCCCTCGAGCACCGACGACAGCGCCTTCGCGAAGATCTCCGGCGCGTGCAGCCAGACCTCGTGGTCGCGCGTGCGCAGGGTGCCGCGCAGCACGCCGTGGGCCGGGATCACGTTGGCCGCATCACCGGCATGCACCGCGCCGAACACGAGACGTAGGTCGCCGGGCGTCGACGTCAGCCGGTCGACCTCAGGCTGCAGCTCGGTGACGAGAGTGCCCAGCACGTCGACCAGGTCGACCGTGCGCTCGGGGCGCGCGGTGTGGCCGCCGGGACCGCGCAGCCGCACCTCGATCATGTCCGACGCGGAGGTGATCGCGCCGACGCGGCAGCCCACCTTGCCGACGTCGACCTTCGGGTCGCAGTGCACGCCGAAGATCGCCGAGACCCCGTCGAGCCAGCCCTCACGGATCACGTCGACCGCACCGCCCGGCACCGACTCCTCCGCCGGCTCGAACACCAGGCGCACCGTGCCCGCGACCTCCGACCCGCGCGCCACCGACACCAGCGCGCGAGCCGCCCCGAGGACCGCCGTCGTGTGGACGTCGTGCCCGCACGCGTGCGCGACGCCGTCGACCTGAGATCGATAGCCCACGCCCTTCTCGTCGTTCATCGCCAGCGCATCGATGTCGGCGCGCAGCGCCACGACCGGCGAGTGCGGGCCGACGTCACCGATGGCGATGTCGCACACGAGACCGGTGCCGACATCGAGCCGTTGCGGCGAGAGTCCGAGGTCGTGCAGGTGCTGTCCGACGTACGCCGTGGTCGCGGACTCACGACCGCTCAGCTCGGGGTGCGCGTGCAGGTGCCGGCGCATCTCGACCAGCAGCCGCGAGTCGGACTCGAGCACGGCGGCCAGCCGCTCGCGCAGCGCGATCGGGGTCTGAGGCGTCACGGTGCGAGCCTACGGCCGTGGCCGCGCACCACGAGGTGCCCCCGCCCGGCTATGAATCACGCTGGTCGCGGGGACCCCGGGACGGCATCCCGCTGGTGCCGGGACGACCCGGCAATTTCATGAGTGCCCCCGGCAGGAATCGAACCTGCGACACACGGTTTAGGAAACCGATGCTCTATCCCCTGAGCTACGAGGGCGGGCCTGCGCGGGCGGCCGAGCCGAACGTCCGGCCGGCACCGAGCGTCGTCCACTCTACTGGCCGGGTCGACGACGTCGGACCGCCGACCGGCACTCGACGCGACCGTGCTGACCAGCGTTCTCGGTGTCACGACGGGCCACGCCGCGAGCGTGAGAGGCTCGGCGCGTCATCGGATGCATCACACGAGGTGGACCATGGGCGCGATCATCGACGAGACCCGCGTCGCCGACCTGTTCGCGCGCGAGGCGCATACCTACGTCGCGGCACGCCCGCGCACGATAGCGCTCTGGGAGCGGGCGAAGGCGTCGATGCCCAACGGCGTCCCCATGAGCTGGCTGCGCAACTCGTTCGAGCCGATCCCGATGTACGTCGACGAGGGTGTGGGCTCGCACTTCCGCGACGTCGACGGGCACGACTACGTCGACATGAACATCGCGGACATGTCCATGTTCACCGGCTACGCGCCCCCCGCGGTCGTCGACGCGGTGTCGCGGCGCATGGCCGAGGGCTCGCAGTTCATGGCGCCCAACGAGGACTGCGTCTGGGTGGCCGAGGAGCTCGCGCGACGCTATGCCCTGCCGCTGTGGCAGTTCACGCTGTCGGCGACGCACGCGAACACCGAGGCGCTCCGGGTGGCGCGCGCGGTGACGGGACGTCAGGGGGCGGCGTTCTTCGACGGCCACTACCACGGCCACCTCGACGAGTCGCTCATCGAGCTCGTCGACGGCCGTGAGTCGCCCGAGGAGCTCGGTGTGCCCGACGAGGTCGCCGTCGCGCACCGTCGTCCTTCCCTTCAACGACGTCGACGCGCTCGAACGCGCACTGCGTACGCGCCAGGTGGCGGCCATCGTCACCGAGCCCGCGATGACCAACAACGTCGGACTCGTGCTGCCCGAGCCCGGCTATCACGACGCGCTGCGCCGGATCACCCGCGAGACCGGCACGCTGCTGATCATCGACGAGACGCACACCCAGGTGGTCGGTCCCGGCGGACTCACGCGGATGTGGTCGCTCGAGCCGGACATCGTCACGATCGGCAAGTCCATCGCCGGCGGCGTGCCGCTCGGCGCCTACGGCATGACCGCCGAGGTGGCCGAGGTCCTCCAGCGTCCCGCCGGTCGTGACGACCCCAAGCCGCTCGTCGCCACCGGCGGCACGCTGTTCGGCAACCCGCTGTCGATGGCCGCGGCTCGGGCGACGATGTCGGAGGTGCTCACCGACGCCGCCTACGCGCACTCGCAGGCGAACGGCGCACGCCTCGCCGACGGTCTCGAGCACGTCGTCGCCTCCGCGGGACTGCCCTGGACGGTGCACCGCTTCTGGCCGCGCAGCGGCTTCAGCTTCACGCGGGCGATGCCGGTCAACGGCGCGGACGCCGTACGCGACCTCGACGTCGACCTGCGTCGGCTCATGCGCACCTACCTCGCCAACCGCGGCGTGTGGGAGGCGATCGTGGGGGCAGGTCCGACGTGCTCGGTCGCGGCGACCGAGGCCGACGTCGACCTGTACGTCGCCGTGATCGGCGAGCTGATCGCCGAGCTGGGTCGCTAGGTCAGGTCCGCGAGGCGGCGTAGCCGAGCAGCACTCCGGCGATCGCGAGCACGAAGAAGACGAAGAGGGGCAGCCAGCCCATCACGCGGTTTCCCATGGCGCCCATCATGGCCTCGGTGCGCGCCGCGTGACGACCCCGGGGCGGGTGGCGTCCGCCTCACCCGTGGAAGCGGACCTCGACCCACTGGTAGGTGGAGTCCGCCGGTACGTGCCACGCGTCGAACGCCTCGACGACGGCATACTGCTCGATCGCCGCGCGGACGCTGGCCTCCGAGCGCCAGTTGAAGTAGCGCTTGGGCTCGAGGGTGTCGTCCGGGTGCGCGCCCGCGACGTCGTCGCCGCCCCAGAGCCCGAACGCGCCCACGCCTCCTGGGACGACGACGCGGGCCATCTCGAGCAGCGCACGATCGAGGTCGTCGTCGGGCATGTGCATGAGGACGCTCATGCACCACACGGCGTCGAAGGACGCGTCGTCGAACGGCAGGCGCTGCGCGGGGGCGACGTACGCGTCGATGCCCGACTCGCGCGCGAGACGCACGTGCTCCGGGGAGAGGTCGACGCCGCGCACCGCAAGTCCGCGCTCGGCCAGCGCCAAGGCGTCCAGGCCCGGCCCGGTCCCCACCTCGAGGATCCGCGTGCGGCCCTCGGCGAGCAGCCGGTCGGCGAACGCCTCCCGCCGCTGTGATCGTTCGCCCGAGAGCGGCCGGAGCGCACGCGCTCGCGCATCCTGGTCGTAGTAGGCGGTGAGGTCCGCGTGCAGGGCGCTGTCGTCGTCCGGAACGGTCACCAGCACATCGTGGCGCACCCGATCAGCGCATGATGCCGGTGTGCCCGAGCGAGTAGCGGCCGGGCTGCGGCCAGACGGTGAGCCCGTGCGGCTGGAGGCCGACGCGGATCCTCGCGCGCAGCGCACCGCTGGTCGTGTCGATGGCGTAGACGACGCCGTCGTAGCGGCCGGAGAGCCACAGAGTGCGTCCGTCCGGCGAGAGGTTGCCCATGTCGGGCGATCCCCCGCCCGGGATGTGCCACGTGACGCGCACCCTGCCGGTCGCGAAGTCGACGACGGAGACGGAGCCCGCGCCGCGGTTGGACACGAACAGCTCGGTCGCGTCGCGCGACACGTAGAGGCCGTGCGCCCCTGCACCGGTGTGCAGCAGGTGCACGAGCACCGGCCCGTGCTGCCCGACGCGATAGACCCACACCCCGTTGCTCATCATGTCCGCGACGAAGAAGGTCGTGCCGTCCGGGCTGATCTTCACGTCCTGCGGCATCGACGCGCCCGGGAGGTGCAGCACCTTCAGCACCTTCTCGCGCGCGGTGTCGACCCACAGCAGCTCGTGGGAGAACTCGCACGAGACGAGGAAGTAGCGGCCGTTGGCGGTCCAGTCGGCGTGGTTCACCCCCGCGCAGGGAACCGGAACGCTCTTCTGCATCGCCATCGTGTGCGGGTCGCGGAAGTCGAGGCGGTGCAGCTTGCTCGCCATCACCACCGCGTGCTTGCCGTCCGGCGTGAAGTAGAGGTTGTAGGGGTCCGCCACGGCGACCGCGCGACCAGGTCGGCCCGTGCGCGGGTCGATCGGCGTGAGAGAGTTGCCGAGGTCGTTGTTGACCCACAACGTGCGCAGGTCCCAGGACGGGACGACGTGCTGCGGCTGGCGACCCACGGCGAAGTGCCCGATCACGCGATAGGTCTTCGGGTCGATCACGGTGACTGTGTCCGACCCCGTGTTGGGCACGTAGACGCGATAGAGGTCGTGGGTGACCGCGGGCGACAGCGCGTTCGGACGATCGGCCGCGTAGACGTTGCGCCGGTCCAGCGGCGCCGGCATGCCCGGCAGCAGCGTCGCGTCGACTGTGACGGTGCCGTCCGGCGTCGCGGCCATGGTGGGGCTCGCGGCACCACCGTCACCCATCGACATCGAACCGCTGGGACTCGCCCCGCTCGGGGTCGGAGTCGTCACCGGCGTGGACGCGGCGCCGTTCGAGCCGCACGCCGCCAGCGAGAGCGCGAGCACGAGGCCCCCCACGGCCGCGGGGACGCGGGACCTCACGGAGTGACGCCGGGAAGCAGCGTCGACACCGTCACGGCGGTGAGCCCGCGCGCTCGCAGACCGTCGAGGATCCTGGGCATGGCGGCGGCGGTGCCCGCGTGGCCGAGGTGCAGGCTCACGATGGACCCGTTGCCGACCTTGGCGAGCACGCGCGCGACGACGGCGGCCGGACCTGGATCGGTGTAGTCGGCCGGGTCGACGTCGAACGAGAGGCTCGTGCGATATCCGGCTCGCCCCGCGGCGGCCAGGATGTGCGGCGTCGCGTGCGGCGTGCCCGACGGACGGAACCAGGCCGGTCCGGCGTGCGCGGCAGCGACGAGCCGTCGTCCGCCCTCGATCTCGGCGTACGCGGTCGCCTCGTCCATCAGTCGCATCGGCCGGTGGTGCAGCGTGTGGTTGCCCAGCTCGTGGCCGCCGCCGAGGATGCGGGAGGCCACCCCCGGGTGCTGCTGCAGCCACGTCCCGACGGCCAGGACGGTGACGTGCACCTTCGCCGCCTCGGCGGCGCGCAGGACCTGGTCGGCGAGGGCCGGGTCGCCGGCCCCGTGGAAGGTGAGCGCGACGACCGGTGCCGTGCGCGGCCCGTGCGTGACCTCTCGGGCCGGTCCATCGGCGGCGGGTGCCGACGCGGACGGAGACCCCGTCGGCGACGCCGACGGGGTGGCCGAGCCGTGCGTCACCGTCGCGGTCGGGTCCGCGGAGGCGGCATCTCCCGACGCGCCGGAGGATCCCGGCGGGCGCGACGTGCTGGACGACGGGTCACCCGCCGGGGCCGCGCAGGCAGCGAGCGTCAGGGCGGCCACCGAGGCGAGGACGGAACGACGGGTCAGCGCCGCCGGACCCGGGGACGTCGTCGGTTCGTCGGTCATCTCAGCCGCCAGGTCACCGCAGCAACCTACGCGTGCGACGGTAAGGCGACGACCAAGGAATGCTGAGGAACGCTGAGAGGAACCTGAGTGTTCGCCGAGGGTCGGCTGCGAGCTCCCGGACGACGGCCGCACGTGGTCGCTGTGGCAGGGTGACGGGCGTGGACGAGACGGCGGACGCCGCGCGGCGGAGCCCGATCGACGACCGGGCACGCACCCGGCTGTACCGCGCGGGCCGCCTCGAGCGGGAGAACTTCCCGGTCGACGAGGTGTCGGACCTGCTGCGCGAGCCCGACGCGGTCGTGTGGGTCGACCTCCTCACCCCGGCCCCCGACGACCTCGCTCGCGTCGCGCAGGAGCTCGGCCTGCACCACCTGGCCGTGGCCGACGCCATGGACACCCGCGAGCGTCCCAAGGTCGACCGCTACAGCACGCACGACTTCCTGAACGTGTACTCGGTGCGCCTCGACAGGCACTCGGGGGCGATGCGGCTCAGCGAGCTCTCGGCCTTCATCACCGAACATGCGCTGGTGACCGTGCGCAAGTCCGACACGTTCGACATCGACGCGGTCGTCGCGCGGTGGGACGAGTCGCCGGACCTGGCGCAGCACGGCGTCGGCTTCCTCCTCTACGGCCTGCTCGACCACGTCGTCGACACCCACTTCGAGGCCGTTCAGGACCTCGACGACGGCATCGAGGAGCTCGAGGACCTGCTCTTCGGCCAGAGCCCCGCCGACACCGAGGTGCAACGCCGCAGCTTCGCCCTGCGCAAGAGCCTGGTGACGCTTCGTCGAGTGGTCCTGCCGATGCGCGAGGTGCTCAACACGCTGATGCGTCGTGACCTGCAGTTCGCGACCGCCGAGATGCTGCCCTACTTCCAGGACGTCTACGACCACGTGCTGCGCGCGACCGAGTGGACCGAGTCGCTGCGCGACCTCGTGACGACGATCCTCGAGACGCAGCTGACGCTGCAGGGGAACCGGCTCAACGTCATCACGAAGAAGGTCACGAGCTGGGCCGCGATCATCGCGGTGCCGACCGCGATCACCGGCTGGTACGGGCAGAACCTGCCCTACCCCGGCTTCGCCAGCACCAGCGGGCTCATCACGTCGGCCGCGCTGATCGTCGCCATGTCGTCCGGGCTGTACGTCCTCTTCCGGAGCAAGGACTGGCTGTGACGACGCGCCGCCCCTGCGTCGACGGGTCACGACGGTCAGGACTGCGTCAGGAGGCCGGTCAGCGGTGGAGACCCGGCGGCAGACACGGCAGCATGTGCGTGTGACCAGCCCGTCCGCCTCGCCCCCACGCACGTGGACGCTGCTCACCAACCACGGGCGCCTCCTCCTGCTCATCGCCACGGACCCGCAGATCCGGCTGCGGGACATGGCCGCCGCGGCCGGGATCACGGAGCGCGCGGCGGGGTCGATCGTGGGCGACCTCGAGGACGCCGGCTACATCACCCGTCAGCGCGTCGGCCGGCGCAACACCTATGCGCTCCACCCGGACCAGCCCTTCCGGCACCAGGCCGAGGCGGGCCACCACGTGGGCGAGCTGGTCGCCCTCTTCCGCGACGGCGACTGAGGCCCTCGACCGGCCCGGCAGGCCCGCCGTCAGCGCGGCGAGCGATCCCGCGCCGCGTCGAGCAGGGCGGCGAACAACGCCTCACGCGGACCGCTCGGACCGTCGTCGTCCTCGGGATGCCACTGGACGCCCACGACCCAGGCCTCGGGATGCTCGATCCCCTCGACCACGCCGTCGTGCGCGACCGCCGCGAGCCGGAGGACGGGTGCCACCTCCGCCACCGCCTGGTGGTGCCCGGTGCGAACGACGAGCGACTCGCAGCCGAGGACGTCGCGCAGCCGGGTGCCCTCGCGCACCTGCACCTCCTCGTCGACGAAGAGGTCCCCATCGTGCTCGCCGTGATGCAGCTCGAAGTCGACGAGGTCCGGCACGAGCGTTCCGCCGAACGCGACGTTGACCAGCTGCGAGCCGCGGCAGATCCCGAGCAGCGGGACGTCGCGGTCGACGGCGGCGCGGATCACGTCGACGCAGAACAGATCGGCCTCGATGTCGACGCCGTACTCGTGCGGCGCGGGACCGGACACGCCGTAGAGCTCGGTGTCGACGTCGCCGCCCCCGAGCAGCAGCACGGCATCGGTGTCGAGCACCGACGCGGCGGTGGGAAGCGTCGCCGACGTGTCGACCAGGTGCCACCGGGCGCCGCGGTCCTCGAGCTCCTGCAGCGCGGTGCGGGTGAACCGGCGCACGAGGTCGGCGACCGGTGGCGTGAGGTCGGGAAAGTTGAGCGACACCAGGACGGCCACCCGGGGACCGTCGGCGACCACCGACCCGTCGGTACGACGGTGCGACTCGGGCAGCACGTCCTCCAGCTCGACCCGCGCCGTCACGTGAGGCTCCCGGGAACGTCGCTGCGCACCGCGGTCGGCCAGTCCTTGCCGGTCACGACCAGTCGGCACGTGGTGACCGACCCGGACGCGGGGTCGACCGCGATCACCAGTCGGGCCGTGGCGTCGAATCCGTCCGCCTCGAACACCGCCGAGTGCTCGGACATCTCCGGCTGGTGCAGGTTGTCGGGCACGAGCAGCACCGGATCGGGCGACACGGTGGCCGCGACGCCTGCGGCATGGGCGCGCCGTCCGGCCTCGACAAGCGCAGCGACGTCGACCGACTCGCCATGGACGACTCCCGTCGGCCAGCTCGGCTCGGCCGAGATCACTGACGCGGCAACCCGTTGCGCGACATCGACGAGCCGCAGCGACGGGTCGACGGTCGCGCGCACGTCGAACGTCTGCAGCCGCTGCACACGATCGGGGGTGAGCACGATCTCGACCCGGATCCGACCGCGGGGTCCGCGTCGCCACCACTGCAGGTGCGACGCACCGTGCGACGACAGGCCGTACGACGGTCCCTCGAGTTCCCCGACGGCCGCGATCGCCGCGGCCACCTCGGCGCGGCGTCGGTCTCGCGGGATGTCGCCATCGACGTTGGGGGCGAACAGCCCGTCCGCGACGGCGTCGTCCCACGAGTCGAGGAGCGTGTCGGCCCTGCGTCCCGCGTCCAGCACGGCCGTCGACGGGCGCGCGACGCGGGCCGGAGCCTCCGCCGCCTCCAGCAGGCACGCCAGCGCCGTGAAGGCCGCTCGGTAGGGCCCGCCGTAGCGTCCGTTGGCCAGCGTCACGAGACCCGTGCCGCTCGAGGGGTGCCACAGCATCACCGACCCGTAGCCCGGGTAGCCCCCGCTGTGCCAGACGAGCGCGCCGAAGCGCGGGTGCACGGTCACCTGCAGGCCGAACCCGTACAGAACCACCTCGCCGGGCAGCTCGCCGTCGCCGGGCACACCGCGCGCGGCGCTCACGAAGCGGTGCCCCTGCTGCATCTCGCGCAGCGACGCCCGCGAGAGCGGGACGCGCGGGTCGTGGTCGTCGCGGGCCGGGAACGCGCTGCACAACGTCGACACCCAGATCGCGAGATCGGCCACCGTGCTGAACAGGCCGCCGATCGCGGCGAACTCGCCGGTCGACGACGTCGGTTCGACCTCCCACCGCCCGTCGCGGCGGACGTGGCCCGCGGCCAGACGCGCGGCCGGCACGTCGTCGAGCCGGAAGCCCGTGCTCACCAGCCCCAGGGGACGGATCACACGTTCGGTCACGGTGTGCTGGAACGGCGTGCCGGAGACGTTGCTGATGACCCGCCCGAGGATCGCGTAGCCGAGGTTGGAGTAGTCATAGCGAACGCCCGGGGTCTCGTCGAAGACGAAGCCGTCGCGCAGGAGCGCGCTGAAGCCGTCGACGGGCATCGACTCGTGCCGGTCGGCGTACGGGTCGTCGCTGATGAAGCCGGCGCTCATCGTGAGGAGGTCGCGAAGGGTCGGCAGCCGCGAGTCGCCCGTCGGTCCGGTGAGTCCCTCGAGCTCAGGGACGTAGGCGCCCACGGGCGCATCGAGCGCGATCTGTCCGTCGTCGCGCAGCGACAGCACCGTTGCCGCCACGAAGCTCTTCGACATCGACGCGATGCGGAACACCGACGTCGAGTCGGGTGCCACGCCACCCACCCGGTCGACACCTCGCGAGCCCTCGTGCGCCAGCTGACCGTCCCGCACGACGCCGTACGCCAGACCCGGCGCGGTCCCGTCCGCCAGGTAGGCCGTGAGCACGCGCTCGAGTCCGTCGACGCCAGGCAGCGGGTGAGTCACGGGCGTCAGCCTAGGGAACCCGTGACGTCTGCGGGTCGACGGCCGCCCCGGCGCGGACCGATGACTCCCCGCACGCAACGGTCACCCGTTCGGGCTAAGTGGACGCTGCGTCCTCCAGCCCGCACCGGTGGCGGCCGAAGCCTTGAAGGTGACACGACAGCGGCACCTGCACCGGACGGCGGTCTTCGCGACCACGTGCGCGGTGTTCGCCGCGACCGCCACCGGCTCCGCGCTCGCGTGGAGCGGCACGGTGAACCCGGTCGCGACCTCCGTCGTGCGGAGCGACCCCGTCGTGAATGTCGCTCACGTCCAGCCGTCCAAGGCGCCGTCGGCGCGCATCGGTCCCACGTCTGTCACCAGCCGGGTGACCTCCGCCCACGCGACGGCGTCGTCGACGACCAAGGCCAGGACCACCTCGACGAGGGCGACGTCGACTGTCCGAGCGACGGCGACGTCCCGGGCCACGCGCGCCCCGCGCGCTCGCCTCGCGGCAGCATCGACTCACCGCACCGTCACGATCAGCCGCTACGTCGACTCGCCCGGCTCGCAGTCAGCGATCGACAAGTGCAAGCTCGTCCTCTGGACCCACTCGCCGCTGTGGCTGGCCGGCCACAACTGGTGCGGCTACCAGTGGATGGCCTACGTCGCCACGGGCACCGTCGTCCATGTCACGTCCGGCGCCGCCGCCGGCACCTACGTCGTCACGGGCCACAAGAGGCTGAGCCGTCAGTCCGGGTCGCTGCCGCACCTGTCGGCCGACCTCGTGCTGCAGACGTGCATCGGCTCGGGCACCGGCCTCACCCTGCTGCGCCGCGTCTGACGGTCGCGCCCGCGACCCGGAGCGGCCAGTCGACCGCGGACCCGCGGCATCCACGGCCGCAGTCACCCGATCCGGGTGGAACCGAGCGGTTCCCCCGGTCTTCACTCGCAGTGCACCCTCCGTATGCCACGCTGGCGGCCGTTCCGACGGCACGTGGAGGAGGCGACCGTGCGCGGCGTACCCGTGGTTCTCAAGTCCTACGACCGGCGCTGGCTGAGCGCCGACCTCCTAGCCGGCGTCACGCTCGCCGCGGTGGCCATCCCGGAGGTGATGGGCTACACGTCGATCTCGGAGACCCCCATCGTCACAGGCCTCTACACGATCATCTTCCCGACGATCATGTTCGCGCTCATCGGCTCGAGCCGGCTGCTCGTCGTGGGTGCGGACTCCGCGACCGCGGCGATCCTCGCCGCGGGCCTGGCCGGCCTCGGCGTCGCGGGGCTCACGCCGTACTCCAGCGAGTGGGTGGCCTGGTGCTCGCTGACGGCCCTCGTGGTGGCCGTCCTGCTCCTCCTGTCGCGCCTCCTCCGCCTGGGCTTCATCGGTGACTTCCTGTCGTCGTCGGTGCTCATCGGCTTCCTCACCGGCGTCGGCGTCCAGGTGCTCACGGGGCAGCTGCCGAGCATGTTCGGCATCCCGAAGGGCACCGGCAACTGGTTCGAGCAGCAGTGGTACTTCATCACCAACCTGGGCAGCACGAACGCCTGGACGCTCGCCTTCGCCGTCCTGACCCTGGCGATCATCCTGGGCTTCAAGCGGTTCGCGCCCAAGGTGCCCGGCGCCCTCATCGCGGTCATCGTCACGATCTCGCTTTCGGCGATCCTCGACGCGGCGAGCCACGGCGTCGCCGAGGTCGGCGCGGTGCAGGGCGGCTTCCCGCCGGTGGGCCTGCCGCAGGGCGTCAGCGTCTCCGATGCCGTGCAGGTCGTGCCTGTCGCGGTGTCCTGCCTCATCCTCATCATCGCCCAGAGCGCCGCGACGGCCCGCAGCTTCGCGATGAAGCACGGCGACCGGGTCGACGTGAACCGCGACCTGGTGGGCCTCTCGTTCGCGAACGCCGCCGCCGGCGTCACCGGCACGTTCGTCGTCAATGGCAGCCCCACGAAGACCGAGATCCTCAACGAGCAGGGCGGCAAGAGCCAGATCGCCAACATCACGATGGCCCTCATCGTGCTCGTCATCACGATGTTCGCGACCGCGCTGCTCGCGCCGATGCCCAAGTCGGTTCTCGGCGCCATCGTGTTCCTCATCGGCATCGGCCTCGTCGACGTCCTGGGGCTCAAGCTGATCCGCAAGAAGGCACCGGTCGAGTTCTGGATCGCCCTGATCACGGCCGTCGTC
This sequence comes from uncultured Actinomycetota bacterium, assembly GCA_963782665.1. Taxonomy (GTDB): domain Bacteria; phylum Actinomycetota; class Actinomycetes; order S36-B12; family CAIYMF01; genus Longivirga. The sequence goes on along the minus strand of CAWAKP010000005.1, from coordinate 94,325 downwards.
GTCTGCTGCGTCGGCGTCGAGCAGGGCATCATCCTGGCGATCGTCGCCTCGATCCTCCAGCTCGTCGAGCGGCAGTACCGCCCGAAGAACTTCGTGGTCGGCGTCGACGCCCAGGGCCAGCCCACCTACCAGCCGGCCGAGCCCGGGCTGCAGAGCGTCCCCGGTCTCATCGTCTTCCGCTACGACGCGGAGCTGTTCTACGCCAACGCCAACCGCTTCGCCGACGACGTCGAGGCGCTCATGCAGTCCGCCCCGGACAAGCCCACCTGGGTCGTGCTCGACTGCTCGGGCATCGACGACGTCGACTACTCGGCCGGCATCGCCCTCAGCAACCTCGTCGACTACGTCCACGCCAACGACGCTCACTTCGCGCTCGCGCGCGCCGACACGCAGCTCGTCGACACACTCGACACCCTGGGCACCCTCGACCGGTTCGGTCGCGACCACGTCTTCGGCAACCTCGAGGACGCGTTCGCGGCATTCCGGGCCGACCCCTCGCCGCGGACGTCGAAGGCCGTGCCGCCGTCCGGGTGACGCTGTGACCGCACGACCACGAAGCGTCGTAGCCTCAAGACGTGGCGATGACCGCGGGCGACCGCGTCCTGCACGGCGTGCCCGGGCACGCCGCGACCTGGCGCGCCTCGACCGTCTACGCCGTCGCCCACCCCCTGCCCGACCCTGAGCGCGACGCGAACGACACGACGACGTCGTGGCCGGTCGTCCTCATGCTCCTCCTGCTCGTGCCACCGATCGGCTGGCTGCAGCTCGGGCACCGTCACGAGCTCGACACCCGCCTGCGGTGGGGGATCGCCGCCATCGCCACGGTGCTGGTGGCCGCGGCGTGGGCGACCGCGCTGCACCTGCAGCCCTGGGACTGACGCGCGGCTCGCGCCCTCCGGACGGGGTCGCGCAACCCGCCCACGCGGTCCTGACGCCGTGGGTACGGTGCGACGGTGACGATGACCGCGGCCGGCACCTACCTCGACTACGCGTCGCACGTCGACGCGCTGCAGGCCGAGTACGCCGCCCTCCCGGTCGGCGCGCAGGTGCGGCTGGCCAAGCGCACGTCGAACCTGTTCCGGCCGCGCCGGCCCACCTCGGTGCCGGGGCTGGACGTGTCCGCGTTCAGCGGGGTCCTCGACGTCGATCAAGCTGGACGCACGGCCGACGTCCTCGGCATGACGACGTACGAGGACCTGGTGGCGGCCACGCTGCCCTACGGACTCGTCCCGTTGTGCGTCCCGCAGCTGCGCACGATCACGCTCGGCGGCGCCGTCACCGGCCTCGGTATCGAGAGTGCGAGCTGGCGCAACGGCTCCCCGCACGAGTCCGTGCTCGACATGGACGTGCTCACGGGCGACGGCCGGGTCGTCACGGCCTCTCCGCACAACGAGCACGCCGACCTGTTCCACGGGTTCCCCAACTCGTACGGGTCACTGGGATACGCGCTGCGGCTGCGCATCGAGCTCGAGCCGGTGACGCCGCTCATGCGCCTTCGCCACGTGCCGTGCGGTGACGCGACGGGCCTCGCGACCACGATCGCGGACGTCGTCCGGCACGGCGCCCACGACGGCGAGCGGGTCGACTACGTCGACGGCACGGTCTTCTCGGGCCGCGAGAGCTACCTGACCCTCGCGACGTACGCCGAGTCGTCCGACCGGACCCCGAGCGACTACACCGGCGAGCACATCTACTACCGGTCGATCCCGCAGCGTCGCGACGACGTGCTCACCGTGCACGACTACCTGTGGCGCTGGGACACCGACTGGTTCTGGTGCTCCCGGGCCTTCGGCGCGCAGCACCCGGTCGTGCGTCGCCTGTGGCCCAAGGACCGGTTGCGCTCGGACGTCTACTGGAAGCTCGTCGCCCTCGACCGCCGCACGGCACTGTCGTCGCGGATCGGTGCGGCTCGACGGCGACCGCCACGGGAGCCCGTCGTGCAGGACATCGAGGTGCCCGTCGACGCGCTCCCCGAGTTCCTCGACTTCTTCCACCGCGAGGTCGGGATCTCGCCGGTCTGGGTGTGCCCGTTGCGCGTCCGCGACCCCGAGACGACCTGGCCGCTCTACGCCCTCGAACCGGACACGACGTACGTCAACGTGGGGTTCTGGTCGACCGTCGCCGTGCCGCCGGGCGTCGACCCCGCCGAGGGTCGGGTCAACCGGCGCATCGAGGCGGTGGTCACGGATCTTGGCGGACGCAAGTCGCTGTACTCCACGGCGTTCTACGATCGGGAGGAGTTCGCGCGGCTGTACGGCGGAGAGACGTACGACCGGCTCCGGGCCGGCTACGACCCGCAGGGACGGTTGCCGGACCTGTGGGACAAGACGGTGGGGCGCGGCTGAGGCCGCTCGGGACGGGAGAAGGTCATGAAGCTGGCCGAGGTCGTGTCGCTGTTCGCGGGACCCGACGCCGACGTGGAGTTCACGGCGTACGACGGCAGCCACTACGGGCCGCACGGCTCGGACGTGCGCATCGACGTGCGCTCGCCCAACGCCGTCTCGCACCTCATGAGCGCCCCCGGACAGCTCGGTCTCGCGCGTGCGTACATCACCGGCGACCTCGAGGTCCACGGCGACCTCTACACCGCGTTCGACCGGCTCGCGCGCCTGGGCATCCACCGACCTTCGGTCGCCCAGCAGGCTCAGCTCTACCGCGCTCTCGCGCCGTTCGCCCTGCGCCGGCCGACGCCGCCGGCGGAGGAGGCGCGCCTGGGCGGGTTCGTGCACTCCAAGCGTCGCGACGCCGACGCGATCTCGCACCACTACGACGTGAGCAACAGGTTCTACCGGTGGGTGCTCGGACCGTCGATGGCCTACACGTGCGCCGTGTTCCCGAAGGCCGACGCCACGCTCGAGGAGGCGCAGGAGGAGAAGTTCGACCTCGTGTGCCGCAAGCTCGACCTGCAGCGCGGTCAGCGGCTGCTCGACGTCGGCTGCGGATGGGGCGGGCTCGCGATCCACGCGGCCGCGCACTACGGCGTCTCGGTCGTCGCGGTGACGCTGTCGGCGCAGCAGGCGGCGTGGGGTGCGGAGTCGGTGGAGCGCCAGGGTCTCGGTCACCTCGTGCAGATCCGTCACCAGGACTACCGCGACGTCCCCGAGCGCGGATTCGACGCGGTGTCGTCGATCGGGCTCACCGAGCACATCGGGGCGAAGAACTACCCGGCGTACTTCGCGTTCCTCAAGTCACGGCTCAACCCCACCGGACGGCTGCTCAACCACTGCATCACGCGCACCGACACCCGGCAGCGCACCACGTACAAGAACGGCTTCATCAACCGCTACGTGTTCCCCGACGGCGAGCTCGTGCCGCTCGGCCGCATCGTCTCCCCCCTCGAGGACGCCGGCTTCGAGGTGCGGCACGAGGAGAACCTCCGGGAGCACTACGCGCTCACGCTCATGCACTGGTCGCGCAACCTCGACGAGAACTGGGACGAGGCCGTCGCCGAGGTGGGCACGGGCAAGGCCCGGGTGTGGCGGCTCTACCTTGCGGCGTCCCGGATGGGGTTCGCCCGCAACATGATCCAGCTGCACCAGGTGCTCGCCGCCGCCCCTGACGAGCACGGCGAGGCCGCCATGCCCCTGCGGCTCGGCTTCGACCGCGCCTAGCTGCTTCGACGGGCCGGGGGTCAGAGCGGGACGATGCCCGGGCCGGCGACGTCGATGCCGCCGTCGGCGGTGACCGTCGTCCCGGTGACGTAGCGCCCGGCCGGCGACGCGAGGAACGTGATCATCGCGGCCACCTCGTCGGCGGTCTGCATCCGGCGCAGCGGCACGATCGAGGCCATCGCGGCTGTGTCGACGCCGTACTTCGCGATCGCCTCGGTGTGCACGAAGCCGGGCGCCACCGCCACGATGCTGATGCCGTACTGGCCCCACTCGGCCGCGAGGGTGCGGGTGAGCGACTCGACCGCAGCGCGCGCGGCCGACGAGTGCGCCATACCGGGCGTGCCACGGTGGGGCGACATCGTGATGCTGACGATGGTGCCGCCTCCCTGCGGGATCATCGAGCGCGCAGCCACCTGTGTGGTCATGTACCACGTCGCATCCAGGTTGAGTCGGGTCACGGCGCGGAACCCCTTGGGCGACACGGACTCCGCCGGTGACACGAACTGCCCGCCCGCGTTGTTGACGAGGACGTCGATACGCCCGAGCTCCGCGAGCACGGCGTCGAGCAGGCCGTCGACCTCCTCCGGCTCGCGCACGTCGCACGGCAGCGCGAGCACCGGGACGTCCGTACCGGCGGACGCCGCGAGCGCCACGGTCTCCGCGAGCGCGTCGGCCCGGCGTCCCGTGATCGCCACCTGCGCGCCGAGCGACGCGAGCAGCAGCGCGGTGGCGCGCCCGATGCCCGACCCGCCGCCGGTCACGAGAGCGGTGCGACCGGCGAAGATCCCGGGAGCGAACACAGCCAGGGCGTCAGGACTCGTGGGCACTGTCACGCCCGCAGCGTACGGCGTCCTCACCCCCCGCCGAGACTGATCGTGTGGCTGCTTCCGGCGGCGGGAAGCGACCACACGATCAGTCTCGGCGTGGGGGTACGGGGCCGGGCGCGTAGGTGCGGCCCAGGACGCTCGCTGCCACCTCTAGACCCGCTGCGGTTCCTGCGTCCAGCGTCACGGCCCCTACGAGGGCCTGGACCTCGTCGGCCACCGCACGACGATCGCCGAAGTCGTCCGGGGCGACGAGCCCGAGTTCGCGGGCGCGTCCCGCGAGGACGGCGTTCGACGTCGCGATGCGGCGTTCCTCGCTCATCTGCGCCTCGGTCGCGATCGGGTCCTCGACGTACTGCGCGGTGGCGCACGCCGTCTCGAGCACGGCGTTGCCGACGACGGCCAGCCGCCGACGCGGCGGACCAGGATGCGCCGCGGCGGCGTACCACGCCACCGTCACCGGGTCGTGCCCGCACACGCGGGCGGCGAGCTCGAACCGGTCGTCGCCGACGCCGCTGTCCGGGATGCCGGCCACGCGCGGGAGGTCGACGAGCCCCGGGGTGACGACGAGGCGGGACGCCACCTCCTCGGCAGCGTCGAGCCCCGAGTCGGCCCACGCCGCGCCGATGGCGGCCTCGATGCGGTCCGCCAGCCGCTGGTGCGACACCGTGAAGGTGCGTACCTCCGGCAGCCCCCGGCGAGCCGCCACGCGACCCAGCGCGTGGTCGGACACCAGCGCCTGCTGCTCGCCGTTGACGGCGGCGAGCGACGGCTCGGACCACGGCTCGAGCAGCACGAGCTGCTGCAGGAGCACCGCGTCGAGCAGGGCGTCGCCGACGTACTCGAGACGTTGGAAGACGTGCCCGCGCGGATCGAGCAGCGCCCGCACGTAGGCCTCCTCGCGCAGGGGTACGCCGAGGGCATCGTCGAGATGGGCGACGTCGACCGCCCGATCGCCGTCGAGGTGGTCGCGCCAACCGCTCACGGGGGACAGCATCGCCGAGACGCGCGAGGAGGCGGTGTCCGACACGTCGGGCACCGCCTCCTCGGCGTCATTCAGATCTTGATGCGGGCGACGTACCAGAGGCTGGTCCAGATCCGCTCGAGCTTGACGCGCGAACCTGTGTGCGGCGAGTGCCAGACGTAGCCCCTGCCGGCGTAGATCGCGGCGTGGTAGACGCGTCCGCTCGCCGTGTGGAAGAAGACGAGGTCGCCGGGCACCGCCTGCGACTTCGTGAGGTGGCGCATCGACGCGTACTGGTCGCGCGAGACGCGCGGGATCCGCAGGCCCAGCTGGGCGTAGACGTAGCGGGTGTAGCCCGAGCAGTCGAAGCCGGTGCGCGGGCTGGTGCCGCCGGCGCGGTAGCGGATGCCGGCGTAGCGCTTGGCCACCGCGATGACGACGCGTCCGCGCAGCGTGGGGTTGGACCGGACAGCGGTCGAGAGCGCGACCCGACCCGTCGCGCCGACCCGGGGCAGCACCACGGACGCCGGAGCGGTGACCGCCGTAGGCGCGGCGGTCCGGGCGGTCGCAGCCACCGACGGCGTCCCCGTGGTCGTCGGCGCCGCCGACGCCGCGACGGCGGGCAGGAGCGTTGCTGAGACGGCAAGGGCCAGGGACGCGCCGAAGCGCGCGCGAGCAGACGCCATGGATCCTCCGCGACGCCTACGAGGTGAGCTGTCGGGTTCGGACCGGGAGTTGGCCCGGCCGGTCTAGGACCGGCTTCACCCCAAGGGCTCGCCATGGCGGCGGGCCCGAAAAGTGGGTCCCCCGCTCCTGCCACGGGTACTCGGCCGCCCGGGATGGCAGGACTCGGCGTTCCCCGGACGGTCCCCACCGGCTGGTGGGTCGTGGGAGAACCTAGGGCAGACCGCACCGGGATGTCACGGAATCGTCACGTCCAGACTGCACCGATCAGGTCAAAACGGGTCATAGGTTCACCCGTCCGTACGCAGAACGGAGCAGTGAGTCACGTTCGGTACGTCACCGATCACGCACCGCGGTCGGTCAGGCCTCGGACGCGAGGTCGTCGAGAGCGAGCTCGTCGTCGTCCTGCACCGGATAGGGGCCCATGACGACCACCTGGTTCTTGCCCGACGCCTTGGCCTGGCGCAGGGCGCGGTCGGCGCGGCCGATGATCTCGTCGACGTCGTCGGACGCCGTGAGCACGGCCATCCCGATCGACGCCGTCGTCTCGTGCGCCGGCTGCCCGTCGACGAAGCGTGCGTCGGCGACCGCCTGACGCAGTCGCTCGGCGAAGGCCCGGCCACCGCCCACGGAGGTGTCGGGCAGCAGCAGGCCGAACTCGTCGCCACCGAAGCGCGCCACGAGGTCGGACTCGCGCGCGGTCTCGCGCAGCACACCGCCCATCCGCCGGATGACCGACTCGCCGGCGAGGAAGCCGAGCACGGTGTTGACCGCCTTGAGCCCGTCGAGGTCGACCATGAGGACGACGACGCTGCCCTGGACGCGGCGGGCCCGCGCGATCTCCGCCCGCGCCTGCGGCTTGAACCCGGACAGCGTGAGCAGCCCGGTCTTGTGGTCGCGGGTCGACTCGAGCAGTCGCTCGTGGTCGTTCACGGACTTGACGACGAGCCCGACCAGCGGCACGAGCAGCAGGAGCGACGCCGGGGACACGGTGAGCAGGACTGCGGCGACGCAGCCCAGCGCCACCGCCGGCGCATCCCGGTAGACGGCGAGCCGCACGAGACCGGGCAGGTCGTCGGAGATGTCGTCGACGGCGGAGAGGTGACGCCGGTAGAGCAGCGCCTCGACGACGACCAGCGTGGTGCCCGCAGCGACGAGGGCGGACGCCCGTGCCATGTCATCCCATTGCGGCTCGCGCGTGACGAGGGTGCCGTACGCCTGGTGCAGCGACTGGAAGACGATGGCCGTCGTCGCCAGGGCGATCGTGCGCACGCAGGTGTTGAGCATGACCCGCCAGCGGCTCGCGCTCAGCGACGACGCGAGCGCGACCAGCGGCAGCCACTCGGGTCGCAGGGTGACTGCGGCGAGCAGCAGCACGATGCCGGTGGCGTCGAACTTGATCGTCCGCTCCCCGCGCCACAGACCCAGCCGGGCCTTGGGCAGCGTCGCGGCCGCGGCTGCCACGACGAGGAGCGGACCGGCCTCGATGCCGTGCGGGAGCGTCGCCGCGCTCACGGTGCCGTCGTGGAGCCCGAGGGACACGGCCAGCATGACCAGCGCCCCCACCACGAGCTCGACGTCGGCCGCGGCGATCCGTCGCAGCGGGGTGACGTCGGGTGCCCACACCCGGGCCTCGTGCTCGTGATACATGCGTCGTCCCATCCGTGGCGGAACCCCCTGGAGGTTGGGACTCTGGCAAGCATTGGCCCATCCTCGCCAGCGCCGAATCGCCCGTGTGAGGTACTCCGAACGGGTGATGGCGCAGCGTGACGACGTCACGCACGGTAAGGACAGCCGCAATCCCTTGCGCACGTACACATCTCGCGACTCAAGCCGCAGTGCCGACCACATGCCACGTTCTGACCCTTAGGGTCATTCGAGGGCACAAAAGTGCCACGATCTGCCCCTAAGGGTCAGAAGGTGGTGGGGGTTCCGGTCAGCCTTTGCTGACGAAGACGTGGGACGCCGTCGCGAGGTCGAGCTCGGCGTACTCGCCGGCGCTGCCCACGAGCACCCCGCCCGGCGACCCGACGACCTTGACGGAGGCGCCCGGCAGCGCCCCGGCCCGTCGCAGCGACGCCATGAGCGCGGCGTCGGTCTGGATCGGCTCGCCGATGCGCATCACGGTGATCCGCGTCGAGTCGGCACGCACCACCTTGTCGAGCGTCATGAGCCCGGTGAGGTCGGCCTCGGCAGTGTCCTGGTCGAGCTCGTCGAGCCCGGGGATCGGGTTCCCGTACGGCGACACGTTCGGACGGCCGAGGATCTCGAGGATCCGGCGCTCGACGCTCTCGCTCATCACGTGCTCCCAGCGGCAGGCCTCGGCGTGCACGTCCTCCCAGGGGATGCCGATGACGTCGACGAGCAGGCACTCGGCGAGGCGGTGCTTGCGCATGACACGGGTGGCCAGCGTCCTGCCGTCGTCGGACAGCTCGAGGTGGCGGTCGCCCTCGACCGAGACGAGGCCGTCGCGCTCCATGCGGGCGACGGTCTGCGAGACCGTCGGGCCGGACTGCCCGAGCCGCTCGGCGATACGAGCGCGCAGCGGGGTGATGCCCTCCTCCTCCAGCTCGAAGATCGTGCGGAGGTACATCTCCGTGGTGTCGATGAGATCGCTCACGCCACTGCCTTCTTCGCTCGAGGGGCTTGCCAGCACATCCTTGCCTACTCCCGTCCGGGATGCGATCGAAGAGCTCTGCTCCCCTCGTCACACTCCTCCTGGACGGCCGTCGGCCGCGGAAGCGCGTACCGCGCCGTCCGCTCCGGATGCCCCGCGCCGCTCGCGCGCCTAGCCTCGCGGTGTGCCGAGCGTCCTGTGGTTGCGCCGCGACCTGCGTGTCCACGACCATCCGGCCCTCCTGGCGGCTGCCGACGACGCCGCGGGCAGCGACGTCGTCGCCCTGTTCGTGCTCGACCCCGCGATCTGGGACGTCGCCGGTCCGGCCCGGCGCGCGTGGCTCGCCGCCTCGCTCGCCGCCCTCGACCGGTCCCTCGACGGCAGGCTCGTCGTACGCCACGGCAACCCGCGGTCGGTGGTGCCGCAGATCGCTGCGGCGGTCGGGGCGGCGCGGGTGCACGTGTCGGCCGACTTCGCGCCGTACGGCACCCGGCGCGACAGTGCGGTCGCACGACTGCTCGACGCCGACGGCCGTGCGCTGGTCGCGACCGGTTCGCCGTACGCCGTGGCGCCCGGTCGGGTGCGCAAGAACGACGGGTCGCCGTACCGCGTCTACACGCCGTTCCACCGCGCGTGGTGCGCGCACGGCTGGCGGGCACCGGCGGAGGATCCGCCGACGTCGCCGCGCTGGCGTCGCGATGCGAACGGACCGCTTGCGACGCAAGGCATTCCGGCCGTCCAGCTGCCCGACGGAATGACGTTCCCCGCGGTCGGCGAGCTGGCGGCGCTCGCGCGCTGGGAGGAGTTCCGCGACGGCGCCCTCGCGGCGTACGACGAGCAGCGCGACCTGCCGGCCGTCGCCGGCACCTCGATGCTGTCGGCCCACCTGCGCTGGGGCGAGATCCACCCACGCACCCTGCTCGCCGAGCTCGGCGACTCACCGGCGCACACGGTCTTCCGGAAGGAGCTCGCCTGGCGTGAGTTCTACGCCGACGTCCTCCACCATCAGCCGGCATCCGCGTGGGACTGGCTCGACCCGCGGTTCGCGCACATGGACCACGACGACGGGCCGGACGCCGACGCGCGCTTCGAGGCCTGGTGCGCGGGACGGACCGGCTACCCGTTCGTGGACGCCGGGATGCGCCAGCTGCTCGCCGAGGGGTGGATGCACAACCGGGTGCGCATGGTCGCGGCGTCCTTCCTCGTGAAGGACCTGCACCTGCCCTGGCAGCGCGGCGCGCGGTGGTTCCTGCACCACCTGCGCGACGGCGACGTCGCGAGCAACCAGCACGGCTGGCAGTGGGTCGCCGGGAGCGGCACCGACGCCGCACCGTACTTCCGGATCTTCAACCCCGTGACCCAGGGACTGCGCTTCGACCCGTCCGGCGACTACGTCCGGCGCCACGTCCCCGAGCTGAGGCCGCTACCGGGCGCTGCCGCCCACGAACCGTGGAAGCACCCGCTGCTCGCGGTCGACTACGTCGCGCCGTTGGTCGATCACGCCGCCGAGCGCGAGGAGTCGCTGCGGCGCTACGCCGCTCTCCCGTCCCGTTCCGCGTCCTGAGCGGCGCGCGGCGGACGTACCGCGCAAGGGCGCACCGGTGGCACCATGTCGGATACGACACGACGCCACCACCACGACAGGACGCCGGCCATGGGCGAACGCAGCACGACGCACGCGCCCGTGACGTGCGCGGTGATCGCCCAGAAGGGCGGTGTGGGCAAGACGACGACGCTGCTCGGGATCGCGGGCGCCGCCTGGGAGCGCGGCCTGCGCGTGCTCGTCGTCGACCTCGACCCGCAGGCGAACGCCACCGCCGCGCTCGACCCGGTGAGCACGGCGTACACGACCAGCGACGTGCTCGCCGACGCCCGACCCGGTGTGGCGGCCGACGCGATCGTCCGGTCCGGATGGGGCCTCGGCGTCGACGTCCTGCCTTCGGAGCGCGCTCTCGAGCACCGCGCCGTGCCGGAGGGTCGCGACTCCACGCTGCGGCTGCGGCTCGCCCTCGAAGGCGTGGTCGACGACTACGACCTCGTGCTCGTCGACTGCCCGCCGAGCCTGGGTGAGCTCACCCGCAACGCCCTGGCGGCCGTCCGCCTCGCCCTCGTCGTCACCGAGCCCTCGTTCTTCGCGCTCCCGGGCGCCGCCGCGGCACTCGAGTCGATCGAGGTCGTCCGCGGCTCCAACAACCTCGTGCTGCGTCCCGTCGGCGTCGTCGTCAACCGCACCCGCCCGCAGACGACCGAGCACGCTTTCCGCCTCGACGAGCTGCGCACGGCCTATCCAGACCTCGTCCTGCCCGTGACCGTGCCCGACCGTACGGCGTTGCAGCAGGCGCAGGGCGCGTGCGTTCCCGTGCAGTCGTGGCGCTCGGCCGGCGCCGCCGAGGCGGCGGAGGCGTACGACGTCATCCTCGACGCCGTCCTTGCTCGTGCCGAGGAGGCGATCGGCGGACTCGCCGTCGCACCGGCGATCGGCTTCTCCACCGGAACGGACGCCTCATGACCAACCCGACACCTCGGCCCGCCCTGCGCAAGGCGGCCGACGCCGAGGTCCACCCGGCCGCCCCGCGACCGGCGAGGTCGGCGCGCGCGTCGGCCGCGGCGGCCGAGCCCGTGCCCTCGGCGCGCCCCGCCGCCGAGCCGACGTCGGGCGGGCCGAAGAGCACGGCGAAGGGGAGCTCGAAGCGCGCGGTCGACGGCGAACCGGCGAAGGCATCGAGGACGACGGGCGCGGACGACGCGGCCTCAGGGGCGACCGGCGCCAAGGCGATCGGACCCACGCCGCGGCCGCGCTCGACCACGACGTCGGCCACCCGCTCGGCCCGCTCCCGCGGGCTGCGGCCGGTGTCGCCCAAGTCCCCCGCGACCGGCAAGACCCCGCGCCGGTTCAGCGGCTCGACGTCGGACCACCTGCGTCCCGAGCCCGAGCCGGAGGCCGCGCCGACCAAGGCCCGTCGCGGCGCTACCGACGACGGCGTGACGACCAAGTCGACGAAGCAGGGGAAGAAGCAGCCCGACCTCATGAAGGGCAAGTCCACCCCGCTCGACGTGACCGTGCCCAAGGCCCTGCGCAAGGCAGCGAAGTCGCGGGCGAAGGCCGAAGGTCTCGACCTCGACACCGTGGTGATCGACCTCCTGCACGGCTGGGTCACCCGACGTCCGTGACGCCCGCTCAGGGAATCGGGTGCTTGGCGTCGTAGGAGAGGAACGCCGGCATCGCGGCCACGAGCGCGACGGTGGCCACGATGCACGCCAGCCCGCCCGAGACGACCGAGAACGTCTCACCGAACAGCGCGGCCACCGTGCCGGACTCGACGTCGCCGAGCCGAGGACCGCCGGCGACCACGACGGTGAAGATCCCTTGCAGGCGGCCGCGGTACTCGTCAGGGGTCGCCGCCTGCAGGATGGTCGAGCGGAAGACCGCGCTCACGTTGTCGGCCGCCCCGGCGCACGCGAGGAACAAGCACGCGACCCAGAGCGAGCTCACGAGGCCGAACACCATGATCGACAGGCCCCACGCGAGCACCGACAGCACGACCGCGAGGCCCTGGCGGCGCACGTGCCCGAGAGGGCCGCTGAAGACTCCCGAGATGGCCGCACCGAGAGCCGGGGCGGCCGAGAGCAGCCCCACTGCCGTTGCGGCCATGCGCGGGTCGTCCGGGAACAGGCCTGCCGCGATCGCCGGGAACAGCGCGCGCGGCATGCCGAAGACCATCGCGGCGATGTCGACGTAGAAGGACATCTGCAGGTTCTTCTTGCCGCGCAGGAAGGTGATGCCGTCCTTGACGGCGGCCCAGCCGGCAACCGTCGGTGTCGCGCCCTCCGGCCGGATCGACGGCAGCCGCCACATGGCGTAGACGGTGATGGTGAACGCGACCACGTCGACGGCGTACGCAGCGGTCACGCCACCGCTCGCCGCGATCACGAGCCCGCCGAGCAGCGGTCCGACGGTGAAGCCGATGCTCCACCCCAGCATGCTCAGGGCGTTGGCCGCCGGCAGGAGGTCGCGGCCCACCAGCCGCGGGATGATCGACGCGCGCGCCGGGTTGCCGACCGCGAAGAACGCCGACTGCACGGCGACGACCGCGTACAGGAGCCCGATGCTGCCGACATGGGCGAGGGCCTGCGCCACCAGCACGACCGAGCACGACATGAGGCCGATGGCCGTGATGAGGCCGAGCCGCCTCCGGTCGTGGACGTCGGAGAGCATTCCGCCGTACAGGCCGAAGCCGATGAGGGGGACCAGCTGGAAGAGCCCCACCATGCCCACGGCGAACGACGAGTGCGTGATCGCGTAGACCTGGATGCCGACCGCCACCGCGGTCATCTGCTGACCGATGTTGCTGACCGAGTGGGCCGCCCACAGCCGTCGGTAGTCGAGCGAGACCCGCAACGGCGTCAGGTCGGCGAACAGGCGGGCCACGATCGGCGAGCCTACGTCGTCCCGCGTCGGCTCCAGCACATCGCTCGACGCCACCGGCGTCGGTGGCTGCTCTGCCGCGTGACGCCTACGGCGAGAGGCGTTCGACGCGCCAGGCTCCCGCGTCGGCGAGGTCGGCGTCCGACTCGACGCTGCGGACGAAGCGCAGCCGGTCGTGCAGGCGCGAGGGCCGACCTTGCCAGAACTCGACGGACACGGGTCGGACCAGGAAGCCGCCCCAGCTGTCCGGCAGCGGGACGTCGTCCGGGGAGCCGGTGTCGGGGAACGCCGCGGCGAGCTCGGCGTAGCGGGCCTTCAGCACCTCGCGCGAGGCGATGACGCTGGACTGCGCGCTGGCCCAGGCGCCGAGCCGGGAGTCGTAGGGACGCGTGGAGAAGTACGCCGCAGCATCCTCGCGCGACACCCGTTCGACGTCGCCGACCACGATGACCTGCCGGTGGATCGCGTGCCACGGGAAGAGCAGCGACGCGCGCGGGTTGTCGGCGAGGGCTCGACCCTTGCGCGAGCCGTAGTTGGTGAAGAACGTGAAGCCGCGCGCGTCGGCGTTCTTGAGCAGCACAGTGCGTGCCGAAGGCACGCCGTCGGCGTCGGACGTCGCGAGCACCATCGCGTTGGGCTCGGGCAGCTGGGCCGCCACCACGTCGGCCATCCACGCGGCGAACTGCTCGAGGGGAGTGGCGGCGAGGTCCTGCTCGCGAAGCCGCGCCACGTCGTACGACGTGCGCATCGCGGCGAGGTCGGGTGCGGGCTCGGTCACCACGCCATCTTCGTGCACGTCGCGGCGCCTGGCGTGCCGACCGGCGGCACAGGCCGTTCACCTGCTGTTCCACCGGCTCTTCGGGGCCGGGTGGGCGCGACGCGCACCCGTTTGCCAGGATGGAGGGACGACGAGCGGCCCACCGGCCGGCTCGGCGACGGCGGGGACCCCGAGCACGACCCGTCGTGCGGCCGCACCCACCCGTGCGCCCCGCAGCATCGACCGGCGCGCACGTGCGCCACGACCAGGGGAGCACCGCATGGCGGACTTCGTACCCGGCCTCGAGGGCGTCGTCGCGTTCGAGACGGAGATCGCCGAGCCGGACAAGGAAGGCAGCGCGCTGCGCTACCGCGGCGTCAACATCGAGGACCTCGTCGGCCGCGTCTCCTACGGCAACGTGTGGGGCCTGCTGGTCGACAACGAGTTCAACCCGGGACTGCCGCCTGCCGAGCCGTTCCCGATCCCGGTCCACTCCGGTGACGTGCGCGTCGACGTGCAGTCCGCGCTCGCCATGCTCGCGCCGGCGTGGGGCCTCGAGCCGCTGCTCGACATCGACGACGACACCGCGCGCGACGAGCTCGCTCGCGCGTCGGTCATGGCGATGTCGTTCGTGGCGCAGAGCGCCCGCGGCATCGGGAAGCCGATGGTGCCGCAGAGCCGCATCGACCAGGCGCACACGGTGGTCGAGCGGATGATGATCCGCTGGCGCGGCGAGCCCGATCCCAAGCACGTCGAGGCGGTCGACGCCTACTTCGTCTCCGCGGCCGAGCACGGCATGAACGCGTCGACGTTCACCGCGCGGGTGATCGCGTCCACGGGGGCCGACGTCGCCGCCGCACTCTCCGGTGCTGTCGGTGCGCTCTCCGGGCCCCTGCACGGTGGTGCGCCGTCCCGGGTCCTGGACATGATCGAGGACATCGAGCGCTCCGGCGACGCCGACGCCTACGTCAAGGGCGTGCTCGACAAGGGCGAGCGCCTCATGGGCTTCGGCCACCGCGTCTACCGCGCCGAGGACCCCCGCGCCCGCGTGCTGCGGCGTACGGCGCGGGAGCTCGGCGCACCGCGCTACGAGGTGGCCGAGGCGCTCGAGCGCGCCGCGCTCACCGAGCTGCGGGCTCGCCGTCCCGATCGGGTGCTCGAGACCAACGTCGAGTTCTGGGCCGCGATCGTGCTCGACTTCGCGCAGGTGCCCGCCCACATGTTCACGTCGATGTTCACCTGCGCCCGCCTCGCCGGCTGGAGCGCGCACATCCTCGAGCAGAAGCGCACCGGCCGCCTGGTGCGCCCCTCAGCGCGCTACGTCGGCCCCGCACCCCGCCGTCCCGAGGACGTCCCGGGCTGGGACGCCGAGATGGTCGCCCCCAGCGGCTACCGCGCGGAGTAGGCCTGGTGCGCCACCCGCGCCGCGCTCGCTCTGCGTGTAACTGATCAAAGGGTCGTTTCCCGACACGGGTGGCGACCCTTTGATCAGTTACACGCAGGATGTGGACTGCGCGAGCGACATGGCGGCGTGTACGCCACTGTCCAGGCGTGCCTGCGACCTCTCGCCCGACGGACACCGCAGCCCGTTTCCGCCGCGAGTTCGGCGACGACATCGTCACTCGAGCAAGGGCACTCGACGCCGGATTCTCGCGCGGCCAGCTCCGCAGCGCCCTCCACCGGGGGCTTCTCGAGTCGCCCCGACATGGCCTCCTCCGCGTCACGGGGGACGCGTCGCCGCCACACGACGCCATGGCGCCCGGCGGGTGGTCCGACCAGCCGGACGCTTCGGCGCTCGCCGTCCACATCTCCGCGGTCAGAGCCGCGCTGCAGGCCGTGGGACCTGGCGCCCTGGCCTCCCACGAATCAGCTGCGATCCTTCACGGGCTCGCTCGGCCGTCCACGACGTCCGTCGCCCGCGTCACGCTGGTCCGACCCGGTGCCGCCAACTGGTCGGGTCCCGGTGTCGTAGTACGCGGGTCGGGAGTACCCGACGACGCCAGGACGATCGTCCACGGCGTCCCAGCGACCGGCCTGGCTCGAACCGCGATCGATCTCGCGCGCGGACACCACCTGCCCGACGCTCTCATCCCTCTGGACCACGCGAGCCGACTGCTGGTCGCCCGACGTGCGATAGGGGGATCAGAGAACCTGCGCCACGCGGTGCATGACGAGGAACGTCGGGGAGACGCCCGTGACGAGCTGGTACGGGCGCTCTCAGGCTGCTGGGGGTGGCCGGGCGCCAGGGCCGTCCGCTCGGCACTCCCACTGGTCGACCCAGCGTCGGAGAGTCCGCTGGAGTCTCGCAGCAGGGGATGGTTCCTCGAGGCGAAGCTGCCGCCGCTCGAGGTCGGCTTCGAGATCCGCTGCGACGATCGCAGATACTGGGCCGACTTCGCCGAGCCCGGCCGACGAGTGGTCGGTGAGGCTGACGGTCTGGCCAAGTACGGCACAGCCTGGTCGGACGTACGCGACCGGATCGAGCAGGAACGCCACCGTCAGCACGACCTCGAGTCCCACGGATGGCGAGTGGTCCGCTGGCTCTCCACGGACCGGCGGACCGTGGTCGTCGCCCGCATGAGCTCCGCCCTGGGACTCGAGTAACTGATCGAAGGGTCGCTACCCGATGCGGGAAACGACCCGTTGATCAGTTACTCGCGTCTCACCCGGTGGACCCCGCGACGCCGGTCCCGCGTGGCTTCCTAGGCTTGGCTCGTACGCCGGTGCACCGAGCCGCCGGCCGCTCGCCACCGACCCGAAGGCACCGCAGTGACCGAGACGCCGCAGATCACCGTCCCCGCCGACCTGCTCCCCCGAGACGGCCGCTTCGGCGCCGGTCCGAGCAAGGTGCGCGCCGAGCAGGTCGCCGCGCTCGCCGCCGCGGCACCGCACTACCTCGGGACGTCGCACCGCCAGAAGACGGTCCGCGACCAGGTCGCCCGCGTACGACGCGGCCTCGTCGACCTGTTCGACCTGCCCGAGGGCTACGAGGTCGTGCTCGGCAACGGTGGCTCGACGGCGTTCTGGGAGGTGGCGACGTTCGGCCTCGTGCGCGACCGTGCGCAGTTCCTCACCTTCGGCGAGTTCGGCTCGAAGTTCGCGTCCGCCGTGAAGTCCGCGCCGTTCCTCGGCGATCCGACCGTGCGCACGGCCGACCCGGGCAGCGCGCCCGTCTTCGAGGCCGAGGCCGGCGTCGACGTCTACGCGACACCGCACAACGAGACCTCGACGGGCGTCGCGATCACGCCGACCCGCGTGACCGGCGCCGACGAGGACGCGCTCATGGTGTTCGACGCGACCAGCGCGGCCGGTGGTCTCCCGGTCGACCAGCGCGAGTCCGACGTCTACTACTTCGCGCCGCAGAAGTGCTTCGCGTCCGACGGAGGTCTCTGGTTCGCCCTGATGTCGCCCCGCGCGATCGAGCGCGTCGCGCAGATCCAGGTCGACCGGCCGCTACATCCCGGCGTTCCTCGACCTGCAGACGGCCATCGACAACAGCCGACTGGAGCAGACCTACAACACCCCCGCACTGTCGACGATCCTGCTGATGGCCGAGCAGGTCGACTGGTTCAACGCGAACGGCGGCCTCGACTGGTGCGTCGCCCGCACGAAGCAGTCGTCGACCGCGCTCTACGACTGGGCGGAGGCATCGCCCTACGCGACGCCGTACGTCGTCGACCCCGCACTGCGCTCGCAGGTCATCGGCACGATCGACTTCGACGACTCGGTCGACGCGTCCGCGGTCGCGAAGGTCCTGCGCGCCAACGGCGTCGTCGACACCGACCCCTACCGCAAGCTGGGCCGCAACCAGCTGCGCGTCGCGATGTTCCCGTCGGTCGAGCCGGACGACGTCCGTCGGCTCACCGCAAGCATCGACCACATCGTCTCGGCCCTCTCGTGACCTCGGACGGCGGCGTCGGCGTGAGCCGGGCCACCGTCCGACGTGACCGCGCGACCTGGCTGGTCTACGTGCAGGTCGGCCTGTTCGGCTACTTCCTCTACGCGTTCGGGCCGTCCATCGCCCTGCTGCGCGACGAGCAGGGCACCTCGCGCGCCGTCGCGTCGCTGCACGGCACGGCGATGGCGCTCGGAGCGGTGCTGGTCGGTTTCGCCGCGCCGTACGTCGTCCACCGCATCGGGCGGGGTCTCCTGCTGCGACTGGGTTCCCTGCTCCTCGCCGGTGGCCTCGTGGTCTACGTCGCGACGAGCTTCTTGCCGCTGACCCTGCTCGGTGCGTTCGTCGCCAGCGCTGCAGGGACCTTCTGCCTGGTCGGCGCGAACGCGTTCGTGCCCGACCACCAGGGGGACGCCGCGCCGCAGTCGATGAGCGAGATGCACGGCCTCGGAGCGCTCATCGGCCTGCTCGGGCCGATCGCCATCGGTGTCGGCGTCTGGATCGGCTGGGGGTGGCGTCCGGCCCTGATCGCAGGCGCGGCCGGATTCGTCGTGCTCGAGCTGGTGCGCGGACGTGACGTCGAGCCGTTCGACGGACCGCACGGTCGACCCGACGCCGACGCGGTGAAGGCTCCCAACACCCCGCTGTCGCGGACGTTCTGGGTGTCGTTCGTCGTCTTCGCGTGCGCCGCCGGCACGGAGTTCTCGCTCACCTTCTGGGGGAGCGACCTGCTGCGCGAGCGAGCCGGTCTCGGGGATGCTGCGGCGGCGGCGGCCATCGGCACCGTCGTCGGCGGGATGGCCGTCGGCCGGCTCGCGGGCTCGCGAGTCGTGGCGCGGGTCGATCCCGAGCTGGTGCTGGCCGGGACGTTCGCGCTCACGATCGCGGGGTTCGCGATCGCGTGGCTGTCGTCGTCCGCCTTCCCCATGGTCGTAGGTCTCGCCGTCACCGGTCTGGGGCTCGGGCTTCAGTCGCCGCTCGGGATCGGTCGCATGGTGCGGGCGGCGGACGAGCAGGTCGACCGAGGGTCGGGCCTCGCGTCCGTGGCCGCCGGCGGTGCGAGCGGCGCGGCCCCGTTCGTGCTGGGCGCGCTCGCCGACCACATCGGCGTCCACACCGCGTTCCTCATCGTGCCCGCGATGATGCTGCTCGCCATCACCCTCATGCGCCTGGCGCCCGTCCGCTACGGCGCACCGAGTGCCAGCCATCGACCCTGAGGGTCGAATCGGGGCACTTTCGTGCCCTCTCGCGTCCACAACTCGCAGGAGGGATCGGTCAGACGTCGACGTGGAGCGCGACCGTCACGTCGTCGCCCACGTCGAGGTCCTCGCTGCGGCGGACGGCGTCCTTGAGCGGCACGATGTAGCCGCCGTCCTTGGGGAACAGCGACGTCGTCCAGCGCGTCTCGCCGATCCGCGCGGCCACCGGGATCATCCCCCAGCCGTACGTCACCCGCGCCGCGGCGTCGGCGAGCTCGGCCGACTCGTCCTCAGGCACCGTCACGAAGTGGTAGGGCGACGGCCCCCGCCAGAACCACACCTCTGCGCTGAACTCGAGATCCACGACCCGAGCATAGGGAGCGGCACCGCGCGTCGGCGGGTGCGATCGCGTGCCAGAGACGTTCAGAGGCTTTCGCGCGCACGCGCGAGCCGGCCGGCTATCCGCGTCGACAGCGCGGGGACGACCTGCCACTGCGACACGAGCGCGTCGTAGTCATCGATGTCGGACGCCGACGGCGCTGCACCGGTGCGTACCGCACGCAGGAGCAGGTTGCGTTGGGTGTGCTCGTCGCTCACGAACTCGACCACGTCGACGCGGTAGCCGACGGTGCGCAGCAGCGACGCGCGCATGGTGTCCGTGAGCACGTCGAGCAGGCGCTCGCGCAGCAGCCCGTGACGAGCCACGAGCGTGTAGGGGTGCGGTGCGGACGACGCCGACACCTGGGCCTGCAGGTCGTGGTGGCAGCACGGTGCGGCGAGCACGACGGCGGCGTCCCACTCGACGGCGCGTGCCAGCGCGTCGTCGGTCGCGGTGTCGCAGGCGTGCAGGGCGATGACGACGTCGGGGGCTCCGCGCTCCGTGCCGGCAGCACCCGGGGAGCCCGACGAGTCGGCGATCGCCGCGGCCTCGAACGTGAGCTCGCCGGACCATCCGAGCGACGCGGCGAGCGTGGCGTTGCGGTCGCGGAACTCATCGCGCACGTCGACCCCGTGCACCCGCACGGGGATGCCGCGCACTCGGGCCAGCCACACGTAGGCGCCGACGGTGAGGTAGGCGTGGCCGCAACCGAGATCGACCACGCGCCAAGGGTTGTCGGCGGTCGCGTCAGGGAGGACCCCCGCGGCGCGGGCGTCGTCGAGTGCGGCGTCGAGCTGGCGGACGAACTCCTCGACCTGGCGGTACTTGTCCTGCTTGCTGGGCTTGACCCGACCGTCCTTGTCGGCGACGCCCACCTCGGTCAGGAAGGCGCGGACATCAGGGTGCGCCACGTCGAACATCCGCGGCTTCACCCGGTCGTGGGCGGCCGGCAGGGCCTCGACCGGGATCGTCCGCGACTCGCGATGCACCTGCGCGTCGCCCTTCTTCGTGATGCGCACCTGCACGACCTCGTCGGCCGTCTCGACGTGCCAGTTGCCGAATCCCTGGTCGAGCAAGGCATCCACCGCGGTGCCGGCGTCGGCTTCGGCGTGGTTGGACGTGTGCGCATGCCGCTCGTCGTACGTCGTGACCTGCAGCCGCACGCCGCCCTTGATCGACACGGGCCTCAGCTCGGCTCGACGCCACTCGAGGGGGACTCCGCGGCGCCGCCCTGCAGCGACGGCGCGGACGAGCGAACCGACGTCGAGCAGCTGCGCGCGCAGCAGCGGTCGCACATCGTCCCAGGGCTCGGACATGACCCGCTCAGCTCGTCGCCATGTCGATGCGCTCGCGCAGCAGGCGCAGTGCGACGACATCACCGCCGGTTGCCGGAGCGGTGTCGGTCGGCCGGCCCCACAGGTGCAGCAGCAGCGCGGAGGGCTCGCCGGCGATGAGTGCGACCGCGTCCTCGGACGCGCCTGGCTCGACGCTCACGCGCGTCGGCTCGATCGTGAGTGTCCACGCGACCTCGTCCGTCGACACCATGACCTGCTGGCCCGTGGCCTCGTCCTGCGCGTCGTCCCACGGCCACTGCATCCAGCCGAGGACCTCGTCGATCCCGTCGACCGCGAGGTCGTGGGGGACCGGTGGTGCCGCGGCGACGCCGAGCGCCGCGGAGTCGGCGTCCCACCGGTGGACGGCGGTCTCGTGCGCCATCCGACGCTGCCAGAACCCGACGGTCTGCTCGGGCGGCCACCACGACCACGCCGGCGTCCCCGGATCGACGTCGAGCAGGGCACGCAGCGCCGCGTGGGTCTCGCGCAGGACCTCTCGCGGGTCGTCCGCTCGGGTCGAGCGCACCCCAGCCCTCGGTGCGCGCCTCCGGCGCCTGCCCGGTCTCGAGCGCGGCGATCTTGTGCCGGTAGACCCCGATGACGTGGGAGAGCAGGTCGCGCACGACCCAGCCCGGGCAGCCCGGGACGTCGGCAGTGAGGTCGGTGCTGGCCTCGAGCAGTGCGCGCCCCTCGGCGTCGTAGGCAGCGAGGTAGGCGTCGGGCGTGAGCCGCGTACCGGCGATGCTGGGCTGCTCGGTCATGACTCGATCCTCCCACCAGGTCGCCTGCGGCGTCGCCGCGCCGGCGAGGCCTAGGGTGTGTTCGTGAGCAGCAGGGTGCGCGACGACGGCGGCGCCATCTCGACGGGGGCGCTCGTCGCCGTCGCCCTGGTCATCGCCGCCGTGGTGGGCCTCATCGCCGGCGGAGTGTGGGGGCAGATCGGCAACCACACCGCCACCCCGACCGGCGAGCCGACGTCGACGGCGAGCACATCGTCGCCCGCCGCCACCTCGGGCAGCCCGTCGCAGTCCGCAACGACCACCCCGACACCGCCGACCTCCACCCCCTCCGGCACCACCGGTCCCGGCCCGACGCCGACCGGCGCCGCCCCGTCCGCCCCCGCCACGACGACGACCGTCGTCGACGGCTGGCGCCTCGGTGCGTGGAAGATCACCACCACCGGCGGCACTCTCGGCGTCGACACCACAGCGCGCAACACCGGTACGGCGACGAGCAGCGCCAACCTCGTGCTCTACGTCTACATCAACGGCGCGCTCATCGCGACGACCACCGCGACCGTGACCGACGTCGCCGCGGGCGCGAGCGTGCCGGTGCACTTCTCCGGCAGCGACCCGTGGAAGCCCGGCCAGAAGGTCCTCCTCCTCGCCCTCGCCTGACCCCGACACACCTCGTCGTTACCGCCGGAAGTGACTCAGAATCGGGCGGTGTCGAGCATCTGGGGCGGTGACGACGAGGGGTGGCTGCGGGCGACGTGGCCGCCCGGACGTCGCCGGGTCAGCGGTTGCGCACCGCCGCCACGAGGACGAGCACGATGCTCACGACGAGCACGCCGAGCGTCACGAGGCGTCGGGTGCGGGGGTTCACGTCCGACAGCGTACGGGGACGGTCGCGGTCACGCGGTAGCCTCACCAGGGTGAGCGACGACGCGACCTCCGAGGCGGGTTCGGCGACGCCGCTCGCCACGTCGGACATCGCCCCGGTCGACGTCGACGGCGTCGCGGCGATCGCGATCGGCACGGTGGCGTGGCTGGTCGCCCTGCTGGTGAGCCTGCTCCTGCGCGCGCGGCTCGAGCAGTCCGGTGACTCGTGGTGGATCGGGGTCTGCCTCGCCGGCTTCCTGCTCGGACTTCCCGGTCTGGTGTTCCTGCGCGGGCGGCGCGCGCGCCATGCCGCGCGCGTGCCGGCCTCCTGATCGGCGCTGCCTCGCCAGCGCGACATTGCGCGGGGAATCACTGAGCGGCGCGGCCGATCTTTTGCGCGCTCAGGGTCAGAGGACCTCGTCCGGCTCGAGGTCGTCGACGTCGTCGAGGTCGAGGACGGGAGTGACCAGCACGGGACCGTCGTCCTCGTCCTCGTCCTCGTCGTCCTCGTCGTCCTCGTCGTCGTCGTCGTCCTCGTCGTCGTCGTCGATCTCGTCGTCCTCGATCTCGTCGTCGATGTCGTCCTCGTCGTCGATCTCGTCGGCACCGCGCTCGTCCTCCGCGACCTCACCGGGCGCGCCCACATCCTCGAGGGGCGCGGCCTCCGGGTCGACCAGCACCACGGCGATCTCGGCGTCGTCGACCGGGTCGGGCACGGTCGACGGGTCCGAGGACGCAACGTCGAGGGCGATGTCGGCGTCGTCCGCGAGCTCTGCGGGCGCGGCAGCACCGGTGGCGAGACGTGCGGGTGCGGCGTCGCCGAGGTCGTCGGTCAGGTCGTCGAGCGCGGGCACCGCACGGAGGTCGACCACCTCGACCGCTCCGTCGTCGACCGCGATGTCGGTGACGGGTACGCCGGTGCCCTCGAGGGCGCGCACGCTCGAGTGCGCGCCGCAGCCGTACCCGAAGGCCACGACACGGCCATCCGCGCCGAGGACGTTGGTGCACACGCCGAACGCCTGACCGACCAGGCCGCCGATCGGCATGAGGTAGCCGCAGGAACGGCAGTGCGCCGGGGCGGCCTTGGCCATCGGTGCGTCCGGGCCGAAGTCGCCGTCGTACCAGCGGTCGGCGGCGAGCCCCCGGCCGTACGCCGAGAGCACGACCTCGCGGCCGAGCCCGATCTGCCACTGCTCGGGCCGCAGCGTGCCCGCCTCGCTGGCCACCTCGTCGAGCACCTCGAGGGCGTCGCCGCCGAAGAAGCCCGGCTCCAGACGCGGGTCGTCGAGGGCCGTCGGGTGCAGGTCGCCGGGACCGAGGTCGCCGGCACGCACCCGCTCGTCCCACGGCAGCCACTCGGGCGCGAGCAGTGCGGCGGGCCCGGGCAGCAGCACGACCTCGTCGACGGTGATGTCCTCGGAGTCCGGCGTGCGCGTGAGCGTCGCGGCCCAGCGCCAGCCGCGGTAGGCGGTCCACCGGCACTCGAAGAGATGGGTGACGACGAGGTCGTCGTCGAGCACCGACTCGACGTGGTCGCCGACATGGTCGGGCGGCGCGACCTCGAGCACCGCGGTGCGGGCCAGGTCGATCGCCGAGCCGAGCACGGCGTCCAGCACGGTGTCAGTCACCCGCCCAGTCTCGCCCACCGGCCGCGACCACCGCCACGCGCCCCCGACTTCGCGACATCGACGTGTCGGTGCCCCGCCCACGCCGGTCCGGCCTGGGCGCCTCCGCCGGACTCAGGCGTCGAGGTCGTCGGCGACCTTGCGCAGCATGAGCGCGATCTGCCGCGCGTGCTTGTCGTCGGGGTAGCGGCCCCGGCGCAGCGAGTTCGACGTCGAGTCGAGCAGCTTGATGAGGTCCTCGAGGATCACCGCCATGTCGTCGGCCGGCTTGCGCGCGGCCTTGACGACGCTCGTCGGCGCGTCGAGCAGCCTGATCGACAGCGCCGAGGGACCGCGCTTGCCGTCGGCGACACCGAACTCGACGCGGGAGCCCGGCTTGAGGCTCTCCATCCCGGACGGCAGCGCCGAGGCATGGACGAACACCTCGTCGCCCTCGTCGGTGGCGAGGAAGCCGAAGCCCTTCTCGCTGTCGTACCACTTGACCTTGCCGGTGGGCACCGTACTCACGCGTCCTTCGTCGTCGTCGCTGGACGCCGCCCCCGAGGAGCAGCGTCCGCACAGGTTAACCGGCCGGGTCACCGCAGCCCAACCGAGATGACCGGTCAGGGACGCGGCCGCTGCGTGCGCCGCCGTCGGCAACCCGGGCGGCACCCCTCGCGATCAGCGGGCGTGCCAGGCCGCGAGGAGCTCGGACTCGCGTGATCTCGTGATCGCCGGACCTCGGGAGCGGTCGGGGTGCTGCTCGGCGTAGGTGAGGACGGCGCGGATGCTGGCGGGCAGGAAGCGCGGGTCGAGACCGGTCGCCTGCGCGGCCTCGGGATCGGCGGCGTTCGCCTCGATCCACGGGTCGTCCTCGCCCCACAGCGGCAGCGTGGACCCGTTCTCGCCCTGGTCGAGCAGCCACTGCTGGTCGGCCCAGGTGAACCACGTGCCCTCGGGGGCGACCTCCTCGCGGATCACGTCGAGCATGTCGCGGAAGCAGAACCCGGCGTCCGGGCTCACCGCGTGGAACGTGCCCGCGACGTCGTTCTCGAGCAGGCGCACGATCCACGCGGCCATGTCCCGGGCGTCGATCACCTGGATGGGGTCGCGCGGGTTGCCCGGCGCGAGGACCTCGCCCCCCTCGGCGATGCGCTCGACCCAGTAGGTGAAGCGCTCGGTGTGGTCGTACGGACCGATGACGTACGTCGGGCGCACGACCGTGGCCCGCGCGCCGAAGCGCTCACGCGCCACGTTCTCGATCGCGACCTTCAGCGGACCGTACGTCGTCTCGGTGACCTCGGTGACGTCGTCAGCGGCCGGCTCGACCGTGGGCGACGACTCGTCGAACCCCGGTCCGGCGGGGCGGGCATAGACCGACGTCGACGAGATGACGAGGTACCGTCCGGCGCGCTCGCCCATCGCGTCGGCGACCGCGGACACCTGGCGCGGGAAGTAGGCCGACGTGTCGACGGTGGCGTCGAAGCTGCGGTCGGTCAGGAGGTCGAGCGAGGCGTCGCGGTCGACGTGGAGGTGCTCGAGCTCGGGGAAGAGGTCCGCACCGGTGCCGCGGTGCAGCAGCGTGACGTCGTGACCGGCCGCCAGCGCCGCCTCGACGATGTGGCGTCCCACGAACCTCGTGCCGCCGATGACCAGGATCCTCATACGCCCACCTCACGTCGTCGTGACAACCAGCTCGACCACCAGCCGGGGAACTCTGTCAGGTCGTCGAGGACCACGTCGGCGCCGGCCTCGCGCAGAGCCTCGGCCGGCGTCGGACCGGTCGCCACGGCCACGGCCACGGCTCCGGCCGCCAGCGCACCGTGCACGTCACCGACGTGGTCGCCCACGTAGACGAGCGCCCCGTGGTCGAGCAGCGCGGCGGCCTTGGTCTCGCCGAACCGCTCCCCCACGATGTCGGAGACGTACGACGACAGCCCCACCTCGTCGAGCACCGCCCGGACGTGCGTGTCCTTCTTCGCGCTGATGACGACGACACGGAAGCCGCCCGACGTCACGACCTCGAGCGCGTCCTGCGCGCCGGGCAGCAGCGACTGCATGTCGAGACCGTCCGAGAGGTAGCGGGCGCGGTAGACCTCGAGGGCGTCGAGGTAGGGCACGTCGGGGATGAAGTCGGGGAAGACCTGGTCGAGCGGCAGGCCCACGCCGCGGCGTACGGCGTCCTCGTCCACCACGCCGCCGAACGTCGCCACGGTGTGCGCCACCGCGTCGACGATGGCATCGGCCGAGTCGACCAGCGTCATGTCGAGGTCGAACCCGATGACGGTCACGAGCACCAACCTAGGACGCACGAGTTCGCTCCTGGCGCCCCGCTCGCGTAAATTCGTGCGGATGGCCACCAAGCGCACGGCACGGGCGACGTCCTCGCGACGGTCGCCGGCCGGCGCGCGGGCGCGATCACTCGCCGACGACCTGCGCGCTCGCACCGACGACGAGATCAGCGCGCTGCTGGCCCTGCGGCCGGACCTCGTCCACCCGGTGCCGGCCGACCTCGGCGCGCTCGCCACCCGGGCCACGACCGGTCCGTCGACGAGCCGCGCCCTCGACCGGCTCGACACGTTCACGCTGCAGGTCGTCACCGCGCTCGGTGCGCTGCCCGACCCGGCGTCCTACGCCGACCTCGCCGCAGGGCTTCCCGAGGCCGACGACGCGCACCTGCACGTGGTGGTCGACAGGCTGCTGGCCCTCGCCCTGCTGTGGGGCGACGACGACGAGCTGCACCTCGTGCGTCCGGTGCGCGAGGTGCTCGGCTCGCACCCGGCCGGACTCGGTCCGGCGATGGCCGAGTCGCGACGTGGCGTGGCCCCGTACGCCGCCGACCCCCGCGAGGTCGAGCGGGTGCTCGCGACCGCGCCCGACGGGGCGCGCGAGGCGCTCGGACGCCTGGTGTGGGGCCCGCCGACGGGTCGGGTCGAGGGCGCCGACCGCCCGGTCGACGTCGGCTCCGCGCGGACGCCCCTCGAGTGGCTGCTGGCGCACCACCTGCTCGAGCCGACGTCGTCGGACACCGTGGTGCTGCCGCGCGAGATCGCCCTCGTCCTGCGCGACGGCGTCCTCGTCCGCCATCTCGAGCCCGAGCCACCGACGCTCGAGCACTCCGACCGCGCACCTGACCTCGTCGACCGAACCGCGGGCCAGCAGGCGTTCGGATTCGTGCGTCTCGTCGAGACGCTGCTCGAGGCGTGGTCGACAGCGCCGCCGTCCGTTCTGCGCGGCGGTGGCCTCTCCGTGCGCGATCTCGCACGCACCGCCGTGTCGCTCGACGTCGACGAGGAGGGAGCGGCCCTCGTCATCGAGACCGCTTACGCCGCAGGGCTTCTCGCCTCCGACGGCGAGGTCGACGAGGTGTGGTGCCCGACGCCGGCGTACGACACCTGGCGACTCCGCCCGACAGCCGAGCGGTGGGCGCTGCTCGCGCAGACGTGGTTGCACATGACGCGCACTCCCGTGCTGGTATCGGGGCGCGACGACGTCGGCGGCAAGGTCAACGCGCTCGCTCGCGACGTCGACCGTGCGCTCGCACCGGAGGCGAGGCGCGCGGTGCTCGACGAGCTCGCGGTGCTGGCGCCGGGCCAGTCGCCGTCGCACGCGTCGGTGCTCGAGCGGTTGCGCTGGCGACGTCCTCGCCGGACGTCGCCGCTCTGGCGGACGATCGTCGAGGCGACCCCGGAGGAGGCCGAACGACTGGGTGTGACCGGCCTCGGCGCGCTGTCGACGCACGGGCGTGCCCTGCTCGCGGCGTCCTCCGCCGAGGAGTCCTCCGAGCAGGCGCGGGCCGCGACGCGCGCGCCCGGCCGGGCACCGGTCACCGCAGCCGTGGTGGGCGCGCTGGACGCCGTGCTGCCCTCGCCGCTCGACCACGTGCTGCTGCAGGCCGACCTCACGGCTGTCGCGCCCGGCCCGGTCGAGAGCGACCTCGCGCGCGAGCTGTCACTGCTCGCCGACGTCGAGTCGACGGGCGGGGCCACCGTCTACCGTTTCAGCGACTCCTCCGTCCGTCGCGCCCTGGATGCGGGACGCTCCGCGACCGACATCCTCGCCATGCTGACCGCTCGCTCGCGGACCCCGGTGCCCCAGCCGCTCGAGTACCTCGTGCTCGACGCCGCTCGCCGTCATGGCGCCGTGCGCGTCGGTGTGGCGTCGGCGTACATCCGCTGCGACGACCCGACGACCGTCTCGACGATGCTCGCCGACCGCAAGCTCGCGACGCTGCGCCTCGTGCGCCTCGCCGACACCGTGGTGGCGTGCGCGTCACCGGTCGACGTCGCGCTCGAGCGGCTGCGCGACGCCGGCTACTCCCCCAGCGCCGAGAACGCCGAGGGCGCCGTGCTGGTACGGCGACCCGACGAGCACCGCACGCCGGCGCGCCCACGTCCGCCGCACCTGTCGGTCGAGCCGCCCGCGCCCACCGACGCGATGCTGTCGGCCGCGGTGCGTGCGCTGCGCGCCGGCGAGACCGCGGCGGCCCACCGCCCACCGGCCCTGCCGGAGGGCAACGGCAGCGGTCGGCTGCCGAGGTCCTCGACGTCGGAGACCATCGCCGAGCTGCGTACCGCGCTCGACGCGCAGAAGCCGGTGTGGATCGGCTACGCGGACTCCGCCGGCATCACGACCGAGCGCGTGGTCGAGCCGCTGCGGCTCGAGGGCGGCTTCCTCACGGCGTACGACCTGCGGACCGCGGAGGTGCGGACGTTCACCGTCGCGCGCATCACCGGGGTGGCCGCCGTCGCGGACCCCGCGCGCTGACGACGCGGCGCTCGGGCTCGGCGGCTCAGAACCCGTGGTAGGGGTCGGCGGCGAGGCCGTGCCAGGGGAAGACCGCCTCGCGCGTGCGCAGGACCGCCGCGTCGACCGGGTCGGCGGGGTCGTAGCCCGACTCCCACGAGCGCACCCGTGGCTGGTTGCCGTCGGTCATGAGCGCCGGAGTCGGCACGCGCAGCCGGTCGGTCACGAAGGAGCGCCACGACTCGGGCACCACGGTCTCGGGCGGCACCGGGGCACCGACCACCTCGCCCACGAGGTGCGACCACGCGCGCGGGACGACGTCGATCCACGAGTAGCCACCACCGCCCATCGCGACCCAACGCCCGTCGCTGACCCGGTGCGCGAGGTCGTGCAGCGCGGCGTAGGTCATCCGCTGGCCGTCGACCGAGAGCAGCAGATGCGCGAGCGGGTCGTCGGCGTGGGTGTCGCAGCCCTGCTGGGTCACCAGGATCTCGGGCGCGAAGTGCTCGACGATCGGCGGCACCACGCCGTGGAAGGCACGCAACCACCCCTCGTCGCCGGTGCCGGGCGGCAGCGCGACGTTGACGGCGCTGCCGACGGCGTCGGGGCCACCGATCTCCATCGGGAAGCCGGTGCCGGGGAACAGCGCGCGCCCCGACTCGTGCACCGACACGGTCAGCACGCGCGGGTCGTTCCAGAACGCGGCCTGCACCCCGTCGCCGTGGTGGACGTCGACGTCGACGTAGGCCACGCGCTCGACTCCCTGGTCGAGCAGCCACTGGATCGCGATCGCGAGGTCGTTGTAGACGCAGAAGCCTGAGGCGGAGCCAGGCATGGCGTGGTGCAGCCCGCCAGCGAGGTTGACCGCGTGCAGCGCCGCACCGCTGTGCACGGCCTGCACCGCTGCGAGCGTCGCACCGCACACCGCGCGCGACGCCTCGTGCATCCCCGCGAACGTCGGGACGTCGTCGGTGCCGAGCCCCCGGTGCAGGTCGACGTCGAGCGGATCGGCGGAGGCACGGCGTACGGCTGCCACGAACTCGGGGTCGTGCACGGTCAGCAGCAGGTCGTCGTCGATGAGGACCGGGGGGATCACCGTGACGTCCGGGCCGTCGAGCAGACCGAGGTCGCGCACGAGATGCATGGCGAGCTGCACCCGGATGGGGGCGAGCGGGTGCCCGGCGCCGAAGTCGTACGCCGCCAGGGCGTCGTCCCAGACGACGGCTGCCCGACCGGTCACCGCGACGTCACAGCGGCGTCACTGACCCAGCTCGTGGCTGCGGTCTCGCGCCGCCTCGAGCGCCGAGATGAACGCCGCACGCACCTTGTGGTCGTCGAGGGTGCGCAGCGCCGCGACCGTGGTGCCGCCGGGCGACGTGACGTTCTCGCGCAGGACGCTCGGGTGCTCGCCGGTCTCGCGCAGCATCGTGGCGGCGCCGTAGAACGTCTGCACCACGAGCTCGGTGGCCGTCGCACGCGGCATGCCGAGGAACACGCCGGCCTCGATCATCGCCTCGGCGACGTAGAAGAGGTAGGCCGGACCGCTGCCGCTGACGGCGGTCACCGCATCGAGGTGCTTCTCCTCGACGCGCACGACCTTGCCCACCGTGCCGAGCAGGGCCTCGGCCTCGGCGAGGTGCTCCTCGTCGCAGTGCTCGCCGGGCGAGATGGCCGACATCCCCTGGTCGACGAGCGCCGGGGTGTTGGGCATGACCCGGACGACGGGCACGCCGTCGGCGAGGCGCTCCTCGAGGAAGGACGTCGTGATGCCCGCCGCCAGCGAGACGACGAGCGCACCGGGACGCACGTGGTCGGCGATCTCGTCGCACAGCGCGCCCATGTCCTGCGGCTTGACGACGAGCACGAGGGTGTCGGCGAGCTCGGCGGCCTCAACGTTCGACACGACCTTGACGCCGTACTTGCCGCGCAGCTCCTCCGCGCGGTCGGTGCGGCGCTCGGTGACCACGAGGTCCGAAGCGGGGCGACCGGCACGCAGGAGGCCCGAGAGCAGGGTCTCCCCCATCACTCCGGCGCCGAAGATCGCGAGGAGACCCATGTGCGTGTCAGCCCTTCGAGACGAGTGCGCGTGCCAGGAGTGTCAGGTTCGCAGGTCGCTCGGCGAGACGTCGCACGAGATAGCCGTACCACTCGTCGCCGTACGGCACGTAGACGCGCATGCGCTCGCCCTGCGACGCGAGACGCGCCTGCTCGTCGGTGCGCACTCCGTACAGCATCTGGAACTCGTACGTGCCGGGCTCCCGGTCGGTGCGCACGGCGAGCGCGCCGCCGATCTCGACCAGGCGTGGGTCGTGCGTGGCCAGCATCGGGTAGCCCGCGCCCTGCAGCAGGATCTTCATGCAGCGCACGTAGGCGCGGTCGACCTCGGAGCGATCGGCGTAGGCCACCGACTCGGGCTCGTCGTAGGCGCCCTTGCACAGCCGCACGCGGGAGCCGGCCGTGGCGAGGTCCGCGCAGTCGGCCTCGGTGCGTCGGAGGTAGGCCTGCAGCACGGCGCCGGTGTCCGGGAAGTCGACCCGCAGGTCGCGCAGGATCGACAGCGTCGAGTCGGTGGTGGTGTGGTCCTCCATGTCGAGGGTGACCGTGGTTCCGAGCGACGTCGCCCGCTCGCAGATGGACGCGGCGAAGTCGCGCGCGATCTTCTCGCCGTCGCCGGGCAGGGCCTGCCCGACCGCGGAGAGCTTCACCGAGACCTCGGCGCTCGACGTCAGACCGGCCTCGCCGAGCCCGTCGAGCAGCGCGAGGTAGGCGTCACGGGTGGCCTCGGCCTGCTCGAGCTCGAGGGTGTCCTCGCCGAGATGGTCGATGGTGACGAGGCGACCGGAGTCGACCAGCTCGCGCGTGACGCGCACGGCGTCGTCGGTCGTCTCACCCGCCACGAAGCGGGCGACGAGGGCACGAGCGGGCGGCGCATCGGTGGCCACCTGCTTGAGCCTGTCGCTCCGCGACGCCGACAGCAGCACCGAACGCAGCACGTCCTGCTCCTTAGCTCGGGGCCGGCCCTCGACCCGACCTCGTCAGGCTACTCGCGACCGCGTGCCCAGGTCGGCCGACGGTCGCACCCCACGAGAACGGGTCCGCGTCGCGGACCACGATGGATGACGGACCGGGCTCAGCGACCGTCGCGCTTGGCCTGACGACGCGCGCCTGCCGCCTGGGTGTGCGCGTTCTTCTTCGCCTTCGACGGCGCAGGGCGCCGGGAGCCCGACGTCGTGCGCGTCGGTGCCTTCGGCCCGCGGGCGGGCGCCGCGGCAGCGCGCTGTGCGGTCGTCGAGGTCGCCGTGGCCGGAGACGGCTTTCCGCTCGCCGCCCTGGCCGCCGCGAGCCGCTCGGCCTTGAGCTCCGCGGCGCTGCGACGAGCGGCCGCGGCCAGCGCCGTGCTCACGTTCGCGAGGGCGAGCTCGAACACCTCGGCCTTGTCGCGCGAGCGCTGGTTCTGCCCGTGCGCCTTGCCGCGACCACCGACCGTGCTCACGGACGACGCGGCCTGACGGCGGTAGTTGGTCGAGTACTTGTTCCGGGCACGTCGGATCCGGTCGTGCAGAGCGGCCAGCTCGTCCTCGTCCATCGTCGCCAGCCGCGGCTTCTCGGTCTCGGCCACCAGCAGCCGCTCGGCGTCGGTGAGCAGGGCGAGCATCGACTTGTTCACGGGAACCTCCGTCAGTCGGGCGTGTCCGGACGACGCCCAGCCTGCCGTACGACGGACCTCCACGCAGCGCCGACGTCTGGACCCGACCGCCGGTCCCACGCGGGTCGGTGCGGCGGAAAAGGTCAGCCGGTGGGGGTGACCGGCGGCCTGCGAACGGTCGAGGTCGTCAGCGCCAGCTGCACGGCGGGCCCGACGAGCGCCACGATGTCGTCCTCGCTCGCCGAGGCGAGCGGCTCGACCTTGAGGACGTAGCGGCGACGTCGCGATCCCCATGAGGTAGGACGTCGCGAGCACCACCCGCATCCGGGCGTCGGGCACCCCGAGCGCCGACACGACGCGGTCGACCATCTCGGTCTCGAAGAACTCGCGCAGCGCGGCCGTCGCCTTGCTCGCACCCGCGCCGTCGCGCACCATCTCGGCGAGCTGCTCGCGCGTCTCGGGATCGTCGAGCATGCGCAGGGTGACGCGCACCATGCGCTCGCCGAGCCCGTCGATCCCCGGGGCGAGCAGCTGCGCGATCGACGTCGCCGGGTCCATCGGCAGGCGCATCGCCGCGGCGAAGAGCGCCTCGCGGTTGGCGTAGTAGCGGCGTACGACGTCGGGCGCCACCCCGGCCGTGGCCGCGACTCCCTTGATCGTCGTGTTGAGGTAGCCGCGGCGCGCGTAGGCGGCCCGTGCGGCGTCGAGCACCTGTCGGGTGACGTCGTCAGACGTGGCCATGGTCGACCTCCTGAGCGACCCCGGACGAGTCGACCTCGAACACGTGCACCGGGTCGGGCTCGACCTCGACGCCGGCAAGGTGCCCGCGCGCGAACTGCAGCGCGTGCCGCAGGTCGCTCTCGCGCTCGACGCGGTCGGCGGCCTTGCGCGTCGAGATCTCGATCACGACATGCCCGTCGAAGCCGCTCTCGCCGAGCACCCGGAGGAGGTCCGCGCACGGCTGGTCGCCGCGGCCCGGCACCAGGTGCTCGTCGATCGACGAACCGGTGCCGTCGGCGAGGTGGACGTGCGCGAGCCGGTCGCCGAGGTCGCGTGCCATCTCGAGCGCGTCGGACCGCGAGACGGACGTGTGCGAGAGATCGAGGGTCGTGTGGAGGTAGTCCTCGTCGCGAACGTCCCATCCCGGGACGTACGCCGCGAACTCGCGCGACGTGACCTTCCAGGGATACATGTTCTCGACGGCGAACCGGATGTCGGTCTCGCTGGCCATCGCCTCGATGCCCGACACGAAGTCGCGGGCGTAGTCGCGCTGCCAGCGGAACGGCGGGTGCACCACGACCGTGGAGGCCCCGAGCAGCTCGGCCGCCGCCTGCGCGCGCTGCAGCTTCGGCCACGGCTCGCTGCCCCACACCCGCTGGCTGATGAGCAGGCACGGCGCGTGGATCGAGGTGATCGAGATGCCGTAGTGGTCGCGCAGCCTCAGCAGCGCCTCGGGGTCCTGGCTGACGGCGTCGGTGCCGACCATGACCTCGACGCCGTCGTAGCCGAGCCGCGCGGCGATCTCGAACGAGGCCGCGGTCGACTCGGGGTAGGTCGATGCGGTCGAGAGGGTGACCAGCGGGCTCACGACATCATCCTGCGACGACGGCCGGGACCCGCGCGACCTGGGGTGGTTCGTCGGGCTCGTTGCCGTGCCCGGCGACGGCGTGGGCGACGCTGACGAGCGCGGCCCCGACGATGCCGACGAGGAAGGCCACCACCCCGGCGCGGTCCACCGCCCAGGACAGGTCGAACAGGTGCGAGAGCCACGGCACGTAGAGGACGACGAGGAAGCCGACGAGCGAGGCCGCCACGATGAGCACGCGCAGGGCGTCGAGCGGCCGGGCCACCTGCACGAGCACCCACCAGGCGACGATGAACAGCGTGACGACGGCAGCGGAGCGTCCGTCGTCGACGCCGTCCGACACCCGCAGGACGTAGTGGTAGGTCGTGTACGCCGACGACCGCGCAGATCAGTCCGGCCGGCACGGCGAACTTGAGCACGCGGCGGAAGAAGCCGGGTCGGAAGCGCTGCGTGTTGGGCATGAGGGCGAGGAAGAACGCCGGTGCCCCGATCGTGAAGAACGTGACGATGGTGAGGTGCCGGTTGAGGAACGGGAACGGCTGGGTGAAGAGCACGGTCGCGACCGACACGGCCATCGCGTAGAAGCTCTTGGTGAGGAACAGGTCGGACACCCGCTCGACGTTGCCGAGCACACGTCTCCCCTCGGCGACCACCGACGGCATCACGGCGAACCGGTCGTCGAGGAGCACGATCTGCGCCACCGATCGCGTGGCGCCCGCACCGGAACCCATCGCGATGCCGAGGTCGGCGTCCTTGAGGGCGAGGACGTCGTTGACACCGTCGCCCGTCATCGCGACCACGTGCCCGCGGCTCTGCAACGCACCGACCATCGCGCGCTTCTGTGCGGGTGTGACGCGTCCGAACACGCTCGTGCGCTCCAGCACCTCGGCCAGCGCCGAAGGGTCGTCGGGAAGCTCACGGGCGTCCATCGGAGCGTCGGCGCCGGGGATGCCGGCCTGCGCCGCGATGGCACCCACGGTGACCGCGTTGTCGCCGCTGATCACCTTCATCTGCACACCCTGCGCGAGGAAGTACGCGACCGTCTCGGACGCGTCCGAGCGCAGCGTCTGGTCGATGACGACGAGTGCGGCCGGGTGCAGCGTGCCGGGCCCGGACTCGGCGTCGGGCTCGTCGTCGGAGCGGGCGAGCACGAGGACGCGCGCACCGCCCGACGCCAGCTCGTCCCCGCGTCGGCGCACGTCGTCACCCTCGGGCAGCAGCATCTCCGGCGCCCCGAGCACCCACGCGCCGCGGCCGTCGAAGGTCGCGGACGACCACTTGCGCGAGCTCGAGAACGGCACGGTCGTCACGACCGTCCAGCCCGTCGGTGCGGCGTACTGCGCCGCGATCGCGACGAGGGTCTGGTTGGGCTCGGGCTCGGACGCGCCGAGCGCACCGAGCACGTCGGACACCGGGATCGCCTCATCGACGACGACCACCTGGTGCACGGCCATCCCCGGCTCGGTGAGGGTGCCGGTCTTGTCGACGCACACGACGTCGACCCGCGCGAGGACCTCGACCGCCGGCATGTCCTGCACGAGCGCCTTCTTCTGCGCGAGCCGGATCACCGACACCGCCATCGCGACGCTGGTGAGCAGGACGAGGCCCTCCGGGACCATCGTGATGACGCCGGGCACGGTGCCGGCGATCGAGGCACGGATGGCTCCGTCGTTGGCCCGCATCTGCGAGATGAACAGGAGGATCCCGACCGGCAGCAGGGCGTAGGACACGTAGCGGATGAAGCGCTGGATCGAGTCGCGCAGCTCGGAGCGGGTGAGGCTGAACTTGCTGGCCTCGTCGGCGAGCTGTGCGGCGTAGGAGTCCTGACCGACCTTCGTGGCGCGCACCATGCCCGAGCCCGCGACGACGAACGAGCCGGACAGCACCTCCTCGCTCTCGGGCTTCTCGACCGGGTCGGCCTCACCCGTGAGGAGCGACTCGTCGAGCTCGAGCCCCCGTGACTCGACCACGACGGCGTCGACGAGCATCTGGTCGCCGGTGCTCACGAGGATGAGCTCGTCGAGGACGACGTCGTGCGGCGCGATCTCGGCGTCGACGCCGTCGCGACGCACCATCGCCTGCTGCTGGCCGACGAGGCTCAGCTTGGCGAGCGTCCGGGCAGCGCGGTACTCCTGGACCACGCCGATCCCGGTGTTGATGACGATGATGAACCCGAACAACGAGTCGATGAACGGCGCGCTCACCATCATCAGCACCCACAGCGACCCGATGAGCGCGTTGAAGTAGGTGAAGGTGTTGG
The DNA here is from genome assembly GCA_963782665.1 of uncultured Actinomycetota bacterium. Classification (GTDB taxonomy): domain Bacteria; phylum Actinomycetota; class Actinomycetes; order S36-B12; family CAIYMF01; genus Longivirga. Next base: position 58,193 of record CAWAKP010000005.1, on the reverse strand, counting down.
CGCGGAAGATGTCGCCGAGCGAGCGGGCGTTGCGGTCCTTGACGTCGTTGACCTGACCCGCGGCCACGCGCTCGGCGACCTGCGCCGACGTCAGCCCGGTGGCGACGTCGACCTCGGTGCTCATCGCTCGATCCGGTCGAGCTTCTCGAGGATGACGCCCTCGCGCAGCGCCCAGGGTGCGACGCCGAGCGTCTCGACGCCGAGCAGGTCCATCGCCGCCTCGGCGACGATCGCCCCGGCGAGCAGCTGGGGCGCACGGCCCGCGCTCACGCCGGGCAGGTCGCCGCGCTCGCGAGCCGTCATGCCGGCCAGCTTGGGCACCCAGAGGCGCAGGTCGTCGCGCGCCAGGCGGCGGCGCACGAACGGGCCGTCGCTCGACGGCGCCGCTCCCGCGATGCGCGCGAGCGAGCGGAACGTCTTGCTCGTGGCGACGACCTGTCGGGGATCGCCGGCCCGGGTGATGCGCCCGACGACGTCGGCGATCTCGGCCCGCGCGTGCTTGCGCAGCGCCTTGAGCTGCTCGGGCCGGGCGGGGTCGCCGGTGAGGAACTCACGGGTCATGCGACCGGCGCCCAGAGGGAGGGACACGGCGACGTCCGGCACCTCGTCGGCGCCGACGGCGATCTCGAGCGAGCCACCGCCGATGTCGAGCACGAGCAGGCGTCCCGACGACCAGCCGTACCAGCGGCGCACGGCCAGGAAGGTCAGACGCGCCTCGTCGTCACCGGAGAGGACGGTGAGGTCGACGCCCGTGCGCTGACGTACCTCGCGGAGCACGTCGTCGCCGTTGGCGGCCTCGCGGATCGCCGAGGTGGCGAAGGCCAGCATGTCGGTGACGCCGAAGTCCTCGGCGACCTGCTGCGAGGACAGGATGAAGCCGACGAGCGTGTCGATGCCCGTGCGCCCGATCCGGTCGCCGTCGACGATGTGCTCGGCGAGACGCATCTCCGTCTTGTGCGAGTGCGCAGGGATCGGGGCCGCGCCGTGATGGGCGTCGACCACGAGCAGATGGACCGTGTTCGACCCGACATCGAGAACTCCAAGGCGCACCCCCCGATGCTAGGCGCTCCGCCCGGCGATGCGTCGTCCCCATCACGTCTAGGGTGGTCCTGTGGCAGCAGCGAAGAAGCCGAAGAAGTCAGCGCCGGTCGCGGTCGAGGTGACGGCCCGCCCTGCCGAGGTGCCGCTGGACTTCCCGCGAGCCTGGGTCGAGTTCCCCGACCCGACCGAGGCCGACCACGTCTACCGCTGCGACCTGACCTGGCTCACCAGCCGCTGGACGTGCATCTACGGCCGCGGCTGCCACGGCATCGACAAGACCAAGCCCGACGGCGGCTGCTGCGTGCTCGGTGCGCACTACTCGGACAAGGCCGACGAGAAGCGCGCCAAGAAGTACGCCGACATGCTCACCGACGACATCTGGCAGTTCGCGTCCGTCGGTCGCAGCAAGGGGATCAGCGAGAAGGACGAGGAGGGTGCGCGCAAGACCCGCGTGCACGAGGGAGGCTGCGTCTTCCAGAACCGCACCGGCTTCGAGGGTGGCGAGGGCTGCGCGTTCCACCACCTGGCCGCGCGGATCGGCAAGCAGCCGCTCGAGCTCAAGCCGGACGTCTGCTGGCAGCTGCCCGTGCGTCGCACCTTCGACGACGTCGAGCGGCCCGACGGCACGAGCGTCCACGTGGTGACCATCAGCGAGTACGACCGGCGCGGCTGGGGCGCGGGCGGCCACGACCTCGACTGGTACTGCAGCGGCTCCCCCGAGGCGCACGTCGCGCCCGACCCGGTCTACGTCACGGAGCGCGGCACCCTCATCGCGCTGATGGGCGAGAAGGCGTACGCCGTGCTGGCCGAGCACTGCGAGGCGCGGATGGCCACGCTCGCGGCCGCACGCGCCGTCGCGGCCAAGGAGCGCTCGGCCAAGGTCCGCGAACGCCAGATGCGTGCCTTCGCCCCTCACCCCGCCGACCCCAGCTAGTTGCGGACTGAAGGTGGCCTTCAGTGCATAGAGGTGAGCGCGGGAGCCCTTCATCGCAGGCCGACGTCGGTACCACCTGAGTGAGATCCACGGCTCGGCTACCGTCGGAGCCATGGCGCGAAGACGGTCGTCGGACCCGCAAGCGATAGTCGCAGGGATCGTGTCGCGGTTCCCCGGTGCTGCTCTGACGCACCCGTTCGGCGACGACGTGGACGTCTGGAAGGTCGGAGTCGTGACCGCGGCTGGCCAGTTTGGGTCCGGCGGCAAGATGTTCGCCATCGTCAGCCCCGACCGGCGGATCGTGACGCTGAAGGTGGAGCCGGACCGAGGCGCCGAGCTCGTTCGGGATCACACCTTCGTGACACCGGGTTACCACAGCAACAAGCGGCACTGGATCTCCGTCGCCGTCGACGACGTCACCGTTCCCGATCTCCTCGACGAGCTGCTCGAGGACGCCTACGAGCTCGTCCTCGCGTCACTTCCCGCTCGGTCCCGCTTCGACGTCGATCCGGCCCGATTCCCGCTGCCGGGTCGCCACCAGCCCGGTCAGGACGCCTGACCCCGGGCCTCAAGGACGACGACCCCCTGCGGCGTCACGCCCCTCCGCGCCGCCACCGCCGCGAGGAAGTCGTCGACCACGGAGTCAGGCGCGGAACGGATCCGTGACGGCGGTGCGTGCAGCACGGCGAGACCGGCCGCCGTCATCGTCGAGTGCCGCTGCATCGTCGCTTCCCACGTCTGCACCTGGAAGTGGTGCTCGCGGCTGTCCACCTCGAGGCACACCCCGGTCGAAGGGTCGTAGACGTCGGGCGACGCCACGAACGTCCCGTCCTCTCGGTAGAGCCGAGGGTTGTAGAGCAGACCGCCGACACCGCGACGTTCGAACGCTGCCCAGATCTCGGCCTCGGGCATCGACCGGACGCCCGCGAACACCTCCTCGAGGGCCAGCCGGGCGAAGCGCGTGCCGCGGATCTGCCCGAGCCGCCGCTCGTCCTCCAGCTGCTCGGGAACGACGAAGCCCCTCTGGACCGCCTCGAAGATGACCGCTCGCACGACGTCCTGCTCGGTGCACCGGCGTACGGCATCCAACACAGCCCGCGCGGTGAACGCGCACGGAAGACCCTGGACGACCCTGGTGCGCGGAGGGGCCAGAGTCCGCTCGACCTGGACGAACGAATGCGACGCGCGCTTCGTCGCGTGCGGGATGCTGACGTGGACACAGTCGGGCGGGAGGAGTCGAGAGTCGCCGGCCGCCTTCAGGCCTATCCTGCGCAGCACCGACGCGCCAGTGAGCGACGCTGCCGGTCCGGCGTACAGGAGGGCTGCTGTCTCGCGCTGCTCCGGTGACAGGCGGCCGCGGCCGTCGACGCGGTGGATGCCGGGCAGGACCCAGGTGAACATGCCGCCAAGACTGTGCGAGCGCGAGACGGTGGATCGAGGCACGCCGAGCGTCGCGAGCTGGGCGGCGGTGATGAGCCCCTCCTGGGTCGACGCGAGCTGGAGGACCGAGTCGCGGTTCCAGGTGCGGGCTCTAGGCATGGGGACGAGGGTGGCGGGCCGCAGCCTGACGATGGAGGCGCGGGGCGCATCCCTGAGGATGCCTCGCCGATGAAGGGCTCCTGTGGCTCCCTCTATGCACTGAAGGCCACCTTCAGTGCATACCTCCGGGGACGGCGGCCACGCGATGTCGGCGTCGGTCCGTAGGGTGCGGGCATGGCCAAGGCTCGCTCGACCTTTCGGTGCACCGAGTGCGGCGCCGCGTCGCCCAAGTGGGTCGGGCGGTGCACCGAGTGCCAGGCCTGGGGCACGGTCGCCGAGGTGGGCGCGGCCGCGACGTCCAGCGGGTTGCGCACCAGCACCAACGGCGTCGCGCCGACCCGCCGCGCGCGACCGGTCTCCGAGATCACCGAGGAGAAGGTCACCCGCGCCCTCACCGGGCTCGGCGAGTTCGACCGGGTCATCGGCGGCGGCCTGGTCCCCGGCCAGGTCGTGCTGGTCGCCGGCGAACCCGGCGTCGGCAAGTCCACGCTGCTGCTCGAGGTGGGTCACCGCTACGCCGAGACCACCGCATCCGGGCCGGTGCTCTACGTCTCGGGCGAGGAGTCGGTGGAGCAGATCGGCGTGCGGGCCCGACGGATCGGCGCCGACTCCGAGCGGCTCCTGCTCGCCGACGAGAACGACCTCGCCACGTTGCTCGGACACATCGAGGAGCACGACCCCTCGCTCGTCGTGGTCGACTCCGTCCAGACCATCGCATCGGCCGACGTCGAGGGCCGCGCCGGCGGCATGACCCAGGTCGTCGAGGTCACGCAGGTGCTCAGCCGGGTCGCGAAGTCGCGTCGGATGCCGATGCTGGTCATCGGCCAGTCCACGAAGGACAGCAGCATCGCCGGCCCTCGAGCGCTCGAGCACCTCGTCGACACCGTCCTGACCTTCGAGGGCGACCGGCACACCGCGCTGCGCCTGCTGCGAGCGGTGAAGAACCGCTACGGCCCCGCGGACGAGATCGTGTGCTTCGAGCAGGCCGACGACGGCCTGCGCGAGGTGATCGACGCCTCCGACCTGTTCCGCGAGCACCGCGACAAGCCCGTTCCGGGCACGTGCGTCACGGTGACGATGGAGGGTCGCCGTCCCATGCTCGCCGAGGTGCAGTCCCTCGTCACGGAGTCGACGACCCCGAATCCGCGACGCGGGGTCAGCGGCCTCGACAGCTCGCGCGTCGCGATGCTCGTGGCCGTCACCGAGCGCTGCAGCCGCAGACGACTCTCCGACCGCGACGTGTTCGTGGCGACCGTGGGCGGTGCCAAGCTGTCCGATCCTGCCGCTGATCTGGCGGTCTGCCTCGCGCTCGCCTCCGCGGCCATCTACCGTCCGGTGGCCAACGACGTCCTGGCGATCGGCGAGGTCGCGCTGTCCGGCGACATCCGCCCCGTCCCCTTCCTGAGCCAGCGCGTCGCCGAGGCCGCCCGGCTCGGCTACGCCCGGATCCTCGTGCCTCGCGGCACCAAGGGATCGCTCACGCGGGCGGTCGACAACGCAGCGCTCGACGGGCCACGGATCTCCGAGGTCGGTCATCTCGAGGACGCGTTCAACCTGCTGCGCCACCTCTCGGCCGTCACCTGAACCCGTCGGGACGATGCAGCGCAGCCTCGTCGCGTCACCGCCCGGAGTGTCGGCGGGCGACATTTCGGCGGGCGTCGGGGTGACGTGCGGCCCGTAGGATGATCTCCGCGGGGCAGCGGTCCCGCGACCGGACGCGGACCTGACTGGTCCCCGAGACGCGAAGGACAACCGTGGCGGCCGAGAAGAGCGCGGACGTCGACGCGCTGCTGCGAGCGGCCATCGCCGCCGTCGCCCCCGGCACGGTCCTGCGCGACGGGCTCGAACGGATCCTGCGCGGCCGCACCGGCGGACTCGTCGTGCTGGGTCACGACCGCACGGTCGAGGGCATGGCCTCGGGCGGGTTCGTCATCGACGCGGACTTCTCGGCCCAGCGCCTGCGCGAGCTGGCCAAGATGGACGGCGCGGTCATCTGCGACGCCGACGCCAGCAAGCTGCTCCGCGCCGCGGTCCAGCTGCTCCCCGACCCGAGCATTGCGACCGACGAGCAGGGCACGCGGCACCGCACCGCCGACCGCGTCGCCAAGCAGACCGGCTTCCCCGTGGTCAGCGTCAGCAAGTCGATGAACACGATCGCGCTCTACCTGTCCGGACGGCGCCACGTGATCGAGGACTCCGGCGCCATCCTGGCCCGCGCCAACCAGGCGCTCGCCACGCTCGAGCGCTACAAGATGCGGCTCGACGAGGTCAGCGGCACGCTGTCCGCGCTCGAGATCGAGGATCTCGTCACGGTCCGCGACGTCGCCTCCGTGGCGCAGCGCCTCGAGATGGTGCGTCGCATCTCGTCGGAGATCGTCGGCTACCTCGTCGAGCTCGGCACCGACGGGCGGCTGCTGTCCCTGCAGCTCGACGAGCTCGTGGCCGGAGTCGACAACGACCGGGTGCTCGTCGTACGCGACTACCAGCCGGCCAGCGGGCGCAAGGCGCGCTCGCTCGACCATGCGCTCGCCGACCTCGACGCGCTGTCCGCCACCGACCTGCTCGACCTCACCTCGGTCGCGAAGGCGCTGGGGTTCTCCACCGCCGACGACCTGCTCGACTCGCCGGTGAGTCCGCGCGGCTACCGGCTGCTGGCGCGCGTGCCACGCCTGCCCGAGATCGTGATCGACCGCCTCGTCGGGCACTTCGGCAGCCTGCAGCGACTGCTCGCCGCGAGCATCGACGACCTGCAGGCCGTCGAGAGCGTCGGCGAGGCCCGCGCCCGGACGGTGCGCGAGGGGCTCTCCCGCCTCGCCGAGTCGAGCATCCTCGAACGCTACGTCTGAGCCGGCGCCGCGCGACACCGTCGCTGCGTCGTCGCCACGGCCGTTGGAGCCGAGGTCGCGACGCGGCGACGGCCGGGAGAGGATCGACGCATGAGCGCCCTCTTCGACCCCCTGACCCTGCGCGGCCTCACGCTGCCGCACCGCGCCTGGGTGTCGCCCATGTGCCAGTACTCCGCCACGGACGGGCTGGCCAACGACTGGCACCTCGTCCACCTCGGGTCCTTCGCGATCGGACGGATGGGGCTCGTCCTCACCGAGGCCGCGGCCGTCACACCCGAGGGGCGCATCTCGCCCGAGGACCTCGGACTGTGGTCCGACGCTCACGCCGAGGCGCTCGCTCCCGCGATCGACTTCGTGCGCGGCCAGGGCGTGGCGATCGGAATCCAGCTCGCGCACGCCGGTCGCAAGGCCTCGACGTACTCGCCGTGGCGCGGCCACAACTCAGTGGCGCTCGACGACGGCGGGTGGCCCACGCTCGCGCCGTCAGCGATCGCCTTCGGTCGCTACGCCGAGCCGATCGAGATGACGCACGACGACATCGCGCGCACGCGCGCCGCGTTCGTCGACGCCGCGAGGCGCGCGGACGCGCTGGGGTGCGACACGGTCGAGCTGCACTTCGCGCACGGCTACCTGGCCCACGAGTTCCTCTCGCCCCTGTCCAACCAGCGCACGGACGAGTACGGCGGCTCGCTCGAGAACCGGATGCGATTCGCCCTCGAGGTCGTCGACGACGTGCGAGCCGTGTGGCCGGACGCCAAGCCCCTGCTGATGCGCGTCTCCGCGACCGACTGGGTCGAGGACGGGTGGGACGTCGAGCAGACCGTCGAGCTGGCTCGGCAGGCGCACGCACGGGGTGTCGACCTCATCGACGTGTCGTCGGCCGGGCTGCACCACGAGCAGTCGATCGCGCTCGGCCCCGGATACCAGGTGCCGTTCGCGACGACGCTGCGGCGCGAGGCCGGCGTGCCCACCGGCACCGTCGGTCTCATCACCGAGCCCGCCCAGGCGGAGGAGATCGTCGCCACCGGACTGGCCGACGCCGTGCTGTTCGCGCGCGAGGTGCTGCGCGACCCGCACTGGGCGCTGCGCGCGGCCCACGAGCTCGGCGTCGAGATCGCCTGGCCCCCGCAGTACCTCCGCGCCCAGCGCACCTGACCTGCGCCGACCGACGCACGGCTACGACGCGGCGGCTCCGCGCTGCCGTCGGCGCGCGGCGGGGGTTCGCGGAGTCAGCCGGGCGTCGACGTCGTCGAGCAGCAGCACGAGCGCGTGCTCGAACACGACGTGGTCGACGCGGGCCCGGTCCGTGGAACGGATCGCGGCGGCGAGATCCGGGTGCTCGGCGTCGTAGTCGCCAGGGTCCGCGGCGAAGCCGTCGATGAAGTTGTCGACCGCCGAGCCCAGGACGATGAAGTCGAGCAGCGCGAGGACCGCCATGACCTGGTCGATGGGTACCCCGGCGCGCACGAGGGCGGCAGCCGCGGCGCCGTAGGTGCCCACCGCGTTCTGCGCCGTCAACGGGCGACGTACGACGATCGGCACGGCGTGCGGGTGGCGCAGGAACGCCGCGCGGTAGGAGCGGGCGAAGGCGGCCAGGCCCCGTCGCCAGTCGCCGTCGTCGAGCGTCGTGAGGTCGATCTCGGAGTCGACGAGGTCGTGGACGAGCGTGATGATCTCGTCCTGGCTGGCGACGTGGTTGTAGAGCGAAGGAGCCTTGACCCCGAGCCGCCGCGCCAGCGAGCGCATGGCCAGACCCTCGGGTCCCTCCTCGTCGAGGGCCTCGAGGGCCGCGTGCGCGATCGACTCACGCGTGAGCATCGGTCGGCGAGCCATGGAACTCCTGCGACATCCATGCGGCTGGGGACTTGTCCGAACTGACGAACATCGTTAGTTTACCCGGCTACGGGGACCTGTCGAGCAGAGAGCGGGATTCACGTGGACCACGGGACCACCGAGGAGGAGTACCTCGTCGAACCCATCCAGCCGCCCGGCATCGAGATGCACTCGATCGACTTCGTGCCGCAGTCCGAACGGCACGGAAAGGTCTCGCACCTCGGAGCGATCTGGTTCGTGGGCAACATCAACCTCACGGCCATGGCGACCGGAGTCGCGGCGCTGTCCTTCGGCGCCAGCCTGTTCTGGACGATCGTCGCCACCCTGATCGGTTCGCTGTTCGGCACGTTCTTCATGGCGTTCCACTCCGCGCAGGGGCCGCAGATGGGGCTGCCGCAGCTGGTGCAGTCGCGTCCGCAGTTCGGCTACCTCGGCGCGGCCATCACCGTCTGGATCTTCGCCCTCGTCAACTACGTCGCCTACAACACCTCCGACGCCCTGCTGTCGGGCGACGCCATGAACACGCTGTTCGGCATCAACACCAACGTCGGCTACTTCATCGCGGCATCGATCGCCGCCCTCATCGCCCTCTTCGGCTACCACTGGATCCACCGGATCAACCGCTTTCTCACGTGGCCGCTCATCATCGTGATGCTGCTGCTGACCGTCGCGGCCTTGAAGAACTCCGCGCTCCCGGCCGACGCCTTCGCCCCTGGCGAGTTCCAGCTCGCGCCGTTCATGACGGTGTTCGTCATCGTGGCCGGCTTCCAGCTCGGCTGGGCGCCCTACGTCTCGGACTACTCGCGCTACCTGCCGAGCAGCGTCGGCGTGAAGTCGACGTTCTGGTGGACCTACCTGCCCAGCGCGCTCTCGGCGATCTGGGTCTTCGTGCTCGGCGCCGTGATGTACGCCGCCGCGCCGGACGACACGCCCGTCGCCGCGTTCAAGGCGGCCGCCGACAACCTGTTCGGCGGCTTCGGCTGGATCGCCATCTTCGCCCTGCTCGTCGGCCTGCTCTCCGTGATGGCCATCAACCAGTACGGCGGCATGATGTCGATGATCTCGATCCGCGACTCGGTGAAGCCCGTGCAGCCGACGCGCCGGATCCGCGCGATCGGCATCCTCATCATGTTCGTGATGGTGTGGGGCATCGCCCAGTTCGTGGGGATCGACCGCTTCAACTCGTTCTACGGCAACGTGCTGATCTTCCTCGCCTACCTGTTCACGCCGTGGACGGCGATCAACCTCGTCGACTACTTCTTCGTACGCAAGGGCCTGTACTCGGTCAAGGAGATCTTCAACCCGAACGGCATCTACGGCCGCTGGGGCTGGCGCGGTCAGGTCGCGTACATCGTCGCGCTGCTGGTGATGGTCCCGTTCATGGTCACCACGCCGTTCGTCGGGTTCCTCGCCGAGAAGCTCGGCTCGGTCGACTACTCGATCTTCATCGGACTCCCCGTCGCCGCGATCCTGTACTGGTTCCTGTGCCGGGACCTCGACCTCGAGACCGAGAAGCAGATGGCGCTCGAGGAGGGCCTGATCACCGGTGTCCACTGATCTCCAGCACACCGGCGCGACGCCCGACCTGGTCATCACCGGCGCCCGCGTGCGACTCGGCAAGGACCGGTTCGTCACGGGCATCGGGATGACCGCAGGACGCATCACGGCGCTCGGCGACGCGACGGAGGTGCTCGCCCTCTCAGGGGCGGGCACCCGAGTCGTCACCGCTCCCGGCAAGCTCGTGCTCCCGGGCTTCCAGGACAGCCACATCCACGCGCCGTTCGCCGGTCGCAACCAGCTGCACGTCTGGCTCAACGACCTTCCTGGCCGGCCGGCCTACCTCGCCGCCATCAAGGCGTACGCCGACGCCAACCCCGACCAGCCGTGGATCGTCGGCGGTGGCTGGGCCATCGCGGACTTCCCCGACGGCATCCCCCGTCGCGAGGACCTCGACGCCATCGTCCCCGACCGGCCGGTGTTCCTCTTCAACCGCGACGTGCACGCCGCGTGGGTCAACACGAAGGCGCTCGAGGCCGGCGGCATCACGCGCGAGACCCCGGACCCGTGGGACGGGCGCATCGAGCGCGACGAGGCGGGCGACGCGGTCGGCACGCTGCAGGAGGGGGCGGCGTACTCGTTCAACGACCGCGTCGTGCCCGCGCCGGACCGGTTCGACTGGGAGGCGGCGATCCTCGAGGCGCAGCGCCATCTCCACGCCCTCGGCATCACCGGTTGGCAGGACGCGTGGGTCATCCCGGGAACGCTCGACGCCTACCGCTCGCTGGCGGCCGACGGCCGGCTCACGGCGCGCGTCGTCGGCGCACTGTGGTGGGACCGGCACAAGGGGCTCGAGCAGATCGACGACTTCCTCGCGCAGCGCGAGCTGGCGTCGAGCGCGCACGCGGAGTCCGGCGCGTCCGGCTTCTACCCGACGACGGTCAAGATCATGACCGACGGCGTCCTCGAGAACTACACGGGCGCCCTGCTCGAACCGTTCTGTGACGGCTGCGGTGGTCACACCGACAACCACGGTCTCGCCTACGTCGAGCACGACGAGCTCGCGGCGGCGGTGACGGCGCTCGACGCGCACGGCTTCCAGGTGCACATGCATGCCATCGGCGACCGTGCGGTGCGCAACTCGCTCGATGCCGTCGAGGCCGCCCGTACCGCGAACGGCGACAGCGACCGACGCCACCACATCGCGCACATCCAGCTGGTGAAGGAGGTGGACATCCCCCGCTTCGCGCAGCTCGGCGTCGTCGCCAACTGCCAGACCTACTGGGCGAAGTCCGACGACCAGATGGAGGTGCTGACCGTGCCGTTCCTCGGCGAGGAGCGCACCGGCACGCAGTTCCCGTTCGAGTCCATCCGTCGGGCTGGGGCGCGGCTGTGCATGGGCAGCGACTGGGCGGTCACCACTGCCGACCCGCTCACCCAGCTCGAGGTCGCCGTCACGCGCTCCGACCCGGACAACCGCTCGCTGCCGCCGTTCATCGCGTCGGAGCGGCTCCCGCTCGACGAGTCGGTCGACGCGTTCACCGCGGGCACGGCGTACGTCAACCACGACGACGACGGCGGCGTGATCGCGCTCGGCAACCGCGGCGACCTCGCCGTGCTCGACATCGACATCTTCGAGCCCGGCTTCGTCACCGCCGACCGCGCTCCGCTCGACGACGCCTCGGTCATCATGACCGTGGCCAACGGCCGAGTGGTCCACGAGATCTGACCCCACCGCGCGACCGGACTCAGGTCGGGATCAGACGAGGTGCCGCTCGTCGCGGCGTCGGCCGACCCCGAAGCGGTCGAGCGACAGCGCGCTGATGTCGATCGACGGCTCACGACGCAGGACCAGGTCGCGCAGCACCTCGCCGAGCGCCGGGCCCTGGAGGAACCCGTGACCGGAGAAGCCGGTGGCGTACAGGACGCGACTGATCGAGCCGAGCTCACCCACGATCCCGTCGTGGTCGGGACTGATCTCGTAGAGGCCGGCCCACCCGCCGACCACGTCGGCGTCGAGCAGGCGCGGTGCGCGGCGTTCGGCCTGCGCGACGATCCCCTCGAGGTAGGCGGGGTCGCGGGAGAGGTCGAACCCGAACTCGACCGACGGGTCGCTCCAGCCGGCGAGGATCCCCTGCCCCTCGCGGTGGAAGTAGAACGTCGTCGCCGCGTCGATGGTGAACGCCTGCGGGATGTCCGGCGCGAAGCCGGGAACCGCTCCGGTGACGACGATCTCCCGCTTGAGCGGACGCACCGGCAGGTCGAAGCCGAGCAGGTCGCCGACCGCCTGCGACCACGCGCCGGCAGCGACCACGACCGTGGAGGTGCGCACCCGGTGGTCGTTGCCGCCGTGGCGCACCGTGACCGCACGTACCTCGCCCTCGGCGACGTCGGCCGCCACCACCTCCGCGCCGGCCATGAGCCGCGCGCCGTTCCGTCGCGCCGCCGCGGCGTAGGCCTGCACCACCGACTCGGGGGTGACCGTCCCGTCGTCCGGCGACCAGCAGGCAGCGATGACGTCGTCGGTCGCGGCGAGCGGCGAGAGGCGCTGCGCCTCGTCCGGCGACACGAGCGACGACGTCACTCCGAGGGAGCGATGGACCTCGACTGCGGCGCCGAACTCGTCGACCTGCTCGGGCGACGTCAGCAGGAACAGGTAGCCGCACGTGTGCAGGTCGATCTCGCCGCCGGGGCGGCGGCCGAACTCGCGCAGCAGAGCGAGGCTGCGCTTCCCCAGCGCGACGTTGACCGGATCGGAGAAGCAGGCGCGCACCCCGCCCGCCGCCTTCGACGACGAGCCCGCGCCGAAGGTGTCTCGCTCGACCAGCAGGACGTCGACGCCTGCCTCGGCGAGGTGGAACGCGACCGAGCAGCCGACCACACCGCCGCCGACCACGACGACGGACGCCGACTCCGGGACGGGCGACACCATGGCGTCAGAGCCGGAACGACGGGTCGGAGGGCAGCTCGACGAGGTCCATCTGCGCCTTCTGCAGCCGCCCGGACCAGTCCCAGTTCATGGCCTGCCACCGGGTGAACTGGTCGAGCACCCACACGCCGCTCTGCCGCGATCCGTTGCCGCTGCGGCCGTTCCCCCCGAACGGGAGGTGCGCCTCGGCGCCCGACGTCGAGTTGTTGACCGACACCATGCCCGCCGAGACGCGCGACCGGAACCGCCAGACGGACTCGGGGCTCGTCGTGTAGATGGACGACGAGAGCCCGTACCCGTGGCCGTTCGCGAGCTCGATCGCCTCGTCGAGCGAGCCGAAGCGGCCGAGACCGACGAGCGGGCCGAAGGTCTCGGTGTCGTAGAGCGCGTCGCCCGGGCGGACTCCCTCGACGATCGTCGGGTGCGCGTAGACGCCGCGGTCGGGATCGCCGACGAACCCGGCGCGCGGGTTGCCCGACGTGATGCGGCCGAGACCCGTCGAGCCGTGCGTCACGTGGTGCCCGGCGACCAGACCGAGGTTGCGCTCGTGGTTGGTCAGGTAGCGCTCGGAGATCATCGGCCCGTACAGGACGTCGCTCGACGTGGGATCACCGACCACCGCGTTCTCGACGGCCGCGACGAAGCGACGCCTCATCTCGTCGTAGACGTCGTCATGGACCCACAGCGTGCCGAGCGAGGTGCAGCGTTGGCCCGCAGCGCCGAAGCCACCGAACAGCGCACCCTCGACGGCGAGGTCGAGGTCGGCGTCCGGCATGACCACCATGGGGTTCTTGCCGCCGAGCTCGAGGCACGGCGACTGCAGGTGACGTCCGCAGAGCTCGCCGATCCGGCTGCCGACGGCGCTCGACCCGGTGAAGCCGACCTTGTGCACCAGCTTCGCGTCGAGCACCTTCTCGAGCGCGTCGAACGTGGTCGGTCCGTCGGCGACGACGGTGACGAGGAGGTCGGTCGGTACGCCGCCGGCGTGGAAGATCGACGTGAGCGCGAGAGCGACGGCAGCGGAGTCCTCGCCAGGCTTCCAGACGACCCCGTTGCCGCACAGCAGCGCCGGTACGAGGTACCAGGACGGGACGGCTGCGGGGAAGTTCGCCGCCGTGATGATGAGCGTGGTGCCGACCGGCATGCGGTGCGTGAACAGCTGCTTGGCCGGCAGCTCGCTCGGGACCGTCTGGCCGTAGAGGCGGCGCCCCTCCCCGAGGAAGAAGTCGCAGGTGTCGATGACCTCCTGCACCTCGCCGAGCGCCTCGGCGTACGGCTTGCCGATCTCACGCGTCACCAGCGCTGCCAGCGCCTCCTTGTTGTCCTCGACGAGGCGACCGACCGCGGCAATGACGCGGCCGCGCGCGGGCGCCGGGACCTGCGCCCAGGTGACCTGGGCCGCGTTCGCGCGACGTGCGGCGTCGACGAGGTCGTCGACGGTGGCCAGGTCGATCGTCGTGACGACGTCGGAGAGGTCGGCGGGGTTCAGGCTCTGCAGCGGGCTCACGCCGCCCATCCTGCCCGAACCCACCCCGCTGCGACCGTTCGTCCCGGACGGAGGATCCGTGGCACCGACGTGAGATGCGATCACGACGTGTGGACTCGAGAGGGCAGAAAAGTGCCATGTTCTGTCCCTGAGGGTCGAACGGTGCGGGTTTGGTAGGACTGTCCCTGTGGCGTACACGGTGGCGGATGCGGTTCTCGACCAGCTCGGCGAGCACGGGGTGCGGGTGTGCTTCGGGATCCCGGGGGTGCACAACCTGCCGTTCTGGAACGGGGCGGGGGTCGGACGCCGGCCTCGCATCGTCGGTGTGCGCCACGAGCAGACGGCCGGGTACGCCGCCGACGCTGCCGCCCGCGCGACCGGCGGGCTCGGCGTCGCGATCACCACGACCGGCCCCGGCTTCGCCAACGCGCTCGCCGCCTTCGGCGAGGCGTACGCGTCGTTCTCGCCGGTGCTGCTCATCTCCAGCGAGGCACCGCTCGGACCGCGACGCACGAGCGGGCACGACGACGGACTGCTGCACGGCATGCGCAGCCAGGCCGACGTCATCACGCACGGGTTCGGGGCGCTCGCGGTGTCGGCAGCGACGGCGGAGGACGCCGTGCACGCGGTCCCCAGGCTGATCGCGCACGCGCTCGCGACCGGTCGCCCGGTCTACCTCGGCGTGCCGGCCGACATCCTGGCGTCCACGTGGGCTGGGCCGGACCCGACGCCGGCTGCAGGTGTCGGCCCGAACGACGGCCTCGCACCCGCAACGCCTGCGCCCGACCAGGTCGCCGCCGCTGCCGACGCCGTGCGCGACCGCACCGTCGCCCTGTGGCTCGGCGCGCGCGCCGTCGCCGCCGAGGACGAGGTACGCCGGCTCGCCGAACGGCTCGGCGCGCTGGTGGTGCCGACCTACCAGGCGCGAGGCATGCTGGCCGACCTCGCGGGCACGGTCGAGGTGCCGCCGCACGAGCCGACCGTGGCCGCGCAGATCGCCGCGTGCGACGTTCTGCTCGTCATCGGCGACGAGCTCGCCGGCATGACCACGCGCAACTGGCGGATGCCGGTGCCACCGACGATCGTCGCCATCACCGACGACGACGGGGCGAGCCTCGGCGACTACGTGCTCGCCGCACGCATCGTCGGCGACGTCGCGACGTCGGTCACGGCGTTGCTCGACGCGCTCGGCGACGCTGACACCGTGCAGACGATGCCCGACGGCCGAGCGCTGGCAGCGGCGGTGCGAGGCGACATCGCCGACGACCCGAGGACATCAGCCGCGTCGGCCTTCCTCACCTCCCTCGACGAGGGATGGCCGGACTCGGGCGCGGTCGTGGTCGACATGTGCATCGCCGGCTACTGGATCGGCGGCTACAGCCGTCAGCCGCGGCCCCGGCGGCTGCAGTACCCCGTCGGCTGGGGCACGCTGGGCTTCGCGCTGCCCGCCGCGATCGGCCCGGCGGCGCTGGGGATCCCGACGCTGGTGGTCGTCGGCGACGGCGGCGCCGCGATGGGGATCGGCGAGCTGGCGACGTACTCGCAGGAACGGCTGCCCGTGGCGCTGCTCGTCGTCACCGACGGCGGCTACGGGATGCTGCGCTTCGACCAGTCCG
Source organism: uncultured Actinomycetota bacterium (assembly GCA_963782665.1). Classification (GTDB taxonomy): domain Bacteria; phylum Actinomycetota; class Actinomycetes; order S36-B12; family CAIYMF01; genus Longivirga. The sequence goes on along the minus strand of CAWAKP010000005.1, from coordinate 42,472 downwards.
TGGCCGGGGACGAGAACCGCGGCGTCGCCCTCGTACGAGCCGCGCTGGGAGGACCTCGCCGCCGCCTTCGACCTCAAGGTCGTGCGCACCGACGACCCGGGCGAGGGCCTGACCCGCGCTCTGGCCCAGGCCCGCAACGGCCTCACGTGCGGCGAGCGGTGGATGGTGGTCCTCGAGGCAGCCTTCCATCCCCCACGCACCACGTCCCCACGCTGGCGCGAGGGCTGACCCCGACCTGTCGTACCGCCGACTCCGACCTGGGGTGCGAGTCGACCGCTCTGCGACGGAACCGCCACCCAGGTGGGACCGAGCGGGAACGGACTGGTCGCCCGTTCGGGCTAACGTCGCGACTTCGACGTGCCGATCTAGCACCTGGATACGGACTTCCCCCCGTCACCAGGAGGGCCGTCATGGCCTCACCACGATCGCACGCACTCGCCGCCGGCGTCCTCGTCGTCGCGGCGGCCGCCGCCATCCCCGTCGCCTCGCACGCAGTGACCAGCTCGTCCGCGTCGAGCCCAGACGGTTCTGGCGGCAGCGCCGCAGGCCGTGCACCCACGTGCGACGCCCACCGCCGCGCCGACTCCCACGCCGACCCCCACGCCGACTCCGAAGCCGCCGCCTCCGGTCGGCAGGACGACGTTCCCGCTGCGCGCGCACGACGTGGGCACCCTCGTCGCGACCGTGCAGCAGCGCCTCGTCTGGCTCGGGTACCCGGTGCGCGTCACCCGCGTCATGGACACCCGCACCGTCGCCGCGGTACGCCGGTTCCGCATCAAGTTCTTCCTCGGCTCGACGCCCACGGTGACCGCACCCGTGTGGAAGAAGCTCAGCCGACTCACCGCCACCAAGGGCGTCCTGCCGGCCGGATGCCGCACCGGGACCGTGCTGTGCATCGACAAGTCCCAGAAGACGTTGCGCTACATGAAGAACGGCGTCATCCTGCTGACGGCCGATGCCCGGTTCGGCGGTGAGGGCCACCCCACCCGCGAGGGTTCGTTCCGCGTCTACAGCAAGTCACGAGATCACACCTCGACGCTGTATCACACGTGGATGCCGTTCGCGATGTTCTTCTCCGGCGGTCAGGCGGTGCACTACTCGCCGTACTTCCACCGCGACGGCTACTACGGCGCCTCGCACGGCTGCGTGAACCTGCACGACAAGTCGACCGCGCGCTGGCTGTTCGACCGCGTCCGCGATCGGCACCCGGGTCGTCGTCTACCACTGATGCCGCCGATCTCGGCGGTCGATCCGGCGGTCTTCCCCAGAAGCCCGCGGCACAGTCCGCACCTCTCGGGACGCTCAGCGGCAGTCTGCACGAGTGGACTCCGTGAACCGGCGTCGTCACGCTTTCCTCAACCGGCACCGGACGCCGGGCACCTAGGGAGTGAGAGCCATGATGCTGCTCGCGGAGACCACCAGCACCGCCACCCTTGTCGGTGCGGCGATCGGATTCGTCATCTGGCTCGGCATCATCTTCTGGACCATGTCGATCGCTCGCCGGAAGGGCCGCTCGGCCGGCCTGTGGGGCGTCCTGGCGTTCTTCTTCTCGCTGATTCCCCTGATCATCGTCGCGATCCTGCCGCGCAAGCAGTCGGTGTCCGTCTGAGCGACGCAGGTTCGCTCGACAGCCGCCTCGACGCGAGCTCTCAGTGCACGTGGCTGACGATCCAGTGCGCGCGCAGGCCCATGCCCGCGGGAGTCGGGTGCGACCCGTCGGGCATGTAGGGCACGTTCGCCGACGCGACGTACGCCGCATAGTCGAGGTAGACCGCGTTCGGGTACTTCGCGATCGCGGCCTTCATCGCCGCGTTGTTCGCGCGCCAGTGCACGTTCTGCCAGTGCGCGTCGTCGAGGTAGACGCCGACCCAGTAGACCGTCGTCGTCTTCGGCACCATCGCCATGATCGCGTCGACGCCGGCGGCGAAAGCGCTCGCCGGGTCCTGGCCCGCGATGAGGAAGTGACCGGAGGAGTCGGTCTTGTTGCGTCGTCCGGAGTCGGTGGCCGTCGGCGGGCGCACCTGCTCCGACACCGTGTTGAACGAGTTGCTGCCCAGCGCGATCACGACCGTGCCCGGAACCGGGCGTGAGGCGAGCACGAGATCGGCCCCGCACAGCGGCTTGTCGGCGCACAGCGGGGCCCAGTCCGCACGTACGCCGTGGATGATCGGGCGGCCGCCGAGCCCGTCGACGTCGGCGTTCCACTTCGCGGCATCCAGCGCCTTCTCGAGGGGGACGACACCCCGTGTCGTGATCGAGTCGCCGATCATGAGCAGTCCGGTGTCGGCCTTCGCGACCGGGGCGAGACCCCGCGTGACCGACGCGAACTGGTCGGCGTCGCGCGCCTCGGCGACGCGACCGACCCCCACCGCGGCGAGCACGGTGGTCAGGATCAGCACGAGACCGAAGCCGAGCGCGTTGCGCGTGGGTCGCAGCGCCGCCATCCGCTGCGGCGGCTGCTCGATCACGCGGTGGGAGAGCCACGCCAGCCCGATCGAGACGACGATGCCGAGCGCCGCCTGCTTGATCGAGAGCACGCCGCTCGCCGTGAGCGCGGCGCCGATGACGAAGACCGGCCAGTGCCAGAGGTAGAGCGAGTACGACACCCGGCCGAACCAGCGCGGCACCCGCAGGGACAGCCCGCGGCTGACGATGCCCGACTCGTGGCCGGCCATGACGAGCACTGTGCCGAGCACGACCGGCAGCGCGTTGACGCCCGGGAACGGCGTCAGCGTCGTGAACGTCGCCATGCACCACACGACCACCGCCAGTCCGACGATCGCCGCGATCACGCGTGCAGCGCGCGGGGCGCGGAGCACGGCCGGCATCGCGATGGCCAGCAGCCCACCCGCCGCAAGCTCGAACCCCCGTGACAGCGCCGAGAAGTACGCCGAGTTGTCGCCGATCGACACCAGGTGCTGGGACCAGAGCAACGACGGGACAGCGAGCGCGAGCAGTGCGACGAACAGCGTCGGGCGCAGGTGCCGTCGTGACACGCGGTGCGCGATGACCGTCGCGACCAGCAGCACGACGGGCCAGACGACGTAGAACTTCTCCTCGTCGTTGAGGCTCCAGAAGTGCAGCACCGGGCTCGGGTCGGTCGCGACACCCATGTAGTCGATGCCGGAGCTGGCGAAGTGGATGTCGGAGTTGAACAGCGCCGCCCAGACGACGTCGACCGCGGTCGAGGCTGCGCGTGCCGCAGGGAAGACGAGGAACGCCGCGACGAGCGTGACGAGCAGCGTGAGGGTCGCGGCGGGCAGGATCCGGCGCGCCCGTCGGGCGTAGAAGCGGCCGAAGTGGACCCGACCGGAGCCCTCGGCCTCGCGGACGAGCAGTCCGGTGATGAGGAAGCCGGAGATGACGAAGAAGACGTCGACGCCGAGATACCCGCCGGGGACCGTACCGAGGATCCGGCCTGCCAGTGTGTCGGCGGCGGACGGGGCCAGGAACTCGTGGGCGTGGAACACCAGGACCGGGATGATCGCCAGCGCGCGCAGTCCCTCGATGTCCGGGCGGAACGAGCGGGCAGGGGGTGCCGCGGCCGCCTCGGACGCGTGCGGCGTCCGGGTGGTCGTAGCTGCCATCTCGTCGTCTCCTCGCGCACGCTCCGCGTACGCCGGTAAGTCTCACACAGTCGCGTCATCCGCAGTCCGACCGCGACCTGCGTCGCGCACGGGTCACCGCGGTCGAGTCCCGCGCCCGGGAGGGGTCTCGCCGCGGGTACGACGGGTGACCGAGTCCGGCCGTTCCCGCAGCAGCCGACCAGGAGCGCGCGCAGGCCTCGTGAGGCGCGTGACCTGCGTCTCGGGGCGGGTTCGCGATTCGTGGTTCGGGGCACCGTCCCGCTACCCTGAGGACTGCTCGATCTTCGCGTCACCCTTGGAAGCCTCATTGACGCGCCGTTCTCTCCGCGTCGACTGACAAGGCTCATCGTGACCTCGCTCCGTTCCACCGTGCCTACGCACGTGTCCGCCGGCACGCCCTCCGCGGCTGCCACAACGCTCTCCTTCGCCGACCTCGGGCTGCCCGCGCCCCTCGTCGACGCGCTGCAGCGCGCGGGGATCAGCGACCCGTTCCCGATCCAGGCGGCCACCATCCCGGACGCATTGAGCGGCAACGACCTGCTCGGTCGCGGGTCGACGGGCTCGGGCAAGACGTTGGCGTTCGGCCTGCCGATGCTCGTACGCCTGGCTTCGATGCCGGCCCAGCCCAAGCACCCGCGGGGTCTCGTCCTCGTGCCGACGCGCGAGCTCGCGATGCAGGTGAGCGACGCGCTCGAGCCGCTCGGTCGCTCGCTCGGTCTGCACTTCAAGACGGTCGTCGGCGGCACCTCGATGGACAAGCAGGTCTACGCGCTGCGCCGGGGGGTCGACGTCCTCGTCGCGACACCGGGCCGCCTCGCCGACCTCATCCGTCAGCGCGAGTGCTTCCTCGACGACGTCGAGGTCGTCGTGCTCGACGAGGCCGACCAGATGGCCGACATGGGCTTCCTGCCCGAGGTCACCGCGCTGCTCGAGCTCTGCTCGCCGGCCGCGCAGACGTTGCTCTTCTCGGCGACGCTCGACGGCGACGTCGACGTCCTCATCCGCGAGCACATGCACGACCCGGTCCGTCACGAGCTCGAGCCGGCCACGTCGCCGGTCGACACGATGGAGCACCACGTGCTCGTCGTGAACCGCGAGGACAAGGCCGTCGTCGCCACCGAGATCGCTCGGCGCGACGGTCGCACGATCATGTTCGTCCGGTCGCAGCTCGGCGCGGAACGGGTCGCCGGCAACATCGCGGCGCGTGGCGTCAACGCGCGCGCACTGCACGGCGGCATGTCGCAGAACGCCCGCACCCGCACGATGGCCGAGTTCAAGGAAGGCTCGATCGACGTCCTCGTCGCCACCGACGTCGCCGCGCGCGGCATCCACGTCGACGACGTCACGCTCGTCGTCCACGTCGACCCGCCCGAGGACCCGAAGGCCTACCTGCACCGCGCCGGTCGCACGGCGCGCGCCGGCGCGCACGGTCGCGTCGTCACCCTCGCGCTGCGCAACCAGCGCAAGGGGATGCAGCGCCTGCACGAGAAGGCCGGCGTCACTGCCACCGAGCACGAGGTCGTGCCCGGCTCGGAGCGCCTCGCCGAGCTCACCGGCTCGCGCACCGCACGCGAGGCCCGCATCGCCTGAGCGCCCAGGGGTCCGGGGTCAGGCCGGTTCGCCGAGCAGGTGGCCGTCGAGGTCAGGTGCCTCGTGCGGCGCGATGCGGAACCAGCCTGCGAGCAGCGGCACGACCAGCAGCACGGGCACGAGGACGCCGAAGGCCCACCGCAGCGACGCGCCCTCCGCGACACCGCCGATGAGCGGGGCGCCGATCACGAAGCCGACGTAGTTGAACACGTTGACGCGTGCGACGGCGACGCCGCTCGACGTCTTGTCGTGCGATGCCGCAGCGGTGAACGCGAGCGGGATCGCCGGGCAGATCCCCAGGCCCAGCACGGCGAAGGCGAGGATCGCCAGCGCGGGGTTCGGCGCGATCGCCACGGCCACTGCGGCGCCGACGGCGACGAAGCCGCCCACCCGGACCAGACGGACCGGGCCCACCCGCCCGACCGAGAAGTCCACGATGAGGCGGCCTGCGACGGTCATGAGCGCGTAGGCGGCGTAGGCCAGCGCGGCCACCCCCTGGCTGCTGCCGAGCCCCTTGTGCAGGTAGTCCGCACCGAAGGTGGAGGCGCCGGAGTCGGCGATGTAGACGCACATGAGGGCGATGCCGACCAGGAGCACCGGTCGCCAGTGGATGACAGCCTTGTCCGAGCTGAGGACGGCCGTGGTCGGGTGGCCCGCGAGCAGCCACCGACCCACGGCGACCTGCACGGGGATGAGCACGACGGCGAGGATGAGGAAGAACGCACCGAGCGACAACGTCGAGCTTGCCGCCGCGCCGGCGAGCAGGGCTGCGACGAAGCCCGCGAAGCTGAAGGCCGCGTACATGGACGCCACGACGCTTCGGCCGAGATCGTCCTGCACGCGCACGCCCTGGATGTTCATCGACGCGTCGACGGAGCCCAGGCCGAAGCCGAGCGCGACGAGCGCAACGAGCAGGAGGGCGACGCTGGGTGCGAAGCCGACGGCGACGAGGGCGATCGGGACCACCGGGCCCATGACGCGCAGCACCGGACGACTACCGCGCCGCTCGGCCTGCGCGCCCGCGACGACGCTGCCGACGCCGGCGATGATCGGCACCAGGCCGACCAGGATGCCGAGGGTCCCGTCCGAGAGGTCGAACTTCTCCTGCAGCGCCGGGATGCGCGTCACGAGCGCCGCGAAGCAGATGCCCTGCCCGACGAACGCGATGGTCGTAGCCGCGCGCGCGCGGCCGAGGTCGACGGTCTGCTCCACGCGCGAACCGTCTCACACGATCGGGCGACGTCGCCGGAGGTACGTCCCACCGACGACGGTCGCGCCGAAGACTCCGGTGCCGCGTGCGCCTCAGGCGGCGCGGGACGTCGCCGGGCGGTAGGCGTCGAGGATCGCTCGCAGCACGTCGTCCGCCGGCGTGGGCACCAGGCCGAGCTCGCGCTGCGCCGCGCTCGAGTCCATCACGAACGGCTGGTCGAGCTGGTAGGCCACCTCCGGCAGCTCGCGGATCATCGGGTTGACCAGACCGAGCGCCTTGAGCAGGAAGCCGGGCACCGTCGACACCTTGACCATGGGGACGCCGGCCATCTCGGCCAGGCTCGCGATCGCCTCGCGCTGGGTGCACTCGAGCGCGCTCGGCACGTGCCAGGCACGGCCCCACGCGCGCTCGTCCGCGCCGATCGCGACCAGGGTCATCGCCATGTCCTCGGTGTAGGTCCAGGTGTGCAGCGTGTCCGGGCTGCCGAGCACCTGCACGTTCTTGCCGGCGAGCAGCTTGGGGATCGTGCGGTCGCCGAGGTGCGACTCGGAGCCGGGTCCGACGTAGTCGGCGCCACGAGCCTCGGTGACGCGCACGCGACCGGCCTGGTGGGCGGCGAGCGCGTCCGTCCACATCTGCACCCGCACGCGCGCCTTCGTGCCCGTGGCGGCGAGCGGCATGTCCTCGGTCATCGGGCGGTCGACCTCGCCGTAGCCGTAGAGGTTCGAGGCAGTGACGAGGACGGCCCCGGCTGACTCGGCGGCACCGAGCAGGGCCGCGGCGATCGGCGGCCAGTCGGTGGTCCAGCGGTGGTAGGCGGGGTTGACGCAGTTGTAGACGACGCTCGCCCCCTGCGCGAGCTCACGCAGCCGTGCGGCGTCGGCGGCGTCGGCCGCCACCTTCTCGACGAGGGGATGGTCCGGGCCGGACCCGCTGCGGGTGACGACGCGGACGCGGACGCCGGCCGCGGCGAGGCGGCGTACGACCGCCGAGCCGATCGGGCCGGCGCCGACGACGAGCTGGAACGGGCTGGACGTGGTCATGTCGGACTCCGGGGGGTCGTTGTCCCGCATTCTGCGAGAGCACTGCTCACACTATGGTGCAGCGCTCTTGCTTCTGTCAAGAGCGCTGCTCTCGTTCCTGGACACTGCTCTCCTTTCTGGCATGATGAGCCGCGTGACCGAGACCTCGTCCGCACCGCGCACCGCCCGGGAACGGGCCCGCGCCGAGCTGACCGCCGAGATCCTCGAGACCGCCCGACGCCACCTCGAGGTCGACGGCGCGGCCGCGCTCTCGCTGCGTGCCGTGGCGCGCGACCTCGGCATGGTGAGCAGCGCCGTCTACCGCTACGTGCCGAGCCGCGACGACCTGCTGACCCGGTTGATCATCGACGCCTACAACGCGCTCGGGGACGCGGTGGACGTCGCCGAGGCGGCGTGCGCCCGCGACGACTTCCTGGGTCGCTGGCTGGCCCTCGGGCACGCGACGCGCGACTGGGCCTGCGCCCATCCGCAGGAGTGGGCACTCATCTACGGCTCACCCGTGCCCGGCTACGCCGCCCCGCAGGACACCGTCGGCCCCGGCACGAGGGTGTCGGCGACGATGACGCAGATCCTCGGCGACGCGGCCGTGGCCGGCCGCGGGCCGCAGCCCGAACCGGTGCCCGACGACGTGGCCGCGTCCCTCGGGCCGCTGCGCGAGTTCGTGGGGAACGCCGTACCCGACTCGTGGCTCGTGCGCGGCGTCATGGCGCGCACGCAGCTCTTCGGCCACATCGGGCTCGAGCTCGACGGGCAGTTCAACGCCACCATCGACGACCTGCGCGCGTTCTTCGACCACGTCCTGCACCTCGTCGCACGCGATCTCGGCCTCACCGACTGACGCGACCAGCCCCGGTCCGCCACCGCGTTACCGCCCGAAGTGACTTCAGACTGCTTGTGTCTTCGGTCATCGGGGCGGTGACGACGCGCGGCGTGCGGTCGCGGGTCGGGCGCTCGGGCGCGGGATCGGTCGGGGTGCGGCAGGATCGACAGGTGCCCCGCATCCTCACGATCCTCGGTTCGGGTGAGACCAGCCCGACCATGGTCACGCCGCACCAGCGCACGTTCGCCCGGCTCGGCGCGCACGCGCGCGGCGTGCTGCTCGACTCGCCGTACGGCTTCCAGGAGAACGCCGACGAGCTGACCGAGAAGGCCCAGCTGTTCTTCCGCGAGAGCGTCGGACGCGAGGTCGAGGCGGTCACGTTCCGCGCGGCACCGCCGACCGACGCGGGGGCGCACGCGGCCGAGATGGCCCGCCTGCGGGCTGCGGACTGGATCTTCGCCGGACCCGGCTCGCCGTCGTATGCCTTGCGCACCTGGGCCGGCAGCGCGGTGCCCGATGCGCTGCACGCCCGTCTGACCGAGGGCGGCGCGGTGACCTTCGCGTCGGCGGCGGCCCTCACCCTGGGCCTCGTCACGATCCCGGTCTACGAGGTCTACAAGGTCGGCGCGGACCCCTACTGGCTCGAGGGTCTCGACGTCGTCGGTCGCGCGACCGGGTTGCGTGCCGCCGTCGTCCCGCACTGGAACAACGCCGAGGGCGGGACGCACGACACCCGCTTCTGCTGGCAGGGCGAACGGCGCCTCAAGGTGCTCGAGACGCTTCTGCCCGACGATGCGTTCGTGCTCGGCGTCGACGAGCACACCGGGCTCGTCATCGATCTCGACACGGGTGCGTGCGAGGTGGTGGGCCGAGGCACCGTGGTGGTGCGGGTGCACGGCGACGAGTGGGTCGTGCCGACCGGCGAGACCATCTCGATCGAGCAGATCGAGGCGCACGGTGCGTCGTCGGCGACTGCTGCCCCGGTACGGGGCGCACCCGGTGCGTCCGCGTCCGGCGATGGCGGGGCTGAACGAGCGGGGGCCGATACCGAGCCGGACGCGTTCACCGCCCTGAGCGTCCAGGCCCAGACCGCCCTGGACTCAGGCGATCTCGCCGGATCGCTCGCGGCCGTCCTCGAGCTGCACCGTACGGCGAGCACCCCCGCGCAGGACGGTGTCGTGCAGTCGCTGCTCGCTCGCGCGAGCGCTGCGGTCGCTGATCCGGTCGACGTCACCGAGGCTGTGCGCCCGCTCGTCGACCTCGTCCTCGCCCTGCGGGCACAAGCGAGGGCGGAGAAGCGTTGGGCCGAGAGCGACACCATCCGCGACGGGCTCACCGGCGCGGGCATCGAGGTCCGGGACACCGCCGACGGTGTCGAGTGGGAGGTACGCCGATGAGCTCCACCGCACCGATCGCGCTCGTCGGGTCGGGCGAGTACCTCCCGGTCATGACCGACATCGAGCGTGCGCTCATGGCGGGGCGGTCGCCGAAGTACGTGCAGCTCGCGACCGCCGCCGCACCCGAGGGCGACGAGTCGCTCGCGCGGTGGCACGCGCTCGGTCGCGCGCAGGCCGAACGGCTCGGCGTCGAGCAGGTCGTGGTCGACGTCCGTACGCGTGCGGACGCCGACACCGCCGACCTGGCGGCGCTCGTCGAGGGCGCCGGGCTCGTCTACCTGTCGGGCGGGAACCCCGCCTACCTCGCGGACACCCTGCGCGACACGGCGGTCTGGAGAGCGATCGTCGATGCGCACGAGGCCGGGGCGGCGCTCGCCGGCTGCAGCGCCGGTGCGATGGCGCTGTCGGACTGGGCGCCGCGCATGCGCGACCTCGTGCACACCACCCAGCCGACCGGGCTCGGTGTCGTCTCGAAGGTCCGGGTGATCCCCCACTTCGACAAGATGCTCGGCTGGATGCCCGACATGCTGCGCAACGCCCTGCTGCACACGCCGTCGGACTCGGTGCTCCTCGGCATCGACGAGGACACCGCGCTCGTCGGCGGGCCGCACGAGTGGACCGTCCAAGGTCGTCAGTCCGTGTGGGTGCTGAGCGAGGGCTCCCGCGTCGAGTACGCCGCCGGGGCGACGCTCACGACTCCCTGATCCGGGGACGTCCTCGGAGGTGTCGACGGGGCCGCGCTACCGCGGCGCTGTTGTTGGCGTCGGACGCTCGTTCGGTGCGGTCTCGGCGAGGCTTGGCGTCGGATGCGTGGTGCGTTGCCGACGCGCGACCCCCGTCGCGTTCCGGGTCGGGCGGCGCTGACGTCGTGGCGAAGGGCGCCGCTACGAGAGCGTCGGGCTGGGTTCCGCGTTCGGGGTGCGCCTTCGTGCCGGCTGGCTCGCCTCCTTTCGATGGGCCGGTGTGGTCCAGGGGGTGGCCTTGCGTGACGGGTGGGCTCGGGTTGGGCAGGTTCTGAGTTGGGGCGAGCTGACCACCCGCTCGGTTGTTCCGGAATCCGGTAAAGCGTTGCGCTGCAAGCGAAATCAGGCATGAGAAGGCTTGACACGAATAGTACGTGTGTTCTAGGGTTGGCCCGTGTCCGTCACCCTCAACCCCTTCTCCCGGCCGCTGCCTGGCTCTGGCGCGCCGGACATGGTGGTCGTGATGGATGGTGCGCACGAGGAGCCGGCGTGGAGCCTGGGGCGTCTGGACGCGTTGCCCGACGACGCCGTCGGCGAGTGACCTGCAGCTGCTCGCTGCTCTGGACCCCGCGGACCTGTCCGACCCGATGGACGTCATCACCTACCTGCAGCGCGTCGAGAAGGTCGAGGCCTTCCTGGCCGCGCACAAGGTGCAGGCGTTGGTCGCCCTCGCCGGTGCGCAGGCCTCGCCCTCGTCGATGGACGAGGCGCACGTGGTGACCGAGGTCGCGCTGGCCCGCCGCGTCGGGCAAGGGTCCGCGCACACCAGCATCGACGTGGCCCGGGCGTTGACCGTCCGACGTTCCCGCGAGTTCCTCACCGCACTGCGGGCCGGGCAGATCAGCGAGTGGCACTGCCGCGAGCTGGTCACCGCGACCCGCTCGGTCACCGACCCCGACGTCCGCCGCCAGGTCGCCGACGCGACCCTGGCCAAAGCGACGCGGATGACGCCCTACGAGTTCGGTCGCGAGGTCGCCAAGGCGATCGCCCGCTACGACCGCGACCTCACCACCCGCATCGAGACAGCGCGGGAGGACCGCCGGGTCTGGTGCACTCAGCTGCCCGACGGGATGGGGTTCCTCGGACTCATCCACGACTGGACCACCGTCCAAGCCATCCACGCCACCATCACCGCCGACGGGCGCACCCTGCAGCTCGACCGCGGCGGCGCCGCCGCAGTGCGCGCCGGTGACGACGACGCCCGTGCGGACGCTTCCCGGGCGGATGCGATGGCCGCGCGCATGCTCGGCACCGTCGCGGAGGACGGGTCGGTCACGTGGGACCGCAGCGCCCAGCAGGTCGTGTCGATGACCCTGGTCATGGATCTGGACACCCTGCAGGGCGAGCTCGACCGGTTCGCGCTCCTCGACGGCGCAGCCGATCCCCGCCGGGCTGGCACGCGACCTCGCCGAGGGCGCCAAGCTGTGGCGCCGCGCGGTCACCGACCCCGTCACCGGGGTTCTCCTGGACTACGGCACCGAGCAGTACCTGCCCGAGACGTTGCGCCGCTACGTCAAGGCCCGCGACGGCGTGTGCGGCACCCCGATCTGCTCCCGCACCAACCGCCTCGAGATGGACCACGCCGAGCCCTACCCAGCCGGCACCACCAGCGCCGGCAACTGCCACGCGTGGTGCACGACCTGCCACCAGCTCAAGACCGAACGACGACTGCGCTTCACCGACACGCAAGCCCGACGGATCAGCCACCTTGATCACCGCGTGGGGGCAACGCTTCTCGATCCCACCCAGACCCTTCCTCCACGACCCGAACGACCGCGGCGACGACACGGCGCAGCGGGCCGAGGACGCACGGCCCTCAGAACGACCAGCCCGACACTGGCCCGCTCCCCGATCAGCGACGACGATCCGCCGCCCTTCTGACGGTGTCAGATCAGTGCGAGTCCAGCGTGCCTCGACGACCGGCGCGCCCTTCCTGCCACCGTCCACCCCGTCGCGGCTGACGGTCGACTCGTGGGCCAGGTCGTCAACTGCTGGGTCGCCACGCTGCCGCCTGGTCACCTCGCGCCGGCCTGTCCGGGCCGCGTGACCGACGGCGCGCTCGGACTACCCGATCCGGAAGTGCGGATTGCGGATCAGTCCGAGGACAGCCCCGGACGGCGTGCGCACGGTGGCGGTCACGATGTCGTCGCCGACGTCGGAGATGGGCGTGTGCTCGACGGCCCCGCTGGCGAGGGCCGTCTGGACTGCCGCGGCCACGTCCTCGACGCCCCAGTAGACCAGGGCACCGTCGCCAGGATCGGCGTCCGGCAGCAGTGCCAGCTCGTAGCCGGCAACGTGGAAGCCGACGTAGAAGGGCTGGTCGAAATAGGGCTGCGTGCCGAGCAGCTGCGACCACCACGCCTTGTCCGCGTCGAGGTCGGTCGATGGGTAGATCACGGTCCGCAGTCCTTCGAGCGCAAGCGTCATGCCCGCGATCCTGGCACGGACCCCCGACCGTGCACCGAGTGCCGATCGTGACGAGGGCGTACGCCAGAGGACCTCGAAGACTCAAGCGCCACCCCCCGATCGACGACCACTCGTGGCGAACCGTGACCCGTCCCCGGAGGTTCGTGCGCGACACTGAACGGCATGATCTCGTCCCTCGTGGTGGCCGGCGCGCACGTGCACGCGCCGGACGGCGTGCTGTCGCCGGGGTGGGTCCGCGTCGCCGACGGGCGCGTCGCCGAGGTCGGGCACGGCGTACCCGCGAGCAGCGACCTGACCGCCCACCGCGTCGCGCCGGGGCTCGTCGACGTCCACTGCCACGGAGGCGGGGGCGGCGACTTCGGTGGCGACGACGCGTCGATCGAGACTGCTGCCGCACGGCACCTTCAGGCGGGCACGACGACCGTGCTGGCGAGCCTCGTGTCGGCGCCGATCGATGTGCTGGCCGACCAGGTGAGCCGGCTGCGCGACCACGTCTCCGCTGGGACGGTGGCGGGCATCCATCTCGAGGGACCGTGGATCTCGGCGTCGCGGTGCGGCGCGCACGACCCGCGGGCACTGCGCGCTCCCGAGCGCTCCGACGTCGACCGGCTGCTGCGGCTCGCGGTCGGCACCCTGCGCATGGTGACCCTCGCTCCCGAGCTGCCCGGCGCGCTGGACGCCGTCCGCCACCTCGTGGCCGCCGGCGTGGTGGTGGCGGTCGGGCACACCGACGCCGACGCCGCCACCGTCACGGCCGCGATCGACGCCGGTGCGACGGTCGCGACCCATCTCTTCAACGCGATGCCGCCGCTGCACCATCGTGAACCCGGTCCGGTCGGCGCTCTGCTCACCGACCCGCGCGTGGTCGTGGAGCTCATCGACGACGGTGCCCACCTCGATCCGGCCGTCGTCGACCTCGCGATCGCGGCGGCGGGTCCGCGCCGCTGGATGCTCGTCACGGACGCCATCTCGGCGGCCGGCCAGGGCGACGGCGTACTGAGTCTCGGAGGGCTCGACGTCGTCGTCACCGACGGGCAGGCGAGGCTCGTCGACAGCGGCGCGCTCGCCGGCAGCACCCTGCTGCTCGCCGACGCCGTACGACGTCAGGTGCGTCGCGGACGTGACCTCCACGACGCGGTCGAGGCCGCGACCACCACGCCAGCCGTCACGCTGCGCCTGGACGTCGGTCGCATCGCAGCCGGCGTCCCAGCAGACCTGCTCCTTCTCGACGACGAGTGGCAGACCACCCAAGTCCTGCGCCGCGGAAACCCAGTCCCGCTCTGACCCCCCAACCCCCGCGAGTAACTGATCAAAGGGTTGCTTCCCGGCCGCGGTAACGACCCTTTGATCAGTTACTCGTGGATCTCGACGGCGTGTGTCAGGGCGACGGCGACCACCAGACCTTGTCGTAGGGGTTGTCGAAGCCGGTGCGGAGCATGTTGGACAGCGACGGGTTCTGCGCCTGACGCGTGTGCGCCGCCGTCTCGGTGTGCACCCAGCGGCAGCCGAGCACGGCCGCCTCGTGGATCCGTCGGGCGAGAAGCGCCGTCTGCATCCCGCGGCCGCGGTGGGCCGGCAGCGTCGCGCCGAAGCCGAGCCACGCCAGGCCGTCCGACACGTACATCGCGCCCGTCGCGACGAGCCGGCCGTCGACGCGCACTCCGTAGTGCCGGAAGCCCTCGGCGTAGAGGGTGGCTCCGAACCAGATCGCGAGGAACGGAGGTGCCGCCCACGCGAGCATGTTCACCTGCGCGAACTCGTCGACGTCATCGGGTCCGAGCACCGACACGGCATCCATGCCCTCCTCGTCGTAGCGAGCGGGCTCCTGCCAGCACTTCGCCTGCCTCGTCCCCGTGTCGACCAGGCCGCGCTCCCGAAGGCGGGCGCCGACGTCGCCGGGCTCGGTCACCGGCGAGACCTCGAGGACGTACGACGTCTGAGCCCGGTCGGCGTACGACGCCGCGATCCCGCCGAGCAGCGCGTCGGTCACCGGGATGTCGACGCCGAGGCCGATCACGCGGTTGAAGCGTCCGTCGTCGATCGCACCCAGCGCCGGAACGCGGACGCCGGCCACCAGGTCGACGGACGCGAGCAGGGGGTTCCCCTCGGCCTCCGCCGTGGCCGCCACGCACGCCGACCACGCCCGCGCCTCGTGCGTCTCGATCTCACGCGCCAGACCGGCGTCCATCCCCTACCTCCCTGTCGACCCGGTCAGTCTGCCGCGACGACGCGCCCGCGGGCGCGTCCAACCCCGCCGAACCCGCGCCGAACCTGCCCCGGGTGCGCCATGATCGCCCGCACGGGGTGCACGGAAGCCAGGACCACACGCGGTCGCCACGCGCACCGCACCTGCGCAGCGGGGCGCCGTTCGCGGACTGAGGCCGGAGGGGCCATGACGCAGAAGAAGCGGACGACGAGCGCACCACAGGTCGCAGAGGCCACGGTGGCGAGCGACGCCGCCTTCGCCCCGGTCGCCACCCCACGCAGGAAGCGGACCCTGCGCAACGTCTCCGAGGTGCGCCACTTCTTCCGCACCAACGACGTCCCCATCTAC
Source organism: uncultured Actinomycetota bacterium (assembly GCA_963782665.1). Lineage (GTDB taxonomy): Bacteria > Actinomycetota > Actinomycetes > S36-B12 > CAIYMF01 > Longivirga. Next base: position 27,101 of record CAWAKP010000005.1, on the reverse strand, counting down.
TTCGTGGGTGCGACGCCGTTCAACCTGCTCGGCCTCGACCGGTGGGTGCGCAACCTCTGGTTCGTCACGTACTACGACGGCTGGGACGGCGCCCACCCCCGCGTCTTCACGCCCAAGAGCAAGCCCTACGTCGAGTTCAACAGCGGCGAGGAGATCAACAACTGGCTGCTGCAGCACCCCGAGGTCCGCGCGTTCATGACGCGCGGGCTCGCCCCAGGGGTGCGCCCCAAGATCGCGATGGTCTTCTTCAACGAGGACACCGAGGCGATCTGCGCCGAGCTCGGTTACGACCTGATCCTGCCGCCCGCGAAGCTGCGCGAGCACCTCGACTCGAAGATCGTCACGACGCAGCTGGGCAACGAGGCCCGCGCCTACAGCGTGCCGAACGTCCTCACGAAGATCGACGACTTCGCGGGCCTCACCAAGGCGGCGACGAAGGCCAAGCTCGGTGACGACCTCGTCGTGCAGACGCCGTACGGCGACTCGGGCAAGACGACGTTCTTCATCGCGTCGGAGGCGGACTGGAAGAAGCACGCGAAGGACATCGCGGGCCAGGACGTCAAGATCATGAAGCGCATCAACAACCGTCCGATCGCTGTCGAGGCGGTGCTCACCCGCTCGGGCACGATCGTCGGGCCGTTCATGTCCGAGCTCACCGGCTACGCCAAGCTCACGCCGTACCGCGGCGGCTGGTGCGGCAACGAGATGTTCCCCGAGGTGCTCGAGCCCGCGCTGCGCAAGAAGGCGTCCAAGCTCGTACGCCGGCTGGGCAAGCGACTCGCCGCCGAGGGCTACCGCGGCTTCTTCGAGGTCGACGTCCTCGTCGACGTCGACAACGACGAGGTCTACCTCGGCGAGCTCAACCCGCGGATCAGCGGCGCCTCGGCGATCACCAACGTCACTGCCGGCGCGTACGCCGACGTGCCGCTCTTCCTGTTCCACCTGCTCGAGTTCATGGACGTCGACTTCGACCTCGACGTCGACGAGATCAACGCGCGGTGGGAGGAGCTCGCGTCCGACGACGTGTGGAGCCAGATGATCATCAAGGAGACGTCCGGCGGCGTCGAGCGCATCGATGCCACGGCGGCCACCGGTCAGTACGCGCTCGACGACGGCGGCGCGCTCGTGTTCCGTCGCGCGGCCCTGGACTGGCACCAGCTGCAGAACGAGTCCGAGGCGTTCTTCCTGCGCATCTACGCCGCAGGCGACTACCGATGGAAGGGCGCCGACCTCGGCGTCCTGGTCACCAAGGGCCGGCTGCAGGTGCCGACGGCCAACGGAGGCACCACGCTCACGATCCGGGCCCGGCACCTCATCGACTCGATCCGCGCGCAGTACTCCGGCACCCCGCTCGCCGACCCCGGGTCGCACCGGCAGCAGGGCACGAAGACGGTGTGACCGGGCGCGAACCCGCCCGACCCGGCACGCTCCGGACCGGTCGAGGTGGCGGGTCCGGCGCGGTCCCTGGCCGGACCCCCGGCTGGACTCGGCGTCCGGGCGCTGTGCGACAGTGCTGCGCGACGCCGGGTCGTCCGGCGAGCGGTGAGGAGTGAGAGTGCTCGGCAGCGACTCCGGCAGGGTGCCCAGCGGCGTGACGCTGGACAACTGGCAGGCCGCGCCGTACCTGCACTGGTCGTTCCAGCACGTCGCCGACATCGTGCCGACGGCCGTCATCTCACGCGGCACCGGGCCGGTCGCGCCGTTCGCCGCGACGGACTCCTCCGTCGACGGGATCCCGGTCCCGCACCGGCACGGTGACGGCCACGCCCCGCGCACCGTCGGCGAGATCATGCAGTCGACCGCCACCGACGGCTGGGTGATCACCCGGCACGGCGTGATCCTCGACGAGGACTACTACGGCGGCATGGAGCCCAGCACCGCGCACCTGCTCTTCTCCGTGAGCAAGTCGCTCGTCGGGTTCGTGACCGGCGCGCTCGTCGACGCCGCGCTGCTCGACGTCGACCTGCCGCTCGAGACCTACGTGCCCGCCCTCGCCGCCAGCGGCTACGCCGGTGCCACGACGCGCCACCTGCTCGACATGCGCTCGGGCATCGCGTTCTCCGAGGACTACCTCGACCTCGACGCCGAGGTGCGCGTGCTCGAGGAGGCCATCGGCTGGGCGCCACGACGCACGCCGCACGTCCCGTCGACGATGTACGACTACCTGCTCACGCTGAGCGCGAAGTCGGCCCACGGCGGCCCGTTCGACTACCGCTCGTGCGAGAGCGACGTCCTCGGCTGGATCTGCGAGGCGGCCGCCGGCGTTCGGATGCCCGAGCTGATGAGCGACGTGCTCTGGGGGCGCCTCGGCGCGGAGTTCGACGCCAACATCGGCGTCGACCCGGTCGGCACCGGCATGTTCGACGGCGGCATCAGCGCGGCGCTGCGCGACCTGGTGCGCTTCGGCTCGCTCATGCTCACCGAGGGCGTCTCGATGACCGGTGCGCAGGTCGTCTCACCGTCGTGGGTCGCCGACACGTGGAACGGCGGTCCCGACTCACGCGAGGCGTTCGCCGCGAGCCCGAGCACCACGCTCATGCCGGGTGGCATGTACCGCAACCAGTTCTGGTTCCCGTCGGCCGACCCCGACGTCGCGCTGTGCCTGGGCATCCACGGGCAGATGGTCTACGTGAACCGGCGTTCGGGCGTGGTCGCCGCCAAGCTCTCGAGCTGGCCGACGCCGCAGGACCCCACGATGCTCTTCGCGACCATCGACGCCTTCGACGCAGCCTCGCGCGAGCTCACCGCCTGACCGTCGCGGCTCCGCCCGTCAAGGAAGCCGCTCCGTCAAGGAAGCCGCTCCGGCTGCCGACAGTCAGGAGGTGGATCGACGTGCCCCTGCCTGCCGCGCCGACACGGCGGCGACGCCGTGACCTGGCCGGCTCCGGCGTACGCCGAGCACGACCTCACCTTCCGGGCCGTCGACGTCGGCGCGAGCACGCACGGTCGGCTCGCCGACCTGTTCGCCCGGTCCTGGCCGTCCTACCGGGCGTGGTTCCTGCGCGACGGCATCGAGGCCCGGCCGTCGTACGCCGAGGGCCTGTGGGCGCTCGAGCGCTGGATGCCCGAGCTCGTCGACACGTACCACCGGATCGTCGACGCCGTCGGCGGCGGTGACCTCGAGGCCCGTTTCCTCAGCCACTGGGCGCCGCCGCCGATCGCGACGGCCTGCTCGCTCGCCGCGTGGTCGTACGACGAGCGGGTGCTCGTGCGCAACTACGACTACCCGCCGCTGCTGTGCGACACGACCGCGCTCGCGTCGAGCTGGGACGGCACGCGCGTGCTCGCGATGAGCGACTGCCTGTGGGGCGCCGTCGACGGGATCAACGAGCACGGCCTCTCCGTGGCGATCGCCTTCGGCGGGCGCACCGTGGTCGGCGAGGGCTTCGGCATCGGGCTCGTCGTCCGCTACCTCCTGCAGGTCGCTCGTGACGTCGACGACGCCGTCGCGATCCTGCGGCGGGTGCCGGTGAGCATGGCCTACAACGTGGCACTCGTGGACCGCGCAGGCGGTGCGGCGATCGTGGCGGTGTCGCCCGATCGCGGCGCGCACGTGCTGCCCGGCGTCACCGCCGCCAACCGGCAGGGCCCGACCGAGTGGCCCGAGCACGCCGCGATGTGCGCGACCGTCGAGCGCGAGGCCGCCCTCGAGCTGCTCGCCGGATCACCGTCGACCACGGCACCCGAGCTCATCCGCAGCTTCCTCGCCGGGCCGCTGCACCGCGATCCCGCGCGGACCCCCTGGGGCACGGTCTACACCGCGGTCTACCGCCCCGACCTCGGCACCCTCGACCTGCTCTGGCCCGACGACGCGTGGCGCCTCTCGCTGCACGACGTCGTGGCCGGCGAGCGCACCCGCCGCATCGTGAGTGCGAACGCTCACCAGCAGCCGGTGAACGTCGACTGGATCCCCGCGCAGCCACTCGGCTGGACGGCGCACCTGCTCGGCCATCGGTAGCGGGAACGCGCTCTCTACGACGCGATTCCACCACCGATGCGCGTCGGGCGATGGCGTTCGGCGCTGCTACTCGGAGCGGCCCTTGTCGTCGTCCATCTCGCGGAGGAACTGCTCGAGCTGCGCGGCGATCTCGTCGCCGCTCGGCAGCGGGCCCGCCTCCTGCAGCGGAAGCGCGGACTCCGCACCGCGCAGGATGGCGTCGTACTGCGCCTCGAGCGCCTGCACCGCCTCGACGTTCTCCGGGTTGGTCGAGACCTGGGCGTCGATGTCGCGCTCGCTGTCGCGGGCGCTCTCCTCGAGTGCCGCGAGATCGAGGTCGAGGTCACCGGCGACGGCCACCTCTCGCAGCAGTGCGAGCGCGGCCTTGGGGAACTCGACCTGCGTGAGGTAGTGCGGGATGTGCGCGGCGAAGCCCATGGCCTCGTGCCCGGCGTCGCCGAGCGCGAGCTCGAGGGCGCCGCCGAGGTGACCCGGCACCTCGATCGCGCCGACGAACGTGGGACGTCCGGCGACCAGCGACGGGTCGGTGGCGTGCGCGCTCATGCCGACCGGGCGGGTGTGCGGCGCCGGCCAGGGGATCGCGTTCATGCCGATGGTGCGGCGTACGCCGTAGCGCTCGATGATCTCGACGACCGCCCGGTTGAAGGTGCGCCAGGCGAAGTCGGGCTCGGGACCGTGCAGCAGCAGGAAGCCCTGGTCGCGCTTGTCGTGCACCTCGCTGAGCAGCAGCTCGGGGTAGTCGATCGACGCGTAGTGGTCGGTGTCGAAGACGAGCCGCGGACGGCGGGCCCGGTAGTCGAAGATCGCGTCGATGTCGAACTCGGCGACCGTGCGGTGCTCGTGGGTGGTCAGCAGGTGGGCGACCGCGATCTGGCGGGCTCCGCCGGCGTCGAGGAACCCGGACAGGGCGTGCACGAGCACCGGCGCGTCGAGGTCGACGTCGTCGGTGCGGATCGTGTAGATGCTCGCCGGGTCCATGCTCGCCATTCTCGCCCACGGGGAACCCTCACGCCCCTCCCGGACGTCGAGGATCTGACACGAGACCGAACACCGTCGCGCCTGCGGCGATTCCCCCGGGTGGGCGAGGATGACGGCCATGACGCACGACCAGGGCGACGCTGAGGCGGCCGCCCCCTCGACTCCCGACCCTGACGGCTCCCTCGCCCCGGACGCGGCGGATGGAACGACGGGCCAGGTGGCGACGTACGCCGGCGCTGACGGGGCCCTCGCGCCCGACGAGTCGTGGACGCCGTCGATGCCCGACCGTCGCACCCTGCGCGCCGAGATGTGGCTCGTGCTGTGGGTGTCGATCGCGGCCACGGCGCTCGGCTCGCTGCTCTCGCTCGTGGACAGCCTCACCAGCGGTCAGTCGCTGGCGTCGCAGTCGCAGACGTTGGTCGGGACGTACATCGCCGACCGACCCTGGCTCGACGTCCTCTTCCAGGCGTCGCACATCGGGCTGCGCGCTCGTGCCCGTCCTGCTCGTGATCCACCTGCTGCGCCGCACCGGCGAGGGGCGCCAGGCGATCGGGCTGGACATGAGCGACTGGAGGCGCGACGTCGTGCGCGGCGCGGTGCTCGCCGCGGTGATGGGCGGGCTCGGCCTGGCGTTCTACCTGCTCGCCTACAAGCTCGGCATGAACGTGCGCATCGCGGCCGTCACCGCGGACCGGACCTGGTGGACGCCGATCCTGCTCGTGGCGTCGGCGTCGTACAACGCGATCCTCGAAGAGGTCATCGTGCTGGCCTACTTCCTGCACCGCGCGTCGCAGCTGGGGTGGAAGCCGTGGCAGCAGGTGGGCGGGTCGGCCCTGGTCCGCGCGGCGTACCACCTCTACCAGGGCTTCGGCGGCTTCCTCGGCAACCTCGCCATGGGCACGGTGTTCGCGGTCCTCTACCGGCGCTGGGGCCGCGCGATGCCCTTCCTCTGGGCCCACCTGTTCATCGACTCGACCGCGTTCCTCGGCTACTACTACCTCGGCGGCCACCTCAGCTGGCTCCCCTAGCCAGCCGCCCTGCCACCCCCGGCTGGTTCCGGATGAAGGTGCCCCGAGCACGCATAGAACGTGCTCAACCTCCCCACTGGTGGGCCGCCCGTCCGACGTCCGGACGTGGGCGACCCCCCGGTCTGGGCGGCGCACCGTCGTGTGACGGGAGCTCGGTCGGCTGGACGGGCCGACGACCGGGGGGTCGGGTGGCTGCCGTGGTCTCGCGCCAAGGGCGGCGCGACCTCACCGGTCAGCGGGCTGTCCTTGGCTAGCGGGCAGCCACCTCACGCATCCGATGCGCATACATGAATCGGACCACCTCCCTTCCCGTGTAGGACGAAGGTACGTCGTTCCCGCGGGTCCGCAACCGGATTCCGGCGAGACGCGCCGTCAGTGGGGCGCCTTGGCTGCTTCTAGCGCAGCCTGGGGCACCTTCATCCTGATCGACCGATGCGGACGGCGGGATCGCCGACGGGGGAGGTCAGCGGGGGACGGGGGTGGAGATGACCTCGATGATCGTGTCGAGGGCGTGCTGGAGGTCGGGCTCGGACACCACGAGGGGCGGGGCGAAGCGGATCGTGTAGGTGTGGGTGTCCTTGGCGAGGATGCCCCGGGCGAGCAGCTCGAGGCTGACCTCGCGGCCGGTGCGCCCGGTGCCGTCGAGCTCGATCGCCCACCACAGCCCGCTGCCCCGCACCTCCTTGACGCCGGGCAGGCCGGCTGCGCGCAGGGTCGCCAGCACGTGCTCGCCGAGACGTCGGGACCGCTCCTGCAGCTCGCCGGTCTCGAGCAGCTCGACCACCGCGATGCCCACCGCGGCGGCCAGCGGGTTGCCGCCGAACGTCGACCCGTGCTCGCCGGGCTTGATGACGCCCATGACGTCCCAGTCGGCCGTGACTGCCGACACCGGCAGGATCCCGCCGCCGAGCGCCTTGCCCAGGATGCGTACGTCGGGCTGCACGTCGACGAGGTCGCACGCGAACGTCGCGCCCGCGCGCCCCATGCCCGCCTGGATCTCGTCGGCCACGAAGAGCACGTTGCGCTCGGCGCACAGGGCACGCGCCGCCTGCAGGAAGCCGCTCGGCGGCAGGACGACGCCGGCCTCGCCCTGGATCGGCTCGACGAGGAACGCCACGGTGTTGTCGGTGATCGCGGCCGCGAGCGCGTCGATGTCGCCGTAGGGGACGGACACGAAGCCCGGTGTGTAGGGGCCGTAGTCGTCGCGCGCGTCGGCGTCGTCGGAGAACGACACGATCGAGATCGTCCGCCCGTGGAAGTTGCCGCCGCACACGATGATCTCGGCGTGCTCGGCCGCCACGCCCTTCTTCTGGTAGCCCCACTTGCGCGAGAGCTTGAGCGCCGTCTCGACCGCCTCGGCGCCGGAGTTCATCGGCAGGACGGCGTCATGGCGCGACAGGCGTGCGAGGTCGGCGCAGAACCGGCCGAGCTGGTCGTTGTGGAAGGCGCGGCTCGTGAGCGTGATGCGCCCGAGCTGCTCCTGAGCGGCGGCGACGAGCGCGGGGTGGCGGTGGCCGAAGTTGATGGCGGAGTACGCCGACAGCATGTCGAGGTAGCGGCGTCCCTCGACGTCGGTGACCCACGCGCCCTCGCCGTCGGCGATGACCACCGGGAGGGGGTGGTAGTTGTGCGCGCAGTGCTCGTGCTCGAACGCGATCGCCTGGTCGGTGTTCACGGACCCTCCCGCTGTCGGACGGCCGCCATGGACGTCCCGGGGCACACGGTGCCACGGCCGCCCGCACCCACGGAAGCGGGGACGCCGCGACGCGCCGGACCACCGGCGACGGGCCGGCGAGGTGGCCGCCCGGCCGCGCCGTGCTCGACCGCACGCGGGCGCACCGACCGGCCCTCACCCGGACGGCTCACGGGGTGGCGCACCTCACCGGAATCTGGTTCGCCGGGCCCCTGACCATGGCTTACACTGGAGCCACTACTGACTCACGAGTCAGTAAGCCACGAGCCGTCTCGCTCCCAGGGGCGGCTCGTCGTGCGCCCCGGGACGGTCTCGCACCGCGCACGGCGCACGTCCGCTCGACCCGGCCCGGGGCGCTTCCGCGCAACGGGCGACGCACGACCCGAGACACCCCTGTTCGCACCGACACCCTCGAGGAGGCGTCATGGACACCACCCTGCTCACCTTCACCACGGGCCTGGCTACCGCCGTGCTCGCCTTCGCCTTCGGCTTCCCGCAGTGGTTCCGGGTACGCCGTACCGGCTCGGTCGAGGGGATCTCGCTGGCGAGCATCACCAACTCGCTCATCTCCGACCTGGCCTGGATGCTCTACGGCTTCCACCTGCGCGACGTCTGGGTGATCACGACGTCGCTGGTCGCGCTGCCCGCTGTCGTCGCGACCTTCGTCGCCGTCTACAAGCTGCGACCCAGCAGCGACGGCATGTGGGTGCCGGTGGCGTACGCGAGCATCCTGACGGCGACGGCCCTGCTCACACCCGTCGCCCCCGCGCTGTTCGCCGCCGTCATCGGCGCGTCCGTGCTCTGGTTCGTGCTGCCGTCGGCCGTCCAGGCGTGGAACAGCGCAGACGTCACCGGCCTCGCCACCGGTACGTGGTGGCTGCTCATCGTCGACGGACTCGTCGCCGGTGCCTACGGCGTGCTCGCGAACGTCGGCGGCTACCTCGTGTACGCCGCGATCGCGATCGTCGGCTCCGGCCTCGTGCTCGCGCGCCTGCACTGGCCGTGGGTGCCGGAGTGCGGCGAGTGCGCGCCGATCAGCGGCTGTCTCTGCGCCGCCTGACGCACGCCGGCCGGCGTCGCACGGGCCGTCTACCCACGTCCGACGGCGGGACCGGTGGTCACTCCCCGGTCTCGCCGTCGACGGCCTCGCGCAGCAGGTCGGCGTGGCCGTTGTGCCGCGCGTACTCCTCGATCATGTGCACGAGGATCCAGCGCAGCGTCACCGTGCCGTGGCCGCCCCACGCCGGGAACCGCTCGTCGAGCGCGGCGTCGCCGTCGGCGAGGCGTGCTGCCACGACGGACCGCGATGCGGCGACGCGCTCGTCCCACGTACGCCGCAGGACGTCACCGGTGATGCCCGCGGCGTCGTCCCACTCGGCCGCCCACTCCATCGCGGCCCACGGCTCGAGCGCTGCCTCGGCCCGGGCCGCGACCTCGCCGAACCAGTAGTCCTCGATGCGCGACAGGTGGCGCAGCAGGCCGCCCAGCGAGAGCGACGACGTGGGCAGCCGCACGGCGAGCTGCGTGTCGTCGAGCCGTGAGCACTTCCACTCGAGCGTCATGCGCTCGTAGTCGAGGAAGGCCGCAAGCGTGGCGCCCTCGCCCTCGGCGGCGGCGGTGTTCGGACGCGGGTCGTTCAGCTCGTCGCTCATGCCCGGACGCTAGCCGCGCCCCCCGACAACCGACACCCCGCGGCCGCCGCCCGTACGGGAGTCGGCGTGACGTCGTCCCGACGCGAGGGCCGACGTACCGCTCGCCTAGGCTGCCGCCACCACCGAGCGACGGCGCTGCGGGCGCCGTCCGTCGCTGCCCGAGGAGACGCCGGCATGTCCGACCGACCGCTCACCATCCTGTTCATGCCGGAGTCGGCGTTCGGGCCGACCAACCAGTGCATCGGGCTCGGCGACGTGCTGCGGCGGCGCGGGCACCGCGTCGTGTTCGCCGCCGAGGCGTCGTGGCGCGGCAAGCTCGCGCCGCTCGGGTTCGAGGAGGACCTCGTCGACCTCGCTCCCCCCGCCGAGCCGGTCGACGGTGAGGAGTCGGACGCCGATCCGGGCGCCTTCTGGAAGGAGTTCATCCGCGACACCGCGCCGGAGTTCCGCAAGCCGACGGTGGCGCAGCTCGAGACGTTCATGCAGCCCACCTGGCAGGCGCTCATCGACGGCGCGACCTACTGCGAGCCGCAGCTGCGCGAGATCCTCGCGCGCGTGCAGCCGGACGTCATCGTCGAGGACAACGTCGTCGCCTTCCCGGCGCTGCTCACCGCGGGCGCGCCGTACGTGCGCATCGTGTCGTGCAACCCGCTCGAGGTGCCGGGCACCGAGATCCCGCCGGCGTACTCCGGCCTGCCGAGCGCCGACCGCAGCGAGTGGGCGACGTTCCGCGCGGAGTACGACCGCACGCACCGCTCGACGTGGGCGGCGTTCGACGCGTGGGTGCAGGAGCAGGGCGCGCCGGCGCTGCCCGACCTCGAGTTCGTGCACACGAGCGAGCACGCCAACCTCTACGTCTTCCCGGAGGAGGCCGACTACACCGACGTCCGGCCGCTCGACGGCACGTGGCACCGGATGGACTCCTCCGTCCGCGGCACGGACGAGCAGTACGTCGTCCCTGCAGAGGTCGCCGACCGCCCCGAGGGCAGCGCGCTCGTCTACCTGTCGCTCGGCTCGCTCGGCAGCGCCGACGTCGACCTCATGAAGCGGCTCGTCGACGTGCTCGGCCGCACGCCCCACCGCTACATCGTGAGCAAGGGACCGCAGGCCGACCTCTACGAGCTCGCCGACAACATGGTGGGTGCGGAGTTCCTGCCGCAGACCACGATCATCCCGCAGGTCGACGCCGTCATCACGCACGGCGGCAACAACACCACGACGGAGTCGCTGCACTTCGGCACGCCGATGATCCTGCTGCCGCTGTTCTGGGACCAGTACGACAACGCGCAGCGCATGGACGAGCTCGGCTTCGGCGTGCGGCTCGGCCACCTATGCGTTCACCGATGCCGAGATGGACGCCGCGCTCGCGCACGTGCTCTCGCCCGAGGTGCGCGCGGCAGCGAAGGCGCGCGGCGAGTCGATCCGGGCGCGTGACGGGCTGACCCGCGGCGCCGACGTCATCGAGCAGGTCGCCCGCGCCCACGCCGACCGCGAGGACGGCGCGACCGCGTGAGCCCGACGGCGTCCGAGCCGCTCGCGTCGCTGGTCGCGGCAGCACCAGGGTCGCTGGTGCTGCCGCCGGGGGACCGTCGGGCCGTCGGTCGACGTCGCAGAACCCCTGCGGTTGCTGGCTTCCTACGACGTGGGCGGTGGCCGGTTCGTCGCGGTCGTCGAGGACGCCACTGCGGATCGGTGGACCGTCCCGCTCGTGGTGGCCGACGGAAGGGTGCGGCGCGCGGTGCCCGGCGACGGCGTCGCCGAGGCACTGGTGCGCCGCATCGCGGACGGTCTGCTGCTCCGCAGCGACAGTGCGGGTGCCGGTGCGTCCGACCGGCCGGAAGACCGACCGTTCGTCGTCGATTCGTGGTGGGCCGAGGACGTCCGGGGCGAGCGCGGCATCACGGTCGACCAGACCAACGAGTCCGTGGTGGTCGGCGAGCGCGCGATGGTGAAGTGGTCGGTGCGCCTTCCGCGCGCGGGCGTGCGCGGGTCGCAGCCCGCGGCGGCACGCCTCGCCAGTCTCAGTGCCGCCGAGTTCCGTGAGACGCCGCGGCCGTGGGGCCTGCTGCACTGGGGCGACGACGAGCAGCCGAGCGCCGACCAGGAGACAGTGCGCGGCGACTCACCCGACGCCGTCGATCCTGGTCGGCCGCCGTCGGACCTGGTCCTGCTGGCGAGCGTCACGGAGTTCCTGCCGGGCGCGCTCGACGGGTGGGACTGGATGGTCGACGACGTACGCCGTGCCGCACGCGGCGAGGCCACGCTCGACGACGCACTCGCGGGACCGAAGCGCCTCGGCTCGCTCACTGCTCGGATGCACGTGGCTCTCGCCGCGAACGGGGTCGAGGTCGCCGGTGGCACGACTGTCGCGCACTGGACGCAGCGCGCGCTCGCCGACCTCGACGAGGCGGTGCGCGTCGTCGACGGTCCTGAGGGCGAGCGACTTCGGTCACGCGCCCGCCGGATCACGTCGGCGTACGACGCGTTCGCCCACGCCGTGGGCACCCCGCTCATCGACGTCCACGGCGACTACCACGTGGGCCAGGTGCTGCGGCACCCCCACGACGACCCGACACTGGGTTTCGCCTACGCGGTCACGGACTTCGACGGCAACCCGGTCGTGGCCCCGGAGGAGCGCTCGGCGCGGCAGCCGGCCGCGCTCGACGTCGCGGGGATGCTGGCGTCGCTCGACCACGTCGGCCGCGTGGTGATCCGGCGCACCGAGGACGTCGACGTCGCGATCGTGCTCGCGTGGATCGACGCGGCGCAGCGGGCGTTCCGCGACGACTACGTCGACACGCTCGCGCGCCTGCGGCACGATCACCTGCTCGACGAGCGCCTGCTGCTGCCGCTGCGCCTGGCCCAGGAGGTGCGCGAGCACCTCTACGCCGTCGCCCACCTCCCGCACTGGGTCTACGTCCCCGACGCCGCCCTCGACGCCCTCCTCCCCGACCGCTACCACTGACCCCGCCACCCGCCCTCCCTCGTCCCGCCCGAACGTGCGGACCAGCCGTCGGCATTGGGCGGACGACTCGGAGTAGAGGAGGGTGGGGACGTGGACCCGCAGAAGTTCCTGGCCGACCTCGAGCGCAAGCCCGAGGTTCTCGCCACGCTCGCCGACCATCTCGACGCGCAGGACCCGTGGGGCGTCCTGCCGATGGCGTCGCGGTTCGTGTTCCTCGGGATGGGGTCCTCGACGTACGCCGCGGGAGTCGCCGCGGCACGGCTGCGCTCGCACGGCATCCACGCCGTCGCCGAGCTCGCGAGCAGCGACCTGCTCCCGTCGGCCGACGGCCACACCGTCGTCGTCGCCATCTCCGCCGGCGGCGGGTCGCGCGAGACGCGGGCCGCGGTGAAGCACTACGTCGGACGGTGTCCCGTCGTCCTGCTCACCAACGTGCCCGACGGCGCGCTCACCCACGACCTCGAGGGCGGCGCGCACGAGCTCGTCGACATGCATGCCGGCGTCGAGGAGGGCGGTGTGGCGTGCCGCTCCTTCCAGCACACGCTCGCGCTGCTGCTCAGCCTCGAGCCGCGCGTCGCCCGTGTCGACCTCGACATCGCCGCGCTCGTACGCCGTGCCGCCGCAGCCAGCGCCGACCTCCTCGCGCGGCGCGACGAGTGGCTGCCCGAAGTACGCCGGCTCCTCGTGGGACCGCACGGCACGCACGTGGTCGCGCCGGCGCGGAGGCTGAGCTCGGCGCAGCAGTCGGCGCTGATGCTGCGCGAGGGTCCGCGCATCCCGGCGTACGCGTGCGAGACCGGCGACTGGAGCCACGTCGACGTCTACCTCACGAAGACGACCGACTACCGCATGCTGCTGCTCGCCGGGTCGTCGTGGGAGGACGAGCTGCTGCGCTGGACCGCCGAGCGCGGGTCGACCGTGGTCGCGGTGGGCGCCGACGTCGAGGGTGCGGCGTACAGCCTGCGGTACGAGGGCGACGACGACGACGATGTGCGCCTCCTCACCGAGGTGCTCGTCGCCGAGCTGCTCGCCGCCGACCTGTGGCTGCACCCGTAGCCGCACCACCGGCTGCACCGCCCGGCCCGCGCGCGACGACGGGACCCCTCACGAGGAGGGATCCCGTCGTCGTGGTGCGAGAGGGCTGGCCGGCCTAGTGCAGGTCGCCGGGGAACCGGTCCAGCGCGTCCTGCGCGACGTCCCGGCCCAGCCGCATCCCGACCTCGACCGAGGTGCGGAAGTGGAGCCCGCCCCACACGCGCGCGTCGACGACCTCGGACTCGAGGTCTGCGACCGTGTCGAAGTGACGCGTCGTCGCGGTCACCGGGCTCGTGACGTCGATCCCGATGTGCCGCGTGTCGAGGACGGCGGCGAGCACCTCACCCTCGGCCGCGGTGATGCAGCCGTGGGCGGCCGGGTACTCGGGGTGGTTCGGTGTCAGGAGCAGCGGCGTCCACGTCGGGTCGGCCGTGGTGGCGGGGTTCCCGTCCGTGTCGGCGTTGCGGATCGCGGTGAACGGACGCCACGCCGAGTAGTGGTACTTGGCGTCCATGCACGCGATGAGCGAGTCGGCGCCGACGAGGTCGGTCAGCGCCAGCAGCCGCGCCGTCTGCGTCGCGTCCATGTCGTGCTCGGTGGCCACCGAACGCGCCGTGGCGTTGTAGACCGTGTTGATGTTGGCCGACCAGAACCTCGCGACGAGCGTCTCGTCCGCGGTGCGGACCGAGCTCGTCTTGCTGCCGAAGTCCTTGGTCTCGTTGAAGTCCGCGGCATAGCGCGCGCTGCCCAGCCGCGGCTGGCGACCCGGCAGGTAGGCGTTCGCACTGTGCACGAGGAACGGCCGCATCGCACCGACCCACGGCGTCTGCGGCGTCGTCGACGGGTTGTCCGTGGGCAGCACCCACACACCGGGACCGCTCCCGAAGGTGTAGGGCACGCTGGCCTCGAGCCCGTCGCCCGCACGCGCGGCGACGACGTCGGCGGCTGCCTGGTGGCCGATCGCGATCCCCTGCGTCTTCTCCGCGCCGTCCGCGACCGCCGCGAGCGATGCGACGTACGCGGGGCCGTACACCGCGACCTGGCCCGGGTACTGCGCCGCGAGGATGTCGTACGCCGACGTCGCCACCGCGGCGTCGAGCGACGCCGGCGACGCGCTGTGCAGGTGCCCGACGTACGGGCGGCCGTGGCCGGCGACCGCGACGACCGCGTCGTAGACGGCCGCCTGGACGTACGCGAGATGGGTCATCCCCTGCGCCTGGAACTGCCCGGACGCGAGGACCGTCGAGACGGCCGTGGCGTTCCACGACAGGACCGACGCCGGTGACGCGGGTGGAGCGGCGTGCGTGGCGGGGGCCGCCACGACGGCGAGAGGTACGGCGACCGCGGCTGCCGCCGCGGCGACGAGTGTCTTCTTCATGGTCGGTTCCTTCCGTGCAGAGCGCCCAAGCCCGTCGGCGTGCAGGGAACGCGGTCCGGGCGCTCGGTGGGGACCCGTCGAGCCGGCGGAGACTCCGCCTCGGGCCGACGCCGCGCGGCGGTCCGAGGAGCGCCGTCGACGTCGGGACACACCTCAGCGGCGTCCGCTCATCACGCGGTCATCGTGCGGTCACCGACGACCGAGCACCGCACCCACGCGGTCGCGGTGCCAGGGCAGCCCGAGGTCGTCGTAGCGGCTCCACGCCTGCTCGAGCAGCGTCGCCTCCTCGCGCACGACGCCGAGGGACTCGAGTGCGAAGGGCTCGAGGTACGTCGCCGGTCGCAGCAGCGGCGTGGCCTCGCGCTCGACCGCCGCAGAGTCGCCCACAGCGCAGAGCGCAGAGAGCCGGATCGTGGTCGTCACGAGCTGGTACCAGTGCTTCCACGGCGGCGGTGGCGGTTCGGGGGCCAGCAGGCGACGTACCGCATCGAGGTCACCGCGCTGGATCGCGAGGCGCAGCCGCATCGGGTTGAGGATGCTGCTGTGCCCGGCGAGCGCCTGCTCCTCGGCGAGCGCCTCGAGCTCGGTCGCTCGGACCGCGTCGCCCGCGACGAGGGCGGCGTACGCGCAGACCAGCGGAGACCTGGCGTTGCGCTGGCACGGGGTGGCGGCGTTGGCCTCGACGATCGCGACCGTGCGGTCCGTGACCTCCCGGACCCGCTCCCAGTCGGCAGCGACCTCGTCGAGCTCGAGGTGCATCGAGACCGCGTGCACCCGGTGATGGTCGGACAGCGTCCACGCGACTGCGCCGTGCTCCGAGACGTAGGTCCGGGCGAGGTCGAACCTGCCCTGCGCCAGCAGGGACGGGACCGATCCGCCGTAGACGTCGACGATGACGTCGGGGTCGTCGAGCGCCGGGACCAGCGCGAGCATGCGGTCCGACCACGCATCGGCGTCCGCGTAGTCACCGGCGAGGTAGCTCACGGCGGCGCGCGCGCAGTAGGCGTGGGCCCGCAGCGAGGGATCCCCGAGCTGCTCGGCGGCGGTGACGGCGTCGCCCGCGCTCGCCTGCGCGTCCGCGGGATACCAGATGGTGCGCGCGATGAGCGCCTGCGTCCGCGCAGCGCTGGCGGGGTCCGAGAGCTCGACGGCCCGGTCGATCCACGACGTGACGAGCGCGCGGTCGGGCATGTCCATCATCCCGTAGCGCGACACGGTCTCCATGGCCAGCTCGGCGTACGCCGCACCCTTGCGCGGCTCGTCCTCGTAGAGCTCGACGGCGCGGAGCATGGCGGCCCAGCAGCGCGGTCCGTCGTAGCGCAGCGCGTGGCCGCGACCGATCGCGCGCCAGGCGTCGGCCTGCACGTCGGGGGGTGGACCGTAGGCAAGTGCCTGCTCGAGCAGCACGATCCCCTCGTCGATCGCAGTCCGCGCGATGCAGAGGCGTCCCGCGCGGATGAGCCAGTCGACGGCCGAGCGCCGGAGCGACTCGAGCTCGGACTCGCGACCGGTCCAGGCGAGTGCGACGTCGTCGTCGCGGACCGCGAGCGTGAGGTGGTGCGCGAGGATCGGAGCGAGGTCGTCGTCGTCGGTGGCGGTGGCCTCCAGGTCACGGGCGACGGCCGCGTGCAGGTGCGCGCGGCTGCCGCGCGACAGGCTGGCGTAGGCGACGTCGCGCGTCAGCGCGTGCTTGAACTCGAAGTGCTGCCCGACGTCGTCGTCGTCGGTGAGCCGGCGCCGTAGAAGGTCGCGCTCCACGAGCGCCGGGAAGTCCGGCTCGACGGTTCCGGAGAGCCGGCGCACGACGCGGCCGTCGAAGCGACGCCCGATCACGGCAGCGGTCTGCAGCACCGAGCGCTGGCCGGGCGCGAGGCGGTCGACCCGGGCCGCGAGCACCGAGCGGATGGTGTGCGGCAGCACGTCGACGTCGGACGAGGTCTCGTAGCGCCAGCTCCCCTCGTCGGCGCGGATGAGGACGCGCCGCTCGATGAGAGTGGCGAGCAGCTCCTCGACGAAGAACGGGACGCCCTCGGCCCGCTCGACGACGACCGTGGAGAGACCCGGCGGCGCGGGGCTCCCGAGCAGGTGGTCGACCAGCTCGCGCACGCTCCGCTCGTCGAGGGGGTCGAGCCAGCGAGTGCTGCTCCGCCGTCCCGACGGCCACGGACCGTCGGCGAGCTCCGGCCGCGCCGTCGCGACGACGAGCAACGGACCCGCGACCTCGCGCACGACACGGTCGAGCAGGTCCAGGAGCGGCTGCTCGGCCCAGTGGACGTCCTCGAGCAGGAGCACGACGGGACGCTCCGCCGACAGCCGTCCGAGCAGGCGCACCCAGGCCGCTCCGAGCCGCTCGCGGGCCGCTGCGGGGTGGACCGGCTCGAGGGAGTCCGTCCCGAAGACGGGGCTGAGCGCAGCGGCGTCCTCGCCCATGTCGTCGAGGGCCTGCGCCGCCGGCTCACCCTCGGCGACGCCGAGGATGCTGCGCAGGATCTCGGCGAGCGGCCGATACGTGATCCCGTGGCCGTACGCGACGCACTGCCCGGTGAGCACCATGGGCGCGGCGGCGTCGCCGGACAGCCGGATCCCTGCCTGGCCGAGGAGCGCGGACTTCCCCACGCCTGGATCACCCACGATCGCGACGAGCCTGGGCTCGCCGTGCCGCACGGCGGCACCGAAGTCCTCGGCCAGCGCCGAGATCTCGTGGGTACGGCCGAGGAAACCGCGATGCAGCCCGGCCAGCGTCCGCTCGATCCGCTGCTCGGGACGGGCGACGAGGACGTGGGCCGTGATCGCGCCGGAGGCGAGGCGCCGCTGCGGTCCCACCGAGTAGGACTCGCGCGCGGCCGCCAGCACGCCCGCGTCGACGAGCACCGAGCCCGGTGCCGCGTCGTGGGCCAGCGCGATCGCATGCACGACGGGACGTCCGGCACTCGTGCGCCCGGCCACGCCCTCCGGTCCGGTCATGCCGGTCGTGCGCCGCAGCACCTCACCGCTGGAGACGCCGATGCGCACCGCGACCAGCGTCGGGTCGTCGCGCAGCTGCAGGGCAGCGGCGATCGCGCGGTCGGCGTGGTCGTCGGTCGCGCCACCGCCGAAGGACGCGCGGGCCCCGCCGACGTCGAGCTCCTCCACGACTCCGCCGGTCGACTCGACGTGACGCGTGAACCCGGCATGGAATGCCACCGTCTCGGTATCGGCCTCCTCGGGATCCTGCGACATCTGCGGTCGGACGACGTCGCAGCTCGCGACCAGGATCGTGACGACACGGCGCTCGGCGTCGGCGTCGTCATCGGCGACGCCGTGCCGCACGGTGCCGCCGGGCTGGCGCGCGCTGCGCGGGGCGGGGATCGACGCGTCGTGCCGAAGGATGGCCTGGTGCAGCTCGCGCAGCTCCGGACCGGGGTCGACGCCGAGCTCGTCGCGGAGATAGCCGCGCGCGTCCTGGTAGGCGCCGAGTGCGTCGGCCTGCCGGCCGCTCTGGTAGAGCGCCAGCATGAGCTGTCCGCGCAGCCGCTCCCGCGCCGGGTTGTCGCGCACGAGCAGCTCGAGCTCGCCGACGAGGTCCGCCCCCTGTCCCAGCGCCAGCCGGGAGGCGATCCGGCCTTCGACCACGCGGTCGTGATCGTGCGCGAGCGCGACGGCGGCCGTCTCGGCCCACTCGAGCCCGGCGAACTCCTCGAGCGGCTGTCCGCGCCACAGGGCCTCGGCCGCCGCGTACAGACGAGCCGCCTCCGGATGGTCGCCGCGTGCGACAGCTGATTCGGCGTCCGCGGCGAGAGTGCGCGCGCGGTCGACGTCGAGCTCGCCCGGCTCGACGCGCACCAGGTAGCCCGGTCGCTGCGTGACGATGCGCCGCTCACCGGTGTTGTCGAGCGCCGCGCGCAGCCGCGACATGGTGACCTGCAGGCTGTGCCTCGCGGTCGCGGGCGGCGCGTCGCCCCACACGATCTCGACCAGCCGCGACGACGACACCGCGCGGTTGGCGTTGAGCAGCAGGACGGCGAGGACGAGCCGCTCGCGCGGCGCGCCGACCTCGACGACTCGTCCGCTCCGGCGTACGTCGAGCGGCCCGAGCAAGGCGAACTCCATGCCCCCTCCCCCCGTGCGTACGGCGGGCGAGGCCAGTGTCGTGAGTACCGAGGTCCGGGCACAAGCCCGTTGTTGCTCGCCGGGGCCGCAGGATGCGCTTCGAGTTCGGCGTTCTGCGCGCCGGAGCGGTCGCGGTGCAGCACACTTCCGGTCAGGCCGATGTCGTCCTCACCCAGTGGAGTCACCATGGTGTTCGCGAGCCCGCTGCCCGACGTCGAGATCCCCGAGGTGCCGCTCACCGGATACGTCCTCGCGCGCGCTGCCGAGCTGGGCAGCAAGCCCGCGCTCATCGACGGCCCCAGCGGCCGGACGCTCACCTACGCCGGCCTGGAGGCCGGCATCCGCTCGCTCGCCGGCGGCCTCCAGGCGCGCGGCTTCGGCCCCGGCGACACCCTCGCCCTCATGGCGCCGAACATCCCCGAGTACGCCGTCGTCTTCCACGGCGTCGCGATGGCGGGCGGGACGATCACCACGATCAACCCGACGTACACCGCGAACGAGGTGCACAAGCAGCTGGTCGACTCGCACGCGACGCTGCTCGTGACGATCGGGCTCTTCCTCGAGATCGCGCGCGAGGCCGTCGAGGGCACCGAGGTCACCGAGGTCTTCGTTCTCGGCGACGGCGACGCCACTCCCGCGGCGGCGCTGTTCGGCGCGCCGATCGCCGAGCAGGTGCCGATCGACGTCCACGACGTCGTCGTGCTCCCCTACTCGTCGGGCACGACGGGGCTCAACAAGGGCGTCATGCTCTCTCACCTCAACCTCGTCGCCAACATCGCGCAGGTGCTCTCCGGCGGCGACGTCCGCGAGGACGAGAAGTTCATCGCGGTGCTGCCGTTCTTCCACATCTACGGCATGCAGGTGCTGATGAACACCGGTCTGCGCGCCGGTGCGACCGTCATCACGATGCCGCGTTTCGACCTCGAGGAGTTCCTGCGCCTGCACCAGGAGTACGGCATCACCCGCTCGTTCGTCGCGCCGCCCATCGTCGTCGCGCTCGCCAAGCACCCGATGGTCGACAACTACGACCTGTCCAAGCTCGAGCAGGTGTTCTCCGGAGCGGCCCCGCTGTCGGCCGAGCTCGCGATCGAGGCCGGTACGCGACTGGGCTGCGAGGTCGTACAGGGCTACGGCATGACCGAGCTCTCGCCCGTCTCGCACCTCACCCCGCCCGGGAGCTTCAAGCCGGGGTCGTGCGGCGTCACGGCGCCCAACACCGTCACGATGATCGTCGACCCCGTGACGCAGAAGGAGCTCGGCGTCGACGAGGACGGCGAGGTCTGCATCAAGGGTCCGCAGGTGATGCTCGGCTACCTCGGCAACCAGGCGGCGACCGACGCCATCTTCGACCGCGACGGCTGGCTGCACACCGGCGACATCGGCCACATCGACTCCGACGGGCACCTGTACGTCGTCGACCGGCTCAAGGAGCTCATCAAGTACAAGGGCTTCCAGGTGCCGCCCGCCGAGCTCGAGGCGCTGCTGCTCACCCACCCGGCCATCGCCGACGCCGCCGTCGTCGGACTCCCGGACGACGAGGCCGGCGAGATCCCGGTGGCCCACGTCGTCCTGCGTCCCGGCGCCGAGGCGACGCCCGAGGAGATCCAGGAGTTCGTCGCGGGGCAGGTGGCGCACTACAAGCAGATCCGCAAGGTCGTCATCACCGACACCATCCCCAAGTCGGCGTCCGGCAAGATCCTCCGCCGCCTCCTCAGGGACCAGCCCCCGGCCTGACCCCACCGCCGAGACTGATCGTGTGGTCGCTTCCGCCGTCTCTTGGCGACCACACGATCAGTCTCGGCAGAGGGCAGGCCTGTCAGGCCAGGACGTCGTCCATGACCAGGGCGCCGTCGGGGTCGTGGTGGCCTCGGCCGTCGACGTGCGCGGGCCACCAGAAGCGCTCGCCGAACACGAACGCCAGCGCCGGCACGAGCACGGTGCGCACGAGCAGGGTGTCGAGCAGGACGCCGATGCACACGATGAGACCCACCTGCGCGAGCGCGATGAGCGGCAGTACGCCGAGCACCGCGAACACGGCGGCCAGCAGGATGCCGGCGCTCGTGATGACGCCGCCGGTCGCCTTCAGCGCGGTCAGCATCCCGTCGCGCGTGGTGGACGCCATCGCCTCCTCGCGCGCTCGCGTCGCGAGGAAGATGTTGTAGTCGACGCCGAGCGCGACCAGGAACAGGAACGACAGCAGCAGCACGCTGTTGTCGAGCGCCGGGTAGTGGAGCACGTGCTGGAAGACCCACCACGACGCGCCCAGCGCGGCGAAGAACGTCCCGAGCACCGTCGCCACCAGCAGCACGGGCGCGAGGAGCGAGCGCAGCAGCAGGACGAGCACGGTGAAGACGAGCAGCAGGACGATCGGGATGATCACCTTCGCGTCGCGGAGCGCGGCGTCCTTGCTGTCGAGGCGGGTGGCGGTGTCGCCACCGACGACGGCATCGGCGCCGGGCACGGCACCGACCGCGTCGCGCAGCGCCCGTACCTCCTCGTACGACTGCTCGCTGCCCGGCTCGGCCGAGAGCACGACGTCGAGCTGCGCGACGTTGCCGGCGCTCGGTCCCGGCGTCACCGACACGACGCCCGGTGTCGCCTTGGCAGCGGCGGTCACCGCGGCGACCGACGACGGCGTCGTCAGCACCGTCGCCGGTGCGGACGACCCCGCCGGGAACGCACTCGCGAGCGTCTCCTGGCCGAGCACGGCCTCGGGCTTGACGCGGAACTGCTCGTTCTGGCTCAGGCCCACCTGCAGGCCCACCGCACCGAGAGCGAGGACGACGAGCACGAGCGTCGCGCCGGACCCGATCAGCGTGGGACGACGACGCACCGACTCCCCGATGCGGCCCCAGAACTTGCCCTCGCGCGGCTCGTCGCCGACGCGCGGGACGAACGGCCAGAACAGCCCGCGTCCGAAGACCACCATCGCCGCGGGCAGGACGAAGAGTCCGAACAGCATCGCGACGATCACGCCGACCGCAGACGAGAAGCCGATGGCGCGAAGGTTCTCCTGCTGTGCGAGCAGCAGAGCGAGGAGCGACAGCGTGACGGTCGCCGCCGACGCGAGGATCGGCTCGCTCGTACGCCGCAGTCCGATCTGCATGGCATGGAAGCGCGAGTCGTCCTGCCGCAGCCGGTCGCGGTAGCGCGCGATGAGCAGCAGCGCGTAGTCGGTGGCCGCACCGAAGACCAGCACGCTCGTGATGCCCGACGCCGCGGGGTCGACGACGATGCCGAAGTGCGGAGCGATGAGCTCCACCAGCTTGGTCGTCGTCTGCTCCGCGATGCCGACCACGACGAGCGGGACGAGCCACAGCCACGGGCTGCGGTACGTGATGAGCAGCAGCACGGCGACGACGCTCGCGGTCGCGATGAGCAGCGTGGTGTCGGCTCCGTCGAAGACGGCGCGTCAGGTCGGCGATGATCGCCGGGCCGCCGGTGACCTGCGCACGCAGTCCGTCGGGCAGGTCCGCGGCCGCCACCTGGCGGATCTCCGTGACCTTGGGCGACACGGCGGCGTCGTTGGTCGTGTCGACGGGCACGGCGACGATCGCGACCGTGCCGTCCGGGGAGTACGTCGGAGGGGCGGCCTGTCCGCCGACCCCGAGCGGGGCGAGCGCAGCGGCGCGCGCGGCCACGGCGTCCTTGTCCTGCTGGGTCAGCGCGGCGCCGTCCTCGCGGCTGTAGACGACGATGGCCGGCGCGACGCCCTCGCTCGGCAACGTGTTCTGGCGCAGCTCGGCCTCGGCGGACTGGTAGCTCGTGGGGAGGCCCGACGAGACCAGCGCGGCGGCGGGCGTCGGCTTGGGCGCCGCGAAGACGGCGCCGACCAGCACGAGCACGAAGCCGAGCAGCAGGAAGGCGTTGCGGCGGCGGGCGACGTGCCCCGTCGGGAATCTCACGGGCGGTTCTCCTCCAGCGGGGCCGCGGGTCGCGCGGCCGGGCAATGATCGCTAGTCTCTCTAGTGACATCGACGCTAACCCGAAGGTCGCTAGATTGTCTAGTTACAGGGACGGTACTGCCGGTCCCGGCAGCCCGCCACTCGGAGCACCCGAGGGCTGGCCGACGTCCGACGTCGTCGAGGCGCTGTACGCCGTGCTGCGCGCGATGCCCGACCTGCGCGGGGCGATCGCCCGCCGGCTCGAGCTCAACCCGAGCGAGGTCGACGCCATGGAGCACGTCATGGGCGACCCGATCGGCCCGGTCGAGCTGTCCCGGCGTCTGCACATGACCTCCGCGTCCGCGACGGTTCTCGTCGACCGGCTCGAGGAGGCCGGTCACGTCGTGCGCGAGCCCGACCCCGCCGACGGTCGCCGTCGCGTCGTACGACCCACGCCCGGCGGAGCGCATGCCGTCTACGCCCAGATCGGACCGCTCGTCGCCGACCTCGTGGACGCCGAGCACGGTCTCAGCGCACGCGAGCGCACCGCAGTCGTGAACTACCTGCGCCGAGTGCTCGAGGTCCTCGACGAGCACACCACCGAACGCTGACACGCGTCATCGGTAGTGGGATCGCGCTCTCTGCGACGCGATCCCACTACCGATGACGCCTGGTAGACACCTCTCATGGCCGTCGAGATCCGTCCCGTCCTCGCGAGCGAACGAGCGGCAGCCGCGGGCGTCGCCGCTCGCGCGTTCTGCGACGAGGGCTTCCTCATCGGGATGCTCGGCGAGGACCCGGTGACCCGCCTCGCCGGTGCCTACAAGCTCTACGCCGAGGAGCCCTGGGACGAGTCAGCGGTCGTGCTCGGTGCGTTCGTCGGCGACGCGCTCCTCGGCATCGTGCGTCTCTCCCCCGTCGGTGCCTGCACGGCCTGCCGCACGATCGACCCTGAGACGCCACCCACCGATCCCATCGCGCGCAAGGACTGGGAGTTCGAGGTCGGCGTCGTGGCCACGCACGCGCGCCACGGCGACCACGCCTGGATCAGCCGGATGGCCGTGGAGCCCCGCCTCTCAGGTCACGGACTCGGCGGTCTGCTGCTCGACGCGGCCGTGGCCGAGCTGTCGGCAGGCACGTCTGCCGGTGGTCGGGTGCTGCTCGAGTGCCTGTCGTCGCGCGAGTCGTGGTACCTGCGGCACGGGTTCGAGCGCATCGACGACGTCCCCGAGCCGTGGGCCGACGACGTCTCCTACCTCATGTCCCGCATGCTCGTCTGAGCTGAGCACCCCGGCGCTCGTCGCGATGAGCAGCGCCGAGAAGTGCGTGTCAAGGCTCGCGCGCCCGGTACCTATCCGCAGGCGCTGTCACGGGCAGAGGGCGCGCGCACCTGTGTCGACCTTCGTGCGGCGAGTCGCGAGAGGGATCAGAAGGGCGGCGGGTCGCCGTCCGGCTCAGGCAGATACCGGTCGGGTCGCTCCGGCGGAGATTGCTTGGCGCTCGGCGGATCCGACTCGCCGCCGGTCACGTCGTCGGGGTCGTGGAGGAACGGTCTCGGTGGGATCGAGAAGCGCTGCCCCCACGCAGTGATCAGGGTCGCTGATCCGTCGGGCTGGGTGTCGGTGAAGCGGAGTCGTCGTTCGGTCTTGAGCTGGTGGCAGGTCGTGCACCAGGCGTGGCAGTTACCGGCGCTGGTGGTGCCGGCCGGGTAGGGCTCGGCGTGGTCCATCTCCAGACGGTTGGTGCGTGCGCAGATCGGGGTGCCGCAGACTCCGTCGCGGGCCTTGACGTAGCGACGCAAGGTCTCGGGCAGGTACTGCTCGGTGCCGTAGTCCAGGAGAACCCCGGTGACGGGGTCGGTGACTGCGCGGCGCCACAGCTTCGCGCCCTCGGCGAGGTCGCGGGCCAGGCCGGCGGGGATCGGTGCGCCGTCGAGGAGGGCGAACCGGTCGACGCTCGCCCTGCAGGGTGTCGAGGTCCATGACCAGGGTCATCGAGACGACCTGCTGCGTGCTGCGGTCCCAGCGTCACGGACCCGTCCTCAGCGACCGTGCCGAGCATCCGGGCGGCCATCGCATCCGCCCGGGACGCGTCCGCACGCGCGTCGTCGTCACCGGCGCGCACTGCGGCGGAGCCGCCGCGGTCGAGCTGCAGGGTGCGCCCGTCAGCGGTGATGGTGGCGTGGATGGCTTGGACGGTGGTCCAGTCGTGGATGAGGCCGAGGAACCCCATCCCGTCGGGCAGCGCCGTGCACCAGACGCGGCGGTCCTCCCGTGCTGTCTCGATGCGCGTGGTGAGGTCGCGGTCGTAGCGGGCGATCGCCTTGGCGACCTCGCGACCGAACTCGTAGGGAGTCATCCGCGTCGCTTTGGCCAGGGTCGCGTCCGCGACCTGGCGGCGTACGTCGGGGTCGGTGACCGAGCGGGTCGCGGTGACCAGCTCGCGGCAGTGCCACTCGCTGATCTGCCCGGCCTGCAGTGCGGTGAGGAACTGCGGGAACGTCGAGCTCAACGCCCGGGCCACGTCGATGCTGGTGTGCGCGGACCCTTGACCGACGCGGCGGGCCAACGCGACCTCGGTCACCACGTGCGCCTCGTCCATCGACGAAGGCGACGCCTGCGCACCGGCGAGGGCGACCAGCGCCTGCACCTTGAGCGCGGCCAGGAAGGCCTCGACCTTCTCGATGCGCTGCAGGTAGGTGATGACGTCCATCGGGTCGGACAGCTCCGCGGGGTCCAGAGCCGCGAGCAGCTGCAGGTCATCAGCCGACGGCGTCTCGGGCAACGCGTCCAGACGCCCCAGGCTCCACGCCGGCTCCTGCGTGCGCACCGTCCATCACGACCACCATGTCCGGCGCGCCAGGGCCCGGCAGGGGCCGGGAGAAGGGGCTGAGGGTGACGGACACGTGCCAACCCTAGAACACACGTACTATTCCTGTCAAGTCTTGCACGCCTGATTTCGCTTGCAGCGCAACGGTTAACCGGATTCGGGTCGCCCCCCCCACAACAACCGCCGAAGATTGTTGCGGCGCCGGGGGTGTCGGATCGGATCGAGCTGGAGCAGCTGTCGGCGGAGCAGACGGAAGCCTTGATGGGCTCGGTTTTCGGTGACGTGCCAACCTGCCGGTCATCGCGGGCCGAATCCACGCGCTCGCGCAAGGCAATCTGCGCGAGACGATGGAGCTTGCGCAGCACCTCGTCAACGAAGGGCTCGTGCGCTATCAGGACGGCCGTTTCTCGTTGCCGGACGAGCTCGACGAGAAGGAGCTGCCAAAGACGCTCGCGTCGTCGTTGCAGGCATGGTCGATGCCCTGTCCGCGGATGCGCGCGAGCTATGCGAAGTGTTGTGTCTGATGGACGGCTCCACGCTCACCCTGGCGAGCTACGCGCGCTTGACGGCGCACCAAGATCCCAGGCGCGTCTTCGCTGCGCTCGATCAGCTCGTCGCCGCCCGAGTCTTGGTTGCCGACGCCGAGCTGTATCGCTTCAGCCAGCGCGGTTTGGCGGTCGTCGCGAGCACTATCCCGGAAGAGCGCGCCCGCGCAGTGCATACGCGCACCGCCGATCTGCTTGCCAGCATCGGCGGCGACACGCGACTGCGGGCGCACCACCTGTTCGAGAGCGGCCGTGACGCCGAAGCAATCGAGCTGATCTGCAGCACCGATTGACGCAGCGCTTCGCCTCGCTGTCGCTCCTGGAACGCGCCGTCGAACGCGCCGAGCGTCACGACTTCGATGCGCGAACGATCCATCGCTTGCGCATGGCGCTCTTGATCGAGGCGAGCACCGTACCCGCAATCGATTGTTTCCGGGCGCACGTGCAGCCCGTGCTGGCGCAGCTCGAGCACGACAGCTCGCTCGCGCTGTATCGCGAGTCAAAAGATTTGCCCCCGGGTGAACGCTTGACGCAGGCGCTAGCCAAGACGCATGCAGCGCACCTCGCGACATCTTTGCACGCGCGCGTATACAGCGTGGCCGATGCTATTCCCGAGTTGGCGAGTCTGGCGGCGCTCTTCAGCGGGATAGGAATCTGGACCTTCGACCTGGATTTCTTGGAGACGTTTCCCTCGCTCGACCCCCTCGTTCCGCTCTCGCCCGCGCTCGGCGTGCTGAACAGCTTCTGCGAGGCGGCCACGGAGTGGGTGCGAGGACGGTTCCTAGCAGCAGTCGACATCTACAAGCAGCTGCTCGCGCGAATCGCCGAGCCCGACCGCGCGGGCCTAAGGGAAACGCAGCACGCTCGCATCCGCGTCGTGCTTCATCTCCTGCTCGGACTTCTCAGCGCCACCAGTGGCTACGACGTCGCCGAAGAGCACGCCGATGTGCTGGAGCAAGACAGCCGGTTTCGCGTGAGCGCTTGGCGCGTGCGCCAAGTGCTGCACTTGAGCCGGGGCAACGAGGAGGCGCGCCGTTGCATGCGACGCGCCGAGTTGTTGCAGCTCC
>CAWAKP010000004.1:0-962104 GCA_963782665.1 uncultured Actinomycetota bacterium | reverse complement strand
CCACGAATGCAATCGACGGGTCGGCGACTGCCGCCTTGGGGGCGATGAGTGCCCCTTCGCTGTGTCCCAGCAAGCCAATTCGATCGGAGCGGATCTGCGGCTGCGTGCGCAGCCAGGCGATCGCGGCCTGCACGTCGTTGGTGAAATCGGCGGTTATCGCGACCGAATAGTTGCCGCTCGATTTCCCGGTCCCGCGTTTGTCGTAGCGCAGCACCGGCGAGCCCGCGCCGGGTGAGATCGTCGGCCAGCACCCAGAACGGTTTATGGCCGAACACCGTCTCGTCGCGGTCGTTTGGCCCGGAGCCCGCGATAAGCACGACGGCAGCGAACGGACCGTCGCCGGCCGGGAGCGTCAGGGTGGCAGCGAGCGTGACATCGGTAGCACCGCCCGCGAAGGTAGTGTTGATTTCCTTATAGGGAAAAGGTGGCTTTGGCGTCTGCGGCCGTTCGAGCTGCGTGCCGGGCGCGGTGGCACCAGCCTTGCGCCGCTCGAACGACATCGGCATGCGGGTACCGGCCTGCGCCCATTCACCCGCCAGACGCGACCCGTCAGTCGAGAGCGTACCAAGGAAATCGGCCCTGGACGCGGCCGACATCCAGAATTGTCTGTTCGCCTTTCTTCAAGTCAGCTCGGCCGGAATGCCATTTGAGCCCTGGGTGGGACTGTCCAGTGTTGCGGTGGCGCCGCGAATGTGGAGCACGATTGGAATGCTTGTGTTCGGCGCCGGGGCGAGGATACCATCCCAGTCGCCTTCGAGGCTCGGCGCGGTCTCGGCAATGGCATTGCTGGTTCCGATCATCGCGGCAAGTCCAATCACGCAAACGAACATCCGCATGATCTTCGATCGTGTCCCAGGCGGCAGCGGCCACGTAGTGACTTCGGCCTGCGCCGGATTTCCTGGGCCAGGAAGGCGGGCGCGCGCTTGACTGCATCCGCATAGGCGGCGGCATTCGCCGGCACGTTCTGGCGCTTGGCGCCGGGATCGTCGAAATCATGGGTCGCGCCGTTGTAAATCGCAGCTTGATGTCGCCGGCGGCCTGCACGAGCAGGGTCTGACAGACCTGGGCGAAACTTCCTCATCGGCCGTGCCCATGAACACGCGGAGCGGCGCGTAAGCGCGGTAGCCAGTCGTGTCGAAATGGTACCTGAGGCCGCACGCCGGATAGAATGCGAGCGCGGCGCGGAAACCGGCAGTCGGTGTGTGCTGGGCGATTGCCGGCGCATCCCGGGGCCATCGCGGCAAGGGTCGCACTGCCGCCGTTCGACCAGCCCTGCAGGCCGATCCGGTCGGGGACTACGTCGGGCCGCGTCCGCAGATGGGCCGGAGCGCCCCATAGGCATCGAGCGGCCGGACCGTCACCTCGTTGAGCTCCTGCGGGCGCGAATCATATGAAAAACGCCCGAAGCCGCGCGCATAGCCGCGCGGTCCGAAGCTGTCGACCAGCATCGCCACATAGCCGAGTCGGCCCAGAATCGGCCCCAGAACTGATGGCGCTTGGACAGGGTGGATCCGTCGAACACGTCCTTGGCTAGGGTCGAATAGGGACCCTGACGCCCGTGCATCATCACGACGGCGGGCACGCGCGAACCGGGCGCCATGGTGGGCATGAATACATAACCCACAATCCTGGTCTTGCCGTCGGCACTTGGAAACTCGACCCGTGGGGGCGGCGTGACGCGTGCGGTTTGGGCCACCAGCGGGTTAGGGCCGGCGGCGAGAACGCCGAGGCCGACCGTGGTGGCCGCCGCAACGGCCGAGAGACGCCAGCTCGAATTGCGCGAGAAGTTCATGTCGCAGATCCGTCAACTGTGAGGTTGCAGCGTAGTGTTCCGGCCCGGTCTTGCGCAAGATGGCTTGCACATATCCGGAGGGCGCCCGCAACGGCCGGAGCCGGTCGGATGCGGATTCGGCTAACCCCCGCAAGACTGCCGGGTGGGTGTTAGCAGGGCGTTAATCGATCGGGCGGATGCATGCGATGCACACAACGCAAGCCGTCAACCTGACCGCGCTATGAACCCGGGAGAGCAGGGACAATTCAGAAGGTTTCTGATAGACTGGTGGACGGCCATCGGCCGACTGAAGCCCAATTCGATGAGCGTTGCAAAAATCCATGGTCGCACCCAAGCCGCCGGCATCTCCCGATAGCCTGCTCCTATCACTGCCGCGAGAGCTGTCCCAGCCATTGTTCTCGCGCGCGCATCCGACCTTGATCAAGGCCGGTCGGGTGCTGTTTCCCGCCGGCGAGGTGGGCAATGGCTGTTACCTGCTGGAAGAGGGCCTGCTGAAGGTCACGCTCGGCGAGTCCGGAAAAAGCGAGCGGATCCTGGCCGTGCTGGTCCCGGGATCGGTGGTCGGAAACTCTCCGGTCATCGATGATGCGCCGCGATCGGCCACCGTGACGGCGATCAAGGATTCCAAACTGGGTTTTGTCAGCCGCAGCGGCTTTGAGGCCTTCGCCGAGGATCACCCGCAGCTCTATCGGCACTTCGCGTTGATCTTGGGGCGCCGCTTACGCGAAATGAATGTGGACGTTGCCGCGACCGCGTTTCTGCCGCTCAAAGGCCGTGTGGCGAGAGCGATGCTGAACCTTGCAGAAGCGTTCGGGAAGGATGTCGGGCTCGGGCGGATCGTGATCCATCAAAAGCTCAGTCAGAGTGATATCGCCGCGATGGCTGGCATCGCCCGGGAAAACGTCAGCCGTATCCTCAACGAGTGGGTCAAGATGGCAATCATCAGTCGCGTCTCACACTATTATTGTCTCGAGAAAAAATCCGAGCTTTCAAAATTGGCCAAATCCTAAATCGCATGCGCGAAGCACCGCGCATTTCGCTTCGCGTGGCATGTGCGCGGACGGTCAGAAAAAAAGGGCGTCAGTCGCAGCAATGTTGCAGCCATCGAGTGCGCCATCGACCCATGAGCCCTACAGCTACCGGCGGGATCCGGCGGTCCCGGCCCTTCCAGACGATCGTCCGATCATCATCTTCGACGGCATATGCTTGATGTGCTCCGGGTTCGTTCAGTTCATCCTGCGGCATGATCGTAAGCGCCGCTTTCGCCTGATGGCGGCGCAGACCCCGACCGGCACCGCGCTTTACCGGCATTTCGGCCTCGATCCGGTTTCGTACGAGACCAACATCCTGATCGAGAACGGATGCGCCCGGTTGAAATCCGACGGATCAATCCGCATTTTTGAGCAGCTTGGATTTCCCTGGTCGATGGCGGTTGTGCTGCGGATCCTTCCGGGGCCGGTGCGCGACTGGCTCTACGAGTTCGTGGCGCGCACACCGCCTCGAAGGGCGCATGAAATACCACCGTCTCGCCGAAATTCGGATCGCTCTTCTTTTCGCCCGGAGGCAACTCGACCTTGGTGATCGCGATCCCGGCGTCCTTCGGTATGCTGAACGAAATCTTGTCGCGATACAGGTAATAGCCCTCGGCCGGAGCAAAGCGCGCCACCACGGTATTGCCCTCTCGGGCGGTCAGGGTGACCTTGAACGCCTGATCCGGCGGAAGAAAATCCGGCTCCGCCTCTTCCGCGCGCGCCATTTGCCGCAGTTTCGAGAGGACGCCTGTCTTCGGACTCGCTCCCTGTTCGCTGAGCGCCACCAACTGCAATCGCGCGGTTTGTTGCTGGGGCGTGTAGCACAACCCGGCATCCGCACAGCCCTGGGATTGAGCTTTCAGAGTGAAATCCCCAGTTCCCTGCGGCGCAGTGAAAGGCACTCGGATCGCCACCTCACCACGATAGGTCTCCACCTTCCCGAAAAATTCATCCTGTTTGATCTTTCCTGACGGCAAATCCGGCTTACCGAGAGCCACCGTTTCGGGTTGGGCCGAGAAACGCAATTTATCCCGGTACAAGTAGTAGCCATCCGCGATCCGATAGCGCACCTCGACCTGCCCCGGTTCGACAACCTGAGCGGAGAAGCGAAACGCCTGCTCCGGCGACAGCGGATCCTCGTCGGCAGCACCAGGAAGAGCCGTGATAAAGCACAGCGCCAAGCCTAGAGATAGCGAGGTAAGCTGGACTTGTTCGGGAGAACACGGGCATGGTCGTTTAGGACGAGACGCTAAGCGGGGTTTGGACTAGTTTCCACAGCCACCCACTCCAGATAGGCAGCCAGGCCGGCGGTAATAGGGACCGCCACCACCTCGGGAAGTTCGTAGGGGTGCATCCGGCGGATTGCCTCCTCGACCCGTGGGAAGAGACTCTCCCGAGTCTTGATCAGGACCGGCACCTCCGTAGCAGTCTCGGTTTCACCCTTCCAGCGATAGACCGACGTGCACTGCGCAAGTACGTTGACGCAGGCGGCAAGCCGCGCCTCGACCAGGCTGTGCGCGAGCTCGAGTGCGCTGTCGCGGTCGGGGAAATTGCTCATGACGAGGAGGATGGGTTCCATGGGCGGTGCCGCCATGCACTCTATCGGGGCGGGTCAGTATACGTAATTGCCGGCCTGGCCGATGCCTCCCGTCGCCGGCCGGCGTTAGGGCACGATGTGACTGCGTTAGCCCGGGCGAGTTTGTTGGCGTGCCGCCTCGGCGATTCCCTGCGCCACTGTCGGATAACGCAGGCGAAAGCGCAGTTCCTCGCGCAACCGGCGATTGCTCAGCCGCCTGGATTCGCGCATGAATGACAGCAGGGTTTCGGGCATCTGCGCCTCCGCTTCCTGGCGCGAGACGCGGGCAGGCAGCGGCAGGCCGAAGCTGCCCGCCACCAGGTCGAAGTACTCGCCCATCTTCAGCCAGGAGCCGTCAGACGCGTTGTAGGCTCGCTGGCTGCGTCCGCGTGCAAGTGCTGCGAGCACGATCCGAGCGAGGTCCTCGGCGTGAATGTGATTGGTATAAGCATCGTCGGCATCGCGCAATGCTGGAGTGCCCGCGCGAATCCGCTCGATCGGCAGCCGGTCCGCGGCGTAGATACCGGGAACACGCAGGATCATCACCGCGACTCCGCTGCTTCGGCCCCAGTCGCGCAATTGGCGTTCGGCATCGACGCGCCGGCGCGCTCGATCGGTCTGAGGACGCAGCGTCTGGTACTCCCCCACCACGCCGTCCGCCGCAGTCGCCATACACCCCGCTGGTACTGATGTATACGAGACGCTGTGGTATGCTTCGCGCCTTTCGCAAGGCGCGGATCAAGTTGCCGGTTCTCGCATCCCGCGCGCCCGCACTGGGCGGCGGTGCAAAGTGCAGCAAGTCGTGCGGCAGGCCGGCAAAGCCGCACCAGGCTCTCCGGATCGTCCAGGTTCCCGGACAACGGTGTGACACCCTGCGCCCGCAGCACGTCGTGCCGCTCGCGCGAATGAGTCAGTGCATATAACCGGTAGCGCCCGCGCAGCAAAGGCAATATCCGCAGGCCGACGTCGCCACAGCCGACGATCAGGAGTCTTCTCATCCCGGTTATTCTAGTTGAAACTTCGGAGCACGCCGCCGCAGTCTCCCGCTGGAACCATAGAGGCCAGCCCACAAACGGCAGCGACCTCCGAGCCTAAGGGGCAGGCATGTCATTTCAAGTCACGATCAAGCCAAGCAACCGCGTGTTCACCGCCGATGAGGGCGAATCCGTCATCGAAGCGGCGATGCGCAACGGCATCACGCTGCCGTATGGCTGCCGCAACGGCGCATGCGGTTCCTGCAAAGGCAAGCTGCTGGAAGGCCAGGTGAACTATGGTCAGTACGCGGCCCACATCCTGCCGGAATACGAAAAGAAGGCCGGCTTCGCCCTGTTCTGCCAGGCCAAGCCGCTGACCGATATCGTGATCGAGGCCCGCGAGATCAACGCGACCGGCCAGATTCAGATCAAGAAGCTACCGTGCCGGGTGCAGAAGATCGAGCGGCCGTCGCACGACGTGGCCGCGCTTACGCTCTCGCTGCCCGCGAACGAGCGCCTGCAGTTCCTGGCCGGTCAGTACATCGAGATCATCCTGCGCGACGGCAAGCGCCGCGCCTATTCGATGGCCAATTCCCCGGAGGACGACGCTCACATCGAACTGCACGTGCGCAGAATGGCGAGCGGCGCGTTTACCGAGTATGTCTTCACCAAGATGAAGGAGAAGGACATCCTGCGCTTCGAGGGGCCGCTGGGTACCTTCTTTCTGCGCGAAGACAGCGACAAGCCGATGGTGTTGGTGGCCAGCGGCACCGGGTTCGCACCGATCAAGAGCCTTGTGCAGCACGCGTTCCACACCAGCGTGACGCGAGAGATGGTGCTGTATTGGGGCGGACGCCGTCCGGCCGACCTCTACATGCATCAATTGTGTCTGGACTGGCAGCGCGATCACGCCAACTTCAGCTACATCCCCGTGATCTCGGACGCGCTGCCGGAGGACAATTGGCAGGGCCGCACCGGCTTCGTTCATCGCGCCGTGCTGGAGGATTTTCCGGACCTGTCCGGCTATCAGGTCTATGCCTGCGGTGCGCCGATCGTGGTGGAGTCCGCGCACAAAGACTTCACCACGCAGTGCAAGCTGCCGGAGGAAGAGTTTTTCTGCGACGCGTTCACTCCGGCGCCGGCTACGCCCGCACCGTAAGTTCGATCGCGACAGCGACTAGCCGCTGTTGCGCAGACCGGCCGCGATACCGTTGATGGAAAGCAGGATCGCGCGCTTGGTCTTCTCGTCGGTCTCGCCCGCCCGGAAGCGGCGCAATGCCTCCACCTGCAGGTGGTTGAGCGGATCGATGTAAGGACGGCGGTTGCGGAAGCTGCGCGCGAGCATCGCGTTGCCTTCCAGCAGTTCCTTCTGACCCGTGATCTGCAATACGGCGCTGACCGTCCGCTGCATCTCCCCCTCGATGCGACCGAAGATGCGGCTGCGCAAAGCCTCGTCCTCCACGAGTTCCGCGTAGCGCGAGGCAATGTGGATGTCGGCCTTGGCCAGCACCATGTCCAGATTGGACAGCAGTGCCTGGAAGAAGGGCCAGTCGCGGTACATCTCCTTGAGCACCGCCATGCCGCCGTCGCCTCGCCGCTTCACCAGTTGCTCGACGGCCGAGCCGAAGCCATACCATCCGGGCAGCATGATGCGGGCGAGCGACCAGCTGAACACCCAGGGAATGGCGCGCAGATCCTCGATGCGATCGGACTTCTTGCGCGACGCGGGTCGGCTGCCGACGTTCAAATCCGCGATTTCGGTAATGGGCGTGGACGTGCGAAAGAAGGTCACGAAGCCGGGTGTTTCGTACACCAGATTACGGAAGGCAGCGAAAGCGTCCGCCGACATTTCTTCCATCACATCGCGATAGGCCTTCTCCTCGGTGCGCGCACCCGCTTGCTGGAGAAGCGTGGCTTCCATTGTCGCAGCGACCAACGTCTCCAGATTGCCTCTCCCGATATCCGGATCGGAGTACTTGCTGGCGATCACCTCGCCCTGCTCGGTAATTCGGATCTGACCCGCCACGCTGCCGGGAGGTTGCGCCAGAATCGCCTGATAGCTCGGGCCGCCGCCGCGGCCAACCGTGCCGCCGCGACCGTGAAACAAACGCATCTTGACGCCGTGCTTCTTCAACACCTCGACCAGCTTGACCTCGGCCTTGTACAGTTCCCAATTCGAAGTCAGGTACCCGCCATCCTTGTTGCTGTCCGAATAGCCGAGCATGATTTCCTGCACGTTGCCGCGGGTCTCGAGTAGTTCGCGGTACAGCGGCAGCTGCAGCAGTTCATCCATGATGGTGCCGCAAGCACGCAAATCGGCGATGGTCTCGAACAGCGGAATGATGTTCATCTGCAGACGCGGCTCATCGCCCACCCGCAACAATCCCGACTCTTTGAGCAACAGCGCCAGTTCCAGCATGTCGCTCACGTCGGTGCTGTTGGAAATGATGTGATTGGGCAGGGCCCGTGCTCCGTAGCGGCTTTGCAACTCCGCTGCCGCATCCAGGATCCCCAGCTCGCTTTTCGCCAGCTCGCTGTAGACTTGAAACGGCGAGCGCAGCAATCTTGGCGTGGAGAGCTCCTCGAGTAGCCAGCGCCGGCGTTCCGCCTCCGGCAGATCGAGATAGCCGTTGCGTCGCGCCCCGACCTTGAACAGCTCCGCGACCACTTGTTCGAGCATACCGCTGTGCTGGCGCAGGTCGAGCGGCGCCAGATGGAACCCGAACACCTGCGCCGCGCGCTTGAGGATGCGCAAGCGTCCCGCGGCAATACGCGCGGCACCATTTCCAACCAGTGATCGCTCGATCGTATCGAGGTCGCGCACCAGCTCCTGCCCTTCGACGTAGGGCTCGGACGGTGCGACCTCCTTGAGCTGAGGTGAGTGCTGATCGAGTGCACGAGAGGTCGCCGCCAGTCGCGCGTACACGCCGGTCAGCGCGCGCCGGTAGAGTTCGTCGCGACGATGGTCGGATTGATCGGGTGAGCGCGCCGCCAGTTCCTGGAGATCCGGGGAGACCGTGACGAGGCGCACCGACTGCGAAAGTTCGCTGCCGAGCTGGTGGATCTCGCTCAGGTAAAAATCGAAGGCGGTGGAGGACTGCCGCGTCAGCGCGTGGCGCGTAACGTCATGCGTCACGAAGGGATTGCCATCGCGGTCGCCCCCGATCCAGGCACCCAGGCGCAGGATCGGCCCGATGCCGATGCCGGCGTGCGGCCACCTGCGTTCGAGCGTGTCCTCTATTTCACCGTACAGGCGCGGCAGTTCGCGCAGGAAGGTATAGCGATAGTAGGACAACCCGTTTTCGATCTCGTCACGCACGGTCAGCTTCAGCTCGCGCAGGACACGGGTCTGCCACAAAGTCAGGATCGCGCGACGCAACGACTCCTCGTTGGCATGCGCCTCCTGTGGTGTCAGCTCGACGCGGTCACGCTCGGTGAGCAGCCGCGCGATGTCGCGCTGGCAGTCGAGGATACTTTTGCGCTGCACCTCGGTCGGGTGCGCCGTCAGCACTGGCGAGATCAGCGCATCGCGAAAGAACTGCGCGACCGAACCGGCACCGTGGCCGGCTGTACCCAGACGAGACAACGCCAGAGCCAGGCTTCCGTCCGAGGCCGCCGCACCGGCGATCAAATTCGCCCGCCGGCGCCGATTGATGTGCAAATCCTCGGCGATGTTGGCCAGTTGCGAGAAATAGCTGAAGGCGCGGATCACGACTACGGTAGCCGCGGGCGTCAGCACATTGAGTGCGGATTCCAGTTCGGCGCGCGCCTGGGTATCCCCGTCGCGGCGGAAACGGATGGCCGTCTGCCGGATCTGCTCGATGAGGTTGAAGGTTTCCTCGCCCTCTTGCTCGCGCAGCGTGTCGCCCAGCAACCTGCCGAGCAGGCGGATGTCCTCCTTGAGCGGGAGGTCCTGGTCGATCGTGGCCTGGCCGCGGTCGATGGTGTTCATACTCTAGTCCCCTTGTCGGTGTAGCCCGGTCGACGCCGGCTCGATGTGGAGGTGCGTTGTCATTGCCAGGGGACTGCCCGCCGAGGCCTAACCGGCTCCGAGCGGAAACCTCATTATCCTCGAAAAGGAAGGCGAGCTGTAGCGGCTGGGGAAGAGTATGACCAGCAACGAACGAGTGCCCCTCTGTCTGGTTAGAGGGGCACTCCGACTTAGGGTACGAGCATTCTTCAGTTAGATGGCTTGAAGACTACGTCGACCCAATAGTTTGTTGATCGATAGTTTGCGTTAGGGAATGCAGCTCCGCTGCTATACAAGAAGAGACCGTTCGCGCCGCTGGTACCATTCTTAAGGGCGCTCAGTGGACCACTGGTCAGGCTGGTAGTTGCAAAATAGTCGTAGTTATACGCGTAGCGTCCCTGCGGCGCAAAGTAAGAAGCCACGTAGATCGCTATTGGCAGTGATCTGGCACAGGCGTAGCGAAAGTGACCTGTTGCCAACCCGACGCGCTCTCGTTGGTGAACGTCGCTTGGGCGAGTTTCTGCCCCGTGCTGCTCCACAGGGTTCCAACGTGAGTGCCGGTGTTCCCCGTGCCTTTGTAAAACCGGATGCCCGTGATAAAGCCTGCCTGGGTGGACGTGAATTTGACCCCGAGGTTGACCGACACCGTATCCGAGGCGGCAGCGTTGGCTGGCGTTGTCGTGGCGGTCCACAAGCTGTAAGCAGCTCTGTGCAGCAGACACCACAATCGGCGTGGCGGACGTCTTGCTCACCGCCACACCGGCGATGGTCGCGGTGAGGCTCACTGAATAGCTGCCCGGCGTGGTGTAGACATGCGTGGGCGTCACGGCGTTGCTCGTGGTGCCATCGCCGAAGTTCCAGCAGCCAAGCCGTAGCCGTTCCGGTGGTCGTGTTGGTGAAGGCCACGCTCAACGGTGCGACCCCAGTGGACGGGCTGGCCGTGAAGTTGACCGCTGGTGTTGTCGTGCGTTGTGGCCGCCGCGACATTGATGGAAGTTACCGACGCCTTGCTTACCGTGCCTCCCGGTCCGGTTGCGGTGAGGGTGACCCGGTAGATGCCCGCGGCGGTGTAGATATGCGTCGGGCTCTGCGCAGTGCTAGTCGTCCCATCGCCGAAGTCCCAAGCCCAAGTCGTAACCGAGCCCGTGGTCGTATTCGAGAACGCGACACTCAACGGAGCATTGCCGCTAGTTGGACTGGCGCTGAAGTTAACCACCGGGGCTGCAGGCGTGCTGCTCACCGTGATGACGGAAGTAGATGTCTTGGTCACCGTGCCGCCGGGGCCCGTCGCGGTCAAGATGACCGAGTAGCTACCGGGCGAGCTGTAGGTATGGGTGGGGCTCTTGAGTGTACTTGTAGTACCGTCACCGAAGTTCCAAGCCCAGGTCGTCACCTGTCCAGTAGTGCTGTTCGTGAATGCCACATTCAGCGGTGCACTACCCACTGTCGGGCTCGCATTGAAACTGATAACCGGTGCTGCCGGTGTGCCCACGCTAATGCGTGTCGCGGCCGTCTTGCTGACCGAGCCACCCGGACCGCTTGCGGTCAACACCACTGTGTAGTTGCCCGCTGCGCTGTAGACGTGCGTGGGACTCTGCACGCTGCTGGTGGTGCTATCGCCGAAGTCCCACGCCCAACTGGTGACCGACCCCGTGGTCGTATTCGAGAACGCCACACTCAACGGCGCGGCACCGCTAGTTGGACTAGCGCTGAAGTTCACTGTCGGGGGCGAGTACTGAACCAGTATGCCGACTTCGTTCGAGTGGGGACTCTCGGCTTTCGTCGCATCGTAGGCGGTCACTGAGCAAAATGACGTCGCGCCTTCTGGCAAGCGTGCGCGATCGTATAGCTTACGGTGTTCAGTGACATCGACGCGCGTCGTGTAGTTGCCGCTCGATGGACCGCAGTACAGCACGAACCCCGCAGCGCCCGATGCGGCGTAATCCCAGGTGAAGGTGACGGGACGAGCGAACGTTTCTTGCCATCCCAACCCACACAGAAGCAATACGATCAAAAGAGGGACAAACGACGCTACATGAGGTCAGGGCAGACCGTGATCGAATTCGCATTGGCTGTACCTATTAATTGCACGCAGACGCAATGCCTGCGTAAATTCTGGGCGCGAGTAAGCACAGCCCCTGCAGTGTGCCGGGCGTCAAAACATTCCTGTCCCCTTCGGAATTGAGGCCGAGACTTACCGCTTCACCATCTCTGGTGAGGCGCGATGGCCAGTCGTTGCGCGTCTATTTACTGTCAGTCATCATCAAATAGAACACGCTCACTTCGGTGCAATGCCACTCACTGATTTGTTTCGTGCGGGAGCAGCATAGCGATTCGCGTACCATCTAATGGAAACAGATACTTGCGTAAAATGCGGCGCGAGAACCGTCACCGCTCGCGGACACCGGTTCGAGCGACAAATAAATTTTTCCTGCTATTTCAGATGTGTGGCGTGCGCTTCGGGTGTTGTACGTAGCGACACCTACCGACATCGCAGCGATTTGCTTGATTCAACTCAGTGGATTCGTAACCTTGCGATAGGGGAATTCGGGCGCTATTGCATCGTCGGAGCAACCTGCCAGCCGACTGCCCAAAACTATCGATGTGCCCTCACGCAGAACTGTCACCGGCCTCTGCTCAGACTGGGCCTTTGGTGCTAATACCGATTCGAAACAATCTCGAGATCAAGTTTTTTTCCGGAACCAGGGTTCCAGCAGCTGCGTTAGAGCAGGCTCGTCAAACCCTCGGACCGTCTCGTTTCCGATGCGGATGAATGGCACGCCGCGGCCTCCCATGGCTTTGTACTCGGAGTCGCGCTTATCCTCTCGCTCGACGTCGTACTCGGTATACGCGATACCGTGCTTCTTGAAGAACGCGCGAGTTTTGGCGCAATAGGGACACCAGGACGTTGCATACATCACCACTTGCGGCTGTGCTGTGCTCGGAATACTGCCCTTCATCGTTGGCGCCGGTTCCCGCTGCTCCGGCATGCCGAAGTCCCGCAGCAGGTACCAACCCCCGCCAAAGCCGATCAAAAGCAGTGCAATGACCACCAAGCCCGACCGGGTACCGGACTTGCGAGCGCTTGCTCCCGATTGGTTGTCGGGAACGTAGCGCGACAGACCGAGTTGAGTATTGCGTTCGCTTGCCGCGTACTGCATGCCGCATCGGGGGCATTGAGTATCGGGCAGGGCATCGAAACGGGTGCGGACGTGGCCGCAGTTGGCGCAGCGCATACCGGTCTCTGGTCGATGGCGTGAGAATCAGATATTAGCTGAAACCACGCAGGACATTGTCCCTTTGGCCAATATGCACCCGCCGTTGCTATGACATTCGGAATCTGCACGTGAATCGAGCCTAAACCCGATTTACGCGGGAGCGTGCCTTTTAATGGGGAGCGCCAGGATAGGGGCGGATCAGAATCTGTTTCTCGATGAGCGTGCCATTCCGGTCGAAAGTGAACGGCACAGTGGTGCCTTGATATTCATTCAAGAGCTTCAGGTACTGTTCGACAAACTGAATGCGATTCGTCCCGACCGCAAGTAATACGTCGCCCGGCAGAACGTTGGCGTTGAATGCCGGTGATCCCTCCACCACTTCCAGAACCTTGATGCCTCCATTCCTGTTTAGCCGTCTGCGGGCCTGATCATCGAGGACCCCCGGGGACAATCCTACTCGCGGGAAGATCTTGACCAGGAAAACAGCGGCGATGTCAGAGCTTTGCATTTCGGAGGGCATCAGCAAACCAGGCGAACCCGCAGTTGTCTGGGGCGAAGTCAGAGGCAACGCGCTATAAGTGGTACGCGTGTAACCCGGCCTGACCAGCACCACCTGCGCTCCGATGTTCCGTGCCTGCTCGCGCAGCTGTGCGTCCGTCGCGTTGTTGCTGGCCGCACTGAACGACGATCGCCCCACGACTGAATATGACTTCCGCGTCAATTGCTGGATATCGCGATCGAAATTGTCGGTCGAATAGATTTTGATGTCCCCTGGAACAGGGACATAGGACGGCAGCTTCCTCGCATCCGAGGTGCCCCGGTAGAACTCGGTAAATGGATTTGCCGCGCAGGCACTCAACACTATCGTCAAGACGGCCAAGAGCTTTTTCATCAGTGTGTCTTCGCCTTTGGCATCTGGAAATCGCTCCGCCTACGAATGCTAAGTGGTCGGCACGACCAAGGGCGCGTCACGCGAAGTGTGCGAAACGCACCACGAACGATATCGAGAAGATTACAGCGCCGGCTTCCGCCGCCCGCCCGTGCTGTCCTTGAGTTGCGCCAGCGCCAGCTCCAACCCGCGGCGGTAGACACCGCTGGCTTCCTGCGGCTTGCCGATCTTGTCGAGCAACTGGCCGAGCTGCACGTATGCAGTATGACTCGGCTCGATGGCCAGACTCGCTTCCAGGTAGCTGCGTGCCTTGCCCCACAGTTCCTGGTTCACGCACAGCAGACCGAGCGCGAGGAGCAGCACCGGGTCGCCGGGATGCTGCTTGAGCCAGGCTTCGGCGCGTTCGAGATGCCGGCGCGAATCGCGCGGCAGGCATTCCACGTAGAGAGGAAGCAGCGTCGAGTCCCAGCTCTCCGTCAGGCTGTCCTCGATTATTCGATGCGCTTCGGCGCAGCCTCCGAGCGCGATAAAGCATTGCGCAGCGGCGCCGGCCACGCGCCCGTCCTTGCGGTCCGCGGAAGGCAGCCGTTCCCAGTAGTCACGCAGACTGGCGGCATCGAGTGCCTTGCGCTTGAGGTTCTCCGTCTGCGCGTAACGCTTGAACTGCGTGAGTACGGCGGGCTCGAACACTTTGCGCCGCTCCATCTGCGGCAGGAGGGCCAGCACCTGGTCCCAGTTCTTCGCCAGTTGATGCGCCTTCAACTCCAGCCGCAGAGCAGCCGTGTGCTTATCCTGCAGACGCGACAAGCCTTGCAGGGCATCGTGATAGCGGCGCTCATCCAGAAGCAGTTCGGCGCGCGTCATTTCCCGCAGGTAGGCCTCCTGCGGCGCGACCTTTTCCATTGCCTGCAGGTAGTCGTCGCGTGCCTGGAACGAGCGCAGTTCGTGCGCAGCGCGCGCCGCGACCGCCAGGCTCAAAGCGGGAGACTCGCCGAGCGCCAAGGCTTCCTTGGCCGCGCGTTCGCTACGGCCGTGCCGCCCTTCGAAATAGGCCTTGAGCGCGTCCTGAAACACGCGTCGCGATCGGGTCCGGTCCTGGTCACGCCGGAACTGCTTGGCCTTGAAGGGCATGTCCAGCGCGAGCAGCAGCATGCGCGCCAGCGCATAGAAGGCGACGAAAGCAATCAGCAGCAGGATGATCGCCAGGTTTACGGACAGCTCGATGCGATGGGTGGGCAGCACCACCAATACGTAGCCGCCGTTGTAGTGCGCGGCGACCGTCAGGCCGACCGCCAGCGCGAACAACCCGATTACCCATACGAGGACCCTCATGTCACGACCGACGCCTCATCCGCGCGGTCATCACCGCAGGCCCCGCTCGCGCACCAGCTTCTGGTTGCGCACTGCCTCCAGGCTGGCGGAGATGTCCGGAAGGT
Source organism: uncultured Actinomycetota bacterium (assembly GCA_963782665.1). Lineage (GTDB taxonomy): Bacteria > Actinomycetota > Actinomycetes > S36-B12 > CAIYMF01 > Longivirga. The sequence goes on along the minus strand of CAWAKP010000004.1, from coordinate 947,218 downwards.
CGATGCTGACTTCGCTCTCCGACAGCTGCTTGAGCGCGGCCACGGCAGCGGCAACGCGCTTGTCCTTCATGTCGAAATAGCGCTGCAGCCAGTCCGCCGCGGAGCGGGTGTCGGCTTTGAAGCCGGCCTCGTCGTGGGCCAGCAGCGAGATGCGCGCAGACAGCATGCGCATGCGCAGATTCTCGCGCAGGAAAAACTGCTGACTCGGTGAGAGCAGCGGGACCTCGTTGGATTCGATGCGCTGGACGCGGACGAGGCTCTTGAGATCATCCCAGGCCTCGCGCGCCAGGCGTTGCAACGGCGCCCTCGTCGGGGTTCGGTGCGGCCGGCTTCGGTTCGACCGGGCGCTCGTACATGGCCAGCTGCAGACTGTCGACCTGGTGCGACAGGTTGTCCAGCCGAAGGCTCATGCCCACCACGTCCACGTACGGCGCGGCTTTGAGGCGGTCGATGTCCCGCCGGATGGATCGACGCAGGCTGGTGAACTGCGGACTGTCGGCGCGCTGCAGCCGCGCGTCGGCCGTCTCCAGCGCAAGCAAGGCGGCCTTCAAGTTGCCGGCCAGCTGCAACTGCTGACTCCCCAGGAGCAGGATCTGCTCGACTTCCGCCAGCACGCGCTCATCGCGGCTGCGCGAAAGCTCCAGATACAGCGCCTCCAACGCGAGGCGTTGGTTCTGCGTCTCGGCCAACCGGCTCTCCAGCATGCCGACTTTGAACTCCACATCGCGCAAGGTATCGCGTGCCGCGTAACGACCTGCCGGCTTTCCTTGTTGTAGCCGTCCGCTTCCGCCAGCTTGGTCACCAGTTGCTGCTGCAGATCGTTGACGCGACTGCGCGAGTCGAACCACGAACCGACAATCAATGCCAGGCCGATGCCGATCGCGATCACGCGCATGTCCACGCTGCGGCTCAGCCGATCCGTTAGACGCCGCCACGCGGGAGATGCGGGCGGGCACGGTAGGCCCGGACTGGGGCGTGGGGCCGGGGCCCTGTGGTTCGACGCTCATTTCGGAGTGGTTTGCGATGCGACGCAGTGTGTGGAAATCGACTTCATGCCGGCGGATTGAGAAGCGCAATGATACCGCTCAGCTACCCCTTGATCGCTCGTTTCGGTCACGATCACCGTCGAAAAACCCAGGGTGCGTGCGCTCTCGGCGATATTGGGATGGACCACGAATAACGGCAGAGCGGTCAGTTTGGGCGCGATCTCGCCTCCCGCAATATCGAGCAGATTTCGCAGGGACTCGGCGCTGGCGGAGACTACGGCGTCCAGCGCGCCGCGCGCGACCCGATCGCGCAGCGGCGCCGGATCCGAGGCTCGGTTTGCTGCGACGGTAGCACTCGACATAGACGACTTCGGCGTCCCGGCTACGCAACGTTTCGGCCAACAACTCGCGCCCACCCACTCCCCGGAAAATGACTATGCGTTGTCCGGCCACGTCCTGCAGTTCCGGACGCGCCAGCAGCGCCTCGCTGTCCGCGCCGTCGCCTGGCAGTAATACGTCGGCGACGCCCTGCGCACGCAGTTCCCGGGCGGTACCCTGTCCCACCGCCGCAACTCGAAGACTCTGCGGCCAGCCGCCCACGGCGCGGATCAGCGGCATCGCGTGTTGGACCGCATTGGCACTGACGAACACGGCCATGTCGAATTCGGAAAGTCGCTCCAAGATCGCGCGCATGGAAGGTAGTCGGATCGACCGGCAGAATCTCCAAGGTCGGGAACAAGACAGGCTCGCCTCCGCTGCGGCGAATCAGAGTCGGCGAGGGTTCCGGACTGATGTCTTGGGCGCGTGATCAGAACGGCATGGCCGGCGAGCGACCCTGTGCGCGCAGCCGCACTAGTCATGCGGCAGCGCAGCCAGGATCTCGCGTGCGCCTCGCGCAGCGAGCTGGGCCGCCAATGCCTGCCCGAACGCTTCGGGATCCTGCTGCAGATTGCCTCCAGCGCTTTCCGCCGACACCATGCGCGAGCCGTCCGGGCTGGCGACGAATCCACGCATGTGCACCGACCCCTTGGTGAAGTGTGCGAACGCGCCAAGCGGAGCGACGCAGCTTCCCGCCAACGCGCGGCTCACCGCCCGCTCGGCCCTGACACACCAGGCGGTCTCGCGCATGATCGAATGGCTGCAGAAGCTCGATCAGATCGCGCCGCTCGCTGCGGCACTCGATGCCCAGCGCTCCCTGCCCCACCGCCGGAAGACTCTCTTCGGGTTCGAGCAGGGCGGTGATACGCGCGGCCAACCCCAAGCGCTTGAGCCCGGCGGCAGCGAGGATGATGGCGGCGTAGTGACCTTCGTCGAGTTTGCGCAGCCGCGTATTGACGTTGCCGCGCAAGGCTTGCAACTGCAGACGCGGAAAGCGTGCGCGGATCTGGCTTTCGCGCCGCAGGCTGGACGTGCCCACGCTCGCGCCATCGGGAAGCTGCGCCAGGCTCGCATAGTCGTTCGACACGAAAGCGTCGCGCGGGTCCTCGCGCTCGGTGATCGCCGCGATGGTGAACCCGGGCGGAACGTGCATCGGCACGTCCTTCATGGAATGCACGGCGATGTCGGCGCGCCCCTCGGCCAAAGCATTCTCCAGCTCCTTCACGAACAGGCCCTTTGCCGCCGATCTTCGCCAGCGACGTGGAAAGCTTCTGATCCCCCTCCGTGGTCATACCCAGAATCTGAATCTCGAGCCCCGGATGCAGCACGGCGAGCCGGTCGCGGATGTGATGCGCCTGCCACAGCGCTAGTGCGCTTTCGCGAGTGGCGATGATAAGACGTTGCGGGAGAGGCATCGGAAGAAGTTTGCGCGGGCTGGCAAGCAGCCGACTGTCGGGCAGAAGCTAAAGCAAGGATAGCACGCGAGGGCCCAGGGGATGCCTAGTGTCCCGACCCACTAATTCGCGGCCGAAAACCCGACGAGAATCGGCGCCATGCGGTGTTGCGAATCCTCGCCAGGTGTTCAACCTGGCTGTGGTTCGCGCCTTGCCTGACACCGATTTCGCAGGTTTTCCAACCGTTCATGGTCTGCTGTCAATGCGGTTCCCGCACACCGCGCCTATTGCCGAGTTTGCCCGCAAATTAATGGGTCGAGACACTAGGCGGAGGGCTCGCCCGGAACCGTTGCGTTCTCGGCGGTCAGTTTCTCGGCGATCGCCTCGCGCAACTGGCGCTTGAGGATCTTGCCCACCGGGCTCAGGGGAAATTCGGCAACGAGTTCCAATCGCTCAGGTAACTTGAAGCTCGCGATGCTCTGCAGCTTCAGAAACGCGATCAACTCGTCGAATGTCAGAGTCTCCCCTTCCCGCGGAATGACGAAGGCGCAGGCCTTCTCGCCGAATACCGGATCGGGCATCGCCACCAGAGTCACGGCCTTTACCTTCGGATGCGCGAAGATCAGATTCTCGACCTCCTCGCAGCTGATCTTTTCTCCGCCGCGGTTGATCAGGTCTTTCTTGCGCCCTTCCGTGAACACGTGACGTCCAAGCTTCCGAACGATGTCGCCCATGCGGTAGAAGCCGTCGGCAGTAAACGCGGCTGCATTCGTTTCCGGCGCGTTGTAATAGCCACAAATTGTGTACGGCCCGCGCGTGATCAATTCCCCCGACGCGCCATCGGCCACCTCGTTGCCATCGTCGTCGACCACCGCGATCTCGTCGTCGGCGCAAACCGGTGCACCCGAGCTATGCAGCAGGATCTCATCGGGATCGTCGAGGCGAGTCATGTTGATGAGGCCTTCGGCCGTGCCGTAGATTTCCTGGGGAATGCAGCCAAAGCGGGCACGCAGGCGACTGCGTAATTCGGGCGCGAGCCTGGCCCCGCCATTCTGGATCACCTTCAGCGAGGATAGATCGAAGCGGCCCGGTGCCGCCGAGCTGAGCCAGTTGGAAATGAGCGGCACCACCGCGGCGATCGCGCTCACCCGCTCCCTCGCTACCAGACCGAACACCTCTTCCGCATCACCGGACGGTGCAATCACGACGGTGCCGCCATAGAAGAAAGTGCCGAGCATACCGGGAGAGGCCAGATTGTAGTTGTGTCCCAGCGGCAGGATTGCCATGAACACCGTGTCGAGGTCGAAGCCGGCCGCGGCCCCGCACAGACGAGCGTTGAGTACGTAGTCGTTGTGAGTGCGGGGAATCAATTTGGACAGCGACGTCGTGCCCCCGGACAGAAGCATGGTCGTGACCTCCGCGGGATCCGGACGCACGCCTGCCAGTTGGGCGGCGACAACACTCTCCTCCGATGGCGAGTCGAGCATCTGTGTAAGAGATAACTGACCCAGACCCGGCACTCCCACCACCAGCACGTTGCGCAGGCGCGGGTGCTCGTCCTGCACCGCCCGCGCCATGGGCCGGTAGTCGAAGCGGCCAACCACATCGGGAATGACGTACGCAGTCGCACCCGACGCGCGCACGAAATGGCGGATCTCGGTTTGACGATGCGCGCGCAGCGCCATCACCGGGATTGCGCCAATGCGTACCAATGCAAAGTAGGTGTAGACAAACTCGGGACAGTTGGGCAACTGCACCACGACGCGATCCAGCGGACGGATGCCCACATTCAGCAGCTGGCACGCGAGCCGCAGCGCGGTTAGCTCGAGCGTCTGGTAGTCGATGCGCTGCTCGCCGCAGATCAATGCGGTCTTGTCCGGATGCCGACTTGCCGTGCGCGAGAGCATCTCGGCGATCGTGATGTCTTCCCAATAGCCCAGTTTCCGATAGCGCGCGGCCATCGCGTCCGGCCAGGGAACGCAGCCTTCCAGCATTACCTTTCCTTAAGTGGCGGCGCCGCCACGGTGCTGTTCGTACGCAAGCATGAACGAAGGCGCAATCTGACGCAGCCGCTCGGCGCCGATTCGCCCTGAGCGGGTAATGTAGCTGTAGACAAAGTCGTGCGGTTCCAACCGCATGTGCTCGGCCATATGCTCGTACCAACTCAAACTGGCGTTGGCGGCCTTGACGAGCGTCTCCACGATCGGGCGGCGGCTCGCCTCATAGCTTTCCAGCGCGTCATGTACGCTATCGGGGTGTTCGCCGAGCGCCTTGACCAAGGCGATCATATCCTCCATCGCCAACCGCGTTCCGGAACCGATCGAGAAGTGCGCGGTGTGCAGGGCATCGCCCACCAGCACTTTGTTCCCGACCCACCATCTCCGATTGTGCACGACTGGGAAGTTACGCCAGACCGACTTGTTGGCAATGAGGCGATGACCTTCCAGTTCCGGCTCGAAGACTTGCTCGCAATACGCGCGGGTGGCGGCGGCGTCCATGTGGTCGAAGCCGGTACGCTCCCAAGTCGGCGCGTCGACTTCGACCAGAAACGTGCTGCGATCCGGTGCATAGCGGTAGTGGTGGACGGTCAACGCTCCGTGATCGGTTTCGCGGAAGGTCTGTGTGAGGGTCGAATAGGGTTTGGCGACACCGTACCAGATGAACTTGTTCGAGCCATGCATCACGGTGGCGCCAAATTCTGCGGCGTAGCTGTTGCGCACCAGCGAATTCACGCCGTCCGCGCCGATGATCAAATCGGCGTCCGCAAAGGCGCGCAACGAAGACAGCGGCGACTCGAAGCGCGGTTCGATACCAACGCTGCGCACGCGGTCCTGCAGCAGCCGGAGGAGTTCGAGACGACCGATTGCGGTAAAGCCCACCCCGTCGATGGCAATCGAAACGTCGTGGTGAACGACGGTCAAGTCGTTCCATGCTTCCATATGCGGCGTGATATAGGCGTGAGTTTCTGGATCGTCTTTGGCCAGAAAGCCCAGCGCTTGTTCCGAGAACACTACCCCGAAGCCAAAAGTTGCGTCGGCCGGGTTTTGCTCCACTATTCGGATGTCCGCATCCGGACGGGCACGCTTCAACAAATAGGCGCCGTACAGACCAGCTGGTCCGGCGCCGACAATCCCGATTTTCATTCGACCTCGTGCTGAGCTGGTTTGCTGTGCACACTATCTCATATACCGGCCCGACATTTGTCTGGGTCGATCGGGGTCCCGCGATGCCCGAGAACCGGTCGCCGCTTTCAAGGTCTATACTGCGCACACTTACGATCTGTCACGTCTGATGCGCGAACGCACACCGGTGTCGAGCACCGACTGCTCGCAGGTCGCTCGTCCCCACTGATATTCCCACCACAACCCATCGTCCGGAACACCATGACATTCACTCTGCGCATTTGCGCCATCTTTCTCCTCGCATTCGGGCTTTCCGGCCGCTCTATGGCGCAAACCGAAAAGACCCCGGCACAAACGGATAAACCCGTTGCAGTCGTGAACGGCGTGCCGATCAAGCAAAGCACGCTGCAGTACGCGGTGCAGGGCGCGATCAGCCAGGGCAACCCGGACTCGCCCCAGATGCGCGAGGCGCTCGCCAAACAGCTGATCGCGCGCGAACTGTTCGTACAGGAAGCTACCAAGCAGGGGCTGGACAAAGATCCCGAGGTCCTCGCCGTCACCGAGGAAGCCAAACGCAACGCGATGATCCAGCGCTATCTGCGCGCGAAGATCCAACTCAAGCCGATCACCGACGACGACGTGAAGGCGCACTACGAGAAAGTCAAGGCCACATTCGGGCCGAAGGATTACAAGATGCGTGTGATCCTCCTCCCCAACGATCAACGTGCCAAGGACCTGCGTGCGCAGCTCGTCAAAGGCGCGGACTTTGCAGACCTGGCGCGTCAATGGTCGCTTGCTCCTTCCGCCACTCGCGGCGGCGAGGTGGAGTGGGTGTCGTTCAAGACCCCCGCGAAGGAGGGTGAAACCAATGGCCTGCCCCTGCCGATCGCTCAGGCCTTGGAGAAACTGCAGAAAGGCACGGTCAGCAATCCCATCGAGGTGCAAGGCAAGTGGTGGCTTGTCAAACTCGACGATGTGCGACCTACGAAAGTGCCGACCTTCGACGAAACCAAGCAATCGATCCGCAACATGCTCACGCAGCAGGAAGCCGAACGCGCTACGAACGAATTGGTGAATTCGCTGGCGAAGGGGGCGAAGATTACTCAGTAGCTCTGTAGCGGGGACTGGCAAAGCTAAAACTCGATAGTCCTGGCTAACCGATCCGGCAAATAGCTCTAGGGCGCCACGAAAGAGACAAGCGTAACGCTGACTTCGTCTGATCGCACTTTGCACCTGCGGGGTGATTGAGTGATCCAATATTCTCGTCGAGCATTTGTGAGCAGTCTCACCGCACTGGCCGCCAGCACTGCGATTGCATCTCGGCCACGAGACGCCTACGGTCAGCAACCCGCATCGCCACGGCACATCGGTGTCCTGCTGGTGGGCACTCCCCCGGACGGCAAACAACTTCGGGGCTTTAGTCAAGGTCTTATGGATGCTGGTTACATCGAGGGAAGCGATGTGCTCATCGAGTGGCGCTTCGCGAAGGGTGACTACGATCGCATCCCCGAATTGGCTGCGGACCTGGTAAGCCGGAAGGTCGAGGTGATCGTCGTTGAGCACACACTCGCAGTGCTGGCCCTGAAGCGTGCCACCTCGACCATCCCCATCGTTATGGCCATCGTCGCCGACCCGCTTGGTGGTGGACTGGTCGACAGTCTGTCGCGCCCAGGTGGAAATGTCACTGGTCTCTCGCTCATGACAGTCGATCTGGCGGCGAAACGGCTGCAATTGCTCAAAGAAGCTGTGCCTCGCGCGACGCGGATCGCGGTGCTGTGGAATCCCGCCACACCGTCTCACGTCACCGCGGTTCAGACCCTCAAGGCCGTCGCGCCGAGATTGTCCCTTGAACTAAATGTCATACCCGTGCGAACGCTCGGGGAGTTCGATACCGCGTTCTCGTCTATCGCTCGCGCGCACCCTCAAGCTCTGTATATTATGGAAGGCCCGCCATTCACGAATGCGCCGTCGACGCTGGCTCACGTCTCCAGCGCTCAGCTCCCAGCAATCCATGCTACGAGTTGGTTTGCAGAAGGGGGCGGGTTGATGTCTTATGGGGCCAACCAAACGGACATGTGGCGCCGATCCGCCGGATATGTCGACAAGATTCTCAAGGGCGCCAAGCCCGGGGATTTGCCGATCGAGCAGCCGACAAAGTTTGAGCTAGTGATCAATCTCAAGACAGCCAAGGCTCTGGGGCTGTCGATCCCTGACTCGATCCTGTTGCGCGCGGATCAGGTGATCCGGTGAACCTGATCGGTGGCATCGGTTAGACCGAAATCACTATCTACCCAAAGCATTTTATCTCAACGCATGATCACCCCCTTACCGTAGACGCCATCGACCTCCGCGTCCTCTGCGCCTCTGCGTTGGGTGTTCCGTTTTTCGCAGTACAACAACAGGAGTCAGAGATCCCGCCGAGCACCCCGAGGATACGAAGTCACTTTGCGGACGAGCCCGGTCATTGCAGACTCCGAGCCGTAACTGAGAACCGTGCGGTCGATTTTCCCGGCGTACTGCTCGAGCACGACGACCACGCCGGCCTTGCGCCAGAGGTATACGCCGGCGGCGAACTCACCAGCCATGCCGGCGCGGGCGAGATAGCTGCGATCTTCCCCGGCGTCGAAGCGATCGGTCAGCAAACTTAGCAGCACCTCGTACTCCGCAACGCTGAAGCTGACCGTGACCTTGGCTAGACGCGCGTCGACGAACAGCACTTCAACATTACGCGTTCGCACGCCGCTAAAAGTAACCGGAGCGGTGGGAACCGACACGCAAACTCGCTGCGCAGCGTCGTCATTACAGGTGAGCGCGGCGTTGCTGGTAATCTGGTCGAATGCACCGCCGATTCGCATCGGCCCGAGTGCTTCCCAGGCATCCGCGGCGCGATCCTGGTCTGCGCTAAATGTAGATAGCGTGAATGCGACCAGGGCACACAGCATCGAGGCTGCTGACCAGCGCCGCATCACAGCCGACCAAACTCCCTGATCACGTGCTGCTGCCGCCGACTCACCGGAAGGCGCTCGTCCAATCCGCGCAGGATCGTAACCCAGCCGCCGTCCGCCCCTTCTTCGGCGACACGTTCGAAGCGGTCGATGTGATTGCGTGCTACCAGGCAACTGCGATGGATGCGCAGGAAACGATTGCCGAATTCTTCCTCGAGGCGCGTGAGCGATTCCTCCAAGAGGTATTCGCGTTCGGCGGTGCGGATCGTCACGTACTTCAGCTCAGCGCGCATGTATAGAATTTTTTCCACCGACACCAGAATCACTCGGCCACGCTCCTGCACACTGAGGTGTCCGCGCGGCTCCGGCGCCAGCTTCTGCAGGACATCCAGCGGCAGCGGTGTGATGGCACGCACGCGCGAGAGCGCATCGTGCAAGCGCCGCAAACGGATCGGTTTGACGAGGTAGTCCACCGCGTGCAGCTCGAAGGCCTTGAGCGCGTAGACGTCATAGGCCGTGGTGAAGATGACGGAGGGCGGCTCCGCCAGCTTCTGGATATGCTGGGCCGCTTCGATTCCATCCATCTCCGGCATCCGAATGTCCAGCAGGACTACATCGACGGGCGTGGTTTGCAGCAACTCGATGAGTTCGCGGCCGTCGCTGGCTTCTCCTGCCACCTCCAGCGCCATGCTGGCCGCGCAGTCCTCCAGGAGATCGCGAATGCGGCTGCGCGCGGGAGCCTCGTCGTCGGTAATAGCCACGCGCAGCGTGTTTGCGTTCCTGCTCACTATTGTTCCCTCCGGCGGAAACTCATTTCGCCTGCCTGCGATAGGGGATCACGATGTGCACCTGATAGGCGTCCTCCGTGAGTGTGGTACGCAGACTGGCTTCTGCGTCGAAATGCAAGCTGAGCCGCTCTCGAATATTGGCCAGCGCCATCTTGTTGCCCACGTGGTGCGTGCCGTCCTTGCGGTAGGGATTGCGCAGCACCAGATGCACCTCGTCCCGAACCTTGTAGGCGTTTACGCTCACCACGCCAGGTTCCGAATTCGGTTCGATGCCATGGTAAACGGCGTTTTCCACCAACGGCTGCAGCACGAGCGGTGGAATCAGTGCTTCCCCAGGCATGTTCTCGATGTGCCAGTCGATCTGCAGACGCGCGCCCAGACGCAGTTGCTCGAGATTCAAGTATTGGCGCGTGAGCTCGACCTCCCGCGCCAGCGGGGAAAGGTCGCGGTTATCCGCCATCAGCACGCGGAACAGGTCGGCCATATCTTCCAGCGCTTCCTCGGCGCGCTTGGGTTCCTGGCGGATCAAACTCAATACGGCATTGATGCTGTTGAACAGAAAATGCGGCCGGATGCGCGCTTGCAACGCCTGCAATCGCGCCTCCATCAACGCCGGCGACAGCGCGCGGCTGCGTAGATGAAAGTAATAGAGGATCAGAGCGGTACTGGCCAACGCGATCGCGCAGTAGTGCTCGAGCCGTCCGAACTGATCCCCCGGGAAAAACGCCTGCCCTGCCCTGTACAGCAGCGTCACCACGACGACTTCCAGCAGTAGAACAACGGCGATGCCTCGCGCATAGTCCAGCTTGCGCAACCACTCGGCCAAAACCCAGAGGATCACCAAGCTCAGCACCAGTGCCGGCTGTACCAGTGCGACGATCGAGAGGAACTGATTGAACGCGCCGGCCCAACTGTCCGACTGACACATCGCCGAGAACAGGCAGAGCGACAGCACGATCAGCAAAACGCGCAAGATCACGCCCAGGTTCCGGAAATCCGGCAGGGCGTCGTGGTGCAGGTTTTGATTTATACTGGCCATGGCATTCAGGCCCGGTTGAATTAGATGAAGGGCGCGGCTCGGCGAGTCCAACAGAACGGTCGAGCACATCGCATGCCAGACGGCGGTCGGCCCCGGGCAACGTTCTCCTTCCGATATACATGCAAGACGGTACCCCTCCCCGGAAGACCTGGTCCGGCCGCTTCGGCGAGCCGGTAGACGAACTCGTCCAGCGCTACACCGCCTCGGTCGACTTCGATCAGCGTCTGGCCGAATTCGACATCCAAGGATCCCTGGCCCACGCTCGCATGCTACAGCGAGTGGGCGTGCTGAGCGCACAGGACTTGACCCACATCGAGCGTGGGATGAAGCAGATCCTGGACGAGATCCGCGCCGGGCGCTTCCAGTGGTCGCTCGACCTGGAAGATGTCCACCTCAATATCGAGAAACGACTCACCGATCTGGTGGGCGATGCCGGAAAGCGGCTGCACACGGGCCGGTCGCGCAACGATCAAGTCGCTACCGATGTTCGTCTGTGGCTGCGCGCCGCCATCGATGACATCGATGTGTTGATCCGCGCGTTGCAGACTCAACTCGTGGATCTGGCCGAGCAGCACGTCGACACGATCATGCCCGGCTTCACGCATCTGCAGGTGGCCCAGCCAGTCAGCTTCGGCCATCACCTCATGGCGTACTACGAGATGCTCAAACGCGATCGCGCGCGGCTGGTCGATTGCCGCGGACGCGTCAACCAACTCCCGCTTGGCGCCGCGGCGCTGGCCGGCACGACCTACCCGATCGATCGCGAAATGGTAGCGCGTGAACTCGGTTTCGACGGCATATGCGGCAATTCCCTGGACGCAGTGTCGGATCGGGATTTCGCGATCGAGTTCTGCGCGGCGGCGGCGCTACTGATTACGCATCTGTCGCGCTTCTCCGAAGAGCTCGTGCTGTGGATGAATCCTCGGTTTGGCTTCGTCATGCTGGCGGACCGTTACTGCACCGGTTCGTCGATCATGCCGCAGAAGAAAAATCCCGACGTGCCGGAACTGGTACGCGGCAAGACCGGGCGCATGAACGGCCACGTGGTCGCGCTGCTGACCCTGATCAAGTCGCAGCCGCTCGCGTACAACAAGGACAATCAAGAGGACAAGGAGCCGCTGTTCGACGCTGTGGATACGGTGATCGATACCCTGCGGGTGTTCACCGGCATGCTCTCAGGCTTGTCCGTGAACGCCGCTGCCATGCGTCGCGCCGCTGCGGAGGGTTACGCGACTGCAACGGATCTGGCCGATTATCTGGTGAAGAAAGGTCTGCCCTTCAGGGAAGCACACGAAGCGGTCGCGCGTGCGGTTCGCTTCGCTGCGGACGAAGGCAAGGACCTCGCTGAGCTGTCGCTGGAGGAATTACAGCGCTTCTCTCCGCTCGCCGCACAGGACGTTTTCGGCGTGCTGACGCTGGAAGGTTCGCTCGCCGCACGCAATCATCCGGGCGGGACGGCTCCAGCGCAGGTGCGAGCCGCGATCACCCGCGCGCGGGCCGAGCTGTTGTAGAACAAACGCGAGAGACCATGCTCCCGCTGAATGATCTGTTTTCGCTCGAAGGCAAGGTCGCTCTGGTAACGGGTGCCAGTTCCGGCATCGGCAAACTGGTGGCGCAAACCCTCGCGGAGGGCGGAGCGGCAGTGGTTCTCCTCGGGCGCGATCGGACCCGCCTCGAGCAGGCCACACAGGAAATCGTACGAGCGGGCGGCCGTGCCACCGCTCTTGCCTGCGACCTGGCCGACCGCGTACAACTCGATTACGCGGCATCCAAGGCAGTGACATCCTTCGGCGCACCCGACATCCTGGTCAATGCCGCCGGGGTAAACCATCGGCCGCTGGTGGAAAACACCACGCGGGAAATGTGGGACGAGACCATGCGCGTGAATCTCGAGGCGCCGTTCTTTCTGGCCCAGCACTTCGCTCCTGCCATGCGCCGCAAAGGCTGGGGGCGCATCATCAACTTCGCGTCCCAGCAATCCATCCGCGCGTTCAACAACAGCGGTTCGTACGGAGCATCCAAGGGCGGGATCGTCGCGCTGACGCGCGGATTGGCAGAAGCCTGGTCCCGCGACGGGGTCACCTGCAACGCGATCGGCCCGGCCTATGTTCCCACCGCGATGACCACCGCAGTCTTCAGTGATCCGGAGCGGGAAAAGCACGCCGCTTCGCTCACCCTGATCGGCCGCAACGGCCGTCTGGAGGACTTGCGCGGCATCATCGTGTTTCTGGCCAGCCGGGCCAGCGACTACGTCACGGGGCAAACCATCTTCGTCGACGGCGGGATGTCCGCGCACTGATTTCGGAGCAGGTGCGGGCCAACGACTAGCCATCATCCGCTGCCGCCTTGGTACAATGTTCGGCCCCATCCACTGGCGGGGTGGAGCTTTCCGGATTTTTTGAACACCCGGCTCACGACCGGTGCACGAATAACAATGGCGGGAGACAGATCATGCAAATCCACTTTCCTTCGATCACCAGACTGCTTGCCCGCGCGACAGCATTCGGTGTCGCCACCATTCTCCTGTTGGGAAATGCCCTGGCCGAAGAGCGCAAACCCATTCGGATCGGCTTCGTTACCTTCCTGTCCGGCCCTGCAGCTGGCCCATTCGGGGTCCCTGCCAAAATAGCGGCGGAAGCGATCGTGGAGTCGATCAACGCCGGCAAGGCTCCGTCCCCCTATAACACCAAGGGCTTCGGCGGCACCCCGATCGAGCTGGTGATCATCGACGAGGCCGGCGGGACCACCAAACAGGTCAGCGAATTCCGCAATCTGGTCGAGCGGCAAAACGTCGATTTCGTCATCGGCTACATCTCCAGCGGTGACTGCCTGGCGGTCGCCCCGGTGGCGGAGGAGATGAAGAAACTCACGGTGTTGTTCGACTGCGGGACGCCTCGCGTGTTCGAAGAAGCGTCGTACAAGTATGTGTTCCGCACCCGTCCGCACGCCACGATGGACGCCGTTGGAGCTGCGCTGTACTTGAAGGAAATGCAGTCGAAGATCAAGACTTACGCGGGCATCAACCAAAACTACGCGTGGGGCCAGGATTCCTGGAACGACTTCAGTGCGGCCATGACCGTACTCAAGCCGGACGCGACGATCACGACATCGCAGATGCCCAAGTTCGGCGCTGGCCAGTATGGCGCCGAGATCTCCGCTTTACTGCAGAGCAATTCCGACATCATCCATTCCAGCCTGTGGGGTGGTGACCTGGAAGCCTTCATGTTGCAGTCCGTGCCGCGCGACCTGTACAAGAAGAGCGAACTCGTGCTGGTAGCCGGCGAACCCTATCTGCAGCGCCTCGGAACCACCATTCCTGACGGCACGATCATCGGGGCTCGTGGCACGCACGGGGTATTCGCGCCCGCTACGCCCCTCAACGCCTGGCTGAAGGACATCTACAAAGCCAAGGCCGCGGGTGTGCTGCCGACCTATCCGGTTTACAGCACCGCGTTGGGATTCCTCGGTTTGAAGCTCGCTTACGAAAAGGCGAAAATCGCGAAGCTGTCCGCCTCGATCCCCATGGGAGCGAACAAGGGCGTCAAAGAGGAAATGGAAAAAGCGTACAGCGTCGGCCCATCGGAGGACGAGGTGATTGCCGCCTTCGAGAATCTCAGCTTCGAATCACCCAGCGGACGCATGGTGCTGGGCCTGGGCAAAGGTCACCAGGCACTGTCCGGCACCGCGTATGGAATGACGAAGATAGTGGACGGCAAAGTCACTGTCACCAACGTTCGCTACTACCCGGTCGATCGGGTCCAACCGCCTGAAGGCATGGCCAGCGCCGACTGGATCAAGTCCGGGATGAAGTCGAAGTAACGGGGTCCCTGCCGGAACGCGTCGAAAGCCGGGTAGCCCCATGAACCAGTTCCTCGCCATCGTCGTCGACGGCATCATCTATTCGTCCTGGTTGTTCATCATCGCCGTCGGCCTTACGCTCATCTACGGCGTGATGAAGATCCTGAACGTTGCGCATGGCAGCTTGTATGCGCTGGGAGCGTATGCCGCCAGTTCGCTGGGCGGCTACTGGCTCTCCGGAGGCCACGCGCCGATGGGGAGTTACGGCATGCTGATCATTGCCGCCATCCTGGTTGGTCTCATCGCCGGACCGCTGATCGAGCGCGGGCTGCTGCGATTCATGTACGGCAAGGACGAGGTCGTGCTCGTGCTCGTCACTTATGCGTTATTCCTGATCCTCGAAGATCTGACCAAGCTGGCGTGGGGTGTCGACCCGATCTCCATTCCCGAGCCATATGGACTGCTTGGGAATGTCGCCATCGGCAGCCTGACCTACCCGACGTACAGCCTGGTACTCGTCGGTGTGTCCATCGCCGTAGGGATAGGACTCGCACTCGTCCTCAACGCTACACATAGCGGCAAGCTGCTGCTCGCGGTGATTCACGATCGCGAGATGAGTTCGGCGATGGGCATCAACGTCGGCCGCGTTTACCTCGTGACGTTTACGGTCGGCGCTATGCTCGCTGCTCTCGGCGGGGCTCTCACCGCACCGACCATCTCCGTGCAGCCTGGGATCGCGGCCGATGTCATCGTGCTCGCATTCGCCGTCGTCGTGATCGGCGGGCTCGGCAGCCTGGGTGGCGCTGCGCTGGGAGCGGTGGTCGTCGGCATGGTGCGAGCGTGGGCAGTGCACGCGTTTCCGGAGGTGGAGCTGTTCAGCGTCTACGCGGTAATGGCGCTGGTGCTCATCATGCGGCCCAAGGGACTGTTCGCCGTGCCCGAAGCGCGCAAGATCTAATCCATGTTCTCCGACCGCGCTTCCCGGACCATCATCGGCTTGCTTGTAGTGCTGCTGATTGCAGGCCCTTTTCTGCCCAAGTGGGCCATGTTCCTGCTCAACGTCTCGCTGTCCTGGGGAACGGTGGTGCTGGGCATGATGCTGTTGATGCGCACCGGCCTGGTATCGTTCGGCCAAGGCCTGTACTACTGCCTCGGCGCATATGCCGCCGGTACGCTGTATCACGTCTACCGTATCAGCGACATCCTCGTGATGCTGGTGGCGAGCTGCTTCGTTGCTGCCCTGGTCGCCGCTGTCCTGGGTCTGTTGCTGGCGAAATACCGCGATATCTTTTTCGCCATGCTCAGTCTGGCCTTCTCGATGATTCTGTTCGGCCTGCTGGTGAAGACTTCTTCGCTCGGCAGTACGGATGGTTTCGGTCTGAGCGTTCGCAGCGTCGCCGGCATCCCGCTTGCCGATCACTGGGACCGTTACGCAGTGTTCGCTTCCTCGGTGATCGTGGCCGCACTCGCCGCGCTTGGCATGCAGCGCTACCTCAGCTCGCACAGGGGCCGTCTGGCCGGCGCCATCCGCGACAATGAATTGCGCGTGGAGTACATGGGAGCATCCGTGCGCAACGCGATCCACCTGAACTACGTGATCAGCGCGGCATTGGCCGGACTGGGTGGCGGCTGGTCGCGATCACGATCGGCCACGTGGATCCGGAGATGGCGTTCTGGACTACCTCCGGCGAGTTCGTGTTCATCGCGATCCTGTCCGGCACCACCAGCGTGATGGCGCCGTTTCTGGGCTCCATCATCTTCGAGACGGTGCGCAGCTTCGCCTATGAGTACTCTCCCAACACCTGGCAGATGGTGCTGGGCATCACCATGCTGCTCGTCATCATGTTCCTGCCGGGGGGATTGTGGTCGGTGTTCACCCGCTGGCGCAAGGCGGTTTGAGATGGCGGTCGTCCTCGAAGCACGCAATCTGAACAAGAGCTTCGGCGCGGTCACCGCCGCCTCGAACATCAATGTCCGCATCGAGCAGGACAACGTCGTCGGTTTGATCGGCAGCAACGGTGCTGGCAAGACCACCTTCATCAACATGGTGACGGGTTATCTGAAGCCCTCCTCCGGCAGCATTCACTACCTCGACCGCGAAATCACCGGCATGAATCCGCGGCAGATCACGCAGCTGGGGATCTGCCGCTCGTTCCAGATTCCGCAGCTGTTCAATACCTTGACCGTCTACGAGAACCTGCAGGTCGGCGTCGATGTCGCGGCGCGCTCGAGTCGCGAGGGTACGGTTCGCAGCGGCGGAGAAGCGGCGCAGATCGATACGCTGATCGAGCGTTTCAATCTGGCCGGCTATCGGACTCAACCCGCCGGATTGCTTCCCGAGGGGGTACGCAAGCTGCTGGACATCGCGATGGCGGTCGCCGGTAAGCCACAGGTGCTGCTCCTGGACGAACCTACCAGCGGCGTGTCGGCAGACGAGAAATTTCGTCTGATGGACATGGTCATGACAGCGCTGCAAGACGCAGGGTGTGACCGTGCTGTTCGTCGAGCACGACATGGACATCGTCAGCCGCTACACCCAGCGCATCCTCGCGTTCTACGAAGGACGCATCATCGCCGACGGCGAGCCGAGCGCCGTTCTTCAGGACGCCGAGGTGCGCAAGTACGTCATCGGTGAAGCCGTACACACGTCCAAGCAGGCAGCCCATGGTCAAGCTTGAGGGGCTGGACGTCTCCATCGGCGCAGTGAGCATCCTGCGCAACGTCAACATGGAATTGCCCACCGGCAAATTCACCGGACTGGTAGGCCGCAACGGCGCAGGCAAGACCACGTTGATGCGTTCCATCATGGGTATCCTGCCGCCGCGCAATGGATCGATTCACTTCGACGGCGTCACGCTGGACACCGTGCCCGACGCACATGCGCGCTCGTGCGGGTATCGGCTACATGCCTGAGGATCGCCGTCTGGTGCCGAACCTGAGCGTGCAGGAAAACGTGCTGATGCCGGCGTGGGCGTCCGGATTGCCCGACGTTCAGGCCAGGCTGGCGAAAATCTACAAAATGATCCCGGAGGTCGAAGCCTTCGCCGCGCGCAAAGCCATGCAACTGTCTGGCGGGCAGCAGAAGCTCGCGGCGTTGGCGCGTGCACTGATGTGCGGGACGAAAGTGCTGCTGTTGGACGAACCGTTCGAAGGCGTGGCGCCGGTGCTGGCGAAACGCCTGGCCGACGTGATCACGGGACTCAAGCAGGAAGGCCTGTCGATCCTGCTCACCGAATCTGATCTGTCGCACTCGCGCGAGATGCTGGACGCGCTGTTCACCATCGATCGTGGGGAAGTGAGCGCGGGATCTCTGTAATCCGTCTGCAGCGGTGCAATGCTCTGCGCTAATTGCACCCTACATTCTGGGTCCCGTCTGGATTGGTTGTTCTCTGTGTTCTCTGTGGCTCAAATTTTCTTTACGAACGATCTACGCCAATAGTCTCCTCGAGACAAAAGCGCAACCCCTCCTCGAAGATCGCCTGCGGTAAGTCGCGCCCGATGAACACCAGCGTCGTCTCGCGCACTTCGTCGGGCTCCCACGGCTTACCCTCGTTCGCACCCATGATCATGTGCACGCCCTGGAACACCACGCGACTGTCCCGTCCGTGGAGATTCAGCACGCCTTTGTAGCGCAGCATCTGCGGACCGTATTGGCGCGTGAGCATGCCCATGAAGGCTTCGAAGCGCGGCGCGTTCAGCGGCCGCGACTCTCGATACACGAACGACCTGACCGCGTCATCGTGAGAATGAGTGGTCTTGTTCGAGAAATGCCGGGTTCAGATCCAGGATCGCATCGATGCTGAACCCGCGAATGTCCAGAATATCGGCGATGTCGGTCTGCCCGAAATGCACCTGGGCTTGTCGAGCGCGCGGATTGATGTCGGCCAGACGCCGCGCCAACGCGCGCACATCTGCTTCGCTCACCAAGTCCGCCTTCGAGATCAGCAGGCGATCGGCGATACCCACCTGTTCCTGTGCCTCCCGGTTTGCATCGAGCTGCTGATTCGCATGCTTCGCATCCACCACGGTCACGACAGCATCCAGCAGATAGTCGCGACTGATATCCAGGTTCATGAAGAAGGTCTGCGCGACGGGCGCAGGATCGGCTAGTCCCGTGGTTTCGATCACGACCCGATCGAACCGGAGTTCGCCCGCGTTTCGCTTGTGACTCAGTTCACCCAGGATTCGCACCAGGTCGCCGCGCACGGTGCAGCAGATGCAACCGTTGTTCATCTCGATGATCTGCTCTTCGTTGTCCTGGAGCAGGATCTCGTTGTCGATGCCGGCTTCGCCGAATTCGTTCTCGATGACGGCGATGCGATGACCGTGCTGTTCGCGCAGGATCCGATTGAGCAGCGTGGTCTTACCGCTCCCGAGATAACCCGTCAGGATCGTGACCGGGATTCGACTTTCCATGAGTTGCGTGCGTTACGCGGAGAGATTCGAGTGGCACCACGCAATGTGACTTAGCCCCGGGCTTACTGAACTCACCCTGCCGGAGCCGATCCGGCAGGGCGAGGCACAGCTAATGCCAGCGTCAGTTCTTCCGCGTCGAACTCACCCAGGCGACGCGCCTTGGGTTGCGGTGTAGACAGCGTAGATCGACTGGCTTGCGATCATGAACAACCGGTTGCGCTTAGGCCCGCCGAACGTGACATTGCCGCATATCTCCGGCAGCCGAATCCGGCCGAGCAGCTTGGCCTCGGGGCTCCATACCGTGACCCCACTGTAGCCTACATTCCGGCCGGCGTTGCTTGCGCACCAGAGATTGCCGAACACGTCGGCGCGGAAGCCGTCCGGGCCACAATGCACGCCATCGACATGGCAGTCGGTAAACCGTTTCTGGTTGGACAGCTTGTTATCCGATCCGACATCGAGGACAAAAATGTCGCCCTTGCCAGCCGGCCCGGTGCTGGAGACATACAGCTTCTTGAAATCGGGCGAGAAGCACAGACCATTGGGGTTCGGCACCTTGTCGTCGACGATCACCGCATCGAGCCGGCCGCTGGGATCCCACCGATAAACCTGAGTGGGCAACTCCTGCTTCGCATCGCTGACGCCGACGGGCTGACCGACGCGGTTGTTGAGTTTACCTGCCAAGTTGCTCTTGCCGCCTGCGGGATCCGGCGTGCCTTCGTAGAGTTGCGCGCCGTACGGCGGGTCGGTAAACCACACGCTGCCGTCCGGATGCGGGACTACGTCATTGGGTGAGTTGAGTCGCTTGCCCTTGTAGGAGTCAGCCAGCACCGTGATCGAGCCGTCGAGCTCGTAGCGGACGACGCGCCGGGTCAGATGTTCGCAGGAAAGTTGCCGGCCCTGGAAATCGAACATATTCCCGTTGCTGTTGTTGGTATTCCCGCGAAACACGGACACGTGGCCATCGTCCTCGATCCAGCGCATTTGCCGGCTGTTGGGGATGTCGCTCCAAAGTAGGTAACGTCCTTCGGAGTTCCACGCCGGGCCCTCGGCCCACAACGCCCCGGTCCACAGACGCTGAATGGGTGCGTTCGGCTGCGCGAGGCCATTGAAGGAAGGATCGACCGCGATGACGTCCGGATCCCAGAAATAGACATTCGGCGCAGCATTCGGGCCGAAATCCCGTGGCGGGGTGGTCACCGTGGTCACGTTTGGCCCTTTTTCCTGGCCAAATACGCCTCGCGTTCCTAGTGCGACTGCTCCCGCACCGAGGCCCGCAAGAAACCGACGGCGACCCACGCCCGCCGATCGGTCGCCCTGCTCCTTTTTTTCCCCGTCGATGAACTCATGCTCTTGGATTCGTTCCATGACTCCTCCTCACTTGCATTATTTTGGGATGTACTCGTAAGGGACCTTACCTTCCGCGTCGTCAGCCGCGCTTCTTCGAATGCACGAGCTTGGACCTTTGACGCGAGCTCGGACTGGACGACTTTCTGCGGCCATGCAACCGCAGACACCCCTTTTACAGCAAACGACCAGGCGCTTTCAATAGGCTTACGCAAGTAAAAAACCCCGCATGCCAATGCTGCACATGCGGGGTTTCCTGTGCGTACAGGAGTGTCGGATCAGGTCAACGCGTGCCCAACCGCATTGACGTAGATTGCATAGATCGAAGTGCTTCCAGCTATGAAGAGCCGATTGCGTTTGGTGCCACCGAAAGCGAGATTGGCACACACCTCCGGCAGATGCAGGAAGGCCAGTTTGTCGCCGCTGGGTGCATGAACGCGCACGCCGTTCGTTTCTGGTCCACCCCAACCCCAACCGCACCACACGTTACCTTGAGTATCGCAGCGGATACCATCGGTAAAGCCGGGTCTGAAATCCGCGAACTCCTTGCCGCCGCTCACACCGGTCCCGTTCTTGACCACGTCGAACACCATGATGTTGGCGGGGTACTGTGGGCCATCTGTCGCACCCGTGTCGACCACGTAGACTTTCTTGAAGTCCGGCGAGAAACAAATACCGTTCGGGCGCTTCATCGACTCGACCATCACGGTCGCCTTGCCGCTTGGATCGAGGCGATATACGCGTGTGGGTAATTCGAACTCGGCCAGGTGCCCTTCGTAGGGCCCCAGGATTCCGTAGCCGGGATCGGTGAACCAGATGGAACCATCCGGGTGAACCGCAGCATCGTTGGGCGCATTGAGCTTCTTGCCTTCGAAGCTGTCGATCAGTACCGTCCAGGTGCCGTCGTACTCGCGGCGCCTCACGCGGCGCGTGTCGTGCTCCAAGGCGATCAGCCGGCCCTGGTTGTCGCGCGTGTGCCCGTTCGAATAGCCGGACTCGCTCTGGAACACACTGACATGGCCGTCGTCTTCACACCAACGCAACGTGCGATGGTTCGGGATGTCGCTCCATATCAGGCAACCCCAATCGCCCATCCAGGCCGGGCCCTCGCACCACAGCGCCCGGTCATTGCCCGTCCCATGCCAGATACGCTGGAGCGTCGAATTGCCCTGCTTTCCAGTGAAGCGCTTGTCGAAGACTTCCCAAGCCGGCTCGGGATAGGTGACTGTCGGATCGCCTGTCCAGTCGCGGTCGGTCGCGAACTGGTTCAGCGCGAATGAATTAGTAGCCGCCGCCGCAGTGCTGGCCGCAGCAGCCGTGAGAAATCCACGTCGTGTCAGGTCCATGAAAGAATCTCCTCATTTGAAGTTTTTTAGATTGTGCAAACGGATGAGGTCCTGCAAACCAACTCGCGCTCGACTGGAGCCGGAGCGCGATAATTCCTACGCTCACCCAAGCGTTGGAAGGTGAGCTCTGCGTGTTCGAGCCCTGCAACACAGACTACAGCATTTGTACAAACGTTACATCTCCTGCGACGGCGCGTCGCGTCAGCAGCGCAATGGTTTCGCGCCGCGTACAATCTCCGTGTAAGAAAACTTGCACATGAAGCGACTCGATCCTCAACTCGCACCTGTTACAGAACATTTCAAGCGGCTGATGTTGCTACGCAGCGCGCTGGCGTGCGTGCTGGCCTTGACCATCTGTGTAGCAGTCTTCGGTTTTGGAGTCGTGCTGCCGTGGGGTCTGATGGCGGGAGTCACACTTGCGCTTCCCGCTGCGAATCTGGTCGCACGCGCTCGAGTTCGGCGTGGCGCCCGCATCGGTGAAATCGAGTTTTTTCTGCAACTGCTGCTGGATGTCGCCGTGCTCTCCGCACTGCTGTATCTCAGCGGAGGGTCGACCAATCCGTTCGTATCGCTCTACCTGCTGCCGTTGGTCATCGCCGCGACAACTTTGCCGCCACGTTACGCCTGGAGCATGGCGGCAGTTACGGCCTCGTGCTATGGCATCCTGTTCTTTTTCAATTTGCCCATTCATGGCATGCACTCCGGCCATGGCGAATCCGGCTTTCAACTGCATCTGGTCGGAATGTGGGTCAACTTCGTCGTCAGCGCCGGATTCATCTCGTTCTTCGTCGTCCGCATGGCGCAGGCGATACGCGCGCGTGACGCGCAACTCGCACGACAGAAAGAAGAGGCACTGCGAAGTGAGCGCATCGTTGCGCTGGGCACACTCGCTGCGGGCGCAGCACACGAACTCGGCACGCCTCTATCCACGATGGCGGTGGTGTTGGGTGACATGGCCAAGGATCATTCGAGCGAGCCCACCCTCTCCGCAGACATCTCGATGCTGCGCCAGCAAGTGGACGTCTGCAAACAAACCATCACTCGCATGATTTCGGCAGCCGGGCAGGCACGGGCAGAGGGCGGCCGCGCGGAGCCGTTGGATCAATTTCTGCACGAGACGCTGGAGCGGTGGCGATTGGTCAGACCGGCGGTTGCGGTGAACGAACGCTTGACCGGATCGGAACCGGCACCCGAGATCCTCAGTGAGCAGACCCTGCGTCAGGCCATCATGAACCTGCTCAACAACGCTGCCGACGCTTCTCCTGGAGATGTCGAGCTCGATTGCGCGTGGGACCAGACGCAGTTGCGACTCGAGATTCGCGATCGCGGACCGGGAGTGAGCAGCGAAACGAGAGAACAGATCGCCGGTGGATTCTTCACCACCAAAGCGCAGGGCGAGGGCAATGGCATCGGTCTGCTGCTGGCGCGCGCGACGCTCGAGCGACTGGGCGGACGCGTCAGCCTGACCGCGCGCGAAGGCGGCGGCGTATGCACACTGATGGAACTGCCCCTGGCGACGCTGACGCCGGGAACTCGTCCATGAACGCTCCGCTGCCCGCGTTGCTGCTGGTGGACGACGATCCAACCTTCTGCGTGGTCATGAGCAGAGCACTGTCGCGCCGAGGCTTCAACGTGACCGTCTCTCATAACGCGGCGGATGCCTTCGAGCAGGCTTGCGTGACACCGCCGCAATACGCGGTCGTCGATCTCAAGATGCCGGGTGACTCCGGACTTGCGTTGGTGCCAAAACTCAGTGCCCTCGCCTCCGAGATGCGGATCGTCGTACTGACCGGTTACGCCAGCGTCACCACTGCGGTGGAGGCGATCAAGCTGGGCGCTACGCACTACCTGGCCAAGCCAGTGGATGCCGATGACGTGGTGGCCGCTTTCGGTCGCATTGAAGGCGACGCGGCGGCGCCCCTGCCGCTTCGACCATTGTCCGTCGATCGGCTCGAATGGGAACACATCCAGCGCGTGTTGGCCGAGAACGGAGGCAGTATCTCGGCGACCGCACGCAGTCTCGGCATGCATCGTCGCACGCTGCAGCGAAAGCTCGCCAAACGTCCAGTCCGCGCTTGAGGTCGATGTTGTATCGGTAGTGCGGCTATATGTCGCATTCTGGTGGGATGTGCGTGTGGGTATCCTCCGGCTGTTCCTTACATTCCGAGCCGGA
Source organism: uncultured Actinomycetota bacterium (assembly GCA_963782665.1). Taxonomy (GTDB): domain Bacteria; phylum Actinomycetota; class Actinomycetes; order S36-B12; family CAIYMF01; genus Longivirga. The sequence goes on along the minus strand of CAWAKP010000004.1, from coordinate 923,486 downwards.
CACTAGACACCATGCAACGTCGCCTCGCCCAAGCCCTTACACTCGCGACCCTCCTATCCATTCCCGTATATGTACAAGCCGGCTGTGGTGCTGCCTTCTGCACCGTCAACGCCGATTGGGGCACACAAGGACTATGGACCGAGCCAGGCGGCCGTTTCGATCTGCGCTTCGAATTCATCGATCTGAAGCAACCCAAGCAAGGAGCGACGAAGGTCGATGTGGGTCAAGTGCCGGAGGAAACCGAAGAGGTCCAGACCATCAACCGCAACTGGATCGCGTCGTTCGACTACAACTTCGATGGTCATTGGGGCATCACCGCGACAGTGCCGCTGGTCAATCGCTACCACAATCATGTCGTGGACCCGGAAGATACCGCCGTGCCCGAGCAATGGTCATTCACCGAGCTCGGGGACATACGCGTGCAGGGTCGATATCGTTTCAGTCTAGGCGAGACCTCACCATGGAAGGCCGGTGTGGCACTCGGGTTGAAGCTTCCCACCGGCAGCTTCAGCGTCACCAATGATGAAGACGTCGAGGCCGAACGCATGCTGCAGCCGGGTACAGGCACGACAGACGCGCTGGTCACGCTGTTTCTCAGCCGTCCGCTCGGATCGCGCGACTCGATGTTCGTGCAGCTCAGCTTCGAAGGTGCACTGGACAGCCGAGACCAGTATCGTCCCGGCAATCGCACCTACCTCAATCTGGGTTACAACCGCTGGCTGACCTCGCAACTCGGGATGCAACTCCAACTCAACCTGGCGTACAAACGGCCGGAGGAAGGGGATAACGCTGAGCCCGAACTGAGCGGGGGTAAATACGCCTATGTCTCTGCGGGCTTGAGCTACGATCTTTCGCACGCCTGGCAGGTATACGGCTATGTGCAATTGCCGATCTATCAATACGTAAATGGCGTGCAATTGACCGCCGATTGGGCCGCTCTGGCGGGTATCAGCTGGAGGTTCTAGTTCCAAGGGATTAGTAGCTTCCTTGTGGAGCCTTTGCAAGGCAAGCCGGACTGAGTCCGGTAGCGCCCGGCTTGAGTGCGCGCAGCCAGTGGCCTAATATGTGGGCCCGGCGGGTCGCACCCGCTAATCCCTCCTGCCTTGACTCTCATGCAACGACTCTGGCTTGTCGCCCTACTGCTGCTCTGCTGTTCCGCCCAGGCGGCAGACCCCCAAGACGCCTGCGAGAAGTACGATTGGGACATGGGACGCGAGTTCAGCCTGCTCCTGTCCACACCGATCAAACGAGAAGCGGCCGCGGAGCAGACACCCGAGGCCGCGTGGGCCCCGGCGGATCGTCCCCTCGAAGTCACCTTGCGTCCGATGGCCGACGTCAAGCTGCTCGCCAAGCCTGGACGCGAGTACGCGGCGGAAAGCTTTGGCGGCCTGTTGAAGTTGACGGTCCCGCGTACCGCCGGTTACCGCATCTCCTCCAACCAACGCCTTTGGATCGATGTGATCGGTCCCGAAGGTGTGGTGAAGTCCACCAAGCACACCATGCAACCGACTTGCGAAAAGATCAGAAAGAGCGTGGCGTTCCGCCTCGAACCGGACACGGATTACTGGATCCAACTCTCGGGTAACCCCACGCAGGACGTAATGCTGCTGATTACTCTCGATCGCTGATATGACCGACTCGCACGACAAACACGCGTTCGCCACCCGCGCCATCCACGCCGGTCAGATCGCCGGACCCGTCCACCGGCGCGGTGATGCAGCCGATCTACGCCACCTCCACGTTCAAGCAATCCTCGCCCGGCGTGCACACCGGGTTACGAGTACGCGCGCTCGCAGAATCCGACGCGCATGGCGTTCGAGCGCTGCATTGCCGATCTGGAAAGCGGTACGCGCGGCTTCGCATTTTCGTCCGGGCTCGCGGCCAGCAGCACCGTCCTGGAACTGCTCGACGCCGGCAGCCACATCGTCGCGGTGGACGACATGTACGGCGGGAGCTGGCGTCTGTTCGAACGCGTGCGCAAGCGCTCGATGGGTCTGCGAGTGAGCTACGCCGATCCGAGCGTGGCCGGCTCGCTGGAGAAAGCGCTGCAGCCGGACACAAAAATGATCTGGGCAGAGACGCCGTCCAATCCGCTGCTCAAGATCACCGACCTGGCAGCGATCGCGAAGATCGGCAAGGCAGCGCGGCATCCTCACCGTGGTGGACAACACCTTCGCTTCGCCTTGGCTGCAGCGGCCGCTGGAACTCGGCATCGATCTGGTCGTGCACTCGGTCACCAAGTACATCAACGGCCACTCGGACATGGTGGGCGGCCTGGTGGTCGTCGGAGAGCGCAACGAGATCGCCGAGAAGCTCGAGTTCATGCAGAACGCGATCGGCTCGATCCTCGATCCGTTCTCCAGCTTCCTCGCCCTGCGCGGCGTGAAGACGCTGCCGCTGCGCATGCGTCAGCACTGCGGCAACGCGATGCATCTGGCGACCTGGCTCAAGTCTCACCCCAAGATCGAGCGGGTCATCTATCCGGGCCTGCCGAACCATCCGCAACACCTGCTCGCGGCGAAGCAGATGAACGGCTTTTACGGCGCGATGATCGCGGTCTATCTGAAGACCGACATGGCCGGCGTGCGCCGCGCACTGGAAGCATGTCGAGGTATTCACGCTGGCGGAGAGCCTGGGCGGCGTCGAAAGCCTGGTCGGCCATCCCGTGACGATGAGCCACGGCTCGCTCCCGGTGGAGCGGCGCGCACGGCTGGGTATCACCGACAATCTGGTGCGCTTGTCGGTCGGCATCGAAGACGTCGAGGACCTGATCGCCGATCTCGAGCAGGCGCTGGCCAAAGATCTGAGTCCGCGATGATTGCCCTGCTGCGCCCGCGGCTGATCTATCTCGCCATCTTCCTGGCCTGCGCCGGGCTGATGGGCTTCGGCCTGTATCTTCAGCACGTCGGAGAACCTGGAGCCCTGCCCGCTGTGCATCCTGCAGCGCTATGCATTCATCGCGACCGGCCTGGTCGCGCTGATCGCTGCGATCCACGGACCCGGCCGAATCGGGGCGCTGGCTCTACGCAGTGTTGATTGCCGCGGCAGCCGGCAGCGGCGCGATCGTCGCCGGACGCCAGAGCTGGCTGCAGCACTATCCGCCCAAGGTGCTCGACTGCGGGCCGGACCTGGCCTACATGATCGATTCGTTTCCCATCGCGCAAGTCCTGCCCAAGGTGTTCAAAGGCGAGGGCGACTGCGCGAAGGTGGCGTGGAAGTTCCTGGGACTGTCGATTCCGGAATGGGCGCTGGTGTGGTTCGCACTGTTCATCATCGGCGCCGTGCTGACGCTCGCCGACGCGGACGCTGACTCGCCTTTCAGCTAACGACCCGGCGCACCGGGCGTGGTCCAGGCGGGCGCGCCGTCGGATCGTCACGAACCGATCTTGCTCACGCCGGCATTTATTCGCTTGTCAAGCTCTTTGCGCAACATCGTATACGGAGCGCTGAAGCGCGATGCGCTTCGCGGCGAGCTTAGGGAATTACGGGGCGTGCAATCTTGGGTTCGAAGCCGCGCTTGTAGACCATCACCGTGCGCTTGAAGGTGATGACGATGATGCCGTCCTGGTTGAAGCCGGCGGTCTTGACCGTCACGATTCCCACATTGGGTCGCGACTTCGATTCGCGTTTATCCAACACCTCGGACTGCGAGTAGAGGGTGTCTCCCTCGAATACCGGGTTGGGCAGCCTGACCTCATCCCAGCCCAGATTGGCGAACACGTTCTGCGAAATGTCGGCCACGGTCTGACCTGTGACCAGCGCGATCGTGAAGGCCGAGTTCACCAGCGGCTTCTTGAATTCCGTCTGCGACGCGTAGTGCACGTCGAAGTGAAGCGGAGCCGTATTCTGGGTGAGCAGCGTGAACCAGATGTTGTCCGTCTGAGTGACCGTACGCCCGAGGCGGTGCGGGTACACGTCGCCCACCTCGAAGTCCTCGAAGAACCTTCCCCGCCAACCCTCTTTTACTGTCATAAAGTAACTCGTAGAGCGTGAGCCACAGAGGTCACAGAGAACACGGAGAAGTCAGTAAGACCTACGGCGTCCTACTGTAATCTCTGTGTTCTCTGTGGCAGAGGTTACGGCTTTGCGGACGGGACAGCAACGCCCACCATCGCATCGCGCCCGACCAGCGAGGCGAGCTGCTCCTCGCTCCAGCCTTCGGTTCCAGCGGGACGCATCGGCAGGACGAGGTAACGCATGTCCGCCGTCGAATCGTGCACGCGCACGGCAACGTTGTCTGGCAGGTCGAGGCCGAACTCGCGCAGCACGGCGCGCGGTTCGCGCACCATCCGGCTGCGGTAGCTGCGGCTCTTGTACCAGTCGGGCGGCAAGCCGAGCAGCCAACGCGGATAGCAGGAGCACAGCGTGCAGACGATGACGTTGTGCACGTCGGGCGTGTTCTCCACCACGACCAACTTGTACGGCCCGCGATCCAAGCCCACTTCCTCGACCGCGGGATTGCCGTCTGCCAGCAACCGCGCCTTGAACTGCGGATCGACCCAGGCACGCGCCACCACCTTCGCGCCGCGCGCCGGCGTGCGGTTGTCCATGTCTTCGACCTGGCGGCGCACGTCGTCGGCGGTGAGAATGCCCTTGTCGATGAGCAGTTCGCGCACCGCGACCTCCATCGCCTGGTAATAAGCTCAGCGCACCGTCGTCGTCCGGCCGTGTCGGATGAGGATGCGGATGGTCGTGGTCATCGTGATCTGCATGATCGTGCTCGGTCGCCATCCGCTGTTCTCCTCGCCGTCAGGCTGGTTCCAACCAGTGCTGGTAGATCTCGACGTCCACGGTATCGGTGGGACTGCCGCCGTAGTCCGGCCAGATCTCGCGCTGCAGAAAACGGACCCGGTACAGCGGTTGCGCGGGTCGGCCGCTGCGCGCGTAGGCCAGCTCCTCGGGATTCGGATAGTTGCCGCAGAGGCGCTCGATCACACCTCGGTGACCACGGATGTAGTAGGGAGTGCGCACATGACCGGGCGGATGTGCGAACCGCACCTGCACCGGATCGCCGGCCTTGAACAGCGCGGGCATCGCGCCGCGTCGCTCACAACTCGCCTCGGGCGGCGCGTTGCTCCACGTCCGCAATCTTGCGGCCGAGCTCGTCGATGCCGATCACGCCGCGCTGAATGAGCGTCTGCGAGATGGCGTGCATCCAGCGCTCGTAGTAGGTCAGCTTGTCGTAGGCCTCGGCGCCGAGGCTCTCGATGTTGCGCCGGAGTTCATCCACCGTCATGTGCTGACAGTCCTTGCGGGACAGCAGCACCATGAGCGCGTCTACGCGCTTTTCCCAGATCGCGTAGTCGTGCTCGGTGGCCTCGACCGCGCCGGCGGGCAGGCCGCCCATATCGTGATGGGAGTGAGCAGGATCATGAGCCATGGTGAGCAAGAATTATACGCCTGGCGTCCGCGGCACGGCTCGATCTCAGCTGCGCGGGCAGGCATGCTCGGCTTCCCAGCGGCGGTGGCACTCTTGGCTGCTGCGGGAGGCGGCGTGATCGGCGTCGGCTGCGGCTGCGCTGGCGCGGCGGCAGGCTTGGCCGGTGACCCGGCCACCGTGACCTTCGAGCCATCCGGCAACGGTGTTCGGCAGATTCAGGGCCACGCGTCACATTCTCGTCCAGTCCGCTCTCGATCCGGATGACCTTGCCGTCGGTCCCCGCCACGGTGATCGGCGTCAGCTTGATGTGGCTGTCTGGCCCGACCACCGCCACCATCCGTTTGCCTTCGCGCATGATCAGCGCGGGCGCCGGCACCTCTACGTAGCTCTTGGCCGGGATCAGCAGGCTCACGTTCACGAAGCTGCCGGGGATGAACTCGCCTTTGCCGTTGTCGAAATCGACCTCGGTCAGCTGAGTCCTGGTCTTGGTGTCGAGCTCTCCGGACACGCGCGCCACCTTGCCCATGCCCTTGCGCGCGAGAGTTGGAGGCATCCACGACCTCGGCCGGCGATGCCGGTGTGCACGTTGGGCGCCTCCGACTGGTCCACGTACACCGTCACTCTCAGGTGCGACGGATCCGAGATCGTCACCACAGGTAGCGAAGAACTCTGATTCGAAGTCGCGTTGGTTACCAGAGCGCCGAGATCGACGTAGCGCGCCGTCACCACTCCGGCGAAGGGCGCGGTGCAGCACCTTGTAGGACGTCAGCGCCTTCACGCCGGCGACCTGCTGCTCCGCGAGCCTCACGTTGGTCTCGGCGTCTTCGGCCGCCTGCACCGAGATGAATTTCTGGTCTGCCAGCTCCGCGTTGGCGCTTCGCCAGGCGCTGCTTGTTTTCCAGATCGGCCAGTGCGCTGCTGTACTGGTGATCCAGCTCGGGCGAATTGATCTCGGCGATGAACTGACCGGCCTTCACGTGATCGCCCTTGTCGACCGCGATCTTGGTGAGATAGCCGCTCACCTTCGAATACAGCGTCGCACTCTTGTAGGGAAGCGCCTCGCCGAGCAGAGTGAGCTTGCGCACCGCCCGACCCTTTCTTGGAGGTCGCCACCGCCACGCTAGGTCCGGCTTCCGCGACCGCCGCGCGTTCCTTCAATTGCGCTGCGAGATCGCTCTGCTTCGTCGTGCCAGAAATAGTACACCGCGCCCGCACAAACGGCGACCAAGACGGCACCAAAGATGTAGAAACCGAAGAACGATCTCTGGCGTTGCATGCGCAAACCTCCGGAAGAACCTAAAGTGACGCTGCGGACGCGCCGCGCGACTCGGTAGCGAAGCGCTCGTCGAGCTCGTGCAAAGTGGGCGGACCTTTGCGCAGGAACGTGTAGATCACCGGCACGACGAACAGCGTCCCGAACGTGGCGAACGCCAGGCCGCCGATCACGGCGCGGCCCAGCGGCGCGTTCTGCTCGCCGGCCTCGCCCAATCCCAACGCCATCGGCACCATACCGATAATCATAGCAAGTGCCGTCATCAGCACCGGCCGCAACCGCGTCTTGCCGGCTTCGACCGCGGCGTCGATCACGTTCATGCCGGGATTCGCCACCCGGATGTCATTGGCGAAGCTGACGACCAGGATGGAGTTGGACACCCCGATTCCGACCGCCATGATTGCCCCCATCAGCGACATGACATTGATGGTAGTCCCGGTGAGCGCGAGTATCCACAATATACCGAGGAGCGCCCCGGGCACCGCCATCATGATGATGAACGGATCGACCCAGGACTGGAACAGCACGACAAGCAGCGCATAGACCAGGATCACGGCGAGAATCAATCCCAGCAGCAGGCTGGTAAAAGAGTTCTGCATCAACTCGTACTGTCCGCGCACGATGATCTTGACCGCTTTGGGGAAATCCGGCTGCGTTTACGATCTCGGCGATCTTCTTCTGGATGTCGGAGACAACGCCGCCCAGGTCGCGGCCGTCGACGTTGGCCGCAATGTCGATCACGCGCTGAACCGTATAGTGACTCACCGATTCGAAGCTCGATCTCGGGCTTGAGCGTGGCCAAGTTGGACAGACGCGTGACGGGCGCACCAGGCATGGCGTCAAGCGCGAGTCGAGACGGCGGCGTCGATGATCGGCGCTGGTCGTCGCAGTGATCGAGGTGGCCATCAGATCGTCCACGCTGGCGATCTTCTCGATCGGCGTTTGCACCACCACCGCGTAGTTCACGCCGTTGGGCGCCAGGAAGTACGACGGATTGACGAGCGAACTGGACGACAGCGTCGTGAGCAGACTGTTGGCCACGTCACGCTGTGTGAATCCCAAACGGGCGGCACGCAACCGGTCGACGTCGACCCGCAGTCCCGGATAGTTCAGCACCTGCAGTTGACGCACGTCCACGGCGCCAGGGACTTCCTCGATCGCCTTGCGCAGACGTCCGGCATACAACTGTCCGCGCTCGAAATTGAAGTCCTGAACCTGGACGTCGATCGGAGCCGGCAGACCGAAGTTCAGCACCTGCGTCACGATGTCAGCAGCTCTGGAAATAGAAGCTCGAACCCGGAAATTTCGGCGGGACCTTGCTGCGGATCTCGCGCATGTACTCGGCGACCGGACGGTGCGGCTCCTTCAGCGAGATCAGAATTTCGGCATCCATCCCGCTGATGTTGTCGGTGGGGACGAAAGCGAGGTTGAAGAAGATAGGCACGCCTACCATGTCGTTGATGGTCGCAAGCTCCTCCGGCGGGATGATCTTGCGGATCTCGTCCTCGACCTGCAGCACGAGCTTCTCCGTCTCCTCGATGCGCAGGCCAACCGGAGCGCGGTAATGCAGCTTCATGATCCCGACGTCGACTTGCGGGAAGAAATCCGTTCCCACGACGCGGCCGAGCATCGCGCTGACGGCACCGACCACCACCATCAGCACCAACACGAACATTCGATGCCGCATCAGCAGGGTCAGAAGGCCGCCATACCATTCGCGCAGCCCGTCCAGTAGATACTCGCGCGTCTGATTCACCCGAGTGCCAGGCCAGCGAGCGCCGCGTCCCATGCCGTCGCGTCCTGGCTCCTCGTGCTTTTCGCCTGCGAGCAGATAGCGGGACAGCATCGGCACCAGCGTGAAGGACAGGAAGTAGGAGGCGAGCAGCGAGAACACCACCGACAGCGCGAGCGGTGTGAACAGATACTTCGATACGCCGAACAGGAAGGTCACCGGGAAAAACACGATACAGATGGCGAGCGTCGCCATCGTGCGCGGCAGCGCAACCTCGTGAGACCCGTCCAGGATGGCCACGGTGAGCGGCTTGCCCAGCGTGCGGTTGCGGTGGATGTTCTCCACCGCAACGGTCGCGTCGTCCACCAGGATACCGGTGGCGAGCGCGAGCCCGCCCAACGTCATCAGATTGATGGTGTTGCCGGTCAGATACAGGCAGATGATCCCGGCGAACATCGAGCAGGGAATCGACGTAATCACGACGATCGTGTTGCGCCAACTGCCCAGGAACAACAGAATCATCAGAGACACCAGCACAGCCGCGATGAACAGCTTCGGACGTGACATTCTTGATCGCGGCGCGCACGAACACCGACTGGTCGAAGTCCAATTGTTGATTTCCAACCGCCTCTGGCGCAGCGGCGCGGATGTCCGGCAGCAAGGCGCGCGCAGCGTCTACCACCGTCAAGCTGGAGGCATCGGCAGCTTTCAGGATCTGCAGGTAGGTCGCCCGGCGCCCGTCCACGTGCACGATGTTGGTCTGCACCGCGAAGGAGTCATGCACATAGGCAACGTCTCCGACCAGCACGGGCACGTTGTTCACCACCTTGATCGGCATCTGATTGAACAGATCCACCGACGGCGGACTCGAGTTCATCATGACGTTGTAGTCGATGTCCCCGAGGCGCGCGGTGCCAGCCGGGATCAGCAGATTCGAAGTGACTCAGCGCGTTGACCACGTCGTTAGGCGAGATACCCTTCGACGCCATCAGCGTCGGATTGATGTCGACTTGGATCTGACGCCACTTGCCGCCGAACGGCGCGGGCGTTTGCAGACCCGGTACCGTGAAGAGCTTCACCCGCACGAAGTTCAGCGTGTAGTCGAAGATCTGCGCCTCGGTCATCGTCTTGCTGCCGAGGATCATCTGCACGATGGGAACAGTAGCCGGATTGGACCGGATCATCACGGGCGGCGTAAGGCCGGGCGGCATGATGCGCAGCGCCGTGCCGTTGACCGCATTGATCTGAGCGATCGCCGCCCCGATATCGGCACCCTGATGGAAGTAGACCTTGACCAGCCCGGTCCCGGGTATGCAGTAGGATTCGATGCGCTCGATGCCGTTGACCGTAGTGGAGTAGGCGCGCTCGCTGATGATCACGATGCGGCGTTCCATCTCCTCGGCCGAGAGGCCCGGATAGTTCCAGCCCACGAACACGATCGGGATGTCGATCTTCGGAAAGAAGTCGACGACCATCTGCTGCATCGACAGATAGCCGAGCAGCAGGATCAGCAGCGAAAGCACAGCAATGGTATACGGCCGGCGCAATGCCAACCGCACGAGTGCCATCATGTGGATCGAACCCCTTTCTTAAAACTTTCAGCCGGGCGTGAAGCCGCCCGATTACGGGTTACATACCGGCTTGCCAAAGCGTAATGATAATCTCTGCGCGTTCGAAAAGGAAAACAGAAACGCTTCCGCGCGCCGTTGTCGTGCCTGGAGATCGAGTCTGGATGCGGGTTTCCGGGTTACGAAACGGGGCGGCCCGGAATGATTATAGTACTCGAATAAACGCTAATACGAGCGCGGAAGTCCCAAAACGTGTTCGGCGATGTAACTGAGGATCAAGTTCGTGGAGATCGGGGCGACCTGGTACAGACGAGTCTCGCGGAACTTGCGCTCTACATCGTACTCGGCTGCAAACCCGAAGCCGCCATGGGTCTGAAGGCATGCATTGGCCGCTTCCCAGGACGCATCGGCGGCCAGCAGCTTGGCCATGTTTGCCTGGGCGCCGCAGGGTTCGCCACGATCGAACAGTTCGGCGGCCTTGAAGCGCATTAGATTCGCCGCCTCGACATTGACGTAGGCGCGCGCCAGGGGGAATTGCACACCCTGGTTCTGACCGATGGGACGGTCGAAGACGACGCGCTCCCTTGCATATGCCGTGGCTTTCTCCAAAAACCAGTGGCCATCGCCGACGCATTCGGCGGCGATGAGGATGCGCTCGGCGTTCATGCCGTCGAGGATATAGCGGAAGCCCTTGCCCTCTTCGCCCAGCAGATTTTCAGCCGGCACCTCGAGATTGTCGAAGAACACCTCGTTGGTCTCGTGATTGGGCATGTTGCGGATGGGCCGCACCGTTATGCCTTCGTGATGCCTCTGCCCATGCTCTCGCGCAAGTCCACCAGGAACACGGACAGCCCTTCGGCTTTCTTCTTTACCTCGGGCAGCGGCGTAGTGCGCGCCAGCAGCAGCATGAGGTCGGAATGCTGCACCCGCGATGTCCACACCTTCTGCCCATTGACGATATAGCGGTCGCCCCGCCGCACTGCAGTGGTTTTGAGTTTGGTGGTGTCGGAGCCCGTGGTCGGCTCGGTCACGGCGAAGGATTGCAGCCGCAGCTCGCCCGTGGCTATCTTGGGCAGGTACTGCTGCTTCTGTTTTGCGGAGCCATGGCGCAACAGCGTACCCATGATGTACATCTGAGCGTGACACGCTCCCGAATTGGCTCCGGAGCGGTTGACCTCCTCCAGGATGACTGAAGCCTCCGTCACACCCAACCCGGCGCCGCCAAATTCCTCGGGGATCAGCGCCGCGAGCCAGCCCGCCTTGGTGAGGGCCAATACGAATTCTTCAGGGTAGGCGCGCTGCTCGTCGAGCTTGCGCCAGTATTCGGCAGGGAAGGTCGTGCAAAGGGCCCGCACGGCCTGACGCAATTCCGGGAAATCGGGTGAAGTGCCGTCAGCCATCTCGCGGCCCAGGATACTCAAAGGAACCAACTTTGTAGGGTGCAATAAGCGTTGCGCATTGCACCGGAGTGGTTTAGCTATCTTCGGAGCAGCAGAAAAACAAAAAGGGCTGGCAATCGCCAGCCCTTGTGTCGGTGCCGCTGTTACTTGCCCAGCAGCTTCTGCAGTTCGCCCTTCTGGTACATCTCGCGGATGATGTCGGCACCACCGACAAACTCACCATCCACGTAGAGCTGCGGAATGGTGGGCCAGTTGGAGAATTCCTTGATGCCCTGCCGAATATCCGGGTCTGCCAGAACGTTCACCGTGGCGACTTCGTCGGCACCGCAAGCTTCCAGGATCTGCACAGCCGCGGCGGAAAATCCGCATTGCGGCGCATCGGGCGTGCCCTTCATGTAGAGCACGACGCGATTGTCGGTTACCTGCTTGCGAATCGTCTCTTGGGTATTCATATGTGATCCTCACAAAATGCCGATAGGTATCGCATTATCGATACCGTCCATGTAGTGTCTATGGTAGCGGTTTCAAGATGTTAGCGTCAACCAACGGCCCAGCGTCACGCGTGGAATACCCGCGAGGTCATCACGAGTAGCCACGTCCATAAAACCTTGCCGCTCCAGCAGCGAGCGCACGGTCGGCCGCCTGGTCGTAGCCGTGCTCCAGCAATAGCGCTCCTGCTGCGCACAAATGCTGTGGGGCATCGGCGATTATGTTGCGCAACATTTCGAGTCCATCAGGTCCGGCTGCGAGGGCCGCTCTCGGCTCGAAACGCAGGTCGCCCGCGGCAATGTGCGGATCATTCTCGCCAACATAGGGCGGATTGGAGACCACCAAGTCGAAGCGTTCTCCCGGCCACGGGCTCGAACCAGTTGCCTTCCCGGAACTCGATACGACCGACGCCATGTTGCGCAGCATTCCCTTCCGCGATCGTCAAAGCCTGGAGCGACACGTCGACTGCGACGACGCGGGCCAGCGGCCGCAGTTTGGCGAGCGTCACAGCGATGCATCCGCTCCCCGTACCCAGATCCAGGATAGAAGCCGGCTGACCTTCCGCGACCCGCTCCAGCGCAAGCTCCACCAGCAGTTCCGTCTCGGGCCGAGGAATCAGCACCGCCGGGGAGACCTTGAACGTCAGTCCATAGAATTCCCGAAACCCCAGGAGATAGGCGACCGGCTCGCCCGTCAGCCGCCGCTCCAGCCAGTCGGCGTAGACCGAGTAAGCGGCGGGTCGGGACGCATTTCCGGATGCGCGATGAGCATGAGCCAGGGTGACGTTCGAAGCATGGGTAAGCAGCACATCGACCTCGCGCCGTGCGTCCGCCATCGGACATCGAAAGGGCCGCAGCAATGCGAGGCGGGTCCCGACGCTGAAGTTCGCCGAAAGTGGGAATCGTCGGATTAACGATCAGCGGAGTTGTCACGGGAATCGCCGCGCGCTCGGGCTGAGCGCCGGCCAGCCGCTAGGCCGACGCCGCTTCCTCGCCCATCGCAGCGAGCAGCTCGGCTTGATGCTCGGACATGAGGGCGCCGACGAGCTCGTCGAGGTCCCCGTCCATGATCTGGTCGATCTTGTACAGGGTCAGGTTGATGCGGTGATCCGTGACGCGCCCTTGCGGAAAATTGTAGGTCCGGATGCGCTCCGAGCGGTCGCCACTGCCCACGAGCGACTTGCGGGTGGCGGCCTCCTTGGTCTGGCGCTCACGTATTTGCTTGTCCTTGATGCGCGCTGCCAGGATGGAGAGAGCCTGCGCCCGGTTCTTATGCTGGGAACGGTCATCCTGGCACTCGACTACGATACCCGTGGGCATGTGCGTGATGCGTACCGCGGAGTCGGTCTTGTTCACATGCTGGCCGCCGGCGCCGGAGGAACGAAAAGTGTCGACGCGGATTTCGGCAGGATTGATGACCACTTCGCCGATCTCGTCCGCTTCCGGCATGACCGCCACCGTGCAGGCGCTGGTGTGAATGCGGCCTTGGGTTTCAGTGGCGGGGACACGCTGCACGCGGTGGCCGCCGGATTCGAACTTGAGGCGTGAATAGGCGCCGGAGCCAACGATCTTGGCAATGATTTCCTTGTAGCCGCCGACTTCGCCGGAGCTCTGCGAGACGACTTCGACCTGCCAGCGCTGGCGCTCCGCATAACGTGCGTACATGCGGAACAGATCGCCGGCGAACAGGGCCGACTCGTCTCCCCCTGTGCCCGCGCGAATTTCGAGAAAGATGTTGCGATCGTCGTTTGGATCTTTCGGCAGCAGCAGGCGCTCTAGTTCGGCCTCGATGCCGCTCACGCGCTCGCGGCCTTGCTTGATCTCGGCTTCCGCCAATTCCCGCATCTCCGGGTCGGAGTCGGAGGCCATCTCCTGCGCCGACGCGATGTCCGCCTCGCTCCTGCGCAAAGCTGTATAGAGCTCTACCACGGGAGCTTTCTCGGCGTGCTCCCGCGACAACATGCGATAGTTGTCCAGGTCGGCGGTCGCCTGCTCTGAAGACAACAGGCGACTGACCTCTTCAAGTCTGGCGGTTACCTGCGCCAGCTTGGCCGCAATGCTGGGTTTCATTCCCGGCCGCGAATCTGGTACACGCGCTCGAGCAGACGGACGAGTTGATCTCGATCCGGTTCGTGCGCATCGTGTAGTGCAGCCGTCGGAGCGTGGAGGAGCTTATTGGTCAGCGCCTGGCTCAGTGCCTCGAGGACACGCTCAGCTGGCTCGCCCTTGTGCAGTAAACGCAACGCGCGCTCGACCTCGTGACGCCGCGCGCGTTCGCCCTGGTCACGCAGCGCGCGGATGGTCGGCACCGCGTCCCGACTGGCGAGCCACTGCATGAAGTCGATCACCTTCGCATCGATGATCTGTTCCGCCTTGGCAACCGCGGACTGCCGTTGGCTGCGACCTTCCTGGACCACCTTGCCCAGATCGTCCACGGTATAGAGAAAGACGTCATCCAGCTGCCCGACCTCGGCCTCGACGTCGCGCGGGACCGCCAGGTCGATGATCAACATGGGACGGTGGCGGCGCGCCTTGAGTGCCCGCTCGATCAATCCCTTGCCGATGATGGGCAGTGGGCTCGCGGTCGACGTGACGATGATGTCCTGCCCCGCGACGATATCGCCAAGATCGTTGAGCGAAACCACCCGGCCGGAGTAACGCTGAGCCAACTCCTGAGCCCGCTCGACCGTGCGGTTGGCGAATGTCATCGCCCGTGGACGCTGTCCGCCGAAATGCGCCGCACACAACTCGATCATCTCGCCCGCACCGATCAACAGGACCTTTTGCTCCGAGATGCTAGGGTAGATGCGCTCCGCCAGCCGCACGGCGGCCGCTGCCAGAGACACCGAACTCTCGCCGATCTCCGTTGCGCGTTCGCACCTGCTTGGCAACCGAGAAGGTTTGCTGGAATAACTTGTGAAGCACCAGGCCCAGAGTGCCTGCTTGCTCGGCGCTGCGAACCGCCTGCTTCATCTGGCCCAGGATCTGCGGCTCGCCGAGCACCATGGAGTCCAGCCCGCTGGCCACGCGAAACGCATGCTTGACCGCATTCTCGGTTGGCAGGGTGTAGATGAACGGCTCCAGGCTCGAGGGCTTCATATGGTGATAGCCGGCGAGCCAGCGCACCGCAGTGCCGGGCTCCTGCGTGCTGCAATACACTTCCGTGCGGTTGCAGGTGGAAATGATGGCTGCTTCGCGCACGGGTTCCTGGTCGACCAGATCGCGCAACGCCACCGGCACGCCGTCGGCATTGAACGCGACGCGTTCCCGCACCTCGAGCGGCGCGGTCTGATGGTTAATGCCGAAAGCGAACAGTTGCATCGTCTAAGCCTATCCGGTGCATTGGCCGGAGCCACTATTATAGGATAGATAGGACACCGCCTTAATATTCAGCCGGGAAACGCGTCCAGCACCCGCGACAGGAATTCCTCCTGGTCCCACGAATGGTCACGCCGGCTCAGCCCCAAGCGTACGACCACCAGATTGCGACTGGGAATGACACTCACGAACTGACCTTCGTAGCCGACAGCGTGGTAAGCCTCCGGCAGTACAGGCGGCACCGCCGCGACGCTGTTGAAGGGCGGCGGTACCTTGACCCAGAGATGCGCACCGAAATTCCTGTGCGTGGATTGCGGGGTCAGGGTAGCCATATATCGCACCCAGCCGGGAGGCAGGATGCGCTCGCCGTACCAGCTGCCGTCCTGCCGCAGAAATTCGCCGAAGCGCGCCCAATCACGAGGGCTCGCATACATGAACGAAGAACCGATCAGGCCACCGGACGCATCGGATTCGATGACCGCATGGCGCATTCCGATGCGATCGAACAGGGCCCGACGCGGAAACCTCAAGTAGTCCTGCTCACTGCCGTCCAGTGCATCGCGGATCACGCGCGCGAGAATGTTGGTGGTTCCACTGGAATACTGGAAGTGCGTTCCCGGTGACGCTTCGAGCGGCTTGTCGGCAGCGAACGACGCGGCATCCGCCGTCGCGAATAACATCACCAGCACATCATCGACGGGGTCCTGGTAGTGCTCGCCAAAGTGCAGGCCGCTGCTCATGCGCAGCAGATTGTCGAGGCTGATGCCGGCCCTGCGCGTCGCCTGAGTCCCGCCACTGCGGCAGCAAGGCCTTGCTGTCCGTCGCGAGCTTGGCATCCTGTACCAGGACGCCGATCAGTGCGCCGGTCACGCACTTCGCCATCGACCAACCGAGCATCGGCATATCGTCGGAGAAACCCAGGCTGCATATCGCTCCGCGACGATGCGACCATCCTGCATCACGACCACTGCGCGTGTGCGCCGCAGCTTGTCCGAATCCGGTTCGGAAAATGCCCAATCCAGCGCCGCGTTGAGTCGTGCGAGCATTCACGCCCGCAGCGGCTGGGTCGACCGGCAAGTCGTCTTCGGCCGGCGACCGTTGTAGCAGCACCCTCCAGCGGTGCGAGACGGTCAGGTGACACGCCGATGGCGAGCGTGCAACCCAGGCCGGGTCGATAAGCGGCTACCCTGCGCATCATGCCGAGAAAGCTGGCGCCTGCGACGCTGCGCTCCCGGTCTACGTCGGCACTGATGAAGCGTAGCAACGGGTGGTTGTCGGCGATGATGTCCTCTCGGATCACCGCGTCCGCCGCCCGCCCGAGACGAACACGCCCGAGCACAGGATCTTGGCAGCGTAGGCGGTGCCGATCGGCCCAATGCGCGAAAACAGGTAGCCGCCGCAGGCAAGCGCAACCGCGATCCCGACCACGAGCACGACGAGGAAGACACGCAATGCGCGCCCATACTTTGGGCGCGTCTGACGGAAGAGGACTAACGACATTGCCGCAATGATCCAGCATTGGCGTGGCCGACACAACCGTGCTGCCAAACCGCGCCACAGCTCCCAGTCGAATGGGGCGAAAGCCAGCGTGGCTTCGGCCCCGTTACTCCATACACCCTGCTACCCTATATATTGGATCATCCGTGGATCGGATTAACATATCGGATCATCCGTGCACGGATTAACCGACTAGCCTAAGGGAATTGGCTCGACAGCAAGCATCGGTAGCGCCCGTGGTTAGCGGCCGTGCCCCGTTAGGCCGTGAGCGAATCGAGGAACGATTGTGAGTAGCAAGGTCAAGGGAAGAGATTCGAAGAAAGTCGTCGATCTGGTGGTCGTGCTATTTTTCGGCGGCTTACTTTTCGCGGGCATCGCTCTTTGGACCCTCGCGTTTCGCGGCCCTGCCAAAACCGTTGCAATAGAGACTTCCCCTGTCACGCAAAGCGCATCCATCAAGCTCTCCTGGGACAAAAGTCCCAGCGCAGCAGTGACGGGCTATCGGATTCTGTACGGCCCTCAATCCAAGGTCTACATCGACTCGATGACTGTCGGCAACGAATCGACGGCACTGCTGGCCAACCTCAAAAAGAAAACGAAGTACTACATCGTCGCCGTCGCAATCGACGCCAAGGGCAATCAAAGTCCTCCTTCGAACGAAATCGAAGTCGTCACCTCCGATTGAGGCGACGACATGACGATGCCATTCCCACGCACTGACTGCTATTGCACTGCAGCGTACGCAATGGTCTCGACATTTCCTGGCTGCTGATCTTATAGTGAGTCCGCCGCCAGATTGGGGCCGGGCCTTCTGGCTCGTTGTATTTGAAGCGATGGGACGATGTCTTAAGTAGCAAACCAAAACATACTGGAGGAAACCGAATGAATAAGAGAATGTTCATGTTCGCCAGCGCCATGCTGCTCGCATTCGCCGTCAGCGGTCCGGCCATGGCTCAGAAGAAGACACTCGCGGTAGTGGTCAAGGGATTGGACAACCCGTTCTTCACGGTTCTCGGCAACGGCTGCGCCTTGTGGAACAAGGAAAATCCGAACTCCGAATACACCTGTCTGTACACCGGCCCCGCGTCGAGTGCCGACGAAGCCGGCGAAGTCCAACTCGTCGAAGACTTGATCAATAAAGGCGTCGCAGGCATTGCGATCTCGCCGTCGAACGCTCCGGCGATGGCCAACATGCTCAAAGCGAAGAAGCCGAAGATGCCGATCATGACGATCGATGCCGACCTCGCCGCGGCGGACCGGGCGCTGCGCAAGACCTACCTCGGGACGAATAACTACGATATGGGCGTCCTGATGGCGAAGTACACGAAGGAGCTCAAACCCAAAGGCGGAACGGTGTGCCTGCAACTGGGCAACGTCGCGGCAGACAACATCAACGCCAGGGCTCAAGGCTTCCGCGACACCATCTCCGGCAAGAAAGGCATCGATCGCCTGAAAGGCGAGAACGGCTGGACGGAAATCAAAGGCTGCCCGGTCTTCACCAACGATCAGATCGATCTCGCCAACCAGCAGATGCAGGATACCTTCACCGCCAACCCGAACCTCGATGCTTTCATCCTCATCGGCGGCTGGGCGCAGTTCGGCCCGCAAGCCTACGCGCAGGTCACCGATCAGGTGATGGCCAAGACTGAAGTCGAAGAAACTGGTCATCATTGCCGGCGACACGCTGCCGCCGCAGATGGATGCTCTGAAGGCGGGACGCAGCATGGCGCAAATCGGCCAGCGGCCATTCGAAATGGGCCACAAGGCGCCGTCGATCTTGATCGATTTGATCAACGGCAAGAAGGTCGCCGATCCGCTCTACACGGGTCTCGACGAGTGCACGCCCGCGAACCTGGGCAAGTGTCCAGCGCAATGATCTGAGGCGACGTTTCTCGTCCGGGGCGCCTGCGGGCGCCCTTTTTGCGCAAGCGAGGTGGCTACAGCATAATGAGCCGTCCTCCCGAAGAGGAGGCGGAGGGAGGAGTCGACCATGGCAATCCTGGAACTCACGGGGATTTCCAAGCACTTCGGCGCCATTCAAGCGCTCGTCAACGTGTCGCTTTCGATGGAACCCGGCGAGGTCGTTGGCCTCATGGGCGACAACGGCGCGGGCAAGTCCACTCTCGTCAAAATCATCGCCGGCAACTTCCCGCCGAGCGGTGGGACGATGTCGATGCTTGGCCGCAAGGTGGCCTTTCACAAGCCATCCGACGCGCGCGCGCAAGGCATCGAAATCGTCTACCAGGATCTGGCGCTCTGCGACAACCTCACTGCCGCCGCCAATGTCTATCTCGGTCGCGAACTCATGACCGGCTTCGGCCCCTTTCGTGTCCTCAACTATCGGGCGATGTTTCAGCGCGCCGGCGAACTGTTCGCGGAACTGAAATCGGAAACGCGACCGCGTGATCTGGTCCGCAGGATGTCGGGCGGGCAACGGCAGGCCGTTGCGATTGCCAGAACGCGACTATCCGAACCCAAGATCGTGTTGATGGACGAGCCGACCGCTGCAATCAGCGTGCGGCAAGTCGCCGAAGTCCTCAGCCTCATCCGCAGACTGCGCGATCACAACATCGCGGTCATTCTCATCAGTCATCGCATGCCGGACGTCTTCGCGGTGGCGGACCGAATCGTCGTAATGCGGCGAGGAGAGAAAGTGGCGGACAAACCCATCGGGGGCAGTTCACCGGAAGAGGTGACTGGCCTCATCACCGGCGCGATCGAGACCGCATGAACGATTCACGCACAGGGCGAGCAGATATGGCGACGAGTCTGGAGGAATCGATCAGCAAGCAGGTGCATGGAAATCTGCTGAGCTGGCTCGTCAGTCGACAGGCATTCTGGGTTTCCATGGCCGCGTTGGTCGCCTTTGTCATTCTGTCCGTGATGAGCGATGTGTTCGCGACGCAACAGAATCTGTTCAACGTCACCCGCAACTTCGCCTTCGTCGCGATCATCGCGCTCGGCATGACGGCAGTCATCATTACCGGCGGCATCGATCTCTCGGTCGGTGCGGTTCTGGCGTTGTCGGGCATGGTGATCGGCATGTCGATGAACACCGGCACGCCCTTCTGGGTTGCCGTCCCGATGGCCCTCGGTGTTTCGTTGTTCGTGGGCTTTTTCAACGGCGTGATGATTGCGTATGTCGGCGTTCCGCCCTTCGTCGTGACGCTCGGGATGTTATCCATCGCGAGAAGTCTCGCGATGGTGCTGTCGAACAACCGCATGGTCTACGAATTCGGCCCCGACCAGGCCCAACTCCTCTGGCTGGGAGGCGGATTCATCGACATCAGTCTCCCGTTCATCGACACGCATCAAGGTCCCCAATCCGGTCCTGTTTCTGATCGTGATGGTACTGATCACCGGCTTCGCATTTCGATGGTCGAAGTGGGGTCGGCATCTGTTCGCCATCGGCGGGAACGAGCGCGCGGCGATCCTGACGGGCATCCCGGTTCGTCTGGTAAAAGTGAGCGTCTATATGTTCTGCAGCCTCTGCGCCGGAATCGCCGGCATACTCGAAGTCGGCTGGCTCGGGACGATTACCACGAGCCTGGGTCAAGGCATGGAGCTGACGGTTATCGCAGCTTCGGTCATCGGCGGCGCGAATTTGAGTGGCGGCATAGGCACCGCTTTCGGTGCGGTGGTAGGCGCCGCTCTGATCGAAGTCATCCGAAACAGTCTCACCCTGCTCGGCATCAGCACATTCTGGCAAGGCACTTTCGTCGGCTGCTTCATCATTATCGCCGTGTTGTTCGACCGACTGCGGACCAGAGGCAGGCAACGATTGAGACGTCGGCGGTAGCGGGGCACTTGCTCACCTATGCGTTCGAGGGCGATGTCACCAACCTGCTCATCCTGCATGCTGCGGATATCTCGGGCGAGTCCGCGGCGGTGCTGCGACTCCCGCAGCGCGTACCCTTCGGACTGCACGGATGCTGGGTGCCTCGCGCTGGCTGACCTGCCGGGCGAGAATCGGTCGCGTTCGGGGGCTGCGCTCCGCTTCCATCACATTCATTTAACGTTTCTCGGCATTGTCTGCGGCTCAGACCATGATGCAGCCCATGGAAAACGCGACGCCGGAGGGCGATAACCAGCCAAAGCCTTGGCCACTGAACGGCGAACCCAGATACATTGCCTTGGATGAGAACAAGCGATCTGCGGTATTCATCGATCGGCCCGCCACTATGGCGCTGGCCGCAAAGAAGGTGACCGAGCAGGAGTTTGTGAGCTCTCTTGACCAAAGCTCTCGGCGAGATCGGGTTGCCACTGCCACCGAGCGGCGCGGCAGTGGTAAAGGTAGTCGCCGGCGTCGCTCTGAAAATCGACTTTGCGCCAGGCGGACTGATCGTCTCCAGATTGGCGCTTTGATGAGAAGGCAAGAAACAACTCTAGTTGTCATGAACGCATATCGGGTAGTTTTTACCAGAGACTTTTCCACCTCGCAGGCACAGTGTGCTTTTGAGGTCGAGGCAAAAGACCATTTCGAGGCACTGCGCGCAGCGCACGCAAAGGCCGTCGCCGCAAAAATCCGGCTTCCGAAGAACGGATTCTGGTCGGCGGAAGTAACGCGCTATCGCGCGTCCACGTCACGCCGACGGCGATCGCAGCCGCCTATCGACGCGGCGTTGAAAGACCAGATAACGGACACCCCGCATCTCTACCCGATTGCTCGGCAAGCCCGACGCGCGAGGCAAAAACCGTAGCACTCCGCGGTCGGACACTCATCACAAGACGTTCGCGGCCCCGCAATCAGTCTCCGCACCCAGGACGTTCCACTCCAAGCCGCTGACGCATTTTGTGGGATCAGGCGCGACTACCGAGCCCGGCGCGTAAGGCGAGAACTGAAAGGCCCCCGTGTAAGGCTTTCCATCGTCGACTTTGCGGTCCATCTCGGCCAGCAGCTCGACAGGCAACAGGCTGCCCGTCTTGACGTTGTGTCTCTTGATGGTATTTCCCGCCACGCCCCAGTTGGTGTCATAGCCGAGCTGCAGATACATCTGGTAGGGATTCTTCGGCGTGTTCGTTTCGTCGGGCACTGCAACGGACGCGTTCGCCATGACGTAGTGCGCGCTGAGGAAGCCCGCCGCGGACAGATGGCTCCAGGCCAAGATGTCTTCATGTGCCACAGCACCAGTTGCGGCCGCCTCGATGTAGTTGTTGTTATTGCCGTTTAGACACGTGACTGGCGCCGCAGTTGATATTACTGTCGGCGGCACCGTAGTCACCAGGAAGTGCGCGATAGCGGTCTTGAAAGCCGAAGAACGCCGCTTTGATACCGTCCTGCTGTGAGATGACGCTGCGGGCGCGGGAGCTGCTGATCATTTCCTGTCCCTTTACGACGCCGCCGAGCAGCAGACCGATGATGACCAGCACAATCGCGATTTCAATAAGGGTAAAGCCCTTCTGAGTATTATTCACTTCTTCATTCCTTTCTTGTACGTAACGCTTTGGGGCCGTTTGCACGGCACGTTGCGTTGGTTCTGATGGTCTCTTGTGGAACGTCTCCGGCGAGTCGACGGTCATCGCCGCTCATCCGTGTTGCGAAAAGCATGCCGGCGCACGTTTCATTCAAAGTGCGCGATTTGATAAGCACTTGGCAAAAATTGCGCGAAGAGCAAAGACAGAAATTCGTCGATACGTCGACAGAATTGTCGAGCGTTCTGCACTCGAGGTGAAGTCGATCCCCATCGCCTGAGGGCAGGATGTTTCTATCGCGTCGCGTGCCGAGTATGATTTGGATCAAGAAACGCCGGAGACGAGTAATGAGATCCGTTGCCACCGTCTTGCTGTTGCTCATCGCAACCTCAGCACGTGCCGAGCTCACGGTCTTCGCGGGTGTGGAGTATTTCAACTGGCAGGAGGACACCTCGCCAACGGTGAAGGAAACCGGTCCTCTACTCGTCGGCGGTCTGATTTGGATGCAGGACAAGGACAAAGGCATCCTCTTCGGCTATCGAGGCCAGGTCTATTTCGGCCAAGTGAACTACAGTGGCTCGGATCTGTTCACCGGCGCGCCCCTTACCGCGAAGGTCGATTACTTCGGTGTCCTGAATGAAGGGCAGCTCCGCTATCGGTTTCCGTTACGCGGCGATGAGCACCTGGATGCAGTACTTGCGGCAGGTGCGGATATCTGGAGACGCCAATTTTCAGATAGCGATCAGGCAGAGGACTGGGGTGTGATCTACGCGCGATTCGGCGCGGAGCTGGGCCCCTCGCAAGGCAAGCCAGGATTGATCGCCGCGCTGGGACTGAAGTACCCGGTCTATACCTACGAGAATGCAAATCTCACCGATATCGGGTTCGACCAGAATCCGACGTTGACACCGGGTAAGGACTGGAGCGCTTACGCGAGTGTCGGCTATCGCTTCGATGGGAATTGGAGCGTCGTGGGGTATTACGACTCGTACCGTTTTAAAGAGTCCCAGACCGTGCAGGCGACGTTGAACGGGACCCAGTACACCCTCTTTCAGCCCAAGAGCTCGATGAATGTGCTTGGGATACAGGTGTTGTATTCGTTTTAGAAGGTGTAGTCGACGAACGCTTCGTACCTATTGGGCCGATTTTGCTGCGAGGCGTTGAGACCAGTCTATCGGCTTCTCCACTTTTGTGGACTCCCAGTTCGCGCCGGTTGATGGGGTGTTCGGAATAAACAACATGACGAGATTGAGCTGCGGAACTAGGTCCTGCTCCAACCAACCCCATGGATTGGAAGTCTGAAGGCAGTACCGCGACAGCTTCGTTGAATTGGTCATAAGTATCCTTCACCTTTCTCGGGAGACCATTGGTGCTTGCGCCAGACGATAGCAACAGGCTCGTTTCTGCCACCCTGCGAACGATGGCCTGATCGACGATATCTTTTTCTCCGCCGAGCGTCCCCACCAGTCTTGCCGCGTGCGACGCGTAGAAAACCTCCTGGTAGAGAACGTGAGCGTCTTGATCCGCGACGCACCAATCGACTACCGCCAGAACGCCGGCTGCATTGTTGCTGGCCGCGACGAAGTATCCGCGGATGACGAGGTGAATCTGGAGTTCGGATCCAGTCGCCTGAACTCCCGCGGGACCGTCTCGCCGCAGCAAGGGTGTCCTCGAGGGATCCACGAATATTCTGCAAGTCATCGGCGTCGAATCGTCCCCAGGGCTTTACGCCCACGGAAAGCAATTGAATGCCGGCGCTATCCACGTCGACCGTCTTGACCTGGACCGGGTTCATTGGAGCGTTGATCAGCGCTTTATCCACTTCGACCGCTTTTCTGGTCGTGTGCCCCATGGTTGCTGCGCACGCGGAAAGCAGAATGGAGGCGAGAACAACTAAGAGCGACGACCACCACGGATACCTCGACGACATCCTCGGATCGCGCAGGGTGGTACTCGCTCGCGCAGATCAGGCACTGCAGTAGGCAGACGAGCGACTATCGCGAGAGTGCATGCGACGACTCGAGAGGGAAACAGGCCTGGTGATACCGCGAATGTGTCCATCGTGCACCTCCACATAATCGATGATTGTTGCCAGCTAATGCGTCGACCCGAACTTCGCTCCTGCGGACGCATGAGAGGATCCATTAATGTTGCTCCCAGGGTCTCCGGTCGTCGGTGGTGCGGTCAGGTCCGGTCAGGGTCGCGCCGGGAGCAGCGGCGGTGCCACCGGCGTCCAGCGAGACGTACGGCTCGGGCTTCCAGCGTCCCTTGTCGGGGACGAGGTCGACCCCGCCGGGGTTCCAGGGGTTGCAGCGGCAGATCCGCCAGGTCGCGAGCACCGTGCCCTTGCCGGCGCCGTGCACCGAGACCGCCTCGAGCGCATAGGACGAGCACGACGGGTGGAAGCGGCAGCGCGGTCCGAGCATCGGGCTGAGCACCCGCTTGTAGGCGACGATGCCGCCGGTCAGGAGGAGTCGGAAGAACCGGCCCACGGTGGCCCCGAGCAGTCGACGCACCGCGTCCACGGCCTTCATGGGGCGGTCACCGCCGCTGCCGCGTCCCGGCCGCCCCTGCGCAGAGCACGCTCCAAGGCGGCGTCGAGGTCGGCGGCGAGCTGGTCGGACGAGGCCGTGGCGGAGTCCGGGAGGGCCCGCACGACCAGCCGCGACCCGGCCGGCAGCGAGGCCAGCCGAGGGCGCACGACATGGCGCAGCCGACGGGCCACGGCGTGCCGGACCACCGAGCCGCCGACCGCCTTGCTCACGACGAATCCCGCCCTCGGGTCGTCCCCGGGGCGGGATCGGTGGGCGGTGGCGTCGGCCGGAGCCGCATCGAGATGGACCACGAGGAGGGGCCGACCGGCCCGGGCGCCTCGTCGTACGGTCTCGGTGAAGTCCTGGCTGCGGCGCAACCGCGCGGTGCTCGGGAGCACGGGCGCGGTCGACCGGGCCGTCAGGCCGAGAGCTCGGTGCGACCCTTGCGGCGACGAGCCGAGAGGATCGAACGACCGGCACGCGTGCGCATGCGCAGACGGAAGCCGTGGGTCTTGGCCCGCCGGCGGTTGTTCGGCTGGAAGGTGCGCTTGCTCATCGGTCGGCTCCGAACCGTGGTGGGGCCAGGGACGAGTCCCTGCCGGACGTCGGGTGGTCCGGGCGAGCCCGGACCTGCGGGGAAGTGGTGGTGCGAGGTGGTGCGCAGACCGGGATCCCGGTCGGCCGCCACCGGACGCCGACGCCAGAGGCGTCGGCATGCGGCAGTGGCCGCTGACGTGCAGGACCGACCCGAGCACGCTCGGGCAGGGCAGTCGTCGGCCTCTCCACGGTACGGGGCGGTCCGTGGAGGGGTCAAACCGCGACCCCGTCCGCGGGCTGTGATCTTGCCCCATCACGAGAACCGCCCATCCTCTCGGGGTGGTCCGGCGTAGGCCCGCAGCGACACGCCGACAAACCCGACGAGACGTGGCAGACTCCGCCCCTGCCTGTGGACAACCCCTTGACGGGGCGCGTGGCGGCACGACTACGGTCTCGCCACCGCGCCGCCTACGGCAGCCGACTACACGATCCACCGCTGGGGTCTCCCGATCCCGGCACCCGGGCTCCGCACGCCGCCCGCCCGTTCCACACCTGTGGACGAGCGTGTGGACGCCCCGCCGGCCCGCCGGCACGACAACGAGGGGACGCTGCGCCAGTGGCCGACGACGACCTGGATCTCATCGACGTCTGGACCCGGGCTCTCGAGTCCCTGGGCGACGAGGGGATGACCTCGCAGCAGCGTGCCTTCGTCTCGCTGACCCGGCCGCTCGCGATCGTCGAGGACACCGCGCTGGTCGCCGCGCCGAACGAGTTCACCAAGGACGTCCTGGAGAGCAAGCTGCGCCCGCTCGTCGTCGACGCGCTCTCCCGCACGCTCGGCCGCGAGGTGCGCATCGCGGTCACGGTCGACCCCACGATCGCGCCGTCGCTCGACGACGACGCCACCGACGACCTCGCCGACTCGACCTACGCCGACCCGGTCGGTGCGACCCCCGTGCCCGCGCCGACCATCACGCCGCCGGCGAGCTCGTCGCTGCCCGAGCCGGTGCGCCCCGGCACCGGCTCGCCCGGCACCCGCACGGAGGAGGCCAGCCGCCTCAACCCGAAGTACACCTTCGACACGTTCGTCATCGGCTCGAGCAACCGCTTCGCGCACGCCGCCGCGGTCGCGGTCGCCGAGCAGCCGGCCAAGGCCTACAACCCGCTCTTCGTCTACGGCGAGTCCGGTCTGGGCAAGACCCACCTCCTGCACGCGATCGGCCACTACACCCGCACCCTCTACGCCGGCGCCCGCGTGCGCTACGTCAGCTCGGAGGAGTTCACGAACGAGTTCATCAACTCCATCCGTGACGACAAGGCAGCCGCTTTCCAGCGCCGTTACCGGGATGTCGACGTCCTGCTCGTCGACGACATCCAGTTCCTGTCGGGCAAGGTGCAGACGCAGGAGGAGTTCTTCCACACCTTCAACACGCTGCACAACGCCAACAAGCAGATCGTCGTCACCAGCGACCTGCCGCCGAAGCAGCTGCAGGACTTCGAGGACCGCATGCGCTCGCGGTTCGAGTGGGGCCTCATCACCGACGTCCAGCCGCCCGACCTCGAGACCCGCATCGCGATCCTGCGCAAGAAGTCGGCGCAGGAGCGGCTCTCAGCGCCTCCCGAGGTCCTCGAGTTCATCGCGTCGAAGATCTCGACCAACATCCGCGAGCTCGAGGGCGCGCTCATCCGCGTCACGGCCTTCGCCAGCCTCAACCGCCAGCCCGTCGACCTGCCGCTGGCCGAGGTGGTCCTCAAGGACCTCATCACCGACCAGGCCGGCCCGGAGATCACCAGCTCGATCATCATGATGCAGACGGCGGCGTACTTCGGCGTGACCGTCGACGACCTCTGCGGCTCGTCGCGCTCGCGCGTGCTGGTCACCGCCCGGCAGATCGCGATGTACCTGTGCCGCGAGCTCACCGACCTGTCGCTGCCCAAGATCGGCCAGGCCTTCGGCGGCCGCGACCACACCACGGTCATGCACGCCGACCGCAAGATCCGCCAGCTCATGGCCGAGCGCCGGTCGCTCTACAACCAGGTCACCGACCTCACGGCGCGGATCAAGAGCACCGCGCGGCAGGCCTGAGCACGACCGACGCCGTGCTCCGACCCCGATCCGACGCGCGCGAGCCCCTCACGCTGTGTCACGTCCGTTCGGCCGTCGATCACGCCGCGCGTTCACACCCTGGGGATAACTCTGTGGACGAAGGTCAGCCTGCCCTGGGGAGAACCCTGGGGACGACGCCGTCGGACGTGGTGCTCCCCTGTGGACAGCGGGGGACGACGGTCGGCGCCACACCCACGGTCCCCAGCCGGCAGGGGTTGTCCCGAGGCGTCGTCCACAGGTGCGCGGGAGATCGACACGCGGCACGACCTGCGAGGACACCGGTCATCCCCAGGATCCACACCCCCTATGACGACAACTCCTTCTGTAACTCCAGGAGTCATCCGAGAGCCTCCACCCACCCTGGTTCTGTGGACAGAGCTCGTCGCACGGTCCGTGACGGCCTCCGGCCGGCCACGGCACGCTGCGTGCCCTCGCTGCGCTCGGGACGCCTCCGACCCCCGTGTCGGGCACCCTCGGTGACCGGCTGCACCCGCCCCCGCGTGACACCCGATCGCTCGCAGCGGGGTGCCGTCTGTCCGAGCGTGGGTGCCGCGTGGAAGCATGACCCGGCGTACGCTCCGCTCCGCACCCGCGTTCGTCCACCAGCCCGGCCCGACAGGAGTGACCCGACGTGAAGTTCCGGCTCGAGCGCGACGTCCTCGCCGACGCCGTGGCGTGGGCGGCCCGCACGCTGCCCTCCCGCCCGTCGATGCCCATGCTCGCGGGCCTGCTCATCGACGCGGCCCCCGGCGGGCTCACGCTGTCCAGCTTCGACTACGAGGTCTCCGGCCGCGTCGCCGTCGCGGCCGACGTCGACGAGCCCGGGCGCGTCCTGGTCTCGGGTCGCCTGCTCGCCGACATCGCCCGCGCGCTCCCGTCGGCCGCGGTCACCGTGACGTCCGAGGGCAGCCGGGTCGAGGTGCGCTGCGGCCGCTCCTCGTTCACGCTGCCGACCCTCCCCGTCGACGACTACCCCTCGCTCCCCGACATGCCTGGCTCGACCGGAACGATCGAGGGTCCGACCTTCGCGTCCGCCGTCGCGCAGGTCGCCACCGCCGCCGGTCGCGACGACACGCTGCCGACCCTCACCGGCATCCGGGTCGAGATCGCCGACGCGCTGATCACCCTCGCCGCGACCGACCGCTACCGCCTCGCCGTCCGTGAGTTCTCGTGGAGCCCGGAGCACTCCGGCCTCGACACCAATGCGCTCGTCCCCGCGAGAACCCTTGCGGAGACTGCGAAATCGCTCGCGCACTGCGACACCGTGCACCTCGCGCTGTCAGCCTCGGGTGCCGGCGACGGGCTCATGGGTTTCGAGGGCGACGGGCGCCGCACCACCAGCCGGCTACTCGACGGCGAGTTCCCCAAGTACCGCGCCCTGCTGCCGAGCGAGTCGGCCACGGTCGCGTCGGTCGAGACCAGCGCGCTGGTCGACGCCGTGAAGCGCGTCGCGCTCGTCGCCGAGCGCAACACCCCGGTGCGGCTCCGGTTCGAGGGCGGCGAGGTCGAGCTGCGCGCGGGCGCGGGCGACGAGGCCCAGGCCACCGAGGCCGTGGAGTGCGCGGTCGACGGCGACCCGATCGAGATCGCGTTCAACCCGCAGTACCTCCTCGACGGCCTCGGTGCGCTCGACGACGCGACGACGAAGCTGTCGTTCACCACCTCGACCCGGCCCGCGGTCCTCACCGGCGGCAGCGTCGAGGGCGCACCGGCCTACCGCTACCTCCTCATGCCGGTGCGGCTCTCGGGCTGACGCCCGACCGCCCCGCATCGGCCCCGGCCCGCACCGTGCACGTCGCAGCGCTCTCGCTCACCGACTTCCGCTGCTACGCGCAGGCCGACGTCGAGCTGCGTCCCGGCGTCACGTCGTTCCTCGGGCGCAACGGCCAGGGCAAGACCAACCTGGTCGAGGCCCTCGGCTACGTCGCGACCCTGGACAGCCACCGCGTGGCCACCGACGCGCCGCTCGTGCGCTTCGGCGCCGCCCAGGCGGTCGTGCGCGCGCAGGTGGTGCGCGACGACCGCGCCACGCTGGTCGAGATCGAGATCAACCCGGGCCGCGCGAACCGCGCGCGGATCAACCGCTCCCCCGTACCCCGCCCACGCGAGGTGCTCGGCCTGCTGCGCACGGTGCTGTTCGCCCCCGAGGACCTCGCGCTGGTCAAGGGCGACCCGAGCGAGCGGCGGCGGTTCCTCGACGACCTCCTCGTCGCGCGCGCGCCGCGCATGGCCGGCGTCCGCGCGGACTACGACCGCGTCCTCAAGCAGCGCAACGCCCTGCTCAAGACAGCGTCGGCCGCGCGACGTGGCGGATCCGGCTCGGGCGACGTCATGCGCACGCTCGAGGTGTGGGACACGCACCTGGTGACGGTCGGTGCCGAGATCCTCGCCGCCCGCCTCGACCTCGTCGCCGCGCTGCTCCCGCTCGTCGACAAGGCCTACGACACCGTCAGCTCCGGCGGCGGCCCGGCCGCGCTCGACTACACCTGCTCGCTCGGACCCGATGTCGAGCTGGTCGCGGACCGGGCCCTGCTGGCCGACCTCCTGCTGGACGGCATCGAGCGGCGCCGTCGCGAGGAGCTCGACCGCGGCCTGTCGCTCGTCGGTCCGCACCGCGACGACCTGCTCCTCAAGCTCGGCCCCGCACCCGCGAAAGGCTATGCGTCGCACGGGGAGTCGTGGTCCTACGCGTTGGCGCTGCGGCTCGCGTCGTACGAGCTGCTGCGCAACGACGGGTCTCCCGGCGGCGAGCCGGTGCTCGTGCTCGACGACGTCTTCGCCGAGCTCGACGTCGAGCGCCGCTCGCGTCTCGCGTCGCTCGTGAGCGACGCGGAGCAGGTGCTGGTCACCGCTGCGGTCGAGGCCGACGTGCCCGACCTGCTCGTGGGCGACCGCATCGACGTCGCGGGCGGCGAGGTCTCCCGTGCCCGCTGACGAGGGCCACGAGCCCGACGACGCCGTCGACCTGTCGGACGACGACGCCCCGGTGAGCTCGGGCTCCGACGCGGCCAAGGAGGCGCTCGCCCGCGCCCGCGCCGCGGCCGGCTCCGCCCAGGCGGCGTCGCGCGCCACGGGCGGCCCGAACCGCACGACCCGGCGGCGCCCGTCGACCCCCGGCTCCTACAGCGGGTCCGGGCCTGACGGCCGCGACCCGCAGCTGTTCGGCCAGTCGATCGAACGGATGCTGCGCGAGCGCGGCTGGGAGCAGCCCACGGCGGTCGGCGGGCTCACCGGCCGCTGGGCCGAGATCGTCGGCGCCGACGTCGCGGAGCACGTCGTCCCCGAGACCTTCGAGCCCTCCCCCGACGGCGCGGGACTCCTGCTCGTGCTCCGCG
This sequence comes from uncultured Actinomycetota bacterium, assembly GCA_963782665.1. Lineage (GTDB taxonomy): Bacteria > Actinomycetota > Actinomycetes > S36-B12 > CAIYMF01 > Longivirga. The sequence continues at coordinate 892,905 of CAWAKP010000004.1, read as the reverse complement.
CCGACTCCTCCGCCTGGGCCTACACGATGCGCAACCTGCTGCCGGACCTCCGCCGGCGCATCGACCACGAGCTCGGCACGGGAGCCGTCCGCGACATCACGGTGCTCGGTCCGGCGGCGCCGTCGTGGAAGCACGGTCGGTTCCACGTGAAGGGCCGCGGCCCCCGCGACACCTACGGCTGAGCACGCGCGACGGTCGTGGCGACCCGGATCGGGGCGATCGCCGCGCCGCCGAGGTCCGGGAGCGGGGCGACCCGGGGCCCGTGCGGCAGGAACGGCGCCCACAGCCGACGGACCCCGGCCGACATATCCCCACAAGCAGAGCCCTCCTTGACCGCTCCAGGGCCCTGCTCACGGTAGGATGAGGGCCAGTTCCACGGGGCTCCCGGACCTTCTCCGGACCGGCCCCGACCGGTCGACCAGCGCCGGGACGACGCCCCCGGCGCCGACCCACGTGAGACGCGCCCGACCGGGCACCCCGGAAGCAGGAGGGCCACCCACCCGTGTCCTACGACGCGAGCAACATCACCGTCCTCGAAGGCCTCGAAGCAGTCCGCAAGCGCCCCGGCATGTACATCGGCTCCACCGGTGAGCGCGGCCTCCACCACCTCGTCTACGAGGTCGTCGACAACTCCGTCGACGAGGCGCTGGCCGGCTACTGCGACACCATCGACGTCACGATCCTCGCCGACGGCGGGGTCCGGGTGAGGGACAACGGCCGAGGCATCCCGGTCGACATCGTCGAGAGCGAGGGCAAGCCGGCCGTCGAGGTCGTGCTCACCGTCCTGCACGCCGGCGGCAAGTTCGGCGGTGGCGGCTACGCCGTCTCCGGCGGTCTGCACGGCGTCGGCGTCTCCGTCGTCAACGCGCTCTCCACCCGGGTCGAGGTCGAGGTGCACCGCGACGGCGTCGTGCACCGGATGGACTTCGCCTACGGCGTACCCACGTCTCCCCTTCGCAGCGGCGAGGCCACCGAGGCGACCGGCACGACCGTCACGTTCTGGGCCGACGGCGGGATCTTCGAGACCACGCACTACGACTTCTCCACGCTCTCGCGCCGCTTCCAGGAGATGGCGTTCCTCAACAAGGGCCTGACCCTCACGCTCACCGACGAGCGCGAGCCCGACCCGATCGACGTCGAGCTCGACGGCGTCGACCCGGCCGAGGAGATCCCGCGCTCGGTGACCTACCACTACGAGGGCGGCATCGCCGACTTCGTGAAGTACCTCAACGCGACGAAGGGCCCGTCGCACCAGCATGTGATCCACGTCGAGTCCGAGGACACCGAGCGGCTCATCTCCGCCGAGGTCGCGATGCAGTGGAACTCCGGCTACTCCGAGTCGGTCTACACCTTCGCCAACACCATCCACACGATCGAGGGCGGCACCCACGAGGAGGGCTTCCGCGCGGCGCTCACCACGCTGGTGAACAAGTTCGCCCGCGAGTGGGGAGTGCTCAAGGAGAAGGACGCCAACCTCTCCGGCGAGGACATCCGCGAGGGACTCACCGCGATCGTGTCCATCAAGCTCGGCGAGCCGCAGTTCGAGGGCCAGACCAAGACCAAGCTCGGCAACACCGAGGCGAAGACCTTCGTGCAGAAGCTCGTCAACGAGCAGCTCGGTGCGTGGTTCGAGGCGAACCCCGGCGAGGGCAAGGACATCGCGCGCAAGTCGATGCAGGCTGCGGCCGCGCGCATCGCGGCGCGCAAGGCGCGCGACCTCGCCCGCAACCGCAAGGGCCTCATGGGCGGCGCCGGTCTCCCCGGCAAGCTCATCGACTGCTCGTCGACCAACCCCGACGAGTGCGAGGTCTTCATCGTCGAGGGCGACTCGGCCGGCGGCTCGGCGCGCAGCGGTCGCGACCCGCGCACCCAGGCGATCCTCCCGATCCGCGGCAAGATCCTCAACGTCGAGAAGGCGCGCATCGACAAGGTGCTGCAGAACAACGAGGTGCAGGCGCTGATCTCGGCGTTCGGCACGGGCGTGCACGACGACTTCGACATCGAGAAGCTGCGCTACGGCAAGGTCGTCCTCATGGCCGACGCCGACGTCGACGGCCAGCACATCACGCACGCTGCTGCTGACGCTGCTCTTCCGGTTCATGAAGCCGCTCGTCGAGCGCGGCCACGTCTACCTCTCGCAGCCGCCGCTCTACAAGATCAAGTGGTCGCGCGAGGAGCCGGGCTACGCCTACTCCGACCGCGAGCGCGACGTCGTCATCGAGGCCGGCATGGCGGCCGGCAAGAAGCTGCCCAAGGAAGAGGCGGTCCAGCGCTACAAGGGCCTCGGCGAGATGAACGCCGACGAGCTCTGGGACACCACGATGGACCCTGACCGCCGGGTGCTCCTGCAGGTCACCATCGACGACGCCGCGCAGGCCGACGAGATGTTCAGCGTCCTCATGGGCGAGGACGTCGAGAGCCGTCGAGCCTTCATCCAGCGCAACGCCCGCGACGTCCGGTTCCTGGACATCTAGCCGTACGGCGCACGCGTCCCGCTCATCGTCGTACCGCGAAGGAAGCACATGCCTGACGACATCGACACCACCACCGACAGTCCCGAGTTCAACCCGCGGATCGAGCCCGTCGACCTCCAGGTCGAGATGCAGCGGTCCTACCTCGACTACGCGATGACGCGTCATCGTGTCGCGCGCGCTGCCCGACGTCCGCGACGGTCTCAAGCCGGTGCACCGCCGCGTGCTCTACGCGATGTACGACGGCGGCTACCGCCCGGACCGCGGCTTCTCCAAGTGCGCGCGCGTCGTCGGCGACGTCATGGGCAACTACCACCCGCACGGCGACACCTCGATCTACGACACCCTCGTGCGCCTCACGCAGCCGTGGTCGTTGCGCTACCCGCTGGTGCAGGGCCAGGGCAACTTCGGCTCGCCCGGCAACGACCCCGCCGCCGCGATGCGCTACACCGAGTGCCGGATGGCCCCGCTGGCCATGGAGATGGTCCGCGACATCGACGAGGACACCGTCGACTTCAGGCCGAACTACGACGGCCGCACCCAGGAGCCGCTGATCCTGCCGAGCCGGTTCCCGAACCTGCTCGTCAACGGCAGCGCCGGCATCGCGGTCGGCATGGCCACCAACATCCCGCCGCACAACCTGCGCGAGGTCGCGCTGAGGCCGCGCAGTGGGCGCTCGAGCACCCCGAGGCCACGCGCGAGGAGCTGCTCGAGGCGCTCCTCGAGCGCGTCAAGGGCCCGGACTTCCCCACCGGCGGACTCATCGTGGGCCGCAGGGGCATCGAGGACGCCTACCGCACCGGTCGCGGCTCGGTGACGATGCGTGCCGAGGTCGAGGTCGAGGAGGACATCCGCGGTCGCACGATGCTCGTCGTCACCCAGCTGCCCTACCAGGTCAACCCCGACAACCTGCTGCTGCAAGATCGCGGAGCTCGTCAACGAGGGCAAGATCGCCGGCATCGCCGACGTCCGCGACGACTCCTCGTCGCGCACGGGCATGCGCCTGGTCATCGTGCTCAAGCGCGACGCCGTCGCCGAAGGTCGTGCTCAACAACCTCTACAAGCACACGCAGCTGCAGGACAACTTCGGCTGCAACATGCTCGCGCTCGTCGACGGCGTCCCGCGCACGCTGCCGCTCGACGAGTTCGTCCGGCACTGGATCATCCACCAGATCGAGGTCATCGAGCGTCGTACCCGCTACCGGCTGCGCAAGGCCGAGGAGCGCGCGCACATCCTGCTCGGTCTGCTCAAGGCGCTCGACGCGCTCGACGACGTCATCGCGCTCATCCGCGCGAGCGCCACGGTCGACGACGCGCGCACGGGCCTGATGGCGCTGCTCGACATCGACGAGCTCCAGGCCACCGCGATCCTCGACATGCAGCTGCGTCGCCTCGCCGCCCTCGAGCGGCAGAAGATCATCGACGAGCACGACGAGCTGAAGGCGAAGATCGCCGACTACAACGACATCCTCACCAACGAGGCGCGTCAGCGCTCGATCGTCAGCGAGGAGCTCGCCGAGATCGTCGAGAAGTACGGCGACGAGCGCCGCACGCGCATCATCGCGGCCGAGGGCGACGATGTCCATGGAGGACCTCATCGCCGAGGAGGACGTCGTCGTCACCATCACTCGCGGCGGCTACGTCAAGCGCACCAAGGTCGACCTCTACCGCTCGCAGCGTCGTGGCGGCAAGGGCGTCCGCGGCGCCGCGCTGCGCGCCGACGACGTCGTCGACCACTTCTTCGTGACCACGACGCACGACTGGATCCTGTTCTTCACCAACAAGGGTCGCGTCTACCGCGCCAAGGCCTACGAGCTGCCCGACGCCGCGCGTGACGCCCGCGGCCAGCACGTCGCCAACCTGCTGGCCTTCCAGCCGGAGGAGAAGATCGCGCAGGTGCTCGACCTGCGCGACTACGCCGTGGCGCCCTACCTCGTCCTCGCCACCCGAGACGGCCTGGTCAAGAAGACCCGGCTCGAGCGAGTACGACTCCCCCCGCAGCGGTGGCCTCATCGCGATCAACCTGCGCGACGACGACGAGCTCATCTCCGCGCGGCTCGTCGGCGACGACGACGACCTGATCCTGCTGTCAGCGCAAGGGCAGTCCGTGCGCTTCCACGGCGACGACGAGCAGCTGCGTCCGATGGGCCGGGCGACCTCCGGCGTCATCGGCATGCGGTTCCGCGACGACGACGAGCTGCTCGCGATGGACGTCGTGCGCCCGGGCGCCGACCTCGTGACCTTCACCGACGGCGGCTTCTGGAAGCGCACGCCCGTCTCGGAGTGGACGCCCAAGGGCCGCGGCATCTACGGCGTGCGCGCGATGAAGCTCCCCGAGCACCGCGGCTCGCTCGTGGGCGCGCTCGTCGTCGACGAGGGCGACGAGGTGCTGGCGATCACCGCCGACGGCGGCGTCATCCGCACCCGCGTCTCCGAGATCCGCTCCAGCGGCCGCGACACCATGGGCGTCTCGCTCATGGACGTCAGCGACGAGGACGCCGTCGTGTCGGTCGCGCGCGGCGAGGAGACCGACGACGCCGACGACGACCTCGACGACGTGGTCGAGGGGCCGAGCCGGCAGCCGACGACGGCGACGCGAGCGCGGCGACGGACACCACTGACGTGGCAGCGACCGCCGAGTCCGTTACCGTGAACGTCGACGACGTGGAGTCCGGCGACGGTCCCACGGTCGAAGGCTAAGGAGCAGGCTCGGTGGACAAGGACGGCACGGCCAAACGGGCCGGGGCGGGACGGGCGGGTTCGACCGCCCCGATCCCGGTGACCGCGCCTGCTCAGGCGTCCGCCGCCACCCGGTCCGGGAGCGTCTCCGTGCCCGCGGCCGGCGCGCGTCCGGCACCCGCGGCGTCGGCGTCGCCCACGATCGCCGAGCCGCGCACGGTGCCGCCGGTCCCGCCGGTCGTCGCCCCCGCGCCGGCGCCGGCGCCCGCCGCGGTCTCGCGACCGGTCGGCCCCCGTCGGGCCCGGCTGCTCGTCTCGCGGCTCGACCCGTGGTCGGTCATGAAGACCGCGTTCATGCTCTCGGTCTCGGTCGGCATCGTGCTGCTCATGGCGACCGCGCTGCTGTGGTGGACCCTCGTCGTCACCGGCGTCTTCGCGGCGATCGGGCGCACCATCGACGACATCGCGGGATCAGGGACGTCGTCGTTCGACTTCCTCTCGCTCGTCAGCTTCAGCCGGGTCATGGGCATCGCGCTGGTGCTGACGGCGATCGAGATCGTCCTCGGCTCGGCGCTCGCCACGCTGTTCGCGTTCCTCTACAACCTCTCCGTCGGGCTGATCGGCGGGCTCGAGGTCACCCTCTCCGAGGACTCCTGACCACGGTTTGGGTCGCTCGGCGGGGCTGAGGTAGCCTTCTCCGGCACGACGTACGGGCCTATAGCTCAGCTCGGTTAGAGCGCTTCCCTGATAAGGAAGAGGTCGATGGTTCAAGTCCATCTAGGCCCACGTCCGAGCCCCTGACCGCACCGCTGTCAGGGGCTCTCGTGCGTCCGGGGCCGCTCAGCGCGCGTGCGGCCGACGGTGCAGCCAGCCGTCCAGCCTTGCGCTGAGCCACGGCACACCCACCCACGCCATGTAGGGCACCAGCACGACGGTCGTCACCAGCACGCGCAGCGGCAGCGGCCAGCTGCCCAGGGCCGGGCCGAGGACCAGCTGCAGCAGGATCGAGGCGGGGTAGATCGCCAGCGCGATGACGACCGCCGTCTTCCACCGGGGTACGGCGACGGCGCTCGTCGACGGCGCGAAGATCGACTCGAACCCGCCCAGGGACTGCGGTCGCGCGGGACCGTCGACCAGGCCGTCGGCACGGGCCAGCCAGGCGTCGCGCTCGGGGCTGTGCTCCCAGTCGTGGGCGGCATCGGCGTTGACGAACGAGAGCGCGACGACGAGGTCGCCGGTGCCGTCCGTCGACGGCATCACGTCGCCGTCGAGGTGCCCGGGGAAGCGGGAGGACAGGTCGACGAGACCGCGCGCCCACTCCTCGAGCTCGATCTCGCGACCGGGCGCCGGACGGCGGGACACGACGACGGTGACGGGCAGCTCGCTCATGCCGGGTGCAACCCCGCGCGGGCCCGAGGTCTTCCGTGGCGCCCGTCACCCGAGGCTCCGGGTTGGGCACGGGTGGCGCCCGGCGCGCGGGTAGGGTGACTCCGTACTCGCGTCACCCTCGGAAGGCGGAACTGCCGTGAAGAAGCTCCTCGTGCTCGCCGCGCTCGCTGCTGTGGGCTACGTCGTGTACCGCCAGGTCGCCGCCTCGCGCGCCGAGCAGGACCTCTGGACCGAGGCGACCTCCGCTCCCGACCTGCGCTGACGCGCCTCGGCCCACGGGCCGTACCGGGGGGCTTAGCTCAGCTGGTAGAGCGCTGCCTTTGCAAGGCAGAAGTCAGGGGTTCGAGTCCCCTAGCCTCCACTCCCTCAGCACGACGTGCGAGGATTCCCCGGTGACGACTTACGCGACGCTGCACACCAACCACGGCGACATCAAGATCGAGCTGTTCCCGAACCACGCCCCGAAGACCGTGACGAACTTCGTCGGTCTCGCGGACGGGTCGCAGGAGTGGACCGACCCGCGCACCGGCGCGACGTCCTCGGCCCCGCTCTACGACGGCGTGGTCTTCCACCGGGTGATCTCCGGCTTCATGATCCAGGGCGGCGACCCGCTCGGCACGGGCACCGGTGGCCCGGGCTACCGCTTCGGCGACGAGATCCACCCGGAGCTGCAGTTCAGCAAGCCCTACCTGCTCGCGATGGCCAACGCCGGCCCGGGCACCAACGGCTCGCAGTTCTTCATCACCGTGGCGCCGACCCCGTGGCTCAACACCAAGCACACGATCTTCGGCGAGGTGGCCGACGCGGAGAGCCGCGCGGTCGTCGACGCGATCGCGGCCGTCCCCGTCGGTGCGATGGACCGGCCGAAGGACGCCGTCGTCATCGAGAGCATCACGGTCGAGAGTGTCGACGCCTGATCCGGCAGCACCCCCGGAGGTGCCGGTCTGCTTCCGGCACCCCGACCGTGAGACCTACATCCGGTGCACGCGGTGCGACCGACCGATCTGCCCCGACTGCATGATCAGCGCGTCGGTCGGCTTCCAGTGCCCTGAGTGCGTCGCCGAGGGGCGGGCCTCGATCCCGGAGGTCCGCACCCGCCTGGGGGCGACGTCGATCACCAAGCCGTACGTCACGTTCGCCCTCATCGGGATCAACGTCGCGGTCTTCGGCCTCGAGCTGCTCGCCGGCGTGAGCCAGGTCGCGAACTCGTGGGGCATGTGGCCGGTCGGCGTCGCGCTCGGCGACGAGTACTACCGGCTGTTCACGGCGACGTTCCTGCACGAGAACGTCCTGCACATCGGCTTCAACATGCTGGTGCTGTGGATGCTCGGGCCGCAGCTCGAGCAGGTGCTCGGGCACGTGCGCTTCTCGGTGCTCTACGTCGTCGCCGGCCTCGGCGGCTCGGTCGCGTCGTTCTGGTTCTCCGCGCCGAACATCGTGGGGATCGGCGCGAGCGGCGCGATCTTCGGTCTCATGGGCGCCTACGTCGTCGTCGGAAAGGCGCTGCGCGCCGACATCTCCCAGGTCGTCGGACTCATCGCGCTCAACGTCGTCATCGGCTTCGTCGGCGGCAACATCGACTGGCGGGCCCACCTCGGCGGGCTCGTCACGGGTGCGATCGTCGCCGCGATCTTCTCGTTCGCGCCGAAGAACCAGCGGGTCCTCGTGCAGGTCGCCGGGGTGGTTCTGGTGGTCTCAGCCCTGGTCTTCCTGGTCTCGGTGCGCGACACGCAGATCACCCAGGAGCTCGCCGCGCTCGGCATCACCTCGCTGCGCGACGCCTGACCCCGGGTTCCGCTCGGGGAGCCTCCGGGGTTACCGTCCGGTAGGTCACTGACGCGCGGGCCGGCCGCGCGCTCCCCGGGAGGTCCACGTGAGCACCAACGACGCCGTCATCGTCGAGGCCATCCGTACGCCGGTCGGCGTCGGCAAGCCGGGCAAGGGGGCGCTCTCGGGCATCCACCCGGGCGACCTCGGGGCGCACGTGCTCGAGAACCTCGTCGCCCGCACGGGCGTCGACCCGACCCTCATCGACGACGTCATCTGGGGCACTGTCTCGCAGGTCGGCGAGCAGGGCGTCAACGCCGCCCGCAACACGCTCCTCGCCGCGGGTCTCCCCGAGTCGGTGCCCGGCACGACCGTCGACCGGCAGTGCGGCTCGAGCCAGCAGGCCGTGCACTTCGCCGCCGCGGGGCTCGTCGCCGGCCACTACGACGTCGTCATCGCCGGCGGCACCGAGTCGATGTCGCGCGTGCCGATGTTCTCCAACGCCGTCGGCGGCGACGGCCCCTTCCCGACCCGCATGCTCGCGCGCTACGACAACGGGCTCGTGGGCCAGGGCGTGTCGGCCGAGATGATCGCCGAGCAGTGGGGCTTCTCCCGCCAGCAGCTCGACGAGATCGCCGTGGAGTCGCACGAGCGCGCCGCCGCGGCCACCGACGGCGGCCTGTTCGCCGAGGAGCTCCTCCCGGTCGGCGAGCTCGCCACCGACGAGGGCATCCGTCGCGGGACCTCGCTCGAGACCCTCGCCGGACTCCGTACCGTCTTCAAGGAGGACGGCGTCGTCACCGCGGGCAACGCCTCGCAGATCTCCGACGGCTCGGCCGCGCTGCTCATGACCACGTCCGCGAAGGCGGCGGAGCTCGGCCTCACCCCGATCGCCCGGGTGCACAGCGTCGCGCTCGCCGGTTCCGACCCGATCATCATGCTCACCGGCGTCATCCCGGCGACCCAGAAGGTGCTCGCCCGGTCCGGGCTGTCGCTGTCGGACATCGGGGCGTTCGAGGTCAACGAGGCCTTCGCCTCGGTCGTCGCCGCCTGGCTCGCCGAGACCGGCGCCGACCCGAAGCTCACCAACGCGCGCGGCGGCGCGATCGCGATCGGCCACCCGCTCGGGGCCTCCGGCGCCCGGCTCATGACCACGCTGGTGCACCGGATGCGTCAGGACGGGATCCGCTACGGCCTGCAGACGATGTGCGAGGGCGGCGGGATGGCGAACGCGACCATCCTCGAGCTGCTCTGACCGACGGTTCCGGAGCACTCAGCGGCGGACCAGGTGCGGTCCGGACGCGGGAGCACCCGCTCTACCCACAGGCAGAACGGGCGTGATCTTGGAGTTATCCACAGACTCGTCCACACCTGGGGACGAATGACAGCCGTGTAAGTCGAGGACGGTCGGGAGCGCTCCCGCCGGCAGTGCGCGGAGGGTCAGCTCCAGCGCGTGGACATGCCGAACCCGACGCCGATGAAGCCGAAGCCGACGACGATGTTCCACCAGCCGAGGGTCTTCATCACGGGCAGGTCGGCGCCGGCGATGTAGTACACGACGATCCACAGCAGGCCGAGGACGAAGAAGCCGACCATGAGCGGCGCCCACCACGACGCCGACCCGAACCTCATCGGCTCGGGAGCGTGGCTCTCGGGCGTGAAGTTCTTCTTCCGGCGGATGCGGGACTCGGGCACGGGGGCCCCCTTCGTGACGACGACGCGGTACGGCGACGGTGCGGTGCTCACCGCGTGAGGCCCCAGAGTACCCACCTCCCGACCCTCGGTGGCGATCGACCGTTCGCGGGATCGATCGGCCCTGCTGGGCCGTCTACTGTGGTGTGGTGAGCAGCGACCGTCCCCGGGACACCGTCCGGACGGTGATCCGGGGGACCGGCGAGGTGTTCATCACCCTCGGCGTGCTGCTGCTCCTGCTCTGCGCCTACCAGCTGTGGTGGACCAACGTGGAGAGCGCGGCGGCGATCAGCGCCAGCCGCGACGACATCGTGAAGTCCTGGCGGCAGACGCCCACCCCGGAGCCGTCGGGGTCCGCGACGACGGCGCAGCAGGTCCCGGCGTACGGCACCGGGTTCGCCCTGCTCTACATCCCGCGGCTGCGCGACAAGGTGTGGGGCCTGCCGATCCACCAGGGGACCGGCAAGGCGATCCTCGCGCAGGGCGCCGGGCACTACCGCGGCACCGCGATGCCCGGCGAGGTCGGAAACTTCGCCATCGCCGCGCACCGCTCGACCCACGACGAGCCGTTCGCGAACTTCCCGGACCTGCAGGCCGGCGACAAGGTCTACGTCCAGACCCGGACCGAGTGGTACGTCTACACGCTGAGCAAGGACGACCCGAACCTCGAGCCCGACCGACGTGTGGGTCGTCGACCCGGTGCCCGGCAAGCCGGGGGCGACGCCGACGCAGAAGCTGCTCACGATGACCACGTGCACCCCGCGCTACGGCTCGACCGGGCGCTGGGCGTGGTGGGGCGTGCTGTCCGCGACGAGCCCGTCGAGCGCCCCGCCGCCCGACGGCATCACCGGGCACCGCCTGACCGCTCGCCCCGCCCGAGACCACCGCCCGACACCGCTGTCCGCCCACGACCGACGAGGACCTCACCGTGTACGCCTGGATCTGGCGCAAGCTCCCCGGCCCGTGGCCGGTGCAGCTGGTCGAGGCGCTGGTCGCGTTCGCCGCGGTCGTCCTGCTGCTGTTCACTGTCGTCTTCCCGTGGCTCGAGCCGCGCCTGCCCTTCAACGACGTCACCGTCGACGACAACCCGACGTCGTCCGCGCCGGCGACGCCCTAGTCGCTCCGGAGAAGGGGACGTCATCCGCACTCGCCGGACGACGTGCGGCTTCCCTGCCCAGAAGCACGGAAGACCGCGCGTTCTCCAGGCATTCGGGCAGTGAAGCTGACGGATGGCTCGGTATCGCGGTGGGCGCGGGAGGCGGCGTAGGCGATGATGGGCGCGTGACCGCCCGGATCCTCGTCGTCGACAACTACGACTCGTTCGTGTTCAACATCGTGCAGTACCTCGGCCAGCTCGGTGCCGAGGTCGACGTGCGGCGCAACGACGAGGTCACTCCCGACGAGGGCCGCGCCTACGACGGCGTCCTGCTCTCCCCCGGTCCTGGCACGCCGGCCGACGCGGGTGTCTGCCTCGACATGGTGCGCGACCCTCGGCGGCGTCGTGCCGATCTTCGGCGTCTGCCTCGGCCACCAGGCGATCGGCGAGGCCTACGGCGCCGTCGTCGTACGCGCTCCCGAGCTGCTGCACGGCAAGACGAGCCTCGTGCACCACGACGGCGTGGGCGTGCTCGCGGGACTGCCCGACCCGTTCACCGCGACCCGCTACCACTCGCTCGCGATCGACCCGGCGACCGTGCCCGCCGAGCTCGAGGTCACGGCGCGCACCGACTCCGGGCGTGATCATGGCCGTCCGGCACCGCAGCCTCGCGGTCGAGGGCGTGCAGTTCCACCCCGAGAGCGTGCTGACCGAGGGCGGCCACCGGATGCTGGCCAACTGGCTCGTCGCCTGCGGCGACCCGGGAGCCGTCGCGCGCAGCGCGGGCCTCGCCCCCGTCGTCGCGCGCTGACGCAGGTCACCACCGCGATTCGACCGGCACCACGTGCTGGACGCACGAAGGGCGCCCCCGTGAGGGAGGCGCCCTTCGTCATGTCCCGGATCAGGTGACGGTCGGGGTCGGCGTCGGGGTGGGGGTCGGCGTCGGGGTGGGCGGGGGCGGCGGCGCCTTCGCGACCGTGATGGTCACGAGCGTGCCCTTCACCGCGCTGGTGCCGCCCTTCGGCGACTGGGCGAGGACCTGACCGGCGGGCACCGAGCCGTCCTCCTGCGTCACCACGTTGACGTTGAAGCCGGCGTTGGCGAGGTCGCTCTTGGCCTGCGCCTCGCTCTCGCCGGTGACGGTCGGGACCTTCGTCTTGCCGTCGGAGACCGAGATGTCGACCGGCGTGCCGGCGTCGACCTGGGTCTGCGCCGGAGTGCCCTGGGCCACGACGACGCCCGCGGGCTGGTCGGAGCTCACCTGCGTCACCTTGCCGAGCGTCAGACCGGCGTCGATGAGCGCCGACTGCGCGGCGTCGGACGTGGTGAGACCGACGAGCTGCGGGACCGTCGACTGCTCCTTGCCCGCGGAGATGGTGACGTCGACCTTCGAGCCCTTCTCGACCTGGTCGCCGACCGGCGGGGTCTGCGCGACGATCGTGTCCTTGGGCTTGTCCGACGCCTGCGGCGTCTGCGTGCCGAGCACCAGGCCCTGCTGGCTCAGCGCGCGGTGGCCTGCGCGACGGTGAGCCCGCTGAGGTTGGGGCACGGCGACCTTCTCGACCGCGGGGGTGCCGAAGATCGCCTTGCCGACCAGCACGGTCGCGACCGCCACCGCGATCACGCCGAGGGTCAGCAGCACCCAGAACGCGGGCTGCGCTGCTTGTCCTCCTCGCCCGCTCCCGCAGCGGTCGTGGCGAGCGCGGCCGCGCCGACCGACCGGCATCAGTGCCGTGTCGTTGCCGACGCCGACGACCGGGACCGGGGCGGTGACGGGGAGCCCGGCGACGGCGCGCTCGACGTCGGCGCGCATCTCGGCCGCGGTCTGGTAGCGGTCGGCCGGGTTCTTGGCGAGCGCGGTGAGCACGATCGTGTCGATCTGCGGCGTGACCGCGGGGTCGAGCTGCGACGGCGGCACCGCCTGCTCGCTCACGTGCTGGTAGGCGATGGACACCGGCGACTCGCCGGTGAACGGCGGCCGGCCGGTGAGCAGCTCGTAGAGCAGGCAGCCGGTGGAGTAGATGTCGCTGCGGCTGTCGACGATCTCGCCGCGCGCCTGCTCGGGCGAGAGGTAGTGCGCGGTGCCGAGGACGGCGGAGGCGTTGGTCTGCGTCTGGCCCGAGTCGGCGAGCGCCCGGGCGATGCCGAAGTCCATGACCTTGACGTCGCCGCCGCGGGTGAGCATGACGTTGGCCGGCTTGATGTCGCGGTGCACGATCCCGTGGCGGTGGCTGTAGTCGAGCGCCGCCAGCACGCCGCTGGTGATCTCGAGCGCGCGCTCGGGCAGGAGGCGGCGCCCGGTGGCCATCAGCTGGCGCAGGGTCATGCCGTCGACGTACTCCATGACGATGTAGGGCACGATCTCGCCGGTGGCGCCCTCGGCGTCGCCGAGGACGTCCTCGCCGGTGTCGTAGACCGCGACGACGTTGGGGTGGTTGAGCGACGCCGCGCTCTGCGCCTCGCGGCGGAAGCGCGCCTGGAAGCTCGGGTCGCGGGCGAGGTCGGGGCGCAGGATCTTGACGGCGACCCGGCGCCCGAGGCGCAGGTCGGTGCCCTCGTGCACCTCGGCCATGCCGCCGCGCCCGATCACCTCGCCGAGCTCGTAGCGCTCGCCCAACCGACGGATGTCCTCGGTCACCGTTCCTCCTCTGCCGTCGAGCGCGGGCTCGACGCTGGCCGCGGGTCCATCATCGACCCACGATCGCTTCCATCACTGCCTTGGCGATCGGTGCCGCCAGCTTGTTGCCGCTCACCTCGGCCGCGCCGCCGCCGTTCTGCAGCACGACCGCGACCGCGACCTGCGCCGCTCCGGGCGTCGCCGGGGCGACGCCGACGAACCAGGCGTGCGGCCGGCTGGCCGGGCGCGTTCTGCGCCGTGCCGGTCTTGCCGCCGACCGGGACGCCCGGGATCCGGGCGTTCGAGCCGGTGCCCTGGTCGACGACCGTGACCATCATGCCGAGCAGCGTGGCCGCGTTGGCCGGCGACATCGCCTGCGAGAAGGCGCTCGGCTCGGCGTTCTGCAGCACCTGCAGGTCGGGCGAGAGCGTCTGCGCGACGAGGTAGGGCGACATCACCTGCCCGTTGTCGGCGATGCCCGCGCCGACCATCGCCATCTGCAGCGCGGTCGCGGTGACGTCGAACTGTCCGATGGCGCTCATCGCGGTCTGCGGCAGGTCGGGGTTCTCGGGGAACTGGCTCGTCGCCGCGCGCAGCGGGACCTCGAAGGAGTGCTCGAAGCCGAACTTCTCGGCCTGCGCGCGCAGGGCGTCGGCCCCGACGTCGAGGCCGATCGACGCGAAGGCGGTGTTGCACGAGACGGCGAGCGCGTTCTCGAACGTGGTCTTCCCGCCCGGGCCGCACGCGTGCCCGACCAGTTCTTCAGCTCCTTGGTGGTGTTCGGGAGCTTGAGGCTGGCCGGTCCCGGCACGACCGTCGTCGGTCGTGTAGCGCCCGGTCTCGAGCGCGGCCGCGGCGGTGACGAGCTTGAACGTCGAGCCCGGCGGCAGTGTCATCGCGAGCGGTCGGTTGAGCAGCGGCCGCTGCGGGTCGTCGGAGTACGTCGTGTAGGCCGCGCGGATCTTCGCGGGGTCGTGGCTCGAGAGCAGGTTCGGGTCGAACGACGGCGACGTCGCCAGCGCGAGGATGGCGCCGGTCCGCGGGTCGATCGCGACGACCGCACCGGTGCGGCCCGCGAGGCCGTCGTAGGCGGCCTTCTGCGCCTTGGGGTCGAGGGTCAGGCGTACGGCGCCGCCCTGGATGCCACGGCCGGCGAAGAGCTGCTGCACGCGGTCGACGAAGAACGCGTCGTCGGAGCCGGACAGCACGGAGTTCTCGGTGCGCTCGATGCCGGTCGCGCCGTAGACGACGGAGTAGAAGCCGGTGGCGGGGGCGTAGAGCGGCCCGTTGGAGTACTGGCGCAGGTACTTCAGCTGGTCGCTGGTCGGGATCGAGGACGCGATCGCGACCGAGCCGAGCAGGATCGGACCGCGCTGGCGGGAGTACTCCTCGAGCAGGATGCGGCTGTTGCCGGCCTGTGTGCGCATGTCGGCGGCGGCGAAGTACTGCAGGTAGGTGAGGTTCGCGAGGACGGCGATGAGGAGCACGCCGAGGACCACGGCGAGACGGCGTACGGAGCGGATCACAGCGACACCACCTGCGTGGGCGCGTCCTCGAGGCTCACGCTCTCGGTGTCGGGGCGTCGTGCCGCGTCGCTGACGCGCATGAGCAGACCGATCGCGATCCAGTTGGCGACGAGCGACGAGCCGCCCTGCGCGAGGAACGGCGTGGTGAGACCGGTGAGCGGGATGAGCCGGCTGACGCCGCCGACCACCACGAAGACCTGCAGCCCGAGCGAGATCGAGAGACCAGCGGCGAGCAGCGTGCCGAACACGTCGCGGCACGCGATGGCGGTGCGCATGCCGCGCTCGACGACGATGCCGTAGAGCACGAGCATCGCCATGAGGCCGATGAGCCCGAGCTCCTCGCCGAAGGCCGCGATGATGAAGTCGCTCTTGGCGTAGGGCACGAGCTGCGGGTAGCCCTGGCCGAGACCGGAGCCGAACATGCCGCCGCTCGCGAAGCCGTACAGCGACTGGGCGATCTGGTAGCTGGTGTTGGCCTCGTCGCCGAACGGGTGCAGCCACACGTCGACGCGCAGGCGGACGTGGCCGAACGCGAGGTAGGCGAACACCGCGCCGGTGATGAACAGGACGGCGCCGAGCACGAGCCAGCTGCGCCGCTGCGTGGCGATGTAGAGCAGCGAGACGAACAGGCCGAAGAACAGCAGCGACGTACCGAGGTCGCGCTCGAAGACGAGCACGCCGAGCGAGACGAACCACGCGACGAACAGCGGACCCATGTCGCGCCCGCGCGGGAACTCCAGGCCCATGACCTTGGTGCGCACCAGCGCGAGCGAGTCGCGCGTGACCGTGAGGTAGCCGGCGAAGAAGATGGTGAGCAGGATCTTCGCGATCTCACCGGGCTGGAACGAGAGCCCGCCGAGGCGCAGCCACAGCCGCGCGCCGTTGATCTCCGCGCCGATCACCGGGACGAGCGGCAGGAGCAGCAGGACGAGACCGGCGAACATCGCGGTGTAGGTGTAGCGCTGCAGGCCGCGGTGGTCCTTCACCACGAGGAGCACGGCGATGAACAGCAGCACGCCGAGCGCGGTCCACGTCAGCTGGGTGTAGACGTCGGGCGAGGGCGCGGTGCTGCCGTTGCGCGCGGCGCGCTGCACCTCGGCGAGGTCGAGCCGGTGGATCATCGCGAGGCCGAGGAAGTTCAGCGTCGCGACGGTCGGCACGATGATCGGGTCGGCGTAGGTCGCGAGGAACCGGATCGCGAGGTGCGCGACGAGCAGGAGCGCAGCGACGGCGAGCAGGACCGGCACCGTGTCGGACGCGAGCCGGCCGAGGATCGCGAGGTCGACCTGGACGTACGCCGCGGCGCCGATCGCGAACGCGAGCACGAACAGCGCGGCCTCCGCCCGCGCCGCGTGGGCTGGCGGTAGCGGGGCACGGCCGGGGCCGGCGCGACTGCGCTCACGACGAGCCTGACGGGCTGGGCAGCGCGGTGGTTCCCGGGCTGATGCCCGCGGACGGAGTCGCCGCGCCGGAGTCGGTGCCGCTCGTGGTCGGGCAGCCGGGGGTGGCTCGGCGCTGCGGTGCACTGCGCGGCGCGCTCGGTGAGGCGCTGCACGGTCTGCTGCGCCGACGGCGAGCGAGTCGACCGGGATCGTGCCCTCGACCTGCGAGGCCTCGAAGTCCGGCAGCGAGTCGACGGTGAGCGTCGTGACCTGCTCGACCGAGTGCAGCGCGAGCGGGCCGAGCTCGCCGGGGAGGCCGCGGTAGATCGCGACGTAGCCGCCCTCGTTGCCGACGAAGTACTGCGTGCGGGCCCAGGCGTAGGTGAGCCCGACCGCCGCGACGGCCGCCACGACGAGCGTGGCGAGGACGGCGATCCAGACCCAGTCGCCTCGGCGCGGGCGCGTCGGCCCCTGCTCCTCGGCGTAGACCCCGGCGAGCGAGCCGACGCTGCCCGACCCGTCGCCCGACGCGGTCGTGACCTTGACGACGGTGGCCGAGCGCGGGTCGATCTGCGCGTCGGCGGGGAAGGCGAAGCCGGGCAGGCGCTCGCGGTTGCGCGGCTCGCCCGCGGCACCGACGACGACGGGCGCCTCGCGGTCGCGCGAGTCGCCGCCCTCGACGACGTCGGCCACGATGCAGGTGACGTTGTCGGGTGCGCCGACCTCGAGCGCGGCCTCGACGAGCGCGGTGACGGCGGCGGTGGGGTCGGCGATCGCCGAGCAGCTCGGTGATGCGCTCGTCGGAGACGTAGCCGCAGAGCCCGTCGCTGCACACGAGGTAGCGGTCGCCGGCGCGGGCCTCGCGCACCGAGACGTCGGGCTCCGCCGGGTGGATGCCGTCGATCGCGCGCATGACGAGGTTGCGCCGCGGGTGGACGAGCGCCTCCTCCGGCGTGATCCGGCCGGAGTCGATGAGCGTCTGGACGTAGGTGTGGTCGCGCGTCACCTGGGTGAGCTCGCCGTCGCGCAGGAGGTAGGCGCGCGAGTCGCCGACGTGCAGGATCGCGACGCGCGACGGCTCGCCGCCGAGCCACGCCAGCGCCGTGAGCGTGGTGCCCATGCCGGCGAACTCGGGTGCGCGGCGACGACGTCGGCGATCCGCTCGCTCGTGGACACGACGGCCTCCGAGAGCCGCTCGAGCGCCTCGGCGTCGTCGAGCCCGGCCGTCTCCATCTCCGACATCGTGGCGATGGCAGCGGCCGAGGCCAGCTCGCCGGCGGCGTGACCGCCCATGCCGTCGGCGACGACGAGCAGCTGGTCGCCGGCGTAGCCGGAGTCCTCGTTGCCGCGGCGCACGAGGCCGACGTCGGAGCGCGCTGCCGAGCGCAGCATGAGGGTCATGGCTACTTCCGCAGCTCGAGCACGGTGCGCCCGACCTTGAGGGTGTGACCCGTCGTGAGCGGGGTCGGGCTGGTGATGCGGGTGCGGTCGATCCAGGTGCCGTTGGTCGAGCCGAGGTCGCTCACGATCCAGGTGCCGTTCGACAGCGTGAGCCGCGAGTGCGCGTTGCTGGCGTAGTCGTCGTCGAGCACGAGGGTGGAGCTCGGGGCGCGGCCGATGGTGACGTCGGCCGTGCCGAGCGGGATCACCGTGCCGGTGAGCGGGCCCTCGATGACGACGAGCTGGCGCGGGCCGGACTTCACCTTGCGGCGCCTTCTCCGGCCTGGGCGCCTTGGCGCGGCTTCGCGGCGCCGCGCGGTGCGCTCGTGGCGACCAGCGGGCGGGCGTCGCGCGGGGCGCGCAGGTCGCGGCGCAGCACGATGATCGTGACGACCACGAGCAGCCAGATCAGGGCGAGGAAGCCGAGCCGGAGCAGCGTGAGCAGGAGCTCGGACACCGCGCGGTCACCCCGCCCGGAACGTCAGCCGTGTCGCACCGAGCTGGACGACGGCGCCGTCGTGCAGCACCTTCTCGCCGACCTGCACGCCGTCGACGTAGGTGCCGTTGGTCGACCCGAGGTCGCGGAGCACGACCTCGCGGCCGAGCAGGATCTCGGCGTGGTGGCGCGAGACGCCGGGGTCGTCGACCCGGATGTCGACGTCGGTGCCGCGGCCGAGCCGCGTGACGGCGCGGGTGAGCGGGTGCGCGGTGGTGTCCTCGGCGACCAGGCGCGGCTGGCCGCTGCCGACCGGCGGGGTGGGCGGGGTGCGCACGCCCTGCGGGGTGGAGGCGACCTCGGCCTTGGCCTCGCTGTGCACGCGGAAGAGGCCGGTCTCGAGCTCGTCGTCGCGGGTCAGCTCGACGGCGGTGCCGCCCAGGAAGGTGTAGCGCTGCTCCTCGGCGTACTCCCGGACCATGCCGGAGAGCTCCTCGGTGAGGGTGTCGGCGTAGACCGAGAGGCGGTCGTGGTCGTGCGGGCTGAGGTCGACGACGAACACGTTGGGCACGACCGTGCGGCCGCGGCTCACGACGGCGGCGCGGTCGTCCATCTCGCGCTGCAGGGCGGCGGCGATCTCCACCGGCTGCACCTCGGCCTTGAAGGCGCGCGCGAAGGCCCCGTTGACCATCCGGTCGAGCCGCTGCTCGAAGCGGTCGAGCAGACCCACCGTGCCTCCCGTATGCCGTCTCGTGACGGCGACGCCCCGCGCGGGGGCGCACGTCGCCGGCCTCGATCGTAACGGGGTGAGCGGCCCTGACCTGCGCCGCAGCGGCGGTGGCGGGCCGCCGGATCGGCTCACCGGCGGTTCGGAGGGCCCCCCACCTGCGTGTTAGCCTTCTCCGGCGCGCGCGAGTGGCGGAATAGGCAGACGCGCACGGTTCAGGTCCGTGTACCCGAAAGGGTGTGGGGGTTCAACTCCCCCCTCGCGCACCAGCACGACAGGCTCTCGTCCTCCGGGACGGGGGCCTTCGTCGTTCTCAGCGGGCGAGGCGCTCGGTCAGGCGCTCGTTGCCAGCGGCGACCAGGCGGCCGTAGTGGCCCGGCGTGATCCGGGCCAGGGCGTCGAGGACGTACGTCGACCCTCCGATGAGGACCCGCGGCTTGCGCCGCTCCGCGCCGTCGACGATGCGCCTCGCGGCGATCGCCGGGTCGATCGAGAGCAGCCTGGTCCACGCCCGTCGGCCCTGCTCGTACTCGGTCGGGTCGACGCCGGCTCCGATGCGCGCGCTCTCGGCGATGCTCGTCGCGATGCCGCCGGGGTGCACGGTCGTGACGCCGACCTCGTGCTCGGCGAGCTCCTCGCGCAGGGCGTCGCCGAAGCCGCGCACGCCGAACTTGCTCGTGCTGTAGGCGACCTGGCCGGGCGGGGCGATCAGCCCGAAGAGGCTGGAGATGTTCACGATGTGCGAGCCGCGGGTGGCGACGAGGTTGGGCAGCAGCGTGTGCGTCAGGAGGATCACCGCGTGCAGGTTGATCGACAGCAGCCACTCGACGTCCTCGAGGGCGACCTCCGCGAAGCGACCGCCGAGGGCGACGCCGGCGTTGTTCACGAGGAGGTGCACGTGCGGGTGCGCGGCGGCGATCCCCTCGGCCGCGGCCAGCGCCGCGGCGCGGTCGGACAGGTCGACGGCGTACGTCGTGACGGCCCGGTCCGCCCTGCTGGCGCGCAGCTCGACGGCGATCGACGCGAGGCCGACCTCGTCCCGGTCGAGGAGCACGAGGTTGGCGCCGCGTGTGGAGAGCTCACGAGCTGTGGCGCGGCCGATGCCGCCCGCGGCACCCGTGACGACCGCGGTCGCGCCCTCGACGACGAAGCGCTTCACGTCAGTCTCCTTGTCCGATCAATGGAAGCCCAGGATGTTGCGCTCTATGCAACGTGGGCGTCCTTCAGTGACTACGGGCGGGGGTTCTGGTGCGGGTGAAGGTGAGGGCGTCGTCGGGGAGGGGGGCCTTCGTGAAGAGGCGGACGTCCTGGCGGTAGTTCTGCAGGAGGCGCCACGGGGGGCGGGTGCCCTGCTTCGGGAGGGAGTCGAGGGCGCGGCGGACGTAGCCGGCGGAGAGGTCGAGCAGGGGGAGGCGTTCGGGGTCGGGCGGCGGGACGGGGACGACCGTGTCGTAGCCGTGCAGCTCGAGGTGCTCGAGCAGGCGGCAGACGTAGCGGCTCACCAGGTCGCACTTCAGCGTCCAGCTCGCGTTGGTGTAGCCGATCGCGAACGCGAAGTTCGGTACGCCGGTGAGCATCATCCCCTTGTACGCCACGGTCTCGGGCGCCTCGACGAGGACGCCGTCGACCCGCAGCTCCATCCCGCCGACGAGCAGCAGCTCGAGGCCGGTGGCCGTCACCACGACGTCGGCATCGAGCTCCTGGCCCGACTCGAGCAGCAGCCCGGTCGCGGTGAAGCGCACGATGCGGTCGGTCACGACCGACGCGTCGCCCGCGCTGATCGCGGCGAACAGGTCGCCGTCGGGCACGACGCACAGCCGCTGGGTCCACGGGTCGTAGCGCGGGGTGAAGTGCGTGGCGACGTCGTAGCCCTCGGGCAGCTGGCGGCGCGCGCCGTTGATGAACACCTTGCTCATCGCCCTCGGCCAGCGGCGCGACAGGCGGTAGGACAGGCCCGCGGTCGCGATGTTCTTGCGCCGCACGACCTGGTACGCCGCCTCCGGGGGCAGGACCCGGCGGAGGAGGTCCGCGACCGCGTCGCGGGACGGCAGCGACACGACGTAGGTCGGCGAGCGCTGCAGCATGACGACGTGCTGCGCCGTCCCGGCGAGCGCGGGCACCAGCGTGATCGAGGTGGCACCGCTGCCGATCACGACGACCCGCTTGCCGCGAACGTCGAGGTCCGCGGGCCAGTGCTGCGGGTGCACGACCTCGCCGCGGAAGTCCTCGCGCCCCGCGATGTCGGGCTCGTGCCCGTGGTCGTAGCGGTAGTAGCCCGTGCAGGAGAACAGGAATCCGCACGTGAGGGTCGACCGCTCACCCGTGTCGGTGCGCAGCACCTCGACCGTCCAGCGCGCGTCGGCGCTCGACCAGTCCGCCTCGACGACCCGGTGGTGCAGGCGCACCTTCGAGGTGACGCCGTACTCGTCGGCGGTGTCCTGCACGTACTGCAGGATCGACGGACCGTCGGCCAGCGCCTGGCCGTCGAGCCACGGCCGGAACGGGTAGCCGAGCGTGTGCATGTCGGAGTCCGACCGGATCCCGGGGTAGCGGAACAGGTCCCACGTGCCGCCGATCGTGTCGCGCGCCTCGAGCACGGCGTACGACGTCCCCGGACGCGCGAGCTCGAGCCGGCACGCAGCGCCGACCCCGGACAGCCCGGCACCGACGATGAGCACGTCGAGGTGCTCGGGGGTCTCGGTCACGCGGCGACGCTACCTCCGTCGCTCGCGCCGCACACCGGCTCAGTCGACGACGAGCCGCAGGCCGGTGAGGAAGCCCCAGACCGCGTCGGCCCCGGGCGTGCGGCCGTGCGGGTCGCGCAGCGTCCCGGCGAGCGACGCCACGTCCGACAGCAGCCAGTCCACGCGGTAGAGGTCGAGCAGGTCCCGGTCGAGCTCACGGCCCGAGATGCGTTCGTAGGACTGGAGGAGCGCCTCGTCGTACGCCCCGGACCAGCCGCCTGCTGCGAGCCAGAGGTCGCGCTCGGGCGGTGCGGTCGCGACCGTGTCCCAGTCGATGAGCAGGCTGCGTCCCGCGCTCACGAGCACGTTGCCCGCGTGCGGCTCGCCGTGCGTCACGACCTGCGGTGCCTCGGCGACGTGCCCGAGCAGCACCTCGTGGCGGTCGAGCAGGCGACGGATCTCGCCACGGTGCTCGAGGCACCAGCCGCGGGCCGGCTCCGACCACGGCCCGCCGTCCCACGGCTCGCCGGTCGCGGCGAGCAGCGTCAGGACGGCCTCGCGATCGGACCCTGCTGGGTCGTCGGGTCGTGGCGCGACAGCGGGCGAGGAGGAGTGCAGCGACGCGAGCATCGAAGCCAGCTCGTCGGGCCGCGCGGCGGGGAACCGGTCGGCGAAGTCGCCGGCCTGGCCGTCGACCTCCGGCAGGACCGAGAGGGCCCAGCGGTCCGCCAGCCGGTGCACGACCGCGCCACCCGCCCGGGCGACCGGCGACAGCACGAAGTCGAGCCCGCAGTCCTCGTGCAGGGACGACGCCGCGGCGTACGCCCGGCTCAGGCCGGCCATGACCTCGTCGCGCTGCTCGCCGAGCCACGACTTCGCGTCGAGGTCGTCGACGGTGACGAACCACCGGGCCTGCCGGTCGTCGAGCGCGCGCCAGTGATGGCTGCCGAACCCGACCGGCGCGTACTCCAGCGCGACCACGTCGATCCCCCAGTGCTCGCGCAGCGCGTCGCGCAGCAGCGTCGCGTCGACGTCCTCGGGTGGTTCGAGCACGCCCGGACGCTACGGGCCGGCGTGCCGTGGCCGCGACGGAGTTGCCGGAGCGTGTGCTGGACTGTCGTCCGTGCCCGCGCTCCTCGCCCTCGTCTCGGCGCTGGTGTGGGGCGTGGCGGACTTCGTCGGCGGGCTCGCCTCACGTCGCTCGACCCCGCTGCAGACCCTCGTCCTCACCACGCCGGCGGGGCTCGTCCTCATCGTGCCGGTGGCCCTGCTCGTCGGCGGCGACCCTGCGGGTACGGCGCTGCCCGGGATCGGCTCGGCGCTGTTCGGCTCGATGGGGATCCTGCTGCTCTACGCGGCGCTCACCATCGGCCCGATGGGCATCGTCTCGCCGATCGCCGCGGTCATCGGAGCGGCGATCCCGGTGGTCGTCGGGCTGCTGCAGGGCGACCGTCCCGGGACGGCGGCGTATGTCGGCATGGTGCTCGCGGTCGTCGCGATCGTGACGGTGGGCCTCGAGCCGCAGGCACCGACCGACGACGCGAGGCACCAGAAGGTCTCGACGAAGGCGCTCGTGCTCGCGATCCTCTCGGGCGTC
This sequence comes from uncultured Actinomycetota bacterium, assembly GCA_963782665.1. Taxonomy (GTDB): domain Bacteria; phylum Actinomycetota; class Actinomycetes; order S36-B12; family CAIYMF01; genus Longivirga. Next base: position 869,402 of record CAWAKP010000004.1, on the reverse strand, counting down.
GGCATCGGCGGCTTCATGGCAGTGATCTCGCAGGCGCCGCACGACTCCGGGCTGTGGTCGGTGGTGTGGGCGCGCGGCACCTCGACGCTGATCATCGCCGTGCTCGGCGGCGTCGTGGCGCTGCGCTCGCGGACGCCGTACGCCGCCGTGGGCCGGCCGGTGCGGATCCAGGCGCTGTCGGCCGGCGTGCTCGATGTCGGCGCGAACGCGATCTACGTCCTCGCGCTGCAGATCGGTCTGCTCTCGGTTGTCTCGGTCCTCGGGTCGCTCTACCCGGCCGCCACCGTCCTGCTCGCGCGGTTCGTCCTCGCCGAGCGGTTGCGCCCGATGCAGAAGGTCGGGATGGTCACGGCCATCCTCGCCGCGGCACTGCTCGCCCTCGGCTGACAGGATCTGGCCCGTGACCCCTCGCCCTGCTCCTCGCCTCGACCTGGCCGGTGACCTCCGTCGGCGTCGCCGTCACCGTGCTCTCGCTGGTGCCTCGCCGTCGTGACCGGAGTGCTCGCCGCGCTCGACAGGCGCATCACCCGGTGGGCGCTCGCGCTCGTCGCGCTGCTCGAGCTCGCGGTGCTCGTCGTCGCGGTCCGTCTGCGCGATCGCGTGGATCCGCGGCACCTCCCCGCCGAGCCGGTGGTCTTCGTGTTCTACCTGCTGTTCTGCCTCGGCGTGCCGCCCGCGATGGTGTGGTGGGGACGCGGTGAGCCGGGTCGGTGGGGCAGCGGCGTGGTGGCGGTGGCCTCCCTGGTCCTCGCGGTGCTCATGCTGCGCGTCCAGCAGGTCTGGGTCGGCCACGCCGGGTGCCCGGCGCCCCCGACGCCCCGCGACCCGTGCCGGGTCCGGCCACCTCGTCCGACAGGGACGGCGTGCCGTCCACCCGGCACGGGGCGGGCCGCGTCCTCGTCGCCGTGTACGCCGTGCTCGCGACCAGCCGCCACCGCGCGAGCGGTGTTCGAGCTCCGCACGCGCTACGCCGAGGCGCCGCTGGCGTACGCGCTGTCCGCGTTCGCCGCGGTCGTCTACGTCGTCATCACGGTCGCGCTCGTGCGTGCCACGCCGGCGTCGCGCCGCGTGGCCCAGGCAGGCATCGTCGTCGAGCTCGTGGGCGTCCTCGTGGTGGGGACGCTGCAGCTTCGTCGACCCGGTGCTGTTCCCGCGGCGCCACCGTGTGCGTCGCACTTCGGCGAGGGCTATGCGTTCGTCCCCCTGGTCCTGCCCGATCCTCGGCCTGAACTTCCTGCGCCGCACCCGCCGGCGTGACCAGGACGATCTGACGGACTGGACGCCCCCCGGAGGGGTGGTGCGGCGGCGTGGCGATCGCGCAGGCTGACCGCATGCAGTCAGCATCCGCGCCGACGTCGTGGTCGTCGGGCTCGGACCCGGTGGTCAGCAGGTCGCCGAGGACCTTGCGAGCGCCGGCGTGTCGGTCGTCGGCGTCGACGCCGGCCTCGTGGGCGGCGAGTGCCCCTACTGGGGCTGCGTGCCCTCGAAGCGGATGACCCGTGCGGCGTCGGCCCTCGCCGAGGCTCGCCGCGTCGACGGACTGGCCGGCACGGCGTCGGTCACCCCGGAGTGGGCGCCGGTGCACGCGTGGATCCGCGACTCGGCGACCGACGACTGGGACGACCGGGTCGCCGTCGAACGGCTCGAGGGCAAGGGCGGCACCGTCGTGCGCGGCAGCGCGATGCTCGACGGCCCCGGCACGGTGGTCGGGGACCACGCCCGACGGCGACGACGTCGTCGTGACGGCGGCGCGCGCGATCGTGGTCGCGACCGGGTCGGCGCCCGCGGTCCCGCCGATCGACGGGCTCGCAGGTACGCCGTACTGGACGAACCACGAGTTCGTCGAGAGCGCGGAGCTGCCGGCGTCGATGGTGGTGCTCGGCGGCGGCGCGATCGGCTGCGAGCTCACCCAGGTCGTCGCGCGCTTCGGCGTGCAGGTCACGATCGTGGAGTACGCCGAACGGCTGCTGGCCCTCGAGGAGCCCGAGGCGGGTGCCCTGCTCGCCGAGGTCTTCGCGGCGGAGGGCATCGACGTCCGCACCGGAGTCGGTGCCATGCGCGTCGAGCACACCGACGCCGACGGCTTCGTCGTGACGATGTCGGACGGCTCGGTCGTGCGTGGCGAGAAGCTGCTCGTCGCGACCGGTCGCAAGGTCGACCTCGACGCGCTCGGCGCGGACACCCTCGGCGTCGACGCCGGCGCGCGCACCTTCACGGTCGACGACACGCTGCGCGTGGTCGGGCCCGACGGACCGATCGACGGCGTGTTCGCGATCGGCGACTGCGCCGGCCAGGGCGCGTTCACCCACGTCGCCGTGCACCACGCGCGGGTCGTCACCGCCAGCCTGCTGCACCCGTCGGAGCCGTTGGCCGCCAACCCGATCACGGCGATGCCGCGCGTCACCTTCACCGACCCCGAGATCGGCGCGGTGGGCCTCACCGTCGCGCAGGCGAAGGCACGCGGCCTCGGCGTACGCACGGTCTCGGTGCCGCTCGCCTCGGCGGCGACGCGCGGCTGGATCCACGGCCCGGGCAACGAAGGCTTCATCTCCGTCGTGGAGAGCGACGGCCTTCTCGTCGGCGCGACGAGCGCCGGACCGACCGGCGGCGAGGTGCTCGGCGCGCTGTCGGTCGCCGTGCAGGGGAAGGTGCCGGTCGCGGACCTGCGCCGGATGGTGTGGGCCTACCCGACCATGCACCGCGGGATCGAGTACCTGCTGTCGCTGCTCGACGACGCCGAGGTCGAGAAGACCTGACGGCCAGCCCGCACGTCACTGGCGGACGTGCTGGAGAGCGGGCGCTGTTTCTCGCCGTCGCGCCAGTGAGGTCGGGGACGTCAGAGCGACTGAGCCGTGACCGCGCTCGACATCCGCAGGCGCAGCGGGTCGAGCCGCATGATGCCGAGGCCGTCGGCGACGAGGTCGGGGAGCTCGGCCATCAGCCGACCGAACAGCGGCGCGCTGCGGTGCGCCTCGAGCGACTCCTCGTCGCGGAACCACTCGTGGAGCCACACGACGTCGTCGTCGTCGGGCTCGACGCAGAGGAAGAACGCCTCCGTGCCCGGCTCCTGGTCGAGGTCGTCGACGTAGCGGTTGAGGACGTCGAGGGCTGCGGCGCGCAGACCCGGCTTGATCGGGATGCGCACCAGCAGGCCGATGCGTCCGGGCAGGACGGCATCGACGCCGACGCCGTCACCGGGACCCAGGGGCTCGCTCACGGAGAAAGTGTCACCCATGATGCCGTGTCCTGGACAGACCGCCCTGGTGACCGGCGAGTAACGAAGCCGGGCCGGACCGCGGTCGGATCGGCCTTCTCGCCGAACGTCTCGGCCCCGGCCGCGTGCTCGTGGCAGGCTCGCCCCGTGCCCGAGCTCCCCGAGGTCGAGTCGCTCGCCGCCTACCTGCGCGCGACCGCGACGGGCCTGCGCGTCGCGCGCGTCGAGCTCGCGGCGATCAGCGCGCTCAAGACGTTCGACCCGCCGGTCACCGACCTCGTCGGCGCGCGCATCGTCGACGCCGCGCGGCGCGGCAAGTTCCTCGACGTCGTGCTCGCCGACGAGGACGGCGAGGTGCTGCACCTCGTCACGCACCTGTCGCGCGTCGGGCTGGCTGCACTGGCGCAAGGAGATGAGCGACGCGCCGCCGCGTCCGGGCAAGGGCCCGCTCGCGTTCCGCGTCGTGCTCGTCGACGACGACGGCGTGCCCGCCGGCGGCTTCGACCTCACCGAGGCGGCGACCCGCAAGAGCTTGTCGGTCTACGTCGTCCGCGATCCCGGGACGATCCCCGGCGTGGCACGGCTCGGGCCCGAGCCGCTCGACGACGCGTTCACCGTCGACACGCTCGCCGCGATCCTCGCCGACGCGGGAGGCAAGCAGCTCAAGGGCGTGCTGCGCGACCAGTCGACCATCGCGGGCATCGGCAACGCGTACAGCGACGACATCCTGCACGCGGCGCGGCTCAGCCCCTTCAAGGCCGCGGGCAAGCTCATCCCGGACGAGGTCGCCACCCTGTACGCCGCGATGCACGACGTCCTCACCGACGCCGTCACCCGCTCGGAGGGTCTCGGCGCCGCGAGCCTCAAGGCCGAGAAGAAGCTCGGCATGCGGGTGCACGGGCGGACCGGGCCAGCCGTGCCCCGTCTGCGGCGACGTCGTACGCGAGGTGAGCTTCGCGGACTCGTCGCTGCAGTACTGCGCCACCTGCCAGACCGACGGCAAGCCGCTCGCCGACCGCAGGTACAGCAAGTTCCTCAAGTAGGCGGCTGCGGCAGGATGGCGTCGTGACCGAGCAGCTGATCGAGGCCCTGCGCACCGCGCGTCGGCGAAGCGCACGTCCTCACCGACCCCGACGTCGGTCGCGCCGTACGCCGTCGACTGGTCGCGTCGCTTCTCCGGACCCGTCCTCGCCGTGGTGCGGCCGGCCGACGCCGCGGAGGTCGCGGCGGTCGTGCGGCGTGCGTCGCCGCGGGTGTGCCGGTGCTGCCGCAGGGCGGCAACACCGGGCTCGTCGGCGGCTCGGTGCCCGGCCACGACAGCGCGCCGACCGTCGTGCTCTCGACCCGTCGCCTCACCCGGCTCGACCCCGTCGACGAGCTCGCCGGCCAGGTCACCGTCGGCGCCGGCGTGATCCTCGCCGACCTGCACGCGCACGCGCGCGCGGCCGGCTGGGAGTACGGCGTCGACCTCGCGGCGCGCGACAGCGCGACGGTCGGCGGCACGGTCGGCACCAACGCGGGCGGCATCCGGGTGTGCTGCCACGGCATGACGCGCGCGCAGGTCGTCGGCGTCGAGGCCGTCCTCCCCGACGGCTCGGTGATCAGCCACCTCGGCGGCCTCCCCAAGGACAACACCGGCTACGACCTCACCGGGCTGCTCGTCGGCAGCGAGGGCACGCTCGGCGTCGTGACGGCCGTGCGCCTGCGCCTGGTGCGTCCGGCCACGGCGTCGGCGGTCGCGCTGGTCGGCGTGCGCGACGCCGCCGACGCGCTCGACCTCGTGCGCTCGGCCGTGCCTCGCGGCGTACGCCTGCTGGCGGCGGAGATCCTCGACGCGGCGATGCTGCGCCACGTGTGCGACGTCGCGTCCCTGCCGTGGCCGCTGCCGCGAGCAGCACCCGCACGTGCTGCTGCTCGAGACCGAGTCGCCGAGCGCGGCGAGATCGCGCTGGACCTGCCCGACGACCGCGACGTCGTCGTCGCGCTCGACGCCGCGGACCAGGCGCGGTTCTGGGCCTACCGCGAGCGCGCGGCCGAGGCGACCGCCGCCCTCGGCGTGCCGCACCGGTTCGACGTGTCGGTGCCGATGGGGGCGTGGGACGCGTTCGTCGACGACATGGCCGCGCGGGTGCCGGGCGCTGCCCGGCGTCGACGAGGTGATGGTCTTCGGCCACCTCGCCGACGGCAACCTGCACATCGAGGTGCTCGGGCCGCGACCCCGACGACGAGCGCGCCGACGCCGTGGTCCTCGCGACGGTCGCCGAGCACCACGGCTCGATCTCCGCCGAGCACGGGGTGGGCCGGGCGAAGGCGGCGTACCTCTCGCTGACCCGCTCGCCGGTCGAGATCGCCGACGATGCGCGCGATCAAGGCCGCGCTCGACCCGCACGGCCTGTTCAACCCCGGTGCGCTGCTCCCCTGAGCGGCGGCGTCGTGCGCCCGATCCCGCGAGTTCGCCCTGAGTCGCCGTGTCGTCGCCTGCCGTACCGTCCGACCGGGTGCCACGATGGCTCGCCGTGACCGAGGTCGTCGCCCATCGCGGATCCAGCGCCGACGTACCCGAGCACACCCTCGCCGCCTACGTGCAGGCGGTCGCCGACGGCGCCGACGCCCTCGAGTGCGACGTCCGGCTCACCGCCGACGGCCACCTCGTCTGCGTGCACGACCGGCGCATCGACCGGACCAGCGACGGCACGGGCGTCGTGTCGGTCATGACCCTCGAGGACCTGCACCGGGTCGACTTCGGCCGCTGGCGTGACGCCGGCCACCGCACCCGGCCCCGCGGCCTCCCGCTGCGGCCGATCCTGCGTCCGTCGGAGCGGCCGACGCTGCGACCGGCGTCCGGGCGACGCGGCCTGCTGGCCCGGCGCCCGGTGCTGCGCACGCCGCTGGGCTACGCCCTGCGGGTCGGCTCGCGCGACGTCGCGGTACCGCCCGAGCCGGTCGACGACGACCCGGTCGTCATCGACGAGGACCGCAGCCGGGTGCTCACCCTCGAGCGGCTGCTCGAGCTCGTCGTCGACTCCGAGCGCGAGATCGGCCTCGCGATCGAGACCAAGCACCCCACCCGCTACGGCGCTCTCGTCGAGGAGCGCACGGTGGCGCTGCTCAAGCGCTTCGGCCTCGCGCGGCCGCGCAGCGAGCGCGACTCGCGGATCCGGGTCATGAGCTTCTCCCAGCTGTCGATGCGCCGGGTGCGCGCGCTGGCTCCCGGCCTGCCGACGGTGTTCCTCATGGACCGCGTGCCGCTGCGGTTCCGCGACGGCTCGCTGCCGTTCCGTGCGGGCATCGCCGGTCCGTCGATCGAGATCATCCGCGCGCACCCGCGCTACGTCGAGCGCGTCCACCGCACCGGCGGGCAGGTCCACGTGTGGACCGTCGACGAGCCGGCCGACGTCGCGCTCTGCCGCGACCTCGGCGTCGACGCGATCATCACCAACCGGCCCGGTGCCGTCCTGCGAGCGCAGCTCGGGCCGACGGCTAGCGACGGCCGAGCGCCCGCGGCCACGGCTGACCGACGCCGCGTGGCGACCCGCAGGTCGCGTACGCTCGCCGACCGTGGCCCAGAAGAAGAAGAACCAGCGCCCCGCGTCCGCCTGCCTCCGACCGCCGAGGTCCCCGTCGTCGGGATGCGCGAGCCGTGCCCCTGCGGGAGCGGCCGTCGCTACAAGGCGTGCCACGGCCGCGACGCCGCGAACGCGGGCCAGACGCTCGTCCGCCGTCCGTTCGAGGGGATCCCGGGCGAGGCCGACTGGATCGCGCTGCGCGAGATCGTCCCGTCGGCGACCGCGCCCGCTGACCCTCGCCCCGGAGTACGCCGGCCGCCTCGACGGTCGCAGCGTGACGCTCGTCCACGGTCCTGCCGCTCGCGTGGCCCGCGCTCGTGCGCACCGACGGCGCGATCTTCCTCGGCCTGCAGACCGCGACCAGCACCGGCGACACGAGCCGCGACGTCGCCGACGCGCTGCTGCGCGCGATCGACTCCGAGCCCGGGCTCGCCGGTGCCGCCGCAGCGCCCGGGCGACGGTCCGCGCCTGCAGGACGTGCTCGACCTGTCCGCGCCCCTCGAGGTCACGGTGCACCAGGGCTTCGACTTCTGGATCGAGGGCAGCGGCGCGGAGGTGACCGACGACGTCACGGCCTCGCTCGAGCGCGCGAACGCCTCCGTCGTCCCGACCGCCCGCCTGACGAGCATCGACGCCGGCTACTGGTGCCGCATCGGCACGAAGGAGCACCTGCGCTGGGTGCTGCCGCACGACGAGGAGCCGCTGCTCGACGCGCTGGCCCGGATGCACGCGCGCGGCGAGGACACCCTCGGCGAGGGCACCCGCCTCATCGGCACGTTCCGCGCCGACGGCCTGCTCGCGCCGGTCTGGGACCTCGTGCCCGGGTCCGAGGCCGACGACGTCGAGGCGCCCGCGGCCGCCTTCGCGGAGCGCCTCGCGGCTGCCCTCGGCGAGTCGGGAGACCTCACCGAGCCCGAGCGCCGCGCTCGCGCGGGTCTCGCGAACCGTCAGGTCACGCTGCGCTGAGCGGGGTTCCCGTCCGCGTCACGACGGTCAGGCGAACCTCACCTTCCGTGATGCTGGCATCACGCAACGACGAGGATTCCCGGCAGATCACGCTCTCTCGACGAGCAACGGTCTCGACCGCTGACGCCGGAGATCGTGCGGTGGCGTCCGCCCCGACTGCTGATTCGTCAAAGTTGTCTCAAGAACTCCCGCCGTTCTCCGCGCGATAGTTGAGCAGATGGTGATGAACCAATACGGTCAGTCCTGATCGGACGCCGCTGCATCCCCCGTCGGCGGCGTCCGATCATTGTCATGTCCGGGCCCGGCACCTCTGCCGACCTCGTCGCGGACCGCCGTGGGCGGAGTCACACGACGATCCCGTCGCCCGCGCGACTGAACCGACCGCCCCGCGGGCATCACCGGACCGGTGACGGTCGGGAGGCCGCGGGGGTGTCTCCCGATCCGTCCCTCAGCCGCGCACGAGCTCGACGACGGTGACGACGGCGAGCAGCGCGAGCAGCCCGCCGGACACGAGCCGGATGCGCCACAGCGGGACCCGCTGCTGCAGCCACGACCCGACGAGCACGCCGATTCCGGCCACCGCGGTGAGCGCGAGCCACGACCCGAGGAAGACCGAGAGCGGCGAGTCGGTCCGCGCGGCCTGGCCGGCGGTGACGAGCTGGGTGAGGTCGCCCCACTCGGCGGTGAAGATGACGGCGAACGTCGTCGCGAACGCGGCGAGGCCGTGCTTGCCGACGGCCGCCTTAGCCTCGATCTCCTCGATCTCCTGCTCCTCCTCGGCGAGCTCGTCCGCGCGCGCCGTGAGGCCACCCTTGATGAGCAGCGCGGCACCGATCGCGAACAGCAGCGCGGTGACGCCGAGCACGAGCGAGCGCGGCAGGTAGGAGAGCAGCTGGCCGGCGAGCGACCGCGATGAGCATCTGGACGCCGAACGCGATCGACGCGCCGAGCCAGACCCACAGCCGCGGGTAGCGAGTCGCGAGCACGAGGGTCGCGATGAAGGACTTGTCGGGCAGCTCGGCCGGGAAGATGATCGCGAACGTCGCGACCAGCACGGCCAGGTCGATCGAGAGGTTCACACCCTCATTCTCCGATGGTCGGGCGCCCTGTCCGACCACCCGGCATCCGGTTGGTGGGCCGGTTGGGCATGATCACCGGCAACGGCGGGGTGCGGGTGCCCATCCACGCGGCCGGCGGGGCGTCGATCGCGTCGGCCAGCGCGTACGCCGCGGCCTCGTAGTTGATCCGCCACCCGCGGAAGTGCGGCCAGGCCTCCGCGGCGCTGCGTGTCATCGCGTAGCCGGCGGCCGAGACGACGTCGTAGGCCTCCTCGAACTCCTCGTAGGTCAGGGTGATCTGGGCGTCGGGGTCCGGGTCCTCGTCGACCGCGATGCCCTCGGCCCGGGCGACGTCGCGGACGGCGACGAAGCCCTGGCGCAGCGCCACGCGCGGCGAGGCCTGCGGCATCTGCGGGTTGGTGGCCATCTGGAACGCGGCTGCGTCCATGACCGAGACGAGCGCGACCAGCCAGTTGCGCAGCGGCTGCGAGGACCGCACGTGGATGAGCACGGGGTAGTTGACGTGGCTCTCGGCGATGTCGGCCGCCCAGCGCTCCCAGCCGCGGAACAGGGTCATGAGCTCGTCGGAGGAGTTCACGATCGCGTGGCGCGACAGGATCTCCGGTCCCCAGTTCGGCTCGCCGGCCCGCGAGTGCAGGAGCGACACCTCGACCTCGCGCCGGTTGTAGGACGCGTAGAGGCTGGGCAGGTAACCGACGAGGAGACCGACCACGACCGGCCCGGTCGCCGCCGCGATGAAGTCGACCACCGTGAGCTGGCTGCGGTCCGTGCTCGCGAACCCGAGGGTGAACAGGCTGGAGCCGGCCTCGCGGAAGGACTGCGCCCAGTCGAGCGGGGAGAAGGCGAACAGCAGGCAGGCGAACCCGACGAACAGCAGGGCGAGCCAGGTCATGAGGGTGACGATGAGCGACACGGGGGCGGCGTAGGCGAGGACGGCGTCGCGCGCCTCGTACGTCGAGGTCCGCCGCGCGACGAGGCGGAAGGCGCCGAGCGTGGCGCGCAGGACCATCGCCGAGAGCTTGCTGCGGACGCCGCGCGGCACGACCAGGGTGCGCAGGATCGAGGAGCCGACGGCCAGGACGATCGCGAGGCCGACGACGAACCAGAGGATCGAGACCGGGATCGAGGTGGTCACGGGCCACCGCCGGGAATGCGCGCACGGGGGCGACCCTACGCGCGGATACCCTTGCCCACGTGTCCCTCGACCCGTCCGTCCGCGACGCCCTCGTCATCGCCGCTCTCGTCGTCGCGCTGCTCGCCCTCGTGCTGGCCGGGGTGGCGCTGCTGCGGCTCGGCCGGATGCGCAAGGACCTCGTCCTGCTGTCGGCCGACGGCGACGCGCCCTCGTTCGTCGAGGCCGTGGCGCGCAAGACCGAGGAGGTCCGCGGGCTGCGCACCGAGGTCGACGACCTGACCGCGCTGCTCGCCCGCACCCGCACCGAGCTGGCGGACGCGCTGCGCCACGTGAGCGTCGTGCGCTACGACGCGTTCGGCGACATGGGCGGACGGCTCTCGTTCTCCGCGGCGATGCTCGACGACGGCGGCGACGGCCTCGTGCTCACCGCGATCCACGGCCGCTCCGAGACCCGCTCCTACATCAAGGGCGTCAAGGGCGGCTCGAGCGAGGCGTCGCTCTCGCCCGAGGAGCAGCAGGCCGTGGCCTACGCGCTGCAGGGGCGCGTCGTCGTGAGCGGCCTGTCGATCGCCTACCTCGGCCCGCGCGGCACGTTCACCGAGGAGGCGCTGCGCGCCATGTCGGTGAGCGACGGCGCCGACCTCGCGTCCGCTCTCGACCGCCGAGGCCGTGCTCGACGCCGTGCGCTCGGGCGAGGCCGACCGCGGGCTCGTCGCGATCGAGAACTCGATCGAGGGCGGCGTCACCGCGACGCTCGACAACCTCGCCTCCGGCGACCCGCTCGTGATCGTCGACGAGGTCGTGATCCGGGTGCGCTTCGCGCTGATGGCGCGTCCGGGCACGAGCCTCGCCGGGCGTACGGCGTATCGCGACGCACTCGGTGGCGGCGGCGCAGTGCCGCGCCTGGGCGCAGACGACGCTGCCCGCGGCCGAGATCGTGCCGGTGTCGTCCAACGCCGCGGGGGCGCAGGCGGTCGCGGCCGGGGACTACGACGCGGCCCTCGCGCCCTCGATCGCGGCCGAGGTCTACGGGCTCGAGATCCTCGCCGACGACGTCGCCGACAACGACGAGGCGTGGACCCGCTTCGTGCTGATCTCGCGTCCCGGCGCCGTGCCCGCGCCGACCGGCGCCGACAAGAGCACGCTGTTCCTCTACATGCGCGAGGACCACCCGGGCGCCCTGCTCGAGATCCTCACCGAGTTCTCGGTGCGCGGCGTCAACCTGACCCGCATCGAGTCGCGTCCCACCCGCAAGGCCCTCGGCGACTACTACTTCTCGGTCGACTGCGAGGGCCACGTCGCCGACGCCCGGGTCGGCGAGGCGCTCGCCGGCCTGCACCGGGTCTGCGCCCAGGTGCGCTTCCTCGGCTCCTACCCGCGCCACGACGGCAAGGCCCCGCTCCTGCGCACCGGCGTCACCGACGCCGACTACGCCGACGCCTCCGCCTGGCTCGCCCAGGTCCGCGCCACCGACTGACCGTGTGTCGACTGAAGGACGCCCAGATCGCATAGAAGCGCAACAATCGACACCTTCATCGGCGACGTGAGATCTCGTCGCGCACGATCCGGAACACCGCGACGACCGCGAACAGCGCGAGGATCACGAGCACGGCGAGGACGCAGGCGGCTGAGCACCCGGCCACGGTACGTCGCGACCTCGGGCGAGTCCGCCGCTCCCGCGCCAGGAGGCGAGGGATCGACGTGCAGGAACGGAGCCTCCCGTCCGGTTAGATGGAAGCCCAGATTGTCGCCTTCTATGCAATCCAGGCGTCCTTCAGTGACTACGTCGGGTCAGCGGAAGCGGCGCAGGCGCAGGGAGTTGGTGACGACGCAGACGCTGCTCAGGCGCCATGGCGAGGCCGGCGATCATCGGGGTGAGCAGGCCGGCGGCGGCGAGGGGGATCGCGGCGATGTTGTAGCCGAAGGCCCAGCCGAGGTTCTGCTTGATGGTGCGCAGCGTCGCGCGCGAGAGCCGGACGGCGTCGCCCGCGGTGCGCAGGTCGTCGCGCAGCAGGGTGATGTCGGCGGCCTCGATGGCGACGTCGGTGCCGCCGCCCATCGCGATCCCGAGGTCGGCGGCCGCGAGCGCCGCGGCGTCGTTGATGCCGTCGCCGACGACCGCGACGACGCGACCGGACTCGTGCAGGCGCAGCACCTCGGCGACCTTGTCCTCGGGTCGCGCGTCGGCGATGACCCGCTCGATGCCCACGGCCGCGGCGACCGCGCGCGCGACCGGCTCGGCGTCGCCGGTCACCATGACCGGCTCGAGCCCGAGCTCGCGCAGCGACGCGACGGCCTGCCGGGTCGTCGACCGCACCTCGTCGCCGACGGCGAGGATCGCGCGGACCTGCCCGTCGACCGCGACGGCGATCGTCGTGAGGCCCTCGCGCGCGCCACGCGTCGGCCTGGCTCCGCCACGGCTCGTCGACGCCGACCCACTCGGGCCGTCCGACGCGCACGTCGTGACCCGACACCGCGACCGACCACGCCGTCGCCGCGGACCGCGACGTGGTGCGACCTCGGCGTCGGGCGACCCGTGCGGTCCCGTGCACCTCGGCGTACGCCGTGACCGCGCGGGCGATCGGGTGCGTGGAGCCCGACTCCAGCGCCCCGGCGAGGCCGACCGCCTCGTCGTCGCCGAGCCGGTGCACCACCGTCATGACGCCGGTGGTCAGCGTGCCGGTCTTGTCGAGCACGACGGTGTCGACCCGACGCGTGGACTCGAGCACCTCGGGACCGCGCACGAGGATGCCGAGCGAGGCACCGCGACCGGTGCCGACGAGCAGCGCGGTCGGCGTCGCGAGCCCGAGAGCGCACGGGCAGGCGATGACGAGGACCGCCACGGCGGCCGTGAAGCCCTGCTGCCACCCGGTCGTGAGACCCCAGCCGAGGAGGGTGACGAGCGCGATCACGAGGACGACCGGGACGAACACGGCGGCCACCCGGTCGGCGAGCCGCTGCACGGGTGCCTTGCCGCTCTGCGCGGCGGTGACGAGCGCGGTGATGCGGGCCAGCGCCGTGTCGGCGCCGACGCGGGTGGCGCGCAGCACGAGCAGCCCGTCCTGCACGACGGTGCCGCCGGACACCTCGTCGCCGACGGTGACGTCGATCGGGACGGACTCGCCGGTGAGCATGCTCGCGTCGATGGCCGACGCGCCCTCGACGACGACGCCGTCGGTCGCGATGCGCTCGCCCGGCCGTGCGACGACGAGGTCGCCGACCTTGCACGTGCGACGCCGGCACCTCGGTGTCGCCGGTCGGGGTGCGCAGCCAGGCCGTCGCCGGAGCGAGCTCGAGCAGGGCGCGCAGCGCAGCGCCGGACTGCCGCTTGGCCCGCTGCTCGAGCCAGCGCCCGATCAGCAGGAACGTGATGACGACCGACGGCCGACTCGAAGTAGAGGTCCGGCACGCCCGTGGACGCGTCGTCGTGCATCGGCAGCCACGACACGGTCATCGTCATGCCGAGCTCGCCGGCGCTGGTGAACAGCACCGCGAACGCCGACCAGAGGTACGCCGACAGCACGCCGATCGACACGAGAGTGTCCATCGTCGTCGCGCGGTGCCGGGCGTTGGTCCACGCGGCGCGGTGGAACGGCTTGCCGCCCCAGAGCACGACGATCGACGCGAGCAGGAACGCGAGCCACTGCCAGCCGGTGAACTGCAGCGCGGGCACCATCGACACGAGCAGCACCGGGACGGTGAGGACCGCGCTGATCCGCCAGCGGCGACCGAGCTCGTCGGGGTCGTCCTCGACCTCCTGCTCGGGCTCGCGCACGCCGTAGCCGGCCGCCTCGACGACCGCGACGAGCTGCTCGAGGCTGACGTCGGCGGGCGACTCGACGTGGGCGGTCTCGGTCGCGTAGTTCACCGTCGCGACGACGCCGGGCACCTTGTTGAGCTTCTTCTCGATCCGCGTCGCGCACGACGCGCACGTCATCCCGGTGACCTGCAGGTCGAGCGGGATCGAGCGACTGGGCCGGGTTCAGGCTCGACGGTGCGGACGTGGACATGGCGGCGGCTCCTGGTGCGGACGGTCAGGTCGTGCGGGACGTGCGGTCGTCGTACGCCGTGCGCTCAGGCGGTGACGAGCGTGTAGCCGGCCTCGTCGACCGCGGCCGCGACGGCGTCGGTCGAGGGGTCGGTCTCGGCGGTGACGGTGACGAGCCCGGTCGCGAGCTCGACCGCGACGTCGGAGACGCCCGGGATCGCCGAGACCTCCTCCGTGACGGCCGTGACGCAGTGGCCGCAGGTCATGCCCTGGACGGTCCACGTGGTGGTGCTCATGGGCTTCTCCTCGGGGTGGTCGTCGCGTGCGGGTGTCGGTGCAGGGTCGAGGCGCTGGGCTCGATGCGGGTCAGGACCGGACGAGGCGGGCGATCGCGGCGCTGGCCTCGGCGAGCTTCTCGTCGGCCTCGGGGCCGCCCTGCGATGGCGGCGTGCCGGACGCAGTGGTCGAGGTGGTCGTCGAGCAGCAGCAGCGCGACGTTCTCCAGGGCGCGGGTGGCCGCGGAGACCTGGGTGAGCACGTCGATGCAGTAGGTGTCGTCCTCGACCATGCGCGCGATGCCGCGCACCTGGCCCTCGACCTTCTTCAGTCGCGCGAGGACCGCGTCCTTGTCGGCGCTGTAGCCATGGGTCATGGGTTCTCCCTCCTGCTCTCGTCGAGGAACGGTACCCCCCTGGGGTATTCCGTCGGGCAGGTCCGGGCCGCGGTGATCCCGGACACGCCGAAGCCCGGCCCCCGCGAGGGGGACCGGGCTTCGAGGAGCGGAGCTGCGCGCGCGTCAGACCAGGCGGCCGGCACCGCTGTAGCGCGAGCCGTACCAGCCGGAGAAGACCGCGTCGATCTTGACGCCGCCGCGCGGGTTGGTGGCGCTGACCATGCGACCGCCGCCGATGTAGACGCCGACGTGGTGCGCGCCGTGGCGGAAGAAGAACACCAGGTCGCCGGGGCGCAGCGAGCCCTTGCTCACGCGCTTGGTGGCGGCGCATCTGCGCCCGCGAGTAGTGCGGGAGGCTGCGGCCGGTGGCCTTCTTGACGACGTAGAGCGCGAGGCCCGAGCAGTCGAAGGCGCGGGGGCCGCTGCGACCGGCGCGGTAGCGCGAGCCGATCCGGCTCTTCGCGATGGCGACCGCGCTGGCGCGGATCTTCATCACGCGGACCGCGTAGGCGGCCCGGGCGGCGGCGGCGCGCTTGGCGAGCGCCTGGGCCGGCGTGAGCGCCGCGGGGGCGACGACGGCGGTCGTGCCACCGCGGTGGTGGCGGTGGTGACGGCGGTGGCCGCACGGGTGGCGACGACCGAGGTCGTCGCGACGGTGGTGGTGGGGGCGACGACCGAGGCCTGGGCCGGGATCGTCGAACCGAGGACACCGGCGGCGAGCGCCCCGGTGACGAGCAACGAGGCCGGGAGGACCCGGCGACGGGTTGCGGACAGCACTGAACAGACTCCTCTCCACGCCGACCGGGTTAGCTGACGGGCTCGGGCCAAGAGGTGCCCTACGCCGCACGTCGTGACGACCGTGCGGTGATTCGCCCCGCGAGACTGGGTCCCCGGTTCGCCAGGCGGGAGGGCCCGGCGATTGAGCGCGTCGTCCGTGTACAGAGGTCCCGTACTGCGGCGGACGACGGAGGAAGGTAGGCAGGGACCCCCCGGTCCGGACCCAGCCGAATGTCCGGATTACGGGCGCGATGCCCGGGCATCTGTGGGTCAGGTCACGCGTGGCGTGTGACCAGGGTCACAATCGGACGAACTCGGACAACCGCGCATCAGGCGCGCGTTCGTCGCACCGTCACGGCTCCGCGGGTCGTCAGAGCGTCGAGGACGGCCGCGACGAACCGGGCGACGCCGTCGTCGTGACGGGCCGGGGAGCACGGCGTCGGCGACCTCGAGCACCGCCGCGTGGGCGCCCTCGACGGCGAGCCCGACCCCGGCCCAGGTGAGCATCGGGACGTCGTTGGGCATGTCGCCCGCCGCCGCCGCGACCGCGGCGCGGGATCCCGAGGCCGTCGGCGTGCGCCGCGAGGGTCGTGCCCTTCGTGACGCCGGCCGCGCTCATCTCGAGCAGGACGTCGTCGGCGTTCGAGTGCGTGACCGTGACGAGGTGGTCGACGTGCTCGAGGGCGTGGTCGAGGAAGCTGTCGGCGTCGTGGTCGGTGCCGAGCACCCGCGCGAGCAGCTTCACGACGCGCGGCCCGAGGTGAGGTCGCGGACGTCGGCGCCGGTGTCGGGCGTGCCGACGGCGTAGCGCGGCACGAACGCGTGCTCGTGCCCGAAGTCGGTGCCGCTCTCCCCCGAGTCGGTGATCCACTCCGCGGCGAAGCCGATGGCCGGCAGCTCGGCGCGCAGCGTGCGCACCACCTCGTCGAGCACGTCGGGCGCGATCGGGTGCGCGTCGAGCAGCGCACCCGATGCCGAGGTCGATCACCACCGCGCCGTTCGCGCAGATCGCCGCACCGGAGTGGCCCGTGACCTCGGCGACCACCGGCAGCCAGCGCGGCGGTCGACCGGTGACGAACACGACGGGGAGCCCGGCGGCACGCGCCCGGGCGAACGTCGCGACGGTGTACGCCGACACCGAGCCGTCCTCACGCAGCAGCGTGCCGTCGAGGTCGGTGGCGACGAGCCGGACCCCGCCGGCGAGCGAGGTCCAGTCGGCGGTCGGTCACGCCGTCATCCTCCCCCACGCCGCCGACGCGCCTCGGCGACAGCCCCCGTCGGTGACCCGAGTCAGCCCCGACGCGGGGGCGACCAGGTGGGGACGAGCGTGCCGACGAGGCCGAGCTCCTCCTCGATCGCGTGGCCCGCGGCGAGCAGCAGCGCCTCGGACCCGCGGGCGCCCGATGAGCACGAGACCGACGGGGAGCTCCTCGGCGAGCCCCATCGGCAGGCAGAGCACCGGCCAGCCGGCGAGCGACGGCGCCGTGCTCGCGTTCCCGCCGCCGACGAAGTGGTCGCCGAACGCGAGGTCGCTCTTCCACGCCGGCGCGTACGCCGGGGCGATCGAGCAGGTCCGGCGCGAGGTCGCCGCCGAAGGCGGGCTCGAGCATCTCCTCGACCGCCCAGCGCAGGCAGCCGGCCCGGGACTCGGCGTAGACCGGGTCGTCGACGCCACCGGTCGCCTCGGCCTGCACGAGGAACTCGTGGCCGAAGTGCGCGAGCTCGAGGTCGGCGTGCTCCTCGTCGAAGGCGATGACGTCGGCGAGGCTGCGCACGCCGTCGCCCGGGCGCGCGGCGAGGTAG
Organism: uncultured Actinomycetota bacterium; assembly: GCA_963782665.1. Taxonomy (GTDB): domain Bacteria; phylum Actinomycetota; class Actinomycetes; order S36-B12; family CAIYMF01; genus Longivirga. Next base: position 852,201 of record CAWAKP010000004.1, on the reverse strand, counting down.
CGGTCGAGACCGTCCTTGAGCTCGCAGAGCAGCACGTCGAGCTCCTGCCGGCCCGCCGTCCCCGCGGGCTCGACGACGACCGCGCCCACGGTGGCGCCGGCGTCCGCGAGCCGCCCGAGCACCGAGTCGAACAGCGCCTCGGTCGCGTCGTGGCCGCTGCGCCACCCGTCGGCCACGCCGAGGGTCAGGCTCGCGAGCGGCCGGGTGCCGGGAGCCGAGGAGTACGCCGTGCTCCCGGTCAGCGCGTCGAGCAGCAGCGCGACGTCGCGCACCGACCGCGCCATCGGCCCGGGCGCGTCCTGGCTCGCGGCGAGCGGCACGACGCCCTCGGTCGGCAGCAGGCCGACGGTCGGCTTGAGGCCGACGACGCCGTTGAGCGAGCTCGGGCAGGTGATCGAGCCGTCGGTCTCGGTGCCGATCGCGAGCGGCGCGAGACCGGCCGCGAGCGCGGCGCCCGAGCCGGACGACGAGCCGCCGGCGCTGCGGTCGAGCGCCCACGGGTTGCCCGTCAGCCCCCCGACCGCCGACCAGCCGCTCGCGGAGTGCGGCGAGCGCATGTTGGCCCACTCGGAGAGGTTGGTCGACCCGAGCACGACGAGCCCGGCCGCGCGCAGCGCGGCCACCAGCGGGGAGTCGCGCTCGACGACGCGGCCGGCGAGCGCCAGCGACCCCGCGGTCGCCGGGCAGCCCGACGGCCTCGATGTTGTCCTTCACCAGGACCGGGATGCCGTGCAGCGGTCCGCGCACGCGCACCGGCGGCGCGCTCGGCGTCGAGTGCGGCCGCCTGGTCGAGCGCGTCGGCGCTGACCGCGAGGACGGCGCGCAGCTCGGGGCCGGCGTCGTCGACCGCGGCGATGCGGTCGAGCAGCGCGCGGGTGAGCTCGACCGACGTCGTACGCCCGGCCGCGAGGTCGTCGGCGAGTGCCGCGGCGGTCGTGGTCACGAGGTGCGCGGTGGGCGGGTGCGGGTCGGACGGGTCGGGTCGGTGGGCGTCGTCACGGCGTCAGGGTCGCAGACGTCCGCCGCCGCGACGACCCGGCACCGACGTCGGGCGGCACCGCCCTCGGCGAACCCGCCACGCGCGCCCCCGAGTCGCGGCATGATCGCCCCGCCGGTCGCGACCTGACCGGGAGACCGGAGGACCCATGAGCCCGAGGAAGCGTCCCGCGCAGCGTGACGGCGGCCGCGCGAGCAAGCGCCCTGCCGACCCCGCGACGGCCGGCAGCCCGGCGAACGTCGGCACCGACGCGGCGTTCGCCGACGCGGCACCGGCCACCCGACCGTCCGCCGGCCGCTGCGCAACATCTCCGAGGTCCGGCACTTCTTCCGCACCAACGACACCCCGATCTACTTCGTCGGCGCGACGCCGTTCAACCTGCTCGGCCTCGACCGCTGGGTCCGCAACTTCACCTACATCACCTACTACGACGCCTGGGACGGCGCGCACCCGCGGGTGTTCACCCCGAAGGACAAGCCCTACGTCGAGTTCGAGAGCGGCGAGGAGATCAACAACTGGCTGCTCCAGAACGCCGAGGTGCGCGCGCCTGATCGCGGCCGACGCCGGGCGGTCCGCGGCCCAAGGTCGCGATGGTGTTCTTCGACGAGGAGACCGAGCAGATCTGCGACGAGCTCGGCTACGACCTGATCCTGCCCGTCGGCCGCAGCTGCGCGAGCACCTGGACTCCAAGATCGTCACGACCCGGCTCGGCAACGAGGCCGGCGCGCCGAGCGTGCCGAACGTCCTGACCCGGGTCGACGACTGCGACGGCGCTCGTCGCCGCTGCCGACGCAGGCGGGCCTCGGCGACGACCTGGTCGTCCAGACGCCGTACGGCGACTCCGGCAAGACCACCTTCTTCATCGGCTCCGAGGCCGACTGGGACAAGCACGCCGACGACATCGTCGGCCAGGACGTCAAGATCATGAAGCGGATCAACAACCGCCCGGTCGCCGTCGAGGCGGTGATGACCCGGCACGGCACGATCGTCGGGCCGTTCATGACCGAGCTGACCGGCTACGCCGAGCTGACGCCGTACCGCGGTGGCTGGTGCGGCAACGAGATGTTCCCCGAGGTGCTGACGGGCGAGCTGCGCGCGAAGGCCACCCGAGCTCGTCCGCCGGCTGGGCGACCGGCTCGGCGCAGGAGGGCTACCGCGGCTTCTTCGAGGTCGACGTGCTGGTCGACCTCGACACCGACGAGGTCTACCTCGGCGAGCTCAACCCGCGGATCAGCGGCGCCTCGGCGATCACCAACGTGACCGCCGGTGCCTACGCCGACGTGCCGCTGTTCCTCTTCCACCTGCTGGAGTTCATGGACGTCGACTTCGACCTCGACGTCGACGAGATCAACGAGCGCTGGCGCGAGCTGGCGGCGGTCGACCTGTGGAGCCAGATGATCATCAAGGAGACCGCGCCGGCGTCGTCGAGCGCATCGACCCGCGCCGCCCGACCGGGGCAGTACACCGTCGACGCGCGCGGCGCCCTGGTCTTCGCAGCGGGCGGCCCTGGACTGGCACCAGCTGCAGAACGAGAGGAGGCTTCTTCCTGCGGATCTACGGCGCGGGCGACTACCGCTGGAAGGGCGCCGACCTCGGCGTGCTGGTCACCAAGGGCCGGCTGCAGACCGAGCGGCGCTCGGGCAACGCCGCCAGCGTGCTGACCATCCGGGCCAAGCACCTGATCGACTCGATCCGGGCGCGCTACTCCGGCACGCCGCTCGACGTGGCCCGGCGAGCCCGACTGCGGCGTCCGAGGACGCCAACCGTGGGCGACGCCTGTCCGGGCCGTGAATCAGTCTCGGCGTCCGCGGCGGAAGGCCGCCACGGCGCGAGCTGCGTCGGAAGGATCAGCGGATGCGCGGCAGCGACCCCGGCCGGGTCCTGCGGGTCACCCGGACAACTGGCAGACGCCGCCCCAGCTCGCGCTGGTCCTTCCAGCACATCGCCGACCTCTTCCCGACGCAGACGATCTCGCGGGGGATCGGTCCGGTGGCGACCTGCCTGACCTCCGCTCGGTCGGCGGCGTCGCGGTCGACCGGCGCGTCTCGCAGACTCGATGGTGACCAGCCGCCTACGACGGCACGCGAGCGACCGTCGACGGCGTCATGGCACGACGCGGCACCGACGGCTGGATCGTGCTGCACGCGGGGTCAGCTGCTGGCCGAGGAGCTACCTGCGCACGGCATGGAGCCGAGCGACGCTGCACCTGCTGATGTCGGTGAGCAAGTCGCTCGTCGGCTCGGTCGCCGGAGCGCTGGTCGCGCAGCGGCGTGCTCGACGTCGACGCGCCCGTGTCGGCGTACGTCCCGGCGCTGCGACAGGAGCGGCTACGCCGGCGCCACGGTGCGGCACCTGCTCGACATGCGCTCGGGCATCGCGTTCTCCGAGGCCTACCTCGACGAGGACGCCGAGGTGCGGCTGCTGGAGCAGGCGATCGGCTGGGCGCCGCGGCGTCACCCGACGTGCCCGACGACGATGTACGACTTCCTGCTCACCCTGCGGCAGAAGGGCCCGCACGGCGGACCGTTCGAGTACCGCTCGTGCGAGACCGACGTGCTCGGCTGGGTCTGCGAGGCGGCGGCCGGGCATCGCGGATGCCCGAGCTCATGTCCGAGCTGCTGTGGTCGCCGCATCGGCGCCGAGAACGACGCCAACATCGGCGTCGACTCCGACGGCGCCGGGATGTTCGACGGCGGCATCAGCACCGCGCTGCGTGACCTGGCTCGCTTCGGCGTGCTGATGCGTGCGCGAGCGGCGTCTCGCTCACCGGCGCGCAGGTCGTGCCGGCGGCGTGGATCGCACGACAGCTACGCCGGCGGGCCGGACTCGCGTGAGGCGTTCGCCGCGAGCCCCGACGACAACCGGATGCCCGGCGGGATGTACCGCAACCAGTTCTGGTTGCCCGTCCCGGACCGGGACTGTTGCTCGTGCCTCGGCATCCACGGCCAGATGATCTACGTCAACCCGGCGTGCCCAGGTCGTCGCGGCGAAGCTGTCGAGCTGGCCGACCCCGCAGGACGCCTGGAAGCTCTTCTCCACCCTCCACGCCTTCGACACCCTCAGCACCGCCCTCACCTACTAGCCGGCCCTAGTCACTCACTGGGCCCCCGCTGGGCGCAGCCCAGTAGGGGAGCCTGTAGTGCATAGAAGGCGACAAACGGCGCCTTCATCTCCAGATCCGTCCACAGCTCCTGGCGCGACCCGAGCGGCTCACCCGCGCGGGCGACTCCCGATCAAGGCCCTCCGGCACGCTGCCGATGAGCACGTGTGCCGCTCACCTTCCGCGCCCTCGACGTCGGACCGTCGGTGGACTCCCGCCTCGCCGCCTCCTTCGCCGCCGCGTGGCCGTCCTACCGCGCGTGGTTCCTCCGCGAGGGGATCGAGGCCCGGCCGTCGTACGCCGAGTCGCGCGGGGCCATCGCGTGGCACCTCCCGGAGCTGCTCGGGACCTTCGACGCGCTCTGCGCCGCCGTCGGCGGCGGTGACCTCGAGGCGCGGTTCCTCAGCCACTGGTGCCCGCCGCCGGTCGCAACAGCCTGCTCCCTGGCGACCTGGACGCGCGACGCGCACCTGCTCGTCCGCTCCTACGACTACCCGCCGCTGCTCTGCGACACGACGGTCCTCGCGTCGAGCTGGACAGGCCCGCGCGTCCTCGCGATGGCCGACTGCCTGTGGGGCGCGGTCGACGGGATCAACGCGCACGGCCTCGCCGTCGCGATCGCCTTCGGCGGGCGGACCGTCGTCGGCGCGGGCTTCGGCATCGGCCTCGTCGTCCGCTACGTCCTCGAGACCGCGCGCACCGTGGCCGAGGCCGTCGCGATCCTGTCGCGCGTGCCGGTCTCGATGTCCTACAACGTCGCGCTGACCGACACGCACGGCGCCGCCGCGATCGTCGAGGTCGCGCCAGACCTCCCGGCGATGGTCACCGGGCGCAGCACCGCGGCGAACCGGCAGAGCCACGGCCTCGCCGAGCCGGTGACCGAGTGGCCGGAGCACGCGTGGCGGTCGGGCACGGTCGCGCGCGAGGTCGCGCTCGCCGGTGTCGTGGACGATCCGCGGAGCACGGCGTACGACGTGGTCTCGACGTTCCTCACCGCTCCGGTGCAGCGCGACCCCGTGCGGTACGAGTGGGGCACCGTCTGGACGTCGGTCTACGACTGCGACGCCGGCACCCTCGACCTGCTCTGGCCGGACGAGACGTGGCGGCTCGGCCTCGGGGACGTGACGGGCGTGCGGGTACGCCGTACTCCGCCGGCCGTCGCCGCGGCCTGATCCTCGGCGCGCGTGCGGATGCCGGGCTAGCCTCGCGGCATGCCCACCGTCCTCATCACCGGCACGTCCTCCGGCCTCGGCCACGGCGTCGCGCAGCGCCTCCACGACCTCGGGTGGGACGTCCTCGGCACGGTCCTCGACCGGGCCGACGAGGAGAAGGTGCCGTGGTCGAGCGTGGTGTGCGACGTGACCGACGACGACTCCGTCGCGGCGCTCGGGCTCGTCGTCGCCCAGCGCTTCGGCGGGCACCTCGATGCGCTGGTCAACAACGCCGGCATCGCGATGGCCGGGCCCTGGGAGGAGCTCACGCCGGCGGAGCTGCGCCGCTCGCTCGCCGTCAACCTCGTCGGCGCGATGGCCGTCACCGGTGTCTGCCTCCCGGCGATCCGTGCCGCGCAGGGCGTCGTGGTGAACATCTCGAGCGTCAGCGGCCAGGCGGGCGACCCGCTCATGGGTCCGTACAACGCATCGAAGTTCGGGCTCGAGGGCGCGAGCGAGGCGCTGCGCCTGGAGCTGAAGCCGTTCGGGGTGCGCGTCGTGCTCGTCGAGCCGGGACCGTTCCGCACGCCGATCTCCGCCGCGAGCCCGCTCGCCGCGGCGAAGGACCCCGACGGCGTCTACGCCGAGCACTGGAAGGTCATCGACGAGTGGCTGTCCTGGCACGCGGCCGCGAGCGCCGACCCGGGGCTCTGCATCGCCGCGATCGTCGGCGCCGTCACGCGCCCCGACGCGCCGTTCCGCATCCCGGTCGGCGAGGGCATCAGCGACGTCGTGCGCAAGCACGCCGCCGGTCTCGTCCGCCAGGCCGACGCCGCCGACGAGTTCCTCCGCACCCTCTGACCCGTCCGGCCTGCCGACGTAACCGATCAATCTGTCGCTTCCGGGCGCGGGAAACGACAGTTCGATCAGTTACGTCGAGGGGCCTCAGTAGCCTCGGTGTCGTGATCGAGCTGCCTCTCTTGGACGTGTCCGCGCTCGTCGACCCCGCGTCGTCGCCCGAGGCGCGCGTCGCTGTCGGGCGCGAGATGGACGCGGCGTGCAGGACGAGCGGGTTCCTGCTCGTCACCGGGCACGGGATCGACCGAGGCCTCCGCGATGACCTCGAGTCGTTGCACCGCGAGTTCTTCGCGCTGCCCGACGACGTCAAGGCCGCGATCGCCATGCCCCGCGCCGGGTCGGCCTGGCGCGGCTGGTTCCCCGTCGGCGGCGAGCTGACCTCCGGCGTGCCCGACATGAAGGAGGGCCTCTACTTCGGCACCGAGCTCGGCCCCGACGACCCGCGCGTCGTCGGCCGGTATGCCGCTCCACGGGGCCAACCTCTTCCCGGCAGTCCCCGGCCGCGCTCGCGCCCGACCGTCCTGCGCTGGATGGCCGCGGTCACCGACCTCGGCCAGGCACTGCTGCGCGGCATCGCCGCTCGGACTCGGCCTAGGCGAGGACTGGTTCGCCGCGCACCTCACCGCCGACCCGACCGTCCTGTTCCGCATCTTCCACTACCCGCCGCGGCCGACAGCGACTCGTGGGGCGTGGGCGAGCACACCGACTACGGCCTGCTCACGATCCTGCGCGCAGGACGACCGCGGCGGCCTGCAGGTGCAGAGCCACGGCGGCTGGATCGACGTGCCCGCCGGATCCGGACGTCTTCGTCTGCAACCTCGGCGACATGCTCGACCGGATGACCGGCGGCCGCTACCGCTCCGACGCCGCACCGGGTGCGCAACCTCAGCGGGCCGGGACCGCGTCTCGTTCCCGCTCTTCTTCGACCCCGTGGGACGCCGGGTCACGCCGCTCCCGGCGTCGGTCTTCGCCGACGAGCCCGCGCCCGACGACGACGCGGCGCGCGCTGGGACGGCGCGAGCGTCCACGAGTGGCGACGGCACCTACGGCGACTACCTCACCGGCAAGGTCGCGCGCGTCTTCCCCGCCCTGTTCGCCACCGTCGTCGACTGACTCCCGCCGTCAGACCGCGGGGTTCTGGGGCGAGGTGTCGTAGTCGGCGGCGGGGATCTCGTAGATGAGCTCGAGGCCGTCCTCGGGGTCGTCCTGCTCGCCGACGAGCACGAAGCCGGCCGCCTCGATGATGGCGCGCGACGCCGCGTTGTCGGGGCTGAACGTCGCGCGCAGCGTGCGCACGTCCGGGTGCGTCGCGGCGTAGGCCCACATCGTGCGGGCCATCTCGGTGGCGACGCCACGACGCCGGAACTCCGGGATCACGCGGTAGCCGATCTCGACCATGCCGTCGGCGTCCGGCGGGGCGTGGAAGTTCACCAGCCCGACGATCTCGCCGGTGTCGCGCAGCACCGCGATGCGCAGCAGCCACGGGTTGGCCGACGGGTCGGCGAGGACCTGCGGCACGCGGTGGTGCAGCGGCGAGTCCTCCGGACGCAGCACGTCGGTCGGGTCGTCGTACCCGAGCGGCACGGGACCCTCGGAGGCGGCGCGCGCGAGCAGCTGGTCGACCGTCACCAGGACGAGGTCGAGCCGCGGCCCGGCGATGACGTCGGGCGGGACCGGGTGCGCAGCGGGATCCGTCACCCGCGGATCATCCCGTGCCGTGTCCGGGCGCGCCCGCGAGTTACGTCGTGCGATGCGGTGCCTCGCTCTCAGGTGGCGAGGAGCTCGTGCAGGCAGAGCACGTTGCCGTCCGGGTCGAGGAACCACGCGGCCTTCTCCGAGCCGAGGACGCAGACGTGCTCGGTCGTGCGCAGCCCGGGCAGGTCGTAGTCGGCGAAGACCACACCGCGCTCCTCGAGGTCGCGGATCTCCTCGACGATGTCGTCGACCTCGAAGGAGATCTCGGTCCGGCCCGTGGGGACGGCGTCGGACGGCATCAGGGCCAGGGTCGAGCCGCCGCCGAGGGCGAACATCTCCTGGCCCTCGGCGTTGCTGCCGAGGTGCCCGAGGCCGAGCCGGTCGCGGTAGAAGGCGACCGCTTCCTCGGCGTCGCGCACCTGCAGGATGGTCGTGACGAGCGACGTCGACAGCATGTCCCACCTCCACACGAGTCCCCGGCGGATGTCAGCAGGATGCGCCGACCGGCTGCACGGGGCAAGAGCGCCCGCGCTGCCGGGCGGGCGCCCGTCACAGCGGCGTGAGGAGCTCGCGGCCGCCGAGGTAGGGGCGCAGCGCCGACCGGCACGCGCACCGAGCCGTCGGCCTGCTGGTGGTTCTCGAGCAGCGCGACGATCGATGCGCGTGATCGCGACGAGCGTGCCGTTGAGCGTGGCGAGCGGGCGTACGCCGTCCGTCGTCGCGCAGCCGCGACGCGCAGGCGCCGGGCCTGGAACTCCGTGCAGTTCGACGTCGACGTGACCTCGCGGTAGCGCTCCTGCGACGGCACCCACGCCTCGATGTCGAACTTGCGCGCGGCCGACGCGCCGAGGTCGCCCGACGCGACGTCGATGACGCGGTAGGGGAGCTCGAGGCGTCGAGGAACTCGCCGCTCCCACCCGAGCAGCCGCGCGTGCTCGGCGACGGCGTCGTCGGGGTTGCAGTAGGTGAACATCTCGACCTTGTCGAACCAGTGCACGCGGAAGATGCCGCGGGTGTCGCGTCCGCCCGAGCCGGCCTCGCGGCGGTAGCACGGCGACTAGCCGACGTAGCGGCGCGGGAGCGTCGCGGCGTCGAGGATCTCGTCGGAGTGGTAGGCCGCGAGCGGCACCTCGGCCGTGCCGACGAGGTACATGTCGTCGGCCTCGAGGCGGTAGACGTTCTCGGCCGCCTGGCCGAGGAACCCGGTGCCCTCCATGGCCGCGGGCTTCACGAGCGCCGGCGGGATCATCGGGGTGAACCCGTTGCCGCATCGCGAGCGCGATCGCGTGGTTGACCAGCGCGAGCTCGAGCAGCGCGCCGATCCCGGTGAGGTAGTAGAAGCGCGAGCCCGAGACCTTGGCGCCGCGCTCGATGTCGATCGCGCCGAGCAGCTCGCCGATCTCGACGTGGTCGCGGACCGCGAAGCCCTCGGCGGCGAAGTCGCGCCGGGTGCCGACCTGCTCGAGCGACGGCGAAGTCGTCCTCGCCGCCGACCGGCGCGGCCGGGTCGATGAGGTTGGAGAGCTCGCCGAGCAGCGACGTGCGCCTCGGCGTCGGCCGCGTCGCGCGCGCCTCGGCGGCCTTCACGCGGTCGGCGAGCTCGGCCGCGCCGGCCATGAGCGGCGTCGAGCTCGGCCTGCAGCCGGCGGCGCGGTCGTCGTCGCCGGCCTTCTTGAGCCGACCCTGCAGCGGCCCGATGCGCTTGCCGAGCTCCTTCTGCTCGTTGCGCAGCGCGCCGTACGACAGCCTCGGCCGCAGCGACGCGTCTCGTCGGCCGCGAGCAGCCGGTCGACGATGGACTCGTCCTCGCCGCGGCGCACGCTGGCGAGGCACGGACACGGTCGGGGTCGTCGCGGAGAAGCTTGAGATCGATCACGGGTCGAGCCCTACGGCGCGACGCACCGCGTTGCCCGGACTGACCGTGGTGGCCAGCGGTGCGGCTCAGAGGATGGCTAGAGGTAGAGGCCGTTGCCGTCCTGCGGGCGGCGCGGCACCCGGGCACGCCGGTGTCGCCGCCCGGACCGAGATGGCGCGGCGGCGCATCTGCTCGAGCTGGGCCTGCGCCGCCATCTGCTGGGCGAACAGCGCGGTCTGGATGCCGTGGAAGAGGCCCTCGAGCCAGCCGACGAGCTGCGCCTGCGCGATGCGCAGCTCGGCGTCGCTCGGCACGTGGTCGTCGGTGAACGGCAGCGAGAGCCGCTCGAGCTCGTCGACGAGCTCGGGGGCGAGCCCGGCCTCGAGCTCGGCGATCGACCGGCGGTGGATCTCGCGCAGCCGGGTGCGCGACGGCGTCGTCGAGCGGCGCGGTGCGCACCTCCTCGAGCAGCTGCTTGATCATGCTGCCGATGCGCATGACCTTCGCGGGCTGCTCGACGAGGTCGGCGACCGAGCCCTCGGCCTGCTGACCGATCGCGGGTACGACCGCGACCGGCTGCCCGTCGGCGCCGAGGAAGCACGATCGCGGCTCCCCGTCGGGTCCGCACGACCGACGACTGTGCAGCGGTGCGATGCGTCGGCCTGCCGCGGCGCCGTCGGCGTCGGGTCGTGGGTCGTGGCACCGGGTGTCTCGCTCATGGACCCATCCAAGCATCGTCGCCTCGGGCCACGCGAGGCCCGTCGGCGGGGACGCCGGGTGACCGCGCGGATCCTCGGAGGCGACAAGATCCTGAACCGCTGTTCAGCGTTGCGCCGCAAGGGGTTCGCGGATTCGGCGCCGTTCACCTTCGCGTGATCCAATATCCGGGCACGACGTGCATGCAGGCACGTACCGGCGTTCACCGTGAGGGGTGAGAGCACCGGACCCGTGGGGGCACCGGGCTGCGCGATCGTCACTGAAGGAGACGACACGTGGACTACAACTGGCTGTTCCCGGGCGCCGACGCCCGCCCCGTCGGCGACAAGGGCTGGGGCTCGTTCGCCACCGAGCCCATCGCCGCCGGCACGACCGTCGCCGCGTTCGGCGGCTGGATCGTCACGCGCGAGACGCTGGCGACGTTCAGCGACGACCGTCAGGGTCGCTCGATCCAGGTCGACGAGGACCTCTACCTCGTCTCCGACGAGACGCCCGAGCCCGGCGACATGCTCAACCACTCGTGCGAGCCGTCGTGCGGTCTCGTCGGCGCGACCCTGCTCGTCGCGCGGCGCGACATCGAGGTCGGGCGAGGAGCTCACGTTCGACTACGCCACCTGCGACTCGAGCGACTACGACGAGTTCGAGTGCCTCTGCGGCGAGCCCACGTGCCGCGGCGTCGTGACCGGTCTCGACTGGACGAAGCCCGAGCTGCAGGAGAAGTACGCCGGCTGGTTCTCGCCCTACCTCGCAGCGCCGCATCGCCGCGCTCCCCGCGGCGCTGCACTGACGCCCGCCCCGCCGCGGCCACGTGCCGCGCGAAACCCGCGCGACAGCTGCGCGTCGGCGGGGGTCATCCTCGGTCGCATGAGCGACAGGGGACGGCACGGGCTGAACCGCGACCGATCCGCTACGACGACGACGGCGGCCGCACCCGACGACGTGGCCGGCATCACGCGCTGTCGTCCTCGGGTGCGACGCCGCGGTGATCGACGTCGTGGACCGGACGCCGTCCGACGTGCTGCGGATGCTGCGTGTTGCCGTCGATGGACCGCGAGTCGTCGTTCCTCGTGCTCCGACGGCGACGAGGTCGTCGGGACTGCTCTGGGTGGAGAAGGACCCGTTCGAGCGGGTCACCCACGTCGACGCGTTCTCCCTGCCGTGGCCCGGGACCCGCGAGGTCCGCGCGCTGTGCTCTCGACCGCGGGGTGCGGCAGCGGCGCTTCGCCACGTCGCGAGGAGTCCGGCGGGACGGGCTGGAAGGTCCGCGCGCCGGCGCCTACGTCGGCGACACCGACTACCTCGCGCTGATGGCCGAGCAGGGCTTCGCCCCGGTACGCCGGTTCTACCGCATGCGCATCGAGTCGTCGTCGCCGCTCATCCCGCGCGAGACGCCGCCGCTCCCCGAGGGCGTCGCGATCGTCGCCGGCGGCGACGAGGCCTTCCGTCGCACGGTCCACGCCGTCGACCGCGAGGCCTTCGCCGAGCACTGGGGCTTCGCCGACTACCCCTACGACGACTGGTGGGCCTTACTGGTCCTCGCAGCCGTCGTTCGACATCGACGGCTGGTGGCTGCTCACGGTCGACGGCACGCCCGGCGGCGGTCTGCCTGCTCGAGGAGTCCGGGCGGAGAACGCCGAGGGCTACGTGGGGGTCCTCGGCGTTCTCAAGCCCTATCGCGGCCGGGGCCTCGCGCAGCTGCTGCTGCGTCGCGCGTTCGTGCACTACCGCGACCTCGGGCGCGCAGCCACGCTGCTCAGCGTCGACGCGAGCAACGAGTCGGGCGCGGTGGCGCTCTACGAGCGCGTCGGGATGTCCGCGGTGCTCGTGATGGAGACGCTCGAGCTCACGATCGGCTGAGCCGGACGTGGCGCGGGAAACCCGCGCGACAGCCGCGTAGCGCCGGGACATCCTCGATCGCATGAGCGATCTCACCATCCGACCGATCCGCTACGCCGACGACGGCACCACGGACCCCGCGGACGTCGCGACCGCCGTGCGGATCGTCACCGCGTGCGACCTCGCGGCCCTCGGCGAGGAGGACTCCGGCGACGCCGACATCGCGCACATGCTGGCGCTCCCCACGACGGACCGCGACGTCGTCCGTGCCTCGTCCTCGACGGCGACGACCCGGTCGGCGCTCGTCTGGCTGGAGAACGACGCCACCGGCCGCGACACGTTCCTCGACGTCTTCAGCCCGCCCGGGCCGCGGGCCCGCGAGGTCCACGACCTCGGGCTCGACCTCGGGCTCGGCCGCGCGCACGGCGCCACCGGCCGCAGCGGCCGGGCCGGTGGCCGACTGGACCGCGCGCGCCGGGTGCTGGCTCGCCGACGACGACTACGCCGCGGCGTTGCGCGCGCACGGGTTCACGCCGTCGCGCACGTTCTACCGGATGCGCATCGACGTCCGCCGTCGCCCGAGATGCCGTGCGCGATGCCGGCGCTGCCCGCGGACGTCGAGATCGTCGTGCGCCGACACGGACGAGGCGTGCGGCGCCGGATCTGGACGGTCGACAACGCGTCGTTCGCCGAGCACTACAACTTCACCTGGCGCGACTTCGACGAGTGGTGGTCCTTCGAGGTCCACGGGCACGACGCGCGACCCCGCGGGCTGGTGGCTGCTCACGGTCGACGGCGTGGACGCGGCGCATCTGCCTGCTCGACGAGAGCCGTGCCGAGCTCGGCGACGGCTACGTCGCCGTCCTCGGTGTGCTGCGGGAGTTCCGCGGTCGCGGCCTCGCGCAGCTGCTGCTGCGGCGCTCCTTCGTGCGCTACCGGGACCTCGGCCGCGCCGGCACGCAGCTCGGCGTCGACGCCGAGAACGGCACCGGCGCGGTGCGCGTCTACGAGAGCGTCGGCATGCGCGTGACCCGCGCCGTGCAGGGTTTCTGCGCGCCGATCGAGTAAACCGGCGCGCCCCGCCGGGTGGACCAGGTGCGCCTCTCGGGCTGACTTCCGGCCTTCCGCTGGGCATCATGGAAGTCCTTGGGGGGAGGAGGTGACGGTCATGCGCGATGCTCACGATGCCTCCTGGGAGCAGTACCGGTTCTTCTCCGGCAGCTCCCCGCGGGACGAGTTCGACGGCCAGCGCCAGCGCGCCGCGCTGCGCGCGCTGGCCACCCTCTCGCGCGGCAACGCGGTCCTGGTCAGGGCTCACGCCGAGGGTGACCTGCTGCAGCGGATGTGCGACGTCATCTCCACGACGGGCGAGTACCCGCTCGTCTGGTACGGGCGCCCGCGCGACGACGAGCAGCAGATCGTCGAACCGGTCGCCGTCGCCGGGGTCGGAGCGCCGCTACCTCGACGACGTCGTGGTGTCGTGGGGCGACAGCCCGCTCGGCCTCGGGCCCTCGGGCACGGCGATCCGCACCGGGGCGACCCAGGTGCGCCACGACCTGGAGACCGACCCCTTCTACGAGCCCTGGCTCGGGCGCGTCCGCGAGCACGGCCTCACCTGCTGCGTGGCGCTCCCGATGCTCGTCGCCGGTCAGGTCGACGGCGTCCTCAACGTGTACGCCGCCGAGCCGCACTCCTTCGACGACCTCGCCCAGACGCTGCTCGAGGACCTCGCCGCCGACGTCGGCTTCGGTCTCGAGCGGCTGCGTGACGGGGCACTGCTGCGCCACCGGTCGCGCGAGGCGGCGGCCGCGGCTGCGCGCTGCGCGCCACCATCGACAGCCTCCTCGACCCCTTCGTCCTGCTCGAGGCCGTGCGCGACAACTCGGGCGCGCTGGTCGACCTGCGCTACGCCGAGGCGAACCGTGCCGCGGTCGCCTACAACAGGCGCCCGCGCGAGGAGCTCATCGGCGCGACCATGCTCGAGCTGTTCCCCGCCCTGCTCGCGCAGGGCCCGCTGGCGTCGTACTTCGCGGCCATCGAGACCGGCGTCCCGATGGTGCTCGACGACGTCGAGTACGCGAACGAGGTCCTCGGCGAGAGCCGTCGCTACGACCTGCGCGGCGTGAAGACCGGTGACGGGCTCGCGCTCACCTGGCGCGACGTCACCGACCGCTTCGCCGCCCAGGAGGAGCTCGCCCGGTCGCGCGCGGAGTACCGCCTGCTGGCCGAGAACGCCTCGGACTTCGTCATGCGCAGCAGCCCCGAGGGGGTCATCGAGTGGGTCTCGCCGTCGACGACGCGCGCGCTCGGCTGGAGCACGGACGAGCTTGTCGGCCGGGAGTCCTCGACCCTCGCCCACCCCGACGACCTGGTCCGAGCCCGGGCTGAGGACGCACGACTCAACGCCGGTACCGAGCTGGCGTCGCGCTACCGCGCGCTGTGCAAGGACGGCAGCTACCGGTGGTTCCGCCTGCACGTCCGCCCGGTCACCGACCCCGACGGGCGGGTCGTCGCGCGGGTCAGCGCGTGGCAGGACGCGCAGGCGGAGGTCGAGGCCGACGAGGCGCGCGAGGCGTCGGAGGGCATGTTCCGCAAGGCCATGCAGTCGGCGGCGATCGGGATGATCGTCGCGGACCCGGACGGGTGGGTCCGACTGGTCAACCCGGCGATCTGCGCCATGCTCCAGGCGGACGCCGACGACCTGTGCGTCCGGCACCTCCCGGAGCTCGTCCACCCCGACGACCGCGACGCCGCTGTCGCCGACCGGAGACAGCTGCTGTCGAGCGACGGCGACTCGTTCGTCAGCCAGCTCCGGCTGGTCCGGCGCGACGGCACGTCGATCTGGGTGCGCCGCACGGCCGTGGTCGTGCGCGACCCGGCCGGCGCGCCCGAGTCGATGGTGCTCCAGATCGAGGATGTCACCGCAGAGCGGAGGGCGCGTGAGCAGCTGGCGTTCCAGGCCTTCCACGATCCGCTGACCGGTTTGCGCAACCGCGCGTGGATCGTCGACATGCTCGAGAGCGACCTGCTCGAGGCGCACCGCCTCGGCAGGTCGGTGGGCGTCCTGTTCGTCGACCTCGACAACTTCAAGGTCGTCAACGAGTCGCTCGGCCACGTCGCCGGCGACGAGATGCTCGCGACCGTCGCGCGGCGCATCGCCGCCGCGCTCTCGACGGAGTTCCGCATCGGGCGGTTCGGCGGCGACGAGTTCCTCGTCGTCATCCCCGGGGCCGACGGCGTGCACGACGTCGAGGCGGTCGCGGAGCGAGTGGCCACGGCGGTCTCCGCGCCGCTCACCGTCGAGGGCCACAACGTCGTGACGAGCGCGTCGATCGGTGTCGCGATGTCGAACGAGGCGTCGACCCCCGAGAGCCTGATCCGCGACGCGGACGCCGCCGTGCACCGCGCCAAGTCCTCAGGCCGCGCGCGCTGGCACTTCTTCGACGACGAGATGCACGCGCGGGCGGTCGAGCGGCTCACCGTCGAGGACGACCTGCGTCGTGGGCTCGAGGCGCACGAGCTGACGGCGTACTACCAGCCGCTCGTGGACCTCGTCGACCGCTCGGTCGTGGGGCACGAGGCACTGGTGCGCTGGATCCACCCGGAGAAGGGCGTGCTGACGCCATACGCCTTCCTCACCGTCGCGGAGGAGTCGGGGCTCGTCGTCGAGCTGGGCCAGCAGATGCTCGAGTCGGTGTGCGCGCGCATCGTCGCGACGCCGAACCTCCCGGGCACGGTGAGCGTCAACGTCTCCGCGGTGCAGCTCGGCCGTCGCGACTGGGCGCAGGGATTCCTCGACACGGTCCGCCGCCACGGCGTCGACCCGCACCGCATCGTGCTCGAGGTGACAGAGACCGCGGTGCTGTCGCTCCTCGACTCCGTGCACGACGACCTCGTCGCCCTGCGCGGGCTCGGGGTGGGGCTGCACGTCGACGACTTCGGCACGGGGTACTCCTCGATCGCGCTGTTGCGCGACCTGCCCATCACCGGGCTCAAGCTCGACCACTCGTTCGTCAGCGCGCTCACCGGCGACGACAGCCACGCCAACGCCCTGTCGTCCGGGCTCGCGGCGCTCGCGCGCAACCTGCACCTGCGCGGCGTGGCGGAGGGCGTCGAGACCGAGGAGCAGGCGGAGATCCTCCGGTTGCACGGCTGGCCGTACGGCCAGGGCTACCTCTTCGGCCGCCCCGAGGCGGACCCGCTCGTCCCCTAGCGCGTGACGAGGAGGACCTTGCCGACGTGCGAGCTCGCCTCCACGACGCGGTGGGCCTCGGCGGCGTCGCTCATCGGGAGCACGCGGTCGACCACCGGCACGATCGCGCCCGACTCGACCAGCGGCCAGGCCTCGGCCGTCACGGCGGCGCAGATCGCCGCCTTCTCCGCCACCGGTCGCGCCCGCAGCGTGGTGGCCGACACCGTCACCCGCTTGCCGAGCATCCGGCCGAGGTCGAGCTCGGCCCTCGTGCCGCCCTGCAGCCCGATCACCACGAGCCGGCCGCCGGTCGCGAGCACCTCGATGTTGCGGGCGAGGTAGGCCGCGCCCATGTTGTCGAGCACGACGTCGGCACCGCGCCCCTCGGTGGCCCCCTTCACCCGTTCGACGAAGTCGCCGACGGTGTAGTCGACGAGGATCTCCGCACCGAGCTCGCGGCACCGCTCGAGCTTCTCGGGCGACCCGGCGGTCACGGCGACGCGCGCGCCGAGCGCGACGGCCGCCTGGATCGCGAACGTCCCGATGCCGCCGGCGCCCCCGTGCACGAGGAACGTCTCGCCGGCCTCGAGGCGCGCGAGCATCACGACGTTGGACCACACCGTGCACGCGACCTCGGGCAGCGCAGCGGCGGTCACGAGGCCCACACCCGCGGGCACCGGCATGAGCTGCCCGGCGGGTACGGCGACCTGCTCGGCGTACCCGCCGCCGGCGAGCAGCGCGACGCACGGATCACCGACCGACCAGCCCTCGACCCCGTCGCCGATCGACGAGACGATCCCGCTGCACTCGAGCCCGAGCACGCCGGACGCGCCCGGCGGCGGCGGGTAGAAGCCTTGGCGCTGCAGGAGATCCGCGCGGTTGACGGCCGACGCGGTGACGTCGACGACGACCTCGCCGGGGCCCGCCACCGGGTCCGGCGCCTCGCCCCACACCAGTGCGTCGGGACCGCCGGGGGTCGGGACGGTGATGGCGCGCACGTCAGGTCCGCACGGCCGGGCTGATGACGACCACGCGGTCGCCCCGCTGCAGCAGGGTCACCGACCGCTCGTCGAAGCGGTGCACGACGCCGTCGCGCACCACCGCGAGGACGATGACGCTGTTGCTCGAGAGCGACTCCGGAGCCACCCCGAGCTCGGCCGGTGCGACCTCGCGCTCGACGATCTCGAGACCGTGGTTGGGCTCGAGCAGGTCCTCGATGAGGTGGCCGGCGACAGGTGACGTCAACGACAGGCCGAGCATGCGCCCGGCGGACTCGGCGGTCGGGATCACGACGTCGGCGCCGCTCTGCCGCAGCACCGAGGTGTTCTGGCTCTCGCGTGCGGACGCGACCAGGGTGGCCTTCGGGGCGAGGCGCCGTGCGGTGAGGGTGACGAGCACCGACGTGTCGTCGCGATCGGTGGCGACGATGATCCGGGAGGCGCGCGGCACCGAGGCGCTGCGCAGCACCTCCTCGCGCGTCGCGTCGCCGACGACGCCGACCGCACCGAGGGTGGTCGCGTCGTCGATCTCGTTCGCGTCGTTGGAGACGACGACGATGGAGTGCGGTGGGGTGCCCTGGTCGAGGAGGGCGCCGAACGCGCTGCGTCCCTTCACCCCGAACCCGACGACCACGGTGTGGTCCTGCACGGTCTGCCTCCAGCGCTTGATGCGGAACTCGTCCCTGCCGCGCTGGGTGAGGACCTCGACGGTCGTGCCCACCAGCGTGATGAGGAAGACGAAGCGGAGCGGCGTGATGACGAGGATGTTGGCGAGCCGCGCCTGCTCGGTGGCCGGGACGATGTCGCCGTATCCCGTGGTGGAGAGCGTGACGGTCGCGTAGTAGAGCGCGTCGAGCCAGGTGATCGGGGTTCCGTTGTTGTCGGTGTAGCCGTCGCGCTCGACGTAGACGAGCACGGTGGTGATGACGACGCATGCCGCGGCGATGCCGATGCGGATGGCGAAGGACCCGAGGGGTCCGCGCCGCCGCGCCGGCAGGGCGACGGTCCCGACGGTGCTCACGCGCCGACCGTAGCGACCGGAGCGGGCTCAGGGGAGCGGGAGTACGGCGACACCTGTCCCACGCTCCCCCGTGCCCGGAGGGATCACCGCGACCCCGTCGGCCAGCGAGAGCCCGCGCAGCATCGCCGGTCCGGCGTGCAGCGTCGGCGTCGCCTCGACGCCGAGGTCGGTGCGGCGACGCGAGACGGGGATGAGCCGGACGTGCTCGGGGTGCGTGGTGACGTCGACGGCGAGCACCGCCTGCTCGATGCGCGCCTCGTCGGCGCCGACCTCGCCGCGCAGCGCGGCGATCAGCGGGGCGGCCAGAGTCAGGACGGCGGACACCGCGGCCAGCGGGTTGCCCGGCAGGCCGAGCACGTGGCGGCCGTCGGGCAGCGTCGCGAGCAGCATCGGGGTGCCGGGCCGGACGGCCACGCCGTCGACGACCCAGTGGGCGCCGAGCCGGTCGAGCGCCGCGTGCAGGTGGTCGGCCGGACCGGACGCGGTGGAGCCGGTGGTCACGACGACGTCGGCGTTGGCGTCCTCGAGCGCGTCGAGCAGCGCCTCGAGGGTGTCGGGCACGCGCACCGGCGGGAAGGCGCGGCCGCCGAGCCAGGCGATCCAGCCCGGGACCATCGGCCCCAGCGCGTCGCGCACGCCGTCCGTCCCGCGCCGGTCCGCGCTCGAGCAGCTCGTCGCCGAGGACGAGGATCGCGACGTCGGGCGGGCGGACGACCGGGAGGGTGTCGTAGCCCGCGGCGGCGGCCATGCCGGCGACGACCGGCGTGACGACGCCGCCGGCCTCGAGCAGGTGCTCCCCGGCCGCGCACTCCGCGCCGCGAGGACGGATGTCGGTGCCGGGCTCGACGTAGCCCGGGTGAGGTGCGGTGAGACCGCGGTTCGGGTCGCCGACCCAGAGCTGGTGGCCGTGGACGCCGTCGCGTTCGAGCAGCCCGTGCTCGCGGCGCAGCACGGCGTCGGCTCCCGCGGGCAGCGCCGTACCGGTGCCGACGGCGACCGCCGCGCCGTCCACGAGGTGGTCGAGGACCTGCCCGGCGAGCAGCTCACCGACCACCGTCCAGGGACCCGGTCCCGCGACCGCCCAGCCGTCCATCGCCGCGACGTCGAACGCCGGCAGCGGCGTCGTCGCGACGAGCGGCGCGGCCAGCACCGACCCCACCGCCGACGCGAGCGGCGCCGGCACGACAGGCAGCGGCCCCGCCGCCTCCCGGGCCGCACGACGCGGCCCGCGCCAGGGAGTCAACTCACTCACAGGTCGATCCTCCCCGCGCCCACGCACGAACCCCGCCCGACCCGCCGCGCCACCCACCCCTCATTCGGCTGAGGGTGCCCCAGAGTGCGTAAGAGGCACCTGAGGCTCCCCAAGGGGACGGCGCGTCCGCCGGGGCCGCCGGGATGAGGGGAAGCACGGCTGCCCCTTTCGCACTCCGGGGCACATTCAGCCGCGGGGTGGGGGTCTTGACGCTCGGCGTCAAGTTGACATTAGCGTCAGGTTGCTCGTCGGGTGGGTGAGAGGAGGCGCCGTGGGTCGGATCAGCACGCGGGTCGACACGCGCTCCGCGACGTACGCCGCGAACCGCGCGGCCATGCTCGAGGCCCTCGCCGAGATCGACGCGCTGCAGGCCGCCGTCGTCCGCGGGGGCGGTCGGGGAACGAGGCAGGACGCGGCTCCGCCAAGCTGCGGGCCGCGGCAAGCTGCTGCCGCGCGAGCGCATCGAGCTGCTGCTCGACCGCGACTCGTCCTTCCTCGAGCTCTCCCCGCTCGCCGGCTGGGGCACCGACGACCCGCTCGGCGGCGGCCTCGTCACCGGCATCGGCGTCATCCGCGGCGTCGAGTGCGTGATCATCGGCGAACGACCCGACGGTCAAGGGCGGCGCGCCAGGGCCGACGCCGCGTGGCCAAGGCGCTGCGCGCGATGGAGATCGCGCGCAGCAACCGGCTGCCGCTCGTTCGCTGACCGAGTCGGCCGGCGCCGACCTGCCGAAGCAGGCGGAGATCTTCGTGCCCGGCGGCGCGGGCTTCCGGAACCTCACGCGGCTCTCGGCCGCCGGCATCCCGACGATCTCCCTCGTCTTCGGCTCCTCGACCGCCGGCGGCGCCTACGTGCCGGGCATGAGCGACTACGTCGTGCTGCATGAAGGACGCGGCGCAGGTCTTCCTCGGCGGCCCGCCGCTGGTGAAGATGGCGATCGACGAGGACGCCGACGAGGAGTAGCTCGGCGGCGCCGAGATGCACGCCGCGCATCGGGCGGCCTCGCCGACTACCTCGCCGCCGACGAGCGCGACGCGCATCCGCATCGGCCGCGAGATCGTCGCGCACCTCGACTGGCGCAAGCGCGGACCGGCCGCAGCGCGTGCGCCGTCGAGCCGCCGCGCTACGACCCCGAGGAGCTGCTCGGCATCGCGTCGGCCGACGTCCGCGTGCCGTTCGACGTGCGCGAGGTGATCGCGCGCATCGTCGACGGCTCGCGGCTCGAGGAGTTCAAGCCGCTCTACGGCACGACGCTGGTGTGCGGCTGGGCCCACCTCCACGGCTTCCCGATCGGCATCCTCGCCAACAACGGCATCCTGTTCTCCGAGGAGGCGCAGAAGGGCGCGCAGTTCATCCAGCTGTGCAACCGGCACCGACATCCCGCTCCTGTTCCTGCAGAACATCACCGGCTTCATGGTCGGCACGCCGCTACGAGCAGGGCGGCATCATCAAGGACGGCGCGAAGCTCATCAACGCGGTCTCCAACTCGACGGTGCCGCACCTCACCCTCATGATCGGCGCGTCCTACGGCGCCGGCAACTACGGCATGAGCGGCCGCGCCTACGACCCGCGCTTCGTCTTCACCTGGCCGAACCACCGCATCGCGGTGATGGGCCGCAAGCAGCTCGCCGGCGTGCTGTCGATCGTCGCGCAGCAGCGCGCCGAGGCGCGCCGGCGAGCACGTTCGACGAGGCCGGCGTTCGCGCCGATGCGCGAGGCGTTCGAGGAGCAGGTCGAGGCGCAGTCGACCGCGCTCTACGCGACCGGGCGCCTGTGGGACGACGGCATCATCGACCCGCGCGACACCCGCACGGTCGCTCGCGATCGCGCTGTCGGCCGTGCACTCCGGCGCCGGTGCAGGGCACGCAGCTCGCTACGGCGTCTTCCGGATGTGAGCGCGATGCCCGAGACCGCCGCATCACCCGGCTGCTCGTCGCCAACCGCGGCGAGATCGCCCGGCGCGTCATCCGCACCGCGCGCGCGATGGGCATCGCGACGGTCGCGGTCTACTCGCGACCCCGACGCGCGACGCGCCGCACGTGCGACGAGGCCGACGTACGCCGTGTCGCTCGGCGGCCGGCGTCGGCGGCGAGTCGTACCTCGACGTCGACGCAGATCCTCGACGCCGCGCGGCGCACCGGCGCCGACGCGATCCACCCCGGCTACGGCTTCCTCGTCGGAGAACGCCGACTTCGCGCAGGCCGTCGCCGACGCCGGGCTCGTCTGGGTCGGGCCGACGCCCGGCGTCGATGCGCGCGATGGCGCTCGAAGGTCGAGGCGAAGCGCATCGCGGCCGACGGCGGCGTGCCGCTCGTGCCCGGGTGCCGAGCTCGACGGCGACGTCGCCGACGCGGACCTCGTCGCGATCGCGGCGAGCGTCGGGTTCCCGCTGCTGGTCAAGGCATCTGCCGGCGGTGGCGGCAAGGGCATGCGCATCGTCGCGCGCGCCGGACGACGCTCGCCGAGGCGGTCGACGCGGCGCGCGCGCGAGGCGGCGGCGGCGTTCGGCGACGACCGTCTTCCTCGAGCGCTACCTCGAGCGCCCGCGGCACGTCGAGATGCAGATCCTCGGCGACGCGCACGGCAACGTCGTGCACCTCGGCGAGCGCGAGTGCTCGATCCAGCGCCGCCACCAGAAGATCGTCGAGGAGTCGCCGTCGCCGGGCGCGACAGCCGAGACGCTGCGAGCCGATGGGCGCCGCGGCCGTCGCGCTCGCCCGGGCGGTCGGCTACGTCGGCGCCGGCACCGTCGAGTTCCTCGTCTCGGGCGACGGTGCCGAGCAGGAGTTCTTCTTCCTCGAGATGAACACCCGGCTGCAGGTCGAGCACCCGGTCACCGAGATGGTCACCGGGCTCGACCTGGTCGCGCTGCAGCTGCTGGTCGCCGCGGGCGAGCCGCTCCCGGCTGCAGCAGGAGCGAGATCCAGCGGTCGGGCCACGCCATCGAGGTGCGCCTCTACGCCGAGGACCCGGCCCGCGACTTCCTCCCGAGCACCGGGACGCTCTCGTCGCTGGGACCTCGCCGACGGCGTCAGCGAGTGGCTGCGCGTCGACAGCGGGTTCGACGCAGGGCGGCGTCGTCGTCGCCGAACTACGACCCGATGCTCGCGAAGGTCATCGCGCACGGCGACGACCGGGCCGACGTCGCGCTGTCGCTCGCCGAGTACCTCCGCGGGCTCGCCGTGGTCGGCGTGTCCACGAACCAGCTCATCGCTCGCCGCGACGCTCGAGCACCCGGCGTTCCTCGCGGGCGACACCCCGACGTCGTTCCTCGACGAGCACCCCGAGGTGCTCGCTCCGCGCCGTGCCGTCCGCAGATCCGCGACGCGCACCTGCTGGTCGCGGCGCTCGCGCTGCTCGACGAGCCCGGCTTCCGCAACGTCGCGGGTGCGCCCGAGACCGCACGGGTCACCTACCGCGACGGCGCCGACGACCGCACTGCCGTGCTCGGTGCCGCGTGGGCGCGTGACGGAGGTCGGGTGTTCGCGCTGCCGGCGGGTCGGACGAGGGCGTCGATCCCCATGCGGCGCAGGCCATCGCGGTCCGCGACGACCTCGTCTCCACCGTCGGCGCACGGTTCGAGCAGTCGTCGGCGACGCGCTCGCCCGACGGGTTCGTCGAGCACCGGCTCGAGCTCGACGGCGTCGCGCAGCACCGTCTTCGTCCGTCACGCGACCGACGTCGACGGCGAGCACGTCAGCGTCGACCACCTCGGATGGCTCACGACCGTGCGCGTGCTCGAGCTCGGTGCCGGCTCGGGGCACGGCGAGGCCGGCGGCGGTCCGTCGACGCCGCGTGCCCGGGCACCGTGACGCACGTCGCCGTCGCGGTCGGCGACGCCGTCGAGGCCGGCGCCGCCCTCGTGGTGCTCGAGGCGATGAAGATGGAGCACACGCATCCGCGCCGACGAGGACGGCGTGGTGACCGAGGTCCACGTGCGCGTCGGCCAGAGCGTCGACGCCCACACCGGCGTCGTCACCCTGGAGGCGTCGTCATGACGGAGGCGCGGCGGCCGGTGCGGATCGCCAACTGCAGCGGCTTCTTCGGCGACCGGCTCGCGCGGCGCGCGAGATGGTCGAGGGCGGGCCGATCGACGTGCTCACCGGCGACTGGCTGGCCGAGCTGACGATGCTCATCCTCGCCCGGCAGCGGATGAAGCACGGCGCGGGCAGCGGCTACGCGCGCACCTTCCTCACGCAGATGGAGCAGGTGCTCGGCACCTGCCTCGAGCGCGGCATCAAGGTCGTCTCCAACGCCGGCGGCCTCGACCCCGCCGGGTGCGCGCGAGGCGCTGCGGGCGCTGGCGACCGAGCTCGGGCTCGACGTCGCGGATCGCGCTACGTCGAGGGCGACGACCTGCTGCCGCGGCTCGACGAGCTCACCGAGGCGGGCGAGACGCTTCACCAACCTCGACACCGGCGAGGCCTTCGCCTCGCTTCGGCTGCCGGCCCTGACCGCCAACGCCTACCTCGGCGGCCGCGGCATCACCGCGGCCCTCGACGCCGGCGCCGACGTCGTCATCACCGGTCGGGTCACCGACGCCGCGCTCGTGGTCGGACCCGCCGCGTGGTGGCACGGCTGGGACTACGACGACGACCGCGAGCTCGACGCCGCTCGCCGGCGCCGTCGTCGCGGGCCACGTCATCGAGTGCGGCGCGCAGGCCACCGGCGGCAACTACGCCTTCTTCACCGAGGTCCCCGGCCTCGAGCACGTCGGCTTCCCCTGGGCCGAGGTCGCCGCCGACGGCAGCAGCGTCATCGGCAAGCACGACGGCACCGGCGGGCTGGTGAGCGTCGGCACCGTGACCGCGCAGCTGCTCTACGAGATCGGCGGGCCCGTCGTACGCGAACCCCGACGTCACCGCGCGGTTCGACACCATCGAGCTCGCGCAGGTCGGCGAGGACCGCGTCGCGCATCACCGGCGTGAAGGGATACGCCGCCCCGCCGCACGGCCAAGGTCGCGCTCAACACCTCGGTGGCTTCCGCAACTCCGCCTCCCTGGTGCTCACCGGTCTCGACATCGAGGCGAAGGCCGACCTCGCGCTGCGTACGATCGCGGGAATCCCGCTGGCACCAGCGCTCTCGGCCACGCCGCAGGAGAATGCCGCCGCGTCGCGGCTCGACGTGCGCGAGCTCGACGTGCAGCTGTTCGCGTCGCGACCGCGAGGACCCGCGCACGACCGCCGACGCCCAGGCCGAGCTGCGGCTCACGGTGAAGGCGGCGGACCCGAAGAAGGTCGGGAAGGCGTTCACCGCACCGATCGTCGAGAGCGCGCTGGGCTCCTACCCCGGCATGTTCCCCACCGCACCGCCGGCGGAGGGCACGCCGTTCGGCATCTACTGGCCGACCACCGTGCCCGGCCGAGCTCGTCACGCAGACCGTGACGCTCGACGACGGCTCCGGCGATCCCGTCGGTCGTCGCGACCGTGCCCGTCGGGCACGAGCCGTCGGCCCGGTAGGCCCAGCCGAGCCGGTCGACGAGACGCGTCGGGCACACCCCGGCGATCGGCTACCGCCTCGACCGTGCGCGTCGCCGATCGGCGCCGTCTACGGCGCGCGGTCGGGCGACAAGGGCGGCAACGCCAACCTCGGTGTCTGGGCGCCGGTCACGCGGTGTTCCCGAGGTGGACTTCGCGCGGTCGGTCGTCCTCGACCGGCTGCTCGGTTCGGCCGAGGCCGTGCGGCACTGGCTGCCGGAGGCCGAGGGCCTCGACATCGACATCCACCGCCTGCCGAACCTCCACGCGATCAACGTGGTGATCCACGGCTGGCTCGGGCGCGGTGTCGCGGACTCGACCAGTCTCGATCCGCAGGCCAAGGGCCTCGCCGAGCAGCTCCGCGCGCGCGTCGCGGACCTGCCGACGAACGTCTTCCTCGGGGACGGCGAGGCATGAGCACGGCGACCGGGACCAAGGCGCAGCCGCTCACCGAGCGGGGTCGGCGTACCCGCGACAACCTGCTGGCGGCGGGCCGCGACGGTGTTCGAGCAGCGCGGCTACACCGGCACCCGGATGAGCGACATCGCCACGGCCGCAGGCGTCTCCCACGGCACGGTCTACACCTGGTTCGACGACAAGGAGGCGCTGCTGCGCGCCCTGGTCGACGACATCGTCACCGAGGTGTTCGCCGCGCTCGCGATCGGCGACGAGGTGCCCGATCCCGAGCAGCGCATGCTCGAGGCGAACCGGCGCTACCTCGCGGCGTACCGCAGGCACGGGCGGATGCTCGAGGTGGTCGAGGAGGCGGCCGCCACCGACACCCGCTACCGCGACGCGCTGGCCGGAGTACGCCGCGACCACGTGGCACGCGTGACGCACGACATCGAGCGGCTGCAGAAGGCCGGCGTCGCCGAGCGCGACGTCGATCCCGCGGTCGCCGGCCGGCGCGCTCTGCGCGATGGTCGAGGGCTTCGGCCGGCACTGGTACGGACGCGGCGAGCAGGCCGCGTCGGCGCACGACGACGAGACCGCCGTCGAGACCCTCACCCGCCTGTGGGCGCGGGGGCTCGGCATCAGGACCGCACGCGAGGAGCAGGCATGATCGACGCACGCCCAGAGCACGAGCAGTTCCGCAAGGTCGTGCGCGACCTCGTCGAGAACGAGATCAACCCGCACGTCGACGAGTGGGAGGCGGCCGGCACCTTCCCCGCGCACGAGCTGTTCCCGAAGCTCGCCGCGATCGGCGCGCTCGGCCTCGAGTACGACCCGGACGTACGGCGGCGAGGGCGCCGACCACTCGTTCACGGTGGTGCTCGCCGAGGAGCTCGGTCGCGCCGACTGCGCCGGCGTGCCGATGGCGATCGCCGTGCAGGTCGCCATGGCCACGCCCGCGCTCGCCCGCTTCGGCAGCCACGAGCTGAAGAAGGCCTACCTCGAGCCGGCGCTCCGCGGCGAGATGGTCTGCTCCATCGCGGTGTCCGAGCCCGACGCCGGCAGCGACGTCGCCGGCATCCGCACCCGCGCCGTGCGCGACGGCGACGACTGGGTCATCAACGGCCGCAAGATGTGGATCACCAACGGCACGCAGGCCGACTGGCTCTGCCTGCTCGCGCGCACGAGCGACGAGGGCGGCTACGCCGGCATGTCGATGATCGTCGTGCCGACGGCCACTCCCGGCTTCAGCGTCGGCCGGAAGATCGCCAAGATGGGCAACCGCTCCAGCGACACCGCCGAGCTCGTGCTCGAGGACGTGCGCGTGCCGGTGTCGAACACGATCGGCGAGATCGGCCGCGGCTTCCAGCAGCAGATGATGCAGTTCCAGGACGAGCGGATGATCGGCGCCTACATGGCGCGTCTCCGGAGCGCGTCGGGCGATCGACCGCACGATCGACTACCTCCGCGTCCGCGAGGCGTTCGGCAAGCCGCTGCTCGCCAACCAGCACCTGCAGTACCGCCTCGCCGAGCTCGTCGCCGACACCGACGTGCTCATCGAGTACTGCCACGCCGCCGCCGACCGGATCGTCGCCGGCGAGGACGTCACGCGGATGGCCACGATCGCGAAGCTCAAGGTCGGCCGCCTCGTCCGCGAGGTCGCCGACGTCGCCGTGCAGTACCACGGCGGCATGGGCTACGCCGAGGACATGTGGGTCGAGCGCTACTTCCGCGACGCGCGGCTGGTGTCCATCGGCGGCGGTGCCGACGAGGTCATGCTCCGCGTCCTGAGCCTCCTCGAGGGGATGGGCAAGCGATGAGCGTCACCTACGCCGTCGACGCGGGCGTCGCGACGATCACGCTGGCGGCGCCCGAGGCGCGCAACGTGCTCACCGCGTCGACTCGATGCGCGCGCTCGTCGAGCACCTGTCGCGCGGCCGCGTACGACGACGACCGTGCCGCGTCGTCGTCCTGACCGGCGAGGGCATCACCTTCTGCGCCGGCGCCGACCTCACGGGCGCGTCGAACGCCGACGCCGACAGCTTCGCCGCACAGGGACCGCGCGCGCTGGTCGCCGTGCTCGAGACGATGCTCGCTGCACCCGAAGCCGATCGTGGCGCGGGTGCAGGGCCACGTCGCCGGCGGCGGCAACGGCCTCGTCGCGGCCGCCGACCTCGCGGTCGCCGCGGAGTCGGCGAAGTTCGCGTTCAGCGAGGTGCGGGTCGGCGTCGCGCCCGCGGTCATCTCCGTGGTCTGCCTCGCGCGGATGTCGCCGTCGCACGCGCGGGAGCTGCTGCTCACCGGCGAGCGGGTCACGGCGCAGCGCGTCCTCGAGGCGGGGCTCCTCACGGCCGTGGCCGCCGCCGACGCGCTCGACGCCGTGGTGGCGTCGTACGTCGGTCAGCTCATGCTCGGTGGTCCGGAGGCGCTCGCGCGGCACCAAGGAGCTGCTCCGGCGCGTGCCCGGCATGCCGCACGACGAGGCGTTCACCTGGACCGCCGAGCTGTCCGCGAGCCCTGTTCAGCAGCGCCGAGGCCCGCGAGGGCATGACCGCCTTCTTCGAGCGCCGCCCCCCGAGCTGGGCGCCCCAGTCCTCAACGCCGGGCTAGGTGGGGCGGCAGGGTCAGGGGATCTCGGCGGCGAGGTCTGCTGTCGTGTCGATGTCGCGGGTGCTCTCGTGCTCGTCCTGGACCTCGACCGCGTGGAGGCCGTCGAGGAGCTCGTTCGCGGCGCGGCCCACCGGGTCGACGCCCGACACCCCGCCGAGCAGCGGCACCACGCGGTACGCCGCCAGCAGCGGCTGACGCAGCCCGGACGCGTCGACCGCCACGGCGACGTCGGCTCCGCCGGCTCCGCGCAGTGCCTCGAGCAGCCGGGGCAGGATCGGCGCGGGATCCACGAGGTCGCCCGCGAGGACGAGCACGATCTCGGCGTCGACGTCGATCGCCGCGAGCCCTGCGGCCACGGCGGCGTAGGGGCCGGACAGCGGCGGGTCCTCGCGCACGGTCGCGACACCGGCGGGCAGTCCCTCGTGCAGCGGGCCGACGACGACGACCGAGGCGCCGACGGCGAGCGCGGCGTCGACGCTGTGGCGCACGAGCGGGGTCCCGTGCACGACGGTCTCGAGCTTGTCGCTGCCGAAGCGCCTCGACCGGCCGCCGGCGAGGACGATCGCGGCCACACCCGGGGTCGGGGCGGCGCCTTCGGGGATGTCGGTCACCCGGCGACTATCGCAGCCGTCGGGTCAGGTCGTCGCGGCCTGCTCGGCGATCGCGGTCGCGAGACCGGGGGCCACCCGGTCGAGCTCGGCCTGGACGACGTCGGCCGGGGCGGTCGGCCACCACCGTGATGCGGGTGCCGTCGGGAGGGACGGAGACCGACGTGATCGCCAGGGTGTCGGCGAGCCCCCAGACGTGCTCGCGGGCCACGAGCAGCTCGTCGCGCGAGTGGGGCGCGTCGGCGAGGCGCACCTCGACGTCGCCCTCGAGCAGGGTGCGGATCTCCGAGTCGAAACCGGGGTTGGGCACGCGGTAGACGGTGATCGCACCGCCCTCATGGTCGGGGACGACGCCGGAGAACCAGTGCCGACCGGCGTGGTGGCCGAACTCGCGCGCGATGTCAGCGAGCCCGGCGACGTCGGCGTCGTAGACCGCGGATGCCCCCTCCATGAGCCTGATGATGCTCCTCCCACCCGGTGAAGGGCAGGCACATCGCGGGGTGTAACGCGTACGGCTCCGTTTCAGGTGGATCAGTCGCGGAGCGGTCGGGCGCGTCCGGTCCCTGACCACCGGATCAGCAGCGTCGAGCGGGAAACTGCACGTCCGCCTGGGGGATCGGACCCCTGGGGCGTTCGGCTCAGGTCTCCCGCATCCGGCGTAAACGGTTGCACAGGGCGGGGGTGAGTCCCTACTCTGACCGGGCACGCCAGCGAAGGAGCCCGGGCCATGGCCATGACGATCCGCGACATCGCGCGCGAGGCCGGGGTGTCCACCGCCACGGTGTCGCGTGCTCTGCGCGGGCTGCCCAACGTGGACCCGGTGACCCGCGAGCGGGTCCGGCAGGTGGCCGAGCGCCTCGACTACGTCGTCTCCCCCGCTGCCTCGCGGCTCGCCTCGGGTCGGGCCGGCAGCATCGCGGTCATCACGCCCTACATCGCCCGCTGGTACTTCGGCCGCGTCCTGTCCGGGATCGAGAAGGTCCTCCAGGCCTCCGAGCTCGACCTGCTGCTCTCCAGCATCGGCGACCCGAGCGAGACCCACCGCGTGCCTCCGCACCGCAAGCTGCGCCGCCGGGTCGACGGCTTCCTCGTCATCTCGCTGTCGACCGACACGGAGGGCGTCAACGAGATCTTCGAGGCGGATGTGCCGGTCGCGCTCATCGACACCGAGCGCGAGGGCTGCTGGTCGGTCGGCATCGACGACGTCTCCGGCGCCCGGATGGCCGTGCAGCACCTGATCAACCTCGGGCACGAGCGCATCGGCCTCATCTCCGGGCGACCGCTGCCCACGCCGTTCCGCCCCGAGGAGAACCGCTGGGTGGGCTATCGCGACGCCCTGCTCGACGCGAGCCTGCCCGTGGAGTCCGACCTCGAGGCGTGCGGCCACTTCACGATCGAGGGCGGCGAGCGCGCGATGACGACGCTGCTCGCCCGGCCCAACCCGCCCACCGCGGTGTTCGCGATGTCCGACGAGATGGCGTTCGGGGCGCTGCGCGCGCTGCGCGCCCACGGCCTGCAGCCCGGGCGCGACGTCTCGGTGGTCGGCTTCGACGGGCACGAGATGTCGGAGCACCTCGACCTCACGACGATCGTGCAGCCGGTCGAGGAGATCGGCGCGCGGGCGGCGCAGGCCCTCCTCGAGGCGCTCGACCACCCCACCCGCGAGCCGCAGCAGCTCAGCCTGCCGCTGAGCATGGTCGTCCGCGGCTCCACCGCGTTCCGCCGCGACCGCTCCTAGCCGATCGCGGCTCGACCCGCGTCAGTACGTCGGGATCCGCCGCGAGACCAGGTCGTCGGCGCGCGTCGACACCTCGTCGTCGCCGGTGACCGCGGCGAGGAACGCCTCGCGGTCGAGACAGAGCAGCACGGTCGCCTCGTCGGCGGTGACGGTCGCGGTGCGCGGCACGTCGCGCAGCAGCGCGATCTCGCCGAACGGGTCGCCGGGGCCCTGCGACGACAGCACCTGACCCGCGTGCGTCGCCGTCGTACGCCCCGACTCGACGACGTAGAAGCGGTCGCCCTCGTCGCCCTCGCGGATGACGACCTCGCCGGCGGGCACCTCGAGGCGCACGAGCTGCTGGGCGATCGCCTCGAGCTTCTTCGGCTCCAGCGGACCGAACAGCGGCACGGCCCGGAGCAGGGCCAGCCCCTCGGGCTCGCCGAGGCTCTGGTCGAGGCGGCGCAGGCGGGGGAGTGCGGGGAGCACGACGAGGGCCACGCCGAGGCCGAGGATGCCGAGCGCCCACTGCAGCCCGACCGCGTGGATGAGCAGCGGCATGAACGCGGAGCCGAGCGCCATCGCGGCGAGCAGGCCCGCGTCGAGCGCACCGAAGACGCGGCCCAGCACGGCGTCCGGGGTCAGGCGCTGCAGGATCGTCGACGCGTTGACGTCGACGATCGGGTTCGCGAAGCCGATGATCGCCGACGCGAGGAACGCCAGCGCCGCCTGCGGCCACACCGCGATGAGGATGAGCGGCAGCGCCCAGAACATGACGCCCACGCCGAAGTCGGTCGCCAGCCGGCGGGCTGCGGCGCGACCGATCGCGACCAGTCCGCCCAGGATCGCTCCGATGCCGAACGCGCTGTCGAGGTAGCCGACGCCGCTCGCCCCGAAGCTCGTGAACTGCACGGCGATGTCGATCGCGAACACCCCCTGCGCGCCGGCGACGACGGTCTGCGCGCAGTAGACGAGCGTGATCATGGTGAGGTCGCGGCTGGCGAAGATGGTGCGGAAGCCGGCCATCGCCTCGCGCAGGAAGCCCTCCTCCTCCGCGACCGTCTCCTCGACCACCCCTGGCACGTCCGGCGGCGCGGCCCCGGTGTCGTCGAGGGTCTCGCTCGGCACGGCGACCGGGACCGCGTTCCGGTGAGTGACGACGATCCGGCTGATGAGCACCGCGGACCACACGAAGCTCAGCACGTTGAACAGACCCACGACCGGGACGCTGGCGACGGTGAGCAGGATGCCGCCGATCGCCGGGCCGGCAAAGATCGCGAGGCTCTCGATCGTGCTGGTGGCGCCGTTGCTCGCGGTCAGCTCCTCGGGCGTGTTCGCGAGGCTGGGCACGAGGGCCGCGACGGCCGGGCGGAACGGTGTGGCGACGATCGCGGTCAGGCTCGCGATGACGAAGATCGCGATCGGCGGAGCCTCCTTCCAGATGAGGAAGGAGTTGACCAGCACGAGACCGCCCCGGGTCAGGTCGCAGCCGATCATGACGACCTTGCGCGAGTAGCGGTCGGCCAGGGTCGCGGTGAACGGGCCGACGACCGCCATGAGCCCGAGCCGCACGGTGCCCCAGATGCCGACGACGGCGACACCGCCGATGCCGTACGCCCACACCGCGATCGCCGTCGCGTAGGCCCAGTCGCCGATGGCGGAGCCCATGAACGCGAGGTTGATCCGACGAAGCCCGGGGTTGCTGAAGACCGTCCCCAGCGACCTTCCGGTCTCCCCCACGGCGTCACCGATCCGCGACACCCCGCACCCCCTGAGCCGACACCCCCTCGACGACGGACAGGCGGACGCTAGCGCGGGTCGCCGTGCGGTGGGTCTGAATGCTGGACATCCGCTGCCCCGTGTTCGCAACCGGACATAGCATCGGCGCACTGCCCGCGTCGCACGCCAGGAGACCTGCGTGAGTTCCCTGCCCGTGACGCTGCGCGCCCTGGGCTCGCACAACGGGCTGCGCCGTGTCCTGGCCGGCTACTGGTTCTTCGACTTCATCGAGTACTCGGCCTGGCTCGCGATCATCCTCTACTGCTTCGAGAAGGGCGGCGCGACGCTCGCCGGCCTCTCGGCCGTCATCCAGCTCGTGCCGGCGGCGATCGTCGCGCCGATGCTCGCCGGCGCCGGCGACCGGATGCCGCGCGGGAGGGCGCTGGTGCTGGTGCACTCCGGCGTCGCGTTCACGAGCCTGCTCACCCTCGGCGCGCTCAAGGCCGACGCCCCGGTGTGGGTGGTGCTGCTCGGCGTCCACCCTGGTCACGACCACGCTCGCGACGGTGCGACCCGTGCACTTCGCGTCGCTGCCGCAGCTCGCCGCCACCCCGGAGGAGCTGGTCTCGGGCAACGCCCTGTCGTCCGTGGCCGACGGCTTCATGCGCTTCCTCGGCCCGGTCGTCACCGGCATCGTCGTGGCGTTCTCCGGGACGTGGCTCGTCTTCGTCATCACGACGGCCTGCGCCACGATCGCCGCGCTGCTGTGCATCGGTCTCGGGCTCGCCGCGCCGTCGGAGGACGCCGAGGCCGAGGGCTGGCTCGCGGCGCTCGAGGGGCTCGTCGCACTGCGCGGCGACTGGGGCTCGATCGCGCTGCTGCTCGTGCTCACCGTCGACTTCCTCATCGCGGGCGCGCTCGACGTGCTCGGCGTCTCGTTCTCGACGAAGGTGCTCGACGGCGGGACCGAGGGCGCCGGTCTCATCATCGGTGCCGCCGGCATCGGCGGGCTCATCGGCGCGTTCGGCTCCGCGTCGCTCGCGCGTCGTCGCGTCCTCGCACCGATCATCGCGGGCGGCGCCATCCTCGAGGCGATCGCGGTCATCTCCGTCGCGACGATGTCGACGCTGCTTCCCGTCGTCGTCGCGCTCGCAGTCGCCGGCATGGGCGGTGCGCTCACGATGGTCACCGGGCGCACCCTGCTGCAGCGCGCGACCGACAACCGCATCCTCGCCCGGGTGTTCGCCGTGCAGGAGAGCACGACGCTGCTCGCCACCGCGGTCGGCGCGGTCCTCGCGCCGGTCTGCATCGCCCGGCTCTCACCGTCGGTCGCGTTCGTCCCCTTCGGCGTGCTCGCCGCGCTGATCGGCCTCGTGGGCCTCATCCTCATCCGGCGTCTCGACGATCGCGCCGTCGTGCACGTCGACGAGGCCGAGCTGCTGCGTCGGGTACCGTTCCTGGCCCTGCTGCCGCAGTACGAGCTCGAGCGGCTGGCCGCGACCGCCACCTGGCACGACGTCGAGCCCGGTGAGGTCGTCGTCCACCAGGGCGACCCGGGCACGGAGTTCTACGTCGTCGGCGCGGGCTCGTTCGACGTCGACATCGACGGCCACGCGCGGCCGTCCCTCACCGAGGGCGAGGGCTTCGGCGAGATCGCGCTCCTGCACTCGGTGCCGCGCACGGCGACCATCACGGCTGCCACCCCAGGACGCGTGCTCGTGGTCCGCTCGACCGACTTCCTCGCGGCGGTCACCGGCAGCGAGGACGGCCACGCCCTCGCCCGCGAGATCGCCGCCTCGCGCGTGGCCCGCGACCAGGTCTAGATTCGCGCGATCGGCCGATGGGCGAGATGCTCGTCGGACCTCGAGTGGGGGAGACGTGCGGAGGTCACCGACGGCGCTGGTCGCGCTGTCGTCGCGCACCGGACTGCGTCGGGTCCTCGCCGCCTACGCCTGCTACGACTTCATCGAGTTCTTCGTGTGGCTCGCGGTCATCCTGTGGGCCTTCGACGTCGGCGACGCCTACCTCGCGGGCTTCGCCGCCCTCATCCAGCTGCTGCCCGCGGCGCTGCTGGCGCCCGCGATCGCGAGCGTCGGCGACCGGATCCCGCGCGGCACCGCGCTGGTGCTGGCGTACTCGCTCGTGGCGATCACGTGCGCCGTCACCATGGTGGCGCTCGCGGCCGGCGCGGCGATCCCCGTCGTGATCGCGGCCGCGACCGTCACGACGACCGCCATCGCGGTCGTCCGCCCGATCCACTTCGCCGCCCTCCCCCAGCTGTCAGCCACCCCCGACGAGCTGGTGTCGGGGAACTCGCTGTCGTCGGTGGCCGACGGGACGTTCCGCTTCTTCGGACCTGTCGCGGCCGGGGTGGTCGTCGCGGTCGCGGGCTACTGGCAGGTCTTCGCGATCGGAACAGTCCTGGCGCTGCTGGCCGCCGCGCTCAGCGTGCGGCTCGGCCTCGCGGCGCCGGGCGAGTCGGGTGACGACGAGGTCGGTGGCCTGCGCGCCGCCGTGGAGGGGCTCATCACGCTGTGGGGCGACTGGGGGTCGCTCGCGCTGCTGCTCGTCATGACGGTCGACTTCGTGCTCACCGGTGCGCTCGATGTCCTCGGCGTCTCGTTCGCGGGCGACGTCCTCGGCATCGAGCAGACCGGCGCCGGACTGCTCATCGGTTCGCTGGGCATCGGCGGCCTCGTCGGTGCGTTCGCGGGGGCCACGCTCTCGCGCGGCCGCCACCTCGCCCCCGTGATCGTCGCCGGCGGCGTCGTCGAGGGTCTCGCGTTCGCGGGGATGGCGGTCGTCGGCGCGCTGTCGCCGGCGATGGTGCTGCTCGCGGTGTCCGGCACGGCCGGTGCGGCGATGCTGGTGTCGGGTCGCACCCTGCTGCAGCGCGCGACCGACGACCGCGTGCTCGCGCGGGTGTTCGCGATCCAGGAGAGCACCACGCTGCTCGGGACGGCGGTCGGTTCGATCCTCGCCCCGGTCCTCATCGCCGCCACGTCGTCGCGCGGCGCCTTCGTCCCGCTCGGCGTCGCCTGCGCGCTCCTCGCGCTGAGCGGGCTGGTCCTGATCCGCCGCCTCGACGCCCGTGCGGTCTACCGCCCCGAGGAGACCGCACTGCTGCGCGGCGTGCCGTTCCTGTCGGTCGTGCCGGAGTACGACCTGGCCCGTCTCGCGAAGAACGCGCGCTGGTCGGTCGCGACGCCCGGCACGGTGGTGATCCGGCAGGGCGAGCCGGGTCGGCAGTACTTCATCGTCGCCGAGGGTGCGCTGTCGGTCACGGTCGACGGAGTACGCCGGCCGTCGCCGCTCGGACCCGGCGACGGGTTCGGCGAGATCGCGCTGCTGCACGCTGTACCCCGCACGGCGTCGATCGCGGCCGAGACCTCGGCGCGGCTGCTCGTGGTCGAGGCGGCCGACTTCCTCGCTGCCGTCACCGGCAACGCCGACGGGCACGCGATCGCTGCGGAGACCACGGCCAACCACCTGGCCCGCGACCGCGAGTCGCAGGCGTTCACGTAGCTCGACGCGTAGACCGTCGGGGCGGAGCAGGTCGCCGTCGCGCGCCGGGCGCGACTGGCTGCTCCGATCGGCACGTCGCGCCTGCGCCGTCACCGGATATCGGCCAGAGTGAGGCCATGACCTCTGCCCCCGAGCCCGGTTCCGTCCTCCTCGTCACCGGCGCCTCCTCGGGCATCGGTCTTGCGACCGCGGTGGCGGGGGCGCAGGCCGGGTTCACGGTCGTCGCTACTGTCCGCGACCCGGACCGGGCCGGTGCGCTGACCGACGCCGCGTCCGCGGCGGGTGTCGACGTCGACGTGCGGAAGCTCGACGTGACCGACGCCGAGTCGGTGGCCCGGTGCGTCGAGGGCGTGATGTCGTCCTACGGTCGGCTCGACGCGCTGGTCAACAACGCCGGTGCCGCGCACCTCGGGACGCTGGAGACCGACTCGGTCGACGGGGTCCGCGCGGCGTTCGAGGTGAACTTCTTCGGCGTGGTCGCGATGAGCAAGGCGGCGATGCCGCACCTGCGCGCGAGCGGCGGGCGGCTCGTGACGGTGTCGAGCGTCGGCGGCATCGTGGGCCAGCCGTTCAACGAGGCCTACTGCGGCGCGAAGTTCGCGGTCGAGGGCTTCATGGAGAGCCTCGCGCCGGTGGCGGCGACAGTCGGTGTGCGCGTCAGCGTCGTCGAGCCGGGCGCGGTCGCGAGCTCGTTCGTCGCCAACGCCGGTGTCGACCTCCCCGCCGTGCTCGCTGCCGCCGGGCCGTACGCCCCGGCGCTGCTGGGCTACGCCGCTCACGTCGCCGCGTCGTTCGCGACTCCCCAGTCGGCCGAGGACGCGGCCGCCGTCATCGTCGACACCCTGCTCGCCGCGAACCCGGCGTTCCGCGTGCAGACCTCCGACACCGCGCGCTCGTTCGTGAGCGTGAAGCTCGCCGACCTCACCGGTCACGCGGTGCAGGGCATCATGAGCGGCTGGGTGGTCCCGCCCGCGTCGGCGTGAGCGCCGGTGGCTCAGTGCGTGCCGTCGAGGATGCGCATCGAGTACGTCGCACCCGGGGTGCCGTCGACGAGGGCGTCGACGAGCGCGGTGCCTGCGTCCTCGAGGCGGGTGCCGTCGAGGCTCCCGAGCCCGTCAAGGATGAACAGGATGCTCGTCGTCGACTCGTCGAGCCGGGTGCGCACGCACTGGCGCCAGTTCCACCGGCGGCAGGTGACGCCGAGGTCGTCTCGCCACACGACCTCGCCCGGGCTCGGCGGTGACCGTCGTCGGCTCGCCGTCGGCGACGGTGTCGAAGGACTCGTCGCCGACGGCGCGCACCAGCCGGGCGGGCCGACGTAGTGATCGAGGTCCTCGCCGCCGACCGGGACGCAGGTGCTCGACCGACACGGCGTTGTAGAGATCGGTGAGCCGGTCGATGCGCGGCAGACCGGCGTCGACGCGGCGTACGAGCGCCTCGACGCTGCTGCGGGCCTGCCGCGGCTTCACGCCGAAACCGAGGAAGGCCTCACGCCAGGCTGCGACCTCGGGCAGCGACTCCGGCGGCGCGCCCGCGAGGCGGCTGGCGCGCGCTCTCCTCTGCCCGGCGGAGCGCGGCGTCGCTGGCCTCGTCGCTCGGGCCGCCACGGACACCGGTGACCACGAGCAGGAGCGCGCGGTAGTCCGGACGCAGCGCCAGCACGGCGTCGTCGATCTCGGCGGTGGCCAGGACCGGGTGCAGTCGGCGAGCTCGGTGGGATCGGTCATGAGGCGTCCTGGGTGAGTCGGGGCTCGTAGACGGTCAGGGTGAACCGGGCCGGCGCGGGTGGCTGACGTGTTGCGGTAGGAGTGCGCGACGTCGCCGACGTAGCTGGCGGAGTCGCCTGCGGCGAGCCGGTGCTCGGTGTCTCCGACCACGAGCACCACGCTGCCGGACACCACGAGCATCAGCTCGCGTGGTGCCGGCGCGGTGGGCCTCGCTGCGGTAGATGTCGCCGGGCCCGAGGCGCCAGTCCCACAGCTCGACGGACATCGGGCGGTCGCGTGCCCGCGACCATCACTGCCGATCCGCCGGGGACTGGTCCACATCGCGCCGATCTCACCGGAGCGGTGCACGGACACGGCGTCCTCCGGCTCGGCGCCGACGTCGACCAGAGCCGGGAGCCCGATCCCCAGCGCGTCCGAGAGCCGGAGCAGGGTCGCGATGCTGGGGTTGGTCGAGCCCTGCTCGACGTTGACCAGCATCCGTCGGCTCACGCCCGACCGCTGCGCCAGCTGGTCGAGGGTCCAGCCCCAGCTCGGTCCTGCTGCTCCGCACCCGCCGCCCGATCCTGCGCGCGACCGTGGCGGCCGGGTCGACGTCCACGGCGATGGTCATGGAGGGCATCATAGTGCACTCCTGAGACTCATCAGTGCACTAGCCGCCCTGGCCGCACGGACTGGGCCAGTCCACCGTGGGAAGATCTTCCCCGCACGGGAGGGCTCGCATAGTGGCCGAGTGCGGCGGTCTTGAAAACCGCTGGGTAGCGATACCCCGAGGGTTCGAATCCCTCGCCCTCCGCTTCTCCGACCTGCACTGATGCACGCCTGCGACCTGAATCGCATCGCGGCGCGTGAAGATCAAACTGCGTTTCGTGCCATTCGCGTGCCACATCCCGGAGACGACGATGGGCACCAGGAGGTCGCAACGGCGCCTCGTGCGCAGTTCCAGAGTCGCGCCGAGCTCTCACATCGATGTCGAGCCAGGCTGAAGACAGTCGGCCGGGCCCGGAGCGGCTTGGCAGCCCGAGCACGATCGGTCGCCGAGCTCGGTCAGCCTTGCTGACTGGTGTGACGGGTGGCGCGGGCTGACATGAGGTCGGCGATTTCGGCGTCGCGTTCCTCGGCGGCGTGCTGATAGCGCATGGCTGCTTGGCTCGAGACGTGCCCTGCGCGGCGCATGACCTCGGCAAGGGTGGCTCCAGTCTGGGCTGACAGGGTCAGCCCAGCGTGCCGGAGGTCGTGGAAGTGCAGGTCGGGCTGACCCACGCGGTTGCGAGCGGTCTCCCAACGGGCGTGGACGTGGTGCGCTCGGAGCTCGGCTCCACCCGGTCGGGTGAAGAGCGGTGCGTCGGGTTCGGTCTCGCCGCGTGCTGACAGATGGGTGACGAGTGCGTCGACGGCTGGCGTGGGCAGATGCACGGTTCGGATGCTTCCGACCTTCGGCGCGGTGATGCGCGGCCCCTCTCCGTCGACCTCGATCACCTGTCGCTCGATCCGCAGGGTTCCCTTCTCGAGGTCGACGTCGCTGACGCGCAGGCCCAGGAGTTCGCCGAGGCGGGCGTGACCCCAGAACGCGACGATGGTGAACGCTTTGAGGTGCTCGGGCATGGCGTCGACCAACGCCGTCACGACGTCGAGGTCGATGAGCGGCCGCTCCGGACTGTTGGGCTGGCCGGCCCCGCGTATGCGACAGGGGTTGCGCGGCACGATGTCGTCGGAGACCGCGGTGTTGAAGACGGCGCGAAGCAAGGCGTACGCCTGACGTGCGGCGGTTGGACCGGTCTGGGAGAGGACGAACTGGTGCCAACGCCGGACGTCGGCGGGACCCACCTCGCCAAGGGGTCGGCTTCCGAGTGTGGGCACGATCCACGCTTCGAGACTGTGGCGGTAGGTGTCGAGGGTCCGTGGCGCCAGAGGGCGGCCCTTGACCGTGCGCTGCGTGAGCCATGTCGCGGCGTACTCGCCGAGGGAGACCGCGGTGGCGGCTGTGGGGTCGAACCAGGTCCCGCGGCGCATGTCGGTCTCGACGGAGGCGAGGAACGCACCGGCAAGGGCCTTCGTGGCGAACGTCGTCGGAGCTGTCATGTGAGCACCGTTCGGACCGGGATAGCGCGCCTGCCATCGGCCGGAGGACAGTCGTCGTACCGACCCGAACTGTCTGCGGCTCATGAGTAGTGCACCTCCCGTCTTCTGAGCCGGAGCTGGCCTGAGCCCCAACGGTCGCGGCGAACCGCTGACGTTTCGGTGGTTCTCGTCCTGGCTGTGGACGACCTAGGGCGTGCGCCAGCCTGTGGATTGCGGCCGTGTACGCGCGGAGGGCTCGATTCGACCGCTGGCGACGAATTCCTCGAGGTCGAGTGGGTCGATGCGGACGTAACGGCCAACCTTGTAGAACCGGATCCGTCGCTCGGCGATGAGACGCCGGATGAATCGAACCGGGGTGCCGAGGTGGACGGCGGCCTGCTCGACGTCGAGAAGCTGCCGGTCGGCGCGGGCGTGCTGGTGAGCGTGGTTCGCATCGGTCGGCATGACGGCCTCCTGGGGCTCCGAGGTTGTTGTGCGCCCTCACGGTCTGATTCGGCTAGGAGCGGCTACTTAGAGGTGTGCACGACCCTCCCGAAATCGGCTCGGGATGGTGTTACGTGCGAGCCATGGGCCGTCGCGGGCGACCGCCATGCGGCGCGTCAGGGCCACCTCGCGCGAGGTGACGTCCGTGAGATGCGCCGAGGCGCGGGGTCGAGCACCTTGCGCGGGACCTGTCGCGGCTGTTCCGACGAGTCACCGGGTTTCAGGCGACCTGTCACGAACCTTCGACGCGCTTCTCGTTCGCGTGAGGTGACGTGACGTTGTCGGGCGCCGGGGGTGGTGCAGCTGGGAACCACGGCGATGTTCACGTGGTGGGGACGGCTGCGTGTTGCCCACATCACGGTGTCAGCGGCCTCGACCGGACGGGCCACGTCGGGGCACGGTCATGGTCATGGCTGGGCTCAGCGACGGTTCCGTCGGGCCGCCGACCGACTGGTGGCTCGCGCTGCGCCGCTTGCTGATCGTGGTCCTGGACATCGCCATGGATCCGGTCGCGGATGCTGGCCTCGAGCTCACGATGCTGGCGCTCGACATCCAGCGGGTGCTCGATGACCACCACCCTCTTCGTGGCCGCTCCAGGCTGGAAAGGGACGGGGCCGGCCCTGCGCACGAGCGGCACGATGACGGCGAGGTGCCGTTCGTCGCCTGGTTAGTCGTCGCGCGAGCAGCCAGCGTGTTGTCGGACGTCCGCCACCAGCGCTGAAGTGTCGACTGGTGACGACGCAACTTGCTGTGGCGCCTTCCCTTTGCTGCCGACGACGTGCTTCATGCGGACGGCGGAGACAACCCGCGGTGTCCGGATCCGGAGGAGCCAGAGGAGTCGCCATGACAACGGCTCTCGACCCGGCGTCGCCCGAGCACGCAGTGCAAGAGGAGTGCCGATGTTGGTCGCCCGCCGGAGCGCACGAACCAGCTCGCGACCCGGATCGGCCACGACTGGGCCGACACCCAGATTCGTGCTCGCTGGTGTCAGGGCATGTGGGAGCCCGCTCGGTGCCCCGCGGCGCTACTCGATACTCCCGGGCTGGACCGCTTCAGGCCCGGCGAGGAGGTCATGCATGCCTTCCATGATGTTCTCGAGGGACAGGCCGGGTACTGCAGCGACGAGCGGATACACGATGCCGTCCTCCTTGGCGACGTGAGTGTCGAAGAGCACGCGCAAGGCCTCCCCGGCCGCGGCGGCTCGCACTGGGTGATACGCGTAGCGCACCACCTCGACGAGCTCGGCGATGGTCCGATGCTCGGCGATCATCGCTTCGATCAGCAGTCGGGTCCGACCATCGGTCGCGGCCGCGGGGTAGATCGAGCTCTCCTCGGCCCTCGCGTGGGGAAGCAACTGGGTGTCACAGAACTCGACCAGACGGCGTCGCGACTCAGGCACGTCCTCGGTTCCCGATTCGACGGCTCCGAGGAGCTCCTCGACGCGATCGGCCAACGCGTGAGACAAGGCCGCATGGTGGCGTCGCGCCGCTTGGACCACCGTGTGCTCGCTGGAGCCGTGCTGATGCTCCCAGTGGGTCATGACGGCGCCGGCTCGGTCTGGAGCGGTTCGTGTGCGCGCCTGAGCAGGACCGCTCGAACGACCAGCGGAAGGAAGGTGGCCATCGCGCCGAGTGCAGCAAGTCCGAGAGCCGTGCGGACGGTGGCCGGCAGCGGGAGTGCTGCGGCGAGGACCCC
This sequence comes from uncultured Actinomycetota bacterium, assembly GCA_963782665.1. Classification (GTDB taxonomy): domain Bacteria; phylum Actinomycetota; class Actinomycetes; order S36-B12; family CAIYMF01; genus Longivirga. The sequence continues at coordinate 810,493 of CAWAKP010000004.1, read as the reverse complement.
CGTGTTGATCAGGACGAGCCTGGTTCGTGCCCCGGTGTCGAGGACTGCGATGGTGCGGCGGGCTGCCGCGGGACCGCCTCCGAGGACGACGGGGATGAGGTAGCTCAGGGCGCCGAGGAGGACCTGTGCGCCGAAGCCGACGAGGAGCGGGACGGCGAGGCGATCGGCGACGTCCGCGGCCGCAGCCCAGGAGGGCGCGAACGCCACAACCACGGTCAGGACCGCGAGGGTCACCACGAACCAGACAATGCCGATGCACACCGACCACGTCGCGTAGGTGCTCGGAGGGCGACGGAGCGTCTCCTCGACGAGCGGTCGTCCGGCGATGACGAGCCCGGCGAGGTAGCAGGTCAGGCCCAGGGCCGTCAGCACCTGGTTGCCGGTGAGGGCAAGGGTCACGGTGGCCACGATCGCCGTGATCAGCACAGGAAGCGCCCGCCGGCTGGCTCGCTCGGCGCCGTCGACGACCTGGGTGTGGAGCATCGTCGGCCACAGTGTGACGAGGGTCCCGAGAACGGTGAGGCCCATCCAGCCGAGGACGTTGAGGGCGACGTGCGCGAGTGCGACGCGAGCGTGGGCGTCGTCGTCGAGGTCGTGCAAGGCCAGGACGACACCGAGACAGATCCCGAGCAGGAGGAGCGTGCTGGCTGCCACGTAGTAGCGGACCGTCGCCCCGAAGCGTGACGGCAGCGAGCGACGGATGCGGAGCAGCAGGACGAGGGCATGCCACCCGACCGCGACGATGACGAGGTCCGCGCCGACGACGACCAGGGCTACCGCATCGACAGTCATGCCGAGCACGACGGCAACGGCGCCGACGTTGAATGTTCCCAGTCGCACGGCCTCGACCAGGCGACGTCCTGCCCGGGGTTGGCGCAGCAGCGCCTCGGTGAAGTACGTGCTCCAGACCAGGATCGCGTTGCTCACGGCTCCCAGGAGCAGGAGATGGACCGGGAGCCAGGGGTCGACCGAGGTGAGCATGCCGCGTAGCGCCACCACGACAGCGCAGAGCAGCCACGAGGCCCCGATGGCGCCGACGCCGATGTGCCAGGCCGACCTCGCCGACATCGTCCTCGCCGTCACGGCTGCTCCGCCCGGAGCACGTGGGCCAGCACGGTGGGGTCATCGGAGCGCAGGTGCCCCATCACCTCGCCGCCGGAGCAGGTGAGCAGCTCAAGGACCACCCCGTCGCCGTCATGACTCACGAGCCGCCAGGTCCCGCCGGAGTCCTCCCACCGCTGCAGGATCGCGAGGGACTCCTCGCCAGTCGCGCCGCTCATGGAGGCAGCGGCAGCCAGCGCAGCACCTGCCCCGCGGTGCTGCCTCCTGGAGGGACGACGAGGTAGCCGTCGGCGACCGCGAGGCCGCGAAGCATTCCCGAGCCGTGGTGGGTCGTCGGCTCGACGCCGTCAGGCCCGAGCGCGGCGAGGACGAGGCGGGTCGCGTGCGGGGGCGCAGACACGTCGACCGGACTGATGGCGGCGCCCAGCACGGGCAGCGGTCGACCCAGCAATGCGGCGACGAGCGGGCCACCGAGAGTGAGGAGCGCAGCGACGGCCGCCTGCGGGTTGCCGGGCAGGCCGACGAGCCAGCGCCGGCCCGGCAGCGTCGCGAGCAGCATCGGGTGCCCCGGTCGCACGGCGACCGAGTCGACGATGAGGGAGCCCGATCGGGCCGCGATCGCGCGGTGCACGTGATCGGCCGGGCCGGCGGCCGTGCCACCGGTCGTGACCACGAGATCCACGTCGTCCGCAGAGTCGAGTGCCACGAGATGCGCGTCGAGCGTGTCCTGCACGCGCGTCACGCCGACGCAGTCGACGCCGAGCCGCTCGAGCCACGCCGGCACCTGGGGACCCAGAGCGTCCCGCACTCGCCCGTCGCCGGGAGTCCCGGAGTCGAGGAGCTCATCGCCGAGCACGAGGACCCGTGCCGTCGGTCGACGTACGACGTCCACCGTGTCGGCACCCGCTGCGGCCGCGAGACCGAGGTGCGCCGGCCCGAGGACGGAGCCGGCGGCGATGAGCAGCGACCCCTCGGCCGCCTCCTCCCCGGCCGGTCGCAGGTGTCGACCTGCGACCGCTTCCGCGCGCAGGAGGCCGTCGACGACGACGCCGTCCTCCCGGCGCACGACCGCAGTCGCGCCATCGGGAACCGCCGCGCCCGTTGCGATACCGACCGCGTCGCCGTCGCAGAGCCGTGCTCCGTGAGCGAAGCCGGCGAGCACGGACCCGACGAGGACCCAGGGCCCCGAGCCGCAGACCGCCCAGCCGTCCATCGCCGAGGAGAGGAACGGCGGGAGGTCGGTGGCGGCACGGACGTCGCACGCGAGCGTCCTGCGATGCGCCTGATGCAGCGCGACGGTCTCGCTGCCGAGCGGTGTTCCAGCCCCGTGTGCCGCGACGCGCGCCTCGTCCCACGAAGGCGAGACAAGGACGCCGTCGGGCGCGAGGTGGGCGAGGACGACAGTCATGTCACTGCTGACGGGTGAACTTCAGGAGCCAGGTCTCCGGTCCGCGCTCGACGTAGCTGACGGCGAACTCGCCGGGGTGCAGCTCCTCGAGCTCGGCCAGCAGCGGGAGCGGCTCGTGCGGTGCGGCCAGCACGATCGAGCCCGACACCGGGATCGCGCCGAGCGCGCCGTGCACAGCGGCGTGCCGCACGGCGGCCGGGATCGCGCGCACGTCCAGCACGGGTGTTGCTGCGTCACCCTTCCCGCACGTGCAGGTGCCACCGGCGCAGCCGCCGGACGAGGTGGTGGAGTCGGGGCCGGAGTCGATGCGGATGTCCATGGGGGTCCTTCTGGCTGTGGCGCCGGGCCCCCGTGACGGAGGGGAGTGGGGACCCGGCGGGTCGGGGGGATCAGGAAGGCTTGGGGGCGCCCGGTCGTGCGTAGCGGACCCAGGTGAGCACGATGCACGCCGCGGCGAACACGACGCCCAGGGTGAAGAACGCGGTGATGTTCGCGACGGCCAGGCCGACACCGAAGAAGAAGGGTCCGTAGGCCGCGATGGCTGACGTCCATCCGATGACGCCGCCGGCCTGACGGCGCTCGAAGATCATCGGCATCTGCTTGAACGTGGACGCGTTGCCGATGCCGGTGAAGAAGAAGATCGCGATCATCCCCACGAGGAACAGCACGAAGTCGGAGTGCAGCGACGCCGCGCCACCGGCCGGCTCAGGGTGGACGTGCATCATCGTGAAGAGCAGCGACAGCAGGATGCCGATGCCGGACACGAGCGTCCAGCGGGCGCCGCCGTTCCTGTCGGTCAGGGGGGCGAACGCGACACGCGCGCCAGCGCCGACCAGCGGGCCGAGGAACGCGAACGACAGCGCCAGGGGAACGGAGTAGCCCGGGACGAGCACCGTCGTGGAGCCGTCGGCGGCTGTTGCCACGATGGCCGTGTTGCCCGCGCCGTAGAGGTTCTTGATGAGGAGCCCGAACTGCGCCGAGAGGCCGGCGAACGTGCCGAACGTCATGACGTAGAGCGCGGTCATGAACCAGGTGTCGATGTTGCTGAAGATGTCGAGCTGCTGGCGGAAGTTCGCACGCACCGGCACGCTCTTGAGCATCGTCCAGGCGAGCACCGCGGCCACGATCACGAAGGGCACGTAGATGAAGGCCGCGTTCTGCTCCCACACCTGGTGGTTCGTGTTCTTCGCCGGGTCGTGGAACTTCTGCGACGCACCGAGGACTCCGAGCAGCGAGAAGCCGATGATCCACGGCGTCACGAACTGCACGATGGAGACACCGAAGTTGCCGATGCCGGCCTGCAGGCCGAGCGCGGTGCCCTGCTTGCGCCGGGGGAAGAAGTACGACGTGCTCGGCATGAAGCCGGAGAACGCGCCTCCGCCGATGCCGGACAGGAACGCCAGGATCATGAACGTCGTGAAGCTGGTCGACGGGTTCTGAACCGCGATCCCCCACCCGATGAGCGGGATCAGCAGGAGAACGGTCGTCATCGTGACGAGCTTGCGGGTCCCCATGACCGGCGGGAGCCACATCCACACCAGGCGCAGCGTGCCGCCGGCGAGGCCGGGCATCGCGACGAGCCAGTAGAGCTGGTTCTTGTCGAGCTTGAACCCGAGGTTGGTCAGGGTGGGGGCGATCGCGCTCGCGAGGAACCACGTGCAGAACGCCAGAGTGAGGGCGAACGTCGTGATCGTGAGCGTGCGCCAGGCGAGCGACGAGTTCCACGTCGCCTCGTCCTCAGGATCCCAGTCGCTCAGCCACTCGTTGCCCTTCCGGGCCTCAGGGGTGGTGACGGTCATGTCGATCGCTCTCCTCGGTTCCGGACGGTTCAGCGGGTGGAAGCGGTCTCGAGCACGGGCTGCTCGAAGTCGTCGGTCAGGTCGGGTGCGTTGCGGTGGAGCATGTGGACGACGGTGAGGTGCATCCAGAGCGTGCAGACGAGCGTCAGCAGGAACAGCACGCCGAACAGCGCGGTGGGGATCCCCGTGAGCGCGACGGCGTAGCCGAAGACCGGCAGCAGGAAGAAGCCGCCGAGCGCGCCGAGCATCCCGACCAGACCGCCGACGGCACCGACGTCCTTGGGGAAGTACTCCGGGATGTGCTTGTAGACGGCCGCCTTGCCGATGCCCATCGAGCAGCCGAGCAGGACGACGAAGAAGGTGAAGGCCCAGAGGCCGAGGTGCCAGGGGAGGATCTCGGCGGTACCGTCGGCGGCCTTGCTCGTGGCGACGTCGATGGTGATGAAACCGCTGGGCATCATGAGGACACCGGTCGAGAACAGCATCAGGCCGAAGGTCCAGTACATGATCCGGCGGGCGCCGATCTTGTCCGACATCCAGCCCCCGACCGGCCGCAGCAGCGACGCGGGGAAGATGAAGAGCGCGGTCAGCAGACCGGCCTGCCAGAGCTCCACCCCGTACTGCGTCTCGTAGTACTTGGGCAACGCGGACGACAGGGCCACGTAGGCCCCGAACACGGCGACGTAGTAGAGGCTGAAGCGCCAGACGCGCACGTGCTTGAGCGGCAGCAGCTGCACCCGCACCGGAATCGTCCTGCCCGGCGTGCGGTCGGGCTTGGGTGCGACGAACCAGAGCACCGCGGCCATGACGACAAGGGCGACGGCGTAGATCACCGGGACGAGACGCCAGCCGCCACTGATGAAGCCGCCGAAGTACGCCGCACCAGCGGTGCCGGCGATGATCGCCGGTCCGATCAGCTTGGTGACCGACGCGCCGACGTTGCCGGCTCCGAAGACCCCGAGCGCGAAGCCCTGCTGGGAACGGGGGAACCAGGCGCTGTTCCACGCGATGCCGGAGCTGAACGAGTTGCCGGCGAAACCGATGAGGAACGCCAGGACGAAGAGCATCGTCGGGTTGTGGGTTCCGGCCAGCAGGTAGGTCGGGACCGCCGCGAGGAGCAGGAGGCCGGTCATGACGATCCGGCCACCCCAGCGGTCGGCGAGGATGCCGGTCCCCAGGCGCCAGATCGCACCGTTGAGGACGGGCAGCGCCGTCAGCCAGTAGAACGCGGTGTCGGAGAGACCGAACTCCTTCTGGATCGGGAGGCCGAGGATCCCGAACTGCAGCCAGACCGCGAACATGAGCGTGAACGCGATCGTGGAGGTCACGAGCACCCGGTAGCGCCCCTGCGCCGGGGTCGCCTCGGTGATGACGTCGGCGGGCTCGGTGACGGTGAGACTCATGCTGACTCCAGAATGTTATTTACCAATCTGGTGTCAGACTACGACCACTCACCGGGCGTTCGTCCACCCTCAGCGGTGGTATTTACTAGTGACCTGGCCCACATGGCACGGGTGTTGGCGCACAAAGCTGAGTGCCGTACGGTCGGATCAGTGGTTAGAACCAATGGCATTGGAATAAACCTCTGGAGGTGTCCATGGCGCTCTCGAGTCGCTTCGCCCGACCGGATCGCGACCCCGATCACGCCGACTCCTCCCGCCGCCGTGTCCTCGACCTGCTGGATGCGGCCGGCACGCCGCTGACCATCACCGAGATCACCTCGGGCACCGGCCTGCACGCCAACACCGTCCGATCGCACCTCGCTCTGCTCACCGAGATGGGCCGGGTCGAGGCCGTGCCGGAGAACCGCACTCGACCCGGACGGCCCAAGCTGCTCTACAAGGCCGTTCCGCACGGTGAGCCCACCGATCCCTACCGCGTCCTCGCGGCCGAGCTCGCCGCCGGCATCGCCACGGAGGAGCCCGGCACGTCACCGGGAGTTGCCGCCGGTCGACGGCTGGCACGCGCCCAGCGCGAGAAGGCCGCGCCCGGGGGTGCCGCCGTCACGGCACAGGACAGCATCACGATGGCCGTGGAAGGACTCGAGGTCCTCGGCTTCGAGACCACGACCGACCCGCTCGGCGACCGGCTCTACCTCTCGACCTGCCCCTTCGCCGACCTCGCCCGTGAGGACCGGGCCATCTGCCGACTGCACCACGAGATGCTCAACGGCTTCTTCCACGAGCTCGACTCGGGCGTGAGCGTGCGGCGCCTCGACATCTTCGTCAAGGACGACCTCTGCGTCGCCCACCTCAACCGACCCGACCTGCGCCCGGCCCCGGAGCCGCTTGCGACGCAGACCGGTCCCCAACCCTGGGAGCAGTGACGTGAACCCCGCGCCTCGCATCGACGACCCGATCGTCGACGGACTCATCTCGGCCCGCTCGTTCCTCACCCGGTCCGATGTCTCACCCGACCACCGCGCCGTGCACGAGGTGGGAGGTCGTGAAGGCGATGTCTTCTACCGGGACCGGTGGTCGCACGACAAGATCGTGCGCTCGACGCACGGGGTGAACTGCACCGGGTCCTGCTCCTGGAAGGTCTACGTCAAGGACGGGATCATCACCTGGGAGACCCAGCAGACCGACTACCCCTCGGTGGGTCCGGACTCCCCGGAGTACGAACCCCGTGGCTGCCCTCGTGGTGCGGCCTTCAGCTGGTACACCTACTCGCCCGACGCGGGTGCGCTACCCGTACGTGCGCGGCGTGCTGCTCGAGATGTACCGCGCGGCCAAGGCCGCCAACGACGGCGACCCGGTCAAGGCCTGGGCGACCATCGCCGACGACGAGGACGCACGACGTCGCTACCACTCGCAGCGCGGGCGCGGCGGACTCGTGCGCGCGACCTGGGACGAGGCGCTCGAGATCGTCGCTGCCGCCCAGGTCCACACCATCGCGAAGTTCGGGCCCGACCGCGTCGCCGGCTTCTCGCCGATCCCCGCGATGTCCATGGCGTCGCACGCATCCGGCGCCCGCTACACGTCGCTCATCGGCGGCACGATGCTGTCGTTCTACGACTGGTACGCCGACCTGCCGATCGCGTCGCCGCAGATCTGGGGCGACCAGACCGACGTCCCCGAGTCGGCCGACTGGTGGAACGCCAGCTACCTCATCATGTGGGGCTCCAACATCCCCACGACCCGCACGCCCGACGCCCACTTCATGACCGAGGCCCGCTACAAGGGCCAGAAGGTCGTCACGGTCAGCCCGGACTACGCCGACAACACCAAGTTCGCCGACGAGTGGATGCCCGCGGCGCCCGGGACCGACGGCGCCCTGGCGATGGCGATGGGCCACGTGGTGCTCAAGGAGTTCTACGTCGACCGGCAGGTGCCGATGTTCGTCGACTACGCCAAGCGCCTCACCGACCTGCCGTTCCTCGTGTCCCTGCGCCAGCGCGAGGACGCCTGGGTCCCCGACCGCTTCGTCAACGCCGCCGACCTCGGCATCGAGGAGGACGCGGCCGAGTGGAAGCCCGCGATGATCGACGGCCGGACCAACGAGCCGGTCATCCCGCACGGCTCGATCGGCTTCCGCCACAACGAGTCCGGCATGGGCAAGTGGAACCTCAACCTCGACGGCATCGAGCCGGTGCTCTCGCTCTACGACCCGGCGGGCGAGTCCGTCGCGGTCGACATGCCGCGCTTCGACGTCGGTGACGCCGGCAGCGAGCAGGGCTCGATCATCCGTCGCGGCGTGCCGGTCCGGCGCGTCGGCGACCGCCTCGTGACGACGGTCTACGACCTGCTGCTCGCGCAGTACGGCGTCGGCCGCGACGGCCTCCCCGGCGAGTGGGCCGGCGGCTACGACGACGCGTCGAGCCTCTACACCCCCGCGTGGCAGGAGGAGATCACCTCCGTCCCCGCCGAGACCGTCACCCGCATCGCACGCGAGTTCGCGGCCAACGCCGAGGAGTCGGACGGTCGCTCGCTGATCACGCTCGGCGCCGGGACGAACCACTGGTACCACTCCGACGCGACCTACCGCGCGATCATCGCGCTGGTGGTGCTCACCGGCTGCCAGGGCAAGAACGGCGGCGGCTGGGCGCACTACGTCGGCCAGGAGAAGGCGCGACCGTTCACCGGCTGGGCGCAGCTGGCCTTCGGCCTCGACTGGGTGCGACCGCCGCGTCAGATGGCGGGCACGTCGTACTGGTACCTCCACACCGACCAGTGGCGCTACGACGCGTTCGGCGCCGAGGACGTCGCGACCCCGCTCGGGACCGGCATCTTCGCCGGTCAGTCGTTCGCCGACACCCTCGCGCAGGCCGTGCGGATGGGGTGGACGCCGGGATCGCCGACGTTCGACCGCAACCCGCTCACGCTGGCCGCGGACGCCGAGAAGGCCGGGATGTCGCCGGCGGACTACGTCGTGTCCGAGCTCAAGGCAGGCCGGCTCAAGTTCGCGGTCGAGGACCCGGACGCGCCGGAGAACTTCCCGCGCGTGCTCACCGTGTGGCGCGCGAACCTGCTCGGCTCGTCGGGCAAGGGCAACGAGTACTTCCTGCACCACCTGCTCGGCGCCGACGGTGCGATCGACAACGTGGAGACGCCCGAGGGCCTGCGCCCGAAGGACGTGACGTGGCGCGAGGAGGCGCCGGTCGGGAAGCTGGACCTCCTGGTGTCGTTGGACTTCCGGATGACGAGCACAGGCCTGTTCAGCGACGTGCTGCTGCCGGCGGCGACGTGGTACGAGAAGTACGACATCGCCTCCACCGACATGCACCCCTACATCCACGCGTTCAACGCCGCGATCGCGCCGCCGTGGCAGGCGCGCAGCGACTACGACACGTTCACCCGCCTCGCCGAGGTCTTCAGCGAGATGGCCGGGCCGCGGCTCGGCACCCAGACCGACGTCGTCGCGACGCCGCTCACCCACGACACCCCGACCGAGATCGGCCAGCCGGGCGGCCGGGTGCTGGACTGGCGCGCGGGGGAGTGCGAGCCGATCCCCGGCAAGACGATGCCGAACCTCGCGGTCGTGCAGCGCAACTACGGCGAGATCGCGGCGATGATGACCGCGCTCGGCCCGAACGTCGAGAACCTCGGCACGGTGGTCAAGGGCGTCACGCTGAAGCAGCCCGACTCCGTGGAGCACCTGCGCAAGGTCAACGGCGTCGCACGCGGTGGCGTGGCCGACGGCCGGCCGTTGCTGAAGACGGCCGAGCAGGCGTGCGAGACGATCCTCACGCTGTCCGGCGTCTCCAACGGCGCGATCGCCGTCGCGGGCTTCGAGCAGCTCGAGAAGCGCACCGGCGTCGAGCTCGCCGACCTCGCGCGCGAGCACGAGGGCAAGCAGATCACCTTCGCCGACACCCAGAGCCGGCCGCAGTCGGTCATCACCTCGTGGGAGTGGTCCGGCAGCGAGCACGGTGGTCGGCGCTACTCGCCCTTCACCATCAACGTCGAACGCGGCAAGCCCTGGCACACGCTCACCGGGCGCCAGCACTTCTTCCTCGACCACGACTGGATGGCCGAGGTCGGCGAGTGCTTCCCGACCTACCGACCGCCGCTCAACCTCGCGGCGCTCGCCGGCTACCCGAAGATCGGCGAGCACGGCGAGTCGCACGTGGTGGTGCGCTACCTCACGCCGCACTCGAAGTGGTCGATCCACTCGGAGTACCAGGACAACCTGTTCATGCTGGCGCTCTCGCGCGGCGGCCCGGACATCTGGATGAGCAAGGAGGACGCCGAGAAGATCGGCGTCAACGACAACGACTGGATCGAGGCGCACAACCGCAACGGCATCGTCGTCGCGCGCGCGGTCGTGTCCCACCGGATGCCCGAGGGCACCGTCTACATGTACCACGCGAAGGACCGCACGATCGGCGTCCCGCGGGTCGAGAAGACCGGGAAGCGCGGCGGCATCCACAACTCGCTCACGCGCCTGCTGCTCAAGCCGACGCACCTCATCGGTGGCTACGCCCAGCTGTCCTACGGCTTCAACTACTACGGCCCCACCGGCAACCAGCGCGACGAGGTCACCACGATCCGTCGCCGCTCGCAGGAGGTTCAGTACTGATGACGAGAGTCATGGCCCAGGTGGGCATGGTGATGAACCTCGACAAGTGCATCGGGTGCCACACCTGCTCGGTCACGTGCAAGCAGACGTGGACGAACCGGCGCGGCGTCGAGTACGTGTGGTTCAACAACGTCGAGACGCGGCCCGGTCAGGGCTACCCGCGCCGCTACGAGGACCAGGAGCAGTGGAAGGGCGGCTGGGTCCTCAACAAGCGCGGCAAGCTGCGCCTGCGCAGCGGCAGCCGCTGGCATCGCCTCACCCAGATCTTCAGCAACCCCAAGCTCCCCGGCCTCGACGACTACTACGAGCCGTGGACCTACGACTACGACACGCTCATCAGCTCCCCGCCGATGGACACCGTGCCCGTGGCACGGCCGAAGTCGATGATCACCGGCAAGGACATGGAGATCCGCTGGGGCGCGAACTGGGACGACGACCTCGGGGGCACGGCGGAGAACGGCCACAAGGACCCGATGCTCAAGGGCATCGAGGACCAGGTGTCCTTCGAGTTCGAGAAGGCCTTCATGTTCTACCTGCCGCGCATCTGCGAGCACTGCCTCAACCCCTCGTGCGTCGCCTCCTGCCCGTCGGGAGCGATGTACAAGCGGTCCGAGGACGGCATCGTGCTCGTCGACCAGGACATGTGCCGCGGCTGGCGCATGTGCGTCTCGGGCTGCCCTTACAAGAAGGTCTACTTCAACCACCGCACGGGCAAGGCCGAGAAGTGCACGATGTGCTACCCGCGCATCGAGGTCGGTCAGCCCACCGTCTGCTCCGAGACGTGCGTGGGCCGCCTGCGCTACCTCGGCCTCTTCCTCTACGACGCCGACAAGGTGATGGCTGCCGCGTCGGTCGAGAACGAGCAGGACCTCTACGAGGCCCAGCTCGACCTGCTGCTCGACCCGAACGACCCCGAGGTGATCGAGCAGGCACGTCGCGACGGCATCGCCGACGACTGGATCGAGGCGGCGCAGAAGTCGCCGGTCTACGCGCTGGCGAAGAAGTACCGGCTCGCGCTGCCGCTGCACCCGGAGTACCGCACCATGCCGATGGTCTGGTACATCCCGCCGCTCTCACCCGTGGTCGACGCGCTGGCCAACACCGGCCACGACGCCGAGGACAAGGGCAACCTGTTCGCCGCCATCGAGGCGATGCGCATCCCGATCGGCTACCTCGCCAACCTCATGACGGCGGGCGACGTCTCCGTCGTCGACGGTGTCCTGCGTCGCCTCGCCGCGATGCGCGCCTACATGCGCGACATCAACCTCGGCCGCGAGCCCGACGAGTCGATCGCCGAGGCGGTCGGCCTCACCGGCGAGAAGCTCTACGAGATGTACCGGCTGCTCGCGATCGCGAAGTACGAGCACCGCTACGTCATCCCTGCCGCCCACCGCGAGGCCGCGGAGGCGCTCGAGGAGTCGCCGGGCTGCTCACTCGACTACGAGGGCGGCCCCGGCATGCAGGGCACCTCGGTCAACGGCAAGGGCCCGATCCCGGTGTCGATCGAGAGCTTCCACCTCACCAAGCAGCGCGCCGAGGCCGAGAACTACGCGACCCTGCCCGAGGCCGGGGGAGAGCGATGAGCGACCCGACCGCGACCCGCCGCCTGCTCGCGGCGTGCTCGCTGCTGCTCAGCTACCCCGACCAGGCGACGGTCGACCGCATCCCGCTCGTCCGCGAGCACCTCGCCGAGCTCCCGGCGCACGCGCGCGACCCGCTCGCGCGGTTCCTCGACTGGCTGACGTCGACCGACGTGCTCCGCGCCCAGGAGCACTACGTCGAGATCTTCGACCGTCGTCGCAAGGCGTGCCTCTACCTCACCTACTTCCTCAACGGCGACACCCGCGGTCGCGGCATGGCGCTGGTCGGCTTCAAGGAGGCCTACCAGAGCGTCGGCTTCACGATCGACGACGGCGAGCTGCCGGACTTCCTCCCGGTGGTGCTGGAGTTCGGCGCCGTCGGAGACCTCGAGTCGGCGCTGGGCATCCTCGGGCGCAACCGCGCCGGGCTCGAGCTGCTGCACCACGCGCTCGACGGCTTCGACTCGCCCTACGCCGAGGTCGCCGCAGCCCTGCTCACGGTCGTGCCCACCGGCATGGCCGGACCGAAGGCCGCGGAGCTCGCCGCGAGCGGGCCACCGACCGAGATGGTGGGCCTCACCCCGTTCATCCCCGTCGAGTCGCTGCGAGTGGGAGCCCGGACATGACCGCCACCCAGACCTTCCTGTTCGTCGTGCTGCCCTACGTCACCGCCGTCGCGTTCGCGATCGGCATGTTCTGGCGCTACCGCTACGACCAGTACGGCTGGACCACCCGCTCGTCGCAGATGTACGAGTCACGGCTGCTCCGCATCGGCAGCCCGCTGTTCCACTTCGGCATCCTCATGGCCCTCGGCGGGCACATCCTCGGACTCGTCGTGCCCGAGGGCTGGACCAGCGCAGTCGGCGTGAGCGAGCACCTCTACCACCTGGCCGCGGTGACGTTCGGCGTGATCGCAGCCGTCATGGTCGTGGTGGGTCTCGCGATCCTGATCTACCGCCGGCGCACCGTCGGTCGCGTCTTCACCGTGACGACGCGCATGGACAAGCTCATGTACGTGATGCTCGGCGCCGTCGTGCTCCTCGGCGTCTACAACACCGTGGCGATCAACCTGCTCAACGTGACGGGCGAGTACCCGGGTGGCTACAACTACCGCGAGACGGTCGCCGTCTGGTTCCGCAGCCTGTTCGTCTTCAGTCCCGACGCGAGCGGCATGGTGCTCGCACCGCCGTCGTTCCAGATCCACGCGGTGCTCGCCATGCTGCTCTTCGCGCTGATCCCGTTCACGCGGCTCGTGCACATCTTCAGCGCCCCGGTCGGATACCTGACCCGCCCCTATCTCGTCTACCGCAGCCGCGACCCCGAGGGCTCGGCTCGCGCGCCGCGCCGCGGATGGGAACCGGTGCGCCACAAGTGAGCACGTCGACGACCCCGCGACCGGCAGCCCGACGCACGCCCGTCCTGCCCCCACAGCACGGCGCGTGGGCGTTCCTGGCGCTGCCCGTCGTACTTGCCTGCACGGTCGCGAGGCCGACCTGGTGGACGGCGATGCTCACGGTCGCGTGGTTCGCGGCCTACCCCGCGAGCTACGCGGGCGGGCGCCTGCTGCGCGACCGCCGCCCCGAACGCTTCCGCCGCCCCTTCGTGCTGTGGTCCACCCTTGCCGCCGTACCCGCTGCTCTCCTGCTGCTCCGGTTCCCGTGGCTCGCCTGGGTGGGCGTGGTGCTCGTCGCGCTCGTCGCGGTGAACGTCCGCTACGCACGGCGCAACAACGAGCGTGCCCTGGCCAACGACCTCATCGTCGTCACAGAGTGCGCACTGCTCGTCCCGGTCACGTGGGCGGTGAGCACCGCCGCGAGCACGGTGCCGATGCCCGGCACCGTGCCGGTCCAGATCGCCGTCCTCACCACTGTCTGCTGGCTGGTCCTCACCGGCTCGACGCTGCACGTGAAGTCACTGATCCGCGAACGACGAGATCCGCGGTACGCGCGAGCCTCTCGTGCAGTCGCGCTGGCCTCCGTGGTGGTGTCGGTGGTGCTGGCGGTCGAGTGGGGGTTGCCGGACGGCTGGGCCCTGGTCCTGCCCTTCGTAGCGCTGGCCGTCCGCGCGTTCCTCGTCGGCCGACGTCCTGCTCGAGCCGCGCTCATCGGGCTGGTCGAGCTCGCGATGTTCGGCCTGGTAGCGGTCGGCGCCTGGCTCGCCTGATCCACCGGCAGGACTGTCGAGACGAACGTTGTGTGGCATCGTCGACGTCGGCGGTGCGCACCAGCTCATCGCAGCGAGTCATGAGACTCCGGTCGCACTGACACCGAGTGTCGGCTGTCGTGCCATTCGCGTGCCACATCGTGAGGTCAACGACGGTCACGCACGGCCTGCCAAGGAGCCGGGAAAGCCATGGAATAGTGCTCAATCCGGCCTTCGCCGCAGGTCAGAACGACGCAAGAGTTGATCTTGAAAACCGCTGGGTGGTCAAACACCCCGAGGGTTCGAATCCCTCGCCCTCCGCGCACCGGCGAAGCCGGTCGCCCGAGGGCGAGGGATTCGGGAGGAGCGACCGCGACGTCGCGTCCGCCCCGGCGCGCAGCGCCGCCCTCTCGTGGCGTCGCCGGACTACGACGGATCCCTCGCCCTCCGCTCACCGGCGCAGCCGGTCCGGCGAGGCGCTCGGGTTCGGGAGGAGCGACCGCGACGTCGCGTCCGCCTCGGCGCGTAGCGCCGCCCTCTCGTGGCGTCGCCGGACTACGACGGATCCCTCGCCCTCCGCTCACCGGCGCGGCCAGTCCGCCGTGGTGCTCCGAACTCGGTTACGACGCGCGGGTCGCAGCGGACGACCTCGCTGGACGGCGTCGGCGCTTCCCTCGCGCGACCTCGGTGGCCAGTGCGTCGAGCGGCTGCGCGACGTCGGGGGTCACGGCGTCCACCCATGCGGCGACCGCGGCCAGCGTGGGCCAGCGGGTCGCGTAGAACCGCCGGGTGCCTTCGGAGCGCACGGTCACGAGTCCGGCGGAGCGCAGCGCCGCGAGGTGCTGGGACACAGCCGGCTGCGAGATTCCGGTCTCGTGCCCGATGGCCGCGGTGAGATCACCGGCGCTCGATTCCCCCATGACGAGCAGCTCGAGGATCCGTCTGCGTGTGCGGTCGGACAGAGCGCTGAACGCGTCCATCAGGTCGGGTCCGGCTGGCCCGTGTAGGCAGCGACGGTGCGGCGCGCGCGGGCAGCCGCCTCGTCGGGGTCGGTGCCTGCGGCCACGTCGGCCGCGCTCCACGCCTGCCCCGAAGCGTGGACGAACGCGAGCCCCTCGGGTGAGGCCATCCACGCGGACGCGTCGGCCGAGGGATGCGGTGCATCCGGCGCCTCGACGTGGAGCGCGAGGCCGAGCAGCGTCGTGTCCCACCCGATGCCGGTCGCCGACGGCCCGAACATGGCCCACAGCTCCTCGGGCACGGCACCGAGGTGCTCGAGCTCGAGCCGCGAGTCCGAGCCGACGGGGCGGAGCGTGACCGTCACCCACGTGGTCGGTCCCTCGCCCATCCCCCAGGTGATGCGCAGCCGCCGAGGTGGCTCGCACTCCTCGATCCTGCCGCCGGCGTTGCCCTCGAGCTGATACGTGCCGCCGAGCCGCAGGTCACCGCTCACCGGCAGGAACCAGCGCGGAATGCGCTCCGGGTTCGTCAGCGCGTCCCACAGGTCATCGATCCCCGTCGCGTAGAGCCGGGACACCACGCTGCGCCGGGCGGGAGCACCGTCGAGGTCGACGGTCGACACGCTGCGCGTGACCTCGTCAGATCCATCCACGTCTTTCACCATGGCCGCAATATATATCAGCGTAGGCTTATAGGCAATCCTTGCTCTGCCCAGGCTCCTCGACGAGTACGGTGTGACGCGAGCGTGACCCAGGGAGGACGCCGTGCCTGACGCACCAACGGTGACGCTGCGCGAGATCACCGACCACGACCGTGTGGCGGTCGAAGCGCTTGCGGTCACGCCGGAGCAGCGCGACTACGTCGCGGGGGTGGCGGAGTCGCTGGTGGAGGCGGCGGAGCACCCGGACGCGGAGCCGTGGTTCCGCGCGGTCTACGCCGACGACGAGCCGGTCGGCTTCGTCATGATCAGTGACGGCATCACGGTGGACGACCCGGACTACCTCGGGCCGTACTACCTCTGGCGCCTCCTCGTCGACGAGCGGTTCCAGGGTCGCGGCTACGGCACCCGGGCCCTCGACCTCGTGCTGACGCATCTCCGAACCCGACCCGACGCTCGGGTGCTGCTCACGTCGCACGTCGTGGGACCGAGGTCACCGCGCAGCTTCTATCTGCAGTACGGGTTCCGGCCCACCGACCGTGTGCACAACGGCGAACCCGTGCTCGAGTACGACATCGACCGGAACCCCGCCGCCATGCCGGAGCGCTGACGGTCGCTGCCATCGCATCGGCGGGCCATGCCTCGCTGCCTGGGGTCGGCGTGTCCAGCATCGCCGGCTCGATGGCGGCATGACGCCGGAGCCGGAGGTGCCGACGCGTGCGACGACCTCTCCGCGCGGGCGCCCCGGGGGCAGTGGAGGTTCTCGGCCGTGACGAAGGCTCGGGTCGTCACGGCGACGGTGGTCGGTCGGGTGGGTGGACGCGGAAGTACCCGGTCTCGGTGGGTCGTTTGTCGTGGTCGCGGGTGATGGTGAGCTGTCCGGCGTGCAGGGCGCGGTGGTGTCTCTCGCACAGCAGGAGACAGTTCGCGATCGTCGTCTCCCCGCCGTGTTCCCAGTGCTGGACGTGGTGGGCGTTGCACCGTCTCGGATGTCGCCCGCAGCCCGGTGCCTGGCAGTGCCGGTCGCGGGCCTCCAGCGCGCGGCGCAGTCGTGGTGGCGCGGTGCGCTCCTCGCGTCCGACGTAGAGGACGTCGACCGCCGCTCGAGCGAGCAGATCGGGCAGGCCGCCAGCAGGTGTCCCGGTCAAGGTCGGTGCTGCTGGCTGGTTGCGTGAGCACGTAGGTGAGTCCGGTGTCGCACAGGATCCGGCGCACGGTGTCGCTGGAGACGGAGGATGGCGTCGTCGTGGCCGGGCAGGGTCAGCTCGCCGCCGAGGCCGGCGAGCAGGTCGCGGACGTCGACGTGCAGCACGGTGTGCGGGCGGATGCCGTGGTGCATGCCGACCTCGGACCGGCCCAGCAGCCCGGTCATCACCTCGCCGAGGGCGAGTGCGAGGAGGTGACCGTTGCGGGCGCGCTGGTGGCGTCGTCCTTCGGCGGAGTCGGGATCGACCCCGTCGGGGAGGCGGTCCTCGGCGGCGAGGTCGCCGGCGGCGCGCCACCCCTCGACCTGCTGGGTCAGCACCGTCATCACCGCGGCGGCGGCTTCCGGGTCGAGGAAGGCGCTGAGGTGCACGAGGTGTCCGACCGGGACGCAGGTCAGGGACTGCTCGGTGTAGGCGTCGAGCTCGGCCTGGCGAACCCCGTCGGGGTCGAGCACGAACCGCAGCCGGGCGATCGCCTGCTTGAGCTGCGCGACGGTGTGGGTGCGCGCCAGCGGCAGGAGCAGGTCGAGGGCTTCGGCGGTGAGCCGGTCGCGCTCGGCGGCGGGGTGGTGCTTGACCGCGGCGCGGATGCCCAGGGTGAGCTCGCGGACCTTGTCGTCGCTGAGCGCACCGGACAGCCAGGCGTAGCGCAGCCGCGGGTCGCCGTGGTCCGCGGCGTCGCGCAGGTCACGCGCCCGCGCGGCCAACGCGGTCGCCGACCGTGGGGAGAGCCCGGCCTCGACCTCGAGGAACCGCTTCGTCGACGCGTAGGTCCCCTCGATCAGCTCCCGCCCCGATACCGCACGATCCACCACACCGGTCAGCACCGCCGCCGCGGCGCGGGCCTGGTCGGCCACGGTGAGCAGGTCGCGCAGCTGCGCGGTGACGGCGTCGACGTGCACGGCGGCGAGGTCGACGGCGGCGTCGGGGTCGGTGAGTTCGGCGTTGATCGAGTCGGTGAGCTCGCGGGTGTGTTCGATCAGGGTGGCCAGACGTGGTCCGCGGGCGACGCCGCGGGTCTGGTCGGTGATCGAGCACATGCCAGCACTCTACGTACCACCTCCGACAGTCGAGAGGGCCTAGAACCGTTGGCACTCAACAAGATTCAGACACGAGCTGTCCACAGCGACGAGCCGCGGCGTGTCCTCCCCAGCCCAGGACGCCCCGGCGCATCCCACTCCCGGCCACATGCTCGGGGTTCACAGACGACGCAGCGGCGTCACTGGACCGCCACTGACGTCGGACGCCTTGCAGCGCGCCGCCAGCTGGCGTCCGGCAGACTGCGGGCATGGACGACCTCCTCGCGCTCGCATCGGGACTGCCGGTCGAGTCGGTGCCTCCGGGCGTCGTGCTCATCGAGGAGGGCACCGACCCGGGTCGGCTCTACGTGCTGAGGTCGGGAAGCGTGACGATCGAGCGAGACGGCGTCTCGTTCGCGCGCATCGAGTCGCCAGGCGCGGTGTTCGGTGAGATGGCTGTCGTGCTGCGCAAGCCGGCTACCGCGACGGTGCGGGCCGAGACCGCGCTCGAGCTGCACGTCGCCGAGGACGCCGAAGGCTTCCTCACGAACAACCCGGGCGCCGCGCTCGCGGTGCTACGGATGACGGCGAACCGCCTGGACGGGCTCACCCAGTACCTCGTCGACGTCAAGAACCAGTACGCCGACCTCGAGGGGCACCTCGGCATGGTCGACGCGATCCTCGACACGCTCGTCCACCACCAGGCGCCGCAGGCGCGCACGGGATCGGCGCGCGATCCGGAGGGTGACCACGTCGACTGAGGCACCGATCGCGACGTTGCCGTCGAAGGCGGTGCGGGTGGATCAGAGCGTGATCGTCTCCACGTCGTACACGCCGAACCACTCCGCGGTGCCCGCGTCGAGGTCGAACGTGATGTGCGGCGGAACCTTGCCGGGCTGCTTGCCGGCATTGAAGACGCGGGTCGTTCCCAGCTCCGCGTGCCACGTGCCGCCGTCGATCCACGGTGCCTGGTGGATGTGGCCGCACAGGACGAGATCCGGGGAGTGCTCGACGATCCAGGCGGCGAGGTCGTGGTCGGGGAACTCGCGGCGGCCGTCCCTGCACAACGGGGTTCCCGCCGGAGGGGAGTGGTAGAGCCAGACCCACCGCGGCGGTCGGTCGACGGCGGCTGAGGCGAGCTGTGCCGACACCGCGTCGCGCGACAGCGGACCGTCCC
Organism: uncultured Actinomycetota bacterium; assembly: GCA_963782665.1. Taxonomy (GTDB): domain Bacteria; phylum Actinomycetota; class Actinomycetes; order S36-B12; family CAIYMF01; genus Longivirga. The sequence continues at coordinate 791,462 of CAWAKP010000004.1, read as the reverse complement.
ACCAGGGACAGATCGTGAAGCGCGTGTCCCCGATGTCGACGGACGTGCCGTCGGTGTGGACGTTCGCCCCACCTGCGGAGATCAGCCACGACGCGACCTGCTCGCCGTGCGAGCCGGGCCCGTCGAGATCGTGGTTGCCCGACGACGCGAGCACCACGGCCTTGTCCCCGAGCACCCCGAGGTACTTGCCGAGCACGACGGTCTGCACCTCGAGCGGTACGGGGCTCACGACGTCGGCGAGGTCACCCACGAGCGCGACGACGTCGACTCCGTCGGCCGCGCCGACCAGCCAGTCGTAGTGGGGCAGGCGGTAGTGCAGGTCCGACACCGCCAGGATCCGCACCCGCACGATCCTGCCGTACCCGTCCTGTCGCGGCATCCGCGCCCCGACGAGTCGGCGTCGGCCCGTCGCGCGGAGAGTCGGCTGGCGACGGCTCCTAGGCTGGCGACGTGACGACGTCCTGGCGCGACCGGTTCGCCGCGACATCCGTCGGCTTCCCGTCCTGGTCGGCGACGCGGCCGGACACGCTGTACTTCGTCTCCGACGACGACGGCTCGACGCAGGCGTGGTCGCTCGACATGGCCACCGGCGTACGCCGACAGCTCACCCACCAGACCGTCGGTGTCGAGGCGGTCGTGGTGCTGCCCGACGGCAGCGGCGTCGCGTGGTGGTCCGACGACAGCGGCGACGAGAACGGCGCCTGGATGGTCACGTCGGCCGATGGCGAGGTCACCTCACCGCTCGTCGCGTCGCTGCCGCCGGGCTGGGCGCAGGGGCTCTCGCTCGTCGACGACGTCGTGGCGCTGGGGCTGGCGCGACGACGACGGGTATCGCGTGCACGTCGTCGTCAAGGACGCGGCGCCCCGGCTCGTCTTCGAGTCGACGCAACCAGCCGGAATCGGCCGCGAGTGGGAGACCACCGCGGGCGGCCTCAGTGCCGACGGCTCGCTGCTGTGCATCCGGCACAGCGACGGCGGTGACATCCTGCACTTCGCACTGCGCGTGATCGACGTCGAGACGGGAGAGCCGGTCGACGAGCTGCGCGACGACGGCCTCACGCTCAAGGTGGCGTCGTGGTCGCCGCGCCGCGGCGATCAACGAATTGCGATAGTCCATGAGCGAGAAGGCATCGAGCGTCCCGCGATCTGGGACCTGGCCGAGGACGTCCGGCGCGACTACCCGCTCGACCTGCCCGGGCCGGTCGATGTCGCGGGATGGTGGCCCGACGCGTCCGCGCTGCTGGTGCTGCACGAGTGGCACGGTCGCCGCACGCTCCACCGGCTCGACGTCGACAGCGGCGACGTCGACCTCGTGCACGACCCGGTCGGGTGGGTGAGTGGCGCCGGCGGTTCGGCCCGACGGCACCGTGTGGCTGCGCGAGGAGTCGGCGACGCGTCCCCCCCGCGTGCGGAACGTCGACGGTGACGTCGTGCTCGCACCGCTCGGGCCGCCACCTCCCGCCGGTCGCCCGCACACCTCGCTGGTCGTCGACGGCGAGGCCGGGCCGATCCACGTGCTGCTCACCGTGCCCGACGGCCCGCCGCCGTACCCGACGGTCGTGATGGTGCACGGGGGACCCGAGTGGGCCTATCCCGACGAGCTCGACGCGTGGGCGCAGGCGCTCACCGACGAGGGCTACGCCGTGGCCAAGCCGAACTACCGCGGCTCGACCGGCTCGACCGTGGCGTGGCGCACCGCGCTGCATCGCGGCAACATCGGCTTCCCCGAGGTGGCCGACGTGATGGCGACGCTCGATCACCTGGTGGCCGCAGGCATCGCCGACCCGGCGCGGGTCGCGATCGAGGGCTGGTCGTGGGGTGGCTACGTCGCGCTGCTCGCCGCGGGGCTGCACCCCGACCGGTGGGCCGCGGTGATCGGCGGCATCCCCGTGTGCGACTCGGTGCTGACGCACGAGGACTGCTCGCCGCCGCAGCGGGCCTACGACGTCGCCATCATGGGCGGCACCCCGACGGAGCTGCCGGACCTCTACGCGGAGCGGTCGCCGTCGACGTACGCCGATCGCGTCAGCTGCGCCGGTGCTGCTCATCGCCGGCGAGTTCGACAGCGCGTGCCCGATCCGCCAGGTGCGCCACTACGCCGGGCTGCTCGAGGCGCGGGGAGCCTCCGTCACCACGCACGTCTACGACGCCGGGCACCACGCCAACAGCACCGACGAGACGCTGGCCCACGCCGAGCTCGAGCTCGCCTTCCTCGCCGCACACCTGCCCCCTCGCGAGTAACTGATCAACGGGTCGTCTCCCGCCGCGGGTCCGCAACCCTTGGATCAGTTACTCGAGCAGGCTCGTGCGCTTCTCAGAGGAGGCGTACAGGGTTCTCACAGGTTCCGGGTCAGAACGGGGCCATGGACACCGCTACCCAGACCCCCGACACCACCGTGCCCGCCTACCCGAACACCGGGTACGCCTTCGTGCCGCCGATCGAGCCCGCCCCGCAGGCCTCGACGCCGGCCCCCGTCACCCCGCGAGCCGGACGCCGGACGGCCGCCGCGATCGTCGCGACCGCGCTCCTCGCCGGTGGCATCGGCGGCGCCGTCGGCGCCACGGTCAGCTCGCACGACTCTGCCGCTCCGGCTGCCTCGTCGACTGCCCCGATCGCCCCGAACAACGGATCGGCCGCCAGCGCCGGTGTCGAGGCCGTCGCCTCCACCGTCCTGCCGAGCGTCGTGTCGATCGCGTTCACCGGCCAGGCCGGCAGCGGCACCGGATCCGGCGTCGTGCTGAGCAAGGACGGCGTCATCCTCACCAACAACCACGTCGTGGCCGAGGCCGCGAACGGCGGCAGCCTCACCGTGAGCTTCCAGGACGGCCGCACCGCACCGGCCACGATCATCGGCCGCGACCCGGTCGCCGACGTCGCCGTCATCAAGGTCGACAAGGTCGACGGGCTCGTGCCCGCGCAGCTCGGCTCGTCGGCGGACCTCAAGGTCGGTCAGCAGGTCGTCGCGATCGGCTCGCCGCTCGGCCTGTCCGGCACCGTGACCGCCGGCATCGTGTCGGCTCTCAACCGCCCGGTCGTCTCCGGTGACGGCAGCGGCGGCTCGCAGTCGGTCCTCAACGCGATCCAGACCGACGCCGCCGTCAACCCCGGCAACTCCGGCGGTGCGCTCGTCGACATGCAGGGCCGCCTGGTCGGCATCAACTCCGCCATCGCCACGCTCGGTGCCCAGCAGGGCTCGCAGAGCGGCAGCATCGGCCTCGGCTTCGCGATCCCGATCGACCAGGCCAAGCGCATCGCCGACGAGCTGCAGAAGACCGGTAGCGCGAGCCGCGCGGTGCTCGGCGTCGCGACGTCCGACGGTCAGGGCGGCGCCCAGATCACCCAGGTGGCCGACGGCAGCGCCGCAGCGACCGCCGGTCTCCAGGTCGGCGACGTCGTCACCAGCGTGGGCACGACGCGCATCACGAGCTCGGAGCAGCTGATGGCCACGATCCGCTCGCAGGCCCCCGGCGCGAAGATCGACCTGACCTACGAGCGCTCCGGTCAGTCCGCCAAGGTCACCGTCACGCTCGGCTCGACGGTCGACCAGGCCTGACCGCTCCTGGCCGACGTCCCCGCGACATCGGCCACCACGCCGGCATCACGCCGGCACCGCAGACCATCGCGCCCGACTGGACTCATCCCGGTCGGGCGCGATGCTGCGTCCACGTCTCGGGATGCCGTGATGCGCTGGTCAGAGGCCGTGGTCCTTGCGGTAGACCGCGACCAGAGCGTTGGCGTGCCCGTGCCCCATCCCGAACTCGGTCTTGAGATACGTGACCTGCTCGCCGTGCTTCTTGTCGGCGACACCGTCGAGCTGCGTCATCCAGTAGTCGATGGGCTTCCCGTAGGTCTTCTCGATCGAGGGGAAGTACGACTTGGGACCCATCACCTTCTCGGCCATGACGCCAACCCTAGGCCGATGAAGGTGCCCCAGGCTTCGCCAGAAGCAGCTCAGGCTCCCACCGAGCTCACCGCCGCGTTGCCGTCAGCACTCCACGACGTTGACGGCGAGTCCGCCGGTCGAGGTCTCCTTGTACATGACGTTCATGTCGCGGCCGGTGTCGGCCATCGTCTTGATGACCTCGTCGAGCGACACATGGTGCTCGCCGTCGCCCCACATCGCCATCTTGGCGGCCGCGATCGCCTTGCCGGCCGCGATCGCGTTGCGCTCGATGCACGGGATCTGCACGAGTCCGCCGACCGGGTCGCAGGTGAGACCGAGGTTGTGCTCCATCGCGATCTCGGCCGCGTTCTCGACCTGCTCGGGTGTGCCGCCGAGCACCTCGGCAAGGCCGGCAGCCGCCATCGACGACGCCGACCCGACCTCGCCCTGGCAGCCGACCTCGGCGCCGCTGATCGACGCCTGCTCCTTGTAGAGGACGCCGATCGCGGCAGCAGCCAGGAAATAGCGCACGGTCGCGTCGTCGCGGGCCTGCTCCCCACCGTCGCGGACGCTGTCGACGTAGCGGGTCGCGTAGTGCAGCACCGCCGGGATGATGCCGGCGGCGCCGTTGGTCGGCGCCGTCACCACGCGACCGCCGGATGCGTTCTCCTCGTTGACGGCGAGGGCGACGAGCGTGACCCACTCCTGCCAGTGGCGCGGGTCCTTGTCCGGGTCGATCTCCTTGAGCTTCTCCCACCAGGAGGTCGCGCGACGTCGCACGTTGAGCCCGCCGGGCAGCGTGCCGGTGCGCTCGAGAGACGTGTCGACGCAGGCAGCCATCACCTCGCGGATGTGCAGGATGCCTGCGCGGATCTCCGCCTCGCTGCGACGGACCCTCTCGTTGGCCAGCATCACGTCGCTGATCGACAGGCCGTGGGTCGTGCAGTGCACGAGCAGCTCCTCGGCCGTGCGGAACGGGTAGGGCCGCGCGTCACCCTCGACTCCGGTGCTGGTCGACGACTCCTCGCCCTCGCGAACGACGAACCCGCCGCCGATCGAGTAGTAGGTCGCTCCGAGCAGCTCGACGTCGTCGGCGTCACGGGTCGAGAAGGCCATGCCGTTGCTGTGGCCGGGGAGCACGGTGAGCGGGTGCAGCACGGCTGCGTCGACGTCGAACGTCACGGCCTGCCGACCGAGCAGCTGCACCTCGTGCGACGTCGCGATGCGGTCGAGGTGCTCGGCGATCTCGTCGGCGGTGACCGTCTCGGGCTCGAGGCCCTCGAGCCCGAGCAGCAGCGCGGTGAACGTGCCGTGTCCGTGACCGGTCGCGGCGAGCGAGCCGTAGAGGTCGATGCGCAACGTCGCGACGCGTTCGAGGAGACCGCGCGCTGCGAGGTCGTCGACGTAGGCCTTCGCCGCGCGCATCGGGCCGACCGTGTGCGAGCTCGACGGACCGATGCCCACGCGGAACAGGTCGAAGACGCCGACGCTCATGAGGATCCCACCGCGCAGCGGCGCGCAGGAACGGCGACAGGTCGACGACGGGTCACGGCGGCGACGGTACCGGCGCGTGCCGCATGACGGAACAGGTACGCCGATCTGTTCCACGTACGGCGACCCGCGGCCGTGGACGGCGTCCTACGCTGCGCACATGACCGCACTCCTGGGAGTCGACACCGACGTCGTGGCCGCGGCGCGCAGCGACCTCGCGGCCGCGTTCCGCATCGCCGCCGCGCACGGGCTGAACGAGGGCATCGACAACCACTTCTCGCTCGCCGTGCCGGGGCGCGACGACCTGTTCCTGCTCAACCGCTACGGGCCGCACTGGGCGGAGATGGGGCCCGACGACATCCTCGTGCTCGACCTCGATGGTCGGATCGTCGACGGCAGCGGTCACTGGGAGACGACGGCGTTCATGATCCACCGCGGCTGCCACCGGGCCCGCCCCGATGCGCGCGCCGTGTTCCACACCCACCAGCCCTACGCCACCGCTCTCGCCATGACGGTCGGCGGCCTCGACACCCGCGTGCACCAGAACTCGATGTACTTCCACGACCGCGTCTCGCGGCTCGAGTTCGGCGGACTCGCGCACGGCGAGTCGGAGGGCGACCGGATCGCGGGTGCCGTCACCGCGGGCGCACGTGTCGTCATGCTCGACAGCCACGGAGTCATCGCCATCGGCACGGACTGCGCCGACGCGTGGTTCACGCTCTACTTCCTCGAGCAGGCGGCGCGCGTACAGGTGCTCGCGCAGTCGACCGGCGAGCGAGCTCATCCGCGTGTCTGACGACGTGGCCCGCCGCACGCGCGACCAGTTCGACGCGGACGCCGCCTCGGCAGCACCCGTCGCTCTTCGCCGCCGAGAAGCGCCGGATCGGCTGGGGTCTGGGCTGATCCGGGCTCGGGCGGATCAGCAGCCCGCTGCGCTCAGACCGGCACGGCGGCGTGCGGGCGGTGCGCCGAGCGCTCCTCGTGCGCGCGCGCCGCGATCCGCAGCGCCTCGATCGTCGAGCGCACCGCTGCCGACGCGGCGGACGTCGGCCGGGCGACCACCCAGACGTGGCGCGGCTCGGTCGGTCGGCGCAGCGGACGGATGACGACGCCCTCGTGCACTGTCCCGAGTGCGAGCTCGGGCACGAGTCCGACGCCGATGCCGGCGGCGACGTAGGCCTGCGCGGCGGGGAACTCGACCGCGTGCGCGACGAAGCGCGGAGAGAACCCGGCGCGACGGCAGAGGTCGACGGTGTCGTCGCGGCAGAAACCGTTGCCGCCCATGGCGGCGACCCAGTCCTCGCGCGCGAGGTCGGTGAGCTCGACGGTGTCGTGGCCGGCGAGCTCGTGGCCCTCGGGCAGCATCGCGCGGTAGGGGTCGTCGAGCAGGTGCACGCGCACGAGGTCGTCGTCCGGCTCGTCGCCTCGGGCGAAGGGCTCGAGGACGATCGCGAGGTCGAGCTGGTTGTCGCGCAGCAGGGTGTAGGCCTGCTCGGTCTCGCCGATGGTCGTGGCGACGTGCAGGCCGGGCTGATGCCGACGCAGGTGCGCCACCGCGGCGGGCAGCAGCGAGTCACCGGCCGACGTGAACGACATGACCCGTACGCGACCGGTGCGACCCTCGCGCAGGTCGTCGAGGACGAGCTCGGCGTCGGCGACGGCGCGCAGGACCGTCGCCGCGTGCTCGGCGAGGACGAGCCCGGCCTCGGTCGGCCGGATGCCCCGACCGTGCTTCTCGAACAGCACGAGGCCGGTCTCCCGCTCGAGGGCGGAGAGCTGCTGGCTCACCGAGGACGGCGTGTAGCCGAGCCGGGCGGCCGCGGCCGTCACCGACCCGGTGTCGATGACGGCGGCGTGGACCTGGAGGCGGCGGAGATCGAGCATGACCCCATCATTCAGTATTTCCGAAAGGAAGTGAAGAGATTGTTGCTTGTCCTTTCATGGTTGAGCGCGCATCCTTGTCTCAGGAGGCCCCGCCGGGGCCGTCCCAGACAGAAGAGGTGAGACCCATGATCGAGCTGTTCTTCCTCATCACGTTCGTCGCGATCGCGGTCGCGTCGCCCTTCTTCGGCACCGACACCTCCGACGCCCGTGCCGAGAACGCCCGTCCCGAGCAGGGCTGGTTCCCCGGGCTGGGCACCGGACGCCGCGTCCGCCTGACCGCCGACGCCGGACCGTCGCACGGCGGTCCGGCCGAGCGCCCGACGGGCTCGGCTCAGACGTAGTCCTGCCGGCGCAGCCACGCCATCGCACCCGATCCCCAGATCGGCGGCAGGTAGAACGTCACGAGACGCATCGCGATCGCGGTCGAGAGCGCCACGCTGCTGTCGACGCCGATGGCCTGCAGGCCCGCCGTGTAGCCGGCCTCGGCGACCCCCATGCCGCCCGGCACCGGCATGAGCCCGGAGAACAGGCTCACGCCGGTGTTGATCAGGATGAGCTGGGACATGTGCGCGGTGTCGCCGAACGCGTAGAGGCAGACGCCGAGGATCGCCGCCTGGATGAGCTGGCCGACGAAGTTGCCGAGCAGCATCGTGCCCATCTTCACCGGGTGGCGCAGCACGCGCATCGCCGTCTTGGCGTTCTCGGTCTGCTCGGAGATCTCGCTGCGCATCCTCGGGATGATGCCGCGAAGGCGACGTCGGAACTTCGGCACGAGCAGCGTCGCGAGGATCCCCGCGACGATGAGTCCGCCGAGCACCATCGTGAGCGAGAGGCCGCCGCTCGAGGTCGACGACGAGCTGCTCGAGCTCGAGGACGAGCCGCGCAGCGGCGCCGAGAAGCCCGGCAGGCCCGACACCAGGATGATGACCAGCAGCGCGACCTGGACGAGGAAGCCGAAGAAGGAGTCGATCATCCCGGTGGAGACGGCACCCGCCGGGGGCAGCCCGAACTTCTGGAAGAAGCGGATCTCGAGCGCGAGTCGCGCGGCCGTCGAGGGCAGCGTCAGTGCGATGAACTGGATCGCGTACTGCAGCATCAGCACCGGGAAGTAGCGCAGCCGAGCCATGGTGGCGCCGAGCGTCGAGAAGGCGAACCCCGCCTGCACGAACGGCGACATGATCAGCGCCAGCAGCAGCAGCGCCTTGTTCGCCGTCGACATCTCCTGCTGGATGCTCGACCAGTCGACGCCGACCAGCTTGCTGATGATGAAGTAGGCGAAGAGCCCGACCGCGATGGTGACGAGCGCGCGACGGACGGTGACTCGCTGCACCCGCTGCAGCTGCGGCGGATCGACGCCGGCGGCGGTGACGGCGTCCGCTCGTAGGGCGGCGAGGTCCCACTCGGTCGCGTTGACCGACCGGCGCTGCGCCCGGTCGAGGACGGCTGACTGGAGGTAGGGGAGCATCTCCGCCATGCCGTCCGAGCCGAGGGCCTCATGGGCGGCTGCCACGGCGCGGTCGCTTCCCACGGAGAGCGCCGAGCCGACGAGCAGGCGCACCCGGTCGATCATGAGCGACGTGACGTCGGCAGCGATGCGGGCGTCCTCGTACGACGCGAAGCACACGACGCCGTCCTGGCGGATCGCGAGCTCGCTACGACCGACCCCGCGGTGCGCGATGCCCAGCGAGTGCAGGTGCTCCAACGACTTCCACGCCTTGGCCAGCGCGTCGTCGCTGATGTCGTCGAGCTCGAGGAAGCTGCTCGCCGGAGCCTCGGTGACGATGAGCGCGTCGCCGTCGTCGCTGACGCCGACCGCGACGACGGGGAGCACCGGGACGCCGGCCCGCTCGGCGAGGAGGCTCACGACCGCCTCGTGCTCAGCGCGCTGCCGGCGGCCGGAGAACAGCTCGAGCTGCTCGCCGCGTCGGTTGAGCGACGTCCACAGGGAGCCGAGGAACTGGTCGTCCCACGCGTCGCGGCCGTAGACCTTGACGAGCAGGCGGCGCCCGTCCGCTGTCTCGGCAATGAACCGCGAACGACCGGGCTCCTGGTGCGCGGCAAGGTCGATCGACGTGACGAGGACACCGATGTCCTCGAGTCCCTCGGCGACCTGCTCGGCCGTCGAGTGGCCCGACGGCGTCCCGAGGATCAGGTGCACGATCGCGGCGGCGGCGATGCCACTGGCGATCGCCGCGACGCCGCCGATGGGCTGGGTGAGGTCGAGGAGGACGGAGGCCAGGGCACCGGCGATGACGAGGGTGCGGCCGGTCCAGCGCAGCGGTCGGGTGACGTGGGGCGACGCGACGACGATGACGGCGACCGACAGGGCCAGCGGACCCACCACGTCGACCGGCGACGGGGTGGTCGTGAGGATCGTCCGCAACGTGTCGGTCCAGCCGCCGCTCGACGGGCGCGACACGAGCAGCCCGATGAGGAGGGTGAGCACGGCACCGAGCAGGTAGTCGAGCAGCAGCCGTCGACGGCCCCGACTGAAGATCGGCAGGATCACGAGGAAGATCGCCCAGCCGAGAACGAGGGCGTAGGCGAAGTCAGCGCACCAGTCGATGAACGCGACGATGCTTCCCGAGCTCGGACGGCGGGGCGGCGGGGACGGTGCCCTGCGCGCGGTAGTAGAAGCCGATCCCGGTCAGCAGGAGGCTCGCGCCGACGAGCATGAGGATGTCGGTGGGGCGACGCAGCCGCGGGTCGTCCGGCGGGGACGACCAGGAGCGGACCAGGCGCAGGACGCGCTGCCCGGGCCGGTGCTCCACGGATCCTCCTCGTGCTCGCGCCGATTCGCGACTCGCATCCTGCCGGATCAGGGCCGGATTGTTGTGCTGCACCGCCCATCCCCGTGGCCGGAGATGCGGCGGGCCAGACGCCTTCACCCCTTACGGGTGACGCGGGCTGAGCCGCCTGGCAGGCTGCGCGCATGAGCCAGCACACGTATGGAGTCCGGTCGTCTGTCGCCGACCTCGCGCGCGTCGCCGTGCGTCGTCCCCTCGTCGGCGGGCCCGACGTCGTCGCCGAGTACGAGAACGCGCACTGGCAGACGCCGGACGTCGAGGCGCTCGCCACGCAGCATGCGGCCTTCGTCGCGACGCTGCGCTCGCTCGGGTGCGACGTCGCGGAGTTCGAGCCGGTCCCCGGCCTGCCCGACGCCGTGTTCGTGTACGACCCGGTGTTCGTCATCCCGTCGGGCTCGGTCCAGCTGCGCGCGGCCAAGGCGGCCCGCGTCGGTGAGGGCGATCGGCTGATCGCCGACCTGGAGTCCGTCGGCGTACCGACGATCGGGCAGCTCGTGGGCGATGCGACCGCGGACGCCGGGGACATGTACTGGATGGACGAGGACACCGTCGCGATCGGTCGCGGCTACCGCACCAACCAGGAGGCCGTCGACCAGATGCGCGGGATCCTCGCGTCCGACGGTGTCGCGGTCGAGGTGTACGACCTGCCCCACGACATGGGCCCCGAGTACTGCCTGCACCTGATGTCGGTGATCTCGCCGGTCCGTGAGGACCTCGCCGTCGTCTACGAGAAGCTCGCGCCGGTCGCGATGCTGCAGTCGCTCGCGCGTCGCGGCATCGAGTGGGTGGTCGTCGACGACGAGGAGTACGTCACGCTCGGCTGCAACATCCTCGCGGTGCGCCCCGGCGTCGTCGTCATGGGCGAGCGCAACGTGCGCACCGCCGACAAGCTGCGCGCGAAGGGCGTCGAGGTGCACACCTTCGACTCCGAGCAGAGCGACAAGGGCGAGGGCGGTCCCACCTGCATGACCCGTCCGATCCTGCGTCGCTGAGCGACCGGTCGACCGGGTCGCCTCTGCGACGGCGACTCCACCGCCGACTGCTGCTGCCCTCGGTCAGAGGTGTGCCAGCACCCAGTCGACGAGCGTGCGGGCGTGGTCGGCGACCGTGTCGATGCCCACGTGGCGCCGGCGTCCTCGTCGGCCTCGTCGCTCACCAGCTTGACCAGGCGGACGCGGCACACCGGCGGCGCGCGCCGCTGCGGCGACGGCGTAGCCCTCCATGTCGACGAGGTCGGCGCGCCCGGCGAGCCGGTCGCGCAGGTCACCACCGCTGACGAAGCGGTCCCCGGTGGCGAGGACGAGGCCGGCACCGTCGCCGCGCAGCTCGATCGGCGCACCGTAGCTGGCGGCCCAGGAGGCGGCGATGCCCGTCGTCGTCGAAGTCGTGCTGGATCACCGTGCCGACGTCGTGGATGCCGTCGAGTCCGCTGTCGCAGTGCGCCCGCGGTGCCGATGTTGATGACGACCGAGGGCCGGCTCGCGGCGAGCGTCGATGCGACCGCGGTGGCGGCGCACACCTTGCCCGGACCGGTGATGAGGACGGGCAGGCGGCCGTCGAGCCTGGCCGCCTCCTCGTCGAGGGCGACGACGAGGAGGGGCTGGTCGGGGAGCACCGATCCGCGCAGCTGCATGCCGGTCATGAGACGGGACCGTGGCCGGTCAGGCGGAGTCGGTGGTGTGGCGGCGGAGGCGGCGGTGGACGAACCAGCCGACGACGACGCCGGTGCCGTTGGACGCCCAGTGCATCGCGGCGGGCGGCAGGAGGCTGCCGGTGAAGAGGCGCAACGCGGCGAAGCCGACGCCGGACAGGGCGGTGAAGAGGATCGTGCCGGCGACCGTGAGCCACGGCGTACCCGTCGTCGCCTGGTGCGAGTCGTGCATCTCGAGCGCGGGACTGATGTGCCAGAGCCCGAAGAGCACCGATGTCCAGACGACCGCCCACGGCGTGCTCCACAGGATGGTGCCCAGGGCGAGCAGCACGCCGCGGAACGCGAACTCCTCGATGAGCACGGTGCCGAACGGGATGTCGAGCAGCGCCTTGCGTGCGGTCTCCAGGCCGCTCACCTCGGTGATGCGCTCGTCGGCGAAGAGGTGCTGCAGCCGTGGGGTCCCGCCGGCGATCCCGATCACGACGCCGACGACGACGATGATCGCGAGCGACCACAGCAGACCGGTCACCCAGGTCGAGCGACCCAGGCCCAGCGAGGTCCAGGTGAGGTGGTGGCGCCACGCGACGACGACGAGGCCGGCCGTGGTGACGATCCCCGCGACGATGTACGGCGCGCCCTCGACACCGCGGGTCAGGGCCTGGAAGCCGACCATCATCGTGAGGACGCCGACGATCGCACCCACGGTGCCGCCGACGAAGACACCGACGAGGGTGCCGACCACGATGAGGGTGAACCCGATGCCGCGGCCGATCCGTGCCGCCATCGCACCGTCCTCCTCGCGTCGGGGGTCCTACCGTCGCACAACGGCGTGGCCTCGCACGATCAGGGTGATTCCGGAGCTCCGTGCCAGCCGGTAGCGGCATCGGACTGCCTTCATCGCGCGCCATGCCTTACGGTCGCAGGACAGGCAGGTGAGCGGACGTGGGAGGCGACATGGTGCGACCCGAGATCGTCGGTCGTGGTCAGCAGGTCGGGCTGGTGCTGGCGTCCGCGGCGGTGCCGGGCACGTTCGCCGGATCGCTGTCGGAGCGGACGTGGAAGGACCAGGGCCTCATCACCGGCCTGGCCACCGGCACCCACTTCCTGCTCACCGTCATCGCGCAGGACGCCATCGACGTCGCGGGTGGCGCGCTCTCGACGGCGCTGCCCTTCCCCGAGTCCTGGACCGACCAGCAGCGCGCCGAGGCCGCGACCCTGATGCTCGACATCGCCGTGATCCCGATCGGGATCGGCGTCGTCGCGTTCATCGGACACCGGTCGAACGAGAATGCCGTCCGAGGTCTCGTCCGCCAGGCGGGCTGGCGCTTCGCCGTCACCGGCGTCGGCGCCACGGTGCTCGCGGCGACGCTCATGGTGACCGGCGCGATCGACAGCGCGATCGGGGCCGAGGGGCGGCTCAAGCGCCTGCCGCTCGCCATCCCGGTCGGTGTCGGCGTCGCCCTGGTCGTCGAGAACATCCGGCAGCGGGAGAACCCGCCGTCGCACTACGCCGACCCCGCGCACTCGAGCCCGCTGCTCGGGCTCGCGGCGGGCGCCGGCGTCGTCCTGACCCTCGCCGGCCTCGTCGTCGGCGAGTCGTGGATCGCGCGCGAGCTCGGCTCGGTCGGCAGCCGCGTGCTCCCGGGGTCCGAGACGACGTGGCGGCGTGCCGGTCACGCCGTCGCGCTCGGCGCCGTCGTCTACGGCACCAAGGCGCTGTGGACCCGTGCCATGCACGGCATCGAGGCGGGCACCACGAAGTTCGACGAGGGCATGGACGAGTCGGCGGCCGGCCTCTGGACCAACCCGCTGGTGAGCGGCGACCCCGAGAGCCTCGTGCACTGGGACACGATGGGACGCGAGGGCCGACGTCACGTCGTCACCTACGTGCGCCCCGAGCCGCTGATCGACAGGCCGGCCGAGCTCAAGGGGGTCCTGCGTCCCGAGCTGTCGATCAAGACCGTGATGCAGGAGGACGCGAAGGCGAGCCCGATCGCGATCTTCGTCGGCCTCGACAGCGCGCCGACGTCGAAGGCCCGCGTCGACCTCGCCCTCGCGGAGATGGACCGCACCGACGCGTGGTCGCGCTCGCTCATCATGCTCACCTCGCCGACCGGTACCGGCTACGTCAACTACGTCGCCATCGCCTCCGCGCAGTACATGACGCGCGGCGACATGGCGTCGGTGACGCTGCAGTACTCCAAGCGCCCCTCGCCCCTGTCGCTCGGCAAGATCGGCGACGCGCGCGAGCAGAACCGCCTGCTCTGGCTGCGGATCCTCGAGCGCGTCCGTCTCATGGAGCCGGAGAAGCGGCCCAAGATCGTGGTGTTCGGCGAGTCGCTCGGCGCGCACACGAGCCAGGCGGCGTTCCAGGGCTGGGGCACGCTCGGTCCTGAGGCGCTCGGCATCGACTGCGCGCTGTGGATCGGTACCCCGGCCAGCTCCAAGTGGCGCCTCGAGCTGCTGCAGAAGGACCGCGTCGACGTCGACCAGGACGTCGTCGCGATCGTCAACGACTACGAGGAGTTCCTCGCGCTGGGCGAGGTCGAGAAGGAACGGCGTCGCTACGTCCTGCTCAGCCACGACAACGACGGCGTGACCAAGTTCGGTGCGTCTCTGATCAACCGGCGGCCGGACTGGCTCGGTCCAGACCGTCCTCGCGTCGAGGAGGTCCCCGGCCGGTCGCCGCGCGGCATCCCGTCGGCGATGCGCTGGCGCCCGGTCACGACGTTCTACCAGCTGCTCGTCGACATGAAGAACGCGCAGATCCCCGGCTCCTACAAGGCATGGGCGCACGACTACCGCCCGGACCTGCCCGAGTTCATCCGCGACGTCTACAACCTCGAGTGCACCGAGGAGCAGCTCGAGCGCATCAAGCTCGCCTGCGAGCAGCGCGAGGTCTTCCGCGAGGCCGTCTTCGAGTAGGCGTAGCCGCCGTTCAACCCCCCGCCGAGACTGATCGTGTGGCTGTTTCCCGGCCCGGGAAGCGACCACACGATCAGTCTCGGCGGGCTATAGGAGGGTGATCACTGCGTTCTCGCGTGCGCTTCTCGCGCAGGCGTCCAGGACGTCGAGCACGTCGATCGCCTCGCGCGCGTCGACCGGCAGCGGGCCCTCGCCGCGCACTGCGGCGGCGAACGCCGGATAGAACGTGTCCCACCGTCCGCGCTCGGTCGGCACCGGTGTCGTCTCCGGGCCGCGCGCGAGGTGGCCCCACGCGGACTCGGGCTCGACGCCCCACGCGTCGCCCTCCGACGCCGGCGTGCGACCGGCACGCAGGGCGTCCTCCTGCCCGTCGACCCCACCCACGACGTACGCGCCCTCGGTGCCGCTGACCCGCAGCCGTCGCGAGATGTCGCCGCTCATCGTGTTGCCGGCGAGGTGCGAGCTCACTCCGTTGACGTGGTGCAGGACGACGCTCACGTCGTCGTCGGCCACGCTCGCGGCGCGGCGCGTGGCGACCTCGGCGTAGACCGATGCGACGGGACCGAAGAGCTGCACGGCCTGGTCGGCGAGGTGAGTGATGAGGTCGAGGCGTACGCCGCCGCCCTGGTCGGCCGGCAGCTCGGCACGCCACCACGCGCGCGGCGTGCCCGGCGACCAGCGCTCGAAGCGCGACTCGAACCGGTAGACCTCGCCGAGCTCGCTGGCGTCGAGAAGCCCTCGTACCGTGAGGAAGTCGGAGTCCCAGCGACGGTTCTGGAACGCCGTGACCAGCCGGCCGCGCTGCTCGGCGAGCGCGACCGTGCCGCGCGCTGCTTCGGCGTCCATGGCGAGCGGCTTGTCGACCACGACGTGCAGCCCGAGGTCGAGCGCCTCGTCGGCATTGGCCGTGTGGCTCCCGGTCGCCGACGAGATCGCGACCGCCTCGGCGCCGAGGTCGACCAGCGCCCGCAGGTCGTCGACCGCGGGGACGCCCGGGTCGGTCGGCCGCCAGCTGCGCGCGGCGCTCGTCGTTGGTCGTGACGACGCCGACCAGCTCGAGCGCCGGGCTCGACGTGATCAGCGGGACGTGGAAGACCCGGCCACCCAGGCCGTAGCCCACGACTCCGATGCGTACCGGCTGGGTCTCGCTCACGTGGCTGCTCCTCCATGTGGGGACGTCGAGGCACCACTCTGCCGTGCCGCGGCCGGTCGTCCGGTGGGTTCCGCCTGATCGCGGGTCGTCAGCCGGTGTGGGACCGCCGAACGTGGGCCGTCGGTCGGCCGGACGTGGTGCGGACCGTCGCCGCAGGTCGGGTAACCTTCTCGGGCCGGAAGCGGGTGCGCGTGCGTGCCTGGCCCGGTGCTGGAGGCGTCGCCTAGTCCGGTCGATGGCGCCCGCCTGCTAAGCGGGTTGGGGTCTCAAAGCCCCTCGCGGGTTCAAATCCCGCCGCCTCCGCCAGCGCTCACGAAGGGCAGGTCCTGCGGACCTGCCCTTCGTCGCGTCCGGGCGGAGGCGCGCCCATGCAGGGAGGAACCTCCGCGGTCTCCGCGTCGCCGCCGCATCGCCCACGCCGCCGAAGGCGGCCTGGCCGATCCCCTGCGACGCCGCCCTCGCCGAGCGTGACGGTTCCCGCCGCCTCCGCCAGCGCGACGAAGGGCAGCCCGCGAGGGCGCACCTCGTCGCCTCAGGTCCACGAGGCGCCCTGGCGGAGCACGAGTTGGCAGCCCCGGCGGATTTCCGGTCTACGCCGGCCTCGGGCTAGACTCTCCGAGCCTTCAGGCACGCGCCCGTAGCTCAACGGATAGAGCATCTGACTACGGATCAGAAGGTTAGAGGTTCGAGTCCTCTCGGGCGCGCGTTGTTTGAGACAGCAGCACGACCAGGCCGGCCGCACCGACGGGTGAGGTCGGCCTCGTTGTTCGTGTACTCGAAGCGCAGTCGCGGCTGCCAGGCGCTACCCCTCGTCCGCAGCGCAAGCGCAGGTCGGACGCGGCAGGACCGGATCGGGGGTCGGAACGTGCACGGAGTGAGACAGCAGCACGATGAAGCCGATCCGCCGACGGGCAGGATCGGCTTCGTCGTTCCGCAGGTCGGGGGGCTGGTGGGCCGCTTCGGCTGGCCGTACGTCCTCCTGCGGAGGAACACGAATCATGGCCTCCCCGATCGATTGGAACGCCATGCCCTTTTCGTCCGTCCCCAGGGAGCCGCTTCTGCGTTGATGCAGGGTCGGTGTCAGCGAGGCCGTAAGCCCTCAGCGTGTGCCGTTAGCGGCCCAGGCATCGTTGGCCTGGGAGTTGTAGTACGGGAGGTAGAGGGCGAACACGAACGTGAGGAGGACACCGATGACGCCAGAGGCACTCGGGTGGGAACCGGCGATCGCCTGAGCCTGTCGGATTCGCTTGCCTGTGTTGTAGATGGACACCAAGCCGATGATCGGAACGAACAGGCAGACCACGGCGAGGCCCGGCTTGACGGAGATCGACTTGTCGAAGTTCCGCAGTTCCTTGTTGACCCTGTAGTACCAGAAGAGCCCGTAAACGCCGAGGGTGATCAGGTTCAGCAGCCAACCACCGATCGGGCTTCGGACTTTGCCAGCCCGTCTGGTAGCAGTAGCCGGCGCTTCCGCCATGGCGCCGACCGAAGCAGGCACCACAGCTCCCGAGGAGGTCGTCGGCGGCAGAGGGAGCGGTACGACGTCGGTGGGAGCTTCCGGGAGCCGTTCATGCGTATGTGGTGCGGCAGCTGGTGGTGCCGATTCGGGGAGGGTCGACGGCGCTGCTGAGGACGCGTTCTCGACTGGTTGCGAGGACTCGGCTTGTTGTTCCTCGCCCTGCTGGGCCTGGTGTCGCCCTGGACTTTCGCTCATGTCTGACCTCCGGTGACCGCGCTCTGTTGCCTCGACAGCCACGATGATCGCAGAACGCAGGGGAGATGCGGTTCGGGCGAGTGCTCCACCATGGGCGGGTGGCCACCATGCACCAGCTCACGATCACGTTGGAGGGCGTCGGTCCGTCTGTCTGGCGGCGACTCATCGTGCCGAGAGACCTCACGTTGGACGGCGTCCACGACGTGGTGATCGCCGCGATGGGGTGGGCTGGCTATCACCTGTGCCTGTCGAAGATCAGTGGCCGGACGTATCTGGAGCCCGGCGACGACGAGGAGTGGCCGGAAGACTCGATCGACCCTGAGACGGTCCGTCTCGGCGACGTCATGGACGTGGGCGACAGCTTCGCCTTCGAGTACGACTTCGGTGACGGGTGGGAGCACGAGGTCGTCGTGGACAGGGTGCGGCGCAATCGGCCGGCGTCCAGGTCACTGCGACCATGGGCCCGATCGTGGTCAGCACCACGGCTGTCGTGAGCGGACCCTGACACCAAGGTCGAGAAGCGCATTCGCGTCCTGACCGCCCCTTCCAGCGACGGCGCCGTGAAGCACGCGAGCGACGGCCCGGGACCCACGGTTCGATCACCGTGATGTCCCGGGCCGTCGTTCGTCGTACAGGTGGGTCAGTGCGCTACGGGGTCAGCCGATCTTGAACACCCCGCCCTGCCCGGGACCGGTCGCCGCCCCGACCGTGACGTACATGTCGCCGTCGGGTCCCTGCGCGATGCCGCCGGGGACCGGGATCTGACCGGCGCCGATGTGCGTCTGCTGGTTCGGGTGCGCGAACGGCATCTTCACGACGTCACCCGGGAAGGGCTGCGCTGCGAAGCCGCCACCGAACATCTCGGCCGCCCAGAAGTTGCCGGCGCGGTCGAAGGTGCAGCCGGTGACCGTTCCCAGGCCGGACGCCCAGAGCTGAGGTGCGCTGGGGTAGTTCGCGTCCGGGTTGACCCGCCACACGTCGGAGAAGCCGCCCGTTCCCGGAGGGACGAGCAGGTTCGCGACGAAGTGCAGCGTGCCGACGTAGAGGTAGCCGTCGGGACCCTGGGCGATGCACGTCGGCGTCGCGTCACGGAAGGGAGGGCCGCTCTCGTTGGGGATGTACGACACGATCCGCGCCCGGCCGTTGGCCATGATCTCGTTGATGGTGTTCGCGCCCGCGTCGGCGACGAACGTGCGCGTGCGGTCCCTGTCGGCGTCCTTGGTGACGAGGACGGCGTAGGGGTTGGAGTCCGGGAAGTCGCTCGGGAACACGCTGACGTGGTCGCCGGTCCAGTCATACATCTGGCCGCCGACGTTGGACGTCTTGCGGATCGTGCCGGTCCGCCCGTCGAGCTGGTAGAGCCGACCCGCCTGGTTGTCGGTGATCGTGCCGCCGGATCCGTTGAGGATGCCCGGCGTCGACTCCGACAGGATCACCGCGACCTGGCAGTCGTGGCGGTGCCAGCGCCGGTTCCAGCCCGTGCGGCCGCCGTTGCCGTTCGTGCACCGGTTGCCCATCGCGCTGATGCCCTCGGGCCCGAGCACGTCCGTGCCCCCGCCGGGCGAAGGTCCGTAGAACGACGTGAAGGTGTGCGTCCATGCGGGCTTGTGCCAGCCCTTCGGGTACTTGCTCACCTTCCCCGTCCGCGTGAGCCCGGCGGCCTGCGTACCCGCCGCGCCGGACTCGGAGATGTACATCGCACCCTGACCGTCGAAGGCGATGCCTCGCGGTGAGCTGAGCCCGCCGAGCACCGGTGTGATCGTGGGGCTTGGCGGCGCGCCGGCCGAGGCGGGCGCTCCTGCCGTGAGCAGTGCGGCGGCGCACGCTCCGGCAACTGCGATGGAACCCAGAACTCGCTTCATCCTCGACCCCTCCCTTGCCCGGTCGGCTGTACGCCGGACCGTCTCGAGACGAACGGCGTCACGCCGTCATGGGACGACCTCCGAGGGTCGGGGATCCAGGCATCGACGCACCTCGGCCGCGCAGCGTCAAGTAAGCCCCTCCTTACCACCGGATGGAGGGTGAATGGCTGAAGTCCTTGCTTCCCAGCGGTTTGGCGCGCGCCCGTCGTCCGATTGTCGGGCGAGGACGTGTCAGAAGACCATCCATGTGACGGAGTGGAGGTTGTGTGGCGGGTGCGTCGATCAGCGACCGATGTGGCCGACGAGGATGCTCGTGACGATCACCGACGTGATGGTCACCGTGGCGAAGCCGGCGACGATCATCTTGGGGAGGATCTCGTGCTCGATGGCGGCGACCTCCTCGGGTGAGTCGCCGGCTCCGCGGGCGGCCTCCTGCGAGAGGATCATCGTGCCGGGGAAGCCGTAGAGCGACGTGAGCCCGATGGCCACCGACATCGGGATGCTGTAGCCGAGCAGCTTGCCGACGCCTGCCGAGAACAGCCCGATCCCCACGATGCCGAACGCGAACGCGATGAGCAGCGGGCCCGCCAGCGCTGAGACGTCGGACGGCTCGATCGTCGCGAGCGGTCCGAAGATCAGGATCATGATGGCGATCATCATGAGACCGAGGGCGTCGATCCCGCCCAGCACCGACGGCTTGAAGATGCCGAGCGTGCGCAGCGTGATGCCGAGGATCAGCGCGACCACGAACGTGTTGAGGATGCCGTTGGTCAGGTTGTTGATCCCGATGCTGACGAGCACCGCGATCCCGACGACGAACAGCGTGCCCGCGGTCGTCGTGAGCGCGGCCGGAAGGTGCGACGTCGCGGTGGCCTCCGCCTCCAGCGTCTCGGCGGGGGTGAGGTTGCCCTCGCGGTACTCGACCTTCAGCCTCGCTGCCTCGCGCTTGAGGATGATGGAGGTCAGGGGGAAGCCGATGAGTCCCTGCAGGGCGGCGATCAGGACCGGGAAGATCGCGACGCTGGTGAGACCGACACCGAGCGCGGCGTCCTGGACCAGGATCACCGAGATGGTTCCGCCGCTGAGGGCGCCGGTGCCGGCGATGACGAAGTCACGCGCCTGCGCGTAACCGTCCTGGGCCGATCCCGAGATGTTGCCACCGAAGATGAGGCTGGCGACATACAGCGAGATGCCGATCCCGATCACGGTGCTCACGCCGATCAGGAACGTCTTCCACTGCTTCTTGAAGTCGTCGAGGCTGATCATCGTTCCGAGGTGGACGATGATGAAGCCGACGACGACGCCGGCCAGCGCGAGCAGCGACGACGCGGCGAGCAGGTCATGGGGGAAGAGCCCGGTGAGGAACCCGATCAGGAAGATGATCGAGGCGACGAACAGCGACGACAGCAAGGACTTGGTCTTCTTCGCCACGAAGTCGCTGATGGTCCACACCAGCATGACGACGGTGAAGGCGACGACGGGATTCATCGAGTCTCCGGGGGCTGCTTGGTCACAGAAGCATCATGGCCATCGCAGGTCTCGGGCGCCATCGCCGGCGGCCGCTGAGACGCCACGAAGCCGGCCGCACCTCGTCGGTGCGACCGGCCTCGTGATCGTGCAGCGAGCGGTGATCAGCCCAGGTCGTAGCGACCCAGGTTCATGACCTTGTCCCACGCGTTGACGAAGTCGGCCACGAACTTCTCGTTCGCGTCGTCGCTCGCGTAGACCTCGGCCAGCGCGCGCAGCTCGGAGTTCGAGCCGAACACGAGATCGACGCGGCTCGCGGTCCACCTGGTGGCACCGGTGACGCGATCGCGACCCTCGAACGTCTCCTCGTCGGCCGACGTCGGTACCCACACCGTGGCCATGTCGAGCAGGTTGGCGAAGAAGTCGTTGCTCAACGTGCCCGGCTTGTCGGTGAGCACGCCGGTGGTCGAGCCGTCGGCATTGGCGCCGAGCACGCGCAGACCGCCGACGAGGGCGGTGGTCTCCGGCGCGGTCAGCGTGAGCAGCTGCGCCTTGTCGATGAGCAGCTGCTCGGCTGGACGCCGGTGGCCCTTGCCGAGGTAGTTGCGGAACCCGTCGGCCGTGGGCTCGAGCACCGCGAACGACTCGACGTCGGTCTGCTCGAGGGTCGCGTCCGTGCGGCCCGGCGTGAACGGCACCGCGAGGTCGATGCCGGCGTCCTTCGCTGCCTTCTCGATCGCGGCGCAGCCGCCGAGGACGACGAGGTCGGCGAGCGAGACACGCGTGTCGCCGGAGGAGTTGAACGCGGCCTGGATGCCCTCGAGCGTGCGCAGGACGGTCGCGAGCTCCGCCGGGTTGTTGACCTCCCAGCCGCTCTGCGGCTCGAGGCGGATACGCGCGCCGTTGGCGCCGCCGCGCTTGTCGGTGCCGCGGAACGTCGAGGCCGACGCCCACGCGGTGGTGACGAGCTGGGCGACGCTGAGACCCGAGCCGAGCAGCGACGCCTTGAGCGCGGCGATGTCGGCGTCGGTGACCAGCGCGTGGTCGACGGCCGGGACCGGGTCCTGCCAGATGAGCTCCTCGGACGGGACCTCGGGGCCGAGGTAGCGCGCGATCGGGCCCATGTCGCGGTGGGTCAGCTTGAACCACGCGCGTGCGAACGCGTCGGCGAGCTGGTCGGGGTTCTCGAGGAAGTTGCGCGAGATCGGCTCGTAGATCGGGTCGAAGCGCAGCGCCAGGTCGGTCGTGAGCATGACCGGCGGGTGCTTCTTGGTGGCGTCGTGCGCGTCGGGCACCGCGTCGGCCGCGGCACCGCCTGCTGGGATCCACTGCTGCGCACCGGCGGGGCTGTGGGTCAGCTCCCACTCGTGCGCGAACAGCGTCTCGAAGAAGGTGTTGTCCCACGAGATCGGCGTGGGCGTCCACGCGCCCTCGAGGCCGCTGGTGATCGCGTCGCCGCCCTTGCCGGTGCCGTGGGCGTTCGCCCAGCCCAGGCCCTGCTGCTGCAGCGGCGCACCCTCGGGCTCGCGCCCGACGAGGGCCGCGTCGCCCGCACCGTGCGTCTTGCCGAACGTGTGGCCACCGGCGATGAGGGCCACCGTCTCGACGTCGTTCATCGCCATGCGGCGGAACGTCTCGCGGATGTCGCGCGCCGCGGCGAGCGGGTCGGCGTTGCCGTTGGGCCCCTCGGGGTTGACGTAGATGAGGCCCATCTGGACGGCGGCGAGCGGGTTCTCGAGCTCGCGCTCGCCGCTGTAGCGCGCGTCGCCGAGCCACTCGGCCTCGGCGCCCCAGTTGACGGGCTCCGGCTCCCACACGTCGGCCCGACCGCCGCCGAAGCCGAACGTCTCGAAGCCCATCGACTCGAGCGCGACGTTGCCGGCGAGCACCATGAGGTCGGCCCACGAGATCGTGCGTGCCGTACTTCTTCTTCACCGGCCACAGCAGGCGGCGGGCCTTGTCGAGGTTGCCGTTGTCCGGCCAGCTGTTGAGAGGTGCGAAGCGCTGCATCCCGGTGCCGGCACCGCCGCGGCCGTCGCTGATGCGGTAGGTGCCCGCGGCGTGCCACGCCATGCGGATGAAGAGCGGGCCGTAGTGGCCGTAGTCGGCGGGCCACCAGTCCTGCGACGTCGTCATCACCTCGGTGATGTCCGTCTTGAGCGCAGCGAGGTCGAGG
Source organism: uncultured Actinomycetota bacterium (assembly GCA_963782665.1). Lineage (GTDB taxonomy): Bacteria > Actinomycetota > Actinomycetes > S36-B12 > CAIYMF01 > Longivirga. The sequence continues at coordinate 768,448 of CAWAKP010000004.1, read as the reverse complement.
TCCTGGAAGGCCTCGGCGTAGTCGAAGCCGTCACCCAGCGGGTCGGACTTCGGGGAGTTGGTGCGCAGCACGCTCAGGTCGAGCTGGTGGGGCCACCAGTCGCGGTTGGACGTTCCGCCGGTCGTCTGCACGACCGGGCACTTGCTCTCGCTCTCCACGTTGCTCTCTCCTTCGACGTCCGCACTGGTGCCAGACATGGGATTCCTTGGGGGGCTTGGGTTTCGATGAGTCAGGTTGGGGGCGGGCCTGCGCAGTCGGGGCACAGCCCCCAATAGGTGACCTCGGCCTCGTCGATGACGTAGCCGTGGTCGTCGGACGCCGTCAGGCACGGTGGGTCGCCGGTCGCGCAGTCGACGTCGGTGATGGCTCCGCAGGTTCGGCAGACGACGTGGTGGTGGTTGTCACCGACGCGGGACTCGTAGCGTGCGACCGAGCCGGCGGGCTCGAGGCGGCGCACGAGGCCGGCCGTCGTGAGTGCGCGCAGCACGTCGTAGACGGCCTGGGTGGAGACGTCGCCGATCTCGTCGCGCACGGTGCCGATGATCGTGTCGGTGTCGGCGTGCGGATGGTCGTGGACCGCGACCAGAACCGCGACGCGCGGTCGGGTCACCCGGAGGTCGGCGCCGCGCAGCAGCTGCTCGACGTCGAGGGTGGGGGGCACGCCCTCACTCTTCTCACTTCTCTGGAATGAGTCAAGAGGAGCCCTTCGGCTGCGGGACGGGCCCGGGGCGTCCCTCCGACTCGTGCGACTGAGCGACGCGCGACATAGGCTCGTAGCGACAGGTGACGACACCAGGTCGGGCGAACGAGGAGCGAGTGATGGCGGACGCGAAGGACCCGGTCGAGGACCAGAAGGCGAAGTTCCGCGAGGCGCTCGAGCGCAAGTCCCAGCAGTCGCACCGCTCGTCGACGGGCGGGGCGTCGGGCAAGGGACCGGCCGGCACCGAGCACGCGTCGGAGGCCAACAAGCGCGAGTTCCGCCGCAAGTCCGGCGGCTGAGCGACGCCACCGGCGTCGCCTCGTCCGCGGTGGTGTGCCCGTCGCAGCCTGCCCGCGGGACGGCCGTCACAGCTCGAGGCGGTAGCCGATCCCCGGCTCGGTGATGAGGTGTCGCGGAGCCGTCGGGTCCGGTTCGAGCTTGCGACGCAGCTGCCCGACGTAGACGCGCAGGTAGTGCGTCTCCTTCTCGTAGCCCGGACCCCAGACCTCGCGGAGCAGCTGCTGCTGCGGCACGAGCCGTCCGACGTGACGCGCCAGGACCTCGAGCAGGTGGTACTCGGTCGGCGTCAGCCGCACCTGATGCCCGTCCCGGGTCACGACACCGGCGGCGAGGTCCAGCGTGAACGTCTCGGTCTCGACGACCGACGGTGCGTCCGACGAGCCGGCTGCCGCACTGCGTCGCACCGCGGCCCGCAGCCGGGCGAGCAGCTCGTTCATCTCGAACGGCTTGGTGACGTAGTCGTCCGCCCCCGCGTCGAGCGCATCGACCTTCTCGTCACTGGTGGTCCGCGCCGAGAGGACCACGACCGGAACCGGGTTCCAGCCCCGGATCCCGTGCAGCACGTCGATGCCGTCGAGGTCGGGCAGCCCGAGGTCGAGGACGACGACGTCGGGGTGGGCACGCGCGAGGACGTCGAGCGCCTGGCGACCGGTGGCGGCGGTGACGACGTCGTAGCCGCGTGCGCGCAGGTTGATCCCGAGGGCGCGTGCGAGAGCGACGTCGTCGTCGACGACGAGCACGCGGGTCATCGTGGGCTCTGGTCTCGGGGCGCACGCGCCGTCGCGGCCGCGCCGTCGCTCGCACCCGCCGGGTCCGCCAGCGGGATCGTGAGCACCATGGTGAGCCCTCCGCCGGGGGTGTCCTCGGCGTCCAGCGTCGCACCGACCGCCTCGGCGAGTCCGCGTGCCACGGCCAGCCCGAGCCCGACGCCCGAGCCGGACGGCACGTCTCCGAGCCGCTGGAACGGCTCGAACATGCGCTCGCGGTCGGCGCCATCGACACCGGGACCCTGGTCGACGATGCGCAGCTGAAGCGCGTGCTCCGGGACCCGCGCGGCGCACAGCCGCACCGCGCGATCCTCGGGTGAGTAGCGCACCGCGTTCTCGACGAGGTTCGCGATGCACCGTTCGAGCAGTCCGGCGTCGGTGAGGAGCAAGGGCGCGGCGTCGTCGGTCTCGTCTGCCACCGCGCCGTCGGGGACGCCGTGCAGCGCGCGCTGGAGCACCTCGTCGAGCGACGTCGGCTCGAGCCGAGGTCGCACGGATCCGGTCTGGATGCGGCTGAGGTCCAGGAGGTTGGCGACGAGGGCGTCGAGCCGGTCGGCCGAGTCGGCGGCATCGCCGAGCAGCGCCCGGCGATCGTCGTCGGAGAGCTGCAGGCCCTCGTCCTGGAGCGTCGTGATCGACGCCTTGATGCCGGCGAGCGGGGTGCGCAGGTCGTGGGACACCGCCGTGAGCAGCGCCGTGCGCACTGCCTCGGACTCACGGAGCCTGGCCGCGTCCGCCGCCTTCACCGCTAGGCGGTCGCGCTCGAGCACTGCCGCTGCCTGAGCCGCGAACGCGTCGAGGATGCGTCGGTCCGACGCCGGGAGCGGCGCCCCAGACAGGGCGAGCACCAGGCTGGGCCCCGCGTCGACCGTCACGTCGGCGCGGTCGGGCGACGACGGCGGGTGCTCGCCGGACACCTCCACGATGGTGGGGCTCCCGCGCTCCGCCGAGAGCTCGAAGAGAGCCGCGCTGTGCATCCCGAACGTCTCGCAGGCCTGCTCGAGGAGCGCACGAACGCCGTCCTGCCTGCGCAGCACGCCGGCCGACAACGAGGCGAGCACGCTGGCCTCCGCACCTCGTCGCGCCGCTTGAGCCGCGCGCGCCGTGCTGCGATCGACGATCGACGCGACGACGGCACCGACGACGACGAAGACCAGGATGGCGAACGCGTTCTCCGGCTCCGCGATGGTGAACGTCCCCACCGGCGGGACGAAGTAGAAGTTGACGAGCAGGCTCGCCTCCACGGCAGTGGCGACCGCGGGGAGGAGCCCGCCGACGAGCGAGGTCGCGACCACGCCGATGAGGAACGCCAGCAGCACGGTGCTCAGCGACAGCGCGTCGCGGAAGGGCAGAAGAAGCATGGTGAGCAGCACCGGGAGGATCACGGCCAGCAGCCACGGCAGCCCTCTGCGCGGACCCCGGACCCGTCGACGCTGGTCGCGCTCGCTCGTCGCCGGTCCCGTCCTCGTCACGACATGGACGTCGATGTCGCCCGAGTCGCGCACGATCAGGTCCGCCGTGCTCGGACGCAGCGCAGTGCTCCATCGGCCGCGGCGAGAGGTGCCCACCACCACCTGCGTGCCGTTGACCGATCGCGCGAAGTCGAGCACCGCGGCTGCGACGTCGTCCCCGACGACGGTGTGGAAGGTGCCGCCGAGGTCCTCGGCGAGCTGGCGAAGTGACGCGAGGGCGTCCGGGCGGGCGCCGCGAGTTCCGTCACCGCGCACGACGTGAACGGCAGTGAGCGCACGACCCGCAGAGCGACCGGCGATCAGTGCGCCGCGTCGCAGCAGCGCGTCGTCGTGCGGGCTCCCCGTGAGCGCCACGACGATGCGGGTGCGTGCGGCCCAGGTGCCCTGGATTCCGTGCTCCTCGCGGTAGCGCTCGAGCCCCTCCTCGACCCGGTCGGCGACCCAGAGCAGCGCGAGCTCGCGCAGTGCGGTGAGGTTGCCGACGCGGAAGTAGTTGCCGAGCGCCGCGTCGACCTTCTCCGGGGCGTAGACGTTGCCGTGCGCGAGGCGACGCCGCAGCGACTCGGGGCTCATGTCGACGAGCTCGATCTGGTCGGCGGCGCGGACGACCGAGTCGGGCACCGTCTCGCGCTGACGCACTCCGGTGATCGCCTCGACGACGTCGTTGAGCGACTCGAGGTGCTGGATGTTCACGGTGGAGACGACGTCGATGCCGGCCGCGAGCAGCTCGTGGACGTCCTGCCACCGCTTGGTGTTGCGCGACCCCGGGACGTTGGTGTGCGCGAGCTCGTCGACGAGTGCGACGTCGGGTCGCCGGGCCAGGACGGCGTCGAGGTCCATCTCCTCGAACCTCGTGCCGCGGTGCTCGAGGGAACGCCGGGGGACGACCTCGAGGCCGGCGATCATCGCCTCGGTCTGCGGACGCCGGTGGCTCTCGACGAATCCGACGACCACGTCGGTGCCGCGGGCCGTACGTCGGTGCGCCTCGCCGAGCATCGCGTACGTCTTGCCGACGCCGGGCGCAGCGCCGAGGTAGATGCGCAGACGGCCGCGACCGGCCCGGGGCCTCTCGTCCCCCGGGTCGTCGCGGCCGCCGCTCAAGGTCACGTCATCTGCTCCAGGGCGAGGTTGAGCTCGAGCACGTTGACTCGCGGCTCCCCGATGAAGCCGAGGATACGTCCCGTGATGTGCGCGTCGACGAGCGCGACGACCTTCGCCGGATCGAGCCCGCGGGCCTTGGCGACCCGCGCCGCCTGGAGCAGGGCGTACTCGGGGCTGATGTCGGGATCGAGCCCGCTGCCGCTGGAGGTCACGGCATCCGGCGGGATGGCGGAGAGGGCGACGCCGTCCGTGGCGGTGATGTCCGCCTGGCGCTTGCCGATGTCGTCGACGAGCGTCGGGTTGCTCTGCGCGTAGTTGGTGCCGCCGCTGGAGAGCGCGTCGTAGCCCTTGCCCGCCGCGGACGGACGCGGGTGGAACCACGTCGCTCCGTCGAAGGTCTGACCGATCAGCGACGAACCGACGACCGTCCCGGACGAGTTCGTGACGAACGATCCGTCCGCGCGTCCGGGAACGACCCGCCCGATGCCCCACATGACGACGGGATAGACGACGCCGAGGACGAGCGTCATGACGACGAGGAACCGCAGGGCGACGACGCCCTGGCGAAGTGTGGTGTTCATGTGTCAGCCGATCCCGGGGATGTGGGAGATGAGCAGGTCGAGCGCCTTGATGCCGACGAACGGCAGGATGATGCCCCCGAGTCCGTAGATCCAGAGGTTGCGCGACAGCAGCTGCGAGGCACTGGCCGGCTTGTACCGGACGCCCCGGAGGGCGAGCGGGATGAGTCCGATGATGATGAGCGCGTTGAACACCACGGCCGAGAGGATCGCGGAGTCGGGGCTCGACAGGTGCATCACGTTGAGCGTCTGCAGCCCGGGGTACGCCGCGACGAACATCGCCGGGATGATGGCGAAGTACTTGGCGACGTCGTTCGCGATGGAGAAGGTCGTGAGCGCCCCGCGCGTGATGAGCAGCTGCTTGCCGATCTCGACGATGTCGATCAGCTTGGTCGGGTTCGAGTCGAGGTCGACCATGTTGCCGGCCTCCTTGGCGGCCGACGTGCCGGTGTTCATCGCGACGCCGACGTCGGCCTGCGCGAGCGCCGGCGCGTCGTTGGTGCCGTCGCCGGTCATGGCGACGAGGCGCCCGCCCTCCTGCTCCTTGCGGATCAGCGCCATCTTGTCCTCGGGAGTCGCCTCGGCGAGGAAGTCGTCGACGCCGGCCTCCTCCGCGATCGCGCGTGCCGTCATCGGGTTGTCGCCGGTGATCATGACGGTGCGGATGCCCATGCGACGCAGCTCGTCGAACCGCTCCCGGATGCCTGTCTTCACGACGTCCTTGAGGTGGACGACGCCGAGCACCTCAGCGCCCTCCGACACGACGAGGGGCGTGCCGCCTGCAGCGGCGATCGCGTCGATGCTCACCGACACGTCGACGGGGGTGCTGCCGCCGAGCCCGGCGACGTGGGCGACCACGGCGCTGGCTGCGCCCTTGCGGATCGAGCGGTCGTCCAGGTCGACACCGCTCATCCGGGTCTGCGCGGTGAACGGCACCCAGGTCGCGTGCGCCAGCTCACCCTGCTCGCGCGCCCGCAGACCGTAGCGCTCCTTGCAGAGCACGACGATGGAGCGCCCCTCGGGCGTCTCGTCCGCGAGGCTCGACAGCTGCGCCGCCTCGGCGAGGCGCGTCGCGTCGACGCCCGGTGCGGGCAGCAGCTCGACAGCCTGCCGGTTGCCGAGCGTGATCGTCCCGGTCTTGTCGAGCAGCAGCGTGGAGACGTCGCCCGCCGCCTCGACCGAGCGCCCGGACATCGCCAGCACGTTGCGCTGCACGAGCCGGTCCATTCCGGCGATCCCGATGGCCGAGAGAAGGGCGCCGATCGTCGTCGGGATGAGGCAGACGAGCAGTGCCACCAGGACGACGACGCTCTGCGGTGCGCCCGAGTAGTTGGCGAGCGGCGGGAGCACCATCACGACGAGCAGGAAGATGATGGTGAGCGAGGCCAGCAGGATGTTGAGGGCGATCTCGTTCGGCGTGCGCTGCCGGTTGGCGCCCTCGACGAGGGCGATCATCCGGTCGATGAACGTCTTGCCCGGTTCCGCCGTGATGCGGACGACGATGCGGTCCGAGAGCACCTTGGTTCCGCCGGTGACCGCGCTGCGGTCACCGCCGCTCTCGCGGATCACGGGCGCCGACTCGCCGGTGATGGCGGACTCGTCGACGCTCGCGATGCCCTCGACGACGTCCCCGTCGCCGGGGATGGTGTCGCCGAGCTCGCACACGACGAGGTCACCGGGCGCGAGGCCCGTGGCCGGCACGTGCTCCTCGACCCCGTCCACGAGCCTGCGCGCCATCGTGTCCCGACGGGTCGCGCGCAGGGTCGCGGCCTGAGCGCGGCCCCGGCCCTCGGCGACTGCCTCGGCGAGGTTGGCGAACACGACGGTCAGCCAGAGCCACACGGTGATCCACCATGCGAACGCGCTCGGGTCGGTGACCGCCGAGAACGTCGTCAGAACCGCTCCGACCAGCACCACGAACATGACGGGCGAGTGCCACATCAGTCGGGGGTCGAGCTTGCGGACGGCTGCGGGCAACGAGGTGAGCAGCGATCGTGCGTCGAAGGCGCCCGATCCGATGCGGTGCTCGTTGGCGGCCGGCGCAGCAGGGGTCGTGGTGGTCATGACAGTCCCTCCGCGAGGGGTCCGAGAGCGAGTGCGGGCACGAACGTGAGACCGGCGATGAGGATGACGACGCCCGCGACGAGCAGGACGAACTGGGGCCGGTGCGTGGGGAGCGTTCCAGCGTTCGGCGGCGTGGCACCCTGCTGCGCAAGCGATCCGGCCAGGGCCAGGACGAAGCAGATCGGAACGAGACGGCCGAGGGCCATCGCCGCAGCGAGGGCGACGTTGTAGAAGTCGGTGTTGGCGCCGATCCCTGCGAACGCGGAACCGTTGTTGTTGGACGCCGAGGCGAACGCGTAGAACACCTCGGAGAGGCCGTGAGGGCCCGGGTTGAGTATCCCGGCCCGCCCGCTCTCCGTCGCCATCGCGACGCCGAGTCCGACGAGAGCCAGCGCCGGCGTCGTGAGGATGTACAGCGAGACGAGCTTCATCTCGCGAGCGCCGATCTTCTTGCCGAGGTACTCCGGCGTGCGGCCGACCATGAGTCCGGCGACGAAGACCGCCACGATCGCGGCGATGAGCATGCCGTAGAGGCCCGATCCGGTGCCGCCGGGCGTGACCTCGCCGAGCACCATGTTGACGAGCGCGGTGCCACCGCCGTACGCGGTGAACGAGTCGTGCATCGAGTCGACTGCCCCTGTCGACGTGGACGTGGTCGCGGAGGCGAACACGGCAGAGATGGGGATCCCGAAGCGGACCTCCTTGCCCTCCGCGGCGGCTCCGGCCAGCTTCGCCGCCGGCCCGTTGCCCGACACCTCGGCCCAGACCAGCACGGACGTGGTGACGACGAACAGCGACGCCATCACCGCGAGGATCGCGCGGCCCTGACGCAGGTCGCCGACGATCCGTCCGAACGTGCGGGGCAGGCTGAACGGGATCACGAGGATCAGGAAGATCTCGAGCAGGTTGGTGAAGCCGTTGGAGTTCTCGAACGGGTGCGCCGAGTTGGCGTTGTAGAAGCCGCCGCCGTTGGTGCCCAGCTCCTTGATGGCCTCCTGGCTGGCCACGGGACCGCCGGGGATGGTCTGCGATGCCGCCCGAGAGCGTGGCGATGGTGGTGTCGCCGTTGAAGTTCTGGACCAGGCCGTTGAGGATCAGGACGATTCCGAACAGGACGGCGAGGGGCAGCAGGATGCGCAGGGTGATGCGGGTCAGGTCGACCCAGAAGTTGCCGACCCGGTCGGTGTGGCGGCGTGCGAGCCCGCGCACCAGTGCGACGGCGACGGCGATGCCCACCGCTGCCGACAGGAAGTTCTGCACCGCGAGTCCGGCCATCTGCGCGGTGTAGCCGAGCGCGGCCTCGCCGGAGTAGGACTGCCAGTTGGTGTTCGTGACGAAGCTGACGGCGGTGTTGAGCGCCTGCAGCGACGGCATGCCCTCCCGCGACAGCGAGTAGGGCAGGTAGGCCTGCAGCCGCAGGATCGCGTAGAGCACCACGATCGACACGAGCGAGAAGGCGATGACGGCCCGCAGGTAGACCGACCAGCGCTGGTCGGCCTCGGGGTCGACGCCGAACGCGCGGTACGACACCGCCTCGACCCTGTTGTGCTTGCTGGACTCGAGCGTGCGGGCGATGTAGTCGCCGAGCGGGCGCTGCACGGCGGCGAGGGCGACGATCAGCGCCAGCACCTGCAGGGCAGCGGCGAGATTGGTGCTCATGTCGCTCAGAACTCCTCAGCGCGCAGCAGCGCGACGATCAGATAGACCAACAGGGCGACGCCGGCGACGAGCGAGATGATCTCGAAGACGCTCACAGCCGCTCCAGACCGCGTGCGACGAGGAGCAGGACGGCAGCGATCGCGATCACGAAGATCGCGACGGTCAGCTCAGCCATGGGTGGTTCCTCCTTCGGTGCCGCGACTCGGCACCGGTTTCATGAGACACCCGCGCCCTGCAGGACGACGGATCGACTGACGGGTCCCTGACGACCGGTCAGACCTTCCTTACGCGTCCTTGATGCCGCTGCGCTGACGCCGTGCGGATGCGTGCTGATCGATGTCGCGGCGCAGCTCGGTCGCGAGGGCGCACCCGAGGGCGAGACCGAGGACGAGGTAGACGTCTGTGACGCCGTGCCAGGAGAGCTGGCCCAGCGTTCCCTCGACGAACCCGTTGACGACGAGGATCGAGACGCCGGCGAGCCACATCGCCGAGGGCAGCGTGAGCCACCACGAGGCGATGACGGCGACGGCCACGACGGCGACGCCGGCGGCGATGGCGGGAAGGCCCGCGACCTGGGCCGCACCGACCAGGCCGAGCTGTGCCGCGAACGCCAGTCCGATCACCAACGGCCCCGGAGGCCGCGGGTCGTCGGCCTCCCGACGGAGGTCGGACCAGAGCGACGGCGCCATGTTCGTGGTCATGAGTCCAGGAGACGCCGATCCCGGCACCCCTCGCATCGCGTCCTGACGGGGCCTTAACCCGCGTCGCCGGATCTTGACGCGATGTTGACGCGTCGCCCGATGATCGTGGTCACGCCGTGGCTGTCAACGCCGTCCGGGTCGGGCAGGTCGAGAGCACGCGGATCATGGCGGCCTTCTCCGCCGCGGTGGCCCACAGGCCGTACTTGACCTTCACCGCGACCTGCCGTGCGACGTAGGCGCACCGGTAGGACCTGTCGGGTGGCAGCCAGGTGGCGGCGTCCCCGTCGCCCTTGCGCTGGTTGACCGGACCGGAGACAGCGAGCAGGTTGAGCGGGTCGTTCGCCAGTGCCAGGCGCTTGCCGGGACTCCACTGCTGGGCGCCCTTCTGCCACGCGTCGCCGAGCGCGACGACGTGGTCGATCTGCACCGCGCTCGACGTGCCGACGCCCCGGCGGAAGCGGATCGTGGCGCCGGTGTACGGGTCGTGCAGGATGCCAGTGGCGACCTGGCACGCGTTCTTGTACGTGCGGTCGACGAGGTCGCGCGTCAGGATGTCGTTGCGCGTGTCGCAGCCGTTGCCGTCGACGTCGTACCAGGCCGGGCCGAACAGCGCGCGCGAGTAGCCGGTCATCGGCGCTCGGCCCTTCACGACGATGCGCTGCGCCTGAGCCAGCGCCGTACCTGCGACCGCCGGCTTGGTGGTGGGCGCTGGCGGGGACGCCGATCGCGGTGGAGTCGGCGTCGCGCTCGATGGTCGTGCGGCGCTGGTACCGCCGGTCGGGCTCGGCCCTGCGCCTGACGCCGTCGCCGTGGGCTGGTCCGACGAGGCGGGTGGGAGCGCACCGGGATCGGGGCGCGTGATCGCGGCGACGAGCACGAGTCCCGCAGTGCCGGCGAGGCCGAGCGCGATCATGCGCCGCACCGGCATGCCGCGCCTCGGGGCCGATGCCGCGTCGGCTCGCGGGACCGAGGCCCGAGTCTCGACGGCCGGCGTCGGGTCGACGGTGTACGTCGTCCATGCCGTGCCGTCCCAGTAGCGCAGGTGACCCGGACGCGCGGCGTCGGGCGCGTACCAGCCCGCAGGCACCTGGCCCGTCATCGACACGTCCCCTCGTCCGTCGACGAGGCGTCGACGGCGTCACCACGACGGTAGCGACCGGCACCCACGCATGTCGGCGCGGACGAGCGGACACGCCCTGCCCGACCTCACGATGACCGCGCCACGGCCCGCGTCGGAGAGGATCCTCGACGAACGGGCGAGCGACAGGGAGGTGCGGCGTTGTCGGAGTGGCTGCCGTTCGCCGTTGCGATCGCGGCGTCGCCGTTCCCCGTTGTGCCGGTGATCCTGCTGCTCTTCACCGCGCGACCGCGCGCAGCCGCGGGTGCCTTCCTCGGCGGCTGGGCGACCGGCGTCCTGGTGCCGACCGCGCTGTTCGTCGCCCTGGCGGAGGTGGTCGAGCGCGAGGATCATCCGCCGTCGTGGGCGTCCTGGGTCCGCATCGGGATCGGCGCGGCACTGGTCGTCCTCGGCGTACGGCAGTGGATCACCCGCCACGCCGCGGACGAGTCGCCGGCCTGGATGAGCGCTCTTGGGACGGCGGGACCCCGCGCGGCCGCGCGTTCGGCTCTGCTGCTGTCGGTCGCGAACCCGAAGGTGCTGCTCCTGGCCGCCGCCGGCGGCCTCGCGATCGGGGCCGAGGCGTCGGGCTGGCTCGCGGACGCGACGGCTGTGGTCGGCTTCACGGTGGTCGCGTCGGTCTCGGTCGCGGCTCCGGTGCTGCTGTTCCTGGTGCGCGGCGAGCGGATGCTGCGACCGCTCGGGGTGGCCCGCGACTGGCTGGAGCGGAACAACGCCACGCTCATGGCCGTCGTGATCACGGTGATCGGTGTTGCCCTGCTGCTCAAGGGATTCGGCGACCTGTGACAGCCAGCCGCGCTGGCGCTGCCGAGCCCGATGCAAGGGATCGGCCACTCATCGGCTAGACTTCCCACATCTCGCCGAGCTCGGGTGGCACTGACCCCGCGGCGATCCCTTCTCTCAACGAGGCGGCGCACGTCGGCCTCGTGCCTCCGGCCCAGTGACCGGATGCGGTGCTCCCGAACGGGACTGCACCACGGTCGCCATCCTGCGCTCCATGCGCTCGTTGCGAGCACCCGCTCGCGCCGTCGCGGCGACCTGCCCCAGCTCTGGAAGGTCCCATGTCCACGTCATCCCGCGAGCCTGCTCGCACCGCCACCTCGTCGTCGCGCCGTCGCGGCCCTCGGCCCGAGCGCGTCTCCTCGGAGGCCCGCGTCCCCTCCGACGCACGCCCGCGCGCGTCGGTCGACAGCGCACCCGCCGCCTCGAGCCCGCGTGTCGCGGCGTCGACGTCGTTCGCCGAGCTCGGCGTCGCGCCGTCCCTCGTCGACGTGCTCGCCCGGCAGGGCATCGCGTCGGCGTTCCCCATCCAGTCGGCGACGCTGCCGGACTCCCTCGCCGGCCGCGACGTGCTCGGCCGCGGTCGCACCGGCTCGGGCAAGACGCTCGCCTTCTCGCTGCCGCTCGTGGCGCGGCTCGCCGACGGTCGTCGTACCGCGCCGAACCGCCCGCGTGCCCTCGTGCTGCTCCCGACGCGTGAGCTCGCGACGCAGGTGCACGACACCCTCGCCCCGCTCGCCGCGGCACTCGGCCTCACCACCACGACGGTCTACGGCGGTGTCGGCCAGGGACGTCAGGTCGACGCGCTGCGACGCAGCGTCGACATCGTCGTCGCCTGCCCGGGCCGCCTGGAGGACCTCATGCGACAGGGGCACGTGAAGCTCGACGACGTCGAGGTGACGGTGCTGGACGAGGCCGACCACATGGCCGACCTCGGCTTCCTGCCCGGCGTCCGGCGCATCATGGACCGCACGCCCGCGGACGGTCAGCGCCTGCTCTTCTCGGCCACGCTCGACAACGGCGTCGACGTACTCGTTCGCCGCTACCTGTCCAACCCGGTGACGCACTCGGTCGACGACGACGTGACGACCGAGCTCGACATGGAGCACCACGTCCTCACGGTCACGCCCAGCGACAAGGCCGCGGTCGTGCACGAGCTGGCGGCGGGTGAAGGGCGTTCGGTGCTCTTCATGCGCACCAAGCACGGCGCCCGCAAGCTCGCCAAGGAGCTGACGCTGGCCGGGCTCCCCGCCGTCGACCTGCACGGCAACCTGGCGCAGAACGCTCGCGACCGCAACCTCGACGCGTTCCGCACCGGCCGGGTGCGCGTGCTCGTCGCCACGGACATCGCCGCGCGCGGGATCCACGTCGACGACGTGGCGCTCGTCGTGCACGTCGACCCGCCGGCCGAGCACAAGGCCTACCTGCACCGCTCGGGCCGCACGGCTCGCGCCGGTGCGTCGGGCGTGGTCGTGACGCTGCAGACCGAGGCGCAGCGCCGCGACGTCACGATGCTGACCCGCAAGGCAGGCATCGTCGCCGCCACCGCCAAGGTGGGCCCGGGATCGCCTGAGCTGCTGGCACTCTCCGGCCCCCGCGCCGCGTATGTGACGCCGGCGCCGGCCAGCCGCTCCGACGACGCCGCAGGGCGTGCCCCGCGCTCCAACCGCAACGGCTCGCGTTCGACGAACGGTCGCAGCAGCGGCGGACGATCGGGCAACGGACGCAGCTCGGAGTCGCGCTCCTCGGAGTCGCGGTCGAGCGGGTCCCAGTCCAGCGGGTCGCGCTCGTCCGGATCGCGCAACGCCCGCTCGGGCGGTGCCACGTCAGCCGCTCCCAAGTCGTCGATCTCCGACTTCTCCGCGAGCCGACGCCGCAGCCGCTGACCGTCAGGTCCTCGAGTTACTGATCAAAGGGTCGTTTCCCAGCCGGGGAAGCGACCCTTTGATCAGTTACACGAGTTGGGGGTGCTCGAGCAGGGCTGTGAGCGTGGCGCCCAACGGAGTCTCGAGCTTGAGTGCGGCGACGTCGTCGCCGCGGGTCGGGCCGTCGTTCACGATCGCGACCGGGATGCCCGACCTGGTCGCGCGCACGACGAAGCGTCGTCCGGAGAAGACGTGCAGCGAGCTGCCCAGCACGAGCAGCAGCGAGCTGGCATCCACCCACGACTGGGCGCGCTCGACCCGCGCGGCGTGGCACGTTCTCGCCGAAGTAGACGACGTCGGGCTTGAGAAGTCCGCCGCACGTGGCGCAGTCGACGACGGTGAAGCCGTCGAGCTGCTCGTCGGCGAGGTCGACGTCCCCGTCGGGGTTGACCGCCGTGACGGTGGCCGACCAGTCGCGGTTGGCGACGTCGAGCCGCTCGCGCACCTCGGTGCGGGGCACGAGCGTCCCGCACGACAGGCACACGACACGGTCGAGCCGACCGTGCAGGTCGATGACATCGCGCGAACCGGCCGACTGGTGCAGGCCGTCGACGTTCTGGGTGATCGTGCCGGTGACGATCCCGTGCCGCTCGAGCTCGGCGACGGCGCGATGGCCGTCGTTGGGCGACGCCGTGCGCATGAGCTGCCAGCCGACGTGGCTGCGCGCCCAGTAGCGGCGTCGCGCCACCGGGTCGTCGCGGAACGCCTGGTAGGTCATCGGCGCGTGGCGCCGGAGCGAGGCGCCCGACGGACCGCGGTAGTCCGGGATGCCCGACTCCGTGGAGATCCCCGCGCCGCTGAGCACCACCACCTGGCCACAGGCGACCACGTTCGCCAGCCGGTCGAGGTCATCGGTCATGGCCGCATCATCCCTGCGCGGCGTAGCCCCCGCGAACCGTGAGGGTCCGCGGGGGGTACGCCTGCTCGTCGGTGTGCCGTGCCGAGATCAGTGCGCGACGGTGATGCGCTGCCTGATCGCGGTGCCCTGCTCGAGCTCGTCGGCGATGGCGATCGCGAAGTCCGGGTGCGTGATGCGGCTGGCACCGCTGTCGTCCACCAGGAGGGTGTCCGTGCCCGTGCGGTAGGAGCCGGTGCGCTCCCCGGCCTCGATCAGCGCCGGCGGGCTCACGTAGGTCCAGTCCAGGTGATCGACGTCGCGGAAGATCTCCAGGGCGTCCGCGTGTGCGAGGGCGACGGGCTTCCAGTCGGCGGGGAACTCGGGCGTGTCCACGACGCGCACGCCGGGGGACACCTCGAGGCTGCCCGCGCCGCCCACCACGATCACGCGGTCCACACCTGCCTTCGCGGCCCCCTCGACGAGTCCCGTGGCACCCGCGACGAGCACCTGGGGGGTGTCGACACCGTCCCATTGCGGACCGATCGCGGAGACGATCGCGTCGACGCCTGCTGCGGCAGTGGCCACGGAGTCCGGGTCGGTGGCGTCCGCCGTGACCGTGGGGACGTCGAGCCCGCCGGCGGGTGCACCGCGCCGGGACGCAGCCACGACCTCGTGCCCGCGGTCGTGCAGCTCGGCGGCGATCGCCGTACCGATGGCGCCCGAGGCGCCGAAGATGAGGACCTTCATCGTGAGTTGCCTTCCCTCGAGAATAGTTGATCACTCAACTGATGAGAGAGGCGGATGCATTCCCGACCGCGGACGGCGGTTCTCCGTACGGTGCGGAGAGGCGAGGCAGACCGGCGGACTCGGGTCCGGGCTGGTCACCCTGCCTGCTCCGGATCCCTGCCCTTGCGTCCGGGGTCCCGCAGACCGTGTGATGCGCACATGGGAACCGACGTGACACGGCTGGCGAGCGACCTCCGCGACCAACGGGCGGAGGCGCTCGAGCACGGTCTCGGGCTCGTGCGCGACGCGTGGCACAGCTTCGACGAGCCGCGTCCGGCTCAGCCGCCGATCAGCGCCGCAACCCTGCAGATCGCGGACGCACCGCTTCCGCGCGAAGGGGTCGGCGTACGCGCGGCGCTCGACACGGCGGCGCAGATCCTCGACGAGAGCCTCGCGCACGCGCGTCCGCGCTACTTCGGCTACATCGGGTCGTCGGGTCTCGAGTCCGCGGTGCTCGCGGAGACGCTGGCGAACTCGCACGACACGAACCTCGCCGCAGAGTCGGCCGCGGCGTACGTCGTGGAGCGCCAGGCACTGCGGTGGATGGGCGAGTTCGTCGGGTTCCCGGTCGACGGCGGCACCTTCACCAGCGGCGGCATGCAGAGCAACCTGACCGGGCTGATGGCTGCCCGCACGAGGGCGCTCCCGGAGAGCCGCGACCGCGGGCTCGCGGACGCGCGACCGACCGTCTACGCGAGCGCCGACGCGCACTCGAGCATCGAGCGCGCCGTCGAGGTCCTGGGGATCGGGTCGGCCAACCTGCGCGGCATCGCGATCGACGAGCATCGGCGGATGGACCCGTCGGCCCTGCGTTCCGCCATCGAGCGGGACCTCGCCGACGGTCGCACACCGATAGCCGTGGTCGCGACGGCTGGCACCACGATCACCGGTGCGGTCGACCCGATCGGCGAGATCGCTTCGGTATGTGCGGATCTCGACGTGTGGCTCCATGTCGACGGGGCCTATGGCCTGCCCGCGGCGTCGACACGTGCTCGCAGGCGGGCTCTTCGACGGGCTCGCGCTCGCGGACTCGGCGAGCGTCGACGCGCACAAGTGGATGTTCGTGCCCAAGGCGTGCAGCGCCCTGATGGTGCGCGACGCGGCGGCGCTGACGCGCGCGTTCCGCCACGACGCGTCCTACATGGTCGAGGAGGTCGGGCACGAGCACCCGGTCGAGGGCACGCTGGAGTACTCGCGGCCGTTCCGCTCGCTCAAGCTCTGGACGGCGTTGCGCGCGCACGGTGCCGACGCGTTCCGCGACGCGATCACGCGCAACCTCGAGCTCGCGCGCGAGCTGCACACGATGGTGGTGGCACACCAGCGGTTCGAGCCGCTGCTGGGGCCGCCGGACCTCTCGATCGTCCCGTTCCGGCGGGTCCCGGCGCACGGCGACGTCGATGCGCACAACATGCGGCTGGCCCGGCTCATGCAGGCCGACGGTCGCGTGTACGTCACGAGCGCCGTGATCGACGGTGTCGCCTGCCTGCGGCCGTGCGTCGTCAACTACCGCACGACGATCGACGACGTGCGCGCGATCGTGGACGTGGCCGACGAGCTCGGGGGTCAGCTGGAGCTGGCGGCGCAGAGGGTGTGAGCAGCGACGTAGTGGTCCCTGCGTGTCCTCACGCGTAAGGCGTCACGGTCCCTTGTGCTCCTGCACGATGTTGCCGCCGTCGACCACGAAGGTCTGACCCGTGACGTAGGACGCCTCGTCGCTGGCGAGGAATCCCACGACCGCGGCGACCTCCTCGGGCGACCCGGGACGTCCGACCGGCGTGTAGGCGCCGGAGAGCAGCTCGTCGGACTCCGAGGACCCGGTGCGGATCCACCCCGGCGCCACCGAGTTGCACGTGATGCCGAAGGCCCCCTCCTCGATCGCGAGAGTCCGCATCACGCCGTCCATCGCACCCTTCGCCGCGGCGTAAGCGCTCGACCCCGCCGCCGACACGTTCGGCCCGGTCACGCTCGACATCATCACGACGCGACCGTGCCGCTGCTCGCGCATCACGGGGATCACGGCCCGGGTGAGGTGGACCGCCGTCATGAGGGTGATGTCGAGCTGGCGCGCCCAGTCCGTCGGTGCCTGGTCGACGAGTGCGCCGCCCGTGATGTGGACGCCGGTCTGCGCCATTCCGGCGTTGTTGACGAGGACGTCGATGCGCTCGAGCTGCGCGACGGTCGCGTCGACGAGGTCGCGAACGTCGTCGGGGTCGGTGAGGTCGGCGAGCAGTGCGTGCACGTCGAGTCCCTCCTCGTGCAGCTCGCGCGCGCGGTCGCGCACCCGGGTCGACGTTGCCGTGAGCGCCACGTGCGCGCCCATCCGGGCCAGCAGCCGCGCCGTCGCGAACCCGATCCCGTCCGGTGCGCCGGCGCCGGTCACGAGGGCGGTGCGTCCGACGAGGGAGAAGGGAAGCGTCATGCCCGCACGCTAGCGAGGTCGTGACGCCGGGTCACTCGCCGGCGAGCTGCGCGCCCGTCATCGCGGCGAGGTAGCGGAGACAGCGGCGTACGGCGAGGTCGCGGTCGAGCGCGGTGTTGTGACCGGTGAGGTGCAGGTCGAACGCGTCCTCGAGTGCGACGACGGTCTCGGCGACGGCGCGTGCGTCGTCCTGCAGCGCGAACACGCCGTCGGACGCACCCTGGCGCAGCACCGACTCGTACAGCGACACCTCGCTCTCCCACAAGCGCGTGAGCAGCGTGGCGTGGCTCGAGTCGCGGGCCGAGGCGACGTGCAGCTCGTAGATCGCCCGCATCGTCGTGTCGGGCTCGTCCGGGATGCCCTGGGACACCAGCACGCGCAGCTGCTCGACGGGGTCCGAGCACGCCTGGGTCGCGGCGACGCGCGCGACGTAGAACTGGTCGAGCACCTGCTGATGCACCTCGACCAGGAGTGCGTCGAGGTCCGGGTAGTAGTAGAGGACCGACCCGATCGAGAGGCCGGCCCGGTCGGCGATGTGGCGAAGACGCAGGTCGGAGAGCCCCCGGTCGGCGATCGCGGCCGCGGTCGCCTCGACGAGCTGGCGGCGTCGTTCGTCCTGTCGCTTGGGCCGGGCCACGCTCGATCACCTCCGTCGACGCCGCGGATCGGGCCGAGAGCCGACGACAGGTGCCCGCGGGGCATTGACAGAGCCTAGCAATTCATTGAATCTATGTTCAAGGAATCATCGACCGGACCGGAAGGACAGCCCGTGGACCGCGTGCGCGACGACTGGCAGGCGATCGCCGACACGCTCGAGCCCCGCACCCGAGCCTTCATCGGCGGGCAGTTCCGCGACGCCCGCGACGGGCGCACGTCACCGACGATCAGCCCCGCTACGGGCGCGGTGCTCGCCGAGGTGGCCGAGTGCGGCGAGGCCGACGTCGACGACGCGGTCGCGAGCGCGCGGGCGTCGTTCGAGTCCGGGTCGTGGTCGCGCGTCGCCGCGGAGACGCGCAAGGCGACGCTGCTGCGTCTCTCGCAGCTGATCCTCGAGCACCACGACGAGCTCGCGGTGACCGACTCCCTCGACATGGGCAAGCTCGTCACCGACGCCTGGTCCATCGACGTGCCGGGCAGCGCCGCGATCCTGGCGTACTACGCCGAGACCGTCGACAAGGTGAGCGGCGAGGTGCCGGCGACACCGCCCGGCAGCGTCGCCATCGTGCGGCGCGTGCCGCTCGGCGTCGTCGGCGCGGTGGTGCCCTGGAACTACCCGCTCGAGATGGCGATCTGGAAGGTCGCGCCGGCTCTCGCAGCCGGCAACAGCGTGGTGCTCAAGCCGGCGGAGCAGTCACCCCTCTCGGCGCTGCGCCTCGCCGAGCTCGCGTCCGAGGCCGGGCTCCCCGACGGAGTGCTCAACGTCGTGCCCGGCCGTGGCGAGGTCACCGGCGCGGCCATCGGGAAGCACCGCGACGTCGACGTCGTGACGTTCACCGGCTCGACAGAGGTCGGCAAGTACTTCATGGGCTACAGCGGCCAGAGCAACCTCAAGCAGGTGTGGCTCGAGTGCGGCGGCAAGAGCCCCAACCTCGTGTTCGCCGACGTCGACGACCTCGAGGAGGCGGCCGAGTACGCCGCGCGCGCCATCTTCTTCAACCAGGGCGAGGTCTGCTCGGCCAACTCGCGGCTGCTCGTGCAGCGCGAGATCGCCGACGAGTTCGTCGCGGCCGTGGCACGACACGCGACGGCCATCACCGTCGGCCACCCGTTCGACCCGGCTGCGTCGATGGGCCCGCTGGTCGATCGCGGTCACACCGACCGCGTCGAGGGGTTCCTGGTCGAAGGTGCGCGCGAGGGCACGGTCGTGGCCGGTGGGCACCGTCGCACGATCGAGGGCTCCGACTGCTACGTCGAGCCCACCGTCATCACCGGGCTCGACCCGACGAGCCGACCGGCGCGCGAGGAGATCTTCGGCCCGGTGCTCGCGGTGCTCCCGTTCGACACCGAGGACGACGCCGTCCGGATGGCCAACGACAGCCCCTACGGGCTCGCCGCGTCGGTCTGGACCGGCAGCCTCTCCCGCGCGCACCGCGTCGCGGAGCGCCTCCACGTGGGCACGGTGTCGGTCAACACGGTCGACGCCCTCGGCACCACCACGCCGTTCGGCGGTTTCAAGGGGTCCGGCTTCGGTCGCGACCTGTCACTGCACGCGCTCGACAAGTTCACCGGTCTCAAGACCACGTGGATCCGGTACTGACCGGCCACGCCACCGAAGGAGCACCCATGAGCACGACCGACGTGAACGTCACCGTGTCGCTCGACGCGGCGGACGTCGCAGCGCTCGAGAAGACCGATCGCGCGCACATCATCCACCCCTACCTGCCCTCGTCCTACGAGGAGCGGGTGATCATGACGCGCGGTCAGGGCTGCTCGCTCACCGACGTCAACGGCAAGGACTACCTCGACGCCACGGGCGGTCTCTGGCTCGCGCAGATCGGCCACGGGCGTGAGGAGATCGCGCGCGTCGCCGCCGAGCAGATCAGCACGCTGGAGTACTTCACCAGCTTCTGGGAGTTCAGCAACGACAAGGCCATCGCGCTCGCCGCCAAGCTCGCGAGCATCGCGCCCGACAACATCAACCACGTCTATTTCACCAGCGGCGGCTCGGAGGGCAACGAGGCCGCGCTCAAGATGGCGCGCTACTTCCACCACCGCAACGGCGACACGGACCGCACCTGGATCATCGCGCGTCGCAACAGCTATCACGGCATCGCCTACGGCGGCGGGTCGGCGTCCGGCTTCGACATCTACCACGACGGTTTCGGCCCGATGCTGCCGCACGTCGCGCACGTGACGCCGGCGTGGCCGTACCGCACGGACCTCTACGACGGGCAGGACCCGACCGACTTCCTCGTCAACGAGCTCGAGGAGACGATCGCGACGATCGGCGCCGACAAGATCGCCGCGTTCATCGGCGAGCCGATCATGGGCGTCGGCGGCATGCTCGTCCCGCCGGACGACTACTGGCCCCGGATCTCCGAGGTGCTGAAGAAGAACGGCATCCTGCTCATCTTCGACGAGGTGGTCACGGCGTACGGCCGCGTCGGCACCTGGTTCGCCGCGCAGCACTTCGGCGTCCAGCCCGACATCATCGTGACGGCGAAGGGCATCACGAGCGGATACATCCCGCTCGGCGCGGTGCTCGTCGACGACCGCGTCGCCGAGGTGCTCGGGCAGGATCACGGCTTCCCGATGGGCTACACCTACAACGGTCACCCGACGGCCGCCGCCGTCGCGCTGGCCAACCTCGAGATCATCGAGCGGGAAGGTCTGCTCGAGCGCGCGATCACGATCGGCGCCTACCTGCACGAGGGTCTCAAGACCCTGCTCGACCTCGAGGTCGTGGGCGAGGTCCGCTACGTCGGCATGATGCACGCCGTCGAGCTGGTCGCCGACAAGGAGACGCGCGAGCCGCTCCCGATGAACTCGACGATGCTGCCCGATGTCATCCGCCAGGAGACGGGCGTCATCGTCCGCGACTGCGGCCACAACCTCGTGCTGTCGCCGCCGCTCATCATGACCGAGGCCGAGGCCGACCGCGCCGTCGAGGCGATGCGCTCGGTGCTCGCGCGCACCAAGCCCGACGGCAGCATCGGCTGACCGCACCGCACCGGCAGCACATCGAATCGACGACGCCCGGTCAATTGCGCACGACGCAGCGGCCGGGCGTCGTCGTGCCCGACGGCGTCGCCTCAGGCGCGGACCACGCGGACGAGCGACATGTCCGCGACGTAGGCGCCGCGGACGTGCCCGAACGGCGCCGCCGCGGTCTCCTGCAGGAACGCGAGGTTGTCGCCGGTGATCTCCTCGCCGGGCATGAGGTTGGGGATGCCGGGCGGGTACGCCGCGACGCTGTCGGCGGAGACGCGACCCACCGCGTGCGACGCGGGAACGACCTCGCTCGGGGCGAAGTAGGCCTCGCGCACGGTCATCCGGCGCGGACCCGGGACGGGCGGGCTCGTGACGGTGCGGTGCTGGTCCTGCGTGCGGGGCAGCGCGAGCAGCTCGTCGGCGAACAGGTCGGCGTCCGGTGCGGTCCCAGCGCCGATGATCGCGACGATCACGTCGTCGGTCGACAGCTCGAGGTGGTGGCCGTGGTCGTGGAAGAGCCGTCGGCGCGCGTCGTGCCCGGCGATCCCGCCCGAGCCGGTGTCGATGACCACCCGCAGCGGGTCGATGTCGACGACCGACGGGAACTCGCGCAGCCGGTCGGTGGCGTCGCGGAACCGACCGTCGGTGGCGAGGCGCTCCCGCAGCCGGGTGGCCGACGCGATGCTGCGGCCGATCGTGTCCTGGCCCTCCACGGCTATCTGTCGACGCGCGAGGTCGAGCGAGGCGAGCAGGAGCGTGGACTCCGACGTCGACTGGACCGAGCGCAGCGATCGCACGACATAGGGCTCGAGCCGCTGCGCCCACTCGCTGTGCCCGAGGTGCAGCAGCGCGGTCTGGCTGAGCGACCCGCCGAGCTTGTGCATGGAGGCGATGACGAGGTCCGCGCCGAGACGTGCCGCGTTGGTGGGGAGGTCGGGATGGAAGCCGAGATGCGCCCCCCACGCCTCGTCGACGACGAGGGCGGCGTCGTGGCGGTGCGCCACCTCGACGAGGGCCGCGACGTCCGCGCACGCGCCGAAGTACGACGGCGTCACGACGAGTGCCGTTCGAGCGTCCGGGTTGGCAGCGAGCGCCGCGTCGAGACGCTCGGGCGTGACGCTGTGCGTGATGCCGAGCTCGTCGTCGATGTCGGGGGTCACGAAGGTCGCGACCATCCCTGAGATGGCGAGCCCGTCGATGACCGACGAGTGCACGCTGCGCTGCGCCACGAGCGAGCCGCCGAGCCCGGTCATCGCCATGCACGCCGTGAGGTTGCCCTGGCTCGACCCGTTGGTGAGGAACCACGTCCGGCTCGCGCCCCACGCCTCGGCGGCGAGGGCGAGCGAGCGGTCCTTGGCGTTGTCCGGACCGATGTCGATGCCCTCGACCATCGTCTGGACGTCGAGCTCGAGGGTCTTCTCGCCGAAGTAGCGGGCGAGGTGCCCCTGTGCCTCGGCGCTGCCCTGGTGGCCGGGCGTCGTCCATCGGGCATGGTCGGCGTCGACGAAGGCCTGCAGCGCGTCGACGTACGGCGACTGGTCCTGACGGGCGCGGTCGAGCGGTGTGTAGTGGCGGGTCACGCCCGCGATCCTGCCGGATGTCCTCGCGCCAGTGCACATCCGGTCGCCGCCACCGGTCTGCCCAGCGGTCTGCGCAGCGGTCAGGTCTCGCCCTCGAGCGCGAGCTGGTGCGACGTGAGGTCGACCGGGACACCCGCGTCGTCGATGCCCGCCTGGGCGGACTGCACTCGGCTGGTCCGACTGCTCGTCCGTCGCCTCGTTCGCCAGTGCCTCGTCCTCGAGGTCGGCGACCTCGTGGTCGAGCCTGCGGCGCGCCCGCCACCGGTCCCACGCGCGGAGACCGAGCAGCACGCCGACGACGTAGATGGCGCCGATGATGCCGTCGACGACGTAGTGCTCGCCGCTGTAGACGAGGACCGCGAGCATCACGATGGGGTAGACGACGAGGAACGGTCGCAGCCACCAGCGGTGGCGTGGGGGGACCCGAGGATAGAACCAGATGGCGATGAGGACGGCGAATCCCGTGTGCAGGCTGGGGATCGCGGCGACGTCGTTGGCGGTGGCGGCGCCCAGGTCGATGAGCTGTCGTGCACCGTGCAGCCCGAGCGAGTCCAGCCCGCGGGTCGAGATGCGGGAGACCGGGTCGAGGTAGCCCTCGCGCGCGGCGTACCACGGCGGCGCCGACGGCAGCAGCGCGAAGGTGATCAGCCCGGCGAACGAGAGTGCGACGAGCGCGCGTGCCCAGCGGAACCACTCGTCGCGGTTGCGCAGGTAGAGCAGGGCCGCGATCACCCAGACGGCGAGGAAGTGGCTGCTGTACCAGACCGCGCCGAGCTCGTCCCACCAGTGCGTCGCCGACGGGTCGTAGAAGTGCTGCTGCAGCCAGATCGTGGGCACCTGCCCGAAGAAGATCGCTCTATCGGCGTCGAGCTGCGGAGTGATCATCACGGGTCGACCGAGCGCCTCGGCGAGGTGGCGCGAGTAGTCGTACAGGTAGAGCACGAGGACGAAGGGGATCCAGTCGAGGAAGATCCGGCCGACCTGGCGCCACGGGCGTCCGATGCTGGCTGCGACGAGACCGCTCAGGATCCACAGCGTCTGGAACCCCCGGTCGAACGGGAAGCCCTGCGTGACGACGAACAGCGCCAGCGACGCGGCCCACACTCCGACGACGATGCGCCCGACCAGGCGGCGGCGCGGACTGATCGGGACGGGGGCGGGATCGACGACGGGAAGCGCGACGGTGTCGATGACGCGCTCCCTTCCCATGGCCCCGTGAACGACAAGGATAGGCGAGGAATCCGCGAACGGAATCCGTCGCGACAAGCCCGAGACCTCGGCTCAGGCGGGGAGCGCGCGCAGCCGGTCCAGCGCCGAGTCCAGAGCCCGCAGCTCGGCCGCGCTGAACCCCGCGAAGGCGCGCCGTAGCGCGACGGTGTGCTCGTCCAGCGCAGGCGCCAGCGCCGCCCGACCGGCGGCGGTGAGGACGACGTACTGGACGCGGCGGTCGTCCTTGCACGGACGGCGCTGCACGTAGCCGGCCTCGGCGATGCGGTCGACCAGGCGGGTCACCCCGCCGCTGGTCAGCGCGATCTGGCGACCGAGCTCGCCCATCGTGAGCTCGCCGTGGGGTGAGCGCGAGAGCCGCAGCAGCACCTCGAACCAGGTCAGGGGCAGGTGCCGCGACGCCTCGAGGTCGCGGCCGAGGGTGCGCTCGAGCCCGTGGGTCGCCTCGAGCAGGCGGCCGAAGGTCGAGACGAGGGCGTCGTCGGCGGGGGTCATGAATTCATCTTACCTCGCAGTAGTTGACAAGTCATATAACTCCGCGTACCTTCGGGGCAGAAGGTTGAACAATCAACTAAGGGAGCTCCTCATGAAGATCACCGTCCTCGGTGCCGGGAACGTCGGTGCCGGCCTCGCCCGCGCCGCCGTCGCCGCCGGTCACACCGTCACCATCTCCGCCTCCACCCCCGCCAAGGCCGAGTCGGCCGCCGCCGAGACCGGTGCGGTCGCGGCCGACGTCCAACGTCGCGGCCGTCGCCGGGGCCGACCTCGTGGTCCTGGCCGTGCCGCACGGCGCGGTGGCCGGTATCGCCGCCGAGATCCGGGACGCCGTCGCGGGCGTGCCGATCGTCGATGCCACCAACCCGCTCAACGCCACGTACTCCGACCTCGTCATCGAGGGCGACTCGGCCGCCGCCGACCTGCAGGTGCTCGTGCCGTCGTCGCCGGTGGTCAAGGCGTTCAACACCACGTTCGCCTCGCGCTACGCCGCGCCCGCCGAGGACGGCAGCGCGCTGCCCGTGTTCATCGCCGGGGACGACGCCGACGCCAAGGCGAAGGTCGAGGAGCTCGCCACCTCGCTGGGCTTCCAGGGTCTCGACGTCGGTGGCCTCCGTCACGCGCGCGGGCTCGAGGAGCTCGCCTTCCTCAACATCACGCTCAACGCGACCAAGGGCTGGTCCTGGCAGAGCGCCTGGACGCTCGTCGGTCCCACCTCGCTCGTCTGATCGTCGTTCGCCCTCGACCGGCGTGGTAGAAGGACTGCCACGCCGGTCGACGGTGGCACCCGCCCACCGTCCCGCCCTTCTCGCGAGAGGAATGCGTCATGGCCATCGCTGCCGTACGCCTCAACCACGCGGTGCTGTTCGTCTCCGACCTCGAGCGTGCCGTGGAGTTCTACACCGCCGCCTTCGGCATGGAGGTCATCGCGCGCGAGCCGCGCGTCCCCGGTGCGTTCCTGCGTCTGCCGCGGTCGGGCAACCACCACGACCTCGGCCTGTTCGGCATCGGGACGACGCACGGGCCCAAGCGCCCGGGCATCGGGCTCTACCACCTCGCGTGGCAGGTCGACACGCTCGACGAGCTGGCCGAGGCGCAGGTGACGCTCGCCGAGCTCGGCGCGCTCGTCGGGTCGTCGAGCCACGGCGCGACCCTGTCGCTGTACGGCGTCGACCCCGACGGCAACGAGTTCGAGGTGCAGTGGATGCTGCCGCGCGAGTCGTGGGGTCAGTACGAGAACTCGGCGCCCATCGAGCACCTCGACCTCGCACGCGAGCTCGAGACCTGGAGCGGGGTCTCGACGGCCGACGAGCTGCGACCGCTGCTCGACCGCACGTGACCGTGTTCGGCGCCCCGGTCGTCGTGACCGCGGGCAGCACCGACCCCGAGGCACCCCTGGTCGTGCTGCTGCACGGCCGCGGTTCGCACGAGGGCGAGATCATCGGCCTGGCCCCGCACCTCGCCGAGGGTCCGACCTACGCCGCCGTGCGTGCGCCCATCGATGTCGGCGGCGGGTTCGCCTGGTTCGCCAACCGGGGCATCGGCCGGCCGGTCGCGGAGTCGCTGCGCGAGACGATGGACTGGTTCCGCGCGTGGCTCGACGACGTCGCACCGGACGGTCGTCCCGTCGTGATCGTCGGGTTCAGCGGTGGCGCGGCGTTCGCGGGCGGGCTCCTGCTCGACGACCCGGCGCGGTTCGCCGGCAGCGCGATCCTCTACGGCACCGTGCCTTTCGACGCCGGCGTGCCCGTGACGTCCGGTCGCCTCGACGGTCGTGCCGTGTTCGTCGCCCAGGGCGACGCCGACACGGTCATCCCGCGCGACCTCCTCGACCGCACCTGGGCCTACCTGCACGACGAGTCCGGCGCCGACGTCACCTCCCGCCGCGACCCGGGCGGTCACGGCATCAGCCCGGACACCGCCGACGCGCTGCGCGCCTGGCTCACGGCGTCCCTGCTGTAACGCGGAGATCGCACGAGCGTGCCAGGGTGTGGACATGCGCATCACCCTGTCGCCGAGGCCTGCGGACGCGTCGTCCGACGTCGTCGTCGTGCCCGTCCACTCCGACCGCAAGGCTCCCGCGTACGCCGTTGCCGCGGTGCCCGGCGTCGACCTTGCCGCTGCGCTGCGCGCATCGACGGCGTTCCGCGGCGGGGTCGACGACGAACCGCTCGTCATCCCGCCGTCGTCCGCCAAGCAGCCCACCGTCGTCATCGCGGGCGTCGGGCCGCGCGGCCTGGCCGGGGCCGACGAGGTGCGCGTGGCCGCACTGCGCGCCTCGTCGGTGATCCGGGGACGTCGCCGGGTCGCGACCCTGCTCGCCCACGTCGGCGCGGACCGTGCGGCCTCTGCGCGCGCTGCCGTCGAGGGTGCGCTCCTCGGCGCCTACCAGCGCCCACGCCCGGGCGCCGCACCGCGACCGGCTCACGATTCGGTGCCGGGCGCACTCGTCGTCCTGCTCGACGCCGAGGACGCGCGCGACCCCGAGGTCCGCGACGCGGTGCTGCGCGGCCAGGTCACCGGCGAGCGCGCCGAGTGGGTCCGGACGCTCACCGACACACCACCGGGTCACCTCACGCCGCGGCAGCTGGCCGACGAGATCGTGCGCGACGCGGACGAGGCCGGCTACACCGCGACGGTGTGGTCTGCGGCGCAGGTCCGCGACCGCGGCTTCGGCGGGCTGCTCGCCGTCGCCAAGGGCAGCGAGGAGGAGCCGCGCGTCGTCGAGCTCTGCTACGGCGACCAGTCCGCGCCGCTCGGCCTCGTCGGCAAGGGCATCACGTTCGACTCGGGCGGCATCAACATCAAGAAGGTGCTGACCGAGATCGCGTGGATGAAGGCCGACATGGCCTCGGCTGCTGCGGTGGCGGGCGCGATCAGCGCCGTCGCGCGACTCGGCCTCGACGTCGGGGTGTGCGCCATCCTGCCGCTCACGGAGAACATGCCGAGCGGGTCCGCGACCCGGCCGGGCGACGTCATCCGCCACCCCAACGGACTCACCACCGAGGTCACCGACACCGACTGCGAGGGGCGGCTCGTCCTGGCGGACGGCATCGCCTACCTCGCCGCGCGGGGTGTCGCGGGGATCGTCGACATCGGCACGCTCACCGACGCCGCGGGCTACGGACCGAGCCTCGTCGCGGCGGCGTCCACCGACGACGACCTCGTGGCCGACGTGCTGGCCGCGGGTGCCGCAGGCGGAGAACCGGGGTGGCGGATGCCGGTCGTCGAGTCCTACGTCGAGATGCTGCGCTCACCGGTCGCCGACCTCATCAACGGCCCCCTCGCGATGCCGGACTCGTCGGTGCTGGCAGCCACCTATCTCCGCCAGTTCGCGGGCTCGACGCCCTGGGTGCACCTCGACGTCGGTTCGACCGCCTGGCGCGAGGCGGCGTGGGGCGGGTTCGCCGAGGGGCCGACAGGGACACCCGTACGCACGCTGGTCAGGCTGCTCGAGGCGCGCGCGGCGACGTCGGCCTGAGCAGGGCGTCAGACCGCCGGGGCGTCGGCGGCGGAGGGTCGCTGCTCCGGCACGGCGGCGCGACGACGCAGTGCCTCGGGGTCGACGATGCGCAGACCGCCGCGGTAGAGCGAGACGGCGCCCTGCGCCTCGAGCTTCTTGAGGGTCTGGTTGACCGTCGGGCGAGCGGCGCCGGCGAGGTCGGCGAGGTCCTGCTGGGTCATGGGGATCGACGTCCCCGCGACCGGGCCGCCGTGCATGGCGGCGAGCGACCAGATGCGTCGGGCGACGCGGCGGTCGACGTTGACCGAGAGCGCCTCGATCAGCTGACCCGTGAGTCGCTCGACGACGTCGGCCAGGACGGCCGCCGCCGCGGTCGCGACCTGCGGGTGCTGGGCGACGACGTCGCGGAAGATCTCGGGCGCGAGCTTGCGGGTCGTCGACCGCTCCATCGCGACGACCGTCGCGGTGCGCATCGAACCGGGTCGTACGAGCGAGAGCTCGCCGACGACGCGTCCGGGTCCGAGGACGTCGAGCGTGACGGAGTCGCCGGTCTCGGTGGTGACGCGCGCGGCGAGGCGTCCCGTCTCGATGACGTAGAGCGCATCCCCCGGATCGCCCTGGCGGAAGAGGATCTCGCCGCGCTCGAACTGGCAGGTCTCGCAGGCCTCGAGGACGTGCGTGCGCTCGGGCTCGGGGATCGAGGCGAGCAGCGGGACGTCCACGTCGCGTAGTCCACCACGCCCGGCCCGCGCGGGGGAGGTGTTCCGGAGCAGCGGTTGCGGGGTCGAGACGTCGCGCAGCGGGTCGTGGGTCACGCGCGGACGTCTGTTGGCTCTCGGACCGGTCACGGACCGCCTCTACGACGCGACTCGACGAGCGCCTCCGGGCGGTCGGTGGGAGGGTCGAGGAACGGGCGCGCGAGCGCTGCGAAGGTCACGAACAGGTTGCGGCACGCCCGACGGGCCGCTAGGGGCAGACACGGCGCGGACTTCGCGCTAGCCTGGTCCGTGGGAGCGCTCCATCATCGCGGTTACGTGACCATTTTGTAATCGCTTGCAGCCCCGAAACTTGCCTGTTATCTCTTGCTTCCGCCTTGTAACAGGGCCAGGATGCGAAGCGCTTACAAGCCTCCGGGACCAGCCTTCCCGGACCTGTCTAATCGGCTCGAGGGAGACGCACATGTCCGTTCCCGTCCGTCGTCGCACCGCCGCCATCACCGGCGGCGTCGCGGCTGTACTGCTGCTCGCCGCGTGCGGCAGCAGCTCGAACTCGGGCAGCAGTCCGAGCGCCAGCATCACCGACCCAGCGTGCTCGGCGTACCAGACCTACGGCCTGCACCAGAACACCACCGTCACGGTGTTCACGTCGATCAAGCCCCCGGAGCAGCAGCAGTACGAGACGTCGTGGGCCGAGTTCTCCAAGTGCACCGGCATCACGATCAAGTACGAGGCCACCGACCAGTTCGAGGCCCTGCTGCCGACGCGCATCAAGGGCGGCAACGCCCCGAACATCGCGTTCGTGCCGCAGCCCGGTCTGCTCCGCACCCTCGCGCAGAACCCCGACACGGCTCCGAAGCCGGCTCCCGCGTCCGTGTCCGCGAACGTCGACAAGTACTGGGCGCCGAAGTTCAAGGACTACGGCACCGTCGACGGCACGTTCTACGCGGCGCCTCTGTCGTCCAACATGAAGTCGCTCGTCTGGTACTCGCCGAAGACCTTCGCGGCGAAGGGCTGGACGATCCCCACGACGTGGGACGAGCTCATGTCGCTCTCGGACAAGATCGCGGCCACGGGCATGAAGCCGTGGTGCGGCGGCATCGAGTCCGGCGGAGCAACCGGCTGGCCGGCGACCGACTGGCTCGAGCAGGTCGTGCTTCGGCAGTCCGGTGGTGACGTCTACGACAAGTGGGTCACCCACGACGTCAAGTTCAGCTCGCCCGAGATCACCAAGGCGATGGACACCATCGCGGGCTGGATGAAGAACCCCAAGTGGGTCAACGCCGGCTTCGGTGACGTCAAGACGATCGCGACGACCAAGTTCCAGGACGCCGGTCACCCGATCCTCGTCAGCCAGGGTGCCAAGTGCGCCATGCTGCAGCAGGCCTCGTTCTACGCAGGCCAGTTCACCTCGGTCCAGAAGGACGCGAAGATCGCCGAGGACGGGGACGCGTTCGCGTTCTTCCTTCCGCCCATGACCGGTTCGCCCAACCTTCCGGTCGTCGGCGGCGGCGAGTTCGTCGCGGCGTACTCCGACGCTCCTGAGGTCCAGGCGTTCCAGGCCTACCTGAGCTCGCCCGAGTGGGCGACCGCGAAGGTGAAGCTGGGTGGCTGGGCGTCGGCGAACAGCGGAGTCCCGCTGGACGCCTACACCGACCCGATCCAGCTGCTGTCCGCGAAGCTGCTGACCGACAAGACCGCCACGTTCCGCTTCGACGCCTCCGACATGATGCCGGGCGCCGTCGGGTCGGGCGAGGAGTGGAAGCAGATGACCGCATGGTTCGCACAGGACAAGCCGACCGCCGACGTTCTCTCGGCGATCGACGCGGCCTGGCCGAGCTGACGCTGACCGACGAGGCCTGACCGGCCTCGCCGAGTTCGCACCGACCGGGGCCCAGAGGGAGTAGACATTCCCTCTGGGCCCCGGTCCGCATTCGCGGCCCGACCGGAGGTCGCTGCGTCCTTCCGTTCCTAAGGGGTGATCGCCAGGCATGGACACCGTCAACAAGCTGTCCCAGATGCTCTTCGTGGTCGCAGGTTTCTTCATCCTGCTGGCCATCGTGTTCTGGGCCGCCTCCAAGGCCAAGGGCAAGGCTCAGCAACCGCTCGCCTGGGTGATCTTCCTGGGTCCTGCGCTGCTGCTGCTCCTCATCGGCCTCGTGGTCCCGGCGGTCATCACCTTCTTCGCCAGCTTCCAGAACGCCGAGCAGCAAGAAGTGGGTCGGGCTCGAGAACTACGGGTGGATCTTCACCACGCCCGACAACAAGCAGATGCTCATCAACACGGTGCTCTGGATCATCGTGACTCCGATCGCCTCGACCCTGCTGGGTCTCACGCTGGCCCTGCTGCTGGATCGCATGCGCCGCGAGTCGATCCCCAAGTCGCTCATCTTCATGCCGATGGCGATCTCCTTCGTCGGGGCCTCGATCATCTGGGGCCTCATGTACGCCTACCGCGACCCGTCGATCACCGAGCCGGTCGGCCTGCTCCAGGCCGTGGTCACCAAGCTCGGCTGGAGCGATCCGCCCAACTGGATCCTCTGGGAGCCGTGGAACAACTTCCTGCTCATGATCATCATGATCTGGATCCAGACCGGGTTCGCGATGGTCGTGCTGTCGGCGGCCATCAAGGCGATCCCGATGGACGTGACCGAGGCGGCCATGCTCGACGGCGCCACCGGCTGGAAGCTCTTCCGACGCGTCACCGTCCCGATGATCCGCGGCACGCTCGTCGTCGTGCTGACGACGATCGCGATCGGGGTTCTGAAGGTCTTCGACATCGTGCGCACCATGACCAACGGCAACTACGGCACCCAGGTCGTCGCGAACGAGATGTACGCGCAGTCCTTCGTCCAGTTCAACGCCGGTCGGGGCAGCGCCCTCGCCGTCGTCCTGTTCGCCGCCGTCATCCCGCTCATCGTCTACAACGTGAGCCAGCTGCGTAAGGAGCGTGCGATCCGATGAGCGTCGAGACCGGAGGCCTCTCCGGCAAGTTCGAAGAGGCGGTCCTCAAGAACGCCGCGCCCGACCACGGCGGCATGTCGACGGCCCTGCGGCGCAACCTGTCCAGCCCGTGGGCGACCGGCACGGTCATCGTCCTCACCGTCTTGTGGACCATCCCGACGTTCGGACTCTTCGTCACGTCGCTGCGCACGTCGGCGGACGCGAACAAGACCGGATGGTGGACCGCCTTCTTCCACCCGTCCTTCACGCTGGACAACTACCAGCAGGTGCTCAACGGCGGCCCCGACTTCCAGGGCGGCATCTGGCCCTTCGTCGTCAACTCGTTCGTGATCTCGATCCCTGCCGCCATCATCCCGCTGATCCTCGCGATCATGGCGGCGTACGCCCTGGCGTGGATCCCGTTCAAGGGTGCCAACTTCGTCTTCCTCGGGATCTTCGCCCTGCAGGTCGTGCCGCTGCAGATGGCACTGCTGCCGCTGCTGACCCTGTTCAACAAGGGCTGGTTCGGTCTGCCGTCGCTCAAACAGGTCCTGCAGACGACGCCTGGGCTGGAGTTCCTCTGGCCCAAGGGCGGCGTGTCGTTCGTGCCGCTCTGGATCGCGCACTCGATGTTCGCCCTACCGCTGGCGATCTTCCTGCTGCACAACTTCATCAACCAGCTGCCCAAGGACCTGTTCGAGGCGGCCAGGGTCGACGGCGCGAGCCACTTCCTGATCTTCTACCGGATCGTGCTGCCGCTGTCGGTGCCGGCGATCGCGTCCTTCGCGATCTTCCAGTTCCTCTGGGTCTGGAACGACCTCCTCGTCGCGCTGACCTTCGCGGGAGGCACTCCGGACGTCGCGCCCGTCACCCAGTACCTATCAAGCATCCAAGGTACGTACGGCGCACAGCTGCATCTGGTCACCGCGGGAGCGTTCCTGGCGATCATCGTGCCGGTGATCGTGTTCTTCTCGCTGCAGCGGTTCTTCGTCCGCGGCCTGCTCGCCGGCTCGGTCAAGGGCTGATCCGCGCCACCCCCGAGCTCGCACTGATCAACTGGCGGTCTACCGGCTTCGGTAACCGCCAGTTGATCAGTCGCGGAGCCGAAGGGCTTGGACGGATAGCCGGTGTCGAAGTGCATCCAGTCCGTGACGTTGATGTCCTGCCAGATCCAGTGCTCGTCGGTGAACGCCGTCCACACCACGTCGCCCTTGACGATGACGCCGCGGCCCACCCGGTGCGTGCCGTAGGTCGCGCTCGGGCTCCAGCAGCGGCAGCGTGGGTCCTGCCACGGGTTCTCGTAGGGGTTCACGTCGATGGCGCGACCGTTCGCGTGCGGTGACGCGGTGGGCGGAGCGTTCTGCTGCGCGACGGTCCGGCAGTTGTACGCCGACGTGTCGTCGTCGAGCATCGCCTTCTGGTCGTCGCCGCCGTACTCCTCCATCGGGCGCATCCGGTGGATGGGGAAGCGCGCGTCGAACAGCCGGGTGAAGATGCGCGCCGTGCTCGCCGCGACGTCCGCGTTGACAACGAGCGACGCCGCGATGAACCGCGCCGTCGAACCCCCAGTAGCCGACGTCGACGCGCCTCAGGTCGGTGCGGCGCAGCGGGCAGCCGGACCGGGCCATGCCCGCGGCCACGATGCGCGCCCACTGCTGGGGGCCCACGGCCGACACGACCGCGTCGGCGGAAACGGTCGAGGGCGTGGACGTGGGCGACGCGGAGGACTCCGAGGAGGACGGCGATGAGGTGGGGCTAGCGCGCGTAGGAGTCGGCCGCGCGCTGGTCGTCAGGCCCGACCCGGTCGGAGCGGGGCCGGACGTCGTGCACGAGGTGAGCACCGCCGCGCAGAGCGCGACAGTGGCGACGGTGGACGACGGACGACGGTGCACCGGATCAGGCTAGATCGGGTGCCCCGTCGAGTCGCGGAGGGTCAGGCCGAGGTCTTGCCACGTCCCATGATGGCGAGGACACCGGCCACTGCACCGATCCCGACGAGCACCTGCAGCCCGTGCCGGATCCAGTCGAACCCGGCCGTGTCCTTGACGCCGAGCAGCGACGCGAGCCAGTCGCCGAGGAGCATGCCGACGATGCCGGCGCCGATCGTCGCCCACCACGGGATGTTCTGCTTGCCTGGCATGAGCAGTCGTGCGACTGCGCCGATGAGCGCACCGCCGATGATGATCCAGATGATGTTGAGCACGGGCTGCCTCCTGGCAGATCGGTCGGACGTCCAAGTCAAGCAGCGCGCACCTGCACGCGCCGCGCTTTCGCCCTGACGAGGCAGCGCTCAGGAGACCGGGTGCAGGCGGAACATCCGGGGGTGCAGCCCCTGTCGCCTCTCGAGGTAGTTGGCGTAGCCGGGGTAGACGGCGACGAAGGCCGGGAACAGCCGATCGAAGGTGTCGTCGTCGACCTGCTCGGCGTCGACGTTGAGCCGCACCGGACCGATGACCACGGCGGCCTCGGGGTGCGCGAGCAGGTTGGCGGTCCACGCCGGGTGCTTGGGCTGGCCGAAGTTCGTGCCGACGAGCATGACGTCGTCGCCGTCCCGCACGTAGACCAGCGGCGACGAGCGCGGCTGCCCGGACTTCGCGCCCGTCGAGTGCAGCATGAGGATGGGGAAGCCGTAGAGGCGCGCCATGACGCGGCCGTCGCGCAGGTCGCGGATCTTCGGGTCGACCACCGGACCGACCGTGCGGTAGACCCGGGCGAAGCCGGCCGTCTTGCTCAGGGGACGGATGATCCGCGTCAGCGGTGATGCCTGCACGCGCGTCTCGTGCGCCGCGATCGCGTCGAGCTTCGTGCGCAGGTCGGCGTCGGTCATGGTGGGGAGGTTAGCCCGTCGGGCCCGGCCGCCCGATTCCCGGGACGACGTTGTCGATCCCGGGGCACGCTGTTCGTCGTGGGTACAGCGGGGATTCCGCGACCACGACCTGGAGGCTCTCTCATGGCTACGCGTTACATGTTCCTC
Organism: uncultured Actinomycetota bacterium; assembly: GCA_963782665.1. Classification (GTDB taxonomy): domain Bacteria; phylum Actinomycetota; class Actinomycetes; order S36-B12; family CAIYMF01; genus Longivirga. Next base: position 734,171 of record CAWAKP010000004.1, on the reverse strand, counting down.
ATCTACAGCGACGAGTCCGCGATGACCGACGTCACGCCCGAGCAGTGGGACCAGATGCTGCAGGCGCACAACGCCTGGGGGGAGTCGGTCGCGGCGGCCGGCGCGTCGATCGTCAGCGGCGAGGCTCTGGCGATGTCGACGACCGCCACGACCATCCGCAAGGGCGGCGGTTCTCCGGTCGTGACCGACGGCCCGTTCGCCGAGACCAAGGAAGGCCTCGGCGGCTACTACGTCGTCGACTGCGCCGACCTCGACCAGGCGCTCGCTCTCGCGCACACGCTGCCGGCGAACACCGTCGAGGTCCGTCCGGTCATCCCGACCGGGCCGTGAGGGCCGTGGCGGTGCGGTGACCGCGACCCCCGAGGTCACGCGCGCCGTCGAGCAGGCGCACCGCGAGGAGTGGGGACTCGTCCTCGCTGCCGTGGCACGCCTGCTCGACGGCGACCTCGCCACCGCCGAGGAGTGCACCCAGGAGGCGTTCGAGGCCGCACTGCGGACGTGGGGCGAGCGCGGCATCCCGACGCGGCCCGGTGCCTGGCTCACGACCACGGCGCGCAACCGGGCGCTGGACCGGGTGCGCCGCGAGAAGGCGCTCCGCCAGCGCTATCCGGACCTGCTGCGCGACGACGCCGTGGGTGCACCCGGCGAGGAGGACGACGTGGTCATCGACGACCGGCTGCGCCTCGTCTTCACCTGCTGCCACCCCGCACTCGCGGAGGAGGCGCGGATCGCACTCACCCTCAGGCTCGTGTGCGGCCTCACCACCGACGAGATCGCGCGTGCCTTCCTGGTCCCCGAGCCGACGATGGCCGCGCGCATCACGCGGGCCAAGAAGAAGATCGCGACCGCCCACATCCCCTACCGCGTCCCCGGCGACGACGACCTCGCCGAGCGGCTCGACGGCGTCCTCACCGTCATCCATCTCGCCTTCACCGCGGGGCACGTGACGACGGGTGCTGCGCTGGTCCGCGTCGATCTCGTCGAGCGGGCGCTCGATCTCGCCCGGGTGCTGGCGGTGCTCATGCCCGACGAGCCGGAGACGCTGGGCCTGCTCGCGCTGCTCGAGCTCACCGACGCCCGCCGAGCAGCGCGCGTCGACGTCGACGGCGCGCTGGTCCTGCTCGAGGACCAGGACCGCAGCCTGTGGGACCGCGCCCAGATCGAGCGCGGCGACGCCCTCGTCGTGCGCGGCCTGCGCCTCACGACCACGGACGACCCACCCGGCCGGTTCCTGCTGCAGGCCTGCATCGCGGGGGAGCACGCTGCGGCGTCCACGTGGGCGACGACCGACTGGCAGGCCATCGTCCTGCTCTACGACCGCCTGCTCGTGGCCTGGCCGAGCCCCGTCGTCCGCGTCAACCGCGCGGTGGCGGTGTCCTTCGCCGTCGGTCCCGAGGAGGGGCTGGCGCTGCTGGACGCCTGCGCCGGCGAGCCTGCGCTGCGGTCCTGGCACTACCTGCCTGCGGCGCGTGCCGATCTCCTGCGCCGGCTGGGCCGCCGTGCCGACGCCGCGACCGCCTACCGCGCCGCGCTCGGGCTGGTGTCCGACGGTGCGGAGCGCGTCTACCTCCGGACCCGCCTGGCCGAGGTCGAGTCCTGACCGGGTCCTGACCACTCACCACGCGATCCGCGTACGCGTGTGCGTCGGATCAGCGCCGGAAGAGACCCCGGACGCGCGCAAGCAGCGAGGGTCGGGCCGGCTGCTGCTGCGGGCTTCGTGGTCGCGGTGCCTGGTGCACGACGCGTCGACCCGCCGCCTCGACGACGGCCAGGAACTGCTGCTCAGGCAGCACCGCGCCCTCGCGACGTACGCCGGCCTCGGTCACGGCCAGCGGCCGGTCGAGCCGCACCCACGACTCGCGGCCCTCGGGGTCCCAGCCGCCGGAGCCGACGGAGTGCCAGTCGCGGTCGCCGTCGTGGGACTTGCTCGACAGCATGAGCGCGACGAGGACGTCGTGATCGTCGGCGTCACGGCCGATCACGACGATCGGCCGGTCCTTGCCCAGCGTCGGGTCCTCCTCGAAGGGGACCCACGCCCAGACGACCTCACCGGGATCGGGGTCGCCGTCCCGGCGCGGGGAGTACTCCGGGTGGAGCCGACCACGGAAGTCCCACGCTCCACCCCGCTCGGGACGCTCGACGCTCACCGGCGCAGCGTAGAGGTGTCCGCGGGCGCGAGGGGGCGCACCGAGTGCCTCCGGCTCCGCGACGGGTGAGCCGGGTACGGTGCTGCGGGCGTCGTCGCGCCCTGCAGACCGGAGGTTGTGCCGTGCCCGTTCCCGAGATGCTCACGTGGCCGGTGGCGCGCGTGCTGGCCGCCTACGCCGACGGCACGCTGACGCCGCGCGACTACCTCGAGGCCTGCCTGGCCCGTCTCGACGAGGTCCAGCCCGTGGTCAACGCCGTCGGAGACGTCTACGCCGAGGAGGCGCGGACGGCGGCCGACGAGGCCGGGCGGCGCTGGCGCGAGGGGACGGCCCGTCCGCTCGAGGGCATCCCTTTCGCGGTGAAGGACGAGGCGGCGATCGCCGGGAAGCGCTCGACCTTCGCGTCGTTGCTCTACACCGACGTCATCGTCGAGGAGACCGAGCCGATCGTGCAGCGGATGCTCGACGCGGGCGCCATCGTGCACGTGCGCACGCTCACGCCGGAGTTCTCGATCGCGTTCTGGACGCACAGCCGGCTGTGGGGCGTGACGCGCAACCCGTGGAACCCGGCCTTCGACGTCGGCGGCAGCTCGGGCGGCTCCGCGGCAGCGCTCGCGTCCGGCATCACCCCGTTGGCGACCGGCTCGGACATCGGCGGCTCGATCCGGGTGCCCGCGTCGTGCTGCGGTGTCGTCGGCTACAAGTCACCGCACGGCCGGGTGCCGATCTCGGGCATCTACGGTCTCGACGACTGGTGCCACGTCGGACCGCTCGCACGCACCGTCGCGGACGCGGCGCTCATGAGCGACCTGATCGCCGGACCGCATCCCAGCGACCACAACGCGCTGCCGGCCCTGCCGCCGATCGGGGTGCCTGCCGGCGATGTGCGCGGACTGCGTGTGGCGGTGTCGTACGACCTCGGCGACTGGCCGGTCACCGAGGACGTACGTCGCGCGGTCCGCGAGACGGCCGCGGCGCTGGCTGCAGCGGGCGCGGTCGTCGAGGAGGTCGACCTCGTGATCGAGCGAGAGCTCGTCCGCCGGGCCAGCAACGCCCACCACCGCTCGCTCATGGCCGACGACGTCCGCGCCGACATCGCCGGGCGCGAGGACCAGGTGAACCCCTACACGACCTACTGGCTCGAGCTCGTGACGCGCACCGACGACTCGTTCGTCGCGGGACGCCGCATCGAGCTCGAGATCACCGGCCGGATCGAGGCGGTCTTCGTCGACCACGACGTCCTGCTCTGCCCGGCCAACGCTGTGCCCGCGCTCGAGGCCGGGGTCGACTACTCCACGACGCCGTTCCTGCTCGACGGGAGGCCCTACGAGACCTTCCACGACGTGTTCCTGACCGAGGTCTTCAACATCGCCAACCGCTGCCCGGTGCTCACGGTGCCGGCCGGGCGAAGCAGCGAGGGCGTGCCGATCGGGGTGCAGGTCGTGGGGCGCCCCTACGACGAGCGGACCACGTTCGAGGTGGGTGCCGCGATCGAGCGGGAGCGGCCCTGGCCCCTCGTCGCCGGCGACGTCGAGGTGTGACGGCGCCCACCGGTACGGCGCTGGTCGTGACGAGGGCCACGAGACCTGCGCGTGCGTGGCCGTGTCGCTGGCCGGGAAGCGAGCCCGGCTGAGGCATCCTGTAACTGGTGCGGGGCCCCTCGATGTATGAGATCGAGGGGCCCCGCTGCACGTCCACCTGACCTGCGGTCGCGTTGCCGCGCCCGCTCGGCCAGGCGTTCGTGCTGCCGCGCGCTCTGCGAGTCCCGACGCGGTCGCGGTCTCCCGCTCCCTGCGCCGCGGAGTTTCCTCCTGGACCCACCGATCGCATCGGCGGCCGCCGTGCACGTGCGTCGGGCCGGTCGTCGGACTCGGTCTCCCGCGCCCGTCGCCCTGGACGTCGGTCGCGGTTTCCCGCTTCCGCCGCCCTGGTCGCCGCTCCGAGGAGCTGCTCCCGTGGCCCGCCGATCGTTCTCGGCGTGGCCGTGACCTCCGGTCGGTTCCCGGTCGCGGCCTCGCTCCTCCGGCCCGCCGCGGTTGCCCGCTGCGGCTCGGTCTCACGGTGCCGTCCCCGTCGGAGTCGCCTCCGGTGGACCCGCCCGTCGTTCTCGGCGTGGGCGTAGTTCTAGTGCCTGCGTGCGAGGCCGCACAAGAGGTTTCGCGGAGGTATTTTCCGGGATCTCGTCGTGCACAAGGCGCCCACAGGATGTGCACAGCTTGTCCTCCGTCTGGCCCGACGTCGTCCCCAGGTTGTCCCCAGTTCTGTGCACAGAGGGAGCCCTACTTGAACACATTTGCATGTGCGAAGATGGGCACATTCGTCCCCGACGGTCGTGCCTGAGGAGCTCGCTGTGCCGGTCCCGCTCTACCAGGCCAAGGCCGACTTCTTCCGCACCCTGGGCCACCCCGACCGCATCCGGTCCTCGAGCTGCTCACCGAACGGGACCACGCCGTCCACGAGCTGCTCGCGGCCATCGACATCGAGGCGAGCACGCCCGCGGTCATGCCCGGCGCGAGGCACACACACCGGGTCAGCCGGGCTGAGCAAGGCCGAGCCGGGGACGGTCCGCACGGGCGAGTCGACCCGTTCCGGATGCATCGGTCAGCACCCTGCGCTTGGCTGGGGTCGTCAGCCCGAGCCCGAGGAGGTCCCATGAGCCTGGATCGCGCGGTCGCGCCGAACCCCTACGACTACCTCCCGCCCGTGCCCGAGTTCACCGTGACGAGCGATGACGTCGTCGGCGGATCGATGGTGCCGCTGCTGCACGTGCACGACTCGGCCGGCGGCGGCAACGTGTCGCCGCACCTGGCGTGGGACGGCGTCCCCGACGGGACGCAGAGCTTCGTGGTCACCTGCTTCGACCCCGACGCGCCGACACCCAGCGGCTTCTGGCACTGGATCGCGGTCGACCTCCCGGGCGACCTGCGCGCGCTGGGGCAGGGCGCCGGTGCGTCGGACGCCGCGCTGCCCGGCGGCTTCCACGTGCCGACCGACATGGGCACGGCGTCCTACGGCGGGTGCGCCCCGCCCGAGGGCGACATGCCGCACCGCTACTTCTTCGTCGTGCACGCCGTGGACGTCGCGAGCCTCGGTGTCGACGCGTCCGTGACGGGGGCGGTGGTGAGCTTCTACCTCGCGTTCCACACGCTAGGTCGTGCCGTGATCGCACCGACGTACGCGCACTGACGCTGACGTCTCGCCCGCACCTGGTCCTGTCGCCCTGTCGTCCGTGGAGGTACCGGTGCTGCACGAGGTCCCGATGGCGGGGGACGAGGTCACGACGTTGCTCGCGGTCCTGGAGCGCAACCGGCGCACCTTCGCGTGGAAGTGCGCGGGCCTCGACGCGGCCGGCCTCCGGGCGACGACGCCGTCGTCGTCGCTCACGTTGGCCGGGCTGCTCAAGCACCTCGCTCTCGTCGAGGACCACTACTTCACCCACCTGATGCACGGGCGGCCGATGCCGCCGCCGTGGGACGTCGTCGACTTCGACGCGGACCCGATGTGGGAGTTCCGCACTGCCCTCGACGATGACCCGGACGAGCTGCGCGACCTCTGGCTGACCTCGGTGCGCCGGTCGCGCGCAGCGACGGCCGAGTCGGTCGCGACTGGTGGGCTCGATCAGCCGGCGGTCCTCTCCTGGCGGGACGGCAGCGCCCCGTCGCTGCGCCGGTTCGTGGTGGACCTGATCGAGGAGTACGCACGGCACACCGGCCACGCCGACCTGCTCCGCGAGGCGGCGGACGGCGAGACGGGCGAGGGCGCACCGCCCGACTTCCCCTGGGACGACTGACCGCATCCCGGCGAGCAGGCCCACCGACAGTCTGCCGACAGGTGACGCCTCCCTCCCGTCGGCTCGTCGTGCCTTGTACGAGTCGACGGTGTGCCTGACCGGGCATGCGGAGAGCAGGCGGCGTCGCGGGTGGGCGGCGACGTCGTTGTGCTCTGCGCCGCGGGTGGATGCTGGTGCGGCCGTGACGTCGGTGGTGCTCGGTCACGGCGTGGGTGGTCGGTCGGGTGGGTGGACGCGGAAGTAGCCGGTCTCGGTCGGTCTCTTGCCCGGATCGCGGGTGATCGTGAGCTGGTCGGCGTGCAGTGCCCGGTGGTGTCGTTCGCAGAGCAGCAGGCAGTTCGCGATCGTGGTGTCGCCGCCGTGTTCCCAGTGCTGGACGTGGTGGGCGTTGCAGCGCCGCGGTGATCGTCGACAGCCCGGTGCCTGGCAGTGCCGGTCCCGCACCTCGAGTGCTCGTCGCAGTCGCAGCGGTGCGGTGCGTTCCTCGCGTCCGACGTAGAGCACGTCGACGGCGCGGCTGCGGAGCAGGTCGGGCAGTCCTGACCCGGCTGTAGGACCTGCTGTGGCGTCGCCGGGGCAGGCGACGGGTCCGGTGATGACGTGGGTGAGTCCGGTGTCGCACAGGATCCGGCGGACGGTGTCGCTGGAGACCAGGACGGGCTCGTCACGTCCGGGCATCGACAGCTCACCGCCGAGTCCGGCGGCCAGGTCGCGGGCGTCGACGGTGAGGACCAGGTGGGGTCGGGTGCCGTGGTGCATGCCGACCTCGTCGCGACCCAACAGCCCGGTCATCACCTCGCCGAGGGCCAGGGCGCGCTGGTGCGCGTCGCGCTGGCGGGCGAGGCGTCGTCCCGCTGCGGAGTCGGGGTCGACGCCGTCGGGGAGGTGGTCCTCGGCGGCGAGGTCGCCGTCGCGGCGCCACGCGGAGACCTGCTGGTCCAGGACGGTCATCACCGCGGCGGCGGTCTCGGCGTCGAGCCAGGCCTGCAGGCGCACGAACTGCCCGACCGGCACGCAGGTCAACGACTGCTCGGTGTAGGCGTCGAGCTCGGCCTGGCGGACCCCGTCGGGGTCGACCACGAACCGGATCCGCCCCACCGCCCGGCGCAGGTCCGCGACCGTCCACGCCGCGGCGTGGGGCAGCAGCAGGTCCAGGGCGGCACGGGTGGACTCGCGTCGTTGCGCGACCGGTTCCCGCTTGACCGCCTCGCGCACCCCCGCGGTCAGGACCCGCACCTTGTCGTCGGTGAGCTGGCCGGCCAGCCACCCGTCGCGGACCCGGGGGTCGCCGTCGTGGGCGGCGTCGGCGAGGTCGTGCGCTCGGGCGGTCAACGCCTTCGCGGACTGCTCGGACAGGCCGGCCTCGACCTGCAGGAACCGGGTGGTCGAGGCGTAGACGCCCTCGATCAGCTGACGCCCAGCGACCGCCTGGTTCACGACGCCGGTGACCACCGCGGTCGCGGCGCGGGTCTGGTCGATCGTGGTGAGCAGGTCCCGCAGCTGCGCGCTGAGCGCGTCCAGCGGCAGACCGACCAGGTCCGCGCCCGCGTCCGGGTCGAGCAGGTCGGCGGTGATCGCGGTCGCGATGTCGCGTCCGTGCCCGATCAGGGTGGCCAGGCGTGGCCCGCGTGAGCGGCCGCGGGCCTGGTCGGTGATCGAGCACATACCGACACCCTAGAGACCACCTCTGACAGTGGCGTGGGCCGGAAACCGTTGGCACTGAACAAGAATCGTCACAGCGATGCATCCACAGACGACGCACACCCGCGTGTCGTCCACAGGCAGCACCGAGCTCGGACGCGTACCCGGTTCCGATGACCTCGTCGTCGTCGCCGGCGCGACCGCCGACCCACAACGATCACGACGCACGATTCCGCGTCCCCACGTGGCACGAGAGCAGTCACCAGGTCTTCGCCCGCCGACCGAGGCAAGCGGTCGAAGTGGCGACGTGGCCGACCGACGTGGGCTACGGAATGACGGCTCCCCCGTTGGCGCGGGCAGTATCGGGACCTCGGTGCTGTCACGTACCCAGTCGTTCAAGGGCTGCTTCAAGGTGGACGTAGGGCACTGACTCACCGTCGAGCGTGTACCGATCGGTTTCCACGAACCCCCGCTGTAACGCGAACTCCAAGCCCGCTGAGGTTCGATGCCAGCACGATTGTCTGAACGGCTACCGCCTCCAACCCCGTCCCTGCACGGCAGAGCGAGCTAGAACGGCGCGTGTTCATTGCCACGGGTATCGGCCCCGCGGCAAGCCAGAGTACCGCGGCCACGGCACGCTGGTCGCGGCGTCGGAAGGTCAGCGACGGGGCGAAGTCCTCATTCACATCGGCCTCGACGCCCTTCTCCCGAAGTGCCGCCGCCGCCGCCTCGACCTCCGCCAGGCTCTCCGTCCATCCGAACTGAATCGAACCGCGCCAGGTGCGTCGTCGGTCAATCACCAGCAGCACGACCACGACGAGAGGCAAGCCAACCGCAGCGCCAACCCAACGTGGCACGCCAAGCAGCACCGCAGCCAGGACACCGAGCGCCCCACAGCCCAGCGAGGCCGCCAACAAGGCCGACCAGCCCACCCAGTTGAGCCGAGCGTTGTCGAAGAGGTGCCGCGTGCCGTGCCGTCGACGCCCCGCGAGCAGCTCGAAATCAGCGGATGTCATGTCAGCAGCGTGGCATGTCGGGACGCACCTGACGCGCCGGTTCTCGGACGTCGGGTGTGCGAGCGCGAACGGTTCCCCGCTGTGTCACGAGGCAGCCGCTCACTCAGCCTCGGTGTCGGGGGGATCGGGCTCCAGCAAGAAGGCGGTGATGGTGTCCGTCGGCACGATCCCGTGTCCCGCGTTCGGGACAATGCAGAGGCGTGCGTTGGGAATCGCCTTGAACAGGGCGACGGTGTGCTCGGGTGGTGTGATGTCGTCACGATCTCCGGCGATGACGAGGGTGGGAGCGGTGATCGTCTCGAGTTGCTCGGTGGTGAACTCTGGCTGGCTGAGCCACATGACCTTCATCCGCTCAATGAGGTCGTTCCAGTGGTCCGGGCCGTCGGGAGAGAGTCGATCGTAGGATCGTCGGAGCTCCAGAGGCCAGCCGTCGCCGGTGGTCGTCTTGAACCACTCGAGCGTCGAGTCGTCGATGCCGCCGACGCTGAAGTTCGTTCCGGAAACGGCGAGCTTGACCACGAGCTCCGGGTGGTTGATCGCCAAGTCCAGACCGAGGATTCCCCCGTCGCTGAAGCCGAAGACCATGGCACTGTCGAGCTTGAGGTGCCGCATCAGTGCGACGACGTCTTCGGCCATGTCGTGGTAGTCGAACGGCCGTGCTGTGTCGTCTGCGGTGCGACCGTGCCCCATCTGCTCCGGAGCGATCACGTGGAAGTTCTTCGCCAAGGCCGCGATGTCCTCGGATCCGACTTCGTTCGAGCAGGTTCCCCCGGACAGATGGAGCAGCGGGGGACCTTCCCCATGGACCTCATAGAACATGGACAGTCCATTGACGTCTGCGTAGCCACTAGAGCTCGTCACCGACGCAGCATGGCAGCAGCACGACAGGGCGTACAGGGACTACTCAGGGGCACGGCCGGCGCGCACATCTGCGGCATTCGGCCCCTCGCTCCGTTCGCGAAGGCTGCGGCACCGCGCCGCACCGGTACGACCGCCACCGTGGAGAGGATGCCGCTCACCCCGCGGCACGAGAAGCGGGCGATGCCCTACTGCCGGCTACTTCTCGTTCTCAACAGGGACACAACTCTCTGGAACAGAGCGTGGCACCTGAAGGAGTCAGGGTGGCGGGTAGGTGAGGTTGATCTGGCGGCGGACCTCGTCCAACGTGGTCATGATCGCGACCGACTCGTCGAGGGGCATCACCGGCGACTCGAGCAGTCCCTCACGCAGGCAGCGGCCCACCTCCGCCGCCTCGAACCTCATGCCGTTGCCCTCGTAGGGCCGCTCGACGCGTTCCGGCGTCTCGTCGCGGTCGATCACGGCGAAGCCCTTGCTGCGGAAGAAGGGCGCGTCGATCTCGATGCGCGCCTCCGAGCCGATGATCGCCGCGCGGGCTGTGGTCGCCGCGGCCAGCGTGGTGGTGAGGACGGCGTGCCGACCGGCGTCGTCGCGCAGCACCATCGAGGTCTGCCGGTCGACGCCGGTGAAGGTCCGGTCGCTCACGGCCGTGACGTGGCGCGGCGTACCCAGGACCATCGAGGCGAACGACACCGGGTAGATGCCGAGGTCGAGCAGTGCGCCGCCGCCGAGCGCCGGGGAGAACAGCCGGTGGGTCGAGTCCGGCTCGAACCACATGCCGAGATCGGCGGTGACCGCGACGAGCTCGCCGAGCCGACCCGCCTCGAGCACCTCGCGGACGGCGACCATGACCGGCAGGTGGCGCGTCCACATGGCTTCCATGAGGAACGTGCCGCGCGCACGCGCGGCGTCGACCAGGGACTGCGCCTCGGCGGCGTCCATCGTGAACGGCTTCTCGACCAGCACTGCCTTGCCGGCCTCGATCGCCAGCATCGCTGCGTCGTGATGACCCGGGTGCGGCGTGGCGACGTAGACCGCGTCGACCGAGTCGTCCGCGGCGAGCTCGGCGTAGGACGCGTGCACCCGCGTGATCTCGAACCGCTCGGCGAACGCGTCGGCGCTCCCCGCGTTCCTCGTGCCGACGGCCACCACGGCGTGGTCGGGCAGCAGCGCGAGGTCGTCGCAGAACTTCGTCGCGATCCCGCCGGCGCCGAGGACGCCCCAGCGGATGGTGTCGGTCATGCGCCCATCCAACCCTGCCGACCCGTCCCCGCGCTGTTCTGGCGGAAACTCGTCAGCGACGGGGTCCTTGCCCGCCCACGCTCAGACGCGGAACGGCTGGATGCCGTCGGGCGGGACGACGCCGAGACGGCCGCGCTGGTAGTCGTCGACCGCCTGCATGAGCTCGCGCTGGGTGTTCATCACGAACGGGCCCATCCAGGCGACCGGCTCGCGGATCGGCTCGCCACCGAGCAGGACGACGTCCATCGTCGGGTGGCGTCCCTCCTGCGTCGCATCGGCGGCGACGGTGAGGCTCGCGCCCTGCCCGAGCACGGCGAGCTGGCCCGTACGGATCGGACGCTGCTCGGCGCCCACCGTCCCCGACCCGTTGAGCACGTAGACGAGCGCGTTGAAGTCGCGCCGCCACGGCACCGTCACCGACGCTCCTGGCGACAGGGTGGCGTGCACCATCGTCATGGGCGTGTACGTCGAGCCCGGCCCGGTGTGGCCGCCGAGCTCGCCGGCGATGACGCGCAGCAGCGCTCCACCGTCGTCGCTCGAGAGCAGCGCGACGTTGCTCGCGCGCAGGTCCTGGTAGCGGGGGTCGTTCATCTTGGCCGACCGGGGCAGGTTGACCCACAGCTGCAGACCGTGGAACAGGCCGCCGTTGACGACGAGCTGCTCGGGCGGCGTCTCGATGTGCAGGAGCCCCGCGCCCGCGGTCATCCACTGGGTGTCGCCGTTGGCGATCACACCGCCCCCGCCGTGCGAGTCCTGGTGGATGAACGTTCCGTCGATGATGTACGTGACGGTCTCGAAGCCGCGGTGCGGGTGCCAGGACGTGCCCTTGGGCTCCCCGGCGGCGTACTCCACCTCGCCCATCTGATCCATCATGATGAACGGGTCGAGCGCGGCCTGGTCGACGCCGGCGAAGGCGCGACGGACCGGGAAGCCCTCGCCCTCGAAGCCGCTCGGCGCGGTCGTCAGCGACACGACCGGGCGAGCCGGGACGAGCCCGGGATCGGGGCGTCGGACGCGCGGCAGGACGGTGATGTCGTCGACGGTCACGGCGGGCATGGACGGCCTCCTGGGGGATGCACTAGTTCAATCGTCAACCGTATGCTCGGACCGATTGTTCCACGCGGCGACCGACCGCCCGGCCGGTGACCACGGATCACCTGAGGACCACGAGGCTGTGGTGGCGTCGTCGCGTCGCTACAGTCCGAGCACCAGCCGTTCGGCGTCCTGCCTGCGAAGGAGAGCCATGCCCCCCACGGACGAGCAGCTCGTCGAGCTCGAGGCCCGCCGGCGCGAGCTGCGCGACCGCTACCTGATCCCGGTGTCCGAGCGTCCGGCGTCCCCGGGTCGGGGCATCCACCACGCCGCGCTGATCTGCAGCGACGTGGAGCGGACCATCGAGTTCTACCAGGGGCTGCTGGGATTCCCGCTCGTCGAGCTGGTGGAGAACCGCGACTACGCGGGCTCGTCGCACCTCTTCTTCGACGTCGGCAACAAGACGCTGCTCGGCTTCTTCGACTTCCCCGAGCTCGGCCTCGAGCCGGGTGTCGAGTCGATCGGTGCGGTGCAGCACGTCGCGATCTCGCTGCCGCAGGACCGCTGGGACGAGGTGCGCGGCCGCCTCGACGAGGCCGGGGTGGCCTACGTCGGTCCCGACCGCGGCATCCCCGAGTCGATGTACCTGCGCGACCCCGACGGGATCGGCCTGGAGATGCTCTCCGACCCGCTCATGTACTTCGGCGGCCACCAGCTCGACGAGGCGTAGTCGGCATGCGGATCGGTCTCGGACTGCCGGTGTCGGGAGTCTGGGCGACGCCCGAGTCGATGCGCCATGTGGCGACGCGTGCCGACGAGCTCGGCTTCGACTCGCTCTGGACGTTCCAGCGGTTGCTGCACCCGGTCGACCAGGACTGGGGTGCGGCCTACCACTCGGTGCACGACCCGTTGACCTCGCTCGCGTACGTCGCGGGCCTCACCTCGCGGATCCGGCTGGGCGTCGCCGTGGTGATGGCGCCGTACTACGCGCCGATCGTTCTCGCCAAGGCGCTCACGACGATCGACATCCTGTCCGACGGACGTCTCGACGTGGGCCTCGGGCTCGGCTGGTCCGAGCAGGAGTTCGCGGCGGTCGGCGTGCCGATGGAGCGTCGGGGAGCGCGCATCGAGGACTTCGTGGCCTGCCTGCGCACGATCTGGACGGCCGACCCGGTCGAGTTCCACGGCGAGTTCTACGACGTCCCGCTCTCACGCGTCGATCCCAAGCCCGTGCAGCGGCCGCACCCGCCGTTGCTCATGGGCGGGTCCGCGCCGGCGGCGCTTCGACGCATCGGCCGCATCGCCGACGGCTGGGTGTCGAGCAGCCGCACCGACCTCACGTCCATCGGTGAGTCGATCGACGTCGTGCGCTCGTCGGCGGTCGAGGCGGGACGCGATCCGTCCGCGCTGCGCGTCGTGGTGCGCGGGGTCGTGCGGCTCACCGACGAGCCGACGTTCGGCGACTCGCGCATCCCGTTGCAGGGCACGGCGTCCCAGATCCGCGGCGACCTCGAGGCGCTGGAGGAGCAGGGCGTGACCGAGGTGTTCCTCGACCTCAACTGGGACGAGACCACCGTGGGCGCCGCCGACGAGGGTGCGGCGCTGGCGAACGCCGAGCGCGTCCTCACCGGGCTGGCACCGCAGCGCTGACCGCCGTCCCTCGACGGGTAGGTGCACGCTCGGCAGGATGGTGGCATGCGCCTGTCCGACGTCCCCGAACCGCGTACCGCGATCGCCGATCGTGCTCTCGAGGTCGTGACGGAGTTCTCCACGCCCGCGCTGCTGCACCACTGCCGACGGTCCTACCTGTGGGCCGCGGCGTACGCCGTGGAGCACGGCATCGGGTTCGACGCGGAGCTGCTGTGGGTGTCGGCGATGCTGCACGACATCGGGCTCTCGCCGTCGTTCGACGCGCACGAGGTGCCGTTCGAGTTCGCGGGCGGCGACGTCGCGTGGGTGTTCGGCGCCGGCGCGGGGTGGCCGGTCCATCGACGACGGCGTACCGCCGAGATCATCGTGCGGCACATGTGGGACTCCGTCGATGTCGACGCCGACCCGGAGGGCTTCCTGCTCGAGATCGCGACCGGTCTGGACATCTCCGGCCGGAACCCGCAGTGGTGGCCGGCCGACCTGCGTGCCGAGGTGGTGGAGGCCTGGCCACGGTTGGCACTGGCCGAGGAGTTCACCGCCTGCTTCGTCGCCGAGGCGGCGCGAAAGCCCGAGAGCACGGCGGCGTCCGCGATGGCCCACGGCATCGCCGAGCGCATCGCCACCAACATCCTCGACTCCGAGCCCGGGTCGCAGCTGTAGCCGGCCCCTCGACGGCGTCGACGGCGACGAGCACACTGGCGTGACCCGACGACGTTGCACGGAGGCGGAGCCATGTCCGAAGGAGCGCACCTGCCGGTGCCGGCACCGGCCGCAGCGGTGCGGGTCCAGCTGCTGGCCACCGAGCACTGGAGCCTGCTGGCCACCCGGAGCATGACCTGGTCGGAGGTCATGAGCCGCATCACGATCCACCTCACCGTGACGTCGGCCGCACTGGTCGTGCTCGCCCTGGTCGTCCAGGCGTCGGGCTTCGGCACGGGGTTCCACGTGCTCGCGATCGGGCTCGCGTCCGTGGTGCTCGTGCTGGGGACGCTGACGGGGATCCGCGTGCGCAACGCGAGCATCGACGACCACGCCGTGATCGCCGGGATGAACCGGCTGCGGGCGGCGTACGTGGCGATCGACCCGGCGGTCGCCGACTACCTCGTGACCTCGTGGCACGACGACGCCGCCGGCGTCATGCGGACGTCGACCCTCGGCGTACGACGGAGCCTCCCCGCGCACGTCCTGGGCAGCACCAGCCTGTTCATGAGCGCCATCAACACGATCGTGGCCGGCACGCTGGGCGCGCTGATCGCGAGCGCTGCCGGTGGTTCGGCATGGGCCGACCTCGTGGCGGGGGTGGTGGCCGCGGCGGCGTACCTGTGGGTGACTCTCGTCATCGCTCGGCGGTCGTTCGGCGATCTCCCGCTGGAGGCGAGGTTCCCGACGCCCCCCGGCGACGAGGGGTAGGGAGCGCCACGTAGTTCGCGAATCGTGGACGCCGGAGGGCACGAAAGTGCCACGAGTTGTCCCTAAGGGACAGATGGTGCGGGGGTGGGGCGGTAGTCGACGTGGGCGTCGACGTCGTCGTAGATCTGCTGGCCGACGGGGGTGCGCATCTCCTCGGCGATGTGGCCCAGGAGGCCGGCGGCGCGCGCGAGGAGCGCGAAGCCGCGCAGGACCTCGGGGGCGAAGCCGAGATCGGAGAGCGCGGCGCCGCAGACACCCGCGCCGTTGAGCGGCAGCGTGCGGCCGAGGAGCTCAGGGTGGACCCGGCCGATCGCGGCGAACAGCCGCAGGTGCGGTCCGAGCGTGCCGGACTCGTCGGCGATCGCGAGGAGCACGGGGGTGCGCGGGTCGCCGTTCTTGTGGACCGGGTGGCCGAGCCCGGGGACGTAGCGCCCCGCGGCCCGTTGGCGGGTGATGGCCGTGCGCGCGATGGCGTCGTAGTCGGCGTCGGACTCCGCGGTCGCGCCACCCTCCGCCGCGTGGGTCGCCAGCGCGTCGCGCAGGAAGCGGCCGCAGTCCTCGGTGACTCCGAGGTAGCGCGAGCCGCCGCCGAGGAGTCCGGCTGCCATCGCGCCCTGCACCGACTCCGGCGCACCGGTGAGGGTCATGCGAGCGGCGATGACGGTGGGCGTGAAGCCGTGGTCGGCGAGCGCGACGAGCACCGTCTCGAACACGCGGGCCTCGCCGGCGCTGGGACGTCGTTGCGCCACGAGCCAGAACGCGAGCTCGGCGAACCCGACCTTGCCCATGAGGTCGGCCGCGAGGTCGTGGCCGAGCAGCGAGATCGAGGTCTCGTCCGACGTGCCGATCGCGGTGGGGTAGCTGCTCATCTGCGTCCTCGCGGGTGTGGGTGCCAGCTGTCAGGGGGCGTCGGCGTCGTACTCGTCGGAAGGGTGGCCCGGGGGCAGTCGGTGCTTGGCCACGCGAGCCGTCGGCGTGCGCGGGAGCGCGTCGACAGCCTGCCAGAACCGCGGCACCTTGAACGCCGAGAGCCGCGCGGCCGCGAACTCGCGCAGCGCCGGGAAGTCCGGCTCCGCGTCGTCGGTGAGCACCACGAAGGCCTTCACCTCGTCCTCGGTGAGCTCGGAGGGCACCGCGACGACGGCGCACTCGACGACCGACGGGTGCGCGAGGATCGCCTCCTCGACCTCGGCCGGCGCGAGGTTGAGCCCGCGTCGTCGGATGACCTCCTTCGCGCGCGCCACGAACGTGAGCGACTCGTCGTCGTTGCGGGTGACGAGGTCGCCGGTGTGCAGCCAGCCGTCGACGAGCACCGCGGCGGTCTCGTCCGGCATCTGCCAGTAGCCGGGCGTCAGCACCGGGTTGCGGAGCAGCAGCTCGCCGGTCTGGCCGTACGCCACCTCGCGGCCGTCGTCGTCGACCACGCGGCCCTCGTTGACGACGCCGAGCCGCGGGTGCTGGCGGATGTGCCCGAGCGAGCCGTACGGACGGGTGCCGTGACGCCAGATCGTGCCGTAGGGCGACTCCGACATGCCGTACCCGCACACGACGCGCAGCCCGAACCGCTGCTCGAACGCGAGGTGGAACGCGCGGTCCGGTGCCGGCCCGGTGTAGCAGAGGCGCAGCGGTGTGTCGGAGTCGTCGTCGCGCTCGGGCTGGCGGGCGAGGATCTCGAGCATCGCGCCGATCGCGTTGAACTCGGTGGCGCCGTGGCGTCGAGCCGCGTCCAGGAATCCGCTCGCGGAGAACCGGGGCAGCAGCACCAGCCCCGCACCGGCCGCGAGCGAACCGAGCACCGAGTAGGCCGGAGCATTGATGTGGAAGAGCGGGAGCGACGTCATCATCACGTCGTCGGTCGTGATCTCCATCCACCACGGGAATCCCTCGCCGGCCCAGGCGTAGGCGCGATGGGTCTGCATGACCAGCTTCGAGCGTCCGGTGGTGCCCGAGGTCGGGATGAGGACGGCGAGGTCGTCGGGAGACACCGACGTCGTGAGCGTCTCGTCGCCGACGGCGGTCCAGTCGCCGACGAGGGTGTCGATGTCGAGCACGCCGAGGTCGGTCGCTGAGGCGAGCTCACCCGGTGCGTGCGTCGCGATCACGTCGCCGTCGGTGACGAGCAGGCGCGGCGCGGTCTGGTGCAGCAGCCCGAGCCGTTCGCCGGTGGTCGCCGCGGGGTCGGTCGGCACCGTGACGGCGCCCATCGACGCCAGCGCGAGCCAGGTGAGCAGGTAGGGCGGCGTGGTGCGGGTCGTGACCACGACGAGGTCGCCGCGGCGTACGCCGACGTCGCCCAGACGTGACGCGATGCGTGCCACCGCAGCGGCCGCGGCGCCGAACGTGAGCGTGCCCTCGTCGGTGCGCAGCCACGCGCGCCCGGCGTCCCGCTCGACGGCCTCGAGCAGGAGCGCCGGGATCGTGTCGGGCACGGACTAGCGGAGCGTGGCCGCGAGCGTGATCTCGGGGACGGCGGCCAGCGCCTTGCTCACCGGGCAGCCGGCCTTCGCCGCCTGCGCAGCCTCCTCGAACGCCTCGGGCGAGATCCCCGGCACGGTCGCGTCGACCGTCAGGTGCACCGAGGTGATGAGCAGCGCGCCGTCGACGCGGTCGATCGTCACCTCGGCAGTGACGTCGAGCGCCTCGGGGACGTGGCCGGCACGGGTGAGGCCTCCGGACAGCGACATCGAGTAGCACGCGGAGTGCGCTGCAGCGATGAGCTCCTCGGGGCTGGTGTGCCCCTCGGGCTCGCCGGCCCGCGTGGGGAAGGTGACGGGAAACTCCGCTGCGCCGCTGGAGACGAGGGTGACCTGGCCACCGCCGGTCTGCAGGTCGCCGTGCCACTGGGTCGTTGCGGTGCGCGAGGTCATGCGGTTCTCCGGTGTCTCGTGGGTCAGCTGGGTCTCGGGTCGGTGCCCGCCGATGACGCGGGCCTGCTCTGCCCAACCCTGGCGTGCGCCGGTCTGTTCCGCGACCCCGACACAGGTCCAGACTCGTGCCCGGACCGAGGGAACCGGACGTCCGGCCCAGGCGTGTCACGGTCGAGGAGCCGGGAGGGGGTGATCCGCATGCGGGCCGAGCCGGAGTTCGACACGTTCTACGCCGCGACACGCGGTCGCCTGCTGCACCAGCTCACCCTCATGACCCTTGACCGCGAACAGGCGGCGGACGCGCTGCAGGAGGCCTACATCAAGGCGTGGCAGCGCTGGGACCGGATCGGCGACTACGAGGACGCCGAGTCCTGGGTGCGACTCGTCGCCTACCGCCACTGCGTCAGCCACTGGCGGCGGCTCACCACCGCGCGCCGGTCGGCACGCGAGGTCGCGATGCCCGAGTCCTCGCCCGCGCCCGCGACGGCCGAGATCGTCGCCGTGCGCCAGGCGCTCGCGCAGCTCTCGACCGACCACCGCGCGGTGCTCGTGCTGCACGAGATGTGCGACCTCTCGGTGGAGCAGATCGCCGGCCAGCTGCGGGTGCCGTCGGGCACGGTCAAGACCCGTCTCATGCGCGCTCGTGCCGCGCTCGCCGTCCTGCTCACCGACCCGGCGGAGGACGTCCCCGCCGTTCCGCGACCGCCGGCATCGTCCGGTGCGGTACCCGACCAGCGTCCCTCAGCGGTCACGGGACCGCGCGCACCCGAACGGTTGAGGGAGGTGCGAGATGCCGTCTGATCCCGAGACCTCGGTGCGCGAGCTGCTCGAACGGGCCGTGCCGCGTGAGGTCGTGCCCGCGCCGCTCGCGGCGGAGATCCGCGCGATCGGTACTCGGCGACGTCGGCGTACCCAGGCCGCGGGAGCCGCGCTCGCCGTCGCGGCCGTGGCCGCCGGAACCGTCGTCGGCGTCCAGGTCATGGGTGCGCCCGGGCCGGCTCCCGTACCCGTCGGCAGCGCGACGTCGTCGCACTCGACGTCCCCCTCGGCGACGGAGAAGCGGTACGCCGTGCGGGACCTCGGCGGTACCACCTGGGTCCTGCCGCTCAGCTGGATGGGCGTGTCAGCGGTCGAGGCGTGGCCGGGTGACGCCCATCCCAAGGGGCCGACGGCCACGTTCGAGTTCGCCACAGACCACAGCCTCACGATCCGCTACGTCGAGAACGCGAAGCCCTACACGATCACGGGCACGTGGGAGGCCTGGACTCCTGACCCGTCCGGTCTCCTCGACAGCGCACCCCGGAGCTTCATCAAGTACCACGTGCAGACGGCGGCGGTCACGCTGCCGGAGTCGCTGCAGTTCCTCGTCGCCCGCGCCCAGATGGTGGGCTACTTCGGGATGCAGTTCGAGCCGCACCCCGCGCGCAGCTACCTCAACGGTCGCATGCTCGTCTCGTTCGCGGAGAACGTCGTCAACGTCTTCATGTACCAGGTCAGGCCGGGCACCCAGGTGCCCGGTACCTGACGACCGCAGGGGAGTCGTCAGTCCGGCCGGGTGCACGTGAGGTGCGTTCGCCGATCAGGTGGTGGCCAGGAGGCGGTCGAGGTCGCCGTGCACCTCGAGACCGGCGCAGTGCCCGACGTCGTCGAGCAGCACGTGACCGTCGCGGTCGCGCAGCCGCACCTGCACCGTGGCGTCGAGGGTCTCCTCGACCCGCTTGTGCATCTCGGTCCGCACCGGAGCGTGCAGCAGGGCACCGCGCGGGCGGTCGGCGACGAGCTCCAGCGTGCTGCCCTGCTTGGAGCGCAGCGTCCAGCGGACCTCGTCGTCGTCGATCTCGAGGCGCTCGGTCGTGGCTCCGGTGTACGTCGCGAAGCGGTGCAGCTCGCCGCGGTGGCGCAGCCCGACGATGTGTCCGCGGAACTCCGAGCGCACCCAGGGGATGAGCGCCACCGACGCGGTGAGGCAGGTGCTCGGGTCGCTGAAGTGGTTGGTCTGCATCCAGACGTAGGCAGCCGGGAACGCCGCACCCCAGTCCTTCTCGAGGTATCCGCGACCGCCCTCGAAGGACGACGTCGTGCCCTCGTGCGTCAGCGCACCGGCCAGGTCGTGCCCGAACGACACGACACCGTGCTTGCACTCCATCCGCGGCACCCAGGCGTACCACCCCATGACGCCCGGCGAGCGCCACGACACCGGCCACGGATCGAGCGGCGTGGTGAAGCGCACCTCGCCCTGGAGCGTCGGCAGGTCGAGCAGCACGCCGCGCGAGCTGAACCTGTTGGACCCGACGCGGACGTCGAACCGGTCGTCCTCCGCGCCGAACTGCGACCGGTCGTACCGGTGGTACCAGCTGCGCCCGGTCGAGCCGTCGAGCACCTGCACGAACGCCTCGTCGCCGCCCTCGGTGCCGAGGAACACCCCGGGGATCACCGCCCAGCGCGCGCTGCGGTCGGCGCTCACGAGCTTGACGTACCACCCCTCGAAGTACGCCGACGTGACGCCGCGTCCGTGGAACCCCTCGGGATGCCGGACGCCCGTGAGACCCATGCCGGCGACCGTACTCCGGACGGCTGGGCGCACGACAGGCCTCGTGCGCGGCACCGTCGACCGGCCCGCTCGCGTCGTTCCTCGGGGCGGGCCGGGACGTCCAGGTGTCCGGTTCGTCCCATTGCCCGTGCGACACTTGCCCGGCGGTGGACGTGCCGCGACCGAACGTCCCGGGACACCGGGAGATGGGGGATCGATCGATGAGCACCACCGCCGGGACGCGTCTGCGTCGCGGAGCCGTCCTGGCCGCTGTCGCCGCGATGCTCGTCTCGCTCGTGCCGAGCGCGACCGCCAGCGCCGCCGCCCTGCCGACGCCGCAGTTCGCCTACCTCGACATCGCCTCCGGCGCGGCGTCGTCCAACGATGCCGCGGGCACAGTCGGCACAGCGACGCGCATCATGCCGACCGGCTACGGGGTCCTCGGCCACGACGTCGCGTGGGACGGTCGCACCTGGGCCGGGTGCATCGCCTCCGGCACCAGCACCACCGACCCCTATGACCGCACGTACGGCCTGGTCCTGGTCCACACCGACGGCGTCACCACCAGCACGAAGGTGCTCTCGACGTTCTGCGAGGCCAACCCGGTCGTGTCCGGCGACGGCGCGAAGGTCTACTGGCTGTCCGATGACACCGTCTACCGCTTCGACGCGTCGTACGCCTCGGGCATCGCCGGCACGACGTCAGTCGTGAGCACGGGCCAGTTCGTCACCGCCACCAACGTCACCGGCGACCCCACCGAGTACGTCGACGCGCTCGCGGTGTCGCGCGACGGCCTGTCGGCCGCGGCGCTCTACCGCAGCACGAGCGGCCTCAACTCGCGGGTGCACGCGTCGCTGCTGTCGACCGCCACGACCAAGCCGCCGGCCTACAACCGCGCGTTCGTCGTCCCGACTGGCGTGTCGGCCTCGTCGCCCGTCGCCCGGGCGAGCTCGTTCGTGTTCGTGACCGACACGCAGCTGGCGTACGGCGTCCTGGACGTCGCCACCACGCCGCAGACGAGGAACACGGGCGTCGTCACCGTGCCGGGCGCCCTGGACGCCGCATCGTCGGCCGCTCCCGTCATCCAGGCGGGCTACGACGACACCTACGACCTGCGTCCGTTCGGCGACGCCTCGGCCCCGCAGACGGTGACGCAGTGGTACGTCTGGAAGTCGACGTTGAACGGCACGACGTACGACGAGCAGCTCGGCTCCTCGCCGGACTTCGTCACCGCACCGACGGGCTGGGCCACACGCGCCGACGGTGCGACCACCGAGCGCTACGTCCCCACGGCGGTCACGCCGCCGGTGTGGAGCGGACCGGTGTCGAACCTCGCGGCAGCGCACCCCGCGTTCCGGATGCTCGCGTCGGTCTCGCCCTACGGCCGTCAGGTCGGCTACGTGAGCTACAACCTCTACGAGATCGACCCGCTCGGCGCGGCGTACTCGTCGACGAACGCCGCGGAGGTCGACCGAGGCCTGCTCGAGCGGTCCTACGACGGCGTGCACTACTACGTGTTCACCACGACCTCGAGCAAGAACGTGCGCGTCGTCGGCAGCACCTACGTCTACGGCTACTCCGCGAAGCTCGTGCGCAACACGTGGTTCCGCTGGACGTACAAGGGCGACAACCTGACCGCCAAGGCGGCGCCGATCGTGCGCGTCGTGAAGGTCGTCCCCCTCGTCACGGTGAAGGTCGCGAAGAGCGGCACGAAGCGCACCGTCTACGGAACCGCCACCCGAGTGCTCGGCAAGGTCGCCCTGTCGCGCAAGGTGGGCAGCGTGTGGAGAGTCGTCGCCTACGCGTCGATCTCGGCGCACCGCGTCTACACCTTCGGGAAGCGGTCCCTGGTGCGTGGCACCTACCGCGTGACGACGATCGCCGACAAGAGCTGGGCCGCAGGCGTCAAGGTCTTCGCGGTCTGACGCACGGACGCACGACGCACCGAACGAACGACGGACGGCGCCGACCCGAGGAGGGCGGCGCCGTCCCTCTGTCACGGATGCGGCGGGAGGTCGGTGAACCCACCGCGGAGCTCGCCGTGCTCGGAGCAGCGCGCCGTCCACCCGGAGGGCACGACCTGCACCACCATCCGTCGGCGGCACGTCGTGCAGTAGCGCGGTGGCTCGAGCACGAGCGCGGCGTCGCACGCCGTGTGGTCGGGGTGGCCGGACGCGTCGCCGCAGCGCGCGCAGTAGGTGTCGCTCATCGCCGGGTCACAGCGTGGCGTTGAGCGCCTTGACCGGCATCGAGCAGCTCGTCGAGCAGCGCGAGGTCGTCGGTGGCGGGGCGGCCGAGGGTCGTCAGGTAGTTGCCGACGATGACGGCGTTGATGCCGCCGAGCAGGCCGTCGCGCGTGCCGAGGTCGCCGAGGGTGATCTCGCGGCCGCCGGCGTAGCGCAGGATCGTGCGCGGCAGCGCGAGCCGGAACGCCGCGATGGTGCGCAGCGCGTCGGCCGCCGGCATCACCGGCAGGTCGCCGAACGGGGTGCCGGGGCGCGGGTTGAGGAAGTTGAGCGGCACCTCGTGCGGGCTGCGAGCTCGGCGAGCTGCGCGGCGAACTCGGCGCGCTGCTCGACCGTCTCGCCCATGCCGACGATGCCGCCGCAGCAGACCTCCATGCCGGCGTCGCGCACCATCGCGCAGCGTCTCCCAGCGCTCCTCCCACGTGTGCGTGGTGACGACCTTCGGGAAGTAGGAGCGCGCCGTCTCGAGGTTGTGGTTGTAGCGGTGCACGCCCATCGTCGGCGAGCTCGTCGACCTGCTCCTGGGTGAGCATGCCGAGCGACGCGGCGACGTTGATGTCGACGGCGGCCTGGATCGCCGCGACGCCCTCGCGCATCTGGGCCATCAGCCGCTCGTCCGGACCGCGCACGGCGGCGACGATGCAGAACTCGGTCGCGCCCGTGGCCGCGGTCTGCTTGGCCGCCTCGACGAGCGAGGGGATGTCGAGCCAGGCGGCGCGCACCGGCGAGGAGAACAGGCCGGACTGCGAGCAGAAGTGGCAGTCCTCCGGGCAGCCGCCGGTCTTGAGCGACACGATGCCCTCGACCTCGACCTCCGGGCCGCACCAGCGCATCCGGACCTCGTGGGCGAGCGCGAGCAGTGTCGGGCACCGCGTCGTCGGGAAGCCGCAGCACCTCGAGCACCTGCGCCTCGTCGAGCCCCTCGCCTCGCTCGAGCACCTGGGCGCGTGCGTCGGCGAGGACGTCGTGCGTCGGCCGGACGGCGGCGTCGGGCGTTGCGGTCATGCGGGTCCCTCCCGGGGATCGTGGCGCTGACGGAAGTCTCGCGCATCGAAGGCGCCGCCGAGACCCGGACCCAGCCCGACCCGGGCCGCGCGCAGGAACTCGGCCGGGTCGAGCGCGCCGGCGCCGTCCGCGAGGGCGCCGGCCAGGGGACGTGCCGCGAGCGTCTCGAGGTCGCGCAGGTTGCAGCGCGACGCCAGGTCCGGCTCGGCCGGCCAGGCGCCGATGACGACGCCGGCCAGACGCAGCCCGCGGTGCGCGAGCGCCTCGAGCGTGAGCGCCGTGTGGTTGAGCGTGCCCGAGGCTGGCGTGGACGACGACGAGCACCGTCGGCGTCCAGGGCGCGAGCCCAGTCGGCGATCGTCGCGCCGTCGTCGTCGAAGCGCACGAGCAGCCCGCCGGCCCCTTCGACGACGACGAGGTCGCGGTCGGCGGCGAGCGTGCGCACCCGGTCGATCGACGACGCGACGTCGAGCGGCGGCGAGGCCGACGCACGCGAGCGGCGGCGGCGGGTGCCAGCGGGTCGGGGAAGCGGGAGTGCTCGTGGACGTCGTCGACGAGCGGAGAGACGGCGTACGTCGTCGAGGTCGCCGGGCTCGTCGGGCAGCACGCCGGTCTGCGCGGGCTTGACGACCGCGACGCGCGACCCGCGATCGCGCGCGAGCGCGGCCACGGCGGCGGTCACGACGGTCTTGCCGACCCCGGTACCGGTGCCGGTGACGACCAGCACGCTCACGACCCCGCCCTCCTCAGCTCAGACTGATCATCTGGCGGCTTCCCGGGCCCGGTAACCGCCAGATGATCAGTCTGAGCATCGGGGTGGTCGAGTGTCGTGTGCACCTGGGCCAGCACCTCGGCGACGTTCGTGAGGTCGTCGTCGGTGAGGTCGGCGCGCGCGGTGAGGCGCAGCCGCGAGACGCCGTCGGGCACCGACGGTGGCCGGAAGCAGCCGACGTGGACGCCGAGCGCGGCGCAGTCGGCGGCGGCCCGCGACCGCGAGTTCGGGCCGGCCGACCCTCAGTGAGGTGACGGCGGCTGCCGGGTCGGACGCCACCCAGCCGGCCGCGGTGGCGACGCGGGCGAGGTCGTGCGCGCGGGCGCGGGCACGCGCCGGCAGCGACGGGTCGCCGCGCACGACGTCGAGCGCGGCGTGTGCGGCACCGACGGCTGCGGGAGCGAGCCCGGTGTCGAAGATGAACGGCGCGCGCGGTGTCGATCAGGTGGTCGATGACGGCGCGGTGACCGAGCGACGACGCCGCCCTGGGACCCGAGCGCCTTGGACAGCGTGGCCGTGAGCACGACGTGCGGCTGCCCCGCGACACCGGCCGCGTACGCCGACCCGCGGCCGCCCGCGCCGACCACGCCGAGCGCGTGCGCCTCGTCGACGACGAGCACGGCGTCGTATCGGGTGCAGAGGTCGGACAGGACGGCGAGGTCGGCGACTGTCGCCGTCGACGGAGAAGACCGCGTCGGTGACCACGACGGCGTTTCGCTGCGAGCGGCTCGCGAGCACCTTCTCGACCGCGTCGGGACTCAGGTGGGGCACCACCGCGACGTCGGCACGCGAGAGCCGGCACGCGTCGACGATCGACGCGTGGTTGTGCGCGTCGCTCACGACGAGGTCGCCGCGGCCCGCCAGCGCGGTGATCGCCGCGAGGTTGGCGAGGTAGCCGGACGAGAGCACGAGCGCCGCGTCGGTGCCGAGGTGAGCGGCGAGCGACTCCTCGAGCGCCGCGTGGGCCTCGGTGGTGCCGGTGACCAGGCGCGACCCGGTCGAGCCGGCGCCCCATCGGCGTACCGCGTCGACGGCGCCCTCGCACGACGCGGGGGTCGCGAGCCAGCCCGAGGTAGTCGTTGCCGGCGAGGTCGAGCAGCGCCGAGTCGGGCGGGCGAGGCGACAGCTGCCGGCGAAGCCCGGCGTCCAGGCGAGCCTGCGCAACGTCCCCCAACCGCCCCACCACCCCCTGCCGAGACTCATCGTGTGGCTGCTTCCCGGGTCCGGAGACGACCACACGATCAGTCTCGGCGGGGGGGTGGGTCACCGGACCACCTCGCGGATGCAGTCGCTCACCGTCGACACGAGCGTGTGCAGGTCGTCGTCGTCCGATCGCGAGCGGGGGCATGAGCACGACGACGTCACCGAGCGGGCGGACGAGCACGCCGCGCTCGCGCGCCTTCCGGCACACCGCGAAGCCGGTGCGCTCGCCGACGCCGCGGACCTCGATGCCGGTCATCGTCCCGATGCGCCGGATCTCGACGACGCCGTCGTACGCCGCGAGGTCGCTCGTCAGCTCGCCGATCAGGTCGCCCAGCGCGGCGGCCCTCGCGACGGTGTGGTTCGCGGACATGAGGTCGAGGTTGGCGATCGCCGCGGCGGCGCACAGCGGGTTGGCGGTGTAGCTGTGCCCGTGGAAGAAGGTGCGACCGCTCGACGGCCCACCGAGGAACGACTCGTAGATGTCCTCGGTCGCGAGAACCGCCGAGAGCGGCAGATAACCGGCGGTCAGGCCCTTGCCGCAGGTGAGCAGATCGGGGACGACGTCGGCGTGCTCCACCGCCCACATCCGACCGGTGCGTCCGATGCCGGTGGCCACCTCGTCGGCGACGAGGTACGCGCCGTGCTCGTCGGCAAGCGCGCGCATGCCGCGGAGGAACTCGGCGTCGTGCGTGAGCATCCCCGCGGCCGCCTGCACCATCGGCTCGACGACGACCGCGCACACCCGATCACCCACGCGCCCCATGAGCTCGCGTGCCTCGGCGAGCACCTCGAGCGGCGCGGTCGTGCGCGGTCTGGTCGGGCTCGCGGACGCCCGGGCTCGACACCATGACGGTGTCGAGCAGGATCGGCCGGTAGGTGTGGTGGAACAGCTCGATGCCGCCCACGCTGACCGCCCCGAGCGTGTCGCCGTGGTAGCCCTCGGCCACGTGCAGGTAGAGCGGACGGTCCTGGCCGTTCTGCGCCTTGGCCTGGTAGGCCATCTTGATCGCGGCCTCGACCGCGCTCGCGCCGTCACCTGCGTAGAACACCCGGGTGAGCGTGCGGTCTGCGGTGCGCGGCGCGGTGGCGAGGAGCTTCTCGGCGAGCTCGATGCCCGGCTCGTGCGTGAGACCGAGGAACGTCGAGTGGTCGAGCCGGTCGAGCTGACGTCGTGATCGCGTCATCGATCTGCGGCACCCGATGTCCGTGCACCGTGACCCACAGGCTCGAGACGCCGTCGAGGTAGCGACGCCCGTCGACGTCGACGAGGTGCATCCCCTCGGCGCGGTCGATCACCAGCGGCGAGTCGTCGGCCCACAGCGCGTGCTGGGTGAACGGGTGCCACACGCTCGCGAGGTCGCGGGCCACGAGGTCGTCGCGGCGTCCCGCCGACCCGACCGTGGACCGTTCCGCCGTGCTCATGCGCCGATCCTGGCAGCCGCGGTCGAGACGCCCGCGACCGGTCTGCGTGATACGCCGCCGCGACGTTCGAGCCTCAGACCACGCCGTAGAGACGATCGCCGGCGTCGCCGAGACCCGGGACGATGTAGCCCTTGTCGTTGAGCCGCTCGTCGAGCCCGGCGGCCACGACGGTGACCGACACCGACCCCGCGTCGTACGCCTGACGCAGCCGGTCGAGGCCCTCGGGCGCGGCCAGCAGGCAGATCGCCGTCACGTCGGTGGCCCCGCGCGCGAGCAGCAGGTCGATCGCGTCGACGAGGGTGCCACCGGTGGCGAGCATCGGGTCGAGCACGTACACCTGCCGGCCGGACAGGTCGTGCGGGACCCGGTCGGCGTACGTCGACACGATGAGCGTCTCCTCGTCGCGGATCATCCCGAGGAAGCCGACCTCGGCCGTGGGCAGCAGGCGCATCATCCCGTCGAGCATGCCGAGCCCGGCGCGCAGGATCGGGACCACGAGCGGTCGCGGGATCGCGAGCTTCACGCCCATCGCCGGGGCGACGGGGGTGGTGACGGCCACCCGCTCGACGCGGATCTCGCGCGTCGCCTCGTAGGCGAGCAGCGTGACGAGCTCGTCGGCGAGGCGGCGGAACGTCGGTGAGTCGGTGCGCGCGTCGCGCAGCGTCGTCAGCTTGTGCGCGATGAGCGGATGATCGGCCACGTGGATGCGCAGGGTTGCGGACATGGGCCGAGGCTAGGCCGTGCACGCGTCCGACGCAGACCACTTCCCGGGCACGGTGCGGGACCGGTCAAAGGCAGCGCGTCGCGTCGGCGCTTCTGCCACTCTGGCATCGCGACGCCCACCGGCGTCCGTGTTCGGCTGCGCGAAGGAGGTCGACGTGCCCGACTCCGACGTTGACTTCGCGCTCGCCGCGTGGCGCGAGGAGGGCCTGTGGCGGGTCGAGCCGCTGCCGCCGCGCATCGCCGGGTCGCTCGACACCGTCGTCAACGCCCTGCGCGCCCAGCCGGGTGAGGGCGGCGTCCTCGGGATGGTGTCGGTCGACGAGGAGTTCTTCGTCCTCGTGCGCGTCCTCGGCGAGGAGGTCCGGATCCTGGTCTCGGACGTCTACGTCGCCGAGGAGTGGCCGATCGGGCTCGCCGCCCTCGAGCGGCTCGGCACCCCGATGCCCGACGACGACGACTCCGACGACCCGCAGCCCGGCGGTGACCTGCGCATCGTCGAGGACTTCGGCCTCGGCATCGACGAGCTCGAGCTCGTGCTCGACGACCCCGAGCTCTACCCCGACGAGCAGCTCGCCACGATCGCCACCCGCCTCGGCTTCGGCGAGCAGTTCGACGTCATCCTCGAGACCCTGCCCGACTGACGCCGGCTCATCAGCGCGCCCGACACGAAACGCCGGGCGGTTGCCGATGAAGGTGCCCCAGGCACGTCTGGAGCGTGCTCGGACGCCGCACTGGATCCACGGGCCCGCGCCACGGCCCTGCTCGGCGAAGGCGCCGACTCGCGATGCGCGATGATCGCCGCGTGCACCCTCGCCCGGACGACGTCGCCGCCGTACGTCGGGCCCTCGACGAGGCACGGGCCGCGGGCGCGGACGGCGAGGTCCCGATCGGCGCGGTGGTGGTCGACGCCGGCGGTTCGGTGATCGCGACGGGTCGCAACGAGCGCGAGTCCACCCACGACCCGACTGCGCACGCCGAGGTTGTCGCGCTCCGCGCGGCCGCGGTCGCCCGCGGCAGCTGGCGCCTGGACGGCTGCACGCTCGCCGTCACGCTCGAGCCGTGCCCGATGTGCGCCGGCGCCGCCTGGCTCGCGCGCGTCGACCGGGTCGTGTTCGGCGCCTGGAACGACGAGTACGGCGCTGCCGGTTCGTTGTGGGACGTCCTGCGGGACGGACGCCTCAACCACCGGCCGGAGGTGGTCGCCGGCGTGCTCGCCGACGAGTGCCGGGCCCCTCTCGACGCCTTCTTCGCCGCCCGCCGCGTC
Organism: uncultured Actinomycetota bacterium; assembly: GCA_963782665.1. GTDB lineage: Bacteria > Actinomycetota > Actinomycetes > S36-B12 > CAIYMF01 > Longivirga. Next base: position 705,353 of record CAWAKP010000004.1, on the reverse strand, counting down.
CGGGAGTGACCGGTTGCCGCAAGCCCCGCGATTTCGGGTCCACGCCGCTGACCTTGTACCCTCCTCGGCGGTGGCGTGTCCGAGCGGCCGAAGGAGCACGCCTCGAAAGCGTGTGAGGGGTCACACCCTCCGTGGGTTCAAATCCCACCGCCACCGCCAGCCGACCGAAGGGCGCCCCGAGGGGCGCCCTTCGCCCTTCTGGCGGTGGCGCGCGCATGCAGGGAGGAGTCCCTCGCGGCCGAAGGCCGCCGCGCTACGACGGATCCCACCGCCACCAGGGAGGAGTCCGTCGCGACCGAAGGTCGCCCCCCTTCGACGGATGTGACCGCCACCAGCGAGGGTCCTGAGGGCCGGAGGCCGCCGTACTACGACGGATCTCACCGCCGCCGCCACCCGGGTGTCGTCGCCCGTCAGTACCCTGCGCGGATGGGGACAGAGCTCACAGAGATGGACGGCCAGCCCGTGGTGGCGTTCGCGACCGAGGACGCCTTCTCGACCTGGCTCGCCGGCCACGAGGGCTCGACCGGGCTGTGGGTGAAGTTCGCCAAGAAGGGGGCCGCCGAGACCACGATCTCCTACGCCCAGGCAGTGGATGTTGCGCTCTGTCACGGCTGGATCGACGGGCACAAGCGTTCCCTGGACGACACGCACTGGCTCCAGCGGTTCACCCCGCGCAGGCCGCGGAGCAGATGGTCGAAGGTCAACCGCGACAAGGCGGAAGCCCTCATCGACGCGGGTCGGATGCAGGCCACCGGGCTGCGGGAGGTCGAAGCGGCACAGGCCGACGGCCGCTGGGCCGCCGCCTACCCGAGCCAGGCCGACGCATCGGTCCCCGACGACCTCCAGGCCGCGCTCGACGCGGACGCCGAGGCAGCCGCCTTCTTCGCGACCCTCGACCGGAGCAACCGCTACGCGATCCTCTACCGCGTGCACGAGGCGAAGCGCCCCGAGACGCGGCAGCGGCGGATCGCGACGTTCGTCGCGATGCTGCACGCGGGCGAGACCATCCACCCGGTCTCCCCCCGCAAGCAGGCACCGAGCAGCGACGAGTCGTAGACCGCTGACCACCACTGCCCTCCCTCGCGGCCTCAGACCAGGACGCGCCCACCCTCGCGAGAGGCGCTGGCGCGACCGAGCAATTCCGCCGTACGCCGGTCGAGCAGGTCGGCGGCCGCGAGCCGCTCCTGAGGTGGCGGGATCGTCCGGTCGTACAGCGTTCGCTCGACGACGTCCAGCGCCACGAGCAGCGCGGCATCGCCGGTGCTGGCCGCCCGAACCTCGCCCACACCGTCCCCGGGCCCGCAGACGACGCCGTCGGACGCACGCGCCGCGCGGTGGCGGGCGAACGCCCCGAGCGGCTCGGGCATCGCCGCGCCGCGCCCCTCCGGGACGTTGGTACGAGGCGAGCGGCGCCTTCTGCGCCATGCGAGGAGGACCAGTACGCCGACGGCGCTGAGGCAGAGGATCGCGAGGGCGAGCAGACGTCGCCCGGTGTCCGACGTCCAGGTCTGGCTCCACCAGTTCAGCACGCGCTGCACGATGTTCGAGCCAGAGGCGTCGTCGACCAGGGCGGATCCCGCCGTCGGGTCGGACGCGACCCATCCGTGCCCGGGGATCCAGACCTCGACCCAGGCATGGGCGTCGGAGTCGCGGACGATCGTCCAGCCGTCCGGGGTGACGTCACCGCCCGTCGCGGCGTAGCCCGTGGCGATCCGCGCGGGGATTCCCAGCGTGCGGAGCATCGTCGCCTCCGCTGCGGCGAAGTGCTCGCAGAAGCCGGCCTTGGAGTCGAAGAGCAGGAAGTCGACGGCGTTCTGGTTGTCCGGCGGCAGCGGGGCGTCGAGCTGGTAGCGGATGTTGGCGCGCAGCCAGCCCTCGACCGCCTGGACCTTGACCACCCGGTCGGAGAGACCGGTGGTGATGCGCGCAGCGAGCTGCGCGGTCCGCTGAGTCGTGGTCGGGTCCGGAGTCACGGTGAGAGGCTCGATGCGGTCGCGGCCGGACCCCTGCGCGCGGAGTGCGTCGACGTCCTCGATCGGGATCGCCGACACGGTGTAGGGCACCAGTGCGCCGTTGATGACGAAGCCGTTGCGCTGCTCCTGCCACACCGAGTCGAGCCCGGTCACCGACACGACCGGGCCCGGAGAGACCACCGATGATGCGTCGGTAGGCCGCACCCGGAAGTCGCGCGCGACGCCGCTCGGAGCTCCCGAGTCCTCGGGATCGGCGGGCAGCGTGATGCGGCCGGCGTCGGCGGCGTACGCCTGCTGCACGGGTTCCGCGGTCCAGACACCGTTCACCACCCGGTCGAGCGTCATCGCCCGCCAGAGCGCAGGCGCGCCGGGTGCCACCTCGAGCGCCGTCGTGTCGAGCAGGTGCCCGCGCGCGGACAGGTCGAGCACCCCGGAGAAGTACGTCGGCACCTCGCTCGCCGCCACCTGCGCCGCAGTCGGCGGTCCGTCCTCGTGGCCACCGATCAGCGACGTGCTGAACGCGGAGCCGCTGCCGAGCGGGAGGAGCAGGAAGGACGTGACGCCGAGCACGATCACCGCGGTCAGGGGCACCGCGGTCCTCAGTGGCGCGACGCGGTGCTCACCGGGTACGCCGTCGAGCAGCCCCGCGTCGGCGCTCGAGGCGAGGCCGAGCAGGACCGCGACCGTCACGACCAGTGCGGGCAGCACCAACGCCGGAGCCGGTGCCAGGCCTGCCGCGACGACGACCAGGAGCGGCCCGAGGCCGAGGGCGACGAGCCCGTCGCGCCGTGTCCGGGCGCCGATCACCTGCGCAGCGGCGATCCCGCACACCGCGATCACCGCTGCGGCGGCTGTGGACGTGCCACCGTCGTTGGCCACCCACACCGCCAGGGCCGCCGTCGCCATCAAGATCACGAGGGAGACGGCCGAGCGCACCCGCGCCGACAGCCCGTTCGGGGGACGGAGCAGCGCTCCGGCGGAGAGAGCGACGAGGAGGAACGACGCCGCGAACGGGCCCGTGCCGGTGAGGGCGCCGGTCGCGGTCACGCAGAGCAGGCCGCCGACGAGCGACAGGAGCGTGGCGAGGGCGAGCAGGTGACCGAGCGGCGGCGGCGACGGTTCGGGTGCGGGCACCACGACTCGGGCGTCCACGACGAAGTCGACCACCTCGGCGCCACGGCCGGCCGCCGCCTGCGCCCACACGTCGCTGTGGCCGCCGCGTCCGTGGACCACGGCGACCCGCCCGCCGGGTCCGGCCAGCTGCGCGGCTGTGTCGGCGACCGCAGGGTCGGCGTCCGCAGGTCCCGCCTCCGACGTCCAGGTGAGCAACGCGTCCGCGTCGTACGGCGCCAACGGCAGGACGCCGCCGGACGACACCACGTGGACGTCCGCCCCGTCGAGCGCCGCCGAACGCGCCATGCCACCAGCCCAGGAGACGACCCCGTCAGCCGCCTCGGCACCGTGCGCCGGGCCGACGACCACGACGAGCCCTGTGGCGTTCGACGTCTCGCGGTCCACGACCACGGGCGAGTTCCGTCGTGCCGTCGTCCGCCAGTGGATGTCCGAGCCGTCGCCCGTGGACCACGCACGAAGGGCGTGCACGTCGGCCCCGTCGCGCCCGATCCGCACGCGGGGGTCGGTGCCCTCGCCCGGTCGCGTCGCCGCCGGCACCCGCGCCACGTTGAGCCCGGCGCCGATGGTCCGGCGCCGCGAGTTGGAGTTCGCGGTCGTACGACGGACGAGTCCGAACGGCGCGCCGCTCCACCGTCGGACGACGTAGCCGTCGTGCACCCCGCGGATCTCGGGCCGCAGAACGAGATCGACGGTCTGCGTCGCGCCCGGGCTCATCGCCTCGAGGGCCGCGTGGACGCCCGGAGGCCGCCCGTGGGACACGTCGCCGGGATGGTCGCCGACGGCGTACAGGCACACGTGCTGGCGTGCGACACGAGAGACACCCGCATGGACGACAAGCTGTGCGAACGTCGGAGTGCCGACGATCTCGACGTCCGGTGCGACGAGCCGCATCTCGAGTTCTGGGAGTCGGGGGACGACGCACCAGCTGACCACGATCGCCGCCATCCCGAGCAGGGCGATGAAGTACATCCACACGTCGCCGCGCAGCACCCCGACCACGGCAACCACGAGGGACATCACGAGGACCAACCAGCCCGACCGGGTGAGGGAGCGGGTCCCCAGACGCGCGAAGCGACGAGCAGCCGGCGTGGACGCGACGATCGCCGGACGCGTGCGCGTCGCGCGCGGACCGCGGGCCATGGTGGTCAGCTGCCGAGCGGGACGGGCGTGCGCGACACGATGTCGTCCAGGGCTGCGGCCGCGCCGCCGCTTGCCGCGACGCGATGTGCGAGGGCCGGTCGGGCGAGTGACTGGAGGTCCTCGGGGACGACGTAGTCCCGCCCCGACACGACTGCCCAGGCCTGCGCGGTGCGCACGAAGGAGATGGCCGCGCGAGAGCTCGCACCGTGGGCGATCTGGGGGTGGTGCCGGGTCGCGCGCACGAGCGCCAGGGCGTACGCCGAGACCGCGGGTGCGACGTAGACCGACCGCACCGCGGCGCACGACGCCTGCCACGTCGCGACGTCGATGACGGGAGGCAGGTCGGTCACCGTCGCATGGTGGACCTGGTCGCGCAGGACGCGGAGCTCGTCCTGCTCACCGAGCTGGTCGAGGGGGACGCGCAGCGCGAATCGGTCGAGCTGACCCTCGGGCAGCGGGTAGGCGCCGTGCTGCTCGAGCGGGTTCTGCGTCGCGATGACCGTGAACGGCAGGGGCAGGGCGTGGCTGACGCCGTCGACCGTGACGGTGCCTTCCTCCATCGCCTCGAGGAACGCCGCCTGGGTCCGAGGTGGCGTGCGGTTCAGCTCGTCGACGAGCAGGACGTGGGAGAAGATCGGGCCGGGCATGAACGTGAACGTCTGCGTGACCTGGTTCCACACCGACGACCCGGTCACGTCGCTCGGGAGCAGGTCGGGCGCTCCCTGCACGCGCCGGAAGCCGGCGGCGAAGGACCGGGCGAACGCATGGGCCAACGTCGTCTTGCCGTTGCCCGGGGCGTCCTCGATGAGGACGTGCCCGCCGGAGAGGAACGCCGCGGTCAGCAGCCGCACGGCGCCCGACTGCCCGCGGACGACCTCGGACACGTTGTCGACGAGGCGCACCGCCACCGCAGTCACGTCCGTCGGGCGGAGCGCCTGGGGCAAGACGTCGCTGGTCACCAGAGTCCCTTCAGCAGGCGATCCCTCCGAGGCATCGGCCACGTGCCCGCACACCTTGAGCCGATCGAGTGACCCCCCACCGCGCTGGCGCAGCGCACGGTTCCGTCGGCTCGCCGAGGCCGTCGTGGCACCCGAGCCGGCCGCGTGGTCCTGACCCCCGCAGCGGGGTGTCGGACAGATCTTGGACGGACGTCGACCGAACCGGGTCGGGAACCGCCCGTGGTGGGGTCGCCGGCTGGCTACGGTGGGCCTCCGGTGGTCACGCTTCGTGATCCCCGCAGGTCCGGCGGCCACCAGTGGCCGCCGACGTGACGAGGAACGGGGCAGCGACGGTGTTCTTCCGCTCGATGGACGACCTGCACCGCGACGTGGTGGCCTGGTCGGCCGAGCTGCCCGCCGACATCGACGTGGTCGTCGGCATCCCTCGCAGCGGTCTGCTGGCGGCGTCCGTGCTGGCCCTGCACCGACAGGTGCCTGTCGCCGACCTCGACGGCCTCGTCGCGGGGCGGCACCTCGGCGGCGGGCGGCGGCTCGGCCAGCGGGGGGAGGCACCGACCCTCGAGTCGGCGCGCCGGATCCTCGTCGTCGACGACAGCGTCTACAGCGGCGCCGCGATGCGCTCCGCCCGCGCGAAAGCTGCGGCGGCCGACCTCACCGCTTCCGTCGACTTCGCCGCCGTCTACGCGACCCGCGGCGCGACCCACCACGTCGACCACTTCTACGCCGTCGTCCCGCAGCCGCGGGTCTTCGCGTGGAACGTGCTGCACCACGAGTGCCTCGTCGACTCGTGCATGGACATCGACGGCGTGCTCTGCCGCGACCCCAGCGATGTCGAGAACGACGACGGACCGCGGTACCGCGAGTTCCTCGAGACCGTCCCGGTGCGCTACGTGCCGAGCGTCGAGGTGGGCTGCCTCGTCACCAGCCGGCTCGAGCGCTACCGTCCCGAGACCGAGGCGTGGCTTGCGCGCGCCGGCGTCCGCTATCGCCGCCTGGTCATGCACCCCGCGACGTCGGGTGCCGAGCGTCGCGCGGCCGGCGACCATGGCGAGCGCAAGGCGAACGTCTACCTCAGTACGGACGCGCCGTTGTTCGTCGAGAGCGACCTGGCGCAGGCGGTCATCATCGCCGGCATCTCCGGTCGTCCGGTCTACTGCACCGACGTGGCGCAGATGGTCTATCCGGGGTCGACCGTCGAGCAGCTCTCGGCCCCGACCGTGGGCCGCAGCCTCGCGTGGCAGGCGCGCCACCAGGTGCGGCTCAAGGCGAAGGCCGTGCGGCGGCGACTGGCACCTGCTCGAGGCACCAGCGTCGACCTGAGGGACGACGAACGTGCCCCGCTAGGTCGTTGAGACCGGACGGTCGACGACGGTGACGGTGCCGCCGTACATGCCCATGGAGCAGCTGAACATGATGGTGCCCGCGGGCTGAGCCGGCAGCTCGATCGTGTTGGCGCCCTTGACCAGCGTGACCGAGACTCCGACTGACGGTGCGCGGAGCTCGACGGCGCACGACTGCGGGTCGACGGAGTCGACGACCCATCGGATCGGCAGACCCGCGTAGACGACCGATGAGGTCGGGAGGTAGCCGTCGGTGACCTGCTGCATGTGCAGGACCTGCACCGAGGCCGCCACGTCGACGTTGTTGCTCACCGTCGCTGTCGGTGGGATCGCAGGGCGGTTGAGGTCGACGCCGGCGAGGCGAAGCCCTGCAGTCGCGTTGACGAGGGCGAAGAGCAGCACGAGGACGCCGATCCCGCGCAGCGTCGTCGTACGCGCCCGAGCCGGGAGGAACTCCGGCAGTCCGCCCAGCACGAGCAGCCCGGGGACCGTCCCGAGCGCGAACGCCGTCATGATCGCGGCGGCGTACGCCACGGACCCTGTCGACAGCGCGAACACCTGAGCCGCCTGCGTGAACCCGCACGGAAGGAAGAACGTCGCGGCGCCGAGCAGTGCCGTCCGGGTGTCGGAGTAGGAGCGCTCGGCGCGGTCGTCGAGGTGCAGTCGCGCGCCCCAGGTCGAGGGCAACGAGAACGTCCATCCGGCGATCCGTGGTGACAGGTCGGTGAGCCGGATCCCCAGGACGGCAAGCACGAGCGCGACGCCGAGCATCATCGCGGCGAGGGCCTGCGTCGGGATGTGCAACCGTGCTCCGACGAGGCCCAGCAGAGCGCCGAGGACGCCGAAACCGACAACACGTCCCGCAAGGAACACGAGCAGCGGTCGGAGTCGCTGCACGGTCGAGGGCACGAGCTCGGGTGTCGCGCGACTCATCCGCGCAGCGTTGGCGGCCATGACCGCGAGCACGAGTCCACCGGTCAGCGCCATGCAGGTCGAGACTCCAGCGGCCAGACCGAGGAGAGCGACGACGGCCAGCCCGCCGTCACGAAGGTCGCCGACGCCCGAGGACAACCGCGAGAAGCCCGCGAGCTGCGCGGCCACCGCGAGCGCTCCCACCACGGCGACGGCGATCGCGGCCGTCACCCACGCCGCGCGGTCGCGCGTCACCCAGGGCGTGCGTCCGACGGTGTAGCCCGCACGTGCCACCGCGTCTGCGACGAGGGCGTCGTCGCCGATCGCGTGCCACACGATCTCGACCCGCCCGTGGGTGGACGAGGCACGTGCGGACTCGACACCGGGGATGGTCTCGACCGAGCGGATCACGCGACGTTCGCACGCGGCGCACGTCATGCCCCGAACCGGGACGACGGTACGGACGGGTGCGGTCGTGTCGACCGAGCCCGACCCGCGGTGCGAGCCCGTGCTCATGGCCTCAGCGTGATCCGGTCGACGTGCCGTCGCAACGCGGGGTGACATGGCGTTCGTCACTCAGCGGGACACTCCGACTACGCATCGCTACCGTCGACGCGGAGGTCACCGAACCGAGGGACGGCCATGCAGGGACTGCTGCGCTGGGGTCGCGGGTGCACCGTAGGACTCGCGATCGTGGTCCTCGCCTGCCTCGGGCACGTCAGCGGCGGCGGCACGGCTCACCTAGGACCTCTCCTGCTCGCCGCTCTGCTCGCCGCGGCGGTTGCCGTCGGTGGGATCCTCAGTGGCCACGCGTGGTCCGTTGCGCGCCTCGTCGCCGTCCTCGCGACGGCTCAGGTCGTCTGCCACGTGGTGCTCGAGGCCTCGATGGCGAGCGACTCCGTCACGATGATGTCGGCCTCGCACGGCGCGGCCGCGCCGGCGATGTCGGGCATGGCCGGGTCGGACGCGGCGACGATGCCGGCGGGCCTCGCCATGTCGTCGTCGGTGTTCATGCTGGCGGCGCACGCCGCTGCGGTCGTCGCCACCGCCTTCGTGCTTCACCGGCTGGACTCCTGGGCCTTGAGAGCGGCCGAGCTCGTGGTCCGCAGGTGGTCGGCGCCTCGCCGCCCACGTCCGATGTCCCTCGCAGCGGTGGTCAGCGGTGTCCTGGCCGCGGCTCCGGTCCAGCATCTCGTCGATCAGCTCCGGCTGACGGACGTCACGCTGCGCGGACCACCTCGGCTCAGCCGACGGGTGCACGTACCTGCCGCCTGAACGCGCGTGCGCGTGAGTGGAGGGGTCCGGCACCGGTCCGAGCCCGTTCCCCTCACCCCGTCACATGCGCCCGCGTGGAGCACTCGCGCGGGCGGGAAGGAATCGTCATGTTCGTCAGGTCCTCAGTGCGTCGCCTCGCGGCGGCCGCATCGCTCGCCGTCATTCTCGGAGTGCTCAGCGCGTGCGGCTCCTCGTCCTCGACGACGACGCAGAGCCCGTCGTCGAAGGTCACCATCACCGACGCCTACGTGAACGCGCCGACCGTGCCCGGTAGGACGGGTGCCTTCGCCACCGTCAGCAACGGCGGGTCGACAACGGTGACACTCACGTCGGTCAGTGTGCCCGGCACCGTGGCCGGCTCGGCCGAGCTGCACGAGTCCGTCATGAGCAACGGTGCCATGACGATGCAGCCCGTGCCGGAAGGCGTGCCGGTTCCGGCGAACGGCGTGCTCACACTGAAGTCCGGCGGCTACCACATCATGCTCATGGACCCGAAGGTCACTGCCGGTCAGACCGTACCGATCACCTTCGCCTTCAGTGACGGCACGTCCATCACGACAGACGCCATGGTCAAGGCGGCGCAGGCCAGCCCCATGCCGACCGCCTCGTCCTAGGGGCTGCTGCGACCGGACGGGCGGTGTGAGCGGTGTCGCCCGCCCGGTCGCCCGGCCGTCGCGCATCGGGGCCCGGTCCTGAGGAGGATCGACGCGTGAGCACCCCGAGCGATCTCGAGACGCGCGATGTCGATCTCGCGCTGATCGGGATGACGTGCGCGTCGTGCGCCAACCGGATCGAGCGCGGACTCAACAAGCTCGACGGGGTGACCGCCACCGTCAACTACGCGACGGGCACCGCGCACGTGGCCGTCGTGCCCGGCGTCACCGTCGACGACATCGTGCGCAAGGTGCACGACATCGGCTACGAGGCGATCGCGCCGACCGCGCCGGGCGCGCCGGGCGCCTCAGTCAGCTCCGACGACGACGGCGGCCGTACCGAGGCCGAGCGTGCGGCGGACGCCGAGGTCGACGACCTGCGAACGCGCTTCTGGGTGTCGTTCGCCCTCGCCGTCCCGGTCGTGCTCATCTCGATGGTCCCCGCGCTGCAGTTCCCGTTCTGGCAGTGGCTGTGCTTCGCCCTCGCGAGCCCCGTGGTCGTGTGGGGCGCCTGGCCCTTCCATCGCGCCGCATGGCGCTCGGCTCGTCACGGCGCCGCGACGATGGACACGCTCATCAGCATGGGCTGTCTCGCGGCATACATCTGGAGCGTCTGGGCGCTGTTCCGCGGCGGTGCCGGGCTCCCGACGTACTCGATGACGGAGAGCATCGTCCCGTCGTTGCAGCGTCGGACGTCGTCGATGCCCGACGTCTACCTCGAGGTGGCCGCGGCGCTGCCGGTGTTCATCCTCGCGGGTCGGTGGTTCGAGGCGCGTGCCAAGAAGTCCTCGGGAGCGGCACTGCGCGCGCTTACCACTCTGGGTGCCAAGGACGTCTCCGTCCTTCGTGACGGCCTCGAGACACGCGTGCCCATCGGGGCGCTCGGCGTGGGTGACGAGTTCGTCGTCCGCCCCGGCGAGCGCATCGCATCCGACGGTGTGGTCGTCACCGGCTCCAGCGCCGTCGACGTGTCACTCATCACCGGCGAGTCGGTCCCCGTCGACGTCGCGCCTGGCAGCGACGTCATCGGCGCGACCATCAACGTCGACGGTCACCTCGTCGTGCGTGCGACACGTGTCGGTGAGGAGACCAGTCTCGCCCAGATCGCGCGCCTCGTGACTCAGGCGCAGTCGGGCAAGGCGCCTGTGCAGCGTCTCGCCGATCGCGTGTCCGCCGTGTTCGTGCCCGTCGTCCTCGTGATCTCGTTCTGCACCTTGATCGTGTGGCTGCGCATCGGCGGCTGATCGGGGTCGCCGTTCAGACGGCGACGGGCGAACGGCGACCCGCGGCTGTCGAACCGACGGCGGGGCCGCCGACGTCCGGGCTGACCGAGCGGAACCGCTTCAATCGCAAGCTGTTGGCGACGACGAACACGGACGAGAACGCCATCGCCGCCCCGGCCATCAGTGGGTTGAGCAGCCCGAGCGCTGCCAGCGGGATCATCACGACGTTGTAGGCGAACGCCCAGAACAGGTTGCCGTGGATCGTGCGCAGCGTGCTGCGCGAGAGTCGGACGGCATCGACGGCGGCGAGCAGGTCGGCTCGTACGAGGGTGAGATCGCTTGCCTCGACGGTGACGTCGGATCCGGTGCCCATCGCGATCCCGAGGTCGGCCTGCACGAGCGCGGCGGCGTCATTGACACCGTCGCCGACCATCGCGACGACGTGACCCTCGGACTGCAGCCGGCGCACGGCGTCGACCTTGTCGGCGGGCAGCAGGCCGGCGAGTACCGTCGTGACCCCGACCGCCTCGGCGACCGAACGCGCGGTGCGCTCGTTGTCCCCGGTCAAGATGACCGGCTCGATGCCCAGCGCACGGAACCGTTGCACCGCCTCGGCGCTCGTCGGTCGGACGGCGTCGGCAACTGCGATGAGGCCGCGCAGACGACCGGCCCATGCCACGCCGACGACCGTGGACCCGGACGCCTGCCACTGGTCTCGGAAGGCCTGTCCCCAGGGCAGATCGGGGGTCGTGACGTCGAGCTGCTCGTGGATCCACTCGGGTCGGCCGACGAGGACCTCGTCCCCGCGCACCGTTCCCCGAACCCCGGCCCCGCGTTCGTTGGTGAAGCCGCTGACCTCGGGTAGGTCGATCGATCCGTCCCGGCCGGCCGTGACGATGGCGCGGGCCACGGGATGCTCGCTGCCGAGCTCGACGGCGGCGGCGTACGCAGTGACCTCGTCCGTCGAGACTCCGTCGCCGTGGACGGCAACGACCTGCATCCGTCCCGTCGTCACCGTGCCGGTCTTGTCGAGAACGACGGTGTCGACGCGACGTGTGCTCTCCAGCACGTCGGGACCGCGGATCAGGACGCCGAGCTGGGCTCCGCGACCCGTGCCCACCAGCAGCGCTGTCGGCGTCGCCAGCCCCAGGGCGCACGGGCACGCGATGATGAGCACGGCGACCGCAGCGGCGAAGGCCTTCTGCGTCGACGTCATTCCGCCGCCCGCGACCATTCCCGGGGTCGTCGTGCCGCCCATGCCACTGGTGCCGCCGGTCCTCGAGACGGTGATGTCCGCCCGGGTCTCCATCAGGAAGGTGGTGCCGGAGTAGAGCGTGGCGCGGATGCGGAACGGCGCAGCCCCGGTGGGCACCTTGAAGCCGAACCGTGGCTGGTCGCCTGCGGCGATCCGCACGCGGAATCCGGACTGGGAGCCGGTGCTGATGATCACCCGCGACTCAGTCGATACGAGCACGACTGTCTGCTGCGGTCCCAACGGCGTGGCTGCGCCGGTCTCGTCGGTGTAGGCGAGCTGGAAGACCAAGTTGTCGCCGGGCGCTGCGGTGACCGTGGCGGGACTGATGGAGACGAAGGCGGCAGGGCTGCTGGCGAGAGCCGACGCGGTTCCGAGCGACACCAGCCCGATGAAGGCGACGGCGAGCACCAGGAGCGCCTGCGACAACCGGCGTCGACGCTGGTGGTGCGCAGTCGTACCGGACACGGTCGTCGCCTTCCTCCTGCGCCGGGGCTGCATCCTCAGCGCTCCATCAGGGCACCTCGAGGCTAGGGCGAAGACGTCGATCGTTGCCTTCCGAACGGACCCGCTGCCCGTGACCGTGCGCAACACCACAGCCGTGCGCAGTCGGAAGGCCGTGCCCGGCTGACCCGCCTGGCCGGGGTACTCTCGCGTCGGGTCAAGCGTGCTGCCGGGAATCCGCCCCGCGTCTAGGGTCGGGCCATGGCTGACCTGCTGCTCGGTGGACGGATCGATCCCGCGACCGGTGACCGCACCCCGGAGACCGCCGTCGTGTCGACGTCGGACCTCACGACGCACGGCGTCATCGTGGGCATGACCGGCTCGGGCAAGACGGGCCTCGGCGTCGTCCTCATCGAGGAGTGCCTGGCTGCGGGCGTCCCGACGCTGCTCATCGACCCCAAGGGCGACCTCACCAACCTGCTGCTCATGTTCCCGCAGCTGCTCGGGAGCGACTTCCGACCCTGGGTCAACGAGGGCGACGCGCAGCGAGCCGGTCTCGGCATGGACGAGTTCGCCGACCAGCAGGCGACGTCGTGGCGCGAGGGTCTCGCCGGCTGGAACATCACCCCGGAACGCCTCGCCGACCTCACGGCGAAGACGGACTTCACGATCTACACGCCGGGCTCGACGTCGGGTCGCCCGCTCAACATCGTCGGCTCGCTCGACGCCCCACCGGTCGGCACCGACGCCGAGGTGGTCGGCGACGAGATCGACAGCTACGTCACGAGCCTCCTCGGCATGGTCGGCATCTCCGGGGACCCGCTCTCCTCGCCCGAGCACATCCTGGTGGCCAACCTGATCCAGAACGCGTGGTCGCAGGGGCAGAACCTCGACATCGCGGCGTTGATCGGCCAGGTGCAGCAGCCGCCGATCCGCAAGCTCGGGGTGCTCGAGCTCGATGCCTTCTTCCCGCCCGCGAACCGCATGGCGTTCGCCATGAAGCTCAACGGGTTGCTGGCCTCGCCGTCGTTCGCGAGCTGGCTTCAGGGCGACCCGATCGACATCGACGCCATGCTGCACGGCAGCGACGGTCGCCCGAGGTGCGCCGTGGTGACGACCGCGCACCTCGACGACGACCAGCGTCAGTCGGTCACGTCGCTCGTCCTCGCGAAGCTCGTGACGTGGATGCGTCGGCAGAGCGGGACGTCGGACCTGCGCGCGCTCCTCTACATGGACGAGGTCGCGGGATACCTCCCGCCGACGGCGAACCCGCCGACGAAGAAGCCGATCATGCTGCTGCTCAAGCAGGCGCGCGCGTTCGGCCTCGGTGTCGTGCTCTCGACGCAGAACCCCGTCGACGTCGACTACAAGGCGCTGTCCAACGCCGGAACGTGGCTCATCGGCCGGCTGCAGACCGAGCAGGACAAGAAGCGTCTCGTCGACGGCCTCTCCAGCGCGGCCGGAGGCGTCGACGTGAAGGTCGTCGGAGACACGATCAGCAACCTGGGCAAGCGCCAGTTCCTGCTGCGCAAGGCAGGCACCGACGTCCCCGAGGTCATGACGACCCGCTGGGCCATGAGCTACCTGCGCGGGCCGCTCACGCGCGACCAGATCGGCGAGGCGCAGGCGTTGCACGCGGGTTCACCTGGACCCGCGGCGGCTCCCCTGACGACCGAGGTCGCCCCTCCCGCATCACCCGCTCAGCCCGATGCGCTAGTGGCGGCCGCGTCCGTCCCGTCCACGTCCGCACCCGCTGCAGCGGCAGCGATGATGGGAACGCCCGCGACCGCGGGTGCCGACGAGTCGCCGGTGATGCCGGCGGTCGCGGCAGGCGTCCCCGTCGCGTACGTCGACCCCGCGACGCCCTGGCTCGCCCAGCTCAGCGGCGTACCCGGCGGCAAGCACCTGCGTGCTGCCGCGATCGCGCGCGTCGACCTCACCTTCGACGAGGGCACCGACGTGGTGGCGACGCAGGAGTACGAGGCGGTGCTCATGCCCCTCACGCAGGTGCCCGACCCGCGCCTGTTCGTCGCCGTCGACTACGACGACCGCGACCTCGTGCCCGTGCCCACCCCCGGCGCGGTGTACGGGCTCGTACCTGCCGAGGTGAAGACGAAGACGTACTGGAACGCGATGCAGAAGGCTCTGGTCGACGAGCTCGTGCGCTCGAGGACGACCGAGGTGCTCGTCAACCGCGACCTCAAGGCCATGGCGCGGCCCGGCGAGACGCGCGAGCAGTTCGTGGCGCGCTGTCACACCCTCGTCGACTCCGCCGCCGACAAGGAGATGACCACGCTGCGGTCGAGGTACGAGACCAAGCTCGCCGCGGCTCGCTCCAAGGTGACCGACGCGCAGATCAACGCGCAGTCGCTGCAGCAGGAGTACGACGCCAGCTACGGTCTCGCGGCGACTGGCATCTCCGTGCTCGGCAGCCTGCTCGGCGGTCGCAGCAGCCGGAGCTCGATGGCGACGCAGGCAAGGAGGCAGTCGTCGGCGAGCGCGAAGGTCGGCGCAGCGCAGTCCAAGGCCGCGGGGCTCCAGCAGTCCGTCGCCGACCTCGAGAGCCAGCTGCAGCAGGACGTCCTCGAGCTCGACGCACGCTGGAACGCGAAGGCGGAGAACGTCACCTCGACGAGCATCGCGCTCGAGAAGGCCGACGTGGTGGTGCGCGACTTCCGCCTGGTGTGGATCCCGGTCGGCTGACCAGGATCGCTCGCCGCCGACCGGTGGTCGCTCGTCAGGCGGACGGACTCGGAGTGGGTTTCGCGGTGGTCGCCTTGGTGCTCGGCTTGGTGCTCGGCTTGGCGCTCGGCGTGCAGTTCGTCCCGGTGGCGACCGGGGTCGGCTTCTTCAGCGCGGCGTCGACGGCCTTCTGCGGGGTCACGACCTTGAACTTGTCGCCGAGCACGACATCGATGCTCGCGTCCTTGCGTCCGTCCTTCACCAGGACGGCGCCGATGACGTAGTAGCGCATGAGCTGGGCGTTGGCGAGACCGCTTGCGCCATAACGGATCTCGGCGACACCCGTGATCTTCTTGCTGAGCGGGTCGTTGGCCACGTGGCCGATGACGAAGCCGCGGGACTGCAGCTCGGCCGAGGTGCGCTTGGCCAGGCCGGCCCGCGTCGTGGCGTTGTAGACGTTCGACGTCACCTGACCCGGCTTCGGCAGCACGACACCGGGCACGACCGTCGTGGTGACGCACGGAGAAGGCGATCCGGACGGCGTACCGGCCCCTTCGTCCGACGAGCCGCGCAGCAGTCGCACAGCGCCGTAGGTGGCACCGAAGAGCACGGCGCACATCAGCAGGACGACGATCGCCGTGGTGACCGGGTGACGCTTGCGGGGACCGTCGCTGGTGGGCCCGAGGCCCTGACCGCTCAGCATGCTCATCGGGCGGCCCCGGAGGTGTCGCGATCGGCCAACCGCCGCACCCACACCGGGTCGTCGAGATCGAGGACGCGCGCGTGGAGCACCGGTCGTCCGTGCAGGGCGGTGCGCAGGGCGCGGTGCAGGCCGTCCTCGAGGTAGAGGACGCCGTCCCACTTCACGACGTGCGCGAACAGGTCGCCGTAGAACGTGGACTGCTCGTCGAGGAGCTGTTCGAGGTCGAGCATCCGCTTGGTCGTGACGAGGGTGTCGAGGCGGACCTGTCGCGGCGGCAGCGCCGCCCAGTCCGACGGCCCGCAGCCGTGGTCGGGATACGGGCGACCGTCGCCGACCCCCTGGAAGATCACCTCAGCGAGTCTAGGTGACCACTGCGCGCGAACCCGGGTCCGCGCTGCCGCGCGCCGTGACGGTCATCCTGACCCGCCGAGGTCACTCGCGCCCGACCCCGGACATGAGTGACCCCCCGCGCACCCATCAGGGCCCGCCTACCCTTGCTGCCTTCCGGCCCTGGGGGAGTTCAGCGGGATGACGCCGCACGGGGAGTCGCCGACCAGCATAGGCGACGCTGCACGGGGCTCCCACCGCGTGGCCGCGGCCGGCCTCGGCGCACGGGTGCGACATCGGGGGAGCCCGGACGCGCGCACCCACCGATTTCTGCCGCGTCGATGCGCTGCGTATCCTCGTCCGCGGAGGATTCGCCTAGTGGCCTAGGGCGCACGCTTGGAAAGCGTGTTGGGGGAAACTCCTCAGGGGTTCGAATCCCCTATCCTCCGCGGACCGAGGGCGGGAGCGCAGTGCGCTCCCGCCCTCGTCAGGTCCGGGCGCGTCAGCCGCTCGAGAACACCTCGAGGAACACCGGTCCGCGGCGCAGCAGCTGTTGGGTACCGCCCGGTCCCGAGACGAGCTCGCCCGCGACCGTCCATCCGGCAGCGGTCAGTGCAGCGACCGTCGCACCGACGTCCGTCACGTCGAGGACCGGTCGCACCGAGGCGGCGGCAGCGTCCGCGTCGTCGAGAGCGTCCAGGGAGCGCGCCGCGGAGGTGCCGGGGCCCGACAGCCACACGTCGGCCCCGCGTCCGGACAGGACGGCGAAGGGCGGTCCCCACCTCTGGGCCAGCGAGTACCCGGCGGCCTCGAACGCGACGAGGGCGGCGTCGACGTCGTCGACGACGACCCGGAGGGCATCCATGCCGGTCAGCATGGCCGGGGCATCGGCGATGGTCCAGGGGCCCGCGTCGTCCGGCAGGACGGCCGTGGTTCGGGGGCTGGTGCTCGGTCGGTGGGGGTCGGAGCGGGCGCGTAGGGTGCGTGGCGTGTCGCTGGCCCTCTACCGCACCTACCGCCCGGGGCGGATCTCCGACGTCATCGGCCAGGAGCACGTCACCGTGCCGCTGGCCCGCGCCATCGACACCGGACGAGCGCACCACGCCTACCTGTTCACCGGCCCGCGCGGATGCGGCAAGACGTCGACCGCACGGATCCTGGCCCGCTCGCTCAACTGCGAGAAGGGGCCCACGTCGGAACCCTGCGGCGTCTGCGGCAGCTGCATCGACCTCGCCCCCAACGGACCGGGCTCGATCGACGTCGTCGAGATGGACGCCGCCAGCCACCGCGGGATCGACGACGCGCGCGAGCTGCGCGAGAAGGCGATGTACGCGCCGGCCGCGAGCCGCTACAAGGTCTACATCATCGACGAGGCGCACCAGCTCACCACCGACGCCGCGAATGCGCTGCTCAAGCTCATCGAGGAGCCGCCGGCGCACCTCATGTTCGTGTTCGCCACGACCGAGCCGGACAAGATCCTCGCCACCATCCGCTCCCGCACCCACCACTACCCCTACCGGCTCGTTCCGGTACGCCGACTGCAGGAGCACCTCGCGTGGGTCTGCGAGCAGGAGGGCGTGCCCGCGCAGGCCGAGGCGCTCGCGCTCGTCGCGCGCGCGGGTGCCGGCTCGGTGCGTGACGCCCTCTCGATCCTCGGCCAGCTCGTCGCCGGCACCGGTCCCGACGGGCTCACCTACGACGACACGGTCGCGCAGCTCGGCGTCACCGACGCAGCGCTGCTCGACGAGGTGGTCGACGCCCTCGCCGAGGGCGACGGCCCGGCGATGTTCTCGGTCGTCGACCGGGTCGTCGAGGCGGGTCTCGACCCGCGCCGCTTCGCCACCGACCTGCTCGAGCGGCTGCGCGATCTCGTCGTCCTGCACCAGGTGCCCGACGCCGTGGAGGCCGGCCTCATCGACGCCCCCGATGCCCGCGTCGCCGCCATGCGGGCCCAGACGGACTCGCTCGGGCTGGGCCAGCTCTCGCGCGCGGCCGACCTGGTGAGCACGGGTCTCACCGAGCTCAAGGGTGCGACCGCACCTCGTCTCCAGCTCGAGCTGCTCTGCGCGCGGCTGCTGCTTCCCGCCGCCGACGACAGCGAGTCCGGCGTCCGCGCGCGCGTCGACCGGCTCGAGCGGCAGGTCGCCTTCCTCGGCGAGGGCGGCGCACCGAGCCCGGCGAGCGCCCGTCCCGTTCGCCCGGCCGCCCCCAGCATCGCGGCGACGCCGGTCGCGCCCACCGCAGACTCCGCGGCGGCCCCGACGTCGCCGTCCGCGCCGAGCTCGCCCGAGCCCCCGGCGAGCGCCCCCCCGACCCGCCCCGTCGCGCGCGGGTCCTCGTCCGCCGCCGACGACGACGGCCCGCCGGCACCACCCCGCCTGTCGTCGGTCGCGCCGACCACCGCGGCGCAGAGCACGGCATCCGCACCGCCTGCCGGCCTCGGCGCTCCGGCCGACACGGGCGAGCCGCGCCGACGTCGACCCGTCCCCGGCCGCCGCGGGCGACGCCACCGCGAGGGACGCCACCGCGGTGGACGCCCGCCGCCGCGGTGGAGGCGAGCCCGACCCCTGCCGCCGTCGCACCGGAGTCCGGCGACCTCGCGCAGCTGACCACGATGTGGCCGGCCGTGCTCGAGGCCCTCAAGTCGTCGAGCCGGGTCGCGCACACCCTCGCCGAGGGCGCCGTGCCCCTCGAGCGCACCGGGTCCAAGGTCGTGCTCGCGCACCCGGACAAGGTGCGGATGGGGATCCTGCGCGGCAACAAGGGCCACGTCGAGCTGCTGCGCCTGGCCGTCCTCGACGTCCTGCGGCTCGACGTCGAGCTCGACCTCGTGCTCGACCCGTCGGTCGGCCCGCCTGAGCCAGCAGCCTCCACCCAGCCGCCACCGTCGGCCGAACCGGCGCCGACTCCTCGCGCCGACGCCGCTCCGCCCACCGGTGGCCCGTCCGCGCGCGAGCGGGCAGCGGCGGTGGTCGCCGAGGAGGTCGCGCCCGATGCCGACGACGACGTGAGCGTCGACGACGCCGACGCCGACGGCGACCTCTCCGGACTCGCGCTCGTGCAGCGCGAGCTCGGTGCCACGGTCATGACCGAGTACGACAACGGCTAGGACGAGCAGCGTGTACGAAGGCGTGGTCCAGGACCTCATCGACGAGCTCGGCCGGCTGCCCGGTGTCGGGCCCAAGAGCGCGCAGCGCATCGCGTTCCACCTGCTGGCGGCGGACCCCGCCGACGTCCGCCGCCTCGCCCAGACCCTGATCGAGGTCAAGGACAAGGTCCGCTTCTGCACGATCTGCGGCAACGTCGCCGAGGACACCGAGTGCCGTATCTGCCGCGACCCGCGGCGCGACCTCTCCACGCTGTGCGTCGTCGAGGAGTCCAAGGACGTGGTCGCCATCGAGCGCACGCGCGAGTTCCGCGGGCGCTACCACGTGCTCGGCGGAGCCATCAGCCCGATCGAGGGCATCGGACCGGACGACCTGCGCGTCAAGGAGCTGCTCACCCGTCTGGCCGACGGCACCGTCACCGAGCTCATCATCGCCACCGACCCCAACCTCGAGGGCGAGGCGACGGCCACCTACCTCGCGCGACTCATCAAGCCGATGGGTCTCGCCGTCACCCGGCTGGCCAGCGGGCTGCCCGTCGGCGGCGACCTCGAGTACGCCGACGAGGTCACGCTCGGTCGCGCGTTCGAGGGACGTCGACGCCTCGACGTCTGACAGGCTTGCGCCATGACCGACCCCGACCTCCTGCCCGAGGCGGCCCCCGCCGACCTGGCCGACATCGCGCACGACGTCGCGGTCGCCGCGCGCGAGTTCGTCACCGTCGTCGAGACCGTGGCTCGGGCGGGCAACCCGGCCGAGTCGATCTCGATCCTGCTGCTCGAGCTGTCGTCGCTGCTCGAGTCGGGGGCGCCGCTGGGCGCCATCGTCGATGTCGTGCCGTCGAGCACGTTCGAGCCCGACGCGGGGCGCGAGCCCGACGTGGGTGCGCTCCGCGACGCGCTGCGCGAGCTGCTCGGACCCGCCGACGAGTACGCCGAGGTGTTCGACCCGTACTCCGGGCCGGAGGTCGTCGCGGTGCGACTGTCCGACGATCTCGCCGGGATCTGCAGCGACCTGCTGCACGGCCTGGCGCACTACACCGCGGGCCGCACGCTCGAGGCGCTGTGGTGGTGGCAGTTCTCCTACCTCTCGACGTGGGGCCAGGGCGCCTCCGGCGCGCTGCGCGCGCTGCAGTCGCTCGTCGCCCACGTCCGGCTCGAGGTGCCCATCGACGTCGACGCCGACGATCCGGGCCCCTGACGCGTCCCGCCCGGCCGTCCACCGGATGGGACGGACGTCCCACCATGCGGACGCCGAGGCCGTGTGGATCTTGCGTCGGTAGGATGGCGGTCGTTCTCCGTCCACCCGTCACGTGAGGCAGAACCCCACCGTGGGACTCGTGGTCCAGAAGTACGGCGGCTCCTCGGTCGCCGACGCCGAGAGCATCAAGCGGGTGGCGCGGCGCATCGTCGACACCCAGCAGTCCGGCGAGCAGGTGGTCGTCATCGTCTCGGCGATGGGCGACACCACCGACGACCTCATCGCGCTCGCCGAGCAGGTGAGCCCGCACCCGGCCGCGCGCGAGCTCGACATGCTGCTCACCGCCGGCGAGCGCATCTCCATGGCGGTCCTCGCGATGGCCATCCACGACCTCGGCGTCGAGGCGCGCTCCTACACCGGGTCGCAGGCCGGCCTCATCACCGACTCGGCGCACGGCCGGGCGCGGATCATCGACGTCACACCCGGTCGTATCCAGGCGGCGCTCGACGACGGCGCGATGCCGATCGTCGCCGGGTTCCAGGGCGTGGCGCAGGACACCAAGGACATCACCACGCTCGGCCGCGGCGGCTCGGACACCACGGCCGTGGCCCTCGCCGCAGCCCTCGGCGCCGACGTCTGCGAGATCTACACCGACGTCGACGGGATCTTCAGCGCCGACCCGCGGATCGCCCCGAAGGCCCGCCAGGTCCCGCGCATCACCTACGAGGAGATGCTCGAGCTGGCCGCCAACGGCGCCAAGGTGCTCCACCTGCGGTGCGTCGAGTACGCGCGCCGCTTCGACCTCCCGATCCACGTGCGCTCGTCGTTCTCGTCGAAGCCCGGCACGCTCGTGGTCTCCGACTCATCAGCACCCGAAGGGGACGACGTGGAGCAGCCGATCATCGCCGGAGTCGCGCACGACATGGGCGACGCGAAGGTCACGGTCGTCGGCGTACCGGACCGCCCGGGCATGGCCGCGGCGATCTTCCGGGCCGTCGCCGACGCCGAGGTCAACATCGACATGATCGTGCAGAACGTGTCGGTCGCGGCCACGGGTCGCACCGACGTCACGTTCACCTGTCCGATGGCCGACGGCCAGAAGGCGCTGTCCGCGCTCGAGAAGGTGAAGAGCGACATCGGCTTCGAGGACCTCGTCTACGACGACGGCATCGCCAAGGTCTCGCTCGTGGGTGCCGGCATGCGTTCCCACCCCGGGGTGTCCGCGACGTTCTTCGCCGCGCTGTCCGAGGCCGGCATCAACGTCGAGATGATCTCGACGTCGGAGATCCGCATCTCCGTCGTCACGCGCGCAGACTCGGCCCCCCTCGCGGTGCAGGCCGTCCACACCGCGTTCGGTCTCGACGCCGACGGCGAGGCCGTCGTCTACGGCGGAACCGGCCGCTGACACCACCCCGACCTCGTCGTTACCGCTCGAAGTCGCGGAGACAGCGCCCGCCGGAAACCGTGCATTCGGGCGGTAACGCGAAGACCTAGAGTGGGTCGTACGGCGCACGTTCGTCCCGGAGGAGAAGTCGTCATGAGTCGCAGGCCGGTCGTCGCGGTCGTGGGCGCCACGGGACAGGTGGGCGCCGTGATGCGTCGCCTGCTCGACGAGCGCGACTTCCCGCTCGCCGAGGTGCGCTTCCTCGCCTCGGCCCGCTCCGCCGGCACGACGCTGCCCTGGCGCGGTCGCGACATCCTCGTCGAGGACGCCGCCACGGCCGACCTCGCCGGCATCGACATCGCCCTGTTCTCCGCCGGCGGCGCGACGTCCAAGGCCCTCGCGCCGCGCTACGCCGAGGCCGGTGCCGTCGTCATCGACAACTCGAGCGCCTGGCGGATGGACCCCGACGTCCCGCTCGTCGTGAGCGAGGTCAACCCGCAGGCCATCGCCGAGATGCGCAAGGGCATCATCGCCAACCCCAACTGCACGACGATGGCGGCGATGCCGGTGCTGCGACCGCTGCACGCGGACGCCGGGCTGCGCCGACTCGTCATCAGCAGCTACCAGGCGGTGTCGGGCAGTGGTCTCTCCGGCGTCGAGGAGCTCGAGTCGCAGGTGCGCGCCGCTGTCGAGCAGGACATCGCCGGCCTGGTCCACGACGGCCGTGCCGTCGACCTGCCGGCGCCCAAGAAGTACGTGGCGCCCATCGCCTTCGACGTGATCCCGCTCGCCGGCTCGATCGTCGACGACGGCTCGCTCGAGACCGACGAGGAGCAGAAGCTGCGCAACGAGAGCCGCAAGATCCTCGGGATCCCCGACCTGCTCGTGAGCGGTACCTGCGTGCGCGTCCCGGTGTTCACCGGCCACTCGCTGTCGATCAACGCGGAGTTCGACCGGCCGCTGTCGGTCGCACGCGCCCTCGAGCTGCTCGCCAACGGCGCCCGGCGTCGAGGTCACCGACGTGCCGACGCCGCTGCAGGCGGCCGGTCAGGACCCGTCCTACGTCGGCCGTGTCCGTCAGGACTCCACGGTGGCCGACGGCCGCGGTCTCGCGCTCTTCGTCAGCAACGACAACCTGCGCAAGGGCGCGGCGCTCAACGCCGTGCAGATCGCCGAGCTCGTCGCCGCCACCCGCTGAGAGCCGCAGCCCTTCTCACCGGTCGGGGGAGCCCAGCGCGTCGACCGCGGCCGCCGTCGCCTGGGCGCCCTCCACGGCCTGGTCGACCGTGACGGCGAAGCGACGTCCGTCGCGCAGTCCGAGGGCGATGCCAGGTCCCTTGCGAAGGACGGCTGCCGACGCCCTGGCCCAGGGGATCCACCGGTAGCCCCAGCCGCCCCACTCGGTCGGATCGACGAGGATCGCGCTCACGTCGACGACCTCGGCGAGCGGGATCGTGCGGCGTGGCCAGCCGACCGGACCGAACGCCACGACGAACCGCGCGGGGTCGACCCGCACCTCGAGCGACGACATCAGATAGCTGAGCACTCCCACGACCAGGCCGACGACGGCGACGAACCACCCGGTCAACTCGGCACCTGCCTGGCCGCGCAGGGCGATGGCGATCCCGATGCCGAGCGCGACGAGGATCAGCGTGAGGCCGATACCGAGCAGTGCGAACCCTCGGCTCGCGCACCGTCCGCGCCAGGTGGTCTGCACGCCGACCACGCTAGCCGCCTGCTGTCGATCTCCACCGAGCCGGTGCTTCCGGCGACCGCGGGCGAGGAATCGCGCGAGTTGGCACGCCGAACCGCGTCGACCTCCTACGCTGCGGCGGTGCGCTTGATTCTCCTGGGAGTTCGCGGCTCGACGCCGGCGCCGGGTGCCGACTTCGTGAGGTACGGCGGCCACACGTCCTGCGTCGCCGTCGTGCCCGAGGGTTCGGACACGCCCACCCTCGTGCTCGACGCCGGCACCGGGCTGCGCGACCTGACCCCACGGCTGGCCGGTCAGCCGTACAAGGGATCGATCCTCGTGAGCCACCTGCACTGGGACCACGTGCAGGGGCTGCCGTTCTTCATCGCGGGCGACCGGCCCGACGCCGAGGTCAACCTCTACGTCCCGGCGCAGAACGGGCGCACCGGGCGGGACCTTCTCGCAGCCGCCATGGCGCCACCGAACTTCCCGATCACGCCCGAGGGCCTGCAGGGCAGCTGGACGTTCACCGCGCTCGAGTCCGGCTACCACACCATCGGCGGCTTCCGGATCCGCGCGACCGAGGTCAAGCACAAGGGGGGTCGCACCTTCGGCTACCGCGTGAGTGACGGCACCGGGACGATGGCCTACGTGCCGGACCACATCGTGTCCGGCGGTGTCGACAACGAGGTGCGCGACCTCATCCACGACGTCGACGTGCTGCTGCACGACGCGCAGTTCGTCGAGGCCGAGCGCAAGCTCGCCGACGCGTACGCGCACTCGACCGTGGAGGACGCCGTCACGCTGGCCAAGGAGTGCGGCGTACGCCACCTCGTGCTCTTCCACCACGGCCCCGCGCGCACCGACGACGCCCTCGACACGATCGCGGACTCCTTCACCGGCGGCTGGGTCCGCGCCGCCGCGCAGGGCGACACCATCCACGTCTCCCGAGCCTGACCCTCGAGGATCTGACCCCTAGGGTCACAACGTGGCACTTTCGTGCCATCTCCTGACCCTTAGGGTCACAACGTGGCACTTGTGTGCCATCTCGTGACCCGGATTCCCGTGATCCTCGGTACGCCGTCAGGCCAACAGGTCGGACGCCTGCTCGAGGACGGCGCGACCGGCGGCACGGCCCGACTCGACCATCCGGTCGAGCTGGTGGAACTCGAGCAGTCCGACGCCCATCGTCGACGGCGTCACGACGACGGCGCCGGCGGCCGAGGCGGCATCGGCCGCGCCGCCGCTGCCGATGAAGATGGTCCGGATCAGCGTCTCGCCGAGCGAGGGGATGCGCACCTGCCGTGGAGCCTCCGTCGAGGTCGCGCCGGGACCGGAAGGGCGCGGACCTCCGCCGCCCATGCCGATGTTGACCGCGACCAGCGGGCCCTCGTCGCGCTGGGTCAGCAGGCGCACGGGCAGGTTGTCGAGGATCCCGCCGTCTGCGAGCAGCCGGTCGCCGTCGCGCTGCGGCGCGAACAGCACGGGCAGGGAGATCGAGGCCATCACGGCGTCGACGAGCGGGCCGCGTCGGTGGTCGTACGACGTCCGGGACTGCAGGTCCGTGCTCGCGCAGCGGAACATCCGCGGGAGCTCCTCGATCCACCCGTCACCGAGGTTGCGGCGCAGCACCCGACGGGCCCGCTTGCCCTTCGAGAGCGACACCAGCGGAGCGGTGTAGTCCTTGAACGGGTTGTCACGCACGAACTCCGCGTAGCACGTCTCGTGCACCTCGGCGGCAGACATCCCCGTGGCGTAGAGCGCTGCGATGATCGAGCCGAGGCTCGAGCCGGCGACGCGGTCCACGTGGACGCCACCCGCCTCGAGCTCGGCCAGCACCCCGATGTGGGCGAACGCGCGCGCCCCGCCGCCGGCCATCACCACCCCGACCGAACGACCCGCCATGCCGCGCGGCGAGCGCGCGCAGGTCGGCGTCGAGGTCGGTCCCCGCGATGGTGACCTGCCACGGGTCGACGGCCTCGACCCACGCGCGCACCTGGTCCCGCGGTGGGCGCTCGCCCACGAGGACGAGGTCGGCGTCGGCCCGTCCCAGCGGCGGTCCCTCCGGTGCGGACGCCGTCCATGCTGCGACGAGGACGAGCTGGTCGGCCTGGCGCACGCAGGTCTGCCACCACGGGTCGTCGAGGTCGTCGGCCACGAGGATCACGCGGTCGTTGTCGCGCTCGGCTCGCTCCAGACCGTCCGGCTCGAGGCGCCCGGGTGTCGCCACCCGCAGCCGCAGGGAGAGCGCGCGGGCCAACGAGTCGGCGACCGAGTCGACCGGCGCACCCGGCGCCGCCGCGACCACCGCGATGACGCGTGGTGCCGGGGCGCCGGGCTCGGTGCCGGGCCGTGCGCCTTGCAGCTGCTCGGCGAGGACGCCGGACAGCTCACCCATCGCGACCACGTCGGACCCGACGGCGTCGTCGAACGTGGGCTTCGAGACGCGCAGGAGCCGGCTGTCGCGACGCGCGCGGACGGTGGCCGAGCGGACGCCGCCGGTGAGCAGCGCGAGCTCGCCGAGCACCGCGCCGGCACCGAGCTCGCGCACCGTCGTCCCGCCCGTCACGACGTCGAGCCGTCCGGCCTTCACGACGTACATGTCACGGGCGGCGTCGCCCTCGTGGAAGAGGCTGTCGCCCGCGGCGAGCTCGACGGGCTCCGCGTCCTGCTCGAGGCGCTCGCGCGCGGAGTCGGGCAGTCGTGACAGGAGCGGTGCGCCGGCGAACGTGCCGTCACGGCGAGCAGGTCGTGCTGGTGGACGTCGCACCGAAGCCGGAGCCGAGGTGTCACCGCTCGTCTCGGCGATCTCGGGCGTCCGGACCCGACCGAGGAACAGCACGATCACGGCGACGACCGCGAAGCAGACCGAGGAGAACACCCACCCGTGCCGCAACGAGTCGACCGTCGTCGTCGGCGACGGTGTGCCGATGAGAACCACCAGGACCGCGATGCCGAACGCCGCGCCGATCTGGCGAGCGCTCGAGTTGACCGCAGACGCCGTGGCGAAGCGTCCGCCCGGAACTGCAGCAAGGGCAGCGCTTCCCAGCACCGGAAGCGTCGCGCCTACGCCGAGCCCGCTGAGGATCTGGCCGGGCAGCCAGGCGCCCCAGAAGTTCGGGGTGACCTCGACCCTCGTCGCGTACCAGACGTAGGCGAGCGCCCAGATGATCGCACCGGGGACGATCACCCAGCGGTAGCCGTGGCGCTCGGCGACGGGGCCGAGCACGGCCGCGAGAACGGCCGCGACGAGCGCTCCAGGGACGACGGCGAGGCCGGAGTCGAGGATCGAGTACCGCCACACCAGCTGCAGCCACAGGATGTTGGTGAGCAGGTAGGCGTAGAAGCCCATCCCGGCGACGATCGTGGCGGTGTTGCCGACCGAGAAGGCACGGATGCGCAGCAGAGCGGGATCGATCAGCGGCGATCGTGACCGTCGCGAGCTGACGACGAAGAGGCCGAGCAGCACCGCGGCGCTCACGAAGCAGCCGAGGGTCGCAGCGCTCGTCCACCCCCAGTCCTCGCCCTTGACGAGCCCGAGGGTGATGAGCCCGAGCACCAGCGCCGAGAGCAGCGCGCCCACGAGGTCGGGCATGCGCCGTCGGCCGGGAGCGCGGCTCTCGACGAGCAGGCGACGTCCGGCCCACAGCGCCGCCAGCCCGAACGGGATGTTGACGAGGAACGCCCAGCGCCAGTCGCCCCACTGCACGAGGGCGCCACCGATGGGCGGGCCGAGGCCGGAGGCGAGCGCTGCCGACGCGCCCCAGAGCCCGACGGCGTGGGACCGGTGGGCGGGCGGGAACGCCTCGACGACGAGGGCGAGCGATGCCGGCACCAGGACCGCGGCACCGAACGCCTGCACGACGCGTGCCCCGACGAGGAAGCCGACCGACGGGGCGATCGCGCAGATCGCCGACGCCACAGTGAAGACCAGCACGCCGGAGGTGAAGGCACGTCGACGTCCGAGGAGATCGGCGATGCGGCCGGACACGATGAGGAACGCCGCGAAGACGATGCTGTAGGCGTTGAGGATCCACGACAGGTTGGCGATCGTCGATGTCGGGAACGAGTCGCGGATGTTGGGGAACGCGACGTTGACCACCGTCGCGTCGAGGAACGCGAGGAAGGCGCCGAACGACGCCACGAGGAGAACGGTCCGTTCCGGGATGCGGCCCTTACGGCGTACCGGCCTCACGACTGCATCGACGGACACGTGGCTCCTCCCTGACGGACGTCCGGGCAGCCTGCCACGCGCGGACGTCGGCCGCCCGCGGGACGCGGCAATTCTCAGGGACGCGTGACAGCGGCAACGTTCCAGCAGAGCGAGGGGACGGGGTGCGTCGTCGTGGTCAGACGACCGGAATGCTCTCGATGAGACCGAGCTCCCGCGCGCGGATCACGGCGGCGTTCCGTGACGTGACGTCGAGCTTGCGATAGATCGAAAGGGCGTGCGTCTTGACCGTGTTGGCAGAGAGGAAGAGGTGCTCACCGACCTGTGGGTAGGTCAGGTGGCTCGGCATGAAGTGCAGCACGCGCATCTCGGCGGCGGTGAGCAGGGCCGGCGCCGAGGAGGTGCGACGTGAGCGCTCGACCAGCGCCGAGGTCTCCTCGAGCAGCGTGATCACGCGCGTGCCCTCGAGGTCCGCCGTCAGGTGGGTGCGAGCCTCGTCGAGGAGCTGTCGGGCGGCGGCGTCGTCGCCGAGCTCGTGGTGCGCCCGCGCCAGCAGAACCGGGCCGAGCGCGCGGAACCAGGGGGCCATCCCCCGCATGAGGAGACCGAGCCTGCGCGCGGTCCCGAGGTGGGTCACTGCCTCGGCCCGTCGGTCGCCCACGGCGTCGAGGAGGCCGAGAACCGTGAAGGTGAGGCCGGCCGTGGTCAGGCGTTCGAGGTGGTGATCGACGACCAGGGGCAGTACCTCGGAGCCGAGCTGCTGGGCAACGTCCACCCGCCCTGAGCACCAGGCCTCGAGCGCACGCCAGGCGAGGACGTCGGCCTCCACGGTAGGGACACCGAGGGCCCGCGCCGTGTCGATGGCGAGGGTGCCGTAGCGCGCACTGTCGTCGTACTGGCTGCGCAGCGCGGCCACCATCATGCCGATGGTGTGCAGCGGCGTCAGCCACGGTGACCAGGGGGGCAGGCCCTGGGGCACGACCTCGACGAGGCGCAGCGTCTCGGTGAGACCGCCCCGCCCGATCACGACGTGCATCACCCCGAGGGTCGCGGCGAACTCGTCGTCCGGGATCCGGGCCTTCCAGTCGCGACCGGCGTGCGCCTCACCCTTCAGCAGCCACCCGCTGAGCGCGTCGGCATCGCCCTGCTGAAGAGAGAGCCAGGCGCTCGCGAGGGTGAGCCAGGGGTCGAGGCCGCGAGCCGTCTCGGTCAGCGGTTCGAGCCACCGTTCGAGCGCATCCGGGTGACCGGTGCCGACGGCGAGCGGCATGGCGGTCCAGATCAGAATGCCGGTGAGCGCGAGGTCGCCCGACAGCTGGGCGTGCCGGATGCAGGCGTCGATCGCACCGCGCTGCAGGTAGGCGTGCGCCGCACGGGTGTGCAGTTCCGCGATGGACGCCGGAGAGTGCTCGGTGAGGTCGATGACGAGCGCCTCGCCGAGCAGGTGGTGGTAGCGGTACGCCGTGCAGTCGTCGTCGAGGGCCACGACCAGCTGCAACCGTCGCGCGAGGGAGCGCAGGACCGCGGCGGAGTCGTGGCGCTCGAGCACGGCGTCGCACAGGTCCGGCGTGAGCTCCTCGAGGATCGAGCTGCGCCGGAGGAAGTCACGGATGTCGGGGTCGAGATGGTCGAGCACCTCGGAGCGCAGGTAGTCGACCACCATGCGGCTGGACCCGACGCGTTGCAGGGCGGTCCGGTCACCGGAAGACTCGAGCGCGAGCGACGCCAGGTACAGGCCGACCGCCCATCCCTCCGTGCGTGCGCTGAGCTCGGTCACGACGTCGTCGGGAAGGCCGAGCTCGCGGTCGGACGCGAACCTTGCCACCTCGTCGGCCGTGAACACGAGGTCGTCGGGCTCGAGCTCGAGGAGGCGTCCCTCCGCCCGCGCTCGGGACAGCCACGCCGGCGTGGCGGCTCGTGTGAGGAGGAGGATCTGCGAGTCGTCGGGCAGCGACGAGCAGACCGCCTCGAGAACCTCCGCGCAGCTGCGGTCGGCGAGCAGGTGGACGTCGTCGACGACGAGCACGAACGCCGTCCACCGGGTGGCGGCCACCTCGGCCAGGCCGGGGAGCAGGGTGCCGGAGAAGCGTGGCTCGGTGGCTGTCACCGTCGCGCGGACGTCGTCGACAGGCGGACCGAGCGGCTCGAGCGCATCGATGAGCAGGTGGGCGAGCGCGGCGGGGTCGTCGTACCAGGGGGCGATCCGGACCGTGACGTGCGGACGTGGGTCGAACGCCGCCCACTGCTGCGCGAGCACGGACTTGCCGGCGCCGGCAGGTGCCGACACGACGAGGACGTCGGCGGCAGCCGCGCCTTCGAGGCGCTCGATGAGCCGGGGGCGCACCGTCAGGGCGCCGAACGGTGGGGCTCCGCCTCGGCGAGGCCGAGGAAGTACGGCACCTGCGGCGGCATCCCCTCCCGTCTGGTCCACCTGGCCAGGGTAGTGGCCCCGGATTCACCTGCCAGCCCAACGGTGCCTCACCCGTTTCGAGGGAAGCGGCGCAGCGCCACGCCGCGACACGATCAAGACCCGATGAAAGTGTTGTCGCGGGAAGGGGCTGGCGATGGTCGAGGCGCGCCGTACCGCTCGCGCGTTCCTTCTCATGGCCACGCCGACCGGCGCGATCTGCAACCTCGAACGCGACTGCTGCTTCTCGGCGCGGGCTGTCTCGCGTTCTTACGGCACATCGACAGACCCAGGAAGACCATGGCCGGTCAGCTCCGCTCCGGCGGCGATGCCGCCGACGCCATGACGCTCTACGCCACCACGATCCAGGACGTCGGCACCACTGCCGCCGTCGGCCACGCAGGAGAGGAACGACAGTGAGCGACACCCGGATGCTGATCGTCGCGGCCTACCAAGAGGTCGACGTCGCGGAGACGGAGTTCCGCGCCCTCGCGGCCAAGGTCGAGGCGAAGGAACTGACCTCGGACGGCATGATCCTCGTCGGCAAGGACGTGGACGGTAACCCGCGCCTTGCCGACACCGGCAACCACATGGGACGCCGAGGCGCCGGCTGGGGCGGCGGTGCGGGTGTGCTCGTGGGACTGCTCGCGCCACCGATGCTCGGCGCGGTCGCCGTGGGCGCCGCCGCTGGTGCTGTGGTCGGCCACTTCGCCGGACACAAGCTGACCGGAGCGATCCAGGGCCAGGTCGGCGCGGCGCTGAAGGACGGACAGGCGGTCATCATCGGGGTGTTCCCGGCTGACGCGCGCCTCGACGTCGAGCGTGCCCTGCCGGGCTCACCGCTCAAGTCGGTCGTCGAGAGCGACGAAGGCGGTATCGACGAGCTCAAGGCCAGACTCGGCGAGGCGATGGGCAAGTTCAGCCCCGACCGCACGGCGCTGCCCCTACCCGACCGCGCCTTCGGTGGCGTGGCCAACCGCACGATCGACGAGTCGGTCGGCGACTGGTCGATGGTCGCCGGTGCCCACGCACCCGACGGCGCGCCGAACATCCTCGTCGTGCTGATCGACGACGCCGGTTTCGGCGGTCCCGACACCTTCGGTGGAGGGATCCGCACGCCCAACCTGACCCGAGTCCAGCAGCGCGGTATCACCTACAACCGCTTCCATGTCACGGCCGTGTGCTCGCCGACGCGCGCGGCGCTGCTCACCGGTCGCAACCATCACCGCGTGGGCATGGGGGGGATCGCCGAGTTCCCTGGGCCGTTCCCCGGCTATACCGGCATCCGGCCGCAGACGTGCACGGCGCTTCCCCGCATCCTCAAGGACAACGGCTACTCGACCGGCGGCTTCGGCAAGTGGCACATCACGCCGGGGCGCGAGATGGGCGCCGCCGGTCCCTTCACACATTGGCCCACCGGGTGGGGCTTCGACCACTGGTGGGGCTTCCTCACCGGCGCCGCCGGCCAGTACGACCCGATCATCACGCAGGACAACTCCACGCTCGGCGTGCCGGAGGGGGAGGACGGCAAGCTCTACTACTTCCCCGACGACATCACCGACAAGACCATCGAGTGGCTGCACGCCGTGCGCGCGCAGGACGCCGAGAAGCCGTGGTTCGTCTACTACTCCACGGGCGCCACCCACGCACCGCATCACGTCGCCAAGGAGTGGGCCGACAGGTACAAGGGTCAGTTCGACGACGGGTGGGACGCCTACCGGGAGAAGACCCTTGCACGGCAGAAGCAGCTCGGTGTCGTCCCTGCCGACACCGAGCTGACCGAGCGCCCCGACGCCTACCCCGCGTGGGACTCGCTGTCCGACGACGAGCGCCGCCTCTACTCGCGCCAGATGGAGGTGTTCGCCGGGTTCTCGGAGAACGCCGACTGGAACGTCGGCCGCCTGCT
The DNA here is from genome assembly GCA_963782665.1 of uncultured Actinomycetota bacterium. GTDB lineage: Bacteria > Actinomycetota > Actinomycetes > S36-B12 > CAIYMF01 > Longivirga. Next base: position 673,471 of record CAWAKP010000004.1, on the reverse strand, counting down.
CGACGAGGTCGAGCGGATGGGTGAGCTCGACGACACCCTCGTCATCTACATCTGGGGCGACAACGGTGCGTCGATGGAGGGCACGCTGACCGGGTCGTTCAACGAGACGACGTTCTTCAACGGGCTCGTTCTCGACGCCGAGGAGCAGCTCGCGCTCATCGACAAGTACGGGGGTATCGACGAGCTCGGTGGCTTCCACACGGCACCGCACTTCGCCGCCGCCTGGGCCCACGCCAACAACACGCCGTTCCAGTGGGGCAAGCAGATGGCCAGCCACCTCGGTGGCACACGCGACCCGATGGTCATCTCGTGGCCGTCGAAGATCCCGGCGGACGCCACGATGCGCACGCAGTTCACGCACTGCATCGACGTCGTGCCGACGGTGCTCGAGGTCGCGGGCATCCCGCAGCCCACCGTCGTCGACGGCGTGGCTCAGGAGCCCATGGACGGCACGAGCTTCGCGCACACCTTCGCCGATGCCGGGGGCGAGGAGCGGCACACGGTGCAGTACTTCGAGATGTACGGCAGCCGGGCCATCTACAAGGACGGATGGTGGGCCTGCACCAAGCTCGACAAGCTGCCGTGGGACTTCTCCCCGGAGACGCTGGCGCGGTTCGGTCCTGGCAGTGGGTGGGACCCCACGTCAGACGCGTGGGAGCTCTACCACCTGCCCGACGACTTCTCCCAGGCGCGCGACGTGGCCGCGGAGAACCCGGCCAAGGTGGCCGAGCTCGTCGAGCTGTTCTGGCAGGAGGCGGAGCGCAACCGGGTGCTGCCGCTGCTCGGTGGTTTCGCGGTGTTCTTCGGGATGCTGCCGCCGATGCCGACCAAGACACGGTTCACCTTCTACGGTGACGTCCAGAACATCCAGACGTCGATGATCCCGCGCATCGTCGGCCGTTCCTACGCCATCGAGGCGCAGGTGCACGTGCCCGAGGGCGGCGCGGAAGGTGTTCTCGTGGCCTTCGCAGACTTCATCGGCGGATTCGCCCTCTGGGTCGACGAGAACGGAATCCTGCATCACACCTATCAGTTCCTGGGCGTCGACACCTACAAGCAGTCGTCGAACGAACCCATCCCGACGGGCGACGTGACGCTCACGATGCTCTTCGAGGCGGATGCTGCCAACGCGGGCACCGGCGGCGACGTGACCCTGCTCGCCAACGGTCGCGCCATCGGCGGTGGGCGCATCCCGCGGACGATCTCGCTCATCTTCACGACGTACGCGGGAATGGACGTCGGCCGAGACAACGGTGGCGTGGTCGACCTCGCCTACGAGGACCGCGCGCCGTACGCGTTCAGTGGCACCGTCGACAAGGTCGTCTTCGACCTGGCGCCCCAGGGTCATGACGTCGACGTGGCGCTGCACGAGATGACCAGTCAGGCCGGCGTCGCGCACGGCGCTGCGGGGTGACCCGGCTGCGGGCGCCTTCATCCGAACAGGAGGATCCGCCGGCGCCGCTGCCCTCACTAGCGTCGTGCCAGAAGGAGGTCACATGACCATCAACGACGATGTCGAGATCGACGACCTGGGACCCGTGGACTACCTGGTCGTCGAGTTCCCCTCCGGCCAGCAGCAGTTCACCGGCGAGATGGCCGACGAGCTGTTGCGGCTCGCCGACAGCGGCATCGTCAAGGTGCTCGATCTTCTCGTCATCGCGAAGGACGAGGACGGCGAGATCTCGGCGTACGAGATCGATGAGGTCACCGACCGCGATGACGTCCGCGCGCTCGAGGCGGAGGTGGCCGAGATCCTCGCGGCCGATGACGTGCTCGACCTGGCGCATGCGATGCTGCCCGGCTCGGTGGCCGGAGTAATCGTCTGGGAGAACACCTGGGCGGCGCCCTTCGCCAGCGCAGCCCGTCGAGCAGGTGGTCAGCTGGTGGCGTCGGGTCGCATCCCGATCCAGGCGATCGCGGCGTCCATGCAGGCCGACCTGAGCCCGCTCGCTACGGAAGGCGACTGACATGCCGCTCCGCCCAGCACGCGCCGCCCGAGTCGGTGTCATCGGGGCGCCGGTGGCCCGCACGGCTGCCGTCGTCGGTACCGCGAAGGTCGTGAGCAACGGCGTCGACCGACGCCAGGACCGTCGCGACGACCGGCGGGACGACCGCCGTCCCCGCTAGTTCCGCACGATCCCAACGATCCCAATGATCCCAACGATCCCGTCAGTCCCGTACTGTGCGGGTAGGACGTCGGACGCCGTGTCCGGCCCTGCGCACCACTTCTCAACCCGGAGGTTGACACCCTTGAACACCCTGGCCGAGTTCGGGACCGGAGAGGTCCTCTGGTCCATCGTCTGGTTCACCCTGTTCTTCCTGTGGATCTGGCTGCTCATGGCCATCTTCGGAGACATCTTCCGCAGCGACGACATGGGCGGCGGCGCGAAGGCCGCCTGGATCATCTTCATCGTCATCGCCTGGTGGCTCGGCGCTCTCGTCTACCTGATCGTCCGCGGTAAGGGCATGCAGGAGCGGCAGATCGCGGCGATGAAGGCCGCCGACCAGGCGCAGCGCGAGTACATCGCGAGCGTCGCGGGGAGCAGCAACGCTACCGAGGAGATCGCCAAGGCCGCAGCACTGCGCGACTCGGGCGCCCTCTCCGAGGAGGAGTTCCAGGCCGTCAAGGCCAAGGCCCTCGCCAAGTAGCAGCACCAGCACCGTCGAACGGGCGGGGTACGGCGTCAGCGCCGTATCCCGCCCGTTCGTCGTTCCCGCAACCTGGGTGTCGATTCGACCACTCCACGACGGAATCGCCACCCACGTCGGTCCGTGCAGCGGGAGGGGTGGCGGGATCCGTCGTTGTCTGACGGGCGCCGTCGTGCGCGGCGCTGCGCGCCGACGGGGTCGACGCCCGTGGTCGCTCCTCCCGCCACCCCGGACGCGCAGAAGGCCGACCTCGCGGTCGGCCTTCTGGGTGGTCGGGGTGGCGGGATTCGAACCCACGGCCTCTTCGTCCCGAACGAAGCGCGCTACCAAGCTGCGCCACACCCCGGTGGAGCGGATGGAGTCTACGGGGCGCTCACCCGGCCGACCAAAACGGGGCTGCGCACCGGCCCGGAGCAGTTCTCCCGTGAGTGGCTCGGTACTCAGACCACGGGAGTGAGCGTGAGCAGCGTCGCCTCGGGAGGGCAGGCGAAGCGCACCGGGGCATAGGGCGACGTACCCAGGCCGGCGGACACGTGCAGCACCGCACCCCGTCCGTCGACGCCACCGAGGCCGGGGTCGTCGTCCGACCCGGGTCCGCCCCACGGGCGGGCGTGGCGCGAGAGGCCCTTGGCGCGGGCCGGGTCGAGGTCGCAGTTGGTGATGATCGCGCCGTAGCCCGGGATGCAGAGCTGGCCGCCGTGCGTGTGCCCGGCGAGCACGAGACCGGCCCCGTCCGCTGCCATGGCGTCCAGCACTCGTAGGTAGGGGGCGTGCGTGACACCGAGGGCGAGATCGGCGTCGGCGCTGAAGGTGCCCGCGACGTCGTCGTAACGGTCCCGACCGATGTGCGGGTCGTCGACGCCGCGCACGTCGATCGCGCGCCCGTCGATCGTCAGCGCCGCGCGCGCGTTGGACAGGTCGTGCCACCCGGCCTCGCGCAGCGACTTCACCAGGTCGCCCCAGGGAAGCATCGGCCGCTGCACGTCCAGGTCGGACGGCGCCATGAGGTACTTCCACGGCTGCACCGGCCGCGGTTCGTAGTAGTCGTTCGAGCCGAGCACGAACACACCCGGACGCTCGAGCAGCGGACCGAGCGCCGACAGCACCGTCGGCACGGCCTGCTGGTGACCGAGGAAGTCTCCGGTGACCACCACGAGGTCGGGGTCGAGGGCGTCCAGCGACTGCACCCACGAGACCCGTCCCCGGTGGCGCGGGGTCAGGTGCAGGTCCGAGAGGTGCAGGACGCGCAACGTCGGCTGGCCGGCAGGCAGGACCGGCGTGGACGCCCGGCGCAGGGTGTAGCGGTGCGCCTCGGCGACCGAGTAGGCGAGGCCGGCCGCGCCGAGGCCGGCGACGGTGAGCAGAGCGGTCGTGGCACGGGGCACGGGACGAGGGTGTCACGGTCGGGCCACTACCCGCGAGCGGCCGCACGGCCGCATGCGCGAGGATCGCCCCATGAGCACCCTCGAGGAACGCCTGCACTCCGACCTCACCGACGCCATCCGTTCGCGCGACGAGGTCCGTTCGGCGACCCTGCGGATGGCGCTCACGGCCGTGAAGAACGAGGCCGTGTCGGGCAACGAGGCGCGCGAGCTCACCGACGCCGACGTCGTCGCCGTCCTCGGCCGCGAGGCCAAGAAGCGTCGCGAGTCCGCGACTGCCTACGACGAGGCCGCGCGCCCCGAGCTCGCCGCGCGCGAGCGCGCCGAGCTCGAGGTCCTCGAGGGGTACCTCCCCGCCCAGCTCGACGACGACGAGCTGGCCGCGTTGGTGGCCGAGGCCATAGCGGAGACGGGCGCGGAGTCGCCGAAGCAGATGGGCCAGGTCATGAAGGTGCTCACCCCGCGCATCGCCGGCCGGGCCGACGGTGGTCGGGTCGCGGCCGCCGTACGCACCGGGCTGGGTTCCTGACCTCGACGCGGCTCGTCGTCACCGCCGGAAATGCCTGAGACGGCAAGGTTCTTCGCAACTCCCGGAAGTAACGTCGATCCGGGACGTGCGACTACGGCTTCGTCGGGGTCGGCGTCGGCTTGGTGGTGGGACTCGGGTCGGGCTTGGGGCCGGGCGACCCGCCGGGTGAGGGTGACCCGCTCGGCGCGCCGGACGGATCGGCAGTGGGCGACGGAGTGGCCGGAGGCGTGGGCGGCGGCTGGAAGACGCCGAGGCCGTCCATGGTGAAGAGGTCGAACTTGGTCGGCGGGTCGGCGGCGAGCACCGTCGACATGGCGTCCTTCCAGATGGGACCCGGCAGCGAGGACCCGAACACCTGACTGAAGTAATGGCCGCCGATGGTGATGTTCTTCATGGGGTGCCCGTACCCGCCGCGCGGGTCGAACGTGGCGACGGCGGCGGCCAGGTCCGGCGTGTAGCCGACGAACCACACCGCGGCGGAGTCGTTGATCGTGCCCGTCTTGCCGGCCGCATCGCGGCCCAGCGACATCGCGGCACCCGTGCGACCGCGGAGCGGCCCGTCGATCACCTGGCTCAGGATGCTCGTCACGGAGTCGGCGACCTGCCGCTCGATGACCTGCTTGCACCCGGCGAGCGGTACGCGGAGGTCCTTGCCGCGACGATCGGTCACTCGCGCGATCGCGATCGGCTGGCAGCGGACGCCGTGGTTGGCGAGAACGGCGTAGGCGCTGGCCATCCCGAGCGGGGTGACCTCGTCGGTGCCGAGGGTGAAGGTGGGGTTGGCCTGGAGCGGACTGCCGTCACCGCGCGTGAGTCCGAAGCGCGCCGCGACGTTGCGGGGCGCGCACTGCGTGATCTTCTCCTCGAGCCCCATGAAGTACGTGTTGATCGAGAACGCCGTGCCGCTCAGCATGTTGAACGAGCCGGCCCCGGTCGAGTTGTGGATCGTGACCGGTCCCCACGGCGCGCCGGTCTGGCAGTTCTTGAAGTCGTTGAAGATCCCGACCTGAGGGGCGGGCCGGTACTCCCAGGGCGACTCGCCCTTCTCGAGCGCGGCCGCGAGCGTGAAGGCCTTGAACGTCGAGCCCGCCTGCGCGCCATGGCTGCCGCCGTACTTGGTACCGACGTTGAAGTTGTACGTCGTGACCCCGAGACCCTTGACGCCCCATGAGCGGTTCTCCGCCATCGCGACGATCTCACCGGTGCTCGGCCGCACCATGGTGATGGCGGCGACCTTCTTGCTGGAGTCCTTGCGCGGGATCTTCTTGTCGACCGCGGCCTGCGCCGCCTTCTGCGCCACCGGGTCGAGCGTGGTGTAGATGCGCAGGCCGCCGATGCGCAGCAGGTTCTCGCGCGCCGCGGACGTCGTGCCGAAGGCCGGGTCGTTGAGGATCAACCGGTAGACGTAGTCGCAGAAGAACGGGGCGTAGGACGTGGTGCAGCCGTTGCGCGGCTTGCTCGGCTTGAGGAAGGTCTTGGTCGGGATCACGGACGCCTTGGCTGCGGCCTCCTGCGAGATGTAGCCGAGCTCGGCCATGCGCGTGAGCACCTGCACGCGCCGCTTCTGCGACGACTTGGGGTTGCGCAGCGGGTCGTAGGCGACGGGCTGCTGCACGACGCCGGCGAGCGTCGCGGCCTCGACGAGGGTCAGCTTGTTCGCGTGCTTGGAGAAGTAGCGGAGGGACGCCGCCTCGACGCCGTAGGCACCAGCGCCGAAGTAGGCGATGTTGAGGTAGTTGGCGAGGATCTGGTCCTTCGTCAGCTGGCGCTCGAGGGCGAGCGCGTAACGCAGCTCCTTCACCTTGCGGCTCAGCGTCCGGGCGCGGGCGGCCGCTGCCTCTTCCGGGCTCGTCGCGCTCTCGACGAACACGTTCTTGATGTACTGCTGGGTCAGGGTCGACCCGCCCTGCGTGCTGCCGCCGCCACTGCTCGCGTTGCCGACGAACGCCCGCAGCAGGCCGCGCGGGTCGACGCCACGGTGCTCGTAGAACCGGCCGTCCTCGACGGCGACGATGGCCTGCCTGATGATCGGAGCCATCCGTCCGAGCGGGATCTCGAGCCGGTTCTGCTGGTAGATGCTCGCGATGAGCGAGCCGTCCTTGGCCAGGATCACCGAGCGCTGGGGCAGCTGCGGGATCGCCAGCTGGGACGGGAGGGACTCGAAGTTCTCGATCGCCGTCCGGGTGGCCACGCCGGCGCCGCCGACGAACGGCAGCGCCGTCGCCGCGACGAGCACACCGGCGACGAGGCTCACGAGGAGGAACAGCCCGAGGCGGGCGAAGGACGCCGCGAGCGACGGCCCGCGGCGCGCGAGGACGACCGGGGGCGCCGGAGGGGGCGTCACCTGGAGCAGGGGGGCTGAGCCGGGGAGGGACATCGCCCGACGAGGGTACGTCGAGCCCGTGACCTGCGTCGCATCCGCCTCGCCCGGTGATCACGGGCCGGTCACACTCTGTTCCAGGCGGAGGCTTGTAAATGGGTCCACAGGTCGGCGTCTATGGCCTACTATGACTATTACAGATGGTTATATATGACCTATCTGAACGATCTTGATCTGCGTAGCGTCAGCCCCGTCGGAGCACCGCCGCTCCGGCTCGATCCGCCCCGGCTCGCGGGACGGCCCTGGTGGGGGCCGGAACCGGGGGATCGCCCCGTCGACCTGTGGGGGAGAGCCCTAGCGATGAGCTGGACATCCGACTGGACCACGTCGGCCGCGTGCCGATCGAGCGACCCCGATGCCCTGTTCGTGCAGGGGGCCGAGCAGAACCGGGCCAAGGCGATCTGCCTGGCCTGCCCCGTCCGCACCGAGTGCCTGGCCGACGCACTCGACAACCGGATCGAGTTCGGTGTCTGGGGCGGCATGACCGAGCGCGAGCGCCGAGCGCTGCTGCGCCGCCGACCCCAGGTCACGTCCTGGCGGAGGCTGCTCGAGACCGCGCGCGTCGAGTACGACACCATCATCGACCTCACCGACACCGTGCGCCGGGCCGGCGCCTCGGTCGCGAGCTGACCCCGGTCCGCTCACCGCATCGCTCGTCGAAGGGTTGCTTCCCGGGCGGGGAGCAACCCTTCGTCATGAGCCGTGACCCGTGACGTGGGCAACCGGTCGGTCTCGGGTGTCAGTCGTGACCGCCCATCGCGGCGGCCACGGCGCGCAGGCCCGCGAGGTCGGCCACGTCGCCGGCGAGAGCCGGGACGACCGCCACCGGCACGGTGCGGTGCGCCGACGTGAAGCGCTCGGCCAGGCGCCGCTGCCGTTCGAGGGTGGCGACACGTTCGGCGTGGATGCGCAGCAGCGCGGCCGTCACCGAGGGGCGGGCGCCTTCCTCGAGCCGCGCGGCCGCTGCTGTCGCCGTGGCGGCGTCGAGGTCGGTGGCCGCCGAGACCTGAACGCGGTTGAGCACGAGACCCGCGAGCGGCATCGAGTCGGCCTCCAGACGGTCGACGAAGTAGGACGCCTCCCGCAGCGCGTCGCGTTCGGGCGCCGCGACGACGACGAACGCCGTGTCGGCCGCCTGCAGCATCGCGAACGTCTCGTCCGCCCGCGCGCGGAAGCCACCGAACAGCGTGTCGACGGAGGCGACGAACGTCTGCACGTCGGTGAGGACCTCGCCGCCGATCACGCGTGAGAGCACCGACGTGAACATCCCGAGCCCGGCGCTGAGAACCTTGAGGTAGGCGCGACCGCCCGCCTTCGCCGGCGCGGCGAGGATCCGGATGAAGCGTCCGTCGAGGAAGGACCCGAGACGCCGCGGCGCGTCGAGGAAGTCCAGCGCCGACCTCGACGGCGGGGTGTCGACGACGATGAGGTCCCAGGCACCCTCGGCCTCCGCGCGGGTGCGCAGCTGCCCGAGCTTCTCCATCGCCATGTACTCCTGCGTCCCGGCGAACGACGACGACAGCGACTGGTAGAAGGGGTTGGCGATGATCGTCGCGGCGCGCTCCCCGTCGGCGTTCGACTCGACGAACTCGTCGAACGTCCGCTTCATGTCCAGCATCATCGCGTCGAGCGTGCCGGTGCCGTCGACGCCGGCGACCGGTCGGGGGTCGTTGTCGAGCTCGGTGAGCCCGAGCGACTGCGCCAGCCGGCGTGCCGGGTCGATCGTGAGGACGACCACCCGACGGCCCCTGTCGGCGGCGCGCAGCGCGAGCGCGGCCGCCGTGGTCGTCTTGCCGACGCCGCCCGAACCGCAGCAGACGATGACTCGGATCGAACGGTCGTCGAGCAGCGTGTCGAGGTCGAGGGTCGCGCTGCGCGGCGCGATGTCGGCGGGCGGCGTCATGCCATCCCCTGCTGCCGCAAGGACTCGGCGATGTCGTAGAGCGCACCGACATCCACGCCGTCGGGGAGGATCGGCAGCTCGTAGGTCGGACGCTCGAGCGACTCGATCGTGTCGCGTCCGCGCGACTCGAGCTCGACCCGCTCGGCATGGTCGGCGGCCTCGTCGGCGAGTGCCGCGACCAGCTCGTCGGCCGACACCGCACCGTGCGACCCGGCCAGCCATCCACCACCGGTGACGACACCGATCCGCTCCAGGTCGGCCGTGACGACGTCGAGGTCGAGCCGGTGCTTGCGTGCCTTGCCTCGAGCGGTCGCGGACAGCAGCGGACGACGGACCTGGTTGACGATGACGCCGCCGACGGGCAGGCCGGCCTCGCGCAGCTCGCGCACGCCGTCGACCGTCTCCTGCACCGGCATCTCCTCGAGCAGCGTGACCAGGTGCACCGCGGTGAGGCGCGGACGCGATCACCTCCATGACGGCGTCGGCCTGCGACCGGATCGGTCCGGTGCGCGCCAGCCCCGCAACCTCGGTGTTGACGTTGAGGAAGCGCGCGATGCGGCCCGTCGGCGGTGCGTCCATGACGACCGCGTCGTAGACGTGGACGCCGTCCTTCTTGCGACGCACCGCCTCTTTCGCCTTGCCCGTGAGGAGAACGTCGCGCACGCCGGGAGCGACCGTGGTGGCGAAGTCGATCGCGCCCATCTTCTTGAGCGCGGCTCCGGCGCGACGCAGGTTGTAGAACATCTCGAGGTACTCGACCAGGGCCTCCTCCGGGTCGATCGCGAGAGCGAAGACCTCGCCACCGCCCGGGGCCACGGCGACCCGGCGCTCCGCGTAGGGGAGCGGTGGGACGTCGAAGATCTGCGCGAGCCCCTGCCTGCCCTCGGTCTCGACGACGAGCACCTTGCCGCCACCCGTCGCGAGCGCGAGGGCGAGCGACGCCGCCACGGTGGTCTTGCCGGTGCCACCCTTGCCGGTCACGACGTGCAGTCGGACGCCGTCCCAGTCGACGTCGCGGGACTCCTCGGCGGGCACGGGTCCGAGCGTAGGCCCGGATGGCAGCCGCCGCCGGATCTCCGCCCGGCCGACATGACGCAGGTCACCGACCCCGGCAGCGGCGCCACGTCGCACGGCCTAGGGTCGGCACATGACGACCTGGGAGTACGCGACCGTTCCCCTTCTCATCCATGCGACCAAGCAGATCCTCGACACGTGGGGACAGGACGGCTGGGAGCTGGTGCAGGTGGTGCCCGGACCCAACGCGGAGAACTACGTGGCCTACCTCAAGCGACCCAGGGGCGACGCCTGATGTCCGCGGTCGAGGAGCGCCTGGCCGCGCTCGGCCTGGTGGTGCCCGAGGTCGTGCCGCCCGTGGCCGCTTACGTCCCCGCGGTCCGCTCGGGCGCCTACGTCTACACGTCCGGGCAGCTGCCGATGGTCGCCGGTGCGATGCCCGCGGTGGGCAAGGTCGGCGGCGACGTGACGCCCGAGCAGGGCAAGGAGCTCGCCCAGGCGTGCGCCCTCAACGCGATCGCCGCGGTGAAGGCGCTCATCGGCGACCTCGACAAGGTCGTGCGCGTGGTCAAGGTGGTGGGCTTCGTCGCGAGCACTCCGGACTTCACCGGCCAGCCCGGGGTGGTCAACGGCGCCAGCGAGCTTCTCGGCAAGGCCTTCGGCGACGCCGGCGTGCATGCACGGTCGGCGGTCGGGGTCGTGGCGCTACCGCTGGACGCCCCGGTCGAGGTCGAGATGATCGTCGAGGTCGCCGACTGACCGGCGTCGAGGGGATGCCCGAGCCGACCGATGTCTGGGCGGCCCGGGTCGACTCGCTCGCAGCGGGCGACGGTGGGTGGACGGCCCCGGTGCCGCGCGACGCCTCGACGGTGTGCCTGCTGCGTGACGGCGGCGCGGGGCTCGAGGTGTTCATGCTGCGCCGCGTCACGACGATGACGTTCGCCGCCGGCATGCACGTCTATCCCGGCGGCGCGGTCGAGGTCTCGGACGCCGACGTGCGCACGGCCGGTCGAGCGAGCGACGCGTGGCTCGGTGCGCGGGTCTCGAGCGACCGTCCCCGTGCGGTGCTCGTCGCGGCGGCGCGCGAGACGTTCGAGGAGTGCGGCGTTCTGCTCGCGGTCGACGCCGCCGGTCGCCCTGCGGTGCCGGACCCGTCGTGGGACGTCGACCGCGAGGCGCTCGTGGCCGGAGAGCTCTCCTTCGGCGACCTGCTCGACGCACGAGGGCTCGTCGTCGACGACTCCGCCCTCGTGCCGTTCGCCCACTGGGTCACGCCCGCGATCGAGGACCGGCGCTACGACACCCGCTTCTTCGCGGCGGTCGTGCCCTCGAACCAGGAGGCACGACACGTCGGCGGCGAGGCCGACCGCTCGGCATGGTGGAACCCCGCGGCCGCGCTGACGGCGTACGCCGAAGGTCGGATGCCGATGTGGCCACCGACGATCTCGACGATGCGGTTCCTCGCTGCCCGCGACACCGCGCTCGACGCGATGGACGCTGCTGCCGCCGCCCGGGTCACGCCGTTGCTCCCGGAGTCCTACCGCGACGGCGGCGGGTCGCTGTCGGTGCGTCTCGTGCACGCACGGGACGGCGGCCTGGTGGCGGAGGGCGAGGAGTACGACCACACCGAGGACCTGCCGTGAGCGGCCGACCGGTTCCGCTGGGCGACCCCGGGCCCTGGCTCGGCGGAGCGACGACGGCGCACGCGACGTGCGTCCTGGCCCCCAACCCGAGCCCGATGACGCTGGACGGCACCAACACCTGGCTGCTGACCGACGGCTCGTCGGCCCTGGTGGTCGATCCCGGTCCCGACGACGCGGGGCACCTCGACGCGGTCGAGGCCGCGCTCGACGGGCGCCCGGGTGTCGCAGGTCCTGCTCACGCACGGCCACCCCGACCACAGCGCGGGCGCCGTGGCCCTCGCGCGCCGGCTGGGTGCGCCCGTGCTGGCGCTCGATCCGGTGCATCGGCTCGGCTCCGAGGGCGTCGTCGACGGCGACGTGCTCGCGGCCGGCGACCTGACCGTCGAGGTGGTCGCGACTCCGGGCCACACCGGCGACTCGCTGTCGTTCCGGCTCGTGGAGGATGCCGCCCTCCTCACCGGCGACACCGTGCTCGGTCGTGGCTCGACCGTCGTGGCGCACCCCGACGGCCGCCTCGGGGACTACCTCGCGTCCTTGCACCGGCTGCGCTCGCTCGCCGAGTCGACGTCCGCCGAGGTCGTGCTGCCCGGTCACGGCCCGGCCCTGGACGCACCGGTCGACGTGGTGACGGCGTACCTCGCACATCGCGAGGAGCGCCTCGACCAGGTGCGCGCGTCGCTCGACCGGCTGGGGGTCCGCGCATCGGCAGCCTCTGCCGCCATCGACGCCGGACCGGGTGTCGACTGGTGGCACTCGCGCGAGCACGTCGAGCCCGACGTCGCCGACCAGGTCGTGGCCGACGTCTACGCCGAGGTGCCCCGCGCCGTCTGGCCGGCGGCCCGGCTCTCCGTCCTCGCCCAGCTCGCCTACCTCCGCGACACCTGACGTCGCCCGACGGCTGTGGGGCCGGCCGTCTGGGCGCTGCCGCGGTCCGCGCGAGGGGATGACGCCGGACCCGTCGATGACCGACACTCGAGGTGTCCGCACGGGAGTGGAGGGCTGATGACGCTCGGAGTGACGGCCGCGCCGGCGACGCGCCCGGCTGACGTTGCTGCGTCCGCGCTCGCGTACGCAGGCGGCGCACTGGCCGCAGTCGGTGCGGCCTGGTGGCTGCTCGAGGACCAGCACGTCCGAGGAGCGGTCTGGGTCGTCGTCGGCGTCGCCGCACTTCTGGGCGGCCTGGCGCTGCGCCGCAGCACGGCCGCGTGGCGTGGCTGGGTCGCGACCATCCTCGCGATCCTGCTGGGGCTGATCGCCGGCTACGAGTGGCTGTGGCTGGTCGGCGCCGCGATCCTGCAGGTCCTCCCGGACAACTGGTTCACCCGGATGTTCTGACCGTCCCCTGCACGCGCCCAGCGACCTTCGGCCGCGCGGATCCCACGGAGTCCCGTCATCACCGCACTCGCCCGGACCGGACCCTCGCGCGACGCTCAGCCGAGATCGCGGGATAGTGGCGGTATGGCTGATCCCGCGGTCGAGCGGCGCGTGGTGCGTCCGACGTTCACGTTCCACGCCGCGACCTTCGCGCTGGTGCTCATCGCCGTGGCCATGGTGGGCATGGGCTTCGTGACGAGCGGCGTCCTGCGGCTGCTGTGCTGGCTGCTCGCGGTGTTCGCGGCGTTCGTGGCCGTGCAGCGGATGCGCGCCGGGGTCACGGTCACCCCGCAGCACGTGGAGATCCGCACCGACTGGAACGTCCGCCTCGTGCCGCGCACGCAGAAGATCGACGTCGTCGTCGCCAAGCAGTCGCTGGGCTGGGCCCCGTTCCTTCGCTCCCCCAACGCCCAGGACCTCCTCGTGCTCCCGCTCGCTGCCTGGTCGCAGACGACCGCGTCCAAGGCCGGCACCGCGCTGCTCGCCGCTCTCGACGACATCCCCGCCCGACGCGCCCCCAAGCGCTGACCACCTCACCTCGTCCGCGTGGAGGATGCATGATCGGCCGACTCACGACCTTCGTCATCGACTGCCCCGACCCGCAGGCCCTGGCGCGGTTCTACAGCGAGGTGACCGGGCTGCCCGTGACCCGCGTCGACGACGACGGCTGGGTCACGATCGGGGCTGCGGACGACCCGGCCCACCCGCACGTCGCCTTCCAGCCGGCCCCTGACCACGTCCCGCCGCAGTGGCCCGACCCGGCGCACCCCCAGCAGATGCACCTCGACATCGAGGTCCACGACATCGGCGTCGCCCATGAGCAGGTGCTCGCGATCGGCGCCCGGTACGTCCCGACCGACTTCCGCGGCTTCCGGGTCTACCTCGACCCGGCCGGTCACCCGTTCTGCCTCGTCTACGACGAGTAGGCCCGCCACCCGGGCTCCGCGGGCAGCGGCCCGTCCGGTGGTGTCGGCTGATCGACCGCTCAGGTCGGCAGGTCAGCGGGCGCGGCGCTGCAGGCGCTCGACGTCGAGCAGGACCACCGAGCGCGACTCCAGGCGCAGCCAGCCGCGCGACGCGAAGTCGGCCAGCGCCTTGTTGACGGTCTCGCGGGATGCGCCCACGAGCTGCGCGAGCTCTTCCTGGGTCATGTCGTGGGTGACGTGCAGCCCGTCGGGCATCGACTGCCCGAACCGCTCGCCGAGGTCGAGCAGCGCCTTGGCGACGCGCCCGGGGACGTCGGAGAAGACCAGGTCGGCGAGCGCCTCGTTGGTACGACGCAGCCGCTGGGCAAGTGCGGCGAGCAACGACTCGGCCACCTCGGGACGACCGGTCAGCCAGGGACGGAGCGCCGTGTGACCCAGGCCGAGCACGGTGACGTCGGTGAGCGCGGTGGCGGTGGCGGTGCGAGGTCCCGGGTCGAACAGGGACAGCTCGCCGAACATCTCGCCCTCGCCCATCACCGCGAGCAGCGTCTCGCGGCCGTCGCTGGAGGCGTGGCCCAGCTTGATCTTGCCGTCGGTCACGACGTACAACCGGTCGCCCGGGTCGCCCTCGGAGAAGAGGATGTCGCCCTTGAGCAGACGCCGTTCCTCCATCGAGGCCTTGAGCGCGGACGCGGCCTCGACATCGAGTGCGGCGAACAGTGGTGCGCTCATGAGCACGTCGTCCACGAGGGGTCCTTCCACCAGGGCTGCCGCAGGTCGCGGCGTCGGCGTAGGACAGTGTGGCGCATCGCACGCGCGAGCGGGAGGATCCCCCTGCCTCGGGCGGGACGCGCCGCGCTCCGGCCCGCCCGTGCGGCAGCGGCGTACGGGTGTCAGGCGGTCGGGTGCCGGTGCAACGGGTCGCGCGGCAGGATCTGCAGGGCCAGCAGCGGTTGTTCGCGGTAGCGCGCGATCAGCTCGTCGGTCACCAGGTCGATGCGACGGTGCAGCTCGTGCCGGAAGCTCGACAGCTCGCGCTCGGCCTTCGTCAGGTCGGACTCGAGCCGCCCCAGAGCCAGCTCGTCGACCGGGTCGACCTGACGCGACCAGATCTCGGCGAGGTCGGGCAGCGGCAGCACGTCGTCGATCGGCTGGACGTCGATGTGGGCCAGCCGACGTACCGACGTGCCGGCATCGGTGAGCACCCGCGTGAGGTCCGCGACCGGGTCCGAGTCGGGCTGGTGCAGCCGGACGACGTCGAGCCGAGCCTGGATGATGCGCCGCCAGTACGACACGCGCGTCTCCTCGGCACCGAGCTCGGCGCGCAGTGCGCGGAGGTCCGGCAGCGAGAGGCCGTCGTAGGCGGCTGCCCGCTGCGGCGGTGGCGCGGAGGCACGGGCGGCCTTGCGCGCGGCTCGGCGCGCCTTGGCCCGGGCGGCCTTCTCCTCGGGCGTCAGCTCGGGTCCGGGGGGTGCGTCGCCGACGTCGACCACGACGTGCTGCGTCAGCGCGTCTGCGTTCACTGTGCCGCCTTGATCCCGGGCGCCCGCCTCGGATCATGCTGGTCCGTTCCTCGATGGTAGGCACCGGGATGCCGACCACGCCTGCTGGCGGACTGTGGCGTGGGCGACGCGACGTAGGCTTCCGGGGTGACCGGGACCGACCAGCAGACGCCGACGGGGGAGACCCGCACGGCTCTGGTCCGACGGGCCCGGCGGATGGACAAGATCCTCGCCGAGACCTACCCCGACGCCCACTGCGAGCTCGACTTCACGACTCCGCTCGAGCTGGTGGTGGCCACGATCCTGTCGGCGCAGTGCACCGACCGTCGGGTCAACCTCGTGACTCCTACCGCTCTTCGCGCGCTACCCCACGGCCGCGGCCTACGCGGGCGCCGAGCGCGACGAGCTCGAGGACCTCATCCGCTCGACGGGCTTCTTCCGCAACAAGGCCACCTCGATCATCGGTCTCGGCCAGGCGCTCTGCGACCGCTACGACGGCGAGGTGCCCGGTCGGCTCGACGACCTCGTCACGCTCCCCGGCGTCGGCCGCAAGACCGCCAACGTCGTGCTCGGCAACGCCTTCGACGTCCCCGGCATCACCGTCGACACCCACTTCGGGCGGCTCGTGCGGCGGTTCGGGTGGACCGCCGAGACCGATCCGGACAAGGTCGAGGCCGAGATCGGTGCGCTGTTCGCGCGTCGCGACTGGACCATGCTGTCGCACCACGTGATCTGGCACGGCCGCCGCCGCTGCCACGCCAAGAAGCCGGCGTGCGGTGCCTGCCCGCTGGCCCGCAGCTGCCCTGCCTACGGCACCGGGCCCACCGACCCTGACGAGGCCGCCGCCCTCGTCACGACCGAGGGCCCGCGATGATCCCGCGCGCGGCAGTGGTCCGGGAACCCGTCAACCAGCGCCCGGGCGGGGACGTGACGTCGTGACCGACCCGGTGCACGACGTCACACTGCCCGGCTGGCTCGAGCCGGTGCGCGCCGCCGCGCGCGACGTGCGGCCCGAACAGCTCTCTCGCCTCCTGCCGCCGCCGGAGGGTGGGCGCGAGTCCGCCGTGCTCGTCCTCTTCGGCGAGGGCGACACCGGGCCCGACCTCCTCCTCATCCAGCGGGCGTCGACGGTCTCCAGCCACGCCGGGCAGCCCGCGTTCCCCGGTGGCGCGGTCGACCCCGACGACGCCGACGTCGTGGCTGCTGCCCTGCGCGAGGCCGAGGAGGAGACCGGACTCGACCCGTCGGGGGTCGAGGTCCTCGCGACCCTGCCCGCCTTGTGGCTGCCGCCGAGCGGCTTCGTCGTGACGCCGGTGCTCGGTTGGTGGCGCGTGCCGTCCCCCGTCGGTGTGGTCGACCCGGGCGAGGTCGAGAGCGTGGTGCGGGTGCCCCTCGACGAGCTGCTCGACCCGGCCAACCGCTGCTCGGTGCGGCACCCGAGCGGTTTCGTCGGTCCCGGCTTCGCCGTGCGCGGGATGCTCGTGTGGGGGTTCACCGCCGGCCTGCTCTCGAGGCTGCTCGCCCTGGCCGGCCTCGAGCGGCCGTGGGACGAGACGGTCATGCGCGACCTGGACGCCTGGTGAACCTCGTCGACATCGTGCTCGTCGTCCTCGCCGTCGTGGCCGGCCTGGCCGGCTGGCGACAGGGGCTCATCGGCGGCGTGCTCTCGTTCACCGGCTTCATCGTCGGCGCTCTGGCCGGCGCAGCGCTCGCGCCGATGCTGCTGTCGTCGTTCAGCGGGTGGCTGGCGGCGGCGCTCGGCATCGCGATCGTCCTCGTGGCGGCCGGTATCGGCAACGCGCTCGCCGGCCTCCTCGGTCGGGCCATGCGCGAACGGGTGACCTGGAAGCCGGCGCGCGTCATCGACTCGGTGGGCGGATCGATGTTCGGCGTCCTCAGCATGGCGCTGATCGCATGGGTCGTCGCGTCCGCGCTCGTCGACGCACCGCTCGGTCCGGTGTCCAACGCCGTCCGCAGCTCGCGCGTCCTCGGCGAGATCGACGCCGTGCTGCCGCAGGCGCCGCGCGACTGGGTGGGCGGCCTTCGCTCGGCGCTCGACAGCACCGGGTTCCCGCAGGCGTTCGCCGGGTTCACCCTCGACCCGGTGATCCCGGTCGCGCCGCCCGACGAGACGGTGGTCCGCGAGCCGGCGATCCGTGCGGCCTCGTCGTCCATCGTCCGGGTCGAAGGTGACGCCCCGGGGTGCGACACCCACGTCACAGGGTCCGGGTTCGTCTACGCCGTCGACCGCGTCATGACCAACGCGCACGTGGTCGCCGGGGTCAGCGACCCGTTCGTGATCGTGCGCGGCAAGGGCCGTGAGTGGCCGGCGCGTGTCGTGTTCTTCGACCCGCAGCTCGACGTCGCCGTGCTCGACGTTCCTGGCCTGTCCGCGCCGGAGCTGCACTTCTCCGGCGACGCGACCCGGGGCGATCCGGTGGTCGTCGCCGGTTACCCGGGTGGTGGCGCGCTCACCGAGACGCCGGCGCGCATCCGGGCGCGCATCAACGCCCGGGGCACCGACATCTACGGTCGTGGCACCGTGACCCGCGAGATCTTCTCGCTGCGCGGCGTCGTGCGCTCCGGCGACTCGGGCGGACCGCTTCTGGGGATGGACGGCAGGGTCGAGGGCGTCATCTTCGCGTCATCGGTGCAGGATCCCGACACCGGCTACGCGCTCACGGCGTCGACCGTGAGCGACGCTGCGCTCCATGGCGTGCAGGCGAGCGCCTCCGTCGGCACCGGCACCTGCTCCACGCACTGACCCCGGTCCCGGCTCGGGTCTAGTCCGGGGGTCGGTCCCGGGGCCGGTTCTCCTGGTCCTTGCGCCCTCGTCGGACGAGCAGGTAGATGAGGATCGTCGCGAGGACGGCGTTGAGGATGAAGACCTCCACGGTCCTCCTTCGCGGGCTCGGTGTGACGGGACGGGGCGTACGGCGATCAGACCGGGAACAGCCCCTCGAGCCACGGCAGCAGGACCTTGTCGAAGCCCGCCGGATCCTCCTCGTGCGGGAAGTGCCCGACGCCGTCCAGGTCGATGCGGGTGTAGCCCCCGGTGGCGTAGGCCTCGGACCCGTCGACCGACGCCGGCAGCACCGCGCGGTCCAGGGCGCCGTGGATCTGCAGCACCGGCTTGACCACCGGCGTGGCGACGGCCATCTGGAAGCGCCGTCCGTCCCGGCGCGGGATCGAGCGGATCGCCCAGCGGTGGAACTCGACCGAGCAGTGCGCAGTGTTGGGCACGAGCATGGCGGAGCGGTAGACGCGGGCGGTCTCGTCGTCGGGCCAGCCCGGCCCCGCCCAGTGGCGCAGGAACGTCTCGACCATCGCCGCGTCGTCGCGCGTCAGCTGTCGCTCCGGGATGAACGGGCGCTGGAAGCCGATCATGTAGC
Source organism: uncultured Actinomycetota bacterium (assembly GCA_963782665.1). Taxonomy (GTDB): domain Bacteria; phylum Actinomycetota; class Actinomycetes; order S36-B12; family CAIYMF01; genus Longivirga. The sequence goes on along the minus strand of CAWAKP010000004.1, from coordinate 654,777 downwards.
GCGCGAGCCGGCGCTGCTCGGGCATCCCGACGAAGGCGTTGCGCAGGAGCACCGGGTGCGCCATGCCGACGGCGACGAGTCCCGTCGTGAGGTCCGGGTACTGGCTCGCGACGGTCCAGGCGACCAGCCCGCCCCAGCCCTGGCCGACCACGATGGCCTCGGGCTCGCCGAGGGTGCGGATGACGCCTGCGACGTCGGCCGCGAGGGTGAGGGGGTCGTAGCCGTGCGGGGTGTGGTCGCTTCCGCCGTAGCCGCGCAGGTCCATGGCGACCGCGCGGAAGCCGGCGTCGGCGAGGGTCACCAGCTGCTCGCGCCAGGTCCACCAGAACGTCGGGAAGCCGTGCAGGAGGATGACGAGCGGGCCCTCACCGGCCTCGACGAGGTGGAACCGACAGGCGTTGGCGGCGATGTCGCGATGGATCCACGGACCCTCCGCGCGGACGACGTCGGCGGGATCAGGCAGGTCCATCGGGGCCGTCAGTCACAGGCGCAGGGGTGCGGGAGAGCAGGGCCTTGGTCTCCTCGATCGAGGCCTGGCTGCGCTCGAGCCCCTTCACCTGCTCGAGCTGCTTCTTGCCGACGAGACCGAGGATCGCGGTCACGACGATGAGCAGCAGCGTGACGATCCCGAAGCCGGCCCAGGTCGGCAGGCCGAGCTGGACGAGGACCCACGCGAGCGTGAGCAGGAGGAAGACCACCGCGAGGAACGCGGTGACGCCGGCAGCGACCAGCATGCCTCCGCCGCGGCCCACGGCCTGCATGCTCTCGCGGGCCTCGGTCTTCGCGAGCTCGATCTCGCCCCGGATCAGCGTGGAGAGGTCCTCGGTGACGCCCGAGATCATCGTCCCCAGCGACTGCTTGTCCGCCACGACCCGACCTCCCTGCGGCCCCACGGTGGGGCACCCTCAGAGGCTAGCGGGCATCGGGCGCTCCCGGCGCCCCGCCGTGGAGGTGGGCGTCCTCGACCGGCTCTGCGCGAGCCTCGTCGGCCGCCAGGGCGGCGTAGGCCCTCCTGCGGAACGCGAGCGCGATCGACGCGAGGAGGGCCGCGGCGACCGACGCCACGAGCACACCGATCTTCGCTGCCGTCGTGCGCACCGGGTCGCCCTCGAACGCGAGCTCGTCGATGAGGAGCGACACGGTGAAGCCGATCCCCGCGAGGACGCCGACGGCGAGCACGTCGGCCCACCGCAGCGACGACGAGAGCGAGGCCCGGGTGAACTTGGCGACGGTGTAGGCGCCGCCGAAGACACCGAGCGGCTTGCCGATGACCAGACCCACGATGATCGCGACCGCCACCGGTTCGCCGATGGCCGAGCCGCCCAGCCCGATGAACGTGACGCCCGCGGAGAAGAACGCGAAGAGCGGCACGCACACTCCGGCGGAGAGGGGGCGGATCGCATGCTCGTAGCGGTCGGCCGGGGAGCTCGTCTCACCCGGGTCGAGCCGCACGCGGGTGAGCAGCCCGAGCGCCACGCCCGCCACGGTGGCGTGCACGCCGGAGGCATGCATGAGCGTCCACACGACCAGGGCCAGCGGGACGTAGACCCACCAGGCGTCGACCCGGCGTCGCTGCAGGAACCAATAAGCGGCGAGCCCGAGCACGGCCACGACGAACGGGACCGCCGAGAAGCCGTGGTTGTAGAAGACGGCGATGACGAGGATGGCGCCGAGGTCGTCGACGACGGCCAGGGTGAGGAGGAACGCGCGCAGCGCGACCGGCAGCTGCGACCCCATGACGGCGAGCACGGCCAGGGCGAACGCGATGTCCGTGGCCATGGGGATGCCCCACCCGGTGGCCGCCTGAGGGTCGTTCAGGAGTCGGACCGTGAGGACGTACAGCACCGCCGGGACCACCATGCCCGACAGCGCCGCCACGACGGGGACGACCGCTTTCGCCGGCTTGCTCAGCGACCCGAGCACCATCTCGTGCTTGAGCTCGAGACCGGCGACGAAGAAGAACACGGCGAGCAGCCCGTCGGCCGCCCACACCGACAGCGGCAGGTGCAGGTGCAGGGACGCCGGGCCGACCTCGTAGTCGGTGAGCGCGTGGTAGGAGGCGCGCCACGGCGAGTTCGCCCAGACGAGAGCGATGACGGCCGCACCGAGCAGCAGCCCGCCACCCACGGTCTCCTGACGCAGCGCCTCGAGGATGCGCCGCCGTTCGGGCAGCTCCGGCCCCTCGAACACGACCGTCTGCGCGCGCTCGCCACTCACCCGCCGAGCCTCCCACATCCCGATGAAGGTGCCCCAGGCACGCATAGGACGTGCCAAAGCTCCCCACTGCGTCCACAACTGTGAGTCGAGGCGGTCCGGCTCACCGCACACCGACACGATGCCGACATGCCTCGCACCTCTCGCCATTCCGACAACATCCGTCAGACGGCCGACGCCCAGTTCGGACTGATCACGTCGCGTCAGCTCGCCGAACTAGGCGTTCGCACGTCGACAGTGCATGGCCGGGTCATCGGGGGCATGACCACACGCGTGCTGCCCGGAGTGCATCTCGTCGATGGCGGCCATCCGGCTCGTCGGCAGCGGGAGCTGGCGGCGCTGCTCTATGCCGGCGCTCCCTCGATGCTCACCGGACTGACCGCACTGCGCCGCTACGGAATACGTGCCGTCCGCCTTCAGGAGACCGTCGACGACGAACCGGACCGACCTGAGCCCGTGCATGTGCTCATCCCCCACGAGCGGCGACGGCTGTCCACGGGGTTCGCTCGGGTCGAGCGCACTCACCGCTTCCCGGAGGTCGCGGTCCGCCGTGGCGGTCTGTTGCTCGCCCCGGCGTCGCGAGCAGTCGGCGATGCCGCGCGAAGGATGCGACGGGCATCGGACGTCGCTGCCCTGGTGTCCGAGGTGGTGCAGCGCGGCATGGCGTCGGTCGACGATCTTGAGTGCGAGCTGCGCGAGGGCTCTCGACGCGGCAGTTCGCTCCTTCGAGCCGCGCTCGGACCCGTGGCGAGCGGAGCCCGCTCCGGTCCCGAATCCGATCTGCTGCGGCTGCTTGAGGGTGCCGGTGTACGGCACGTGCATGCGAACGCGACCCTCGTGGACGCGCGTGGCACGTTCGTGGCGGTGTGCGACGTCTGGCTCGACGACGTCGGCCTGGCGATCGAGGTCGACAGCGTCGAGTACCACGCTGGACATGAGGGTTTCGAGTCCACTGTTCGCCGCAACACGCGGTACGCCAGAGCGGGCGTGGTGGTGGTGCCAGTCCTGCCGACGCAGCTACGCGTCCACCCCGCGCAGGTGATGCGCGACATCTTGCGAGCGCGTGACGCCGCGGCCGACCGCCCGCGACCCGAGGTGTACATCGATCACGAAGCGCGTACGTCTTCCGGGCGTCAGGGATGGCGTTGGGGCGCCTGAGCACGTCCTATGCGTGCTCGGGGCACCTTCATCGGGAACGAACGCGGTCAGTCCTCGCTGGCGGTGGGGGCGTTGAGGCCCTGGCTGATGAGGTCCATGACGCCGCCGTCCGCGAGGGTGGTGGTGTCGCCGACGGCGCGGTTCTCGGCGACGTCGCGCAGCAGTCTGCGCATGATCTTGCCGCTGCGCGTCTTGGGCAGCTCGGCCACCACGAGGATCTGACGTGGCTTGGCGATCGGGCCGATCTCGTGCGCGACGTGGTTGCGCAGCTCGGTCACGACGTCGCCGCTGGTGTCGACCCCGGACCGCAGGATCACGAACGCGACGATGCCCTGGCCGGTGGTCTCGTCGTTGGCGCCGACCACCGCGGCCTCGGCGACCTTGGGGTGCGAGACGAGGGCCGACTCGACCTCGGTGGTCGAGATGCGGTGGCCGGACACGTTCATGACGTCGTCGACCCGGCCGAGCAGCCAGATCGCGCCGTCCTCGTCGAGCTTGGCTCCGTCGCCGGCGAAGTACAGGCCCTTCCACCTCGACCAGTAGGTCTCGACGTAGCGGTCGTTGTCGCCCCAGATGCCTCGCAGCATCGACGGCCACGGCTCGGTGAGCACGAGGTAGCCGCCGCCGCCCTTGCCGACCGCGTGGGCCTCGTCGTCGACGACCTCCGCGGCGATGCCCGGCAGCGCCGTCATCGCCGAGCCCGGCTTGGTCGCCGTGACGCCGGGGAGCGGGCTGATCATGATCGCGCCCGTCTCGGTCTGCCACCAGGTGTCGACGATCGGGCAGCGGTCGCCGCCGATGACCCGGCGGTACCACATCCACGCCTCCGGGTTGATCGGCTCACCCACCGAGCCGAGCACTCGCAGCGACGACATGTCGAAGCCGTCGGGGATCTCAGCGCCGAGCTTCATGAAGGTTCGGATGGCGGTGGGCGCGGTGTAGAGGATCGACACGCGGTACTTCTCGACGAGCTCCCACCAGCGACCCGGGTGCGGCGTGTCCGGCGTCCCCTCGAACATGAGCGACGTCGCACCGTTGGCCAGCGGGCCGTAGACGACGTAGGAGTGGCCGGTGACCCAGCCGACGTCGGCCGTGCACCAGTAGACGTCGGTGTCCGGCTTGAGGTCGAAGACGTTGCGGTGCGTGTACGTGACCTGCGTGAGGTATCCGCCGGTCGTGTGCAGGATGCCCTTGGGCTTCCCGGTCGTTCCCGACGTGTAGAGGATGAACAGCGGGTGCTCCGCGTCGAACGCCTGTGCCACATGGGAATCCGGCTGTGCAGCGAGGGCGTCGTGCCACCAGATGTCCTTGTCGGTCCAGTCGACGTCCTGGCCGGTACGCCGCACCACCAGCACGTTGCGGATCGAGGGCGACGCGGCGACGGCCTCGTCGACAGCCGGCTTGAGTGCCATCGCCTTGCCCTTGCGGTTGCCGCCGTCGGCGGTGATCACGAGCACGGCCTCGGCGTCCTCGATGCGCGAGCGAAGCGCCTCGGCGGAGAAGCCGCCGAACACGACGGAGTGCACCGCGCCGATCCGCGCGCACGCCAGCATCGCGACCGCGGCCTCCGGGATCATCGGGAGGTAGATCGCCACGCGGTCCCCCGCGCGGACGCCGAGCGACTCGAGCGCGTTCGCGGCGCGCGACACGTCGGCGAGCAGCTCGGCGTAGGTGATGTCGCGCGCGTCGCCCGGCTCGCCCTCGAAGTGGTAGGCGACCTTGTCGCCACGACCCGCCTCGACGTGGCGGTCGAGGCAGTTGACCGCCACGTTGATCGTCCCGCCGTCGAACCAGCGCGCGAACGGGGCGTTCGACCAGTCCAGCGCCGTCGTCCACGGCTGCGCCCACTGCAGCTCGCGGGCCTGCTGCTCCCAGAACGCGACCCGGTCCGCGGCGGCCTCGTCGTAGAGCGCCGCCGTCGCGTTGGCCGCGGCCGCGAACTGCGCTGACGGCGGGAAGGCCCGGTCCTCGTGCGACAGGTTCTCGATGGCGTCGTGGCTCACAGGATCCTCCGGGTCTGGCGGACGGGGCGCAGGGCTCGTTTCTACCGCAGTCGGGGATGGCACGGGGGTGGCACGTCCCGGCCAAGCGCCGACGCGGCCGACGGGAGGCGCCGCCAGACCGGAGGGACCGCCGCGTAGCGTGGCGATCGTGCCCGACGACCTCCTCGCCCCGTTGGTCGACCTGCCCGGTGTGGGGGAGGCGGTGGACCGTGCCCGCGCCAACGTCGACTCGGTGCTCTGGGACCGCGGCGTTCGCGGACGGGCCGCGGAGATCGTGGCGGCCTCGCGGCTGCGCGGTGCCTGGGCCACGGCGGCGATCGACGGCGCCGAGGTGCGGCCGGACGCGCTCGTGTCCGGCGACGCCCTCGACGGCTCACCGATCGGGCGGGTCGTCGCGGCGGCGTTGGCGCTGCAGGCCGAGGTCGGTCGAGCGGTGGGCACGTTCGACCGCGCGCCGCTGCAGGTGCTGTCCCGGCTGCACGCGGTGGCGTCGGCGTCCTTCGTGGCGTCCGACGACGAGCGCGGCAGGCTGCGCACCGACGACGTCGCCGACGACCCGCTGCGGCTCGGCGTGCTCCCGACGTCCGACGAGGCCGCGCGGCGTACCACCGCGCTCGCCGGGCTGCTCACCCGGCCCACGTCCGCGCCGGCGCTCGTCGTGGCCGCCGTGGCGCACGCCGAGATCGCGGTGTCGCGCCCCTTCTCGTGGGGCTCGGGACTCGTCGCGCGTTCCCTGACCCGTCTGGTGCTGGCGGCCCGCGGTGTCGACCCGGACGGCCTCACCGTGCCCGAGGCCGGGCTCTACGCCGCCGGGCGCACGGCGTACGCGACCGCGCTGCGCGCCTACGCGATCCGGTTCGCCCGAGGGCGTCGCGCAGTGGCTCGTCCTGCACGCGGACTCGGTGCGGGTGGGAGCCGACGAGTCGCGCCGCATCCTGGCCGATCTCCCCGTGCCACGTTCTGTCCCTTAGGGACGAAACGTGGCACACAAGTGCCACGCTCTGTCCCTAAGGGTCGATCTCTGGGGGCCCGTTGCTGAGCCGGACAGCGAACGACGCCCCGCTAGCAGGGGCGTCGTCGCGGGCACGGCGACCCGGGTGATCAGGGCGCTGGCGAGAATGTCCGGTCGGGTGCGCTGGTCGCTCTCCCGGCACTGGACGCCCGTTACGTGGGCGGATCGCCGCGTGGGTGCCCGGGCTGGTGCCGTGCTCTGTCCGGTGTCTCCTCGGGTCGTCGGTCCCGTGAAGGGCGTGCTCCCTGTCTACTCCTCACCGCTACCGGAGGGGAAGGCCCTGACCAACTCCGTCCGGTGGGCCGAGGCAGGTGCCGGGGCGGGTGGGCAGTCGGCAGCGCGCAATCGCCCGCACCATCCGTCACCCGATCGTCCCCGCTACCGGTTGCGGCAGCGGTTGTGGCACGGCACCCCAGCCGTTGGCCAGCAGCTCGTCGAGGTTCAGCCCCGGGCACGACGCGACGAGACCCTGGGTGAGCCCGGCGTCATTCATCGTGACGAGGACGGCGTACTGGCGTGCTCCGCGCGTCAGGTGCAGCTGCAGCATCGGCGGGGTGGCGCCCGGGTCGCAGGTCGTGCGCCACAGGACGTCGACCAGTGCGTGGCCGCCATGCGTGATCGCCGTGCCCGGTCGCCGCGCACCCCGGCCGCGATGCCTCGCAGATCGAGATCGCGGGCGCGTTGCCCATCGCGATGTCCGCGCTGGAGACGACGTCGGTGATCCGCACGGTGGGGGATGTCGTGGCGACGTCGAAGCGCACGCTGAGCGCGGTGCCGTTCTGGTCGCCGTAGTTCGCGCGTACGAACTGCACGTCGGCATCGGGGCCGATCCGCACTGCTCGCGGTGTGCACCGTGGCGTCAGGGACCCCTCGGCACGCGGTCTCGATGAGGTGGTGCACGGTCGCAGCCAGCTGGTCGGACCAGACGGCCGACCAGCTGGCGTAGCTGGCGTACTGCGGGGGGTCGCTCGGGTCGGTCACGTCGAAGGTGACGCCGCGCTCGGACACGTAGACGGGGTCGGGCGCCCCGGGCGGTGACACGGGCACGGCCTGCATGTTCGGGGCCGCGCAGTCCTCGAACGTGACGGGCACGACGAGGTCGCTCGCCGACCCCGGTGAGATCGTCCTCGCGACGCCGTGCGCGCGGACCGACTCCCCTGGGCTGCCGGAGGGGGTCATCACGATGTCGTGGTCGAGGGTGCTCCGGACGCGGAGCCGCATCACCATCGACTGGTAGTCCGGGGCGAGGGTGGCGGTCGCCGAGTCGAGCGACAGCCGGGTCTGCACCTGCGTCTGCAGGCAGGCGAGCCGCACCTGCTGGTCCCACGCCTGCTCCGTGCCGATCGGCAGGCGGACCGACTCCTGCACGGTGCGACCGAAGCCGTCGGTACGACGAGCCACGAGCCGGTACTGGCCCACCGAGGCGGTCGACGCGGACGGGTCGTCGCACCCGAGGATCGCGCTCACCGTCCAGCGCGGTCGGTCGCCGATCGCGCTCGCATCCTGGACGGACGCCGACGACGCGCGGATGCCCGGACCCGTGACGGAGACGAGCGAGTCCGTGTCACCGCCGCGGTCCGGGGTGATGCTGTACGTCGCGGACACCACGGTCCCGGTGGGGTCCGACACGTCGAACCCGTTGCCGCGGTCGGTCGCGAAGTCGACGACAGCGAGGTGCAGCCGTCCGTCGTCGTCGGGCGGTCGTCGTGACTGCATCGTCCAGACCACCGCGCAGACGGCGACCGCGACCGTCGCGAGGGATGCGACGAGCACCCGGTGACGACGCATCCAGGCGGACACCCGCCAGGTGCCGATCCGTTCGGAGAGTCCCGGTCCCTCGGCGCCCTCGAGGAGGTCGAGGTCGGTGGGCGCCGCGGCCGGAGACGTGTCCAGGCCCGACGCCTGCTCGATGACGCGCCCGAGCTCGTCGAGGTCGAGCCGACCGTCGACGTCAGCCATGGCGTCGCACGACCGCGTCGCTGCTCGGTCCGGTCCGCCCCACGCCCCCACTCACACGGGAACTGTAAGCGCTCGATCGTGCGACCGGCGGTGGGAGCGGGACGTGCGCTGCGCCCCTCACGGGGTCGGGCAGGCCGCGGCGAGCGCCTTCCCCAGCACCGCCCGGTCGACCGCGACCTCGAACGGGTAGACCTCGCGATCGGCTGCCGTGATCCGCACCGCGATGGTGCCGGGCGCCTCCGCGAGCGCGTCGGCGCAGCTCGGCCCGCTGAACCGGAGCGGGAGGTGTCCGTCGCCTCCGTCGAGGCTGGACGGCACGAGCGCCCAGGGTGTCCCGGCCTGGTCCCCGCTGGCCAGCACCGACCCGGCGCCCCACGGCGGTCCGTCGAAGTGCTCGCTGCCGACGCTCACGCCGACCCCGCTGGTGCGCACGAGGTACGTGCCGCTCACGGTCCAGCTGCCGTCGAGTCCGAGCGTGCCGCTGACGTCGGTGAGGACCGTGCGGAACGTCGGCGCAGCCGCGCACGCGGCGTGGGTCAGCAGGGCGCCCACGTCCGCGAGCGACCGGCCGAGCGCGTACGACGCCAGCGTGCTGCGTCCCGCGCTCGACACGTGGAGCGTGAGCCCGGGCATCGCACCCGGGTCCCCGTACCCCGCGCCGATCACGGGATTGGGCAGGTCGACCAGGGCGGCGGGGCGCGGTCGAGAGCTGCAGTCGCGCACGAGCAGCCGGCTGGACACCACGGCCGATCGCTGGGGTGCGATCGTCACGGTCGGCGAGAGGTCGACCTCGACGTCGCCGTCGGGGCCACGGATCGTTGCGACCGTCACGGCGACGTTGGACGTGTTGCGGACGATGAGCTCGAGCGACGCCACGGACGTGCCCGCGCTGAACCGGATGGCGCTGTCGATGATCGACAGGGCCGGGACGGCGTAGTGGCTGAGGCAGTAGTCGTGCACCGCGATGGACAGGTCGTTCACGTCGGCGCCGAAGGGCACCGACAGCATCGCCTCGGCGCCGGTGGCGTCGATGCGCCGCACCTCGAGGGCGTACGACGACCGGGTGGCGCCGTCGACGACCGGGTTGGCGCACTGGATGACGGACTGCGTCTGGACTCGTATCGCGGCAGTCGACGCGGCGGGCGTCGCCGTCGACGATGTCGGCGGGTGGCCCTGCGCCGGACCGACGGGAGCCAGTCCCGGACCGGTGACACCGAGCACGTCGAACCGGGTCGACGGGTCGGTCGAACGGACGCTGTAGGCGATGGACAGCAGCCCGTCGTCGCGGATGCTGGGACCGCCGAGGTCCCGTCCGTCGAGGACGGCGTCCTCGATCGCGATCGGGACGACAGGGGCGACGTAGGGCGGCCGGTGGGTGAACCACGCCGTCGTGAGGGCGACCGCGAGAGTCGCGACAGCGGCTGCCGCGACCGGCCGAGGATGACGGCGCAGCCAGGGTGAGACGGAGGTCGCCAGGACGTGGTGAGCCCTCGTCGGGGGGATCACGACGGTGGCGTCGGGGTCGGCGAGGTCGACGGTGCCTGCGACGCCGCCGGTCGCGTCGACCACGCGGCCGTCGTCGTCGAGCTCGAGGCGTCCCTCGTCGGTCGGGCTCACCCGCCGACGGTAACCCCGGCGGTGCGCGAGGGCACCCGCAGTCCGCGAGGTTCGCACTCCGCGCGAGAGCCGTCGGACGCCGGTGAGTCAGGAGGCGGGGCCGCCGCGGTGCCGGGCGGCGTACCAGGCGAGTCCGAGCGCGACCGTGGTGGCGGCGCCGATGAGCGCCGTGCGGCGGTTGTCCGGGGTGTTCATGTCGGCGATGCGCTGGCGCACGGTCGGCATCGCGACCGGCCGGGCGAAGTCGACGACCGGCCAGCCGCGCTCGACGGCCACCCGGCGCAACGGCCCGTCGGGATTGACGCAGACGGGGTGGCCGACGACCTCGAGCATCGGCAGGTCGGTCAGCGAGTCGGTGTAGGCGTAGCACTCGGCAAGGTCGTAGCCGTTCTCGACGGCGAGGGCGCGCATCGCGTCCGCCTTGCCCTCGCCGTATGCGTAGAACAGGACCTCGCCGGTGTACCTGCCGTCGACGATCTCGACCTGCGTGCCGATGGCCCGGTCGACGCCGAGCCGCTCGCCGATGGGCTCGACGACCTCCGTGCCCGAGGAGCTGATGATGATGACGTCGCGCCCGGCCTCCTTGTGCTCCTCGATGAGGTCGACGGCCTCCTCGTAGACGGCCGGGTCGACGATCTCGTCGAGCGTCTCGGAGACGATGCGGCGCACCTGCTCGACGTCCCACCCCTTGACCAGCTCGGACATGTAGTGGCGCATCGCCTCCATCTGGTCGTGGTCGGCGCCGGAGGAGAGATAGGTGAACTGCGCGTAGGCGGACTTGAGCACGTCGGCGCGACCGATCAGGCCGCCCTTGTAGAAGGGACGGGCGAAGGCCAGCGAGCTCGACTTGGCGAGGATCGTCTTGTCGAGGTCGAAGAAGGCGGCGCTGCGTGGCATGACCCGATCGTAGGCGCGTCCTCGTACGGTCGCCGTCGTCGGCGGTCGACCATCCCCAGCTGGGCCCGACCCGCATGTCGTGCACAGGCGCGTGCAGCGGGAGGGCCGCCACGTCGGCGCGGCTCCGGATCGTCGCCCGCATGAGCGATGCGCGGCCTCTGGTGATCTCACGCGACCCTGACCTGCTCGACGACGTGCACCGCCTCGCGGTCGCTGCCGGCTGCGAGGCCGACACCGGCTCCGGCGCCGCAGCTGCTCGGCGGTCCTGGTCCACGGCATCGCTGGTCGTCGTGGGGTCCGACGTCGCGAGCGAGGTGGCGCGGGCCGGGCTGCCACGGCGCGACGGCGTCGTCGTCGTGACCAACGACGGCGCGCTGCCGCCGTGGAGCGATGCGCTCGCGTGCGGTGCCGACACGATCGTCGCCCTGGCGTCGGAACGTCGCGTGCTGCTCGAGCGGCTCGCCGAGTCCTCGACCCGTCGTCGCGCCCGAGTGGTCGGTGTGGTCGGCGGCTGCGGCGGCGCCGGTGCCAGCGTCGTCGCCTGCGCGCTCGCGGTCCGCGCGGCACGGCGTGGCTGGGGCGTCGTCCTCGTCGACACCGACCCCGACGCGGCGGGCCTCGACCTGCTGCTCGCGGCGGAGGACATCCCCGGTGCGCGATGGACGGATCTCTCGGGCGCGTCGGGACGTCTGGTTCCCGAGTCCGTGCGCGAAGCCCTCCCGTCCGTTCACGGCGTGCACCTCCTGGCGGTCGACCGGTCGAGCCCGGACCCCGTTCCGCCCGCAGCCGCCGGAGCGGTGCTGGACGCGCTGCGCGGCGCGTGCGACCTCCTCCTGGTCGACCTGCCCCGAGCGCACGCCGACCTGGTCGGCACGCTCGCCCCACGGTGCGACGAGATCCTTGTCGTCGCACCGACGGACGTCCGCGGGGCCACCGCCACGCGGCGCACGGTGGCGATGGTCGAGCCGCTCGCGCCGCTCCGGCTCGTCGCACGTCGTCGGCGCAGGGCAGCGGTCGAACCGGACCGGCTTGCCGACTGGCTCGGTGTCGACCTGGCCGCCGAGATCCGCGACGAACGCGGTCTCACCGCTGCCGCCGACCGTGGCGAGCCGCCGGCGCTGCGCCGACGCTCGCGACTGGGTCGCACGTGCGACGGCCTCGTCGGCGGATGGACGGTCCGGTGACCCTCGATGCGGGCGTGGCCGACCGGGTACGTGCTGCGCTGCTCGACTCCGGGCGCGCGCCGTCGCTGTCCGACGTCGCTCGCGCTCTGCGCGCGGACGGGGTGCTCCTCGGCGCCGATGCGCTGCTCGCCGAGGCCGAGCGGCTGCACGGCGAGCTGGCCGGGGCCGGCCCGCTCAGCCGACTGCTGCGCGACCCGCTCGTCACCGACGTCCTGGTCACCGCCCCGGACAAGGTGTGGGTCGACCGTGGTGAGGGCGTCGAGCCGGTCGACGTCAGCTTCGCGGACGACCGTGCCGTGCGCCGCCTCGCTCAGCGGCTGGCCTCCGCCTGCGGACGTCGCCTCGACGACGCGAGCCCGTACGTCGACGCGCGCATGCCTGACGGCACCCGTGTGCACGCCGTCCTCGCACCGGTCGCGGTCGGCGGGACGTGCGTGTCCTTGCGCGTGGGACGACGCCGGGCCTTCACCCTCGGCGACCTCGTCGCAGCCGGATCCCTTCCGGTCGACGTGGCCCCCTGGATCCGAGCCGTCATGGCCGCGCGCCTCGCCGTCCTGGTGTCCGGTGGCACCGGCACCGGGAAGACCACGTGGTTGTCCATGCTGCTCGGCCTCTGCGACCCGCGCGAACGGCTCGTCGTGGTCGAGGACTCCGCCGAGCTCGCGCCCGACCATCCGCACGTCGTCCGGCTCGAGGCACGACCGCCCAACGTCGAAGGTGCGGGCGCGATCCTCATGCGGGACCTGGTGCGCCAGTCGTTGCGGATGCGTCCCGACCGGATCGTGGTCGGCGAGGTGCGCGGTGCCGAGATCGTCGACCTGCTCGCCGCGCTCAACACCGGTCACGAAGGCGGGTGCGCCACGGTGCACGCCAACGCGGCCGCCGACGTCCCGGCCCGGCTGGAGTCCCTCGCGCTCGCCGCCGGGCTCGACCGTGCCGCCACCCACGCGCAGATCGCCGCAGGCCTCGATGTCGTGATCCATCTCGGACGTGATCGCGACGGTCGCCGTCGTTGGCGCTCGCTGTCGGTCGCCGTGCGTCGCCGCGGGTGGACGGTGCTCGTCGACGCCCTCGCGTGGGACGGGCCCGACGAACCGGTGCGCGAAGGGCCGGGCCTCGAGCGGCTCGCGGCACGACTGGGCGACTGGGCACCGGTGGCCGCGCCGTGAGCCCGCTCCTCGTCGCACTGCTGGTGGCGGCAGCCGCCCTGCTCGTCTGGCCGCCCGATCTCCCGGTCGTCGGCCGGGCCTCGGCAGTCAGGCCGTGGCGGCGCGACGCGCGGCGACGGCGCAACGCCGAGCAGGAGTGGCTCGACTCGCTCGTCGCCGAGCTCACGGCGGGGCGCGACCCGGGGGCCGCCCTGGAAGCGGTCGCGTCGCTCGGCGAAGGCCAGCAGGTCTGTCCGCACGCCACGGCCGCGGCTCGCGCAGGAGCCGACGTCGTCGCGGCGCTGCAGGTCGATGGCGAGCGGTCGGACACCGTGCGTGCCGTCGCGGCCTGCTGGGACGTCGCAGCCACCACGGGGGCCGGTCTCGCTGCCTCGCTGGCCGTGCTGGCCGATGCCGTGCGCGAGAACGAGCGCGTCCGCGACGAGCTCGCGGCCGGCCTGGCCGAGCCGCGTGCCACCGCCGTGGTGCTGGCCTGCTTGCCCGTGCTCGGACTCGCGCTCGGCAGCATGCTCGGGGCCGAGCCGATGCAGTGGCTCACCGGATCGCGGGCCGGATGGGTCGTGCTCGGGGTCGGGCTCGCGCTCGAGGCGCTCGGCTGCCTCTGGTCGTGGCGCATCGCCCGTGGTCTCGAGGCCGCGTTGTGAGCCCGGCACTGATCGCGACGCTCACCGTCATCGCGGTGCTGCTGGCGACGCCACCACGCGGGGTGATGGGTGCGCCACGGCCCCCGCGAGCCGAGCGCGCGCTGCCCGGGCGCGCGCTGCCCGTGCGCGTGGGCGTGCCCGTCGTCGCCGGGCTCGGGACGGCCGTGCTCCTGGGTGGGTGGGCCGGTGCCGCGCTCGGCGTCGTGGTCACGGTCGCAGTGCGGTCCGGGCTCCCGCTCCTCGAGAGCTCGTCGGCGCGGACGCGTCGCGAGGCGATCGAGCGGCAGGCGCCGCTGCTCATCGACCTCGTCGCCGCGTGCCTTGCTTCCGGGGCACCGCTCGACGCGTCACTGGTCTCTGCGGCCCGGGCCGTCGGGGCGCCGACGTCCGAGATCGTGCGTTCCGCCGTCGAGGCGGTCCGGCTGGGCGCCGACGTCGAGCGAGCGTGGTCGGACGCGGCGGCCCACCCTGCCCTCGCCGCCGTCGCCCGCGCCATGGTCCGCGGCGTCGACTCGGGCGCCCCGCTCGCCGAGGTGCTGCCGCGACTTGCCGACCGAGCGCGTGCGGCCCGGCGCGCGACGGTGGAGGCGCGCGTGCGTTCAGCCGGCGTCCGTCTCACGGCTCCGCTCGGTCTCGCCTTCCTGCCGGCCTTCGTGCTGCTCGGCGTCGTCCCCGTGGTGGCCGCGTGGGTGACCGCGCTCCTGTGATCGTCGTCCCCAGGCCCGGCTGGGCTGCACGCCGTCCCCAGCTGCTCGGTCGCAGCCCCCGGCACCCCGCTCGGCCGTCGCAGGCTGCGACCCGACCGGCGATCGTCGCCGGCGTCCTGTCCCGAGGAGGGGTCCCGTGACCCGTCGACTGTCCAGCCGCTTCCTGACCCGTCGCAGCGCCGGCCCACGTGGCGACCGCGGTGCCGCGACCGCCGAGTACGCCGTCGTCACCGTGGCCGCCGCCGGACTCGGTGGCCTGCTCATCAAGATCCTCACCAGCGAGTGGTTCCAGGCGATCCTGCGGACCATCCTCGAGTGGATCGTCAGGGCCGCCCTGTCGTTCTTCGGGATCGGCGGGTGACGACGCAACATCGAGGTCCCGGGCGGCACACGCCGTCCGGGACCGTCCCGCGACGACGCGGGCGCCGTCGCCGTGGAGGCTGCGTACGGTCTCGGCGGGCTCGTGCTGGTAACGCTCGCGCTCGCCTGGCTGCTCTCGCTGGTCGGCGCGCAGCTCGCGGTCGGCGAGGCGGCGCGTGCCGCTGCTCGGGTGGCGGCACGAGGCGAGAGCGACACCCAGGCCGCCGCCGAAGGACACCGCCTGGTGCCCGACTCCGTGATCGTCGTCGAGCGGACCGGCGGACGGGTCCGCGTCGCGGTGCGGCGCGACGTGCGACCGCCCGGACTCCTCGGCGGCCTGGGACGGGTGCTCCTGGCGGCCGAGGCCAGTGCCCTGCAGGAGCAGCCATGAGGACTGACCGCCGGGCCAGGGACGAGGGCGCAGCCACGATCCTGGCGATCGGGCTGGCGACAGTCCTGGTCCTGGCGGTGCTGGCCGCGTCGCTGGTCCTCGACCTCGTCGCCGCGCGGCAGCGTGCTGCCGACACGGCTGACCTCGCGGCCCTCGCGGGAGTGGCCTCGCTGTTCCCGTCCGAGCAGGACGCCTGCGAGGCGGCGGCGTGGGTCGCGGGTGCCGACGGCGCGCGTCTTCGCGACTGCGCCCTCGTGGGGTCCGACGTCCGCGTGACTGTGTCCTGCGCTCCTCGCGGTCCGTGGGCGCGTTGGTGGGAGGCCGTGTTCGGGGCGGTGCCGGAGCCGTCGGTCACGGCGCGCGCCGGTCGGCGGCGGTGAGCGTCGACGGCCCGTCGAGGGCCCGCCGGGCGCGAACGGATCAGGACCCTGCGTGCACCGTCGAGCGCGGGGTACGGATCGTGTCGACCAGCACCTCGCCGACCTCGACCCGCGCCCCGGACCACACCACGCACCGGGTGATCGATCCCTCGATCACGGCATCGTCGGCGACGACGTTCGCACCCCCCGACACGTGCAGGTTGGCACGCAGGTAGTCGGCGGGCGTGCCGCAGTCGATGGCCGTGCCACGGACCTCGACCATCTCGAGCGAACCAGCGGCGAAGGCCGCGCGCCAGACGAGTTCGTACAGACCGCACGGCTCGTCAGGCAGCGCGGCGGCGACCGAGGCTGGTACCAGGCTCACGCCGAGGAACTTCCGGTCACCGAAGTCGCTCGGGTGCGCCTCCGTACGCGTCAGCAGTCGAGGCGTCCTGCCGTCCCACCCGTCGACGAGGTCGCGCAGGTCGTCGTCGACGTACGAGTCGGCGTTGTGCACCAGCACCGGTCGTCCGTCGATCCATCGGCGCAGCCGTCCCAGCGCGCCCGCCGTCCCGAGCCGTGGCCCCGTCTCGACCGACACCTGCGCACGTCCCTCGACGTGCGTCACGAGACTGGGCTGCGACCCGTGCGCGTTGACGGCGACAGACGTGGTGACCGCCGACACCCGGGCGAGCGCGCGGTCGACCAGCGTGACGTTGCCCACCGGGCACATCGCCTTGGGTCGTTCGTCGGTGAGCGGCCGCAGTCGGGTGCCGGCTCCCGCCGCCAGCACCACGGCGACCAGGTCCGTGCGCGGTACCGTCACGACGCCGATCCTCGCAGGCGCCGGGCGAGGCTCGACGTCACGACGCCGGTGCGCCACCCAGCAGGACGTCCAGAAGTCGCACCGCGCCGCCCTTGTCGAGCGGCTCGTTCCCGTTGCCGCACTTGGGCGACTGCACGCACGACGGGCAGCCGTCACGGCACTCGCAGGCCGCGATGGCGTCGCGGGTCGCAGTGAGCCAGGTCCGCGCGGCGGCGTAGCCGCGCTCGGCGAAGCCGGCGCCCCCGGGGTGGCCGTCGTAGACGAACACCGTCATGCGTCCGGTGTCGGGGTGCAGGGCGGTCGAGACGCCGCCGATGTCCCACCTGTCGCACGTCGCGACGAGGGGCAGCAGCCCGATCGAGGCGTGCTCGGCCGCATGCGCGGCACCGGGTACGTCGAGGTCCGTCCAGACCCGCGGCCACGAGCTGGTCGGCCGACACGGTCCACCACACCGCCTGGGTGCGGAGGTGCCGCGGCGGGAGGTCGAGCGGTTCTTCACCGAGCACCTGGCCGGTGAGGTAGCGACGCTTGAGATACGCCACGACCTGGTTCGTGACCTCGACGTGGCCGTGCACGAGATCGGCGTCGCCCCATGGCGTGCGGGCGATCTCGCCGACGATGGTGATGTCGGTGGTGTCGCGCGCCGACGTCGTGTAGTCGACGTCCTCGCGGTGTGCGATCGCGACGGCGTCGGCGAGGTCGAGGTGGTCGACGACGTACGTCGCACCCTGGTGCACGTAGACCGCCCCCGTGTGCACGGTCGCGTGCGCAGCACCGGGGTCGACGGTTCCGAGCAGCCGTCCGGTCTCGTCCTCGACCACGCGCACGAGGCCGCCCCCGATGCCGCGCAGGTCGGCGAGGTCGCTGGCGCGTTCAGGACGGGTCCAGAACCAGCCCCCCGGCCGGACGCGCAGCAGGCCCCGCTCGACCAGCGAGTCGGCTACGTCGCGGGCACCCGGCCCGAACATCGGCAGGTCGTCGTCGGTGAGCGGCAGCTCGGCGGCGGCCGCGCACAGGTGCGGCCCGAGCACGTAGGGGTTGGTCGGGTCGCACACCGTGGCCTCGACGCCCGCGCCGAAGATCGCCTCGGGATGGTGCACGAGATACGTGTCCAGCGGGTCGTCGCGTGCGACGAGGACGGCGAGGGCGTCACGACGCGCACGGCCGGCTCGGCCGGCCTGCTGCCACAGCGACGCCCGGGTGCCCGGCCACCCGCAGAGGAGGACGGCGTCCAGGCCGGTGACGTCGACACCGAGCTCGAGGGCGCTGGTCGCCGCGACACCGAGCAGCTCGCCGGAACGGAGCGCGTCCTCGAGCGCGCGACGCTCCTCCGGCAGGTAGCCGGCACGGTAGGCCGCGACGCGGCCGGCGAGCTCCGGCTCCACCTCGCCGAGCGTCTCCCGTGCTGTCATCGCGACCGCCTCCGCACCACGACGGGATCGCACGAACGCCAGCGTGCGCGCACCCTCGACGACGAGGTCCGTGAGCAGCGAGGCGGTCTCCGCGGTCGCCGTCCGGCGGGTCGGCGCGTCGTTCTCGCCGCCGTGGTCGGTGAGCGGCGGCTCCCAGAGACCGAACGACGTCGAGCCGCGCGGTGACGCGTCGTCCGTGACCGCCGCGACCGGCAGCCCGACCAGGCGCGACGCCGAGCCCGCGGGGTCGCCCGACGTCGCCGATGCGAGCACGAACGTCGGTGCGGAGCCGTAGCGGGCGCAGACGCGCTGCAGTCGGCGCAGCACGTTGCCGACGTGCGAGCCGAACAGCCCGCGGTAGACGTGGCACTCGTCGACGACGACGTACTGCAGGGCGCGCAGGAACGACGCCCACCGCTCGTGCCCCGGCAGCATCGACCGGTGCAGGAGGTCGGGGTTGGACAGCACGTATCCGGCGTGCGCGCGCACCCATGCGCGCTCCTCGTCGACCGTGTCGCCGTCGTACGCCGCCACCCGCAGGTTGTCGACGCGCAGCTCGCTGATCGAGCGGAGCTGGTCGTGCGCGAGCGCCTTCGTGGGTGAGAGGTAGAGCGCAGTGGCACCTCGCCCGTTGAGGGCCCGCGTGCCGTCGAGCACCGAGCTCAGTGCCGGCATGAGGTAGGCGAGCGACTTGCCCGACGCGGTCCCGGTCGCCAGGACCACGTGCCGACCCGAGTGCGCGAGCTCGGCGGCGTCGACCTGGTGGGCCCAGGGGAGCGCGACCCCCGTGCGCGTCCAGGCATCCCGGAGCGACGGGCTCCACCCAGTCGGGCCAGCCGACTGCGGTGCCGGCTCGGGAGGGCACCTGCTCGACGTGCAGCAGGCGGTCGGTCCGTCCCGCGGCGAGGCGCTCGAGCAGCACGAGCGGATCGAGGTCGGGCACGGCCCGATCCTGCCCTCCCGGACCGACCGCACCGCGGGGAGGGCTCGACCTGTGACGAGTCGCGCGGTCATGTGCCAGAGTGCCAGCGTGGAACTCGACGTCAGCACCACGGACCAGGACGGTCGTACCGTCGTCGCGGCGACCGGCGAGGTCGACCTCTTCACGGCCCCGGCACTCGATGCCGAGCTCACCCGGGTGGTCTCGGCCGGCGCCTCCGCCGTGGTCGTCGACCTGACCGGCGTCGACTTCCTCGACTCCACGGGACTCTCGGTGCTCGTCAAGGCGCTCAAGCGCGTGCGCGAGTCGGGCGGCTCGCTCTCCGTCGTCGTGGCATCCGAGAGGGTGGCCAAGGTCTTCCGCATCACCGGGCTCGACCAGATCCTGCCGGTGCACCCGACGCTCGCCGAGGCGCTCGGGTCCTGACGTGCCTGCCGCGACGCTGACCATCCCGCCCGCCGCGGAGCACGTGCGCACCGCGCGTCTCGTGGCCGTGGCCGCGGCCCGCCGCGTGGGGCTCGACGAAGAGGTCGTCGACGACGTGCGCCTCGCGGTGGGCGAGGTCGTCGGTCGCGCGGTACGCCGCCACATCGCAGTCGGCTCGGCCGCCGACGTCGCCCTCGTCCTCCGCGACGACGCGTCCCGGTTCACGGTCGAGGTGACCGACTCGGCGGACCAGGTGCTGCCCGACGACGACGAGGGTGTCGCTCTCGCGCTGGTGAGCGCCCTCGTCCCCGACCTCCGCGTCGACGGGTCGCGCGTCGTTCTCGCGTGGCCGGTGCCCGCGCGCTGATCCGCACGGCTGGAAGCGGTTGCAGAGTCCGGTGTGACTCACGCCGCATCCCGCGACCGGGGTCCGTGCGTGGGGCACGTCACAACCCTGCGTAGACTCCGGCGCACTCGAGGTACGCGCGCCCCAGGGGCGGCGCGATGCCCCATCCCTGAACGAGGAGCATGCATGTCCGGGTCGTTGGTCGCCGCTGTGGGCGGTGTGACCGTGTCGGACGCGAACTACAAGATCATCGTCGGCGTGGCGCTCGTCGCGCTCGCCGCACTGCTGGTCGCGTGGATTTTCGCCCGAGAGGTGCTCGCCGCGAGCGAAGGCACCGAGAACATGAAGGAGATCGCAGGAGCGGTGCAGGAGGGGGCCGCGGCCTATCTCGCCCGTCAGTTCAAGACGCTGTCGGTCTTCGCCGTCATCGTCTTCATCGCGCTCTACTTCCTGCCCGCCGACACGTCGTCGGAGCGGATCGGTCGCTCCCTCTTCTTCCTGGTCGGTGCGGTCTTCTCGGCCATCACGGGCTACACCGGCATGTGGCTCGCGGTCCGCGGCAACGTGCGCGTCGCGGCAGCCGCCAACGACAGTGGCGAGCAGCAGGCGATGAAGATCGCCTTCCGCACCGGTGGTGTGGCGGGCATGTTCACGGTCGGTCTGGGCCTGTTCGGCGCTGCGGTCGTCGTGCTCATCTACAAGGGCGACGCTCCCACCGTGCTCGAAGGGTTCGGCTTCGGTGCCGCGCTGCTCGCCATGTTCATGCGTGTCGGCGGCGGCATCTTCACCAAGGCCGCCGACGTCGGAGCCGACCTCGTCGGCAAGGTCGAGCAGGGCATCCCCGAGGACGACCCGCGC
Source organism: uncultured Actinomycetota bacterium (assembly GCA_963782665.1). GTDB lineage: Bacteria > Actinomycetota > Actinomycetes > S36-B12 > CAIYMF01 > Longivirga. Next base: position 634,295 of record CAWAKP010000004.1, on the reverse strand, counting down.
AACGCGGCCACGATCGCCGACAACGTCGGCGACAACGTCGGCGACTGCGCCGGCATGGCGGCCGACCTCTTCGAGTCCTACGCCGTCACGCTCGTCGCCGCGCTGATCCTCGGCAAGTCGGCGTTCGGCAACATCGGCCTCGTCTTCCCGCTGGTCGTCCCCGCGATCGGCGTCGTCACCGCGGTCATCGGCATCTTCGCCGTGACACCGCGCGAGGGCGACCGCTCGGGCATGACGGCGATCAACCGCGGCTTCTTCCTGTCGGCGGCCATCTCGGCGATCCTCGTGATCGGCGCCTCCTACTGGCTGCTGCCCGACTCGCTGACCCGCCTCGAGGGTGTCGTCACCGACAGCCTCGGCGTCGTGAACGTCTCGTCGATCAACCCGCGCATCGTCGCCATCGGCAGCGTGCTCATCGGCATCGTCCTGGCGGCGGCGATCCAGCAGCTCACCGGCTACTTCACCGAGACCAACCGCAAGCCGGTCAACGACGTCGCCAAGAGCTCGCTCACCGGTCCTGCCACCGTGATCCTCACCGGCATCGCGGTCGGCTACGAGTCGGCGGTCTACTCCGCTCTGCTCATCGCGACCGCGGTGTTCTCCGCCTACACCTTCCTCGGTGGCGGCTCGGTCGTGCTCGGCCTGTTCGCCATCGCGCTCGCCGGCTGCGGACTGCTCACGACCGTCGGCGTCATCGTGTCGATGGACACCTTCGGTCCCGTCTCCGACAACGCGCAGGGCATCGCGGAGATGTCCGGCGACGTCACCGACGAGGGCGCGCTCGTGCTGACGCGCCTCGACGCGGTGGGCAACTCCACGAAGGCCATCACCAAGGGCATCGCGATCGCCACGGCGGTGCTCGCCGCGACGGCGCTGTTCGGTGCGTTCCGCGACATCGTCGTGCAGGCGACCAAGGCGGCGATCGCCGCGGGCGGAGTCGTCGTACCCGACCCGAACGACCAGGCGCAGTACGGCGCGATCCTCGACGTCGCCAACCCGCGCAACCTCGTGGGCCTCATCATCGGTGCGTCGGTCGTCTTCATGTTCTCCGGACTGGCGATCAACGCGGTCTCGCGTGCCGCCGGTGCGGTCATCTTCGAGGTGCGTCGCCAGTTCCGCGACCACCCCGGGATCATGGAGGGCACCGAGAAGCCGGAGTACGGCAAGGTCGTCGACATCGTCACGCGCGACTCGCTCCGCGAGCTCGTCACGCCGGGTCTCCTGGCGGTGCTCGCGCCGATCGCGGTCGGCTTCGGTCTCGGCATCGGCGCGCTCGGTGCCTACCTCGCCGGCACCATCGCGACCGGCGTCCTCATGGCGGTGTTCCTGTCCAACTCCGGTGGGGCGTGGGACAACGCGAAGAAGTTCGTCGAGGACGGCAACTACGGCGGCAAGGGCTCGGACGCGCACTCGGCGACCGTCATCGGCGACACCGTCGGCGACCCGTTCAAGGACACTGCCGGCCCGGCCATCAACCCGCTCATCAAGGTGATGAACCTCGTCGCGCTGCTCATCGCACCGGCGATCGTGTCCTTCTACCTCGCCGGCAACGCGAAGTGGGGCTGGGGGATCGCGATCCTCGCGGTGCTCGTCATCGCGGTCGCGGTCGTCGTGGCCAAGATGCGGCCGATCGCCGTGGGCGACGACCCGGAGATCGAGGACCTGCTCGAGGAGATCGACGCCGGCCACCACCCCGAGCTGCACGCCGGGCTCCCGGGTGAGCACCCCGAGGGCCCCCCGCAGGGCTGAACCAGCGCGACCCAGCACCCACAGTGCCCTTGATCGTCCCTGAGGACGATCAAGGGCACTGTGCTAGGTCGACCGCGCCGTGCCGGGCATGCTGCGCACATGAGCACAGACGCCAGCTGGGTCGGTTCGATGCCGGAGATCTATGACCGCTGCCTGGGGCCGGCCCTCTTCGCCCCGTACGCCGAGGTGCTCGGCGCCCGTGCCGCCGAGCTCACCCCCGCGTCCGTCCTCGAGCTGGCGGCGGGCACCGGCATCGCCACCGCGGCGCTGGTCCGGCACCTGCCGGGAGCCCGCATCGTCGCGACGGACCTCAACGCGTCCATGGTGGCGTGGGCGTCCGAGCGGGTCACCGGTGCGACCTGGCGGCAGGCCGACGCGCAGGCGCTGGACGTTCCGGCGTCGTCGTTCGACCTGGTGGTGAGCCAGTTCGGCGTCATGTTCTTCCCGGACCGCGTCGCGGCCTACGTCGAGAGTGCCCGTGCGCTGCGACCGGGCGGGTCGGTGCTCGTGGCGATCTGGGACACGATCGACACGTCCACCTTCCCCCTCGCCCTCGCCGAGAGCCTCGCCGTGGTCCTGCCCGACGGCGCCCCGACGTTCGTGGTGCGCGTCCCCCACGGCTACACGGACCCGGCGCTCATCGAGGCGGACCTGCGTGCCGCCGGGCTCACCGACGTCGCTCTCGACCGGGTGGTGCTGCGGTCGACGGCAGCATCGGCTGCGGACCTGGCGCGCGGGTTCTGCCTGGGTACGCCGCTGCGCTTCGCGCTCGAGGAGCGGGGATCCCTCGAGGACCTCACCCGGGCGGTCGCCGAGGAGATGACGGCCCGGCTGGGCACCGGTGCGGTGGCCGGCGAGCTCGCCGCCTACGTCGCGTCCGCCCGCCGGGCGGACTAGGCCAGGTCGCTCCCGGGCGCGTGGCCGACGCCGAGGCGCGATGATCGGGTCATGGACGTCGACGTCGCCGCAGCGGGACGGGTGCGCGAAGCGTTCCTCGACGCCGGCTTCACCGCCGACGGGCTCCTCGCGCTGCTCGGCCCGTCGGCGTACGCGGCGCTGGGACGGGGCGAGCCGGTGCCGGCGCGGCGCGCGCTCGACGGCCGGGGAGGCGCCGACGCCGCGCTGGTCAGCCTGTTCGTCCTCGGCGACGCGCTCGATCGCGACGCCGCGTCCCGCGTGCTGCCGCTCGACGACCTGGCCGCGCTCGGTCTGATCGAGGGGTCCGCCGCGATCCGTGCGGCCGTCGACGTACGCCCTTACGGCGAGAGCGACACCGACTGGTACGTCGTCAGCGACCACGGTCCGGACTCCGCCGGGCGCGATCCGGGCGAGGTGGCGTCCGACCACGTCCTCGGCGTCGGCGGCGCCTCGCTCACCCTCGCGCGGCTGACACCGCGCGGGGAGGTCGCGCGAGCGCTCGACCTCGGTACGGGGTGCGGCGTCCAGGCGCTGCACCTGGGTCGTCATGCGCGGCGAGGTGGTCGCGACGGATCCCAACCGTCGCGCCCTGCGGCTCGCCGCCGTCACGGCCGCGCTGTCCGGCCAGGAGTGGGACCTCCGGGAGGGCTCGCTCTTCGAGCCGGTCGGGACCGAGACGTTCGACCTGGTCGTCAGCAACCCGCCGTTCGTCATCTCGCCGGGTCACCGATACACCTACCGCGACGCGGGTCTGCCGGCCGACGAGCTCGGACGCGTCCTCGTGCAGGAGGTCCCGGCCCGGCTGGCCGACGGCGGCACGGCCGTGATCCTCGCCAACTGGCTGCACGTGCGCGGCGCGTCGTGGGAGGAACGGGTCGCGTCCTGGGTCGCAGGCACCGGGTGCGACGCGTGGGTGGCGCAGCGCGAGGTGCAGGACCCGGCCGAGTACGTGGGGCTGTGGCTGCGCGACTCCGGCGTCCAGGACGACCCGGTCGAGCAGGAGCGTCGGTACGCCGAGTGGCTCGACGGACTCGCCGACATGGACGCCGAAGGGGTCGGCTTCGGGTGGATCGTGCTGCACCGCGGCGGCACGTACGGCTCGAGCGGCCCCCGCATCGAGGACGTCTCGCACGCTCCGCGCCAGCCGCGCGGTGACGAGGTCGCCGCACTCGTGGCTGCCCGCGCGGGATGGGCCACGTTCGACGCCTTCGCGCTGGTGCGTGCGGCACCCCGCCGCGCGGCCGGCCTCCGACTCGTGGAGGAGGACCGCGCCGACGCCGGCGGCCAGCTCGGCGCGATGCCGCCGCGCGTGGGTCTCGCCGACGGCTGGCGTCCGGACGTCGTCCTCGACTCGGTCGGTGCCCACCTGGTGCGCTCGTTCGACGGCGTGACGACCCTGGCCGACGCCGTCGACGCCACGGCCGCGGTGTACGACCTCGATCCCGACGACGTCCTGCCCGGAGCGCTGCTCGCCGTGCGCGGCCTCGTCGAGGACGGCCTGCTCCGGCTCGACTGACGTCGCGCGGACCACCGACGCCGGCTGGGGAGCGTTCCGGGAGGGGACCGGCGTACCCCTGCTGACCTGCGACGATGCTCTCGACCTTGATCGTTCGTTTGACAGACCAGGTCTCGGGATGGTCACACTCCGGGGCGTCCGGATCGCCACGACGGCCTCCCCGGACCTCGGAACGACCCCGATCGCGAGGAGACACGTGCCCCCCAAGGCGAAGGCCACGGCGGCCAGCGGCGCCGCCGTCGGTCGCACGCTCGTGATCGTCGAGTCGCCCGCGAAGGCCAAGACGATCCAGGGCTACCTCGGGCCCGGGTACGAGGTCGAGGCGTCCGTCGGGCACATCCGGGACCTGCCCAAGCGTGCCGCCGACATCCCCGCCAAGTACAAGGGAGAGTCCTGGTCGCGGCTCGGCGTCGACGTCGACCACGGCTACTCGGCCCTCTACGTCGTCGACAACGACAAGCGCACCAAGGTGGCCGAGCTGAAGAAGAAGCTCGCCGAGGCCGACACTCTCCTGCTCGCGACGGACGAGGACCGCGAGGGCGAGGCCATCGCCTGGCACCTGCTCGAGGTGCTCGCTCCCAAGGTCCCGGTACGCCGGATGGTCTTCCACGAGATCACCAAGGACGCGATCCAGCGTGCGGTCAACGAGACGCGCGAGCTCGACCAGGACCTCGTCGACGCGCAGGAGACACGGCGCATCCTCGACCGTCTCTACGGCTACGAGGTATCGCCGGTCCTCTGGAAGAAGGTCATGACCGGCCTGTCCGCCGGTCGGGTCCAGTCGGTGGCGACGCGCCTGGTGGTCGACCGCGAGCGTGAGCGCATCGCCTTCCGCTCCGCGTCGTACTGGGACGTCGAGGGCCTCTTCGACCCCGGCTCGTTCAGCGCGAAGCTCGTCGCGGTCGACGGCAAGCGCGTGGCGACGGGCAAGGACTTCAGCGACCTCGGCGTGCTGACCCGTGCCGACGCGGCGCACCTCACCGAGGAGACGGCGACGTCGCTCGCGACGGCGCTCGAGGGCGCGACGTTCACGGTCCGCTCGGTCGAGGACAAGCCCTACCGCCGGTCGCCCGCCGCACCGTTCATGACCTCGACGCTGCAGCAGGAGGCCAGCCGCAAGCTGCGCTGGGGTGCTCAGCGGACGATGCGCGTGGCCCAGGGCCTCTACGAGCGCGGCTACATCACCTACATGCGTACCGACTCGACCACGCTGTCGGAGTCGGCGGTCAACGCGGCGCGCGCGCAGGCGGCGCAGCTCTACGGCTCCGACCACGTGTCGGAGGTGCCGCGTCGCTACGACCGCAAGGTGAAGAACGCGCAGGAGGCGCACGAGGCGGTGCGTCCTGCCGGCGACACGTTCCGCACCCCGGCCCAGGTGGCCGGCGAGCTGCGTGGCGACGACTTCGCGCTCTACGACCTCATCTGGAAGCGGACGGTCGCCTCGCAGATGGCCGACGCGCGCGGGCAGACTGCGACGATCCGCCTCGGAGCGCTTGCGACCGATGGTCGCGACGCCGAGTTCTCCGTCAGCGGCACGGTCATCACGTTCCGCGGATTCCTTGCCGCGTACGAGGAATCGGTCGACGACGACCGCGAGGCCAGCGACGACGACACCGAGCGCAGGCTGCCGCTGCTCGCCGTCGGCGACGCCCTCACCGCGCTGCGCCTCGACCCGGAGGGCCACTCGACCAACCCTCCGCCGCGCTACACGGAGGCGTCGCTGGTGAAGGCGCTCGAGGAGCGCGGGATCGGGCGACCGTCGACCTACGCGTCGATCCTCGGCACCATCGTCGACCGCGGCTACGTCGTGAAGCGCGGCTCGGCGCTCGTCCCGTCGTTCCTCGCGTTCGCCGTCGTACGCCTGATGGAGGAGCACTTCACGCGGCTCGTCGACTACGACTTCACTGCCCGGCTCGAGGAGATCCTCGACACCGTCGCATCGGGGGAGAGCGACCGCGTCCAGGTGCTCGACCGCTTCTACCGCGGCGGTGACGGCTTCGCCGGACTGCACCCGCTCGTCAACGACCTCGGCGAGATCGACGCGCGCGAGATCTCGTCCTTCCCGATCCTCGACAGCGACATCGTGCTGCGCGTCGGGCGCTACGGCCCCTACGTCGAGCGCGGCGACGAGCGGGCCAACGTCCCCGTCGAGCTCGCACCCGACGAGCTCACCCGCGAGAAGGCCGAGGAGCTGCTCGCCCTGCCGTCGGGCGACCACCACCTCGGCACCGACCCGTCGAGCGGGCGCGCGGTCGTGGCGAAGACGGGGCGCTACGGCCCCTACGTCACGGAGATCCTCGAGGACGACGCACCCAAGTCGGCACGGCCGCGCACGGCGTCCCTCTTCGCCGACATGGCGATCGACACGATCGACCTCGACACGGCACTGCGGCTGCTGTCGCTGCCGCGCGACGTCGGAGCGGACCCGGCGGACGGCGTCGTCATCACGGCGCAGAACGGTCGCTACGGCCCGTACATCACCAAGGACAAGGACTCACGGTCGCTGCCGAGCGAGGAGTCGATCTTCACGGTGACGCTCGAGGAGGCGCTGGCGATCCTCGCGCAGCCCAAGCAGCGTCGCGGCCAGGCTGCACCCAAGCCCGGCATCGTCGTCGGCGTCGACCCGTCGACCAACCGCGAGGTGCAGCTCAAGGAGGGCCGCTTCGGCCCCTACGTCACCGACGGCGAGACGAACGCCTCGCTGCGTCGCGCCGACGACCCCGCGACGATCTCGATCGAGCGCGCGGCCGACCTCCTCGCCGAGCGGCGGGCGAAGGACCCGGCCCCGAGGAAGAAGGCGGCCAAGAAGGCGCCCGCGAAGAAGGCCGCGAAGAAGGCGCCGGCGAAGAAGACCGCAGCCAAGAAGACCGCAGCCAAGAAGACCGCAGTCAAGAAGGCGACGGCCAAGACGACCACGGCCGACTCGTCCGGGGGCGGCGTCGCCCTCGCCGACCCCACCGACTGACCATCCGCGCTCCGGCGCACCTGCCACGGAATGACCCTGAGGGAAGATCCGTGGCACATCTGTGCCCTCTGGCGTCCACGATTCGCGACCTGGCCGCGCCGAGGACCTCGGCAGACGGTGGCGTGCGGGTGACCGTGCCGGTCTCGGTTGGCTCACGCGAGGTCGAGACCTGCTCACGTCGCTCGAGTCCGGCGCCGTGACCTGCCGACGCTGCGGGTGTCACGAGCCGTGGAGGCCGATATGAGCGTCATGCAGATGCACCCGCGGGGGGACGCCGACATCTGGCGGCGGGCCGTCGTACGCCGCGTGCTGCGACTCGGCCACGACGCCGAGGGCGCCGTCGCCCTGCGCCTCGCCGTCGACGGCTGGACCTGGCACCGGCCGGGTGAGTACGTCCGCCTCCGCCTGGACACACCCGTCGGGTCCCGTCGTCACCCGCCGCTTCGGCATCGTCTCCGCGCCGCACGACACGTCCGTCGAGCTGCTCGTCGACCGCGTCGAGGACGGCGACGTGTCGACGAACCTGCGTGCGGCCCTCGAGCCAGGCTGTGTCGTCGACATGAGCTGTCCGCTCGGCGTCGAGTCGTCCTGGGACGGCATGACCCGCACGCTTGCGATCGGTGAGGGCGCCGGTATCGCCCCGCTCGTGTCGATGCTGCGGCTCGCGCGGCACACGTGGAGCGCGAACCGGCTGCAGCTGGTCGTCAGCGGTCCGACGTACGTCGCCCTGCCGTACGCCGACGAGCTCGCCGACCGCCGTACGCGTCTCGTCCTCCACGAGGAGGACTCCGCGGACGGCCGTCCCGCCGGTGCGATCACACGCGACGACCTCGCCCCCTGGGTCGTCGACCCCGAGCTGTTCCTCGCCTGCGGGACGGCGGGGTTCGTCGAGTCGACCTCGACGCTGCTTGCCGCGCTCGGGGTGCCCGGTCACTGCATCCGCACCCAGCGGTTCGACCCGATCGCCTAGCCGAGGGCCGCCCGAGCGAACCCACCGTCCCGGGTCCGGATGAAGGTGCCCCGAGCACGTCCTCAGCGAGCCAGGGGCACCTTCATCCGGAACGACACCGGGTGGGGGTGGACGGGTCGGGGGTGGGTCGTAGGGTTCGGGCGTGGTCACGGGATCGGGGATCTTCCTCGCGTTCGAGGGTGGCGACGGCGCGGGCAAGTCCACGCAGAGCCGCATGCTCGCCGACAGCCTCGTCGCCCGCGGGCTCGACGTCGTCGTCACCCGTGAGCCCGGGGGCACCCCCGCGGCCGAGGCGATCCGCCACGTCGTCCTCACCCCCGAGCACGCCGGGCTCGACGACCGCGCCGAGGCGCTCCTGTACGCCGCCTCGCGCGCCGAGCACGTCGCCCGACTCATCCGGCCCGCGCTGGAGCGGGGCGCGGTCGTCATCACCGACCGCTACATCGACTCCTCCATCGCCTACCAGGGCGTCGGGCGCGGGCTCGGGCCGGACGTCGTCGGCGAGATCAACATCTGGGCCACGCAGGGCCTGCTGCCCGACCTCACCGTGCTGCTCGACGTCGACGCCGGTGCCGGGCTCGCGCGCATCGACTCCTCGCCGGACCGCCTCGAGAGCGAGCCCGAGCAGTTCCACCGCACCGTCGGCGCGGCCTACCGCGCCCTCGCCGCCGGCGACCCGGACCGCTACCTCGTCCTCGCCGCGCACGGCGACCGCGACGCGATCGCGGCCGCGGTCCTGAGTCGTGTCGACGCACTGCTCGCCCGGCGGGCCACCGCATGACCGACGTCTTCACCGACCTCATCGGGCAGGACCACGTCGTCGCGCAGCTGCGCGCGGCCGCGGCCGACGGGCCTGCGGCGCGTGCCGGGCTGCCGTCGTCGGCGATGACGCACGCCTGGCTCATCACCGGGCCACCGGGGTCCGGTCGCAGCACGGCCGCGCTGGCCCTCGCGGCCGCACTCGTCTGCCCGCAGCACGGGTGCGGGCACTGCCCCGAGTGCGTCGCGGTCAAGCACTCCGCGCACCCCGACGTCGAGCACGTCGTGCCCGAGTCGGTCACCTACAGCGTCGCCGAGACGCGCGACCTCGTGCACCGATCGGCGATGTCGCCGTCGAAGGCGCCCTGGCACGTGTTCGTGCTCGAGGACGCCGACCGGCTCAACGCCGAGAGCGCCAACACGCTGCTCAAGTCGATCGAGGAACCGACTCCCGGCACGGTGTGGATCCTCTGCGCGCCGAGCACCGAGGACGTCCTGCCCACCATCCGCTCGCGCTGCCGTCACCTCATGCTGGCGACTCCGTCGACAGCCGAAGTGGCCGACGCGCTCGTGGGCGTCTTCGGCGTCGAGCCCGCGATGGCGTCCTTCGCGGCTCGGGCTGCGCAGGGCCACATCGGTCGGGCGCGCGCGCTGGCGACGTCGGAGGACGCCCGGCTGCGACGACAGGACGTGCTGCGCATCCCCACCCAGCTGCATGACCTGGGGTCGTGCCTGGCGCTGGCGGCCGACCTCGTCGCGACCGTCACCGACGACACCTCGGCCATCTGCGATCCGCTCGACGAGCGTGAGATGGCGCAGCTCCGCGCGGCGTACGGCGAAGGTGCGGAAGGCCGTGGCATCGGCACGGTCGAGCGTCGCGCCAAGGGCGCGGTGAAGGCGCTCGAGGACCGGCAGAAGAAGCGTCGACGTCGTGTCGCGCGCGACCAGCTCGATCGCGCCATCGTCGACCTCGTGGCGTTCTACCGCGACGTGCTCGTCCTGCAGCTCGGTGCGGACTCGACGCTCGTCAACGACGAGATGCGGCCGCAGCTCGAGCGGGTCGCGGCCGAGTCCATGCCCGAGGACACCCTGCGCCGCGTCGACGCGCTCGAGCGCACCCGCAACCTGCTCGAGGCCAACGTCGCGCCCCTGCTGGCTTTCGAGTCGCTCACGGTCGCCCTGCGCGACCCGTCGCTCGCATGAGCGCCACACGCCACCCGACGGTCGCGCGATGACGACCCGCGTCTATCTCGGGGGCGGTGGATCGGCCGACGACGAGGCCGAGCTCTGGCGGATGTTCCTGCGACCGAGTCGTCGGGTCGTGTGCTGGCCGCAGGCGCTCCCGCCGGCCCAGTTCGACGTCGCCGAGGTGTGGGTGCGTCGCTCGCTCGCGCCGTACGACGTCCCGAAGGTCGAGATGTGGACCGATCTCGGCGAGCACGGTGCCGACGAGCTCGACGCCGACGACGTCGTGTTCGTGATCGGTGGCAACACGTTCGACCTGCTGCACCACGTGCAGACGCGCGCCGCTGCCGACATCGCGCGCGCCCACGTGCGCGCCGGCGGCATCTACTACGGCGGCAGCGCGGGCGCGGTGCTCGCCGGCGCCGACATCGCGGTGGCCGGCTTCGCCGACCCCAACGACGCCGGTGTCACCGACACCGGCGGTCTGCGGCTCGTCGGCGACGCGATCGTCCGCCCGCACTACACGTCCGACGATCGTGACGAGGCGTGGGGCTGGGCGGCCAAGGGGTTCACGGTCCTCGGCATCCCGGAGCGGTCCGGCGTCGCCGTGGTCGACGGCGTCGCCCGCAACGCCGGACCGGCCGAGGTCGAGGTCGTCACGGCGACCGGCCTCACCGTGCTGGCAGCCGGCGAGTTCACCGACGTCTCGAGGCCGTGACCGACCTCGCGCTCACAGCGACTGCGCGGTGCGCAGCCCGACGGCGTACGCCGTGAGCGCGTCGGACGCGGGGCCGAGCACGTCGGCGCTCGAGCGTCCGAGGTCCGGGGAGGCGAGCATCGTCGACGCCGCGGCGAGCAGCCGGTCGTAGACGTCGATGCCCTCCGCGAGCCGCTTCCGGACCAGCTGCGCGGAGTCGCCGGCGGCGACCGCGGCCTGCGATCCGGGGAGGTCGCGGCGGATCTGGTCGAGGACGGCGAGCCGTGCCACCTGGGCGGCGAGCGCCGGTGCGGCCTCGTCGTCGGCCGACTTCAGCTCTCGCCCGGCGTCGGGGTGCAGCGCCGTGACTGCCGGCACCATGCCCGTGATCTGACGGCGTACGGCGGCCAGCTGCTGGGCCTCCGTGTAGCCGATCGCCTCCCGGCGCAGGTCGCGCGCGCCGACCGCGGCGGTGAGCTGCGGGGCCGCAGGCTCGACGGCGTGCTGCGCGTCGTAGCGGTTGCGGACGGCGGACACCGCGGCGAGCGCTGCGCCGATCAGCCACAGCCACGGCGGCCCGGGCAGGGCGATGTCTCCGGACGCGACGTCGATGACGCCCAGCGTCGCCGCGGCGACCGCCACGGCGCTGCGCACGACGGTCGCGCGTCGCGCGGACGCCACGCGCTCGTGGTGCCGGCGTACGTCGGCGGAGTGCTTCTCGAGCGCCTTGGCGTAGTCACGGGTCGCCTTCGTGCTCGACCCGGTCGCCGTGGCGTAGGCCTCCGCGACGTCGAGTCCCTGCTCGACGAGCGCAGTCACGCGCTGCGCGAGCCTGGCCACCTCGCCCTTGTTCCCCACGAGACAACCGTAAGCCGTATCGGGCACGCACGGCGCACCCGGCAGCCTCCCCGCGAGTAACTGATCAACGGGTTGCTTCCGGGCGGTGGAAGCGACCCTTTGATCAGTTACACGTGGACGGGGTGGGCGGGCGGCCTAGTCTCGTGGCATGCCGATCGAACAGGCCCAGCTGCACGTCGACGATCCCGAGCTCGGCGACCTCGTGTTCGACGCCGTCATCGCCGGTGCCGACGACGGCGAGCCGGTGCTGCTGCTGCACGGCTGGCCGCAGACCTCGCGGTCCTGGTCGCGCGTGATCCCGCCGTTGGCCTCGTCGGGGCTGCTCGTCGCGGCCGTCGACCAGCGTGGCTACTCGCCGGGCGCGCGGGCGTCGGAGGTGTCGGCGTACGCGATCGAGCACCTCGTCGACGACGCGCTCGGCGTCATGAACGCGCTCGGCTGGAGCTCGGCCCACGTCGTCGGGCACGACTGGGGCTCGATCGTCGCGTGGAACCTCACCGGTTCGCACCCCGAGCAGGTGCGCACCCTCACGGCGCTGTCGGTGCCGCACCCGAAGGCGTTCGGCGCCGCGCTCGCGACCGACGAGAAGCAGCGCGAGAAGTCGGCGTACATGCAGTTCTTCCGCGCCGATCCGGCGAAGGCCGCGCACGTGCTGCTCGCCGACGACGCCGCTGCGCTGCGGATGGTCTACGGCGACGCCGTGCACCACGACGACGTCGACGACTACGTCGCCTTCTTCAGCGACGGCGACACCCTCGAGGCCTCGCTGCGCTGGTACGCCGCCATGACCACCGCACAGACGCCGACCGTCACGGTGCCGACGACGTTCGTGTGGGGCAGCGACGACATCGCCGTCGGCGAGACGGCGGCGCGAGGGTGCGAGAGCTGCTGCAGCGGTCCTTACGAGTTCCGTCCGCTCGAGGGTCGCGGGCACTGGCTGCCCGACCAGGACCCGGACGCCGTCGTCGACGCGATCCTCGCCCGTGCGCGCTGATCCGGACCGATCCCACCCGAACCGATCCTCGCGGAGCTGACACCGATGCCCGCACTCATGGCCGTCTCCTTCACGAGGTCCGGACGCCTCTACTACCTGGACCCGGGCGGCGTCGAGGCGCGCGTCGGCGACCGTGTGCTGTTCCCGACGACCACGTCGCCCGAGGTGTGCGAGGTCGTGTGGGGCCCCGAGGACGTCGACGAGGACATCGGCGGTGTCCCGGTCTGCGCCGGCGTCGCGACCGACGCCGACATCAGGCGCGACGACGTCAACAAGCAGCGTCGCGCCGAGATCCAGGTGGTCGCGCAGCGGCTGGTGCGTCGGCACAAGCTGCCGATGAAGGTGAGCGCCGTCGACTGGAACGACGTCGGGCACGAGTCCGGGCGCGCGACCGCGACCGTCTACTTCACGGCGCCCACGCGCGTGGACTTCCGCGAGCTGGTGCGCGACATCGCACAGGCGCTGGACTGCAAGGTCGTGCTCACCCAGCTGAGCGCCCGCGACGACGCGCGTGTGCAGGGCAGCATCGGGTCGTGCGGCCGCGAGACCTGCTGCTCGACGTTCCTCAAGGACTTCGAGCCGGTCACCGTGCGCATGGCGCGCGACCAGAACCTGCCCGCCAACCCGATGAAGATCTCCGGCGCCTGCGGGCGGCTCATGTGCTGCCTCAAGTACGAGCACCCGCTCTACGACGAGTTCGCCGCGACGACGCCGGCCGTGGGTGCCGCGGTCGAGACGCCGGACGGTACGGGTCGCGTCGTCGCTCACGACGTCCCGCGCGACCAGGTCGTCGTGCGCCTCGACGGCACGGGACGCCGCTCCGCGTGCGACCGCGCCGACGTGTGCTCGGCGCGCGCGGCCTACCGGACCAGGGGCGACTGATCCGGTCCCGCGGCGTGAGACGGCCGTGCGGGCCAGGCGCGCCGCCGGGCGGGTGACGTGTCGCGTGACCGGCGTCTCAGGGGGAACTCGGGACCGGCCCGGGTCGTCGGACCGGATGACCTGGCAGGCTGGCACCTGCCGCCCCCGCCCTCCAGCTCGGAGTCCTTGTGAGCCTGCCCACCACGTCACGCCGGAGTCGAGCGGCCGTGACGGTGGCGCTCGGTGCCCTCGTGCTCGCGGGCTGCGCGTCCCGGTCGCTCGGCACCGTCACCGAGCTCTCGCCGTCGAGCACACCGCCGTCGTCCTCGCCGTCGGCCACGTCGTCGGGCAGCGCCACCGACGGCACGGACCCGGCCCTCGCCACCTACTACGGCCAGAAGCTGACATGGTCGGCGTGCGGCGGCAGCTTCCAGTGCGCCACCCTCACGGTGCCGGTCGACTACGCCCAGCCGGCCGGCGAGACGATCGGCCTGGCGCTCGTCCGGCTGCCCGCGTCCAAGCCGTCCCAGCGCCTCGGCGCGATGGTCATCAACCCGGGTGGCCCGGGCTCGTCCGGCGTCGACTTCGCGCGCGGCGCGCGATCCGTGTTCACGCCTGCCGTGCTCGCGGCGTACGACATCGTCGGCTTCGATCCGCGGGGCGTGCAGCGCTCAGCCCCCGTCCAGTGCCTCAACGACAAGAAGTTCGACGAGCTGCTGGCCGTGGACGGGACCCCCGACACGGTGGCCGAGGAGAACGCGCTCGTCCAGACCGATCTGCAGTTCTCCCGGGCCTGTGCGACGGCCCCGGCCGATGTGCTGGCGCACATCAGCACCCCCGAGTCCGCACGCGACATCGACATCCTCCGCGCAGCGCTCGGCGAGCAGAAGCTCACCTGGTTCGGGTTCTCCTACGGCACGATGCTCGGTGCGACCTACGCCGACCTGTTCCCGCAGCGCGTCGCCCGCATGGTGCTCGACGGCCCGGTCGACCCGTCGCTCAGCATCATCGAGCTCAACCACGGTCAGGCCAAGGGATTCGAGCTGGCGCTCCGCCACTTCGTCGAGAACTGCGACACGCAGGCCGACTGCCCCCTTCCCGGTGGCACGCAGGCGGGCATGGACAGCATCGCGTCGTTCTTCCAGGACCTCGACGCGCACCCGCTGCCCACCGGTGATCCGGCGCGACCGCTGACGCAGGCGCTCGCCCAGAGCGCCGTGCTCACGTTCCTCTACTTCCCCGCCTACGGTGACTGGGACGTGCTGCGCGAGGGCCTGGCATCGGCGTACGCGGGCGACGGCTCGGTGCTGCTCGACGCGCTCGACCAGCGCAACCAACGCACGAGCTCAGGGCACTACAAGAACAACCTCACCGCCGCCTACCTCTCGGTCAACGCGCTCGACGACGCGACGCGTCAGACCGTTCCCCAGACGCGGGTCCTGGCGTCGCAGTGGGCCAAGGAGGTGCCGGTCGTGGGTGCGATCTTCGCCTGGCAGGGGATGTCCTACACCGACTGGCCGGTGCCGGCGACGAGCCAGCCGCACGAGCTGCACGCCAAGGGTGCCGCGCCGATCCTCGTGGTCGGTACGACGTACGACCCGGCGACGCCCTACCCGTGGGCCCAGTCGCTGGCCAAGCAGCTCGACTCCAGCACCCTGCTCACCCGCGTGGGTGACGGCCACACCGGCTATGGCAAGGGCTCGTCGTGCACGGACCAGGCGGTCGACCGCTACCTGCTCGCAGGCGTCATGCCCGCGGTCGGCACCGTCTGCCACTGACCGGCTCGAGCGGTCCCCCCGAGCGGCCCGGCGCGGACAGTGGTTCGGGGCACGCATCCAGGTCCGGTATTCTTCGTCCTCGTGCCGTCGCTCTCGAGCGGGGCCACGCCGCCTTAGCTCAGTCGGTCAGAGCGACGCACTCGTAATGCGTAGGTCATCGGTTCGATTCCGATAGGCGGCTCCACCGCGCGATCACCTCCAGGGCTCATCGGTGCTGACATCGCGTCGCAGAGAGCGCGTTCCCGCTACCGATGCCCGTCTTGTGCGGCGCGGCGGCTCATGCCGTCGGGGTCGGCAACGGGCGCAGCACGCAGAACTCGTTGCCGCACGGGTCGGCCATGACGACCCAGGACACGTCGCCCTGCCCGACGTCGACGCGGCGGGCGCCGAGGCCTTCCAGCCGTGCGACCTCGGCCGTCTGGTCGTCGGGGCGCAGGTCGAGGTGGAGCCGGTTCTTGACCGTCTTCGCTTCCGGCACGCGCAGGAACAGGAGGTCGGGAGACACGCCGTCCTCGGGGCTGCCGGCGGGTGGCTCGAGCACCACCTCGTCGGGTTCGTCGTGCGTGCGCCGCCATCCCAGGGCTGCGGCCCAGAAGGTCGCCGCCTCCGACGGATCCTCGACGTCCACGCACAGGGCTTGCCAACGCAGTGTCATGCGACCCGATCATTCCCGGCGGGGACGTCGCGGGCCATCGGATATGTCGGCTAGTCCCGGCCCAGAGCGACGTCTCCGGCGTCCGACGTCGGATCCGCCGTGGCGTACGCCTGGTAGCCGCGCTGGGTGGCGATGTGGTCGGCGACGTAGCTGGCGTCGTGCCACACACCCCAGATGAAGCTCGACCCACGACGGGAGAGCCAGGGGAGCCCGAGGAAGTAGATGCCGGGCTCGGTGGACACGCCGCGTCGCTGGCGAGGTCGACCGTCGTCGTCGACGGCGTCGCTCGGCAGCCAGGAGTAGTCGACGGCGAAGCCCGTCGCCCAGATGATCGAGGTCACGCCGGCGTCGGCGAGGTCGAGCTCGTCCATGGGGTCCGTCGCGCACGCCGGCATCGGGCCGAGGACGTGCGCCTCGGGCTCTGCCGGGAGGTCGAGACCGTTGCGGTCGACGTAGGCGTCGGCCTCCTGCAGCAACGAGAGGTAGTTGGCGTCGCCGGCAGCGATGTTCGCAGCGAGATCGGTCGAGAAGCGGACCGTGCCGTCGGCGTAGGACGCCGTACGTCCGACCAGTGTCATGCCGCGTGCGGCGAGGTCACGGAAGTCGACCGTGTGGCCACCGTCCGCGCCGCTGACTGCGATGGTGACGTGCTCGGCGCCTTGCGGCGGAGTCTCGGCGTCCCACTTGCCGAGCACGCCGAGCCACCAGACGAAGTCGCGTGCGCGGTAGCGACGCGGGGGACGGTCGTGCGGACCGACCGAGAGGTAGACGCGGCGTCCCGAGGCGAGCAGCTCGTCGGCGATCTGCACGCCCGACGACCCGGCGCCGACGACGAGCACGGCGCCTTCGGGCAGCTGGCCGGGGTTGCGGTAGGCGCTCGAGTGCATCTGCGACACGGGCGCATCGTCGGGGACGACGGCGGGGATCAGTGGACGTTGGAACGGACCGGTCGCGGCGACGACGAACCGCGCGTCGATCCTGCCCGCGGACGTCTCGACGCGGAAGCCGGGCCTGCCGTCGTGGCGCTGCACCGAGGTGACCTCGACACCGGTGCGGATCGGTGCGGAGAACTTCTCGGCGTACGCCGCGAAGTAGTCGGCGACCCGGTCCTTGGGTGCGAACTCGTCCGGGTCGAGGTCGGTGAACTCGAGGCCGGGGAAGCGGTCGTGCCAGACGGGACCGTTGGTGACGAGGGAGTCCCACCGCTCGGAGCGCCAGCGCTCGGCGATGCGGTGACGCTCGACGACGAGGTGCGGCACGCCGGCGTGGGTCAGGTGCTCGCTCATGGCCACCCCGGCCTGGCCCGCGCCCACGACGAGGACCTCCACGGTTTCGGTCGACATGTCCTGCTCCACTCAACTAGTGAGAACGCTCTTGCGGTGAATGAGAGTGCAGGCTAACCTCAGCACCTCCACCACCGCAAGAGGGAGCGACCTGTGAGTCCGTGCCGACAGGTGCTGCGTCGGGGTCCCGCCGCGCCCGACCGGCCCGCACCGCGTCACGTCGAGGCGGCGCCGTGAGCGAGTCGTCGCGCGCGGGGATGCTCGAGCGGTCGCTCGCGATCCTCGCGCTGTTCACCGAGACGCGGGTCGAGTGGCGGGTCCCCGAGATCGCCGATGCGGTCGGCCTGCCGATCCCCACGACGTATCGCATCGCCGGATCGCTCGTCGCGCAGGGCCTGCTGCGGCCGACCGACGGGCGGCTACCGGCTCGGCTCGGCGGCCCTCGACCTCGGTCGGCGTGCCGCAGCCGGCTTCGACCTCGGCAGCGCCGTCGGCGCCGAGCTCCGCGCGCTCGCCGGTGCGACGCAGGAGACCGGGCTGCTCTCGGTTCTCGACGAGGGCGCGCGCACCGCCGTGTGCGTCGACCGGGTCGACTCAGCGCAGCCGCTGCGCCTCACCCTCGAGGTCGGACGACGCGTGCCGCTGCACGCTGGTGCGGCGTCGAAGGCGCTGCTCGCCTTCGGTCCGGCGACCGTGCGCGAGGCCGTGCTGGCCGGTCCGCTGCCGCGCCTCGGCCCGGGCACGCTCACGTCGGCCGCCGCGCTGAGCGAGCAGCTCGACGAGATCCGCGACGTCGGGTACGCCGTGAGCCGCGAGGAGACGAACGAGGGCGCCTGGGGTGTCGCGTCGCCGATCCTCGGTGTCGGTGCCGTGCTGCTCGGGTCGATCGGCATGGCCGGCCCGCTCGTGCGATGCACGCCGGAGACGCTGGAGCTCGCGCGCCGCGAGGTCCTCGCGAGCGCTCGCCGGGCCGAGACGGTGCTTGGCGGCGTTCGTGAGCATGCGAGCTGAATGGTGAGAACGACTGATGGACAACGAATCTCAGGCCCATGACGATGTCGGCGTGCAGCTACGCGCGCCGCGAGACACAGGAGCAATGGCGATGACGCACCAGCGCATCCGGTCCTTCAACACGAAGGAGACCTACCCGGAGCAGAACCTCGACAACGACCTGTGCCAGGCCGTGGTCGCGGGTGACACCGTCTACCTGCGCGGGCAGATCGGGCAGGACCTCGACACGCGCGAGAGCGTCGGCGTCGGAGACGTCGAGGCGCAGGCCGAGAAGGCGATGGCCAACATCGCGATGCTGCTCGAGGAGTCCGGGTCCGAGCTCGGCGACATCGTCAAGGTCGTCGTCTACCTGACCGACATCCGCTTCCGCGAACCGGTCTATCGCGTGATGGGACGGTGGCTCAAGGGCGTCTATCCGGTGTCGACCGGGCTCGTCGTGACCGCGCTCGCGCGGCCGGAGTGGGTCGTCGAGATCGATGCGACGGCCGTGATCCCGGCGGAGCGCCGGCAGTGACGTTCAGCATCGTCGGACGCTGCGCGCGCACCGGTGCCCTCGGCGTGGCGATCACGTCGTCGAGCCCGGCCGTGGCGTCGCGGTGCGCGTACGTGCGAGCCGGGGTCGGCGCCGTCGCGACCCAGAACGTCACGGACCCGTCGTTGGGCCCGGCGCTGCTCGATGCCCTCGAGTCCGGGCTCGACGCGACCACGGCGATCCGGTCGGTCGTCGACTCCGCGACCCATGCGGCGTACCGCCAGCTGACGCTCGTCGACTCGCACGGTGCTCGGGAGTCCTTCAGCGGCGAGCGGTCCCTCGGCATCAACGGTGCGGAGCTCGGATCGCACTGCGTCGCGGCGGGCAACATGCTCGCAACCATCGACGTGCTCTCCGCGTGCGCGACCGCTTTCGACGCCGACCCGGCGCTCCCGATCGAGGAGCGGTTGGTGCTCGCGCTGGAGGCCGGGCTCGCGCTCGGCGGTGAGGCCGGTCCCGTCCACTCCGCCGGGCTGCTCGTCGCCGACCAGGTGCCGTGGCCCACGACCAACCTGCGCGTCGACTGGAGCGACTCGCCGATCGCTGATCTGCGCGCGCTCTGGCAGCTGTGGGCGCCGCAGAAGTCCGACTACGTCACCCGCGCGCTCGACCCGACGAACTCGCCGTCGTACGGCGTACCCGGGGACGACCGGTGAGTCGCACGCGTGACGCGGTCGTGCATGACGTCGCGTCCCACCGGGAGCCGTTGCTGTCGCTGAGCCATCGGCTGCACGCGCATCCCGAGGTGGCGTGGGAGGAGCACCGGGCTGCGGCGTGGGTCGGCGAGGCGATGGCCGACGGCGGGTTCGACGTCGAGGCGTCCTACCTCGGGCTCGACACCGCGCTCCGCGCGACGGTCGGCAGCGGCGCGCTGCACGTGGTGCTGTGCGCCGAGTACGACGCGCTGCCCGGCCTCGGGCACGCCTGCGGCCACAACATCATCGCGTCGTCGTCGGTCGGCGCTGCCCTCGCGCTCGGACGGGTCGCCGACGAGCTCGGGCTCACGGTCACTCTGCTGGGCACACCGGCCGAGGAGGGCGGCGGTGGCAAGGTCGTCCTGCTCGAGCGTGGTGCGTTCGACGGTGTGCACCTGGCGCTGATGGCGCACCCGGGTCCGGTCGACGTCGCGCGCGCCCGTCCGTACGCCGTGAGCCACCTCGACATCGCTTATGACGGGAAGGCCGCGCACGCCGCCGCGTATCCCGAGGACGGCGTCAACGCGGCCGACGCGTTCACCGTCGCGCAGGTGGCCATCGGCCTGCTCCGTCAGCAGCTCTCCAGCGGCACGCGCGTGCACGGACTCGTCACCCGCAGCGGCGAGGCACCCAATGCGATCCCGCAGCGCAGCGAGGGCCGCTGGTACGTCCGCGGCGACACGACGTCGCTCATGGAGAGCGCGCGCGAGAAGGTACTGCGCTGCTTCGAGGCCGGCGCGCTGGCAACCGGGTGCGGGCTGCACGTCGACGAGCCCACGGCGCCGTACGCCGAGTTCCGCACCGACGACGCGGTGCTCGAGCTCTACGTGCGCAACGCCGAGAGCCTGGGTCGCGTCTTCGCCGACGGGGACTCCGGGCTCGGCCGGATGAGCCGCGCGAGCACCGACATGGGCAACGTCTCCCAGGTGGTGGCCGCGATCCACCCCTATGTCGGCATCGGCTCGGCGCCTGCGGTCAACCACCAGCGCGAGTTCGCCGCGGCCTGCGTCACGCCGTCCGCCGACGCGGCGCTGCTCGACGCGGCGACCGCGCTCGCGCTCACCGTCGTCGATGTCGCGTCGGACGACACCGTCCGTCAGCGACTGCTGTCGATGTCCGGCTCCGAGCCCTCCGGCTCAGGCGCGTGAGGGGGCGCCTGCGTCGGCACCGGGCGGCAGGCCGAGCAGCCACAACCCGCCGACGGAGATGCCCTCGGCGAGGAGGAGCGCGAGCGCGGTGATGACCAGCCCCGTCACGACGAACGCGACTGCGACCGCGACGACGAGCAGCATCTCGATCGTCACCCGCACCGGCAATGGCACGTCCACCCGTCGCCTCGGCGAGAGCAGCAGCCCCCACAGCACCGTCACCGCAGCAGCCGCCGCCACCCCGAGCATGACGCCCCAGAACCCGCCGAGCGTTCGGACCGCGACCACCAGCGGAGCGGCGAAGAGCACGAGCTCCACGAGGAACCGAAGCGCGAGCAGCGCCCACGCCGTCGCACCGAGACCACCGTCGTCCGAACGCTCCATGAGCGCACTCTACGAGCGGTGCGCCGCCGGTTCCGCCGTCAGCCGCCCAGGGCCGCGTCGATCCGGTCGATGCTGTCCCGGTCGGGTACGCCGGTGGCGCGAAGCAGGTCGATCGCCGAGGCGCGGACCTGCCCGACCATCGTCACCTGCGGCAGCACGAGCCCGTCGGGGATCGACGCGCTCGCGAACGTGACGGCGTCCACCGCTGCGGCGTGCGCGTCCGCGACGAGCGTCTCGTCGTCGTAGCCCGCCGACGCGAGCGACAGGGAGGCTGCGAGCGACTCGAGCGCTTGCACCATGCTGGCGGGCGCAGGGGAGCCGGTCCGGATGAGCACGACGGCGGCGCGGTCGAGCACTCGCAGGTTGCGCACGAGGTAGTCGCACTGCGTCGAGGCCGTCTCGATCTCGCCCAGCTGCCGGGTGCGCTCGGTGCTCCGGTAGACCAGCCACAACGATTCGCGCGCACCCACCGCCGACTCGCGAAGCCGGTCGACGAGCGCGTCGGCGTTGCGGGCGCGCGTCAGCGCGTCGATCGCTGCGTCCTCGTCGTGCGCGCGCAACGCATGAGCGGTGTCCCGCACGATCGCGGCAGCCTCGTCGAACAGCGCGGTGGCGGCGTGCACCGCGGGACCGACGGGGTCGCGCGGTCCGAGCAGCTGGGTCACCACGAGGGCGACGAGCCCGCCGACGAGGGCGTCGATGAAGCGCAGCGGCACGAGCCCGCTCGTCGGTGGTGACACGACCGCGACGTAGACGGCGGAGACCATGGCCTGGACGAGCAGCACCGTGCTCGCGCCGAGCAGGACTGCGACGATGGACGTCAGCGCGATGACGACGCAGACGGTGAGCGTGGTTCCCGGGCCCAGCAGGGCGGCGACCAGGTCGGCCACGAGCACGCCGCCGGCGACGCCCAGGACGACCTCGGCCGCCCGCCAGCGGCGCTGGCCGCGCGCCGCACCGAGCACGAGCAGGGCGGCGGCCGGCGCGAAGAACGGCTGCGGGTGGTGCAGCACGGTCGCCGAGATGATCCAGGCGAGCGTCGCTGCCAGAGTCGACTCGAGCACGAACCGCCAGCCGCGGCGCAGCCTGCGCACGGACGTCCTCGCCGCGTCCCCGACGTCCATGCGCCCTCCCTGGGTCCTGGCGCATCCGCGCCCCGCCGACCCTACGACGAGCGCGGTGGGCCACAGCCGGAACGGACGTCCGCACGGAGGCGACGAGCTCGTGGGGAGCGAGGACGCCCGGGAGGGCCGCCGGTAGGGTCGCGACCTGGGGTGAGCGGCGTACGGCGGAACCACGCGGGAGGGCCGGGCGATGACGTTCGCGGACGTGCGCGGGCTCGAGCTGTTCGAGGGACTCTCGGACCAGATGCTGCACGAGCTCGTCGACGCGTCGCAGGACCTCGACTTCGAGCCCGGGGACGTGCTGTGGATCGAGGGACAGCAGGCCAACTTCTGGTGGGTCCTTCTCGAGGGTCACATCGAGGTGGTCCGACATGTCGGGCGCGAGGTGGTCGTCATGGCCTCGCTCGACCGCGCCGGACAGTGGGCCGGCGGCTGGGCGGCGTTCGATCCGCAGGGGGTCTACCTCGTCACCGGTCGGCCGACGACGGCAGGTCGCATCATGCGGGCGCCGGTGGCTGCCCTGCGTGACCTCATGGACGGCGTCCCCGTCATGAAGCACCTCGTCGACGGGCTGTTCCAGACCGCTCGCCACATCGAGAGCAACACTCGTCAGCGCGAGGCCCTCGTGGCGCTCGGCACGCTGTCGGCAGGACTCGCGCACGAGCTCAACAACCCGGCGGCGGCGGCGACCCGGGCGGTGGACTCGCTGTCGTCATCGATGCACGACGTCACTGTCGCGCTGCGCGCGCTGGCCGCCGAGGGCATCTCGGCCGAGCAGTTCGCCGCCCTCGACGCACTGGCGGCGCAGGCGGCGCCGCCCGCGATCGGGACGAGCCCGCTGGCCCTGGCCGACCGGGAGGAAGAGCTGTCGGAGTGGCTGGCCGACCACGCCCTCGACCGCGACTGGGTGCTCGGACCAGCGCTCGCGTCGGCGTCGTTCACGCCGCAGTGGTGTCAGGGCGTCCTCGACGCCGTAGGCCCCCACGCCCTGCAGCCCGCGCTCGACTGGGCCGCGGCGTCGGTGACGTCGAGCCAGCTGATCGCCGAGGTGAAGGACTCGACGCAGCGCATCTCCGGTCTCGTCGACTCGGTGAAGTCCTACTCGCAGATGGACCGCGGGTCGTTGCAGCGAGTCGACGTCACCGAAGGACTCGAGAGCACGCTCGTCATGCTCGCGCACAAGCTGCGTCACGGCGTCGAGGTCGTGCGCGACTACGCCGCCGACGTCCCCGAGATCGAGGCGTACGCCGGTGAGCTCAACCAGGTCTGGACCAACCTCATCGACAACGCGATCGACGCGATGGACGGCGTCGGCGTCCTCACCCTCACGACGACCGCCGACGGCGACCACGTCGTGGTCACGGTCGCCGACTCCGGCGCGGGCATGAGACCGGAGGTCATCGAGCGCGCGTTCGACACCTTCTTCACGACGAAGGAGGTGGGCAAGGGCACCGGGCTCGGCCTCAGCATCTGCCGACGCATCGTGGTCGAGCGCCACGGTGGCGACATCTCGGTCGAGTCCGAGCCCGGCAGGACGGCGTTCCGCATCGCGCTCCCGGTACGTCAGCGGACGTAGCGGGGCGGCCGAGCTCGTCGCGAACGCGAGGCGGAGCGCTGAGGGGCGTCGTCGTCGTGCGGGCATGCCTCGGAGCGCTAGCCGACCACGCTGCGGGCGTTCGTCGGGTCGAGGCTCCCGCGGACGAGTCCCAGCTCGAGCTCGGCAGCCCGGCGCGCCCAGCGGTCGGCATCGCCCGGGCTGATCGCACCGCGGTGCGCCACGCCCTGCAGGGCGAGGCCGTCGAGCATCGAGAGCAGACGCCAGGCCGCGGCGTTCGGGTCGTCGCACGTCAGCGACCCGTCGGCCACCCCGTCGTCGATGACCTCGACGAGCAGCACGTGCCACTCCTCGTTCAGCCGGCGCGAGGTCTGCTGGAGCGCCGGCCGGCGTACGGCGTCGGCCCATGCGTCGAGCCAGAGCTGCATCGTCGCGTCCTCGTCGCCACGGGAGTACGACGCGAGGAACTGGTCGATCCGACCGATCGCGTCGGGCGCCGTGAGCGCCGCCCGCGTGACTCGCAGGTCGTCACCTGCGGCGCGCTGGAAGGCGTCAGCCAGCAGGTCGTCCATCGAGGCGTAGTAGTGGTGGACGAGTCCGCTCGACGTCCCCATCTCGGCGGCGACGTCGCGCACGGTGGTCGCCGCGATGCCGCGTCGCTGCATGACCGAGAGGGCGGCATCGAGGATCGCGGCGCGTCGTTCGTCGGGCGACATCCGGGCCATGGCAGGAGGGTACGTGCTATTGCGCGCGTGTCCAACAACGACTTAGGGTCTGCTCACCGCGCCGCACCCGGCCGGTACCGCGAACGGAGCACCCGCATGGTCCTGACGACGCCGTTCCACCCGCGTCTCGTCGAGCTCAACGAGTCGCAGCTCTGGCAGCACTGGGCCGGCTACCTCTCCGCCGACCGCTACGACCTCTCCGCGCGGCAGGAGTACACCGTGCTCCGCAACGCGGCCGGGTGGTTCGACACGTCGCCGCTGAACAAGTACTGGATCCGCGGTCGCGACGCCGAGAAGTTCCTCAGCGGCGTGTTCGCCCGCGACATCCGCACCTGCCGGCCGGGGCGCGCGCAGTACACGATCTGGTGCGACGACCGCGGTCACGTGCTCGAGGACGGCGTCGTCTTCCGGCACTCGTCCGACGAGTTCCTGCTCACCGCGGCGCAGCCCAACGCGGGCTACCTGTCGTCGCTGATCGGCAAGCTGGACGTCGAGGTGCTCGACGTCTCGACGCAGTGGGCGTCGCTCGCGGTGCAGGGGCCGAAGTCGCGCGAGATCCTCGCGACGCTCGCGCCCGAGGTGCTCGACCTGTCGTTCTTCGCGCTCACGCCGGCGAAGGTGGCCGGCGTACCGGTCACCATCAGTCGCACGGGCTTCACCGGTGACCTCGGCTTCGAGCTGGTCATCCCGGCCGACTCTGCGCTCACCGTGCTCGACGCCCTCATCGCGGCCGGCGAGCCCTACCGCATGACGCCGTTCGGCAACGTCGCGCTCAACATGGCGCGCATCGAGGCGGGGCTGCCGCTCTACGGTCCGGAGTTCACGTCGGCGCGCTACGCCTACACCGACCATGACCGGTTCACGCCTCGCGAGCTCGGCATGGGCTGGCTGGTCAAGAACCTCGACGACGACTCGCGACCCTTCATCGGTCGACGGGCGCTGCAGCGCGAGGCGGCCGAGGGGTCGGCGCGCTGGTCGACCGTCGGCATCGTCGTCGACTGGTCGGCCTACCACGCGACCTATGAAGCCGACGGTCTCGTGCCGCCCAAGGACTCCGAGCCCGTGGGGTGGGAGACGATGCTCTACGACGACGCCGGCGACCGTGCCGGCTACGCCACGAGCTTCATGTACTCGCCGATGATGCAGAGCCACATCGGGATGGCACGCGTGCGCCCCGAGCTCGCCGCGGTCGGGTCGACCGTGCACGTCGAGACGTCGGTCAACCACCGCTACGTCAACATCCCGGCACGCGTGACCTCGCTGCCCTTCTTCACGCCCGAGCGGAAGGTCGCCTGACATGGCCGACACCCAGTACGACGCCCTCGTCATCGGCGGCGGCCACCAGGGACTGGTCCACGCCGGCTACCTCGCCAAGGGCGGTCTTCGCACCCTGGTGCTCGAGCAGCGCGCGTTCGTCGGCGGTGCGGCGATCACCGAGCCGCTCCACCCGGGCTTCTCGTTCACGACGTTCTCGTACGGGCTCTCGCTGCTCCGCAACGAGGTCATCCACGAGCTCGAGCTGGTCAAGCACGGCTTCATGCCGCTCTACATGCCGACCACGTTCGCGCCGATGGACAACGGCGACTACCTCTACATGACGGCCGATCACGAGCTGAACCTCAAGGAGATCGCGCGTCACTCGGTGCGCGACGCCGACGCGTACGAGCGCTTCGGCCACGACTTCTCCCGCGTGCAGCAGCTCGTGAAGCCGATCTTCGACCGACGCCCACCGAACTTCTGGTCCGACCGGGCCGATGACAAGGACGAGATCGCCTGGCTGCTGGGACATCTCGGCTCTGCCGACAAGAAGGTGATCCACGACGCCGTACGCCTCATCACCGGGAGCGCGGCGGACTTCCTCGACGACTACTTCGAGTCCGACATCATCAAGGCGCACCTCGCCGGCTCGGGGATCATCGGCACCAAGGTCGGCCCGATGTCGCAGGGGTCGGGGCTGGTGATGCTCTACATGGGCATGGGCGAGCACGACGGCGACATGGGCTCGTGGTCGTTCCACAAGGGTGGCAACGGCGGTCTCACGCAGGTGATGGCCCGTGCCGCGCAGTCCTTCGGCGCCGAGATCCGCTACGACTCGGTCGTCGACCACGTGATCGTCGAGAACGGTCGAGCCGCCGGCGTCGTGCTGCGAGACGGCGTCGAGCTGCGCGCCGACACGGTCGTGAGCTCGCTCGACCCGCGGCACACGTTCCTCGACCTGGTCGACCCCCGCGAGCTGCCCAACGACCTCGTCGACGACGTGCGTCGCTACCGCTTCCAGGGCATGGCGTCCAAGGTCAACTTCGCCCTCGACGACGCACCGCGCTACCCGGCCCTGGGCGATCGCACGGACATGTACCGCGGCTTCGTGAGCATCGGTCCGTCGATGGAGTACCTCGAGCGGGCGTTCGACGCGGCGAAGTACGGCTGGTACTCCGAGAAGCCCTACCTCGACGCGTGCCTGCAGTCCTTCATCGACCCCGACATGGCACCGCCCGGCAAGCACGTGCTCTCGTGCTTCACGATGTACACGCCGTACGAGCTGCGCGGCAGCGACTGGGACACCGAGCGCGACAACCTCGGCGACACGGTGCAGCGGCGTCTCGACGAGGTCTTCCCCGGCTTCTCCGACCTCGTGCTGCACCGCGAGGTCGTGACGCCGCTCGACATCGAGCGCACCACAGGTCTGTCGGAGGGCAACATCTACGCCGGCGAGTTCCTGCTGCCGCAGATGTGGGCGTTCCGGCCGGCTCCTGGCTACAGCGACTACCGCACGCCGATCGAGGGCTACTACCAGTGCGGCTCGGGTACCCACCCCGGGGGCTGCGTCATCGGGTCACCGGCGCGCCTCGCCAGCCAGGCCGTGCTGCAGGACCGCGACGAACGGTGACCCACCGCCCCGCTCCCGCGGCGCGGCCATGCGGGTCGTGCGTTGCGATCGGGCAAAGACTGGCCTAGAAGCCACGACGGCGGGCAGCCAGCCGCGATACTGTGCGGCGGCGACGGGGTCGGAGATGGAGGCGCTGGATGGGCGAGGCGGACGCCTACGACGTGGAGTTCCGCGGCATCACCAAGCGGTTCGGCAGCCTCGCGGCCGTCGACAACGTGGACCTGCAAGGTCCGCAAGGGCGAGTTCCTCTCGCTGCTGGGTCCGTCGGGGTGCGGCAAGACCACCTCCCTGCGCATGATCGCCGGGTTCGAGCAGCCCGACGAGGGCCAGCTGCTCATCGGCGGCGAGGACGCCGTGGGCGTCCCGCCGTACAAGCGCAACGTCAATACCGTGTTCCAGAGCTACGCGCTGTTCCCGCACATGAGCGTGCTGGACAACGTGGCCTTCGGGCTCAAGCAGCGGGGCCTGAGCGGTTCCGAGCCGTCGTCGCCAGGCGCAGGAGGCCCTCGAGCTGGTCAAGCTGTCCGACCGGAGCAGCCACCGGCCGACGATGCTCTCGGGCGGTCAGCAGCAGCGCGTCGCGCTGGCCCGTGCCCTGGTCATGAATCCGCACGTGCTCCTGCTCGACGAGCCGCTCGGTGCTCTGGACCTCAAGCTCCGCAAGGAGATGCAGATCGAGCTCAAGCGGATCCAGGAGCAGGTGGGAATCACCTTCATCTACGTGACGCACGACCAGGAGGAGGCCCTGTCGATGTCCGACCGGGTCGCGGTGATGTCCAACGGCGTCATCGAGCAGCTCGACGAGCCGCGGGTCATCTACGACCGCCCGGCCAGTGCCTTCGTGGCTGACTTCATCGGCGACATGAACTTCGTCGCCGGAACCGTCACCGAGGGCGCCGACGGGCAGTACGCCGTCGACGCCGGCGCGGGCCTGGTGCTGCGCGGTCACGGCGATGCCGTCCGCGGTAGCTCTGTCACGGTCGGCCTGAGGCCCGAGCGCCTGGTCGCCGAGCTCGGGCAGCAGCCAAGGGCACGACAACTCCGCCGACGCCACGGTGCTGACCAAGATGTATCTCGGCGACCAGATTCAGATCGTCGTGCTCGATCGCGACCGGAACCGAGATCGTCGTACGCGAGCAACGGGCGAGTGCCGATCCCGGCGCTCGACTCGATCCACCCGGGGGATCGCATCGTGATCCGCTGGGACGACAAGGCCCTCCTGCTGCTCGGTCCTGCGGACGGCGCCGGCCCAACCACCGAGGAGACACCGTGACAGAGCCCCAGGCCGGAGAGATCCGCCTGCTCGCCCCCGAGTCGGTCAAGCCGACACTCGACTCCCTGCATCGTGACGTGATCGACGCGTCGGGGTCCCACGTGACGCGCCGCCGCGCGCTCGGTCTGGGCGGCATGGCGCTGCTCGCGATGGGCGCCGCCGCCTGCGGCACCACGTCGACCTCGACGGGCGGTGGCGGTGCGACGTCCGGCGGGGCTTCGCCCAGTGACACGCTCGCCGGCAAGCCGCTCGAGAACCATCTCGAGATCTTCAACTGGTCGCAGTACGACGACCCGTCGACGTACACGAAGTTCAAGGCGCAGCCGGCGGTCGCTGCCGCGGGGCTCACGCTGCACGAGACCTACTACTCCAGCAACGACGAGCTGCATCGCCAAGCTCAACGCGGGCGGGTCGACGTACGACATCATCGTCCCGCTCGCAGAACGCCGTGGCCCAGCTCATCCAGGAGGGCAAGCTCATGGCCCTCGATCCCGCGTTGCTGCCCAACCTGAAGAACCTCGACCCGACCTTCCTCAAGGCGTCGTACGACCCCGACGGGCAAGTACCACGTCATCAAGGACTACGGCGTCACGATGTTCTTCTACAACAACAAGATCGTGACCGAGATCCCTGTCCACGATGAAGGACTTCTACGACGCGCTCGTGAAGTACGTCCGCGAAGGGCCGCACCAACCTCCTCGACGGGGCCGAGGAGGTCGTCCCGCTCGCGCTGATGGCTCTCGGTCTGGACCCCAACACCGACAAGGACGAGGACTTCGCCGCGGTGAAGCAGTTCCTGCTGTCGGTCCGGCCGGGCGTCACGACGATCGATGCGGCGAACTACATCAACGACGCCATCGCCGGCAAGATCATCCTGGGCCAGGGGTGGAGCGGAGACGTCCGGCGCATCGTCCAGGCACGCAAGAAGCAGGGTGACATCACCGCCCGTGCTGCCCAGCGGTACGTCGGAGATCTGGGCCGACAACTGGTGCATCCCGGCCGCGGCACCCCATCCGGTCGCCGCGCACGCCTGGATCAACTGGCTGCTCACGCCCGGCGTCGCGGCCACGGAGATGGAGTACCACAACTACCCCATCCCGATCCCGACCGCCGTCGCCATGCTGCCGGCTGACCTCAAGGGCGATCAGCTCTTCAACGTGCCGCGAGCTACACCGGCAACTACAAGTACATCCTCAACGTGAGCCCGTCGGTGGTGCAGAAGCGCACCCAGGTCTACACGGAGTTCAAGGCGGCCGGATGCACGACGGACGTCCGCCCGCCGGAGACGGTGAGCCGCCCGGGCGCACAGCCGTCGCGCAAGTCGTTCAAGCCGCGGTATCCAGCGTGGCTCGTCCTGCCGTCGCTCGACGTACCAGATCGTGTTCTTCCTCGGCGCGATGGCCATCCTCGTCGCGTTCTCGTTCGCCACCCAGACCGGGTTCAACCAGATCACCTACGGGTTCAGCCTCGACCAATACAAGCAGGTGCTCGACCCCACCTACCTCGGCATCTTCGCGCGCACCTTGGTGCATGGCGTCGCTGGGAACGCTGCTCACCGTGGTGGTGGGCTATCCGATGGCCTACTGGATGGCGCGTTACCTCTCGCACTACAAGCTGCTGGCTGCTCCTGCTCATCATCGTCCCCTTCTGGACGTCGTTCCTGATCCGCACGTACGCGCTCAAGATCATCCTCGACTCGAACGGCTACCTCGCCCAGATGCTCCACCTCGACGTCATGTACTCGGCGACCGCCGTCGCGATCGGCTTGGTCTACAACTACCTTCCGCTCTTCATCCTTCCGGTCTTCGCCTCGCTCGAACGCATGGACTGGACGACTCATCGAAGCGGCCAACGACCTGACGGCGCGAGCCGTTCGCGGCGTTCCGGCAGGTCACGCTGCCGCTCAGCCTCCCGGGGCTCGTGACGGGCGACACTTCTCGTCTTCATCCCCATGACCGGTGAGTACGTCATCCCCGCGATCCTGTCGGGCGGCAAGTACGAGTTCGTGGGCAACGTCATCGGTGACACGTTCAACACGGCGCAGAACCCACCATCGGCAGCGCCCTCGCGATCTCGCTCATGGTCGCGCTCTCGGTCTTCGTGTTCATCTACATCCTCTTCGCCACGAGGGAGGAACGCTTTGGCGCGTAAACGGCAACGGGCGAAGATCGGCTTCACCATCTGGGCCGTCATCGTGTTCGCGTTCCTGTACCTGCCGATCCTCGTGATGGCGGTGTTCGCCTTCAACAAGCCGTCGCCGGAGGCCATCGAGGCCCACCCCGGCATGGACCCCTGCTCCATCCCGCCCGAGCAGCTGGGCAACGTCTCGGTGTGGAACGGGTTCACCACGTGCTGGTTCCCCCGGGCTGCACGACCCGACCTACATCCCGGCCATCATCACCAGCGCCGAGATCGCGGCGCTCGCTTCGGTGATCGCTGTCGTCCTGGGGCTCTGCGCCGCGCTCGCGCTGGCCCGGATGAAGCCGAAGGCGAGGGTGCCGTTCGACATCCTGGTCTACCTCACCCTCGTCGTGCCGGAGATCGTCATCGCGGTGGCGTCGCTCATCTTCTTCGTCCAGGTGAAGAACCACGTGCAGCGTGTTCCCGCAGCCTCGGCTTCTGGACCGATCCTGCTCGGACAGGTCGTCTTCAGCTCGTCGCTGTCGATGCTCATCATCCGGGCCAGATTCGTCGGCATGGGCGACACCCTCGAAGAGGCGTCATACGACCTCGGCGCGGGACGACTCTCGACGTTCCGTCAGGTGACCTTCCCGCGCCTGATGCCTGCCGTGTTCGCCGCGTTCCTCCTGTCGTTCACGTTCTCCTTCGACGACTATGTGCTCCCTGCCTTCACCAACGGCACCACGAACACGTGGCCGATCGTCCTGTACTCGGCCGTCCGCTTCGGTATCACCCCGGCCGTCAACGCTCTCGCGACGATCATGCTCGCGCTCACCACCTCCGCCGTCATCATCACGGCCGTGGTCCTGCGCCGGTCGCGCACCGAACCGATGGCCGTGACGACGATGGCCGCCGGGGCCTCGGCGCCACGTCTCGGCATCTAGCGCCACCATCGGTGACCGGGGCCACCCTCGGTCGCCGACGGCTCGTCCCGCGCCTCGATTGCTGCGGACGGGTGGTCATCGTCCGTGACGCTCAACACCGGGTTCCTCTCGATCCGATCACGGCAGTGACGATGGGGTGGGACGGAGACACCATGCAGGCGACCGAGCTTCGCATCGGACACGTCTACGCGTATCCGCTGGACGCGAGTCCGTGGTGTCGGCACGCGGCACCGGCACGACTGATGGCGCGCGGCGCGCGAGGGCGGGCGCTCGTGCTGGTGCCCGACGGGATCCCGGCCACACCGGTGCGTGACGCGGTGCCCCGCGGCTCCCTCGTCTGGATCGACACGGTCGACCTCGCCTGCTTCTGGAGCGAGTGGCCGGCCCGAGCACGCCGGGCCCGGGAGAGTGCGCTGGTCGCGGTGTCCAGCGCCGTCGCCGCGATCGGCGGGCAGGGCGCACCGGTGCTGGCGGGTCACGGCATCGAGGTCACCGGCTCGTCGCCGCTCACGCGGGCGCGCGCCGCGCTCAACAGGTGGGCCCGACCCGATCCGAGCCCGCTCTACCTCGACGACCTCCGCTGACCGACCCTCGCAGCGCACCCGGCCGCCGCCCCGCACCTGCGCCGCCGCATGTGTACGGTGCTGTCCGTCGACCCGTCACCGGCGGGTGCGACCCACCGATCCGCGACGACGACGTCGCCAGGGCAGGGAGCGCACGTGACCCGCTACGGACCGATGTTCGGACCCGACATCACGTTCCTCGGCGTCGACCGCTGCTCGATCGACGAGCCGGAGACCTACGCCGACGCCGACGTCGTGATCGTCGGTGCCCCGTTCGACGGAGGCACGTCGTACCGCTCGGGTGCGCGCTTCGGTCCGCAGGCGATCCGCAGCACCGACTACAACCCCCACGACGGCTCCCGCCCGTCCCTCGCCATGCGTGTCGACGGCCTCCAGGACATGCGGGTGCTCGACGCGGGCGACGTCGAGATCTACTCCGGCGACGCCGAGCGATCGTGCCGGGACCTCGAGGCCGCGATCGGAACGATCGCGAGCAGCGGCGCGATCCCGCTCATCCTCGGCGGAGACCACACGATCACCTGGCCGAACGCGACCGCGGTCGCGCGCGCCCGCGGGTGGGGGCGGGTCAGCGTCATCCACTTCGACGCGCACGCCGACACCGGCAACATCGAGTTCGGCTCGCTCATCGGTCACGGCCAGCCGATGCGCCGGCTCATCGAGTCCGGTGCGGTGCGGGGCGACCGTTTCCTGCAGATCGGCCTGCGCGGCTACTGGCCCGGTCCGGAGACGCTGGACTGGATGGCCGAGCAGGGCATGCGCTCCTACGAGATGACCGAGATCGTGCACCGCGGTCTCGACCGAGTGCCTCACCGAGGCCTTCTCCATCGCGATGGACGACTGCGACGGCGTCTACCTCTCGGTCGACATCGACGTCTGCGACCCGGGACACGCCCCGGGCACCGGCACGCCCGAGCCCGGCGGCCTGTCGGCGCGCCAGCTCCTCGACGCCGTCCGTCGCATCGCGCTCGAGCTGCCCGTCGTGGGAGTCGACGTCGTCGAGGTCTCGCCGCCGTACGACCACGCCGACATCACGGCGGCGCTCGCCAACCGCGTCGTCCTCGAGGCGCTCAGCGGCATCGCCCGCCGCCGCTACGACGCTGCTCACGGCACCGCGTGGGATCCCTCGACGCCTCTGCTCTCCGACCGCGTCCCCGGAGAGCCGGAGTGACCGCGGCGACCTGACCCAGGTGGACGGGCCGGACCGCGCACGCGGGGTGGAGGGACGCATGAGCAAGCCGACGATCGTGGCCGTCGACGACGACCCGATGGTGCTCCAGGCGATCGGCCGCGACCTGCGCGAGCACTACGGCGCCGACTACCGAGTCGTGCGGGCCGGCTCCGGCGCCGAGGCCCTGACCGCTCTCGCGGAGCTCGCGCTGCGCGACCGCCCGGTGGCGCTGATCGTCACCGACCAACGGATGCCGGGCATGAGCGGCATCGAGATGCTCTCCGCGGCACGGACCCACGCCCCCGACGCCAAGTTCCTGCTGCTCACGGCGTACGCCGACACCGACGTCGCCATCTCCGCGATCAACGACATCGGTCTGGACTACTACCTGCTCAAGCCGTGGGACCCGCCGGCCGAGCGGCTCTACCCGGTGGTCGACGACCTGCTCGGGGACTGGGTGAGCGAGCACCCCGACCACTCCTCCGACGTGCGCATCGTCGGCACCCGCTGGTCCGACCGTGCCCACGACATCAAGACGTTCCTCGCGCGCAACCACGTCGCCTACCGGTGGTACGACCTCGAGCGCGACGCCGAGGCGCGTCGCCTGCGCGACCTCGCAGACGCAGGTCCCGAGGACCTGCCGCTCGTCCTCATCCCCGACGGCCAGACGCTGGCGGCTCCGTCCACGCTCGACCTCGCGACGGCGCTCGGCCTGCGCACTGCGGCCGATCGGCCGCTCTACGACGTGGCGATCGTCGGTGGCGGCCCCGCGGGTCTCGCGGCCGCGGTGTACGCCGCGTCCGAGGGGCTCTCGACGGTCGTGATCGAGCGTGAGGCGCCCGGTGGCCAGGCCGGTCAGAGTGCCGCGATCGAGAACTACCTCGGGTTTCCCAAGGGCCTCACCGGGTCGGACCTCGCGCAGCGCGCCGTCGCCCAGGTGGGGCGCTTCGGCGCCGAGATGGTCCTCGCCCGCGACGTCGTCGGGTTCGAGCAACGCGGACCGGTCCGGGCCCTGCTCCTCGCCGGCGGTGTCGAGATCGAGGCGCGGGCGGTGGTCGTCGCCACCGGCGTCTCCTACCGCCTCCTCGACGCCGAGGGCGCTGCGGAGCTCGCCGGTCGGGGCGTCTTCTACGGTGCGACGGCGTCCGAGGCGAGCGCCACCGCAGGTGACGTCGTCTACGTCGTCGGCGCGGCCAACTCGGCCGGGCAGGCCGTGCTCAACCTGGCCAAGCACGCGAGCCGCGTCGTGATGCTGGTGCGTGGCCGCAACCTCGAGGACTCGATGTCGCAGTACCTCGTCGAGCGCATCCGGGCTGCGCCCAACGTCGATGTCCGGCTGAGCAGCGAGGTCGCGGCCGCGCACGGCACCGACCACCTCGAGCGCCTGACCCTCGCGGATCGCAACACGGGCGTCACCGAGGACGTCGATGCCAACTGGCTCTTCGTGTTCATCGGCGCCGTGCCGCGCACCGACTGGCTCGGCGACGCCGTCGTCCGTGACTCCCACGGCTTCCTCGTCACCGGGCCCGAGCTGCTCGGGCTCACGCCCGGTGCCTGGCCGTCGGCCGTGCGCGCGCCGTACGCCCTCGAGACGAGCGTGCCCGGAGTCTTCGCGGCCGGCGACGTACGCCTCGACTCGATGAAGCGCGTCGCGTCCGCCGTCGGTGAGGGCGCGATGTCCGTCTACCTCGTCCACCGCTACCTCGCCACGATCTGACCCCACCACGGGGGTCGAGAGCTCAGACGTCGAGCTCTCGCGTCCTCCGGTCGACGTAGTCGCGGAGCTCGGCGTCGAGGGCGTCGTCGATGCCCGGATCCTCGTACGACGCCAGCAGCTTCTTCCACTCGTCGGTCGCGATCTCCGGCGTCTCCCGGGCGCCCTGCTTGAGCCAGGTCGGCTGCGCCTGCGACCGGAACAGCGGGCTCATGAACACGTCGGTGCGGAAGCGCTGGAGCGTGTGCTCGTGACCGAGGAACAGCCCGCCGGGACCGACGTCGGCGAGCGCGTCGAACGCGAGGCTCTCGTCGTCGACGACCAGACCGGCGCGCAGCCGCTCGAACATGCGGATGACCTCGAGGTCGAGCGCGAACTTCTCGTACGACGCGGTGAGCCCGCCCTCGATCCAACCGGCGGAGTGCAGCACGAGGTCGCAGCCGGCGAGATACGTCGCCCAGAGCGACATCGCGCTCTCGGTGGCCGTCTGCGCGTCGAGCGCGATGCCGGTGCACAACCCGCCACCACCCCGGAGCGGCAGGCCGTAGCGACGGGCGATCTGGGCGCCGGCGAGAGTCGCGAGCACCGACTCCGGCAGCCCCAACGACGGTCCGCCGGAACGCATGTCGACGCCCGTGAAGAAGGTGCCGAGGATGCACGGGGTACCGCGGCGCACGAGCTGCGCCATCGCGACGCCGGCCAGCGTCTCCGCCACGAGCAACGACAACCCGGCCGCGAGCGTCACCGGTGCGGACGCGCCCGCCAGGAGGAACGGCGTGATCGCCACCGGCTGCCCGTACTCCGCGCACGACGCGAGCGTGGCGACCATGAGCCCGTCCCAGACGAGCGGGCTGTTGGGGTTGACGATGCCGATGCACATCGGGTCGGCGATCAGCGCGTCGCGCCCACCGCGTGCGATGGCGGCGAGCTCGAAGCTGTCGTCGGCCTTGGGGCCGCTGGTTCCGTAGATGATGTACGGCTTGTCGCTCCAGCGCAGGATCGAGTAGTCCATCTCCAGGTGCCGGAAGGTGTGGTCGAGGTCCTGCGCCTCGGTGGTGCCGCTCTGCAGGAGGGCCAGCTCGTCGGCCCGGTGCGCGAGCCGGACCAGCTCGATGTGGTCGGCGATCGTGCCGTCACGCCGTCCGCGCTCCCGATCCGAGACGAAGGGCGACCCGCCGACCGGCGCGTGCGCGAGGCTGCCGCCGCCGAGGGGCACGCGACGTGCAGGGCTGCGCCCGGTCACCGACGTCGTCGAGGGCACCAGCGCGAGCATGTCCATGAGGAAGTCCGGGTCCCAGCGCACCCGCGTGCCCTCGACCCGCTGCCCGGCGTCGAGCAGCCGCCGCAGCATGTCGTCGTCGTGCACCTCCGTGCCGACCTCGCTGAGTATCCGCATCGCCTGCGCATGGATGAGGTCGAGCGCGGTCTCGTCGAGCGGCATGACCGGGAACGCTCCGGCACCCCAGGCGTCCACGGGACCTCCAGTTCGCAACGAATTATCGCGGCGTTGCTGCGCACCGCGGATGTCGCGTGCCACCATAGCCGCCGGACCCGCTTCCTGACCCGAGAGTCAGTAACAGTTTCACCCCGCGGGCCGGCCAGTCGCTGGGAGGCGCAGACGTGACGTCGTCGTACCGGGTCGTGATCGTCGGCGGTGGGATCACCGGCACGAGCCTGCTCTACCACCTGACGCTCAAAGGCTGGACCGACGTCTGCCTCGTCGAGCGCACCGAGCTGACCGCCGGCTCGAGCTGGCATGCTGCCGGTGGGTTCCATGCGATCAACAACGACTCGCACGTCGCCGCGCTGCAGAGCTACACGATCGACATGTACCCGAAGGTCGCTGCCGAGTCCGGCGTCGACATCGGCATGAAGCTGTCCGGCGGCATCGAGCTGGCCGCGTCCGACGAGCGCATGCAGTGGCTCAAGGCCGAGCTCGCCTGGCACGCGATGATGGGGCACGAGGGCGCGCGTCTCGTCGGGGTCGACGAGATCGTCGACCTGGTGCCCATCGTCAACCCCGACGGGATCGTCGGCGGCCTCTTCGACCCCAACGAGGGCAACCTCGATCCCAACGGCGCCGTGCACGCCTACGCCGGTGCCGCCCGCAAGCGCGGCGCCACGATCGTCCAGCACAACCGCGTCCTCGACATCGTGCAGACTGCCGACGGCTGGCGGGTCGAGACCGAGCAGGGACCGATCCTCGCCGAGCACGTCGTCAACGCCGGTGGCCTGTGGGCCCGCAAGGTCGGTCGCATGGTCGGCGTCGACCACCCCGTCACGCCGATCCTGCACGAGTACCTCGTGACCGAGGAGATCCCGGAGATCAAGGCCATCACCGGCGTGATGCCGGCGGTCACCGACCTCGAGGGCTGGACCTACCTGCAGCGCGAGCAGAACGGTGCGCTCCTCGGCGTCTACGAGGCCAACCCCAAGCACTGGCACCCCGAGGGCGCCGACTGGGACTTCGGCATGACGTTGCTGCCCGAGGACATCGACCGCATCTCCGACGAGCTCGCGGTGGGCTTCCACCGGTTCCCGGCGCTCGAGTCAGCGGGCATCAAGAAGTGGGTGCACGGCGCGTTCACGATCACGCCGGACGGCAACCCGCTGGTCGGCCCGGTCCGCGGCAGGCCCGGCTACTGGGCCGCGTGCGGCGTGATGGCCGGCTTCTCCCAGGGCGCCGCCGTCGGCCTCGCCCTGTCGAACTGGATGGTCGACGGCGACCCGGGCGACGACGTCTACGCGATGGACGTCGCGCGCTACGGCGCCTGGGCCGCGAACGACGACTACCTGCTCGCGACGACGCGACAGTTCTACGCGCGCCGGTTCCTCACCACGTATCCGCACGAGCAGCTGCCCGCGGGACGGCCGCTCCACGTGACCCCGGCGTACGGCGAGCTCGCCCGGGCCGGCGGCCAGTTCGGCGCCACGTGGGCGCTCGAGGTGCCGCAGTTCTTCGCGCCGGGTGAACCCGACTTCGTCCACGAGCCGTCGCTGCACCGCGACAACGCGTTCGGCCACGTCGCCGCCGAGGTCGAGGCCGTGCGCACTGCCGTCGGCGCGTACGAGACGGGCGTCTACTCCCGCTACGAGGTGAGCGGACCAGGAGCACGCGCGTGGCTCGATCACCTGCTGGCGGGGCGACTTCCCGAGGTCGGGCGGATGCGCCTCACCCCGATGCTGCACCCGAAGGGGACGCTCATGGGCGACCTGTCGGTGACGCGTCTGGCCGACGACCGCTTCTGGCTCATCGGGTCGTACTACCTGCAGGAGTGGCACCTGCGCTGGTTCGAGGAGTCCCTTCCCGGGTCCGGCGTGACTCTCACCAACCTGTCGGGCAGATGGCTCGGCTTCGCGCTCTCCGGTCCGAGGTCGCGCGAGCTCGTCGCGCGGATGACGACCGTCGATGTCTCGCCGGATGCCTTCCCGTTCATGGCCGCTCGCATGGTGCCCATGGGCGACGGCGAGGCGCTGCTCGCGCGCGTCTCGCTCACCGGTGAGCTCGGGTACGAGGTGACGGTTCCGGCGACCCGGCAGGAGTCGCTGTGGCGGACGCTGGCGTCGGTGGGCGCCGACCTCGGCCTCGTCCCGATCGGTGACCGCGCGGTCGACAGCCTCCGTATCGAGAAGGCGTACGGCATCTGGTCGGCCGAGTTCACCCAGGCCTACACGCCGGGCATGACCGGGCTCGATCGCTTCATCGCCTGGGACAAGGGCGATTTCGTGGGCCGCGAGGCGGCGCTCGCCGAGCGCGAGCTCGGTCCGGTGCGCCGGCTCGTGACCCTCGACCTCGGCGACAGCGACGCGGACGCCGGCGGCGACGAGCCGGTGTGGCTCGGCGACACCGTGGTGGGCCTCGTCACGTCGGGTTCGTACGGCCACCACGTCGGGTCGTCGCTGGCCCTCGCCCTCGTCGACACCGACGTCGTCGAGAGCGGAGCCGCCGTCGAGGTCTCGGTCATCGGCGAACGCCGTGCCGCCACCGTTCACGCCGCACCGATCTACGACCCGAGCGGCGCCCGCATGCGTCTGTGACCGGGCGTCGGGCGGCGAACCTTCCGCAACATGGGTGTCGATTCCGTCGTAGAGCGGTCGTTTCGCCACCCAGGTCGGCACCGTGCCCGGCGTGCCAACGGACCTC
Source organism: uncultured Actinomycetota bacterium (assembly GCA_963782665.1). GTDB lineage: Bacteria > Actinomycetota > Actinomycetes > S36-B12 > CAIYMF01 > Longivirga. Next base: position 595,098 of record CAWAKP010000004.1, on the reverse strand, counting down.
ACGAGTGGTCATGCCGACGGGGCCAGCCACAGTGCGACCACGTCGGCCGCGGTGGCGGCGATGGGTCGAGCGCCGTTGTCGACCACGTGGTCCTCGACACCGGCGGACGCGACCAGGCGGGAGATCTCGTCGGCGATCGCCGCGACGTGCATCTGCTCCGCACCCTGGTCGCGACTGTCGAGCCGCAGCGAGACCGTCGTCGCGTCGACGTCGAGCCGTACGACCGTGAGCTCGGAACCGAGCGGAAGCGCTGCCTCCACAGCCTCGCGGTCCCCTGACGACAGCAGCGCGCGTGCCATCACGACATGCGTCACGCCCACCTCGGCGAAGCCGGCGGCGACGGAGCGCAGGTTGCGTGTGAGCAGCCCGGACAGGGTGTCGTCGTCGAGATCCGGGCCGACCCAGCACAGCCAGTCGAGGTCGACCGCCGCGGACCTGAGTCCACGCTCCTCGAGGTGGTGCTGCACCTCCGCCGCCACGGCCGTCTTGCCCGACCCGAGCCGTCCCGTGAGCACCAGCGCCAGCACGAGCGCGAGGCTAGCGCGGCAGCTGCGTGATCTCGACGCTGACGCCGAGCGCCTCGCTCAGCCCGCCCGCGTAGATGCCCTTGAGCGGTGGGACGTCGGCGTAGTCACGGCCGCGAGCGACCACCACGTGCGCCGAGCCCACGGCGCGGTCGTTGGTCGGGTCGTAGGCCTCCCACCCGCCGTCCCACGCCTCGACCCACGCGTGGCTCTCGCCGACGACCGTGCGTCCGACGGCGTCCTCCTCGTCGTGCAGGTAGCCGCTCACGTAGCGCGCGGGGATCCCGACGCTGCGCAGGAGCGACAGCAGGGTGTGCGAGTAGTCCTGGCACACGCCCCCACCGATGCTCCACGCCTCGGCGGCGGTGGTGCTGACGCCGGTGGCGGAGTCGTCGTAGCGGATGCGGTCGCGAGTTGCCTGGATGGCGCCTCGTACGGCGTCGGCGGGGGCCGGCAGCCGACTCAGGTCGTCGACGAGCGTCGCGCGGTCGGGGTCCAGGCGTGCGTCGTCGACCAGGTCGGTGGGGGCGAGGAACTCGCCCCATCGGTCGACCACCGCTGGAGCACGCACCTCGTCCCACGCCGCTCCGGGCGCCTGTGCGTGACCGCCCGGCACGTCGACGAGCGACGTCGCGACGACCTCGAGCACCTCGTGCTCCTCGTGCACGTCGAAGGACTGCACGAGCGCACCCCAGTAGTCGACGTAGGCCTGCACGGACGCGCGGGGCGACACCTGGAGCTGGTGCGACAGCAGCATCTGGCCGTCGGCGTCGCGCGGCGTCATGCGCACCTCGTTGAACGACGCGATGACCGGGGACGTGTAGCGGTACCCCGTGCGGTGGGTGATGCGCAGCCGTCGCCCGGACATCAGTGGCTCCACACGATCGTGCCGGCCTGACGGAAGTAGGCCTCGGCCGTCGCGGCACCAGCCGCGACGCAGGACACCTGGGTGTCGTGCACGAGCTGGTCGATGTACGAGGGGTCGCGCCCCATCCCGGCGAACTCCAGCCGGGAGCGCATCAGGCCGACCTCGCGCACCAGCTCGATGTCGTCGACGCCGCCCAAGGTCTGCAGCCGGCGTACGGAGTCCTCCGCCTCGGTCGCCGAGTGCAGCATCGAGCGGGGGAACGACGGATCCAGCACCAGGAACCCGCGCACCGCCTCGCCTGTCGGCGCCTCACTGGTGCGCAGGAACGCCGAGAGCGACGCAGCCGAGCGCAGTGTCGCGACCGGTCCGGTGTCCGGCCACACGAGGTCGTGCCGGACGTCGAGCAGGCGTGCGGTCATGTCGATGCGCTCGAGCGCGCGGCCGAGAGCGAGGAAGTGGTGCCCCTCGTCGCGCGGCATCGTCCACTCGATCGCGCCGTTGACGAGCATCAGGCGCTCGATGACCCGGTGCATCGACGCCCCGGGGCTGGCGGCCGCCGTGAGCCCCCGTGCGAGCGTCAGGTACGCGCCGTTCAGCGACTCGAACACGTCGCCCGAGATCGCGTCGCGCACCGAGCGCGCGTTCTCTCGCGCCGCCGCCACGGAGCCGATCACCGTGGACGGGTTGCCGACCTCGCCGAGGAGCGCGCGGACGAGCTCCGTCGGCGTCGACACGTCGGCGCTCGACAGCGAGAGCGCGTCGAGAACGACGCTCGCGGCGACGTCGTCGGGCACGGAGCGGTCCTCGACGGTGAGGTGGTAGTGCTCCGCGAGGAGGCGCGCCGTGGCCTCGGCCCGCTCGAGGTAGCGGCCGATCCAGTAGAAGGACTCCGCCAGGCGGCTCAGCACGTCGGCTCACCCGTCTGGGTCGAGAGCGACTGCTGCTGCTGGCCCTCCTGCTGACGCAGGCGTTCCTCGGCGGTCGCCGGCGCGTGGTAGCGGGCGACGGCGCTGCGCCGCACGCGGGTCACCCGCGGCAAGGCGGCGCGCGCCTCGACCGAGTCGCGCTGACCGTCGTCGAGCACCCAGGTGTCCTTCGACCCGCCGCCCTGCGACGAGTTGACGACGAGGCTCCCCTCGGGGAGTGCGACGCGGGTGAGGCCGCCGGGCAGCACGTAGATGTCGTCGCCGTCGTTGACGGCGAAGGGCCGCAGGTCGACGTGCCGCGGTGCGAGCGCCGACTCGCCCACGAGCGTCGGGCACGTCGACAGGGTCACGATCGGCTGCGCGACCCACCCGCGAGGGTCGGCCTCGATCGTCCGGGCGATGCCGGCGAGCTCGGCGTCGTCGGCCTGCGCGCCGATGACCAGGCCGTAGCCGCCCGAGCCGTCGACGGGCTTGACCACCATCCGGTCGAGGTGCGCCAGCACGTACGCCTGCTGCTCGGGGTCGCCCAGGTCGTAGGTCTCGACGTTGGGCAGCAACGCCTCCTCGCCGAGGTAGTAGTCGATCATCGCCGGCACGTAGGGGTAGACGGCCTTGTCGTCGGCGACGCCGTTGCCGACGGCGTTGGCGATCGCGACGTTGCCGGCACGCGCCGCGTTGAGCAGTCCGGGCACCCCGAGCAACGAGTCGGGGACGAAGTGCACCGGATCGAGGTACTCGTCGTCGATGCGCCGGTAGACGACATGGACCGGCCGGGCGCCGCGTACCGTGCGCATCCAGAGCCGGTCGTCACGACAGAACAGGTCGCGACCCTCGACGAGCTCGGCGCCCATGCGGCGGGCGAGGAAGGCGTGCTCGAAGTGCGCCGAGTTGTGCACGCCAGGAGTGAGCACGGCGATGGTCGGGTCGCCGACGTCGGACGGCGCAGCCGCACGAAGCGCGTCGAGCAGGTGCTCGGGGTACTCGGCGACGCCGCGCACCTGCTGCCCGGCGAACACCTCGGGCAGGACGTGCGCGAGCGTGCGGCGGTTCTCGAGGACGTAGGAGACACCGCTCGGGCAGCGCAGGTTGTCCTCGAGCACGCGGAAGACGCCCTGCTCGTCACGGATCAGGTCGATCCCCGCGACGGCGATGCGTACGCCGTTGGGCGGCACGAGTCCGTGCGCAGCCCGGTGGAAGTGCCGTGACGACGTCACGAGCCGACGTGGCACGACGCCGTCCTCGAGGATCTGGCCGGCGCTGTAGACGTCGGCCAGGAACATCTCGAGCGCACGGATGCGCTGCCGGATGCCCTGCTCGACCCGGTCCCACTCGGCCGCGCCGACCACGCGCGGGACCAGGTCCAGGGGCAGGGGACGCTCGCGGCCGGACAGCGAGAAGGTGATGCCCTGCCGGTCGAGGTACGCGTCGCGCAGCCGGGCGCGCTCGGCCAGGCCCTCCGGCCCGAGCCCGGCGAGCACCTCGGTCACCGTGCCCATGCCGGGTCGCGGCTGTCCGGACCCGTCGATCATCTCGTCGTAGGCCGCACGGCCGGGCGGCGCGGCCTGGGGCTGCATGGCTGGAAGTGTGGCCGTTCCGTGTGTCCTGCGCAGGCACTCGGTGTTTCAGCCGTGTGTCGCGCCCGCTCCGGCAGCGGTTGCACCCGACGCCCGCACCCCCTGCCGGAGATGGCCCCGATGCAGCACAATGCGTGCGTGACAGCGTTTACACCGGCGCCGGGGTTCGCCGCCCTGGTCGCGACGTCCGTCCGCCGTCACGGGCTCAGCGGCTTCAGCGGTACCGACGACCTGCTCGCCCGGGCCCGCCGATGGGGTCCCGACGTCGAGGCGGGGGCCGACGCAGTCTTCGGCGACGCGGCGCCGGTGCTGCTCACCCGGCTCGCCGACATCGTCGTCGAAGGCTGGCTCGTGCGTCCGCAGCCACTGCGCGAGCGCGACCGGGACCGGGCGCTGCGCCCGGACTGGTTCCAGCAGCCCGACGCCCTCGGCTACGTCGCCTACGCCGACCGATTCGGCGGCACGCTCGACGGAGTGGCACGAGCACGTCGACTACCTGCGTGAGCTCGGCACCACGTACCTGCACCTCATGCCCCTGCTCGCCCCGCGCGCGGGTGCCAACGACGGCGGGTACGCCGTGGCCGACTACCGCCAGGTGCGCGGTGACCTCGGCACGATGGACGATCTCGAGCAGCTCGCCACCGTCCTGCACGACAACGGAATCTCGCTCACGATCGACCTCGTCCTCAACCACGTGGCTCGCGAGCATCCGTGGGCGGCGGCCGCGCGCGCAGGCGATGCCCGCCACCGCGACTACTTCCACGTCTACGACGACCGCACCGTGCCCGACGAGTACGAGCGGACGCTGCCCGAGGTGTTCCCGCACTTCGCCCCCGGCAACTTCACGTGGGACGCCGAGCTCGCCGGCTGGGTGTGGACGACGTTCAACGACTACCAGTGGGACCTCAACTGGGCCAACCCGGACGTCGTGTGCGAGTTCGCGGAGATCACGCTCTTCCTCGCCAACCGCGGCGTCGACTGCCTGCGCCTGGACGCGATCGCGTTCCTCTGGAAACGCCTGGGCACCGACTGCCAGAACCAGCCCGAGGTGCACGCCCTCACCCGCACGCTGCGCGGCGTGGCCCGGATCGCCGCGCCGTCGTTGGTGTTCAAGGCCGAGGCCATCGTGGCGCCGAGCGACCTGGTGACCTACCTCGGCGTCGGCGAGTACGCCGGGCACGTGAGCGACCTCGCCTACAACAACAGCCTCATGGTGCAGATCTGGTCCGCGCTCGCGACCAAGGACGCCCGGCTCCTGGTCCGGGCACTCGACCGCTTCCCGCCCAAGCCCACCACCACGGCGTGGGCCACCTACCTGCGCTGCCACGACGACATCGGCTGGGCGATCGACGACGCCGACGCGGCATCGGTCGGCTGGTCCGGCGCCGCGCACCGCGCGTTCCTCTCCCGGTGGTACGCCGGGGCCGAGCCGGGCAGCTTCGCCGTCGGCGAGGAGTTCCAGGTCAACGAGGCGACCGGCGACAGCCGTATGAGCGGCTCGGCCGCCAGCCTCGCGGGGGTCGAGCAGGCGCTCCTCACCGCCGATGCCGCACTGCTCGACCTCGCCGTGAGCCGCCTGCACTGCGCGTACGCGATCGTCTACGGCTTCGGCGGGATCCCGCTGCTGTACATGGGCGACGAGCTCGCGCTGCTGAACGACGCGAGCTACCTCGACGAGCCCGCGCACGCCGGCGACAACCGTTGGATGCACCGACCGCGCATGCCGTGGGCCGCGGCGCAGCGCCGTCTCGACGCATCCACGCTCGAGGGACGGGTGCATGGGCTGGTGCGCCACCTCGGCGAGGTCCGGCGCTCGTTGGCGAGCCTGCACGCAGCGGTGGAGTCGGTCCCGACCGAGACCTCGAACCCGGCCGTCCTCTGCGTGATGCGCACCCACGCGGCCGGCGACCTCGTGCAGCTCTACAACGTCTCGCCGGACTGGCAGCGCTGCCACGTCGCCGCGCTCGGCGCACTGGCTCGCGTCGACGTCGTCGACCGGCTCGGCGGCGACAGCCCCGAGATCGAGGGCGACCAGGTGGTGCTCCCTCCGTACGCCGCTCTCTGGCTGACCCGGGCCGACTCCTGATCCGGACGGGACGGGTGGTGCTGGTGGGGTAGATGGGGTTACCGTCGTCGGTGCACGCCCACGCCCGCCCCGCCCTCGCCGAGGGCTTCCCCCGGGAGCCGCGTATGGCCGCACGACGCCTCGCGCCGCTGCTGGCCGCCGCGCTCCTCGTGGGGGCCGTGGTGGCTCCGACGGCGTCCGCCGCGCCGGGCCCGCACAAGCCGAGCGCCGCGCAGGTGGCGGCCGCCCGGGCCTCGGCCGCCGCCGCCGCGCAGGCGCAGGCGCACGCACGCTCCACCCGTGACCTGGCACAGGCCCGCCTCGACGCGCTCGAGTCCCGCCTCGAGTCGCTCGTCGAGAGCTGGAACGCCGCCACCGCAGCGGCCGACGACGCGGCCGGGGAGCGGGCCCGGGCCGAGCAGGCGGCCGCCGTCGCCGAGCAGGCGGTCGGCTCGGCGCAGCGCGACGTCGACCGGCTCGCGGCCCAGAGCTATCAGGTGGGCGCCGACCTCAGCGGCGGTCTCGGCCAGTGGGCGGCCGTGGTCGACAGCGCCTTCTCGAGCGACGGGCTGCAGGGGCTGGCCGATCGCGTGACGGCCGTGCGACAGGTGGCGGCCGACCAGCGGCACACGCTCGTCTCGACGTCGGCGCTGCACCTGCTCGCCCTCCAGGCGCAGGAGGCCGCGGTGCGGGCGAGCACGGCGGCCGCGTCGGCCCTACGAGCGGCGCAGTCCGCGGCCGACGCGGTGCGCGCGCAGCAGGCCGCGCAGAAGCAGGAGGTCGCGACCCTCACCGCGCAGCTGGCCGCCGCGAGCCGGACGCTGGCCGCAGCCCGGACGACAGCGACCTCGCTCGCCGCGCAACGTGCTGAGGCGTTGCGTCGTGAGGCGGCCGCGCGCGCGGCGGCGGCCGCGGCCGCCGAAGCCAGACGTCGTAGCTGGCACGGCGGGCACGCACCGGGCGACGTCGGCGGCGACGTACGCCCCTGGCCGGAGGGCGGCTCGGTGACGACCGCCGTGCAGCGCCGCGCGGCCCTGGCCTGGGCCACGACCCAGCTCGGCAAGCCGTACGTCGCCGGCGCCGACGGGCCGAGCTCCTACGACTGCAGCGGACTCACCTCCGCCGCCTACCGCACGGTCGGCGTCGCGCTCGTGCACTTCTCGCAGTCGCAGTTCGCGGCCGGTCGCAAGATCCCGATCGCCGCGCTGCAGCCCGGCGACCTCGTCTTCTTCGCCACCGACCCGAGCGACTGGCGCACCATCCACCACGTCGCCATCTACGCCGGTGGTGGGCGCATGGTCGAGGCGCCGCACACCGGGGACGTCGTCAAGTTCCAGACGATCTGGCAGTCCGAGCTCGTGGCGTTCGGGTCCCGTCCCTGAGGCGACCGGGAGGCGCAGCGACGGGTGTTCGCACGACTCGGGTCCAGCAGTTGTCCGACGGGGCGCGCCGGTCTCCCGGCTGACCGGCGTACGCGGCGATCAGTGCGAGGCGTCCTCGATCGCGCTCTCGACCTCGGCCCGGTGCCGCTCGTGGCGGGCGACCGACGCGAGGATCTCGGCCTCGGCCTCGGTGCGTCCGGTCCAGGACGCGCCCTCGACGCTCTTGCCGGGCTCGAGGTCCTTGTAGACCTCGAAGAAGTGCTGGATCTCGAGGCGGTCGAACTCCGGCAGGTGGTGGATGTCGCGGATGTGCTCGCATCGGGGGTCGCCCGACGGGACGCACAGCACCTTGTCGTCGCCGCCGGCCTCGTCGGTCATCCGGAACATCCCGATCGCGCGGGCGCGGATGAGGCAGCCGGGGAACGTGGGCTCGTCGAGGATGACGAGGGCGTCGAGCGGGTCGCCGTCCTGACCGAGGGTGCCGTCGATGAAGCCGTAGTCGTGCGGGTAGCGCGTCGACGTGAAGAGCATGCGGTCCAGGCGGATGCGTCCCGACTCGTGGTCGACCTCGTACTTGTTGCGGCTGCCGGCGGGGATCTCGATGGTGACGTCGAACTCCACGGAGTGCTCCTGACGAGGACGGCGGTACGTGTCGGGGGCGCGCGGTGCGCCGGGCTGACGTCGGGTGCCCCGTCGCCAGTCACCTAGTGTTCCTCACGCGGACGCGCCCGGCTGCTCAACCGTCCAGCCTGCGTGATCGGCGTCACGAGCACGATCACGAGGAGGAGCGCGCACCATGACCGGCGGGCCGCACGGCGCTCGGCGACGCGCTGCCACGGCAGCCGTCGGGGGGCTCGTCCTCGGGCTCGTCGCGCTGGCACCCGCGGGCGCGGTCACGTCCCCCGCACCGGCTCCGCCGCCCCCGCCGCCATCGGTGCTCGCGCCGGTGCAGCGCAGCGCCGGCGCCCCGTCGGGCGCCGAGACCGCTGCCCTCGTCGCGAGGGTCCGAGCCGCCCTTGGCGTCGGGCCTGTCGGCACCGACCTCGCGGCCAGCGTCGTCGACGTCTCGACGGGCACGCCGCTGCTCGCAGACGGAGCGACCCGCCCGCAGCTGCCCGCGAGCACGCTCAAGGTGCTCACCGCGGTGACCGCCCTGCACGCTCTCGGACCCGACACCCGCCTCACGACCAAGGTCGTCGTCGGGGCTGCCCCGGGGCAGGTCGTCCTGGTCGGCGCGGGCGACGCGACGCTGACGCGGGCCGGGTCGTCCCGGACCTGGCCGACCGGTCAGTCCGCGCGTCCGGCCAGCCTCAACGCCCTGGCCACCCTGACGGCGCGCGCACTGACGAAGGCGGGGACGAGGTCGGTCATCGTGTCGGTCGACGACTCGCTCTTCACCGGTCCCCGCACGGCCTCCGGCTGGCCGGCGTCGTTCGTGCACGACGGCGTGGTGGCGCCCGTCACCGCGCTCTCGGTCGACCAGGGGCGCGCCGGTCCCGGCGTCGGCGCAGGCCCACGCGTGGCCGACCCCTCGCTCGCCGCCGGGCAGCTCTTCGCCGCCCGGCTCACGGCGGCCGGCATCACGGTCACCGGCCCGGTCGCCCGTGCCACGGCCCCGGCGGACGCCGCGGAGCTCGCCTCGGTGCGGAGCCCGACCGTCGCCGACCTCGTGGAGCGCATGCTCACCCAGTCCGACGACGACCTCGCGGAGGCGCTCGCGCACCTGGCCGGTGGCCGGCTCGGCGGGGCGGCGAGCTTCTCCGGCGGCGCGGCCGCGACGGAGGCGACGATGCGCGACCTCGGCGTCCCCATGACGGGGGCGGTGCTCGACGACGGCAGCGGCCTGTCCGGCCGCGACCGGCTCACCACCACCACCCTGGTCGGGACGCTGGTCGCCCTGGCCGGTCCGGGTCTCGCGGGGTCGGCAGCCGGCTCGGACCCGTCGGGCAGCAGCCCGGCGACTGCGGGCGACCCGGCCGTGGTCGCGCCGTTGTGGGCGGCGGTCAGCGGTCTCCCGGTGGCCGGCGTGACCGGCACCCTCGCCGACCGGTTCGCCGGGCCGGTCAACGCCGCGGGTCGCGGCATCGTCCGCGCCAAGACGGGCACGCTCACGGGCGTGAACGCGCTTGCCGGACTCGTCCGCGACGCGCGCGGTCGACTGCTCGCCTTCGCGTACGTCGCCGACACCTCGCCGGGTCCGCAGGAGCTCGCCCGAGCCGCCCTCGACCGTGCGGCCACGGCCCTCGTCCCCTAGGTCCGGTGCCGGAACCGCGCTGACGTAGGGTCGCTCGGGTGGAGGTCGTGGACTGGGCGCTGGCGCGCACGACCGGGAGGCGCTTCGCGCCGTCCGGTCCGAGCACCACCTCGGACGAGGCGCGCTCGGCCGTCGCCGACCTGCGCGCCCTGGCGCGCTACGCCGTCGACCCGGTCCGCGAGCGCACCGGGCTCGACGCGGGCGAGGCACCGGACGCGATCGTCATCGACCGGGGCGCGTGGGTCGACAGCAACGTCGAGGGGTTCCGCGTCGTCCTCGCCCCGCTGCTGGAGCGGATGGCCACCGAGCAGCCCTCGTTCGTCACGCAGATCGGATCTCGGGTCACGGCGGTGCAGATGGGCGGTGTGCTCGGCTACCTGTCCGGCAAGGTGCTCGGCCAGTACGAGGCGTTCACGACGTACGGCACCGGACGGCTGCTGCTCGTCGCGCCCAACATCGTCACCGCGGAGCGGCACCTCGACGTCGAGCCGCGCGACTTCCGGCTCTGGGTGTGCCTGCACGAGGAGACGCACCGCGCGCAGTTCGGTGGCGTTCCCTGGCTCGGCTCGCACCTCATCGGCGAGATCCACGACTACCTCATGCTCTCCGACCCGAGCGCGGGCGAGGTGATGCGCCGGCTCGGACAGGGGATGGCCGCGGTGATCTCCGCCGTGCGGGGCAACCCCGACGCCTCCCTGGTCGACGCCGTGCAGAGCCCCGAGCAGCGCGAGGTGTTCGACCGCATCACCGCGCTCATGAGCCTGCTCGAGGGCCACGCCGACCACGTCATGGACGACGTCGGGCCCGACATCGTCCCCACGGTCTCGGTGATCCGCGAGCGGTTCGACCGCCGTCGCGCGGAGCCCGGCTCGGTCGACGGGCTGGCCCGTCGTCTGCTCGGGCTCGACGTGAAGATGAAGCAGTACTCCGAGGGGCGCGCGTTCGTCACCGGTGTCGTCGGCCTCGTCGGCCGTGACGGCTTCAACCGGGTCTGGGTCGAGGCGGCCAACCTGCCGACGCGCGAGGAGATCCTCGATGCGCCGGCGTGGTGCCGCCGCGTCACCCCGGACCTGCTCCCCGCCTGATGTGGGCAACCGCTGCCGCACACGTCGACGAGGGCCCAGGATCGACCCGTGCCTGACCGTGACCAGACCCCACCGCGTGTCCGTGTGCGCGCCGCGGTACGCCGCGCGCTGACCGACCTGGCCCCGATCATCCGGCCGCGCCCGGACAACCCTGACGGGACGTCGAGCGACGAGGCACGGATGGAGGCCTTCCGCCGTGCGCTCGACGAGCTCCGCGACGAGTTCGAGCGGGAGGTGACGGGCGCCGGTGCCGAACGCACCGACGCGCCCCGGTCCGACAGCGCACGCGAGGTCGCGCTGGTGCTCGTGGCCTGCTCGGGCGGACCGGACTCGATGGCGCTGGCCGTGGCCGCCCGCGCCGAGCACCCGCGCGTGGGTGCCGTGATCGTCGACCACGGCCTGCGCGCCGGGTCCGCGGCAGAGGCCGAACGCACCGCCGCCTGGTTGCGCGAGTCGGGACTCGACCCGGTCGTCGTCCGCCCGGTCGTCGTCGATCCCGCAGGGCTCCGGCGTCGAGGCCGGTGCTCGTCGGGCGAGGTACGCCGCGCTGGACGTCGCCGCGTGGGACCTCGGTGCGGCGCGCGTCCTGCTCGGCCACACCCGCGACGACCAGGCCGAGACCGTCCTGCTCGGGCTCGCGCGGGGGTCCGGCGTCCGCAGCCTGGCCGGCATGCCGCCCTCGCGCGGGATCTACCTGCGTCCCTTGCTCGACCTGCCGCGCGATGTCGTGCGTGCCGCCGTACCCGACGGTGCTCCGGTGGTCGACGACCCGCACAACGCCGACGACCGCTACGCGCGCGCCCGGGTGCGCCACCGCGTCCTCCCCGTCCTGGAGGCCGAGCTCGGCCCCGGCATCGCCGAGGCCCTCGCGCGGACGGCCGACCTGGCGAGGGCGGACGCCGACCAGCTCGACGAGCTCGCCTCCGAACGGGCCGCCGAGCTGATGAGGGGCGACGAGCTCGAGGCCGACGACATGGACGACCTCGGTCCCGCGCTCCTCTCGCGCGTCGTCCGCACCTGGCTCGTCGACCGGGGCGTGCGTCCTGGCTCGCTCACGGCCGAGCACACCGCTCGCGTCGTGAGCCTCGTCAGCGACTGGCACGGGCAGGGTGCGGTGGCGCTTCCCGGTGGTGTCGAGGTCGTCCGCGAGTGTGGCAGGCTTCGCGTGCGCCCCGCCCCCTCCTCCCGGGAGACCTGATGGAAGCCTCGGACCTCGCCGACGACCTGCAGAAGGTGCTGGTCGACGAGGAGTCGCTCCAGGCCAAGATCCGCGAGCTCGCCGTACAGATCGACGCCGACTACGCCGGCAAGGACCTCCTGCTCGTCGGCGTGCTCAAGGGTGCGGTGATGGTCATGGCCGACCTCTCGCGAGCACTGACCCTGCCGGTCGAGATGGACTGGATGGCGGTGTCGTCCTACGGCTCCGGCACCAAGTCCTCGGGCGTCGTGCGGATCATGAAGGACCTCGACCGCGACATCACCGGCCGCCACGTGCTCGTCGTCGAGGACATCCTCGACTCCGGTCTCACCCTGTCGTGGCTGCTGCGCAACCTGCGCTCGCGCGGTCCGGCGTCGGTCGAGGTGCTCACGGTGCTGCGCAAGCCCGACGCCGTGAAGGTCGCCGTCGACGTGAAGTACACGGGCTTCGACATCCCCAACGAGTTCGTCGTCGGCTACGGCCTGGACTACGCCGAGAAGTACCGCAACCTGCGGGTCGTCGGCACCCTCGCACCGCACGTCTACTCCTGACCGTCGGCGTCCGCGTGACGATGACGCCCCGTCACCGCGGTGACGTGCCGCGTGACGGCTTGCTCCGCACGGGTGCCAGGGGGACTGTTACGCCCCGGGTGAACGACGGGAACAAGCCGCCCACCTGCGACGTCGAGCCTTGCAAGGAGTCTCGCGAACCGACCGTGCGACGGCGCTGCGCCGTATCCCGGTGTACCGTCGAGTGACTCGCAAGCGCCGCCCTCGGGCGGATGAGGCGGCCGCCAGGTCGTCACGAGAACGTCGGGAGGTACGGGGCTCCGGCCCCGCGTCATGGACATCAGGCGAATCATGCGTGGCCCGGTCCTGTGGATCGGGCTCGCCGTGCTGCTCGTGGTGCTGGCCTCCAGCCTGATCAGCAACGTCGGCGGACCCAAGGACGTCGACACGTCGAAGGTCGTCACCCTCATCACGCAGGGTCAGGTGCAGAAGGCGACCGTCGTCGGCGGCGCCGACCAGAGCATCGAGGTCACGACGATCACCGGCGACAAGCTGCGCGCCCAGTACATCGACGGTCAGGGCCTCGAGCTGCAGAACATGCTCCAGGAGCAGGTGAAGGCCGGCAACGTCAAGGACGGCTACACCGTCGACAACCGGCACGACAGCATCCTGCTGTCCCTGCTCTACTCGCTGATCCCCGTGGCGCTCATCATCCTGCTGCTCTTCTTCTTCATGGGGCAGATGCAGGGCGGCGGCAACCGCATCATGAACTTCGGCAAGTCCAAGGCCAAGCTGGTCTCCAAGGACACGCCCAAGACGACGTTCGCCGACGTCGCCGGCGCCGACGAGGCGGTCGAGGAGCTCCAGGAGATCAAGGAGTTCCTCCAGGAGCCCGCGAAGTTCCAGGCGGTCGGAGCGAAGATCCCCAAGGGCGTGCTGCTCTACGGCCAGCCCGGAACCGGCAAGACGCTGCTCGCGCGCGCCGTCGCCGGCGAGGCCGGCGTCCCGTTCTTCTCGATCTCCGGCTCGGACTTCGTCGAGATGTTCGTCGGTGTCGGCGCCAGCCGGGTGCGCGACCTGTTCGAGCAGGCCAAGGCCAACGCGCCGGCCATCGTCTTCGTCGACGAGATCGACGCCGTCGGCCGCCACCGCGGTGCCGGCCTCGGCGGCGGTCACGACGAGCGCGAGCAGACCCTCAACCAGCTGCTCGTCGAGATGGACGGCTTCGACGTCAGCGGCGGCGTCATCCTCATCGCCGCGACCAACCGTCCGGACATCCTCGACCCGGCGCTGCTGCGCCCTGGTCGCTTCGACCGTCAGATCGCCGTCGGCGCCCCCGACATGAACGGTCGCGCGCAGATCCTCGCCGTGCACGCCAAGGGCAAGCCGCTCGCGCCCGACGTCGACCTCGAGGCCGTCGCGCGCCGCACCCCCGGCTTCACCGGTGCCGACCTCGCGAACGTGCTCAACGAGGCCGCGCTGCTCACCGCACGCAACGACCACAAGCTCATCGACAACGCCGCGCTCGACGAGGCGATCGACCGCGTCATCGCCGGGCCGCAGAAGCGCACCCGCGTGATGAACGAGCACGAGAAGAAGATCACCGCCTACCACGAGGGCGGGCACGCGCTCGTCGCCGCGGCCCTGCCCGGCACCGACCCGGTGCACAAGATCACGATCCTCCCGCGCGGGCGTGCCCTCGGCTACACGATGGTGCTGCCGGACGAGGACAAGTACTCGACGACGCGCGCCGAGATGCTCGACCAGCTCGCGTACATGCTCGGCGGCCGCGCGGCCGAGGAGCTCGTCTTCCACGACCCGACCACGGGCGCGTCCAACGACATCGAGAAGGCGACCGCCGTCGCCCGCGCGATGGTGACGCAGTACGGCATGACCGAGCGCCTCGGTGCCATCCGCTACGGCCAGGAGCAGGGCGAGGTCTTCCTCGGCCGCGACTTCGGCCACACGCGCGACTACTCCGAGGACGTCGCCGCCGCGATCGACCAGGAGGTGCGCGCGTTCATCGACGCCGCGCACCACGAGGCGTTCGAGATCCTCGTCGAGAACCGCGACGTGCTCGACGCCCTGGTCGTCGAGCTGCTCGAGAAGGAGACCCTCGACAAGGCCGACGTCGCGCGGATCTTCGAGCCGCTGAGCAGGCGCCCGATCCGTCCGGCGTGGACCGGCTCGTCGCGGCGTACGCCGAGCGACCGCGGACCGGTGCAGTCGCCCAAGGAGGTCGCGGCCTCCAACGGCTCGGCCAACGGCTCGGCGAACGGCTCGGCCAACGGCGCGAGCAACGGCAGCGCCCACGGTTCCGCGCACGGGGCGGAGCCGGTGAGCGAGCCCGCGGGCGAGCCCGGCGCGTGAGCGGTCCCGAGCACACCGGCGTCGGCCCGGTGCACGTTCCCGACGTCCCCGTCACGGCGCCGTTCGACCACGCGCGTGCCGAGGCCGCCGTCCGCGAGCTGCTCATCGCGGTCGGTGAGGACCCCGACCGCGACGGGCTGCACGACACCCCGGCGCGCGTCGCGCGGGCCTACGCCGAGCTGTTCGCCGGGCTGCGCCAGCGGCCCGACGACGTCCTCACCACGACGTTCGACCTCGGTCACGACGAGATGGTCCTGGTGAAGGACATCGAGGTGTTCTCGACCTGCGAGCACCACCTCGTGCCCTTCCACGGCGTGGCGCACGTCGGCTACATCCCGTCGCACGACGGGCGCATCACCGGCCTGTCGAAGCTGGCCCGCCTGGTCGACGTCTTCGCCAAGCGTCCCCAGGTGCAGGAGCGGCTCACCACCCAGATCGCCGACGCGCTCGTCCGCATCCTCGAGCCGCGCGGCGTGATCGTCGTCGTCGAGTGCGAGCACCTGTGCATGTCGATGCGCGGCGTGCGCAAGCCCGGTGCCCGCACGATCACGAGCGCCGTGCGCGGCCAGCTGCGGGACCCGGCGACGCGGGCCGAGGCCATGAGCCTCATCGTCGGCTGACGACCGGTGCTCGCACCGTCGATCCCACTAGCCTGACGCCGTGACGGTCCAGCACCCGCTCGGGCTCCCCGAGCGACTCGCGCGGCTCGACCGCTGCCTCGTCATGGGCGTCCTCAACGTCACCCCGGACTCGTTCTCCGACGGCGGCCTGTTCGACGACGTCCGCCAACGCCGTCGCGCCACGGGCTCGCCATGGCCGCGGACGGAGCCGACATCGTCGACGTCGGCGGCGAGTCGACCCGCCCGGGCGCGGTGCGCATCCCCGTCGACGACGAGCTGGCGCGCGTGCTGCCGGTCGTCGAGGCGCTGACCGCCGAGGGCGTGGCCGTCAGCATCGACACGATGCGTGCCGACGTCGCGCGGGCCGCAGTCGGCTGCGGGTGCGGTCCTCGTCAACGACGTCAGCGGGGGACTGTCCGAGCCGGCGATCCTCACTGCGGTCGCCGAGCTCGGTGTGCCGTACGTCGCCATGCACTGGCGCGGGTACGGCGACCGGATGCACGAGAACGCCGTCTACGACGACGTCGTCGCGCGACGTCGTCGCCGAGCTCTGCGCCCGCGTGGCCGACGCGGTCGCCGCCGGCATCGATGCGCGGGCGGTCGTCGTCGACCCGGGACTCGGCTTCGCCAAGGAGGCCGACCACAACTGGGCGCTGCTCCGCGGGCTCCAGGCGCTGCTCGAGCTCGGTCACCCGGTGCTCCTCGGGGCGTCGCGCAAGCGGTTCCTCGGCTCGCTGCTCGAGGTCGACCACGTGCCGCGTGCGATGGACGCGCGTGACCACGCCACCGACGCGGTGAGCGCACTCGCTGCCGCCGCCGGTGCGTGGTGCGTCCGCGTCCACGACGTGCGCGGCACGCGGGACGCCGTCGAGGTGGCACGGGCATGGACGAGGGGACAGTCATGAGCGGGCTCGACGGGCACGACCAGGTGGCCGTCACCGGCATCACCGCGCGCGGCTTCCACGGCGTGTTCGACGTCGAGAGGCGCGACGGGCAGACCTTCGTCGTCGACGTCGTGCTCGGGGTCGACACCCGGCCAGGCCGCGGCCACCGACGACCTCGCCGACACGACGGACTACAGCGTCGTCGCCGTCGCCGTCGTGGCCCTCGTCGAGGGCGAGCCCGTCGACCTCATCGAGACCCTCGCCGAGCAGATCGCCGACTCCTGCCTCGGCGTTCGACGGCGTCCGCGCGGTCGAGGTCACGGTGCACAAGCCCGAGGCACCGGTCGGCGTCACGTTCGCCGACGTCACCGTCACGATCGTGCGGCCGCGATGACGCGGGTCGCATACGGGCTCGGCGCCAACCTCGGCGACCGGATGGCCGCGCTGCAGGGCGCGGTCGACCTCCTCGCACCCCACCTGGACGACCCGGCCGTGTCGTCGGTCTACGAGACGTCGCCCGTCGGTGGTGTCGAGCAGCCCGACTACGCGAACGCGGTGCTCGTCGGTGACAGCCGCGAGCGGCCGCTCCGCGCTGCTCGCGCGTGCGCACGAGGCCGAGCAGGCGTGGCAGCGCACCCGCGACGTGCGCTGGGGACCGCGCACCCTCGACGTCGACGTGCTCGCGGTGGGTGACGTCGTGATCGACGACCCCGACCTCACGCTGCCGCACCCGCGTGCGGTCGAGCGCGGTTTCGTGCTCGTGCCATGGGCCGAGGCCGATCCCGAGGCCACCCTCCCGGACGGCCGCCGCGTGGCCGACCTGGCGCTCGCCTGGCAGGCGGCCGCAGCACGACGAGCGCGTCGTACGCCGGGCCGACGTGGCGCTGGAGCTCCCATGACACCGACGCGTCCCCGCACCCTGATCGCTCTCGCCGTGCTGGCCGCCGCGGCGGGATGGGCCGTCGTGCGCCTCATGGATGCGCTCGCCAACCGGACGCTGCCCGTGCCGTGGACCATGCCGGTGGCCATGACGCTGCTCGCCCTCGCCCTCGCCCTGTGGGCGCGCGGCACCCGCGGCCGGCTGGCCGGCAAGCCGGGCACCACGCCGATGGACCCGATCGTCGCGGCCCGCTCGGCCGCACTGGCGATGGCCGCGTCGCGCGTCGGGTCGCTCGTGGCGGGCTTCTACGCCGGTGTCGGGATCGCGCTGGCCCCGGCCTGGGAGGTCCCCGGCGTCCGGGACCGGATCCTGGTGGCGGCCGCGACGGTGATCACGGCCCTGCTCGTGGTCCTCGCCGCGCTCTGGCTCGAGCGCGTCTGCCGGGTCAAGGACGACGCCCCGCCCCCCGGCGACGGGGACGTCGACAGCCGCTAGGTTCGGGGCATGGCCGACGACACCGTGCTCGAGGACCTGCCCTACGACGAGCTCCGCGACCGCGCCTTCGCGATCGCCGAGGACACCCATGACTACGGGTTCTTCGTCGACCTGTTCCGGCACACCCCGGCGATGCACGACGCCTCCGACGAGGGCGGCTCGCTGGGAGACATCAGCGGCAGCCTCGTCGAGACGATCCGGGCCGCGCGCCAGGTGTTCTCGGGGGAGTCGGTGGGCGACCTCGAACCGCTCTTCCGCGCCCGCTTCGCGACCTACATCCGCGAGAAGCAGGGCTAGCGGCCTCCGCCCGTCCGCCCCGCTGCGGGGTGCTCCCCGCGGCCGCGCCACCGCGGTCGGGAGGCAGATCAGGAGCGCGACGAGGTGTGCGTGCCCTGGGTGCGTCGGAACCTGGCGGCCGCGCGCAGGCCGCCCTGCGGCGACTCGTCGAGCCACACCGTGCCGCCCCCGGCGTGCGACAGCGAGGCCACGACGGCCAGGCCGAGTCCGGATCCGGACCCGTCCTGGGTGCCGCGCCAGAACCGGTCGAACGCGCGCCCACGGTCGGCTGCCGGCAGGCCGGGTCCGGCGTCGTCGACGGTGAGCAGCACGCTCCCCGTCTCGTTGTGCACCGACACGACGATCGTGCTGCCCTCGGTGACCACCTCGAGGGCGTTGTCGACGTAGTTGTCGATGATCTGCTCCGGCGCGCCCGAGACCGCCTGAGCGACCGCGATCGCGGGCGCGCTGAGCGTGATGGTGATGCCGCGCTCGTCCGCGAGCGGCTGCCAGGACTCGACGCGGTCGGCGGCGATACGGGCCAGGTCGACCTGGGCGATGTGCTGGTCGGGATTGTCGGCGCGGGCCATGACGAGCAGCCCGTCGACCAGCCGCTGCAGCCGGTCGATCTCGTCGCGCGCGGCGTCGACCTGGTCGATCGGCGGGATCGTCGTCGGGCATGAGCTCGGCTGCCCGGTCCAGGCGCAGCCGCAGCGCGGTGAGCGGAGTGCGCAGCTGGTGCGACGCGTCGCCGGCGAAGCCGCGCTGGGACTCGACCACGCCCTGCACCCGGTCGGCCATCGTGTTGAACGACTCGGCGAGCTCCTGGATCTCGCCCCCGCCGCCGACCTCGGCACGGGCGTCCATGTCGCCGTCGGCGATGCGCTCGGCGGCGTCCCCGAGCCGGCGGATCCGTCGGGTGACCGTGCTCGCCACGAGCATCGCGATGAGCGCCGGCCGAGAACAGCGTGATGAACGCGGCGATCGACAGCCCGCGCACCCGTTGGTTGACGGTCGCGTTGATCTCGCTCATCGGATAGCTGAACCGGACCGCGCCGAGGACGTTGGTGCCCGCGCGGACGGGTACGGCGACGTAGAGCAGCGGCTCGCCCAGGGTCTCTGACGGGCGCTCTCCGGACACCGCGTTGCCCTTGAGCGCAGCCTGGATCTCCGGCCGGTTCGAGTAGTTCTCGCCGATCCGACCTTCGGACGAGGCGATGGCGATCCCCTTGTCGTCGACCACAACGACACGCGCGCCGTCTCGTGCGCGCGACCCTGTCGACGTAGAGCGCTGAGCACCGGGTCGGGCTGCGGGGCGGGCGCGTCCAGCGCCTCGACGGCGACTCCCGCGGTGGTGAAGGCGTCGCGCTGCAAGTCCCGTGATGATGCGCTCACGCTCGACGGTGCGCAGGTAGGCGGCGAGCGGCACGTTCTCGACGAGCAGGACGAGCGCGGTGAAGCCGACCAGCACTGCGACCAGCCGCCACCTCATCGCTCGGGGGCACCCAGCCGGAAGCCCACTCCGCGCACGGCCTCGACCCAGGCGGGGTCACCGAGCTTCTTGCGGATGGCCGCCACGTGGGCATCCACCGTCTTGGTCGCGCCGTACCAGTGGCCCTCCCAGACGTGCTCGAGGATCTCGGTCCGGCGGCGTACGGCCCCGGGGTCCTCCGCGAGGTAGGCGAGGACGTCGAACTCCTTGGCGGTGAGGGTGATCTCCTCGCCGTCGAGGTGGATGCGCTGGGCCCGGCGGTCGATCGAGAGCCGACCGATCTCCTGCACGGTGGCGGGCGTGGTCGTCGGGGCCTGGACGCGGCGCAGGACCGCCCGGATCCGCGCGGCGAGCTCGCGCATGCCGAACGGCTTCACGAGGTAGTCATCGGCTCCGAGCTCGAGGGCGATGACGCGGTCCGCCTCGTCGCCCCGCGCGCTCACGATGATGATCGGCACCTCGCTCATGGCGCGGATGCGACGGCAGACCTCCTGGCCGTCCATGTCCGGCAGCCCGAGGTCGAGCAGGACGACGTCGGGGGGGTCGGCGGAGCCGACGGCCGCGAGGGCCAGGGCTCCCTGCGCCACGTGCTCCACCGAGAAGCCGAGGGCGGCCAGCCCGTCGGTCGACGACGCGGCGACCGCGGCGTCGTCCTCGACCATCAGGATGCGCACGACCCCATTGTGGCTGCTCACGGGCGTCGTCGCGCACAGGGTCACGCCCGGGCGGCGGGTCGCGCGGCGATCTTCGACGTTTCTGGGACGTCCGGGTGAGGTGTCACAGATAGGCCGGCTCTACCGTTATGCAGGAGGAGGTGTCGCTCGTGAACCGCTCGGCAGGAGTTGCTGCGCTCACGCTCGCCGGTGTGCTCGTCGCCGGCGGCACGGCTGCTGCGCTCAACACCAGCGTCCTCACGGCCGCACTGACCGGCCCTGTCGGCAGTGCCGACGCGTTCCTGCCGTCGGCCGACACCTCGACCCCGCCCGCCACCTCGCCGGAGCCCACCCCCGCGGGCGTGGCGCTCACCCCGACGCCGGAGCCGGAGTCCAGCGGACCCGAGCCGGAGGTCGCGCCGAGCCAGGACGCTCCGGACCAGGCGTCGACGTCCTCGGCACCGTCGGGGCGCCGCACCACGAGCGCCACGACGCGCTCGTCGACGACCGTCCGTCCCGCGCGGACGAGTTCGACGTCCGCACCGACGCACCGGCCGACGCACCGGCCCTCGCCCAGCGCCTCCCCGCGCCACTCCGAGTCCGAGTCGCCGGATCCGCACCCCAGCGAGACCAAGCCCGGACCGGTCCCGACCAGGCCGTCGGACGACTGACGACGTCCTGTGACGGGGTGCCCGCCCCTCACGAAGAGCGCTGAAGACGTCCGACTAGTGGGTGTCGGGAGCCTCGGGGCCCTAGTCTCATCGCATGGCACGCCGATCCCACGCCCGTCACCAGCGCCCCAGCGGTCGCGCCGGGCTCGAAGCCGCCTACACGGCGCTGCAGGTCGACCTCGCGCAGGTGCGCTGGGACCGCTACGCCGACCACCTCGAGCTGGTCCGCCTCGGTGCCCTCGCCGACGGGCTGCTGACCGAGCTCCAGCGGCGCAGCGGGGACGTCGCCCGCCTGCGTCAGGAGCTGCAGGAGGCTCGCACCACGCCGCAGCGGGAGGACCCGCTCATCGCCGTCCTGGCCACTCAGGTGACCGAGCTGCGCGCCACCGTGGCCGCGCAGCAGCGACAGCTCGCGGAGGCCACCGCGAAGATCGAGCAGCTGCTCGCGTCAGCCGGTGACGTGCACGCGGCGCCTGCCGTACCGCCCGTCGCCACCCCCTACCCGGCCGCCGTCGCCGACGTGCCTGCTGAGTCGGCGCCCGAGGCTGGTCCGCCGATCCCGGCCGCGCCGGACCCCGCGCCGCAACCGGCCCCCGCACCGATGCTCGTCGACCTCGTCGAGACGCCGGTGCTTGCCGGTGTCGGCGCACGCGAGTCGAGCGCCGCGGTGTCGGGGCGCACGGCCCCGCGCCCGGTGCCGGCGTCCGACGTCGACGACGAGACGGTCCGGCGGCTGCGGTTGATCCGCGAGTCCCACGGTCACTGACGTACCGAGTCGCGTCCGCCGCTGTTCATCCGGCGTTCGCCGTCGCATCATCGGGGCGCGAACTCGCTCGCTACGCTCGGAGCGCCATCGAGTCGATCGGCGCCCACCAGCTACCGCGAGGTGACACCGCCATGACCGTGCGAGCCGTCTTCTCCAGCGCCGACGAGATCCGCGCGCTGGTTCCGGGCGAGGCCGTGTTCGCCGAGGGCGACGAGGGGCACGCGATGTACGGCGTCGTGTCCGGCGTCGTCGAGCTGCGCAAGGGCGGCACGGCCGTGGCGCGGATCGAGGAGCACGGGACCTTCGGCGAGCTCGCGCTCATCGACCACTCGCCGCGCAGCCTGACAGCGGTCGCGGTCGAGCCGACGGAGATCGCCGTCATCAACGAGCGCACGTTCCTCTACCTCGTGCACGAGACGCCGACGTTCGCGCTCCAGGTCATGCGCTCGTTGGCCGAGCGACTGCGTCAGCTCGACCCTCCGGGCTGAGCCCGCGAGTCCCGTCGCTCACCTGCTGCCGCCCGGCCGGTCGGTCTACGCTCCGACCACGGAGCCATCCCAGGAGGCCACGTGGCGCACACCCTCGCCCGCCAGCTCGTGGCCGTGATGTTCACCGACATGGTGGGCTACACGGCCCTCATCCTCTCCGACGAGGCGGCGGGACTCGAGCGACGTGAGGCGTACTGGGCCGCGCTCGAGCTGGCCCACGAACGCCACGGGGGAACGATCGTCCAACGCCTCGGTGACGGCAGCATGAGCATGTTCCCGAGCGCTCTCGCCGCGCTGCTGGCGGGGGTCGACGTCCAACAAGAGCTGCAGGCGCACGGGGTTCCCGTCCGGATCGGCGTGCACGTGGGAGACGTGATCCTCGAGCCGGATCGCCTCACCGGAGTCGCCGTCAACCTGGCGTCGCGCATCGAGTCCTTCGCGGTCCCGGGAAGTGTGCTGCTGTCCGACGCGGCACGCGACCAGGTCGCGAACCGCACCGACGTGACCCTCGTCGACCTGGGGCTGTTCAAGCTCAAAGGCGTGGGTCGCCCGGTGGGGCTGTACGCAGTGTCGGCCGAAGGTGTCGCCGTCCCCACCCCGGATGTGCTCGAGGGCAAGGGAGAACGGTTCGCCCATCTGCCCGGCTCCGTGCCCGAGCGCAGCACGTCCGTCGTCGGACGGGGCCCCGATGTCGAGGCGGTCGCTGAGCTGGTTCGCGTCCATCGCGTCGTGACCATCACCGGACCTGGCGGCATGGGGAAGACGACCGTGGCGCAGGAGGTCGGCAGGGTCCTCGAACCCGACTTCCCCGACGGCGTCGCCTTCGTGGCGCTCGACCAGGTGCGCGACGCTGCCGAGGTCCTGCCGTTCGTCGCGGACACCCTGGGCGTCAAGGAGGCTGAGGACCGGTCGTGGATGGACGGCCTCGTCGCCCTCATCGGCCACGGTCGTGCCCTGCTGCTCCTGGACAACCTCGAGCAGGTGGTCGACGCGGCTGCCGACATCGCCGTGCTCGTCGAGCGTTGTCCCGGCCTCCGCATCGTCGCGACCAGTCGCACCCCGCTCCGCATCGGAACCGAGCGAGAGTACCCGTTGGCGCCGCTGACCCTCCCGTCCGGGAATGACGAGCCCGGTGACCTGGGAGCCTCTCCCGCCGTGGCGCTCTTCGCCGAGCGCGCCCGCGCAGCCCGCCCCGACTTCGTCCTGGACGAGCAGAACGGACGCACGGTGGCGGAGGTGTGCCGCCGGCTCGACGGGCTCCCGCTCGCCCTTGAGCTCGCAGCCGCCCGGCTGCGCGTCCTCACGCCGGAGGCCCTGCTCGAGCGGCTCAACCACGCGCTCGACGTGCTCACCGCCGGACCGCGCGACCACCCGGCGCGCCAGCAGACGCTGCGGTCGACCATCGACTGGAGCCACTCGCTGCTGGGCGACTCCGAGCAGCGGCTCTTCCGGCGCATGGCGGTGTTCGTCGGAGGCGCCGCGCTCCACGACATCGAAGTCGTCTGCGCGGACGCGGGTGTCGACGTGCTCGACGACCTCGAGTCGCTCCTCGACAAGGCACTCGTGCAGCGGGCAGGTGCCGGGGACCGGTTCCACATGCTCCAGACGATCGGGGCGTTCGCGCAGGACCAGCTGGATCGCTCAGGGGAGGGTGCGGACCTGGCGCAGCGGCATGCCGCGCGGTTCTCGGTCGTGGCCGGTGAGATCCAGCGTGGCATCGAGGGCGCCGACCAGCTGCGTCAGCTGGAGCGCGGGATCGCCGACGAGGGGAACCTGGCGTCGGCCTTGGACTTCCTCCTCGCCGGCGCGCGTGAGGGCGACCCGACGCGGTGCGAAGCGGGGATGCGGATGACCGGCGACCTCGTCATGTACTGGCACCTGCGTGGCAAGAACCTCACGGCCCGGGACTACGCCGCCGCGTTCCTCGCCGCCGACCGTACCGGGCAACCGACCGCCGGTCGCGCCGGAGCGCTGCTGACGGCAGGGCTCGCGTCGTGGATGTTGGGAGAGTCCGAGAAGTGCGTGGCGGAGTGGCGCGAGGCCCTCGAGACGGCCGAGGCGGCCGAGGCGGACCGCGAGATCTGCTTCGCCGGGATGTGCCAGGGCCTCGGAGCGATCGGCGGAGACCACGACTACGGCATCGCAGCCACCAGCGACGGGATCGAACGGGCCAGGCGGCTCGGGCTGGAGTGGCACGAGGGCTTCTGCGGCATGGTCAATGGCATCCTGCACGTCATCACCGGCGACGTGGCCACTGCCCGCGAGCGGTTCGAGGCCGCCCTCGAGATCCAGCAGCGGCTCGGTGACCACGAAGGCATCGGCATGACGGTCAGCAGCCTCGCCCAGCTGGCCGCCGCCGAAGGCGACTACACCCTCGGCCTGCGCCTGTACGGCGAGGCGCTCGCGGCGTTCGAGGCCTGCACGGACCGCGCCGAGGAGGCGCGCGTGCTTGCCGAGATCGCGTGGACCCACCTGGGCGCCGACGATCCGGTACTCGCCCGCTGGTACTTCCTCGAGTCGGTGCGCGCTTACGGCGACGTGGCCAGCGTGCGCGGTGTCGGCCTGTCGCTCGTCGGCCTCGCCGCTGCCGAGGAGGCTGAGGGTCGGCCGTTCACCGCTGTCCAGATCGCTTCGGCGGCCGAGGTGTACGCGCAGCAGGAGGGAATCGTCAACGTCTACGCCGACGGGGTCTCGGGCCAGGACCGGGTCGATCGTGCACGCGCGCAGCTGACGGACGAGGAGGCGCTCGGGGCGGCGGAGTCCGGTCGACGCCTCACCATCGACCAGGTGCTCGAGCTCGCGAGGGTCGACGCGGTCAGCCCGGCCTGAGCGCACCTCAGCGATCGATGTCGCCGACGACGTAGAACATCGATGCGAGCACGGTCACGAGATCCTGCAGCCGCACGCCCTCGAGGATCTCGCCGAGGGCCTGGACGTGGGCGAACGACGCGGTGCGGACCTTGAGGCGCCACGGTGTCTTCTCACCGCGCGACACGAGCAGGTAACCGTTGATGCCGGACGGGTTCTCGGTCCAGACGTAGGTGTGCCCCTCGGGCGCGCGCACGACCTTCGGCAGCTTGACGTTGATCGGACCGGGCTCGTGCGCCCGCAGCACCTCGACGCACGCTGCCACCATGGCGAGAGACGCACGAACCTGGTCGAGCAGCACCTCCACCCGGGCGAGCGCGTCGCCCTCGGTACGACCGACGACGTCGAGCGCGCCTCGCGCGGCGAGGTCGGCGTAGGCGAGGTAGGGCTCGTCGCGGCGCAGGTCGAGGTCGAGGCCCGACGCGCGCGCGACGGGACCCGACGCCGCGAAGGCGATCGCCTGCTCCCGGGTGAGGACGCCGACCCCGCGGGTGCGGGCGCGGAACGCGTCGTCGACGACCAGCGCGTCGAAGGGCACGAGACCCTGACGTACGACGTCGCACGCCTCGACCACGCGCGCCAGCCATCCCTCGGGGAGGTCCTGCTTGAGGCCGCCGATCTGCGTCGCCATGAAGTGCATGCGACCGCCGGTCATCTCCTCCATGACGCGGAGGACGGCCTCGCGCTCGTCGAAGGCGTAGTAGCCGACCGGCGGCCCGTCGACCGGGAACGACCCGAGGAAGGCGAGGTGCGACAGCACCCGGTTGAGCTCGCACAGCAACGTGCGGGCCCAGGTGGCGCGCGGCGGGACGTCGATACCGAGCATGCGCTCGACCGCGAGCGCGATCCCCAGCTCGCTGCAGAACGCCGAGAGCCAGTCGTGCCGGTTGGCGAGCAGCATCGCCTGGCGGTAGTCGCGCACCTCGAAGAGCTTCTCGGCGCCGCGGTGCATCGCGCCGACGACCGGCTCGGCGCGCACGACGACGTCATCGTCGAGGCGCAGCCGCAGGCGGAGGAGACCGTGCGACGACGGGTGCTGCGGGCCGAGGTCGCCCACGAGCACCTCTGTCCCGTCCGAGCTGACCATGCCGCGCGCAAGGGACCCGATGCCCAGGGTCACCTCGCGCGTCGTCACCCACGCATCGTGACAGAGCACGGGCGCATCACCCATCCGCGCCCCTGGCGTCGTAGCGTGGAGGCGTGAGCACCGAGCAGTCCTACACCGATGCCTTCGCCCCGCCTGGCGAGTCCTGGAACCGCGTCTCGCCCAAGCTGGCCACGGCCTATCGGATCTCGCTCGGCATCGGGACGGTGATCGCCGTCGCAGTGGCCATCGGCCTGGCGTTCATCCCGGACATGCCGCTGTGGGTCGTCGGCGTCCTTCTCGTCGTCATCGCCGTCGTGACGCTGTGGGCGTGGTGGCTCGTCGGTCGACGGGTGCGTTCCTGGGGCTACGCCGAGCGCTCGGACGACCTGCTCGTCACGAGCGGGCTGCTCTTCCGGCGCCTGGTCGTCGTCCCGTACGGCCGCATGCAGCTCGTCGACCTCAACGCCGGTCCGATCCATCGTGCGCTCGGCATCATGACCGTGCAGCTGCACACGGCCGCCGCGACCACCGACGCGTCCATCCCCGGGCTCACGCCCGACATCGCCGCGGCGCTGCGAGACCGCCTCGCCCAGCGCGGGGAGCAGAGGTCGGCGGGGCTGTGAGCGGGCACGAGCAGGATCCGCTGTCGTTCGAGGTCGTCCCGCCGGGACGGTCCGCGCCGGACGAGACCGGTCGCCGTCGGGTTCATCCGCTGACGCCCTTCGTGCAGGGCGTCTCGTGGTGGCCGGCCGGAATCATCGCTGCCATCACGCTGACGGCGCAGTTCGACGTCAAGGTCGGCTCGGGCGGCCTGCTGGTGGGCGTGCTGGGCCTCGTGGCGATCACCCTGCTGGGCACCGGATGGAACTACCTGCAGTGGCAGCGGCTCACGTTCTGGTTCGACGACGACGGCGACCTGCGCGTCGACTCCGGTCTCGTCTCGCGCAACGAGCGTCGGCTGCAGCTGTCCCGCCTGCAGTCGGTCGACGTCCTCCAGCCGTTGCTCGCACGCCTCGCCGGGCTGGCCGAGGTGCGTGTCGAGGTGGCGGGCTCCGGGGACTCGAAGGTGTCGTTGCAGTTCCTCACCCTGGTCGAGGCCAACGGGCTGCGCAACGAGATCCTTGCCCGATCGGCGGGCGTTCGTCACGACGCCGAGGAGGCGCCCGAGTCGATCCTCGTGAAGGTCCCCGCCGACGACCTGGTGAAGTCACTGCTCATGCGCATGGACACGTTCGGTCTGCTGGTGCTGACCGTCGTGATCGTGGTCGTGACGATCATGACGGCCGGCACCGCGGGGATCCTGCTCCTCGTCGTCGGTGGCATCCCGATCTTCCAGGTCTTCGCGCAGTTCTCGCGCTACTACGACTTCACCGTCGCGGAGTCCCCCGACGGTCTACGGCTGCGGCACGGCCTGCTGCAGAAGACGCGCCAGACGGTGCCTCCCGGCCGGGTGCAGGCCGTCGGCTTCGTGCAGCCGGTCCTGTGGCGGCGCAAGGACTGGGTGCGGGTGCGGCTCAACGTCGCCGGCGTCTCGACGCAGTCCCAGGGCCAGGGCGACCAGAGCTACTCCGAGAACGTGCTGCTGCCCGTGGCGCCGTGGCCGGTCGCGCTCGCGATCGTGAACCGGATCCTGCCGGGTGTCGACCTCACCGAGCTCGACTGGGTGCCGGCGCCGGAGCGGTCGAGACGTCGGGCCTGGATCCAGTGGCGTCAGCTCGCGGTGGCGTGGGACGAGTCGGTGTTCGTGACCCGTTCGGGCCGCATCGTGGAGCGATGGGACGTCGTGCCGCACGCGCGCACGCAGTCGGTGCGCGTGACCCAGGGTGTGTGGCAGCGAAGTCTCGGGCTCGCGTCGATGCACGTCGACTCGACACCCGGCGCCGTGCGCATCACGGGGCACCACCGCGACGTCGCCGAGGCCCGACGGCTCGCGGAGGAGCAGGCCGACCGCGCAGCCCTCGCCCGGGCGAACGACGGGTCGCTGCGCTGGATCAGCCGTCAGTACGCGGAGTCCCTCGGTCACGGTGACCACGCCGCGAGCGCGATC
Source organism: uncultured Actinomycetota bacterium (assembly GCA_963782665.1). GTDB lineage: Bacteria > Actinomycetota > Actinomycetes > S36-B12 > CAIYMF01 > Longivirga. The sequence goes on along the minus strand of CAWAKP010000004.1, from coordinate 567,116 downwards.
CAGGGCCGCATGCGGTCGGGCTCACCGGTCGACGCGGATCCAGTGGAACCCGCCGAGCCCGACCGGGTCGAGTAGCTCCGCGGCGTCGCTCGCCGCCACGAGGGCCTCGGCGTAGGCGTGCGGGTCTCGGGCGGCGTCGGCCGCCTCCGGCAGGTACGACGTCACACCGAGTCTCGCGAGCGCCTCGCGCTGCCGTGTCACGCGCGCCGACACGGCCGTCGCGACGGCATCGACCGCGACGTGCGCGGTGAGGTTGCTGTCCGGGTCGGGCGCCGGTCCGCGCATGCGTCCGTCGCGCGCGTGGCCGACGAGGGTGCCGCGGTAGGGGCGCGCGGCGCGCAGGTGGCCGTAGTCGACGGCGAGGGCGGTGCCGGCGTCGAGCCGTGCGACGACCGACCGCCACGCCTCGTCGCGCGTGCTGCCGATCTCGACCCGTTCGCCGGGCTCCCGTCCCGCAGTCGGCCACCACTGGGCGATCCACTCGCGCGCGGCCGCTGCGTCGAGACCCCACGCCGACCAGGCGGCGTCGTCGTCGAGGCGCGGACCGAGCTGCTCCTCGCCCGTGCCGTCGACGAGCACGAGCCGCGGCCGTCGTCGTTCGTCGAGCGCGACGACGTCGAGGGGGACGTCGTCGAGCCACTCGTGCGCCAGGACGAGGCCGCGCACGCGCGCCGGCACGGCGTCCGGCGCCGCGCCGACGATCCAGGTGATGCGTGGGTCGAGGTCGGGAGGCGCGTCGTGGACGTCGACGGCGTACGGGCGCAGACGTGCCACCACGTCGTCCGGCAGTGACGCGAGCAGACCTTCGAGCAGCTCGCCGCGACCGGCCCCCACATCGACGACGTCGAGGACGGCGGGACGGCCGAGCCGCGCGTCGACCTCGAGCAGCAGGCCCGCCATCGCTCCGTGGAACACGGCGCCGACGTGCACGGAGGTGCGGAAGAACGCCGCCGGCCCGATCCGCGCGGCCGCTCCCGTGGTGTAGAAGCCGTGTGCGCCATAGGCGGCGCGCTCCCAGGCCACCGACCACGGGACGTGCTCTGCCTCGACCGCCACGCGGGAACGGTAGCGGCGTCGTTAGGCTGACGGGCACGTCCGGTACCCCGGGGACCGGAACGATCCGGAAGGTCGCGCGTGACCGAGCACAGCAGCACGCCACCTCCGCGATTGCGCGTCGGCGTCGTCGGCACGGGTCGTGCCGGCGCCGTGCTCGGTGCGGCGCTGGCCCGGGCCGGTCACCACGTGGTGGCGGCGTACGCCGTCTCCGAGGTGTCGCGACTGCGTGCAGAGGCGCTGCTTCCCGGCGTCCCGCTCGTCCCGGTCGCAGACGTGCTCGCCGCCGCCGACCTGGTCCTGCTCACGGTCCCCGACGACGTGCTGGCCGGACTCGTCGCGGGACTCGTCGAGACCGGCGCCGTGCGGCCGGGCCAGTTCCTCGCGCACGCGAGCGGTCGCTTCGGCTACGCCGTGCTCGATCCTGCGACGCGCGCGGGCGGGCTGCCGCTGGCGCTGCATCCCGTCATGACGTTCACGGGCACGAGCGTCGACCTGCCGAGGCTCTCCGGGGTGCCGTTCGGCGTCACTGCGCCGGACGCGCTGCGGCCCGCTGCGGAGGCGCTCGTGGTCGAGATGGGCGGCGACCCCGTGTGGGTCGCCGAGGGTCACCGCGTGCTCTACCACGCGGCCCTGGCCCACGGCGCCAACCATCTCGTCACGCTCGAGGCCCAGGTCCTCGACCTGCTGCGCTCGGCCGGCGTCGAGCACCCCGCGCGTCTCGTCGCTCCGCTGCTGTCGGCTGCGCTCGACAACGTCCTGCGCTACGGCGATCCGGCTCTCACCGGTCCGGTCGCGCGCGGCGACGCCGGAACCGTGGCGGCGCACCTCGTCGCCATCGGCGACGTGTCCGACGAGACACGGGCGACGTACGTCGCGCTGGCTCGCGCCACGGCCGACCGCGCGCTCGCGAACGGGATGCTGCGTCCGGCTGCGGCCGAGTCGTTGCTCGCGGTGCTCGCGAAGCCACGGGACATCTCGTGACCGGCGAGACCCGCGTCGTCACGACGCGCGCCGGACTGCGCGCGGCCAACGAAGGCCTGCCCGACGGTGCGCGCCGGGCGGTCGTGATGACCATGGGGGCGCTGCACGACGGGCATGCCGAGCTGATCCGCCACGCCCGGTCGCTCGTGGGCACCGCCGGCCAGGTCACGGTCACGGTGTTCGTCAACCCGGCGCAGTTCAACGACGCCGACGACCTCGCGCGCTATCCACGCTCGCTGGACGCGGACGTCGGGCTGTGCGCCCGGGAGTCGGCCGACGTCGTGTTCGCGCCGACCGTCGAGGTGGTCTACCGCGACGGGGGGCCAGGCGGCGTCACGGTCGATCCCGGCCCGCTCGGCACGGTGCTCGAAGGTGCGGTGCGCCCCGGTCACTTCCGCGGCGTCCTGACGGTGGTGCACAAGCTGCTCCGTCTCACCGACCCTGACGTCGCGTTCTTCGGCGAGAAGGACTACCAGCAGCTCACGCTCGTCCGGCGGATGGTGCGCGACCTCGAGCTCGACGTCGAGATCGTCGGTGTGCCGACCGTGCGCGCCGCAGACGGGCTCGCGCTGTCGAGCCGCAACTCGCGGCTGACCGACGCCGAGCGGCACCTCGCGGGCGTCGTGCCGCAGGCGCTCGAGGCCGGCGGTACGGCCGCGCGCAGCGGTCGCTCGTCGAGCGAGGTCGCGCGCGCGGCGCAGGACCTCTTCGACGAGAACGGCGTCGCGACCGACTACGTCGTCGTCACCGACCCCGACCTCGAGCCGTTCCCGGAGTCGGGCGACGCTCGGCTGCTCGTTGCTGCCACCATCGGCAGGACACGTCTCATCGACAACGCCCGTCTCGTCCTGGGAGCGACGACATGAGCATCCGCCTGCCGCGGCGCCTGCGCGCTGCGTCACCCGGCTGGACCATCGACACCGACGTCGTCGTCGTGGGATCCGGCGTCGCCGGGCTCACCACCGCACTGCACGCGCGTGCCGCGGGATACCGGGTGCTCGTCGTCACCAAGGCGAAGGTCGACGAGGGCTCGACGCGCTGGGCTCAGGGCGGCATCGCCGCGGCCCTCGCGGAGGACGACTCGCCCCGCGAGCACGAGGTCGACACCCTCGTCGCCGGGGCTGGACTCTGCGACCCGGCAGCGGTGCGCGCGCTGGTCACCGAGGGACCCGAGGCGGTGCGTCGGCTCATCGGCATCGGCGCGCGGTTCGACACCGACGAGAGCGGCGACATCGCGTTGACCCGCGAAGGCGGTCACCTGCGCGACCGCATCGCGCACGCGGGCGGCGACGCGACCGGCGCCGAGATCTCACGGACGCTCGTGGCTGCGGTCACCGGTCGAGCGGGTATCGAGCTGCTCGAGAACGCGCTGGCGCTCGACCTGCTGCTCGACGACCGCGGGGCGGTGCAAGGACTCACGCTGCACGTGATCGGTGCCGGGCAGCGCGACGGTGTCGGCGCCGTGCTGGCCCCAGCCGTCGTGCTCGCCACCGGCGGGCTCGGACAGGTCTTCAGCTCGACCACCAACCCGTCGGTCGCCACCGGCGACGGCATGGCCCTCGCGCTGCGCGCCGGTGCAGCGGTCGCCGACCTCGAGTTCGTGCAGTTCCACCCCACCGTGCTCTGGCTCGGCTCGGAGTCGACCGGACAGCAGCCGTTGGTGAGCGAGGCCGTGCGCGGCGAAGGGGCGGTGCTGCGCGACGACGCCGGCGTCCGGTTCATGGAGGGTCAGCATCCCCTCGCCGACCTCGCGCCGCGCGACGTCGTCGCGAAGGCGATCATGCGTCGCATGCGCGAGACAGGGGCCAAGCACGTGTGGCTCGACGCACGCGCGTTCGGCACCGAGATGTGGGAGCGGCGCTTCCCGACGATCCTCGCGTCGCTGCGCGGGATCGGCGTCGACCCGACCCAGGACCTGATCCCCGTCGCTCCGGCGCAGCACTACGCGTCCGGCGGCGTACGTACCGACATCGCCGGCCGATCGAGCATCGCCGGCCTGTTCGCCGTCGGCGAGTGCGCGTGCACCGGCGTCCATGGCGCGAACCGGCTCGCCTCCAACTCGCTGCTGGAGGGGCTGGTGTTCGGCGCGCGCATCGGCGATGTCCTGGCCGAGGGGCTGCCCGCGCGGCGTGACCCGGTCGAGCCGGGCGGTGAGGCGGCCGTGCTGTCCGAGACGGCGCGTCGGTCCCTGCAGGCGGCGATGACCGAAGGTGTCGGCGTCCTGCGCTCGCGGGACTCGATGGCGACGGCGCTCGGCGTCCTCGAGGCGCAGGGGCGCACGACGACGTCCGACCCCCACACCGCCGCGTGGGAGACGACGAACCTGCACGGGGTCGCCACGGTGCTCGCGGCCAACGCGAAGGTGCGCCAGGAGACTCGCGGGTCGCACTGGCGCGAGGACTATCCCGACACCGACGATGCGCAGTGGCACGTGCGTCTCGTGTCGACGCTCGACGCCGACGGAGTCCTCGGCACCACGCGCGAGACCGTGCCGCATGCCCTTCCCTGGACCGAGGAGTGTCGATGAGCCTGACCCCCACGACCGCCGCCGCGCTCGAGGCGGTGGGCCTCGATCCGGCGTACGTCGAGGACGTGGTGCGCGCCGGCGTCGCCGAGGACCTCGGCGGCGGGGTCGACGTGACGTCGGCCGCCACGGTGCCGCCGGAGCAGCGCGCGACCGTGGACCTCGTGACTCGGGAGACAGGCGTCGTCGCGGGGATCCCGGTTGCGGCCGCCGTGTTCGACGCCGTGTCGGGCGGAGCCGCAGTGGTGACAACGGTGTGCGACGACGGTGCCCGTGTGAGTCCCGGCGACGTCCTGCTCACCGTGACCGGGCGCACCCAGGAGCTCTTGACGGCCGAGCGCACCGCACTCAACCTGCTCTGCCACCTCTCCGGGGTCGCGACGGCCACCGCGCAGTGGGCGGACGCGCTCGAGGGCACCGGAGCTCGAGTGCGCGACACCCGCAAGACCACGCCGGGGCTACGGGTCCTCGAGAAGTACGCCGTGCGCTGCGGCGGCGGCGTCAACCACCGCATGTACCTCTCCGACGCCGCGCTCGTGAAGGACAACCACGTCGTCGCCGCCGGGGGAGTGGCCGCGGCGTTCGACAAGGTGCGTGCCATGTGGCCGGACCTGCCCGTGGAGGTCGAGGTCGACTCGCTCGGCCAGCTCACCGAGGTCCTCGACGCAGGCGCCGACCTCGTGCTGCTCGACAACTTCGCCCCGGCCCAGATGCGGCTGGCCGTCGGCATCGCGAAGGAGCACGCCGCCCACACCGGGGACCGGCGCGCGACGCTCGAGGCCTCCGGCGGCCTCACCCTGGCCGACGCGGCCGAGGTCGGCGCCACGGGCGTCGACTTCATCTCGGTCGGCGCCCTCACCCACTCGGCATCCGTGCTCGACATCGGCGCGGACCTTCGCCCGCTCGAGCGCTGACCCACCACGACCCACGGAGCCCACGCATGCTGCTCGCCATCGACGTCGGCAACACCAACACCGTGCTGGGCCTCTTCGACGACGAGGAGCTCGTGCGGTCGTACCGGGTGAAGACCGACGCCCGCTCGACAGCCGACGAGTACCGCCTCACCTTCACCGGCCTGCTGCGCGACGATCCGGACATCACCGGGATCGCGTTGTGCTCGACCGTCCCCGCGGTGCTCCGCGAGATGCGCACGATGATGGAGCGCTACTTCGCCCACGTGCCGCACGTCATCGTGGAACCGGGCGCGAAGACCGGGGTTCCGGTGCTCGTCGACAACCCGAAGGAGGTCGGCGCCGACCGCATCGCCAACACGCTGGCCGCGCACTCGTTGTACGGCGGCCCGTGCATCGTCGTCGACTTCGGGACGTCGACGAACTTCGACGTGGTCTCGGACAAGGGCGAGTTCCTTGGCGGCGCGCTCGCGCCCGGCGTCGAGATCTCGCTGGACGCGCTGGCATCACGAGCGGCGCAGCTGCGCAAGGTCGAGCTGGTGCCGCCGCGCTCGGTGATCGGGAAGAACACCGTGGAGGCGCTCCAGTCCGGTGCGCTCTACGGCTTCGCCGGCCAGGTGGACGGCCTCGTCGAGCGGCTCACGGCCGAGGTGGGTGGCACGGTGACAGCCGTGGTCGCCACGGGAGGTCTCGCGCCGGTGGTCATCGCCGAGTCCCGCACCGTGACGGTGCACCGCGCCGACCTGACGCTGCAGGGCCTGCGGCTCGTGTACGACAAGAACGTGTGACCGCTCGCGGACCCGATCACCTGGCGGTGACGCGGTCTCCGTGACCGCCAGGTGACCGTACGAGCAAGCGTTCAGGCGTGGAGCGCGCAGCCCTGCGGGGAGGTGGCCACCCAGTTCTGCTGGATGAGCCAGTCCTCGTTGCCCAGCAGCACGTTGGCGGGCGCGCCGTTCGCCGCTCGATGGGTGGGTCCGAACGTCCACGCGCACTTGTCGGCGTTCTCGCTCCCGTAGCGGTCGTACCACGCGTTGATGTCGGGGTCCGTGAGCGTCTCGTCGATCTCGTGCACCAGCGTGCCCGCCAGCGCGTCGCTCGCAGCGTCGTCGTGCGGCGTGGCAGCGACGCGCGGCTCGCAGGTGGTCGGTGCCTGTCGACGCGGATCCCCGGCGAAGAGGTAGTGAACGGCAGTGCGCCGCAGCGTGGTGCGCGAGTGCCAGCCGCAGTAGCGCGTCGCGAAGCCGCTCGTCTCGCGCACGTCGGCACTGGTCAGAACGGCGTAGATGGCGTTCGCGTCGAGGGGGATGCGGCCCGCGCGGATCGCACCGGTCACCAGCAGTCGTACGCCGGCGTCGGACAGGCTGCGTCCGCGTGAGTAGCCCAGGGCGAGCGAGTTGCCGTAGCGGATGTCGATGGTGGCGTGGCCGCCGTGACCGTCGCCGTAGGTGCGGTTGGTGGTGGCGTACTCCGACCAGCCGAGCTCGTGCACCAGCCGGGAGATGATGCCGACAGTCGGGGTCCGGCTCCAGTCGCCGTACCAGAGCAGGTAGACGTGCGACGGCGCGGTGATCACGTGGCCGCCGTGCCAGGTGATGCGGGCGGTGCGGGTGCCGCGTGCCAGGCCGTGCGCCGGGCGCAGCGGCATGATCACCTTCGTGCGCCGCCGGTGGCGCGGACGGTGCGGCGCGACCTTGGTGGGACGGACGGGTTGGAGCAGCGGCCGCGCGAGCGGGGCGCTGCCGATCACCGAGACGTTCGCGCTCGCCGTGACCCGACCTGTGGTGGCGCCGACGGCGTCGGGGGCGACACCGGGTGCGATGAGGGCGGCGGCCATGGCCGCGACGAGCAGGGACAGGGGACGACGGTGCACGGGCACTCCTCGGGTCGGGGTGCCCGAACGCTAGGAACCGACCGGCGTCCAGGGTGGTGCGTCCTCCCCAGCGACGCGCCCGACCAGAGCGGCTGTGTTCAGGACCAGTTCTCGAAGTCGTCGGTGCGGGCCAGCGCGGCGAAGGCGGCGCAGATGTCGGCGGGCGGACGGATCGGACGGCGTTCGGCCAGGTCGACCCAGACCACGGTGGTCTCGACCGTCGCGCATTCACCTGCGTCGGTGCTGATGACGTTGCGGATCCGCGCGCGCCGGAAGTCGGGACGGTGCGCGACGACCCGGTAGTCGACGGTGAACCGCTCGAGCATCCGGATCTCGCGGCGGTAGGTGATCGTGTCCTCGATGGTGACCGGTCCGATCTGGCGCTCCATGAGCGTGCCCACGGTCACCCCCTGGGACTCGAGGAAGAGCATCCGGGTGTTGGAGGCGTAGTCGAGGAAGGCGGAGTTGGCCATGTGCTGGTTGAAGTCCATGTCGCCCCACTGGGCGTGGTAGTCGCGCGAGAAGACGTCGGTCACGACGTCAGTCTGTCGCACGTCGCGTCACGGTCGCAGCCAGCGATAGGCCGCGGTCACGTAGGGGAACTCGACGGTGTCGCGTCCGGCGGTGTCGGGGTGCGTCGCCAGCAGGTGGCGGATCTCGGCGTAGAGCGCCTCGGCGCGCGGGCTGAGGCGGACGTAGGAGAACGTCGCCGTGAGCGCCACCACGTCTTCCGGCGTCATCGTCACGGAGTGCTCGAACGACGCCCGAGCGGCGCCCGGGAGGAACACGTCGATCTCCTCATGGGACCACCGCTCGCGAGCGCGCATCTGCTGCGTCGACTCGGCCACCTGGCGCATGGCGTCCTCGCCGCCGATGATCTCCTGAAGGTCGCCCATCCAGGGCACCTGGGTGTCGCGGATGTTCCACACCAGTCCGACGACTCCGCCGGGGCGCACGACGCGGGCGAACTCCGTTGCGGCCGCGGCATGGTCGAACCAGTGCCAGGCCTGCGCAGCGAGCAGCGCGTCGACCTCGCCGTCTGCGAGCGGGAGGGACTCGGCGTAGCTGACGTGCGTCGCCACGGACGGTAGGGCAGCGCGCAGCTCGGCGAGCATGCCCTCGTCGGGCTCGTAGGCCCGGACGTCGTCGACGAGGTCGACCAGCGTGCGGGTCAGCGCACCGGTGCCGGCAGCCACGTCGGCCACGCTGCGGACCGGAACGACCGCCGCGGCGAGCACCCACCGGATCGCGTCGACGGGATAGCCGGGACGCGAGGCGGCGTAGGCCGCCGCAGCCGCGCCGAAGGAGAGCCGGCGATCGTCAGCGGTGGGTCCCGTCACGTCGCCGACGCTATCTGGCCCGAGGGTCGACGCGTCGCCCCGATAGCCTTGCGCGCATGACCGAGCAGCCCACCGCTCCCAGCGATCGCGCGGACGACGAGCACGACGACGTCCCCGAGCAGATCCGGGTTCGGCGCGAGAAGCGAGAGCGGCTGCTCGCCTCGGGGCAGCAGGCCTATCCGGTGCGTGTGCCGGTCACCCACACGATCCCGCAGGTGCGTGCGGCGTATCCCGACCTCGCACCCGACACCGCGACCGGCGAGATCGTCTCGATCGCCGGGCGCGTCATCTTCCAGCGCAACACCGGCAAGCTGTGCTTCGCCACTCTGCGCGCCGGTGACGGCACCGAGATCCAGGCGATGCTGTCGCTGGACCGGGTGGGCGAGACTCGGCTCGCGGACTGGAAGTCCGACGTCGACCTCGGCGACCACGTGTCCGTGACGGGCGAGGTGATCACGTCACGCCGCGGCGAGCTCAGCGTGCTCGCCGACTCGTGGGTCCTCGCCGCCAAGACGCTGCGCCCGCTGCCCGTCGAGCACCGACCGCTGGCGGAGGAGACGCGGGTGCGCCAGCGCTACGTCGATCTCATCGTGCGACCGCAGGCTCGCGAGGTGGCGCAGCTGCGCACGCGCGTGGTCGCGTCTCTGCGGTCCAGCTTCGCGGAGCGCGGCTACGTCGAGGTCGAGACGCCGATGCTGCAGACCCTGCACGGCGGCGCCACGGCACGTCCCTTCGTCACGCACGCGAACGCCTTCGGCATCGACGTCTATCTACGCATCGCGCCCGAGCTCTTCCTCAAGCGCTGCGTCGTCGGCGGGCTGGAACGGGTCTTCGAGATCAACCGCAACTTCCGCAACGAGGGTGCCGACTCCACCCACTCGCCGGAGTTCGCGATGCTCGAGTACTACGAGGCCTACGCCGACTACCGCGACGTGGCGCGCACGATGCGCGAGGTGATCCAGGAGGCCACTCTCGCCGCGCACGGCTCGCTGCAGTTCAGGCGCTACGACGGCGAGGAGCGCGACTTCTCCGGCGAGTGGGACGAGGTGTCGGTCTACCCGTCGGTGTCCGCGGCGGTCGGCCGAGAGATCACGCCCCAGACACCGATCGACGTGCTGCGCCCCCTTGTCGAGGCAGTGGGCGGGAGGCCGGAGAAGACCTGGGTCGCCGGCAAGTTCGTCGAGGAGCTGCTCGAGCACCACGTCGTGCCGACGTTCACCCGACCGACGTTCGTCATGGACTACCCGGAGGACACCTCTCCGCTGGTGCGGGCGCACCGAGAGATCCCGGGCGTGGTCGAGAAGTACGACCTGTACATCGACGGCACCGAGCAGGGCACCGGCTACTCCGAGCTCGTCGACCCGGTGATCCAGCGCGAGCGGCTCGTCGCGCAGTCGCTGCTGCGGGCCGGTGGCGACGTCGAGGCCATGCAGGTCGACGAGGACTTCCTGCGCGCGCTGGAGTTCGGCATGCCGCCCTCCGGCGGGGTGGGCCTGGGCATCGACCGGCTGCTCATGAACCTCACCGGGCTCAACATCCGCGAGACCATCCTGTTCCCCCTGGTGAAGCCGGAATGAGCCCCGCGGAGCGCCTCGTCGTCCGCCCCGCGCGCACCTCCGACGTCCGTGCGATCCGGCGCCTCGTCGACACCTACGCACCCGATCGACGGCTGCTGTCGAAGGCGACGGTGGCGCTGTACGAGGACATCACCGAGTTCCTCGTCGGCGAGCTCGACGGCGAGGTCGTCGGATGCGGTGCGGTGCACGTGTTCTGGGAGGACCTGGCCGAGGTGCGCACCGTGGCGGTCGACCCGGCGTACATCGGCAAGGGCGTGGGCAGCGTGCTGATGAGCGGCTTGATCGCGCGAGCGCGCAACCTCGGCGTGTCCCGGCTCTTCTGCCTGACGTTCGAGACCGAGTTCTTCGGGCGGCACGGCTTCGTCGAGATCGAGGGCACGCCGGTCGACCACGACGTCTTCGAACAGCTGCTGCGCTCCTACGACGAAGGTGTCGCAGAGTTCCTCGACCTCGAGCGGGTCAAGCCCAACACGTTGGGCAACCACCGCATGCTGCTGGTCCTCTGACGCGATGACCGTCGAGCCGGCGGCGGACGGCGTCGCGGTGCGGCGCCTCGCCGTCGTCGCCTTCGTGCTCCTCGCGATCGTGGTCGCGGTGGCGGCCCTGGTGCAGGCACGCGACGACTCTCCGACCTACGACGAGCCCGTCTACGTCTCGGCCGGCCTCCTCGCTCTCACCCAGCACGACCTCGACTACAACGCCGAGCACCCGCCGATCGCCAAGGCGATCGCCGCGATCCCCGTGCTGGCGACGTCGTGGACGCTGCCGTCCGGGCACGCTGACGGCAGCAACGACGAACGCAGCTATTCGGCGAAGTTCCTTCAGGCGCAGGGCGATCACCTCGCCGCCGTGACGCTGGCCTCTCGTCTCGTACCGGTCGGCGAGCTGCTCGTCGTGGCGCTGCTGCTCGTGCTGCTCGGACGCCAGCTCGTGTCGTGGGGCGGTGGACTCCTGGCAGGTGCCTTGTGGCTGCTGTCGCCGATGACGCTCGGCCTCGGCCACCTCGACGGCGTCGACCTCCCGTTCACCCTTGCCGTCGTGATCTACGCCGGTGCGCTCCTGCACGCGCGGCACCATGACGACCGACGCTCGACGGCCCTGCTCGGCGTCGCGCTGGGGCTGTGCCTGGCGACCTCGATGCTGGGGCTGGTACTCGTGCCGGTCACGCTCGCCCTGCTGGTCGCGCACCGAGGCAGGCGTGGCGCGGCGCAGTGGCTTGTCGCCGCGGTCCTGGCGTGGGCGGTGCTGTGGCTGTCCTACCTCGTGCTCGACCTCGCGGTCGGTCAGCGCTACCTGCTGCCACGGCCGTTCGTCGACGGGCTGGAGTTCCTGCGCACCAACGACACCGTCCCCGCGAACGGGTATCTGCTGGGGCAGGCGTGGGTCGGCGGTCAGTGGTGGTTCTGGCCGGGGTCGCTGCTCGTGAAGCTGACCACGCCCGTGCTGCTCGTGCTGCTGCTCTCGCCGTTGTGCTGGCGCCTGGTCGAACGAGCGCGTCGACGCGATGCGCTCGTGGTCCTGGCAGTCCCGGGTGTGGCGCTGCTCGTCGTCGTGATGACGACCCCACGCGACCTCGGCGTGCGCTATCTGCTGCCCGTGCTCGCGTTGTGGTGCGTCGCGGCGGCGCCGGGCGTCCTCGTGCTGCGTCGGACGTCGGCGCGCGTCCTGGGCGCAGCCGCGGTCGCGGTCGCTGTCGTGATGCTGGCGACCTCCCTGCCGCACTCGCTCGCCTACACCTCGCCTCCGTTCGTCCCGCCCTATCGTGTGGCGACCGACTCCAACGTCGACTGGGGCCAGGACCTCGGCCTGCTGCAGGCGTGGTCGGTCGGCCGGCAGCCGTGGGTCGCGTGGTTCGGCCCGCGCGGGACCTCCTACGCCGACGTGCCCGGTGCCCGCGACCTCACGACGGTGCCTGTCTCGTCGGTGACCGGGTGGGTCGCGGTGTCGGCCACCAGGCTCACCAGCGCCGCCCCCGAGCAGCTGTCGTGGCTGCGCGCCTACTGCCCCGTCGGGACGCTCGGCGGTTCGATCGTGCTCTACCGCTTCACGTCCCCGCCGACGTCCGACCCGGGCCCGACCGCGCCGGCACCGCCCTGCGACGGCGACGTCAGCACCAGGAACCCCTGACGCTGCAGGCGGTTGTGGTTGGCTGACCGCATGGCCTCCGTCGCGCTGTTCCACCCGGTCCTCGGCATCCGCGAGGGGACCCTGGATGCGGCCGCTCGGCTGCGCGCCGAGGGTCACGACGTGCTCGTCGCCGACCTGTTCGAGGGACGCACCTTCGACGACTACGGACCTGCCATGGAGTTCGTCGAGAACGAGCTCGGGCACGAGACCTTGCTGCAGCGCGCGGTCGCGGCGGTCGCCGACCTGCCCGACGGATTCGTGTCGATGGGCTTCTCGCTGGGGTGCCTGCCCGCCGTGTTCCTCGCGGCGCACCGGCCGTTGACCGGCGTCGTCATGGTCGCGGGGGCCATCCCGATCACGGCTTTCGATCGTCAGTGGCCGGACGGGCTGGCGGCCCAGACGCACGCGACGCTCCACGACCCGTGGCGCGAGCAGGACGAGATCGACCAGACCCGACAGGCGGTCGAGGCGGGCGGCGGCGCGCTCGACGTGTTCGACTACCCCGGCTCCGGCCACCTGTTCACCGATGCGTCGCTTCCGGACGAGTACGACGCCGCCTCGACCGAGCTGCTCTGGAGCCGCGTGGTCGCGTTCGTCGCCGGTCGCTGACGTCGTCCGTCGGGGTGCGTGACCCGCCGCGGGAGACCGACAACCTCGATGCCGTAGCGCCCGGCAGATCGTCTACTGCAGCGGGATGTCGACGCCGCGCTCGTCGTCGTTGCGGGGACCGAAGATCCGCCGGTCGGACTCGCCGATCGCGACGTCGTTGATGCTCGCCTCGCGACGCTGCATGTAGCCGTGCTCGTCGAACTCCCAGTTCTCGTTGCCGTACGAGCGCCACCACTGGCCGTCGGAGTCGTGCCACTCGTACTGGAACCGGACTGCGATGCGGTGGTCGTGGAAGGCCCACAGGCTCTTGCGCAGGACGTAGCCCTGCTCCGTCTCCCACTTGCGGGCGAGGAACGCAGTGATCTCGTCGCGGCCGTGGATGAACTCCGAGCGGTTGCGCCACACGGAGTCCGGCGTGTAGGCACCGGCGACCCGCTGGGGGTCGCGCGAGTTCCACGCGTCCTCGGCCGCCTGCACCTTCTGGCGGGCGCCGGCCTCGTCGAAGGGCGGGAGCGGCGGACGGGGAGTCGGCGTCGTGTCGTTCATGCTCACCACCCTGTCAGCGCGGCACGGCCGCTGTCGACGGCGGGCGGTGAGCGGTCCGAACGTCGACGGCGTCGGGGTGGTGAGCACGGAGGGTCACCCGTTCGGTCCACTGCGTGACGTGGAGTGATGCCGGGTGTAACAGATCCGGCTGCCCCGACGTACCAACCTCCGACAGGCACGCCCCCGACCCCAAGGACGTCGTCATGCTCTTCTCGACCCTCCTCACCGGCAAGGCCGTCGCTGTCGTCGGCGCCGGCGTCATCGTCCTCAGCGGAGGCACCGCCGCGGCCGCATACGCCGGTGTGCTGCCCGCGCCCTTGCAGGACGTCGCGAACGCGGTCGTGGGCGCCCCCGCCGCTGACCCGAGCGCCGATCCCAGTACCGAGCCGTCCGAGAGCGCCGAGCCGTCGGAGAGCGCCGAGCCGTCCGAGAGCGCCGAACCGTCGACAGCGCCGACCCGTCGAAGAGCGCCGAGCCGTCCGAGAGCGCCGACCCGTCGAAGAGCGCCGAGCCGTCCGACCCGCCGAGCCCGTCGGGGTCGCCGTCGGCCGAGGCGCCGCGCGGCCACAGCGCGTGGGGTCTGTGCAACGCCTACCTGCACGGTGGTGTGCCGAAGAACTCAGGGGGCTACGCCAAGCTCGTCGCCCTCGCCGGCACCGGCACGGTCGACGCGTTCTGCGCGACCGTCGTCAAGCCCGGAGCGCCCCGGCACCCGCACCCGAGCACGCACCACCCCAAGCCGAACCACGGCAACGGCAACGGCAACGGCAAGCACCACGGCGACAGCACGCCGTCGCCCACGCCGAGCGCCACTCCCTCGGCCTGACGGGTCGGCGCAACCAGCGCACGCCTGCACACGTCACAGAGCCCGGACACCGCCGCGGAGGGCGCGGTCCGGGCTCTGTGCTGCGCGGGTCCGGGGCCGGTCCGTGTCGTCAGCCGGTGTTGCGCAGGCCCGTCGCGATGCCGTTGATGGTGAGCAGCAGTGCTCGGCGGAGCGTGGCATCGACGTCGGTGGAGCTGTCTGCACGGGTCTCGCGCACCCGCCGCAGCAGCTGCACCTGCAGCAGCTGGAGCGGCAGCAGGTAGCGGTCTCGCGTCGCGAGGGTGCCGGCGAGCGACTGCTGCGACCCGAGCAGCTCGGCACTGCCCGAGATCGCGAGCACCTCGCGCACGGTGGACTCGTGCTCGGCGACGATGTCGTCGAAGACGTGCCGCAGGTGGTCCGGCACGAGCTGGTCGACGTACTCGCGCGCCACGGCCAGGTCGGTCTTGGCGAGGGTCATCTCGACGTTGGACACGAAGTTGCGGAAGAAGTGCCAGTGCTCGTACATCTCGCCGAGGACGTCGCCGAGTCCGGCCTCGCGCGCGGCGCGCAGCCCCGACCCGACGCCGTACCACCCGGGGACGATCTGGCGGGACTGCGTCCAGCCGAACACCCAGGGGATGGCGCGCAGCGACTCGATGCCGGAGTCGGCGGAGGCGCGGCGTGCCGGACGCGACCCGAGGTGCATGTCGGCGAGCTCCTCGACCGGCGTCGACATCGCGAAGTAGCGCGGGAGGTCGGGGTCGTCGACGAGGGCGCGGTAGGCGCGCTGCGCCTCAGCCGACACGAGGTCCATCGCGGGGTCCCAGCGCCCGAGCCGTTCGGCGCCGGCGCGTGGCGCCTGGTGCAGCACCGTCGACTCGACGACCGCCGCGAGCAGCTGCTCGAGGTTCTCGCGCGCGAGCGAGGGCAGGAGGTACTTGTCGGAGATGACCTCACCCTGCTCGGTCAGCTTGATCTCGCCGTCGAGCACGCCCCACGGCTGCGCGAGGACCGCGTCGTAGGTCGGGCCGCCGCCACGACCGACGGTGCCGCCGCGACCGTGGAAGAGACGCAGGCGCACGCCGTGCGTGCGGGCGACGTCGCGCAGCCGCCGCTGCGCGAGGTGGATCTCCCACTGCGACGTCGTGATCCCGGCGTCCTTGTTGGAGTCGGAGTAGCCGAGCATCACCTCCTGCACGTCGCCGCGCAGGGTCACGAGCCGTCGGTAGGACGGGTCGGCGAGCAGCCCGTCGAGCAGGTCGCCGGCGCGACGCAGCTCGTCGACCGTCTCGAGGAGCGGCACGAATCCGATGCGTGCGACGTCGGCAGCCAGGTCGACGAGACCGGCCTCGCGGGCGAGCACGACGGCAGCGAGCACGTCGTCGACGCCCTTCGTCATCGAGATGATGTAGGTCTCGCAGACGTCGGGGCCGTGCAGGTCGAGCGTCTCGCGGATGGCGACGAACGCGTTGTAGGTGCGCAGGTCGTCGCCTTCGAGCGGCGGTGGCGTCGGCGACATCGGACGCCGCGACGTCAGCTCCTGCGAGAGCAGCTTGGTGCGGTGCTCGCGAGGCATGTCCTCGTAGCGCCATCCCTGCTCCCCGAGCCGGTCGACCAGCACACCGACGGCGCTGTGGTGCGCCGATGCGTGCTCGCGCACGTCGAGGGTGACCAGGGAGAGCCCGAACGCCGCGACCGTGCGTATCGCGCGATCGACCACGCCGCGGGCAGCCAGCTCGCCGCGGTGCGTGGCCAGCGAGTCGCGGACGAGCATGAGGTCGTCGAGCAGCTCGCGCGTCTGCGCGTAGTCGCGACCGGGTCGGTGCGGCGTCGACGCCGCGATGCGCGCGCGGGTGTTGACCAGCTTCGCGCGCACGCAGGTCAGCTTGAGGCGGTAGGGCTCCTCGGCGTTGAGCCGCCGGTAGCGCGGGTCGAGGTCGGTGAGCACCGCGAGGTCGGCGGCGAGCGAGTCGCGCAGCTCGGGCGAGACGTCGTTGAGACGCTCCGACACCGAGAGGTCCTCGAGCAGACGGTCGATCACGGGCAGCAGGTCGCGCACCGCGTGGTCGCGCACCAGGTCGACGACGCGGCGGGTGACGTCGGGCGTCACGAACGGGTTGCCGTCGCGGTCACCGCCGATCCAGGACCCGAACGAGAGCGGTCGCGCGTCGGCGGGCAGCTCGACGCCGATCGTCGCCAGCGCGTCGGAGAGGTCGTCGAGGACGTCGGCCACCGGACCGCGAGCGAGGTCGTCGAGGTAGTAGAGCGCGTTGCGTGCCTCGTCGAGCACCTCGGGTCGGTTCAGCCGCAGCTCGTCGGTCTGCCAGAGCAGGTCGATGAGCTCGGCCGCGCGACGCGACACCCGCGGATCGTCGAGATCGCGTCCCTCCTGCTCGGCCCGCTCGAGAAGGTCGGCGATGCCGCGCAGCTTGAGCAGCACCGACCTGCGCGCGGCCTCGGTCGGATGGGCGGTGAACACCGGTCGCGCCGAGAGCCGCCGGATCGCGTCGGCCACGACGTCGTGCGCGAGGTCGCCGGACTTCAGGGCCGCCTCGATGCGTCGGGCGGTGGCGCGCAGCGGGTCGCCGTCGGTGCGGCGTACGGCCTGCTGCTGCCGGGCGCGGTGCACCTGCTCGGTGACGTTGGCGAGGTGGAAGTAGGTCGAGAACGCGCGCGCGAGCCGGATCGCGACGGGAAGCTCGACCGAGCGCAGCAGGTCGCTCGTCGCACCGGGGTCCGTGCGCGCGGTCCGGCGCACCTCCTCCACGAGCGCGAGCAGGTCCGCCGAGTCCTGGCGCACCAGGGTGGCGCCGAGCAGCTCGCCGAGGGCGCGGATGTCGGCGCGCAGGGCTGCGGTGTCGTCGGCGACCGCGCTGCGGGGCAGCGGGGCGACGTGGGGTTCGGGGCTCACGGCGTCCGTCCGCTCGGGGGAGTCGGGACGGCGCGGCGTCATCGGCGCACCGACGCTCAGCCTACCGGGATCGCCGGTCACCGCCCATCGATGGTGTCGGCGTCGGGGAAATATCAGTTCATTGACGAATTACGGCTGACTGGAAATTGTGGCGGAATTGAGGGATTATGCCCGAGCCGCAGAAATGCGGCATTTCTTGTCTCTCATTTGTCACCAGGAATGGATCGATCATGGCGCAGAAGGTGCAGGTCATCCTCGTCGACGACCTCGACGGCGGTACGGCCGACGAGACGGTCACGTTCTCCCTCGACGGGGTCTCCTACGAGATCGACCTCACCCACGACAACGCGGCGCGCCTTCGCGACCTGCTCGCGCCCTACGTCGGGCACGGGCGCCGGACCGGTGGGGGACGGCGGTCGAGCGCTCGCGCCGTCAAGGCGTCGGGCGCCACCGATCCCGCGCAGGTACGCGCATGGGCCAAGAGCCAGGGGATCGCGGTCAACGAGCGCGGTCGGATCAGCGCCGACCTGATGGCCACGTTCCAGGCCGCGCACAACTGAGGCGGCCGTCGCGGTCGCACGTCCGCGAGCGACGAGGGGTCCGGTGCAGGCCGACTAGGCGCTGAGGCGTCCGAGCAGGATGGCGACGGCGAGCACCGACAGCGTGGCGACGAGACCCCAGGCGAGCACGACGGCGACCCAGGCGCGCGTGGTGCGGTGCCACCACTCCCACGCGGTCGGCGAGCGTCGACGTGGGCCGGCGAGCACGAGCGGGCCGAGCAGCCATCCCGCCGTCCCGACGAGCCACAGCACCCATCCGGTGGCCACCCCGAGCCAGGCCGCCGAGGTGGCCGACATCGCGGGCACGCTGTTCTGCGCCCGGTAGATCACGGTGATCGGCACGAGGAACGCCGCCGCGAAGGGGAGCGCGCAGAACAGCACGTACCACGTGGGGACGGCGAACCCGAGCTCGTCCTCGACCGGCGTGCGGGAGTGGCTGGCCACGGCGTCAGCCGTGACCTCGGGATCTGCCGCGGGGTCCGCCAGCGCGGCGTCGGAGGAGGCTCCGACGTCCTCGGTGTCGACGTCCTCGGTGTCGATGCCGTGCCTGTCGATGGTGTCGCTCGCATCCGCCACGTCGTCGGCGGGTTCGGTGCTCGACTCGTCGTGGGTCGTCGTGGGGGACGCGTCGTCGTCGGACACCGGCGGCGGAGGTGCCGCGTCGGCCGGTTCTGCGCCAGTCGTCGTACCCGACATGCCGTCTCCCGAAGGTCGCCGCATCAGGCTAGACCGGCTCTGCGCGTGGAGGCGCGGCGAGCGAGCCGACGGCGTCGACCTGCCCGACGAGGGCGGCGGCACCCGTTACGACCGTGGTCGGCGGGTCAGGCGGTCGTGAGCTCGAACAGGAAGATCGTCGTGCCGAGCGACTCGGTGGCGGTCTTGACGTCGTGGAAGTCCTCGGCGTGCAGTGCGGCGAGCACGTCGTCGAGGCTGGCGAAGTCGGCCTCGAGGATCGCCCCGACCTCCCCGCCTCTCGCGCCCGGCCCCATGAGTGCGCCGGTGCTGCGGGTGACCGCCTGGAAACCGGGGCTGGCCGTGAACGACGACGCGATGCCCTCGATCAGGGCGTCGACCTCCGCCGCACGAGCCGACTTGGGGAACATCACCATCGCCCGGTACATGGACTCACGGTAGTGCGTGCTTCCCGGTCGACGGCGCCGATCAGTTGATGATCTCGCCGCGCTCGTCGGCGCGGATCGCCGCCAGTCGGTCGCGCCAGGCCTGAAGCGCCATGGGGGTCAGCCGCGTCCAGTCGGTCACCTCGCCGACGATCCTGAGCGGGGCTCGGCTGCGGTAGGACCGGGTGGGGTTCCCGGGGAACTTCTTGTCGGTCACGTTCGGGTCGTTCTCGAACTCCCCGGTCGGCTCGACGGCGTACACGCGCGGAGCAGCGTCGCCGGGCGCGAGCTCCGCAGCGAGCCCGGCACCGTCAGGAAGTGCCGTGAAGTAGATGTGGTTCATCACGACCTCGGGCCGGTAGTTCGACCGGAATCCCGCGGTGAGCAGGTCGCCCGCCCGCAGGTCGGCCTTCGTGCCGTGGAAGAACGGCCCCTCGTCCAGCACGTCCTTCACGCCACAGCCTCCGGAAGGGCACGGGTCCGATCCACTGATGCGTCGTTGTTCGAACGCTCACCGCCATGGTGGCTGGTCACGGTCCAGGCGGCTAGGTCGGGTCGCTCAGAACGGTGGCGGGTCGTCCTCCGTCGAAGTCGTGTCCGCTCCACGTTCGAGTGGGTCGTCCGGTTCGGGTTCGGGGTCGGTGCCGAGGAGGTATCTGCGGGCGGGGACGTGGATGGTCTGGCCCCACAGGGTGGTCCAGGTGAAGGAGCCGTCGTGGTGGCGGTCGGTGATGTCGGTGGCGCCGGCGGTCTTGAGCTGGTGGCAGCGGGTGCACAGGGTGCCGCAGTTGGTGGCGCTGCTGGGACCGTGGGGCCATTCCTGGGCGTGGTCCATCTGCAGGCGTGAGGGGGCGCGGGTGGTGCAGCCCGGTGCGCGGCAGCCGCCGTCGCGGTCCAGGACGTAGGCGCGCAGGGGTGCGGGCAGGTAGGTGAGGGTGCCGTAGTCCAGGCTGGCGCCGGTGACGGGTTCGGTCACGATGCGTCGCCACGCTCTGGCGTAGCCGGCCAGCTCACGGCCGATGCTGGCCGGGACGGGTTGCCCGTCGAGGAGGGCGGGGTGGTCGCGCTCGGCGCGCAGGGTGTCCAGGTCGATGACCAGGTGGGCCACGACCTGGGTCTGGGCGCGGTCCCAGGTGAGCGCACCGTCGGCGTCGATCGCGCCCAGCACCCGCGCGGCCAACGCGTCCGCGACGTCCGCGTCGCGGGTCTGCTCGTCCTCGCCGGGGGTCGCGTCGTCCGGGGTCGCGTCGTCCGGGGTCGCGTCGCTGGGTCGCCGCACCATCCGCTGCCGGTTCTGCCGCGTCGTGGTCGCCGGCGCTCGCTGTCCGGCGGGTGTCGCGCAGGGCGTCGGCGTCGGTCTGCAGGACGCGGTGGATCGCCTCGATCACCGACCACTCGTGGATGACGCCGAGCATGCCCAGCCCGTCCTCGAGCGGGCGGGTGAACACCCGCCGCGACGCGACCGCCTGGCGCAGCCTCGGGTCGGCGTCACGGTCGAAGCGGGCCACCAGCGCGACCACCTCACGACCGAACGCGCCCGGTGGCATCCGCGTCGCCTTGGGCAGCGCGAGCCGCCCGATCAGCGCCAGCACGTCCTCGTCGGTCACGAACCGGGTGCGGTGCACCAGCACCTCGCAGTGCGCCATCGACACCGTGCCCGCCGCGAGCGCGTCAGCGAAGCCGGGGAACACGCTGGCCAACGCCCGCGCCGTGGTGATCGCCCGCAGCGCGGCGTAGCGCGACACCCGCCGCGCCACCGCGACCTCGTGCTCGACCTGCATCTCACGCACCGAGGACCGCGACGCCGCCTTCCCGGCCATCGCGGCCACGACCTCGCACTGCTTGGCCGCGACCCGCGCCGCCACCCGGTCCAGGCTCTGCAGCTGATCGACACGGTCCAGGTCCTCGACCAACCCCACCGGGTCGACCGCGAGCAGCACCGGCAGCTCCCACCCGTCGCAGGGATCGCCCGCATCGCGAGCCTTGTCCTCTTCCGCGGTCAGAGTGGTCGTGAACTCGCCGCTGGCACGCAGCTCGTCGACGTAGGCGCGCTCCTCCTCGCTGCCCGAATCACCGAACCCCGACGCCAGCAGACCGCTGACGTCGAGGGTGGAGAGGAGGACCGCCATGGGCCCATCATCGTACACACATCGGATTCGCGTCAAGACCTCTGAGGTATGGGAAAAGTCAAGAAACAGAAGGAGTTTCAGTGATCGGCGGCACGCTGAAGGGCACCATCGCAGCGGGTCGGACAGGTACTCAGCACTCCACGTGAGAATCGATGTCAACGACCGTCACGCGTCGAGTGCGACCGGTATGGGTGTCGCGCTCCGGGCCAGCCTCGGACCGAGGAGGAAGGCGGCGAGGTAGAGCAGGCCGGCGATCCCGAGCAGCGCGGGGTAGCCGACGATGAGCGCGAGGTACTCCATGCAGCCGCCGACCATCGCACCGAGCAGGTTGGCGGCGAAGGCGCTCGTCGGGTCGGCGGTCGTGTTGAAGCGGGTCGCGAAGACGATGTTGGAGGCGAAGATCGGGCCGAACGCGATCGCCACCGCCGCGACCACTCGCGCAGCCACGGGGAGCGAGAGCAGCCACGTCGTCGGCACCAGCCACGCCACGAGCAGGGTCGCTGCCAGCAGCACGAACGCGAGCGGTCGTGTCGGCTTCACCGGCAGTCTTCTGGTCACCTCGACCGCGAGCAGCACCACCACGAGCACACCCGCGAACACGATCGCGTTCACGACCCAGGTCGTGCCGAAGAGCAGCGCGGACCAGGTGACGGCACGCGTCTCGAGCAGGAGGAACGCCGCGCCGAGGCAGGCGAGGTCGGCGTACGGCGCCATGCGGCGCAGCGGTCCGCCCACCCACCGCACGGCGAGCAGCGACAGCGCCAGGATCAGCGCGATCGTGATGAGGAACGTCGCCGGGATGCTCGCGGTACGCAGGTAGAGGAACGGCCGGTCGTCGTGAACCGGAGCGGGACCTTCGACCGATGCCACCGAGGTCTCGTTGCTCCCCGGGGCGGGGCACGCCTGGTCCGCGGACGTCAGCCCGACGGTGATCACCGCGCTGCGGTTGGCATACGTGTCGATGCACGGTTGGTGCCCGAACGCGGCGGACGCGGTGTTCGCGAGTCGGCCGACCAGCCAGTCCTCGCGGTAGAAGTTGTACATGCTGAACGCGCCACCGGGCTTGAGCACCGCCCGTACGTTCTCCATCGCCTCCTGAGTGAAGAGGTAGCTCTCGAGCCGCAGCTGGTTCGACCCGGCGACGAGCGTGAGCGAGTCGGGCAGCGCGAAGATCACCAGGTCGTAGCGATGGTCGGTGTTGTGCAGGAACGCGCGACCGTCAGTGATGTACGACGTGACGCGCGGGTCGGCGTACGGCTTGTCGGGGTGCAGGTCGACGCCGAGGTCGTGGATGCGCGGGTCGATCTCGACCGCGTCGACGTGCTCTGCGCCGTTGCGGAGTGCGAGTGCCACGTCGGACCCGTTGCCCGCGCCCACGATCAGGACGTCCTTCGGCTTGCCGTGCGGGATCCGCTCGTAGGGGATCGGGTAGAACGACTGCTTCTGGATCCGGGTGTCGACGGGCACGATCGACTGGTGCGGGATGCCGTTCGCCAGGACGCTCACCGTCGCGTACGTCGACCCGTCGTCACGCGTCGCGGTCCCGGGGATGGTCTGGATCTTGTAGTACGGCGACCAGATGTCGCCCTGGATCGTGCCCGTCGCCATGACGACGAGGAACACCGCGAGGCTCACGACGACCACCCACCGCGGCCTGGGGATCAGAACGATGGCCGACGCGACGAGGAACACCGACCAGACGATCGGCGGCGCCGACAGGAACGACATGATCGCGAACAGCACGGTGCCCAGCAGGCTGCCGATGAGGTCGTAGCGGTAGGCGTCCAGGCGCGGCATCTCGAGGAAGCACTGCGCGACGAGCAGCCCCGGACCCGTCATGACGAACGCGACCGCGGCGAACACGATCGCCAGCGTGACCACGGGCGGGAAGCCGCCCGAGGTCTGGAGGCCCGTGAAGTAGATGAGGTCGCTCCCGGAGCGGTCGATGCCGTTCGGCGAGAAGAGCACCGCGACGACCAGCAGCGCCAGGCTCACCGGGAACCACCACGGCGACGTGCGCCCCGGGCGCGCCATGAGGAAGCCCAGGCCGATCCCGAGGAACGACCCCAGCAGCACGATGTTGGAGAAGTACGCCAGGTTGAGCACGTTGGCGCCGAGCCATCGGATGAGCAGCAGCTCGGTGAAGAGCATGAGGGCACTGGCGACGACGAGACGCACGCGGACCGGCATGCGGCTGATCATGGCGGTCGCAGGGCGCTGCGGTCAGGCGACACCCGCAACCCGTCGCGACGCGCGGGCGGAGCCGGTGAGAGTCGAGCGCTCCGGAAGTCACGGCCGGGCGCAGTGGCAGAGGTCAGGCGCGGGTGTGCACGATCTCCGCGTCGAACGCGCCCACCGGCTGGGAGTGGAAGCGCCAGAACGTCTCGGCGACGGTGTCCGGCTCGAAGCCCGGCTTGTTGAGCAGCCCGTCGATGGTCACCGTGCCCGCGTGCACCCCGGTGTCGGCGAGCTGGCGAGCCGCGGCCAGCGCGAAGGCACGCAGCGCGGCCTTGTCGAGCGTGAGCGCGATCGTGCCCGGCCACGGGTGGAGCGAGACACCCGAACCGGTCACGAGGAACGTCCCGGACCCCCGCGCGACCATCGCGGGCGTGAGCTCCTGGTACGTCGTGACCGCGCCGAGGGTGCCGAGGGCGAGAGCGGCCTGCACCTGCGCGGCCGTCACGTCCTGGGGACGCACGTCGACACCCAGCGAGGCGTTGTAGACCGCGACATCGGGAACGCCCACCTCGGCCCGCACCCGACCGAGCGCGTCGCGCAGCGAGACCTCGTCGCCGAGGTTCGCGACGTACGCGCTCGCGGCGATCCCGAGCGCGCCGAGCTCGGCGACGAACCCCGCCCCGGACGCGTCGTCGCGGGCGAGCAGGGCGACCTCGCCGGCCGCGCCGAACCGGCGGGCGAGGGACATGCCGAGGCCGGGGCCGACCCCGGCGATGAGCGTGAGCATGCCTCGAACCTAGGCCCGGGAGCCCGGCCGCGGAAGTGCGTCGGTCCGCCGTCGTGACCTGCAGGTTCACCCACGGCGTAACGCGACACGGAACGTCCGTTGCTCCGCGGAGGTTCTGCTGACGTGAGGCCTGGCGCGAGCCGGGCTAGTCTTGCGAGAACGGCCGCCGGGCGGCCGCTCGTCCTTGGGAGAGTGCAGATGTTCGAGAGGTTCACCGACCGGGCTCGCCGGGTCGTCGTCCTGGCCCAGGAAGAGGCCCGGATGCTCAACCACAACTACATCGGTACCGAGCACATCCTCCTCGGGCTCATCCACGAGGGCGAGGGCGTCGCGGCCAAGGCGCTGGAGTCGCTCGGGATCTCCCTCGAGGCGGTGCGCCAGCAGGTCGAGGAGATCATCGGCCAGGGCCAGCAGGCGCCGTCGGGCCACATCCCCTTCACGCCGCGCGCGAAGAAGGTCCTCGAGCTCTCGCTGCGCGAGGCGCTGCAGCTCGGCCACAACTACATCGGCACCGAGCACATCCTGCTCGGTCTCATCCGCGAGGGTGAGGGCGTCGCCGCCCAGGTCCTCGTGAAGCTCGGCGCCGACCTCAACCGGGTCCGCCAGCAGGTCATCCAGCTGCTCTCGGGCTACCAGGGCAAGGAGCCGCGGCCGCGGCCGGCCCGCAGGAGGGCACGCCGTCGACCTCCCTCGTCCTCGACCAGTTCGGCCGCAACTTCACGCAGGCCGCGCGCGAGGGCAAGCTCGACCCGGTGATCGGGCGCGAGAAGGAGATCGAGCGCATCATGCAGGTGCTCTCGCGTCGTACCAAGAACAACCCGGTGCTCATCGGTGAGCCCGGCGTCGGCAAGACCGCCGTCGTCGAGGGCCTGTCGCAGATGATCGTCAAGGGCGAGGTGCCCGAGACGCTCAAGGACAAGCAGATCTACTCCCTCGACCTCGGCGCCCTCGTCGCCGGCTCGCGCTACCGCGGCGACTTCGAGGAGCGCCTCAAGAAGGTGCTCAAGGAGATCCGCACGCGCGGCGACATCATCCTGTTCATCGACGAGATGCACACGCTCGTCGGTGCAGGCGCGGCCGAGGGTGCCATCGACGCTGCATCGATCCTCAAGCCGATGCTGGCGCGTGGCGAGCTGCAGACCATCGGTGCGACGACGCTCGACGAGTACCGCAAGTACGTCGAGAAGGACGCCGCGCTCGAGCGCCGGTTCCAGCCGATCCAGGTGGCCGAGCCGACGCTGGCGCACACCATCGAGATCCTCAAGGGCCTGCGCGACCGCTACGAGTCGCACCACCGCGTCTCGATCACCGACAGCGCGCTCGTCGCGGCGGCCACCCTGGCCGACCGCTACATCAGCGACCGCTTCCTGCCCGACAAGGCGATCGACCTCATCGACGAGGCCGGCGCACGCCTGCGCATCCGTCGGATGACGGCGCCGCCGGACCTGCGCGAGTTCGACGAGCGCATCGCCGACGTCCGCCGCGAGAAGGAGGGCGCGATCGACGCGCAGGACTTCGAGAAGGCCGCTGTCGCTGCGCGACAACGAGAAGCAGCTGCTCG
Organism: uncultured Actinomycetota bacterium; assembly: GCA_963782665.1. Lineage (GTDB taxonomy): Bacteria > Actinomycetota > Actinomycetes > S36-B12 > CAIYMF01 > Longivirga. Next base: position 541,520 of record CAWAKP010000004.1, on the reverse strand, counting down.
GCGAGAAGGCGACGCGCGAGCGCGAGTGGAAGGCCGGTGACCTCGACGTCGTCGCCGAGGTCGACGAGGAGCTCGTCGCCGAGGTCCTCGCCACCGCGACCGGCATCCCGGTCTTCAAGCTGACCGAGGAGGAGAGCGCCCGTCTTCTCAACATGGAGGACGAGCTGCACAAGCGCGTCATCGGGCAGCAGCAGGCGATCAAGTCGCTTGTCGCAGGCGATCCGCCGCACGCGTGCGGGTCTGAAGGACCCGAAGCGTCCAGGTGGTTCGTTCATCTTCGCCGGCCCCTCGGGCGTCGGCAAGACCGAGCTGTCGAGGACGCTCGCCGAGTTCCTCTTCGGCGACGAGGACGCGCTGATCTCGCTCGACATGTCGGAGTACTCCGAGAAGCACACCGTGTCGCGGCTGTTCGGCTCGCCCCCCGGCTACGTCGGCTACGAGGAGGGCGGCCAGCTCACCGAGAAGGTGCGCCGCAAGCCGTTCTCGGTCGTGCTCTTCGACGAGGTCGAGAAGGCACACCCGGACATCTTCAACTCGCTGCTGCAGATCCTCGAGGACGGTCGCCTGACCGACTCGCAGGGTCGCGTGGTCGACTTCAAGAACACCGTCATCATCATGACGACCAACCTCGGCACGCGTGACATCGCCAAGGGGCAGAACCTCGGCTTCTCCAACTCCGAGGACACGAAGTCGACCTACGAGCGGATGAAGAACAAGGTCAACGACGAGCTCAAGCAGCACTTCCGTCCGGAGTTCCTCAACCGTGTCGACGACATCGTCGTGTTCCACCAGCTCACGCAGGACGAGATCGTCACGATCGTCGACCTCATGACCGACAGGCTCGACCTGCGGCTCAAGGACAAGGACATGGGCATCGAGCTCACGCGGGCGGCCAAGGACCTGCTCGCCGAGCGCGGCTACGACCCCGTCCTCGGCGCGCGGCCGCTGCGCCGCACGATCCAGCGCGAGATCGAGGACGCGCTCTCGGAGAAGATCCTCTTCGGCGAGCTGCGTCCGGGTTCGATCATCGTGGTCGACGTCGAGGGCGAGGGCGCCGAGAGGCAGTTCACCTTCCGCGGCGAGTCCAAGGCCGAGGTGCCGGCGATCGACGAGATCGTCGAGGCAGTGGGTGCCGGGACCGACGAGGTCCCACCGGTCTCCGACGCCGGCACGGCCTGACCGAGCAGCGACGAAAGGGCGGCGTACCTCGCGGGTACGCCGCCCTTCGTCATGTCCGCGTCAGGTGACCGCGGGGCGGCACGGGAAGCGCAGGACGGTGCGGTGCGGATCGGCGTCGGGGCCGTCGAGGTAGGTCTCCCACGGGTCGGAGCTCATCTCGAGGTCGTGCTCGCGCATCCAGCCGGCGCCTGCGGCGTAGGCCTCGCCCAGCTCGGGGTAGGCGCCGACGTGGACGACCACGACCGCGTCCCCCGCGGGGAAGGTCATCGGCTCGACCTCCCCGGCGGGCTCGACGGCCCGTTCGGTGGGGAAGCCGACCGCCATCGAGAACACCTCGGCGTGTCCCTCGGCGGTCATCTCGCCCTCGCCCGCGGCGTAGCGGCAGAAGGGCGGGCCGGCGATGGCGATGCCCTGCTCAGCCAGTGCCGCGCTGACGGCGGCGTACGCGGGGCCGACGAACTCGCCGATCTCCTCGGGCGGTCGTCGCCCGCGCACCACCGCGGCAGGCTGCTCCGACAACGTCTCGACCCGCACCGACTCGATCACCCCCAAACCCTAGCGCCCCTCCACTTCTTGTCCCTTAGGGTCGATTTCGGGCACATTTCTGCCCTCCCGAGTCCACGATTCGCCATCCGCCCGTCCTAGGAGGACTCGTGCGCGTCGACGTCGTGGTGATCGGTGCCGGGCTCGGCGGCCTGGCCTGCGCCCGCGACCTGGTCCGAGCCGGCACCGACGTCCTGCTGCTCGAGGCGCGCGACCGCCCCGGGGGTCGGGTCGAGGGCGAGGTGCTGGTCGACGGCCGGCTGGTCCAGGTCGGCGGCGAGGTGGTCGGCACGGTGCACCGTCGCCTACCGGCGGCCTGGCCGACGAGCTCGGGCTCGCGCTCGTCCCGAGCTACACCGACGTCCCGGGTGAGACGTTCTACGACCTCACCGACGGCCTGCACCGTGGCGAGGGCTGGCTGACCGACGACGACCTCGCGTCCCTCGAACGCCTCACGTCCGCACTGATCGCTGCGGGCCGCGGCATCGATCCGTCGGCGCCGCTGCGGGAGGCGGACGCCGGACGCCTCGACCGACTGTCCGTGCACGACCTGGCGCGCGACGTCGGGGTCACGTCGACAGCGCTGCGTCGGCTCGACCTGGGCCTGCGCTACACCGGGATCGGCGACTCGCGCACCCTGTCCGTGCTGGCGGCCGCACGGACGTGCGCTGCGGTCGGTGGGCACAGCCCCGAGGACTACACGGTGTGGGAGAACCTCAAGGTCGACGGCGGCTCGAGCCGACTGGTCGACGCACTGGTGGCGTCGATCGGTGACCGGATCCGCTACGCCGCACCGGTCGTGGCGATCCACGTGGGGACGCCGTGCCGCGTCGTGGTCGACGACGGCGAGGTGATCGAGGCGGACGCCGTGGTGTGCGGCGTACCGCTCATGCCGTTGCGCGCGGTCGAGATCAGCGGAGTCTCCGAGGAGCGCCTGCGCGGGTTGCGTGCGCAGCGCTCGACGCCGGTGTCCAAGGCGGTGGTGGCCCTGGACTCGGCGGTGTGGGAGACGGTGGGCGGCAACGGCCAGATCCTGTCCGAGCGCGAGTCAGGCGGCTTCTGGGTGCAGGGCGGGACGGTCCTGTCGAGCCTGAACGGGCCCGAGGTCATCGCCCGGATCTCGAGGCAGCCGGAGCAGCAGGCCACCCGCGACCTGATCACCGGGCTCGAGCGCGTGGTCGGTCCGGTCGGCACCCCGACGGTTCTCTGGCGGCACTGGGGCGGCGACCCCTGGACGCTCGGGTACGCGCCGGACTGGGCGCCCGGTGCGATGGTCGACGTCGGGCCCCTGCACGGCAGGCACGAGCCGCCGTTCTACGTCGCGGGCTCGGACCACTGGGCGAGCGGCTACATGGAGGGCGCGGTGGCCACCGGCCGCAACGCTGCGGCTGCGGTGCTCGGTGACGCGTCGGCGCACCCGCTCTACCCCGCCGCCCGATGACCGTTGGCTGACCATCTGTCCCTTAGGGACAGAACGTGGCACGAAAGTGCCACGGATCTTCCCTAAGGGACAGAACCTGGCAGGGCGTATCGGCCGTCGGGGAGGGGGTCGACGAGTCCGTCGTCGATGAGGGAGTCGAGGGCGCGCTCGCGCTGCACGGCGTCGGCCCAGACGACGTCGAGGTCGGGCTTGGGCACGGGCGTCGGCGACTCGCGCAGCACAGCCATGAGCCGGCCGCGGACCTGCCGGTCCGTGCCGGTGAAGCGCTGCGCCGTCCGCGCCGGGCCGTCGTACGAAGGCCGGCCACCGGTCACCCACGCGCACGACGCGACCACCGGGCACACCTCGCACGAGGGGGACGACGCCGTGCACACGAGAGCGCCGAGCTCCATCAGCGCCACCGACCATCGCGCGGCCCGCGCGTCGGCATCGGGCAGCAGTGACGACGCCAGCTCACGTTCTGACGCGTTCACGGACGGTCGCGCCCGCTCCGAGCCGTCGATCAGCCGCGCCAGCACGCGCCGGACGTTGGTGTCGAGCACCACCGCGCGACGCCCGTACGCGAACGCGATGACCGCGGCGGCCGTGTAGTCCCCGACGCCGGGCAGCGAGCGCAGCTCGTCGTACGTCGAGGGCACTGAGCCGCCGAACCGGTCGACGCACGCGGTGGCGGCCGCGTGCAGTCGCAGCGCGCGACGCGGATAGCCCAGCCGTCCCCACATCCGCAGAGCGTCGCCGGGGGAGTCGGCCGCGAGGGCGCTCGGCGTGGACCACCGCGCGAGCCACGCCTCCCACGCGGGGACGACGCGGTCGACAGGCGTCTGCTGCAGCATCACCTCGCTCACGAGCACACCCCAGGGCGAGCGGTCATCGGCACGCCACGGCAGGTCGCGGGCGTGCGCGTCGTACCAGGCCAGGACCGGCCGGTGCAGCGGTGAGGTCGGCATCGCTCGCGCATCCTCGCACTTGCCGCGAGGCGCACCCCCCGCCCGGTAGCGTGCGACCCGTGAGCTTGCTGCGACCGGTCGGCCCCCAGCCGCCCAGCGTCTACTGGGTACGTCGCCTGCTCGCCATTCTCGTCGTCGTCGCCCTGCTCCTCGCGGTCCGCTGGGTCTGGGGACGGGCCGCCGGCGGCACCGCGACGGCGACGCCGCCGACGGCCAGCCCCAGCTCGACGCCCACCCCGACCCCGACCCCGACCCCCACGCACACGAGCTCACCCACCAGCTCGGCGTCGGCCAAGCCCACGACGACGGCCACCCCGAAGCCGTCGACCACGCCGGTCGCGGCCTGCACCGACAAGGACATCGGCGTCACGGCGTCCACGGATGCCGCCACCTATCCCGTGGGATCGACCCCGAGGCTTCGGATGAGGATCCAGAACACGTCGAGCAAGCCCTGCAAGCGCGACGTCGGCGCTGCGCAGAACGAGCTCGTCATCACCTCCGGCAGCACGCGCGTCTGGTCCTCGGACGACTGCTTCCCCGGAGGGCAGCCGCAGGTGCAGACCATAGAGCCGGGCCAGTCCTACTCCGTCACGGTCACCTGGTTGGGCAAGGTGTCCCAGAAGGGGTGCCCGGCCAACCAGCCGGCCGCGAAGGCGGGGTCCTACAAGGTCACCGGGCGCAACGGCGCCGTGGTGTCCGCGCCCGCCGTCTTCTCCCTCACCTGAGCCGGGCCACTACCCGCCGCTCACGCCGCTGACCTGCGACGACGTGGTCGACCACCGCGTCGTACGACGCTTCGCGCCGGAGCATCCGCCGCCCCGGCGACCTCAAGTTCCGCCGTCCCGTGACGACGTTCCTACGAAGGAGCGGGCTGCCGTGTGGCGCAGCCTGTGCGAGCGCGGGGAGGCGCCAGGTGTCGTCGGCGGCAGGCGGGCGTGTTCCCGGTACGCCGGCACGCCCTGTCACGGTCGTCGTCGTGGCCGGTACGCACGTGCGCCTCGCACGCCTCGACCAGCTCCTCTCGGCGGTCGGCGTCCTGGTCCTCGCGACCTCCCGGACGGTCGACGACGGCGTGGTCGCCGTCCTCGAGCACAAGCCCGACGTCGTCCTCCTCGACCTGGCGCTGCCCGCGGGCGGCCTGGACCTCGTCGAGCAGGTCATGGCTCGCCGACCCACCCCGATCGTGCTCACCGGCGCCGCCGCGGACTCGTCCGAGGACGCACTCGCCGCGGGCGCCGTCGACGTCGTCGCGGTCGGGACCGAGAGCCTCGGCGCCGCGATCTACGCGCAGGCGCTCGCCCGGCACCTCACCGTCGCGAGCCGGGTCCGTGTGATCACCCATCCCCGCGGCCGGCTGCGCGACCGTGGCATGACGGCGTCGTCGTCCTCCGCCGCGCAGTCTCCTGCGCTGTCGGTGGTCGGCGACGACCGGCGTCGGCCACCTGTCGTGGTCATCGGCGCCTCGACCGGGGGCCCGCCCGCGCTCGCCGCCGTCCTCGGGGCGCTGCCGCTCGATCTCACGGCGTCCGTCGTCGTCGTGCAGCACATGGCCGACGGCTTCGTCGACGGGCTCGCGCGCTGGCTCGACGGCGTGATCGCGCTGCAGGTGACCGTGGCGTCGAGCGGCGACCGTCTGGCTGCGGGCCGGGTCGTGCTGGCACCGAGCAACGGCAACCTCGTCGTCGAGCAGGGTCTGCGCCTCTCCGTCGAGCCGCCGCGTCGAGACCAGTTCCACGTCCCCGAGATCGACCGCACGCTGCGCTCCGTCGCGACGGTCTGCCGCGAGCGGGCCGTCGGCGTCCTGCTGACCGGGATGGGTCGAGACGGCGCCGCGGGGATGCTCGCGATGCGTCGCGTCGGTGCCTTCACCATCGGTCAGGACGAGGGCACCAGCGCGGTCTGGGGCATGCCCGCCGCCGCCGCCGCACTCGACGGCCTCGACGTCGAGCTCCCGCTGCCCGAGATCGCGGCGGGGATCGTGGACGCCGTGGCGCGCCTCAGCGTGCCGGAGGCGGTGTGACATGAGCACGGCAGTCGCCCGCCACCACGAGCTCACCGACGCGGAGTACGCAGCGCTCGCGGGCTTCCTCGCGCGCCAGGCCGGTCTCGTCTTCGACCAGAGCCGGCGCCGCGTGCTGTCCGGCATCGCGACCGAGCGCATCGCGGCGTCCGGAGCCGCCGATCTCGGCGCCTACCTCGCCCGGGTCAGCGCACCGGGCGGTGAGACCGAGCGTCAGGCGCTGCTCGACGCCGTGACCATCCCGGAGACGCACTTCTTCAGGAACCCGCCGCAGATGGTGGCGCTGCGACGTCGGCTGCTGCCCGAGCTCATGCGGCGCGCGGTCGCGCGCGGCCGCCCGTTCACCGTCTGGAGCGCGGGCTGCTCGACGGGCGAGGAGCCGTACTCGATCGCGATCCTGGCCGCCGAGGTGGCGGCCTCGCTGCCGCAGGCCCCGGAGATCCGCATCGTGGCCACCGATCTCTCGTCGCAGGCGGTCGCCACGGCTCGCCGTGCCCGCTACGCCGGTCGCTCGATCGCGCTCGTCGACGAGCCGCGGCTCTCGACGTACTTCGTCGCGCACGATGACGGCAGCCGGTCGGTGGCCCCGGCGATCCGTGAGCTGGTCGACGTGCGCCTGCACAATCTCGTGACCGAGGACCCGCCGTTCGGTCCCGGTGAGGTCGACCTCGTGGTGTGCCGCAACGTCACCATCTACTTCGCCCGCGACACGATGCGCGAGCTCGTCGGCAGGTTCCACACGACCCTGTCGGCCGGCGGCTACCTCGTCGTGGGCCACGCCGAGACGCTGTGGCAGGTGACCGACGCCTTCACCCTGGTCACGGTGGGCGACGCGTTCGCCTACCGCAAGGACGTCGCCGTCGCGACCGAACCCGCACCCGCGAGCCCGGAGCCGGTCGTGGTGCCGCACGTGGCGCGACGCCCGGTGCTGCGTGCGCCGGGCGCCTACCCCGACTCCCACCCGCACCCGAAGTCGCGCGCGGTCGACCCGGTGCCCGACCCGGACCACGCCACGGCCCTGCTCCAGCAGGCGCGCGAGGCTCTCGACCAGACGAGGTACGCCGAGGCCGCGCGTCTTGCGGAGGCGGCGGCGCAGGCGAGCCCGTTCGAGGTCGAGGCCTACCTCGTCGAAGGTCGGGCCCGCTCGACGGTCGGCGACGACGAGGGCTCGATCGTGGCGTTGCGCAAGGCGGTCTATCTCGCTCCGCACGCCGGCCACGCGCGCTTCCTCCTCGCGGGCGCGCTGTCGCGCTGCGGCGAGCACTCGGCCGCCGCACGCGAGTACCGAGCCGCCGCCGCGGCGCTGCCCGGTACGCCCGCGACCGCGATCGACGACCTCCTCGACGGGTGCGACGTCGACCAGCTCGTCGACCTGTGCGCCCGGCTCGCGGCCGAGTGCGACCTTCGCGCGGTCGCGTCATGAGCACGCACTTCGTCGCGACGAAGCCGCCGCCGGACCGGCCAGGCCGCCGCGGAAGTCCGACGCGACGGAGTCCGCAGCGACCGCGTCCTCCTCGACTCGGCCCGCCGCGACGACCGATGCGACGACTGATGCGTCGGCGGCACCGGCAGCGACCGCCGCGCCGGTGTCGTCAGTCAGCGGCGGGACTGTCACGCCGTCCGACCCGGTCGGCTCGAGCACCGCGGTGCTGCTGCCGGCCGCCCCCTCACGACGGGTCGCGTCGACGCCACCGGCGAGCGACCGCCGGTCCATGCCGCCGGTGGCCGCGACCGACAGGGGATCGACCGAGCCTGCGTCGGGCGCCGCCGGCGCACTCGTCGGCGCGTCGATCGAGGCAGCGGCCACGACACCAGCACCGCCCGACGAGGACGCCGAGATCCGTCGACCCGACGGCTACGTCGTCTTCGCGGTCGGTGACGCGTGCTTCGCGGTGCCGGTCGACGAGGTGCGCGCTGTGATCCGCACCGAGCGGCTCGACCTGCTCCCCGGTGGGGAGCGACCTCGGTACGGCCGAGGTGTCGCGCTGGTCGACGTCCGCGGTCGCGCCATCCCGGTGGTCGACCTGCGCAGCGATCCCGACGTAGCGGGCGAGGTGCTGCTGCCGCTCTACCGCCACCACGTCGGTCTCGTGGTCGACCGGGTCGTCTCGGTGTCGTCGTCGCGCGAGCTCGTGCCCGAGCCGGACGGCCTGCCCGACGTGCTCCCGGCGTACGCGCGCGGAGTCCTGCGACCGGCCGAGGGCGGCCCCGCGGTCCTGCTCGTCGGCCTCCCCGACGCCGAGTTCCTCCAGGGCTGAGCCGAGCTCAGCGCGCGGTCTCGGCGAGCACGATGCCGAGGAGGACGACGACACCGCCGATCACCTGCACCGGCGTGAGGACCTCGCCCAGCACCACCCATGCGATCGCCGACGCGATCACCGGCTCGGTCATGCCGACGACCGACGCCTGCGAGGCACGGATGTGCGTCATCGACATGAGCACGAGCGCGAACGGGATGACGGTGCCGAACACGACCATGTAGCCGACGTACGTCCACGCCGGCAGCATCGGCCCGTCGCCGCCGAACGCCGTGCTGAAGCTGAGCTGCTCCCAGGGAAAGCTCCACCAGGGGCACACGATCGCCCACATCAACGCCGCGGCGGCGAACCCGTACATCACCAGCGAGATCGGGTCACGCGCGGCCACGAGCCGTTCGCCCTGCAGGAAGTAGAAGGCCAGCGCGACCGCGGCGATGAATCCGGCGGTGACGCCGATCGCGTCCAGCGTGAGCCCGGCCCACACCTGTGCCACCATCCCGAGCCCGACCATCGCGAGCACGAGGGCGCCGAAGACGCGGTTGCGCACCGGTTCCTTGAGGACGAACTTGAACCACAGCGCGACCATGATCGGCGCGGTGAACTCGATGAGGAGGGCGATGCCGATCGGCATCCGCTGCAGTGCGACGAGGTACAGCGACTGGGTCATCGCGATGCCGAGCGTGCCGTACAGGACGATCGGCAGGATCTCCTTGCGACGCAACCGAAGTGCGGGACGGTTGGTGAGCGTCACCCAGACGAGGAGGAGGAGGAACGCGAGCGTGACGCGGAGCTCCGAGAGGCGGTACCACGGGATGCCGTGCTCGAGGATGACCTTGCTGACCGTGCCGTTGAGTGCGAACAGCGTCGCCGCGAGCAGGTACAGGCCGTAGCCGAGCAGGGGACGCCGGTCCACCTGCTCGACGTGAGCGGGGCCTTCGAGGGTCGTCACGGCGCGGGCGTGCCCGCCACTGCGCCCGCGGCGCGGTAGACGTCGACGGTCTGTGCGGCCACGACGTCCCACCCGAACTCGGCGATCGCGCGCTCGCGGCCGGCCACGCCCATCGCACCCGCGCGATCCACGTCCCCGATCACCTCGTTGACCGCGGCGGCGAAGCTGCGCTCGAAGCCGGTCGTGTCGTTCTCGTCGTAGTGCACCAGCCTTCCCGTGACGCCGTCGGCGACCACCTCGGGGATCCCGCCGACGTCGGACGCGACCACCGCGGTGCCGCAGGCCATCGCCTCCAGGTTGACGATGCCGAGCGGCTCGTAGACCGACGGGCACAGGAACGCGAGCGCGTGCGTGTAGAGCTGCTGCACCACAGGACGCGGCGCGTGCTCCTCGATCCACACGACGGGACGCCGCTGCTGCAGCTCGGCGACGGCCGCGGCGGTCTCCTGCCCGATCTCCGGCGTGTCCGGCGCCGACGCGCAGAAGACGAGGGTGACCGACGGGTCGATGTGCTCGGCCGCGGCGAGCAGGTGCCGGATCCCCTTCTGGCGCGTGATGCGCCCGACGAAGACCACGAACGGCTTGTCCGCGTCGACGCCGTACTCGGCGAGCCGGTCCGTGGACGGGTCCGGGTGCCACCGGTTGGTGTCGATGCCGTTGCGCACGACGTGCACCCGGTCGGGCTCGATGAACGGGTAGCAGTCGAGGACGTCGCGCTTCATTCCGTCGGACACCGCGATGATCGCCTGCGCCTCACGGTAGGCCGACGACTCGATCCACGACGAGACGCGGTAGCCCCCGCCGAGCTGTTCGGCCTTCCACGGTCGCCGCGGCTCGAGGGAGTGCGCGGTGATCACGTGCGGGACGCCGTAGAGCTGACCGGCCAGGTGACCGGCGTGGTTGGTGTACCACGTGTGCGAGTGGACGACGTCGAGATGGTCGACGGTGCGGACCATGTCGAGGTCGACCGCGAGGATCTGCAGCACCGAGTCGGCCTTGGCGAAGTCGTCCGGCACCTGGTGCCCACGGGCACCGTCGCGCGTCGGACCGAAGGCATGGACTCGGACGTCTGCCAGCGGTCGCAGCTCGCGCACCAGCTCGTCGACATGGACGCCGGCACCGCCGTAGACGTCCGGCGGCCATTCTCGGGTGAGGATCCCTACGCGCAACACAGACGTCAGCCTAGGGGTCGCACTACTGTGGTGACGTGGCCAACCGCGACGTGCTGGGAATCGTGCTCGCCGGAGGCGAGGGCAAGCGACTGATGCCCCTGACCGCAGACCGGGCAAAGCCGGCCGTGCCCTTCGGCGGCGCCTACCGTCTCGTCGACTTCGTCCTGTCCAACCTGGTCAACGCCGGGTATCTGCGGATCTGCGTGCTGACGCAGTACAAGAGCCACTCGCTCGACCGCCACATCACCACGACCTGGCGGATGTCGACGTTGCTCGGCAACTACATCACCCCGGTGCCGGCGCAGCAGCGACTCGGCCCGCGGTGGTACACCGGCAGCGCCGACGCGATCTTCCAGAGCCTCAACCTCGTCTACGACGAGAGCCCGTCCTACGTCGTGGTCTTCGGTGCCGACCACGTGTATCGCATGGACCCCCAGCAGATGGTCGACCAGCACATCGCCTCCGGCGCGGGCGTCACGGTCGCCGGCATCCGGGTGCCCAAGGAGCAGGCCGACCAGTTCGGTGTCATCGAGACGGCCGCCGACGGTCGCACGATCGCGCAGTTCGTCGAGAAGCCCAGCGACCCGGTGACGATCCCGGGCGACCCCGACCACGTCTACGCCTCGATGGGCAACTACGTCTTCTCCACCGACGTCCTCGTCGAGGCGTTGCGCATCGACGCGGGCGACGACGGGTCGGTCCACGACATGGGTGGCAACATCATCCCGATGCTCACCGCGCAGGGCATCGCGCAGGTCTACGACTTCGCCGACAACGAGGTGGTCGGTGCCACCGACCGCGACCGTGGCTACTGGCGCGACGTCGGGACCCTCGACGCCTACCACGACGCGCACATGGACCTCGTGTCCGTGCACCCCATCTTCAACCTCTACAACCGGCAGTGGCCGATCCTGTCGCACCTGCCGCCGCTGCCGCCCGCCAAGTTCGTCGAGGGCGGCAACAGCCACGAGTCGATGGTGGGAGCGGGCTCGATCATCGCCGGCGCGCACGTGCGCAACTCGGTGCTGTCCTACGACGTCAACATCCGCGAGGGCGCCTACGTCGAAGGCTCCGTGATCATGCCCGGCGTCAAGATCGGCCGAGGGGCCGTCGTACGCCGAGCCATCCTCGACAAGAACGTGCAGGTGCCCGACGGGGCGCAGATCGGCGTCAACCTCGAGACCGACCGGCAGCGCTTCACCGTGAGCGACGGCGGCATCATCGTGGTCGGCAAGGGCCAGAAGGTCGACATCAGCTAGCACCCGGACGGCGCGGCCTGGAGGCCACCTGGCGATGCGCGGCGCTACGCGCCAGCGGTGCGCCCGTCGGCGTACAGCAGGGCGTGATCGTGTGCCTCGGTCCGAACGGTGGCCCGGCTGCGACGCCCCGCGGAGCGCCATCCGCACGAGCAGTGCGCGGCGGCGAACCGGCCGTCGACGACGATGACCTCGTGACTGACCGGCGCCCCGACGGCCTGGGCCGGCACCACGGTCGGTGCGGTCGCTGCGGCCAACTCGGGATGACCCGAAGCGGCGGGGAAGCCGGTCATGCCCTCACGGTAGCCGGGCCCCTCGGCATTCGCGCAGGGAACCCGACAACTTGGTCAGCCGCCGAGCAGCCCGGACAGGTCCAGGGCCCCCGCGGGTGCGCTGACCTGCAGCGGAGCACCGAAATCGGCGAAGGTGAGGCGTGCCGACGCGGTCGGTGCGGCGCCGGCGTCGAGGGCCGCGGTGAGTCCGACGAGCCGCCCGGAGGCGTCGACCCAGACGTCGACGGGCACCGTTGCGTCGGTGGGCAGGCGCGGGGCGGACCCGCTCGGCAGACCGGGGATCGAGCCGCCGGGGGCGAGGCCGCCGAGCGACCCCAGCAGCGACGACGCGGAGATGCTCGCGCGGTAGTGCGTGGTGGGCACGCCGCCGACCTGCTGCGGGCCGAGCTCGGACACCGTGGTCACCGAGCGCAGCGCGTCGAGAAGCGGACGGACGCCCCCCGTGGTCGCGAGCGACCCCAGCCCTGCGGCGCCCGGTGCCCCGTCCACGTCGGTCGAGATCCACATGTCTGGCAGCAGGCCGGGCAGCGGTGACACGCCATCGACCGACAGGTACGCCTTCTTCGCGACGACGAGCTCGTGCAGGTGCAAGGGCGCGTCGCTGCCGAGGGTGCCCTTCGGCAGCGTGGCGGTGAGGTCGGCCCGGGATCCGTCGAGGGCGATCCTGCCCTCGACCGACACCGTCACCGCATCGCGCCGCTGCCGCCGCGCAGGTCGAGCGTCACCTTCGCCGTTCCGGCCGTGCCCGTCGCGAGCGCGGCGGCGACCACGGCGTCGCGCGGCGCTCCTCCGGCGTCGGCACGATGGACGGTCGCCGTCTGCGCGCAGCCGGTGAGCGTCAGCGCGGCGAGAGCCGCCGTGGACAGCAGGGCGGTGGTGCGGCGCATCGAGGCTCCCCGTTCCTGGCGCGCGGATGAGCGGCCGCGGTCATCCTCACACGGCTCGATGTCTGATTCGTACCCATGTGACCGGATCGCGACCTAGGTCACGACGGAGTCGGATCGTCCTGCCACGGCGGCCCGTCACTCGTCGATGTCGACGACCGTGCGCGCCGTGGTCCGCGGCCGCAGCCACGCGCCGAACTCCTGGTGGGCCGGGTGCTGCTGGTAGGCGCGCAGTCCCTCGACGTCGTCGTGCGTCGTGATGAGCACGAGGTCTGCGGCGCCGTCGTCGCCGAGGGAGTCCAGACCCACGCGCAGGCTGCGCAGCGCGTCGATCTGGGGCAGCAGCGACTCGAGGCGTTCGCGGCACTCGAGCCGGTCGTCCTGCTCGATGAAGGTGAAGCTCACGACGTGCGTGATCACGGCGTACTCCCGGGGTCGCGGCTCGCGGCTGGGCGGTCCGAGCGTAGAGGCTCGGTGGGTGGGGTGGGTGGGCACCCGTGCGGCGTACGGTGGCGGCGTGACGGACGTGCAGATCGTCGAGGTGTCGGCGCGCGACGGGCTGCAGAACGACGCGGCGCTGCTCTCGGTCGAGCAGAAGGTGGCGCTCATCGGCCGCACGCTGGACGCCGGGCTCACCCGCCAGGAGGTGGCGAGCTTCGTCAACCCGGCCCGGGTGCCGCAGATGGCCGGTGCCGAGGAGGTCGTCGCGGCGCTCGCCACGCGGGCCGACCGCGACGCCCTGTCGCTCATCGGGCTGGTGCTCAATACGCGGGGCTTCACCCGGGCGGCGGCCACGCGGGTCGACGAGGTCAACCTCGTCGTGGCGGCCAGTGACGAGTTCACCCGTCGCAACCAGGGGATGAGCACTTCCGACGCCGTCGGTGTGGTCGCCGAGGTCGTCCCGCTGGCGCGCGCCGCCGGCATCGTGGCGACCGTGACGGTCTCGACATCGTTCGGCTGCCCCTTCGAGGGTGAGGTTCCCGTCGAGCGACTCGTCGCCGTGGTGGCCGAGCTCGCGGCCTGCGGCGTCGCCGAGATCGCCCTGGCCGACACCATCGGCGTCGCGGTGCCCTCCGACGTCCGCGAGCGGGTGCGCCGTGTCGGAGAGGTCGCGGGCGGCGTCCGGCTGCGCGCCCACTTCCACAACACCCGCAACACCGGCTACGCCAACGCGTTGGCGGCGTACGAGGAGGGTGTGCGAGTGCTCGACGCGAGCCTGGGCGGCATCGGCGGCTGCCCGTTCGCTCCGCGCGCCACCGGCAACATCGCCACCGAGGACCTCGTCTACCTGCTCGAACGGTCCGGGGTGAGCACCGGCCTCGACCTCGACCGGCTCATCGCGACGAGCGAGTGGCTCGGCGACCTGCTCGGTCGACCCACGCCGTCGCTGGTGAGCAGGGCCGGCGGCTTCCCCGTCGGTGGCCACTGACGGGTCAGCCGAAGCGGCCGCTGATGTAGTCCTCGGTGGCCTGCTGGGTGGGGTTGCTGAAGATCTCGGGGGTCGGTGCCATCTCGACGAGGCGTCCCGGCTTGCCGACGCCGGCCAGGTTGAAGAAGGCCGTGATGTCCGAGACGCGCGCGGCCTGCTGCATGTTGTGGGTGACGATGACGATCGTGTAGCGCTCCTTGAGGTCCTCGATGAGGTCCTCGATGGCGAGCGTCGAGATCGGGTCGAGTGCCGAGCACGGCTCGTCCATGAGCAGCACCTGGGGCTGGACGGCGATCGCGCGCGCGATGCACAGGCGCTGCTGCTGACCGCCGGAGAGGCCGGCGCCCGGACGGGCGAGCCGGTCCTTCACCTCGTCCCACAGGTTGGCGCCGCGCAAGGACTGCTCGACCACGACGTCGGTCTCGGCCTTCTTGCGCTTCCTGCCCTCGAGCTTGAGCCCGGCCACGACGTTGTCGTAGATCGACATGGTGGGGAAAGGGTTGGGCCGCTGGAACACCATGCCGATGGTGCGCCGCACGTTGACCGGGTCGACGTCGGGGCCGTAGATGTCCTCGCCGTCGAGCAGCACCTTGCCGTCGACGTAGGCACCCGGAATCACCTCGTGCATGCGGTTGAGAGTGCGCAGCACCGTCGACTTGCCGCAGCCGGACGGCCCGATGAAGGCGGTGACCGAACGCGGCTCGACGGAGAAGGTCGCGCCCTCGACCGCCTTGAACGAGCCGTAGTAGATGTCGACGTCGGTGGCGTCGATGCGCTTGGCCATGGGTGAGCTTCCTGTGTGCGTCGGGACGGGTCAGGCGCGCTTGACGCCGGTGAATCGGGCGACCATCTTCGCGCCGAGGTAGAGCAGCATCACGAGCACGATGAGGACGAGGGCGCCACCCCACGCGCGGTTGACGGACGGGTCGTTGCCGGACGTGAACTGGTCCCAGATGAACGTGGGCAGCGCGGCCTGCGGACCCTTGAACGGGTTGAAGTTGATCGACTGCGACAGGAAGGTGGTGAGCAGCAGCGGTGCCGTCTCGCCGGCCACGCGGGCGATGGCCAGCATCGCGCCGGTGATGATGCCGCCCATCGCCGTGGGCAGGACGATCTTGAGGATCGTGCGCCACTTCGGGATGCCGAGCGCGTACGACGCCTCGCGCAGGTCGCGCGGGACGATGCGCAGCATCTCCTCGGTCGACCGGACGACGACCGGCAGCATGAGGATCATCAGCGCGATGGAGCCGGCGAAGCCGGAGCGCTGCATGCCGAGCGTGAGGATGAACGCGGTGTAGACGAACAGACCGACGACCACCGACGGCACACCCGTCATCACGTCGACGAAGAAGCTCACTGAGGTGGCCAGCCTGCGGTTCTTCGCCGACGGGGCGTACTCGACGAGGTAGACGGCGGTGAGGATGCCCAAGGGGACGCCGATGAGTGCCGCCATCCCTACCTGCTCCAGCGTTCCGACCAGCGCGTGGTAGACGCCGCCGCCGTCCGAGCTGGGGTCGACGTTGCGCATCGACGTCGTCAGGAACGTGGCGGAGAGCGCCTGCGCGCCCTTGACGACCACGGTGCCGAGCACCGCCACGAGAGGCACGAGCGCGATGACGAACGTCGCGTAGACCGCGGTCGTCGCGAGTCGGTCGACGGCGTGCCGACGTCCTTCGACGCGGAAGCTCCACGCCGTCTGGAGCACTACGAAGAGGAGGACCGCGACCACGAGCGTGCCCGCCACGCCCGCGACGGCCGTCGTGAGGTTGAGGACCACGGCGAGCAGCACTGCCGCCACCGCCACGGCCGGCACCGCCCAGCGAGGCAGCTTGCCGCCGGCGAGGGCGTCGTGCAGCAGAACGGTCGACGCGTCCCGCTCCTCGGGGGTGAGGCTGCTCATGAGCTGGCCCCCGAGAACTCCGACCTGCGAGCGATGATGAGCCGGGCGCCCATGTTGACCGCCAGCGTGATCACGAAGAGCACGAGACCGCTCGCGACGAGGGCGGAGAGGCCGATCGTGCCGGCTTCGTTCCACTTGAGCGCGATGTTCGAGGCGAAGGTGATGCCACCCGGCTCGGTGATGTGCACGTTGATGTCGTAGGTGGCCGAGAGCAGCAGCGCGACGGCGATCGTCTCACCGAGCGCGCGACCCAGGCCCAGCATCGAGGCGGAGATCATGCCCGGCCTCGAGAACGGGAAGATCGCCATCCGCACCATCTCCCAGCGCGTGGCGCCGAGCGCGAGCGAGGCCTCGATGTGCGCGCGGGGGACCTGCAGGAACACCTCACGGCTGATGGCCGAGATCGTCGGAAGGACCATGATCGCGAGCACGATGCCGGCGTTGAACAACGAGCGCGAGTAGATGCCGAGGTCGTTCTTGAAGATCGGGATGAAGCCGAGGTAGGTCGACAGCCACTGGTCGAAGCCGGCGAGGTTCGGTGTGAGGAACTGGATGCCCCACATGCCGAAGATGATCGAGGGGACGGCGGCGAGCAGGTCGGTGATGAAGCCGAGGGCCGAGGCGAGGCGCCTCGAGGCGTAGTGCGCGATGAACAGCGCGATGCCGATACCGACGGGCACCGCCAGCACCATGGCGATCACCGAGGTGACCAGCGTGCCGAAGGTCAGCGCCGCGATGCCGAAGAAGGCGGGCTGGGCGTCGGGGAACCACTCGGTCGTCGTGAAGAAGTTGGCGGTGTTCGCCTGCAGGCTCGGGATGGCCTTCCACATCAGGAAGGCGGCGATCGCGGCCATCGTGACCAGGATGAGGATGCCCGAGCCGCGGGACAGCCCCAGGAAGACGCGGTCGCCGCGCCGCACGGCGACGCCGTGGATCTCGGTCGCCGCGTCGGTCGCCGCGGGGGCGTCCGGGGGCTCGAGCGTCGTGCTCATCAGCGGACCACCGTGGGTGTCGTGAGGACGGCTCCAGGGGTGGCAGGACGAAGTCCCACCACCCCTGGAGACAGTAGCGTCAGGCCGAGATCGACGAGACCGCGGTACGAACCTTCGTGAGCAGGTCACCGGTGATCGGCACGTAGCCGGTCGAGGTGAGCTTGCCCTGTGCCTCGTCGCTCGCCGTGTAGGTGAGGAACGACTTGGTCAGCGGCACGAGTGCGGCGTCGAGCCCCTTCTCGCAGGTGATCTCGTAGGTGACGAGGACCGCCGGGTAGCCCGCCGTCGTCTTGTAGTCGATCGTGAGCGCCAGGTCGTTGCCGGTGCCCTTGACCGTGGCCGACGAGATCGTCTTGGCGGCGTTCTCCGACGTCGGCTCGACCGGGGTGCCCGAGCCGTTGTCGACCCACGCGCCCGCGAGCTGCGCGTCCTGGGCGAACGAGAGCTCGACGTAGCCGATCGAGTTCGGCGTGCTCTTGACGGCCTGGGCCACTCCGTCCGAGCCCTTGGCGCCCTGGCCGCCCGGGGCCTTCCACTCCTTCGCGTGGTCGAACGTCCACGAGGACGACGTGCCGGCGAGGAACTTGGTCCAGTTGTCAGTGGTGCCCGACGAGTCGCTGCGGTGGAACTGGGCGATCGTGGCGTCGGGCAGGCTGACACCCGGGTTGAGGGCGGTGATCTTCGGGTCGTTCCACTTGGTGATGGTGTTGCCGAAGATGCCGGCGAGCACGTCCGAGGTGAGGATCAGCTTGCTGACGCCCGAGACGTTGTACGCCGCGACGATCGCGCCGCCGACCATGGGGATGTCGATGGCCGGGCCGGTCGCGCAGCGCGCGTCGGCGTCGGTCTTGTCCTGGTCCTTGAGCGCGGAGTCCGATCCGGCGAAAGCCGTCTGCTTGTTGATGAAGTCCTTGATGCCCGCACCGGAGCCATTGGCCTGGTAGTCGATCGTCGTGCCGGCGCAGGCGGTCTGGTAGGCGTTGATCCAGCTGATCATCGCGTTCTTCTGCGCGGACGAGCCGGACGCCTTGATGGAGCCGGCCGGCGCGCAGCTGGTCGAGCCGGAGCCCGAGCTGGAGCCGGACGTGCCTCCGTTGTCCGAGCCGCACGCGGCGAGTGCGAGTGCGCCGGCGAGTGCGACGGCGGCGAGACGGGCGGTCCCCGTGATGTTCACCCTGGTCCTCCAGGCATTGATGACGGTGCTGACGTCCTCGACGTTAGGAACAGGGGTTGACCGGTTCGGGGGTCGCACGTGAACGACAGGTGAACGGAAGTAGTACAGATGGGGCGAGGTCGAGAGCCGGTCGTCAGGCGTCGAGCCGCTCGACGGCGACCAGGGTCCCGTCGGCGTCGCGGTGCAGGACGAGGGCGGCTCCCGGCTTCAGCCTCGGGTCGAGCCGGTCGTCGCGTCGGTCGAGCCCGAGACCGGCGGCGAGTGCCGCCGTCACGACGGGGAGCACCGGACGGTGCGTGCACCAGACGGCCGGGCCGCCTCGCTCCAGCAGCCGGGCCACGGCCGCCTGGGTCGTGCGGGGGTCGTCGGCGCAGCCCTCCTCGCTGAGCGCGTGGTCGAGCGCGACGTCGATCCCGGCGTGGTCGGCGTACGGCTCGATCGTGGCCCGGCACCGGCGGGCGTCGGACGAGACGACGTGCCGCACGTCGTAGACAGCGAGTCTCGGCACGAGCGCGACCGCCTGCGCCATGCCGTGCTCGTCCAGGGGGCGCGCGGCGTCGACGTCGGCGAGCGGATCGGCGGACTCGCGCCACCACACGCGCTTGCGCGCCTCGGCGTGACGCAGCACCACGGTGGCGACCGTGTCCGGCAGAGCGAGTGCGTCCGACACGAGCTGGCGGTCCTCGGGATAGGTGAGCAGGGCGCGCGCCTCGTCGGGGCCGAGCCAGCGGACGTCGTCGACCTCGTCATCGGGTTCGCGCTCGACGACGTCGGGCTCGGCGGCGGACGCGCGCCAGTAGCGCACCCGCTTCGGCATGCCGTCGACCTCGTAGCGGCGCTCCCCGAGGAACGGGCCGAGCACGCAGCGGACCCCGGTCTCCTCGAGGGTCTCGCGGACGGCGGCCACGGCGGGACGCCTCGTCCCTGTCGAGCTTGCCCTTGGGGAGCGACCAGTCCGACCGCTGCGGGCGATGGACGACCGCCACGGCCGGCCCGCTGTCGCCGTGGCGCACCAGCACGACTCCTGCGGCCTCGATCTGGTGCGCCATGCCGCCAGCCTCTCAGGCCTGCACGGCCCGCCGCAGCCGGGCGTGCTCTTCGCGCGAGGCCCGCCACACGTCGCGTGCGCGCCGGTGCGCCTCGACCTCGCGGTCGTGCGTCGACGCGACATAGAGGCCGCAGACGAAGGCCTCGCCTGCGGACAACGGAACGGTGGGATCATCGACGCGGTCGAGCACGAGCGTGCGCTGGATGACGGCGTCCTGCGCCTCGCCGAGGGGCTCGGTGACCGATGCCCAGAGCTGGCCCAACGCGTCGCACGCAGTGCCCAGCGCCGGCGCTCCGACCTCCGCGGCGTAGCGAGCCCGCTTCGCTGCGATGCGGGCGCTGTGCCACGAGTCGGCGTCATCGGACGGGCGCAGCCCCTCGATCTGATGTGTCGCACGCCGGTCGGCATGGAGAACACGAGGGGCGAGCACCTTGCGGGCGCGACGCGCTGCGACGTCGGTGAACGCCGGCGCGCGCGAGATGTCGACGAGCGCGCGCAGCAGTCCGTCCGCCCGTGCGCCGGACAGCTGCTCTGCGGCGTCGAGTGCCGAAGCCCGACGCCGCCGGTGCAGCCAGGGCAGCAGGGCGTCGCCGTAGCCATGGGCGTCGTCGGAGTCGCGTGACAGCGCTGCGGCGAACACCTCGAGGTCACGTGCCGGCGCCAGGACGCCGGCGTACCACGCCAGCTCGGGCCGAAGGCGGGCCGAGACGTCGCCCTTGAGCAGGTCGCCGTAGACCCGCAGCCCGGAGCGAAGCCGGCGCGCCGCCACGCGCGACGCGTGCACGGAATCGGAGGCGTCGTTCGCGATCCCGGCCCGCGCCGCGAGGAGCACGGCGGTCTGACGACGCAGGTGGGCCATCACCGCGACGCCGGCGGTGGAGTCGCGGCCGACCGGGACCGCCGGCGGCGGTACGAGGTCGGGATCGGGCGCGGGCGTCGCCACGTCCGGTCGCTCGTCCTCGTGGTCGGTCACGCGACCGGGGTGGCCCGTCGCGACTGGCGGGCGATGAGGGTTGCCTGGACGTCGGCGAGCCGCGTGCCGTCGACGGCCCGGTCGACGCGCGTCCACACCCCGTCCGAGCCGAGGTGCCAGGAGCTCGTCCCCGGGTCGAACGCGAAGTCGATGAGCGACGACAGCGTGGCGGTGTGCGCGGGTGAGCCGAGCCGGACGAGCACCTCGATCCGTCGGTCGAGGTTGCGGTGCATCAGGTCGGCGGAGCCGATCCAGACCTCGGGGGCTCCGCCGTTGTCGAACTCGTAGATGCGCGAGTGCTCGAGGAAGCGGCCGAGCACGCTGCGGACCCGGATGTTGTCCGAGAGCCCAGGCACACCAGGACGCAGAGCGCAGATGCCGCGAACCCAGACGTCGACGGGGACGCCCGCCTGCGAGGCGCGGTAGAGCGCGTCGAGCGTGAGCTCGTCGACGATCGAGTTGCACTTGATGCGCACCCGCGCCGGGAGCCCGGCCTGCTTGTTGGCCACCTCGCGCTCGATGCGCTCGATGAGTCCGGAGCGCAGCGAGTGGGGCGCGACCATGAGGCGCTCGTACGACGACTCCATCGAGTAGCCGGACAGCACGTTGAACAGGCGCGCCACCTCGGCGCCGACCTCCTCGTCGGTCGTGAGCAGTCCGACGTCCTCGTAGAGGCGCGCAGTCTTGGGGTGGTAGTTGCCCGTGCCGATGTGGATGAAGCGGCGCAGCCGGTCGCCGTCGTCGCGCACGACCATCGAGAGCTTGCAATGGGTCTTGAGCCCGACCAGCCCGTAGACGACGTGGCATCCCGCCTGCTCGAGCTTCCGGGCCCAGTCGATGTTGGCCTGCTCGTCGAAGCGCGCCTTGATCTCGACGATCGCCAGCACCTGCTTGCCGGCCTCGGCAGCGGCCACGAGAGCGTCGACGATGGGGGAGTCGCCGGACGTGCGGTAGAGCGTCTGCTTGATCGCGAGCACCTGCGGGTCGGTGGCCGCCTGCTCGAGGAAGCGCTGAACGCTGGTCGAGAACGAGTCGTACGGGTGGTGCAGCAGCACCTCGTGGTCGCGCATGGCCTCGAGCACGTCCGGCGCCGACGAGGTGTCGACGTCGGTGAGGTCACGACTGGTGCGCGGCAGGAACGCCGGAAGCTTGAGGTCGTCGCGGGGCAGCCGGTCGAGCGCCCAGAGCGCGGTGAGGTCGAGGAGACCGGGGATCCGGATGACCTCCTCGCTGCCGATGCCGAGCTCGCGGACCAGCAGGTCGAGCACGTGCGGGTCGATCGACTGCTCGACCTCGAGGCGCACTGGCGGACCGAACCGGCGTCGCATGAGCTCGCGCTCGAGCGCGAGCAGGAGGTTCTCGGCGTCGTCCTCCTCGACCTCGAGGTCCTCGTTGCGGGTGACGCGGAAGGCGTGCTTCTGCAGCACCTCCATGCCCGGGAACAGGTCGTCGAGGTGGGCGGCGATGACGTCCTCGAGCGCGACGAAGCGCTGCGGACCGACGTTCACCAGGCGGTCGAGGATCGGTGGCACCTTGACACGAGCGAAGAGCTCGGTGCCGCTGGTGGGGTTGCGGACGACGACCGCAAGGTTGAGCGACAGGCCGCTGATGTAGGGGAACGGGTGGGCCGGGTCGACGGCGAGCGGTGTGAGGACCGGGAAGACCTTCGTGTGGAAGAAGTGCGTCAGCTGGTCGCGCTCGGCGTCGCTGGCCTCGTCCCATCGCAGCACGTGGATGTCCTCGTGCTCGAGCGCCGGCTGGAGCTGGGAGTGGAACAGCACGGCGTGCCGGTGCATGAGGTCGGAGCTCTTGGTGTAGATGCCCTCGAGCACCTCGCGCGGCATGAGTCCGCTGGCCGCGCGCACTGCGATGCCTGTCGCGATGCGGCGCTTGAGGCCAGCGACGCGCACCATGAAGAACTCGTCGAGGTTGCTGGCGAAGATCGCGAGGAACTTCGAGCGCTCCAGCAGCGGGAGCGTGTGGTCCTCGGCCAGCTCGAGGACACGCTCGTTGAAGGCGAGCCACGAGAGCTCGCGGTCGAGGAATCGGCCCTCGGGGAGGGGGTTCTCGTCGTCGGCGTGGACGTCCCAGCTGGCAGTGCTCACAAGGACACCCTGCCAGACCCTCGCGATCGGCGCGGCACGTCGTGACCTGCACCGACGGGCGGGGACCGACGGATCAGCTGCTGAACTCCACGTCGGTGTCCCAGTGGGTGAACCCGAGGGACTCGTAGAGGCTGATCGCCGTGACGTTCTCGGCGTCCACGTAGAGCATCGCGTCGGGCAGCCCTCGCGAGCGCAGGTGCTGGAGACCGGCCAGCGTCAGCGCGCGCCCGAGCCCGCGGCCGTGCATGGCCGGGTCGACGCCGACGACGTAGACCTCGCCGATCGGCTCATGGCCGTGGTGGCGATCGTCGTGGGAGTGCTCGTGCGCGCTGCCCTCGTCGTGGTGGTGCTCGTGGACGTGCCCGTGGTGGTGGGCGTCCGCTCCGTGCACCTTGGTCCAGTGGAAGCCGACCATCCGGTCGCCGGAGTCCTCGTGCGCCACGGCGACGAGGAAGCCCTCGGCGTCGAACCACGGTTCGCGCATCCGCAGGTGCAGGTCGTCGATCGTCCAGCCGCCCTGGTCGGGCAGGCTCACGAACGCTCGTCGGTTGAGCGCGACCCACTCCTCGTCGTCGAGTCCGGGGAGGAACGATCGGAGGCTGACGTCGTCGGGCCACACGGGGTCGGGCAGGGCTGCGTGCAGCGACCGGCGCATCTGGTAGAGCGTGCGGGAGCGGTGGAAGCCGAGCGACGTCGCCAGCGGCTCGGCGCCGCTCTCCTCACCGTGGGACCACAGCCGCAGCCGGCCGTCCGGTGACTGGGCGAGGGCGCTCTGCACCAGTCCCTGGCCCACGCCGCGCCGCCGATAGGCGGGGTCGACCGCGACCTCGGCGCTCGGTCCGGCGACGGGATCGGTGACGTCGAGGTGGGCGTAGCCGACCAGGCTGGCGCCGTCGTGGGCGAGCACGTGGCGGACGTCGCTGTCACCGCCGTGGCGCAGGTGCAGGATGACGTGCTCGGAGAGCGGAACGATGCCGTCGGTGTCGGTGACCCGACGGACGAGCTCGGTGACGTCGTCGACCTCGGTGTCGTCGAGCCGGCGCAGCACCAGCCACGTCACGCCGTCGTCGACGCCCTGCTGCTCCGCCACACGCCGACCTTACGGGGTCGGTCCCGTGCGACTCAGTGCACGGGGACGGGCGCGTCGATCGTCGCGTGGTCCTCGCGCGGCGGAGCGACCACGAAGCGGTAGCCGACGTTGCGCACGGTCCCGATGACCGAGTCGTGCTCGGGTCCGAGCTTGGCGCGGAGGCGACGGACGTGGACGTCGACGGTACGAGTGCCCCCGAAGTAGTCGTAGCCCCAGACCTCTTGGAGCAGCTGGGCTCTCGAGAACACCCGTCCCGGGTGCTGCGCGAGGAACTTGAGCAGCTCGAACTCCTTGAAGGTGAGGTCGAGCGTGCGTCCGCCGACGCGGGCGGTGTAGGTGGCCTCGTCGATCGAGACGTCGCCGGAGCGGATCTCGTCAGGCACGTCGTCGTCGGTGTCGCGCTGCAGCCGGCCGATGGCCAGGCGCAGGCGCGCGTCGACCTCGGCGGGTCCCGCCGTGTCGAGCACGACGTCGTCGACGCCCCACTCCGCATTGACGCCGACGAGACCACCCTCGGTGCAGATGACGATCACGGGGACGTCGACACCCGTGGTGCGCAGCAGGCGGGTGAAGCTGCGGACCGCGGGGAGGTCGCGACGTCCGTCGACGAGGATCACGTCGCACGAGGGCGCATCGAGCAGGGCGGTCGGCTCTGCCGGCATCACCCGTACCTGGTGCGAGAGCAGGCCGAGGGCGGGCAGCACCTCCGACGAGGGCAGCAGCGCGTTGGTCAGCAGCAGCAGTGCGGACACCGCTCCTCCTTCCTGCTCGGCCGGTTCTCGGTTCCCCCGGAGTGCCGTAAGCGCGAAGGGACCCGAAGGCGTCATCGCCCGGATCCCTCAGGAGGCAGACTAGCGCACGTGGATCTTCGCCCCTCGTCCCGTCGGCCCTCCGGGCCCGCTCCGTCGCGTACCGCGACGTTGCTCACGGACGACGGCGTGCGCATCTCGGCGGCCTATGACGCGTCCCCCGTGCCGGGCGACCTGGCCTTCGTCGTGGCCCACGGGTTCACCGGCGGTTGGCGGCTGCCCGACTCGAGAGCGATCTCGCGCGGCCTCAGCGAGCACGGTGCCGTCGTGTCCTACGACAGCCGGGGTCACGGGTCGTCGTCGGGCGTCACCACGCTCGGCGACGCCGAGGTGCTCGACCTCGACG
This sequence comes from uncultured Actinomycetota bacterium, assembly GCA_963782665.1. GTDB lineage: Bacteria > Actinomycetota > Actinomycetes > S36-B12 > CAIYMF01 > Longivirga. Next base: position 516,712 of record CAWAKP010000004.1, on the reverse strand, counting down.
CGGCCGTGCGTTGGGCCCGGTGGCTCGGGGCGCGACGCGTGGTGACGGTCGGCTTCTCCATGGGGGGAACGGTCGTGCTGCGCCAGGCCGCACTCAGCCGCGCCGGGCACCGCGAGGCCCCGGATGCGGTCGTGTCGGTGAGCGCAGCGGGTTTCTGGTTCTACAAGGGCACTCCGCCGATGCGCCTGCTGCACCGAGCCGTCGCGTCGGCGTCCGGCCGCCGCGTGCTGCGGCACGTGTTCCACACGCGCGTCACCGACCAGGAGTGGCAGGAGCCGTTCCCCCTGTCGCCCGCGGAGTCTGCGGGCATGATCGCTCCCGTGCCCCTTCTCGTCGTCCACGGCGACCGAGACTCGTACTTCCCGGTCGAGCACGCCCGTGCCATCGTCGACGGCGCTCGAGCCGGCGCAGCCGCTCGCGGCGTCGACGACCGCACGACGGAGTGGATCGAGTCCGGCTTCGCTCATGCGGAATCGGCCACCGACGACGTGCTGGTGCACCGGATGGCGCAGTGGGCGGCTGACGTCGTGGCGGTCGTGCTCGCGCCCGAGGCCTCCGGCGGCGCCCCGTGAGCTCCGAGGTGGTGGTGCGCTACTGGGCCGCGGCGAAGGCGGCGGCCGGTGTGGCCGAGGAGTCCTACGGCGCCGAGCCCACGCTCGAGGCGCTGCTCGCCGCCGTCCGCGAACGGCATGTCGACGGACGGCTCGCCGAGGTCCTGCGACGGTGCTCCTACCTCGTCGACGAGGTGAGCCCCGGAGCGGGACGCGCGCCGTCCGACGTCGTCCTCCCGCCGGGGGCTGTCGTCGACGTCCTGCCGCCGTTCGCCGGAGGCAGCTCTCAGTACCACCTCGCAGACCCTCGGGTCGGCGACGGAACACGACCGACCTCGCCGGCGTTGGTCACCGCATGATCGGCGTCCTGGTCCTGCTGGGTGTTCTGGCTCTCGCGACGGCGTTCGGCATCTACCGACGAGCGACCGACGGCGCGCTGCGGCCCGTCGAGATCCCCGCGGACACCACCGACGCGGTCCACGTGCCGGGCACGCCGTCCGGCGCCGGGCACGGGCACGAGGGCGACCGGTTGGGCGCCGAGGAGCTCGGTGCACCGCTGGGCGACAAGGCCACGCTCGTGCAGTTCTCGTCGGCGTTCTGCGCCCCTTGCCGCACGACGCGCCTGGTCCTGGAAGAGGTTGCCGGCATGGTCACCGGCGTCACCCACGTCGAGGTCGACGCCGAGTCGCACCTCGATCTCGTCCGTCGCCTCGACGTTCGCCGCACCCCGACCGTCCTCGTCCTCGACGCCGACGGGCTGGTCCGGGTGCGCGCCGCCGGGGCTCCGCGCAAGGCGGACGTGATCGCGGCCCTCGGCCAGGTCGTCTGAGGGCCTGACCTGCGACGACGCGGGTGGCTCGACCGTAGGACGCTCGTCGGCGTTGTTGCGAACATCTCGCAACAAGAGACGGACGTCTCACCATTCGGACAACGCTGTCTGCGCCGCAGGTCAGCCGCCTATCCTTGCGGCATGCAGTCGGTCGACCTGACCAAGCGACGCGCAGTGGACTTCTGCCGCGTCGGCTCCTGCATGTGTCAGATGACCTGACCGGACGTCGTACGCCGGGCCGTCCAGGCCGCGATCGATGTCCGGGAGCCGCACCCCCATCCGTGCCGCCCTCAGGAGTCCTGACCATGACGACGCTCGCCAACTCGACCACCGCCACCACCGCCGACCGGCGTCCCATCGACGTACGGGGCCCGCGCTTCGGCGCGGCCGTGACCACGGTGGTGCTCGCGCTCACCCTGCTCGCCATCCCGACCACGCTGTCGGTCATCCTGCTCGCCCTCCAGACGGTGGCCTTCGCACTGGGCTCGCTCGTCGGCCTGCAGGCCCAGCCCTACGGCGTGTTCTTCCGTCGCGTGGTGCGTCCCCGCCTCGCCCCGCCGACCGAGTTCGAGGACCCGGCTCCGCCGCGCTTCGCGCAGACCGTCGGCCTCGGGTTCGCGCTCGTCGGGCTGATCGCTCTGCTCGCGGGCGCCACGACGGTGGCCTACGTCGCGGTGGGCTTTGCGCTCGCGGCCGCGTTCCTCAACGCCGTGTTCGCCTACTGCCTCGGCTGCGAGGTCTACCTGCTCGGCAAGCGTGTCCTGTCGCGCTCCTGATCGCGTACCCGCCCGGTCCGGCCGACCGGTGCACCGCTCGTTCCGCCCCACCCTCACCGCAACGCGCCCACGCAGGGCAACGAACAAGGAGAGATCGCATGAGCCGCACCGACGTCCTCGTGGACGCAGACTGGGTCGAGGCCCATCTCGACGACCCGAAGGTCGTCCTCGTCGAGGTCGACGAGGACACCGCCGCGTACGACAAGAACCACATCCGCAACGCCGTCCGCATCGACTGGAAGGCCGACCTGCAGGACCCGGTCCGCCGCGACTTCGTCAACAAGGCGCAGTTCGAGTCGCTGCTGTCGGGCAAGGGCATCGCCAACGACGACACCGTCGTCCTCTACGGCGGCAACAACAACTGGTTCGCCTCCTACGCCTACTGGTACTTCAAGCTCTACGGCCACCAGGACGTCAAGCTCCTCGACGGCGGCCGCAAGAAGTGGGAGCTCGAGAGCCGTGAGCTCGTCGCCGACGTTCCCTCGCGTGCTGCGACGACGTACTCCGCCGCCGACCAGGACACCTCCATCCGCGCCTTCCGCGACGACGTCGTGGACGGTCTCGGCAGCCTGAACCTCGTCGACGTGCGATCGCCCGACGAGTACGCGGGTCGCCTGCTCGCCCCGGCGCACCTGCCGCAGGAGCAGTCCCAGCGTCCCGGCCACGTCCCCACGGCCATCTCGGTGCCGTGGAGCAAGGCGGCCAACGACGACGGCACGTTCAAGTCCGACGACGAGCTCACCGCGCTCTACACCGGCGCGGGTCTCGACCTGTCGAAGGACACCATCGCCTACTGCCGCATCGGCGAGCGGTCCGCCCACACGTGGTTCGTGCTGCACGAGCTGCTCGGCCAGTCCAGCGTCCGCAACTACGACGGCTCCTGGACCGAGTACGGCTCGCTCGTCGGTGTGCCCGTCCAGCTCGGCGACGAGCCCGGCACGCCGGAGGGCGGTGCCTGATGTGCGCGGCAACGACCGGCGGACTGTCCCTGGAAGGGATCGACGTGGCCAAGGAGACCGTGATCCAGGGCACCGTCACACGTGAGGGCGAGCCCGTCGGCGGCGCCTACGTCCGACTCCTCGACGCGACAGGGGAGTTCACCGCCGAGGTGCCCACCTCAGCGACGGGCAGCTTCCGCTTCTTCGCCCACCCGGGCACGTGGACGCTGCGCACCCTGGCCCCGGGCGCGACGGTCGACCGCACGGTCGTCGCCCAGCAGGGCGAGGTGGCCGACGTCGACGTGACGGTCTGACGGGCACCACACAGCGTCGGGCACCTCACGGTGCACCGGACGAGCGCTCCCGGCAGGCGTGCCGGTGAGGGTCGGAGCGGCCGGGACCTCCAGGTCCCGGCCGCTCTGCTGTGCGATCGCCGTCCCTTCGGCCGCGGGCTCGGCTCCGCGGTCCGCTAGTAGACGAGGGCCTGGGCGGTGTCGGCGAGTGCCTCCTCGACGAACGTCGCCGCACCTGCGATCCGAACGCCCTCGGCCAGGTCGGCCGCGGTCAGCGCGCGTCGCGCAGCGCACTGCGTGCACACCGTGACGCGCGCGCCCGCCAGCACGGCGTCGACGAGGTCGGTGAGGGCGACGGAGTGCTCGAGCCCCAGGTCCGGCACGCGCCCGGGCACCGCGAGCCACACGGCGTCGCCGGTGAGCCAGAGCGAGACGTCGACCCCCGAGGCGACGGCGGTGGCTGCGACGGTCATCGCCTGCGAGAGGCGCTCGGGCGCCTCGACACCGCAGGTGATCTTGAGGACGAGGGCGCGCGACATGGCGGCAGCCTAGGTGGCACCGGCCGCCCCACGCTCGGACACCACCGTCGCCCGGGCCACCGCTCACCCGCGGCTCGCGGTCGAGCACCTAGGATCGCGCCATGGTGGAGGTCGTCTCGACGGTGGTGCTGGTGCTGGCGGTCCTCGTGGTCGTCGGCGTCGGCGGCGCGACCGTGGTTCGGCTCTACCGCGGCAACGACTGACGACCACACGTCGTCGCCTCGCGACCGAGCGGAGACTGTCATGACCGACCAGCCGGCGCTGCCGGAAGCGCTGCTGCCGCTGTCATGGCTGCTGGGGACCTGGGTCGGCGTCGGCGTCGGTGGCTATCCCACGGTCGAGGAGTTCCAGTTCGGTCAGGAGATCACGTTCGCCAGTGACGGCCGGCCCTTCCTGTCGTACTGGAGCCGCAGCTGGCTGCTCGACGGCGAGGGCAACCGGGTGCGACCGCTGGGCACCGAGGCCGGCTTCTGGCGTCCCCGGCCGGACAACAAGGTCGAGCTGCTGCTCGCGCACCCCACCGGATACGCCGAGGTCTGGGTGGGCGACGTCGTCGTCACCGGGATCGTCGACGCGCGCATCACCGGGGCCCGCATCGAGCTCGAGTCCGACGTCGTCGCGCGCACCGAGTCGGCCAAGGACTACACCGGGGGCACACGGCTCTACGGCCTCGTCGAGGGCGAGCTGCTCTGGCGCTACGACATGGCCGCGGTCGGGCACCCGCTCACGGCGCACCTCTCGGCCCGGCTGCAGCAGGCCTGACGATGGCTGTGAACGAGTGGGAGCACAAGCTGCGTCGCGGCGGCTACCGCATCACGCCGCAGCGCCAGCTCGTGCTCGAGTCGGTCGACCGGCTGCGGCACGGGACGCCCGAGGAGATCCTCGTCGACGTCCAGCGCACCGCGAGCGGAGTCAACCTCTCGACGATCTACCGCAACCTCGACGTGCTCGAGGAGGTGGGCCTCGTGACGCACGCCCACATCGGCCACGGCGCGCCGACCTACCACGCGGTCGACGACCACGTGCACATCCACCTCGTGTGCGACACCTGCGGCTCGGTGCAGAGCCTCGATGCGGCGATCGCCGAGGCCTTCCTCGACGACCTGCGCCGCTCGACGGGCTTCGTCACCGACGTCAGCCACGTCGCGCTGCACGGCCAGTGCTCGTCCTGCTCGGTCGCCACGTCGGTGTGATGGCCCGCCCTCGACCCGCTCCGGCGCGACACGAGGGAGGGGCACCTGCGGTTCGGGTGACCCACCGGGGAAGCATCGGGGCGGCCACGGGGTTGGGATCGACGTGACGTCTGTCGTGGTGAGCACGCTGCTCGACCTGCCCGGTGCCTGCCCGGCGCCGGAGGGATCCGTCGACTCGGGAGTCGCCTGGCACTACGGCGACCCGCACGGCGAGCAGCGGCTGCTGCTGCGCGGCGAGGGATGGGTCGACCTGTCGCACCGCGGGGTGGTCACCGTGACCGGTCCCGACCGGTTGCGCTGGCTGCACGACCTCACCACCCAGCACGTGGAGCACCTCGCCGCCGGAGCCTCCGCGCTGGCGCTCGTCCTCTCACCGCACGGCCACGTGGAGCACGAGCTGCACCTCGCCGACGACGGCACGACCACGTGGATCACGGTCGAGCCGGGCACGTCCGAGGCGCTGGTCGCCTATCTCGACCGGATGCGCTTCATGCTGCGCGTCGAGGTGGCCGACGTCACGGCCGACTACGCCGTGGTCGCCGAGCCCACGCCGGTGCCCCATCCCGTGCATCCGACGTACGTCATCCCCGAGGTCTACGGGCAGCGCGCGGCCGACGACGCCGCCTCGGTCCGCTACGTGCCGGAACGACCTGATGTCTGGGTCGGTCGCGAGGTCGTCGTGCCGCGCGGCGAGCTGCCCGCCTATGTCGAGGGACGTCCGGGCGCGGGCACGTGGGCCTGGGAGGCGCTGCGGGTCGCGGCCGCGGTACCGCGCCTGGGCTTCGAGACCGACCACCGCACGATCCCGCAGGAGGTCGGCTGGGTGCCGTCGGCGGTGCACCTGGACAAGGGGTGCTACCGCGGCCAGGAGACCGTCGCGCGGGTCCACAACCTGGGTCGGCCGCCGCGGCGCCTGGTGCAGCTGCACCTGGACGGGAGCGCGGCCCGCACCCCGGTCGTCGGCGACCCGGTGCTGCAGGAGGGCCGCGAGGTCGGGCGGCTCACCTCGATGGCGTTCCATGCCGAACTGGGGCCGGTGGGCCTCGCCGTGGTGAAGCGTTCGGTTCCCCTCGACGTCGACCTCACGGTCGGGCCCGACGGCGACGTCGCAGCGAGCCAGGAGGTCGTCGTCACCCCGTGAGGCCCGTTGGCACGGCATGCTGAGGACGGACGACGACGACGAAAGGTCGGGCACACCGTGACGCAGAACGTGACCAAGGCGGTCATCCCCGCCGCAGGCCTCGGGACCCGGTTCCTGCCTGCGACCAAGGCGACGCCCAAGGAGATGCTCCCCGTCGTCGACACCCCCGCCATCCAGCTGGTGGTCGAGGAGGCGGTCGCCGCCGGGCTCGCCGACGTCCTCATGGTGACGGGCCGCAGCAAGCGAGCGCTCGAGGACCACTTCGACCGCGCCGCCGAGCTCGAGTACACGCTCGAGGCCAAGGGTGACACCGTCCGCCTCGACCTCGTCCGCAAGAGCACCGAGCTGGCGGACGTCCACTACGTCCGCCAGGGCGAGCCCCGCGGCCTCGGGCATGCCGTGCTCTGCGCCTGGCGGCACGTCGGTCGCGAGCCGTTCGCGGTGCTCCTCGGCGACGACCTCATCGACCCGCGCGATCCGCTGCTCACGACCATGATCGGTGTGCGCTCGCGCGTCGGCGGCAGCGTCGTCGCCCTCATGGAGGTGCCGCGCGACCAGATCCACCTGTACGGGTGCGCCGCGGTCGAGGCCGTCCCGGGTGGCGATCCGGACATCGTGCGCATCACCGACCTCGTCGAGAAGCCTGCGACCGATGAGGCCCCCAGCAACTACGCCGTGATCGGGCGCTACGTGCTCGACCCGCACGTCTTCGACGTCCTCGAGAAGACAGCGCCCGGACGCGGCGGCGAGATCCAGCTGACCGATGCGCTGCGCGTCCTCGCTCGCGACGTCGGTCCGGAGGACGGCGGCGGTGTCATGGGTGTCGTCTTCCGCGGACGCCGTTACGACACCGGCGACCGGCTGTCCTACCTGCAGGCCGTCGTGCGGCTCGCGTGCGAGCGCGACGACCTCGGGCCCGACCTGCGTGCCTGGCTGAAGGACTTCGTCGCGACCCTGTGACGTCGTGGCTGAGAGGTCATGTAGAGCAAGGGATTTCTGGCTCCGACCATGAGGGTCGACAGCTCACGGGTCGACGTCGATCACCAGCGTGACTGGTCCGTCGTTGGTGAGATGGACGGCCATGTCGGCGCCGAACACGCCGGTGCTGACCGTCGCGCCGCGCTGGCGCAGCGCCGTCACCACCTCGGCGACGAGCGGCTCGGCCACCGGTCCGGGCGCGGCGGCCGTCCAGGTGGGGCGCCGACCCTTGCGGGTGTCGCCGTACAGCGTGAACTGGCTCACCACGAGCAGCGGCAGGCCGAGCTCGGACGCCGAGAGCTCGCGACGTCCGTCGTCGATCGCCGGCGTGGCGTGCTGCGGGTCGAAGATGCGCAGCTCGTGGACCTTGGCCGCGAGCCGTCGCGCCTGCTCGACCGTGTCGTCATGGGTCACGCCCACCAGGACGACCAGACCCGGGCCGGTGAACGCGCCCACCACCTCGCCCGCGACGACCACGCGAGCGTCGCGCGCCCGCTGCACGACTGCACGCATGCCGAGATCGTGGCAGGTACGCCAGCAGGTGCGGCCCCCGGGTGCAGCCGACGTCGCGGTCAGCGGCCGAACAGGCCGCGGCGCTTCTTGCCCTTGTGCTCGTTGGGATCCGCCTGCAGCGGCCGCGAGACCACCTTCGCGGCACCCTCCTGGGTGTCGTTGTCGAAGGCACCGCCGAGACTCGACAGCTCGAAGAGCAGGGCAGCCATGTCGGCACCCTCGGCGCGCGCGCCCGCCATGGCCGGCTCCCGCTCGGGCTCCGCCTCGGCGGCCGGCTCTGCGTCCGGCTCGGACTCGTGCTTGGTGGGCGCGTCCACCGCAGCCGCAGCGGCAACCTCGGGCTCGACGGCCGGGACAGGCTCGTCGTCGACCGGCGCGGGCAGCGTGGCGAGCTCGTCCGTGTCGAGCTCGTAGGTCGTGCCCGTTGCCGCGGGGACGTCGTCGGTGTCGATCGCGAAGATCGACGCGGGGTGCGGGTCCCCGTCGAACGTGGGAACCGGGATCTCGAGGCTGGCAGCGAGCAGCGCGGCCTGCTCGCGCTCGAGCTGCTCGCGGGTGACCCTGCGCTGCTCGAGCAGCTCCTCCGCGTGGCGCTCGGACTCGCGTCGTTCGGCCTCGAGCGCCGCCGCAGCGGCCGCCTCTGTGGCAGCCCGCTCGAGCCGCTCCGCTTCGAGGCGCTCGGCCTCGACGCGTGCTGCCTCGTCCTGCTCGGCGGCGATGCGCTCTGCTTCGACGGCGGCGAGCCGCTCTGCTTCGACGCGCTCGGCCTCGATGCGCTCGGCTTCCAGGCGCTCGGCTTCGGCCAGCTCGGCGGCGACGCGCTCGGCTTCGATGCGCTCGGCTTCCAGGCGCTCGGCTTCGGCCTGCTCGGCGGCGACGCGCTCGGCTTCGAGGCGCTCGGCTTCGGCCGCTCGGCTTCGAGGCGCTCGGCTTCGATGCGCTCGGCTTCCAGGCGCTCGGCTTCGGCCTGCTCGGCGGCGAGGCGCTCGGCTTCGAGGCGCTCGGCTTCGGCCGCTCGGCGGCGAGGCGCTCGGCTTCGAGGCGCTCGGCTTCGGCCTGCTCGGCGTCGACGCGCTCGGCTTCGATGCGCTCGGCTTCGGCCTGCTCGGCGGCGAGGCGCTCGGCTTCGATGCGCTCGGCTTCCAGGCGCTCGGCTTCGGCCTGCTCGGCGGCGAGGCGCTCGGCTTCGAGGCGCTCGGCTTCGAGCCTGCTCGGCTTCGAGGCGCTCGGCTTCCAGGCGCTCGGCTTCGGCCTGCTCGGCGGCGAGGCGCTCGGCTTCGAGGCGCTCGGCTTCGGCCTGCTCGGCGGCGAGGCGCTCGGCTTCGAGGCGCTCGGCTTCCAGGCGCTCGGCTTCGGCCTGCTCGGCGGCGAGCGCGCTCGGCTTCGACGCGCTCGGCTTCGGCCTGCTCGGCCGCGATGCGCTCTGCTTCCAGGCGCTCGGCTTCCAGTCGCTCGGCTTCGGCCTGCTCGGCCGCGATGCGCTCGGCTTCGGCCTGCTCGGCGGCGAGGCGCTCGGCTTCGAGTGCGCTCGGCTTCCAGGCGCTCGGCTTCCAGGCGCTCGGCTTCGGCCTGCTCGGCCGCGATGCGCTCGGCTTCGGCCTGCTCGGCGGCGATGCGCTCTGCTTCGAGGCGCTCGGCTTCCAGGCGCTCGCTTCCAGGCGCTCGGCTTCGAGGCGCTCTGCTTCGACGCGCTCGGCTTCGGCCTGCTCGGCGGCGATGCGCTCGGCTTCGGCCTGCTCGGCTGCGATGCGCTCGGCTTCGGCCTGCTCGGCCGACGCGCTCGGCTTCGATGCGCTCTGCTTCGACCCGCTCGGCTTCGATGCCTGCTTCGGCTCTCGATGCGCTCGGCTTCGGCCTGCTCGGCGGCGACGCGCTCGGCCTCGACTCGCTCCGCCTCCTGGCGCTCGGCGTCCACGCGCTCCGCGTCGGCCTGGCGCTCGAGGCGGTCCTGCTCCTCGCGCTCACGCGAGTTCCGCTCGTCATCGAGGGAGACGACCTCGGCGAGCTCGCTGTCCTCACGTGCGGGCGACGGCGTGAAGGGCGAGCGGGTGGCGCGAGGAGCAGGTGCCGGCTCGGGAGGGCTCGAGGGGGTGACCTCCCAGCGCTTGCGACGCTCGTCGGAGTGTCCATAGCCCATGTCCTTGAGCGCCTCGGCGACGCGCGCGACGGACGTCGCGAGCTCGGCGTCGCTCGGTGCTGCGGCCCACTCCTCGGCCGGCGCGGGCTCGAGCTCGACGATGGTGCGCTCGATGTCGACGAGCCCCGCGTCGAGGAGGCCCACGACGACCATGCCGGCCTCGTAGACGGTGAAGCCGCAGTCGTCGGCCAGGTCGGAGATGGTGCGCAGACCGTCGACCTTGCACAGCAGCGCCCAGTCGTAGGGTCCGAGCACGACGTCGCTGGCAGGGGTCGCCGACGTCGACAGCACCGGCACCGCGTCCGGGCCGCCGATGTAGGGGACGATCTCGGCCCACCGGGCGTCGCGGTCGCGCGCCATGGCGATGAGGTCGGCGACCTCGACCGGCGGGGCGACGTCCTGGCGGGTCCGCTTGCCGTTGCGGAAGCGACCGTCGACCACGGTCCAGTGCAGGAGGTCGGCGACCTGGTCGCGCAGCTGCTCGGTGACGAAGGACTCGACCACGCTGCGGTCGACGAAGCCGAGGTGCACGAGCAGCTCGCCGAGTCGCCAGCCCTGCAGCTCGGTGCGCTGCACCTCCAGCGCCTCGGCCAGGGCCTCGGGCGTGAGGGCGCCGGAGGACATCAGGCGGACGCCGAGCAGGGGGCGACGACCGGGGACGGACACGGCGTAGATCTGGCCGTCGCGGAACCAGACGGAGGACTGCTCGCCCTCGCCGTCGTTGAGCGTGAGGCACCCGGTCGCGTCCTGGGAGGCCAGCTCCAGGAGGAGGCTGTCCGCAGGCGCGGGGTAGCCACTGTCAGGCACGCCTGGTCTCCTCCCGCACGTGGTCGCCCGCACCCCACACGAGGCGCTGATTCACCCATCGGAAGGAATCAGCGTCGGATTGAGCCCCCGACAGCGACGGTTGACCGCGGATCGGGTCTCGTGGGTCACCAGCACCCCTCGCGGGCGCCCCGGGCACCCGCTGCGGACATCGCGTCACGGTGACCGCCTTGCGGGTGAGGCACGGGTCGGGCGGTCGCACCGGGCCTCGGACGTGCCACGATGACCCCGTGGCCACGCCGACCCTCATCACCGTCGCCCCCACCGGGGCGGAGACCGCGAAGTCCGACGCCCCCGCCCTGCCCGTGACGCTCGACGAGCTCGTCTCCACGGCCAAGGCCTGCGAGGCCGCCGGAGCTGGGCTCATCCACATCCACATCCGCGACGGGGCGGCCGCTCCCACGCTCGACGTCGTCCGCCTCGCCGACACCGTGGCTGCCGTGCGCCAGGGCACCGACCTCGTCGTGCAGCTGTCGACGGGGGGTGCGGTCACCGACCCGTACGACGCGCGCATCCGGGTGCTCGACGCCGACCCGGACTCCTGCTCGCTCACCTGCGGCACGGTCAACTTCGGGTCCGACGTGTTCATGAACCCGTGGGACTTCATGGTCGAGCTCTACCGCAAGACCCAGGCTCTGGAGATCGTGCCGGAGTTCGAGCTCTTCGACGTCGGGCACGTCGCCGCGCTCAACCGCCTCCTCGACAAGGAGGGGGCGCCCTACGGAGGGCACGTCCACTGCGACCTCGTGCTCGGGGTCCCCGGTGGCGCGCCGGGGACGGCCGAGGCGGTCCTCACCATGGCCCGGATGCTGCCCCCGGGCGCGTCCTGGTCGGCCACGGGTGTCGGCCGTTCGACGCTGCCGGTCGCGCTCGCGGCGCTCTCGGCGGGCGGTCACCTGCGCGTCGGCATGGAGGACACGCTGACCTTCGCGCCGGGCCGACCGGTCCGGGACAACGCCGAGCTGGTGGAGCGGGCCGCTAGTCTCGCCACGCTGGCGTTGCGGCCGCCGATGTCCACGGACGAGGCCCGCGCGCTGCTCAACGTCAAGGACCGTCGGAACGGAGTGGGTGCATGACCAGGCCGATGCCCGGGGGTAGGCGTCGCGTCGACGTCGTCCTCGCCCCTGTCTTCGTCGCCGATCTCGGCGGCCAGTCCCTCGCCGAGCTGCGCGCCCGTCGGCACGAGGCGGAGCAGGAGGAGGCCGACCTCTCGTTCCTGCGCCGGATGCTGCACGGGCGGATGGCGATCGTCGAGGCCGAGCTCAGCCGGCGCAACCCCGATCACGAGGCCGCGTCCGTCGTCGACGAGCTCAGCCGGATCCTCGGCGACGAGCAGCGCTCGACGCGTGGCTCGGGTCGCTACATCACCGTGGAGCCCTCCCGGGTCGACGAGCACCGCCGCGACGTCGAGCAGGTCGTCGGTGACGCCACGATGTCCGACGTCGAGGCCCGCACCGACGACGAGCTGCGCGAGGCGCTCACGCGCCTGGCCACCCACGAGGCCGAGGTCTCCGAGGTTCGCCGCGAGGTGCAGAAGGTCATGGACGTGCTCTCGGCCGAGGTGGGCGCGCGCTATCGCGACGGCTCCGCGTCCGTCGACGACCTGCTGGCTCCTGGCACCGGTGCCTGACCCGGACCCTTCGGTCGTCCTGGCCGAGGTCGTGCGGAGCGGCTTCGTCGAGGGTCGGCATCTCGGTTCGTACGTCGTCGTCGACGCTGAGGGTGCGGTGCTGCGGTCCGGCGGGGATGTCACGTCGCCCGTGTTCCCGCGCTCGAGCAACAAGCTCATGCAGGCGACCGGCCTCGTCGAGCTCGGCTATCCGGGGCGCGACGACCTGCTGGCCCTGGCGGCAGCGTCCCACAGCGGCGAGGGCTTCCACGTCGAGGGCGTCCGCCGCATCCTCGGCGCAGCGGGGCTCGACGAGGCGGTGCTGCGCACCCCACCGGAGTGGCCGATCGGCGAGCAGGCGTGGCTCGACGCCGCACGTGCCGGGGCGGCGCCCGCGTCCATCACGATGAACTGCTCGGGCAAGCACGCCGCGATGCTGTCGACCTGCGTCGTCCAGGGCTGGTCGCTCGACGACTACCTCGACCCGGCGCACCCGCTCCAGGAGCACCTGGTCGGCACGCTCGAGCGGATGGCCGGCGAGCCGGTCGCAGCGCGAGGGGTCGACGGGTGCGGCGCACCGGTGCTCGCCGTGTCGCTGACCGCCCTGGCACGGGCGTTCTCGCGCGCCGTGCTGGCCGATCCCGGCGATCCGGAGCGGCTGGTGGCCGACGCGATGCGCGCGTTCCCCGCGTACGTCGGCGGCACCGGACGCGACGTCACCGTGCTCATGGACGGCGTCCCCGGGCTGCTGCTCAAGGACGGCGCCGAGGGCGTGCTCGCGGGTGCGCTCGCCGACGGTCGCGCCTTCGCCCTCAAGGTCGACGACGGCGGCGAACGTCCGCGCCCGCTGGTGGCGGTGGCGCTGCTGCGGGCGATGGGAGTCGAGGGCGAGCCGCTCGATCGCTACGACGTGCTGCCACTGCTCGGCGGTGGCGTACGGGTCGGCGAGGTTCGCGTGCCTGCAAACCTCGCCGCCAGCATCGCCTGATCCCGCGGAACCGGGCCGGTGCGGTCGGTTCAGGCGCGGCTGTCGCGACGGGCGAGGTCGCTCACCCGTCGGGCCGCGCGCACGACTCCCGACTCCCGGCAGCACTGCGCGCTGGCAGCGAGCCGGTCGTTGCACGCGGTACGCCGAAGGTCGCGCACATGCTCGTGTGCAGCGGCTGAGCTGAGTCCGTACAGGTTCATCGTGGATCCTCTCCAGCACCGGCGCGGGTGGTCCGGTGCTCACGCCGACGTGCACGGGGTGCCGCGCGGTCGGACGGGGTGGGTTCGGCAGGTCGCGCCGATGGGTCAGCAGCACGCTGCTGTCGTGGGTGATGCCGAGGACGAGCAGCAGGCGTCGCCGTCGAGATCGGCCACCTCGGCGAAGAACGTGGGGCTGTCCGACAGCACCGTGTAGATCTCCCACTCGGTGCCGTCCGGGGCGCCCTGGACCCAGAACTTGTCCTGCTTGGCGTAGCAACACGTGGTGCCGCGCTCGTCGACGGACGCCAGGCCCACCTCGGCCAGCCGGCTCTGCTCGGCGTCGACCTCGTCGACGCTCGCCATCTCGACACCGAGGTGGTTGAGGTGCTCGGTGGCACCGGGGTTCTCGAGGAGCACGAGCTTGAGCGGCGGCTGCGCGATGGCGAAGTTGGCGTACCCGGGGCGCAGCTTGGCGGGCTCTGTGCGGAACAGGCGGCTGTAGAAGGCCACGGCCGCGTCGAGGTCGTCGACGTTGAGTGCGAGCTGCACCCGGGTGGTGACGGGTGCGTCGGTGGTCATGGGCGCTGAGGTCACGGTGGTCTCCTCGTCGTTGCGGGACTGCATAACATATCGATCAGTGTCGATATTGCACTATCCATCGAACTCTGTCAATATTGAGCCATGTCGAAATCTGGAACCGTCGAGCCGACGCGCACCCTCGAGGTGCTCGACCTCGCCGACTGCTGCTCTCCGCTTCGCCGGGAGAGCCTGGACGCCGACCAGGCGGCCACCCTGGCCGAGGCCTTCAAGGCGCTGGCCGACCCGGTGCGGCTGCAGCTGCTCAACCTCATCGCCACCGCTGACGGCGGCGAAGCGTGCGCCTGCGACCTCGTCGAGCCGGTCGGCAAGAGCCAGCCCACCGTCAGCCACCACCTCAAGGTGCTGCGCGAGGCCGGCCTCGTCGAGGCCGACAAGCGCGGGACGTGGGTCTGGTACTCCGTCGTCCCGACCCGTCTCGAAGACCTGCGCCGGGCCCTCGGACGTGGCTGACCTCGTGCCCGGCGGGAGCGAGAACCCCGTGAGCGAGAGACCTTCCGTCCTGTTCGTGTGCGTGCACAACGCAGGCCGGTCCCAGATGGCCGCGGCCTACCTGCAGCACTTGTCCGGCGGCCGTGTCGAGGTCCGGTCCGCCGGCTCGGCGCCGGCGGACACCGTCAACCCGGCCGTCGTGCAGGCGATGCTGGAGGAGGGGATCGACATCTCGGCCGAGACGCCGAAGGTCCTCACCGACGACGCCGTCATCGCGTCCGACGTCGTCGTCACCATGGGCTGCGGCGACGCCTGCCCCTTCTACCCGGGCAAGCGCTACGAGGACTGGGTGCTCGACGACCCCGCGGGCCAGGGCGTCGACTCCGTCCGCCCGATCCGCGACGAGATCCGTCGCCGGATCGAGGAGCTGATCGCCGACATCGCTCCGGCCTCGTGAGCGACGTCAGGGAGAGCCGCGACGTCGGCGCAACCGTCGCCCCAGCACCGCTGGCACGGCGGCTCGTCGCCGAGGGCCTGGGCACTGCCCTGCTGGTCGCGGCTGTCGTCGGGTCGGGAATCGCGGCGCAGAACCTCTCGCCGGACGACACCGGGCTCGCGCTCCTCGAGAACGCGATCGCCACCGGTGCCGTGCTGTTCGTGCTGATCCTCGTCCTGGGCCCGGTGTCGGGCGCGCACTTCAACCCGGTCGTCACGGCGGTGGATGCCTGGTTCGGCGGCCTCGCGCGACGTGATTCCGCGCCGTACATGGTGGTGCAGGTGGTCGGCGCCTGCCTCGGAGCCATGCTGGCCAACCTCATGTTCGGGCTGGGCGCGGTGTCGGTGTCGACCCACGTACGTGGCGGCAGCGGGATCCTGCTCTCCGAGGTCGTGGCGACCTTCGGGCTGCTGCTCGTGATCCTCGGGCTCGTGCGCCGTGGCCGGTCGGCGTACGTCGCCGGTGCCGTGGCGGCGTACATCGTCGGCGCCTACTGGTTCACGGCGTCGACGTCGTTCGCCAATCCCGCGGTCACGATCGGACGAACCCTGTCCAACACGTTCGCGGGCATCGCTCCGTCGAGCGTGCCCGGCTTCGTCGTGGCTCAGTGCGTCGGCGGGGTCCTCGCGCTGCTCGTCGCAGTGGCGCTGTGGCCGACGCCGTCCGCCGACCACGCGGTGGCCCTCGACGTGCGGGACGAGACCCGATGAGTCGCGACGTGCCGAGCAGGCGCCGCGGCTCTCTCGCGGGGCCCTGACGGACCCAGCGTGACCTCGCGATTGCACAATGCAACGTAGCGTAGCGAATCCATAGCAAGCACTTCCTGAACTCGGGTGAGTCACGTCACGCACGAACCAGGGCTGCTCCGCTTGCTGTAGCAAGCACTATGGGTCCACACTGGACCCATGGCCACCATCGACGTCCGAGCACTCGGGGAGTACATCCGCGAGCAGCGCGAGGCTGCGGAGGTGTCGCTGCGGCAGCTGGCGAAGAACGCCGGCGTCTCCAACCCCTACCTCAGCCAGGTCGAGCGGGGACTGAAGAAGCCCAGCGCCGAGATCCTCGGCCAGATCGCGGGCGCGCTGCGG
The DNA here is from genome assembly GCA_963782665.1 of uncultured Actinomycetota bacterium. Taxonomy (GTDB): domain Bacteria; phylum Actinomycetota; class Actinomycetes; order S36-B12; family CAIYMF01; genus Longivirga. Next base: position 500,589 of record CAWAKP010000004.1, on the reverse strand, counting down.
ATCTCCGCCGAGACGCTCTATGTCCGAGCAGGGCTGCTCGAGCCGCGCGACGGCGACGAAGCCGTCACCGCGGCCATCGCGGCCGACACGACGCTCACCGAGCGGCAGCGTCAGGTGCTGCTCGAGATCTACGCGGCGTTCCAGAGCGAGAACGCCACCACCGACCCGTCGGCGTCCGCCGACACCGGCGTCCCCTCCGATCCGGACGCCGCCCCCGAGCCCACTCGCGCCGGCACGACCTCCGCCGGTGCTCGTTCACCGAAGAAGGATCCGTCATGACCGAGAACATCACTCCGGACGTCACCCCCGTGACCGAGGTCGTCGCCGAGACGGCGCAGAAGACCACCGCCGCGGCGAAGAAGACCACGAAGAAGGCTGCGACGTCGGCGAAGAAGACGACCAAGAAGGCCGCTTCGGCGACCAGCGAGACCGCCGCCAAGGCTGCCAAGAAGACCACGTCTGCTGCGAAGAAGACGACCTCCTCCGCCAAGAAGGCCACGACGAAGGCCACCGCGTCGGCCACCAAGGCCGCCACCAAGGTTGCCGACTCGACGAAGACCACCAAGGCCGGCAAGGCCGACGACAGCACCAAGCTGTTCGAGGTCCGGGTCACCCGGGTGCGCGGCCTGCTGGCCGAGCTGCCCGAGCCTGCCGCGGTGAAGAGCCGCGTCGAGGGCCAGATCGTCGTCGCGACCAAGGTCGTCGAGGACGTCCTCGCGCCGTACCTGGCCAAGATGCAGGAGCGGACCGCTCCGACCATCAAGGCGGTCGAGGACGCTGTCGCGCCGTACGTCGCCAAGATGACCGAGAGCTCGACCGAGACGTTCAAGGCCGTCGAGGACGCCATGGCTCCCTACGTCACCAAGGTCACCGAGACCTCGACCGGGAGCGTCAAGGTGGTCGAGGACGCCGTGGCCCCGTACGTCGCCAAGGTCACCGAGCTGTCGGCCGAGCGTCGCAAGGCCGCGGCGGAGTCGGTCGTCGACTTCCGCGCCCGCGCCGTCGCGCGTCGCGCTGCCGCGACCGAGACCGTCGACCCGGTCGTCGCCGAGCTGCGCGCTCGGGCCGACAAGGTCGTGGCCGAGGTCCGCAAGGCCGTCGGTCTCTGACCCGAGACTGCACCGCTCGCGTCCCACCCCGACGCGACGATCGACGAAGCCCCCGAGGCACAAAGCCCCGGGGGCTTCGACGTTCTGTCCCTTAGGGTCGATCGCTGGCACTTTTCTGCCACTCCGCGTCCACAACTCTCGATCGTGACCGAGCCGTACGCCGGGCCGCCTCGATGCATCACGTGCAGACGCCTGCGGGGGACGTGGCGCTCCTCGGCGTTCACGTCACGACTTTGTGGACGCGGCGTGGCACTTGTCTGCCACGGATCGTCCCTCAGGGACAGATCAGGTGAGCTCGACGCTTCTGCGGGACAGGCCCATCATCGAGCCGGCGATCACGGTGCGCGCGGACGTCAGGTCCTCGGCAGCACCGAGGGTCACGAACAGCGGCGTGAAGTGCTCGACGGTCGGGTGGGAGTAAGGCATCCCCGGTGCCGTCTGGCGGAACGACGCCAGCGTGTCGACGTCGCCGGCCTCGATCGCCGTCCACGCCCACGCGTCGAAGTCGCGCGACCATCCGGGCACCTTGCCCTCGAGCATCGCGTGGGTGATGAACGGCAGCCCGTGGGTCATGAAGCCCGACCCGATCACGAGGACCCCCTCCGCGCGCAGTGCGCGCAGGCGCTCGCCCATCGCGAACAGGACGTCGGCCCGATCCGTCGGCAGGCTCACCTGGACGACCGGCACGTCGGCCGCGGGATACATGACCTTGAGCGGCACCCAGGCCCCGTGGTCGAGCCCGCGCGGCCGCTCGACCACCGTGCCGAGCGCGCTGAGCTCGCCGCTCACCCGCGCCCCGAGGGCCGTCGCGTCAGGCGTCGCATACGTCATCGAGTAGTAGCGCGGGTCGAAGCCGCCGAAGTCGTAGACCAGGTCCGTCCGCGGACCCGGTGCGGCGATCGCGATCGGTGCGGTCTCCCAGTGGGCGGACAGGATCACGACCCCGGTGGGCTTGGGCATCGAGGTCGACCACGCCAGCAGCTCGTCCATCCAGCCGGCGTCGTCGAAGAGCGGCGGCGCCCCGTGCGAGAGGTAGATCGAGGGCAGCGCCTCGTCGCCGGCCTGCCAGCGCGGCTGCTCGGCGGACGCCGCGAGCGCGCCCGGCTCGAAGGCGTCGAAGGCGGCGGCGGCGCGAGCCATGGGTGCTCCTCGTGTCGGCTGGAGCCACCAGCCTCTCAGACAAACACTTGAACCGTCAACTAATCGCTGCTGCTCTGCGTCGGCCACCTGAGCGCTCTCCGCGACGCCACCGGGTGTCCGCGACCTGCCGCCATCGTCGCCGGGTACGTATGCTCGTCGGGTGATCCCGGTGCCTGACGCCCTCTACCTCATCGTCTACTACGGCTGCCTCGCGCTCGGCCTGTGGGCGCTGGTCGACGCGGCCTTCCGCAAGACCGAGGCGTACCCCGCCGTCGACCGCCAGACCAAGCCCATCTGGCTGGCACTGCTCGGTGCCGGCCTGGTCGCGCAGTGGGCGTTCCCGGCCCTCGGTGGCAGCCTGCTCGGCGTCCTCGGCATGGCGGGCATCGTCGCCGCGATCGTCTACCTCGTCGACGTCCGGAAGCGCCTCGTCGAGATCACGCGCGGCTCGCGCTGGTGACCAGGGCGGCCCGCCCGCTCGGCACCGTCACTCGCGGCACCACGCACCCCAACCGGTTGCGCCGCGTCGACCGCTGGATCGCCCACACCGTGGCCCGCAGCCTGCGAGCGTCGACCGACCCTCTCGTCGTCGACCTGGGGTACGGCGCCGCCGCATGGACCCCGCGCGACCTGCGTGACCGGCTCCGCGCCGTACGCCCCGACGTCGAGGTCGTGGGCATCGAGATCGATCCCGGACGCGTCACGGCGGCGGCGTCGTACGCCGATGCCACCCTGTCCTTCCGCCGTGGCGGGTTCGAGGTCCCCGTCGACGGACGTGACCCTCTCGTCGTGCGTGCCTTCAACGTGCTGCGCCAGTACGACGAGTCCGAGGTTGCGGCGGCGTGGTCGACGATCACCGCGCGGCTCGCACCCGGCGGCCTGCTCGTCGAGGGGACCTGCGACGAGCTCGGTCGCCACGCCTGGTGGGTGGCGCTCGACCCCGGCGCGACGAGTCCACGGTCGCTCACTCTGTCGACGCGTCTCGCCGGTCTGCAGCGACCGAGCGACCTCGCCGAGCGGCTCCCGAAGGCGCTGATCCATCGCAACGTCCCGGGCGAGCCGACGTACGACCTGCTGAACCGTCTCGACCGGGCCTGGGCGGCTGCCGCACCGCACGCGTCGTTCGGCGCGCGCCAGCGCTGGATCGCGACCGTCGCGGCGCTGCGCGACGACGGCGTCGACGTGATCGACGGACCGGGACGCTGGCGCCTCGGGGAGATGACCGTCGCGTGGTCAGAGGTCACGCCTTCGTGGCAGGCATCCGATCGCGCACGGGCTCGATGATGGTGCCGTGACCGTCATCGACGCCGTCCTCGGCGACCTCACGCTCGAGCGCGCGGACGCCATCGTCAACGCCGCGAACTCCTCGTTGCTCGGAGGCGGCGGGGTCGACGGCGCGATCCACGACGCCGGCGGACCGGCCATCCTGGACGCGTGCCTCGAGCTGCGTCGCACCTCGCACCCCGACGGGCTCCCGACCGGTGAGGCCGTGGCCACCACCGCAGGGCTGATGCCGGCGCGCTGGGTGATCCACACGGTCGGTCCGGTCTTCGGCCACAACGACGGCTACGACGCCGAGCTGCTCGCCGCCTGCCACCGCAACGCGCTGCACGTCGCCCGCGACCTCGGGGCACGGTCGGTGTCCTTCCCGGCGATCTCGTGCGGTGTGTTCGGCTACCCCGTGGAGCAGGCCGCGCCGATCGCGGTCACCACTGTCCGTGAGGTTCTCGCGGCCGAGCCGGCGGCGTTCGACGTCGTCCGGTTCGTGCTGTTCGACCACCGCATCCTGGACCGGTTCCTGGTCGCCCTGGCCTGACCTCGCCGGCCGTCCGGCTGCCGACCTCTCGGGAGGCTCACGATGCGGTCGATGTGACCCGGACCCGTCACCCACATGGCCTAGTGCCGTTCGAGACTCCGCTGTCGCGCGGTCGATCCCTGCGGGGACAGCCCCCTCCGGGGGGACGGCACTCACCTCGAGGTGAGCGCGATGGTGCGCGGGCTCCCCCCACTGGCCCTCGCGGTCGGCCTGGCCGCGACGTTGGTCCTGCCCGCGACCGCCGCCGTGGCCACCCCGCGAGCGAACGGCTGCGCCATCCCGAGCCTCGCCCTCGACGTTCCGGCACTGATCGGCAGCGACGCCGTCGCGGCCCTCGGGGCCGATCTCCCGGCCGCGGCGGCCGTCAACCGCATCTCATCGTCGGCGCTCGCAGGCGTCCTGCGTCACGACGCGACGGCGCGGCTGGATCGGTGCGGCCGCATGTTCTACGCCGAGCTCACCGTGCCGCCGACCGTCTCGCTCGGCGCCACCGTGACGCCGACGGCGCAAGCGGCCGGACTCGTGTCGACGGGCAACGCGTTCGCGCTCTCGTCGCGACCCGCGTCGACGCACACGATCTACCTGGACTTCACGGGGTACGCGCTCGATGGCACCGCGTGGAACGACTCCTACGACATCCCCGACAACCGCGTGCTCGCACCGTTCGACACCGACGGGGACCCGTCTCACTTCTCGGTCAGCGAGCTCGACGCGATCCGGAGCATCTGGCTCAGCGTCGCCGAGGACTACGCGCCGTTCGACGTCAACGTCACCACGGCAGTGCCGGGCGCCGGGGTCATCGAGCGTTCGTCGATCAGCGACCAGCAGTACGGCACCCGCGCCGTCATCACCAACGATGCGACGTCCTACGCGACGATCTGCCCGAGCGGGTGCGGCGGCATCGCCTTCGTCGGCGTGTTCGGCCTCGTCGCGTCGGGTCACGACTACTACCAGCCGGCGATCGTGTTCCAGCGCGGACTCTCCAGCAACATCAAGGCGATCGCGGAGGCCACCTCGCACGAGGTGGGCCACGGCTTCGGGCTCCAGCACGACGGCACGGCGTCGACCGGCTACTACCTGGGCCAGGGCGCGTGGGCTCCCATCATGGGCGCGGCCTACTACCGTCCGTTGACGCAGTGGAGCCGCGGGGAGTACGCCGGCGCCAACCAGAGGCAGGACGACCTCGCGATCATCGCGGCCAACACCGCGTACGCCACTGACGAGGTCGGCGTCGACGACGACTCGGCCGTGCACCTCCGCAGCGGTGTCGCGGTGTCCGGTGTGATCGCGAACGCCGCGGACTCCGACTGGTACGAGGTCACGTCGTACGGCGGCAGCGCCTCGGTGAGCGTGCTGCCCGCACCGTTCGCGCCGGACCTCGACGTGCGACTCGACGTCTACGGTCCCGACGGCGCCCTCGTCACGACGGTCAACCCGACGACCTCGAGCGCCGACCAGCGGACCGGATCGCTGGGGGGCCCGATCGCCGGACTGGCTGCGGTGTGGGCAGTCCCGAGCCTGCCGGCCGGCGAGTACGCGTTGCGCGTGTCGGGCAGTGGCAGCGGCAACGCGACGACGACGGGCTACTCGGCGTACTCGAGCATCGGGCGCTACACGATCGTGACGGCGGTTGCCGCACCCTCGTCGCTGGTGGTCGCGTCGACGACGCTGCCGCAGGCGACTCGCGGCATGGGCTACTCGGCCGCGGCTGTCGCCGGCGGTGCGTCCGGTGCTCCGACGTGGTCGGTGCGTTCCGGCTCTCTCCCGGCAGGTCTTGCGCTCGACGCCGCCAGCGGGGTGATCTCCGGGACCCCGACGAGCGCAGGAGTCTCGTCGTTCACCCTCGAGGTGTCCGACGAGTCGGCGCACGTGGCCGCACGCACCGTCTCGCTGTCGGTCTACGACCCTGTCTCCATCCGCACCACCGCGTTCAACGCGGCGTCGCGCGGTCGCCGCTACCTCGCGCGGGCGTCGGCCGTCGGCGGCGACCACACCTACGTGTGGACCCGCGTCGGAGGCGTGCTCCCTCCGGGACTGGTGCTTGTCCCGTCCGGCGTGGTCTCGGGTACGCCGACGCGCACCGGTCGGTACTCGTTCGTCCTGCGCGGCGCCGACTACGCAGGCGGCGCAGCTCTCGCCGGCCGGTATGCGACCCGCTCATTCACGATCTCCGTCGCCAACCCCGTGGTGGTGACGACGACCGCCCTGCGCGTGGGCCTCCGCGGCCACGCCTACGCGTCGCGCGTGTACGCCGTCGGCGGGAGCGGTGGCTACCGCTGGAGCGTGCGCACCGGTTCGCTCCCGCCCGGCACCGCGATCAGTGTCACCGGTCGCATCTCGGGGACACCGCTCCGCTCAGGCCGCTGGACGGTCACGATTCTCGCGCGTGACGTGGTCGGTCGCGGCGGGGTGAGGACCTTCGTCGTCACGGTTCGTTGAGCCGGCGGCCGGGCCGCCACGAGCTCGGCGCGGATCAGGGTTCGAGGGCGATGCGGATGCGGCGGAAACCCTTGCCCTTGTTCTCGATCTTGGCCACGCGCATGCGACCGATCTGAGTCGTCGAGGCGACGTGGGTGCCACCGTCGGCCTGGACGTCGAGACCGGCGATGTCGACGATGCGCACGATCTCGATCGTCGGCGGCAGCAGGTTGGTCGCGGTGCGGATGATGTCGGGGATCGCGAGCGCCTCGTCGCGAGGCAGCTCGTACGCCGTGATGCCGCGGTCGGCGTCCACCTCGAGGTTGCATGCGGCCTCGACGGTGTCCTTGAAGCCCTCGGGGACGGCGTCGAGGTTGAAGTCGAGGCGACCCTCGAGCGGCTCCATGTTCGACCCGGTCACAAGTGCGCCGAAGTCGCGGAACACGACTCCCGAGAGCAGGTGCAGGCTCGAGTGCGTGCGCATCAGCGCCGTACGCCGGTCGTCCTCGATCGCGCCGCGGACGGCCGCTCCGACCGGCGGGAGCGGGTCGTCGTCATGCGCGACGAGTCGGACGTCGTCGCTCTTGAGCGCGCCGACGATGCGGGTCTGGACGCCGCCCCACAGCAGCACCCCGTGGTCCGGCGGCTGTCCGCCTCCGCCCGGGTAGAAGGCGCTGCGGTCGAGCACGATCCCGGTGTCGCGGTCGCTCTCGAGGACGACGGCGTCCCACTCGCGGAGCGTGGCGTCGCGCAGCTCGAGGCGGTCGGTCACGGGACTACTTCTTGCCCTGGTTGGCCACGGCCGCGGCAGCCGCGACGGCGGCCTCGGGGTCGAGGTACTCGCCACCGCGCACGATCGGGTGGAGGTCGGCATCGAGGCGGTAGACCAACGGGATGCCGGTGGGGATGTTGAGCGCAGCGATGTCCTCGTCGGAGATGCCGTCGAGGTGCTTGACGAGGGCCCGCAGCGAGTTGCCGTGAGCCGCGACGAGCACGGTGCGACCGGCGCGCAGGTCCGGGACGATGACGTCCTCCCAGTACGGGATCAGCCGCACCACGACGTCCTTGAGGCACTCCGTGAGCGGGTTGGCCTCCGGCGGCAGCCACGCGTAGCGCGGGTCGTGCGTCTGCGAGAACTCGTCGTCCGGGTCGATCGCCGGCGGTGGTGTGTCGTAGGACCGGCGCCAGAGCATGAACTGCTCCTCGCCGTACGCCTCGAGGGTCTGCGCCTTGTTCTTGCCCTGCAGCGCGCCGTAGTGCCGCTCGTTGAGCCGCCAGTTGCGGACGACCGGGATCCAGAGGCGGTCGCAGGCGTCCAGCGCGATCTGCGACGTGCGGATCGCGCGGCGCAGCAACGAGGTGTGCACCACGTCGGGCAGCACCCCGCTGTCACGGAGCAGCTCGCCGCCGCGAAGGGCCTCGCCCTCGCCCTTCTCCGACAGGTCGACGTCGACCCATCCGGTGAACTGGTTGAGTGCGTTCCAGGTGCTCTCGCCGTGGCGCAGCAGGACCAGGGTGTACGGCGCATCGCTCATGGCGCCATCCTTCCGCGTCGGGCGCCATGCGGGCCAGCCGGGTGCGCCCGAGGACGACGCCAGGGATCCGGCCGCGACCAGGTCACGAGTCGAGACCGCGCCGCTGCTCAGTTCTCGGCCGACGTCCCCGGCACGCTGCGTCCCTCGACGACCACGACGACGGTGCGATGCTCGCCCGTCGAGGTGTCGACCACCGTCAGGCGGGCCTCACCGGGGGATCGTGCGACGACGCTCGGGGGGACGCCGACCGCCTCGCCGACGCCGCCCTCGACGACCTCGAGGGCGTTCTCCGGCACGGAGGTCAGGGTCCAGGTCGAGGTGTCCGAGCCCTGCCGGGGGAGGAGCACCACGACCTGCCCGCGCAGGACGACGACCGAGGTGGTGCCGCCGGCGGGATGTCCGCGATCCGCACGAACGCTGGGGCCACGACGTCAGTCGACGCGACCTCGGCGCGGCGCGAGGTGGCGGAACGCCGCGAGGTTGGCCGTGCTCTCGCCGCGTGCGAGCCGCCACTCCCACTCGCGACGGATGGCGGACGAGAAGCCGAGCTCGAGGATCGTGTCGAAGCTGCCGTCGGCGTACTCGAGCACCGACCCGAGCACGCGGTCGATCTCGTCGGGCGTCACGGTCGCGAGCGGCAGCCGACCGGTGAGGTAGATGTCGCCGAGGTGGTCGACGGCGAACGCGACGGCGTACATCGTCAGGTTGCGCTCGAGCAGCCACCGGTAGACGACCTCGGCGTTCTCGTCGACGTGCCGTGCCACGAAGGCCTGCACCGTCAGGGCGTGCTCGCCGACGACGAACGAGCAGGTGGTGCGCTGCTTGTGCTCTCCCGGCAGGACCACGACGAAGGAGCCCGGGGTCGGCTCCTCGACGTCGAGCTCGTGCTCGGCGAGAGCCGCGCGCAGCAGCGTCGCGGCGTCGGCCGAGCGGCTCACGCGCGCGCGGACGCGAGCGACCCCGGGTGCGAGGCCATCGCGTCGCGGTAGAGGTCGACCGTGGCGTCGGCGGTGGCGTCCCAGCCGAACCTGGCCGCGTGAGCGACCGCGCCGCGCGACCACCGTGCGCGCGTGCCGCGATCGGCGAGGGACGTCGCCAGCACCGCGCCCCAGACTCGCGGGTCGTGACCGTCGACGAGGCGACCGCTGACGCCGTCGGCAACCGCCGTCGGCAGCCCGCCGACGCGGGCCGCGATCACCGGCGTGCCGCAGGCCTGGGCCTCGACGGCCACGAGGCCGAACGACTCGGAGTACGACGGGACGACCGCGAGATCGGCCGCGCGGTACCAGTCGGCGAGGCGGGCCCTGTCGACCGGCGGGACGAACCGGACGAGGTCGCGCACCCCGAGCTCGACGGCGAGGTCCTCCAGGGCGTGCGGGTGCGCGAGCCCGGTGCCCGACGGGCCGCCGCAGATCACGACCTGCAGGCTGTCCCGGAGCGCCGGCTGCTCGGCGAGCATCGAGGCTGCCGCCCGCACCAGGACGTCGGGTGCCTTCAGCGGCTGGATCCGGCCGACGAACAGCAGCACGTCCTTGTCGAGCGGGACGCCGAGGCGCGCGCGGGCGGCGTCCCGGTCGCCGGGGGTGAACGCGTCGAGGTCGACGCCGGGGTGCACGACCGCCACCCGCTCGGGGTCGGCGTGGTAGAGGTCGACGAGCTGCGCGGCCTCGATCGAGGTGTTCGCGACGAGGCGGTCCGCCGCGTCGACGACCTGCTGCTCCCCGATCACGCGACCCTCGGGCTCGGGGACGTCCCCGGCGGCGAGGGTGAGGTTCTTGACCTTCGCCATGGTGTGCATGGCGTGGACGAGGGGCACGTTCCACCGCTCGGCGGCGAGCCAGCCGACCTGGCCCGACAGCCAGTAGTGCGAGTGGACGACGTCGTACCAGCCCTCAGGACGGGTGGCTTCCGCCCGCAGGACGCCGGACGTGACCGCGCACAGCTGGCCGGGCAGGTCCTCCTTGGCGAGTCCCTGGAAGGGCCCGGCCGTGACGTGGCGCACCGTGACGCCGGGCGCCATCTCGACGACCGGGGGCAGGTCGCCCGACGTCGCGCGGGTGAAGATGTCGACCTCGACGCCACGCTGGGCCAGGCGACGGGCGACCTCCGTGACGTACACGTTCATGCCGCCGGCGTCGCCCGTGCCCGGCTGGTCCAGCGGAGAGGTGTGCACCGAGAGGACGGCCACGCGTCGCGGCACCGGTCGGCGGTCGTCCCGCACCAGTCGCACGTCCGGGCGCCCGGCATCGTGCTCGATCGGGAGCACAGCCACCGGGCACCTCCTCGTGCTCGACCTCCGGACCCGTCCGGCCGGGGCGTCCCTGGTTCAACAGCCCGATGAGTGTCGCGCATTCCGGGTGGCTCGGCGAAACGAACCAGGAGCCGGCGCCCGGACCTCGGCCTCCGTGCGGTCCCGCCGGGCGCGCCAGCTCAGAGGCTGTCGACGATGGCCTCGGGGTCGACGGTGGCGTAGGGCTCGCCGGTGGCCACGTAGACCACTCGCTTGGCGATGGTCACGGCGTGGTCGGCGAACCGCTCGTAGAAGCGCGAGAGCAGCGTGACGTCGACGGCAGCCTCCACGCCGTACTCCCAGGTCGGCGACAGGACCGTCTGGAACAGCTCGCGGTGCAGCCGGTCCATGTCCTCGTCCGCTCGGGCGATGTCGGCCGCCATGCTCACGTCCTTCGTGGCGACGACCGAGCCGGTCTTGGCGACCACGTTCTGCGCCACCGCCCCCATCGCCTGGAAGGTCGGACGCAGCTGGGCCGGCACTGCCGAGGAGGGGTAGCGCATCCGCGCGGACTTCGCGATGTGCGCGGCGAGGTCACCCATGCGCTCGAGGGACGCCGAGATCCGCAGCGCGGCCACGACCACTCGCAGGTCGGTCGCGACCGGCTGCTGCAGGGCCGAGACCTGGAAGCAGTCGGCCTCGACCTTGGCCGCGATCGCGTCGATCGCGTCGTCGCCCGCGATGACGCTCTCGGCGAGCTCGAGGTCGGCGTCGAGGAGCGACTGGGTGGCCCGGTTCATGGCCGACTGCACCAGCCGGGTCATCTCCACGAGGTCGTCGCTGACCCGGTCGAGCTGCTCGTGATAGGCCTCGCGCATGGCGGTGGTCCTCGTGGTCGATGCCTCGCGCAGGGGTGCCCGCGCCCTTCAGACGAACAGACTAAGCGGCGCGAGGCCGGAAACAGCGATCGAGAGTGAACGGCGCCCGACCACGCGGTGAACATCCGGGTCCGTGGGTGAACAGCGGCTGAAGTCCTCGGCCGCCAGGTGTTCTCCGTTCGTTCGCCCGGTCCCGGCGCCCTTATCCTCACGACGTGGACCTCGCCGCGGGAGTCGCGCTGGCCGCAGCCGGCGGCATCGTCGTCGGCGCTGCGGTCGGCTGGGCCGTCGGTCGACGTCGTTCCTCGGCAGCCGATGCGGACGGCGCCGGCGACAGCCCGCCCGCCGCCAAGGTCCCGCAGGGCCTCGACCGGCTGCTGGCCGTGCTGCCGGGGGCGGCATTCGTCGTCGGCGCGGACAACACGGTCCTCCGCGCCTCCTCCGAGGCCGCCGCGCTCGGCATCACGCCGGGCAGTCGCCTCGCCGTACCCGAGGTCGCCGCGATCCTGAACGCCGTCCGCCGCGACGGCGAGACGCGCGAGGAGGACATCGAGCTGCGCCGTCCTCCCCTGGGCAAGGGCCTCATGCGGGCGCGTGTCCGCGTCGCCACCCTGTCGTCGTCGACGGTGCTGGTGCTCGTCGAGGACCTGTCCGAGGCGCTGCGCGTCGACGCCGTACGCCGTGACTTCGTCGCCAACGTGTCGCACGAGCTCAAGACGCCGGTCGGCGCCCTCTCCCTGCTCGCGGAGGCCGTCCAGAGCGCATCGGACGACCCCGAGGCGGTCCAGCGGTTCTCGGCTCGCATGCAGGTCGAGTCGCAACGGCTGACCAACCTCGTCAACGACCTCGTCGACCTCTCGCGCCTGCAGAGCGGTGACCCGCTCAAGGACTCCGACCCGGTCGAGATGGACCGGGTCGTCTCCGAGGCGGTCGACGCCACCAAGCTGCTCGCCAACGCACGTGAGATCGACGTCGTGGTCGGTGACCCCTGCCACGCCGCCGTGCTCGGCGACGAGAACCAGCTCGTGATGGCGCTGCGCAACCTGCTCACCAACGCGATCGTCTACTCGCCACCGCGCACCCGCGTCGGGGTCGCTGCCCGTACGGCGGGCCAGGGCGTCGAGGTGAGCGTCACCGACCAGGGCATCGGGATCCCCGAGGCCGAGCAGTCGCGCATCTTCGAGCGGTTCTACCGCGTCGACCCGGCACGCTCGCGCGTCACCGGCGGGACGGGTCTCGGTCTGGCCATCGTCAAGCACGTCTGCGCCAACCACGGTGGCGAGTGCACCGTGTGGTCGGTGGAGGGCGAGGGCTCGACCTTCACCCTGCGCCTGCCGCTCGCCCCGTCGATCGAAGGAGACAGGACTCCGTGACCCGTGTGCTCGTCGTCGAGGACGAGGAGTCCTTCTCCGACGCCCTGTCGTTCATGCTCCGCAAGGAGGGGTTCGAGGTCGGCGTGGCGGCCACGGGCACCGATGCCGTGGCGCAGTTCGACCAGCAGGGCGCCGACGTCGTCCTGCTCGACCTCATGCTTCCGGGCATGTCCGGTACCGAGGTGTGCCGCAACCTGCGCCAGCGCTCGAACGTCCCGATCATCATGGTGACGGCCAAGGACGGTGAGGTCGACAAGGTCGTCGGCCTCGAGCTCGGCGCCGACGACTACGTGACCAAGCCGTTCTCGTCGCGCGAGCTCGTCGCGCGCATCCGGGCCGTGATGCGGCGCACGGGTGAGCCCGAGGAGCTGCTCCCGGCCGTTCTCGAGGCGGGCCCGGTGCGGATGGACGTCGAGCGGCACCTGGTGTCGGTCAACGGCGCGTCGGTCAGCCTCCCGCTCAAGGAGTTCGAGCTGCTCGAGCTGCTGCTGCGCAACGCCGGGCGGGTGCTGACCCGCGGCGTGCTCATCGACCGCGTCTGGGGTTCGGACTACGTCGGCGACGGCAAGACGCTCGACGTCCACGTGAAGCGTCTGCGGTCCAAGATCGAGTCCGACCCGGCCGCCCCGGTGCACCTGGTCACCGTGCGTGGGCTCGGCTACAAGTTCGAGTCCTGACCCCGCGGCACGGGGTCGTGCGGACTAGCCGGCCAGCGGGCCGAGGCCGGCGTAGATTCCGCTCGCCGGCACGGACATCACCGGGACGGTCACGGTGCCGGCCTTCTCGAAGGTGAAGACCACCTCGGCGTAGGCGCTCGGGTCGATCCGGAACCCGCTGAGGTCGATGTGCTCGCTGCCCTGGTAGCCGATCTGGACCGGCGTCCGCGGGGGCAGGGCGAGCTGACCGTCGGCGGTGGCGCCCCCCACGATGGTCGCGGTCGCCCCGGTCGGCGCGGCGACGCTGACGCCGGTGAGCACGTCAGGGTCGGTGCTCGTGTTGACGATCGTGCCGATCACGGTGCCGACGGGCAGGTCGCCGCCGGTGACGATGGTCACGCCGCGAAGCTGCATCGGGCCGACGTTGGCGCTCGAGCCGTTGCCCGAGGGCTGCTGGGTCGTGGTCGAGGCGTTGGGGCCGGTGGAGCAGGCGCTGAGGGCGGGGACCAGGGCGACGACGAGGGCTGCGGCGGCGACGCGCAGCGAGGTGCGGGGCACGGGACGCTCCAGGTGACGTGGGCCGAGATCCGGTGACGGCGCCGAGATCGGCGTCAGCCTAGGGCATCGGCCCGGCGCGACGCGGTGAACGTGCAGGTCATCGGCGTCGTCGGGGGTGATCGGTGTCACGACCGGGGCGCACAGAGGCCTCTGACCTGCGAGAACGCCTGCGGAGCGGTCGCCAGGGCGTGTTAGACTGGGGGAACCTTGAAAGGGGTACCCCACACATGACGTTCACGGTCGGCGACACGGTTGTCTACCCGCACCACGGTGCAGCAACGATTGAGGCCATCGAGAAGCGGACCGTCAAGGGGGTCGAGAGGGACTATCTGGTCCTGCGCGTCGCCCAGGGCGACCTGACCGTTCGGGTCCCCTCGGAGAACGTCGACCTCGTCGGTGTTCGCGACGTCGTCAACCAGGAGGGCCTGGACCGCGTCTTCGACGTGCTGCGCCAGCCCTACACCGAGGAGCCGACCAACTGGTCGCGCCGCTACAAGGCCAATCTCGAGAAGCTGGCCAGCGGCGACGTCATCAAGGTGGCCGAGGTCGTGCGCGACCTGTGGCGTCGCGAGCGCGAGCGTGGCCTGTCGGCCGGCGAGAAGCGGATGCTGGCAAAGGCGCGCCAGATCCTTGTGTCCGAGCTCGCACTTGCCGAGAACACCAACGAGGACAAGGCCGAGGCGATCCTCGACGAGGTGCTCGCCTCCTGACTGGTGCGGCCGCGCCGGTGAGCACGGCCGACCCGTCCTCGTACGGAGGAACGGACATGCGCACCACCCGGGTCCCCAGCATGGCTGTGGAGGTCCTGCGCCTGCTCATCGTCGTCTTCGGCGCGGGCATCGGCCACCAGATCGCCATCGCCCTCGGGGCTCCGGACCGGCCCGTCCTCGGGACGTTCACCGGGCCCTGGCTGGGTGCGGTCGTCGGCGGCCTGGTCGGCTACGTGCTCGGCGGCGTCCTCGCCCGCCTCACCATGCGCACCATCGACCGCGGCGAGCGCGCCCTCGAGGGGCTCTCGGCCGAACAGGTCGTGGCCGGGTCCATCGGCGGAGCGATCGCCGCCGTGTTCACGGCCGCCGTGGCCTGGCCGCTCTTCCTGGTCGGACCGCCGCTCATCATGATCCCGGTCTTCCTCTTCCTGGTCGGCTCGGCAGCGCTGTTCGGCTTCCGGGTCGGTCGTGCGCGACGTGACGCCGTCCTCGGTTCTGTCGGCGGCGCCACCGGCCTCGCGCCCCGCACCCCTGCGATCGTGTCGCTGCCTCGCCTGGTCGACACGTCGGTGGCCATCGACGGACGCGTGCTCGACGTCGTGCGCGCCGGCTTCCTGCACGGACGCTTCCTCGTGCCGCAGCCGGTCATCGACGAGCTGCAGAACCTCGCCGACTCGGCCGACGACCTGCGTCGCGCGAAGGGTCGGCGCGGGCTCGACGTCCTCGAGTCGCTGCGTCGCGAGCACGGCGTCGAGCTGCTCACCATCCCGGACGAGGCGATGGGTGTTCCTGACGTCGACGCCAAGCTCGTGCGGATGTCGATCGACCGCAACTGCGCGTTGCTCACCTTCGACACGAACCTCGCCAAGGCGGCGTCGATCGCCGGGGTGAAGGTGCTCAACCTGCACGGGCTGGCGCTGGCGCTGCGCCCGCTGGTCGTCGTCGGCGACGAGGTCGACCTGCACCTGCTCAAGGCCGGCAAGGAGCACGGCCAGGCCGTCGGCTATCTCGACGACGGCACGATGGTCGTCACCGAGCACGCCCGCGACCGGGTCGGCAGCGAGTGCCGCGTCGTCGTCACCAGCGTTCTCACGACGGCCAACGGCCGCCTCGTGTTCGCCAAGCCCGCCGAACCCGCCGGAGCCCGTCTGTGAGTCGTACGGCGGCCGTCGTGCCGGCGGCCGGTCGCGGTGAGCGTCTCGGCCCCGGTGCTCCGAAGGCGTTGCGCCTGCTCGGTGGGGTGCCGATGCTCGTGCACGCCGTGCGCGCCCTGGCCTCGGCGCGGTCCGTCGACCTCGTCGTGATCGCGGCGCCGGAGGACGGAGTCGACGCCGTCCACGCACTGCTCGCCGAGCACCACCTCGTCGACGCCGGCCCCGGCCGTGCCGAGACGATGGTCGTGGCGGGCGGAGACACCCGTCAGGGGTCGGTGGCCCGCGCGCTCGTCGCGCTGCCCCTCGACGTCGACGTCGTGCTCGTCCACGATGCGGCGCGTCCGCTCGTGCCCGTGTCTCTGGTCGATGCCGTGGCCGCCGCCGTGCGCGCCGGCTCGGACGCCGTCGTCCCGGGCCTGCCGGTTGCCGACACGATCAAGAGCGTCGATCGCGCCGGCGTCGTCACGGCGACGCTCGACCGCGGACTGCTGCGCGCGATCCAGACACCGCAGGGCTTCCGTCGTACGACCCTCACGGAGGCCCACGCGGCCGCCGACCCCGACGCGCCCGCGACCGACGATGCGGGACTCGTCGAGGCTCTCGGTGGCAAGGTCGTCGTCGTGCCCGGCCACGAGGAGGCGTTCAAGGTGACCCGACCCCTCGACCTCGTGCTCGCCGAGGCCGTGCTCGCCCGACGACGGGCCGCCGGTGTCGTCGGCTGACGGCGTGCTGCCGCGCGTCGGGATCGGTGTCGACGTCCATCCGTTCGAGGCGGGACGTGAGCTGTGGCTGGCGTGCCTGCCGTGGCCGGGCGAGACCGGCGTGTCCGGCCACAGCGACGGCGACGTCGCAGCACATGCGATCTGCGACGCGCTGCTCGGAGCAGCGGGGCTCGGCGACCTCGGCTCGGTGTTCGGTGTCGACCGGCCCGAGTCGAGCGGTGCGTCGGGCGCCGCCCTGCTCGGCGAGGTCGTGCGGCTGCTGCACGGGGTCGGCTACGGCGTCGGCAACGTGAGCGTGCAGGTGATCGGCAACCGGCCCAAGATCGGCCCGCGTCGCGTCGAGGCGCAGGAGGCGCTCTCCGCCGCGATCGGTGCGCCGGTCTCGGTGTCGGCCACGACGACCGACGGGCTGGGCCTCACGGGTCGCGGCGAGGGCATCGCTGCGATCGCGACGGCACTCGTCGTACGACGCTGAGCACCGACGGACAGGGGGAGCGATGACCGACGACGCGCTCGTCGACAGCCTGATGAACGCCGTGTCAGCCTCGCCGGACGACCTCCCGCTCCGGCTGCATCTCGCGGAGCTGCTGGTCGACCGGGGGCGAGGAGCCGAGGCGGTGCCGCACCTGGCACAGGTCCTCTCCCGAGAGCCGGGTGACGAGCGGGCGCAGTCGCTCATGCTCCGTGCCCTCGGCGGTGGGCCGGCCGTCCCGGTCGAACGTCCTCCCGCGTCCACTGCGGCCCCGGTCCCCGGCGCCGGCGCCGAGCCGGAGTTCGACTGGGCGCGGGCCGACGCCGAGCTGGGTGACGTCGTCCCGCCCATGTTCGTCGAGACCGAGTCCGAGGGTGGCGACGTGTTCCCGGCCGACGTCGAGCGCAGCACGCTGCGGCTCGCCGACGTCGGCGGCATGGCCGAGGTGAAGGAACGACTCGAGGTGTCCTTCCTCATGCCGATGCGCAACCCTGAGCTGAGGCGCGCGTACGGGAAGTCGCTGCGCGGCGGGTTGCTCCTCTACGGGCCGCCCGGCTGCGGCAAGACCTACATCGCCCGGGCGGTGGCCGGTGAGCTCGGCGCTGCCTTCATCTCGGTCGCGCTCTCCGACGTCCTCGACATGTGGCTCGGCCAGAGCGAGCGCAACATCCATGAGCTCTTCGTCGCTGCGCGAGAGGCTGCGCCGTGCGTGCTGTTCCTCGATGAGGTCGACGCGCTCGCCCTCAAGCGCAGCCAGCAGCGCGGCGCCGGCCGCAACACCGTCAACCAGCTGTTGCACGAGCTCGACGGGGTCGACGACCAGAACGAAGGGGTCTTCGTCCTCGCAGCGACGAACCACCCGTGGGACGTTGACGACGCGCTGCGTCGTCCCGGTCGGCTGGACCGCATGCTCGCGGTGCTGCCGCCGGATCTCGAGGCGCGAGAGGCGATCTTCCGCCATCACCTCGCGAACCGGCCGATCGCCAACATCGACCCGACAGCGCTGGCCCGGGCGACTGACGGCTACACAGGCGCAGACATCGCACACATCTGCGAGACGGCCGCCGAGTACGCGATGGTCGACTCCGCCCGCAGCGGCACCGTGCGCCTCATCGGCCAGCCCGACGTGGTGCGGGCGATCGCCGAGGTCTCGTCGTCGGCGGGGCCGTGGCTCGAGACGGCACGCACCGTGGTCGAGTTCGCGAACGCGTCCGGCCAGTACGACGAGCTGAAGGCCTACCTCAAGTCACGACGGCTGCTGTGATCGACGACGAGGCGCAGCGCACGAGGGCGCGTGCGGCCGCGGCACTCGACGTGCGTCGCCCGGAGGACGCGCGCCGGTTGCTTGCTCCCCTCCTCGCCAGCAACCCCGACGACGCCGAGGCCTTCGCGCTCATGGCCGTGGCGAGCGCACGCTGCGGCGAGCCGCCGACGGTGTGGCGCGGGTACGCGGACCGGGCGGCGGCCCTCGAGCCCTTCGACGCAGACCTGCTGGCCACGCTCGCCGACCTGGGGCGCACGTCAGGCGATCCCGCGGCCGGTGCGTACTTCGCGGAGCGAGCCCTGATCGTCGCGCCGCACCATGTCCGGGCGCTCAACGTCCTCGGCCTGCTCCAGATCGACTCGAACCCGGGCAAGGCCCTCGCCACCATCGAGCGCGCTCTGGAGAGCCGACCGGACAACCCCGACCTGCTGGTCGCGCGTGGCATGGCCCTCGCGCGGCAAGGTCAGAGAGCGGCCTCCCAGGCGATGTACGTCGCTGCACTCGAGCAGGACCCCCGGAACGTGTACGCGCTCAACAACCTCGCGTTCGCTCGGTTGCGCTGCGCCGACCTTCCGCGTGCGAGCCGTCTCCTGCACCGGGCCGTGGTCGAGGATCCTCACACGGTGCTGTTCCGCAAGAACATGGACGCCGTCGGATCGACGACCAGGCGCTTGACGATCGCTGCACTCATGGTCGCGATCAACGTGTTCATCCTTGTCGGCCTTGCCAACCGGTGGCTGGGGGCAGCCCTCAGCATCGGACTCGGAGGATGGGTGGTCTTCTACGTAGCCAGACTTCCCGCCCCGGTGCTGAGACGTCTCGGGAAGAACCTCGCCGGCTTCGATGCGATCTGGGCGGTCTACCTGTTGGTCGCGATCCCCCATGTCATCTCGGTGGCGACGACGGGCGCCGTGCCTTCGTTCAGCGCCGGGTTGTTCCTGGTGCTGGCTATCGGGCTCCGGGTTCTCGTGCCTTTCGTCGTGAGGCGCATGTCGGTCTCCGCAGGTCTGCGCCGGCTGGGCGTGCGGCTGCCTTGACCGCCCGGTGCTCTAGCTGACCTCCGGTGAGCGAGACAGGACAGGCGCGGTGACCCTCGCGGAACGCTCAGTACAGCCATCACCGACCTCCGTCCGGCGGGCGTCACGAGCGAACGGACGGTGCCGCGACGCCGATAGGCTGCCGTCATGAGCCTGCGCCTGCATGACACCGCCACCCGGGCGGTACGCGACTTCGTCCCGCTGGAGCAGGGCAAGGCGTCGCTCTACCTCTGCGGCGCGACCGTGCAGGCCGCTCCGCACGTCGGGCACATCCGGTCGGGCGTGAACTTCGACGTGCTCTCGCGGTGGCTGACCGCGTCGGGATACGCCGTCACGTTCTGCCGCAACGTCACGGACATCGACGACAAGATCATCGCCAAGGGCGAGCTCGAGGGTCGCCCCTGGTGGTCGGTCGCGACCGAGTTCGAGCGCGAGTTCGCCTGGGCGTACGACGCGCTGGGCTGCACCAGGCCGACGGTCGAGCCACGCGCCACCGGCCATGTCACCGAGATGGTCGAGCTCATGCAGGAGCTCATCGAGGCGGGTCACGCCTACCCGGTCGGTGGCGACGTCTATTTCGACGTGCGCTCGTTCGCCGACTACGGCGCGCTGTCGGGGCAGCGACCCGACGAGATGCAGGCAGCCGGCGACTCGATCGGCGACGACCGCAAGCGCGACCCGCGCGACTTCGCCCTCTGGAAGGCGGCCAAGGACGGCGAGCCCTCCTGGCCCACTCCGTGGGGACGCGGGCGTCCCGGCTGGCACCTCGAGTGCTCGGCGATGGCCGGCACCTACCTCGGTCCGGCGTTCGACATCCACGGCGGCGGCCTCGACCTGATCTTCCCGCACCACGAGAACGAGATCGCGCAGTCGAAGGCGGCCGGGCGGGCGTTCGCGTCGTACTGGCTGCACAACGCATGGGTGACGACGAGCGGCGAGAAGATGAGCAAGTCGCTCGGCAACTCGCTGCTCGTCAGGGAGGTCGTGACGCGGGTCCGGCCGATCGAGCTGCGCTACTACCTCGTCTCGGCCCACTACCGGTCGATGATCGAGTTCTCGTTCGAGGCACTCGAGGAGAACGCGGTCTCGTTCCGACGGGTGCAGGCGTTCCTCGAGCGCGCGGCGTCCGCCGTCGGTGCCACGTCGTACGACGTCGACGGTGCTGTGCGTCCGGTCGCGTTCGACGCCGCGATGGACGACGACCTCGGAGTGCCGCAGGCACTCGCGGTCGTCCACGACACGGTGCGTGGCGGCAACGCGGCGCTCGACGCGGGCGACGTCGCGGGCGTGCGCAGCGCGGCGAACGCCGTCGTCGCGATGCTCGACGTCCTCGGCGTCAACCCCTACGCCGCGCCGTGGGCCGGTTCGGGCGGTGACGACGAGCGGCTGCACGCCGCCGTAGACGTCCTGGTGCAGGGCCTGCTCGTGGCCCGCGCCGAGGCCCGGGCGGCCAAGGACTGGGCCAGCGCCGACAGCATCCGCGACCAGCTCAAGACCGCCGGCATCGTCGTCGACGACACCGCCGGCGGCTCCCGCTGGTCGCTAGGAGACCCCGCATGACCCCCGGCCGCCACCGCGTCCCGCCCGTTCCGGATGAAGGTGCCCCAGGCTGCGCTAGAAGCAGTGACAGCGCCCCATTGACGGTTCGGCGCTCGAGGTGGTGGCTGCGAGTGGGGCGGGAAAGCTGCGCCTATCGCAGCCTGGGGCACCTTCATGCGGGACCGGCGACGGAGGTGGCGTGATGGCGGGGAACTCGCAGCGCAAGGGGGCGATGCGCAAGGACGGGACCAAGAAGGGGCAGCAGGTCGGGTCCGGTGGGCAGCGTCGGCGCGGGCTCGAGCCGAAGGGCCCGACGCCGAAGGCCACCGAGCGCACGCAGCACCCGGCAGCGCGCAAGGCCCGGGCGGCGGACAAGCGGGCCGAGGCGGCCGCCGCGAAGGCACCCGCCTCCGGTGCGGGCGCTCGCGGTGGCACCTCGGTGCGTTCCCGCAAGGACGGCTCCGAGCTCGTCTTCGGTCGCAACTCCGTCGTCGAGGCGCTGCGCGCCCGCGTGCCCGGCACGGCCCTCTACGTGCAGACCTTCCTCGAGACCGACGAGCGGGTGAAGGAGTCCCTCATCCTCGCGAGCGAGGCCGGCATGCCGCTCAAGGAGTCCTCCCGCTCCGACCTCGACAAGCTCACCCAGGGCGCGGTCCACCAGGGGCTGGCGCTCGCGGTCCCCGGCTACGACTACGTCGACGCGCAGGACCTCCTCGACGCCGCGGCCGCGCTCGACGAGGCACCCCTCATCGTCGCCCTCGACAGCATCACCGACCCGCGCAACCTCGGCGCGATCGTCCGCTCCGCAGCCGCCTTCGGAGCCCACGGCGTCCTCATCCCCGAGCGCCGCTCGGCCGGCATGACGGCCGCGGCATGGAAGACGTCAGCGGGTGCCGCGGCGCGCGTGCCCATCGCCCGCGTCACCAACCTCACTCGCGCGCTCAAGGCGTACGCCGATGCCGGAGTCATGGTGGTCGGCCTGGCGGCGGGCGGCACCACGCTCGACGACCTCGACGACGACCTCGCCACCGGCCCGCTGGTCGTCGTCGTCGGCAGCGAGGGGGACGGGCTCTCGCGCCTGGTCTCCGAGGCGTGCGACGTCCTGGTCGGCATCCCGATGACGCACGACACCGAGTCGCTCAACGCTGGGGTTGCGGCCGGCGTGACGCTGTACGCCGTCAGCCACGCCCGCCGCGCGCGCTGACCCGGTACGTCGGTCGGACGACGCGGCGCGACGCGAGGTTTCAGTCGGGCTGCTGGTGCCACTCGTGCTCGTGCGCTGACTCCGCTGCAGCCGTCGCCCGGGCGAGGCCGGCCCGGTTGATGCGGTCCCCGAGCAGCGGGAACACGAGCACGCTCAGCGCTCCGGCCCCGACGAGCGCCGCGGCGTTCTCGGGGAGCATGACGCCGTTGTCGACCTCGAGCCCGGTGATCGCGACGAGGATCGGCAGTGCCGTGGCGACGTACAGCGTGAACTGCCAGCGCTCGGCCGTGTCGGGCATCGCGAACCGGTAGAGCGCGAACTGCGGGATGCCGCGGACGAGGAGCAGCAGAACGAAGAAGACCAGCAGTCGCATGGGGTTCTGGGTGATCGAGTCGATGTCGAGCTTCGCACCGCTCATCACGAAGAAGAGCGGGATGAAGAAGCCGAACCCGATCGCCTCGATCTTGGGTGCCAGCCTGTTCTCGGGTCCGGGCGGCGCGTACCGCCGGAGGACCACGCCGGCGACGAACGCGCCGAGCACGGCGTCGAGCCCGAAGATCGCTGCCAGGCCGAGCAGGAACAGCAGCAGGACGACCGTCCAGCGAACCGCGGTCTGCGAGCTCGTGGAGTGACCTCGCGCGACCAGCTCCATGACACGGGCTGTCATCAGGCGGCCGGGCGAGCGGTAGATCACCCACGTCACGAGCGCGAAGATCACGAGGGTGATGACGGTGACGACCACCGAGTGCGAGCTGAGCAGCAGCGCGATCGCGAGGATGGGACCGAACTCGCCGAGCGCCCCCGCGCCCTGGAAGTACGTGCCGAACTCGGTGTGCAGCAGACCTCGGTCGCGGATCACCGGCAGCAGGGTGCCGAGGGCGGTGCTCGTCAACGCGATGGCGATACCGGCGAAGTCCTTGACGAATCCGGCCTCCCAGAGGCCCCACGTCACGAGGAACGCGAGCGCGAGCGACGTGAACCAGCCGCTGATCGCGAGCTTTCCGGAGCGGCCCTGGACCGCGTGCGCCTCGAGCTCGAAGCCGGCGAGGAAGAACAGCATGCCCAGGCCGAGCTCGTTGAACGTGTTCGTCGTCGCGTTGATCGCGATGAGCCCGAGCCCCTGCGGTCCGAAGAGGACGCCGAACGCGAGGAGCAGCACGACCTCGGCGATCCTGAGCCGCAGCAGTCCGACGATGAGCGGGACGCAGGCCGCGATCAGGGCGATGACGAACAGCGAGCCGACGTTCGTCCGCATGTCCTGGTCGACCTCGGCCAGCAGCGGCGTCATCGCGGTGAGCGCGTGCACGTCCACGGTTCCTCCTGCGGCGCGCGACCCGCTCGCGGACGCCGTCGTCTCGGCCTGAGTCGATGCTCTCAGGGGTCGGTGCGCCCCGCCCGGTCTTCCATCGGACCGCCGGTCGCTTCCGCCGGTCGGGCATCGTCGACCTCGTCGTCGTCGGCCCGGTAGCCGTCCAGCTCGCTCAGGTCGAGCTCCGCGGTCTCCTCGAAGCGGAGCCCCGTCGTGTCGCTGGGTGTGCCGAGGCGCTGGCCGAGCACCGCCCGCTCGTCGGGCTTGGTGGTGAGGACGGTCGCGACATAGTCCTCCGCCGCCTCGTCGAGCCCGACGTCGCGACGCAGCCGCTCGCCCATGAACCAACGGTGCTCGAGCACCTCGTGGAACATCTGCGCCGGCTCGAGCTTGCCGCGCAGGTCGCCGGGCACCATGCCGGTGACCGGTTCGAACACCTCGGCCACCCAGCGGTGGGCCACCAGCTCCTCCTCGGCGGCGCCGAGCCCGAGCTCGGCGCGGTAGGCGTCGAGGTCGTTGAGCAGACGTCGCGCCTGGTTCTCCTCGACGTCGAGGCCCGTGAGGCGCAGCAGGCGGCGCGAGTGATGGCCGACGTCGACGACCTTGGGCGTCACCCGGATCGTCTGCCCACCCTCCTCGCCGACGACGGAGAGCTCGGCCACGTCGAACCCGAGGTCGTTGAGCCGACGCACGCGCGCGTCGAGCCGGTGCCGGTCGCCGAAGCCGATCGACTCCGGCGCCGTGATCTCGTGCCAGAGCCGCTCGTAGCGCTCCCGCACCTGCCGGGACGTCTCGATCGGGTCGATGCTCGGGTGCAGCCGCCCGGAGGCCTCGACGTCCATCAGCTCGCCGCCCACGTTGGTCTCGGCGGTCCACAGGTCGTACTCGCGCTGTCCGTCGGAGAGCCTGTCCTGCAGCTCGCCGGTCTCGGCGTCGACGAGATACGCCGCGAACGCGCCGGCGTCGCGGCGGAAGAGCGTGTTCGACAACGAGCAGTCGCCCCAGGCGAAACCGACGAGGTGCAGGCGGACCATCAGGACGGCGAGCGCGTCGAGCAGGCGGTTGGCGGTGTCGGGCCGCAACGTCGTCGAGAACAGCGCCCGGTAGGGCAGCGAGAACTGCAGGTGGCGGGTGATGATCGCCGCGGGCAGATCGTCGCCTCGGCCGTCGACCCGCCCGGCGACGATGCCCACCGGGTCGACGCACGGGATGCCGCGGCGCTCGAGCTCGAAGAGCACGTCGTACTCGTGCTGCGCGATCGGCTCGATCGTCTCCTTCACCGCGTAGACGACGTGCGCGCTGCGCACGAAGCGCACGATGTGGCGCGAGATGCCGCGCGGCAGCGCGACGAGGGTCGACTCGGGCCAGTCCTCCAGCGGGAGGTCCCAGGGGAGGAACAGCAGGTCGTGCTCGCCGGCGGCTGCCGTCACCCGCAGCGCCATGGGTCGTCCTCCTCGTACGCCGTGCCCGGGCAGGCACGAGGGGGTGACCGGAGACCGGCCACCCCCTCGTGGCTGAACCTGTGGTGCGAGAGGTCACGCGCCGCCGAGGCGGGCACCCGTGACGGCGTGGAACACGTGCTGGTGGTCGGCGTGGATACCGGCGTAGACGCTCTCGCCCTTCATGGGGGGCTTACGGCCGTCGGTGCGGATGATGACGTCGCGGCTCTCGCCGTCGAGGGCCTGGACGTGGCCGTAGACGTAGGCGTCGGCACCGAGCGACTCGACGACGTCGACCTCGATCGGCCAGCCGTCGGCCTCGGTGGCGAGGTGCAGGTCCTCGGGACGGAAGCCGATGGTGACCGTGGTCGCACCGCCCTCGCGCGCGGCGGAGACGACCTCACGGGGCAGCGGGACGGTGCGCTCGACACCGACCCGGCCGCCGATCTTCGCGCCGTCGTCGGCGAGCGGCAGCGTCAGCAGGTTCATCGCCGGCGAGCCGATGAAGCCCGCGACGAACACGTTCTTCGGGTTGTCGTAGAGCTCGCGGGGTGATGCGCACTGCTGGAGGATGCCGTCCTTGAGCACCGCCACCCGGTCGCCCATCGTCATCGCCTCGACCTGGTCGTGCGTGACGTAGACGGTCGTGACGCCGAGCCGCCGCTGGAGCGAGGCGATCTGGGTGCGCGTCTGCACGCGCAGCTTGGCGTCGAGGTTGGACAGCGGCTCGTCCATGAGGAACACCTGCGGGTTGCGCACGATGGCGCGACCCATGGCGACGCGCTGCCGCTGACCACCGGAGAGCGCCTTCGGCTTGCGGTCGAGGTACTGCTCGAGGTCGAGGATCTTCGCGGCCTCGGCGACCCGGGTCGAGATCTCGTCCTTCGACACGCCTGCGATCTTCAGGGCGAAGCCCATGTTCTCGGCGACCGACATGTGCGGGTAGAGCGCGTAGTTCTGGAAGACCATCGCGATGTCGCGGTCCTTGGGCGGGAGCATCGTGACGTCGCGGTCACCGATGCGGATCGCGCCGCGGTCCACGTCCTCGAGACCGGCCAGCATGCGCAGGCTCGTGGACTTGCCGCATCCCGAGGGGCCGACCAGGACGAGGAACTCGCCGTCCTCGATCTGCAGGTCGAGCGCGTCGACTGCGGGAGTGGTCGATCCCGGATAGATGCGGGACGCCTTGTCGAACGTGACCGAAGCCATGGCTGTGCCAACCCTTCACCGGCAGGAACGTGCCGGACGATCCGTTGTGAGGGGGACGCCGAGCGGGTGCTCGGCTGCCGCGAGCGTAACCGCTTCCAGGGGGCACGGGAAGGGCGTGGAGCCCCCGACTCCGCGGCCGGGAGCCTACTGGCCGGGCCCGGCGTACACCGCGAGCAGCACCCGGGCGTCGTGCGCGCCGAGCGCGAGCCGGACGACGCCCGGCTCGTGCCAGAGGACCGGTGTGTCGTCCCCCAGGTCGAGCAGCTGCGTGCCCGCGGGCAGGTAGTCGCTCTCGACGCTCGTGTCGACGACCGGCTCGGCCGAGAAGTTGAGGACGACCACGATGATCTGACCGTCGACGCGACGGAGCACCATCACGAGCAGTCCGGGGTGGTCGGCGTGCGGCACCTCGAGGAGGGTGCCGTCCTGCAACCCGCCTCGTGCGCGCAGCGCGATGAGGCCGCGGAGCCGGTTGACGAACGAGTCGGCATCCGCGAGCTGGGTGGCGAGGTCGCCGTAGAGCGAGCGCCCGCGCGGGACCCCGTCACCGGACGCCTCGGCCGCGACGTCGTAGCCCATGAGGTCGTGGGCGCCCCGGTTGATCCAGCGCGTGTCACCGTCGGCGACCAGGTCGCTCACGCTCTCGATGTCGAGCGGCAACGTGCCGGCGAGGTCCCAGCCGGAGACGGCGAACACACCGGGCTGGAACGCGTTGAACGCCGCCAGCAGCAGGTGGGCTCGACGGATGCGTTCGACGCCGTCGTCGTCGAGGTCGCCCAGGTCGTGCACCCCCGTCGCGGCCGCGCAGACCGACGCCGTCGTGCACGCGATGCCGTTCTGCGCGAAGATCCGGTTGTAGGGGAAGTCCTCGCCGGTGAGGCTCTGCAGGAGGTCGGTCCGCACGGACTCCGCGATCTCTCCTCCAGTGACCGTCCGTCCCCGGTAGGTGAAGATGTCGTCGTGGTGCGTGTCGGCGAAGTGCACCAGCTCGTAGGTGAGCTCGTCGTGGTTCTGCAGCGCGTGCACGAGGGCACCGGTGTCGACGCCGAGTCGCAGCGCCTCGCGCAGCGTGAGCCTGAGGAAGCCCGCGTCGCCCGTGAGCAGCGCGTGGTGATAGGCGGGTCGCGACACGAAGTCGTAGGAGAGGTCCGGCCCACGAGCCGACGTCGCCTTGATCGCGTCGAAGGACAGGTTGAGCTCCTGGAAGCTGAAGCCCCCGGCCTTGCGGACGACGCTGGCGATCAGGTTGTTGGCGGCCTCGGAGAGCGGGTGGTCCTCCGACCACGCCGTCGCGCCCAGACGTCGTTCGATCCCGAGGAACCCGTTCGCGTCGAACCGGAGACCGCCGGCGCCGAGGTCCGTGAGCGACTGCAGGGCGTCGCCGACGATGAGCTTGGCCGCGGCGAAGGACGGATCGATCCAGTTGAGCGAGGGCTGGCCCTCCTTGAAGTAGTGCAGGTAGACCCACCGGCGGGTGATGCCGTCGACGCCGAGGACGGGGGCGGTCGCCGCCCAGTTGGTCTCCTTCACGCCCTCGGTGAGGAACAGGGTGCGCTGCAACGGCCCCACGATGTAGCCGAGGTCGGTCAGCGAGCGCTCGGCGACGAGGTCCAGGTTGGCGCTGTCGCGGCCCGGTGCGACCGTGGGCAGCAGCGGCCAGTCGGCCTCGTCGATGAGCACCATGTGGTAGATGCCCGGGTAGTCGCCGTGCGCCATCTCGGCGAGACGGAAGTCCGCGCCCTTCCCGGTGTGACCGGGCACGAGGTCGTCGATGATCGTGCAGCCCTGGCTCACGGCGGTCGCGCAGAGGCGCCGGTACTCGTCCGACGTCCCGAACTGCTCGTCGACCTCGCAGCTGATGCGGTCGAAGTGACCGTCGACCGACGGTGTCGGCTGCCATCCGTCCAGACCGCCGGCACGCTTGACCGGGCCGGTGTGCACGGCTCGGATGCCGATGGCGGTCAGCACGCGCCACAGCTCGGGGTCGGACAACGTCTCCAGGAACGAGTGGCCGGGCGGTGTGATGAAGGACGGCGGGTAGGCGGTGAACCAGACCGGTGCGAGCTGCACGGCGGCACGCGGGTCCGGGATCGCGAAGGCGCGCTGCCACAGGGCCCCGCTGCCGGAGAGCTGGCGCGCGGTGATCGAGGCGCTGCGCAGCATCGACTGGCGCTCCAGCCAGGCGACGTAGTGCGGGTTCGTCGCGTCGGGTGGACCGCTCATGTCGAGGTCGGCGGTCCACGCCGGGTCGAGCTCGCTCGAGGGCCGCGTGGCGGGGCGCCCCGCCGTGTGAGGGGTGAGTGGGACGCCCAGCGGTTCGGGAAGCAGGTCGGGAGACGGCGTGGGCATGATCGAAGTCTGTCAGGCGGGCCCGTGTGCTGACGAGGCCCACGACGTCCGCACCTCGACCAGTCGATGCAGGAGACGGACGACGTCGGCGACGTCGCGCACCCGAAAGCGTGCCACCGTCTCGCCCGCACCGACCTTGACGCTGACGTCGACAGTTCGTGCGGCGGCGAACGCCGACTCGTCGGTCACGTCGTCGCCGACGATCACCGCGCGGTCTGCGACCGACTCGTCGAGCAGCCGTCGGAACGCGTCGCCCTTGTCGGCGTGCACGACGCTCAGCTCGATCACCCGCTTGCCGTGCAGCACGTTCAGGTCCTTCGAGCCGACGAACGCCGACACCGCGTCGAGGGCGGCGTCGGGTTGATCGGCGCGGCGTACGTGCACCGCGACGCCGTACGGCTTCGGCTCGAGCTCGACACCCGCGAAGGGTGCGACGACGACCCGCACGTCCTCGATGAGGTCGCGCACCGTGGTCGAGGTCTCGGGCTCGAGCTCGGCGTGCTCGGCTCCGTGGCTGCCGACCAGGCGGATGGCGGAGCCGCTCGCGCCGAGGCCGCTCAGAGCTGCGAGCTGGGCCCGCGAACGGCCCGACACGAGCGCGACGGTCGTGCCCGTGAGGTCGGCGAGCTGCAGGAGGTGCTCGATGGCGGTCGCGTCGGGCGCCGCGGCCGAGGGATCGTCGACGATGGGGGCGAGGGTGCCGTCGAAGTCGCAGACGACCAGCAGCCGACGCGCCTGCGCCACGTCGGTGAGCGCGCGGTCGACGTCGACCCACGAGGTCGGCGACGAGGCGTCGCGCCGAGTCACCTGGGCGCCTGAGCCGTGAGCCGGTCGATGAAGCGGTGCGCCCATGCTGTCCCGTCGTGCTCGAACAGCTGGGCGCGCATCGTCTCCATGCGGCGTCGCAGGTCAGCGGGAGCGGCGTGGACGGCCTCGAGTATCGACTCCTTGATCCCGTCGGCATCGAAGGGGTTCACCAGGAACGCGTCGACGAGCTCCTCGGCGGCCCCGGCGAACTCCGACAGCACCAGCGCACCGTCGAACGCGTAGCGAGATGCGACGTACTCCTTGGCCACCAGGTTCATGCCGTCGCGGTACGGCGTCACGAGCATGACGTCGGCGGCGAGGTAGAACGCGACGACGTGCTCGCGTTCCAGCGGCTGGTGGACGTACTGGATGGGTTGGGCGCCGAGCATCCCGTGGTCGCCCATCGCCCGCCCCACCATGAGTGCGATCTCGTCGCGCGCCCGCTGGTAGTCGTCGACGTTCTCGCGCGACGGTGTCGCGATCTGGACGAACACGGTGTCGTCGGTCGACAGCTCGCCCTCGGCGAAGAGCTCCGCGACGGCGTTGATCCGGACGTCGATGCCCTTGGTGTAGTCGAGCCGGTCGATGCCCAGCAGGATCCTGCGCGGCTCGCCGAGACTGCGCCGGATCTCCTGCGCGCGCTCGTGCACCTGCGGCGTCCTCGCGATCGCGTCGATCTCCGCGGTGTCGATCGAGATGGGGAAGGCGTCAACCTCGACGTGGCGATGCCCGTGGGTCGGGTCGTCGACGGTGAGACGTCCGCCGTCGATCGTCGCGTGCGTGTAGGAGCCCGCGGCCTCGAACAGGTTCTCCGCGTCGCCACGCGTCTGCAGGCCGACGAGGTCGGCGCCGAGCAGGCCGTCCAGGATCTCGGTGCGCCACGGCAGCTGACGGAAGAGCTCCGGAGGCGGGAAGGGGATGTGGAGGAAGAAGCCGATCCGGACGTCGGGGCGCAGCGCACGCAGGAGCTGGGGGACCAGCTGCAGCTGGTAGTCGTGCACCCACACCGTGGCGCCGGGGGCCGCGAGCTCGGCGACGGTCTCGGCGAAGCGTCGGTTGACGTCCTCGTACGCGTTCCACTGGTGGCGATGGTAGGAGGCCACTGCGATGCCGTCGTGGTAGAGCGGCCACAGGGCGCTGTTGCTGAACCCTTCGTAGTAGAGGTCGATGTCGTCCAGCGTGAGCGGTACCTCGTGCAGCGTCAGGGATCCCAGCGACTCCGGCAGCGGCTCCTCGGCCGGCGCCGCCTCGGCGGAGGGATCGGCATCGGGTACGTCGGCGGCACCTGCGGGGCGTCCGGACCACCCCACCCACACGGCATCCGCGTCGCGCAGGATCGGCTCGAGCGAGCTGACCAGGCCTCCGGGCGACCGGGTCCAGGTGGTGACACCGTCGTCGTCGGTCACGGCGTTGACGGGAAGGCGGTTCGCGACGACGACGAGATCCTGGAGACCGGGCACCGCTCGACCGTACGCGGTCCGGGACGGTGCCGGTCAACCGGCAGGTCGGCGGGCGCGCGAGCTGGGTGGGGATTCGACCGCCCTACGACGAAGTCGCCACCCGGCGACCGACGTCGGTCAACGGACGCGGATGAGCGTCAGCCCGTCGCCGATCGTGAGGATGGTCGACTCGACCCGGTCGTCCGCGGCCACCATGTCGTTGAAGCGGCGGATGTGCTCCGTGTCGTCGTCGTTCGCGGAGGCGTCGAGGACCGCGCCGTCCCACAGCGTGTTGTCGACGAGGACGACCCCGTTGGATCGCATGCGCGGGATCAGCTCCCGGTAGTAGTCCTGGTACGTCGCCTTGTCGGCGTCGAGGAACGCCAGGTCGAACGGGTCGTCGAGCGGGAGGGACCGCAGCGTGGTCAGCGCGTCTCCGATCCGCACCTCGATGCGGTCGCCGACGCCGTCGCGGTCCCACGCCTCACGTCCGATGGAGGTCCACTCCTCGCTGATGTCGCAGCAGGTGAGGCGCCCGTCGGCGGGCAGACCTCGGGCGATGCACAGCGCCGAGTAGCCGGTGAACGTGCCGACCTCCACGGCGCGGCGGACGCCGAGGACCCGCGTGAGCACGGTCATGAGTGCGCCCTGCTCGGGCGCGATCTGCATGCCCGCGCTTCCCCCGGTCCGCTCGTAGGTCGTCCGTATCAGCCAGCTCTGGACGTCGTCCACCGGCGAGCAGTGATCGAGCAGGTAGGCGTGCAGCTCCTCGGTGAGGAAGAACGATCGCCGGGCCGTGGTCATGCGGCGAGGCTAGCGGCGGTTCGGGGGTGCGTGAAGGTGGGTGGAGATTCCGTCGCAGAGTGGTCGGATCGGCACCCACGTCGGCCCGGACGGCGCACATTCAGCGTTGCAGCGCCTCGAGGAGCGTTCGCAGCGCGAGCAGGCCGTCATGGACGTCGACGAACCTCGTCGTCAACGGCGCGAGTCCGATGCGGATCCCGTCCGGGTGGCGGAAGTCCGGGATCACGCCGCGGTCGGTGAGTGCCTGGGTCAGCGCCTGCGCGTCGGGGTGGCGCACGGTGACGTGCGACCCGCGCAGGTGCGGCTCGCGCGGCGAAGCCAGGGTGACGCCGAGACCCGCGAGCCACGCGTCGACGAGCTCGACGGCGTACGACGTGAGTGCGACCGACTTCTCGCGGACGGCGGTCATGCCTGCCTCGGCCAGCAGCCCGACCCCGACGTCGACCGCGGCGAGGGCGACGGCCGACGGCGTACCTGTCATGAACCGCCGGACGCCCGGTGCCGGGTCGTAGCCCGGTCCCATGGCGAAGACGTCGGAGTGCCCCATCCAGCCGGGTACGGGGTTGTGCAGCTGGTCGTGCAGCCGGGAGTTGGCCCAGATGAACGCCGGTGCACCGGGTCCGCCGTTGACGTACTTGTAGGTGCAGCCGATCGCGAGGTCGGCGTCGACGTCGGCGAGGGCGAGCGGCACCGAACCGACGGCGTGCGAGCAGTCCCAGACCATGACTGCTCCGGCGTCGTGCACCACGCGGGTGATGGCGGCGACGTCGGCCAGCGCGGCGGTGCGGTAGTCGACCACGGACAGCAGGACGACAGCGACGTCGTCGTGCATCGCCGCGGCGACGCTGCCCGGTGAGATCGGGTCGACCTCGGTGGTGTCGGGGTCCATCGGCCCGATCCAGGAGATGCTCGCGCCGCGCTGCGCGGCCGCCTCGGCCGCGACGTAGCGGTCGGTCGGGAACTCGCCGCGGTGGACGACGATGGTCGTGCGCGTCGGGCGCAGGCCGAGCGCGGCGTGCAGGACCTTGAAGATGTTGAGCGTCACGTTGTCGCACACGACCGTCTCGCCGGTCCGTGCGCCGAGGAGCGCCACGCCGAGTCGGTCCCCGACGTCGAGCGGCACGTCCATCCAGCCCTCGCTCCACGAGCGGATCAGCCGGTTGCCCCACTGGCGACGGACCACGTCGTCGATCCGTGCCGGCGTCTCGGCGGGCAGCCGGCCGAGCGAGTTCCCGTCGAGGTAGATGACGCCGTCGTCGGCGACGATGAAGCGGTCGTGGAACGCCGCGAGCGGGTCGGCGGCGTCGAGCGCCTCGGCGTCAGCGCGATCGAGTGTCACGGCGAGCAGGCTGCCACACACTCGCGGCGGCCGTCGCCCATCGAGCGGGTCAGCCGATGCGGGCGGAGCGCACCGAGGCGGCCGCGGCCCGGCCGCTCGCTGCCGCGGCGGCGCGCGCGACGGCCGGGGTCGGCACCCGCACGACCTCGCCGGGCACCGGCACCACCCGGCGTGCGACGAGGAACGGCTCTCCGGTCGTGGGGAAGCCGAGGAACTTCGAGACGTGGGCGACGTCGCCGCAGGAGTTGGTGTGCGCCATCCAGAACGTCTTGCCGCCGTCCGGCGAGCCGAGGTACATGACCACGTGCCGGTAGGGGCAGCCGCCCTGAGGACAGGTGTTGTAGAGGACGAGGTCGCCCGGACGCAGCGCCTGCGGCGGCACGTAGGCGTAGTGCGGGTCGAGCGCGACGCCGTCCCAGGGCACCATGTCGCGCGTCGACGGCGCCCAGGCGTCGCCGGCGGTGCCGAGGCCGGCACCCTCGTGGTAGGCGCGCGAGACGAACGACGAGCAGTCGGCGCGGAACGGCAGCATGCGACCCGCGCCGCCGCACGCGTAGGCGGCACCGAGGTGCTGGAACGCCCAGGTGATCGCCAGCGCAGCCTGCGGAGTGGCCGCCTGCTTGACCGCCTTGCTGCACAGGGTGGGTGCGCCGATGGCGTCCGCGCCGTCGCGCAGCGTGCCCTCGACGTTGACCGTGGGGCAGCCGTCGGGGCCGACCGCGACCTGCGGCGGGGAGATGGCGAACGTGACGAGCTGCGAGTCGAGGGCGCCGAGATCGGCGACGGCCTGGTCGAGAGCCGCCTGCGCCTGCAGCTCGCTGGCGCGGGCCTGCTTGATGTGGACGTCGAAGGACTGCAAGGTCGCCTGCGCGAGGTCGACCTCCGTCTGGGCGGCGTAGGCGGCGATCACGACGCCGTTGGACGCGTTGCGCGCGTAGCGGAGGTTGTCGAGCCGGTCGATGAAGTTGCTCGGGCCGGAGCCGATGAGGCTCGCGTACGCACCGAAGCCGGCGTCGCCCTGGATGTAGAGGTCGCGGACGACGTCGTCGGTCGACTGCTGGGCCGCCATCGACGCCGCCTCAGCCTGCGCCAGCTGCAGTGCGACGGTGGGTCGCTGCGACTCGTACCAGGTCACCGTGCTCTTCGCGGTGGCCAGCGCGGCTGCCAGCGGCGTGAGTCGTGCCGCGAGCACGTCGCGCTGCGCGGTGAGCGCGAAGTACTGGTCGATCTCGCCGCTCGTCGGGACGACACCGTCGTTGGGCGGGAGGGCCGGGTCGGTGGGCGGCGGGGTGCTCGACGTCGTGGTCGGGCCGGGCGTCCCGGTGGTCGGGCTCGGCACAGGTGTGCGCTGACCGGGGGCCAGCGGGATCGGGACGACGGGAACGCTGGCCGACGGGCCGGTCGGGGAGGGGGCCGGCGCGGTCGGGCTCGTCGGTCGGCAACCCGTCCGTCGGGCTCGGTGTCGGTGCCGGCGCTGGGCGCGGTGTCGGCGGGCGTGGGTGCCGGCGTGACGTCGGCGCGGGCGCTGCCGGCGAACGAGCCGACGACGAGGACGCCCGCGGAGGCCGCGAGCAGCGCACGTCGGACCGGCCGTCTCACCCGCTCATTGTCACGGGTGGGGTGTACGAACGCCTCACAGCGGCCGCACTTGAGGCGACGTGTGGGTGAACTCACCGTGGCATTCGAGTGACTTCGGCTCCTCCGTTCGGGGGATGCGCTCACCGGAGGTGGTGTGCCCGTGCGCGCGGGCCGCTCACGACCGCCCCCACACGGCTCAGCGCGGCCGCTCGCGGGTCGGGCCGCGCTGCCGCTCCGGCAGAGCCCCGAGTCAGGATTGAACTGACGACCGCTCGCTTACAAGGCGAGTGCTCTACCACTGAGCTATCGGGGCGGGCTGCGCAGAGGTTAGCAACGGCGAAGACGACGACGGCGGCGCGCGCGACGGTGCCAGGTGGTGGTCACGGCCCGCCGGGATGGCTGCAGGGCCCGACGGACGGATCCGTCGGGCCCTGCAGGCACCGTGGGTCGAGGACGCGGGCGGCCGACGAGTGGGTCGTCGACCGCCCGCGTCGCGCGCCCGCCCGGGTCGGGGCGGGCGCGCCGCCGGGTCAGATCCTGGGCAGGACGATCCGGGTCGCGTGCGGCCAGTGGCCGGTCGCGCTGTGGAAGGCCACGCGTGCGGCGCGGACCGACGCGGCGTAGGTGACCCAGGCGTGGTGGATCGCCGTGTGGCGGGCAGCCCTGGCGGCCACGACGGCCGCGTTGTGGGCGAACGCGGTGCGGGCGGCGGCCAGCGAGGCCTGGAAGGCAGCGAGGTCGGCCGGGGTCTTGCCCGACGCGTTGTAGGTGGCCACGGCCTGGTTGATCGACGCCCGCAGCTGCGCGTGGGCAGCGGCGGTCGACGAGCGGAAGTGGCGGTGAGCGGCGTTCACGTGCGTGCGCAGCTGGTAGTTCGCGCTGCGCATCGCGGCGCGGTAGGCGTTGCGCGCGATCGCGTTGGCCGGGTCGACCACGAGGTCGTACGCCGCCCAGGCAGCGTCGACCGCGGCGAAGCGCGCGGTGCGGGCCGAGTCGAACGCGGCGTTGCGGGTGTCGACGGCACCGGAGACGGCACCGGCGTACGCCTGGTTGGCGGCGAGGATGACGCCGGGGTCGGTCGAGGTGCCGACGATCGCGGCGCGGTTGGCCTTGGCGAGGATGACGTTGGGGTCATGGTTGAAGGCCACGATGGCGGTGCGCACCGCCTTGCGGTAGGCGACCACGGCCTTCGCGATGGACTTCTTCAGGGTGACCTGAGCCTGGTGCTTGGTGGAGGCACTGACGGTGGTCGCGTGCGAGCTGTGCACGGGTGTCGCGCTGGCGACGCCCGTGGCCGGAACAGCCAGCGCGAGGGCCAGGGCGGCACCGATGCCGGCCCGGCGCAGGGAGCGAGTCGAGACGAACATGGGTCGAGTCCTCTCAGGTAGCCGGGAGGTTTCCCGGTCGCACTGAGCATCGGGTTACCCGCCGAAGGTCTGCTTCGAGCCCGCTTAAGCCCGCGCATCCGGGTGACATAGGTCTCGTCGTCGCAGGTCGACGGCACCTCCGGCGGCGCCGACGCGTCGTGCTTAAGCGGCGTCCAAGCGGCGTCGAGGCGCTCGCGTCCAGGCTGGAGCGGCACGAATCGTCCGGAATTCGGGTCGCGCGGGCGCTCGCGGCTCGTCCGAGGGCCTCCGGACGCCGATTACCCTGACGGGACACACGGCAGAGATTGGGTGGGGCAGGTGCCACCGTTGATCGACGGGCTCGCCGACCTGGTCGAGATCGGCCGCGGTGGCTTCGGCACCGTCTACCGGGCTCGTCAGGTCGATCTCGGCCGCCCGGTCGCGGTGAAGGTGCTCACGGACGTCCGCGGCGACTCCGACGCCTACGCCCGTTTCGCCCGGGAGTGCCAGGCGCTCGGCGCCCTCGGCGGCCACCCCAACATCGCCACCGTCTTCGGCTGCGGGCTCACCGACGACGGCTCGGGCTACCTGTCCATGGAGCTGCTGCCGGGCGGCTCGCTCGCCGACAAGGTGGCCGACGGTCCGTCGTCCTGGCAGTCCGTGGCGACATGGGGCGTGCAGCTCGCCGGCGCGCTCGAGACCGCGCACCGCGCCGGCATCACGCACCGCGACATGAAGCCGGAGAACGTCCTGTTCGACGGGCTCGGCTCCCCGAAGCTCGTCGACTTCGGCATCGCGAGCGTGCCGGGCGCGTACCGGACCGCGACCGGCGCCGTGACGCTGACGCTCGCGCACGCCGCGCCCGAGGTGGTGGCCGGCCGTCGGGGCGGGGTGTCCGGCGACGTGTACGCGCTCGCCTCGACGTTGTACGCCGCCCTCGCCGGTCACGCGGCCTTCGTCGCCGAGGCCGACGAGACGATGGTGCCGATGCTCGCGCGCATCGCGAGCGCGCCGGTGCCGGACCTGCGTCCCTCCGGCGTGCCCGACGCGGTGTGCTCTGCGATCGAGCGCGGCATGGCCAAGGACCCGGGGGACCGACCCGTGTCGGCCGAGGCGTTCGGCGTCGCGCTGCACGACGCCCTGGCCACCGAAGGCGTGTCGTCGCCGACACCGCCGTTGCTGCTGCCGGGCATGGCCGTGGCGTCCTTCGACGCCGATCCTGCTGCGGCCTCGACGTCGTCGGGCTACGCAGGCGAGCGGACCATCACCGGTTGGGACGCGGCGGCGGCCTCGGCCGACGAGGCCACGGTGCGGACGCCGGTCGTCGAAGGTGCCGCCGCGCGCCGTCGTACCAACGCGTGGGCCATCGTCGCCGGACTTGCGGTGATCGCCCTGGGGCTCGTCGCGTTCCGCGGGCTGGTCGGGCCATCGGTGGCCAGCCCGGCGGCCTCGCAGCCCGGCAGCGGGACTCATAGCCCGACGCCGACGCCCTCGGTGTCCGGGTCGCGCACCTCGACGCCGTCGAGCGCCGCGTCGCCGACGACATCGGGCGCGTCCGGCGCGACCGGGTCGTCGCACGCGTCGACGCCGACCCGCTCTTCCGCGTCGTCGGCCCCGGTGACCTCGCCGTCGTCGAGGCCGACCTCGACGCCGTCGACGACCCCGACGCCGCTGCCGATCCCGGCCGTGCCGCGGACAGCCCACGCTGCAGCGCCGTCCGTCACCGGCGTCACCGGTGGGGCGAACAGCGTCCCCCGCGAGATCACCCTCACGGTCTCCTGGCTGGCACCCGCGTCCGGGCCGACGCCCACGGGATACGACGTGCGGTGGGTCGTCGTGGGCGGCCCGCAGAACGGCACCGCCACCTCGGCGACGAGCACCGCGACCCTGAGCGCGCGTGTGGCCGTGCCCGCGCCGGCGTCGGGGTGGTACCGCTGGCAGGTCCGCAGCCGCCTGGGCTCGACGACGTCCGCCTGGGTGACCGCACGGGTGGTCGTGCCCAACGTGATCGGCCGTCGGATGTCGAGCGCGCGCTACTCGTTGCGGGCGATCGGTCTGCCCTCCACGGTCTACAACCAGCCGACGACGGTGCCCAAGCAGGTCGGTCGGGTCGTCGCGCAGTCGTTGGCTCGCGGACGAGTCGTCGTGGGCGGCAGCACGATCGCGTTGGGCCGGGGGGTCAAGGCGTGAGCGGCTGGCGCTTCCTCGTCCTCGGACCGCTCGAGGTGCGGAGCGACGGTGCGTCGCTGTCGCTCGGCGGGCCCAAGCAGCGCAGCGTCCTCGCGCTGCTGCTGCTCGAAGCGGGTCGCCTCGTCCCGGCGTCGCGCCTCGTGGAGCACGTCTGGGGTGACGCCGACGGCGACGGGTCGATCGGCTCGTTGCAGGCCTACGTCTCGACCCTGCGCAAGATCCTGCGCGACCCGGCCCGTCCCGACGACGAGCGACTGGAGTTCGTCCGTCCCGGGTACCGGTTCCGCGTCGACGACGGCGAGCTCGATCTCGCGCAGGTCGACGACGTCCTCGTCCAGGCGCGCGGGCTCCGCGCCGCGGGCGACCTCGCCGCGGCGTCGCACCTGCTGCGGTACGGCCTGTCGCTGTGGCGCGGACCGGCCCTCACCGACCTCGCCGACAACCCGTCGTTCGCACCCCTGCTCGTCCCGGTGAACGCGCGACAGGGGACGTTGCGGCACGAGTGCTACGACGTCGAGCTCGAGCTCGGTCGGCACCTGGCGCTGGTGCCGGAGCTCGAGGACGCCGCGGCGCAGGACCCTCTCGACGAGCGCATCACGGGTCAGCTCATGCTGGCGCTCTACCGCGCCGGTCGACAGGCCGACGCGCTGAGCGCCTACCGTCGGACGTCTGGACTGCTGCGTGACGAGCTCGGCATCGAGGTGGGCGCGTCGCTCCGCTCGCTGCACGAGGGGATCCTGCGGCAGGACCTCGCGCTCGACGTGCGCTCGGGCGACGTCGATGTCGCCACGACGATGACCCACGACGACCGTGGCGTGCGCGGAGCCACGCTGACCCTGCCCAACGGCGTCAGCATCGAGCTCGGGTCGCGAACCCTGGTGCTCGGCCGTCACCCGGACTGCGAGGTCGTGCTGTCGGACCCGAAGGTGTCGCGACGGCACGCGGAGCTGCGTCCGCTCCGCGACGGCTACGAGCTCGTCGATCTCGGCTCGAGCAACGGCACCAAGGTGGGCGACGTCGAGATCACGCGTCACCGGTTGGTCGACGGCGACCGGATCCGCATCGGCTCGAGCGAGCTGCTGGTGCACGTGCCGGTGACCGTGTCCGGAAGCTGACCGCGCCTCAGCTCCGGTCAGGCGGCTCGGTGCGCGCGTCAGGCTGACGTGACGAGCAGCGGCGCCACTGCCGTGCTGCGCAGCCGCTCGACGAGACGCGTCACAGGTCGGCGCAGGAGCAGGACGACCGCGATCGCGACCGCCGCGCCGAGGGCGAGACCCGCGACGACGTCCAACGGCCAGTGCGCTCCGACGTACACCCTGGTGGCCGCCATGAGCAGCGCGACCACCGTGGCGGTCCAGCCCAGCCTGCGGTCGACGAGGAACAGCGCTGCGGCGATCGCGCCGGTGAGGCACGCGTGGTCGCTGGGGAACGACGGGTCGCTCGTCCTGCCGATGAGCACGAGGGCGTCGGGGTGGACGGCGTAGGGGCGCGCCTCGTCGACGAGGAGCACCACGACCTGCTGCACCGCGAACGCCGCGAGGGCGGCCACCGGGACCAGGAGGGCGGTCGCCATGGTGCGCGCGTCGCGCCTGCGGGCGACCCACCAGCCGGCCACCATCAGCGCCACGGACGCGAGGATCCCGTACGTGGCGTACGCGGCGGCCGGTCCGTGCAACCAGGGGGTGTCAGCGGCGAAGGCGTTGATGCGCAGGAAGAGGTCGTTCGCGGGAGGCATCCGGAAAGGCTAAGCCACCGCCGGGTGCTGCCTGACGCAGCGCTGCGCCGACCGGCGTCCACTCACATCGACTTCATATCGCTGCTCACCCGTGCAGCGGGTCGGACCAGCGGACCTGCTCCGGCGGCTCGATCGCGTCCACGTGGTCGAGGTTGACGACGACCGGCTCCTGCCCGGAGCGCACGAGCACGCACGACAGCGGCCCGTCGCCCGCATTGATCTCCTGGTGCGGGACGTAGGGCGGCACGTGGATGAAGTCGCCGGGTCCCGCGTCGGCGACGTACTCGAGCCGGTCTCCCCAGCGCATCCGGGCCAGGCCGCTCACGACGTAGATGACGCTCTCGACCGGGCCGTGATGGTGCGCCCCGGTGAGCGCCTTCGGCTCGATCACGACCGTGCCGGCCCACAGGTGCTGCGCGCCGACGCGCGACGCCGTGATGGCTGCGGACCGGAACATGCCCGGGGTCTGCGCCGTCACCGGGTCGAGCTGGTCGCCGCGCACGACATGAACGCCCTCACCACGCCACCGCTGCACGTCCACCCACCCGAGGCTAGTCGTGTTACTGATCAACGGGTTGCTTCCCGACGCCGGAAGCAACCCGTTGATCAGTTACGCGCGGGGGAGAGGGGCGGGCGACCTACGCTCGTGGCATGGCTGGTTCCGGGGACGTCGTGCGGGGCGTGCTGCTCGCGCGCCGCTCGGACCTCCTGGACCGCATGGCCGGCATCAGCGCGGCGCCGACGGACACCGGTGGCATCTCGTTCGGCAAGCGCGTGGGCGACGGCACCAGCATCGCCGTCGAGCGGCTGACCCAGGTGGCCGCGCACGAGCAGATGCTGGTGCAGCTGGCCGTCGTCGACCGGGCGATCGAGAAGCTCGACGACGGCACGTACGGGACGTGCGACGTGTGCGGCGACGACATCCCGGCGGGACGGCTCGAGGTGCAGCCGTGGGCGGTCCGCTGCGTCCGGTGCGCCGAGACCTGACCGACGTCGGGATGCCTACGGCGCCGTCACTCCGAGCGTCGTGCCGTTGTAGCCGGGGAAGACCGCCTGGACGTCGGACGTCGATGCTCCCGTGCGGTTGACCAGGATGTCGGCGAGCACGGCCCTGTAGTCGGTCGTGGCGGTGATGTCGCCATTGGTGAGGTTGGCGTCGTCGAGCATGTTGCCGGTCGCGGGCATCTGGACGTGCACGCCGGGTACGACGTGGCCGCCGAGCACGAACATCAGGTTGCCCCAGCCGTGGTCGACACCGCCGGACTCGTTCTCCTGCACGCGACGGCCGAACTCGCTGATGGTCACGAGCGTCGTCGAGCCGAGGAAGGTGCCGAGGTCGGTGGCGAACGCCGCGAGTGCGCGCCCGAGGTCGGTGA
This sequence comes from uncultured Actinomycetota bacterium, assembly GCA_963782665.1. Taxonomy (GTDB): domain Bacteria; phylum Actinomycetota; class Actinomycetes; order S36-B12; family CAIYMF01; genus Longivirga. The sequence goes on along the minus strand of CAWAKP010000004.1, from coordinate 459,854 downwards.
GCTTGTCGTGCATCCAGCCGTTGCCGAGGTTGCCGAGCCCGGCGTGCATGTCCCAGTCGCCGAGGTCGATGGTGAGGACGCGGAGGCCGATGTTCGCCTTGATCAGCTGCGCGGCGTTGGTGAGCGCGTGCCCGACGCTGGTGTTGGGGTAGGCCGCGCCGTTCGCCGGCGTGTACCCGGCCGCGGCGAGCGTCGCCGCGGTCCCGAGGGCGGCGAGGGTCTCGGTGGCCGAGTCCTGCAGCCCGGGAGGTGCGGCCGAGTGCAGCGAGTTCAGCGCCGTGCTCCAGTTCGTGCGCTGCGTCGCGTTGCCGGCACCGGAGAGCCGGAAGCTCGAGATCGTGTCCATGCCGAGCACGGGGACCGGGCCGACGAGCGACTCGGGGATGGACGTCGACCCCATCTGCACGGCGCTGAACGCGCTGCCCGCCGAGTGCAGGCCGAGCGTCCGGTCGAGCCAGCCGGTACGCGCGCTCGAACCAGGTGCGGCGCGCTCCATCTCGTCCATGGCCGAGAAGTGCGAGCGGTTCGGCGCCGACATGCCGGCCGCGTGGACGAAGGCGAGCTGGTTCGACGTCCACAGCGCCTGCAGAGGGGCCAGGGCGGGGTGCATGCCGAACGTGGAGTCGAGCTGGAAGGCGGCCGCCTGCGTCAGCGCGATGCTGGGTCGCCACACCGGCAGGTTCGGATCGGCCACCGGTGCGACGGCGGACAGGCCGTCGAAGCCGCCGCGCAGGGACAGCACGACGACGGTGTCGCCGGTCCAGCCGGGGTCGGCCGCGAACGCGGCACGCATGCCGACGAGCGGTCCGGCGGCGATCGCCACCGATCCGACGCCGAGCGCCTTGAGCAGCGAGCGACGGCTGAACGCCGAGGCGCGCTCGGCCTCCTCGCAGCACGCGCGGTCCCGCGTGTCCGGGGTCATCGTGGTCATGATCGCCTCACCGAAGGGTCTGGTAGGGCGAGTCCATGAGGACCGCCACGAAGGAGTTGAGGGAGTACGAGACGGCCGCCGAGCTCGACGACACGGCCTTGTCCGCGGTGACGCCGAGGAAGGCGAGCACGGCCGCCTTGTGGGCTGCCGCAAGGGTTCTGCCGAACAGGTTGATCGCGACCTGGTCGACGAGCGCGCCGTGCGTGGCGGGGAGCGTCGCACCGACCGCCACGTTGTAGAGCGGCGGGCGCACGACGTCGGACGGGTACCAGTTCGACACCACGTTGATGGCGTTGTTCCAGCGCACCAGGGTCGACGCCGTGGACTCCCACTCGTCGGCCGTGTCGGGCTGCCCGGTCGGGAAGGGCTGTCCGTACGGGTTGTGCCCCGCGTCGTCGGCCATGTAGACGATCTGCAGCGGAGCGTCGAGGTTGTTCGGTGCCGGCTCGAGCTGCATCAGGCGCGCGACCGAGACGAGGTGCTCGTAGGGGCGAGCCATCTTCGCGCCGACCGAGTGGGAGAACTCCGCGGACGAGAAGAGCGCCCGGAGTACCGGGGCGATCGCCGTGTCGTTCTTGAGGTAGACGTTCGAGAGCATCGTCACGAGCGCAGCCGACGGCGTGTCCGACACGAACCGCACCGCGAGCTTGTGCGCGATGCGCTTCGCCGTCGCAGGGTGGCGCGCGAGGTAGGCGACGTACGCGTTGACGACCGCTTCGCCGCCGGTGTCGGTGGCGTTCGCATGCGCGAAGCCGAGGACCTTGACCGGACCGGTCCAGTGGTTCCACGGCTGGTAGGCGTACTCGCCGGAGTCCGAGTCCACCCCGAGACCGGTGAGGATCCGCGCCGAGTTGAGCACACCCGTCTCGCCGTACCCGGCGTCCACCCCGACGGAGTGCAGCTCGAGCAGCTCGCGGCCCTGGTTCTCGTTGGGGTGCAGGGCTGTCGACTCGCGGTTGTTCAGGTACGTCAGCATCGCGGGGTGCTTGGTGATGGCCAGCAGGAGGTCGCTGAACTTCCCGAAGGCGCGGGCCCGGATCACGGCGGCGTAGTGCGCGCGGTTCTCGTCGGTGCCGTCGTGGTAGATCGTCACGTTGAAGTGGTTGCCCCAGAAGTCCTCCATCACCGTGAGCAGCTGACGCTTGCTCCAGATCGCGCGGACGGTGAGGTCCTGGAGGACCGAGTTGAACTGATTCCAGCCGTTGATCGTCCCGGTGTCGATGCCGTGCTTGACCTTCCAGATCGGCATCGACTGGTCGGGAAGCCTCGCCAGGATGGCGGCGCAGTGCGCGTCGTTGATGGCGGCGGGGTTGAGCTGCTGCTCGAGCCAGGCGGCGTACCCCATGCTCTTGACCGTCGCGAGGTCGACCGGTGTGGGCCCGTAGCCGGCGCGGTTGAGCAGGTGGCGGGCCCAGTCGGCGCTGCGATAGGTCGAGGCCGCTGCGAACGCGGTCGGCGTGATGACCTTGACGCCGGACGTCGGGTTGTTCGCGTAGGCGATGGCCGCCGCGATCTGCAGCTGCAGGTAGCGCGAGTAGACCAGCCCGTTCCTGGACTTCGACCAGACGTACGGCGCCTGCGCCCAGACGCCCTTGCTGTTCTTGAGGTAGACCTTCGTCCCGTAGAACCGCGCCGTGACGATCGTCCTCACGAACTTCGTCACCGTCGTGACGTGGGTCTTGGCGTTGTAGGTCCACTTCACGGGCCGGTACAGGTAGACCTTCTTGAGGACGACGGTCGTCGCCTCTGCGGGCGCCGCGGCGCCCACCCCCGTCATGGCCGCTCCGGCCACGACCGCGCTGCCGGCCAGCACTCGCCGACGCGTGAGCACACCGTTGCTCATGACACCCCCACCGCTTGGACCGACGTCCGAGAGGGCCGCCGGTGAGAGATGGTTCGTCCCCGGTGAGGGTCACCTGACTGCGCCGATGGCATGAGCACGCAGCGTCACGCGCCCGAGTGGGGGACGCCGTCCGGCGCGGAGGCCGGCGCGACTCCGTCGGTGCCCCGACCGGGCCGGCCGAGGTGTTCACGCCACGTGATGGAGGAGACACGCCCGCTGACAGACCGTAGGCACCTCCGAGTGGAGTAGCCTCAGTCCCGTGGCGCCTCCGAGAGGTGCCTGGGTGGAGAGGGGCGGCGTCATGGACCAGCGCAACTCGGCCGAGACGTTCAGCGTGGACATGTCCAGCGCCATGCACGGGGCCGCGTGGCGACTGGCCGGCGAGTTCGACGGCGTCTTCAGCCTCGAGACCGTCGAGCGGTACCTGCACTCGTCCTTCGCGCACTTCGAGGAACGGGCCACAGTGTCGCGATTCCTGCCGCTGATCGTCGAGCGCCGGGCTCAGGAGCAGCTGAGGACGGCCGCCGAGGCCATGTCCCTCGACGTCGGCCGTCGTCCCGTCGTCCTGTTCCTCGGCGGCTCGGACCCCGCTCGGCCGCGCATGGCGGAAGGGCTGTTCCATCACCTCGTCGGTGACCGCGCCGTCGTGTGGTCGGCAGCGTCGGTGCCTCGGATGCTCGACCCGCTGACGCAGCAGGCGATGGACGAGATCGGGGTTGCCGTGGCGGCCGACCCGCCGCGGGCGTGGAGCGAGGCCAGCCTGCGCGCGGCCGATGTCCTGGTCACGGTCGGGTGCGGCGACCCGTGCCCGGTCTACGCCGGCAAGAAGTACGAGGACTGGGCCGTGTCAGCGCCGGTCGACCCGTCGATCGACGACGTCCGGGCGGTCCGCGACGACCTCTGGCGGCGTACCTCGCACCTCGCCGGCGAGCTGCGCCTCACCGCCTGACGGCCGCGGGGCGACCGTTCACGCACCCAACGCCTGTCGTTCACCTCGCTGACGACTGGCGGGCGAGCGCGCGGGTGAGGGTACGGACATCCGCGTCCGGACCCGCCGACGCGTCGTCCTTGTGCCGGAGGTCGGGTGGCCACCCCGCGGTTCCAGCTCGTGCCGGGCGCCCGCCTGGCCGCGGGGACGGGTGGCGGCGGCGTGGGCTGGCGGCTGCTCGGAGCCAACAACCGCGAGCTGGGTCGTTCGGCTGCGTCCTACGTCGACGCCGAGGCGGCGCTGGAGTCCGTGACGAGGGTGCGTGAGCTGGCCAGCGCGGGCGAGGCGCACATCGTGCACGAGCCGAATACCGGGCTCTGGGCGTGGCACCTCGAGGACGGGGGCGCGCTCGTCGCCAACTCCGGTCGCGGTTTCCGCCACGAGCGCGAGTGCCGCTACAACCTCGAGCAGTTCCGCGCCGCCGCGCCCGCCGCCCCGGCGTCGGACGCCGCCGTCCCCTCGGAGTTCCCATGGCAGCGCACGGTGCTCATGCCCACCCAGCCGGAGGCCCTGGCATGACCGCCATCGAGGACGTCACGAGCTACCAGTACGCGACCCTCGCCGCGCCGCCCGCGGCTGCGCAGGGCGGCACGCTCGAGGCCCGCAACGTCTCCGCGTGGTTCGGGACGAACAAGGTGCTCGAGCGGGTCTCGCTCACCATGCCGGCCAACACCGTCACGGCGCTCATCGGGCCGTCCGGGTGCGGCAAGTCCACGTTCCTGCGGATCCTCAACCGGATGCACGAGCTCGTCGCCTCCGCACAGCTCAACGGCGAGGTGATGCTCGACGACATGGACATCTACGCGTCGGGCCACCGCATCACGGAGACCCGCAAGCGCATCGGCATGGTGTTCCAGAAGCCCAACCCGTTCCCGGCGATGTCGATCTCCGACAACGTCACGGCCGGGCTCAAGCTCACCGGCACCAAGGTCGCGCGCGGCGACAAGGACGCCCTCATCGAGCGAAGCCTCACCCGTGCGGGCCTCTGGAAGGAGGTCAAGGACCGGCTCAAGGAGCCGGGTGGCGCGCTCTCCGGTGGTCAGCAGCAGCGGCTGTGCATCGCGCGGTCGCTCGCGGTCGAGCCCGAGGTGCTGCTCATGGACGAGCCGTGCTCGGCGCTCGACCCGACGTCGACCCGTCGCGTGGAAGAGACGATCCACGAGATCAAGGACCAGGTGACCATCGTCATCGTCACGCACAACATGCAGCAGGCGGCGCGCGTCTCGCAGCAGTGCGCCTTCTTCCTCGCCGAGATGGGTACCCCCGGCCAGATCGTCGAGGCCGGCGCGACCGAGCAGATCTTCGGCGACCCGGTCGACCCGCGCACCGAGGACTACGTCAACGGCCGCTTCGGCTGACCTGAGCCGCGCACGGCACACATGACAGGGCCCGAGGAAGGAGGACGACGATGACCGCGCTGCTCGACCCCGAGAACGACGTCTCGCCGCCCCCTCGCCTCGACGACGACAGGCCGCGCAGCATCGATCCCGCCCTGCCGCGCGTCGACAAGGTGTTCCACGCGTCGGCGCTGGGCATCGGAATCACCGTCCTGGTGATCATGGGTGCGATCGGCGTGTTCCTCGGCTGGCAGTCGATCCCCACCTTCAAGCGCTACGGGTGGGGCTTCTTCACGGAGAACCAGTGGCAGCCCGAGAAGGACGTCATCGGCATCTCCGCCGTCCTGCTCGGCACGTTCACGATCGCGCTGGTCGCGATCTCGATCGCCTTCCCGCTCGCGCTCAGCTCCGCGATCTACATCTCGCGAGTACGCACCGCCACGGCTGAAGAACCTGCTGGTCTCGCTCGTCGACCTCATGGCCGCGGTGCCCTCGATCATCTGGGGGCTGTGGGGCTTCTTCCTCATCCAGCCCAAGGCGATCCACCTCGCGCACTGGTTCCACACCCACATGGGGTGGGTCCCGTTCTTCCACGTCGACACCGATCCCGAGGCATCGTCGTGGGCGCAGTCGAGGTACGCCGCGTCCGCGTTCATCGCTGGCATCGCGGTGGCCATGATGGTCGTGCCGATGGCCGCCGCGATCATGCGCCAGGTGTTCTCGCAGGCGCCGATCGGGGAGCGCGAGGCGGCCCTCGGTCTGGGTGCGACCAAGTGGGGCATGATCCGCGCGGTCGTGCTGCCCTTCGGCCGCGGCGGCATCATCGGCGGCTCGATGCTCGCGCTCGGTCGTGCTCTCGGCGAGACGATCGCCGTGGTGCTCATCATCTCCCCGGCGTTCGACATCAAGTTCCGGCCGCTCGAGGTCGGCACCGAGAGCGTGTCGGCGCTCATCGCGGGCCGCTTCGGCGAGGCGACGTCCAACCAGCTCTCGGCCCTGCTCACGGCCGGCTTCGTGCTCTTCATCATCACCCTCATCATCAACACGCTCGCCGCGATGATCGTGTCGCGCAGCCGCAGCGGCGCCCAGACGGACTGACGAGGCGATCATGACCACGACCTGGGACCTTCGCGGCGAGAGCGGCGAGCCGCAGCCTGTTCCACCGCACACGACCTTTTCGACGACGGGTCCGACGGTCGAACCCGTTGCCACCGTGGCGGTTCCGGCTGCGGTGCACGGTTCCGACCCGTTCCCGGGTGGCGCGGAGCCGTCACCCGCCGTGGTCGACCTCACGGGTTCGGACTCGCCGTCGGCCACCCACATCTCATCCGCGCCCCAGACCACCAGGACCCGGCGCATCCAGGTCGGTGCGCAGGAGCCGACGGCGTTCAACGCCGGAGCGGGCGACGTCGAGCCCGAGCGACCGCGCTCGCGCGTCAAGGAGCTGCCGCGCGACATCGGCACGAAGACCGTCGACGACCGGATGTCGTTCTGGGGGTCGCTCACGTCGTCGTTCGCGCTCGTGTGGGTGCTCTACTACCAGATCCTGCCGTTCACCGGCCGGATCGGCTTCGTCGTCCTGTGGTGGGTCGGGTTCCTCGCCATCTACGCCGGCGTGACGGCGATGAGCAACCCAGCCGTGGTGGTGAAGGACCGGCTCGCCGGTGCCGTGGTATCGAGCGGTGCGCTCATCGTGTTCGGCACGTTGGCCACCGCCATCGTGTTCACGTTCGGTCGAGGCATCGAGGCGCTGCTCAACCCCGGCTTCTTCACCCACGACATGTCGGGCGTCCGGCCCACGAGTCCGCTCGACCAGGGCGGGATCCTGCACGCGATCGTCGGATCGATCATCGAGGTCGGCATCGCCATCATCATCACGCTGCCGCTGGGGATCGGTGCGGCCGTCTACATGAACGAGGTCGGCGGCCGGTTCTCGCGCGTCGTCCGCACCATCATCGAGGCGATGACCGCCCTGCCGTCGGTGGTCGCGGGGCTGTTCATCTACACGGTCGTCATCGTCGTGCTGGGGTTCCCGCGGACGGGCATCGCGGCCGCGCTCGCGATCTCGGTGATGATGCTGCCGATCATCGCGCGGTCGGCCGACGTCGTGATCCGCACGATGCCCGGTGGGCTGCGCGAGGCGTCGCTCGCCCTCGGCTCGTCGAAGTGGCAGACCGTCAAGCAGGTCGTGCTGCCGACGGTGCGTCCCGGTCTTGCGACGGCCCTGATCCTCGGCATCGCCCGCGGCGTCGGTGAGACCTCGCCGGTGCTCCTGACCTCCGGTGCGTCCACGTATCTCACCTACAGCCCGGTGTCGGACCCCAACGTGCTCGAGCAGCCGATGAACTCGCTGCCGCTGTTCGTGTTCTCGGCGGTCCGGTCCGGCGAGCCGCTCTTCATCGCCCGCGGCTTCGGCGCCGCCGCGGTCCTCATGGTGCTCGTCCTCATCCTCTTCGTGATCACGCGCTGGCTGGCGCGGGAACGGATCGGTCGTCGATGAGCAGCACGTCGTCCCCCAGCCGCACCACCACCCGAAGGATCGCCATGCGCCAGCGCGCAGGACGTCTCACCGCCCTCTCGGTCGCCGCGCTCGCCGCGGCGCTCGCCCTCTCGTCCGGTTCGACGGCGAACGCCCTCGTGACGCCGATGGCAGCGCACGCGCAGATCACCGGGTCGGGTTCGAGCTGGAGCGCCAACGCGGTCAACCAGTGGATCGCCGACGTGACGCCGAACGGCCTGCAGGTCGTCTTCACGTCGACCGGTTCGGCCCAGGGGCGCAAGGACTTCACCAACGTCACCACCGACTTCGCGGTCTCCGACATCGGCTACCAGGGCGTCGACAAGGTGACCCAGGACTCCGACTCGAACTGCCAGGTCCCAACGATCCGACGCCCTGCCGCGACTTCGTCTACCTCCCGATCGTCGCCGGTGGTACCGCGTTCCCCTACCAGCTCAAGGTCGCCGGCAAGCTGGTCGCGCAACCTGCGGCTCTCCGGCGACACCCTCGCGAAGATCTTCACCAACCAGATCACCAACTGGAACGATCCCGCGATCACGCGCGACATGAACGGCAAGGCGTTCCCGTCGATCCCGATCGTCGCCGTCGTGCACTCCGAGGGCTCGGGCTCGACGGCGCAGTTCACGCGCTACCTCAACAAGCAGTACCCGTCGATCTGGCAGCCCTTCCTCGGTCAGGCGGGCAGCACCGAGTACTTCCCGCGCAAGGGTCAGATGATCGCGCAGAACGGCTCGGACGGCGTCATCAACTTCATCACCTCGGCCGCGGCCAACGGCGCGATCGGCTACGACGAGTACTCGTACGCGCTGGCGAAGAACTACCCGGTCGTCAAGCTCAAGAACTCCGCGGGCTACTTCACGCTGCCCACGCAGTACAACGTCGCCGTGGCGCTGACGCAGGCGCAGATCAACCAGGACAAGAACTCGCCAGGACTACCTGCTGCAGAACCTCGACAAGGTCTACGCCTACACCGACAAGCGCACCTACCCGATGTCGTCGTACTCCTACATGATCATCCCGACGGCGTCCGACCGACACCGGATGACGACGGCCAAGCGGCAGACCCTGGCCGACTACCTCGTACTACTCGATCTGCCAGGGCCAGGCGGAGATGGGCCCGATCGGCTACTCGCCGCTGCCGATCAACCTGGTGCAGGCGTCCTTCGACCAGGTCGCGCAAGCTCAAGACCGCCGACTCCGGCGTCGACCTGACGAGCGCAACGTCACGACCTGCAACAACCCGACGTTCGTCAAGGGCCAGCCGACGCGCAACTACCTCGCCGAGATCGCCCCGCAGCCACCGCTCTGCGACTCGGCCGGCGCCGGCCCGTGCACGGGCAACGGTGACACGGGTACGAAGAACCCGACGCCCGGCAGCACCAAGCCGCCGACCAGCGGTGGCTCGAACAGCACCGGCGGCAGCAACTCCGGTGGCAGCAACTCCGGCGGTACGACGCCCGGGACGACCAATCCGAGCACGCGGACCCAGCCAGGGGACCGGGCAGGTGAACCCGGACACCGGCCAGGTCGAGACGACCGGCGACGGCAGTGTCACGACGACGGACGTCACCGGCACAGTCACCGAGGTGGCCGCCTACCGCAGCACCGACCTCAAGAGCACCCTCGCTCCTGTGGTGGCGCTCGAGGTGCTGGCGCTGCTCGCCGTCCCGCCGGCTGTCTACTTCTTCTGGATCCGACGTCGTAGGGACGCCGCGTGACGCCTGCGACGATCGGACGGCTCGGCGACTCGCGCCGACGCGCGGCCGCGGCGCGCTGCCGCGCTCGCCGTCGCTCCGTGCTCGCCTGGGCTGCGCGGCAGCGCTGCTGCCCTCGAGCGGTCGGGCAGAGGCGTCGTCCACGTCGCAGGTGCGACCGCGGGTCAACGCAGCCTCGACGGCGTCGTCTCGGCGCCTTCACCAAGACGGTGACGGCGACGCGCAACGCACCTGGTCGACGGCGCCGACGTGCGTCGGTCGACAGCGCGCACGATCACGGTGAACGTCGACGAGACGACGAATCTGCGCGACCGGCAGCCGATCAACGTGTCGCTGGACGGGCGCGCACCCGACCGGTGGTGTGGCCAACGATCCGAACTCGGGCACGGCGGCGAGCCTCGAGTACCCGGTCGTCCTGCTCGAGTGCCGGGGCGTCGACTCGACCTCGGTGCCCCCGGCCAAGCGGCTGACGGCCCGAGACGTGCTGGACGCAGACGCCGCGCGAGCGCTTCCAGTCTCGTCCGACATCACGTTCCCGCCGTTCCGCGTCGACCGCTACGCGCGCCGGCCGACCGCGCCCAGGCAGCGTCGGCGTCCCGCCGAACCCGCTCCCGGCGAAGTGCGGCGCTCGGCGGCGATCAGAGCACTGGGTGCCGTTCGTGGCAGCCGACGGCACCGTCTACTACGGCGGCCCGGGCGGGTGCGCCGGCACTCGCCGCCCGAGGCGAGCGCGCGAGGAGCAGCGCACGCCGCCGCAACACGACCTACGCGCAGCACCGACCTCGCGGGCGACGGGGCGGCGAAGTTCATCGTGAACACCGCGACACCAACGCGTCCCTCGGGTGCTCGGCCACGGTGCCCTGCGCGCTCGTGGCTGTCCCCGTCATGGGCATCAGCTGCGACGCCGCGCGCGGACTGCCGGCTGCCGACCGACCGACCGGCCGTCGTGCATCAGCCAGCCTTCGACGCAGGCCATGTGCTCGGGCACGGGCAACTACGACCCGAAGCGACTCCGCAGCCGATCGTCTCCGACACCGAGGACCCGGCGGTGTCGGGGCGGCTCTGGTGGACCGCGTCGAACTGGCGCAACCGGATCACCGTCCCGCTGACGTTCGCCCCGACGGCGAGCACCTGCGACCTGGTCAACACCTGCGAACCGATCCTGATCTACGGCTCGCAGGCGATGCGGCAGGCGACGCTTGCAGTGGGCGCCGGCCTTCTGCACCGAATCCCAAGCTGTTCAAGTTCCAGCACGTGCAGACCGGCGAGCCGCAGGCGAAGAACCTGGTCGACACCGGCAACGTCGAGGCCGCGCTGGCCGGCGCACCGCCGTCCACGCCGTTCACCAAGCCGATCGTGCAGGCGCCGATCGCCGTATCGGGCTTCGCCATCGCCTTCAACATCGACGACGCGAACGGCCATCCGGTGGCGCACGCTCAAGCTCACGCCTCGACTGCTCGCCAAGCTGATGACGCAGTCGTACGCGTCGAACCCGACGATCTCCGGCGAGTACGCGGCGTGCTGAAGGGCAACCCGCTCGACCTCGGGCAACGACCCGGAGTATCAAGGCGCTCAACCCCGGCGCGGTCAACCTGGGCCACGACCTCGAGCCGGCCTCGATGCTGTTCTCGGTGTCGAGCGACTCCGACGTGCTGCGCTCGCTGACGGCCTACATCAACGCCGACCCGGACGCACGAGCCTGGCTCGACGGGAGCCCGACCCGTGGGGGATGGTGGTCAACCCCGACTACAAGGGGATCGCGCTGCCCGGTCGACGGCTGGCCGCTGCTCGACACCTTCGTCTCGCCGGTTCTTCCGATCGCAGAACTACTGCCTGGCCGGCCAACCCGACGCCATGGCTCAACCTCGTCGCGGCGCCCGTGTCCGACCCGGCCGCGTCACGCTCGAACATGCAGTTCGGCGATCGCCAACTCGCAGATCATCTGCCAGAACCCGGGCGCGCCAACCAGAAGCTCGTGGCGATGGGCCGTCAAACGCCGGGACGCCGCTTCGTGCTGGGCGTCGTCTCGCTGGCCGACGCGGCGCGCTACCAGCTCAACGTCGCGCAGCTGCTGACCCAGTCGACCGGCGCAGCGACGACGTTCACCGACGCGACGGGCGTTCGTTCGTCGCACCGACGACGCTCGCTGCGTGCGGCCGTGCGCGCTGCTGAAGCCGGTCAAGGACCAGGGCACCTGGCCGATCCCGTACGCCGCGCTGCGTGGCGCCGCCGAACGCGGGCGGCCTACCCGGGCACCATGCTCATGACGCTCGACGTGCCCACGGCCGGGCTGCCGTCAGCCGACGCGACGCGGCTCGCGACGTTCGTGCCGTTGGGCCGTCGACGCCGGGCAGACCCCGGGCGCGGCCAACGGCCAGCTGCCGGGCGGCTACCTGCCGCATGACGGCGGCGAACGGAGCCGACGCGCTCGTCGCGTACGCGCGGACGCGCCGCTGACGCGATCCAGGCCCAGCAGGGCTACGTGCCCGCGGTCGACGGGTCGAGCACGCCCACCGCCGACGGCAACGCCGTCCCCACGCCGTCCCGGTGCCCAGCACGGGTCAGCCGGCGAGCGGGCCGTCGACCGCAGCCGACCTCGAGCAGTGCGGACGCACCGTCGGCGTCCCCGAGCGCGTCACCGACGGGCTCGCCGACTGCCGTCGCCGGTCCTCATCGCTGCCGCGGGCAGCACCTCGCCCATCGCCGTCGGGCGCGCTCGGCGCGTCGATCCCGGCGCTGCTCGGGATCGCCTTCCTCACCGGTGCTCGCCGCGCTGGCTCACCGGATTCTGGGGACGCACATGACCATGACCGACCCGATCGTCGACGCGTCGACGCCGAGCGCGTCGGACGACGCTGCCGGACCGTCCCCCGGGGCGGTGGACGTCGTGAGCGTCGGCTGGCCGCGGGGAACGCGATAGTCACGGCGCGCCCGCGCCGCCGCGCGTATGCGGCGAGACGCGACGACGGGCCACCGCGCCCGCCGATATCGCCGGCGCGCGGGCATCGTCACATGGGTGCTGGCGACGGTGTGCCTGCTGTCGTTGTGGTTCGTGCTCTACGCCGTGCTGCTCACGCCGTTCCAGGAGAACCACCAGCAGGTCACCCTCTACAGCCAGCTGCGCCAGTCCCTGGCGCAGCAGACCGCTCCGCTCGGTGGCGAGATCCCGCCCGGGCACGCCGGTCACCCTGCTCACCGCGCGGAGCATCGGTGTCGTCGACAACGTCGTCGTCGAGGGCACGACGTCCGGCGATCTGATGTCCGGCCCGGGCACAAGCGCGACACCGTGCTGCCGGGTCAGGCCGGCGTGTCCGTGATCTACGGCCGTGCAGGCCTCGTTCGGCGCACCGTTCGGAGCGCTCAGCGACCGCCAAGGCCGGCGACGAGATCACGGCGATCACCGGGCAGGGCACGTTCACCTACGTCGTCACCGGTGTCCGGCACGCCGGGAGACCCGTTCCCGCCTGCGCTCGCGCAGGGTGGTTCGCGCCTCACCCTGGTGAGCGCGGACGGCCACGGCCGCTTCGGTGCGCTGCACCCCGAGGGCACGCTCTACGTCGACGCCATCCTCAAGGGCCAGTCCCAGCCCTACCCGCCGGGCAAGCCGGTCGCGGTCCCGAAGTCCGAGCAGGCGATGCAGGGCGACCCGAATGCCTTCCTGCCACTCGCGCTCGCGTTGCCCCTCCTCGTCGGCGCAGTGCTGTTCGCCGTGTGGGCCCGTAACCGCTGGGGCGGCTGGCAGACCTGGCTCGTCGGCGTGCCGCTCGTCCTGGCGGCGCTGTGGGCGGTCAGCCAGGCCGCCGTCCAGCTGCTGCCGAATCTGCTCTGACCGCCTTGCCCCGCAGGAAGTCTCGACACTTTCAGCGGAAGGACGTCCGACGGTCGGCCGCACGCCGGACGCGGTCACCGAGCGTGGGAATCCCTGACCGCGAGTAGGCAACGACGCCGGTGCGGGAGGTCGTACGGACAGGTTCATCCGGCGTTCATGCGAGTGAGGGCCCTCGCGTCGGCGTGGGCCGAGAGGTTCCACGTGGCCCGGCTTGCTGGGACACCCGTCATGTCACTGTCCGGAAGGGGACAGCAATGCAGATCAAGAAGCTCGCGGTCGCCGCGGCCGCAGTGGGCGCTCTCGGCGCGTCACTGCTCGTCGCGTCACCGGCTTCTGCCGACTACGCGCCCGGTGCGGGCGACGCCGTCGGTGTCGGCTCCGACACGCTCCAGTACATCGGCGACTTCGTCGCGGACGGTAACCACCTCGGCGCCGTCGGCTACAACGCCGGTGGTGGCCTCAACAAGCTCGTGAGCTTCGACGCCACGGCTGACATCAACGCCCGGCTGGCCTACGGCACCGGTGGCGGCGCGTCGACCTCGTGCGCGCCGGGCACCGGCGCGGCGCGTCGGTACCGGCAACGCCAACGCAGAACCACGCCGACACGGTGTGCCAGCTCAACCCGACCATCGTGCTGCGTGCCGGTCTCAAGCCGATCCTGCGTCCCAACGGTTCGGGCGCCGGCGCCAACGCACTCAAGTTCGACATGGTCGCCGGTCTCAAGAACGTCGACTACGCGCGCGCGTCGTCGCTGCAGGGCGGCAAGTTCACGACTCTTGGCCTCGCGGCCTCGCGTATCACGGTGGGCACCGAGCAGTTCGGCATGCTGACGTCATCGACGACCAACGCAGTCCCGCTGACTGCGGCCCAGCTCAAGGCGGTCTACGAGGCCAACACCACCGGCACCAACGGCCTCGGCGGCACCGGCTGCGTCAAGTGGTCCGACGTCGGCGGCGTATCCACGTCCGCCATCGTCCCGCTCTACCCGCAGAAGTCCTCGGGCACCTACGCGTTCTTCTCGGCCGCGTCGACCGGGGTCAACCTGGCCTCGACCGGCTCGTGCTCGAAGGCCGTGGAGGAGAACGACCCGCAGGCGATCGATGACTCGGGTGACCCCGCGAACGCGATCGAGCCGATCTCGGGCGCCCGCCTCAACCTCTACCTCGGGCTCAAGGGCACCGGCACCCCGGCCGCTCCGACATCGGCCCCGAACTTCGGTGCCCAGTCGATCAAGTACTTCCAGGACCCGTCCTGCAACTACGGCGACGCTTCCGTCACCTCTGCGGGTACCGCGGGCTTCGGTGCGGCAGGTTCCTGTGGCACGACGACGGCCGCCGGTGCGCTGGCCACGCCGCAGGCGTGGACGCCCAACGTCACCTCGCAGTACGGCGTGGGCGCCTGGTGGAGCACCAAGCGCGATGTGTACATCTACTTCCGCGCGGCCGAGCGGGACAACATCATCGACCAGTTCCAGCCCGGCATCAACCAGAACCTCATCCGCACGCTGTTCTCGAACCCGTGCAAGGGCGTGGCCTGGGGCAACGTGGCACTGGCCACCGGCAACCCTGCCTGCGTGACGATCGGTCTGGCGACCTATGGCCCCGGTGGCGCCCCCTACTACGCGACCGCGGCGGCCCAGGGGCTCATCGCCTCGGCCGGCTTCACTCCGCAGTACGTCCTTCTCGACACCGTCACGTCGTCCGACTGACCCGTCGAGGCCTGCACGACGCCGCGACATCGGTCGTGGTGAGAACTGCCCTGGGCGGGGCGGAATGCACCGCCCCGCCCAGGTTCCCCCCGTCATCTAGCAGCGCTCGCTACTAGCAGAAGGACTTTCTCACAATGAAGCTCAGCCTCAAGGCAGCGGTGGCCTCGGCCGCCAGCCTCGCCGTGGTTGTGGCCGGGGCCGGTACCGCGTTCGCGTACACCGGCACGGGCACGACCAACACGACCACTCCCCCGTGGGAGACGGGCAACACCCTCTTCGCGGCGACGAACGGATACGGCGCCAACCTCGACCCGAACTCCAAGGGCGGGATCCTGTTCTACGACGCCGCTGGCAACCAGATCGCCGGTGGCTCGTCGCTCGCCAACATCGGCACCTACCTCGCGACGACCGGCACCGCGGCTCGCCCCAGCGCCACCCTCGCCGCCATGCAGTTCGCGGTGCCCAACCACCTCACACCGCAACACGGTGAACTGGGTGACGGTCGGCGCCACCGGCTCCAACGCCTTCCCGGTCGCGGCCCCAGGCCCGGTGCTGACGTGCCACGATCCCGGTCGCCACGCTCAACACGGGCGCGCGGTGAGGGCAGCATCACCTCGATCCTCGGCCTCATCACCAACGACGCCACGACCGGCTACGACCACATCCTGCAGGTCCGCGTCAAGGACTCCGGTATCGGCGTCCCGACCACGGGTCTCAACAGCCCTAACTACTACTGGTCGGCTGACATCGAGTACAACAACACGACCACCGCGTTCGCCGACGGTCTCGCCGTCGGTGCCTGGAAGGTCGTCTACCCGACCATCGTCGTGCCCGGCACTACAACCGCGACTCCTACAGCGTCGCCGGTCTCGCCGGTCACGTTCGGCACGTCGGTGACGTTCTCCACCACCGTCTCGCTCACCGCTGGTGGAACACTTCCTGCGGCGGCCGGTGGAACGGTGACGTTCTTCGACGGCGCCACCCAGATCGGTGCGGCCAAGCCCTACGCGGGTGGCACCGTCACCTCTGACGCCACCACGACCCTGAGCGTCGCCACGCACTCGGTCACGGCGGCGTACTCACCTGCTGGTCTCTACGGCACCTCGACCTCGGGTGCCCTCTCCTTCTCAGTCACTGGCGTCTCGGTTGCGACCACGACCCAGCTCACGCTCGGGGCAACCACGGTGAACCAGCCGAACCCGGTGACGGGTACGGCAGTGGTGACTCCCGCGGCCGGTGGCGCTGCCATCACGGTCGGGTCGGTCGCGTTCCACCTCGACTCGGCTGCGGGGACGGTCCTCGGCACCGACGCCAACGGCGCTGACGGGTTCACCTTCTCGTCCGCGTCCAGCACCATCAGCCCCCTGGGTGCTCACACCGTCTACGCGGTGTACCTGGGCGGCTCGTCCGGCGCCACCAACTACACGACCTCGACCTCGGCTCCGGCGTCGTTCACGCTGGCCGCCGCCACCGGGGCCAACCCCGACGTCCAGAACATCGAGACGTCGATCGACCAGGGCACGATCCTGATCTCGACCCCCTACAACGCGACCGCCCCGCTGGTGGTGCCGCAGCTGACGCTGACCACATCTGGCCAGCCGATCTACACCGGTAGCGCAGCGTTCGGGAACATCGCGATCCACGACCAGCGCCCGGCAAACCTGCCCTACGACGTCTACGCGACGTCCAGCAACCTGCTGCGGTCGACCGGTACCTCGGGGCTCCCCGCCGGCACCAACTCGACCATCGACAGCCACAACGTCGGCCTGACCGGCATCGGCTACGACTCGGCGTTCACCTCGACCGCCGTCGCGACGGGACAGGTGTTCACCGACGCCCCCGCCGCGGCCGGCATCCAGCCTGGGGCCTATACCTCCGGCAACTCCGGCCTGGGCATCGTGGCCCCCGCGACGACGGGTGCGCACATCATGCACGCCGCCACCGGATACGGGGACACGATCATCAAGGGCACCCTCACCATCAACGCCCCGACGAACACCTGGACGGGCCTCTACGACGGCACAGTGACCTTCACCGCGCTGTGACCGTCCTCGGCTGCGCGTCCGCGTGACAGCCCACGGCACCTCGTGCCACCCGCAGCGGCGGGGCGAGCCCAACCGGGTTCGCCCCGCCGTCGCATGAACGATGCGCACATTGCTTCGGCCGCAGCGGGGATCGCCTCCTGGCGGCCACTCCCTGTTCATCCTTGCTTCCTGCAAGGGACAACTCGTCAGGGTGAGGTATCCACGTGTCCCTCCGACTTCTCGCGGCCGCGTCGATCATCGGCGTGAGTCTTCTCGGTGGAGCCCCGGTCGCGACCGCGGCGCCTCGCGCCGACTCGCCGATCCCCTCGCCCTCGGCGAGCTCGAGCGGCTCGGGCACCACGGCGACACCCAACAACGCTCAGCGCGTCACGTTCGGTATCGGCGCCGCGACGCACAACAAGCTGGACGGCCGCTCCGAGATCCGAGTCCTGGCCCCCCTCGGCGGGGACTACAAAGACCAGGTCGCGGTGGTCAACGTGTCTGCCCAACCACTGGCCCTCAAGGTCTACGCCGCGAACATGCGCAACGACGCGAGCGGTCGTCTCGAGGCCGACCCGGCTGCGGACAAGCCGACCGATCTCGCTACCTGGCTCCGCCTCACGACCCCGACTGGCACGTCGACGGTCGTGGTGCCCAAGAAGGGCATGGTGTTCGTCCCGGTGACGCTGCACGTGCCCAAGAACGCGGCCGTCGGCGACCACATGGCGGCGATCGTCGTCTCGCTCTCGAGCACCGGACGCTCATCGGGTTCTACAGCGCCGAACGTGACCCTGGACCAACGCGTCGGTCTGCGTCTGGCCCTGCGCGTGGCCGGCCCGATGAACCCGCATCTGACCGTCGCGAACATCAGCGCGAACTACTCGGGCACGCTGAATCCGTTCGGCAAGGGCAAGGCGCGGGTCACGTACACCGTGCGCAACGACGGCAACCTGCGGCTGGGCGGGACGCAGTCGGTCACGATCCACGGCCTGTTCGGGACGGCCGCGCCGAACGTGAAGCTTTCCCGACGTCCCAGTGCTCCTGCCGGGAGCAACGGCGAACTTCACGGTCGACGTTCCCGACGTCATCCCCATGGGCCTCCTGTCGGCCACCGTGGTCGTCACTCCGGCGGCCCCCCAGGGGGATGCAGATCCGCCGTCCGACCTCGCGGAGGGTAGCGCCCGGTTCTGGGCCATCAGCTGGACGTTGCTGGCCGTGGTGCTGCTGCTCAGCGCCCTCGTCGCCTGGTGGGTGCGGCACCGTCGCCGGCGGCCGCCGGCGTCGTCCGGCCGTCGTGAGGCCGGCACTCAGCCCGGAGCTGGTGGCGCAGGGGTGTCGCAGCCATGACGCGCGGCGACGTCCGCGTCTCGCCCTCGCCGCGCTCGTCGTGGTGGCCGGCGGCGCTGATAGAGTGGGGCCGGTCCCGCGCAGCCGACACAAGCTCCCCTTCACGGACCCTCAGGCGCCCAGGGCACGCTCGGCTTCTGTGACCGCCAGGGCCACAACATCGTCTCGGGCAAGGTCAACTCCGTTCCCTTCGTCTGGCGGGTGGTGTCGTCGACGGCGGCCCCCAAGGGCTACGCCGACGCCATGGCCAAGGCGACGTTGTACGCCTTCCAGCCACGCGACAAGGTGCCGCCCGGAGAGTGGTCGGGCAAGCAGATGACCGGGTCGTCGTCCTTCAAGAGCCCGGCCCATCCTGGGGCCCAGTCCACGACCCTCGACCCGTCGCTCATCGAGTTCACCGGGATCGCCCCGCTCTGGAACGGGCTCGTCCAGCTGCGGCTCTACTACACGAACGTCAATGCCGTCGTGCACCAGAAGCCGTACCCCGCCACGGTCATCCAGGTCACGGGCGACATGTGGCACATCGTGAGCGGCGGGAACGTGTCCTGCGTGAACGGAGCGGCGGTCTCGATCGAGTCGCAGCTGCTGGACGCGAGCAAGTTCCCGTCGGCCGCGCCGCCGCAGACCAACCCGGCGGGCGACGTCCCCGCGCCGCTCCAGCCGGACGCCGCGGTGACCCCACTTGCCGGGGAGCTGGCGGGGACGGGCGGATCGCAGGCGGCCGCCAACGCGACCGCGGGCGTGAACGGCGCGAATCCGTTCCTGCTCGGCGGGATCCTCGCCGCTGCCCTCGCGGCTGGGGCGATCGTCTTCCTGACGCGGCGTCAGCAGGCGCAACCAGCCGGACGACGCGAGGCGGGTCGAACCGATCCGACGTCCGAAGGACGCCGTGCTGGTTCGTCCGGGAGCCACGCGCGCCACTAGCCACACAGCAAGGTCAGACCTCGTACTCATCTGCACCGCCCACGAAGGGGAACCTCATGAAGAAGCGGCACGTTCTCGCCGCCGTCACCGCCGCCGCGCTGCTCGGCCCGATCGTGGCGGTCGCGACGGCATCCGCCGCGGCGGCGCCCCCGTGGGAGACCGGCAACACGATCTTCACGTCCGCGCTGAACTTCCCCAACCTCGATCCCAACTCCAAGGGCGGCCTCACGTTCTACGACTCGACGGGCACCGAGATCACCGGGGGCGTCGACCTGTCGAACATCGGCGCCTACGTCGTGACCACGGGTACGAAGGCGCGAACCAACGCCATCTCGGCGAACGTGTTCTTCGCCGTTCCGGACCACAACAAGCCGACCATCAACTGGGTCACCGCCGGTCCGACCTCGTCGTCGTTCTTCCCGGCCACGGCACCAGGTCCGGTGCTCGCCGCCGACACCCCGGTCGCGTCGTTGGACCTGACGTCCGGCGAGGGTCAGATCGACGCGATCCTCGGGATCATCAGCAACGACACGACCGCCGGTTACGACCACATGCTGCAGGTGCGCCTCAAGGATGCCGGCAACGGCGTCCCGACAAGCGGCCAGAACAGCCCGAACTACTACTGGTCGACCGACATCGAGTACAACAACACGGCGTCGGCCCTCTCCGACGGTCTCGCGGCCGGGGCGTGGAAGGTCATCTACCCAGCTCCGGCGGTCGTGAGCAAGACCGATACGACGGTCAGCTCGATCACCCCGAACCCCGTCTCGCCGGCGCCGCACGGCTCCAACGTCGACCTGTCCGCCACGGTGGCGGTCAGTGGTGACGCGACGACACATCCCGCGGGCTCGGTTCACTACTGGGACGGCAGCACCGACCTCGGCGCGGCGACCTACGACACCGGCACCGGTGCCGCGACGTTCACGGTCAACGCGCCCTGCGGACGGTCCGCACAGCTACGTCGCGAAGTTCGCTCCCACGGACACCGCGACCTACAACCCGTCGCAGTCGGCGGCGCTGAGCTACACCGTGAGCGCCGTCGGCCAGGAGCACACCTCGACCACGATCTCGAGCACCTCGCCCAACGGCACCGCGGCCGCGACGGCGAGCGTGTCTGTGACGGTTCAGGTAGCCGACACCGACACTCCCGCGACGAAGGTCACCGCGGGCACGGTCAGCGTCAAGAAGGGCGCCACCGTCCTCGGGTCGGGCACGGTCGACAGCAACGGCACGTTCACCGCGACCTTCACCGCCGGGCAGTACCTGTCGCTCGGAAGCAACGACCTGACCGCCGACTACTCAGGCGCGACGGCGTTCCAGGCGTCGACCACGGCGGCCCCGACCGCATACGTCGTCACCGCGCCGACCGCGCCGGTGAGCCTCGTCGCGCCCGGCATCTCGACGACCCGCGTCGGTATCGCGGCGATCTGCACGCCAGGTGCCTGGTCGGGTGCGTACGCGTACACCTACCAGTGGTTCCAGCGTGCGACGGCCAGCGCGTCGTGGACCTCGGTCTCCACGACGTCCAGCACCGGTGTCCTCCCGGCGGCCCTGGCGGGTCACCAGGTCAAGTGCACGGTGACGGCGTACAACCCGGGCACGGCCACGGCCGACTCAGCGGTGGCCACAGTGTCGCTCGGAGCAGCGTCGCGGGCGAAGATCCGCCCGAAGGTCCTCGGCACGCCCAAGGTCGGCGTGACATTGCGCGCCTACCGCGGCACGTGGTCGCCGGCGGCTACGAGGTACCTCTACACCTGGAAGGTCGGCAAGGTGGTCGTCTCCCGGGCGGCGACCTGGAAGCCGGCCCTGCGCTACAAGCTCAAGTACGTGACGCTCACGGTGCTGGCGGTCCGCGTCGGGTACCTGACCGGCACGGCAGTGAGCGTGCCCGTCCGCATCCGCTGACGCCGCACGGTCGCGCGGAGGGGTGCCACGAGGAAGGTCGTGGCACCCCGCCGGGTGCTCCCGTACGGCGCAGTCGGTGAGCCGAGCGTGAAGCGACGACCGCGCACGGCGACAAGGCCGCGGCCGGAACGAGAGGTTCCCCGTTCGTTCACCCCGGCATACGCCGGCATTCAGGTACGGCGACGTCGCAGTACACGCGTGGCCGGGATGGTGACTGCCGCTTGTCCGTCGAGGGAGGTCCGGGTGCGCGTCACGGTGCGACCAGCGCGTCGCACCTGCGTCGTCGTGCTGACGTGGCTGGCGGCAGCCCTCCTGGGCGGTCTCGTCGCGGCTCCGGCGCAAGCAGCGTCGACGCCGCAGGTCTCGAGCGTGCGGCTCTCCGTCGTGCCGACCGGGCCGATCCCGTCCCTCGGACAGGTCAGCCTCATCGCCCGCATCACGCCGAACGACGCGGTCGGCCGCGTCTTCTTCACCCTGAAACGCGGTACGGCCGCAGCGACAAGCCTGAACGCGAACGTCGTCCACGGTGTGGCTCAGGTCGACAAGGTCGGCTTCAGCGTCAACGGTCGCTACGTCATCACGGCATCGTTCACCCCGTCTGACACAGGCGCGTTCGACGCCTCGAGCTCGGCGCCCCGCGTCCTGGTGGTGGCGCCGACCCCGACCATGGCGCTGTTCACGATGACGGGTGCGCCCGTGACGGCGAACGGCGCGGTCTCACCCCGTCAGCGACTCGTGGCGCAGCTGTCCGGGTTCCCCGCGCGGACGCGCATCACGTTGCGCTGGGACCGTCGGGTGCTCGTGCCGCTGGTGCCCGTCGGCGCCGACGGAGCCGCGACGGCGATCCTCACCCTGCCGGCTCGGCTCGGCGGGGGCCGCCACCTGCTCAGTGCCTCGGTCGGCCAGGTGCGCACGTCGGTCGTGCTGCTCTCGAGCAGCCCCGTCTCGTACATCTCGACCCGCGTCGGTGCGACACCGGAGACCGAGGTCCCCGACACCGGTGACGGGACGCCGACCGTCACTGTTCCGAAGTCGTCGGGCAGCGGGTCGCTGGCGCACACCGGGGCGAACTCGCTGCCACTCGCGACCGTGGCTGCCTTGATGCTCCTCGCCGGGAGCGCCATGGTGGGCATGGCATCGCGCCCCTCGCCGTGGCACGCGGGACGGCACGAGGCCGTGATGGTGAGCTCATGA
The DNA here is from genome assembly GCA_963782665.1 of uncultured Actinomycetota bacterium. Lineage (GTDB taxonomy): Bacteria > Actinomycetota > Actinomycetes > S36-B12 > CAIYMF01 > Longivirga. Next base: position 437,591 of record CAWAKP010000004.1, on the reverse strand, counting down.
GCGCCGGCGTCGCACTCGCCGCCACCGAGGGGAGTTCCGACCTCGCCATGTCCGACCCGGTGCAGGACTCGCGTCCGTCACGAGCAGAGCTGCGGCGCCAGCGCGAGGTCGCCGTGGAGGCCGCCGCGCTGGCCGCGTCCCGCGCGACGGCGCCGACGGCCTTCGCGGCGCCGGCACCAGCCACTCGTGCGGAACGCCGGCTCGCCGCCGGGAGGCGACGGCTGCGCCGGCGAGCCGCGCGCAGCTGCGCGCGAAGCAGCAGAAGGAGTCCAAGAAGCGGGGACCGCTGCGCACGCTGCTCACGGCGTGGTGGGTCTACCCCTTGATCGCGCTCGTCGCGCTCTTCGTCTACCTGGGGGTTCGCAGCGCACAGCCGCCGTCGACCCCGCCCGGCGTCGAGGTCACGACGCCGACCCCCATCCCCTGAGGAAACAGGCGTCCCTCCGTCGCAGCGCCGCTAGCCCTTCGGCAGCGACGAGGCCGCCACGACATCGGAGGCGGGCGGCACGATCACCGACGCGTCCGAGCCCCAGTCGCTGAAGGTGATGTTCGTCTGCGCCGCCGTGTCCCTCACCGCGAGCGGAAGGGTCGTCGACGTCGAGATCCAGAAGCCGGTCGAGTCGCCGATGCCCACCAGTCGGGCCGGCGACCCCTTGTAGGCCGTTCCCGCGAGAAGCTTGGGAGTGCCGTCGTAGCCGAGGTAGTTGGACACGACGTCGGACATGCTGCCCAGCGCCGCGAGGCAGACGTTCCCGGCCTTGGGCAGCGACACCCAGTGCGTGCCGATCTTTGCGGCGGCGGCCTTCCCCGACTGCGCCGTCCAGAAGTCCGAGGTGGCGTTGACATACAGGGCGTCCTTCGTCGTGACGACGCTGAGCTTCTGTCCGTTGAGCGTGATGGCGCCCGCCCCGCTGCCGTCCTTGCGCAGCTGCATGTCGGTGCTGAACGGCGTGCCGTTGCACCCGCCGGAGCCGGTCATGTGCACCGACGACGCGGCCTGCGCGTTGGCCTTCGCGCTGGACAGCAGCGCGGCAGGATCGGGTTCGGCCGCCGCACGGGAGCAGGCGGTCAGCGCTGTCAGCGCCACCACTGCGAGCACGAGCCTCGCGCGCACGGTCACCCCTTGGTTGTCGAAGCCAGGCGTCGTGCGCACCGTGACGCACGGAGGTGAACGAATGTCGTACGTCGGGCGAACGCACGGATGCCGTCGTGCGTCCGTGCGGCTGACTTTGAGACGGCCGCAACCGCCTGAACCGCAAGCGCTCTCACGGTTCTCTCTGCCGACGCACCTGACGCCCCATGGTGTCGTACCGTGACCCCGCGACGCCGTCTACCTGGCTGAGCTCGACCATCCTGCGAGGAGGTGCTGTGGCCCGCCCTCCCCACAAGGTGCGTCGGGCCGCCGTCGTCCTGGTCGGACTCCTGCTGTCGTGCCTCGGTGTCGCGATGATGGCCGCGAACGCTGACGCCGAAGACGCCTCGATGACGATCACCCGCGCGAACGGTGCGGTGGTGGCGACGAACGGGGCCGTGGTCGTCGGGGAGAAGCTGACGATCCACCTGTCCGGCTTCGCGCCGAGCACGACGGTGGCCATCGACGTCGGCCCGACCCAGCTCACCCCGTCGCCGAAGACGGATACGAAAGGCGCAGCGCTCGTGCCGTTCTCGGTCCCCAAGCTCGCTCCCGCGCCTTACGTGATCTCGGCGACGGCCGCCGGGATGACGACGACCACCGTCGTGACCGTGGTGACCGCTCCGGCCTCGACACCGGCTCCGACGGCCTCGCACTCCGCGTCCCCTTCGGCATCCGTGTCGGCGTCGCACTCGACGTCCGCGTCCCCGGCGTCGACGGGATCTCCCACCAGCACGACGAGCAGCGTCGCTACGACTCCCTCGCCCGCGCTCACGTCGCCCGGCCCGTCGACGTCCGCGACGGCGCTCGCCAAGACCGGACCAGTCCACCTCCTCGCTCTCGCTGGGCGGGGCGACCCTTCTCGCGGTCGGGATCGTGCTGGTCGTCGTCGGCGGGGCCGGCGGCTCACCTGCGGCTCGGCACGTACGCGTCGCCGGTGCCCACGTCCGGCGTCATTGACGGGAACCGGTTCGTTCAGGACACCGTCGGTACGGTTCGTGTGCGGTCGTGAGGCGTTCGAGAACCGGACGACACGACCGGCCGACCGATGCTCGGCTCAGGGCGTCGTGCTCACGGACGGGCCCAGCGGTGGCGGCGGGGTCTCGAGGTCGACCGGGTGCACGAGCAGGAAGGCGAGTGCGGCGGCCAGCAGCGGAGGTGCGAGCAGTCGCAGCACATCGCGCGCGGTGCGGGTCATGACCGTCTCCTTCCCCAGACCTTCGGGTGATCGACGCCGCGGATGCCGGGGACCGAGCGCCGTACTCCGTTCGGCGCACTCGAGACCGCGAAGTCGTGGCGTGGTTGTGATGCACGTCTCGCGACTGGGCCGCGGGCCGGCGGCGATCTAGGCTTCCGGCGTGTTCACCGACCAGGCCCGCGTCGTCGGCGCCGCCGCTCTCGACGACTCCGCGCTCGAGCTCGACCCTCTCGATCCCGCCCAGGTGGTGAGCGGTGATCCGCAGGTGCGCGTGCTGTCGCTGCACGACGCCGACGACCTCGCGATCGGTGTCTGGCAGCACGGCGTCGGCGTGAGCACCGACGTCGAGGCCGACGAGGTGTTCGTCGTGCTGGCCGGTTCGGCGACGATCGAGGTCGACGACGGACCCGTCCTCCAGGTGGGACCGGGCGACGTCGGTCTGCTCCCGGCCGGGGCGCGCACGACGTGGACGGTCCACGAGACGTTGCGCAAGGTGTACGTCGTCCGGCCCTGACCCACAACGGCAGAGCGGGCAAGAGGTTCAGTACGGCGCACGGCCCGTCGATGATCGCGACATGGCTGCTGCCGCGAACTGGTACCCCGACCCGGCCGACCCGACCCGCCTGCGGTGGTGGGACGGCGCCGCCTGGACCGAGCACACCGCGCCCGTCCCGACCCAGCAGCCGGCCGCGGCCGGGGCCTACGCGCCGGTGCCCGGGAGCCAGTACGCGTACGGCAGCCAGTACGCCTACGGCGTGCAGCAGCCCTACGCCGCCCAGTACGGCGGTCAGTACGCGAGCCAGTACGCCTACGGGGGGTCGGAGCTCCCCGTGGTGCGCCGCGAGTCCGGACGTGCCTTCCTGCCTTCGGTGGCCGTCGCCGCCGGAGCCGCTCCGGACCGGTGCTGCCGGCACGGCCAGCGGGCTGCCGCCACGCGGCGGACCACCTTCCAGTCGCGCTTGCCCTGGTGGACCTACCTCACGATCCTCCCGGGACTGCTCGTGTTCATCATCGTCGCCACAGCGATACGCAAGACCGTCAAGTCGCCGGCGTGGCCGTACTGCCGCACCTGCCTGGCCGAGCGTCGTCGTGACCTCGGCTGGATGTGGGTCTCGATCGCGCTGGTCATCCCGGGGATGCTGGCGGTCGGCTGGGTCGGCGGCCAGCTGTCGGGGGACTACGGCTGGATGGAGTTCGCGCTCATGGTCCTCGTCGTGGCCGGGCTGCCGATCACGGCGGTCGTGTTCGGCGTCCGCGGCTCGCTCGAACGGATCTCGGGGGCGCAGGTGAGCGCGGACGGGCAGCTCGTCTCGGTGCCCGAGGCGGCCTTCGCCGACCAGAATGCCACGACAGTCGCCGCGGCCATCGGGCTCTGACCTGCGACGACGCACGGCCCTTCGGGGCGACGCCAGGTCGCTCGATCGGCGCAGGGCGGGGTGAATGACATCGGTGGGATTCGCCCCCTAGACTCGGGCCACGCCACTCGACACGGGTGCGCGCGAGCACGGGCCGCCGTGCCGAGATCGACGAGAGGGGACCGCCCGGATGGATGCCGTGCGCGCAGTCGAGCCCGGGCCCACCGGTGAGCAGCTGTCCGAGCGCGACCGGGCGATCCTCGAGTTCGAGCGCCAGTGGTGGAAGTACGCCGGTGCCAAGGAGCAGGCCATCCGCGACCTGTTCGACATGAGCGCCACGCGCTACTACCAGGTGCTCAACGCGCTGCTCGACAACCCGGCCGCCCTCGAGGCCGACCCCATGCTCGTCAAGCGCCTGCGCCGCATGCGCGCCGCCCGTCAGCGGGCCCGTTCGGCCCGCCGTCTGGGCATCGACCTCTAGGAGCCCTCGGGCTCATTCGCCTCCGGGGGGATGCGCGATGCCGACGTACTCCGACGAGGACGGCCTCACCGACGCCGCCCGTGGCTCCGGCGACGACCCGCCCGCGCCCTACAGCGGCGACACCGAGGAGATACCGCCCGTCCGGCCCCCGGCCTATCCCGCCGAGCCGCCCTACGCCACGGGTGTCTACAACGCCGACCCGTACGCGGGCGACCCCTACTCGGCCGAGGCCTACAACTCCACGGACATCCTCCCGGCGTCCCCCGGGGGCGGACGACGGGCCCGCCGCGAGGCCGCGGCTGCTGCGGCCGCTGCCGGCGCGGTCCCCTTCGACCAGGAGGCGCCGTACGACCAGGTGCCGCCGATCGATCCGTCGGCGCCGATCGACCCGGTCGAGGCACGCCAGCCGGAGGAACCCGTCGACCAGGTGGCCGACACCCGCTTCGACCCGGACCCGGTGCCCGACATGGGGTCGACGGCGACGGGCCTCGCCGCAGTCGGTCTCGCTGCTGCCGAGCAGGTGGAGTACGACGAGGCAGTCCGCGCCGCGGCAACGGACGTCCCCAGCGCGTACGACCAGGGCGCGTACGACCCCGGCGCGGACGACCAGGGCGGGTACGACGCACCCGACGACGCGGACGGGACCACCGGTTCCGGTGGCGACGAGCCGCCGCGGGGGCGCCGCGACTGGACGCCGACACCGCTCGGGCGCGTGGTGCTGCCGATCGCGCTCGCCCTGGTGTCGGTCGTGGCGCTGTGGGCCGCGTGGAACCACCTGAGCACCGACGACCAGAACGCCGCCGCGCCCGGTCCGTCCGCCACCGCGCCGGCGGGCAACCCGGGTGGGTCCACGTCGCCCTCGACCTCGCCGACGTCGGCGTCCAGCACATCGCCCTCGGCCACCCCGAGCAGCTCGTCCAGCGCGTCCGCGAGCGGATCGCACAGCGCCGCCCCGAGCACTTCGCCGTCCGCGAGCGCGACGACACCGGCCGCGGCGACGGTCGACCGCAGCGTGCCCGTCGTCGTCCTCAACGCCACCGGTCGGCCAGGTCTCGCTGCCAAGGTCGCGGCGCAGCTGCGCGCGAAGGGCTGGAAGGTCACCTCGGTCGGCAACTGGACCCGCGGCGGCATCTCGGCGACGACCATCTTCCTCAACGGTCACGTCGATGCTGCCCGCACGATCGCCGGCGACTTCCCGCAGGCGTCCGGATCGATCCAGCTGCCCAAGGCCGGCATGCCCCCGCTGCGCATGGTCATCGTCGTCGGCAACGACTACCCCCGCTGACCCTCAGCCGAGACTGATCATCTGGCGGTTTCCGGCACCTGGTAACCGCCACTTGATCAGTCTCGGCGGGGGGCGTTGGGTAGGTAACCGCCGGACTCGAGGCCGGCTCGTTGCTCGAACCAGTTGCGGCTCCAGTGGTCGCCCGCTCGGGCGTACGACCATGCCACCGCGAGCAGGTAGAGCGGCAGGAACAGGACCACGCACCACGCCCACTGGGTCGAGTGGTGCGACTCGTGCCGCAGCAGGTCGTCGTCGGGCTCGACGCGGAGGACGACGACGTTCCCGACGGTGAAGGCGCGCGCGTCCGGGAAGCGTCCGCGTGCCCCGACGGCCAGCACGATCCCGTCACGTCCGCGGATGAGCTGTGCGCCTGAGAGCTTGGCGATCAGCAGACCCGCGAGCGTGGAGAGGTTGACCGCGTTGACGAGCTGCCGCACGCGGTACGCCGGTCTCACGTCCCACCTCGCGCCACGACCCGAGTGCACCGGCGCGCGCGTGCGAGTGTCAAGCAGGCGCGTCAGCGCGTGACGAGGTAGCCGACCACAGCGCCCGCGATCAGGACGAGACCGAGCAGCGCGGCCAGCCGGGCCCGGCGTCGCTCGCGTGCGCGTCGACCACGACGCGGCCCCTCCGTCGCGCGGCCCGAGCCGATCTCCCGTGGCTCGACCACGCTCGGGAGCGCCTGCATCCCGGACCGTCCGTCGATCGTCAGAACCGGACTGCTCGCGGCCAACGTCGCACGCTCCCACGCGACGCCGTCCCACCAGCGCAGGTCGTCGGCGTCGTCGGGCTCGACGTGCACGCGGGGACGTGGTGCCGCGTCGATGCTGCTGACCTGCCGGGCGACCTCGACGTCGACGACCTCCGGCTCGGCAGGTCCGGGGACGATCGCGACGTCGGCCCACGTCGACCCGTTCCACCACGTCACGCTGCCCGGGTGCGCCGGATGCTCGTAGTAGCCCGCCGGGATGCTCACCGACGACCTCTCGACGACCGCGGTGAGGGTCGAGAACGTCGCCCCGAGCGCGTCGAGCGGCGCCCACTCGGTGCCGTTCCACCAGCGGTGCGTGCCGGGACGTGTGGGATCGACGTAGTAGCCCGCGGGCGGATTGGTCATCTTGCGCTCCTGCTCGGCGTGCGGTCCAGCACGTCGAGGAGCAGTCAGCCATGCGCCGGCGAACTGCGAGCGAACTCCTGGCGAACGAACGTCGCCAGGTGCCAGGTGCCAGGTGCCAGGTGCCGGGTTCGAGGTGCGGAGCCTCAGCGGTGGGCGTACTCGGCCAGGCTCGCCATGGGCGGACGCTCCAGGGCGGTGACGTCGTGGTCGCGCGAGACGAATCCGGAGGCACCGCGCTCGAACTGCGTCAGCGACGTCCCGATCTGCCCGAGCATCTCGACCCCGGACCGACGCGCCACCCGCTCGTACGCGGTGTGCATGATCTCGGCCGACATCCGGCCCAGGCGGCGCTCGTCGTGGTGGCGGTGCACCCGCACCCCGAGGTCGACCTGCGCGATCGCCTCGAGGCCGTGCCGCTCGAAGGTGTCGACGAGCAGAGCGATCTCGACGCCGTAGCCGACGGGGAACGGCAGCGACTCGAGCAGCCAGCGGCGGGCCGCGTACTCGCCCGCCAGCGGCTGCACGACACCCGCGAGCTGGGGCCACAGCAGGTTGAGCAACGGTCGCGCCACGAGCTCGGTCACCCGTCCGCCGCCGGCGCTCACGACGGTCGAGCCCTGCACCAGCGGGCGTTCGTAGACGGCCTTGACCAGCGCGACGCTGGGGTCGGTGAGCAGCGGGCCGAGCAGCCCGGTGACGTAGGACGGCGTGAACGACTGCAGGTCGGCGTCCACGAAGACGACGATGTCGCCGGTCGTGGCCGCGAGCGAGCGCCACATCGCCTCACCCTTGCCCGGCACGGCGGGCAGCCCGGGGATGACGTCGTCGCGGCTGACCACGCGGGCGCCGGCGGCGGCGGCGACGGACGCGGTGGCGTCCGTCGAGCCGGAGTCGATGACGACGAGCTCGTCGACCAGCCGCCGTTCGCTCGGGACGCCGGCGCCGAGCGCGTGGTGGATCGAGGCGACGATGCGCCCCACCGTGGGTTCCTCGTTGAGAGCGGGCAGGACGACGCTCACGCGGGCGTCGCCCTTCGCCGCGAGGAGGCGCTCGCGGGGCCAGTCGGTCACCACGCTCGTGTGCGCGGCGAACCAGGCCTCGGCGTCGTCGTGCACGATGGGTGCTCCTGCGCTCGGTCGTCTCAGGATCCGGACTCCGGGCGTCCCGAGCCTCGGGACTCCCGTACAGTCTCCCTCACTCGGGTGACCGAGGGGTCAACCCCAGGGCGGGCCCCGATGTTCCGAGGGTCGAGGTCGCTGACCCGGCACAACTGCACATCTCATCCAGAGGGGCAGAGGGATACGGCCCGGTGAAGCCCCGGCAACCATCTCCGCACGCTCGCACGACCATCGGTCGCGTGAGGCACGCGGAGAGAAGGTGCCAACTCCGTCCGAGCGCCGACCGGCACTCGGGAAGATGAGGAGAAAGGCCTCGCCATGTCGACGTCGTACGTCGCCCCCAGCGCCACCCCCGATCCTGACGCCGCACCGCCCGCACCCGACTTCGGGCCGGCGCGCCGGCTGACGTGTCGCGAGTGCGGCGCGTCCTACGAGCTCGGTGCGGCGTACGCCTGCATCGAGTGCTTCGGCCCCCTCGAGGTGGCCTACGACTTCAGCGGTGTGTCGCGCGAGCTCATCGAGTCCGGCCCGCAGAACATGTGGCGCTACTCGTGTCTGCTGCCCGTCGCGTCCTACGCCGGCGACGAGCGCAACCTCAACCCGGGACTGACCCGGCTGGTCCGCGCCGACAACCTCGCGGCCGCTCTCGGCATGACCGGCACCCTCTGGGTCAAGGACGACAGCGGCAACCCGACCCATTCGTTCAAGGACCGTGTGGTGGCCGTGGCGCAGAGCGCCGCGCGTCGCCTCGGCCTGTCGACCATCGCGTGCGCGTCGACCGGCAACCTGGCCAACGCGGTTGCGGCTGCCGCCGCCCGCGCCGGTCAGGACTCCGTGGTCGTCATCCCGAGCAACCTCGAGGCGGGCAAGGTCCTGACCACCGCGGCGTACGGCGGCATCCTGCTTGCCGTCAACGGCAACTACGACGACGTCAACCGGCTGTGCTCGGAGCTGGTCGGCGACCCGCTCACCGCGGACTGGGGCTTCGTCAACGTCAACCTCCGGCCCTACTACGCCGAGGGGTCGAAGACCGTCGGCTACGAGATCGCCGAGCAGCTGGGCTGGCGGCTGCCCGCGCAGGTGGTCGCGCCGATCGCGTCCGGCTCGCTGCTCACCAAGGTCGACAAGGCCTTCCGCGAGTTCACCGCGCTCGGACTGGTCGACGAGACGCCGTGGAAGATCTACGGCGCGCAGGCGACCGGCTGCTCGCCGGTGTCGGCCGCGTTCCGCGCCGGGCACGACGTCGTCCGCCCGGTGCGGCCCGACACGATCGCCAAGTCGCTCGCGATCGGCAACCCCGCGGACGGGCCGTACGCGCTCGACGCGGTGCGGCGTACCGGCGGGGCGATCGAGGACGTGTCCGACGTCGAGGTGGTCGAAGGCATCCGTCTGCTGGCCGAGACCGAGGGCGTCTTCGCCGAGACCGCCGGCGGCGTCGTCGTCGCGACGCTGCGCAAGCTGCTCGCGGCGGGCCTGCTGGACGGCTCGGCCGAGACGGTCATCCTCAACACCGGCGACGGGCTCAAGACCCTCGACGCGATCGCCGAGCACGTCGGACCGACCGCGACGATCGCGCACGACGTCGACGAGGTCACCGCCGCGATCACCGCCCACCACGCTGCGAAGGCCTGACCAGCTCGCGCTCCGTCCCTCCCGCGTCACCGCCCGAACTGCTGGAAACCGCTCCCGTTTCCGTGCATTGCGCCGGTGACGCGAAGCACCCCACCTACGGAAGGTTGCGTGACCATGGCTGTGAGCGTGCGGATCCCGACGATCCTGCGGACCTACACCGACGGGGCGTCCGAGGTCAGCGTCGACCCGGACGTCGCGACGCTGCAGGGCGTCCTCGACGCGCTCGAGGCAGCGGCGCCGGGCATCGGCGCCCGGGTGCTCGACGACTCCGGCGCGCTGCGCCGCTTCGTCAACGTCTACGTCGACGACGACGACGTGCGGTTCCTCGACGGCCTAGCGACGCCGGTAGGCGACGGAAGCCAGATCAGCATCATCCCAGCAGTAGCCGGAGGCTGACCCCCGGCCACCCCTGAGCTCGCACTGATCATATGGCGGCTACCCGCCGCCGGTAACCGCCGTCTGATCAGTGCGAGCTGGGGGGCTGCGTCGGGGCGAGGGCTTCGTGCATGCGCGTCACCACTGTTCGGCGGTGGTCGGTGCTGGTCCAGCGCACGACCCGCCACCCGTCGCGCTCGAGGTCGCGTTGCCGCTCCCGCTCGGCAGTCGAGGTGGGCGACGTACGGCCGAGGTCTGTCGTGCCGTACTTCGACCACCCGTCCGCCTCGCCGATCACCCGCGCGTCACGACGACAGAAGTCGGCCCAGTAGGTGCGATTGTCGACGGCGACGGCGACGCCGATCTCGAGGGCAGGGAGACCCGCGACCAGGAACCAGCCCCTGCTCCGTGATTCCAGGGCTGACTCCGCCGCCGGGTCGACGTACTGGAGTGCTCTGCGTGCTGCCACGACGCCGGGCCAGCCACTGCACGAGGCGACGGCGTACGCCAACTCACGACGCGCTCGGTCCCTCAGGACTCGGTCGTGCACTGCAGTGCGGAGTCGGGTGGCGTTGTTGTCGTGCTGGGTGCCCGACATCAGTGACACGAGGTGTCGCGCCGCGGCGTCCAGGGCGATGAGTGCCTCCGGCAGTTGTCGACCGCGCGCCAGATCGGCCGCCGTGCGCCGTAGGTCGGTGCACGGCACGTCGTCGACGTGTGTCACGAACCTGGGATCGATAGGTGAACCGCGTACGACAAGGCCGGGTCCGGTCGAAGTCGCGGCACCCCGGTCGGCACAAGGTCACGACCTCGGGTGGCGCCGATCTCGGGGACGCGAGCCCGAGGACGGCGGCGGCGGTCTCGCCAGTCGCGAAAGCCCCTGGGCCGACTACCCTCAATGCCGCCCGAGCGTCGGCGACGTGCGCCTCTCGTCGTTCGGCCGCGATACGGCTCGGGCCGGCATCTCCACCTGCGTGGGCATGGACGTCGCGGCCCGCGGCGGTGTCGACTGCTGACGGGGCCACGGGCGAGGCCGCCACGACGACGCCGTGCCGTGGCGAGCTCAGCAGTCCGCGGGACAACGCCGCTCGGAGTTGGTGCCGCGTGAAGCCGGCGGCCAGAGCTGCTGCTGTCGCGACGGGACGATGTCCGAATACCGATACGAAGCGGTCGGCCGTCTGCGCGGGTCGCTGGATCGCAGGCATCCGACGACGGTCGCCCACGCGACTTCCATCGCGCCAGAACCATCCACACCCCACGTCACACTGATCAAACGGCGGCTTCCCGGGCTAGAGAAACCGCCCTTTGATCAGTGCGAGCTATGGGTGGGGGCTACTCGGGGATGGGGTCGTTGTCGGGGTCTACGTAGTGCAGGGCTGACTCTTCTGCTGTGAGGTCGTCGTCCTCGCCGCTGTCGTGGGCGGTCACGTCGTCGTGGTCGGAGTCCAGGGCGTCCTGGTCGACCAGGCGTCCGACGATGCCCTCGCGATAGCCCTCGCGGTGCGGGGCGAACGCCGCGGCGGGGTCGTCGGAGGCGTACTCCTCGACGAGGTCAGCGGTGAGCGCGTCGGCGACCTCGTCGCCGGCCTGGCCACGTCCGGGGTAGGCCGGCTTGCCGTACGGCTCGCTGAGGGTGTCGAGGTCGTCGAACTCGTTCCTGCTCATGGCGCCATTGTGGACCCGCGCGCAACCCCGATGCTCACTGCGCGGGAGGACGTCGCCCGGTCGGGCCCGGGCCGCGCGCCGCCCCGTGCGGAGCCGCTCCCCGGCACTGGCCGGACGCCGCCCCGAGCGGCTCGCGACGTCCGCGTGACCCCCTGCGGCCGCGCAGGACGACGGTGCCGGTCGCACCCAGGGGGCGGGATCGGCTTGCACTCGGACCCCGAGAGTGCCAACAATGGGCGTTAGCACTCGACCCGGGAGAGTGACAGCCGTGAGGCTCGAGCCCACCGGCCGGGTGGTACGCGCGACCTCCTCCGGTGAGGTCGGGGCGCGGGCGACCAGAGCCCTCACCGTCCCGTCCGTCCGTCGCGGGCACCGAGGGGTCCAACCCACACGTGGAAAGGGATCGGCAGCCACATGGCGAAGATCATTGCGTTCGACGAGAACGCCCGCCGCGCGCTCGAGCGGGGTATGAACACCCTCGCCGACGCGGTCAAGGTGACCCTCGGCCCGAAGGGCCGCAACGTCGTCCTGGAGAAGAAGTGGGGCGCCCCCACCATCACCAACGACGGTGTCTCCATCGCGAAGGAGATCGAGCTCGAGGACCCGTACGAGAAGATCGGGGCCGAGCTGGTCAAGGAGGTCGCGAAGAAGACCGACGACGTCGCCGGTGACGGCACGACGACAGCGACCGTGCTCGCCCAGGCGCTCGTGCGCGAGGGCCTGCGCAACGTCGCGGCCGGCGCCAACCCGATGGCGCTCAAGCGCGGCATCGAGAAGGCCGTCGAGGCCGTGAGCGCCGAGCTGCTCAGCATGGCCAAGGAGGTCGAGACCAAGGAGCAGATCGCTGCGACGGCCTCGATCTCGGCGGCCGACCCGCAGATCGGCGAGATCATCGCCGAGGCGATGGACAAGGTCGGCAAGGAAGGCGTCATCACCGTCGAGGAGAGCAACACCTTCGGCCTCGAGCTCGAGCTCACCGAGGGCATGCGCTTCGACAAGGGCTACATCTCCGGCTACTTCGTGACCGACGCGGAGCGCATGGAGGCGGTGCACGAGGACGCCTACGTCCTCATCGCCAACTCCAAGATCTCCGGCGTCAAGGACCTCCTCCCGATCCTCGAGAAGGTCATGCAGTCGGGCAAGCCGCTCGTCATCATCGCCGAGGACGTCGAGGGCGAGGCCCTGTCGACGCTCGTCGTCAACAAGATCCGCGGCACGTTCCGCTCGGTCGCCGTCAAGGCGCCCGGCTTCGGCGACCGTCGCAAGGCCATGCTGCAGGACATCGCGATCCTCACCGGTGGCCAGGTCATCTCCGAGGAGGTCGGCCTCAAGCTCGACACGACGGGCCTCGAGCTGCTCGGTCGTGCGCGCAAGGTCGTCGTCACCAAGGACGAGACCACGATCGTCGAGGGTGCCGGTGACCCCGAGCAGATCGCGGGTCGCGTCAACCAGATCCGTGCCGAGATCGAGAAGTCGGACTCGGACTACGACCGCGAGAAGCTCCAGGAGCGCCTCGCCAAGCTCGCCGGCGGCGTCGCCGTCATCAAGGCGGGCGCGGCCACCGAGGTCGAGCTCAAGGAGCGCAAGCACCGCATCGAGGACGCCGTCCGCAACGCGAAGGCGGCCGTCGAGGAGGGCATCGTCGCCGGTGGCGGCGTGGCCCTCATCCAGGCGAGCGAGGTCGTCTTCGCCAAGCTCGAGCTCGAGGGCGACGAGGCGACCGGGGCGAACATCGTCCGCGTCGCGCTCGAGGCTCCGCTCAAGCAGATCGCGATCAACGCCGGCCTCGAGGGCGGCGTCGTGGCCGAGAAGGTGCGCAACCTGGAGACGGGCTGGGGCCTCAACGCCGCGAACGGTGAGTACGTCGACCTCATCGCGGCGGGGATCATCGACCCCGCCAAGGTGACCCGCTCGGCGCTGCAGAACGCGGCCTCGATCGCGGCGCTGTTCCTCACCACCGAGGCGGTCATCGCCGACAAGCCGGAGAAGGCTGCGGCCCCGGCCGGCGGCGGCGGCGACATGGGCGGCATGGACTTCTGAGTCCGAAGGCCAGACCACGCACCTCCAGAACGCGACGAGTGCCCGGGACCGCGAGGTCCCGGGCACTCGTGCGTCCTGCCGGGTTCCGGGTCAACCGACGTCGCGTCGAGGGTCCGTCGTCAGGGCAGGGGCAGGTCGTGGGCCTGCGCCCACGACCCGGCTCGAGCGGCCCATGCAGATGCTCCGATGCTCCGGTACGTCGCCGTGGCGGACCCGAGCAGGTCGCGCGCCTCGTCGAGCCGTGAACGGGCGTGCAGCCAGCGCGCGAGGTCTTCACGGGACCGCGCAGCCTCGCCGCGGGCACCCAGGCGCTCGAGCGACTCGGCACCGCGGCGCAGGTCGCCCTCGACCACGACGTCGGACGATCCGTCCACGCTCTCGACGAGTCCCCTGAGCGCGTGCCAGTGCGCGTCCACGACCGGCACGACGCTCTCCTGCCGCGCGTCAGCGACCGGAGCCAGCATCCGGCGCGCTCGTGGCAGGTCGCCCGCGGCCACGACCGCGCGGACGAGCGGAGGCCAGAGCACGACGAAGTCGTCGTCGAGGCCCATGGCGTCGACCACGTGACCGAGCGCAGCCTCGGCCCGCCGCGCGGCCGTCGTGAGGTCTCCTCGTCGGACGGCCTGCTCGGTCTCCGCCGCGCCGGTCCAGCCCAGCACCGTCTCGCTGTCGCTCTCGCCGAGGGGTGCCGAGGGCAGTGGCTCGCGTCCGTCGGCCCCGCACAGCCACAGATCGAGCGCGGGAACCCAGGCGCGCACGACCGGCTCCGCGACGGTGATCGCGAGCTCGTCGAGCTGGATGCGGGCCTCGTCGAGGAGGCCGGACACCCACAGCGCCATGGTCAGGTTCGCCGACGCGTAGTCGCGGTACATCGGCTTGCCCGTGCGGCGGGCGACGACGCAGGCGTCGCGCGCGTGCTGCAGCGCCGTCGGAAGGTCTCGTCCCTTCCCGGACGAGCCGAGTCCGAGGAGGGCGTAGCAGAGCGCGTCGGGCACGTCGACGTCGCGCGCGAGGTCGGCCCCGTGCTCCAGCAGCGTGCGTGCCCGGTCGGGCTCGCCCACGTGGTTGAAGTGGACGCCGAGCTGGATCGAGGCCGACGCGAGCGCCCGCCTGTCCCCGAGGGAGCGGGCGATCTCCATGCGTCGTTCGATGAACCGTCGCTGGGCTGCAACGTCGCCCAGCGACAGGCTGGCGGAGGCCAGGTTGCGTGCCAGCTGGTTCAGCGCCGGCTCGGCCCCGGGGACATCGTCGAGCCGCTCCCACCACGGGACGCCGTACTCCAACGCGGTGGCGTTCTCGCCCGTGCTGACGAGGGCGACCACCCGCTCGGCGGCGGCGCAGCCGGCCTGCACCTCGTCGCCGAGCGACTCCCACAGGTCTGCTGCGGTGGCCGCGGCCGCGGCACCACGTTCATAGTGGGCGGCCTCGTTGGCTGCGGTCGCGACGAGAAGGGTCAGCCTGGCACGGTCCCGCGTCGCGTCGCAGCGGTCGAGCGCCATGGCGAAGAGACGCTCGGCGTCCGAGGGCGATGCCAGACGCCGCGCGCGCTCGCCTGCCCGTTCGAGGCAGGTGCGTGCTCGCTCGAGCAGACCCGCCACCTCGGGATCGCGACCCATGGCGGCGTCCGCTGCGTCGAGCAGGTGCGACGCCACGACGACGGCGAGCTCGCCTCCAGGGTCGTCGAGGGACTCGAGGTGCTGTGCGGCCTGACATCGGGTCGAGCAGGCTCTGGAGGAGCGACGACGGCACCTCGGTCACCGGGCCCGCGGGCGGGGTCACGCCGTTGGTGTCCATGACGACGACCACGGTGGCCTCGCCGCCCTTGGGTGCGTCGGCGAGCGCGGCGAGCGGGATCTCGAGACGACTCACCCGGCCGTCCTTCACCCAGACGTCGGCGGTGAGCACCTTGCCCTGGATCTGCGAGAGGTCCTTGCTCGAGAGCGGGGACATCCCGGGGTAGGCCTTGGCGAGCTCGCTCTGCAGCGCGGTGACGAGCGGTGCGAGCGGGATGCTCGCGGTGAAGCGGTCGCCGTTCGCGTCGCTGCCCGTCTGCGTGACCGTGGTGTTGTCCCGCACCACCTTCGACAGCGAGTCGGCGATCGCCGCGGCCTGGTCGTTGACCGCCTGCGACGACGCCGAGCTCTGCTGGGCACGGGCCTTGTCGATGAGCTTCTGGATGTCCGAGCCCGGTCCGTACGCCAGGCCGATCGGCTTGCCGTCCGCGAGGTCGGCGAGCGCCTGGCCCTCCGCGCCCATGGTGGTCGCCATCGTGTGCAGCTGGCGTCGCGCAGCGGCCGTGCCGGGCACGTCCGCCAGCGCGAGCTGCAGGGTCAGGTGCGTCGGAGTCGTGACGACGTCGGCCATCGGCTTGCCCTGCAGGGTCACGGTGAACTGCTGGGTGTCCGGACCCCACGCGTAGTGCACCGACGAGTTGGTGAGCATCTCGGTACCCGGCGTGGCAGCCGCACCGCTGACCCGGAGCGACACCGTCATGCCGCCGGAGGGCTGCGACTTCGTGGCGTCGAAGGCGCGGGCGAGCTGCACGTCGGGACGGTGCAGCAGGCTGACGCCGTACGCGCCGCCGCCGACGATGAGCAGCGCGAGCACCGTCAGCGTGGCGATGACGGCGGTGCGACCGGGACGCCGCGACGTGGGCGCCGCGTGCGCGGGCAGGATCTCGAGCTCGGTGAGACCGACGCCGGGCTCGGTGTCCGCCGCGTCGGGAGGGATCGGCGTCCCGAACCTGTTCTGCTGCGGGGGCGAAGGGGCGGCCTCCGCCGCCGGGGCCACGGGGGCTCCCGGTGCCGCCGACCACGGGTCGGAGGAGTGCGCGGGCAGGTACGAGCCGCCGGGTGGCGTGGTGCTCGGTTCGGGATCGACCGGGCCGGCGGACGATGCGGGGAGGGGCTCGGGCAGGAACGAGCCGACGGGCGCGGGGGTGGTCGGCTCCGGGGCGAACGACCCGAGCGGTGCCGCTGCGTCGGGAGCGGGGGAGCCGGCCGGCGCCGGCGACGACGCGTCGGGCGTGGCTGGCTGCGCGTCGGACACCGGCGGGTTCGTGCCGCCGTACCCCGTGACGTCGTCCGACATCGCCTCACACCGCCCCCGCGCGCCGTGGCGCGCCTCGATCGCGGCCGGGCAGGCGCCACAGCCGTCCTCCCCGTTGTCGGCACGGCTGCGGCTGGGATGAACCCTCCGTCCAGCCCTTTCGGGACGAGGAACTCGCTGGCCGGTGCCGGCACGGCAGGGCAGCATCGGGGGATGGATCTCCTCGCGCCGTCCACCACCGAGCTGCCGAGCTTCGTCGACGCGCTGCGGCGCGGGTGGTCACCGAGCACGGAGCACGACATCAGCGCCGAGGTCCTCGCCGAGATCGAGGCGGACCCGGACGAGTTCCTCGCCGGCACCGACGACCGCGACCCGCAGGGGCGCACCGTCACGCTTCCGGACGGAACGGTGGTCCCGCGCCTCCCCGGCTTCGTCCGCTGGATGTGGGACGGCGAGTTCGCCGGCGCCATCAACATCCGCTGGCAGGCCGGCACGACCGAGCTGCCGCCGACCTGCCTCGGGCACATCGGCTACTCCGTGGTGCCGTGGAAGCAGCGCCGCGGGTACGCCACGGACGCGCTGCGGCTGCTGCTCGTCGAGGCGCGAGCCACCGGGCTGCCGTGGGTGGAGATCACGACCGATCCGGACAACATCGCCTCGCAGCGGGTCATCGAGGCCAACGGCGGGGAGCTCGTCGAGCGGTTCGACAAAGGTCCGGCGTACGGCGGCACCGAAGGTCTGCGCTACCGCATCAGTCTCGGCTGAGCGCGGCGCTGCCAGGGTCGGCGTCCCGATCAGCTCGGCACTGAGCCGTACTCGGCGTCGGTGACGTGGTCGCCCCACTCGGTCTCGAGGCCCGCCTGACCCTCGGCGAGGCCTTCCCAGATCGCCAGGTGCGTCATGAAGTGGTCGGGCGCGGCACCGTGCCAGTGCCATTCGCCGGGCGGGGTCCACACCGTGTCACCCGTGCGGATGACGTGGACGCCGCGGCCGCGGGACTGCACGAGCCCGATGCCGTCGACGACGTGCAGCGTCTGGCCGTTGGCATGCCGGTGCCACGCGTTGCGCGCGCCGGGCGTGAAGCGGACGACGTTCACGCGCACCCGACCCGGATCGGTCGCGATCCGGTCGATGTAGACGTCACCCGCGAAGAGAGCGGGGTCGCCGGTCGTCGTCGGGTGCTTCGGCTGGATCTCCACGAGTCCTCCCTCGATCCGGTGGACCCATGCTGCCCGGTCGAGCCCTACGGCGAGAGCCGGATTCGTGACACGACGTCAGCGACGTGACTGCAGGGTCACCACGAGGTAGATCGCGGCGAGCATGCCGCTCAGCCACATGACGGCGTACGCGGCGAACAACGAGGTGAGATGCATGGTGGGCTCCAGACGTCAGACGTGCGAGACGAACGCGAGGATGCCGAGGATCGGCACGATCAGACCGAGGCTGGCGAGCGCGGTGGCGACGGTCTTCTCCGTGGTGGTCCACTGCGACGACAGCCACGCGAGGACGAGCCCGGCCACGGTGCCGGCGAACGGGACGATGAAGCCACCGACGGCGAGCAGGAGCACCGCGGCGATCTCCACGCCGCCCCAGCGGCTCGACGTGCCGGCGTAGACCGGGATGGGCGGTTCGGCGTCCGCCCGTCGACGGGCTCGGACGACGAGCAGGATCGCGACGACGATCGGCGCCACGACCAGCAGCACCAGGAGCGGGATGCCGACGGCGGGTGGGAGCGAACCGCCGCTGCTCGTGCAGGTCTCCGGTCCCTGCACGGACGTGCCGTCGAGGCCGCTCGTGGTGGACGAGCCGCAGATCTGCGCACCCGTGGCGACGGTGGTGAGCCAGAGCGCCAGGAACGGTCCGCCGGGGAACACGAGAGTGGCGAGCAGCTTCTCGCCGGTGGTCCACCGCCGAGACGTCCAGGCGATGATGACGCCGGCCAGCCAGCCGATGAGCGGCACGATCGACCCGAGCGTGAGCAGCAGGACGGCGGTGATCTCGAGTCCGATGCCCGGCTTCTTGTAGCGCAGCACCGGAGGGGTCGGTTGCGACGGTGGGCTCGACGGCGAGAGGTCGTCGTCGTCCCTCGCGGCGGCGACGATCTCCTCGGGCTCCCCGAGGCGGTCGAGCAGGTCGCGCAGGGAGGCCTCGTCGTGCACCTCGCCGGACGACCGTGCGGCGTCGATGTGCTCGCTGATCTCGGCGACGAGCTCGTCACGCCGGTCCGGCGGCAGGTCGGCGGCCGCGGCCGCGATGCGCTGCAGGTACGTGTCGACCAGTGCGTCACCCACGGTGCTCTCCATGTGCCTCTCCCGATCCCAGGACGTGGTCGACGGACGTTCGGAAGCGCGCCCACTCGGCGCTGAAGCCGGCGAGCGCGTGCCGACCCGACGCGGTGATCGCGTAGTAGCGACGCGGTGGTCCGCTGTCGGACTCGCGCCACGTCGTCGTGACCCAGCCGACCCGTCGCAGCCGCGACAGCAGCGGGTAGATGGTGCCCTCGCTCGTTACGAGGCCCTCGTTCTCGCCGAGGCGGCGTACCAGGTCGAAGCCGTAGAGCTCGTCCCCGGTCAGCAGCGCGAGCACGCAGTACTCGATGACCCCGCGGCGGAGCTGGGTCAAGGGGTTCTGTGCCTCACCCGGTTCCATGTCTCGCAAGGTAGCCGGTGACGCACTGGCTGTCCAGCCCCCGGATCCGGCGCGCGGGGGCCGTGCGCACGTCGGTTAGGTTCGGCGGGTGGCAGCGGACGGGGATGTGGCGTGAGCGACATGCCCACCGGTCCGATCCCCGTCGTCGGCGGCCGTCATCGTCGTCGTGGCCGGCGGACCGCGTGGTTCGTCCTCGCCGCGGTGCTGGTCGTCGGCGTCGCGGCCGCCGGTGTCGCGCTCGCGCTGCGGGCCGGGTCGAGCATCGGCGGGATCGTGCTGCCGACGCCGGACGCGTCGAGCCTCGCCCCGCTGCTGCCCGACGCGCCCAAGGTCGTCGTGCCGCCGCCCGCGCCCCCTGTGACGGTGACCGGCGTCGGCTTCGACGTGAGCTATCCGCAGTGCCGCGCAGCCCTGCCGTCCGGGGCGGCCTTCGGGATCGTCGGCGTCAACGGCGGTGCGCCGCTGGTGTCGAACAAGTGCTTCGCGGCGCAGATGTCCTGGGCCCGGGGCACTCCCGCGCACGCCGTCTACGTCAACACGGCGTACGCCGGCGAAGGCGACCCGGTGGCATACGGCCGCAGGCTCATCGACGACGCGATCAAGCGGGAGCACGAGTCCGGCGCGGGGCCGACGTCGATGTGGTGGCTCGACGTCGAGCTGACCAACACGTGGCGTGGAACGCAGCAGGAGAACGCCACCGTGCTCGCGTCGATGGCGGCCCGCCTGCAGGAGCTCGGTGCGCGGGTGGGCATCTACTCCTCGCCCCGGCAGTGGGTGGAGATCGCCGGTGACTGGCAGCCCGGCCTGCCGGTGTGGAACGCGACCGGACCCGGACGGCGCTCGCAGGCACTCGCTGCGTGCCAGGAGTCCTTCGCCGGCTCGAGCACCGCGATCGCCCAGTGGGTGCAGAAGAGCAACGGACGCGTCCTCGACCACAACATCGTGTGCCCCGCGTGGAGCCACCGCGGTGGCGATCTCTTCGACGTCTCCCATCACTGAGCGATGCCGGGCGGTCATGCCCGAGCCGGATGTCGTGGAGGGACGTGCCGAAGGTCGGCAGCGCGCGCATGGCTGCAGGCGTCAGAACGGCGGCGGGTCGTCAGGGGGACTGTCGGTCGGCTCACCGTCGACACTCGACGTCGGCGGACTCGCCTCGCGGTCTTGAGATCGCGTAGACGATCCGGTGTCGTCGAAGTAGTCCTTGGGATCGTGGAGGAACGGTCTGGGTGGGATCGAGAATCGCTGCCCCCACGCGGTGATCAACGTCGCCGAGCCGTCGGCCTTCGTGTCGGTGAAGCGGAGTCGTCGTTCGGTCTTGAGCTGGTGGCACGTCGTGCACCACGCGTGGCAGTTCCCGGCGCTCGTCGTGCCTTCCGGGAACGGCTCGGCGTGGTCCATCTCCAGACGGCTGGTGCGTGAGCAGATCGGAGTGCCGCACACGCCGTCGCGGGCCTTGACGTAGCGCCGCAGCGGTCTCGGGCAGGTACTGCTCGGTGCCGTAGTCCAGCAGCACCCCGGTGACGGGGTCGGTGACCGCGCGCCGCCACAGCTTCGCGCCCTCGGCCAGGTCGCGGGCCAGGCCGGCGGGGATCGGCTGCGCCGTCCAGGAGCGCGAACCGGTCGATCTCGCCCTGCAGGGTGTCGAGGTCCATGACCAGGGTCAGCGAGACGACCTGCTGGGTGCTGCGGTCCCAGGTCACGCTGCCGTCCTCGGCGACCGTGCCGAGCATGCGCGCGGCCATCGCGTCCGCGCGGGACGCGTCCGCACGGGCGTCGTCGTCACCGGCGCGTACTGCGGCGGAGCCGCCGCGGTCGAGCTGCAGGGTGCGTCCGTCGGCGGTGATGGTGGCGTGGATGGCTTGGACGGTGGTCCAGTCGTGGATGAGGCCGAGGAACCCCATCCCGTCGGGCAGCGCCGTGCACCACACCCGCCGGTCCTCACGGGCCTTCTCGATCCGCGTAGTGGCGTCGAGGTCGAGGCGGGCGATGGCCTTGGCGACCTCGCCGGTGAACTCGCGCGGAGTCATCACCTTCGCCTTCGCCAGCGTGGCCTGGCCGATCTGGCGGCGTACGTCGGGGTCGGTGACCGAGCGGGTCGCGGTGACCAGCTCCCGGCAGTGCCACTCGCTGATCTGCCCGGCCTTCAGCGCGGTGAGGAACTCCGGGAACGTGGCGTAGAGCGTTCCGGGCGACCTCGATCGAGGTGGACGCCGAGCGCTGCCCGACCCGGCGGGCCAAGGCGACCTCGGTCTCGACGTGCGCCTCCTCCATCGACGAGAGCGAGGCCTGCGCACCGGCGAGGGCGACCAACGCCGTCACCTTGTGCGCGGCCAGGAAGGCCTCGACCTTCTCGACGCGCTGCAGGTAGGTGATGACGTCCATCGGGTCGGACAGGTCCGCGGGGTCCAGCGCAGCGAGCAGCTGCAGGTCATCAGCGGACGGCGTCGTCGGGCAGGGCGTCCAGACGTCCCAGGCTCCACGCCGGCTCCTGGTGCGCACCGTCCATCACGACCACCATGTCCGGCGCGCCAGAGCCCGGCAGCGGCCGGGAGAAGGGGTTGAGGGTGACGGACACGTGCCAACCCTAGAACATACGTACTATTCCTGTCAAGCCCTGCACGCCTGATTTCGCTTGCAGCGCAACGGTTTACCGGATTCCGGACCGTCGCGAGAGAACCCGCCAGACCCCACCAAACACCAGCATCAGTCAGGCCTCTGCCGAGCCGCCGTAGACGGCCACCCGAAGCCCAACGCCAGCCGCCCACCGCCATTGATGCGCTCTTCCCCCACAGCGAGAGCGCGCAGCCGAGGACAACCACCCAGCATCGCTGCACCCGTCCACGACACAACGTCACCGGCACGGAGAACCCGACCCTCATGAGGGCCACGACGTCACCAGGACGACGACGTCACGGAGTCCAGTCGTGCTGGACGACGACGCGTTCGCCGACGACCTGGCTCGCGTGGTCGCGGACGTACGCCTGGTGCAGCGGATGCTCCACGTAGCTCCGGGCACTCGCGAAGTCGGCGAAGTCCATGACGGCGACGAAGTCGAAGTTGCCCTCGAAGTGCCGGGCGTCGTCGCCCCACGTGAGGGCGAGCAGCTGCGGGATCGCACGCAGGCTGTCGAGGGCGTCGCGGTAACCCTGCTTCGCCTCGGGCGAGGCGCCGTCCACCCACCGCACCGCGACAACCTGACGGAACATGGCCGGCCACCCCTCGGCTCGAAGGTGTCGAGAGTAGCCGTGGGAAGACGAGGGGCGTGCCGCACCATGGCCGCGCGGAAGTCGCGGACAACTGGGGATGCTCGGCCGGTGCAGCTCCGGTCGACGTGGTCGCGCGGTCGCACTAGGTTCGAGGGACACCGTCAACCCTTGCCCTGGAGTACGCCGTGCCCGCCACCCGAGATCTGACCGGCTCCGTCGTCGCCATCACCGGAGCCACCGCCGGCATCGGGCGTGAGGCAGCCCGGCAGCTGGTCGCGGCAGGTGCGCGCGTGGCCCTGGGCGGACGTCGCCAGGAGCGGCTCGACGAGCTGGTCGCGGAGCTCGGCGCCGACAACGCCGTCGGTGTGGTCATGGACGTGCGGGTGCCGGCCGACAACGCGCGCCTCGTCGCGGCCGCGGTGGACAAGTGGGGACGGCTGGACTCCGTCGTGCCCAACGCCGGCATCGGGATGTACGGCGGCATCCTCGACCAGACCGACGAGCAGCTCACCGAGATGATGGACACCAACTACGCCGGCACGGTGTGGACCGTGCGCGCGGCGCTGCCCGAGATGCTCAAGGGCGGGGGTGGCGACATCGTCATCGTGTCCAGCGTCGCCGGCTTCCGGGGAGGCGGCGACGAAGCCGTCTACGCCGGCACCAAGCACGCGCAGGTGGGCCTCGCCGGATCGCTCGACCGAGAGCTGCGCGAGCACGGCGTCCGCGTCACCCTGATCTGCCCCGCGGGCACGGCCACGGAGTTCGCGGTCGGCGCCGGGCGCACCGACGACGACCCGCGCTTCGCCGACTGGCTGACAGCGGCAGACGTCGCTGCTGCCATCGTCACCACGCTGCAGCAGCCGCGTTCCATGCGGACGTCGATCTGGACGCTCTGGAGCATGGGCCAAGGCAGCTGACGTCGTCAACGACCGCGACGCCTAGGGTCAGGGCGTGGCCGTGGTGCAGGTGCTGGTGGACGCCGACAACCTCACGTCGGCGCGCCTGCGGTTGCTGGTGGACGCACTCGGCGCGCTCGACGACGTCGCGGACACCGACGTGCGGATGGTCGTCGCCGGCGCGCAGGCCGCGGTCGACGACGTCGCGTGGCCGTCGTACGCCGAGATCCTCCACGCCACCGGCTGGCAGCGCGCCGACGTCGTGCTGGTCGAGGCCTACGAGGCACACGACGACCGCGAGGCACCTCTCGTGCTCGCCAGCGGCGACGGCGACTTCGCGCTGCTGGCCTCGCGGCACGCCGGCCCGGTGCTCGTCGTGAGCGGCTCGCCGTCGTCGCGCCTTCGTGACAACGCGACGGTCGTCGATCCCGCGATGGTCGGCGTCGATCCGCTGCGTCGGTGGCTGCGCGCAGTCCTCGCCTGAGGCGATCGTCGGGCGGCTCAGACGGTGGGCTTCGGGTCGATGTCACCGTGCAGGACGTCGTCGGAGTCGACGATCCGGTAGGCGTAGCCCTGCTCGGCGAGGAACCGCTGCCGGTGAGCGGCGAAGTCCGCGTCGACGGTGTCGCGCGCGACGACGGCGTAGAAGCGCGCGGTACGGCCGTCGGCCTTCGGGCGCAGCACGCGACCGAGCCGCTGCGCCTCCTCCTGCCGCGAGCCGAACGAGCCGGACACCTGGATGGCCACCCCCGCCTCGGGCAGGTCGATCGAGAAGTTGGCGACCTTCGAGACGACGAGCACACGCACGGTACCGTCGCGGAACTCCTGGAAGAGCCGCTCGCGGTCCTTGACCGGGGTCTCGCCGGTGATGACGGGGACGTCGAGCCGTTCACCGAGCTCGTGCAGCTGGTCGAGGTACTGCCCGATGACGAGGACGTGCTCCTCGGGGTGCCGCGCGATCAGCGCCTCGACGATGCGGTACTTGCGGTCCGACGACGCCGCGAGGCGGTAGCGCTCCTCCGGCTCCGCCGTCGCGTACACGAGGCGCTCGCGCTCGTCGAGCGTCACGCGCACCTCGACGCAGTCGGCAGGCGCGATGTAGCCCTGCGCCTCGATGTCCTTCCACGGCGCGTCGTAGCGCTTGGGTCCGATCAAGGAGAAGACGTCTCCCTCACGGCCGTCCTCGCGCACGAGGGTCGCGGTGAGGCCGAGACGACGACGCGACTGGATGTCGGCCGTGAAGCGGAAGATCGGCGCGGGCAGCAGGTGCACCTCGTCGTAGAGGATCAGACCCCAGTCGCGCGAGTCGAAGAGCTCGAGGTGGGAGTAGACGCCCTTGCGACGCGTCGTCATCACCTGGTAGGTGGCGATGGTGACGGGCCGGATGTCCTTGACGGTGCCGGAGTACTCGCCGATCTCGGCGTCCGTGAGGGTCGTCCGCTTGAGCAGCTCGGAGCGCCACTGCCGCGCGGACACGGTGTTGGTGACCAGGATCAGGGTCGTGGCCGACGCCATCGCCATCGCCGCGGCGCCCACGATCGTCTTGCCCGCACCGCACGGGAGCACGACGACGCCGGAGCCGCCGTGCCAGAAGCCCTCGGCGGCCTCGCGCTGGTAGTCGCGCAGCGACCACCCGTCCTCGACGAGCGCGATCGCGTGCGCCTCGCCGTCGACGTAGCCGGCCAGGTCCTCGGCCGGCCAGCCCAGCTTGAGCAGCACCTGCTTGAGGTGACCCCGCTCGGACGGATGGACGACGACGGTGTCGGGGTCGATGCGTGCGCCGACGAGCGGCTCGATCTTCTTGCTGCGCAGCACCTCCTCGAGCACCGCGCGGTCCGACGCGTGCAGCACGAGTCCGTGGGCCGGGTGCATCTGCAGGGAGAGGCGGCCGTAGCGGCCCATCGTGTCGGCGACGTCGACGAGCAGCGCGTGCGGTACGGCGTACCGCGAGTAGCGCAGCAGCGTGTCGACGACACCCTCGGCGTCGTGCCCGGCAGCCCGCGCGTTCCAGAGTCCCAAGGGGGTCAGCCGGTAGGTGTGGATGTGCTCGGGCGCGCGCTCGAGCTCGGCGAACGGCGCGATCGCGTGGCGGCACTCCTCCGACAGCGGGTGGTCGATCTCGAGGAGGAGCGTCTTGTCGCTCTGGACGATCAGGGGCCCGTCGGTCATCCGTCCATCCTCCCATCGCTCCGCGACGGCAGCGAACCCGCACGTCACACCCATCGCGACACCGCGCCCACGTCGGCCTACCACCCCGCGCGACGGACGGAGCCGTCAGACAGGCCCTAGGTTGTCCCCCGTGGCTCACGACCCCCTGGACGACGACGTCCGCGTCCGCGCCCACCGACACTCCGAGCTCGCGTCGGGTCGCGCCGGCGTCGTGGTGCGCGAGCTCACCACCCACGCCGAGTTCGACGACGCACGCTTGGTGTGGGACACGGTCTGGCCCACTGCCCCGGGGGGCACCGAGATCACCGCTCACCTGATGCGCGCCCTGCACCATGCCGGTGCGTACGTGAGCGGTGCCTATGTCGGCGACGACATCGCCGGCGCCTGCCTGGCCTTCGTCGCGCGTGGCCAGGAGCCCGACGGCTCGTGGCACACCCATCTGCACTCGCACGTCGCTGGCGCGCTGCCGGGTCGCGCGGACCGAGGGCTCGGCACCGCTCTCAAGGTCCACCAGCGCGCGTGGGCGCTCGACCACGACATCGACCGCATCGAGTGGACGTTCGACCCGCTCGTGCGCCGCAACGCACGGCTCAACCTCGTGAAGCTCGGCGGCACCGCCGTCGACTACCGCGTCGACTTCTACGGCGAGATGCAGGACGGCATCAACGCGGGCGACACCAGCGACCGCCTCATCCTGCGGTGGGACCTCGCGTCGACGCGCGTCGACGTCGCCCTGTCCGGTGCGGCCGTCGCGCCCGCGCGCGACGAGCTGCTCGCCGTCGGCGCGCAGCAGGCGCTCGTCGAGGGCGCCGACGGCGAGCCGCGTGTCCTCGACGTCACAGCGCCGGTGCTTCTCGTCGCGCTGCCCGCGGACATCGTCGCGGTACGCGCCTCGGACCCCGCCCTGTCGTCGCGCTGGCGGGCGGCCGTGCGTGAGGTGCTCGAACCGGTGATCGCTGCCGGTGGCGTGGCGATCGGTCAGACAGTCGAGGGTGACTACGTGGTGGAGGTCGCGTCATGAGGATCGAGTCGGTCGTCGCGCACGAGGTGGAGATGCCACTGGTGCGGCCGTTCCGTACGTCGTTCGGCACCGAGAGGGTGCGGCACGTCCTGCTGCTCGAGGTCACGACCGACGTCGGCGTCGGCTGGGGTGAGTGCGTGACGTCGCCGGACCCGCTCTACAGCCACGAGTTCAACGCCGCAGCTCTG
Source organism: uncultured Actinomycetota bacterium (assembly GCA_963782665.1). GTDB lineage: Bacteria > Actinomycetota > Actinomycetes > S36-B12 > CAIYMF01 > Longivirga. The sequence continues at coordinate 411,016 of CAWAKP010000004.1, read as the reverse complement.
CTGGTCCTGCGCGACCACCTCGTGCCGCGTGTCGTGGGTCGCGACATCACCGCGCAGGAGGTGCCGGCCCTGCTGAAGCCGGTGCGCGGCCACCCGATGGCGCGCGGCGGGCTCGAGATGGGAGCCCTCGACGCGTGGCTCAAGGACGCCGGCGTGTCGTGGGGCTCCTACTTCGGCTCGAGCCGCGAGTGGGTGGACTGCGGCGTGAGCGTCGGCATCCCGGTCGACGACTCGATCGACACTCTCGTGAACGAGGTGCAGGGCTACCTCGACGACGGCTATCGCCGGATCAAGCTGAAGATCCAGCCCGGGTGGGACATCGAGCCGACGCGAGTGATCCGCGAGCTCATCGGCGGCGACATGCGCCTGCAGGTCGACGCCAACCAGGCCTACTCCCGCGACTCGATCGACCACCTCTGCCGGCTCGACGAGTTCGACCTGCTGCTCATCGAGCAGCCGATCCACGAGGAGGACTACCTCGGCCACAAGCTGCTCGCCGAGCGGATGCAGACCCCGGTGTGCCTCGACGAGTCGGTGCTCTCCGCCGACAACGCCGAGAGCCTCATCGACTACGGCGCCTGCGAGATCGTCAACATCAAGGCGGGCCGCGTGGGGGGCTACCTGGAGGCCAGGAAGATCCACGACATGGCGGTCGCACGAGGCATCCCGGTGTGGTGCGGCGGCATGGAGGAGACCGGTCTCGGTCGCGCCGCCAACGTCGCTCTCGCGTCACTCCCGGGCTTCACTCTCCCCGGCGACACGAGCGCGTCGTCACGGTTCTACACGTTGGACGTCACCGAGCCGTTCGTCATGGTGGACGGTCGGCTCGAGGTGCCGACCGCGCCCGGTCTCGGCCGTACGCCGATCCCGGACGTCCTCGCGCAGCTCACGATCGCGACCACGCCGCTGTCCTGACGCCGCCTCAGTGGTGGAAGGCGGCGCCCTCGCCGGTGTCGCCGGTCGAGCGCGAACCCGCCTCGAGCCGGGGCAGCTGGCGCTGGATGTCGGCGAGCAGCAGGTCGGCGAGGTCGTGGCTGAAGCCCCGGCGTACGACGATCCGCAGCGCCGAGAGGTCGTCGCGGTTCTTCGGGAACGTGTACGCCGGTACCTGCCAGCCACGCTCGCGCAGCGCGTTCGACACATCGAAGACCGTGTAGCCGGTGACGTCGTCCTTGAGCGTGAACGCGAACACGGGCAGCTCGTCCCCGCGGGTCAGCAGACGGAACGGACCGAGCTTCTCGATCTCCGACGACAGCCGCGTCGCGACCTCCCGGGCGTAGCCCTGCACCTTGGCGTAGCCGTCGAAGCCGAGCCGGAGGAAGTTGTAGTACTGCGCGACGACCTGCGCACCGGGACGTGAGAAGTTGAGCGCGAACGTCGGCATGTTGTCGCCGAGGTAGTTGACCCAGAAGATGAGGTCCGCGGGCAGCGACTCGGCATCGCGCCACAGGATCCAGCCGACGCCGGGGTAGACGAGCCCGTACTTGTGGCCCGACGCGTTGATCGAGGCCACCCGCGGCAGGGCGAAGTCCCACGCGAGCCCCGGGTCGATGAACGGCGCGACGAAAGCCCCCGACGCGCCGTCGACGTGCACGGGCACGTCGAGACCGGTGCGCGCCTGCAGGTCGTCGAGCGCGGCACAGATCTCGGCGACCGGCTCGTAGGAGCCGTCGAACGTCGAGCCCAGCACCGCGACGACGCCGATCGTGTTCTCGTCGCAGAGTGCCACCGCCTCGGCCGCGCCGAGGTGCAGCCGGTCGCCGTCCATCGGCACCAGGCGCATCTCGACGTCCCAGTAGTTGGCGAACTTCTCCCAGCACACCTGGACGTTGATGCCCATGACCAGGTTGGGCTTGTCGGCCGGCTTGCCCTCGGCGGCACGGCGCTGCTGCCAGCGGCGCTTGAGTGCGAGGCCGCCCAGCATCGCCGCCTCGCTCGACCCCGTGGTCGAGCAGCCGGTCGCCCGGTCGGAGTCGGGCGCGTGCCAGAGGCGGCTCAGGATCTCGACGCAGCGCGACTCGAGCTCGGCCGTCTGCGGGTACTCGTCCTTGTCGATCATGTTCTTGTCGAAGGACTCGGTCATGAGCTGCTGCGCGTGCGGGTCCATCCATGTGGTCACGAACGTCGCGAGGTTCATGCGCGCGTTGCCGTCGAGCATGAGCTCGTCGTGAACGATCTGGTAGGCCACCTCAGGCGGCGTCTCGCCGTCTGGGATGCGGTGGCGTGGGATGCCGCCGCCGTCCATCGTGAGCATCGGATCGGTGGCCAGGTCGCGCCTGGTGCGAGGTGGCTTCGAAGGGTGCTTGAGGCTCACGGAGATGCCTTCCGTCCGAGGGGGTTCTCTCGAATCTAGTCGCGTTCCTCGAGTCTCGGGAGGTCGTGCACCAATGTTCATCTGCTCCGGGTGAGGATCGCGGGTGCCGGGCGGTCCGAAGGTGTCTCGTGCGACACAGGCGCCCTGCTCGACGGCCCTCGGGATGATCGCGCGGCTAGCGTGGAGATGCCCTCGGAGGTGCGTGATGCGCGCGATCGTCGTCTATGAGTCCATGTTCGGCAGCACCCGAGCGATCGCCGAGGCGATCGCAGCCGGGATCGGTGGCGATTCCGTCGCCGTACCCGTCGGCGGAGCGACGCGAGAGCTGGTCAAGACCGCCGACCTGCTCGTCGTCGGAGGCCCCACCCACGCGCACGGAATGACGAGCAAGCAGTCGCGGACGGGATCGCCGCAGTACGCCGAGAAGTCGCACGGCGACCTGACTCTCGAGCCCGACTACGAAGGTCCCGGGCTCCGGGACTGGTTCCACGACCTGCCCGGTCGGGCGGTGCCTGCAGCCGCGTTCGACACGCGCGCGTCCGGCCCCGAGCTGCTCACCGGGCGCGCGTCCAAGGGCATCGCGTCCCGGCTGCACGGGCACGACTGCTCGTTGGTGGCGAAGCCCGAGAGCTTCCTGGTCGACAAGGCCCATCACCTCCTCGACGGTGAGGTCGAACGCGCCCACGCGTGGGGCGAGGGGCTGCGCGCCACCTCCGCGTGAGCGGTCGTCGAGGCGCGCGTTCGCGATCTGCCGCTGCGTCGGTGCGGCAGACTGCGCGGCATGAGCTCACGTCGCGTCCTGGTCACCGGTGGGTCGCGTGGCATCGGGGCTGCGGTGGCGCAGGCGTTCGCCGACCTCGGTGACGTCGTCGCCGTCCACTGCTCGAGCAACCGCGAGGCGGCCGAGGCCGTCGTCGCGGCCCTCCCGGGCCGCGGGCACGTCGTCGTCCAGGGCGACCTGCGCGACGCCGACGCCGTGCGCGCGATGGTCGACGACGCGGCCGCGCGGCTCGGCGGGATCGACGTCCTCGTCAACAACGCGGGCGTCTTCCTGGCGCACCCGATCACAGCGGTGTCGTACGAGGAGTGGCAGCAGGTGTGGTCGGACACGCTCGGTGTCAATCTCGTCGGCGCGGCGAACGCGACGTGGTGCGCGCTGCAGCACATGCCGCGCGACGGCTCGGCGCGCATCGTCAACGTGGGGTCCCGGGGTGCGTTCCGCGGCGAGCCGGACGCCCCGGCCTACGGCGCGAGCAAGGCCGCGATCGCGGCCTTCGGCCAGTCGCTCGCGAAGGCGCTCGGGCCGGAGGGAATCGCGGTGGCGACCGTCGCACCCGGGTTCGTCGAGACCGACATGGCCACCGAGTCGCTCGAGGGCGTCGGCGGCGACGCCATCCGCGGCGACAGCCCGTTCGGCCGGGTCGCGGCGCCCGCGGAGGTCGCGGCGGCCGTCGTCTACCTCGCCTCGGCCGAGGCGCAGTGGGCGTCCGGAGCCATCCTCGACCTCAACGGCGCCTCCTACCTGCGCATGTAGCGGGTCACCAGGTCGCGGCATCGACGCGGACACGACCCGTGATCCGTCACTCGAAAGGAGTGCCGTGGGCACGGGGGGTGACGGCGGGCGTCCGTTCGGGGTGCCGCGTCACCCGCGGACGCGGCGAGCGGGGGACCAGTTCCTGCCACACCTTCCCCATGCACCACGCGCGCCACTACCCTTGCGCCCGAAGCAGGGCTGCGTGTCGTCGCGGGTGCGGTGGGGAAGCCGATCCCGCCACGCGGTCCGAGGGACCAGTGACTGTGATGTCCGGCAACGAACGCCCTTTGTCCGAGGTGCGCTTCCTGACGGTCGCCGAAGTGGCGACCGTCATGCGCGTCTCGAAGATGACGGTCTACCGCCTCGTGCACGGCGGTGAGCTCCCGGCCGTCCGCGTGGGCCGCAGCTTCCGCGTGCCCGAGCAGGCAGTCAACGACTACCTGCGCGACTCGTTCGTCGAGACCGCCTGAGTCGTTCGACGGTCCAGGTCGACCGCCCGTGAGCGGATGCTCGCTGCCGACCGGCGCGCCGCCACGGCCCGGCTTCTCGCCCTCGGGCCGTACGTCGCAGAGCGTCGGGGCCCGGCGGTCCAGGGCAGCCGGACCGGCCGTTCTCACCTGCAGGTAGGCTGAGCCCGGTCGCGCACGGCACCCCGTGCGCCATCGCTCCCGTGGCACCCGTCGGGCGCCGTAGTCCGGACAAGTGAGGTCGGCCCGTGGGTTCCGTCATCAAGAAGCGTCGCAAGCGCATGGCGAAGAAGAAGCACCGCAAGCTTCTCAAGAAGACTCGTGTGCAGCGCCGTAACAAGAAGTAGACGTGCCGAAGGGAGACGACCCGCGGGGTCGTCTCCCTTCGTCGTCCCGGCTGGGGCATGATCGGAGCAGGTCCCGAGCACGTCGCGCGTCGGCCCGTCCCCTGACGGGGGCGACCACGCGACGATCGTCGAGGGACGTCGACCGGAGACGCCGGGAGGTCCTGTGTCACGCGTGGTGCTGGTCACCGGTGTCTCGCGCCACCTGGGCAGCCGGATGGCGGCCGTGCTCTCGCGCGACCCCGGCATCGAGCGCGTCGTCGGCGTCGACATCGTGCCGCCGCGCGAGGACATCGGCAGTGCGGACTTCGTCCGCGCCGACATCCGCAACCCGATCATCGGCAAGGTGATCGCCGCGGCCGGTGTCGACACCGTCGTCCACATGGGCGTGCTGTCCACGCCGGTGCAGGCCGGCGGTCGCGTCACGATGAAGGAGATCAACGTCATCGGCACGATGCAGCTGCTCGCTGCGTGCCAGAAGGCCGAAGGAGTCTCGCGCCTCATCGTCAAGTCGACGTCGTCGGTCTACGGCGCGGGCCCCAAGGACCCCGCGATGTTCACCGAGGACACCGAGCCGCGCAGCCAGCCGCGCTCGGGCTGGGCCAAGGACTCCGTCGAGGTCGAGTCCTACGTCCGCGGCTTCGCGCGCCGACGCCGCGACGTCGCCGTCACGACGTTCCGGTTCGCCAACTTCATCGGGCCCAGGGTCGACACCCCGATGGCCGCCTACTTCGGGCTGCCCGTCGTCCCGACCGTGCTCGGGCACGACGCTCGCCTGCAGTTCGTCCACGAGGACGACGGCCTCGAGGCGATCCGGCTCGCCGCGCTCGGCGACAACCCCGGCACCTACAACGTCGCGGGCGACGGCGTCCTCATGCTGTCGCAGGCCCTGCGTCTGGCCGGAAAGACGATCCTGCCGGTGCCGACACCGATGGTCGGGGCGGTCGGTGGCTGGTTCCGTCGCGCGGGGCTCGCCGACTTCTCACCCGAGCAGATCAAGTTCCTCACGTACGGCCGGGCGCTGGACACCACCAGGCTGCGGGAGAGGTTCGGCTTCACGCCGACCTACTCCACGCGTGACGCCTTCGTCGAGTTCGTGCACGAGCGGGGTCTCGACAACGGGTTGCCCAAGCATCGCGTCGAGGCCATCGAACGCGGTCTGGCGCACGCTCTCGGTACGTCCACCATGTCCGAGGCGCGGCTCGCCGCGCGACTGCGTGAGGAGGCATCGGGCCGTGCCTGACGCGACCGTGATCCCCATCAGCGGTGACGACCCCGGCCGCAAGGCCGCCTCGCGCGCCGCGCGCCAGGCCGGCGCCACCGGTCCTGCCGCGCGCAAGCGCGCGACCCCTCCGCCGCCACCGGATGCCCACGTAGATCCGGTGCTACGACGACGACACCGACCATGACGTCGACGGTGCGCCCACGCGGCTCGACGAGACGGTGGCCGACTGGCTGGACTTCCTGCGCCGTCGCATCACCGGCGAGTACGAGATCGACGACTTCGGCTTCGACGCCGAGCTGACCGACCGCGTCATCCTGGCGCCCGTCCGCCCGCTGTACGAGAGGTGGTTCCGCGTCGAGACGCGCGGCATCGAGAACGTGCCGAGCGAGGGCGGCGCGCTCGTCGTCGCCAACCACTCCGGCACGATCGCGCTCGACGCCGTGATGACCCAGGTCGCTCTGCACGACCACCACCCGGCGCATCGCAACCTGCGGATGCTCGGGGCCGACCTCGTGTTCCAGGCGCCGTTCATGGGCGAGATCGCGCGCAAGTCAGGGCACACGCTCGCGGCGAACGCCGACGCCGAGCGGCTGCTGTCGACGGGTGAGGTCGTCGGTGTGTGGCCCGAGGGCTTCAAGGGGATCGGCAAGCCGTACAGCGAGCGCTACAAGCTGCAGCGCTTCGGCCGAGGCGGGTTCGTCGCCACCGCGCTGCGGACGAGGACGCCGATCGTCCCGTGCGCCATCATCGGCGCGGAGGAGATCTACCCGATCATCGGCAACGCCAAGACGCTGGCGCGGCTGTTCAACCTGCCGTACTTCCCGATCACGCCCACCTTCCCGTGGCTCGGTCCGCTCGGGCTCGTCCCGCTGCCGAGCAAGTGGATCATCGAGTTCTGCGAGCCGATCCCCACCGACCACTACCCCGACGGCGCGGCCGACGACCCGATGCTCGTCTTCAACATCACCGACCAGGTGCGCGAGACGATCCAGCAGTCGCTCTACCGGCTGCTTGTGCAGCGTCGCTCGATCTTCCGATGATGGCGGTGTGACGCCTCCTCGCCTGTCCGTGTTCGTCGCGGCGACGCTCGACGGCTACATCGCCGATGTCGGGGGTTCCCTCGACTGGCTCCACGCCGCTGCGGTCGAGGGCGAGGACTTCGGCTACGACGAGCTGATGGCGACGGTGGATGCGCTCGCGATGGGTCGCGGTACCTACGACTACGTCGAGCACCTCGAGCCGCTGCCCTTCGGCGACCGGCCGGTCTACGTGTTCACGCACCGCGACGCCGCGCCGCGCGACGGCGTCACGTTCTGGGCGGTCTCTCCCGACGAGGCCCTGCGCGACTGGGCGAGGCGTGGACATCAGCGCGTGTACGTCGACGGCGGCAAGCTCATCAGCTCGTTCCTCGACGCAGGGCTCATCGACGACCTCACCGTGACGGTCGTGCCCCTGCTGCTCGGTGAGGGCACTCCGCTCTTCTCGCCGAGCCCGCGGGTGACCGCGCTCGAGCTCGAGTCGGTGCGCGGCTACCCGAGCGGCATGGCCCAGCTCCGCTACCGCCGCCGCACCTGACCTCCCGGCGTCCACCATCTGACCCATAGGGTCATTTCGTGGCACAAAAGTGCCCCTGATCTTCCCTAAGGGACAGATTCAGCGGGGGTGGCTCCGGGCGGCGGCGATGCCGAGACCGATGCCGATCCCGAGACCCGCAGCGCCCGCGACGGCGGCGGGCACGTAGTAGCGCTGGTTCATCCGGGCTCGTCGGTAGTCGTGGATCTCCCAGCCGACCGCGCGGGCGTGCTTGCGCAGGGCGCCGTCCGGGTTGACTGCGACGGCGCGGCCGACCACCGAGAGCATCGGGACGTCGTTGGCCGAGTCGGAGTACGCCGTGCAGCGCACCAGGTCGAGCCCCTCGCGCTCCGCGAGCGCCCGCACCGCCTCGGCCTTGGCCTTGCCGTGCAAGGGGGCGCCGACGAGCCGGCCGGTGTAGACGCCGTCCTCGATCTCGCTCACGGTGCCGAGCGCACCCGTCAGCCCCAGCCGCTGCGCGATGATCGACGCGAGCTCGACGGGCGTCGCCGTCACGAGCCACACGCGTTGCCCTCGGTCGAGGTGGCCCTGCGCGAGGGCGAGCGTGCCCGGCCAGAGCTTGCGGGTCATCAGCTCGTCGAAGATCTCCTCGCCGAGAGCCACCACGTCGTCGACCCGCTTGCCCTTGACGAACGCGAGACCCGCCTCGGTGGCCGACGCCATGTCCTCCAGGTCCTCCGACCCGTTGATCACGAACTTCGCCTGCTTCCAGGCGAAGTCGCCCACCTCGCGCGCCGTGAAGAAGTTGCGTCGTGCGAGCCCGCGCGCCAGGTGGAAGACGCTGGCGCCGCGCATCACCGTGTTGTCGACGTCGAAGAACGCCGCCCCGGTGAGGTCCGGCTCGACCAGGCGCGTCGGTGCGACCTCGGCCGCCGCGGCCGAGGCCTCTCCGGCCACCTGCGAGGCGCGGAGCAGGTCGGTCGGCGGGGTGGATGCCATGCGAGGAGCCTACCGACGTACCCCTGTGCCACGATCGTTCCGTGACGGAGACCCCGGCGACCAACCTCGCCGACCTGCTGCGCTCCACCGCTGTCGCACGGCCGGACGCCGTCGGCCTTCATCGATGCTCCGACCGGGCGGACCACGACCTGGTCGACGGTCGACGCGTCCGTCGACGCGATGGCGGCCGGATTGCGCCGGCACGGGCTCGAGGCGGGCGACCGGGTCGCCGTGATGCTCGGCAACCGCATCGAGTTCGTGGCCACCTACTTCGCCGTGCTGCGTGCCGGCATGGTCGTGCTGCCGCTCAACACGGCCTACACCGCGCACGAGGTACGCGATCTCGTCACCCGCGCCGACGCCCGGATGCTCGTCACCGACGAGGCCACCGAGGCGGTGGCGGCCGAGGGATGCGCCGGCACCGGGACCGAGCTCGTCGTCGTCGGCGACCCGGCGTTCAGCGCGCTCGAGCGGGCCGGCCATCGAGCCGATGCGCCCAAGCTCGACGACGCGAACGTCGACCCCGAGTCGCTCGCCGTCCTCCTGTTCACCTCGGGCACGAGCGGACCGAGCCGCGGTGCGATGCTCAGCCACCGGGCACTCATCGCCAACATCACCTCGCTGCGGGCGATCGAACCGCCGCCGATGCACCACGACGACGTGGTCCTCGTGGTGCTCCCGCTCTTCCACGTCTACGCGCTCAACGCCGTGCTCGGCATGGCGGTGGCGACGGGCGCCACGTCGGTGCTGCTGCCGAAGTTCTCGCCCCTGCCCTCGCTCGACGTCGTACGCCAGTTCGGCGTCACCAACGTCCCGGCGGCGCCGCCCGTCTTCGTCGCGTGGTCGCACGTGCCGGACCTCGCCGAGCACCTGACGACCGTGCGCACGCTCATCTCGGGCGCCGCGCCGCTGTCGCCGGCCGTGTTCCGCGCATTCGAGGAGCACGCGGGCGCGCCGGTGTGGGAGGGCTACGGGCTGACCGAGGCGGCTCCCGTCGTCGCGTCGACGATGGTGCACCGGCGTGCGAAGCCCGGCTGCGTCGGTTCGCCGATCCCCGGTGTCGAGGTGCGGCTGGTCGACGACAGCGGCGAGGACGCCGACGAGGACGATCCCGGCGAGATCTGGGTGCGCGGCCCCAACCTGTTCTCCGGGTACTGGCCCGACGGGTCCGGCGGCCCGGACGCCGACGGGTGGTACGCGACCGGCGACGTCGCGTACGCCGACGAGGACGGCGACCTGCACCTGGTCGACCGGCGACGCGACCTCGTCATCGTCAGCGGCTTCAACGTCTACCCGTTCGAGGTCGAGACCGTCATCGCCTCGCACCCGGACGTCGCCGAGGTCGCCGTCGTGGGCGTGCCGCTCGAGCAGACCGGCGAGACGGTCAAGGCGTTCGTCGCACCGGTGGTCGGCCGCACGGTGACGCGTGAGCAGATCGCGGCGCTCTGCGAGTCGCGCCTGGCGCGGTTCAAGTGCCCGACGGTCATCGAGATCGTCGAGCGCCTGCCGCACACCTCGACCGGCAAGATCGCGCGGGCACGTCTGCGCGGCCAGCAGCCGTGACCTCGACCGAGTCTTCCGGCGCCGCGGCGTCCGCCCGTGTGACGCTGATCGGCAAGCCGGACTGCCATCTCTGCGACACCGCGCGCCAGATCATCGAGCAGGTCTGCGCCGAGACGGGCGACACCTACGTCGAGCTCTCCGTCCTCGACGACCCCTCGCTGGCCGACGAGTACTGGGAGCAGATCCCGGTCACCCTGGTCGACGGCGTCCAGCACGACTTCTGGCGCGTCGACGCCGCTCGGCTGACTGCGGCACTCACCGGCTGACGACGGCGTCCCGACCCGAGTACAAGCTCACGAATCGTGGACGCGCGATGGCACGAAAGAGCCAGCGATCGTCCCTCAGGGTCAGATGGTGCACGGGGGAGCGGTCGTGCGGGGGCGGGCGCACAGGCTACGGTGGCGTAACCACAGGTAAGGGGACCCTCATGACTGCTCTCGACGACCGCACCACCGCCGATCTCGTCCGCGAGCTCGAGCCCGTCGCCGCGCGGGAGCTCGATCGCCACCTCTCCATGGCCAAGGAGTGGTTCCCGCACGAGTACGTGCCGTGGAGCGAGGGCACCAACTTCGACGGCGAGTACGACGGTGACGCGTGGGCGGAAGGGCAGTCCCCGGTCGACGCCGTCTCGCGCACGGCCCTCGTCGTCAACCTGCTCACCGAGGACAACCTGCCGAGCTACCACCGCGCGCTCAGCGACATCACGGGTCGGGAGAGCGCGTGGGGCGAGTGGGTGCACCGCTGGACGGCGGAGGAGGGCCGCCACGCGATCGCGATGCGCGACTACCTCACGGTGACGCGCGCCGTCGACCCGGTCGCCCTCGAGCGAGAGCGCATGGACCACATGGGTCTTGGCTTCGAGTCGCGTGCACGAGGAGAGCGTCCTCACGACGATGGCCTACGTGTCGTTCCAGGAGCTGGCCACGCGCATCTCGCACCGCAACACCGGCCGGCACACCGACGACCCGGGGTGCGACCGCCTCCTCGCGCGCATCGCGGCGGACGAGAACCTGCACATGCTCTTCTACCGGAACGTGATGGAGGCGGCGTTCGAGCTCTCGCCCGATGCCGCGATGCAGGCGGTCGCCAGGGTCGCCGAGAACTTCGCGATGCCCGGCAGCGAGGTCGAGGGCTTCACCCGCCGCTCGCTCACGATCGCGCTCGCCGGCATCTACGACCTGCGCATCCACCACGACGAGGTGCTCGCACCGGTGCTGCGCGCCTGGAACGTGTGGGACCGCGACGACCTCGGCCCGGAGGGAGTGGCCGCGCGCGAACGGCTCGCCGCGTTCCTCGCCGGCCTGGACGCCGACGCCACCCGCTTCGAGGAGCGGCGCGCCGAGCGCGCCGCGCGAGCGGCTGCGGCGTCCTCCACCTGACCCGCCGCGGGCCCGGGTCACGGGCCGCGCGGTGGCGTGATTTTCGACACCGGGGGTCAGAACCTGTGACCCAGGTCACAGGAACCGACGTCCACTATGTGGAACTCCGACCGGATGCAACTTTGTGCGTTCGTTCACGACTACCTACTCTGACGGGGTCCACAACGCCACAACCCCGGGGTGTCTCGTGCCGCTGTCCCGCGCTACGCACGCAGCGCGACGCGGCATCCCGGAGGCCACCGTGGCCCGCCTCCCGATCTACCACCGGGTGCTCACGGGCCTCGTCGAGGTCGGCATCGCGACCGTGTCGAGCGAGGAGCTCGCGGCCGCGAGCGGCGTGACGAGCGCCAAGCTGCGCAAGGACCTCAGCCACCTCGGCTCGTACGGCACGCGGGGCGTCGGCTACGACACCGACTACCTCGTCTACCAGATCGCCCGCGAGCTCGGCCTGACCCAGGACTGGCCCGTCGTGATCGTCGGCGTCGGAAACCTCGGGCACGCGCTGGCCAACTACGGCGGTTTCGCCACGCGCGGCTTCCGCGTCGTCGGCCTGCTCGACGCCGATCCTGCGCGGGTGGGGGAGAAGATCCCCGCCGGTCGCGACGGCGAGGAGATCGAGGTGCGCGGCGTCGCACGACCTCGAGGACGTCGTCCACGACGGCGACGCCCGCATCGGTGTCATCGCCACGCCCGCGTCGGCGGCGCAGGAGGTCTGCGACCGGCTCGTCGCCGCCGGGGTCACGAGCATCCTCAACTTCGCGCCCGCCGTCCTCAGCACCCCCGACGGGATCGGCCTGCGCAAGGTCGACCTCGCCACCGAGCTGCAGATCCTCGCGTTCCACGAGCAGCGCAAGCGGCCGGGGGTGCAGCCGTGACGCTCCTCGTCGTCGGCGTGAGCCACCGCTCGGCACCCGTCACGCTCCTCGATCGCGTCGCCCTGGTCGACGACCAGGCCGAGCGTCTCCAGGTCGACCTCCTGCTCTCGACCCACGTCGCCGAGTCGCTCGTGCTCTCCACGTGCAACCGGGTCGAGATCTACGCCGAGGTGAGCAAGTTCCACGGCGGCGTCGTCGACGTCACCGAGGCGCTCGCGAAGACGGCCGGGGTCAGCCGCGACGAGCTCACCCAGCACCTGTACGTCCGCTATGACGACCGCGCCGTGCAGCACCTGTTCGAGGTGACCGCGGGCCTGGACTCGATGGTCATCGGCGAGCAGCAGATCATCGGCCAGGTGAGGTCGGCCCTGCGCTCCGCGCAGGAGACGGCGACCGCCGGCCGCAGCCTCAACGACCTCGCGCAGGCCGCCCTGCGCGTCGGCAAGCGGGTGCACCACGACACCGGCATCGACCACGCCGGCGCGTCCGTGGTGAGCGTCGCGCTCGGGCTTGCCGCGGCCGAGCTCGGCGGCACGCTCGAGCAGCGACGCGCGCTCGTCGTCGGTGCCGGCGCCATGAGCTCGCTCGCCGCAACGCTTCTCGAGCGGGCGGGCGTCGCAGAGATCGTCATCGCCAACCGCACGTTCACCTCCGGTGAGCGGCTGGCCGAGCAGGTCAACGGCCGCGCCGTCCGCCTCGCCGACGTCCCCTCCGTCGTCGGCGCCGTCGACCTCGTGGTCTCGTGCACCGGCTCCACGGGGCTCGTGCTCACGGCCGACGAGGTGCGCACCGCCCGAGGTGCCGACGCCGCACCGCTCGTCGTCGTCGACCTGGCGCTGCCCCACGACACGGAGGAGTCGATCGCCGACCTCGACGGCGTGCACCGCATCGACCTCGCCGCCGTCGCCTCGGTGCCCGAGGCGCAGGCTCCCGAGGCCGACGTCGCACTCGCCCGCGCGATGGTGGCCGACGAGGTGCGCGCGCACCTCGCAGCCCGTGCGGCGCAGCGCGTCGAGCCGATCGTCGTGTCGCTGCGGGCGCACGCCGAGCGCGTCGTCGAGGCCGAGCTGCAGCGGCTGCGACTGCGCGTTCCCGACCTCGACGACGACGCCGCCGACGAGGTCGCGCGGTCGCTGCGTCGTGCCGTGTCGACCCTCCTGCACACCCCGACCGTGCGCATGAAGGAGCTCGCCACCGACCCGGAGGGGGCGCGTTTCGCCACGGCGCTGCACCGGCTGTTCGACCTCGACCCGGAGGCGATCGAGGCCCTCACCGCGGCCGAGGACGCCGACGCGCAGCGCGGCATCGTCGCGTCCGGCGAGGCACGGTTCGACGAGCTGCTCGGAGGGCTGTCGTGACGGTCCGCATCGCCACGCGCGGCAGCCTCCTCGCGCGCACCCAGTCCGGTCACGTCGCCGATGCGCTGCGCGCGGCGTCCGGCCTCGACGTCGAGCTCGTGCACGTGCGCACCCACGGCGACGCCGACCAGGTCACGCCGCTCGCGTCGTTCGGCGGTGTCGGGGTGTTCGTCACGGCCGTGCGCGACGCCGTGCTCGCCCACGAGGCCGACGTCGCGGTCCACTCGCTCAAGGACCTCCCGACCGAGCCCGCGGCCGGCCTCGTCGTCGCCGCGATCCCGGTGCGCGAGGACCCGCGCGACGTGCTCGTCGCCCGTGACGGGCTCACCCTCGCGACGCTGCCGCCCGGCGCCCGGGTCGGCACCGGCTCGCCGCGCCGCGGCGCCCAGATCCTGGCCCTGCGCCCCGACCTCGAGGTTGCCCCGCTGCGCGGCAACGTCGACACCCGCCTGCGCGCGGTATCCGACGGCACGCTCGACGCCGTCGTCCTCGCCCGCGCCGGTCTCGCCCGCCTCGACCGCCTCGACGCGGTCACCGAGGTGGTCGGCACCGACCAGATGCTGCCCGCGCCCGCTCAGGGGGCGCTGGCGGTCGAGTGCCGCGACGACGACGTCGCGCTGCTCGACGCCCTCCGCCTGCTCGACGACCCGCACACCCGTGCGGCCGTCACGGCGGAGCGCGCGCTCCTCGCCGCCCTCGAGGCCGGTTGCTCGGCGCCAGTCGGCGCCCTCGCCACCGTCACCGAGTCCGACGAGGGGCTGTTCGTGCACCTGACCGGTGCGGTCGTCAGTCTCGACGGCCGTGTCCAGGTGCGGAAGTCCGTCACCGGAACCGCTGACGACGCGGTCGCGATCGGGCATCAGCTCGCTCGTGACCTCCTCGCCGCCGGCGCCCCCGGTCTCACTCCCGTAGGGGGAAGCGCATCATGAGCGCCGTCACCACCCGTGCCCGCAAGAAGCCGCTCGGCAGCGTCGCGTTCGTCGCTGTCGGTCCCGGTGCGCCCGACCTGCTGACGCTGCGCGCGGCCTCGCTGCTGCGCGATGCCGACGTCGTCGTGGCCGACATCGACGTCGTCGACCTGGCGCGCTCGTTCGCCTCGCCCGACGCCGAGATCGTGCCGGCACTCGACGCCGACGGACTGCCGCTGAGCCACGCGGCCCGCGCCAAGCTCGTCGGCGACGCGGCCAAGTCCGGTCACGCCGTCGTCCGCCTGCTCTCGGGTGACCCGCTGCTCGACGGCTCGCTGCACACCGAGGCCTCCGCGCTCGCCAAGTCGAAGGTCGCCTTCGAGGTGGCACCCGGCGTCTCGACCCTCACGGGCATCCCGGCCTACGCCGGCATCGCGCTCATGGGCGGCAAGGCGCGCGAGGTGCGGCTCATCGACATCGACGACCCCGGCGTCGACTGGTCCGCGCACGTCGATCCGCGCACGACCCTCGTCGTCGTGAACGGGGCCGACCGTGTCGTCGAGATCGCGCGAGCGCTCGTCGACGCCGGCCGCGCAGCGACGACGCCGATCGCGATCACCCGCGGTGGGACGACCGTCGAGCAGCGCACGATCTCCACGACGCTGGCCGACGTCTCGGCCGCGGTGAAGGCCGCGAAGCAGGCCGGCCCGGGCCTCGTCGTCATCGGCGAGACCGTCGCCCACCGCGACCGCCTGTCGTGGTTCGAGTCCAAGCCGCTGTTCGGCTGGCGGGTTCTCGTGCCGCGCACGCGCGAGCAGGCCGGCGCCCTGTCCGAGCAGCTCACCCGCTACGGCGCGGTCGGGGTCGAGGTGCCGACCATCTCGGTCGAGCCGCCGCGCACGCCGCAGCAGATGGAACGGGCGATCACGGGTCTGGTGTCGGGTCGCTTCCAGTGGGTCGCGTTCACCAGCGTCAACGCGGTCAAGGCCGTGCGCGAGAAGTTCGAGGAGTACGGCCTCGACGCGCGTGCCTTCGCCGGCCTCAAGGTCGCAGCGGTCGGCGAGCAGACGGCCGCTGCGCTCACGGCCTTCGGCGTACGGCCCGACCTGGTGCCCAGCGGCGACCAGAGCAGCGCCGGCCTGCTCGAGGACTTCCCCGAGTTCGACCCGGTGTTCGACCCGATCAACCGCGTCTTCCTGCCGCGCGCCGACATCGCCACCGACACCCTCGTCGCGGGCCTGGTCGAGCTGGGGTGGGAGGTCGAGGACGTCACCGCCTACCGCACGGTGCGCGCCGCTCCGCCGGCCGCCGAGACCCGCGAGGCGATCAAGACCGGTGGCTTCGACGCCGTGCTCTTCACGTCGTCGAGCACCGTCCGCAACCTCGTGGGCATCGCCGGCAAGCCGCACGCGTCGACCGTGATCGCGTGCATCGGTCCGGCGACGGCCAAGACCGCGGAGGAGCACGGCCTGCGCGTCGACGTCCTCGCCGAGTCGCCGTCCGTGGCGGCCCTCGCCGAGGCGCTCGCGGCCCACGGCGACGCGCTCCGCCTGGCTGCGCTCGAGTCGGGCGAGTCGGTGTGGCGTCCGAGCAAGCGGCGCGGCGCTGCACGGCGCAAGGCGACCTGACATGGGCTTCCCGGTCGAGCGACCCCGACGGTTGCGGCGCACCCCGGCGCTGCGGCGACTGGTGGCCGAGACCCGGGTGCACCCGGCCGGCCTGGTGCTGCCGCTGTTCGTGCGCGAGGGGCTCGACGAGCCAGCGCCGATCTCGTCCTTGCCGGGCGTCGTGCAGCACTCGCGCTCGTCGCTGCGTGCCGCCGCACGAGAGGCAGTGGCCCTCGGCCTCGGCGGCGTGATGCTGTTCGGCGTGCCCGAGACGCGCGACGCGTTCGGCACGGGCGCCACCGACGCGGACGGCATCCTCAACGTCGGGATCGCCGAGGTCCGCGACGAGGTGGGCGACGACATCGTCGTCATGGCCGACCTCTGCCTCGACGAGTTCACCGACCACGGTCACTGCGGCGTCCTCGACGCGCGTGGCGGCGTCGACAACGACGCGACCCTGGTCCGCTACGCCGAGATGGCGATGGCGCTCGCCGACGCGGGGGCCGACATCGTCGGCACCAGCGGGATGATGGACGGGCAGGTCGGCGTCGTGCGCCAGGCCCTCGACGAGGTGCAGCAGCAGCACGTCGCGGTCCTCGCCTACGCCGCCAAGTACGCCTCGGCGTTCTACGGCCCGTTCCGCGAGGCCGTCGACTCCCAGCTCACCGGCGACCGCCGCGCCTACCAGCAGGATCCGGCCAACCGCCGGGAGTCGATGCGCGAGGTGCGTCTCGACGTCGAGGAGGGCGCCGACCTGGTCATGGTCAAGCCGGCGATGGGCTACCTCGACGTCCTGCGCGACACGGCCGACTCCGTCGACGTGCCCGTCGCGGCGTACCAGGTGTCGGGCGAGTACGCGATGGTCGAGGCCGCCGCGGCCCGTGGCTGGATCGACCGCGATCGCGCGGTGCTCGAGTCGGTCACCTCGATCCACCGGGCCGGCGCCGACATCGTCCTCACCTACTGGGCGGCCGAGCTCGCCAGCTGGATCTCGGAGGGTCGCGCGTGACGCAGCCGGTCTATCCCGACGTCGCGGCCGAGTCGCAGGCGCTGTTCGCCCGCGCACGCGCGGTCACGCCGGGCGGCGTCAACTCGCCGGTCCGTGCCTTCCGCGCGGTCGGTGGGACACCGCGCTTCATGGCGTCCGGGCGAGGCCCGTGGATCACCGACGCCGACGGTCGCGACTACCTCGACCTCGTCTGCTCCTGGGGTCCGATGGTGCTCGGCCACGCGCACCCTGCGGTGGTCGACGCCGTGCGCGAGGCGGCGACGCGCGGCTTCTCCTTCGGCACGCCCGGCGTCGGCGAGGTGCTGCTCGCCGAGGAGATCGTGGCGCGCGTGCCCGCGGTCGACCAGGTGCGCCTGGTGAGCAGCGGCACCGAGGCGACCATGTCCGCGATCCGGCTGGCTCGCGGCGTCACCGGTCGCTCCAAGGTCGTGAAGTTCGCCGGCTGCTACCACGGTCACGTCGACTCGCTGCTGGCCGCCGCCGGCTCCGGACTGGCGACGTTCGCCCTGCCGGACACTCCGGGCGTCACCGGAGCGCAGGCGCACGACACGATCGTCCTTCCCTACAACGACCTGGCCGCCGTCGAGGCGGCCTTCGCCGAGCACGGTGACGACATCGCGGTGGTCATCACCGAGGCGGCCGCCGCCAACATGGGCGTCGTCCGCCCGCACGACGGCTTCAACGCCGGGCTCGCTCGCATCGCCCACGCGCACGGCGCGCTCGTCGTCATCGACGAGGTCATGACGGGGTTCCGGGTCTCACGCGGTGGCTGGCTCGAGCTCGAGGCGCGCGTCGACGACGCGTGGACGCCGGACCTCGTCACCTTCGGCAAGGTCATGGGCGGCGGGCTCCCCGCGGCGGCGTTCGGCGGCCGCGCCGACGTCATGGCCCACCTGGCTCCGGCCGGCCCGGTCTACCAGGCGGGCACGCTCGCGGGAAACCCGGTCGCCGCCGTGTGCGGCCTCACGACGCTCCAGCACTGCACCCCCGAGCTCTACGCCCACCTCGACGTCACCGCGGCGCGGGTCGGTTCCCTCGTCTCCGAGGCGCTCGCCGTCGAGGGTGTCGTGCACTCCCTCGCCACGGCGGGCAACCTGTTCTCGGTGTTCTTCAGCCCGCAGGTGCCCAGCGACTACGACGAGGCACGCACGCAGGAGGCGTGGCGCTACGCCGCCTTCTTCCATGCGATGCTCGACCACGGGGTCTACCTGCCGCCGAGCGCCTACGAGGCGTGGTTCGTCTCGGCGGCCCACGACGACACCGCGCTCGACCGGCTGGTCGACGCCCTCCCGTTCGCCGCGAAGGCAGCTGCCGCCGCGCACCCGGACGTCGCGAAGGAGTACGTGTGAGCACCCGCACGGTCGTCCACCTGCTGCGCCACGGCGAGGTCCGCAACCCCGACAAGGTGCTCTACGGGCGTCTCCCCGGGTTCCGGCTCTCCGAGCTCGGCGAGCAGATGGCGGTCCGCGCCGCCGACGCGCTGGCCGACCGGGACGTCACGGCCGTGATCTCCTCGCCGCTCGAGCGCGCGCAGCAGACGGCCGCCCCGGTGGCCGAGCGGCACGGCGTACGCGTCGGCATCGACGACCGCGTCATCGAGGCCGACAACGTCTTCGAGGGTCAGCGCGTCGGCGTGGGTGACGGCGTGCTCAAGCACCCGAGCGCGTGGCGCCACCTCTACAACCCGTTCACGCCGAGCTGGGGCGAGCCCTACGTCGAGGTCGCGGGGCGCATGCGTGCCGCGGTCGCGGCGGCGCGGGGCGTCGCACGCGGCCACGAGGTCGTGCTCGTGAGCCACCAGCTGCCGATCTGGGTCGCGCGACTCGACGCGGAGAACCGACGCTTCTTCCACGACCCGCGCAAGCGGCAGTGCGGGCTCGCCAGCCTCACCTCCCTCACGTTCGACGACGACCGCCTCGTCGCCATCACGTACACCGAGCCGTCGGCAGACCTCGTGCGCGCCGCCGGGAAGTCCGCGCAGCAGGCCAAGGGCGCGTAGGGGTGATCCGGTCGACGCCGTGCACCGGAACCCGTGCCCGGCGCCGTACGTCGCCCCGATGAGCCCCCGCCCCGGAAAGGAGCCCCGCCCGTGAACCGTCGCGCACTCGCCGCCGCGGTGCTCGGTGCCGGCCTCGTGCTCACCGGGTGCTCGTCGACCAGTGGCTCGAGCGACGGCACGACGGGATTCGTCGCCGGTGACGGTTCGACCATCCTGCTCACGCCCGCTCAGCGCAGCGCCGCGCCGACGGTGGCCGGCACCACCCTCGACGGCCGGTCGCTCGACCTCGCCACGATGCGCGGCAAGGTCGTCGTCGTGAACTTCTGGGCCTCGTGGTGCGCGCCGTGCCGCGAGGAGGCCGGCACGCTCCAGTCGGTCTACTCCGACACGAGGAGCAAGGGAGTGGAGTTCGTCGGCATCGTGTCCGGCGGCAAGGACTCCCAGGCCAACGCCGAGGCCTTCGTCCGGCGCTTCGACATCAGCTACCCGTCCATGTACGACCAGGACAACACCCTCGCCCTCGCGTTCGCCGGACAGATGTCGCCGGCCGCCATCCCCACCACGCTCGTGCTGGATCGCGAGGGACGGGTCGCGGCGCGGGCGCTCGACGCGGTCGACCGTTCGCGGCTCCTCGGGATGATCGAGCCGGTCCTGGCGGAGAAGGCCTGACATGAGCGCGGTCGAGACCATCACCAGCGGGTCGTTGCTGCTCGCGGCGCCGATCGCGTTCGCCGCCGGCGTGGTCTCGTTCCTCTCGCCGTGCGTCCTGCCGCTGGTGCCGGGCTACCTCTCCTTCGTGACCGGCCTCTCGGGCGCCGAGCTGCTCGGCGAGGAGGAGCAGGCGAGCGGCGAGCCCGAGGGCGCCGTCCTCACCGAGCGCAAGGCGCCCGCGGTCGCTCGCCGCAAGGGCCGGGTGTTCCTCGGCTCGTTGCTGTTCGTGCTCGGCTTCACCGCGGTGTTCGTCGCCTACGGCGCACTGTTCGGCGCCCTCGGGTCGCTCCTGCTCGAGTACACCGGCGTGATCACGCGCGTCATGGGCGTCCTCGTGATCATCCTCGGCTTCGCGTTCCTCGGCCTCATCCCGGGGATGCAGCGCGAGTTCCGGGTGCACACCCTGCCGCACATCGGGCTGTGGGGCGCGCCCTTCCTCGGGGTGCTCTTCGGACTGGGCTGGACGCCGTGCATCGGCCCGACGCTCGGCGCCGTCCAGACCCTCGCCTTCACCGAGGGCAGCGCGCTGCGCGGTGCCATCCTCTCGGTGTTCTACTGCCTCGGGCTCGGGCTGCCGTTCATCGTCGTGGGTCTGCTCTTCCGCCGGATGCTCGGCACGATCGGGTGGGTCCGCCGACACAGCCAGCTCGTCATGCGCATCGGCGGCGCGATGCTCGTGGCCATCGGCATCCTGCTCGTCACCGGACTCTGGAACGAGCTCACCATCGCGATGCGTTCGTTCGTGAGCGGCTGGGGAGTGCCGCTGTGACCGAGGTGTCGGAGTCGCAGCCGCTCGACGCCGAGCAGCGCCTGTCGACCGCGCCGTCCGACGTCGAGGCGCCGGTCGGCATCGGTGTCGTCGGCTGGCTGCGCTGGGCCTGGCGCACCCTCACGAGCATGCGCACCGCCCTGGTGCTGCTCTTCCTGCTCGCGGTCGCTTCGGTGCCCGGCTCGATCCTGCCGCAACGCGGCACCAACCCGATCCGGGTCAACGACTACCTCGCCAACGACCCCGTGAAGGGACGGATCCTCGACCGGCTGGGCTTCTTCGACGTGTTCGCCGCCCCGTGGTTCGCAGCGATCTACCTGCTGCTGTTCGTCTCGCTCGCCGGCTGCGTCATCCCGCGTGCCGTGCAGCACTGGCGGATGGTGCGCGCCCGTCCGCCGGCCGCGCCGCGCAACCTCGGCCGGCTGCCCGAGCACCGCCTGGTGGCCACCGCTGCAGCTGCTGACACGACTCTCGACACGGCGGCAGCGTGGCTGCGCTCCGCGCGCTGGCGAGTCGACACGACGGCGTACGACGGACGGTCCGGAAGCGTCGCGGCGGAGAAGGGCTACGCGCGCGAGACCGGCAACCTGCTCTTCCACGTGTCGCTGCTGGCGCTCCTCGGCGCGGTCGCCTTCGGGTCGCTGTTCGGGTTCAAGGGCACGGTGATCGTGCGCGAGGGCTCGTCCTTCGCAGACACACGCGCGCAGTTCGACGCCTTCTCGCCCGGTCGCTTCTACTCCGACTCGTCCCTGCCTCCGTTCGCCTTCACCCTGAAGGACTTCTCCGCCGACTACCAGCGCGGCGGGCAGCAGAACGGCGCGGCGCGCGACTTCTCGGCGACCGTGTCGCTCGTGCGGGCGCCCGCTGGGACGCCGCAGCAGCAGACGGTGGCGGTCAACGACCCGCTCGACATCGACGGCGTCAAGGTCTTCCTCGTCGGTCACGGCTACGCGCCCACCCTGACGGTGAAGAACGCCCAGGGCGAGGTCGTCTTCCACGACTCGGTCGTCTTCCTGCCCCAGGACGGCGACTTCACGTCGACCGGTGTCGCCAAGGTGCCCGACGCCGTCCCGCAGCTGGGTCTCTCGGGCTTCTTCCTCCCGACCTACGCCGTCGACCAGGTGCTGGGCCCGCACTCGACCTTCCCCGCGCCCGACGACCCGGCAGTCTTCCTGTCCGCGTGGTCGGGCGACCTGGGTCTGGACTCGGGTCGGCCGCAGTCGGTCTACCGCCTGGACACCGCCGCCATGAAGCGGCTGGGCATCAAGGCGCTCGCGCCGGGTCAGAGCTGGGCGCTGCCTGGTGGCGCCGGCACGGTCACGTTCGACGGCTACGTCGAGTGGGCGTCGTTCTCGGTGGCACGCGACCCCGGCAAGGAGCTCGCCCTCGTCGCGGCGGTTCTCGCGATCGTCGGCCTGGCCCTGTCGCTGCTGGTCCGCCGCCGCCGCATCTGGGTGCGGGTGACCGACGCCGGGTCGGGCGCTACGGTGGTCGAGGTCGCGGGCCTGACCCGCACCGAGCACGCCAGCGTGGCCGACGAGGTGGACTCCCTCGCGTCGGCTCTCGGCACGCCGACGACGACGCGCACGACCACGCCTGCACCGGCACCCCGAGGAGAGACGTGACCGTCAACGAGACGCTCGCCACCTACAGCAACTACCTCGTCTACGGCGCGATGGCGGCCTTCACGGTCGCCATGATCGCGTTCGCCGTGTCGTTCGCGTCGATGCGCGGCCGCGACCTCGAGCCCGCGACGTCCCTCCAGGTCGCCGAGGAGGGCGGCGCCGTCGCCGTCGCGACCCGGGTGTCGACGACCACGGGCGGCCCGGACGATGGTGCCCTCCCCCCGGGACGGCGAGCCGGCAACATCGGCATGTCCACGATGTGGCTCGGCACGATCCTGCTCGGCCTCGGCGTCCTGCTCCGCGGTCTCGCGGTCCAGCGCGCGCCGTGGGGCAACATGTGCGAGTTCTCGATGACGTCCGCGCTGGCCATCTCGCTGACCTTCGTGCTCATGTCGCTGCGGCGCGACCTGCGCTGGCTCGGCGTCTTCGTCGTGACTCCGGTGCTGCTCATCCTCGGGGCGTCGATGACGTTCCTCTACACCGAGGCAGCGCAGCTCGTGCCGGCGCTCAAGTCCTACTGGCTGGTGATCCACGTCTCGGCGGCGATGATCTGCGGCGCAGCGTTCTGCATCGGTGCGACCGTCACCCTGCTGTTCCTCGTGGCCGACGCGAGCGAGCGACGGCACGCCGAGGGTCGTCCGTACCGGCTCGACGGTCTCGCAGCGCGCCTTCCCGAGTCGTACCGGCTCGACGCGATGGCCTACCGCATCCACGCGTTCATGTTCCCGCTGTGGACCTTCGCGATCATCGCCGGCGCGATCTGGGCCGAGAACGCCTGGGGCCGCTACTGGGGCTGGGACCCCAAGGAGACGTGGGCCTTCATCACCTGGGTCGCCTACGCCGCCTACCTCCACGCGCGCGCGACGGCCGGGTGGAAGGGCCGCCGGGCCGCGATCGTCGCCCTCGTCGCGTTCGGGTGCTTCGTCTTCAACTACGTCGGAGTCAACATCTTCATCACGGGTCTGCACTCCTACGCCGGAGTGTGAGGCAGCCGCCCCCGCTGCGGCGGCGCGCCGGACGGGTGCGACGTACAGTGGTCGGAGGGAGGTGAGCGCTCGTGCGGTTCCTGCTCTACGCGATCCCGTTCGTCGTGATGCTGTACGCGTTCATCGACTGCCTGCAGTCGCCGGGCGCGCTCGTCCGCGTCCTTCCCAAGTGGCTCTGGCTCGTCGTCATCGTGGTCGTGCCGCTGCTCGGGGCCATCGGGTGGCTCCTCGGCGGTCGTCCCGCGCGCGCGTCCGTCGACGTCGCGGCCGCCTCGGGGTCGGTCTTCGGCCGGTCGCGGCGCGCCGCCGTGGCCCCGGACGACGACCCGGCGTTCCTGCGGCAGCTCTCCGACGAGGAGTGGCAGCGCAAGATGCGCGAGCGTCGTGAGCGCGGCGAGGGACCCAGCGCCTGACGTGCGGACCTCTCGACGTCCGCCTGAGCCCGGCGACGTACGGTGGTGACGTGAGCGATGACCAGGTGGACCGGGGCAGTGCGTCCGTCGATCCCGTCGACGAGGGCGACCCGACGGTGCCCGAATCGGCTCCGAACGGTGCGCACCCCGTCCTCGTCTACACGCTCCAGCGGCTCGCGCTCCTCGTGGTCGTCGGTGCGCTGCTCTACCTCGTCGGCGTCCGCGACGTGTGGCTGATCCTGTTCGCGTTCCTGATCTCGGGCGTCATCTCCGCCGTCGTCCTCAGTCGCAGTCGCGAAGGTGCGGCGTACGGCATCACCACCGCCATATCGCGCGTCAACGCCCGCATCGACGAGTCGGCGAGGGCCGAGGACTACGACGACCTCGATGCGGACGGCCAGGTCGTCGATCCGCCGGACGCGCACGAGGGGCGCACCGCCTGACGTCGCGTCGCGTCAGCCGCCGATCTCGGCGATGACGAGCCCGGCCGAGAGCGAGACGGCGTAGCCGAGGAGCAGCACCCCGGTGCCCGCCAGCACGGGCACGAGCTCGCGTCCGATCGCGCCGCCGCGCACCGTGCGGGCCGGTCGGATGCCGAGCGGGATGGCCAGCAGTCCCGTGAGCGCCCAGGGGATCCCGCCGATCGCCATGCCGACCGTGATGAGGAAGGGTGCGGCGATCGCCAGCGAGTAGGCGATGCGCGTCCCTCGGTCATCGAGCCGGACGGCCAGCGTGCGCTTGCCGGCGAGCCGGTCGGTCGGGATGTCGCGCAGGTTGTTCGCGAGCAGGATCGCCACGGCCAGCGAGCCGCAGGCGACGCCCGCGAACAGCGAGAGCGGTGTGAGCGCCAGAGTCTGCACGTACGTCGTCCCGGCGACCGCGACGAGGCCGAAGAAGATGAAGACGAACAGCTCGCCGAGACCGGCGTAGCCATAAGGGTGCGAGCCACCCGTGTAGAACCAGGCCGCGACGATCGCGGCGAGCCCCAGCGAGCAGGAGCCACCACGCGTGAGTGAGGAGCACCAGCGCGAGCCCCGCCACCGCTCCGACCCCGAAGCACAGGAAGGCTGCCCGCTTCACCGACGACGGCTCGGCGAGCCGCTGGCCGACCAGGCGCACGGGACCGACGCGGGCCTCGTCGGTGCCGCGGATCCCGTCGCTGTAGTCGTTGGCGAAGTTGACGCCGACCTGCAGGGCCAGGGCGACGACGAGCGCGAGCAGGGCCCGGACGGCGAAGCTGCTCATCGTGGTCGCCGCGTGCTGGTGGACGCCGAGGGTGAAGATCGAGTCGGGATCGACGCCGAACGGGGAGCCGTTGTCGTCCGCGGGGCGCGGAGCGAGGCGTTCGCCGCTCTCGGCGTGCCTCGGGTCGAGGACGTCGGCGAGGTAGTACCACGCCACCGCCGTGCCCACGAGCACCGGCGCGAACGCCGCGGGCAGCGTGCGGGGACGCGCTCCCTGCACCCACTCACCCCACGTCGCCACGAGCCGGGAGTCTGCCACCACTCACGCTCGACGGCGCCAGGTGCTCGCATCCCGCGCGCGTCGGCTCCCTCAGCCGCCGGCGCGGAGCGCCTCGCGGTCGGGCTTGCCGTTGGGCAGGTGCGGCACCGCGGCGACGCGTACCCATCCCCTCGGCGTGGCGGCACGACCGAGCGCGTCGGACACCGCTGCGGCCAGGACGTCGTCCGTGGCACGCGCACCGGCGACATAGGCCGTGAGGCGCGCCCCCCAGGTGTCGTCCGGCTCGGCCAGCACGCAGGCGTCGGCGCAGTGGCGCAGCAGCACGTCCTCCACTGCCGTCACGGCGACGTTGACACCCCCCACCTGCACGACGTCGTCGACCCGACCGAGCACCTCGAGCATCCCGTCCCTGAGCCGTCCGACGTCGCTGGTCACGTGGGCACCGTCGGCGAAGCGCTCGCGCGTGAGCTCCGCGTCATCGAGATAGCCGCGCGCGAGGGTGGCTCCGGTGAGCACGATGCGTCCGATCCCGGCGGCGTCCGCGTCGAGGATGCGGACGCCTACGTGGTCGAGCGGACGGCCGTCGTAGACCATCCCTCCGCTCGTCTCGGTCATGCCGTACGTCGGGATCGCCGCCACGTGCTCGGCCCGCAGCCGCTCGAGCAGCGCCGGCGGCGTCCGCGCACCGCCGAGCAGCACCCCCTCGTACGCGCGCAGCGCCGTCAGCCCGTCGCGGTCGTCGACGAGCCGAGCCGCCTGCACGGGCACGATCGAGGTGTACGCGGGGAGCGACGGGTCGAGCCGCCAGGTGAGGCGCGCGAACTCCGCGACGTCGAAGGGACCCGCACCGCCGACCGACGAGAGCACGAGCGGCTCGACGCCGGAGGCCAGCGCGCGCAGGAGCACCTGCAGGCCGCCGACGCCGGTGACCGGCAGGGCGAGCGTCCAGGCACCCGGTCCGCCGAGCCGGGCGAGCGCAGCCTGCGCCGACGCGAGGAGCGCCGGTGCCGGCAGCAGCACGCCGCGCGGGACGCCGGTCGACCCGCTCGTGGCGAGCACGACCGCGATGTCGGCGTCGACGCCGTGACCCCCGGTGTCCGTCACCGCGGCACGGGAGCGCGCGGCGTGGTCGTGGCTGCCGGCGGGGGCGATGCCGAGGGCCGGCCCCTCGCCCGCGAGCGCGTCCGGGAGCGCCTCGAGCACCGCGGCCACGCCGGGTCGACCGGGCACGACCTCGAGCAGCCGCACCGCGCGCCGACCGCTGCTCCCGTCCCCGGGCTGCTCGCTCACACTGCGCAGCCTAGGGTGACCGGTGACGGCGTCCCCGGCCCGATCGGACGGACGCTCGGATCCGCCCGTCAGCGAAGGACACCGATGGACTCGCGCTCGCGCTACCCGCTCGCCCCCGTGGTCGCGGAGGGCTCGCCCGCACAGGCCGACCCCTCGCACTCGAGCATCGCGTCGGGTGCCGCGTGGGAGCAGCGCGGCGACTACGGCGACATCCGCTACGAGGTGTCGACCGGTGACGACGCCGGCATCGCGAAGATCACCATCAACCGTCCGCACGTGCGCAACGCGTTCCGGCCGCAGACCCTGTTCGAGCTGCAGCACGCGTTCAACGAGGCGCGCGACGACGACGAGGTCGGCGTCATCATCCTCACCGGTCAGGGCGACTGGGCCTTCTGCAGCGGCGGCGACGTGGGGGTGCGCGGCGACGACGGCTACCTCGGCGACGACGCCGTGGCCGCCAAGGGGATCGGCCGGCTCAACGTGCTGGACCTGCAGGTGCAGATCCGGCGTACGCCGAAGCCCGTCATCGCGATGGTCGCGGGCTACGCGATCGGCGGCGGCCACGTCCTGCACGTCGTCTGCGACCTCACGATCGCCGCGGACAACGCGCGCTTCGGCCAGACCGGTCCCAAGGTCGGCTCCTTCGACGGCGGCTACGGCAGCGGCCTGCTCGCCCGCCACATCGGCCAGAAGCGGGCGCGCGAGGTCTGGTTCCTGTGCCGCCAGTACGGAGCCGAGCAGGCCTACGACTGGGGCCTGGTCAACCAGGTCGTCCCGCTCGAGGACCTCGAGCGCGAGACCGTCCAGTGGGCGCGGGAGATGCTGGAGCTCTCGCCGCTGGCGCTGCGGATGCTCAAGGCGTCCCACAACGCGGCCGACGACGGGCTCGCCGGCGTCCAGCAGCTCGCCGGCGACGCGACGCTGCTCTTCTACATGACCGAGGAAGGTCAAGAGGGCCGGGATGCCTACCAGCAGCGGCGCCGCCCCGACTTCACCCAGTACCCGAAGCGCCCCTGACCGGCGCCGTGACCGCCCCACTCTCCGCGAGCAACTGATCAACGGGTCGTTTCCCGGACCGGGAAGCGACTCTTTGATGAGTTACGCGAGCGGGTTCCGGGGCGCTGTGATGCTTGACGAGGTCGTCGGGTTCTCGCTGCCGTTGCTGCGGCGCTTCCGTGGCACCGAGGTGCGCGAGGGGCTGCTGCTGCGCGTCGGCGACCTCTGGGGCGAGTGGGCGCCGTTCCCCGAGTACGACGACGACGTCGCGGCACGGTGGCTGCTCGGTGCGCTCGAGGCGGCACGCGGCGAATGGCCGACGGCGGTGCGCGCGAGCGTCGAGGTCAACGCGATCGTGCCGGCGCTCGACCCCGAGGCCGTGACGGAGCTCGTCGTCGACGCGGTGACCCTCGACGGCTGCACGGTCGTCAAGGTCAAGGTCGGTGAACGCGGTCAGTCCTTCGACGACGACGTCGCGCGGGTCGCTGCCGTCCGCGCCGCTCTCGACGACACCGGGGTGTCGGCCGGTCGGATCCGCGTCGACGTCAACGGTGCCTGGACGGTCGACCAGGCCGTCGGGCGGCTCGAGGTGCTCGCCGACATCGCCGACGGCCTCGACTACGCCGAGCAGCCGTGCGCCTCCCTCGAGGAATGCGCCGAGCTCCGCGCCCGGCTGCCCCACGTCGCGGTCGCCGTCGACGAGGGCGCTCGGCTCGCCGAGCACCACGACGACGCTCTCGTCGAGTCGATCCGCGCCGCTGCCGACGTCGTGGTGCTCAAGGCGGTCCCCCTCGGCGGTGTGCGGCCCGCGCTCGACCTCGCAGCGCGGATCGGGCTGCCCGTCACGGTCAGCGGCGCGCTCGACTCCACGGTCGGCCTCTCGGCGGGCCTGGCGCTCGCGGGAGCGCTCGCCGAGGCGCCGCTCGCGTGCGGGTTCGGCACCGGGCGCCTGCTCGCCGCCGACACGACGAGCGAGACGGCACTGCCGCAGGGCGGCAGACTGTCCGTCGTGCGCCACGAACCGGACCCCGACGCGCTCGCCGCCGTCCACCTCGACGCCTCCCGGGCGCGCTGGTGGAACGACCGGCTGCAGCGCTGTCTCGAGATCGTCGAGAGGACTTCGACGTGAACCCCTCGACCGCGATGGCGCGCGTGGTCGTCGACGAGCTCGTTGCCGGTGGCGTCACGGAGGTCGTGCTCTCGCCCGGCAGTCGCAGCGCGGCCCTCGCGATCGCCCTCGCGGAGGCGGCCGAGCGCGGCGAGCTGCGCCTGCACGTGCGCATCGACGAGCGCAGCGCCGGATTCGTCGCGCTCGGACTGGCGAAGGTGACGCGCGACCCGGTCGCCGTCGTCGTCACCAGCGGCACCGCCGTCGCCAACCTCGCGCCGGCGATGGTCGAGGCGTCCTACGCCGGCGTCCCGATCGTCGCCCTGACGGCCGACCGCCCGCCGGAGCTGCGGGACACCGGCGCCAACCAGACCATCGACCAGTCGCGCTTCTTCCACGACGTCGCGCGCTGGTCCCACGACCTCGCGGTCGCCGAACCCCGCGCCGGGCAGGTGCGCTACTGGCGGTCGGTCGTCGCGCGCGCCATCGCCGTCTGCACCGAGTCGACCGATCCAGGCCCGGTGCACGTCAACCTGGCGTTCCGCGAGCCGCTCGTGCCCGACGCCGACGACGCCTGGGTCGAACCGCTCGGGCTCGCTCCGCTCGGCACCGACCCCGGTGAGCGGCTGCCCGCGGCTGCCGACGCGCGGCTGGGCATGGCGGCGTCCCAGCCTCTCGACGAGGTCCTCGCGCTGCTCGCCGGTCCGGGATCCGAGATCGAGGTCGAGCAGATCGTGCCGGCGCGCGGCGTCGTGGTCGTCGGTGACGTCGCCGACGTCGAGGCCAGCGACGCGGCGATCGCGTTGGCCGAGGCCTGCGGCTGGCCGCTGCTCAGCGAGCCGAGCGGCAACGCGCGCAACGGCGACACGGCGCTGGCGCACGGCCCCCTGCTGCTCGCCGACGACGCCTTCTACGCGGCGCACACGCCCGAGATCGTCGTGTGCGTCGGCACTCCGGGCCTGTCCCGATCTGTGCTGCGCATGATCCGCGAGGCGCCGCTCGTCCTCGTCGCCGACGACCGGTCCGCCGTCCGTCGTCCGGACCCCACCCGCAACGCCACCGTGTTCGTGGCGATGGTGCCCGAGCCGCCGCAGGAGTACGACGCCTACGACGACTCCTGGCTCGACTCCTGGCTCGCCGCAGACGCACGCGCAGCCGCGGCCGTGTCCAAGCGGCTCGACGACGCCAGCGGTCTCACCGGACCGGACGTCGCGCGCACGTTGTGGGACGCCCTCGACTCCAGCGCGCTCCTGCTCGTCGCGTCGTCCTGGCCCGTGCGCCACCTCGAGTCGTTCGCGCGCGTGCGTGGGAGCGACTCGTCGCCGCTCGTGATCGGCAACCGCGGCACCTCGGGCATCGACGGTCTGGTCTCGACCGCATGGGGCGCGGCGCTCGCGCACCAGTCGACGCGCACCGCGATCAACGTCGACGACGAAGGACTCGCCGAGATGGTCAGCGTCACCGGCGGTACGACGTACGCGCTCCTGGGCGACCTCGCCTTCCTGCACGACCACAACGGGCTCGTCGTCGGCGACCACGAGCCGCGCCCCGACCTCGTGCTCGTCGTCGTCGACAACGACGGCGGCGGGATCTTCAGCCAGCTGGAGCAGGCCGGCACCGAGCACTTCGAGCGCGTCTTCGGCACGCCGCTCGGGCTCGACCTCGCGGCCGTCGCCAGAGCAGCCGCGGTCGACGGTGTCGTCGTGGTCGACGACGTCACCGGGCTCGTCGACGCGCTCGATGACGCC
This sequence comes from uncultured Actinomycetota bacterium, assembly GCA_963782665.1. Classification (GTDB taxonomy): domain Bacteria; phylum Actinomycetota; class Actinomycetes; order S36-B12; family CAIYMF01; genus Longivirga. The sequence continues at coordinate 380,792 of CAWAKP010000004.1, read as the reverse complement.
ACGGTGTCGGGCAGCATCCGGGTGATCGTCGCCAAGGTGGGTGACCGCCAGTCCGAGGCTGCCCTGCTGCGCGACATGCAGGCCGACGTGAGCGCCGCGCTGGCCGAGCTGGCGTCCTCCGACTGAGTGGGAACGAGCGAGAACGGCGCGGCTGTTCGGGCAGCCAGGTCACGCTAGTCTCACTCGGGCAGCGATCAGGACTGGCCACGGCACTACGTCCGGCGCCCGGTGAGAAGGGGGACCCGACGGTGCCAAGGGTCGCGCTGCGCATCGTGTCTGTCGTCCTGCTGATCATCGGTGCGACGGTCGCAACGTGGAGGGTCTGGGGAAGCGACTTCACCGACCTGTCCGTCTACGTGGCCGGTGGCCGGGCGATCCTGCACGGGGATGCGCTCTATCGCACGACCGGGAACTTCGGTCTGCCATTCACCTACACGCCGTTCGCGGCGTTGCTCTTCGTGCCCCTTGCCCTGACCGGGCCGGCAGCGCCGGTCCTCATGCTCGTGGCTTCTCTCGCGGCCCTGGTGCGCGTTTCCGTGCTGCTGGGCCGTCGTCTTGCCGACGAGTGGAGCCTCGACGCGGTCACGTGCAGTGCGGGCCTGCTCGGCCTCATGCTCATGTCCGAGCCCGTCACGGCGACCTTGAGCTTCGGTCAGATCAATGCCCTGGTGCTCTGGTTGGTCGTGGAGGCGTTCGGGGCTCGTCGGGCCAGCGCACCGTGGATGATCGGCCTCGCGGCGGCGATCAAGCTGACGCCTCTGGCGTTCGTGCCGCTGATGTTCGGATCTCGCCGCTCTCGCGACGGGCTGATCAGCGTCTTCGCGTTCACCGCGACAGTTGCACTCGGCTGGGTGGTCCAGCCCTCGGAGGCGACTCGCTACTGGACCGCGCTCGCCGTGGACGCCCGCAGGGTCGGCGGTGTCGCCTTCGTGAGCAACCAGTCCATCAACGGCATGCTGTGGAGGCTCGACGGCCCCGGCGGCAATCGCATGGTGTGGGCTCTGTCCAGCATCGTTGTCGGCCTGGTCTGCTACGCCGTCGGCATCCGGGCGCTCAGGCGCGGGGACTGGGTGCTCGCGGTCGGCAGCGTCGGCCTGTTCTCCCTGCTGGCATCACCGATCTCCTGGTCGCATCACTGGGTACTCCTCACCCCGATGCTCGTCGCTCTGTGCCTTCGTCGGACGTGGACGTCGACGGCCCTGGCCGCCCTCGGAACGGTCGTTCTGATCAGCAAGGCCATCTGGTGGGTGCCCAACAGGTCCGATCTCGAGTACCAGCACCACGGTTGGCAGATCGTTGCCGGCAACGCCTACACGTTGTACGGGCTCGTGGTGGTTGCGTACCTCGCGTGGAGTCTCAGGGGCAACGAGGACCAGGACCCCGGTCCGACGGTGGACGGGTCGGACACGGCGACCACGCCGTCCCCCGCTCTGGTCGAGTCGAGAGAGACTCCGCGCGCAGACCAGACCTCCTGATCGGTCCGCGACGCAGGATCCGGCGTTCGGCGACGAGGCGGACGTGTCTAGGGCGGATCTGAGACCCGGGGCTGGCCGATCGCATCACGGACGGCGTCGTCGAGGCCGCGCACACAGCTCAGCGACTCGTCCACCGCGACGAAGCCGAGTGCTTCGTAGAGTCGTCGACCGGCCGGGGTTCCGAGCAGGACCGAGCGGTCCACCGTCCCGTCCCACTCGGAGTGAAGCGCGTGGGAGAGCAAGGCTCGACCTGCCCCACGTCCCTGGTACTCCGGTGGGGTCATCATCTCCATGACGCCGAGACAGGCGCCGACACGCGTCAGCCAGACGGTGCTGACCGGCTCGTCACCCTGGTGAGCCAGCCACACCGAGGCTCGGCCCGCCGACGCGACCGCCCCGATGCTGGACGACAGGAAGTGGCGCGGAACCTGGTGAGCCGCAGCGGTCAGGTCCAGGGCGATGTCCACGTCCTCAGCTGTCGTGCACCGACGGACCTCGAACGGACCACCGGACGGCTGCGGGCGAGTCCGGCTGCACATCACCGGTTCGAGGACAGGAGCGACCTCGAAGCCCACGTCCAGCAACGCCTGACGGGACGGCTCGGCGGCGACCTTCGAGGTGAACACGAGAGCAGGCTGCTGCCGGCCCAACGCCGCTGCGAGCTCCGCCCCGCTCCGGCCGTCGGCCGTCGGGTCCAGGCCACAGACATTGAGCTCGGTGGTAGGCAGCCACGACATGGACGCGAACCATCCCTCGCCTGCCAGATGGCCGTTCGCGGCTGCATAGAACCGACCGGTCAGGTCCGCAGCATCAGCCCAGACCCCGAGCAAGTCCGAGGACGTCCTCATCTGCTCACCCCGATCACATCAGAGCGCGATCGGTCACGTGAGGAGCACGTTGTCCGTCGCGTTCGACCGCGTCGGGCCGACGCGGACGTCAGACCGACTCGAGGGCATCGCGCATCGCGACGAGCTTGGCCTGCGACTCCGCCAGCTCCAGCTCGGGGTCCGACCCGGACACCAGACCGCACCCTGCGTAGAGGCGCAGCCGGTCGTCGGCCTCGATCGCCGCACAGCGCAGCGCGATCCCGAACTCGCCGTCGCCGCGCGCGTCGACCCAGCCGACCGGTCCGGCGTAGCGGCCGCGGTCCATGCCCTCGAGCTCGCGGATGACGGCGAACGCCCGCTCGGTCGGGGTGCCGCACACCGCGGCGGTCGGGTGCAGCGACGCCGCGAGCGCGAGCACCGGCGCGCCGTCGGCGAGCACGCCCGTGACGTCGGTGGCCAGGTGCTGCACGTTGGCCAGGCGCAGCAGCCGTGGCGTGCTCGGCACGTCGAGGTCGGTGCAGTGCGCCGCGAGGGACAGGGCCACGGACTGGACGGCGTACTCGTGCTCGGCATGGTCCTTCGCCGAGTCCAGCAGCGCCTCGGCGAGCGAGGCGTCGGAGGTGGCGTCCGACGAGCGGCGCATCGTGCCGGCCAGCACCCGGGACGTGACGGTGTCGCCGATGCGGCGCACCAGCATCTCCGGTGTCGCGCCGAGCAGGCCGTCGACGGAGAACGTCCAGCACGACGGGTAGCGGGAGGCGAGGCGGCTCAACAGGAATCGCGGGTCGATGGGGGAGTCGGCCGTCACGACGACGTCGCGGGCCAGCACGACCTTGTCGAGCTCGCCGTTGTCGATGCGGCGCACCGCCTCGCCCACCGCCGCCTGCCACTCGGGCACCGACAGCGACCCTTCGCTGTACGCGACGCCCACCGGGGCGGGCGGCACCGCGGCCGGGTGGCGCAGCGCGGCCACGGTCTCGTCGATCGCGTGACGCGCCTCGCGTGCGGACGCCGCGACGACGGTCAGCCAGGTGACGCCCTCACGACGACCGATGACCGCCTGGGGGACGACACCCACGGACGCGCCCGGCTGCGGGTCGAACGCGAACGAGGCGAAGAGCACCGGACCCGAACCGGGCATCGAGACCTCGTCGGCGATGTCGGCGTCGGCGAGCCAGCCCGCCCACCAGCGCTGGGCGCGGGAGAAGCGCTCGGTGCCCGCGAACTGCGCGCGCGCCGCCTCGCCCCAGCCGACCAGTCCGGTGTCGTCGCCGTCGGCGTCGGTGGTCACCCACGAGGTGGGTGCCACCCCGCGCGGCAGCAGGGAGAGCAGCGGCCGGTCGGCGAGATCGGCCGGCAGCGCCACGGTCCGTACCGTCGCCGGCGGCGACGGCAGGGCGTGCGGCGCGGTCGACACGTGCACAGGCTAGGCGTCCCGACGCCGCCCGGCACCCCGACCGGGTTCACACGTGGCGGACGTCTCCCTGACCACGTCGTCCGCTGCAACGTCGGGGCACCGCGTGCGACGGTGGCTCGTCCTCCAGACCCGGCGCGAGCACCCCCGCGTGCGGGGTAGGGTAGGGCCGCCTTCGTGAACGTTTTCACAAGCGCACGCGCGCACCGACCGGACAGCAAGGATCGTTGGAGCCTGTGAGCACACCGACCCCCTCGTCATACGACGCCGACGTCATCGTCGTCGGCGCCGGACCCGCCGGTTCCGCGACCGCGTTCCACCTCGCGCAACGCGGTCTCGACGTCCTCGTCCTGGAGAAGACCGCGTTCCCGCGCGAGAAGGTGTGCGGCGACGGCCTCACGCCGCGCGCGGTGAAGCAGCTCGTCGACATGGGCATCGACGTGACCCCCGAGGCAGGTTGGGCGCGCAACGTCGGCCTGCGCATCATCGGGGGCGGGCACCGCCTCGAGATCCGCTGGCCCGACCTCGCGACGTTCCCGGACTACGGCCTCACCCGTACCCGCAAGGACTTCGACGAGATCCTCGCTCGTCAGTCGCAGAAGGCGGGCGCACGGCTGCTCGAGCGCACCTCGGTCACCGGCCCCGTACGCGACGAGCGCAGCGGCCGCATCGTCGGCGTCACCGCACGCACGACCGAGGCGGACGGCACCAAGCACGACGAGGTCACGTATCGCGCACCGCTCGTCGTGGCCGCCGACGGCAACTCGAGCCGGCTCGCGGTCGCCGCCGGCCGTGAGCGCCTCGAGAACCGCCCGATGGGCGTCGCGGTGCGCACCTACTACCGCAGCGAGGCCTATACGCACGACGAGTGGCTCGAGAGCCACCTCGAGCTGTGGGACGGCGACAAGCTGCTCCCCGGCTACGGCTGGGTCTTCGGCCTCGGCGACGGCACGGTCAACGTCGGGCTGGGCATCCTCGACTCGAGCCCGGCCTTCGGCAAGGTCGACTACAAGGCCCTCATGCAGCGCTGGGTCGACCGCGCTGACGCGTCGTACGGCTTCTCCGAGGAGACCCGCACCGAGCCGATGCGCGGCGCCGCGCTGCCGATGGCCTTCAACCGCAAGCCGCACTACGCCGACGGACTGCTGCTCGTCGGCGACTCCGCCGGCATGGTCAACCCGTTCAACGGCGAGGGCATCGCCTACGCGATGGAGTCGGGCCAGCTGGCCGCCGACGTCATGGCGCAGGCGCTGAAGCGCCCCACGGCGTACTCGCGGGAGAAGGCGCTCGCCGACTACCCGCGACTGCTCAAGGCCGAGTACGGCGGCTACTACACGCTCGGCCGCGTCTTCGTGAAGCTCATCGGCAACCCCGAGATCATGCGGCTCTGCACGCAGAAGGGCCTCTCCCGGCCGATGCTCATGAAGCTCACGATGACCACGCTCTCCAACCTGCGCGACCCGCGGGGCGGGGAGTGGACCGACCGGGTCGTCAACGCACTCTCGAAGGTGGCTCCGGCCGCCTGACGCGGTGCCCGGCACAACGCCGGGCACTACTAGGATCTCGACGGCTGCGTCGAAGGAGGGGTACCACGTGGGCGAGGTCTACCTGCCGATCCTCGTGCTCGGTGCGCTCGGGCTCCTGTTCGCGCTGTTCTCCGTGCTCCTCGCGCCCAGGCTCGCCGGCGCCCAGAAGTACAACCGCGCGCTGCTCGACTCCTACGAGTGCGGCATCGACCCGACCCCGCAGCCGATCGGCGGCGGACGGTTCCCGGTGAAGTACTACCTCACCGCGATGCTCTTCATCATCTTCGACATCGAGATCGTGTTCCTCTACCCGTTCGCCGTCGCGTTCGACCAGCTGCGGCTGTTCGGCCTCATCGAGATGGCGCTGTTCATCGTCACGGTGCTCGTGGTCTACGGCTACGTCTGGCGTCGGGGCGGCCTCGAGTGGGACTGAGCGTGACCGCGGTGCATGTCGTTCGACCCGTCGACGGACAGGAGGGCTAGACCCATGGGGATCCAGGAGAGCCTCCCGAGCGGCTTGCTCCTCACGTCCGTCGAGTGGGCGGCCGGTCAGGCGCGAGCGGCTTCGATGTGGCCGGCGACGTTCGGTCTCGCCTGCTGCTCGATCGAGATGATGTCGACCGGCGGTCCGCGCTGGGACCTCGCCCGCTTCGGCATGGAGGTCTTCCGCGGCTCTCCGCGCCAGGCGGACCTCATGATCGTGGCCGGCCGGGTGAGCCAGAAGATGGCCCCGGTGCTCCGCCAGATCTACGACCAGATGCCCGAGCCCAAGTGGGTCATCTCGATGGGTGTCTGCGCCAGCAGCGGCGGCATGTTCAACAACTACGCGATCGTCCAGGGCGTCGACCACATCGTCCCGGTCGACATCTACCTGCCCGGCTGTCCGCCGCGGCCGGAGATGCTCATCGACGCGATCCTCAAGGTGCACGAGAAGGCCAAGGCGCAGAAGCTCGGCGCCAACCGTCAGAAGGAGATCTCCGAGCTCGAGGAGATCGCGCTGGTGGCCGAGCCGACGTCGGCGATGAGGGGGCTGCTCCGGTGACCGACTCGCCCGCCGGGTCGGCGCAGGGTGCCGACGTCGTCCCCGCGCACGTGCCCACGCTCCCGGTCGTCGACGTGCGCTCCGGCATGTTCGGCAACGCCGGTCCTGGCGACACCTCCGGCTACGGCGGACTCGTCCGCACGGTCGAGCTGCCCCCGCCGTCCGAGCGGCCCTTCGGCGGCTGGTACGACGAGGTCGCCGACGAGCTCGGGCTCGCGCTCCAGGAGGACGGCACCTCGTTCGACGAGGCTGTGATCCACACGGTGATCGACCGCGGAGAGATCACGTTCCACGTGCGACCCGAGCACCTGATCGCGTTCGTGACGCGTCTGCGTGACGAGCCGGCGCTGCGCTTCGAGGTCTGCCTCGGCGTCTCCGGCGTCCACTACCCGCAGATGGCCGGGGCGGAGCTGCACGCCGTCTGGCACTTCCTCTCGATCACGCACAACCGCATCGTGCGCGTCGAGGTCAGCGCCTCCGAGCAGCACCCGCACGTCCCGAGCGTCGTCCCGGTCTACCCGTCCGACGACTGGCACGAGCGCGAGGCGTTCGACATGTTCGGCATCGTCTTCGACGGGCACCCCGGTCTCACCCGCATCCTCATGCCCGACGACTGGCCGGGACACCCGCAGCGCAAGGACTACCCCCTCGGCGGGATCCCCGTCGAGTACAAGGGCGCCACCATCCCGCCGCCGGACCAGCGGAGGTCGTACTCGTCATGAACGACGTCACCTACGAGGCCGCCTACGACGACGTCGTCACCGAGCCGCCGCTCACCGACGCCTACGCCGGCGTCTACGACACCACCGAGGGTCGCGTCTTCACCGTCACCGGTGCCGACTGGGACACCGTCCTCACTCCCGAGGACGGAACCAAGGAGCGCATCGTCGTCAACATGGGTCCGCAGCACCCGTCCACCCACGGCGTCCTGCGACTCATCCTCGAGCTCGACGGGGAGACCGTCACCGAGGCGCGGTGCGGCATCGGCTACCTCCACACCGGCATCGAGAAGAACCTCGAGTTCCGGACCTGGACGCAGGGCGTCTCGTTCGTGACGCGCATGGACTACCTCGCCTGCATGGCCAACGAGGCCGGTTACGTCCTCGCGGTGGAGAAGCTGCTGGGGATCGTCGACGACGTGCCCGTGCGTGCCCAGCACATCCGCGTGATCGCCCTCGAGCTGCAGCGGATCTCGTCGCACCTCGTCGCGCTCGCGACCGGCGGCTTCGAGATGGGCGCGCTCACCGCGATGACCAACGGCTTCCGTGATCGCGAGGAGATCCTGCGACTCATCGAGATGATGAGCGGCCTGCGCATGAACAACGCGTTCATCCGTCCGGGAGGTGTCGCGCAGGACCTCCCCGAGGGTGGCGCCGAGCAGATCATCGCCGTGATGGACAAGCTGCCCAAGCAGCTCGACGGCGTCCCCCAGCTGCTCGTCGGCAACGGCGTCTGGATGGACCGCACGTCCGGCATCGGCTACCTCGACCTCGCCGGCTGCATGGCGCTCGGGGTCACCGGTCCGGTGCTGCGTGCGACGGGTCTGCCCTACGACGTCCGGACGGCGATGCCCTACTTCGGCTACGAGCAGTACGACTTCGACGTCCCCACCGAGACCACGTGCGACGTCTACGGCCGCTTCCTCATCCGCATCGAGGAGATCAACCAGTCGATGCGGATCATCCGGCAGGCGATCGCCGCGCTCGAGCCCGGCCCGGTCATGGTGGCCGACAAGAAGATCGCCTGGCCCGCGCAGCTGTCCATCGGCGGCGACGGCCAGGGCAACTCCCTCGACCACATCCGCCACATCATGGGCGAGTCGATGGAGGCGCTGATCCACCACTTCAAGCTGGTGACCGAGGGATTCCACGTGCCCGCCGGTCAGGTCCACTCGTTCACCGAGGCCCCTCGCGGCGCGCTTGGCGTCCACGCGGTCAGCGACGGCGGCACCCGCCCGTTCCGCGTCCACGTCCGCGACCCATCGTTCAACAACCTGCAGGCCGTGGCGGCGATGTGCGAGGGCGGCCAGGTGGCAGACGTGATCGGCGCCGTCGCGTCGATCGACCCGGTGATGGGCGGGGTCGACCGGTGAGCGGCTCGGGACGACAGCACAGCGACGACGGAGACACCACATGGCACTGACCGAGCAGACGCGCGCCGACGCGGTCGAGCTTGCGGGTCGCTACCCGCAGAGCCGGTCGGCGCTGCTGCCGATGCTTCACCTGGTGCAGTCCGCGGAGGGCAGCGTCACCCCCGACGGCATCGCGCTGTGTGCGGACGTCGTCGGCCTCACGACCGCCGAGGTCGCTGCGGTCGCGACCTTCTACACGATGTACAAGCGGCACAAGGTCGGCCGCTACCACGTCGGCGTGTGCACCAACACGCTGTGCGCGGTGCTCGGCGGCGACGCGATCTGGTCGGCGTTGACGGATCGTCTCGGCGTCGGCCACGACGAGGTCACCGCCGACGGCTCGGTCTCCCTCGAGCGGATCGAGTGCCAGGCCGCGTGCACGCACGCGCCCGTGATGACCGCCAACTGGGAGTTCCTCGACGACATGGACGTCCCGCGCGCGCTCGAGGTGGTCGAGAAGCTGCAGCGCGGCGAGGAGGTCGTCTCCACGCGAGGTCCGCGGATCGGCACGTTCGAGGAGATCGAGCGCACGCTGGCCGGTTTCGACGACGGGCTCGCCGGAGCGGGCGCCGCCGACGACCGCATGCTCGCCGGCGTCACCTACGCCCGCGAGCACGGCATGACGGCCCCCGAGGCTCCGGCCCAGTCGCCGCTCGTCGGTCTCACGAAGTCGGAGGGCTGAGCGGTGCCGCTGACCCCCATCCTCACCGCCCACTGGGACGAGGCCGACTCGCACACGCTCGACGGCTATCGCCGGCACGGCGGCTACGACATGGTGCCGGTGACGCTCGGCGTCCACCCCGACGACGTCATCGCCCTCGTCAAGGACTCTGGCCTGCGCGGCCGCGGCGGCGCCGGCTTCCCCACCGGCATGAAGTGGGGCTTCGTCCCGCAGAACGACAGCAACCCGCACTACCTCGTGGTCAACGCCGACGAGTCCGAGCCGGGGGCCTGCAAGGACATCCCGCTCATGCTCGCCAACCCGCACGCGCTCGTCGAGGGCTGCATCCACGCGGCCTACGCGATCCGGGCCCACTACGCGTTCATCTACGTCCGCGGTGAGGTGCCGCACGCGATCCGTCGCGTGACTGCCGCAGTGCGCGAGGCCTACGCCGCAGGGTTCCTCGGCAAGGACATCCTCGGCTCCGGCGTCGACATCGACATCGTCGTCCACTCCGGTGCCGGTGCGTACATCTGCGGCGAGGAGACGGCCCTGCTCGACTCGCTCGAGGGTCGCCGCGGCCAGCCGCGCCTCAAGCCGCCGTTCCCGGCGGTCGCCGGTCTGTACGGCGGTCCGACGGTGATCAACAACGTCGAGACGATCGCCAACATCCCCACCGTCCTGCGCAACGGCGCCGACTGGTTCAAGCAGTTCGGCACCGAGAAGTCGCCCGGGTTCAAGCTGTTCGCCGTCTCCGGGCACGTCGAGCGCCCGGGCATCTACGAGGCACCGCTGGGCACCACGATGCGGGAGCTGCTCGACTACGCCGGAGGAGTGCGCGCCGGACACGAGCTCAAGTTCTGGATTCCCGGTGGCTCGAGCGTGCCCATGCTCATGCCCGAGCACCTCGACGTCCCGCTCACCTACGAGGACATGGCCGCCAACGGCACGATGCTCGGCACAGGCACGCCGATGGTGTTCGACGAGACGACGAGCGTGGTCCGCGCGATCAGTCGCTGGATGCACTTCTACAAGCACGAGTCGTGCGGCAAGTGCACCCCGTGCCGCGAGGGCACCTACTGGCTCGAGCAGATGCTCGAGCGGTTCGAGCAGGGCACGGCGTCCGAGCCCGACCTCGAGACGGTCGACGACATCTGCAAGCAGATCGCGGGCCGGTCCTTCTGCGCGCTCGGCGACGCCGCTGCGACGCCGTACGCGCCGGCCCTCACGAACTTCCGCGAGGAGTTCCTCGCCGGAACCCACACGCCGGCCGACCAGCTCTTCGACCCGGTCGCCGCCACCGTCTTCGCGGGAGCTGCAGCGCGATGACCATCACCTCGTCGGGTACCCCGGCACCCACCACCACGGACGGCGTCACGCTCAGCGTCGACGGCCTCGACATCACCGTGCCCAAGGGCACGCTGGTGATCCGCGCCGCCGAGCAGCTGGGCATCTCGGTGCCGCGCTTCTGCGACCACCCGCTCCTCGAGCCGGTGGCCGCCTGCCGGATGTGCCTGGTCGAGATCGAGGGACAGCCCAAGCCGCAGCCCGCCTGCGCCGTGACGGTCGCCGACGGCATGAAGATCAAGACGCAGGAGACCTCGCCGGTCGCGCTCGCCGCCCAGCAGGGCGTCATGGAGTTCCTGCTCATCAACCACCCGCTCGACTGCCCGATCTGCGACAAGGGCGGCGAGTGCCCGCTGCAGAACCAGGCCATGTCGCACGGCCGGGCCGACAGCCGCTTCGACGGCGTCAAGCGGACGTTCCCCAAGCCGATCAACGTCTCGGCGCAGATCCTGCTCGACCGCGAACGCTGCGTGTCGTGCGCCCGCTGCACCCGGTTCGCCGAGCAGATCGCCGGTGACCCGTTCATCGAGCTGCTCGAGCGCGGCGCCACGCAGCAGGTCGGTACGTCGTCCGACCAGCCCTTCGACTCCTACTTCTCCGGCAACACCGTGCAGATCTGCCCGGTGGGCGCGCTGACGAGCGCCAAGTACCGCTTCCGCTCACGCCCGTTCGACCTGGTCTCGACTCCGACTGCGTGCGAGCACTGCGCTTCGGGGTGCGGCCTGCGCACCGACGTACGTCGGTCGACCGTGATGCGGCGCCTCGCGTGGGACACCCCCGCGGTCAACGAGGAGTGGAACTGCGACAAGGGTCGCTTCGCGTTCGGGCACCTCTCCGAGGGGCGTCTCGAGCACCCCCTCGTACGTGACGACGACGGCGAGCTCGTGGCCGCGTCCTGGCCCGAGGCGATCTCGATCGCGGCCGAGGGTCTGCGTGCCGCCGGGGCGTCGACGGCCGTGCTCACCGGCGGTCGCCTCACCCTCGAGGACGCCTACTCCTACGCGAAGTTCGCGCGGGTGGCCCTGGGCACCGACGACGTCGACTTCCGCGCCCGTCCCACGTCTGCGGAGGAGGCTGCCTTCCTCGCGGCACTCGTGGCGGGACGCAGTGTCGGGCCGACGTACGCCGACCTCGAGAACGCGCCGGTCGTCGTGCTCGCCGGCATCGACCCCGAGGACGAGTCGCCGATCGTCTTCCTGCGCCTGCGCAAGGGCGCGCGCAAGAACCGCGTACGCGTCTTCTCGGTGGCTCCGTTCGCCTCCTCCGGTGTCACGAAGGCGCAGGGCACCGTGCTGGCCACCGCCCCCGGCGGTGAGGCGCGCGCGCTCGACGCGCTCGTCGACGAGTCGGCGGCGGCCGGCCCGGTCGCCGAGGCGGCGCGGCTGCTGCGCGAGCCCGGTGCCGTCATCCTCGTCGGGGAGCGGCTCGCGCAGACCGACGGCGCGCTCTCGAGCGCGGCCCGGCTCGCTGCCGCTACCGGTGCGGCTCTCGCGTGGGTGCCGCGTCGGGCCGGCGAGCGTGGGGCGCTCGACGCCGGTGCGCTCCCCGGACTCCTGCCCGGTGGTCGGCCGCTCGAGTCGGCCGAGGCACGTGCGCAGGTCGCCGCGTCGTGGGGAGTCGACACGGCTGCGCTCCCGGCGCGCGCGGGCCGGTCGCTCGAGACCGTCGTGGCCGCGGTGCACGACGACGCCACCGCACTCGCCGAGGCCACCGACCCGGCGACCGTCGTCCGCTCCGTCGGTGCGCTGGTCGTCGCCGGTGTCGAGGCGGGCGACCTCGCCGACCCGGCGGCGTTCCTGGCCGCAGTCGACGCGACCCCGTTCGTCGTCTCCCTCGAGCAGCGGCACACTGAGGTCACCCAGCGCGCCGACGTCGTGCTGCCCGTCGCTGCGCTGACCGAGAAGCAGGGCACCTTCCTCGACTGGGAGGGGCGCCGTCGCGAGTCCGCCGCCGTCTTCCGAGACTCGCTCGCGCTGTCCGACACTCGGGTCCTGTCGATGATCGCGACCGCGCTCGGCGTCGACCTCGGTCGCGGGGACGTCGCCGCCGTGCGCGCCGAGATCGACGCCCTCGGGACCTGGGACGGCGAGCGGGCCGAGGCACCCAGCGTCGCCCCGGGCGACGTCGCGCCCACCGCGGAGGGCGAGGTCGTGCTCGCCACCTGGCGCCACCTCCTCGACCGCGGCTCGCTGCAGGAGGGCGACCCCTATCTCACCGCCACCGCTCGCGCCGCAGTCGCTCGCGTCTCGCCGGCGACGGCCCAGGCAGCCGGGGCGGTCGACGGTGGCGCGCTGACGGTGGCGACCGAGGCCGGATCGCTCACCCTGCCGCTGGTCGTGACCGCGATGCCCGACGGCGTGGTGTGGGTGCCCGCCAACTCCGACGGCTCGACACCGCGCGCTGACCCTCGGGGCCGGCAACGGCGACGTCGTCCGCATCACCGGAGGTGCCGCGTGAACCTGCTGGCAGCCAGCACCGACCAGGTGACGCTCGAGGACTTCGGCAAGGACCCGCTCTGGCTGGTCGTGCTCAAGGTGCTCGTGATCTTCGTGGCGCTCCTGCTGCTCACGCTGTTCACCACCTGGTACGAGCGCCGCATCGTGGCGAAGATGCAGAACCGGCCAGGTCCCAACCGGGCCGGGCCGTTCGGCCTGCTCCAGCCGATCGCGGACGGCCTCAAGCTCGCGTTCAAGCAGGGCATCTCGCCGACGAACGCCGACCTCGGCGTCTACCTCCTCGCGCCGATCATCGCGGCCACCGCGGCCATGATGATCTTCGCGGTGATCCCGTTCGGGCCGATGGTCAGCATCTTCGGCACGGAGACTCCGCTGCAGCTCACCGACTTCTCGGTGTCTGTGCTCTACGTCCTGGCCATCGCGTCCGTCGGCATCTACGGGATCGTGCTCGCGGGCTGGTCGTCGGGGTCGACGTACTCCCTGCTCGGCGGCCTGCGATCGAGCGCGCAGATGATCTCCTACGAGATCGCGATGGGGCTCTCGTTCGTCGCGGTGTTCCTGTGGGCGAGCACCATGTCGACGTCGCAGATCGTCAACGCGCAGGCCAACAGCTGGTGGTACGGCATCCTGCTGGTGCCGTCGTTCGTCATCTACCTCATCTCGATGGTGGGCGAGACCAACCGCGCACCGTTCGACCTGCCCGAGGCCGAGGGCGAGCTCGTCGCCGGCTTCCACACCGAGTACTCGGGACTGCGCTGGGCGATGTTCTTCCTCGCCGAGTACATCAACATGATCAACGTGTCGGCCGTCGCGGCGACGCTGTTCCTGGGCGGGTGGCGGATGCCACCCCCGATCTCGACCGTGTGGCCGGGGGCCAACGAAGGCTGGTGGCCGCTGCTGTGGTTCTTCGGCAAGGTCTTCGCGATCCTCTTCGTCTTCGTCTGGCTCCGTGGCACGCTCCCGCGGCTGCGCTACGACCAGTTCATGCGGTTCGGGTGGAAGATCCTCATCCCGCTGTCGATCGCCTGGATCCTCGTCATCGCCACCTTCAAGGGACTCAAGAACGAGGGCGTCGACCTTCGTTCCTACCTGGTCCCGGTCGCGATCGGCCTGCTCGTCCTGGCCGGTATCGCCTACCTGTTCGGCGGTCGTGAGACCCCGGAACGCAGGGCCGCAGTGCCCGAGTTCGACCCGTTCTCCGGCGGACACCCGGTGCCGCCCCTTCCTGGTCAGGAGTTCACCGTGACGCGTCGCGCCAAGGCGATTGTCGCCGGCTCGACGGTGGCGACCGCCGTCGAGGTCAGCGACGCCCGCGACGAAGGGGTGGACGCATGAGCGAGCAGCGGCGGTTCTTCGGCAGCTTCGCGGTGCCGTTCAAGCAGATGTTCCAGAAGACCGTCACCGAGCAGTACCCCGAGGAGAAGGTCCCGACCCAGCCGCGCTACCACGGTCGGCACCAGCTCAACCGTCACCCCGACGGGCTCGAGAAGTGCGTCGGCTGCGAGCTGTGCGCCTGGGCCTGCCCGGCGGACGCCATCTTCGTCGAGGGTGCGGACAACACCGACGAGGAACGGTTCAGCCCTGGTGAGCGCTACGGCCGCGTCTACCAGATCAACTACCTCCGCTGCATCTTCTGCGGCCTGTGCATCGAGGCGTGCCCGACGCGGGCACTCACGATGACCAACGAGTACGAGCTCGCCGACGACAGCCGGGCCAGCCTCATCTTCGAGAAGCAGGACCTCCTCGGTCCGCTCCTCAAGGGCATGGCAGCGCCGCCGCACCAGATGGTGCCCGGCACGACCGAGACCGACTACTACCTCGGCACCGTGACGGAGGCGGTCGCCGCCCAGCACGGCGAGGCCGAGGCTCGCCGACTGGGCACGTGGACCGGGCCGCAGGGCGACGAGGAGGCCTCGGCATGAGCAGTCTTCTCGCCGCGACCCTGACCGGGGCGCAGCAGAGCACCGGTGAGCAGCTCGTGTTCTGGGCGTGCGCCGTGGTCGCCGTGGGTGGCGCTCTCGGGATGCTGTTCTCGCGCAAGGCGGTCCACAGCGCGCTCTTCATCGCCGCGACGATGATGAGTCTCGCCGTGCTCTACGTCTCGCTGCAGGCCCCGTTCCTCGGCATGGTGCAGGTGGTGGTCTACACCGGCGCCGTCATGATGCTGTTCCTCTTCGTGCTCATGATCGTGGGCGTCGACTCCTCGGACTCGCTGGTGGAGACCATCAAGGGCCAGCGGCTCGCGGCGACCGTCTTCGTCGTCGCGTTCGCGGCGATGCTCTTCGGCGCGATCGGTGCGGTCACCCAGGACGTGGTGGGTCTCGACGAGGCCAACTCGGTCGACGGGGGCAACGTGCAGGGGATCGCGCACCTCATCTTCGGGCGCTACGTGCTCGCCTTCGAGGTGACCTCGGCCCTGCTGATCTCGGCCGCGCTCGGCGCGATGGTCCTCGCGCACCGCGAGCACCACACGCCGCGGAAGTCCCAGCGCGAGCTGTCCGAGGACAAGGTGCGCTCCGGCTCACCGCAGAACCTCCCCGGACCCGGTGTCTACGCCCGCCACAACGCGGTCGGCACCCCGGCGCTCCTGCCCGACGGCACTCCCACCGACCGCTCGGTGCCCGTCCCGCTGCGCGGCGTGAGCGCGGTCGTCGGCGTCGACCACGACGACACGGCACGGGTCAACGCGCTGGCCGCCGGTGAGTCAGTGGGTCCCGCCTCGACCGAGGAGGTGCCGTCATGAGCTCGGACTACTACCTCTACCTGTCGGCGGTGCTGTTCAGCATCGGCGCCCTCGGCGTCCTCGTCCGCCGCAACGCCATCGTCGTCTTCATGTGCGTCGAGCTCATGCTCAACTCCTGCAACCTGGCGTTCGTCACGTTCTCCCGGCTGCACGGCAACCTCGACGGTCAGGTGTTCGCCTTCTTCGTCATGGTCGTCGCTGCGGCCGAGGTGGTCGTCGGCCTCGCGATCATCATGACGATCTTCCGTACCCGCCGGTCGGCCTCGGTCGACGAAGCCAACCTGCTGAAGTACTAGAGGGGTCAGTCGTGTCACCGTTCTCGGGCGTGCCCTCCGTCGTGGCGGAGGTGAGCGCATCGACCCCTCAGGCAGCCTCGGGCGTCTTCACGTCGATGTGGCTGCTCATCGCGCTGCCGCTGCTGGGCGCCACGGTCCTGCTCCTGGGTGGCCGGCGCACCAACCGGTGGGGCCACTGGCTGGCCGTCCTCATGTCGACCGCGTCCTTCGTCGTCGCGTGCTTCCTCTTCGCGGGCATGCTCGGCCAGGCCGACGACCGCCGCACCAACGTCCAGCACCTCTACGACTGGGTCCTCGTCGGGACGTTCCACGCGCCGATCGACCTGCGGCTCGACCAGCTGTCGATGGTGTTCGTCCTCCTCATCACCGGGGTCGGGACGCTCATCCACATCTACTCGGTCGGCTACATGGCGCACGACCGCGACCGGCGGCGCTTCTTCGCCTACCTCAACCTGTTCGTCGCGTCGATGCTGCTGCTCGTCCTCGCCGACAACTACCTGCTGCTGTACGTCGGCTGGGAGGGCGTCGGCCTCGCGTCCTACCTGCTCATCGGCTTCTGGTTCGTCAAGGAGACGGCGTCGGTCGCCGCGAAGAAGGCGTTCATCGTCAACCGGGTCGGTGACCTCGGCCTGTCGATCGCCATCATGCTCATGTTCGTCACGTTCGGCTCGGTGACGTTCGGCGGCGTCCTCGACCGGGCGTCCAAGGCAGACGGCACGACGCTCACGTTGATCGGTCTCGCCCTGCTGCTGGCCGCGTGCGGCAAGTCGGCGCAGTTCCCGCTGCAGACCTGGCTGCTCGACGCGATGGAAGGCCCGACCCCCGTCTCGGCCCTCATCCACGCCGCCACGATGGTGACCGCGGGCGTCTACCTCATCGTGCGCTCCGGACCGATCTTCAACGAGACGGTGACCGCGCGGAACGCCGTCATCATCATCGGTGCGATCACCCTCGTGATGGGTGCGATCATCGGTTCGGCCAAGGACGACATCAAGAAGGCCCTCGCCGGATCGACCATGAGCCAGATCGGCTACATGATCCTGGGCGCCGGGCTGGGACCGGTCGGCTACACCTTCGCCATCTTCCACATGCTCATGCACGGCTTCTTCAAGGCCGACCTGTTCCTCGGCGCCGGCTCCGTGATGCACGGCATGAACAACGACACGCAGATGCGCCATTTCGGCCTGCTGCGCAAGGCGATGATGGTCACCTGGCTCACGTTCGCGTGCGGCTGGCTCGCCATCATGGGTGTGCCGCCGTTCGACGGCTTCTGGTCCAAGGACAAGATCATCGAGACCGCCTTCCAGGTGAACTTCTGGGCCGGCCTCATCGCACTGCTCGGCGCGGGCATCACCGCCTTCTACATGACCCGCATGTTCGTCATGACGTTCCTCGGCAAGTCGCGATGGAACGACGACGTCCACCCGCACGAGTCGCCCTGGATCATGATGGGTCCGGTCGCGATCCTCGCCGTCCTGTCGTTCGGCGCGGGGTGGTACCTCAGCATCGGCGAGAAGTTCGTCAACTGGCTCGAGCCGATCACGGGCACCCCTGAACCGACGTCGAGCACCCCCTATCTGATCCCCGTCGCCTCGCTGTCCCTCGTGGCCGTCGGCGTCACCGTCGCGTGGCTGATGTACGACCGTCGCCCCGTCCCCGTGGTCGCGCCGGCGGGCAACCTGCTCACGCGGGCGGCGCGCGAGGAGCTCTACGGCAACGCCGTCAACGAGGCCGTGTTCATGCGACCGGGCCAGTACCTCACGCGGCTGCTCGTCTGGTTCGACAACCGCGTCGTCGACGGCCTCGTCAACGGCACCGCGGCGACCATCGGAGGGCTCTCCGGTCGGGTCCGGCGGTTGCAGACCGGGTTCACCAGGTCCTACGCGTTGTCCATGCTCGGCGGGGCCGCGGTCGTGGCCCTCGCCCTCATCCTGGTGAGGCTGTAGCCATGGCGACGAACCTCTGGCTCCCGCTGCTCCTCGCCGTGCCCCTCCTCGGCGCAGCCCTGGTGCTGGCTCTGCCCAAGGGCGCCGACCGGTTGGCCAAGCAGGTCGGCCTCGCGGTGTCGCTCCTCGTCCTTGCGCTCACGGTCGCGATGGCGTTGGCCTTCGACCCCGCCAAGGGTGCCGACTTCCAGTTCCAGGCGTCCTACGACTGGATCCCCGCCTTCGGCGTCCACTTCTCGCTCGGTGTCGACGGCATCGCGCTGGTCCTCATCGCACTGTCCGCCTCGCTGGTCCCGGTCGTGCTGCTCGCCGGCTGGAACGATGCCGACGACGCGCGCGGATCGGTCAAGGGCTACGTCGCGCTGATCCTCGTCCTCGAGGCCGCCATGGTCGGCGTCTTCGCCGCCACGGACGTGTTCCTCTTCTACGTGTTCTTCGAGGCGATGCTCGTCCCGGTCTACTTCCTGATCGGCCGCTACGGCGGACCGCGTCGCAGCTACGCCGCCGTGAAGTTCCTGCTGTACTCCCTGTTCGGCGGTCTGCTCATGCTGGCCGCGCTCATCGGCCTGTACGTCGTCTCGGCCGACCAGCTCGGCACCGGCACGTTCGACTTCACCCAGCTCGCGGCGCTCTCGATCGACCCCACGCTGCAGAAGTGGCTGTTCACCGGGTTCTTCATCGCCTTCGCGATCAAGGCGCCTCTCGTGCCGTTCCACACCTGGCTCCCGGACGCGGCGGCAGAGTCCACTCCCGGCACCGCGGTGCTGCTCGTCGGCGTGCTCGACAAGGTCGGCACGTTCGGCATGCTGCGCTACTGCCTCGAGCTGTTCCCCGACGCGTCGCACTGGGCCACGCCGCTGGTCATCGCGCTGGCCGTCGTCGGCATCATCTACGGCGCGCTGCTCGCCATCGGCCAGACCGACATCAAGCGGCTCATCGCCTACACCTCGGTGTCGCACTTCGGCTTCATCGCCCTCGGCATCTTCGTCATGACGACGCAGGGCCAGAGCGGATCGACGCTGTACATGGTCAACCACGGCTTCTCGACAGCGGCGCTCTTCCTCATCGGCGGCTTCCTCATCAGCCGACGCGGGTCGCGGATCATCGACGACTTCGGCGGTGTGCAGAAGGTGGCGCCGATCCTCGCGGGCACGTTCCTCGTCGCAGGCCTGTCCTCCCTCGCCCTTCCCGGGCTGTCGAGCTTCGTGAGCGAGTTCCTCGTGCTCGTCGGCACCTTCGAGCGCTACCGCTGGGTCGGGGTGATCGCGACGCTGGGCATCGTCCTCGCCGCGCTCTACATCCTGCTCATGTACCAGCGCACGATGACCGGCCCGACGCCGGACGCGGTCGAGGAGAAGGTCCACGACCTGCGTGGTCGCGAGATCCTCGCCATCGCCCCGCTGCTCGTCGTCATCATCGCCCTCGGCTTCTACCCCAAGCCGGTGCTCGACGTCGTCAACCCGGCCGTCGACCGCGTGATGCACGCGCTGCACGAGACCGATCCGGCGCCGCAGGTGGCGCCGGTCGCGGAAGGGACCCAGAAGTGAGCGCGCTCGCCGCAGTCTCGGGATCGTTCGACGTCCCGACGATCGAGTACGGCCCGCTCGCGCCGATCCTCATCGTCCTCGGTGCGGCCGTCGTGTCCGTGCTCGTCGAGGCGCTGCTCCCGCAGCGGCTCCGTCGGCCCGCCCAGCTCACGATCACGTTCCTGTCGCTCGCCGCCGCGTTCACGGCCGTGCTCCTGCTGCACGGCACCCAGCAGGTCGTGGCCATGGGCTCGGTGGCGGTCGACGGCCCGACCCTGTTCATGCAGGGCTCCATCCTCGTGCTCGCGTTCATCGCGGCGCTGGTCATGGCCGAGCGCAAGGTCGATCCTGCGGGTGACAACTTCGCCCCGCGGGCCTCGGCGCTGCCGGGCTCGGAGGACGAGCAGGTCTTCACGCGCCTGGGCTGGTTCCAGACCGAGGTGTGGTCGCTGTTCCTGTTCAGCGTCGGCGGCATGCTGCTCTTCCCGGCGTCGACGGACCTCCTCACGATGTTCATCGCGCTCGAGGTCGTCTCGCTGCCGCTCTACGTCATGGCCGGCCTCGCCCGCCGTCGGCGCCTGCTCTCGCAGGAGGCCGCGCTCAAGTACTTCGTGCTGGGCGCGTTCTCCTCGGCGTTCTTCCTCTACGGCACGGCCCTGCTCTACGGCTTCGCCGGCACGGTCACGCTCAAGGGCATCTCGGACACCCTCGCGGTGACGGCCAGCGGCACACCTCTCGTGCTGGCAGGGGTCACGCTGCTGTCCGTCGGCCTGCTGTTCAAGATCGGTGCCGCGCCCTTCCACCAGTGGACGCCCGACGTCTACCAGGGGTCGCCGACCTCGGTCACGGGCTTCATGGCGGCGTGCACGAAGGTCGCGGCGTTCGGCGCGCTGCTGCGCGTCATGTACGTCGCCTTCGGCGGGATCCGGTGGGACTGGCGTCCGATGATGTACTTCATCGCCGCGCTCACGATGATCGTCGGCACGCTCTTCGCGCTCACCCAGACCGACATCAAGCGGATGCTCGCCTACTCGTCGATCGCCCAGGCCGGCTTCATGCTCGTCGGCGTCCTCGCCACGAGCCAGGCGGGCCTCGACGGCACGATGGTCTATCTCGTCGCCTACGGCATCGCCACGATCGGCGCCTTCGCCATCGTCACCCTCGTCCGCGACTCGACGGGCGAGGCCACCCACCTCTCCCAGTGGGCCGGCCTCGGCAAGCGCTCCCCGGTGGTGGCCAGCGCGTTCGCGCTCTTCCTGCTCGCGTTCGCCGGGATCCCGCTCACCAGCGGCTTCACGGGCAAGTTCGCGGTGTTCAGCGCCGGCATCGCCGGCGGCGCGACGGGTGTCGTCGTCATCGGTCTGGTCGCGAGCGCAGTGGCCGCGTTCTTCTACGTCCGCGTCGTCGTGCTCATGTTCTTCAACGACCCCGTGGCCGAGGGCGGCCCGTCCGTCGTCGTCCCGAGCTCGCTCACCAAGATCGCGATCGGCCTGACGGTGGCGCTGACCGTGTTCATCGGAGTCTGGCCGCAGACCGTGCTCAACCTGGCCCAGCAGGCCGGACTGTTCGTCCGCTGACGACGCGAGGAGGGAGGACGACGTGAGCGACGCGCTCCCGTTCGGGCTGTCGCACGTCGACCCTGCGCTCGCCGAGCGGCTGCGGGCCGGACTCGACGACGTCGAGAACGCGCTGCAGAAGGCGGTCACGAGCGACTACCCCTTCGTCACCCAGGCGTCGAGCCACCTGGTCAACGCCGGGGGCAAGCGGTTCCGTCCGCTCCTCGCCCTGGTCGCCTCGCAGTACGGCGACCCGGATGCCGAGGGCAACGTCCCGGGCGCGGTGATCGTCGAGCTCACGCACCTGGCGACGCTCTACCACGACGACGTCATGGACGAGGCGCCGCTGCGTCGCGGGGCGCCGTCGGCCAACGCTCGCTGGGACAACACGATCGCGATCCTCACCGGCGACTTCCTGTTCGCCCGCGCTGCCGACATCGCGGCCGACCTCGGACCGGAGATCGTGCGCCTCCTCGCGCGCACCTTCGAACGCCTCTGCACCGGGCAGATCCTCGAGACGGTCGGTCCCGCCGAGGGCGAGGACGCCGTGGCGCACCATCTCGACGTGCTCGGTGGCAAGACCGGATCGCTCATCGCCGCCGCCGGTCGCATCGGCGCGATGACCTCGGGGGCACCCGACGGGGTGGCCGACGCCATCGCCGCCTACGGCGAGAAGTTCGGGGTGGCCTTCCAGCTCTCCGACGACATCCTCGACATCGCGAGCGAGTCGGAGGCTTCGGGCAAGACGCCGGGAACCGACCTGCGCGAGGGCGTGCGCACGCTGCCGATGCTGCTCGCGCTGCGGAGCACCGACGTCGACGGCACGCGTCTGCGCGAGCTGCTGGCAGGACCTCTCGTCGACGACGACCTGCACGCCGAGGCGCTCACGCTGCTGCGCGAGTCGCCCGCGATGGCCGAGGCGCGTGCCGAGGTCGTGCGGTGGGCGGAGTCGGCGCGGGCCGAGCTCGTCGTGCTGGAACCGGGGCCGGTCACCGAGGCGCTGTCGCAGATGTGCGACGTCGTGGTCGACCGCGCGACCTGATCACAGCGGCGCCTCGACCGTCCCGGCGTCCTGCGTCGACGCCCGGCGGGCCGTCCGGTTGCGGCTGCCCTGGCGCACGCCGTCGTAGGTGAACACCGCCAGCGCCAGCCAGACGATGGCGAACCCGGCCCAGCGCGCGGGGGGCATCGGCTCGTCGACGACCCACACACCGATCACGAACTGGATCATGGGCGTGAGGTACTGCAGCAGTCCCATGGTGCTGAGCGGGATCCGGTTGGCGGCGGCGCCGAACATGAGCAACGGGACGGCGGTGATGACGCCGGTGCCCATGAGCAGCACCGTGGTGGCGGTCGAGTGGTGGAACAGCACGAGGGTGCCCGACGTCTGCAGCACGACGAGGTAGGCCAGGGCGAACGGTGTCGCGACGGCGGTCTCGAGCGTCAGGCTCGCCTTCGGGTCGATGGCGTTGACCTTCTTGATGAGCCCGTAGCCGGCGAACGAGAACGCGAGCACCAGGGCGATCCACGGCAGCTTGCCGTAGCCGAACGTCAGCACCGCCACGGCCAGCGCCGCGATCCCCACCGCGACCCACTGCAGCGTCCGGAGCCGCTCACCGAGGAATGCGACGCCGATGACCACGAGGACCAGCGGGTTGATGAAGTAGCCGAGCGACGCCTCGACGACGTCCCCGTTGTTGACCGCCCAGATGTAGGTGCCCCAGTTGACGGCGATGAGCACCGCGGCGCAGGAGACCAGCAGCATCTGCCGTCGGTTGCGCAGGACCGGTCGCAGCACCGACCACGAGCGCGTCACGGTGAGGACGGCCGCCATGAAGACGAGCGAGAAGACGAACCGCTCGGAGAGGATCTCGACCGGGGACGCGGGCAGCAGCAGGGCGAAGTAGAGCGGGAAGAAGCCCCACAGGATGTAGGCCGAGGCGCCGTAGATGAGACCGAGGCGGTGCGACGCGTGCGCCTCGGAGCCGGTGGGGGAGACGCCGGATGTGCCGCTCATGACCCCACGAAACTACGCGGTCGCTCGCCCGCGCGTCGAACGGGCCTGCCGCGACTCAGGCCGGTGGCTGCAGCGGTTCCTCCGGCTCCTGCTGCCCCGGGTGGCTCGCCCAGCCCGAGGCGCCGGAGCTGCCCGGCGATCACGCCGATGTTGCGGCGGCGTCGCCCTTCATCGATCTCGGCCTTGCGCTGCGGTCCGGCCACTGCGCGCGTTGACCGCCACCCCGAGCCAGAACAGGCAGATGGTGCCCACGATGATCGCGAGCCAGGGCCACACGGAGCCGTTCACACCTACATGGTGCACCCGCGACGCCGCGAGGGCACTGCCGACCACGCAGGTCGGCGTAGCTGAGGCGACGCCCGCACAGGCTAAGCGATCTCCCAGGTGTCGCTGCCGCCGAGCATCGTGTCGAGGTCGGTGCGGCTCTGCTCCTGGGCCTGGGCGAGCTGGTCGCGGAACTGCTGGTCGTACGTCGCTCGTGGCGCGTCGCGGAACACCCCGATGGGGGTGCGCTCGAGCGTGACGGGGTCCGAGAGCCGCGACAGCGCGAACGCGGTCGAGGAGTCGAGGGCCTGCGCGTCGTGGGTGAGGACGGCGTCGAGCCCGACCTCCGCGACGTCGCGCAGCTCGAGGCTGCCGTTGTCGGCCCGGACCACTCCCTGCGACCCGTCCGACAGCAGGATCTTCTGCCCGTGCTGGAGCCGGAGGATGCGCTCGTCACGGTGCTCGGAGTCCTTGAGCGGGTCCCACGCACCGTCGTTGAAGATGTTGCAGTTCTGGTAGATCTCGACCAGCGCCGTGCCGTCGTGCGCGGCCGCGGCTCGCAGCGTCTCGACGAGGTGCTTGCGGTCGGAGTCGATGGTGCGAGCGACGAACGACGCCTCGGCACCGATCGCGAGCGACACGGGGTTGAAGGGCTGGTCGAGCGACCCCATCGGCGTCGACTTGGTGACCTTGCCCATCTCCGACGTCGGTGAGTACTGCCCCTTCGTCAGTCCGTAGATCCGGTTGTTGAACAGCAGGATCTTGAGGTTGACGTTGCGACGCAGCGCATGGATGAGGTGGTTGCCGCCGATCGAGAGCGCGTCGCCGTCGCCCGTGACGACCCATACGGACAGGTCCGGTCGGGTGATGGCCAGGCCCGACGCGATCGCCGGGGCGCGGCCGTGGATGGAGTGCATGCCGTAGGTGTTCATGTAGTACGGGAAGCGGCTCGAGCAGCCGATCCCGGAGATGAACACGATGTTCTGGTGGGCGACACCGAGCTCGGGCATGAAGCTCTGGACGCCGGCGAGGATCGCGTAGTCACCGCACCCCGGGCACCAGCGGACCTCCTGGTCGGTCTTGAAATCCTTGGCCGTCAGCTTGGCGTCGGTCCTCGGGACGAGCCGCAGGGACGGGAAGGCGCCGACCTCGGCGGTGGGCTCAGACACTGGCGATCACGTCCTTGATGACGTTGGCGAGCTCTTCCGCCTTGAACGGAAGGCCCCGGACCTGGTTGTAGGGCATCGCGTCGACCAGGTAGCGGCCGCGGATCAGCAGCGCGAGCTGGCCCAGGTTCATCTCCGGGATGACGACCCTGTCGTAGCGGCGCAGGACCGACTCGATGTTGTGCGGGAACGGGTTGAGGTGGCGCAGGTGCGCCTGTGCGACGTCGAGCCCGGCGCTGCGGACACGGCGGGCGGCCGCACCGATCGGACCGTACGTCGAGCCCCACCCGAGGACGAGCACGCGAGCCTGACCGCCGGGGTCGTCGACCTCGAGGTCGGGGACGTCGATGCCCTCGACCTTCGCGGCGCGCAGCCGGACCATGCGGTCGTGGTTGTCGGCGTCGTAGGAGATGTTGCCGGAGCCGTCGGCCTTCTCGATACCGCCGATGCGGTGCTCGAGGCCCGGCGTTCCCGGAACGGCCCACGGGCGGGCGAGCGTCTCGGGGTCCCGCAGGAACGGCCAGAACTCGGTCGTGCCGTCGGCGCGGGTGTGGTTGTGCTCGGTCGCGAACTCGACGCGGAGGTCGGGCAGCGCGCTGACGTCGGGGATCTTCCACGGCTCCGAGCCGTTGGCGAGGTAGCCGTCGGAGAGCAGGAAGACCGGGGTGCGGTAGGTGGTGGCGATGCGCACCGCCTCGATCGCCGCGTCGAAGCAGTCGCCCGGTGAGCGCGGCGCGACGATGGGCACAGGGGCCTCGCCGTTGCGGCCGAACATCGCCTGCAGCAGGTCGGACTGCTCGGTCTTCGTCGGCAGTCCGGTGGACGGACCGCCGCGCTGGACGTCGATGATCACGAGCGGCAGCTCGAGCGCGACCGCGAGGCCGATCGTCTCGGACTTCAGCGCCACTCCCGGGCCGGACGTCGTCGTGACGCCGAGCATGCCGCCGTACGAGGCTCCGAGAGCGGCTCCGATGCCGGCGATCTCGTCCTCGGCCTGGTAGGTCATGACGCCGAAGCGCTTGTGCTTGCTGAGCTCGTGCAGGATGTCCGACGCCGGTGTGATCGGGTATGAGCCGAGGAACAGCGGCAGCTCGGCGCGCGTCGCCGCGGCGACCAGGCCATAGGACAGCGCGAGGTTGCCGGAGATGTTGCGGTAGCGGCCCGGCAGCATGGGCGCCGGCTTGACCTCGTACTGCACCGAGAAGTCCTCGGTCGTCTCGCCGTAGGACCAGCCCGCCTCGAACGCGGCGAGGTTCGCCGCGAGGATGTCGGGCTTCTTGGCGAACTTCTGCTTGAGGAACGTGAGGGTTCCCTCGGTGGGACGTGCGTACAGCCACGACAGCAGGCCGAGCGCGAACATGTTCTTCGCGCGCTCGGCCTCCTTCTTGGTGATGTCGTAGGACTTCAGTGCCTCGACCGTGAGCGACGTCAGCGGGATCGGGTGCACGTTGTAGGACTCGAGCGAGCCGTCGTCGAGCGGGTTCGCGTCGTAGCCGACCTTGGTCAGTGCGCGCGTCGAGAACTCGTCGGTGTTGACGATGATGTCGGCGCCGCGCGGCAGGTCGCGCATGTTGGCCTTGAGTGCTGCCGGGTTCATCGCGACGAGGACGTTGGGTGCGTCGCCCGGCGTCATGATGTCGTGGTCGGCGAAGTGCAGCTGGAAGGCCGAGACGCCGGGGAGGGTCCCGGCTGGGGCGCGGATCTCGGCCGGGAAGTCAGGCAGCGTCGAGAGGTCGTTGCCGAACGACGCGGTGCGCGAGGTGAACTGGTCACCCGTCAGCTGCATGCCGTCGCCGGAGTCTCCCGCGAACCTGATGATCACCCGGTCGAGCTGGACTACCTGCTTGCTCACGTCCTCGTCGCCTCGTTCGCTGTCGGAGGGCCCGCCTGAGGGGTCGCGGGTCTCGGGTGCACGGCCCCGGCATCGGCGGAGGCCGTGGCCCATCCTCCACCGCTGCGGGCCAGAACGCGCGTAGTGGTCCCGTGGGACGGACCACGTTTCGCCCAGGGCGCACTGACCCGCCCGCCCGCGGCGCCCCTAGGCTGCCTCTCGTGGACGCCGACCGCACGCCAGCCGGCCGCCCGGTCGGTCTGGGGCTGCCGGCCGTGGGGCCACCCGGCCCGCCCGAGCCGCTGCGCCTCGAGCTGGACCGCGAGGGGCGCTCCTACACCCTGCACCTGCTCGACGCCGGGCTCGCGTGCTGCTCGCTCGAGGTCATGGCCGCAGCCCTGGGCACGGCGGCGACCCGCGCGCGCGGCCTGCTGGTGACCGTCGAGGAGCCGGTCGACGTCCTCGTCGTCTCCGGCACCTGCACCGACGTCCTGGCACCGATGCTGCGCCGCCTGTACGACGGCCTCGGCACGCCGCGTGTCATCTCCTTCGGTGCGTGCTCGGCCACGGGTGGGCCGTACTGGGACTCCTACTCGGTCACGAAAGGGGTCGACCAGCTGTTCCCGGTCGACGTCGTGGTGCCGGGCTGTCCGCCGCCCCCCGAGGCCCTTCTCGAGGCCCTCGATCTCCTGGACCCGGTCGCCGTGGTCGGTCCCTCGTGAGCGCTGTCTCCGACGCGGTGCGCTCGGCCCTGGGTCCCGACGTGCTGGCCGCCGACGCAGGCTTCGGCAGTCCGACCCTGGACGTGGCCGTCGAGCGCTGGGCGGTCGCGGTCGCGGCCGCGTACGACGCCGGGGCCACCTACCTCGACCTGCTCACGGCGTACGACCTCGAGGGCGACGGTTTCGCCGTGGTGGCGCACGTCTGCACCCCGGACGCCGGCGACCACCTGCTGCTGCGGACCCGTGTGCCGCGCGACGCGGCCTCGTTGCCGACGCTCACGGCGATCCACCGGGGGGCGGCCTGGCACGAGCGCGAGACCCACGAGATGTTCGGCATCGGGTTCCTCGGCCACGTGGGGCTGGACCCCCTGCTGCTCGACCCCGACGTCGTGACCACACCGCTGCGCAAGGACGCCCTGCTCATGGCCCGGCTCGCAGCGCCGTGGCCGGGCGACGTCGACCCCGGCGACTCGGCCGGGCGCCCACGTCGGCGCACGCCGCCGCCCGGGGTGCCGGTCGACTGGGAGAGCTCGTGACCGGTCGGCTCCCGGCCCGCGCGCGCGGCGTGATCGCGCTGGTCGAGGAGAGCTGCACGGTCTGCATGCTGTGCGTGCGCGAGTGCCCGGACTGGTGCATCGAGATCGAAGGCCACACCGAGACGCTCCCGCCGGACGACACGCACCGGCGGCCGCGCACGGAGAACGTCCTCGACCGGTTCGCGATCGACTTCGCCCGGTGCCTCTACTGCGGCATCTGCGTGGAGGTGTGCCCCTTCGACGCCCTGCACTGGTCGCCGGTCGCGACCTACGCGGAGCCTGCGCTCGCGAGTCTCACCCACGAGCGCGAGCGGCTGGTCGGCTGGGAGGCCACGGTCCTGCCTGCACCCGAGCTCGACGCGGGCGCGCAGCCGATCGAGCTGCGCAGCTCACGACAGCGGACGTCGACCGGCTCGCTGCCGCCGCACACCTGATCCGCAACGCCACCTCCGCAGCCCGCCTGAGGCGCTCCCGACAGGGGTCACGGGCGACAGCTGGACACCACCGACGTAGTCCTCGCCCACGAGCGCGGCCAGCAGGGTGGACCCGCTGCCGCCCTCGAGGGGCGGGCCGCTGGCGGCACCCCTCGTCTGCCTCCTCGCGTGCCGCTGCGACTCGATCGGAACGAGCTGCGACGGGTTCCAGCCCAGCCAGCGCTGGGCCTCGTCGTCGCCGGCCGCCAGCGCGAAGCGAAGCGCGTCCGTCGTGCCGGCCAGCCGGACGGTGAGCCCGGCAGCCGTCCGGACTCGCTGCGAGACGTCGTCCCTCGGCTGGAAGCGCAGCTTCATGCGGCTAGGGGCAGGGAAGGAGAGCGCGTCGTGCCGCGCGGCGCGACGGACACGCCTGGGGCGAGCGCATCACCGGTAGTTGACGAACTGGGTCGCGAAGTCGAGGTCGGCCTCGCGCACGAGCTGCTGCACGACCTGCAGGTCGTCGCGACTCTTGGACGTGACCCGGAGCTCCTCGCCCATCACCTGGGCCTTGACCGTCTTGGGGCCCTCGTCGCGGATGAGCTTGCCGAGCTTCTTGGCCTGCTCCTGGCTGATCCCGGCCTTGAGCGTGCAGGCGATCTTGTAGTCCTTGCCCGAGGAACGCGGCTCGTCGGCGTCGAGGGCCTTGAGCGAGATCTGGCGCTTGACCAGCTTGTCCTTGAAGACCTCGAGGGCGGCCAGAGCGCGCTCCTCCGTGCCCGAGGTGATCTCGACCGACAGCTCGCCCTTCCACTCGATCGAGGAACCGGTGTTCTTGAAGTCGAACCGCTGGGCGAGCTCCTTGGCCGCCTGGTTCAGGGCGTTGTCGACCTCCTGGCGATCGACCTTGCTCACGATGTCGAAGCTGCTGTCGGCCATGACCGTCTCTCCCCGGGGTGCTGGTGCGTGGTGCTCGTTGACGAGCCTAGGTGAAGGGCGTGGCGCTCATCGGGTCGCCGGCCCACCTCGACCGGGCGATTTCCGGGCGCGCCGGGCGCTATGTATCCTTTGCGGGCCGTCCTGCGACGGTGACAGGCGGATTGCCCGAGCGGCCAATGGGAGCGGACTGTAAATCCGTCGGCTTACGCCTCCCCAGGTTCGAATCCTGGATCCGCCACCGCACGACGACAGGGCGCGACCGCACCGGTCGCGCCCTCTCGTCGTCCTCGTTGCCGTGAGCGGTCAGGCGGTCGTGACCACGTCGTCCCAGCGGACGCCGATCAGGTCCTCGCTGCGCGACCAGAGGACGGCCGCCATCGACTCGTCGCGCGCGGCGTCGGTCGACGTGACGACGACAGGGTGCCCGCGCTGCTCGAGGAACCCGTCCGGGCCCGACGTACGAGCCGGGCGCGAGTCCGGGCTCGGTGGCGGCGCGCAGCGTCGGCAGCGCCCCCATCGCGGCGCTCTGCCCGAGCACGCGGTCGCCCAGCTGCACGATGCGACGCTGCAGCGTCCTGCCACGCATGGTGGGTCCGGCCGCGGTGAGGTTGGTCGCGGCGTAGCCCGGGTGTGCGGCGTACGCCGCCACGGGAAGACCGGCCAGGTCGAGGCGGCGCTGGAGCTCGAGGGTGAAGAGCAGGTTCGCCAGCTTGCTCTGCGCGTAGGCCCCCCACGGGGAGTAGCGGCGCTCGCCCATGAGGTCGACGAGGTCGATCGTCCCGCGCTTGTGGACGTTGCTCGCCACGGTGACGACCCGTGCGCTGCGCGCGGGGGAGCCGGCGTCGGTCAGAGCCGTCAGCAGCCCGAGGGTGAGCGCCATGTGGCCGAGGTGGTTGGTGCCGAGCTGCATCTCGAACCCGTCGGCCGTCTCCCGCCGGGGGATCGCCATGACGCCGGCGTTGTTGACGAGCAGGTCCAGCGGTCCGGCTCCGGCCGCCTGCTCGGCGAAGGAGGCGACCGAGCCGAGGTCGGCGAGGTCGAGCACGGCGACGTCGAGGTCCCCGGCGCCCGCCGTCCCGCGGAGCGCGGCCCGCATCGCGGCGACCGCCTCGTCTCCGCGGGCGCGGTCGCGCACGGCCACGGTGACCTGGCTGCCGTGGCGCGCGAGCTCGAGAGCGGTGTGGAACCCGAGGCCGGAGTTGGCCCCGGTGACGACCGCCCGGCGGCCGGTGAGGTCGGGGATGTCGTCGGCGGTCCAGTGCGTCATGGCTCCAGTCTCACCCGGTCGCGCGACGTCCGCTCGGCGCGAACGCGGGAAGGCACAGGGCCCCACGCCCGTTTTGGAGGATGAGCGCGCCGTTGGGTACTCTTCTCTGGCTCTACGCCCCCTTAGCTCAGTCGGCAGAGCGTCTCCATGGTAAGGAGAAGGTCTACGGTTCGATTCCGTAAGGGGGCTCGGCAAGAAGAGGGTTCTGACCAGCCAGGTCAGGGCCTGACCGTCTCGGCGGAGTAGCTCAGCCTGGCAGAGCAAGCGGCTCATAATCGCTGTGTCGCCGGTTCAAGTCCGGCCTCCGCTACCACCGCACGATCAGCACACCGCTGACGCGAACACGTAGGAAAGGCACTCCCGTGGCCAAGAGCGACGTCCGCCCGAAGATCACCCTGGCCTGCCAGGAGTGCAAGGACCGCAACTACATCACGAAGAAGAACCGGCGCAACGACCCGGACCGTCTCGAGATGAACAAGCACTGCCCCAAGTGCAACAAGCACACCGTGCACAAGGAGACCCGCTAGTCGGGTGGCCCTCGGGCCCTGCACGCAACGCCTCGGCCGTCCCCGCCTCGCGGGGGCGGCCGGCGTCGTTCCGGGGACACCCCTCGCGCAGCGGAGTCGCGTCGGAGGGGTGATCGTCGGCGTACGCCGACGTCGCGGTGCGGCCGCGCGTCGACGTCCACTAGCGTCGGTGGTGGCGCGAGAGCAGCGCCGGACGCGACGACATCGGAGGCAGCCGTGGGACGACTCGACGACCGCGTGGCGATCGTGACCGGTTCCGGCCGGGGCATCGGGCGGGCCACGGCGCTGCGGCTGGCGCGCGACGGAGCGGCCGTCGTCGTCAACGACATCGACCCCGAACCCGCCGCCGAGACCGTCGCCCTCATCGAGGCCGACGGTGGCCGTGCGGCCCTGCACGTCGCCGACACCATCGACCTCGAGCAGGCGCACGGTCTGACCAGGGCCGCCGTCGACACGTTCGGCAAGCTCGACATCGTCATCAACAACGCCGGCACGACGCGCGACAAGATGTTCCACGGGATGACCGACGACCTGTTCGACTTCGTCGTCGACACCAACCTCAAGACGGCCTACCACACGACGCTCGCCGCGATGCCCTACCTGCGCGAGGTCGCGAAGGCCGAGATCGCCGAGCACGGCAGACCCGCCTACCACCGCAAGATCGTGTTCACGTCGTCGGTCGCCGCGCTCATGGGCAACCCCGGCCAGTTCAACTACACCGCGGCCAAGGGCGCCCTGATCTCCGTCACGAAGACCCTGGCGCGTGAGCTCGGCCCGTTCGGCATCAACGTCAACGCCGTGGCACCGGGTTTCATCGAGACGCGACTCACCCAGGCCAAGACCGAGGGCGACACCTACGGGATCCCCGACCAGATGCGGCAGATGTCGCTCATGCTCATCGCCGTGGGTCGGCTCGGCGTTCCCGAGGACATCGCCAACGTGCACGCGTTCCTCGTGTCGAGCGACTCCGACTTCGTGTCCGGCGTGACCATCCCGGTCACCGGTGGCCAGCTCGGAGGGATGTGAGCATGGCGCTCAACCAGGACTTCGTCGGGAAGGTCTACCCGGCGAGCGCGCCCTACGAGGTCGGTCGGGAGAAGGTGCGCGAGTTCGCCGTCGCGATCGGCGACACGAACCCGGCCTACCACGACGTCGAGGCCGCCCGGGCGCTCGGCCACCGCGACCTCGTCGCGCCACCGACCTTCCCCTTCATCGTCACGATGCGCGCGACCGCGGTCGTCATGTTCGACCCCGACCTCGGGCTCGACTACAGCCGGGTCGTGCACGGCGAGCAGCGCTTCGCCTACTCGCGCCCGGTCATGGCGGGCGACCACCTGGTCGTCGTCACCACCATCGAGAACATCCGGGTGGCAGCGGGCAACGACATCCTGACCAGCCGCTCCGAGGTCTCCACCGTCGAGGGCGAGCACGTCGTGACCACCTGGGCCGTCACCGTGGCCCGAGGCACCGCCGAGGAGTCCGCATGACCGCGTCCGTGTCCTGGTCCGACGTCGAGGTCGGCACCGAGCTGCCCGCGCTCTCCGTGCCGCTGCAGCGGGTCAACCTCGTGATGTACGCCGGAGCCTCGGGCGACTTCAACCCGATCCACTGGAACGAGCGCTTCGCCAAGGCGGTCGGCCTGCCCGACGTCATCGCCCACGGCATGCTCACGATGGCCTCCGCCGGCCGGGTCGTCACCGACTGGGTCGGCGACCCCGGAGCGGTCGTCGAGTACGGCGTCCGGTTCACCCGCCCCGTCGTCGTCCCCGACGACGACACCGGTGCCCTGGTCGAGCTCACCGCGGTCGTCGCAGAGAAGCGCGACGACAACCTGGTCCGCGTCGACATCACCGCGAAGAGCCAGGGCGCCACGGTCCTCGGCAAGGCGCAGGCCGTCGTCCGCCTCGCCTGACGTCGGCCGACGCGTGCCTCGGCGCGCAGACGTGAGCCAGTGGTCTGCGGCGCGTGCCGGGCGCGCGTCCCGGCACGCCGTACCCTCGTGCACGTGACCGCCGGGACCCGCCTCGCCGAGCACACGACGCTGCGGGTGGGCGGCCCTGCGGCGGAGATCGTGGTCGCCGACGACGAGGCGACGCTCGTCGCGGCGGTCGCCGAGGCGGACGCCGCCGGGATCCCCGCCCTCGTGATCGCGGGCGGCAGCAACCTCGTCATCTGCGGACGAGGGCTACGCCGGTCGGGTCGTCCTCGTCCGGACCCGGGGGATCGCCGTCGAGTCCGACTCCTGCGGAGGCGCGTGGCTCACGATCGCGGCGGGCGAGCCGTGGGACGACGTCGTCGCGCGTGCCGTGGGCGAGGAGTGGGCCGGGGTCGAGGCGCTGTCCGGTATCCCCGGCTCGGCCGGCGCCACCCCGATCCAGAACGTCGGCGCCTACGGGCAGGAGGTGGCGGCGGTGCTCGCGCGGGTGCGGACGTACGACCGCGCCGCAGGCGTCCAGCGCACGTTCGCGTCGGCCGACTGCGGTTTCGGATATCGCACCAGCCGCTTCAAGCAGGAGCCCGGCCGATGGCTCGTCCTCGACGTCACCCTGCAGCTGCGGCCGTCGCCGACGTCCGAGCCGATCCGCTACGCCGAGCTCGCGCATCGTCTCGGCGTCGAGCCCGGCGCGCGCGCCCGGCTCGACGCGGTCCGCGCGGCCGTCCTCGACCTGCGCCGCGGGAAGGCCATGGTGCTCGACGCCGACGACCACGACACCTGGAGCGTCGGCTCGTTCTTCACCAACCCCGTGCTCGATCCGGGGGCCGCCGCCATGCTCCCGGACGGGGCACCTCGGTTCGAGCAGCCGGACGGTCGGGTCAAGACCAGCGCGGCCTGGCTGATCGACCACGCGGGCATCGAACGCGGCAGGTCTCGGGGAGGCGCCGCGGTCTCGACCAAGCACGTCCTGGCGATCACCAACCGCGACGACGCCTCGGCGGCCGACGTGGTCGCGCTCGCGGGAGACGTCCGCGCCGCGGTCGAGGCGGCTTTCGGCGTGCGCCTGGAACCCGAGCCGGTCCTCGTCGGTCTCTCGCTCACCTGACCGATCGGCCATCCGGTCCCCGCCCGTGCCGGGTTGTGGACTAGGTTTCGTGGGTCACGACGTTCGTCCCTGGAGGACTCCCCATGACCGAGATCGTTCACCCCGTAGGACCGGTCGACATCGCGGTCATCGCGTTCGACGAGCCGAAGTTCGACGGTTCCATCGCCAACGCCATCGCCGACCTCGTCGCACAGGGCGTCGTCCGCATCCTCGACATCGTCCTGGTCAACAAGGACGCGAACGGCGAGACCACGCTGTTCGAGGTCACCGACGTCGACGGTGACGGCATCCCCGACCTCATCGCCGTGCAGGGCGACATCCCGGGCCTGCTGTCCGAGGACGATGCCGCCTTCGCCATCCAGGAGATGCCCAACAGCACGGCGATCGCCATGATCGCCTGGGAGAACACCTGGCTCATCCGCGCCGGGCAGGCGATCCGCAACAACGGCGGCACCCTCATCGCCTACGAGCGCATCGCCGCCGAGGACGTCCAGGCCGTGCTCGCCGCCGCCGACGCCTGACCCCGACCCCTTCAGACGAGAGAGAGAAGCCCATGCCTCCCATGCGACGAATCGGACGCCCCAGCCTCGTCGGCACCGCGGCCCGCACGGCGGTCGTCGTCGGCACCGCCACCGCCGTGAGCGGCAGCATGCAGAAGAAGTCGGCCGCCAGCGCCAACGCCAACGCCAGCGCCGCGCAGAACCAGGCCGAGCTCGACGCGATCCACGCCCAGCAGGCCGCCGAGGCCCAGCAGGCCCAGATCGACGCCCAGGTGCAGGCGGCCCTGGCGGCGCAGGCGGCTCAGCAGCAGGCGGCGGCCCCCGCGGCGGCGGCCCCGGCCCCGGTCGACGTGACCGCCGAGCTGCAGAAGCTCGCCGACCTCAAGGCCCAGGGCCTCATCAACGACGACGAGTTCGCCGCGATGAAGGCCAAGGTCCTCGGCATCTGAACGACGACAGGCACGCGACAGGCAACCGACGAACAGGCAACGACGAACAGCACTGTGGCCGCGACCCCGGCAGGGGCGCGGCCACAGCCATGCCCGGGCGGCTCGGCCCTCAGGTGGCTCCGCCCAGCAGGGCTGCGATGCGCGTGACGCCCTCGTGCAGGTCGTCGTCGCCGAGCGCGTAGGACAGCCGCAGGTAGCCGGGCGTCCCGAACGCCTCGCCGGGCACGACCGCCACCTCCGCCTCGTCGAGGATGAGCGCCGCCAGCTCCGCCGACGTCGTCGGCACCTGGCCTCGGATGGTCGCGCCGAGCACGCCCTTGACCGACGGGTAGACGTAGAAGGCGCCCTCGGGCAGCGGGCAGGTCACGCCGGGGATGGCGTCCAGGACGGCTGTGATGGCCCGGCGACGGCGGTCGAACGCCGTGCGCATCTCGGCCACCGCGTCGAGGTTGCCCGACACCGCCGCGAGCGCGGCGATCTGCGACACGTTGGCGACGTTGCTGGTGGCGTGGGACTGCAGGTTGGTCGTCGCCTTGGCGACGTCGGGCGGTCCGATCAGCCAGCCCACCCGCCAGCCGGTCATGGCGTAGGTCTTGGCCACCCCGTTGACGACGACGCAGCGCTCCGCGAGCTCGGGCACCAGGGCCGGCATCGAGGCGAACTCGGCGTCGCCGTACACGAGGTGCTCGTAGATCTCGTCGGTGACGACCCAGATGCCGTTGTCGAGCGCCCAGCGACCGATCGCCTCGACCTCGGCGGGGGAGTACACCGCGCCCGTGGGGTTGGACGGCGACACGAAGACCAGCAGCTTGGTCCGCGTCGTGAGGGCGGCCTCGAGCTGCTCGAGGGTCACGCGGTAGCCCGAGGTCTCGTCGGTCAGGATCTCGACCGGCACCCCGCCGGCGAGCCGGATCGACTCCGGGTAGGTGGTCCAGTACGGGGCTGGCAGCAGTGCCTCGTCGCCGGGGTCGAGCAGCGCGGCGAAGGTGTTGTAGAGCGCCTGCTTCCCGCCGTTGGTGACGACGACCTGACCGGCCGTGACCGCATAGCCGGAGTCGCGCAGGGTCTTGGCCGCGATCGCCTCCTTGAGCTCGGGAAGCCCGCCCGCGGGTGTGTACCGGTGCCACGCGGGGTTGCGGCACGCGGCGACGGCGGCCTCGACGATGTAGTCCGGGGTCGGGAAGTCCGGCTCGCCGGCCCCGAAGCCGATGACCGGCCTCCCGGCGGCCTTGAGGGCCTTCGCCTTCGCGTCGACGGCGAGGGTGGCGGACTCGGCGATCGACCCGATCCGGGTCGACACACGGGCGGGGGCGGCGGGCTGCGTCATGGTGCCCATCCTTCCGCACCGGGCGGGTGCGGAGCCGCCTGGGTTTCGACCCGCGCGCGGCCGGTCGTCGGAGGCCTTCCTGGTCGACTCGCGGTTTGGGTCGGCGACCCGGCGTCCCGTATGCTCGGACCTCCTGGTGGACGTCCCACCCCTGCGTAAGCATGCCCGCACCCCGGTGCGGGGCAGGGCGGCGTCCCGAAGGGTCGTAGCTCAACTGGTAGAGCACCGGTCTCCAAAACCGGCGGTTGGGGGTTCAAGTCCCTCCGGCCCTGCTCCACCCCCGTGCCCGCACGGGGACCGCACCACCGACGAGGTCGGCCGACCTCGTCGCCGCAGCAGCGCCTCCCGGGGCGGTGCCGACACTGCGAGGACCGCGTGAGCGACATCGTCGACGCCGGCGTCCCCGAGCGACCCCAGCGCAGCGGCTCGGACGAGAAGCCGGGGTTCGGTGCTCGCGTCGCGCTGTTCTACCGCCAGATCATCGCCGAGCTCCGCAAGGTCGTCTGGCCCACGCGCAAGGAGCTGCTGACCTACACCTGGGTCGTCATCGTCTTCGTGTCGGTGCTCGCGACCATCGTGGCGATCCTCGACCTCGGCTTCGCCAAGCTCGTGCTGCGGGTGTTCGGCCAGTAGCCCCACCGTCCGACCAGCACATCCGGCCCGACCCGCACCAGCCATCGCAAGGAGCACCGTGTCCGACACGCACGAGACCGACGCCCTGCCGACCGACGACCTCGCGTCCGAGTCGGCCGACGCATCGCTCGACAGCGCCCCCGACCTCGTGGTCGAGGAGGTCACGGTCGTCGAGACGATCCTCGAGGACGCCGACGGCGACCTCGTCGACGACATCGTGACCGAGGTCGTGGCCACCGACGCCGAGGGCGACGTGGTCATCGACGAGGTCGAGGAGGTCGTCGTCACCGACCCCGACGGTGTCGTGGTGGCCGACGTCATCGAGGAGACCGTGGTCGTGGTCGACGCCGACGGCGAGATCCTCGACGTCGAGGTCGTCGACACGGTCCTCGAGCCCGAGGAGGAGCTCGACCCGGTCGAGGCCTTCCGCGAGCGGATGCGCACCGAGCTCGGCGACTGGTACGTCATCCACTCCTACGCCGGCTACGAGAACAAGGTGAAGACCAACCTCGAGAGCCGCATCTCCTCGCTCAACATGGAGGACCTCATCTTCCAGGTCGAGGTGCCCATGGAAGAGGTCTACGAGATCAAGAGCGGACAGAAGAAGCTCGTCCGCCGCAACAAGTTCCCGGGTTACGTCCTGGTCCGCATGGACCTCACGGACGCCTCCTGGGGCACGGTCCGGCACACGCCGGGCGTGACCGGATTCGTCGGTCACGGGCACCAGCCCGCGCCGCTGAGCCTGGACGAGGTCGTCAGCATCCTCGCCCCGGTGCCGGAGAAGAAGGCCGGCGCGCCCACGCCGGCCGGCGAGGTCACCATCGTCGACTTCTCGGTCGGCGACTCCGTCACGGTCATCGACGGACCCTTCGCGACGCTGCACGCCACGATCTCCGAGATCAACGCCGATGCGCAGAAGGTCACCGGTCTGGTCGAGATCTTCGGCCGCGAGACCCCGGTCGAGCTCGGCTTCGGCCAGATCGAGAAGAACTAAGGCCGACGTCCGGACCCTCCCAGGTCCGCACCGCCGGCACCACCACCAAACGCAAGGACCCGACGAATGCCCCCGAAGAAGAAGGTCGCAGGCCTGATCAAGCTCCAGATCCAGGCCGGCGCCGCCAACCCTGCGCCGCCCGTGGGCCCCGCGCTCGGTCAGCACGGCGTCAACATCATGGAGTTCTGCAAGGCCTACAACGCCGCGACCGAGTCGCAGCGCGGTCAGGTCATCCCGGTCGAGATCACGGTCTACGAGGACCGCTCGTTCACGTTCATCCTCAAGACCCCGCCGGCCGCGAAGCTCATCCTCAAGGCTGCAGGCGTCGACAAGGGTGCGGCGAACCCGCGCACGACGAAGGTGGCCTCGATCACCAAGGCCCAGGTCCGCGAGATCGCCGAGACCAAGATGGCCGACCTCAACGCCAACGACGTCGAGAACGCGATGCGCATCATCGAGGGCACCGCCCGCTCGATGGGCGTCTCGATCGCCGACTGACGGCCCCCGGACGTCTCCGCTCCCGCGGTCGACGTCCTCGCACGACCAGCACGACGTGGCAGGGCCTCGCGCGGCCCACTCGACCACGACTCCCCGACCACCAGGAGAACGCGATGCAGCGCAGCAAGGCCTACACCGAGGGTGCGGCCAAGATCGACAAGGACAGCCTCTACGCCCCGCTCGACGCGGTCCGCCTCGCCAAGGCGACCAACCCGGCGAAGTTCGACGCGACCGTCGAGGTCGCCTTCCGGCTCGGGGTCGACCCCCGCAAGGCCGACCAGATGGTGCGCGGCACCGTCAACCTCCCGCACGGCACCGGCAAGACCGCTCGGGTCCTGGTCTTCGCCAACGGTGACAAGGCGGAGGAGGCGCGTGCCGCCGGTGCCGACGTCGTCGGTGGCGACGAGCTCATCGACAAGGTGGCCGCCGGCTGGACGGACTTCGACGCCGCCGTCGCGACGCCGGACCTCATGGGCAAGGTCGGCCGCCTGGGCAAGGTGCTCGGCCCCCGTGGCCTGATGCCCAACCCCAAGACGGGCACGGTGACGATGGACGTCGCCAAGGCGGTCAACGAGATCAAGGGCGGGAAGATCGAGTTCCGCGTCGACAAGCACGCCAACCTGCACTTCGTCATCGGCAAGGCGTCCTTCTCCGACGAGATGCTCGTCGAGAACTACGCCGCCGCCCTCGACGAGGTGCTGCGCCTCAAGCCGTCCGCGGCCAAGGGCCGCTACCTCAAGAAGGCCACCGTCACCACGACGATGGGCCCGGGCGTGCCGGTCGACCCCAACCGCACCCGCAACCTGATGACCGACGACGAGGGCTCGGCCTGACGGTCGGTCCCCTGCTCGACCTGCACGACCGGTCGGGGGCGCGCCACGCGTCCCCGACCCGGCACCACCGCACGACCTGAACGGCCGTGGGGTGCTCGCGTTTTGACCGACGCGTCACCGCCACGTACTCTCATCGAGCCGAAGACCGCCGGTCGTCGGAGCCGCCTCGCGGGTCCGACCGAAGCATCCGTCTCCACGGGGATGACCAGCGCAGGCGAGGAACACCGCCCCTCGAGGGTGGCTGAGCCCCGCGCCTGCGCGGGGCTTTCGTCATGGAGGGGCACTTCTCGGCGGGACAGTTGGAAGGAGACCCATGGCGCGGGCCGACAAGGCAGCCGACGTCGCGGAGATCGCGGAGCACTTCCGCACCTCGAGCGCGACCGTGCTGACCGAGTACCGCGGGCTCACCGTGGCGCAGCTCAAGACGCTGCGCCGATCCCTCGGTGACAACGCGAACTACGCCGTGGTGAAGAACACGCTGACCAAGATCGCCGCCAAGGAGGCGGGCGTCGAGGGCCTCGACGGCCTGCTCGCCGGCCCCAGCGCGATCGCGTTCATCAAGGGCGACCCGGTCGAGGCCGCCAAGGGTCTGCGTGACTTCGCCAAGGCACACCCGCTGCTGGTGATCAAGGGCGGCTACATGGACGGCAAGACGCTGTCCGCGGCCGAGATCACCAAGCTGGCGGACCTCGAGTCGCGCGAGGTCCTCCTCGCGAAGCTCGCGGGCGCGATGAAGGCGTCGCTGTCCCAGGCAGCCGCGCTGTTCAACGCCCCGCTGGCGCAGGCAGCGCGCACGATCGAGGCGCTGCGCGTCAAGGCCGAGGCCGACCCCTCGATCATCGGCGGTGCGGGTGCTTCGGCGCCGGTCGCCGAGACCACCGTCGAGGAGGTCGTCGAGGCGACCGCCGAGACCGCCGAGACCGAGGCGCCCGCTCCTGCGGCCGCCGACGCCGAGGCTGCCGAGACCGAGACGGAGGCGCCCGCAGCTGCGGACGCCGTCGCCGACGTCGAGACCGAGACCGCCGCGGCGGCCGAGGACGGCGAGACCACCGAGGGCTGACGCCCCACCTCACCCACCCGAGATGGACGTTGCGGCCCTCGGCCGGACGCACAGCAACCAGGAAGGACCGCCACCATGGCGAAGCTCAGCACCGCCGAGCTCCTTGAGGCTTTCAAGGAAATGACCCTCATCGAGCTCTCCGAGTTCGTGAAGCAGTTCGAGGAGACCTTCGAGGTCACCGCCGCCGCCCCCGTCGCCCTGGCTGCCGCTCCGGCCGCCGGCGGTGCTGGCGCCGGTGGCGACGCCGAGGCCGCCGAGCAGGACGAGTTCGACGTCATCCTCGACGAGGCCGGCGAGAAGAAGATCCAGGTCATCAAGGAGGTGCGCACCCTCACCAACCTCGGTCTCAAGGAGGCCAAGGACCTGGTCGAGGCCGCGCCGAAGCCGATCCTGGAGAAGGTCAAGAAGGAGGACGCCGAGAAGGCGAAGGAGGCCCTCGAGGCCGCCGGCGCCAAGGTCACCGTCAAGTGACCTTCGGCTCTCCCGCGGCCTGACCGCCGCACGCACGACCCGTCCGCAGGGCGGCACCCCACCGGGTGCCGCCCTGCGGCACGCCCGGCGCCCTCGCCCGTCGGCCACCGGCCCGGGAGGCGCGATCGACCGGGCAGCCCGGTGTCCGGTCGGCGAACACGGTCCTCCACAGACTCCTTCGGGTGCTTGACTCCGGCCCCCCGCTGCCGTCACTCTGGTCCCGCGCTAGACCCCCCGGGCCGAACGGCTCGTGGGACGAGGTCCGCCCCGTGTGCGCCGCCCCGCCCGCTGTCGAGCGGGGGACCGGCCCCGGAGCGCGACGAGGTCCCACGGTGCTCCCGACCCCGGGACTCGACAGCGGCTGCCCGCTCGGGTACGCTGCCACTTTGCGCTGCCTATCCTCTGCCGTGCCCATTGGACACGGCTCGATCGGCGTGCGCGCTCGAAGGTCCGCGAACCTCGGAAAGGATGCCTCTTGGCAGCCTCGCGCAAGACGTCAGCCCCCACGCACGTCCCCGGCCCCCGCCGGGTGTCCTTCGCAAAGATCCGCGAACCGTTGGAGGTCCCCGACCTCCTGGCGCTCCAGACCGAGTCCTTCGACTGGTTGCTCGGCAACCAGAAGTGGAAGGACCGCGTCTCGGAGGCCCTCGACTCCGGCCGGCAGGACGTCCCGACCTCCTCGGGCCTCGAGGACATCTTCGAGGAGATCTCGCCGATCGAGGACTTCAGCGGCTCGATGTCGCTGTCGTTCCGCGACCACCGTTTCGAGCCCCCGAAGTACACGGTCGAGCAGTGCCGCGACAAGGACTTCACCTACTCGGCGCCCCTGTTCGTGACCGCTGAGTTCATGAACAACGAGACCGGCGAGATCAAGTCCCAGACGGTCTTCATGGGTGACTTCCCGCTCATGACCGACAAGGGCACGTTCATCATCAACGGCACCGAGCGTGTCGTCGTGTCGCAGCTGGTCCGCTCGCCGGGCGTCTACTTCGAGCGCACCCCGGACAAGACCTCCGACAAGGACGTCTACGTCGCCAAGATCATCCCGTCGCGCGGTGCGTGGCTGGAGTTCGAGGTCGACAAGAAGGACCTCGTCGGCGTCCGCGTCGACCGCAAGCGCAAGCAGCCGGTCACCGTCCTGCTCAAGGCGCTGGGCCTGAGCGTGGACGAGATCCGTGAGCGCTTCGGCGCCTACGAGTCGATGGTCGCCACCCTCGAGAAGGACGGCATCGGCGACCAGGACGAGGCGCTCAAGGACATCTACCGCAAGCTGCGCCCGGGCGAGCCGCCGACGACCGAGGCCGGTCAGGCGCTCCTGGACAACTTCTACTTCAACCCCAAGCGCTACGACCTCGCCAAGGTCGGCCGCTACAAGATCAACAAGAAGCTCGGCACCTCGCTGCCGCTGCAGCAGAGCACGATCACGATCGAGGACATCGTCGCGACGATCGAGTACCTCGTGCGCCTGCACGCCAACGAGACCGAGTTCGTGACGGCCGAGGGTGTCGACGTCCGCGTCGAGACCGACGACATCGACCACTTCGGCAACCGCCGTCTGCGTACCGTGGGCGAGCTCATCCAGAACCAGATCCGCACGGGTCTGTCGCGGATGGAGCGCGTCGTGCGCGAGCGCATGACGACCCAGGACGTCGAGGCGATCACGCCGCAGACGCTCATCAACATCCGGCCGGTGGTCGCCTCCATCAAGGAGTTCTTCGGCACCAGCCAGCTCTCGCAGTTCATGGACCAGACCAACCCGCTCGCGGGCCTGACCCACAAGCGCCGTCTCTCGGCGCTCGGGCCGGGCGGTCTGTCGCGTGAGCGCGCCGGCTTCGAGGTGCGCGACGTCCACCCGTCGCACTACGGCCGCATGTGCCCGATCGAGACCCCTGAGGGTCCCAACATCGGTCTCATCGGGTCGCTCTCGTCCTTCGCCCGCGTCAACGCGTTCGGCTTCGTCGAGACGCCGTACCGCAAGGTGACCAACGGCAAGGTGACCGACCAGATCGACTACCTCACCGCCGACGAGGAGGACCTCCACGTCATCGCGCAGGCCAACTCGCCGCTCGCGGCCGACGGCCTGTTCACCGAGCCGCGCGTCCTCGTCCGTACCAAGGGCGGCGAGGTCGACTACGTGCCCGGCACGGTCGTCGACTACATGGACGTGTCTCCGCGCCAGATGGTGTCGGTCGCGACCGCGATGATCCCGTTCCTCGAGCACGACGACGCCAACCGTGCGCTCATGGGCTCCAACATGCAGCGTCAGGCCGTCCCGCTGCTGCGCAGCGAGGCGCCCCTGGTCGGAACCGGCATGGAGTACCGCTGCGCCACCGACGCCGGCGACGTCATCGTCGCCGAGGCGGCCGGTGCCGTGACCGAGGTGTCGGCCGACGCGATCACGGTCGCGCAGGACGACGGCGAGTACCGCACCTACCGGGTGCAGAAGTTCCGTCGCTCCAACCAGGGCACGAGCTTCAACCAGCGCCCGATCGTCGACGAGGGTCAGCGGGTCGAGGCCAGCCAGGTGCTGGCCGACGGTCCCTGCACCGACACCGGCGAGATGGCGCTCGGTCGCAACCTGCTCGTGGCGTTCATGCCCTGGGAGGGTCACAACTACGAGGACGCGATCATCCTGTCGCAGCGCCTCGTGCAGGACGACGTCCTCTCCTCGATCCACATCGAGGAGCACGAGGTCGACGCCCGTGACACCAAGCTGGGCCCGGAGGAGATCACGCGGGACATCCCGAACGTCTCCGAGGACGTCCTGGCCGACCTCGACGAGCGCGGGATCATCCGCATCGGTGCCGACGTCGTCACCGGCGACATCCTCGTCGGCAAGGTCACGCCCAAGGGCGAGACCGAGCTCACCCCCGAGGAGCGCCTGCTCCGCGCGATCTTCGGCGAGAAGGCGCGCGAGGTGCGCGACACGTCGCTCAAGGTCCCGCACGGCGAGTCCGGCAAGGTGATCGGCGTCCGCGTGTTCGACCGCGAGGACGGCGACGAGCTGCCCCCGGGCGTCAACCGCCTCGTGCGCGTCTACATCGCGCAGAAGCGCAAGATCACCAACGGCGACAAGCTGGCCGGCCGGCACGGCAACAAGGGCGTCATCTCCAAGATCCTGCCCGTCGAGGACATGCCGTTCCTCGAGGACGGCACCCCCGTCGACATCGTGCTCAACCCGCTCGGTGTCCCCGGCCGCATGAACGTCGGACAGGTGCTGGAGACCCACCTCGGCTGGGTGGCCAACGCCGGCTGGAAGGTCGAGGGCAACCCGGCCTGGTCGGCCAACCTGCCGGAGGCCGCGTTCGCCGCCGAGCCGGGCACCAACGTCGCGACCCCGGTCTTCGACGGTGCGCGCGAGGAGGAGATCACCGGACTGCTCCAGTCGACGATCCCCACCGCCGACGGCGTCCGCCTCGTGGGCGGCGACGGCAAGGCCCGGCTCATCGACGGTCGCTCCGGCGAGCCGTTCCCCGAGCCGGTCTCGGTGGGCTACGTCTACATCCTCAAGCTGCTCCACCTGGTCGACGACAAGATCCACGCTCGCTCGACCGGCCCCTACTCGATGATCACGCAGCAGCCCCTGGGCGGTAAGGCCCAGTTCGGCGGCCAGCGGTTCGGCGAGATGGAGGTCTGGGCGCTCGAGGCGTACGGCGCCGCCTACGCCCTGCAGGAGCTGCTCACCATCAAGTCCGACGACGTCCTGGGCCGCGTGAAGGTCTACGAGGCGATCGTGAAGGGCGAGAACATCCCGGAGCCCGGCATCCCGGAGTCCTTCAAGGTGCTCGTCAAGGAGATGCAGTCGCTGTGCCTGAACGTCGAGGTGCTCTCCGGCGACGGCATGACCATCGAGATGCGCGACACCGAGGACGACGTGTACCGCGCGGCCGAGGAACTCGGAATCGACCTGTCCCGGCGTGAGCCGAGCAGCGTCGAAGAAGTCTGACGGACGGCGGTGGCCGGCCCTGCCGGCCGCCGCCCCTCGGACACCGACGAGCCCAACGACAGTGAGGATCTAGGACGTGCTCGACGTCAACTTCTTCGACGAGCTTCGCATCGGCCTGGCGACCGCG
The DNA here is from genome assembly GCA_963782665.1 of uncultured Actinomycetota bacterium. GTDB lineage: Bacteria > Actinomycetota > Actinomycetes > S36-B12 > CAIYMF01 > Longivirga. The sequence goes on along the minus strand of CAWAKP010000004.1, from coordinate 336,288 downwards.
GACGACATCCGCACGTGGTCGCACGGTGAGGTCAAGAAGCCCGAGACCATCAACTACCGCACGCTCAAGCCGGAGAAGGACGGACTCTTCTGCGAGAAGATCTTCGGTCCGACCCGCGACTGGGAGTGCTACTGCGGCAAGTACAAGCGGGTGCGCTTCAAGGGCATCATCTGCGAGCGCTGCGGCGTCGAGGTCACCCGTGCCAAGGTGCGCCGTGAGCGGATGGGCCACATCGAGCTCGCCGCGCCGGTCACGCACATCTGGTACTTCAAGGGTGTCCCGAGCCGTCTGGGCTACCTGCTCGACCTCGCCCCGAAGGACCTCGAGAAGGTCATCTACTTCGCGGCGTACATGATCACCTCGGTCGACGACGAGCAGCGCACCAAGGACCTCCCCTCGCTCGAGAGCAAGATCTCGGTCGAGAAGCAGCAGGTCTCCAACCGCCGCGACGACGAGGTCAACAAGCGCGCCACCAAGCTCGAGGCGGACATCGCCGCCCTCGAGGCCGAGGGCGCCAAGAGCGACCAGCGCCGCAAGGTCAAGGAGTCGGCCGAGCGCGAGATGGCGCAGATCCGTCGTCGTGCCGACGCCGAGATCGACCGCCTCGACCGCGTCTTCGACCGGTTCAAGGGCCTCAAGGTCCAGGACCTCGAGGGCGACGAGGTGCTCTACCGCGAGATGCGCGACCGGTACGGCCGCTACTTCGAGGGCGGCATGGGCGCCGCGGCGATCCAGCGTCGCCTCGAGACGTTCGACCTCGAGGCCGAGGCGGAGAAGCTGCGCGAGATCGTGCGCACCGGCAAGGGCCAGCGCAAGACCCGTGCGCTCAAGCGTCTCAAGGTCGTCACCGCGTTCCTGCAGACGCGCAACTCGCCCATGGGCATGGTGCTCGACTGCGTCCCGGTCATCCCGCCGGACCTGCGCCCGATGGTGCAGCTCGACGGCGGTCGCTTCGCGACCTCGGACCTCAACGACCTGTACCGCCGCGTCATCAACCGCAACAACCGCCTCAAGCGTCTTCTCGACCTCGGCGCGCCCGAGATCATCGTCAACAACGAGAAGCGCATGCTCCAGGAGGCGGTCGACGCCCTCTTCGACAACGGTCGTCGCGGTCGTCCGGTGACGGGCCCGGGCAACCGCCCGCTCAAGTCGCTCTCCGACATGCTCAAGGGCAAGCAGGGTCGCTTCCGGCAGAACCTGCTCGGCAAGCGCGTCGACTACTCCGGCCGTTCGGTCATCGTCGTCGGCCCGCAGCTCAAGCTGCACCAGTGCGGTCTGCCCAAGCAGATGGCGCTCGAGCTGTTCAAGCCGTTCGTCATGAAGCGGCTCGTCGACCTCAACCACGCGCAGAACATCAAGTCCGCCAAGCGCATGGTCGAGCGTTCGCGTGCCGTGGTGTGGGACGTCCTCGAAGAGGTCATCGCCGAGCACCCGGTGCTGCTCAACCGCGCACCCACGCTGCACCGGCTGGGCATCCAGGCGTTCGAGCCGCAGCTCATCGAGGGCAAGGCCATCCAGATCCACCCGCTCGTCTGCGCCGCGTTCAACGCGGACTTCGACGGCGACCAGATGGCCGTCCACCTGCCGCTGTCGGCCGAGGCGCAGGCCGAGGCCCGCATCCTCATGCTCTCGAGCAACAACATCCTGTCGCCGGCGCACGGCCGTCCCATCACGTCGCCGTCGCAGGACATGGTGCTCGGCATCAACTTCCTGACCGCCGACCGCACCGGCATGGCCGGCGAGGGTCGCGCCTTCTCGTCCGTGTCCGAGGCCGTGATGGCCTTCGACGCGCGCGAGATCATGGTGTCGAGCCAGGTCAAGCTGCGCTTCACCGGCGGCGTCGTCCCGCCGCAGGGCTGGGAGGCGCCGGAGGGCTGGGAGCAGGGCAACGCGTTCCTGCTCGACACCACCCTCGGCCGCGCCCTCTTCAACGAGACGCTGCCGACCGACTACCCGTTCGTCAACGTCGAGGTCGACAAGAAGGTCCTCGGCGGCATCGTGAACGACCTCGCCGAGCGCTACCCCAAGGTGCAGGTCGCCGCGACGCTCGACGCTCTCAAGGAGACCGGTTTCCGCTGGGCCACCCGTTCCGGCGTCACCATCTCGATCGAGGACGTCGTCACCCCGCCGAAGAAGGCCGAGATCCTGGTCGAGGCCGAGGGTCGTGCCGAGAAGGTCCAGACGCAGTTCGAGCGCGGTCTCATCACCGACTCGGAGCGTCGTCAGGAGCTCATCGAGATCTGGACCCGCGCGACCGACGAGGTCGCCGACGCGATGCGCGAGCACTTCCCGCGCCACAACCCGGTGTTCATGATGGTGAACTCCGGCGCACGTGGTAACTGGATGCAGGTGCGTCAGATCGCCGGCATGCGTGGCCTGGTGGCCAACCCCAAGGGCGAGATCATCCCGCGGCCGATCAAGTCGAACTTCCGCGAGGGCCTGTCCGTGCTCGAGTACTTCATCTCGACGCACGGTGCCCGCAAGGGCCTGGCCGACACGGCGCTGCGCACGGCGGACTCGGGCTATCTCACCCGCCGGCTCGTCGACGTGTCGCAGGACGTCATCATCCGCGAGACCGACTGCGGCACCGACCGAGGTCTCGGCACCACGATCGGCGTCAAGCTCGCCGACGGCTCGGTGCGTCGTCACGACGAGGTCGAGTCGACCGCGGCGTCGCGCGTGCTGTCCGAGGACGTCGTCGTCGGCGGCCGCACGCTGGCCAGTGCCGGCGACGAGCTCGGTCTGCTCGTGATCGACGAGCTGTGCGCCGCCGGCGTCGAGGAGGTCAAGGCGCGCTCGGTCCTCACCTGCGAGAGCAAGGTGGGCACCTGCGCGACCTGCTACGGCCGCTCGCTGGCGACCGGCAAGCTCGTCGACGTCGGCGAGGCCATCGGCATCGTCGCGGCGCAGTCGATCGGCGAGCCCGGCACTCAGCTGACGATGCGTACCTTCCACACCGGTGGTGTCGCGGGTGAGGACATCACCCACGGCCTGCCGCGCGTGGTCGAGCTGTTCGAGGCACGCACCCCCAAGGGCGTGGCTCCGATCAGCGAGGCCGCCGGTCGGGTCAAGATCGAGGACACCGACAAGACCCGCAAGCTCGTCGTCGTCCCCGACGACGGCAGCGAGGAGCTGCCCTACCCGGTGTCCAAGCGGTCGCGGCTCCTCGTGGGCGAGGGCGACCACGTCGAGGTCGGGCAGCAGCTCGTCCACGGTGCGGTCGACCCCAAGCAGGTGCTGCGCATCCTGGGCCAGCGCGCGGTGCAGCTGCACCTCGTCGCCGAGGTCCAGGAGGTCTACCGCTCGCAGGGTGTGTCGATCCACGACAAGCACATCGAGGTCATCGTCCGTCAGATGCTCAAGCGCGTGACGATCATCGAGGGCGGCGACACCGAGTTCCTCCCCGGCGAGCTGGTCGAGCGTGGCCTGTTCGAGGCGGAGAACCGTCGGGTCGTGTCCGACTCCAGCGCTCCGGCGGCGGCTCGTCCCGAGCTCATGGGCATCACCAAGGCCTCGCTCGCGACCGAGTCGTGGCTCTCGGCGGCGTCCTTCCAGGAGACCACCCGGGTGCTCACGGACGCGGCGATCCACGCCAAGTCCGACCCGCTGCTCGGGCTCAAGGAGAACGTCATCCTCGGCAAGCTCATCCCGGCCGGCACGGGTCTCCCGCGCTACCGCAACATCCGGGTCGAGCCGACCGAGGAGGCCAAGTCGGCGATGTACGCGTCGCTCTCGGCCTACGACGACCTCGACTACGGCTCGTTCGGCACCGGCTCCGGCCAGGCCATCCCGCTCGAGGAGTACGACTTCGGCGGATATACGAACTGAGCGAGTGAGACATGACAGAAGGGAGGGGCCCGCAGGGTCCCTCCCTTCTGTCATGCGAGCGAGCGAGGTTCGTTCGCGTTCGGGCCCGGAGGGCCCGAACGCGACACCGACTGAGCGACCCGTCGGCATGGGTGCGGTCGGATGAGGTTCTCGTCACAGGGCCGTGTTCTGGAGCGGGCACACGCCGGCGTCGCGACGTCGCCCGGTCGGCTCGGGAGGTCGGATTCCGGCGTGTCGGGGCCGTGGGTGGGGCGGTGTGCTGCCAGAGTTCCCGCACCGACCCTCCGTCCGGTCGATAGTCGGACGGCGGTGCGCCCCGGAGCGACAGGGGCCGACGGCGGGGAGTCGACGCCGTTTTGACCCCGGCCGTGTGCGCTGGGTAGTCTCTCTCCCTGTGCCTGGGTGCGTCCCGGGTGCCAGCGCATGCGCACGACCCGTCCGCGGGTGAGAGTGCACGCGCAACGACCTCCACATCGGGGAACGCGTCCCTGCCCGGCTGGGCAGGCTGCGACACGCCCGGGCGCGGGGGTCGGGCACCGGAACAGTCCGGGCACGTCGAAGACATGGTGAACGACGCGACGAACTCGGAGACGTGAGTGCCCACGATCCAGCAGCTGGTCCGCAAGGGCCGGCAGGACAAGGTCTCGAAGAACAAGACGCCTGCGCTCAAGGGCAGCCCCCAGCGCCGTGGCGTGTGCACGCGCGTCTACACGACGACGCCGAAGAAGCCGAACTCCGCGCTGCGCAAGGTCGCCCGCGTCCGTCTCACCAGCGGCATCGAGGTGACGGCCTACATCCCGGGCGTCGGCCACAACCTGCAGGAGCACTCGATCGTGCTCGTGCGCGGCGGCCGTGTGAAGGACCTCCCCGGCGTCCGCTACAAGATCATCCGCGGCGCGCTCGACACGCAGGGCGTCAAGAACCGCAAGCAGGCTCGCAGCCGCTACGGCGCGAAGAAGGAGAAGAGCTGATGCCTCGCAAGGGTCCCGCTCCCAAGCGACCGGTCGTCATCGATCCCGTCTACGGGTCGCCGCTGGTGTCGCAGCTCATCAACAAGGTCCTCCTCGACGGCAAGAAGTCGACGGCCGAGAAGATCGTCTACGGCGCGCTCGAGGGCTGCCGCGAGAAGACCGGCACCGACCCCGTCGTCACGCTCAAGCGGGCGATGGACAACATCAAGCCGACGCTGGAGGTCAAGAGCCGCCGCGTCGGTGGTGCGACCTACCAGGTGCCGATCGAGGTCAAGCCGAACCGCGCGACCACGCTGTCGCTGCGCTGGCTCGTCGCCTTCTCCCGCCAGCGTCGCGAGAAGACCATGACCGAGCGCCTCATGAACGAGATCCTCGACGCCAGCAACGGTCTCGGCGCCAGCGTCAAGCGCCGCGAGGACATGCACAAGATGGCCGAGTCCAACAAGGCCTTCGCCCACTACCGCTGGTAGTCCGTCCGCCCCCGCGGGCGCCCCACCACCGCACACCTTCCATCGGATTCGGAGTCAGAACCGTGTCGACCGCCACCGCCATCGACCTCGCCAAGGTCCGCAACATCGGGATCATGGCGCACATCGACGCGGGCAAGACCACGACCACCGAGCGGATCCTGTTCTACACGGGGATCAACTACAAGATCGGTGAGGTCCACGACGGCGCCGCCACGATGGACTGGATGGAGCAGGAGCAGGAGCGCGGCATCACGATCACGTCGGCCGCGACGACCTGTCACTGGGACGACGTCCAGATCAACATCATCGACACACCCGGCCACGTCGACTTCACCGTCGAGGTCGAGCGCTCGCTGCGCGTGCTCGACGGCGCGGTCGCCGTGTTCGACGGTGTCGCCGGCGTCGAGCCGCAGTCCGAGACCGTGTGGCGCCAGGCCGACCGCTACAACGTGCCCCGCATCTGCTTCGTCAACAAGCTCGACCGCGTCGGTGCCGAGTTCCACCGGTGCGTCGACATGATCGTCACGCGCCTGAGCGCGACGCCCCTCGTGCTGCAGATCCCGATCGGCGCCGAGGCGGACTTCCGCGGCGTCGTCGACCTGGTGAACATGAAGGCGCTCGTCTGGCCGGAGGACACGCAGAAGGGCGAGGACTACGACGTCCTCGACATCCCCGCGTCCCACGCCGACGCCGCCCGCGAGTGGCGCGACCGTCTCCTCGAGACGATCGCCGAGGCCGACGACGCGATGATGGAGAAGTACCTCGAGGGCGAGGAGCCCACGGTCGACGAGCTCCACGCGGCGATCCGTCGCGCGACCATCGCCGGCAAGCTGACCCCGGTGCTCACCGGCTCGGCGTTCAAGAACAAGGGCGTCCAGCCCATGCTCGACGCCGTCGTCGCCTACCTCCCGTCGCCGCTGGACGTCGACGCGATCGAGGGCCACAAGGTCGGCGACGAGGACGTGCTGGTGTCGCGCCAGCCGGCCGAGTCCGAGCCGTTCTCGGCCCTGGCGTTCAAGATCATGACCGACCCGCACCTGGGCAAGCTCACCTACGTCCGGGTCTACTCCGGCGTGCTCGAGTCCGGCACCCAGGTGCTCAACTCGGTCAAGGGCCGCAAGGAGCGCATCGGCAAGATCTACCGGATGCACGCGAACAAGCGCGAGGAGATCTCGCGCGTGGGCGCGGGCGACATCGTCGCGGTGATGGGCCTCAAGGACACCACCACCGGCGAGACCCTGTGCGACGACAAGAACCCGGTGGTGCTCGAGTCGATGAGCTTCCCGGCCCCGGTCATCCACGTCGCGATCGAGCCCAAGAGCAAGGGTGACCAGGAGCGACTGGGCACCGCGATCCAGCGTCTCTCCGACGAGGACCCGACCTTCCAGGTCCGCACCGACGAGGAGACCGGCCAGACCATCATCGCGGGCATGGGCGAGCTGCACCTCGAGGTGCTCGTCGACCGCATGCGCCGCGAGTTCAAGGTCGAGGCCAACGTCGGCAAGCCGCAGGTGGCCTACCGCGAGACGATCACCAAGGTCGTCGAGCGCGTCGACTACACGCACAAGAAGCAGACCGGTGGATCGGGCCAGTTCGCCAAGGTCCAGATCGGCATCGAGCCGTCGTCGGGTGCCACCGAGGGCGAGGGCGGCTACGAGTTCGTCAACGCCGTCTCCGGTGGGCGCATCCCGCGCGAGTACATCCCGTCGGTCGACGCCGGCTGCCAGGAGGCCATGGAGAACGGCGTGCTCGCCGGCTACCCCATGGTCGACATCAAGGTGACGCTGAAGGACGGCGCCTACCACGACGTCGACTCCTCCGAGCTCGCGTTCAAGATCGCCGGCTCGATGGCCTTCAAGGAGGCCGCCCGCAAGGCCGGCCCCGTGCTGCTCGAGCCGATGATGTCCGTCGAGGTCACCACCCCCGAGGACTTCATGGGTGACGTGATCGGCGACCTCAACTCCCGCCGTGGCCACATCCAGGCCATGGAGGAGCGTTCCGGCGCCCGCGTCGTCCGCGCTCTCGTGCCCCTGTCGGAGATGTTCGGCTACGTCGGAGACCTCCGGAGCAAGACCCAGGGCCGGGCGAGCTACTCCATGCAGTTCGACTCGTACGCCCAGGTTCCGACGAACGTGGCGACCGAGATCATCGCGAAGGCGCGGGGCGAGTAGCCCGGCTCTGCGCACCCGGGGTGATCGATCGCCAGAGCGTGAGAGAGCCCGAAGCACGTCAGTACGACCCAGCACGACCCCAACCGATTCATCAGGACCTACGTCGTACGGCGTAAGCATCCGCAGTCCACAGGAGGACACCGTGGCGAAGGCGAAGTTCGAGCGGACTAAGCCGCACGTCAACATCGGCACCATCGGTCACATCGACCACGGAAAGACGACGCTGACAGCGGCGATCACCAAGGTGCTGCACGACGCCTTTCCGGACGTGAACCCGTTCACGCCGTTCGACCAGATCGACAAGGCTCCCGAGGAGCGTCAGCGCGGTATCACGATCTCGATCGCGCACGTCGAGTACCAGACCGAGGCGCGCCACTACGCCCACGTCGACTGTCCCGGTCACGCCGACTACATCAAGAACATGATCACCGGCGCGGCCCAGATGGACGGTGCGATCCTCGTGGTCGCCGCCACCGACGGTCCGATGCCGCAGACCAAGGAGCACGTCCTCCTGGCCCGCCAGGTCGGCGTCCCGTCGCTCGTCGTCGCGCTCAACAAGTGCGACATGGTCGACGACGAGGAGATCCTCGAGCTCGTCGAGCTCGAGGTCCGCGAGCTCCTGTCCTCCTACGAGTTCGACGGCGACAACATCCCCGTCGTCCGCGTGGCGGCCTTCCCGGCGCTCAACGGCGACGCGAAGTGGGGCGAGTCGATCCTCGAGCTCATGAAGGCGGTCGACGAGTACATCCCGACACCCGAGCGCGACACCGTGAAGCCGTTCCTCATGCCCGTCGAGGACGTCTTCACGATCACCGGGCGCGGCACGGTCGTGACCGGTCGCATCGAGCGCGGCATCATCAAGGTGAACGAGGAGATCGAGATCGTCGGCATCCGCCCGACCACCTCGAAGACCACCGTCACCGGCGTCGAGATGTTCCGCAAGCTGCTCGACGAGGGCCAGGCCGGCGAGAACGTGGGCCTGCTCCTTCGTGGCACCAAGCGCGACGACGTCGAGCGTGGCCAGGTCCTGTGCAAGCCGGGCTCGGTCACCCCGCACACCGAGTTCGACGCCAACGTGTACATCCTCAGCAAGGACGAGGGTGGCCGCCACACGCCGTTCTTCAACAACTACCGTCCGCAGTTCTACTTCCGGACGACCGACGTCACCGGCGTCGTCACGCTGCCCGAGGGCACCGAGATGGTCATGCCCGGCGACAACACCGAGATGAAGGTCGACCTCATCCAGCCGATCGCGATGGAGGAAGGCCTCCGCTTCGCGATCCGCGAGGGCGGTCGCACGGTCGGCGCGGGTCGCGTCGTCAAGATCCACAAGTAGTCACTCCTGGAGCCGCGGTCGGGCCGTAACGCCGGCCTGACCGCGGACCCACGGGGCGCCACCCGGCGCCTCTCAGCGGCACACGAACGAGAAGGACACCGAAGCCACCATGGCGGGACAGAAGATCCGCATCCGGCTCAAGGCCTACGACCACGAGATCATCGACTCCTCGGCGCGCAAGATCGTCGAGACGGTGACTCGCACTGGTGCGCAGGTCGCGGGCCCGGTGCCGCTGCCGACGGAGAAGAACGTCTACTGCGTCATCCGCTCGCCGCACAAGTACAAGGACAGCCGCGAGCACTTCGAGATGCGCACCCACAAGCGCCTCATCGACATCCTCGACCCCACGCCGAAGACCGTCGACTCGCTCATGCGACTCGACCTCCCGGCTGGTGTCGACATCGAGATCAAGCTCTGAGGAACGCAGCCACCATGAGCAAGCACATGAAGGGGTTGCTGGGCGAGAAGCTCGGCATGACCCAGGTCTGGGACGAGAACAACCGCGTCGTCCCCGTGACCGTGGTCAAGGCCGGCCCGTGCGTCGTCACCCAGGTCAAGACCCCAGAGCAGGACGGGTACAGCTCCGTCCAGATCGCGTTCGGTGCGATCGACCCGCGCAAGGTGAACCAGCCCGCCTCGGGCCACTTCGCCAAGGCGGGCGTCACGCCGCGCCGGCACCTGGTCGAGCTGCGCACCGACGACGCGTCGGAGTACACCCTGGGCCAGGAGCTCGGCGTCGACACGTTCGAGGCCGGGCAGGTCGTCGACGTCGTCGGCACCACCAAGGGCAAGGGCTACGCCGGTGTCATGAAGCGTCACGGCTTCGCCGGCGTGAGCTCCTCCCACGGTGCGCACCGCAACCACCGCAAGCCGGGCTCCATCGGCGGCTGCGCGACCCCGGGCCGTGTCTTCAAGGGCATGCGCATGGCGGGTCGCATGGGTGTCGCGCGCCAGAGCACGCAGAACCTCACCATCCACGCCATCGACGCGGAGAACGGCCTCATCCTCATCAAGGGCGCCGTGCCCGGCCCCAAGGGTGGCCTGGTCCTCGTCAAGACTCCGGCAAAGGGGGCCTGACGCCATGAGCACCAAGCTCGAGACCGCCGAGGTCACCTCGGTGACCGTCGTCGACCCGTCGGGGAAGAAAGCCGGCTCCGTCGACCTGCCCGCCGAGATCTTCGGCGTCCAGGTCAACGTGCCGCTCATCCACCAGGTCGTCGTCGCCCAGCTCGCCGCGGCGCGTCAGGGCACCCACGACACCAAGTCGCGTGGCGAGGTCCGCGGTGGTGGCCGCAAGCCCTACAAGCAGAAGGGCACCGGTCGCGCCCGTCAGGGCTCGACCCGCGCTCCCCAGTTCGCCGGCGGTGGCGTGGTCCACGGCCCGACGCCCCGTGACTATGCCCAGCGGACGCCCAAGAAGATGAAGGCCGCGGCCCTGCGTGGTGCGCTCTCCGACCGCGCGCGCAACGGCAGGCTCCACATCGTCACGGGTCTCGTCGCGGGCGACACGCCGTCGACCAAGGCGGCCGTCCAGGCCCTCGCCGCAGTGAGCGAGCGTCGTCACAAGCTCGTCATCGTCGAGCGCGAGGACGAGGTCACGTGGCTGTCGCTGCGCAACGTGCCGAGCGTGCACCTGCTCGTGCCGGACCAGCTCAACACCTACGACGTGCTCGTGAGCGACGACGTCATCTTCACCCAGGGCGCGTTCGACGCGTTCGTCGCCGGTCCCACGACCGGCAAGGGTGCCAAGGCTGTCGCGACCGAGACCGAGGCCGCATCCACCACCAACGAGGAGGTTGCGCCGTGAGGATCAGCGACCCGCGCGACATCCTTCTCGCGCCCGTGATCTCGGAGAAGAGCTACGCGCTCCTCGACGAGAACAAGTACACGTTCGTCGTCTCGCCCGACGCCAACAAGACCCAGATCAAGATCGCGGTCGAAGAGGTCTTCGGTGTACGCGTGACCAGCGTGAACACGCTCAACCGCCAGGGCAAGCGGACGCGGACGCGGTTCGGATTCGGCAAGCGTGCCGACTCCAAGCGCGCCATCGTCAGCCTTGCCGAGGGCGACCGCATCGACATCTTCGGCGGTCCGGTCTCCTGACCGGCCACCCGACGTAACCGACGAGGAAGAGAAACCCGATGGGTATCCGCAAGTACAAGCCGACCACTCCGGGCCGCCGTGGCTCGAGCGTGGCCGACTTCGTCGAGATCACGCGGTCGGAGCCGGAGAAGTCGCTCGTTCGCCCGCTTTCCAAGAAGGGCGGCCGCAACAACTCCGGTCGCATCACGACGCGGCACCAGGGCGGCGGCCACAAGCGCGCCTACCGCGTCATCGACTTCCGCCGCGCCGACAAGGACGGCGTGCCGGCCAAGGTCGCTCACATCGAGTACGACCCCAACCGCACCGCCCGCATCGCTCTGCTGCACTACGCGGACGGCGAGAAGCGCTACATCGTGGCGCCCAACAAGCTGTCGCAGGGTGACACCGTCGAGACCGGACCCTCGGCCGACATCAAGCCGGGCAACAACCTGCCGCTGCGCAACATCCCCGTCGGTACGGTCGTCCACGCCGTCGAGCTCCGTCCTGGTGGCGGCGCGAAGATCGCGCGTTCGGCCGGCACGAGCATCCAGCTCGTGGCCAAGGACGGCCCGTACGCCCAGCTGCGGCTGCCGTCCGGCGAGATCCGCAACGTCGACGTGCGCTGCCGCGCCACCGTCGGCGAGGTGGGCAACGCCGAGCAGAGCAACATCAACTGGGGCAAGGCCGGGCGCATGCGCTGGAAGGGCAAGCGCCCGACCGTCCGCGGTGTCGCCATGAACCCGGTCGACCACCCGCACGGTGGTGGCGAGGGCAAGACGTCCGGTGGACGTCACCCGGTCAACCCCAACGGCAAGCCCGAGGGCCGTACCCGCAAGGCCAACAAAGCCAGCGACAAGTTCATCGTCCGCCGCCGTAAGACCGGCAAGAAGCGCTAAGGATCGTCATGCCGCGCAGCCTCAAGAAGGGCCCGTTCGTGGACGGCCACCTCGCCAAGAAGGTGGACGACCAGAACACCAAGGGCACCCGCAACGTGATCAAGACCTGGTCGCGCCGATCGATGATCGTGCCGGACATGCTCGGTCACACCATCGCCGTGCACGACGGTCGCAAGCACATCCCGGTCTTCGTGACCGAGAACATGATCGGCCACAAGCTCGGCGAGTTCGCGCCGACGCGCACCTTCCGTGGCCACATCAAGGACGACCGCAAGGCAAAGCGCAGGTAAGCAGCTCGGACGCGTCAGCGTCCGGGTGCGTCCGACGCATCACAGCAGCAGCGCTCAGCGCGCCGCTCGCGACCAGGAACAGACCATGAGTACGACGACCAGCAAGGGGACAGCGATGGAAGCCAGGGCCCAGGCGCGCTACGTGCGCGTCACGCCCATGAAGGCACGCCGGGTCATCGACCTGATCCGCGGCCTGCCGGCAGCCGAGGCGCAGGCGATCCTGCACTTCGCGCCGCAGGCGGCCAGCGAGCCCGTGGGCAAGGTGCTTGACAGCGCCATCGCCAACGCGACGAACAACTTCAAGCTCGACCCCGACTCCCTGTGGGTCCGTGAGGCCTACGTGGACGAGGGTCCGACCCTGAAGCGGTTCCGTCCTCGTGCGCAGGGTCGCGCGTACCGCATCCGCAAGCGCACCAGTCACATCACCGTCGTCGTCGAGTCGGTCACCGCCGACTCGACGCGGAAGAAGGGGTGACCCGGCCGTGGGCCAGAAGATCAACCCGTACGGCTTCCGTCTGGGCATCACCACCGACTACAAGTCGCGCTGGTTCGCCGACTCCTCCAAGGAGGGTCAGCGTTACCGCGACTACGTCGATGAGGACGTCAAGATCCGCCGCCTCATGAGCAAGGGCATGGAGCGTGCCGGCATCAGCAAGGTGGAGATCGAGCGCACGCGTGAGCGTGTCCGCGTCGACATCCACACTGCGCGTCCCGGCATCGTCATCGGTCGCCGCGGCGCCGAGGCCGACCGCATCCGTGGCGACCTCGAGAAGCTCACCGGCAAGCAGGTGCAGCTCAACATCCTCGAGGTCAAGAACCCCGAGGTCGACGCCCAGCTCGTCGCCCAGGGCGTGGCCGAGCAGCTCTCGAGCCGCGTGTCGTTCCGGCGCGCCATGCGCAAGTCGATGCAGTCCGCGCTCAAGGCCGGTGCCAAGGGCATCCGGATCCAGGTGTCGGGTCGCCTCGGCGGCGCCGAGATGAGCCGCACCGAGTTCTACCGCGAAGGTCGTGTGCCGCTGCACACGCTGCGCGCGAACATCGACTACGGCTTCTACGAGGCTCGCACCACGTTCGGTCGCATCGGCGTCAAGGTGTGGATCTACAAGGGTGAGGTCAGCCAGTCGCGCACCGAGCGCGAGGCGGTCGCTGCCGCAGAGCGCCTCGGCGCCCCGCGCCGTGACCGTCCCGCGCGCCCGGCCGGTCGTCGTCCCGCCGACAGCGCGGTCGCGGAGACCCCCGTGGTCGAGGCACCCGTCGTCGAGACCGTCGGAGCCGTCGCGGCCGAGACCACCGGATCGGAGGCCTGACGCGATGCTGATTCCTCGCCGGGTCAAGCACCGCAAGCAGCACCACCCCAACCGCCACGGAGCCGCCAAGGGCGGCACCGAGGTGACCTGGGGCGAGTGGGGCCTGCAGGCGCTCGAGCCCGCCTACGTCACGAACCGCCAGATCGAGGCGGCCCGTATCGCGATGACCCGCCACATCAAGCGTGGCGGCAAGGTCTGGATCACGATCTACCCGGACCGTCCGATCACCAAGAAGCCCGCCGAGACCCGCATGGGTTCCGGCAAGGGATCCCCGGAGTGGTGGGTCGCGAACGTCAAGCCCGGACGGGTGATGTTCGAGCTTGCCTACCCCAACGAGACCGTGGCCCGCGAGGCGCTCACCCGCGCCGCGCACAAGCTCCCGATGAAGTGCCGGATCGTTCGGCGCGAGGTAGGTGACAAGTAATGGCGACGGGAACCAAGCCCTCCGAGCTGCGCAACCTGACCGACGACGAGCTCGTCGAGAAGCTGCGCGAGGCCAAGGCTGAGCTCTTCAACCTGCGCTTCCAGGCTGCCACCGGCCAGCTCGAGAGCCACGGCCGACTGCGCGCCGTCCGCACGGACATCGCGCGCCTCTACACGATCATGCGCGAGCGCGAGCTCGGCATCACCCCTGTGGGTGCGGCATGAGCGACACGAATGAGAAGGCGATGACCACCGAGTCCCGCGGATTCCGCAAGACCCGTGAGGGGTACGTCGTCAGCGACAAGATGGACAAGACCGTCGTCGTCGCTGTCGAGGACCGCTTCAAGCACCCCCTGTACGGCAAGGTCGTGCGACGCACGAGCAAGCTGCACGCCCACGACGAGGCCAACGCGGCCGGCATCGGCGACAAGGTCCTCCTCATGGAGACCCGTCCGCTGTCGGCGACCAAGCGCTGGCGGGTCGTGGAGATCCTCGAGAAGGCCAAGTGACCCGTGGACGACCGGGCCAGGCCCGACCGTCCATGATCACGAGTTTTGGCTGCCACCCGGCAGCCGCCTAGACTCACCAGGTCCGGCGCACCGTCGCCGTACCGCACCACCCATCAGTTCCGCCAGGCTCGGAACGCCGAGAACCGGCGCGACATCAGGAGACAGACACGTGATCCAGCAGGAGTCGCGACTTCGCGTCGCCGACAACACGGGTGCCAAGGAGATCCTCTGCATCCGCGTCCTCGGCGGCTCCGGTCGACGCTACGCGGGCATCGGGGACATCATCGTCGCCACCGTGAAGGACGCCATCCCCGGTGGCAACGTCAAGAAGGGTGACGTCGTCAAGGCGGTCGTCGTGCGCACCAAGAAGGAGCGCCGCCGCGCCGACGGCAGCTACATCCGCTTCGACGAGAACGCCGCCGTCATCCTCAAGGCCGACGGAGAGCCGCGTGGCACGCGCATCTTCGGCCCGGTGGGCCGTGAGCTGCGCGAGAAGCGCTTCATGAAGATCATCTCGCTGGCGCCGGAGGTGCTCTGACATGGCTGGCATCGCGATCAAGAAGGGTGACCTCGTCCAGGTCATCACGGGCAAGGACAAGGGTGTGCAGGGCAAGGTCATCGCCGTCCTCATCGAGAAGGACCGCGTGATCGTCGAGGGCGTCAACCGGATCAAGAAGCACACGAAGGTCGGCACGTCGACCCGCGGTGCGAAGACCGGTGGCATCGTGACCCAGGAGGCCTCCATCCACGTCTCGAACGTGATGCTGGTCGACCCCGCCGACAACCGTCCCACCCGCGTCGGCTTCCGTCGCGAGACGGTGACCAAGAACCGCCCCGACGGCACGTCCTACGAGTCGTCGCGCTCCGTGCGCATCTCCAAGCGCACCGGTAAGGACATCTGATGACCACCACTGCCCCGGACAAGGTGCAGCCGCGCCTCAAGACGCGCTACCGCGACGAGATCGTCCCCGGCCTGCGCGACGAGTTCGGCTTCGCCAACGTCATGCAGGTGCCCCGCCTGACCAAGATCGTGGTCAACATGGGCGTCGGCGAGGCGGCTCGCGACTCCAAGCTGATCGAGGGCGCCATCAAGGACCTCGCGTCGATCACCGGGCAGAAGCCGCAGGTGACCAAGGCCCGCAAGTCGATCGCTCAGTTCAAGCTGCGCGAGGGGATGCCGATCGGCGCCCACGTGACGCTGCGCGGCGACCGGATGTGGGAGTTCCTCGACCGGCTGCTGTCGGTCGCGCTCCCGCGCATCCGTGACTTCCGCGGACTCTCCCCGGTGCAGTTCGACGGCCGCGGCAACTACACGTTCGGCCTCAACGAGCAGTCGATGTTCCACGAGATCGACCAGGACTCGATCGACCGGGTCCGCGGCATGGACATCACGGTGGTCACCACCGCCGCCAACGACGACGAGGGCCGGGCGCTGCTGCGCCACCTCGGCTTCCCGTTCAAGGAGATCTGACCGTGGCCAAGACCGCGCTCATCAACAAGGCGAACCGCAAGCCGAAGTTCGCCGTCCGCGGCTACACCCGCTGCAACCGGTGCGGCCGTCCGCACTCGGTCTACCGCAAGTTCGGCCTGTGCCGAGTCTGCTTCCGCGAGATGGCACACGCCGGCGAGCTGCCCGGCATCACCAAGAGCTCCTGGTAAGACCCGACGACGCCGAAGGTCCAGCACGAGGTACGTGCCGGATACCACGGTGAGAGAGGCCAATCGGCCATGACGATGACTGACCCGATCGCAGACATGCTCACGCGTCTGCGCAACGCCAACACGGCGTACCACGACTCCGTGGTGATGCCCCACTCGAAGATCAAGGCGGGCATCGCCGAGATCCTCAAGCAGGAGGGCTACATCGCCGACTGGAACGTGGCCGAGGCCGAGGTGGGCAAGAACCTCACGCTCAACCTCAAGTTCGGCCCCAGCCGTGAGCGCTCGATCGCCGGCGTACGCCGCGTGTCCAAGCCCGGCCTGCGCGTCTACGCGAAGAGCACGTCGCTCCCGCGCGTCCTCGGCGGCCTCGGCGTCGCCATCATCTCGACGTCGTCCGGTCTCCTGACCGACAAGCAGGCGTCCAAGAAGGGCGTGGGTGGGGAAGTCCTCGCCTACGTCTGGTAAGGGAGGGAGAAGACATGTCGCGCATCGGACGTTTGCCCATCTCCGTCCCCTCGGGCGTCACCGTCGACATCGACGGCAGCACCGTCACGGTCAAGGGGCCCAAGGGAACGCTGAGCCACGACGTCGCCGCACCCATCACGGTCGCGAAGGCCGAGGACGGCACGATCGAGGTCGCGCGCCCCAACGACGAGCGCATGTCGCGCTCGCTGCACGGGCTGACCCGCACCCTCGTCTCCAACATGGTCATCGGCGTGACCGACGGCTACAGCAAGGCGCTGGAGATCTCCGGCACCGGTTACCGCGTCGTGTCCAAGGGCAACGGCCTGGAGTTCTCGCTCGGCTTCAGCCACCCCGTGATGGTCGAGGCTCCCGAGGGCATCACCTTCGCGGTCGAGAGCCCCACCAAGTTCTCGGTCGCCGGGATCGACAAGCAGCAGGTCGGCGAGACCGCCGCCAAGCTGCGCAAGCTGCGCAAGCCCGACCCGTACAAGGGCAAGGGTGTGCGCTACGCCGGCGAGGTCATCCGCCGCAAGGCCGGAAAGGCGGGCAAGTAAGCCATGTCCATCGTCGCCAAGCTCGGCTCGGGGAACAAGAAGTCGGTCGCGCGCAAGCGCCGCCACACCCGGGTCCGCAAGAAGGTCACGGGCACCGCGTCCCGTCCTCGCCTGGTCGTCTCGCGTTCGACCCGCCACGTCTTCGTGCAGGTCGTCGACGACACCCTCGGCACCACCCTCGCCTCCGCCTCGACGATGGAGCCCGAGCTCCGTTCCTTCGACGGCGACAAGAGCGCGAAGGCCAAGAAGGTCGGTGAGCTCGTCGCTGAGCGAGCCAAGTCCGCTGGTGTCGACTCGGTCGTGTTCGACCGGGGCGGCAACAAGTACCACGGCCGCGTCGCGGCCCTCGCCGACGGCGCCCGCGAGGGCGGCCTCGCGTTCTGACGCGCACGACGAATTCGAAGGAAGAGGTTAGTCATGGCTGCAGCCCAGCGCCGCGGAGGCGGTGCCGGCGGCAACGAGCGTGGACGCGACCGTCGCGACGGTAAGGGTCCCGCGGCGGAGAAGTCCGCATTCGTCGAGCGCGTCGTCGCGATCAACCGCGTGGCCAAGGTCGTCAAGGGTGGTCGGCGTTTCAGCTTCACCGCCCTGGTGGTCGTCGGCGACGGCGACGGCACGGTCGGTGTGGGGTACGGCAAGGCCAAGGAGGTCCCGGCCGCGATCGCCAAGGGCGTCGAGGAGGCCAAGAAGAACTTCTTCAAGGTCCCCCGGATCCAGGGCACCATCCCCCACCCCATCACGGGCGAGGCGGCAGCGGGCGTGGTCCTGCTGCGTCCGGCCGCTCCCGGTACCGGTGTCATCGCCGGTGGTCCGGTGCGCGCCGTGCTCGAGTGCGCCGGGATCCACGACGTGCTCAGCAAGTCCCTCGGCTCGGACAACGCCATCAACGTCGTCCACGCGACGGTCGCGGCCCTCAAGGGTCTCGAGCGTCCCGAGGAGGTCGCGGCTCGCCGTGGTCTCCCGCTCGAGGACGTGGCTCCGGCCGCGCTGCTGCGCGCCCGAGCCGCTGGTCTGGCGGGTGCGTGATGGGTCGGCTCAAGGTCACCCAGCTCCGTTCGGAGATCGGCGGCAAGCAGAATCAGCGCGACACCCTGCGTTCGCTGGGTCTCAAGCGCATCGGTGACGTCGTGGTGAAGGAGGACCGTCCCGAGATCCGCGGGATGGTCAACACGGTCATCCACCTCGTCAAGGTCGAGGAGGTCGACTGACATGACTCTCAAGGTTCATCACCTGCGCCCGGCTCCGGGCTCCAAGACCGCCAAGACCCGCGTGGGTCGTGGTGAGGCGTCCAAGGGCAAGACGGCCGGTCGCGGTACGAAGGGCACCAAGGCGCGCTACCAGGTGCCGGCGTCCTTCGAGGGCGGCCAGATGCCGCTGCACATGCGCCTGCCCAAGCTCAAGGGCTTCAAGAACCCCAACAAGGTCGAGTTCCAGGTCGTCAACCTGGCCCAGCTCGGCGCGCTGTTCCCCGACGGCGGTCCCGTCGGGGTCGACGATCTCGTCGCGGCGGGTGCGGTCCGCCGCAACCTGCCGGTCAAGGTGCTCGGCAACGGCGACATCGGCGTCGCGGTGCAGGTGAGCGTGCACGCGTTCTCCGAGACCGCCAAGAACAAGATCGTGGCGGCCGGCGGCTCGGCGACCGAGCTCGCCTGACCTCGACCCACCGGTCACGCTCGAAGGGCGTTCCGAGGCGTCTGCTCCACGCGGGCGCCCAGGGACGCCCTTCGGCGTCCGGCTGTTAGGCTCGGCACGTCCGTCCGGGGCACCCGGACGCGTGGATCTTCACGCCCCGATGTCCATCGGGGGGTCCCAGCACCACCGGGCGCACGGGGCGCCCACCAGGAGGAGCCGTGCTTTCCGCGTTCGCGTCGGCGTTCCGTACGCCGGACCTGCGCAAGAAGCTCTTGTTCACCCTGGGCATCATCGCGCTGTTCCGCCTCGGGTCCGTCGTCCCCACACCGGGTGTCGACTACAAGGCGATCCAGAACTGCATCGCGCTGGTCCAGGACAACTCGATCTACGGCCTCATCAACCTGTTCAGCGGTGGCGCGCTGCTGCAGCTGTCGGTGTTCGCGCTCGGGATCATGCCCTACATCACGGCCAGCATCATCATCCAGCTGCTGACGGTGGTGATCCCTCGGCTCGAGAGCCTCCGCCAGGAGGGCCAGGCCGGCCAGACGACGCTCACGCAGTACACCCGCTACCTGACGATCGCGCTCGCGGTGCTGCAGTCGACCGGCATCATCGCCCTCGCGCGTGTGCCGGGGCGGCTCTTCCAGGGCTGCGACCAGACGCTGCTGCACAACACGTCGCTCATGCTGACGCTCACCATGATCCTCACGATGACCGCCGGCACCGGCGTCATCATGTGGCTCGGTGAGAACATCACCGACAAGGGCGTCGGCAACGGCATGTCGCTGCTGATCTTCACCTCGATCATCGCGACGTTCCCCGGCCAGCTCTGGCAGATCTACACGATCAACGGTGCGTTCACCCTGCTGCTGGTGCTGCTCGTGGGCATCTTCATCATCGCGGGCGTCGTCTACGTCGAGCAGGCCCAACGGCGCATCCCCGTGCAGTACGCCAAGCGGATGGTGGGTCGCCGGATGTACGGCGGCACCTCCACCTACATCCCGCTGAAGGTCAACATGGCCGGCGTCATCCCGGTCATCTTCGCGTCGTCCCTGCTCTACATCCCCCAGCTCATCATCACGTTGTCGGGCAACCAGGGCGGGGTCGCGCAGTGGATCTCGCGCAACTTCACCCGTGGCGACGAGCCGCTCTACCTCATCGCCTACTTCCTGCTCATCGTGTTCTTCACCTACTTCTACGTCGCGATCACGTTCAACCCCACCGAGGTCGCCGACAACATGAAGCAGTACGGCGGCTTCGTCCCCGGCATCCGTGCGGGCAAGCCGACCGCGGAGTACCTCGACTACGTCCTCACCCGGATCACCCTGCCGGGCGCCATCTACCTCGCGATCATCGCGATCATCCCGTTCGTGGCGTTCGCGTTCCTCGGGGTGGGCCAGCGCTTCATCTTCGGCGGCACCAGCCTGCTCATCATGGTCGGCGTCGGCCTCGACACGGTGAAGCAGATCGAGTCGCAGCTGCAGCAGCGCAACTACGAGGGATTCCTCCGCTGATGCGCATCCTCCTCATGGGACCGCCCGGTGCGGGCAAGGGCACCCAGGCGATCGTCGTGTCCGAGCGCCTCGGCGTGCCCCACGTGTCGACCGGTGACATCTTCCGCGCCAACGTCGCCAGCGGCACACCGCTCGGCATCGAGGCCAAGAAGTACATGGACGGCGGCGACTTCGTCCCCGACTCGGTGACCAACGCGATGGTGCACGACCGGCTCGGTCAGCCCGACGCCGTCACCGGATTCCTGCTCGACGGGTTCCCGCGCACGGTGTCGCAGGTCGAGGAGCTCGACTCGATCCTCGAGGCCCTCGGTTCCAAGCTCGACCGCGTGGTCGAGCTCACGGTCGACATCGACGAGGTGGTCGGTCGCCTCGTGCGCCGCGCGCAGGAGCAGGGTCGCAGCGACGACACGGAAGAGGTCATCCGGCACCGCCAGGACCTCTACGCAGAGCAGACCGCACCGCTGGTCCGGATCTACGCCGAGCGCGGGCTGCTCGTCCAGGTCGACGGCATGGGCGACGTCGACGACGTCACGGCTCGCGTGCTCTCCGCGCTCGAAGCCTGAGTCCGTAGTCGTGTTCCGCCGCAAGGACCGCGTCGAGATCAAGACGCCCGACCAGATCCTCGTGATGCGCGAGGCCGGGCTCGTGGTGGCGCGGACCCTCGAGCTGCTGCGCGAGTCCGTCGCCCCGGGCGTCACCACCGCCGAGCTCGACGCGATCGCCGAGGAGGCCATCCGCAGCCAGGGCGCCGTCCCGTCGTTCTTCGGCTACCACGGCTACCCGGCCAGCATCTGCACGTCGGTCAACGACGAGGTCGTGCACGCCATCCCGGGCAGCCGGGTGCTCGCCGACGGTGACCAGATCTCGATCGACTGCGGCGCGATCGTGCGTGGCTGGCACGGGGACGCGGCCATCACGGTCGGCGTCGGCGAGGTCGCCGCAGAGTTCGTCGAGCTCTCCCGCGTCACGGAGGAGTCGCTGTGGGCGGGGCTGGCCGCCGCCCTCGTCGGCGGACACCTCAACGACATCGGTCGTGCCGTCGAGTCGACCGTGCGCGCGGCGCCCGGCGGCACGGCGTACGGCATCGTCGAGGAGTACGTCGGACACGGCATCGGCACGTCGATGCACATGGATCCCAACGTCCTCAACTACGAGGTGGCCGGCAAGGGCCTGGGGCTGATCGAGGGCATGGCCCTCGCCGTCGAGCCGATGGTCTGCGCCGGTCAGCGCTACGTGCGCACCCTGGCCGACGACTGGACGATCGTCACCGTCGACGGCCGGCGGGCCTGCCACTGGGAGCACACGGTGGCGCTCACCGCCGAGGGCCCGTGGGTGCTGACGGCGCTCGACGGGGGAGCTGCCCGCTTCGCCGCCCTCGGGGTGGCAAGCCCCGCCGCGTCCCGCGCCTGACGCCCGGACCGCGGGACCGCTTCTCGAGCGCCGCGCAGCCTCTCGTGCCAGGCCTGTCTGTGGCCCGCGTCACGGGCTCTGACCTGCGGCGATGTGGTCCCTCGGGGGCGTCACGGACGCCGGCCCGGTGGGTGCCGGGGCCGGCTGGTGCGGATTACCGCTCTCGGGAGGTTCTGGCGTAGACTCGCGACTCGGCTCACTGAGCCGTGCCCTGGCACGCCACGAAGTCCCGCGCCTCGTCATGAGGTCGGGGCGGTGCCCGGACGCGGTCCGATGACCTGAAGATACCCAGTCGATACGGATGAAGTGCGAGGACATGCCCAAGAAGGACGGTGCCATCGAGCTCGAAGGCACGATCACCGAGTCGCTCCCGAATGCCATGTTCCGGGTCGAGCTCGACAACGGGCACAAGGTGCTTGCGCACATCAGCGGGAAGATGCGGATGCACTACATCCGGATCCTTCCCGACGACCGGGTCGTCGTGGAGCTCTCGCCCTACGACCTGACCCGCGGCCGGATCGTCTACCGCTACAAGTGACGGTCGCCCGCGACCACCGGCATGCGCCGGAGGATCGGGCCGACCACCGATGTCCATCACCTAGACGCACGGGCGCGCGCGCCTGGCACGAGCACCCGTGGAGAGAACGATGAAGGTCAATCCGAGCGTCAAGAAGATCTGCGACAAGTGCAAGGTGATCCGCCGTCACGGGCGGGTCATGGTGATCTGCGAGAACCCGCGCCACAAGCAGCGTCAGGGCTGATCTCCCGGATCCGCGCACGACCCGCCGATCGACGTCACCGGCACAGAGCCGGCTGACGACCAGAAGCGACACCCGACCCCCGCGCAGCACACGTGCCGCGCGCGGGACGCCACCCCCGGCCCGGAGGCCGGGGACCCACCGAGGGCGGTGGGACCGGTGCCGCTCCCGAAACCTCCGGACGACAGAGAAGAGATCGCCCGATGGCACGTCTCGTCGGCGTCGACCTCCCCCGCGACAAGCGGCTCGAGGTTGCGCTCACGTACATCTTCGGCATCGGCAAGACCCGTGCGCTGCAGACGCTCGAGGCCACCGGCATCAGCCCGGACCTCCGCGTCAAGGACCTCTCCGACGAGGACCTCATCAAGCTGCGGGAATGGCTCGACGCCAACTACAAGACCGAAGGTGACCTCCGCCGTGAGGTCGCCGCAGACATCCGACGCAAGGTCGAGATCGGCTGCTACCAGGGCCTCCGGCACCGCCGCGGCCTCCCGGTCCGCGGACAGCGCACGCAGACCAACGCGCGCACCCGCAAGGGCCCGAAGAAGACCGTGGCCGGCAAGAAGAAGGTCGGCAAGAAGTAGTAGTCCGACGGTCCTGCCGAATCCGGCGACCGAAGGACCGATGACCTCCAGCAGAACGGATAGTCGATGCCTCCCAAGAGCCGTACGGCTGCCGGCGCCAAGAAGGTGCGCCGCAAGGAGAAGAAGAACGTGGCCCATGGCCACGCGCACATCAAGAGCACGTTCAACAACACGATCGTCTCCATCACCGACCCCACGGGTGCGGTGATCGCGTGGGCCTCCTCCGGCCAGGTCGGGTTCAAGGGCTCGCGCAAGAGCACGCCCTTCGCCGCCCAGCTCGCCGCCGAGGCGGCCGCGCGACGTGCCATGGAACACGGCATGAAGAAGGTCGACGTCTTCGTGAAGGGCCCGGGATCGGGCCGAGAGACCGCGATCCGATCGCTTCAGGCGACCGGCCTCGAGGTCGGCACCATCCAGGACGTGACCCCGAGCCCGCACAACGGCTGCCGTCCGCCCAAGCGCCGCCGCGTCTGACGCCGAGAGAGAGACTTTCCCACCATGGCCCGATACACCGGGGCGGACTGCAAGCGCTGCCGCCGCGAGAAGACCAAGCTGTTCCTCAAGGGTGCGAAGTGCGATTCGCCGAAGTGCCCGATGGAGAACCGCCCCTACCCGCCCGGCCAGCACGGTCGCGGTCGTACCAAGGACTCCGAGTACCTGCTCCAGATGCGCGAGAAGCAGAAGTGCGCGCGCATCTACGGCGTGCTCGAGAAGCAGTTCCGTGGGTACTACGAGGAGGCCCAGCGCAAGCAGGGCAAGACCGGTGAGAACCTGCTGCGCATCCTCGAGTCGCGCCTGGACAACGTCGTCTACCGGGCGGGCTTCGCCAAGAGCCGCGACATGGCCCGCCAGGTCGTCCGCCACGGTCACATCACCGTGAACGGCGCGAAGGTCGACATCCCGTCCTTCCGCGTCTCTGCCAACGACATCGTCGAGGTCCGCGCCGCGAGCCGTGAGCTCACGCCGTTCGTGGTCGCTCACGCCGAGCTCGGCGAGCGCCCCGTCCCCGCGTGGCTCGAGGTCATCCCGTCGCGGATGCGCGTCCTGGTCCACTCCCTGCCCGAGCGTGGCGTCATCGACACGCAGGTGCAGGAGCAGCTGATCGTCGAGCTCTACTCCAAGTGACGTCGGACGTCGGTGCCGACCCTGCCGGGTCGTCACCGGCGACCGCACCACCTCGCCCCGTCCCACCACCGGCGTCAAATAGCGGGCGCCACGGAAGGAACATCACGTGCTGATCGCCCAGCGGCCGACCCTCGCAGAGGAGCCGGTCTCGGAGTACCGCTCGCGCTTCATCATGGAGCCGCTCGAGCCCGGATTCGGCTACACCCTCGGCAACTCGGTGCGCCGCACCCTGCTGTCGTCCATCCCCGGCGCTGCTGTCACCAGCATCCGCATCGACGGTGTGCTCCACGAGTTCACCACGGTGCCGGGCGTCAAGGAGGACGTCACCGAGCTCATCCTCAACATCAAGCAGCTCGTCGTCTCCTCCGAGCACGACGAGCCCGTGGTGATGTACCTGCGCAAGCAGGGTCCCGGCGCCGTCACGGCCGCCGACATCGCGCCGCCTGCCGGCGTCGAGGTGCACAACCCCGACCTGCACATCGCGACGCTCAACGGCAAGGGCAAGCTCGAGATGGAGCTCGTCGTCGAGCGTGGCCGCGGCTACGTCTCGGCCGTCCAGAACAAGCAGCCCGGCCAGGAGATCGGCCGCATCCCGGTCGACTCGATCTACTCGCCGGTCCTCAAGGTCACCTACAAGGTCGAGGCCACCCGTGTCGAGCAGCGCACGGACTTCGACCGTCTGGTGATCGACGTCGAGACCAAGCAGTCGATGGCCCCGCGTGACGCGGTCGCCTCGGCGGGCAAGACGCTGGTCGAGCTGTTCGGGCTGGCCCGCGAGCTCAACATCGACGCCGAGGGCATCGACATCGGCCCGTCGCCGGCGGACGCGTTCGTCGCCGAGCAGCTCTCGACGCCGATCGAGTCGCTCGACCTCACCGTGCGCTCGTACAACTGCCTCAAGCGCGAGGGCATCCACACCGTCGGCGAGCTCATCGGACGCAGCGAGGCCGACCTCCTCGACATCCGCAACTTCGGTTCGAAGTCGATCGACGAGGTCAAGGCCAAGCTCGCCACCCTGGGCCTGGCCCTCAAGGACAGCCCCCCTGGGTTCGACCCGACCACGGCCGTGAGCTTCTACGACGACGACGACCAGGGCTACGCCGAGGACGAGCAGCTCTGACGAGCTGACTCGACTCGCCACCCTCAACAGGAGAACTGATGCCTACCCCCACCAAGGGTGCCCGTCTCGGCGGCAGCCCGGCCCACGAGCGCCTCATGCTCGCGAACCTCGCCACGGCGCTGTTCGAGCACGGCAAGATCACCACGACCGAGGCCAAGGCCAAGCGCCTGCGCCCGCTCGCGGAGCGCCTCATCACGCTGGCCAAGCGCGGCGACCTGCACGCGCGTCGTCGCGTGCTCACGGTCGTCCGCGACAAGGGCGTGGTGCACGAGCTCTTCACCGAGATCGCGCCGTCGTACTCCGGTCGTCCCGGCGGCTACACCCGCATCACCAAGATCGGGCCGCGCAAGGGCGACAACGCCCCCATGGCCGTGATCGAGCTCGTCGAGCCGCTCGCCGAGCAGGTCGTCGCCGAGGCGACGGGGGCCACCAAGCGCGCCGCCAAGGAGAAGGCAGCCAAGGCTGCTGCTCCGGCCGCTGCGTCGGCCAGCGTCGAGGTGACGGCCGACGAGGCGCGTGGACGCCGTCGACGAGACCGCGGACGACACCGTCGACGTGGTGGAGACCACCGCCGACGACGCGGTCGAGGACGCGACGCCGACGAGGGCGCCGATGCCGCTGAGGCCGTGGTCGAGGAGACCGACGACAAGGCCTGAGCCACCCGCACGAACCACGAGCCCGTCACCGTCGAGGTGGCGGGCTCGTGCGTCGTCCCGCCCTGTCGCGGCACTGCTGAGCGCGGTGCAGCGAGAATGGGGCCGTGGCAGTGGAGCAGTCCGTCCCGGAGGTCGACGTCGTACGACTGCGCCTCGATCTGGCGTACGACGGCACCGACTTCCGCGGCTGGGCCCGCCAGCCGGGGATGCGTACGGTGCAGGGCACCCTCGAGGAGGCTCTCGGGACTGCGCTGCGGACGGGTGGAGCGGTGCGGTGCGCCTGCGCTGGACGCACCGACGCCGGCGTCCACGCCCGCGGTCAGGTGGCGCACGCGGACGTCGCGGCCTCGCTGTGGGAGCGGGCCCCCTCGGCGGGCTGGCTGGTACGCCGGCTGGCCGGGATCCTGCCCGCGGACGTCCGAGTCCAGTCAGCGGCGCAGGCACCCGCCGGCTTCCATGCCCGCTGGTCGGCCCGATCGCGCAGCTACGCCTACCGCGTCTCGGACCGCCCCGGCGGCGCCGACCCGCTCGTGCGCTCGCACGTGCTGCACCACCCGGGCCGCGGCGGTGCCCCGCTCGACGTCGAGGCGCTCAACGCCGCCTCCGCTGCGCTCGTCGGCGAGCACGACTTCGCGGCGTACTGCCGCAGGCGTGAGGGCGCGAGCACCGTCCGGACCCTGCTCGATCTCGCGTGGGCCCGTGAGGCCGACAGCGGGCTCGTGGTGATGCGGGTGCGTGCCGACGCGTTCTGCCACTCGATGGTGCGATCCCTGGTGGGCGCGCTGCTGCCTGTGGGCGACGGACGTCGCGACGTCGACTGGCCCGCGCGCATCCTGGCGGGACGTGAGCGCCAGCCGGACGCCGACACCGCGCCCGCGCACGGGCTCTGCCTCGAGCATGTCGAGTACCCGGCCGACGAGGACCTGGCCCGCCAGGCGCTGCTGGCCCGACGCTTCCGCGGCGGCGACGGCGACTGAGCCGCGCGTCGCGCCTGCGCGACCGCGCTCGTAGGTGCGACGCTCGACCCCGGCGGAGGGAGCGGGCATGCGGGTGGTGGTGGCGCTGGGCGGCAACGCGCTGCAGAAGCGCGGCGAGCCGATGACCGTGGAGAACCAGCGGCACAACGTGCGGGTCGCGTGCGAGGCGCTCGCCCCGGTCGCGCTCGACCACGAGCTGGTCATCTCGCACGGCAACGGCCCGCAGGTGGGGCTCCTGGCGCTGCAGGCCTCGGCGTACGACGAGGACTCGACGTACCCCTTCGACGTGCTCGGCGCGCAGACGGAGGGGATGATCGGCTACCTCATCGAGCAGGAGCTGGGCAACCTCGTGCCGTTCGAGAAGCCGATCGCGACGATCCTCACGATGACCGAGGTCGACGCCGACGACCCGGCGATGAGCGACCCGTCGAAGTTCGTGGGTCCGACGTACGACGAGGCGACGGCGTCCCGCCTGGCCGTCGAGCGTGGTTGGGCGGTGAAGCGCGACGGTGACGCCTGGCGCCGCGTGGTGCCCTCGCCGTTGCCCCGGCGCATCTTCGAGATCCGACCGATCACGCAGCTGCTGGAGGCCGGGACGATCGTGATCTGCACCGGTGGCGGCGGGATCCCGACCATGTACCTGCCCCAGGAGGAGCTCGACTTCGCCGAGCACCGCAACACCCGCAAGCTCGTGGGCGTCGAGGCCGTCATCGACAAGGACCGGTCGTCGGCGGTGCTCGCCCAGGACATCGGCGCCGACCTCCTGGTGATCGCGACCGATGCCGCCGCGATCTACCTCGACTACGGGACGCCGCAGCAGCGCGCGATCGCCACGGCGTCGCCGGACGCGCTCGAGGGGTACGAGTTCGCGGCCGGGTCGATGGGGCCCAAGGTCGAGGCCGCGGTGGCCTTCGCCCGCTCGGCTCCGGGTCGGGTCGCCGCCATCGGCGCCCTCGCCGACCTGACCCGCATCCTCGCCGGAACCCGCGGCACCCACATCAGCGCCGACGCCGACGGCCTGACGTTCTACTGAACCCCGTCTCGGGGGCGGCGTAACCGGATTGCGCTGATCGCCCTCTTGCGGGGGAGAATCGCGCCTCGTGGGTCACGTCGATGTCGCGAAGGTCACGCACACGCTCCCGGACGGGCGGGTGCTGCTCGACGAGGTCACCTTCCGGGTCGCCGACGGCGCGAAGGTCGCCCTCGTCGGGGCGAACGGCGCGGGCAAGACGACGCTCATCCGGCTCGTCTCCGGCGACCTCGACCCGCAGGACGGCGTGATCACCCGCTCGGGCGGTCTCGGCGTCATGCGCCAGTTCATCGGGCAGGTGCGAGACGAGTCGACGGTGCGAGACCTGCTCGTCTCCGTGGCCCCACCGCGCGTCCGCGACGCCGCCCTCAGGCTGGACGCCGCTGAGCTCGCCATGATGGAGAGCGACGACGAGCGGACGCAGATGGCCTACGCGCACGCGATCGCCGACTGGAGCGACGCGGGCGGCTACGACGCGGAGGTGCTGTGGGACGTCTGCACCGTCGCGTCGTTCGGCATCCCGTTCGACAGGGCGCAGTACCGCGAGACCCGCACGCTGTCCGGTGGAGAGCAGAAGCGGCTCGTGCTCGAGGCTCTGCTGCGCGGACCGGACGAGGTCCTGCTGCTCGACGAGCCGGACAACTACCTCGACGTGCCGGGCAAGGAGTGGCTCGAGCAGCGCCTCGCCGAGTCGCCCAAGACGGTGCTCTACGTGTCGCACGACCGCGAGCTGCTCGCACGTACGGCGACCCAGGTCGTCACGATCGAGCTGGGTGCCGCAGGAAACACCGCGTGGACGCACGGCGGTGGCTTCGCGACGTACCACGCCGCGCGCGCGGACCGGTTCGCGCGCCTCGAGGAGCTGCGCCGCCGGTGGGACGAGGAGCACCAGAAGCTCAAGGACCTCGTCCAGATGTACAAGATCAAGGCGGCGTACAACGACGGGCTGGCCTCGCGCTACCAGGCGGCCAAGACACGGCTGGCGAAGTTCGAGGAGGCCGGTCCGCCGCAGGAGGTCGCGCGCGAGCAGTCGGTACGCATGCGTCTCACGGGTGGACGGACGGGCAAGCGCGCGGTCGTGTGCGAGCAGCTCGAGCTCACCGGGCTCATGACGGCCTTCGACCTCGAGGTGTGGTTCGGCGAGCGTGTCGCGGTGCTCGGCGCCAACGGCTCGGGCAAGTCGCACTTCCTGCGGCTGCTCGCGGTGGGAGGCAGCGATCCCGACGTCGAGCACCGTCCGGTCGGCGATGTCCCCATCGCGCGGGTCGCCCACACGGGGGTCGCTCGGCTCGGCGCCCGGGTGCGTCCCGGGTGGTTCGCGCAGACCCACGAGCACCCCGAGCTCCTCGGCCGGACCCTGCTCGAGATCCTCCACCGCGGAGACGACCACCGCGACGGCATGGGCCGCGAGGCGGCCGCCCGCAAGCTCGACCGCTACGAGCTCGCGTACGCCTCCGAGCAGACCTTCGAGTCGCTCTCGGGCGGGCAGCAGGCGCGGTTCCAGATCCTGCTGCTCGAGCTGTCCGGAGCAACCCTGCTGCTCCTCGACGAGCCCACCGACAACCTCGACCTGGCCTCCGCCGAGGCCCTGGAGGAGGGGCTGGCGGCCTTCGAGGGCACCGTGCTGGCCGTGACCCACGACCGCTGGTTCGCCCGTTCCTTCGACCGCTACGTGGTCTTCATGTCGGACGGCACGGTCCGCGAGGTCGACGAACCGATCTGGGACGAGTCCCGCCCGGTCCGGCGTCCCTAGTCAGGTGTGCGCGTTCCCTCCGGTCGTGGGGACCGCTGCCGCTCGCCTGCGGGCGAGTTCCGAAGAAGGTATGGACATCCCGGCTCCGGCCGGGTGACCCCGGTTCCACGGCTACATTCGGCTCCGTGGGAGCCGAGCCGGAGATCAGCGTCGAGAGTCGCAAGGAGCTGACGTACCTGCTCTCGCAGGGCGCCGAGCTCGAGCACGCCCTGATGTGCCAGTACCTCTACGCCGCGTTCAGCCTCAAGAGCGCGGCCGACGGCCTCAGTGGTGCCCAGCTCGAGCAGGTCGAGCGCTGGCGCAAGGTGATCCTCACGATCGCCGGCGAGGAGATGCTGCACTGGGCCGTCGTCCAGAACCTGCTCGCAGCCGTCGGGTCCGCCCCGTTCGTGAGCCGCCCCCACCTGCCGCACCAGGCGCAGGGGTATCCGCCAGGGGTCCAGCTCGGGCTGCTGCCGTTCGGCGAACCGGCGCTGCAGCACTTCATCTACCTGGAGCGCCCCCAGGACGTCGAGAGCGTCGACGGCGCAGGATTCGAGCCGACGGGCATCGCCCCGGAGCCGATGCGCGCGGACGAGATCGTGCCGCGGGGCCAGGACTTCGCCACGGTCGGGCACCTCTACCGCTCCTGCGCCCGCGGCCTCGCCCACCTCGCCGAGAAGCTGGGCGAGGACCGGCTGTTCATCGGTCCGGCGTTCCACCAGGCCGAGGAGTCCGCGTTCGGCTGGCCGGTCCTCGGCCCGATCACCAACCTCGAGCAGGCCGAGGCGGCGATCGAGCGCATCGTCGAGCAGGGCGAGGGCGCGACCGGTGACTGGACCGACGCGCACTACGGCCGCTTCGTGGCAGTGCGCGACGAGTACCTGGCCGCACGCCGTGCGGATCCCGGCTTCGATCCGGTCCACCCCGTCGTCGGCGCGGGCATGCGGGCGGTGGAGGGCATCGAGCCCCCCGTCTACATCACCGACCCGGCGACCGGAGCGTGCTCGGACCTGTTCAACGCCGTCTACGAGCTGCTGCTGCAGATGATCGCGCGCTACTTCGCGTTCGGCCACGAGACCGCCGAGCAGCGCACGGTCCTGGCCAACTCCGCGGTCGACCTCATGTTCGGGGCGATCAAGCCGCTGGGGCTGCTGCTGGCCCGGCTGCCGGTCGGCCCTGAGCACCCCGGGTCCACGGCTGGAGCCAACTTCCAGCTCCCCTACCGCGCGAGCTTCCTGCTCCCGCACCGTCGTGCCGCGTGGATCCGCTTCTCGGAGCGCCTCGAGGACCTCGCCGAGTTCGCGACGGCGCAGCATCCACCGCACGGTGACGACACGCTCGCGAAGGTCGGCGCGCACCTGCGCACCACGGCCTCGCGGCTGATGGCGCAGGTCGAGGAGGTCTGAGCGCCCGTAGCGCACACCCTTGTCGGGCTGTCCGCGCACGAAGGCCGCCTGGCTCCCGCTGCGCCGGTTCGGCGTCCGCGCGGCTCAGTCCTCGTCGCCCTCGAACCCGATGAGCCAGTGGACGCCGTGCCGATCGATGACCTGACCGTCCGACGCACCCCAGGGTCGCGCCTGCAGGTCGTCGACGACCCGGCCCCCGTCGGACAGGCGCGAGAACCAGCGGCGCAGGGTCGGCGGGTCGGCCGTGCCCAGCAGCGACAGCATGAGCCCCTCGGTGCGGAGCGCGGGCTCCTCGCCCGACACGTCCGCCGCGAAGAGCTCCACCGGCCCGTCGGTCAGGTAGCCGTGGGCGATGGCGTCGGGTGGCCCGTCCGTCCGGTCGAACTCGGCGAAGGAGTGCAGCGCGACGTGGCAGCCGAACACGTCGCCGTAGAAGGTGAGGGCCTCACGAGCGGTCCCAGGGAGGTGGAGATAGGGGGAGGGGCCTGTCATGCGCTGATGCTAGGGCCCAATTTGGAGGGTTTCGCGGCTCGCGGGTAGCCTGGGGTCCTGCTGTGCCGGTTCGGCGCGCCCCTCTGGGCGCCCCGCGACGTACGGCCTCGGTGCCTGGGAGGGCCCCGAGTACGGCGCTCCGCGTCCCTGACCCTCGTGGCCCGGGCTGCGTCGCGTGCAGAGTCCAGGTCCCGACGAGTGAGAGAACAGGTGCGGTTCCATGCGCACGTACAGCCCGAAGGCTGACGACGTCACCCGCGAGTGGCACGTCATCGACGCGACGGACGTCGTGCTCGGCCGGCTCGCCAGCCAGGCCGCCACGCTCCTGCGCGGCAAGCACAAGCCGACCTTCGCCCCCCACGTCGACGGTGGTGACTTCGTCGTCATCATCAACGCCGGCAAGGTCGCGCTCACCGGAAACAAGCGGGAGCAGAAGCTCGCCTACCGCCACTCCGGCTACCCGGGCGGCCTCAAGGCCACCTCCTATGTCGAGCTCCTCGAGACCGATCCGCGCCGCGCCGTCGAGAAGGCCGTCAAGGGGATGCTTCCGCACAACAAGCTGGGCCGCCAGGTCATCAAGAAGCTCAAGGTCTACGCCGGTCCTGAGCACCCCCACGCTGCCCAGCAGCCCCAGCCGTACACCATCAGCCAGGTCGCGCAGTAAGCGCCGCGGACCAGACAGAGACTGAAAGGAACCGTGGCGTGAGCGAGACCATCGCCGAGATCGAGACCCCCGAGGACGTCGAGTCCGAGGGCGGCAGCTACACCTCAGAGACGCCGACCACAGCCGTCGCCGTCACGCACCGCGAGGCCGCGATCAGCCCCGCCAACGCGACCGGCCGCCGCAAGGAGGCGATCGCCCGCGTCCGCCTCGTGCCAGGCACCGGTCGCTGGGTCATCAACGGGCGCACCCTCGAGGGCTACTTCCCCAACAAGGTGCACCAGCAGCTGGTCAACGAGCCGTTCGTCACGCTCGGCATCGACAGCCGCTACGACGTCCTCGCGCGCATCAACGGCGGTGGCATCACCGGCCAGGCCGGTGCGCTGCGCCTGGGCATCGCCCGTGCGCTCAACGAGATCGACGTCGAGGCCTACCGCCCCGCACTCAAGAAGGCCGGCTTCCTGACCCGCGACGCGCGGATCAAGGAGCGCAAGAAGTACGGCCTCAAGAAGGCCCGCAAGGCGCCGCAGTACAGCAAGCGATAAGCACGCGCCTTCGTTCATGAGCGGTACGCCGCTCGCTGGACGTCCGACGATGCCCCGGGGCTACGCTCCGGGGCATCGTCACGTCCGCACCGTCGCAGTCCATCCTCGGGCCAGCGACCGGCGGGCCGAACGGCACGACCCGGGCTCGGGGGAGTCCGCGAGGACAGGAGACGAGACGTGGGGCGACTGTTCGGCACCGACGGCGTACGCGGTCTTGCCAACACCGATGTGACCGCCGAGCTCGCCCTCGATCTTGCGGTCGCGGCGGCGCACGTCCTCGGTGACGCGGGCGCGTTCGCCGGGCACGACGGCCGTCCGGTCGCCGTGGTCGGCCGGGACCCCCGTGCCAGCGGCGAGTTCCTGGAGGCTGCGGTCGTCGCCGGGCTCGCGAGCGCCGGCGTCGACGTGTGGCGGGTCGGCGTCCTGCCGACCCCGGCGGTCGCGTTCCTCACTGCCGAGCTCGATGCCGACCTCGGCGTCGTCCTGTCGGCGTCGCACAACCCGATGCCCGACAACGGGATCAAGTTCCTGGCGCGCGGCGGGCACAAGCTCGCCGACGACGTCGAGGATGCGATCGAGGCGCACCTGCGCGAGGAGTGGACCCGTCCCACCGGCTCGGACGTCGGTCGCGTGAGCTACCACGCCGAGGGCGCCGAGCTCTACGTCGCGCACCTTCTCGCGACCTTGCCGAACCGGCTCGACGGGCTGCGCGTCGTCGTCGACGGCGCGAACGGGGCCGCCTCGCTCGTGGGTCCCGACGCGCTGCGCCGTGCCGGGGCTGACGTCGTCGAGATCCACACCGAGCCTGACGGGCTCAACATCAACGAGGGGTGCGGGTCGACGCATCTCGGCGACCTCGTCGCGGCGGTGCGCGAGCACGGTGCCGACGCCGGCGTCGCGTTCGACGGTGACGCCGACCGTTGCCTGGCGGTGGACGCGGAGGGCCATGTCGTCGACGGCGACCACGTCCTCGCGATCCTCGGCCTCGCGATGCGCGAGCGGGGCGTGCTCGCGCACGACACCGTCGTCGCGACGGTGATGGCCAACCTCGGCTTCCGCCTCGCGCTCGAGGAGCAGTCGCTCACGGTGGTCGAGACGGGGGTGGGCGACCGCTACGTCCTCGAGGCGATGCGCGACGGCGGGTTCGTGCTCGGCGGCGAGCAGAGCGGGCACGTGATCCTCGCCGACCACGCCACCACGGGCGACGGCGTGCTCACGGCCCTGCACGTGCTGGCGCGGGTCGCGCAGACCGGTCGCTCGCTCGGCGACCTGGCCGCGGTCGTGCAGAAGCTGCCGCAGGTCCTCGTCAACGTCAGGGACGTCGACAAGGACCGGGTCGACAGCGACGAGTCGCTGCAGGCAGCCGTGTCGGCGGCGGAGTCCGAGCTGGGACGCACCGGCCGCGTCCTGCTGCGGCCCTCGGGCACCGAGCCGGTCGTCCGGGTGATGGTCGAGGCGGCCACGGCCGCCCAGGCGCAGGACGTCGCCGACCGCCTCGTGGACGCCGTCCGCACCTCGCTGGGGTAGCGCGGCCCGCGCCGTCCACGATCACGGATCTGGGGCGCGGGAGGGCACTTATGTGCCACGTCCTGTCCCTCAGGGACAGAAGGTGGCAGGGGTGGGGTTCGCCACGTGGGTGTGCTGGGGCGGTCGTCCGGTGCGCCGGGGCGGGTGTCGCGGCGGGATACCCTGGGCGGCATGTGCGGAATCGTCGGGTACGTCGGTGAGAAGCAGGCCCTGCAGGTCGTCGTCGACGGGCTGCGGCGGATGGAGTACCGCGGCTACGACTCGGCCGGCATCGCGGTGGTCTCCGACGGCGTGCTCGACACGCGTAAGAAGGCCGGCAAGCTGGCCAACCTCGAGACGCTCCTCGGCAGCGACCCGCTGCCGCAGTCGACGATAGGCATCGGGCACACCCGCTGGGCCACCCACGGCGGTCCCACGGACGCCAACGCCCACCCGCACGTGAGCGAGGACGGCAAGGTCGCCGTCATCCACAACGGCATCATCGAGAACTTCGCCGAGCTGCGCGCCGAGCTGACCGACGCCGGCGTCACCCTCTCGAGCGAGACCGACACCGAGGTCGTCGCGCACCTCCTGGCGGCGACGCTGCCGACCGTCGACGACGACCTGGCCGAGGCGATGCGTCGCGTGTGCCGTCGGCTGTCGGGCGCGTTCACGCTCGTGGCCGTCGACGCCGACGTGCCCGACGTCGTCGTCGGCGCGCGGCGCAACAGTCCGCTGGTCGTGGGCCGCGGCGAGGGCGAGAACTTCCTGGCGTCCGACGTGTCGGCGTTCGTCGCGCACACGCGCAACGCCGTCGAGCTCGGGCAGGACCAGGTGGTCGAGCTGCGCCGCGAGTCCGTCGTCGTCACCGACTTCCACGGGGAGCCGGCCGCGGTCAACGAGTACGAGGTGACCTGGGACGCGAGCGCCGCCGAGAAGGGCGGCTACGAGACGTTCATGGCCAAGGAGATCGCCGAGCAGCCCAAGGCGGTCGCCGACACCCTGCTCGGTCGCGTCGACGCCAACGGCCGGCTCAAGCTCGACGAGATGCGGCTCACCGAGAACGACCTGCGTGAGATCGACAAGGTCGTCGTGATCGCGTGCGGCACGGCGTACCACGCGGGCATGGTCGCGAAGTACGCGTTGGAGCACTGGGTGCGCATCCCGTGCGAGGTCGAGCTCGCGAGCGAGTTCCGCTACCGCGACCCCGTCGTCGGGCACCGCACCCTCGTCGTCGCGATCTCGCAGAGCGGCGAGACGATGGACACGCTGATGGCCCTGAGGTACGCCCGCGAGCAGGGCGCGAAGGTCCTGGCGATCTGCAACACCCAGGGCTCGACGATCCCGCGCGAGAGCGACGCCGTCCTCTACACGCACGCCGGCCCCGAGGTCGCCGTCGCCTCCACCAAGGCGTTCCTCACGCAGATCGTCGCGACCTACCTCGTCGCCCTCTACGTCGCGCAGGTGCGGGGCAACAAGTTCGGCGACGAGATCCAGGCGGTTGTCCGCGACCTGTCGGACATGCCGCAGAAGATCGACCTCGTCCTCGACACCACCGAGGCGATGAAGGCGCTCGCCAACGAGCTCAAGGACGCGCGCTCCGTGCTGTTCATCGGTCGTCACGTGGGCTTCCCCGTCGCCCTCGAGGGCGCGCTCAAGCTCAAGGAGCTCGCCTACATGCACGCCGAGGGCTTCGCGGCCGGCGAGCTCAAGCACGGTCCGATCGCCCTCCTCGAGGACGGCGTCCCGGTCATCTGCGTCGTACCGCCGCCCTCGGGCCGCAGCGTCCTGCACGAGAAGATCGTGTCGAACATCCAGGAGGTGCGCGCCCGCGGTGCGCGCACGATCGTCATCGCCGAGGAGGGGGACGAGGCCGTCGTGCCCTACGCCGACCACCTCGTGCGGATCCCCGCCTGCCCGACCCTGCTGCAGCCCCTCGTCGCGACCGTGCCGCTGCAGGTGTTCGCTGCCGCGATGGCCGCGGCCAAGGGGCACGACGTCGACCAGCCGCGCAACCTCGCCAAGTCCGTCACGGTCGAGTAGGCGCCGCACGTCCCGGTCGACCGCCGCCGACGGTCACAGCCAGGAGCAGTACGACATGAGCAGGGTGTCGTGCCAGCCGGTTCCGGTCGTGTCGCGCTCGCGCCCGTGCAGGATGCCCACGGGTCTGAACCCGCACGCCGTGTAGCACGCGATGGCAGCCTCGTTGCTCGCCGCCGGGTCGATCTGCACCAGGTGGTGACCGCGCACGTCGACGAGCCAGTCGCGCACCATCGTGACGACCTCGGTGCCGAGACCGTTGCGGTGCACCGACGGGGCGAGGAACACGTCGATGCCGCACTCGTCGTAGTCGGGATCGGCTCCCTCGTAGCCCTGGATCATGCCGACGACGGAACCGGCCGCCCCGAGGTCCGGCGCGTGCGCCAGCTCGATCACCCACCGCGTGGTGTCGGGGTCGAAGTCCATCGGGAAGTCCACACCCGGTGGGTGGTACCACCTCGCCACGGCGGGGGTGGACACGATCGCGCGCAGCGTCGCCTCGTCCGCGGGGTCGACGGGCCGCAACCGGGTGCGGGCCGATACCAGCACGGGGACGTCGTCCATCCCGACATCGTCGCGCCCGTGCGGCGCTGCTGTCCCACGGATCGGGCAACGACGCGGTGCGGACGGCCACGGCCGGTCCAGCGTGCACCGCCCATGCCGGGGGCGCGGGTGGCAGGCTGGCACCGTGATCGTGGGCATCGGGGTCGACGTCGTGAGCGTGCCGCGCTTCGTCGAGTCCCTCGAGCGGACGCCGGCCATGCTCGACCGACTGTTCACCGAGGGCGAGCGCGTCACCGAGGACGGTCGCACGCGCACGCCGACGTCGTTGGCCGCGCGGTTCGCCGCCAAGGAGGCCGTCGCCAAGGCGCTCGGTGCTCCGCTCGGGCTCGAGTGGCACGACTGCGAGGTGGTCGGCGACGCCGACGGTCGCCCATGGCTGCGCCTGCACGGCACGGTCGCTGCGCAGGCGCTCGAGCAGGGCGTCGACCGCTGGCACCTGAGCCTCACGCACGACCACGACGTCGCGCTCGCCTACGTGGTCGCCGAGTCCCTTCGCGGTGAGCACCCGTGACACGCATGCCGGCCGACGTCGCGCTGCCAGTAGCCCTGATCCGCGAGGTCGAGGCACGAGCGATGGCCGACCTACCCGACGGCACGCTCATGCAGCGTGCCGCCGCGGGCATCGCGGTCGTGGCGCAGTCGATGCTGCGTGACGCGCTGGGCAAGGTCACCGGTTCGCGTGTCGTGCTGCTCGTCGGCAGCGGCGACAACGGCGGAGACGCGCTGTACGCCGGAGCGCGCCTCGCCGCACGCGGTGCACGCGTCGACGCGATCCTCGTCGCCGACGGTCATCACGAGGCCGGTGCGGCAGCCCTTCGACGTGCGGGCGGCCGGACCAGCGACGGCCGCGATGTGCTCGCCGCAGCCGAGCTGGTCGCCGCCGCCGATCTCGTGGTCGACGGCATCCTCGGCATCGGAGGCCGGGGCGCCCTGCGCGAGCCGGCGGCGACCCTCGCCGCGGTGGCGCGCGAGACCGAGGCGACCGTTCTCGCGGTCGACCTGCCGAGCGGAGTCGACGCCGACTCCGGCGCCGTGACGGACGCCGACGCCGTGATCGACGCCGACCGCACGGTGGTGCTCGGTGCGCTCAAGCCGGGACTGCTCGTGGGCGCCGGCGCGTCCCGATCCGGCGACCTCGCGGTCGTCGACATCGGTCTCGATCTCTCGTCGGTAGCGGACGCGGACGTCGTGACCTTCATCGACGACGTGGCTGCCACTGCGGCGCTGCAGCGACCGGGGGCCGACGACGACAAGTACACGCGCGGTGTCGTCGGGGTGAGCGCGGGCTCCGAGCGCTACCCGGGTGCCGCGGTCCTCGCGACAGCAGGCGCGCGGCACGGGCTCTCGGGCTACGTGCGCTTCAGCGGACCGGCCTACCGCGACGTGGTCGTGTCCTGGCCCGACGTCGTCGCCGGACCAGGGCGCGTAGGTGTCGCCGGTCGCACGCACTGCTGGGTGGTGGGATCGGGTCGCGGCACGGACGAGGACGCACGTCTTGCCGTCCTCGACGCGGCGGCGCTCGACGTACCGCTGCTGCTCGACGCCGACGCGCTCACCGTGCTCGCGGACGACGCCGAGGTGCGAGCGGCCATCGTCGCCCGCGACGCCGTCACGGTGCTGACGCCGCACGACGGCGAGTTCGCACGCATCACCGGCCACGCCGTCGGCGACGACCGGCTCGCGGCAGCGCGGGCCGCAGCGGCGACGCTGCGCTGCGTCGTGCTGCTCAAGGGCTCATCGACGGTGGTCGCGGCACCGAGCGGCGCGGCGTACGTCGCGCTCGCAGCTCCCGCCGAGCTCGCGACCGCCGGATCGGGCGACGTGCTGGCCGGCTTCGCCGGCTCGCTGCTCGCGCACCACCACGCAGCCGCCCGGCTCGACGACGAGGTCGCCGCGCGCCTGCTCGGCGTGGCCGCCCACGTGCACGGTCTGGCCGGTGTGATCGCGGTGGGCGAGGGTCGGACGATCACCGCGTCCGACGTCGCCCGTGCGCTGCCGGACGCCGTGGCCCGCGTGCGACGGGCGGTGTGACACTCCCGTCGGCCGTGGCGGCGTGGGTCCGCAGGCGTGGGTGCGAGAGACTGTGGCGGTGAGCGTCCTCCCGGCTCCGAACCACGTGGTGACGCCCGTCGGCGACGGGTGGACGCCTGCGGCCCTGTCGCGCGGCGCAGTGGCGCGCATCGACCTCGACGCGCTGCGGTCCAACGTGGCGCGCATGCGCGTCGGCTGCCGCCGGAGCGGACGTCATGGCGGTCGTGAAGGCCGATGCCTACGGGCACGGTCTGGTCGCGTGCGGGCGGGCCGCGCGCGACGGCGGCGCCGGATGGCTCGGGGTCGCGCTGCTGCAGGAGGCGGTCGCGCTGCGCGACGCGGGAGTCGACGGCCGCATCCTCGCGTGGCTCGCTACTCCCGGTGCCGACTGGGCCGGATGCATCACGCGCGACATCGACGTCTCGGTGTCGGCGACCTGGGCGCTCGACGAGGTGCGTGCTGCCGCGGCCGCGACGGGCTCCGTCGCACGCGTGCACCTCAAGGCCGACACCGGGCTCTCGCGCAACGGAGCGACCGCCGACGACTGGCCCGGCCTGGTGCGGGCAGCGCTCGATGCGCAGGCCGACGGGCTCGTGCAGGTGGTCGGGCTGTGGTCGCACCTCGCGATCGCCGACGCACCGGGCCACCCCACCATCGCGCGGCAGCTTGCCGTGTTCGACGAGGCGCTGGCAGTCGCGCACGACGCAGGAGCGCGCCCCGAGGTGCGGCACATCGCCAACTCGGCGGCGACCCTCAGCCTGCCGGCGTCGCACTACGACCTGGTACGACCCGGCATCGCGCTGTACGGCCTCACCCCCGGCGACGACGTCGGCACCGCGGCCGACCTCGGCCTGCGGCCGGTGATGTCGCTGCGCGCGCGGCTCGCGTCGGTGAAGCGGGTGGCCGGCGGGCTCCGGAGTGTCGTACGGGCACGAGTACACGACGGCCATCGCGACAACGCTCGCTCTCGTCCCGGTGGGGTACGCCGACGGTCTGCCGCGCGCGGCGGCGAACACCGGTCCGGTGCTCGCGGCCGGCCGGGTGCGAACGGTCGCTGGTCGCGTGTGCATGGACCAGGTCGTGCTCGACCTCGGCGACGACACAGCGGTTCCGGGCGAGGAGGTCGTCCTGTTCGGCGCCGACGGTCCCTCGGCCGACGACTGGGCCGCCGCCTGCGGCACCATCGGCTACGAGATCGTCACGCGCATCGGACCGCGCGTCCCGCGCGTGCTGGTGGGAGGCGACGCATGAGCAGCAGCGACCTCTCGCGCATGGCGTCGGCCAACCCGGGCCGTGCTGCGGGCGTCGTCGGTGCCCTCGGTGCTGCTGTCGCAGTCGGCGCGGCCATCGGTGTGGCGACGGAGCGCGTGCTGGTCCGGCGCGCGTTGCGCCCGGACGCCGAGCGTGACGAGCCGTTCGGTCAGCTGCGCGGGCGCGTCGTCCCCGTCGTGGCGAGCGACGGGACGGCCCTGCACGTCGAGGTCGAGGACCCGCCGCAGGGGTCCATCGCCGACCGTGAGGACGACGGGCTCACGATCATCTTCTGTCACGGGTACGCGCTCGAGGAGGACTCGTGGCACTACCAGCGTCGCGACCTGCGCGCCCTGGGGCGCCTGGTCTTCTGGGACCAGCGCAGTCATGGTCGCAGCGGGCGCGGCCCGGCCGAGAACGCCACGATCGACCAGCTCGGTCGCGACCTGGCCGCGGTGATCGAGGCGACGGCGACCACCGGTCCGATCATCCTGGTGGGTCACTCGATGGGCGGCATGACCGTGATGTCGTACGCCGCGCACACCCCCGAGGCGTTCGGCGACCGGGTGCGGGGCGTCGCGCTGCTGGCCACGACGTCCGGTGGTCTGGCCGACGTGCCGTTGGGCCTGCCCGTGCCTCTGGCCAAGGTGTTCCACGGCGTCGCACCTCGTGTCGCCGGCGTTCTCGCCTCGCGCAAGGACCTCGTCGAGCGCGGACGCCGTGCCGGCAGCGACGTCGCCTACCTGCTCACGAAGGTCTACTCGTTCGGCTCCAACGTGCCACCCTCGCTCACCGGCTTCGTGCACAAGATGCTGTCGGCCACACCGATCGACGTCGTGGCCGAGTTCCTGCCCACGCTGGAGTCGCACGACAAGAAGTCCGCGCTCGCGGCCATCGGTCGCGTCGACACGCTGGTGATCGTGGGCGACGACGACCGCCTCACACCGAGTCGGCACAGCGACGAGATCGTGCGCCACGTACCGGGTGCCGAGCTCGTCGTGATCCCCAACAGCGGCCACATGGTGATGCTCGAGAAGTACCCCGAGGTCAACCAGCACCTGCGCGACCTCGTGGGGCGCGTCCGCGACGTCCTGCGCGCCGAGGCGCAGGAGCCGGCGTGACGTCGGTCGTCGTGCCGACGCGCGACGCCATGCAGGACCTGGGCGCACGGCTCGCCGCGACGCTGCGCCCGGGCGACCTCGTCGTCCTCAGCGGTGGTCTGGGTGCGGGCAAGACGACGCTGACGCGGGGGATCGGACGCGGCCTCGCGGTGCGCGGCGACATCACCTCGCCGACCTTCGTCATCGCGCGCGTCCATCCCTCGCTCGTCGGAGGGCCCGCCCTGGTGCACGTCGACGCCTACCGCCTCGGCTCGCTCGACGAGGTCGACGACCTCGACCTCGACACGTCGCTCACGTCGTCCGTCACCGTGGTCGAGTGGGGGGAGGACAAGGTCGACGGTCTCTCCGACGACCGCCTCGTCGTCACGCTCGCACGACCGGTCGGCGGTGACGTTGTCGACGACGACGACGAGCCGCGCACCGTCACGCTGCACGGAGTCGGCGAGCGCTGGTCCGGCGTCGCCCTCGGCGATCTGCTCGACGCGGCGGGCGCCTGATGCTGGTGCTCGGGATCGACACGTCGTCCGACGTCGTCGTGTCGTCGCTGTTCGACGGCGTCGGCGTCGTCGGGACGTCGACGCAGCCGGGCACCCAGGCTCACGGAGAGCTGCTCGCGCCCGGGATCGACACGATGCTGCGCGACGCGGGCCGGAGTCCTGGCGACCTCACCCACGTCGTCGTCGGCGTGGGGCCCGGGCCGTTCACCGGGCTCCGGGTCGGGGTGGTGACCGCTCTTGTCATGGGTGAGGCACTCGGCGTGCCCGTGCTCGGTGTGTGCTCGCTCGACGTCGTCGCCCTGGCGACTGCCGGTCACGACGGTCTCGTCGGCGGCTTCAGTGTGATCACCGACGCCCGTCGCAAGGAGGTCTACGTCGCGCG
The DNA here is from genome assembly GCA_963782665.1 of uncultured Actinomycetota bacterium. GTDB lineage: Bacteria > Actinomycetota > Actinomycetes > S36-B12 > CAIYMF01 > Longivirga. Next base: position 294,287 of record CAWAKP010000004.1, on the reverse strand, counting down.
CTACGACGCAGAGGGTCGTCGCGTCACCGTGCCGGTCGTGGCCCGCCCCTACGACCTCGACGCGGAGATCCGTGCCTCCCCAGTGGTGGGAGCCGGCGCGCTGCTCTACGCAGATCACTTCTCGGACGTCCGCTCGTCGGCCACGCTCGACGCGACCGCCCTCGCTGCGGTGAGCGGCGGGATAGCCCTGGGCTCCCAGCAGTTCGAGGCCCTCGCGCCTCGCCCTCTGTACCTGCGCCGACCGGACGCCGTCGAGAACGTGCACCGCAAGCGGGTGACGCCGTCATGACGTTGCGCGCGATGCGGTGGTGGGACGTCGAGGCCGTCGCGGCGCTCGACGCCGCACTGTTCCCGCACGACCCGTGGAGTGCCGAGCAGATCTGGGGCGAGCTCGCGCACGTCCCGGAGACGCGGTGGTACGCCGTGCACGAGGGCGACGCCGGCGTCGACGGATACGTCGGCCTCTACGCCGTACCACCGGAGGGGGACGTCGCCACGATCGCCGTCGCGCCTGCCGCGCAGGGTCAAGGTCTCGGTCGTGAGCTGCTCGACGCTCTCGTCGACGAGGCGCGACGACGCGGCGTGACGTCGCTGTTCCTCGAGGTGCTCGACGGAAACGAGGCTGCGCTCGCGCTCTACGCGTCCGCCGGCTTCCAACGGCAGGGGCACCGGCGCGACTACTACGGACCGGGACTCGATGCGGTCGTCCTACGACGTCGGCTCAGCGGCGTCGGAGGCGAGACATGACGCGCGACGCGCCGCTCGTCCTCGGTATCGAGACCTCGTGCGACGAGACCGGGGTGGGGCTCGTGCGCGGCACGACGCTCGTCGGTGACGCGCTGGCGAGCAGCGTCGACGAGCATGCGCGCTTCGGCGGCGTCGTGCCCGAGGTGGCCAGTCGTGCGCACGTCGACGCGATGGTGCCGATGCTGCGCCGCGCCTGCGCGTCGGCGGGAGTGACGCTCGGCGACGTCGACGCGATCGCTGTGACGGCAGGGCCAGGTCTCGCCGGTGCGCTGCTCGTCGGTGTCGCGTCGGCCAAGGCGCTCGCGTTGTCGCTCGGCGTGCCCATCTACGGCGTCAACCACCTCGCGGCGCACGTTGCGGTCGACCAGCTGCAGCACGGGCGGCTACCCGAGCCGACGATGGCGCTGCTGGTCAGCGGTGGGCACTCGTCGCTCCTGCTCGTCCCGGACGTGACCGACGACGTCCGCCCGCTCGGCGCGACGATCGACGACGCGGCAGGGGAGGCCTTCGACAAGGTCGCGCGTGTGCTCGGGCTCCCGTTCCCCGGGGGTCCGCACGTGGATCGCGTCGCGGCCGAGGGCGCGGTCACGATCGACTTCCCGCGCGGTCTCACCTCCGGTCGCGACATGGAACGGCACCGATTCGACTACTCGTTCAGCGGGCTCAAGACGGCAGTGGCGCGCTGGGTCGAGGCGCGTGAGGCGTCGGGGGAGCCGGTGCCCGTCGCAGACGTCGCGGCGTCCTTCCAGGAGGCCGTGGTCGACGTCCTCACCCGCAAGGCCGTGCTGGCGTGCACGGAGAACGGCGTCGAGCACCTCGTCATAGGCGGTGGTGTCGCAGCGAACTCGCGGTTGCGTGCTCTCGCGCAGGAGCGGTGCGACGCCGCGGGTGTGACGCTGAGGATCCCGCGACCTGCGCTGTGCACCGACAACGGAGCCATGGTCGCTGCGCTGGGCGCCGAGATGGTCGCGCGGGGGCGGGTGCCGAGCTCGCTGCGCCTCCCGGCAGACTCGTCGATGCCCGTCACCCTCGTGAGTGCCCAGGAGTCGCCGTGATCGTGAGGATGTGGGAGGCCGTCGTGGCCCCCGGCCGCTTCGACGACGCGTTGACGTGGGTGCGTCAGGACCTCGTCCGCCGGGCGCTGCTGACCGAAGGCTGCCTCGCGGCCGAGATCCTCGTGCACGAGGGCACTCCCGAGTCGATCGTCCTGCTCACCCGGTGGGACGTGGCACCCGTGTTCGAGGAGACGCCGGACGACGACCTGTTCGTCCGCGCGCGGGCGCAGCACCTGCAGACCCTGCGCCCGGACTTCGCGACGTGAGCGGAGACGCGCTGCGCGCGCTGCTGTCCGCCGGTCCGGCGGCGATCGACGGCGGGCTCGCGTCCGAGCTCGAGGCCCGAGGGCACGACCTGTCCGGCGACCTGTGGTCGGCGCGCCTGCTGCGCGACGACCCGGACTCCATCCGAGACGTGCACACGACGTACTTCCTCGCTGGTGCGCGCGTCGGCATCTCGGCGTCGTACCAGGCGTCGCGTTCGGGCTTCGAGCGACAGGGGCTGAGGGCTGCGGACGCCGATCGGCTGCTCGCGCTGTCGGTCGACCTCGTGCGGGAGGCGCGCGTCGCCGCGGCCGATCAGGGGGCGACGCACCCGATGCTCGTGGCAGCATCCGTCGGCCCGTACGGCGCGACCCTGCACGACGGCTCGGAGTACCGCGGTCGCTACGGCGTCGCGCACGACGATCTCGTGGAGTTCCACCGCGAGCGGCTCGACGTGCTCGTCGCCGCATCCCCGGACCTGCTCGCGATCGAGACGGTGCCCGACGTCGACGAGGCGCACGCGATCGTCGAGGCGATGCACGGTGACGACGTAGCTGCCTGGATGTCGTTCTCGTGCGCCGACGACATGCGCACGTGCGCCGGCCAGCCCATCGAGGACGCCGCTCAGCTCGTCGCCGACGCCGGACTGTCCGCGATCGGCGTCAACTGCACGAAGCCCGAGCACGTCACGGGGCTCGTCGCGCGCATCCGCGCGACGACGCCCGGGCTCGCGGTCGTCCTCTACCCCAACGCCGGTCGCGTGTGGGACGGGCAGGCGTCGGTGTGGCTCGGCGACGGCAGCGATCTGCTGCCCGACACCGCGGTCTCGTCGTGGTTCGACGCCGGAGCAGCGCTGGTCGGCGGCTGCTGCGGGCTGGGGCCGGAAGCGATTGGCGCCGTGGCTGCCGTGGCCGCCGCCCGCTGAAGCGGCGGTCGCTGGTTGCTCTGGCGGGCGTGGGTCCCGAGGAGCACACTCCGGACAAGGGGTGAGGAGATGCCGTTCTTCGCATCAGTGGGGCGCACCTCGGCGTGGGCGCTCACCATCGCGACGCTCTGGTCGGTGCTGCTCATCGCGGTCGGAGGGTTCGCGCCGCTCACGTCGCACTCGTCGATGGGCGCGCACGCCGACTCGGTGACCGGACAGACCGTGCTGGACCCGGAGGTCACCACGACGTCGTCGCTGGTGACCGACAACGGGATCTGGGTGCTCGCCGTGCTCGCGATCCCGCTCGTCGTCACGCTGCTCGTCGCGCTGTTCCTGACGCAGGGGTGGTCGTGGGCCGGCTGGGCGCTGGCCGGGTTGTTCGTGGCGTTCACGTTCCTCGCGATGCTCAGCATCGGGGTGTTCCTGCTGCCGGTGACGATCGGACTCGTGGTGGCGTCCGCGGCTGCGCGCCGACCGCAGCCGGCGCCGTTGTCCGTGCCCGGCTGAGCGTCGTGCACTCCCGTGCCCGAGGATGGGCTCGTGAGCGACGAACCACCTGCGACCGGAACATCCGGCGACGACGACGCCCCGCCGGGAGCTGACCCGACGTCTGCGAGCGAGGATGACGCCGGACCACACCTGACCCGGGCGCAGGCGTTCGCGTTCCGCATCTCCGACCGGCTCAACAAGGTGACCAGGCTCTACCTCGGGCCGGCCCAGGTGGGGCGCGAGCGTCGGGCCACCGAGGTGCGGCCCCTGACGTCGTCGCCGTGCCCGCTGTGCGGGCGACCGATGTCCGAGCACGATCTCGTGCACTCCGACACCGGTCGGCAGCGCTTCTACTGCCCGACGGCGAACGCCCCGGAGTCGTGAGCGCGTCGTGGCTCGCGGAGGCTCCCGAGCGGGTCGGTCGCATGGTGTCTAGGCTTCGAGCATGACCAATGCGCGCGTGGAGAACGTCGACCGATCGTGGACCGTGACGAAGATCGTGGCGATCGTCGTGGCGATCGTGACCGCCGGCTACATGCTGCCGTGGGCGATCGCCGCGGTGCGCGACGTCCGCCACTGGTCGGTGTTCTGGGTCAACCTGCTGCTCGGGTGGACGATCATCGGCTGGGTCGTGGCACTCGTGATGGCGCTGCGGGCGCAGCGTCTCGTCGTCGTCTGACCGGACGCCCGTCGTCGTCGCGAGTCTGTCGTGCCGGTGAGGTTCGCGTGCTTGCGAAGGTCGCCCGATGCCGGGCCCTTGTCGGCTCGGGTTCGGGGTGACGGTTGCGCTCGGGGAAGGGCGCACCAGTGGTGGTGGTCAGTGGCTCGCGGCGTCGAGTGACCGTCGCGTCGACGGGAAGGGCGCATCGAGCGCGGTGGTGAGTGGCTTGCGGCGTCGCGTGACCGTCGTGTCGCACGGAAGGGCGCACCGAGGGCGGTGGTGAGTGGCTTGCGGCGTCGCGTGACCGTCGTGGCACGGGAAGGGCGCACCGAGGGCGGTGGTCAGTGGCTTGCGGCGTCGCGTGACCGTCGTGTCCACGGAAAGGGCGCACCGAGGGCAGTTCCTGGCTGGCGTCGCTGGGTCGGGTGATCGCTCGTCGGGCGGTGGCGTCGGCGGAGGTTCGGAGCTGGTCGCTGCCATCGGCGCAGCCTTCCGGGCGGCGCTCCGGAATCCGGTAAAGCGTTGCGCTGCAAGCGAAATCAGCCGTGCAGGGCTTGACAGGAATAGTACGTGTGTTCTAGGGTTGGCACGTGTCCGTCACCCTCAGCCCCTTCTCCCGGCCACTGCCTGGCTCTGGCGCGCCGGACATGGTGGTCGTGATGGACGGTGCGCACCACGAGCCCGCGTGGAGCCTGGGGCGTCTGGACGCCTTGCCCGAGACGCCGTCCGCGAGTGACCTGCAGCTGCTCGCGGCGCTGGACCCCGCGGACCTGTCCGACCCGATGGACGTCATCACCTACCTGCAGCGCGTCGAGAAGGTCGAGGCCTTCCTGGCCGCGCACAAGGTGACGGCGTTGGTCGCCCTCGCCGGTGCGCAGGCCTCGCCCTCGTCGATGGACGAGGCGCACGTCGAGACCGAGGTCGCCTTGGCCCGCCGGGTCGGGCAGCGCTCGGCGTCCACCTCGATCGAGGTCGCCCGGCACGCTCTACGCCACGTTCCCGGAGTTCCTCACCGCGCTGAAGGCCGGGCAGATCAGCGAGTGGCACTGCCGGGAGCTGGTCACCGCGACCCGCTCGGTCACCGACCCCGACGTACGCCGCCAGATCGGCGAGGCCACGTTGGCGAAGGCGAAGGTGATGACTCCGCGCGAGTTCGCCGGCGAGGTCGCCAAGGCCATCGCCCGCCTCGACCTCGACGCCACCACGCGGATCGAGAAGGCGCGGGAGGACCGGCGGGTGTGGTGCACGGCGCTGCCCGACGGGATGGGGTTCCTCGGCCTCATCCACGACTGGACCACCGTCCAAGCCATCCACGCCACCATCACCGCCGACGGACGCACCCTGCAGCTCGACCGCGGCGGCTCCGCCGCAGTACGCGCCGGTGACGACGACGCCCGTGCGGACGCGTCCCGTGCGGATGCGATGGCCGCGCGGATGCTCGGCACGGTCGCCGAGGACGGGTCGCGTGACGCTGGGACCGCAGCACCCAGCAGGTCGTGTCGATGACCCTGGTCATGGACCTGGACACCCTGCAGGGCGAGGTCGACCGGTTCGCGCTCCTCGACGGGCAGCCGATCCCCGCCGGGCTGGCCCGCGACCTGGCCGAGGGCGCGAAGCTGTGGCGCCGCGCGGTCACCGACCCCGTCACCGGGGTGCTGCTGGACTACGGCACCGAGCAGTACCTGCCCGAGACGTTGCGCCGCTACGTCAAGGCCCGCGACGGCGTCTGCGGCACCCCGATCTGCTCACGCACCAGCCGTCTCGAGATGGACCACGCCGAGCCGTTACCCGGCCGGCACCACCAGCGCGGGCAACTGCCACGCCTGGTGCACGACCTGTCACCAGCTCAAGACCGAACGACGACTCCGCTTCACCGACACGAAGCCCGACGGCTCCGCGACCCTGATCACCGCCTGGGGGCAACGGTTCTCGATCCCGCCCAGACCCTTCCTCCACGACCCGAACGACCTGCGCGAGAACGAGCCGGACCCTCCTCGCGGCGTCGAGCCGGGGAACCATCCACAACCTTTCGCCGAATCGTTCGACGACGACGATGGTGCGCCCCCGTTCTGAATCGCGTTCGCGTTCACCTGTCCTGAGTCCGCGGGTGGTCGATCGTGCACGCCGTCTCGCGGACTCCGCGCGTGACCTCTGCGCACGACGTTCCCTGCACTCGCAGACCGAGGCCAGCGCGTCGCGGTCGCGTTGGTGTCGCTCGCACAGTCCGCGAGCCTGGAGGCGCGACGCTGGGCTCATGCGACGTCGGCGACGAAGGCCCAGGGCTTGTCGCCGATACGCGTGAGGAGCACCACGGCCGTGCCGGGTGCGGCGGGCAGGCGCAGGCGGCGGCGGACGTCGTCCGGGTCTGCCGAGATGGCGCGCTTCTTGACCACGACGTGCCCGATGCCGGTGCTGACGAGGTGCGCGCGCAGGTGTCGTACGTCGTAGGGCATGGCATGGCGCACCGAGAAGCGCGCGGCGAACGGGGTGGTGACGTCGGAGTCGGTGGTGACGTAGGCGACCCGGGGGTCGAGCAGTCGGCCGTCGACACGCGCGGCGAGATCGCCGACGAGCCCGGCGCGGATGACGGCGTCGTCCGGCTCGAGGAGCCATCGTCCGACGGCGCCGATCGGTGGAGGGGCGGCGTCGGCGAGATCGACGTCGCTCGTGAGCTCGGCTGTGTCGTCGCCCCGCAGGACGACGGCGCGACGACGGCCGCGGGCCAGTGCGGGCCAGGCGATCTCGGCCTCGACGAGCTGACCGTCGACCGACGTCCACGTTGCACCGCCCGAGAGCGGGGTGAGCGCGTGGTCGATGCCGGGTGCGACCTTGACCAGGGTTCGGGGAACGCGCGCTGCCAGCGCCTCGACCCACGACCACGGCGGCGACCAGGCGTGCGGGTCGCCGAGCCGCGTGCTGCGGCCGTCGCGTCGGAGCGAGGGGTCGCGTCGGGCCGGGTCGGCGAACGCGGCGTCCGTGTCGCGCAGGGCGGTGTCGAGCACCTCTGGGTGGGTCACGTCGCCCTCGACGACGTGGAGGAGCGCCGCAACACCCAGAGCCTCGGCGTTGGCCCGGGCGAGCGCGACGAGCACCGGGTCGCGCTCCACGGCCGTGACGCGCAGCCCGGCTCGCGCCAAGGCGAGCGCGTCCAGCCCGAGGCCGCAGCCGAGGTCGGCGACGTGGCGCGCCCCGTGGTCGGCGAACGTCCGGGCGCGACGCTCCGCGACCACCGTGCGCGTCGCCTGCTCGAGGCCGTCGTCGGTGAGGAACAGCCGAGCGGCGAGCGAGCCCAGCCGCGTCCGGGCCCGGCGGCGCAGCCGCACCTGGCTGAGAGCGGCGGCGACGAGCGCGGGGTCGGCGTCGGGACGGGATGCGCGGAGGGCGGCCGCGGCGCGCAGCGGGTCGACCGCAGCGGCGTCGCCGGCCGCGGCGCGGGCATGGGCGGCGTCGTCGTACGCCGTGGCCGCCGCGAGCAGGTCGACGCCGCGGGGCGACGTGAGGGCAGCGACGGTCTCCAGGTCCACGTCCCGAGCGTCCCAGACGCCTCGGGACGCGGATCCGGTCCCGGCGGCGGGGACGCTCGCGGCACCCACCTCGAGGCACCGGAGGGCGGCTCCGGGTCTCCTCCGGGTGGGCCGGGCTGGCACTCGGGTTGACCGAGTGCCAATCGGTTCCTAGGGTGGGGCTTGTTGGCACTCTCACCCTGAGAGTGCCACGCGCCAGGTCCGGAGCGGCACCCGCGACGACGCCCCGGCAGGCGCTTCCCAGAGCACCACGACCCAACATCTAGGTGGAGGACAGACCGTGTCGGTCACCATCAAGCCTCTCGAGGACCGCATCGTCGTCAAGGCCCTCGAGGCCGAGCAGACCACGGCGTCGGGCCTCGTCATTCCCGACACCGCCAAGGAGAAGCCCCAGGAGGGCGAGGTCCTGGCTGTCGGCCCCGGCCGCTTCGAGGACGGGCAGCGCCTGCCGCTCGACATCGCAGTCGGCGACAAGGTCATCTACTCGAAGTACGGCGGCACCGAGGTCAAGTACGACGGCCAGGAGTACCTCATCCTGTCCGCCCGCGACGTGCTCGCGATCGTCACCAAGTAGCGACCGCTCAGTCCGCCCCGTGGCCCCTCGGGCCCGGGGCGGACTGGCGCCGGGCCCTGTCGCCCGCCGGTCCACACACCCCTGAGACGAAGGAAGCCAGAGCACACCATGGCCAAGATCCTGGAGTTCGACGAGGACGCGCGCCGCAGCCTCGAGCGCGGCGTCAACGCGCTCGCCGACGCCGTCAAGGTGACGCTCGGCCCCAAGGGCCGCAACGTCGTCATCGACAAGAAGTGGGGCGCACCCACGATCACCAACGACGGTGTCACGATCGCCAAGGAGGTGGAGCTCGAGGACTCGTACGAGAACCTCGGCGCCCAGCTCGCCAAGGAGGTCGCCACCAAGACCAACGACGTCGCCGGTGATGGCACCACCACCGCGACCGTCCTGGCGCAGGCGATGGTCCGCGAGGGTCTCAAGGTCGTCACCGCCGGTGGCGCCCCGATGGACCTCAAGCGCGGCATCGACGCCGCCGTCGCCGCGATGAGCGAGCGCCTCCTCGAGGTCGCCCGTCCGGTCAGCGGCAAGGACGAGATCGCCGACGTCGCCACCATCTCCTCGCAGGACCGCGCGATCGGCGAGCTCATCGCCGAGGCGTTCGACAAGGTCGGCAAGGACGGCGTCATCTCCGTCGAGGAGTCGAGCAGCACCGCGATGGAGCTCGACTTCACCGAGGGCATGCAGTTCGACAAGGGCTACATCTCGCCCTACTTCGTGACCGACGCCGAGCGCATGGAGGCTGTCCTCGAGGACGCCTACATCCTGCTCGTGCAGGGCAAGATCTCCAGCGTCTCCGAGCTCCTCCCGCTGCTCGAGAAGGTCGTCCAGGCCGGCAAGCCGCTGTTCATCGTCGCCGAGGACGTCGACGGCGAGGCGCTCTCGACCCTCGTGGTCAACCGCATCCGCGGCACCTTCTCGTCGGTCGCCGTCAAGGCCCCGGCGTTCGGTGACCGTCGCAAGGCGATCCTGCAGGACGTCGCGACCCTCACCGGCGCTCAGGTCGTGAGCGCCGAGGTCGGCCTCAAGCTCGACCAGGTCGGCCTCGAGGTGCTCGGCAGCGCGCGCCGCGTGGTCGTGACCAAGGACGACTCGACGATCGTCGACGGTGGCGGCGACCACCAGGCCGTGACCGACCGCGTCGCGCAGATCCGCGCCGAGATCGAGAACACCGACAGCGACTGGGACAAGGAGAAGCTCAACGAGCGTCTCGCGAAGCTCGCCGGCGGTGTCTGCGTCATCAAGGTCGGCGCGCACACCGAGGTCGAGCTCAAGGAGAAGAAGCACCGCATCGAGGACGCCGTGTCCGCGACGCGTGCTGCGATCGAGGAGGGCATCGTCGCCGGTGGCGGCTCCGCCCTCGTCCACGCGGCGTCCGTCCTCGAGGGCGACCTCGGCCTCGAAGGGGACCAGGCCACCGGCGTCGGCATCGTCCGTCGCGCGGTGGGCGAGCCCCTGCGCTGGATCGCCGAGAACGCCGGCGAGCAGGGCTACGTCGTCGTCGCCAAGGTCCGCGAGCTGCCCGTCGGGTCCGGCTACAACGCCGCGACCGACGAGTACGTCGACCTCGTCGCCGCCGGCGTGATCGACCCGGTCAAGGTGACCCGCTCCGCGCTCGCGAACGCTGCGTCGATCGCCGCGCTGCTGCTCACGACCGAGGCTCTCGTCGTCGAGAAGAAGGAAGACTCCGACGACGACGGCCACGGCCACTCGCACGGCCCGGGCGGGCACGCGCACTGACCCGACCGCACGTCACGAAGCCCCCGTCCGCGGAACGTCGCGGGCGGGGGCTTCGTGGTGCGTGCGGCCCGGGGGGTGACGGGTCGCACGAGCCGGGAGGCGCGGCAGTCAGGCGGTGACGGAGCGCGGGGCAGGGATGCGCCGACGCAGGTAGACCGCCTCGCGCTCGTCCTCGGTCAGGCCACCCCAGACGCCGTAGGGCTCCTTGACCTGCAGCGCGTGCGCGGCGCACTGGGCCATCACCGGGCAGCGGGCGCACACCGACTTGGCCGCGAGCTCACGCGAGAGTCGCGAGGGCCCGCGTTCGCCCTCGGGGTGGAAGAACAGGTCGCTGTCCTCGCCGCGGCACGCGCCGTGCAGCTGCCAGTCCCAGAAGTCCGCGTTGGGTCCCGGGAGCCGTGAGACGTCAGCCATGGTGTCCTCCTGGTCGGTTGACCCGAACCTATAACCGCGTCATACCTTGGTCAAGTGAGAGTTATGAACAATCTGTGACCAATCGGCGGATCGTTTCCGACCGACCGGGCTGGGACCGATCGAGAACGCGTCGCCGCAGGTCAGGTGCCCTCGCGGGAGTACGGCGTGCGGCGCGCGTGGGTGCTCGGCGTCCCGCATCGGGATCGGATCGTGACGCGGTTGCTGGCGCGCTCGAATGGCACGAGCGCCCGGCAGGCTCGACACTGGGTCCACCATGCGCGTATCCGAGACCTCCGTCGCGAGTCCGACGTCGGCCGCGCCGGTGTCACCCGGGCTCACCGTCGCCGCGGTGGCCCGACGCCTCGGCGTCGCCCCGGCGACCCTGCGCACGTGGGACCGCCGCTATGGGCTCGGTCCCTCGGCGCACAGCGCCGGCGCGCACCGGCGCTACACCGCCGTCGACGTGGCCCGCCTGGACCTCATGCGACGACTGGTCAACGCCGGCGCGCCCCCCGGGGAGGCGGCACGCGCCGCGCTCGACACCGACGTGCGACCCGACGTGACCGCGTCGCCCGTGATCGACGCGCTGGTCGACCACACCGAGTCCGACGACGCCAGCCTCGCCGACGTCGACCTCGCTCCGCTGCTGGCCCAGATCACCGGGGCGCCCGGCGGCGGGCACGTCATCCCGCTGCCCAGCGGGTCTCCAGCGGTGCGCGGGCTGGCCCGGGCGGCGATGAGCCTGGACAGCGTCGCCTGCACCGAGATCGTGCGCGACACCCTCGACCGGCGCGGGGTGGTCTGGACGTGGGACCACATGCTGTCGCCGGTGCTGGTCGGCATCGGCCGTCAGTGGGCGGACAGCGGACGTGGCGTCGAGGTCGAGCACATGCTCTCTGAGTCGATCATCAGTGCGCTGAGCGGGTCGACGTCGCGGCTCCGACGTCCGGTCAACCCCCGTCCGGTGCTGCTCGCCTGCGCCGAGGACGAGCTGCACTCGCTCCCGCTCTTCGCGGTGGCCGCCGCGCTGGCCGAGCGCCACGTCGGGTCGCGCGTCCTGGGGGCTCGCGTCCCGCAGGACGCGCTGGCCGGCGCGATCCGGCGTACCGGACCCTGCGTGGTCCTCATCTGGTCCTCGCTCGAGGCACCGGGGTCGGCGGCCGGCTTGGCGTCGTTGCCCTCGTTGCGACCCGCCCCGCTGGTGCTCGCGGCCGGCCCCGGCTGGGCGCGTCCCCTGCCCGACGGCATCTCGCCGGTGACCGACCTCGTGGATGCCGTGACCCGGATCTGCGCCACCGCCATCCTCTGACGCAGCGCCCGACCGAGTCGGTCGCTGCTCCGTCGACGCGCAGGCCGGGCACCACGACACCTGGCCGGGCGCGCGGCGAGCACGCATCCGTGCCCGATACGCTCGCCACGCCCGCGGCGTCCGGATGACGCCGGACGCAGGGGCGCGCGACGACGGGAGCCGGGCCCAGTGGACGAGGAGCTGACCGACCTGCTCGCCACCGGTGAGCGGGCGGCGTTCCACGGACGACCGGCCGCCGGCGTGGCCCCGCTGCAGCGCGCCGTCGAGCTCGCGCATGCGGCCGGACGCGACGCCGAGGCGACCGCGGCAGTGTGGCTGCTCGGCGTCTGCCTCGGAGCAGCAGGACGCTACGGCTCGGCGATGGTCGTGCTGGAGCCGCTCGTGGAGGACGAGCCGGTCGACGCCGAGCGTCGCCTCTTCTCCTCGCTGGCCGCTGCCACGCTCGCCAGCGTGGCCCGCCAGCTCGGACGTCACGAGGAGGCCCGTGGGCTGGACCTGCGCGCGTTCGACCTCGCCGGGGAGGCCGCCGAGGCACGCTTCGACGCCGTGCTCGGGCTGGCGGCCGACGCGGTGGGACTCGAGCAGATCACCGAGGCCGATGCGGCCCTCGCGGACGCCGCCACCCTCGCGGACGGCCGCGCCGACTGGTGGCGACAACGCGTGCGGCTGGACTGGGTCCGCGCCGAGGTCGCGCTGCTGCGGAACAGACCCGACGAGGCGGTCACCCGCGCAGCCATGGCCGTCACTCTGGCCGAGGCCTCCGGAGCGCCGCGCCACGTGGCCAAGGGGCTGCTCTTCGGCGGAGTCGCCCAGGTGCAGACCGGTGAGACCGACGAGGCGGCCGTGACGCTGCGCCGCGCCGCCACCCTGGCCGAGTCGCTCGGCGCGGTGCCCCTCGTGTGGCCGGCGCGCGCCGTGCTCGGCGCACTCGTGGCCGGCAGCTCCCCGACCGAGGGCGCGGCGTCCCTGCAGGCCGCACGGGTCGCCGTACGCCAGATCGCCGACGACCTCCCGGGCCGCTACAGCGAAGCCTGGCTGCGCCGCCCCGACATAGCGGCACTGCTAGCGGACTAGATTTCTCTGCGCCGCCGTGTTTTCGGCGCCTCCAAGGCGTGATCCTCCGGATCACGCCGTCGGCGCCCGCCTCCGCCCCCGGCCCGCTCGTGGCCCCCTGCGGGGGCCCTCGCGTTCCGGGCGGGGCTTCGCCCCGAGGCGGCCTTCGGCCGCCTGCTTCGGCGTAGACCTCTGAAGCTGGCTCGGTGTTCTGCGCCGCGCCGGCTGGGTGTTCCACGCAAGGAACCCGCGAGGTGTCCGCCGAAGCAGGCGGCCGCAGGCCGCCAGGGGCGTAGCCCCGTCCGATCCGCGACGGCCCCCGGAGGGGGGCCGAGAGCGGATCGGGGGCGGAGGCGGGCGCCGACGGCGTGATCCGGGACGGATCACGGCTTGGAGGCGCAAGAAAGACTGAAGTCTGGGCTTGCATCTGCCGAACACATCTCTGTCAGGCGTCGCACGTGCGACGTGAACCGATCGGGAGGACGTGCGCCCAGCCATGACCACCGTTCTTGTCTGCGACGACGCGCCGGCGACCCGCCAGGTCATCGTGCGTGCCGTGAGCGCCATCCCGGGGGTCGAGCGCGTCACCGCCGCGGGCAGCGGGGAGGAAGTGCTCGCGCGCTTCCCCATCGAGCGTCCGGACCTCGTGCTCATGGACGTCCGGATGCCGGGCATCGGCGGCGTGGAGGCGTCTCGTCGCCTGGTCGCCGCACATCCTGACGCCACCGTCGTCATGCTCACCATGGGCGAGGATCCCGACGGCGTGGCCCGTGCCGTCTCGGGCGGAGCCCGTGGCTACGTCGCCAAGGACGCCTCCCGCGAGGAGGTGGCCGCGACGGTCGCGATGTCCCTGGCGTCCCAGCGCGACGGCCTCATGAGTCGCGCGCCGCGGGTCCGTCCGGCCGGATCGCCGCCCGCGCTCACCGAGCGCGAGCAGCAGGTGCTCGACGGCATGTCGCGTGGCAAGTCCAACGCCGAGATCGGCCGCGAGCTCTACCTCTCCGAGGACACCGTCAAGACCCACGCGCGCCGGCTCTTCCGCAAGCTCGCTGCGGCCGACCGTGCCCAGGCCGTCGCCCTCGGCTTCCGTTGGGGCTTCCTGCGCTGAGCCAGGCACAGAGCTCGGACGGCGGGTCGCGTCACCGCGCACCCTCCGACCGCGTCCACCGGCGTACCGCCGACTGGCGGACGCGCACGGTCAATCCAGGCGAGTCGCCTCCAGCGTGAATCCCTGGTCGCGCAGCCGGTCGGCCAGCACGCGACCGATGCCGGTCGCCGGTGTCAGCACTCCTGCCGCGGTCGGCAGCCGCTCATCGTCGAGGGCGAGCGCGAGCGCGCTCTGCCCCAGCATCACCGAGGTCGCGAGGTATCCGGGGTCGCCGCGCGCCGACATGACGCACGAGTAGCGCACTCCGGAGGTCGTCCGGGTGCGCGTCTCGGTCGTGAAGTGGCCGTTGCGCCGTGTCTTCTCGTCCGGTCCCTCGCCGGGGGCGGGCAGCACGCGGTCGAGCAGCGACCGGGTGGGACCGAAGGCGAAGCCGGCGATCGCCGCGCCGAGCCCGGCCGTCACGGCGGCTGCGCGCAACGGTGCCAGCGCGTCGCGGCCGTAGTCGAGCTCCTCGCCGTAGGAGAACGTGCGGCCGTAGGCCCAGTCCTGCAACGAGTTCGACAGGCGGACGACGCGGGTGTTGTACGACGCCATCGCGAACGGTCCGACCCAGTCCCCGCTGCCGCTGCGCCGGATCAGCGCGTTGTCGCCGGGCAGCCGCACGTCGGGCTCGGCGTCGCGGTGCGGGCTCAGCGCATAGGGGTCCATCACGACCTTGCCGAGGGATCGGTCGGCCGCGACGGCCTGTGCGAGTGCGCGTCCCGAGTCGATCGTCCCGCCGCTGATCCCGCCGCTGAACGAGCGCACGACCAGCCGGGTCTCCTCCAGCGTGCCCGCGTCGTCGGCGCGCGCGGCCTCCGCGAGCAGCAGCACGCTGAGGTCGGACGGGACGCTGTCGAAGCCGCACGAGTGGACGATGCGGGCACCGCTCGCGAGGGCGACGTCGGCCCACTGCTCGAGGGTGTCGCGGACGAACAGGACCTCGCCCGTGAGGTCGGCGTAGTGCGTCCCCGCGAGCGCGCACGCCTCCACGACCGGCATGCCGTAGCGGAGGTACGGTCCGACCGTCGTGGCGACGACGCGGGTGCGGGCGACCATCGCGGCGAGCGCGTCGTGGTCGGACGTGTCGACGACGACGATCGGCCAGTCAGCGGCGACGTCACCGAGCTCGGTCCGTACGCCGTCGAGCCGGTCGTGGCTGCGACCGGCGAGGGCGATGCGCGTGCCGGTCGGAGCGTGCTGCGCCAGGTGCTCCGCCGTGAGCCGGCCGACGAAGCCGCTGGCGCCGAGGAGGATGACGTCGAGCTCGCGCGATGCGTTCACCCGACCACCGTGGCACACCTGGCCGGATGCCGCCCGGACACCGAGGATGCGAGCCTGCCTACGAGCCACCGTGAGACGTTCCGTCGGCGTGGCGAGCGCCGGGGCGGAGTCCTAGCCGGGGTGGTGAGCCGGGATCCGGTGCGCCGACGGCACGGCCGGGACCGCGGCGCCCGGAAGGTACTCTTGTGCTCACCGCCCGCGATCCGGAAGGCACCTCGTGTCGGACACCCACGGCATCCCCGACAAGTTCGCCGCGCTCGGGCTCACCTACGACGACGTCCTGCTGCTGCCCGGCGAGACCGACGTCGTCCCGGCCGAGGTCGACACGACCTCGCGGCTGACGCGTGACATCTCGCTGCGGATCCCGCTGGTGTCGGCGGCCATGGACACGGTGACCGAGGCGCGGATGGCGATCGCGATGGCGCGCCAGGGCGGTCTCGGCGTGCTGCACCGCAACCTGTCGATCGAGGATCAGGCCTATCAGGTCGACCTCGTGAAGCGGACGCAGACCGGCATGATCTCCAACCCGATCACGATCCACCCCAAGGCGACGCTCGAGGAGCTCGACGAGCGCTGCGGCCAGTACCGGGTCTCGGGTCTGCCGGTGGTCGACGCCGACGGAGTGCTCCTCGGGATCGTGACCAACCGCGACCTGCGCTTCACGCCGGTCGCGGAGTGGGGCGCGACCCTGGTCGCCGACGTGATGACGCCGATGCCGCTCATCACCGGGCACGACGGCATCCTGCGGGACGAGGCCACGCTGCTGCTGCGTCAGCACAAGCGCGAGCGGCTCCCCATCGTCGACGCGCAGGGCCGGCTCACCGGGCTCATCACGGTCAAGGACTTCGTGAAGTCCGAGCAGTTCCCTCACGCGTCCAAGGACGGCGACGGTCGGCTCATGGTCGGCGCCGCGATCGGCTACTTCGGCGACGCGTGGGAGCGCGCGACCACCCTCGTCGAGGCGGGTGTCGACGTCCTCGTCGCCGACACCGCGCACGGCCACGTGCGTCTGCTGCTCGACATGGTGGCGCGTCTCAAGGCAGACCCCGCCACGCGGCACGTGCAGGTCATCGGCGGCAACGTCGCGACGCGCGCCGGCGCGCAGGCGTTCGTCGACGCCGGTGCCGACGCCGTGAAGGTCGGCGTCGGTCCGGGGTCGATCTGCACGACCCGCGTCGTCACCGGCGTCGGTGCACCGCAGATCACCGCTGTCTACGAGGCGTCGCTCGCCGCGAAGCCGGCCGGCGTACCCGTGATCGCGGACGGGGGACTGCAGTACTCCGGCGACATCGCGAAGGCGATCGTCGCGGGAGCCGAGTCGGTGATGGTCGGCTCGATGCTCGCCGGCTGCGACGAGAGCCCCGGCGACGTCATCTTCGTCAACGGCAAGCAGTACAAGTCCTATCGCGGCATGGGCTCGCTCGGCGCGATGTCGTCGCGCGGCAAGAAGTCCTACTCGAAGGACCGCTACTTCCAGGCCGAGGTCGACAGCGACGACAAGATCGTGCCGGAGGGCGTCGAGGGCCGGGTGGCCTACCGCGGTCCGCTGTCGGCCGTCGCGCACCAGCTCGTGGGCGGCCTGCGTCAGTCGATGTTCTACGTCGGGGCGCGCACGATCCCCGAGATGCAGGACAAGGGCCGCTTCATCCGGATCACGTCGGCCTCGCTCAAGGAGAGCCACCCGCACGACATCGAGATGACCACCCAGGCTCCGAACTACCCGTCGTCCTAGCCGACCCGTCCGCATCCGTCCGAGCAGAGGACAGCCGTGACCGAGATCGAGATCGGACGCGCCAAGCGCGCCCGTCCGGCGTACGCGCTCGACGACATCGCCGTCGTGCCGAGTCGGCGCACGCGGGACCCCGAGGCCGTCTCGGTGGCGTGGACGATCGACGCCTACCGCTTCGAGGCGCCGGTGCTCGCGGCACCGATGGACTCGGTCGTGTCGCCGACCACTGCGATCGAGATCGGGCGGCTCGGCGGGCTCGGCGTGCTCGACCTCGACGGGCTCTGGACCCGCTACGACGACCCCGCACCGCTGCTCGCGGAGATCGCGTCGGTGCCCGCCGACGCTGCGACGCGTCGCCTCCAGGAGATCTACTCCGCGCCGATCCGCGAGGACCTCATCGCGTCGCGCATCGCGGAGATCCGCGCCGGGGGAGTCACCGTCGCCGCCGCGCTCTCACCGATGCGCACCGCGCAGTTCGCGAAGGCCGTCGTCGACGCCGGCGTCGACATCTTCGTCATCCGCGGCACGACGGTCAGCGCCGAGCACGTGTCGGCCGACGGCGCGTCCGAGCCGCTCAACCTCAAGCAGTTCATCTACGAGCTCGACGTTCCCGTCATCGTCGGAGGCTGCGCGACCTACCAGAGTGCGCTGCACCTCATGCGCACCGGTGCGGCCGGTGTCCTCGTCGGCTTCGGTGGTGGAGCGGCGCACACGACGCGCGACGTCCTCGGCGTACGGGTGCCGATGGCCTCCGCGATCGCCGACGTCGCAGGAGCGCGCCGCGACTACATGGACGAGAGCGGCGGTCGCTACGTCCACGTCATCGCCGACGGCGGCGTCGGGCGTTCCGGCGACCTGCCCAAGGCCATCGCCTGCGGCGCCGACGCCGTCATGGTCGGCTCGCCGCTGGCCCGCGCCACGGAGGCGCCGGGCCACGGCTACCACTGGGGCATCGAGGCCACGCACCCCGAGCTGCCGCGCGGCGAGCGCGTGCACCTCGGCACGGTCGGCCCGCTCGCCGAGATCCTGCACGGCCCGTCGCACACTCCCGACGGGACCATGAACCTCGTCGGCGGCCTGCGTCGCGCGATGGCGACGACGGGCTACTCCGACCTCAAGGAGTTCCAGCGCGTCGAGCTCGTCGTCGAACCCTCGCGCTGACGAGGAGCTTCTGGCCCGGAGGGCGGACGTCGGTCACCCAGGGGGATCGAGTGCTGCACCGCCTGAGTCCTCGGAAATCGGGGTCGGTCCTCGGTGTGTCGGGCGGTGCAGCGGGATCAGGGGCGGGCGTTCGTCACCTTCTGGGCCGCCTCGACGTCGCCCTGCTCGGTGAGGGCGGCGACCACGCCGTCGATGTCGGCGTCGGGGCGGTTCTGGCTCATCTTGTCCTTGACCTCGACGCGCGTGATGACCAGCTCGACGCCGACGATCGCGCGCAGCTGGCCCGCCACGTACTCCGCGGGCGCGTCGTCGACGCTCCAGGGGTCGGCGCGGCCGGCCTCGTGGCGATCGGTGAGCCGGCGCACGAGCGACTCGACCCAGGTGGCGTCGTCGTGGACGCGCAGCTCCCCGTAGACGTGGGCGGTCGTGTAGTTCCACGTCGGCACGACGCGGCCGTGCTCACGCTTGCTGGCGTACCAGGACGGGCTCACGTAGAAGTCGAGCTCGTGTGCGATGGCGAGTGCCTCGCCCCGGGGTGCCGACCGCCACTGGTCGTTCGAACGCGCGACGTGACCCCACAACGAGCCCAGCGGTCCGCCGTCCGCTTCGTGCAGCAGCGGCAGGAACGTCGCGACGAGGCCGGCGTCGGTCACCGTGACGAGGTCGGCGGTGCGGATCCCGCGGACGATCTCGAGGCTCTGCTCGTCGTCGACGGCGAAGTGGCGGGGTACGTACATGACGGCCATGGTGCCCCGTCGCCGGGTGGACGGGGCAAGCGGCCCTCGCCCGGGGTCGCCCGGCGCCCGTATCAGGGCAGGACGGGGAAGGGCTGGGCCTTCTCGATCGCGCGAGCAGCACGCAGCAGTCGGCGTTCGTCGAAGTGACGGCCGACGATCTGCATCGCCATGGGCAGGCCCTCCCGGGAGAGCCCGACGGGCACGGACGCGGCCGGATGCCGCGTCATGTTGATCGGATACGTGAACGGGGTCCAGTCGACCCAGTGCTGCTGCGTCGTCGGATCGGCGACGTCGGACCCGAGCGGGAACGCGAGCAGCGGCACCGCGGGCGACACGAGCAGGTCGTAGCGCGTGAGCAGGTCGTTGAAGGCGAGCGTGGCCGCGGCGCGCACCGCGTCGGCCTCGAGGAAGTCGAACGCCGTCAGCTCTCGGCCGCGCTCCCACGTCGCGACGAGACCCGGGTCGCACACCGCACGCTGCTCGTCGGTGAGACCGTCGAGCAGCCGTCCCAGCGCCGCGTCCCACAGGACGAGGAACGCGTCGCGGCAGTCCGGGTGGCCGGGGTCGGCCTCCTCCACGTGCGCGCCGAGGTCGACAAGTACACCGACCGTCGATGCCACCGCCGCCGCGACCTGCGGGTCGACCGCGGCCGAGCCGTACCGCGGGCTGTAGGCGATGCGCAGGCCCTCAATGCCGCCCTCGATGCTCGACAGCCAGTCGCGGCCGTCGACCATCGTGGGGTAGATCTCGCGCGCGTCCGGCTTCGTGATGACCGACATCATGTGCGCGCAGTCGCGCACCGACCTCGTGATGGGGCCGACGTGGCTCAGCAGTCCCGATCCGCCCGGGGGCCACAGGGGAACGCGCGCGTGCGTCGCCTTGAGCCCGAACGAGCCGGAGAACGCCGACGGCATCCGGATCGATCCGCCGCCGTCGCTGCCGACGTTCAACGTCGCCATGCCCGTGACGGCCGCGACCGCTGCCCCGCCCGAGGAACCGCCGGGCGTTCGTGAGACGTCCCACGGGTTGCGCGTGTCGCCCGACAAAGGACTGTCGCACAAGCCTTTCCAGCCGAGCTCGGGAGTCGTCGTCTTGCCGACGATCGTCGCGCCCGCCTCCAGCAGCCGGTCCACGACGGGTGAGCTAGCCGTCGCCGGCAAGGAGTCGGTCGTCAGCGAGCCCTTGCGCGTCGGCCATCCCGCGACGAGCGACAGGTCCTTGACCGACGCCGTCACCCCGTCGAGCGGTCCGTACGCCGCGGCCGCGCGCCATCGTGCCTCGCTCGCGCGTGCCTGCGTCAGCGCGCGCTCCTCGTCGACGAGCACGAACGCGCCGAGTGCGCCGTCGCGCTCGGCGACCGTGCGCAGCGATGCCTCGGCGACGTCGACCGGCGACAGCGAACCGTCGGCGTAGGCGGTGCTGAGCCGATCGACGCCGAGCAGGCTCAGCTCACGGTCGGACATGACGCTCCTCGAGGTGCGACGGACGATGCCGCTCGCATCATGTCGGCTTGGTCGCCGCCGCGCGAGGGCGCCCGCGAACCGCCCGAGGCAAGGCGTCGCGCGCCATCGTCACCGCCGGTAGCGTCCCACGGGTGGACGCCGCCAGCATCAGCCTCAGCGTCCTCGGCGTCGTCATCGCCCTGTTCATCTGGAACCGCCTTCCCGTCGAGGTCGTCGCCATCGGCAGCGCGCTCGCCCTCGTCGCGACGGGCGTGCTCACGCTGCCGCAGGCGTTCGCGGGCTTCGGGGACTCCGTGGTCGTCTTCATCGCCGCCCTGTTCGTGGTGAGCGAGGGCGTCGACGCCACGGGGCTCACGGGCTGGGCCGGGCAGAAGCTCCTCGACGTCGCCGGCGACGACCGGCGGCGCATCACGGTGCTGGTCCTGCTGCTCTGCGCCGTGCTCGCGGCGCTCATCACGGTGAACGGCGCGGTCGCGTCGCTGCTTCCCATGGCCGTGGTGCTCGCGCTGCGCGTCGGCCTTGCACCGGGCCGGCTCGCGATGCCGCTCGCGTTCGCGGGAGCCAGCGGCTCGCTGCTCGCCCTCACCGGCACGCCGATCAACGTGATCGTGTCCGAGGCCGCGATCGCGGAGGGCCAGAAGCCCTTCGGGTTCTTCGAGTTCGCGTGGGTCGGCGTCCCCCTGGTCCTCGGAACGCTGGCGATATGCGTGTGGCTGGGACCTCGGCTGCTTCCGTCGCGCGAGCCGCTCACCGCCGCACCGGACCTCAGCGGCCACGCGCGCACCCTCGTCGAGCACTACGCGATCGCCCCCGACCGCTACCAGCTGCGCGTCCGCGAGCGGTCGCCGTGGGTCGGTCGCAGCAGCGAGACGCTGGACATCGGGACGTACGACGGGCTTGCTCTCGTCGCGGTGCAGCACAGCGACTCCCTGGAGCTTCGAGATCCGAAGTCGCTGCTGGAGATCGGTGACGTCGTCGTGGTGACTGGTCCGGCCGAGTCGGTGAGCCGCCTGGTCGTGGGGGAGCACCTGTCGCTGTTCGGAGCCGCCCTCGAGAACGCCTCGCCCGACCTTGTCGACGCCGAGTTCGGGGTCGCCGAGGTCGTGGTGCCCCCGCGGTCGCGCCTGATCGGCCAGGCGGTCTTCCCCGGCATGGTCCGGTCCGACGACCGCGTCGTCCTCGCGGTGCAGCGGCTCGGGCACGACCTCGGGCCGGACCCGATCACCCTGCAGGTGGGCGACACGATGCTCATGCAGGGGAGCTGGGCCGCGCTGGACCGCAAGTCCGGCAGCGCGGACGTCCTCGTCGTCGACTCGCCCGACCTCGTGCGTCGCCAGGCGGCACCTGCCGGCCGTCCGGCCGTCGTCGCCGCGGTGATCCTGGGGCTCATGGTCGTGGGCATGGCGAGCGGCGTCGTGGCGCCCGTGGTCGCCGCGCTGCTCGCCGCGGGTGCGATGGTGCTGACCAGGGTCGTGAGCATCGAGCAGGCCTACCGGTCGATGTCGTGGACGACGCTCATCCTCATCGGCGGGATGATCCCGCTCACGGTCGCCATGCAGGAGTCCGGAGCCGCCGACCAGATCGCCGCACGCCTGCTCTCGGTGGTCGGCGGGGGCAGCCCGTACCTGCTCCTCGTCGGGCTGTTCGTGCTCACGGCCGCCATGGGCCAGTTCGTGAGCAACACGGCGACGGCGCTCATCATGGTGCCGATCGCCGTCTCGGCCGCCGACGAGCTGGGACTCTCCACGCGGCCGTTCCTCATGTTCATGACCGTCGCCGCGGCGTCGTCGTTCCTCACCCCCATCGCCACCCCCGCGAACATGATGGTGATGGGCCCCGGCGGCTACCGCTTCGGTGACTACTGGCGGCTCGGCATCGTCGTCATGGCGTGGTTCCTCGTGGTCGGGCTCGTCGTCGTCCCGCGCGTCTGGGCGTGGTGAGCCGCCCGTCGCCGGGCGTCCGCCGTGCTGTGGCTACCGACGGGTAACACGTCGGACTACAGTGACGGCCACGCCGTCCGTACGCGACAGAACCGGGGACCCCATGGCCGAGACCGTGCACTACGACGTCGTGGTCGTGGGCTCCGGGTTCGGCGGATCGGTCACCGCGCTGCGCCTCACCGAGAAGGGCTACCGGGTCGGCGTGCTCGAGGCAGGACGGCGCTTCACCGACGACGACTTCGCCAAGACCTCGTGGCGGCTGCGCAAGTTCCTGTACGCGCCGCGACTGGGGCTCTACGGCATCCAGCGCCTCCACCTCCTGCCCCACGTCCTCGTCCTCGCCGGCGCGGGCGTCGGCGGGGGGTCCCTCGTCTACGCCAACACGTTGTACGTCCCGCCGGTCGCCTTCTTCGAGGATCCGCAGTGGGCCGGCATCACCGACTGGAAGTCCGAGCTCGAGCCGTACTACGACCAGGCGACCCGGATGCTCGGGGTCACCGACGTGCCGCACCGCTCGCCGCTCGACGACGTCTTCGCCGAGGTCGCCGACGAGATGGGCGTCGGCGACACCTTCCGGCTCACCCCGGTCGGTGTCTTCTTCGGCGACGGACCGGGCGTGCCGACACCCGACCCGTTCTTCGGCGGCGTGGGCCCGGCGCGCGAGGGCTGCCGCGAGTGCGGCTCGTGCATGACCGGCTGCCGGCACAACGCGAAGAACACGCTGCCCAAGAACTATCTCGGGCTCGCCGAGGCGGCCGGAGCACGCGTGCACCCGCTCACGACGGTCACTGCGATCCGTCCCCGTGACGGCGGTGGCTACTCGGTCGACACGGTGCGATCCGGCCCGCTCATGCGCTCCTCGACGACCTTCACGGCCGACGAGGTCGTGGTGGCGGCCGGTACGTTCAACACGCAACGTCTGCTGCACCGCATGCGCGACGAGGGAGTCCTGCCGCGGCTGTCGGCGCGGCTGGGCTACACCTCCCGCACCAACTCCGAGTCGCTCGTCGGAGCGGTGTCGCGTCGCCACGACGTCGACTACACGAGGGGCGTCGCGATCTCGTCGTCGTTCCACCCCGACGAGCGAACCCACGTCGAGTCGGTGCGCTACGGCAAGGGCAGCAACTTCATGGGCCTCCTCGGCACGGTCATGACCGACGGTGTCGACGGAGTCCCGCGGTGGAAGCTGTGGGCGCAGCAGGTGGTCGCGGAGCCGGGCAACGCGCTGCGCTCGCTCAGTGTCCGGCGTTGGTCGGAGAAGGGCGCGATCGCCCTCGTGATGCAGACGGTCGACAACTCCGTGGTGGTCAGCTCGGTGAAGTCGCGCCTGGGAACGTGGAAGCTGACGTCGCGGCAGGGTGAGGGCGAGCCCAATCCCACGTGGATCCCCGCGGGCAACGAGGCCGCGCGGCGGATCGCCGAGCACATCGACGGCTTCCCGTTCGGCAACCTCGGCGAGCTCATCGACGCCCCGATCACCGCGCACTTCATCGGCGGCGCGTGCATCGGTGCCGACACCGAGCACGGCGTGATCGACCCCTATCACCGGGTGTTCGGGCACGAGGGGCTGCACGTGGTCGACGGCGCCGCAGTGACGGCCAACCTCGGCGTCAACCCCTCGCTGACGATCACCGCTCAGGCCGAGCGCGCCATGGCGCTGTGGCCCAACAAGGGCGACGCCGACTCGCGACCGCCGCTCGGCGAGGCGTACGTCCGCCTGGCGCCGGTCGCGCCGGTCAGCCCGGTCGTGCCGGAGTCCGCGCCGGGTGCGCTGCGACTTCCGATCGTCGACATCCGGCAGGGGTCGAGGTCGCGACGCCGCAGCAAGCCGGCCGCGGCGACCGACTGACGCTCACGCGCGGTACGCCGCGACAGCCGCGTCGAGGCGCTCGGGGACGTCTGCGCGGTGGTAGACGCGCTCGCTCGGCTCGATGTGCGCGAGGAAGTCGGCGTAGACGGCGGCCATCCGGAGCTCGCTGATCGGTCGGATCAGCTCCGCCGCACGCCGTGGGTCGCAGCCGGGGACCGACCGCGACCACGCGTCGCACCAGGCGTCGGTCACCGCTGCCGCGTCCGGCGCGCTCAGGCGCGCCGTGAGGGTGGCGACGTCGAACGCCGGGTTGCCCACGAGACTGTCACCCCAGTCGACGAACACCATGCGTTCGCCCCCGATCACGTTGCCGGGATGGGCGTCGCCGTGCACCAGTGTGTCGGGGAGCCCGCACTCCTGCACCGCGTGCCACCGTTCGTCGAGCTCGGCGAGCAGGGCGGCCGCCGGGTGCGCGGCGGTCCATCCGTCGAGGCGTTCGCGGATCCAGCGGACGAGGAGCGGACCGCGGAGGTCGGGGACGCCGAGCCCGACGAGTGCATCGGCGTCGTCGATCCCGGCGCTCTGGATCTCGTGCGCGCGCAGGGCGATCTGCGCACGCATCGCGACGTCGGCGTCGTAGAGGTCGGAGCCGTCGACGTGACCGAGCAGCATCCGGCCCTCCGGTCCGACACCGGCGAGCGGTGGTGCGAGGTCCGGGACGGCGTCACCGAGCCACGCCACGACAGCCGCCTCGTGCGCGAAGAACTCCGGCACCTGCTTGAGCCAGTACGACGCGGGACCGTCGCCGAGCCGCCAGATCGCCGACAGGTTCCAGGTGCGCTGCTGCTCGCTGCGCACGGCCTCGCCGAGCACGGCACGCGCCCACTCGAGCGACGACTCCGGTCCGTCGAGCTCGGCGTACGCCAACCGCAGCGGGTGGCCGGTCACCGCGAGGGCGCACAGGCCGTCGTCGACAGGCTGCAGCGGCGGCAGCGCGTCGTCGCAGCGGGCGGAGTAGCTCACGCCGCCGCCGTGCGGGACCTCGTTCTCGGTGGTGAGCAGTCGCAGCACCTCGAGGTCGACGCCGTACGTCGCGCGCACGTGCCGCACGATGCTCGCCGTCTCCATCCACCAGGGCCACTCGACCCCGAACGGTGGCAGCGCTCCGCGGACGACGCCGGCACCGTCGACCAGGACGAGCGTGACCTCGCGCGGCATCAGTCGGCGTCGCGCCACGACCGCCACAGCGCGGCGTAGGCGCCGTCCGCTGCGACGAGCTCGTCGTGGCTGCCGAGCTCGCTCACCCGACCGTCCTCGACCACCGCGATGCGGTCCGCGTCGTAGGCGGTGTGCAGCCGGTGCGCGATGGCGATGACCGTGCGGCCCTCGAGAACCGCGTTGAGCGAGCGCTCGAGGTGGCGCGCCGCTCGCGGATCGAGCAGCGACGTCGCCTCGTCGAGCACCAGCGTGTGCGGGTCGGCGAGGATGAGCCGCGCCAGCGCCACCTGCTGCGACTGCCCCGGCGCGAGCGCGTGACCACCTTGACCCACTGCGGTGTCGAGCCCCTCGTCGAGCAGCTCGAACCACGGGGTGGCGTCGACAGAGGCCAACGCCGCGACGAGCTCCTCGTCGTCGGCCTCGGGCTTGGCGAGCAGCAGGTTGTCGCGCATCGTGCCCACGAACACGTGGTGCTCCTGGTTGACGAGCGCGACCTGGGTACGGACGTTCTCCGCCGGCATGCGTGCGAGCTCGGCACCGCCCATCTCGACCGAGCCGGTGCGCGGTGCGTAGATGCCGGCCATGAGACGGCCCAGCGTCGACTTGCCGGCGCCGGAGGGTCCGACGAGGGCCAGCCGTTCGCCGGGGGCGACGTCCAGGTCGATGCCGTGCAGCACGTCGCGTCCGGCGCGGTAGCCGAAGCGGACGTCGTCGACCACGAGCCGGTCGTCGAGCGGCTCGAGATCGGCATCGGTCTCCGGGTCGGGCACCTCGTGGACGCCGACGAGACGGGCGAGCGACGCCTGGCCGACCTGCAGCTCGTCGTACCACATGAGGATCTGGTCGACGGGGTCGACGAGCATCTGGGTCAGCAGCAGGCCGGTGGTGAACTGTCCGAGGTCGATCGCACCCTGGGACACCTGCCAGCCGCCCCACACGATGACGCCGACGAGCGGCAGCACGTAGCCCGCTTCGATGAACGGGAACCAGGTGCAGCGCAGCCAGAGGGTGTAGCGCTCCCAGCTGATCCAGCGGGTGATCCGGGCGTCGGTGACGCCGACGCGCGACGTCTCGAGGCGGTAGAGCTCGACGGTCTGTCCGGCGTCGACCGTCTCGGCCACCGACGCGCTCACCTGCGCGTAGGTCGACGACTCCGCGCGGTAGGACTGCGGGGCGCGCTTGAAGTACCACCGCGACGAGAACAGGATCGGAGGCACCGCGAGCAGCCACGGCAGCACGAGCGTCGGCGCCGTCCAGATGAGACCGACCATCACGAGCCCCGCCGTCACCAGCGCGATCGTGATCTCCGGGATCGCGTGCCGCACCGCCCAGGTGAGGCGATCGACGTCGGTGGTCGTGCGCGACACGAGATCGCCCGTGCCCGCGCGCTCGATGACGCCGGTGGGCAGGCCGACGGCGCGGGTGAGGAAGTCCTCGCGCAGGTCGGCGAGCACGAGCTCGCCGAGGATCCCCGCGCGCAGCCGCGTCATCCGGGTGAACACCGTCTGCACGACCAGCGCACCGATGAAGATGAGGGCCGCCTGGTCGATCGACCGCGCCGTCGTGCTGCCCGTGAGGTTCTCGACGATGCCGCCGAGGACGAACGGCCCGGCGAGCCCGGCCAGCGCGGCGACCGCGTGCAGGGCGATCACGACGGCGAACCCGCGACGATGACGGCCGAGCAGGGTGCGGGTGTAGCGACGCACGGTCTCCTCGGACGCGACCGGGAGCGACTGACCGGTCTGGGTCGAGGCGGCGACGGCGTCCTCGGGCGGCCTCATGACGCGGTCACCTCCTCGCGGGTGACGACGGCGCGGTAGCGCGGCTCGTCGCGCAGCAGGGCGCGGTGCCGCCCGGTCGCGACCACGCGACCGTCGAGGACGAGCACCACCTGGTCGGCCTGGTCGAGGACCAGCGGCGAGTTCGTCAGGACGACGGTGGTCATGCCGGGACGCACGTCGCGCAGCCCGGCGGCGATCCGCGCCTCGGTGTGCGAGTCGACCGCGCTCGTCGGCTCGTCGAGCACGAGGATCGGCGGGTCGGCGAGCAGCGAGCGGGCGAGCGCGAGCCGTTGGCGCTGACCACCGGACAGCGAGCGGCCGCGCTCGGTGACGCGCGCCTGCATCGGGTCGGAGACGTCGGGCGAGGCGTCGACGAGCGCGTCGAGCACGTCGTACGCCGAAGCCGCGGCGACCGCGACCTGCGGAGTCACCCGGCCCGAGCGCGGGACGTCGAGCAGCTCGCCGAGGGTGCCGGAGAGCAGCACCGGGTCCTTGTCCTGGGTGAGGATCGCGCCGCGCAGGCGCGCGCGCGGGATGTCGCCGAGGCGTTCGCCGTCCAGCGTGACCTCCGGTCCGTGCGCGCCGAGCCCGCCCAGGCGCATGGCGAGCTCGTCGGCCGTCGCCTGCTCGGCGCACACGATCGCCGTGAGGATGCCCGGTTCGACCACCAGCCCGGAGGCGGGGTCGACCAGCGCGCCGGTCGCGAGGTCGAGCGACTCCAGCCGTGGGTGCGGCACGGCGTCATGCCTCTCGAGCTGCAGCACCTTCACCACGCGACCGGCAGCGACGTAGGCGCGAGTCCACTTCTGGGCGGTCTCGGTGAAGGTGCGCAACGGCAGCAGGAGGAACGCCGAGAAGCCGTAGAACATGACGAGCTGTCCGACGTCCAGGTCTCCCGCGATGACGAGCCTCGCGCCCAGCCAGGTGATGACGACGACGAAGAGACCGGGCAGGGCGACCTGCTCGGCGTCCAGCAGCGAGTGCACGCGCGCCGACTGCACGGCTGCCTGGCGCACCTCCTGCGACGCCTCGCGGAACCGACGGAGGAACAGCTCCTCGCCGCCGATGCCGCGCAGCACGCGCAGGCCGGCCACGGTGTCGGTGGCCAGCTCCGTGGAGCGGCCCAGCTTCCGGCGCTGCTCGGACTCTGCGCGCTCCAGGGGCTTGATGAGCGGGCCGACGGCCAGGCCCAGCAGCGGGATGCCGACGAGCACGACGGCGCCCAGCGTCGGCGAGGCGTGGAGCAGCACGGCCGCGACGGCGACGAAGGCGACGATGGCCCCGACGAAGCGGGCCAGGACGTCGAACCCGTTGCCGATCTTCTCGACGTCGCTCGTCGTCACGGCGACGACCTCGCCGGTGGCGACGTGCTCACGGAGCTCGTGCCCGAGGTGGACGGCGTGCCGCGTGATGAGCTGCTGCGTGCGGCTGGACGCCGTGATCCAGTTCGTGACCGCCATGCGGTGGCGCAGGATCCCCGCGAGCGCCTGGACGGTACCGAGGGCGAGGACGAGCGCGGCGGCCTTCATCACGCCGACCTCGTCGTGCTCTGAGGCCGACTGGACGCCCGCGCCGATGCCGATCGGGACGGCTGCCTGCGCGACCATCCAGATGATCCCCCAGGTGATGCCCCGCGCCAGCGGTCGCCACTGCTCCCGCGCCATCCAGCGCAGGTAGCTGGCGGTCGAGCGCAGGTCGGGATGCCCTGGGTCGTCCAGGGGAAGGCGGGCGAGGGACATGTCGGGTCGAGAGTACGGCGCGCCGCCCGCACCCGTCGTCGCCGTTTCGCCCGACCGGCGGTGCCGCCTGACGAGCACCGCAGCAATTCGCGGTGGGTGCGGGTGTCGGCACGCGCGGGGGCCCACGGGATCGCTACGGTCGTGCCGATGCGGGGCGCCGGCCTCGCCCCGGAGCTCCGAGGTGCGCTGTGTCCTTCCCGACCCCACCGCCTGACGACAACCCGTTCGCCGCGCCGCAGGAGGGCGCCGACGCGACGCCGCCACCGCCGCCGCTCCCGTCCGATCCCAGCGTCCCGCCGCCGCCGCTCCCGTCCGGTCCGAGCATCCCGCCGCCGCCCCCTCCGTCGTACGGGGCCCCGCCGCCGCCCCCGCCGCCGCCCGGTTACGGCGCACCGATGCCCTACGGCGCTCCTCCCGTGGGCGGGTACGCCGCGCCGCAGAACACGCCGGGCGTCACCGCCCTGGTGACGGGGATCATCGGCCTGCTCTGCTGCGGCATCCTCTCGATCATCGCCATCTGGCAGGGCCGCAAGGGCATGGCGCTCGCCGACTCCGGACAGGCGACCAACCGCGGCGTCGCCCAGGCGGGTTTCATCCTCGGCATCCTCGGCCTCCTCCTGTGGGTCGTCGGGATCGTCATCCGCGTCGCGAGCGCGTCCAAGGGGACGTCGCTGACCCCCTGACCGCGTCCGAGCGGGCGGTGTCCGGCGACTACGATCGTCGGACACCGCCCGCTCGTGTCGTCCGGGCGCCGTGCCGGAGGGACCCTCGGTGAGCAGCGTCACCCATCGCCCCGTCCTCGTGGTCGACTTCGGCGCGCAGTACGCGCAGCTGATCGCCCGGAGGGTGCGCGAGGCGCACGTCTACAGCGAGATCGTGCCCTCGACGATGCCGGTCGCGGAGATGCTCGCGAAGGATCCCGTGGCCGTGATCCTGTCCGGCGGACCGTCGTCGGTCTACGCCGACGGCGCGCCCCTGGTCGACGCGTCGCTGTTCACCACCGGCGTCCCCACCTTCGGGATCTGCTACGGGTTCCAGGCGATGGCGCTCGCGCTCGGCGGCGAGGTCGCGCGGACCGGCCTGTCGGAGTTCGGCCGCACCGAGCTGCGCGTCACCGATTCCGCGTCTGCTCTGTTCCGCGGCACCCCGTCCGCGCAGTCGGTGTGGATGTCGCACGGCGACGCCGTGCACGCCGAGCCCGCGGGCTTCCGGGTCACCGCAGTCACCGACGGTGCGCCGGTCGCGGCGTTCGAGGACGCCGACCGACGGCTCGCCGGCGTCCAGTTCCACCCCGAGGTGCTGCACTCCGAGAACGGCCAGGCGGTGCTCGAGCACTTCCTCTACGACATCGCCGGCCTCGCCCCCACGTGGACGTCGGCCAGCGTCATCGACGAGCAGGTCGAGTCGATCCGCGCGCAGGTCGGCGACAAGCTCGTCATCTGCGGGCTGTCCGGCGGTGTCGACTCGGCCGTCGCCGCGGCCCTCGTGCACAAGGCGGTCGGGGACAACCTCACGTGCGTCTTCGTCGACCACGGTCTGCTGCGCAAGGGCGAGCGCGAGCAGGTCGAGAAGGACTACGTCGCGGCCACCGGTATCCGGCTCAAGGTCGTCGACGCGTCGGACCGGTTCCTGGCCGAGCTCGACGGTGTCACCGACCCGGAGGAGAAGCGCAAGACCATCGGCCGGCTGTTCATCCGCGTGTTCGAGGACGCGGCGCGCGAGGTCGTCGAGGAGGCCGGCGCGCACGGCATGCAGGTCGAGTTCCTCGTGCAGGGGACGCTCTACCCGGACGTCGTCGAGTCCGGCGGCGGCACCGGCACCGCCAACATCAAGAGCCACCACAACGTCGGGGGTCTGCCCGACGACCTCCAGTTCGCCCTCGTCGAGCCGCTGCGCGCGCTGTTCAAGGACGAGGTGCGTGCGGTCGGCGCCGAGCTCGGGCTGCCGCCGGAGATGGTGTGGCGTCACCCGTTCCCCGGCCCGGGGCTCGCGATCCGCATCGTCGGGGCCGTGTCGCGCGAGCGCCTCGACGTCCTGCGCGAGGCCGACGCGATCGTGCGCGAGGAGACCGCGGCGGCGGGCGTCGACCGCGACATCTGGCAGCTGCCCGTCGTGCTGCTCGCCGACGTCCGCTCGGTGGGCGTGCAGGGCGACGGTCGCACCTACGGCCACCCGATCGTGCTGCGCCCGGTGTCGAGCGAGGACGCGATGACCGCCGACTGGACGCGGTTGCCCTACGACCTGCTCGCCCGCATCTCCACCCGCATCACCAACGAGGTCCGCGAGGTCAACCGCGTCGTCCTCGACATCACCAGCAAGCCGCCCGGCACCATCGAGTGGGAGTAGGACACCACTGAAGGGGTCCTTCAGTGCATAGAGCGCAACCAAGGAGCCCTTCATCTCGCCCGCCCTGGGAGCCGGCCCCACCATGGATAGGGGATGGTCATGGCGATCACGCCCGACGACAAGGACTGGACCTGGGTGCTGGGGTCCGCGTGCCCGGAGTGCGGGTACGACGCCTCGCTGATCGACCCGCGCGACGTCGCCGGGCGGGTGCGCGCCACCGTCCCTGTCTACCGCGCCGCGCTGGCTGCCGAGGACGCGAGCGTGCGGCGCAGCCCCGATCGCTGGTCGACGCTCGAGTACGCCTGCCACGTGCGCGACGTCCATCGCCTCTACGCCTACCGGCTCGGGCTGATGCTCGACCTCGACGACCCGCTGTTCCCGAACTGGGACCAGGACGAGACCGCGGTCGCCGAGCGCTACGACCTGCAGGACCCGGCCGTGGTGGCCGACGAGCTCGCCGTCGCGGCCGACGCGATCGCCCTGGCGTACGACGGGGTCGGCGACCGCTGGGACCGCACCGGGCGCCGCAGCGACGACAGGGCGTTCACCGTCGACACGTTCGCCCGCTACTACCTGCACGACATCGAGCACCACGCGTGGGACATCACCGGCGCCCCGGCCGGCTCCTGGCTCTGACCCTGGCGGACGGATCTCTCGGCAGATCGGGCCGCTCGACCGCGTACGTGCGTCGGGGCAGTTGGGAGCGCTCCCAGCCTTTCCGCTAGGGTGGGGACGCCACCTCGACCCGTTCGCCTGCGCAGGAGGACCCGCCCGTGACCGCGCCGACCTCGGCCCCTGCCCCCGCCCGCACCCGGCACTTCCCGGACGGCTTCGTCTGGGGTGCGGCCACCGCCGCGTTCCAGATCGAGGGCGCCACCACGGAGGACGGCCGCGGGACGTCGATCTGGGACACCCAGTGCACCCGACCCGGCGCGATCCTCGACGGGTCGGACGGATCGCGGGCCTGCGACCACTACCACCGGTGGGAGTCCGACCTGGATCTCCTCGCGGACCTCGGACTGACGTCGTACCGCTTCTCGCTGGCGTGGCCGCGCATCATGCCCGACGGCAAGGGCGCGCCGAACGAGAAGGGCCTCGCGTTCTACGACCGGCTCGTCGACGGCATGCTCGAGCGGGGCATCACGCCCTACGCCACGCTCTACCACTGGGACCTCCCGCAGGCCCTCGAGGACAAGGGCGGCTGGCGCAACCGCGACACGGCGCTGCGCTTCGCCGAGTACGCCGCCGTCGCGCACCACCGCCTCGGCGACCGCGTCAAGTCCTGGGCCACGCTCAACGAGCCGTGGTGCTCGGCGTTCCTCGGGCACGCGTCGGGCGAGCACGCGCCGGGTCGCACCGAGCCCGCCGAGGCGGTGGTGGCCAGCCACCACCTCCTGCTGGGCCACGGCCTCGCCGCGCAGGCCATCCGCGGTGGACGTCGACCCGCCCAGGTCGGCATCGTCGTCAACCTCTACGACGTCACCCCCGCGTCCGACTCGCCGGCCGACGTCGACGCCGCGCGTCGTATCGACGGGCAGCAGAACCGCTGGTTCCTCGACCCGTTGCTGCGCGGGGCCTACCCGGCCGACATCGTCGACGACTTCTCCGCCTGCACCGACATGGCGTTCGTGCAGGACGGCGACCTCGAGACGATCAGCACGAGACTGGACTGGCTGGGCATCAACTACTACAGCTCGTTCACGGTGCGCGGTCTCGACGCCCCGAAGCCCGCGGTCGCCGGCGCGCGCCCGACCGCGTGGATCGGCACCGAGGACGTCGAGCTGGTGGCTCACGGCCTGCCCCGCACGCACATGGGCTGGGACGTCGTCCCGAGCGGCCTGACGCGCGTGCTGCAGCGGGTGTCCGGCGACTACGACGCGCCACCGATCTACATCACCGAGAACGGTGCGGCCTTCGAGGACGTCGTCGTCGACGGCGAGGTCGACGACGTCGAGCGGGCGGCGTACATCGACGCGCACCTGGCGGCCTGCCTCGACGCCGTCGAGAGCGGGGTCGACCTGCGTGGCTACTTCGTGTGGTCGCTGCTCGACAACTTCGAGTGGGCGTGGGGCTACGAGCGCCGCTTCGGCGTCGTCCGCGTCGACTACGAGACCCAGGAGCGCACGGTCAAGCGCAGCGCTCGTGCCTACGCCGCCATCGCAGCCGAGAACGGTTGGGCCTGAACGGATCACGGCGACGCCGTGTCTGGTGGAACCGTCCGTCGAGGTGTCGCGACGACCGGCAGCACCGGCTGGCGCGTCGTCGCTGGTTGTTCCTAGTAGTTCGTGACGCTCACGCGGAGTCGCGCACCACGAGCGTCGTCGGCATGCGCACGTGCCTCGGCTCGGCACCGCCGAGCTGCTCGAGGAGCAGGGTGGCCATCGTCGCGCCGAAGCCGCTGACGTCCTGGGCCATCGTGGTGAGTGCCGGCTCGGCGGTCGCGGCGACGATGTCGTCGAAGCCGACGACGGCGATGTCGTCGGGCACGCGTCGTCCGGCGTCGCGCAGCGCATGCAGGGCGCCCATGGCCATGAGGTCGTTGGAGGCGAAGACACCGTCGATCCCCGAGTCACGGCCGAGCAGGACGTGCATCGCGTCCTCGCCCGACTCGACGGTGAAGCCCCCCTGGGCCAGCAGCGAGTCGTCGTGGTCGAGTCCTGCCGACTCGAGCGCGGCGCGCCACCCGTCGATGCGGTCGGCGCTGACGGCCATGTCGAGGGGACCGCTGATGATGGCGATCCGGCGTCGCCCGGTCGAGAGCAGGTGGGCGACGGCGTCGCGCGCGCCCTCGAGGTTCTGCGAGTCGACCCAGCCGACCCGCTCGTCGATCGGCGGCTGGGGCCGACCCGCGGTGACCAGCGGTACGCCGGTCGCCACGAGTGTGTCGACCAGCGCGCGGTCGCCGGCGCCGCGGATGACGAGGACGCCGTCCAGACGCGTCGATGCCAGCTCGACGATGCGGTCACGTTCGTCCTCGTCGGTCGCGAGCGACAGCACGAGCGCGACGCCGGCGGTGGCGAGCCGGTCGTGTGCCCCACGTGCGATCTGGCCGAAGAACGGGTCGGTCCACAGCTTGTGCTGCGGCTCGTTGACGAGGAGCCCGACGAGTCCGGTGCGGCCGGTCACGAGGCTCCGCGCCGAGAGGTTGGGTCGGTAGTGCAGCTCGGCGGCCGCGCGGCGTACCGACTCAACCGCCTGGTCGCTGACGTTCGTGGCTCCGGAGAGCACCCGGCTGGCCGTCCCGCGGCTCACGCCGGCGAGCTCGGCAACCATCTCGAGGGTCGGCCGACCGCGGCGCGGGCGAGGCAGGCTGGTCATGGTGCCTTGATCCTAGGCAGTGCCCCGTCGGTCGAAGGACCGGGCGCCCGACCCGGTGTCGCGCGCCCGTCGTCGGCGCACGGTACGTCGCGTGCGTGTGGCAGCGTGTCGGCATGACGAGGGAGCAGCTTGCGGTGGCGCTCGAGCGTGGCCGCACACGCGTGTTCGCGGTCGCTGTCGACTGGCCGGGTTGGGCGCGGTCCGCGCCGGCGCGCACCGGGGACGAGGGCGCGATCGAGGCGCTGATGGCCTATCACGAGCGCTACGCCGAGGTGGCGTCCCGTGCCGGAGTCGGCGTCCCGTCGGACGCCGCGGTCGCGCGCGTGGTCGTCGAGGTCGCCGGTACGGCGACCACCGACTTCGGCGCCCCCGACGTCGTGCTCGACCTCGACCTGCCGGTCGTCACGGCGGCCGGTCGTCGCGACCTCGCCCGCCGGGTCTCGCTCCTCGAGTCCGCGTGGGCACTGCTCGACGAGATCGTCGCCGGAGCCCCCGAGGCGCTCGCGAAGGGACCGCGCGGCGGCGGGCGTGACACGAGCGACGTCGTGCGCCACGTCGTGGAGGTCGAGCGGGTCTACGCGCGCAAGGTCGGCGTACGTCACCGGCCCTTCGCCCCCGCCGACCGCTCGTTGCGCGATGCCCTGCGCACCGACCTCGTCGCCGCGCTGCGCACCGACGACGCCGGGTTCGCGTGGCCCGCGCGCTACGCGCTGCGGCGTACGGCCTGGCACGCGCTCGACCACGCCTGGGAGATCCAGGACAAGTCCGGCTGACGCGTGCCACCCGCACAGGACGCGGGCGGCGTCCGAGGTTCGGACGCCGCCCGCGTCAGTGGGGCGTTCTGACTGCTCCTACCGCAGCCTGGGGCACCTTCATCCGGAGCTGTCGGTGGGAGTGGGATCGTCGGTGGGGGTGGGGAAGGCGCGTTCCTCGCGGGTGGTGGCGCTCACGGCGGTGGCGATCCCGGCCGCGCCGAGGGCGACGAACACGAGCGGCCAGACGACGCGCGCGTCGATCGTGAGGTCCGTGACGCCGACCACGAGGTAGGCGATCGCGATGAGGGTGAAGACGATCCCCGCGATGAGCGAGATCCAGTCCAGGTCATGACGTCGCACGACGCACCTCCAGCTGTCCGAGACCGATGTCGGTCGTGAGGGTGACCGTCGCGCCGGTGGGCGCCGGAGTGCGGGCGGGCACCGTGTCGGTCGACGTGAGGCTCGAGCCGGTGACCGGGCGCTTGCCGGGCAGGGTGATCTCGCCGAGGCCCACCGTCGCGTCGAGCACGAGCGTGGTCGAGGGCGGGACGCGCACGAGCAGGTGCCCGGCACCGATCGATGCGGTGATGCTCGAGGCGCCTGCCGGGAGCTTCGACAGGTCCAGCACGGCGTCGCCCGCACCGAGCTCGAAGGACGTCGAGCTGGTCGGCGCCCACTGACGCTCGCCGACGCCTCCGCCGACACCGCCGACGAGGTGGTGGACCGCAGCCGTGCCCTGCACGAGGAGCAGCACGAGGATCGCGGGCACGATGAGCCAGCGGGCCCGTCCTCGCCAGCCGCCGACCAGGAGCCCGGCGCCGAGCACCAGGAGGACGGCGGCGAAGATCACGAGGCCGGACACCGAGACGCCCAGGGTGGCCAGCAGCGACAGCAGCGCGCCGACGAGCACGGCGAGCGACACGGTGAGCAGGCCGAGGTAGGACCGCGGTGCGGTACGGGCCGGCGCGACGTAGGGGTAGGCCGTCGCGCCGTAGACCTGGCCCGTGGTCGGGTCGACGTAGGAGCCGGTGCCTCCGGCGGCGTACGCAGCGGGCGGCACCGGGGCACCTGGCATCGGCACTGCGACGTAAGCCGGCTCCTCGGGGATGAGGATCCAGGCGAGGATGTAGGCGAGGATGAACACGCCGCCGGTGAAGACTGCAGCGACGACCACGAGGATGCGCAGCAGCACGGGGTCGATGTCGTAGTGACGACCGATGCCACCGCAGACGCCGGAGAAGACCCGGTCGCCGCGCGACCGGTAGAGCTTCGCGCGGGGCGGCGGGTAGGCGGGCGGCGGGTAGGGCGGGGTCGCCGTAGCGGTGGTGGTGGATCCGTCGGCAGCCGGTTCGATCGGCTCGGCGAGGGTGGGGTTCTCTGTCATGCCCTCAGCGTCGCGCTCGCGGGGGTCCGGCCACATCGGGGATCAGCCCTGAACCGACCCCCGGCGCACCCTGAGCGGCGCGCCGGGTCCGTCCCCGATGTGCGACGGGGGTCGGACGGCGAAGATGGTGGTGTGACGCACCCGACGAGTCTGCCGCGCCGGGCCACCCGTGCGCGACGCGGTCGCGTCATCGGCGGGGTGTGCCGCGGGATCGCCGACCACGCGCACTGGCCCGTCGAGGCCGTCCGCATCGGCTTCGTCGTCCTCGCCCTCATGGGCGGGTTCGGGCTGGTGCTCTACGCCGCCTACTGGGCCTGGCTCCCGCTCGACGACGCGGGAGGTGACCCGGACGACGCCTCGAGCTCGGAGGGCCGCGACCTCGCCGGGGTCCTCGGCCTCGGTGCGCTCGCTGTCGGCGTCCTCCTGCTGCTCTCGACGCGCGGCGTCGACGTCGTCGGCTCGTGGCTGACCCCGGTGGTCCTCGTCGGGATCGGCGTGGCCGTGCTGTGGCGGCAGAGCGACGACGCCCGGCGCGCGTCGCTGCTGTCCGAGGTCGGTGCGTCGGCACGCGTGACGACGCGCACGGCGCTGCGCCGCAACGGACCGCGGGTGGCCCTCGGGCTCTCGCTGGTGCTGCTCGGCATCCTCGGTGCGCTCGCGTCGCAGGGCGACTTCATGGCCTCGGTGCGCGGACTCGCGGCCGTCGTCCTCGCCGGTCTCGGGATCACGCTCGTCCTGCTGCCGTGGGTGCTCGGGTGGTGGCGCGACCTCGAGGCGGAGCGGCGCGCACGCATCCGGTCGCAGGAGCGCGCGGAGGTCGCCGCGCAGGTGCACGACTCGGTGCTGCAGACGCTCACGCTGATCCAGCGTTCGGCGTCGGACCCGGACGAGGTGGTGCGGCTCGCGCGCACCGAGGAGCGCGCGCTCCGCTCGTGGTTGTACGCGCCCGCCGGGACGGAGTCGACGTTCGTCGGTGCGCTCGAGCGCGAGATCGGGGGAGTCGAGTCGGCCTACCCCTGCAGCGTCGACTTCGTGCACGTGGGCGACATCGCGCGCGACGACCGTGTCGACGCCCTCGTCGCCGCTGCGCGCGAGGCGATCCTCAACGCGGCCAAGCACGCCGGCGGCACGGTGTCGGTCTACGCCGAGTGCGGCGACGACGCCGTCGAGGTGTTCGTACGCGACCGCGGTGCCGGCTTCGACGTCGACACCGTGCCCGACGACCGCCTGGGGCTGCGCGAGTCGGTGCACGGCAGGATGGCGCGGGTGGGGGGCGACGTGCGCGTACGCAGCGATGCCGGTACCGGCACCGAGGTGGCGCTCTCGCTCCCCGTGGGTCCGGGCGTCTGGGCATGAACCACGTGAGGAGATCGTCATGACCGAGCCGGATGCCGAGCCCTCCGGCGCCCGCGAGCTTCGGGTGGTGCTGGTCGACGACCATCGACTCTTCCGTGCCGGCGTGCGTTCCGAGATCGGCGACCGCGTCGACGTGGTCGGCGAGGCGGGCGACGTCGACGAGGCCATCACCGTCGTCCGGGCCACCAGGCCCGATGTCGTGCTGCTCGACGTCCACCTGCCGGGAGGTGGTGGGCGGGCCGTCCTCGACGCGTGCGCCGACGATCTGCCCGAGGTGCGGTTCCTCGCGCTCTCGGTGTCCGACGCGGCCGACGACGTCATCGGTGTGGTGCGCGGTGGGGCACGCGGCTACGTCACCAAGGCGATCTCGGCCGACGACCTGGTCGACGCCGTACGCCGCGTGGCCGACGGCGACGCCGTCTTCTCACCGAGGCTCGCCGGCTTCGTGCTCGACGCGTTCTCCGGCGGCGTCGTCGACGAGGCGGAGGACGCGCTGGACGCGCTCTCGCCGCGCGAGCGCGAGGTGATGCGGCTCATCGCGCGCGGCTACACCTACCGCGAGGTCGCGCGCGACCTCGTCCTGTCGGTGAAGACGATCGAGACGCACGTGTCGTCGGTGCTGCGCAAGCTGCAGCTGTCCAACCGCCACGAGCTCGCGAAGTGGGCCGCCGCCCACCACGTCGTCTGACCCCCACCCCACCCCCCAGCTCGCCCTGATCAAACGGCGGTCACCCGGGCGCGGAAGCCGCCGATTGATCAGTGCGAGCAGGGGGTGGAGCCGTCCGTCCTGGGCGGCGGTCCGCTACGGTCGCTCGGTCGGTCGTCGTCGGGGACGGGAGCTGTCGTGGCTGTGCAGGTGCAGGGGGTGGTGGCGCGTGCCAAGGGTGCGCCGGTGACGCTCGAGACGATCGTCGTGCCGGATCCGGGCCCGGGCGAGGCGCGGGTGACCGTCCAGGCCTGCGGGGTGTGCCACACGGACCTGCACTACCGCGAGGGAGCGATCAACGACGCGTTCCCGTTCCTGCTCGGGCACGAGGCGGCCGGGGTGGTCGAGTCGGTCGGCCCTGACGTCACGGACCTGGCCCCGGGTGACTACGTCGTCCTCAACTGGCGGGCGGTCTGCGGCACCTGCCGCGCCTGCCTTCGCGGCCGTCCGCAGTACTGCTTCTCGACGTTCAACGCGACGCAGAAGATGACGCTGCTCGACGGCACCGAGCTCTCGCCGGCGCTCGGCATCGGCGCCTTCGCGGAGATGACGCTCGTCGCGGCCGGCCAGTGCACGAAGGTCGACCCCGCCGCCCCGCCGGAGGTCGCGGGCCTCCTCGGCTGCGGCGTGATGGCCGGCCTCGGCGCCGCCCTCAACACGGGCAACGTCACTCGCGGCGACACCGTCGCGGTGATCGGCTGCGGTGGGGTGGGGGACGCCGCGATCGCCGGTGCGAGGCTCGCGGGTGCGCGCACGATCGTCGCCGTCGACATCGACGACCGCAAGCTCGAGAAGGCGACGCACTTCGGTGCCACCCACACGGTGAACTCGCGCAACGTCGACGCCGTCGAGGCGATCCGCGAGGCCACCGGCGGGTTCGGCGCGGACGTCGTCATCGAGGCGATCGGCCGTCCGGAGACCTACGAGCAGGCGTTCTACGCGCGCGACCTCGCGGGCACGGTCGTCCTCGTCGGCGTGCCGAGCCCCGACATGCGCATCGAGCTGCCGCTGATCGAGTTCTTCGGCCGCGGTGGTGCGCTCAAGTCGAGCTGGTACGGCGACTGCCTGCCCACCCGGGACTTCCCGATGCTGATCGACCTCTACCTGCAGGGCCGACTTCCCTTGCAGGACTTCGTGTCCGAGACGATCGGCATCGGCGATGTCGAAGCCGCGTTCGAGAAGATGCACCGCGGTGACGTGCTGCGCTCCGTCGTGAAGCTCGGCTCATGAGCGCCCGCGTCGACAGGCTGGTCACGAGCGGCGTCTTCAGCCTCGACGGCGAGGACTTCGACGTCGACAACAACGTATGGCTCGTCGGCGACGACTCCGAGGTCGTGATCGTCGACGCCGCCCACGACGCGTCGGCCATCCTGGACGCGGTGCGGGGTCGGTCCGTCGTCGCCATCGTGTGCACGCACGCGCACAACGACCACGTCAACGCCGTCCGCGACCTCGTCGCCGCCACGGGTGCGACCGTGCGGCTGCACCCGGACGACCACATGCTCTGGGACGTCGTCAACGAAGGCCTCGCGTTCGACCCGGTGCACGACGGCGAGCGCATCCACGTCGCGGGAGCCGACCTGCAGGTGATCCACACACCGGGCCACTCGCCCGGCGGCGTATGCCTGTGGTCGGCCGACCTCGGCGTCGTGCTCACCGGCGACACCCTCTTCCACGGCGGACCCGGCGCCACCGGTCGGTCCTACAGCCACTTCGGAACGATCCTGGACTCGATCCGCGAGCGGCTGCTCACGCTGCCGGCCGACACCCGCGTGCTCACCGGTCACGGCGACGAGACGACGATCGGGGACGAGGCGACCTCCTACGACGACTGGGTGACGCGCGGCCACTGATGGCCAACGGTAGGAGGAACGCGCTCCCTGCGACGCGATCCCACTACCGATGGACGACCGTCCACGCCAGCCCCGGGTCACCGACGGCGGGCAGCCACGGGTCTACGCTGCGACCCGTGACCTTCGTCTACAACGCCATCCTGTTCCTGCACTTCATCGGCATGGCCCTGCTGGTCGGCGGCTTCTTCTCGCAGATGCGGGCGGAGCCGCGGCTGGTGACCCAGTGGATGCGCGACGGCGCCCTCACCCAGGTGGTCACCGGCCTGGCCCTCGCGGGCATGGCCGGAAGCGCCGTGGGGACGGACGCGGTGTTCAGCCCGGCGGCCGTCGGGACGAAGTTCGCGATCGCGGTCATCATCGCGATCATCGTGCTGTTCGGCGGGCGGCAGCCGGCCGAGAAGCAGCAGACGTTCTGGCTCGCCGCCGGGGTGCTCGCGCTCGCGGAGGTCGCGGTCGCGGTGTTCTGGCTCGCCGCCTGACATCGCTCGACGCCGCCTGAGACTGCACGTACGTCGCCCGACACTGCAGGTCCGCCGCGACCGGCGGTCCGTCGCGGGCCAGTCCCCGCGTGCCCGGCTAGATCGGCATCGAGGCGACGAAGTACCCCTCGGCCAGGCGACCGGGTGCGTAGCCGGCGGTCGTCGCGTTGCGCTCGGACCAGCCGCGCACGAAGCCCTCGAGGTCGGGCAGGTGCGCCGTCTGCGACTCGTGCGCCTTGAGCGCCGCGATCTTCTTCGGGAACTGCTCGGTGATGTCGACGAAGTGCGTCAGCGTGTGGTGCCCCATGACCCACACCTCGGGCACCGACCAGGCCTCGAGCCCCTCGTCGTCGAGCAAGGACGGGTGCGCGAACGGGTTGCGCGCGTCGGGGTAGACGGCCTGGATCGCGGCCTCGCCGCCGGCCATGTGGTCGGGGTGCGTCGCGGGGATGCGCTCCCAGTTGCGCTCGGGCGTCTGGATGAGGATCCGCTGCGGGCGCACCTGGCGGATGACGCGCGAGATGTCGCGGCGCAGCTCGTGGGTCACCGTGAGCTGGCCGTCGCGGTAGCCGAGGAAGCGGACGTCGGTGACGCCGACCTCGGACGCGGCCGCGACCTGCTCGCGGCGGCGGATGCCAGGGATCTCCGACCTCGGCACGGCGGGGTCGAACCCGCCGGCGTCGCCGTCGGTGATGACGCAGTACGACACGGAGATCCCACGTTCGACCCAGCCGGC
Organism: uncultured Actinomycetota bacterium; assembly: GCA_963782665.1. Classification (GTDB taxonomy): domain Bacteria; phylum Actinomycetota; class Actinomycetes; order S36-B12; family CAIYMF01; genus Longivirga. The sequence continues at coordinate 252,593 of CAWAKP010000004.1, read as the reverse complement.
GATCGTCCCGGAGGCGCCGAAGTCGACGTCGTCGGGGTGGGCGGTGACGACCAGGACGCGCTCCACCTCGGAGTCGTCGAGCATGCGGTCTCCTCTGTGTGCCTGGTCGAGCCCGGCCGTCCGGACTCCGGTCCGCCCGACCCGGTCGTCCTGGGCCGAGCGGGGGACTTGCGACGTCATCGTACGAACAACGCGAAAGACCCGGGTTGTTCCTGCCGACGTCTCCCGCAGGGATCAGTTCGGGATGGCGACCGCACGCCGTCAGGGAGGGGCACCGCATGACCGTCGTCCGGGCGTCGAGGGCGCGCGCGCTCACGGCCGTGCTCGCCCTCGTGGCAGGTGCCCTGGCGCTCGGCGCCTCCCCTGCCCGCGCCGTGGCGCCCGTGACACCGAGCTTCGGCGCCGTGGCCGACGGGTTCGCCGAGTACGACGGCCAGACCCTGTGCTCGCCGACCCCCAAGCCCGGCGCGCGCAAGCTCGCCGCCCTGCTCGTGCGCACCTACGGCCCCGCGTCGATCGGCATCTCGCGCGCCTGCGCGCAGGGTGCGACGTCCGAGCACAAGGAGGGGCGCGCGCTGGACTGGATGCTCAGCGTCCGGGTGCCCGCGCAGCGCGCCAAGGTGCAGGCGTTCCTCACCTGGCTGCTCGCGACCGACGCGAACGGCAACCAGGCGGCGATGGCCCGCCGGCTCGGGATCATGTACATCGGCTGGAACAACCGGATGTGGCGGGCCTACGGCACCCCCGGCTGGGGCGACCTCAAGGGCTGCTCGACCACGCCGGCCATGAAGGCCTCGTCGTACGACACGACCTGCCACCGCAACCACATCCACCTCTCGCTGTCCTGGGACGGCGCGGCCGGCCTCACGTCGTTCTGGACGGGGGCACCGCTCGCCGGACCGTGTCAGGCGCCGTGGAGCGCCTCGACCACGCTGGCCGGTGCCGGCAGCGACTACGTGCCCGTCGACCCGGTCCGGGTGCTCGACACCAGGTCGGGGCTCGGGCTCGACCAGCCCTGCCGCCTCTCGGCACCGCCCTCGTGGAGCCCTCCGCACGGCGACGCCGTGGTGCGCGTGACCGGGGTCGGTGCGCTGCCGGCGGACGGTGTCGCGGCGGTCGCGATCCGGGTCACCGCCTATCGCACCAGCGGGATCGCGCCCACGGTCTTCGCGCGATCGCTCGCGACGTCGACCTCGATGCCGGTCGTGTCGGTCCTCTCGTCCGGGTCCTACGCCGGGACCGCCGTGGTACCGGTCGCGGACGACGGCACCCTCCGGCTCTGGGTCGATCGCGGTGGCGCGGACGTGCTCGTCGACGTCATCGGCTACGTCCCGCTGCCGGTGCCGCCCGACCCCGCGGCCACGCCGGCGGCGCCAGGTACCGGACGCGTGCATCTCACCCGACCCGTCCTGGTCTACGACGCCCTGGCAGCGCCGCTGGCTCCGAAGGAGCTGCGCACCGTGCACCTCGCCGGCATCGGGCCGCTGCCGTCGTCCGGTCTCACCGGAGTGGCGCTCACGCTGCTGTCGGCGAAGACGGCCGCGGTCGACTTCGTCGGCGTGCTGCCCCCGAGCCTGCGCGGCTACGTCGGCTCGGTCCGGACGTCGACGACGATCTCCCGCGCGACCCAGGTGATCGCGGCCGTCACCAACGGCGACCTCGTGCTGCGCAACACCGGTACGGCGCCGGCCTCGGTGCGCCTCTACCTCAACGCCTACACGACGGACGTCGCGACGGACGGGGGCGCCGCGTTCACCTCCCTCGCGAGCCCGTGGCGGGCGATCGACTCGTCGGTCAACGTCGGGCTCTCCGGCGCGGTGACCTCGACCCTCGCGCGGGTGGCCACCGTGGTGGACGGCGTCCACGTCCCGACCGGCGCGACCGGTGTGCTGCTCGACGTCCGGGTCCGCGCGGGTGCGTCCGACGGGACCCTCGTGGTCGGGTCGGTCGCCGGGGTGTCGACGGTGTCGTTCGTGCGCGGCACGCGTGCTCACGAGGTCGTCCTGCTGCCCCTCAACGCGGCCGGGACGCTGTCGCTGCGCACGTCGTCGCTCGGCTCCCAGCTGGCGGTGTCCGTGCTCGGCTACGTGCGCTGATCGGCGGAAGGGTGGCGCCCGACGTCGGCGTCGTGCGCTGAGCGGCGGTGTCGCCGTCGCGACCTAGACTGGCCGCGCGATGACCTCCCTCTTCGACGAGCTCGGCCTGCCGACGCCCGAGCCCGAGCCGGCCGCGCGACCCGCGGTCCCGGTGGCGGCCGACCCCCTGGTCCTCGTCTCCGACCTCAACTCCGAGCAGCGCGCCGCTGTCGAGCACCGGGGCGGTCCGCTGCTCATCGTCGCGGGGGCGGGATCGGGCAAGACCCGCGTGCTCACCCGCCGGATCGCCCACCTGCTGGCGACCGGTGACGCACGGCCGGGCGAGATCCTCGCGATCACGTTCACGAACAAGGCAGCGGGCGAGATGCGCGAACGCGTGGTCGAGCTCGTGGGTCCGCGGGCTCGCGCGATGTGGGTGTCGACCTTCCACTCCGCGTGCGTCCGCATCCTGCGCCGCGAGGCGCCCCGGCTGGGGATGTCGACGTCGTTCTCGATCTACGACGCGCAGGACTCCCAGCGGCTGATGACCCTCGTGTGCCGCGACCTCGACCTCGACCCGAAGCGCTATCCGCCGCGGGCGTTCAGCAACCAGGTGTCCAACCTCAAGAACGAGCTCATCGACCACGAGACCTACGCGCAGCAGGCGGCCAACCACCAGGAGAAGACCCTCGCCGAGGCCTACTCCGACTACCAGCGCCGACTCCGCCGCGCCAACGCGTTCGACTTCGACGACCTCATCTCGTCGACGGTGGCCGTGCTGCAGCTCTTCCCGGACGTCGCCGAGCACTACCACCGTCGGTTCCGCCACGTGCTCGTCGACGAGTACCAGGACACCAACCACGCGCAGTACGTCCTCGTCAACGAGCTCGTCGGTCGCGGTGACGACGGCGTTCCGCCCGGGCAGCTGTGCGTCGTCGGCGATGCCGACCAGAGCATCTACGCCTTCCGTGGCGCGACGATCCGCAACATCGAGGAGTTCGAGCGCGACTACCCCGACGCCACGACCGTGCTGCTCGAGCAGAACTACCGCTCGACGCAGACCATCCTGAGCGCCGCGAACTCCGTCATCGGCCGCAACACCTCTCGCCGGGCGAAGCGGCTGTGGACCGACGCGGGCGACGGCGCGCGCATCATCGGCCACGTCGCCGACAACGAGCACGACGAGGCGGCCTTCGTGGCCAACGAGATCGATCGGCTCTCCGACGACGACGGCGTACCCGCCCGCGACGTCGCCGTGTTCTACCGCACGAACGCCCAGTCCCGGTCGCTCGAGGAGGTGTTCATCCGCGTCGGGCTGCCCTACAAGGTGGTCGGAGGCGTGCGCTTCTACGAGCGCAAGGAGATCCGCGACGCCGTCGCCTACCTGCGGCTGCTCGCCAACCCGGACGACGACATCTCCCTGCGCCGCATCCTCAACGTGCCGCGTCGTGGCATCGGCGAGCGCGCCGAGGCGTGCGTCGAGGTCCTGGCCCAGCGCGAGCGCATCTCGTTCGGGGCCGCGCTCGCCCGTGCCGACGAGGCGCCGGCCATCGCGACCCGTTCCCTCGGGCAGATCCGCGAGTTCGTGCAGATGATCGACGACCTGCGCACGCTCGTCGAGGCGGGCAGCGGTCCGGCGACCGTGCTCGCCGCCATCCTCGAGCAGAGCGGCTACCTCGCCGAGCTGCAGAAGAGCACCGACCCTCAGGACGAGACCCGCATCGAGAACCTCGCCGAGCTCGAGTCGGTCGCGCGCGAGTTCGAGACCGAGCAGCCCGACGGGACGCTCGGCGACTTCCTCGAGCGGGTGTCGCTCGTTGCGGACTCCGACGAGATCCCGGACGCCGCCGAGCACGGCGGGGTCGTCACCCTCATGACGCTGCACACCGCCAAGGGCCTCGAGTTCCCCGTCGTGTTCCTCACGGGTCTGGAGGACGGCGTCTTCCCGCACATGCGGTCCCTCGGCGACGTGCGCGAGCTCGAGGAGGAGCGGCGGCTGGCCTACGTCGGGATCACGCGCGCCCGCGAACGGCTCTACGTCTCGCGCGCGGTCGTGCGGTCGGCGTGGGGTGCGCCGTCGTACAACCCGCCCAGCCGGTTCCTCGAGGAGCTGCCGCCCGAGCTCGTGCACTGGAACCGCGAGGAGCCGCTGCGCTCGTCCCGGCCGTCGTCGGGCGGCTTCGGGTCGGCGCCCTCGCTGGTGGCGGCGGCGACGCGACCCGGTGCGCGGAGCCCGGGCAACCGCGTGGTCGTCTCGCTGTCGGCCGGCGACCGGGTCACGCACGACAAGTTCGGTCTCGGCACCGTGGTGTCGACGTCCGGACAGGGCGAGAAGGCCGAGGCGACGATCGACTTCGGTGCCGAGGGCACCAAGCGGCTGCTCCTGCGCTATGCCCCGGTCGAGAAGCTCTGACGGTCAGCGACGCGGCAGCTGCGCGAGCGTGGCGACCGTCGGCGACGGAGTGGCCGGGTACCAGGACGGCGTGCGTGCGGCATGGCCCGGGGACGGCCCGAACAGGTAGACCATCGGGTCCGTGGGATGGTCGTGCACGCGCACCTCGAGGTGCAGGTGCGGACCCGTGGCGTTGCCGCTCCGGCCGACGCGACCGATCATCTGACCCGCCTTCACCGGACCCACCTTCGTGAGCACCGACGAGAGATGGCAGTACCAGACGGTGACGCCGGGGGAGACCTGCAGGATCACCATCTTGCCGAAGGCCGGGTGCCAGGCGAGCTTGATGACGCGGGCGTCCTGCACGGCGTAGACCGGCGTGCCCCAGGCCGCCTTGAAGTCCAGTCCGGTGTGACGCAGGTGCCAGTGGCCGCCGCGCTCGCCGAACCGTGCCGTGATCGTGTAGCGGCGTACCGGGAGGGTGAACCCGTCGGCAGTCGTGGCCGCGTCATCGACGTGCTGAGCCGGCACGTCGGCCGCGACGAGCCGGGTCTGGTCGTGGGCCACCAGCGAGGTCTGCGCGACGGCCAGGCCGTCACCGGTCGCCGTGCGGGCGATGACCACCACGGCCGCAGCTGCCACCAGCAGCGACAGGGAGATCTCGCGCAGGCGACGTCGAGGGCTGCCTGCGGTCACGGGACACGAGCATCAGGGACGGACGTGGCCCCGCGCCAGTCCTTCGGGGGAATTGTGATTCGGTCGACCCTGCCGACGTCGGGTCGAGCTCGCGATCGAGGTGGCTCCGGCGGCCAGGGTGTGCCCCTCGGCGTCGAGGTGGGCCAGGGTGGTGCAGATCTCGTGGACGACGCGGCCGTCGACCGGCAGCGACATGTGCCCGACGCCGCGCACGAAGACGTTGCGCGCGGCGAGGTCGGCGTGCGTGATCGTGGCGCTGCGCTTGGGCGCGATCATCTGGTCGAGGTCGCTCCACACGGCGACGAAACGGGTGCGGCAGCCGGGGGCCGGCTCGGCCAGCTCAGCGACGAGGTCGCTGCCCGGCCGCAGCTGGCGCACGAGGGGGTGCGGCATCGCGTAGGCCATCTGCGTTCCGTCGTGCGGGGTCCCGAGGGTGACGAGGGTGTGCACGCGCTCGTCGCCACCGAGGCGCTGGACGTAGTAGCGCGCGACGAGCCCACCCATCGAGTGGCCCACGACGTGGACCCGTTCGTAACCCGTGTCGTGGCAGACCTGCTCCACCACCTCGTCGAGCCTGGCGGCGAGCAGGCGGATGTCGCCGGTGAGCGACGAGTAGTTGACCGAGACGACGCGGCCGAAGCCGCGGCGCGTCAGTCCGCGCCGCAGCAGGGCGAAGACCGAGCGGTTGTCGACGATGCCGTGCACCAGGATGATCGGCGTCCCGGCGGCCTCGACGTCGCTCACGAGCAGCCCGCGCTGCACCGGAGACAGCCCCGCGAGGTGCGTGGCGTGCAGGACCTCGTAGGACTGCTCCTCGAGGAGGCCGAACGGCCACATCGCCAGGTGCGTGGCGACCCAGGCGGTCTCGACGGCGACGCCGCGTACGCCGGACGGCGACAGGAGCGCCCGTCGGGCCTTGCCGACACGGGTGCGCGCGCCGTCCACCGCGCGGGCAGCGCGCTCGAGCCGGCCGACCGGCCGGTCGGCGCTCTCGTCGTCGCTGGGCTGCGGCACCCCGCGAGAGTAGCCCGAGGGTGCCGTGGACCGCGCGTCGACGTGCTGGCCCGTGCGGGTGGGCGCGCCGACCGCCGCGACCCGGACGTACGGCGTCGGTAGGCTCGACGTACACCGGCGCCTCGTTGCCCGGCTGCCGCACCGAGGAGGCTCGCCATGAGCACCGCCGCACCAGCGCCGCGCACTGCCACCGGGTCGCCGATCCGCGTGGTGATCGCCAAGCCCGGGCTCGACGGCCACGACCGCGGCGCCAAGGTGGTGGCCCGCGCCCTGCGCGACGCCGGCATCGAGGTGGTCTACACGGGCCTGCACCAGACACCGGAGCAGATCGTCGAGACGGCCATCCAGGAGGACGCCGACATCGTGGGGCTGTCGGTGCTCTCGGGCGCGCACATGACGCTGTTCGCCGCGGTGCTCCAGCAGCTCGCCGAGAGGGACGCCCGCGACATCGTCGTCTTCGGCGGCGGGATCATCCCGGCCGCCGACATCCCCGAGCTCGAGAAGCTCGGCGTCGCCAAGATCTTCACCCCCGGTGCGACCACGCAGTCCATCGTCGACTGGGTCGTATCCCACGTCGGCGCCGCAGCCTGACGTCCTCCGCAGTCAGGTCGAGATGTAGAACCACGGCACGCCCTGGTGCGTCGTGGTTCTACATCTCGGGGCGGGTGCGTGCCGCGTCGGCCAGCGCCCGTAGCTCGGTCACGACGTCGTCCGGATCCTGCCGCACGGCCAGGACCGGTACTCGCAGGACGATGACGCCGTCGGCAGCCATTGCCGCGTCACGCCGAGCGTCCGCCCAGCGAGCCTCGGCTGTCTCGTGCTGAGGGCCGTCGACCTCGATGACCAGGCGGCGGCCGTCGGGGAGCTCGGTCTCGAGGTCGTGGCGTCCGACCCGGCTGCGTACCTGGCGTCGTGGGGTCGGCAGCCCGGCCCGCCGCACCAGGGCGGCGACGTCCTCCTCGCTCACGGAGTCCGCGCCGAGGGAGGCCGCGTCGAGGGCGTCCCGCACCACGGTGCGGTGTCGTACGTGACCTGCCGCGCACAGCTCGGCGGCGAGGCTCTCGATCGACGCCAACCGCTGTTGCACGACGGCGACGACGAGTCCGCTCGCTGCACGCGGACTTGTCTCCCACGCCGCGGCATCGATGGTCGAACGTGGGACCGACGTGACCGGGAGGATGCGAGGGCCGGGCGCATCGGGTGGTCGGGTCGTCACGTGGATGTGGACGCCCAGCATCGGCGTCGGTCGCGAGCCGCGAGGCACGAGGAGGTCGAGGGACGTCCTGGAGCGGTCGCCGGTCAGCCCGTGCTCCATCAGTGCTGCGCGACCGCCGATCCACGCCTGCCCGGCGTTGAGGACGGCGGCCCACCGGCGCTGTTCCTCGTCGAGGCGGCCGTTGTCGACCGACACGACCGTGGGTGTCACGAGTCTCCAGCGGCCCGCGGCGCACTGGGCCGTGACATGGCCACGTGAGACGCCCAGTTCGCGCAGCTGGTCGCGTCGTGCGAGGCCCGCCTGCGCGGTCACGAGCATCCGGAGACCCTCGACTTCGTCCAGAGCTCGCCGTCCACCTGTCATCCCCGAAGGGTCGTCGAGCGGGCGGCCACCGGAAGAAGGCATGCGCGTGAGCTGAGGACGACGCTCCGCAGGCGAGGTCGAGATGTAGAGCCAGCGCGGGCTCTAGCCTCCCGTCGTTCTACATGTCGACGGGTTGGGGGTGTTGTCGCGACGCGGGACCGGGGTCTGGACGGCGTACGGCACCCGGATACGCTCGGCCACGGCTCCGTGCGACCGACAACGGCGGCGGACCGGCCGATCCCTCGACGAGTCAGGACAGCCAGCGGTGGATCTCTACGAGTACCAGGCCAAGGACCTGTTCGCGCTGCACGGGGTGCCCACGCAGAGCGGCGAGGTCGTCCACACTCCGGCGCAGGCGAAGGAGGCGGCCGAGCGCATCGGTGGTCTCGTGGTCGTCAAGGCGCAGGTCAAGACCGGCGGTCGCGGCAAGGCCGGCGGCGTCAAGCTCGCGAGGACGCCCCAGGAGGCCTACGACGTCGCGCACGACATCCTCGGTCTCGACATCAAGGGCCACGTCGTCCACCAGGTGCTCGTCAACCCTGCCGCGGACATCGCGGAGGAGTACTACGTCTCGTTCCTGCTCGACCGTGCGAACCGCACCTTCCTCGCCATGGCGAGCAAGGAGGGCGGCATGGAGATCGAGCAGCTCGCCGTCGAGCGTCCCGACGCGCTCGCGAAGGTGCCGGTCGATGCGCTCGTCGGCGTCGACCGCGCCAAGGCCGAGGAGATCGTCGACACGGCGGGCTTCGACGACTCCGTGCGCGAGCAGGTCATCCACGTCCTCGAGAAGCTCTGGGACGTCTTCGTGAAGTCCGACGCGACGCTCGTCGAGGTCAACCCGCTCGTGAAGACCGCGACCGGCGACGTCGTCGCCCTCGACGGCAAGGTGTCCCTCGACGACAACGCCGAGTTCCGCCACCCCGAGTTCGAGGGGCTGGCCGACTTCACCGAGACCGACCCGCTCGAGCTCGCGGCGCAGGAGAAGGACCTCAACTACGTCAAGCTCTCCGGCTCGGTCGGCATCATCGGCAACGGCGCGGGCCTCGTCATGAGCACGCTCGACGTCGTGGCCTACGCCGGCGAGGACTTCGGCGGGCAGAAGCCGGCCAACTTCCTCGACATCGGCGGCGGCGCCAGCGCCCAGGTGATGGCGGACGGCCTCGAGATCATCCTCGGCGACCCTGAGGTCAAGGCCGTGTTCGTCAACGTCTTCGGCGGGATCACCGCGTGCGACTCCGTCGCCAACGGCATCGTGCAGGCGCTCGCCATGCTCGAGGCGAAGGGCAACCACTCACCGCTGCCGCTGGTCGTGCGCCTCGACGGCAACAACGCCGACCTCGGTCGGCAGATCCTGCGCGACGCGGGCATCCCGCACGTCGAGCTGGTCGACACCATGGACGGTGCCGCGCGTCGCGTGGCCGAGCTCGCGGCTCAGGGGGCCTGACACCGATGGCGATCTTCCTCACCGAGAACAGCAAGCTCCTCGTCCAGGGCATCACCGGCTCCGAGGGCACCAAGCACACGATCCGGATGCTCGGCTCGCACGCGAACATCGTCGCGGGCGTGACGCCCGGCAAGGGCGGCCAGACGGTGACCGCCGAGGGCCGTGACATCCCGGTGTTCCACTCCTGCCAGGAGGCGGTTGCTGCCACCGGTGCCGACGTGTCGGTCGTGTTCGTGCCGCCGCGCTTCGCGAAGGCCGCCGTGATCGAGGCGGTCGACGCCGCGATCCCGCTGGTCGTCGTCATCACCGAGGGCATCGCGATCCACGACACCGCCGAGTTCTTCGCCTACGCCCAGGCGTCGGGGACCACCCGGCTCATCGGCCCGAACTGCCCGGGACTGATCAGCCCCGGCCGGTCCAACGCCGGCATCATCCCCGGGACGATCGCCCAGGCCGGCCGCATCGGCCTGGTCAGCAAGTCGGGCACGCTGACCTATCAGATGATGTACGAGCTCCGCGACCTCGGCTTCTCGTCCGCCGTCGGCATCGGCGGCGACCCGATCATCGGGACGACGCACATCGACTGCCTGCAGGCGTTCCAGGACGACCCCGAGACCGACGCGATCGTCATGATCGGTGAGATCGGTGGCGACGCCGAGGAGCGGGCGGCGGCCTACATCGCCGATCACATCACGAAGCCGGTGGTCGGCTACGTCGCCGGCTTCACGGCGCCCGAGGGCAAGACCATGGGTCACGCCGGCGCCATCGTGTCCGGTTCTTCGGGTACGGCGTCCGCCAAGAAGGACGCCCTGGAGGCCGTCGGGGTGAAGGTCGGCAAGACGCCGAGCGAGACCGCCCGGCTCATGCGCGAGATCATCGAGGCGCGCGCCTAGTCTGCTGGTATGACTCCCCGTCGCAGCTCGGTCGCCCTCCTGCTCTGCGGGACGGTGATCGCGCTGACCGCGTGCTCGGCGTCCTCGACCGGCACCTCGACGCCGTCATCGGTCGTCGGGCTCGGCCGCCGGTGCTGCGGCGACGACGTCCGCACCAGCCGATGCCGCCGCCGGGTCGGCGTCGTCGACCGCTGCCGTGCTGCCGACCGCGACGTCAGCGGTCGTCGCGAAGGCCGGGCCGGTGCCGGTCGCGTGGCAGGGCGGCGTCGCCGTCCCGTTCGCGCCGAGGTGGTGGCCGCGCGGCAAGGCGTACGCGTCGGCCGCGTGGCTGACGGCGTGGCCGAGGCCCGTGCAGTTCCGACCGACCAAGCACGGGAGCCTGAGCGGGCTGGTGGTCGCGCTCGACCCGGGTCACGACGTCGGCAACTCCCACCACGTCTCGCTCATCAACAAGCGCTACTGGGTCGGGCTCTGGAAGACGTGCAACACGACGGGTACGGCGACCAACTCCGGCTACCCCGAGGCGACGTACAACTTCGACGTCGTGGCTCGACTGCGCCGGCTGCTCGTCGCGTACGGCGCGACGGTCATGGTGACGCGCGACCGCAACACCGTGGCCAGCTACGGTCCGTGCGTCGGGGCCCGAGGTGCCTTCGGCTCGCAGGAGAAGGCGCGCTTCATGGTGCAGGTGCACGCGGATGGCGGACCGTCCGGGGGCCACGGCTTCCACGCGATCGTCCCGGCGTACTACAAGGGCTACACCGACGACATCTACCGCGCCTCACGGATCCTCGGGCTGGACATGATCGCCGGCATGAAGTCGCGCGGCTTCCGGCCGGCGACCTACCTCTCGACGCCGCTGCAGGTGAAGAAGGACACGGGCGCGCAGAACATGTCCGACGTCCCGATCGTGACGATCGAGACGCTCAACATGCGCAACGCAGCCGACGCTCGCATCGCCACGACCGCCGCGGGTCGGCAGCGCATCGCACTCGGGCTGTTCGCCGGGATCGTGCGCTACTACCGCTCGCTCTAGGCCCTGTCCCCCCGCTGTGCGGGAAGGCGGGACTACGCGGCGAACAACTCCGGGTGGCTCGTGAGCGCCACCCGGGTGCGTCGGATGTGCCCCTCGAGGAAGCGCTCGCAGTCGTCGGGATCGCGACGACGCACCGCATCGAGCAGGAGCCGGTGCTCCGCGTTGACGATCGCGGCGCGATCGTTGCCGGCGAGGAGCATGAAGGCACGCCGGTAGTGCTGCGTCGAGTTCCACAGCCGAACGGTGGTCGCCAGGAGCATGTCGCTCGGGCATCCGGCGTACGACGTCATGTGGAACTCGCGGTCGAGAACGAGGAACGCGCTGATGTCGGCGTTGCGCTCGATCTCGTCCTGGATCTCCTCCATCCGCGCGACGTGCGAGTCGGTGAGGTGGGGCAGGCTCTCGATGAGGGTGAGGGGTTCGAGACGCTCACGCATGCGGTAGTAGGTGTGCACCTCGTCCAGGCTGAGCGTCGGCACCCGAGCTCCCTTGTTGGGGGAGAGCTCGGCGAGGCCTTCGGACTCCAGGATGCGCAGCGCCTCGCGCACGGGCAGCCGGCTGGCGCCGAAGCGGGTGGCGATCTCGTCCTGTCGCAGCCACTCGCCCGGGCGGATCTCGCCGGCGAGAATCGCGTCCTTGAGGGCGACGGCGATGCGTCGGCTCGTGACGCCCTCGGACGGGGCGGTGAGCGCGCCGGGCGTGCTGTCGAGTGCCACTCTGCCGCCTAGGAGAAGGGGGTCGGGTCCTTGTCGAACGCCTTGCCGGAAGGATAGGAGACCAGCTCGAACTGCATCCCCCAGGGCGCGAGGAAGTACACCCAGCGTTGCCCCTCGGACGCGCCGCGACTCGTCGTCGGGTCGCCGAGGACCGTCACGCCGGAGCTGCGCAGGTAGGCGACGGCGGCATCGAGGTCCTCGACGTACAGCGCCACGTGGTGCCCGCCGACGTCGCTGTTCCGGGGCGCGTCGGTGGCCTGGGCCGGGGCGTCGTACTGGAAGACCTCGAACACCGCCTGGCCGCCGCAGCGGTAGAAGCGCAGCTGGCGCATCACCGCGCGCGGATCGACGTTCAGGTGCTCGGCCATCCAGTCGTCCTGCGCCTGGAACGGGCCCAGCGAGTACATGTACTCGCAGCCGAGGACCTCGACGAGCCAGGCGTGCGCGACCTCGAGGTCGGGGACGGTGACGCCGATGTGGTCCAGCCGCGTCAGCCCAGGAATGCCCATACCGACCTCCATTGGATCCGAAAGTGTCGAGTGAGCCTCTCACCTACGCGACGGACGAGGCAAGAGGGCTTGTCATTGGATCCAACCTCTGTCACGATCCTGCGGTCAGCCATCCGCGGAGGAGCCCCCATGCCCACGCACCAACCGATCGAGCCCGTCGCGCCATGGACCGAGCTCGTCGTCACCCAGGCTGACTGGGACGCCGCCGAGCCGCACCTGCTCACCACGATGCTGAGCCAGCTCGTCCTCATCCGGACGTTCGAGGAGTTCGTCCTCGAGCTCGCTGCCGAGGGCCTCATCCACGGACCGGCGCACTCGAGCATCGGGCAGGAGGGCGGCGCCGTCGGCTCCGCAGTCGCGCTGACGTCCCAGGACACGGTCAACGGCTCGCACCGCGGCCATCACCAGTTCCTCGCCAAGGTCCTCACGCACCTGCATCCGGAAGGTCTCGACCCGCTGACCACGGTGCCCGACGACGTGAGGGACGTCCTCCTCCGCACCCTGCGCGAGATCTGCGGACTCGACCGGGGCTTCAGCCATGGTCGCGGCGGCAGCATGCACCTGCAGTGGCTGCAGGCCGGCGCGATCGGCACGAACGCGATCGTCGGTGGGGGCGTCCCGCTTGCTGCCGGGTCCGCCTGGGCGCACCGGCAGGCGGGGACGGACGCTGTCGCCATCACCTACTTCGGCGACGGCGCGATCAACATCGGCAGCACCCTGGAGACCTTCAACCTCGCGGGGGCATGGAAGCTGCCCATCTGCTTCTTCGTCGAGAACAACCAGTACGCCGTGTCCACGCACGTCGCCGAGGTCACGGCGGAGCCGAGGCTGTCCGGGCGCGGGCCGGGCTTCGGCATCCCGAGCTGGAAGGTCGACGGGATGGACCCGCTCGCGGTCCACCTCGCGATGCAGGAGGCTCTCGCGCACATGCGTGCGGGCCTCGGCCCGACCCTCGTCGAGGCCGACGTCTACCGCTACTTCCACCAGAACGGCCCCTTCCCCGGCAGCGCCTTCCGCTACCGCACCAAGGAGGAGGAGGCGGAGTGGCGCGGCCGCGACCCGATCGACACGACAGCCGGCCACCTCGTGCGTCGCGGGATCCTCACGCAGGATGCCGTCGACGCCACCATCGCGCGGGCGAAGGTCCTCATGGCGTCACTCGGCGACGTCATCCTCGAGCCGAAGGCGGGCGGGAAGCCCAAGGAGCGTCAGATCAAGGCCGACGAGTGGCCGGACCCTGCGTTCGTCGACACCGGCGTCCGAGGCGACCTGAGCGAGCTCGAGGGCATCACCTTCACCGACGAGGCCGACCATGCGGGTCGGCTCGTCGAGACCAAGTTCATCGACGCGGTGGCGGGTGTGATGGGACGTCGGCTCGAGACGGATCCGCGCGTCGTCGTGCTCGGCGAGGACGTGCACCGGCTCAACGGCGGCACCAACGGGGCCACGCGCGGACTCAAGGACGCGTTCCCCGACCGCGTGCTCGGTACGCCGATCAGCGAGAACGCGTTCACCGGACTGGGCGGGGGCATGGCCCTCGACGGGCGTTTCCGTCCCGTCGTGGAGTTCATGTACGCCGACTTCATGTGGGTCGCTGCCGACCAGCTGTTCAACCAGATCGGCAAGGCGCGCCACATGTTCGGGGGCGACAACAAGGTTCCGTTCGTCCTGCGCAGCAAGGTCGCGATGGGCACCGGCTACGGTTCGCAGCACTCGATGGACCCGGCCGGAATCTTCGCCACTGCGGCGGGCTGGCGCATCGTCGCGCCGTCGTCCCCCTATGACTACGTCGGGCTCATGAATACCGCCCTCGCCTGCGACGACCCCGTCGTCGTCATCGAGCACGTCGACCTCTATGCGTCGTCCGGCGATGCTGTCGACGGCGACCTCGACCACTACCTGCCCGTGGGCAAGGCAGCGCTGCGCCGTTCAGGCTCGGCGCTGACCGTCCTGACCTATGGCGTCATGACGAACTACGTCCTCGCCGCCGTCGACGAGACGGGAGCGGACGCCGACGTGGTCGACCTGCGCTGGCTCGATCGCGCCAGCTTCGACTGGACCACGGTGAGCGAGAGCATCAAGAAGACGAACCGCGTTCTCATCGTCGAGCAGGGTGCCGTCGGTACGTCGTACGGCGGATGGCTCTCCGACGAGATCCAGCGGCGACTCTTCGACTGGCTCGACGCGCCCATCGAGCGGGTCACCGGCGGAGTCGCGTCGCCCAGCATCAGCAAGGTCCTCGAGCGCGCCGCCTTCGCCCGTGGCGAGGAAGTGGCCGAGAAGCTCCGGGACATCGAGGCGGTCGGTCGTGCCTGAGATCCTCCGGATGCCCGAGGTCGCGGCGAACATGACCGAGGCGGTCCTGTCCACGTGGAACGTCGCGGTCGGCGCCGAGTTCGCTGCAGGAGATCCGATCGTCACGGTCGAGACCGACAAGGCGGTCGTCGACGTCGAAGCCGAGAGCGCCGGAGTCATGCTGCGTCAGCTGGTCGACGACGGCAGCCAGGTCGAGGTCGGGTCACCGATCGCCGTCTACTCCGCCGTGGGGGAGTCGGTCGGTGACCTCGACGCCTTCCTCGCTCAGATCGGCGTCGGCGCGCAAGGGTCCGAGCCGACCATCACGGGTGCTGCTCCCGCGGCCCTCGAGCCGCTGTCATCCACGGGCGAGGGTCCGCGGCCCATGGATCTCCGGACGCGCATCTTCGCGAGCCCGCTCGCGCGCAAGCTGGCTCGAGATGCCGGAGTCGACCTCGCGGATCTCTCCGGCAGCGGTCCCGGCGGGCGCATCCGTCGTCGTGACGTCGAGAGCCACCTCGAGAGCACCCGCACGAGCCCGCCGGCTCAGGTCAGCCGCCCCGCAGCAGCACCGCCGCTGACCGCTGGGGGAGCGGCGGAGTCGTACGACGTCCCGAACAGCCGGATCCGCAACGCGATCGCGGCCCGACTGACCGAGAGCACGCAGACCGCGCCGCACTTCTACGTGCGCGGCAGCGCCCGGGTCGACCGACTGCTCTCCCTGCGCCAGGAGATCAATGGCGGGTCGGGGCCGAAGGTCTCGGTCAACGACCTCGTGGTCAAGGCTGTCGGTCGCGCGCACCTGCTCGTGCCCGACCTCAACGTGATCTGGACCGGCGATGCGATCCGCCACTTCGGCCAGGTCGACGTGTCCGTGGCCGTGGCCACCGACAACGGACTCGTGACCCCGGTGGTGCGTGGGGTCGATCGGCTCTCGCTGCACCAGCTCGTCGCGACGACGCAGGACCTGATCGCTCGTGCCAAGGACAAGCGGCTGCAGCAGAGCGAGCTCGAGGGCGGCACCATCAGTGTCACGAACCTCGGCATGTTCGCCACCGAGGAGTTCGCCGCGATCATCAACCCGCCTCAGGCCGCGATCCTTGCGGTCGGGGCGGCGCGCCAGCAGCCCGTCGTGGTCGACGGTGCGCTCGCGGTCGCGAGCGTCATGCGGGTGACCCTCTCGGTCGACCATCGCCCCGTCGACGGTGCGACAGCGGCGCAGTGGATGAAGGTCTTCGTCGAGCTGCTCGAGAACCCGGCGCAGATCCTCGTCTGACGCCGTCCGGCGGTCGAGATGCGCTCAGCGGCAGGCGGCGGTGCGCACCGCCTCGAGCGACGCGCCCGTGATGGGCACCGACCAGGCGTCGGTGAGTCCGTCGACCGACGTCGACGCCCGGAGGGGTTTGGGTGCGCGAATGTCCCGTCTCCGGCTCGTGATCGTGTCGTTCGGGGAACCGGGCTAGCCGACCGTGTCGCTGGCGGCCGCCGGTACGTGCGGGTGCGAGCATCGAGAGGTGACGTCGACCCTCGAGCGCCCGGCTGCCGCGCCGAGATCGGGCGTTCGGGTGCGTCGCTCGCGCGGCGACGTCGTCGGCACCCTCCCGGTGGCAGCAGTCACGGCGGCGCTCTGGGCCGCGGGCGTCGGTCTGTTCGTCACCGCGGGGTGCGTGACGCTCGCCTGGGCGCTCGGCGGTCGTGGCGACGACGGGCTCGGCACTCCGCTGTCGGCCTCCGGGGTCGTCTGGCTGACCGGTCACCACGCGGCCGTGTCGACGCCCGCCGGCGCGGTGACGCTGCTCCCGCTCCTGCCGCTCGCACTGTCGTTCACCGTGCTGGTCCTCGCCGGCCGCTGGGCCGTGCGGATCGCGTCCGTCGAGTCGGTGCCGGACACCGTGCTGCTCGTGGTGGCGGCCACGGCGACGTACTCATGCGTGGCGATCCTCGTGTCGCAGGTGTCGTCGCTCGCCGGTGCCGAGGTCGACGGCTGGTCGGCCTTCCTGTCGAGCGCGCTCGTCGCGGCGATCGGGTTCACGACGGGCGTCCTGGCCGGGGGTCCGTACGGACCTGCCCTTGTCGCGTGGCTGCCGCAGGTCGTGCGTGACGGCTTCCTCGCTGCTGGTGCCGCTGCGGGTGCCCTCGCCGTGGTCGTCGGTGTCGCGGTGGTCGTCGCGCTCGTGTCGCGCTGGTCGACCGTCGTCGGGCTCAGCCACCAGCTCGCGCCGGGTGCCGGCGACGCAGCCGGGCTCGTGCTGCTGACCCTCGCCTACCTGCCCAACCTGCTCGTGTGGGCGCTGTCCTACGTCGCAGGGCCCGGCTTCGGCGTGGGCGCTGGCGCCACCGTCGACCCGTTCGCCAGCACCGGTGCGCTGTTGCCGGGTATCCCCGCGCTCGGCGCCGTACCGTCGGTCGCCCCCGTGGCCGGCCCGCTGCTCCTGCTCCTGCCTGTGCTCGCCGGTGTCGTCGCGGCCGTGGTGGTGCGACACCGACGCCACCTCGGGCTGCGCGACGAGGTCCTGGCACTGCTCGTCGCGTCGGGCGTCGTCGCCGTCGCGACGTCGGTGCTGGCGCTGCTGTCCGGCGGCGCGCTCGGCGACGGTCGGCTCAGCGGACTCGGGGCTCCGGCGTACGCCGCCGGCGCGGCCGTCGGCGGCCTGGTCGCGGCCGGCTCGCTGCTGGTGAGCCTCGGCGCCCACGTGCTGCCAGAGGTGCTGCCCACGCTCTGGGTGACGCACGACGAGTCCTGACGTGGCGTCCGAGACTGATCAAAGGGCGTTTCCGACTGCGGGAAGCGACCCTGATAGTTCTCGAGGCCCGGCGGGGGCGTGGGGCGGTGCGCCGTAGGATCGGCGTCGTCCTTCGTCGCCCGCCTGCCGTCCACGACATCGCCGACCCGTGAGGATCCCCGTGCCCGCCGCGACCCGCTCCGACCGGACGCGTCTCGTGGTGCTCGTGTCCGGGGCGGGCACCAACCTGGCCGCGCTGCTCGAGGCGTGCGCCGACCCGACGTACCCCGCCGAGGTCGTCGCCGTCGGGGCGGATCGCGACGGCATCCTCGCCCTCGACCGGGCGCGCGCCGCCGGCGTTCCCACCTACGTGCTGCGGGTCGCCGACTTCGCGACTCGCGAGGAGTGGGACGCCGCGTTCACCGAGGCCACGGCCGCGTACGAGCCCGACCTCGTGGTGTCGGCCGGATTCATGAAGCTCGCGGGCGCCACCTTCCTGTCCAGGTTCGGCGGCTCCTACGTCAACACGCACCCGGCACTGCTGCCGGCCTTCCCCGGCATGCACGCCGCCGAGGACGCGCTCGACTACGGTGTCAAGGTCACCGGCTGCACGCTCTTCGTCGTCGACGCCGGTATCGACACCGGCCCGATCCTGGCGCAGGCGGCCGTCGACGTCCGGAACGACGACGACGTCGAGACGCTGCACGAACGCATCAAGTCCGCGGAGCGCATGCTCCTCGTCGACGTCGTCGGGCGGATGGCCCGCGACGGTTGGACCGTCACCGGCAGGAAGGCCAGCATCCCGTGAGCACCCGACCCGTACGCCGCGCCCTCGTCTCCGTCTACGACAAGACCGGGCTCGACGAGCTGGCGCGCGGCCTGGCCGACGCGGGCGTCGAGATCGTCTCCACCGGCTCCACCGCCGCGCGCATCGCGGGCCTCGGGATCGCGGTCACGCAGGTGGCCGACCTCACCGGGTTCCCCGAGTGCCTCGACGGGCGGGTGAAGACGCTGCATCCCCGGGTGCACGCGGGGATCCTGGCCGACCTGCGGCTCGACGACCACCAGCGCCAGCTCGACGAGCTGGGCATCGCGCCGTTCGAGCTCGTCGTCGTCAACCTCTACCCGTTCGTCGACACCGTCGCCTCGGGCGCGACGCCGGACGAGTGCGTCGAGCAGATCGACATCGGTGGCCCGACGATGGTGCGGGCGGCCGCGAAGAACCACCCGAGCGTCGCCGTCGTGACGTCACCGGCCCAGTACGCCGACGTCCTCGCAGCCGTCGCCGCCGGCGGCTTCACCCTCGAGCAGCGGCAGGCCCTTGCGGCGGAGGCGTTCGTCCACACGGCCACCTACGACGTCGCCGTCGCGTCGTGACCTCGGCAACGTCGTGGCGCCCACCGACGGCGGCAGCGGCTTCCCCGCCTGGATCGGCGCGACCTGGGAGCGCGCGGACGTGCTGCGCTACGGCGAGAACCCGCACCAGCGCGCCGCGCTCTACGTCAACAACCACACGCCCAACCCCGGACTCGCGCAGGCCGAGCAGCTGCACGGCAAGGAGATGTCCTACAACAACTACGTCGACGCCGACGCGGCGCGGCGTGCGGCGTACGACCACACCGAGCCGGCGGTCGCGATCATCAAGCACGCCAACCCGTGCGGCATCGCCGTCGGCACCGACATCGCCGAGGCGCACCGGCAAGCGCGAACGACAGCGACCCGATCTCGGCGTTCGGCGGCGTCATCGCGGCCAACCGTCCGGTCACCGCCGAGATGGCCGAGCAGGTCGCCGAGATCTTCACCGAGGTCGTCGTCGCTCCGGCGTTCGACGACGACGCGCTCGAGATCCTGCGCGAGAAGCCGAGCATGCGGCTGCTCGTCGCGAGCGACGTCCCGGCTCACGGCGGCATCGAGATCCGCCCGGTCAGCGGCGGCATCCTGCTGCAGTCGGTCGACAAGGTCGACGCGGCGGGCGACGACCCGACGACCTGGACCCTCGCGTGCGGCGAGCCGGCCGACGAGGCGACGCTGCGCCGATCTCGCGTTCGCCTGGCGCGCGGTGCGTTCGGTGAAGAGCAACGCGATCCTGCTGGCCAAGGACGGCGCCACCGTCGGCGTCGGCATGGGCCAGGTCAACCGCGTCGACTCGTGCCGTCTCGCGGTCGCGCGCGCCGGTGAGGATCGCGCGCGCGGGTCGGTCGCCGCGTCCGACGCGTTCTTCCCGTTCCCCGACGGGCCGAGGTGCTGTTCGACGCCGGCGTGAAGGCCGTCGTGCAGCCCGGCGGCTCGGTGCGCGACGACGAGGTGATCGCTGCCGCGATCGCAGCCGGCGTCACCATGTACCTCACCGGCACGCGCCACTTCTTCCACTGAGGCCACGGGTCGGCAGCCCGGATCGTGAGGCGACGACCGGGGACGGTGGCGACCTGACGCCGGAGGACACGTTGCTCGAGGCGGTCGCCGTCGAGGGCTACGCCGTCACGCCGTCCTCACGAGCGGCCGGCGGCGGCCCGCGTGCGCGGCGCCGGCGCGCTCGCCGTCGTGGTCGGCGTCCTCGCCGCGGTGCAGGGTCGAGCGAACGGTGGCCTCAGCGTGGCCGTCGGCGACGGCTTCCTCGCCGCCGTCATCTCGTTCGGGACGGGACTGCTGGTACTCGTCGTCGTCGTCGGCCTTCGACCGTCGACCCGCGACGGACTTGTCCGGCGGCTTCCCCGGGCGCTCCGCACCGGATCGCTCTCGCTGGTGGCAGCTGCTCGGCGGGCTCAGCGGTGCGTTCTTCGTCGCGACCCAGTAGCCACGGTTCCCGACCTGGGCGTCGCGCTGTTCACGGTGCTCGTGGTCGCCGGCACGACCGGATCGTCCCTCGCGTTCGACGCCTGGGGCCTGGGGCCCGGCGGACGTCGGCCGGTCACCCGCCCGCGCGTCGTCGGAGCCGTCGGGACGACGCTCGCCGTCGTCATCGCGGTGTCCGGCAGGTACTCCGCGGGGTCCCTGGCTCTGGCAGCGGTGCTGCTCAGCGTGACGGCGGGCGCGCTGTCGACGTTCCAGCAGGCCATCAACGGTCAGGTCGCGGCGAAGACGGGCGACGCGCTGGTCGCGACCTTCGTCAACTTCGTCGTGGCGTTCTCGGCTGATCATCGTCATCATCGGCGTCAGGCACCTCGTACTCGGGCGACACGGCCGTCGGCGCCGCCAGCCTCGTGGTCGCAACCGCTGCTGTGGACGGGCGGTGTGCTGGGCATCGGCTTCATCCTGCTGTCCGCCTCGGTCGTCGGACCTCTCGGCGTGCTGCTCTACTCGCTGCTGGCCGATCGGCGGCCAGCTCGGTCGGCTCGCTGCTGCTCGACGTGGTCGTCCCGACGCCGGGCACGCAGGTGGGGTGGCAGCTGGTCCTCGGCGTCGCGCTCACCGGCCTCGCCGTGGCGTACGCCGCCGTCCGTCGTTGACCCCTCACGTCGCCCTGATCATCGGCGGTTTCCCGGGGCGGGTAACCGCCGAATGATCAGTGCGAGCCGCGGGTGGGCCAGTAGCGTCGGGCGCATGGTGCACCTGGCCCAGCTCAACGTCGCACGGTTCGCGCACGATCCCGGCCATCCCGACCTGGGTCCGTTCTTCGAGGCGCTCGACGCCGTCAACGCCGTGGCCGACGACGCGCCAGGGTTCGTGTGGCGGCTGCAGGACGAGGACGAGGGCAACGCCACGAGCATCCGACCGTGGGGCGACGACATGATCGTCAACCTCTCGGTGTGGACCGATCTCGCCTCCCTCGAGGCCTATGTCTACGGCGAGGCGCACGCGGCGGTGCTCAAGCAGCGGCGGATGTTCTTCACCCGCATGGAGACGCCGGCACTCGTGCTGTGGTGGGTGCCGGAGGGGCACGAGCCGTCGCTCGACGAGGCACGCGACCGGCTCGACCGGCTCGAGGCGGACGGGCCGACGCAGGACGCCTTCACGATGCGCCAGCCCTTCCCGCCTCCGGCCGAGACGCCGTGAGAGGATCCCCGGCGTGACTGCGACCATCCTCGACGGCAAGGCCACTGCGGCGGCGATCAAGTCAGAGCTCGCGGCTCGGGTGGCGAAGCTCAAGGAGCACGGCATCTCTCCGGGGCTCGGCACCGTGCTCGTCGGGGACGACCCAGGCAGCCACTCCTACGTCGCCGGCAAGCACCGCGACTGCGCCGAGGTCGGGATCACCTCGCACCGCGAGGACCTCCCCGCCGACGCGTCGCAGGCCGAGGTCGACGACGCGATCGCTCGTCTCAACGCCGACCCGACGTGCACCGGCTACATCGTCCAGCTCCCGCTGCCCAAGGGCCTCGACGACAGCCGCGCGCTCGAGCTGATCGACCCGGACAAGGACGCCGACGGCCTGCACCCGACCAACCTCGGACGGCTCGTGCTCAACATCCCGGCGCCGCTGCCGTGCACCCCGCGCGGCATCGTCGAGCTGCTGCGCCGGTACGACGTCGCGATCAACGGCGCGGAGGTCTGCATCGTCGGTCGCGGTGTCACGGTCGGTCGTCCGCTCGGGCTGCTCCTCACGCGCAAGAGCGAGAACGCCACCGTCACGCTGTGCCACACCGGCACGAAGGACCTCGCGTCGCACCTGCGCGCCGCCGACATCGTCGTCGCGGCCGCCGGCGTCGCGCACCTCATCACGCCGGACCTCGTGAAGCCGGGCGCGGCCGTGCTCGACGTCGGCATCACGCGCACCGACGCCGGCCTGGTCGGCGACGTGCACCCCGACGTCCGCGAGGTGGCGGGCTTCCTCGCGCCGATGCCGGGCGGCATCGGGCCGATGACCCGGGCGATGCTGCTGGCCAACGTCGTCGAGTCGGCGGAGCGCGCCGCGGGGATCGGCTGAGCGATGCTCGCCGGGCTGCGACGCGAGTGGCCGATCGCGGTCTCCCTCGGCGTCGTCCTGGTGGGCCTCGTCGTGGTGGCCAGCGGTCACTTCCGCCGTGGCACCGTGGTGCTCGCGTTCGGTGTGACCCTGGCGCTGTTCCTGCGGCTCCTGCTGCCCTCGGCGGATGCCGGTCTGCTCGCCGTCCGGTCCAAGCGGGTCGACGTCGCGGTCCTGGCGGTGCTGGCCGTGGGAACGAGCCTGCTCGCGCTGTGGGTCCCGCCGCCGTCGAACTGAGCCAGGGTCGGGCGATCTCCGCCCCCGTGCTCCCTCGGGCGGCTGCGGCGAGTAGCGTGGACCTCAGATGTCTTGACGACGAGATATCGCCCAGCCGTGACCAGCCCCGGCCGACGTCGCCCGGGGTGAAGGAGTTGTGAGCCCGCCATGGCCCGTCCCCCCGTCACCGTCACCGTCACCGGCGCCGCCGGCCAGATCGGCTACGCGCTGCTGTTCCGTATCGCGTCGGGCCACCTGCTCGGTCCCGACGTCCCGGTCCGCCTGCGCCTGCTCGAGATCACGCCCGCGCTCAAGGCTGCCGAGGGTACGGCGATGGAGCTCGACGACTGCGCCTTCCCGCTGCTCACGGGCATCGACATCACCGACGACGCGCGCGCCGCGTTCGACGGCACCAACGTCGCCCTGCTCGTCGGCGCCCGCCCGCGCACCGCGGGGATGGAGCGCGGCGACCTGCTGTCGGCCAACGGCGGCATCTTCAAGCCGCAGGGCGAGGCCATCAACGCCGGTGCCGCCGACGACATCCGCGTGCTCGTGGTCGGCAACCCGGCCAACACCAACGCGCTCATCGCAGCCGCGCACGCGCCCGACGTCCCGAAGGCGCGCTTCACGGCCATGACGCGTCTCGACCACAACCGGGCCAAGACGCAGCTCGCGAAGAAGGCCGGCGTGACGGTGAACGACATCACCAACCTCACGATCTGGGGCAACCACTCGGCGACCCAGTACCCCGACATCTTCCACGCGAAGATCAACGGCCGACCCGCCGCCGACGTCGTCGACGACCAGGCCTGGCTCGAGAACGACTTCATCCCGACCGTCGCCAAGCGCGGCGCGGCGATCATCGAGGCTCGCGGCGCGTCGTCTGCGGCGTCCGCGGCGAACGCCGCCATCGACCACGTCCACTCGTGGGTCAACGGCACGCCGGACGGCGACTGGGTGTCGGCGGCGATCGTGTCCGACGGTTCGTACGGCGTACCCGAGGGCCTCATCTCGTCGTTCCCGGTGACATCCGCCGACGGGGAGTGGCACATCGTGCCGGGCCTGGAGATCGACGACTTCTCGCGCGGGCGCATCGACGCGTCCGTGCACGAGCTCGAGGACGAGCGCGCCGCCGTGCGCGACCTCGGCCTCATCTGACCGACGTACGCCCCTCCCGTCGAGTAACTGGTCGAACGGTCGCTTCCCGGGCTCGGAAACTGCCCTTTGATCAGTCTACGCGAAGGGTTCGACCACCACTGACGCGTTGCGTCGCAGCACCGAGGAGAGCACGTGGCGAAGATCAAGGTCGTCAACCCGGTCGTCGAGCTCGATGGCGACGAGATGACGCGGATCATCTGGCAGTTCATCAAGGACAAGCTGATCCTCCCGTACCTCGACGTCGACCTGAAGTACTACGACCTGTCGATCGAGAACCGCGACGCCACCGACGACCAGGTGACGATCGACTCGGCGAACGCCATCAAGCAGTACGGCGTCGGCGTCAAGTGCGCGACGATCACGCCGGACGAGGCGCGCGTCGAGGAGTTCGGCCTCAAGAAGATGTGGAAGTCGCCCAACGGCACCATCCGCAACATCCTCGGCGGCGTCATCTTCCGCGAGCCGATCGTCATCTCGAACATCCCGCGGCTCGTCCCCGGCTGGACCAAGCCGATCATCATCGGCCGTCACGCGTTCGGCGACCAGTACCGCGCCACCGACTTCGTCGTCCCGGGTGCTGGCAAGCTCTCGATCAAGTTCGTGCCCGACGACGGCGGCGAGCCGATCGAGATCGACGTCTTCGACTACCCCGCGGGCGGCGTGGCGATGACGATGTACAACCTCGACGAGTCGATCCGCGACTTCGCACGCGCCTCGATGCGCTACGGCCTCGACCGCGGCCTGCCCGTCTACCTCTCGACCAAGAACACGATCCTCAAGGCCTACGACGGCCGCTTCAAGGACCTCTTCGCCGAGGTCTTCGACGCCGAGTTCGCGGCGGAGTTCGCGGCCGCCGGGATCACGTACGAGCACCGCCTCATCGACGACATGGTCGCCGCGGCGCTCAAGTGGGAGGGCGGCTACGTCTGGGCGTGCAAGAACTACGACGGCGACGTCCAGAGCGACACGGTCGCGCAGGGCTTCGGCTCGCTCGGCCTCATGACCTCGGTGCTCATGACGCCGGACGGCAAGACGGTCGAGGCCGAGGCCGCGCACGGGACGGTCACGCGCCACTACCGCCAGCACCAGCAGGGCAAGCCGACGTCGACCAACCCGATCGCGTCGATCTTCGCCTGGACCCAGGGCCTGTCCTACCGCGGCAAGATGGACGGCACCCCCGACGTCACGGCGTTCGCCGAGACCCTCGAGCGGGTGTGCGTCCAGACCGTGGAGGAGGGCAGGATGACCAAGGACCTCGCCCTGCTGATCGGCCCCGACGCCCCGTGGCTCACCACCGAGCAGTTCCTCGACGCCATCGACGAGAACCTCCAGAAGGCCATGGCCTGACCCACTCCAGCCGGTGCGGCGCCGCGCATCCGGCGCGGCGCTGCGCCACCCTGGTGCGTCAGGAGGTGGTGCGATGAGGCTGCTCGCCCCGCTGCCGCCGGTACCTGCGGCGCCGCGGCCGGATGACGCGCGCGACCTGGCTCTCGACGTCGTGCGCTCGTGGTCGCTGTTCGTCGTCGTGCTCGGGCACTTCCTCATGCTCATCGTGCTGTGGAGCCCGGACGGCGTACCTGCGACCGGCAACACCCTCACGTCCGGAGCGCCGTGGCCGTTCGTCACCTGGCTGCTCCAGGTCATGCCGCTGTTCTTCATCGCCGGGGGCTGCGTCAACTACCGCAGCAACGAGCGCTTCCCGGGCAGCTACTCCCAGTGGCTCTGGCAGCGGACCGCTCGGCTCATGCGCCCGACCGTCGTCTACCTCGCCGCTCTCGCCCTCATCTTCACGGTGGTCACCCTGGTCGTACGCCGCGAGGTCACCGACCCGTACGTGCAGGGGGTGACGGGACCGCTGTGGTTCCTCGCCGTCTACATCCCGGTGACCGCACTCACGCCCGCGACCTCCGCGTGGTGGCGGCGACGGGGGCTGGCGACGATCGCCGTGCTGCTGGTCGTCGTCGTGACCGTCGACGCCCTGCGGCTCAACGTGTCGGAGACGATCGGTGCCGTCAACATGATCGCGGCGTGGACCCTCGTCCACCAGCTCGGATACTGGTACCGCCGCGGCGTCCCACGCAACGTCGCGATCGCGTGCATCGCAGTGGGTCTCGGCGTCAACGTGGTGCTCACGCAGCTGCTCGACTGGTACCCCACATCGCTCGTCGGGATCCCGACGGAGAAGTTCTCGAACATGGCGCCGCCCACGGTGATCCTGGTGTGCCACTCGTTCGTGCTCTTCGGCGCCTTCGTCCTGCTGGCGCCGTGGCTGCGTCGTCGGTTCGCGACGCCGCGGGCGTTCCACGCGACCGCACGCGCCGGGTTGTTCGCGATGACGGTCTACCTCTGGCACATGCTCGTCCTCGTCGGCTGGCTCGCGCTGCTGCACCTGGTCGGCCTCGACCTGCCAGTACGCGTCGAGAGCGGCCAGGTCGTGCCCGACGGTCTGGCCTACTGGGCCTACGTCGTCCCCGTGGCGATCGTGTTCGTCCTGCTGGTCTACGTCGTGGCGCGTGCGCTGTGGCCGGTCGAGTTCGTGCACCTGCCCTGGTTCGACGACCCGCCGCACCGCGCGCCGTCGTCGGAGTGGGTCGCTGCCGCGGGGACGGTGCTGGTCGGCGTCGGGCTCCTGTCGATCGCCGGCGCGGGCTTCTCCGGCTTCCCAGCCGCGGTGCACTCGGCGTACGGGATCCCGGTGTCGGCAGCGGGTGCCCTGCTGTCGGTCGTCCTCGGGCTCGCGCTGCTGCGCCAACCGCTGCCGTCGCGGACGCCCGTGCACTGAGGGGCGTTCCGGGGCGTGGCCGGGCGACTGGTTGGATGGCCGCCGTGCTCACCGTCGTCACCGCCAACGTCAACGGGATCCGGGCGGCGGCGCGGCGCGGGGGTCTGGAGTGGATTGCTGCGTCTCGTGCCGACGTGCTGTGCCTGCAGGAGGTGCGCGCCACCGACGAGCAGGTCGCCGAGGTGCTCGACGACGCCGGGCTCGGTCACCTGCACGTCGCGCACACCGAGGCGAGTGCCAAGGGTCGGGCCGGCGTCGCGATCCTCACGACCGCGCCGCACCGGGCGGTGCGCCTCGGGTTCGGCGGCAGCGAGTTCGTCGACTCCGGACGCTGGCTCGAGGTCGACGTCGACTCGGCGCTCGGTCCGCTCACCGTCGCGAGCACCTACGTCCACACTGGCGAGGCGGGTGTCGTGGAGCGGCAGGCGGAGAAGTACCGCTTCCTCGATGCGATCGAGACCCGGCTCACCGAGCTGAGCCGGCCGCGGGCCCGGCGGCACGCGATCGTGTGCGGCGACCTCAACGTGGCGCACACCGAGCTCGACATCAAGAACTGGCGGGGCAACCGGGGCAAGGCGGGGTTCCTGGAGGACGAGCGCGCCTACCTCACGCGGTGGTTCGACGACCTCGGCTACGTCGACCTCGGCCGCAGGTTCGGCGGGGAGGGCGCCGGGCCGTACACGTGGTGGTCGTGGCGCGGGCGCGGCTTCGACACCGACGGCGGTTGGCGCATCGACTACGTGATCGCGTCGGCGAAGCTCGCCGCCAGGGCGACCGGCGCCGTGGTCGGGAAGGCCCCGTCGTACGCCGAACGCTGGAGCGACCACGCCCCGCTCACCGTCACGTTCACCTGACGAGCAGCGCAGCGGCTGCCGATGCACCAAGATCGTCCCCGTCCGACGTACGACCGACGACCCCTGGGAGCCCCGCATGAGCGTCACCACCCGCGTGCCCTTCGGCCGCACCGGCATGGAGATCACCCGTGTGGGTTTCGGCGCGTGGGCCGCAGGCGGTACCAGCTGGGGTCCGCAGGACGACGAGGAGTCGATCGCCGCGATCCATCGGGCCCTCGAGCTCGGCGTCAACTGGATCGACACCGCTCCGGTCTACGGCTGGGGGCATTCCGAGGAAGTCGTCGCGCGCGCCCTGCACGGCACTCCTGAGGCGGATCGTCCGTACGTCTTCACCAAGACCGAGCCGGTCAAGCGCGATGACGACGCGCACATGTCCGGCGACGCTGCCACGCTGCGGATCGGCGTCGAGAACTCGTTGCGCCGGTTGGGAGTCGAGCGCCTCGACCTGCTGCAGTTCCACTGGCCGGCTGATGACGACGTCCCGCTCGACGACTACTGGGCGACGCTGCTCGCCCTCAAGGACGAGGGCAAGGCGGCGCACGTCGGCCTGTCGAACTTCGACGTCGCGCAGCTCACCCAGGCGGAGGCGCTCGGTCACGTCGAGACGCTGCAGCCGCCGTTCTCCGCCATCCAGCGCGAGGCCGGCGGTGACGTGATCCCGTGGTGCGCCGACAGCGGCACCGGCGTCATCGTGTACTCGCCGATGCAGGCCGGCCTGCTGACCGGCGCGTTCACCCGGGCCCGACTGGAAACCCTGGCGCCCGGCGACTGGCGACGGGACGACGAGGACTTCACCGACCGGCTCGATGCCAACCTCGCGCTGTCCGACGCGCTGGAGCCGATCGCGGCCAAGCACGCGACGTCGCGCGGTGCGGTGGCCATCGCCTGGGTGCTCGCGTGGCGGGGAGTGACGGGCGCCATCGTCGGCGCGCGGTCGGCGCGGCAGGTCGAGGGCTGGATCGACGCCGCCGAGCTGCGCCTGGACGCCGACGACCTCGACGCCGTGGCCGCTGCTGTCGCCGCGACCGGCGCAGGAGCCGGCCCGATGCGACCCTGACCCCGGGTTACTTGACAATTCAAGTAGTCCGGCGCAGGGTGGAGGAAGTTGAACTGTCAACTTACCTCTGAGGAGCGCTCATGACCCGCATCGCCATAGTCGTCGGAAGCACCCGCCCGGGCCGCAAGGCCGAGAGCATCGCCTCGTGGGTGCACGGCATCGCCAGCCGCCGTGACGACGCCACGTTCGACGTCGTCGACATCGCCGACTTCGACCTGCCGGTCTACGACGAGCCGGTCTCGCCGTCGATGGGCGCGCCGTACACGCACACTCACACCCAGCGCTGGTCGGAGACCATCGCCCAGTACGACGGCTACATCTTCGTGACGCCCGAGTACAACCACTCGATGTCGGGTGCGCTCAAGAACGCCATCGACTTCCTGTACCCCGAGTGGAACAACAAGGCCGCCGGTTTCGTGTCCTACGGGACCTCGAACGGTGCCCGCGCCGTCGAGCACCTGCGCGGCGTCATGGGCGAGCTCCAGATCGCCGATGTCCGTGCGCACGTGGGACTCTCGCTGCTCACCGACTTCGAGAACTGGTCGGTGTTCAAGCCCACCGACTACCACGTCGCCTCGGTCACCACCCTGCTCGACCAGGTCGTCACGTGGTCCGGTGCGCTGGCGACGGTGCGCCGTCAGTCCGCCGAGCGGGCAGCTGCCTGAGTCGAGGCCGCGCTGGGACCCACGCATCCGCCGGTCAGCCGGAGGAGCGTGGGTCCTGCACGCGTTCCCGGATGGCTGACGCCGCGTCGTCGTCCGGGCGCG
This sequence comes from uncultured Actinomycetota bacterium, assembly GCA_963782665.1. GTDB lineage: Bacteria > Actinomycetota > Actinomycetes > S36-B12 > CAIYMF01 > Longivirga. The sequence goes on along the minus strand of CAWAKP010000004.1, from coordinate 223,484 downwards.
GACTGCGCCTCGAGCTCGGCAGCGACGCGGCGCTGGTAGCGCGACACCTCGGCCGAGCGCGTGGCGTCGTCCCAGCCGAGGACACCGCCCATGAGCCGTGCGACGTGGCGTGCGGCGACCAGTCCTCGGTCGCCGGCCTCGAGATAGAGGCGCGTCCGTCGGGTGAGCACGTCCTCGACGTGCAGGGCGCCCTCGTGGCTGGCGGCGTGCACGACCTCGACGGCGAGCGTCCCGGCACCACCGGGCACCTCCTCGGCGAGGACCGGATCGGCCGCCACGACCTCGAGCAGCTCGGTGAGCAGCCGGCCGTAGCGGTGGGCGAGACGGTCGAGGTGCTCGGCGTCGACGTACGCCGCCCCCGGGTGGTGCGCCACGTCCCTGAGCACGTCGACCGGCTCGGCCGCTCCGAGCAGCGGCACCGACGACGACGTCGACTCCGGCATCAGGTCGGGCCGGCCGGGGAACAGGTCCTCGCTGCAGGCGTCGACGGCGTCCTGAGCCATGACCCGGTACGTCGTGTACTTGCCACCGGCGATCGTGACCAGGCCCGGGAGCGGGCGGCGCACCGTGTGCTCGCGGGAGATCTCGGACTCGCTGAGGCCGTCGGTGTCGACGAGCGGCCGCAGCCCGGCGTACAGACCGATGACGTCGTCCTCGGTGAGGCGCGACGTGAGGACTGCGTTGGCCTGGTCGAGCAGGTAGCTCAGGTCGGCGTGCGTCGCCGACGGATGGGCGAGGCCGTGGTGCCACGTCGTGTCGGTCGTGCCGAGGACCCACGACCGGCCCCACGGCAGCACGAAGAGCACCGAGGTCCTCGTCTTCGTGATGAGCGCGACGGACGCGTCGATGCGGTTGCCCGGGACGACGATGTGCACGCCCTTGCTCGGCCGCATCCGGATCGGCGTCGCGACGCCGGCGAGCTGCTCGGTGAGCCCGGCCCACACGCCGGTCGCGTTCACGACGACCTGCGCGGTGACGTCGTACTCGGTGTCGGCCATGGCGTCGCGCACGCGCGCACCGACGACGCGGTCACCGTCCCGCGCGATGCTGACGACGCGAGCCGCCGACAGCAGCGACGCGCCGTGCGCCGCAGCGGTACGGGCGAGCTCCAGGGTGTGCCTGGCGTCGTCGACCTGGGCGTCGTGGTAGCGGATGGCTCCCGCGAGCGACTCCTCGCGCAGCGACGGGAATGCCTTGAGCGCAGCGGTCTTCGACAGGTGGCTGTGGCGCGGCACCGACGGGGTGAGTCCGCCCAGGGTGTCGTAGAGGGTCAGGCCGGCGCCGACGTAAGGGCGCTCCCAGATCCGGTGCGCGAGGGGGTAGAGGAACGGCAGCGGCGTGACGAGGTGCGGCGCGAGGTGGTCGAGCAGCAGGGCCCGCTCGCGCAGCGCCTCGCGCACCAAGGCGACGTTGAACTGCTCGAGGTAGCGCAGCCCGCCGTGCACGAGCTTGCTCGATCGGCTGGACGTTCCGGCAGCGAAGTCCCGCTGCTCGACCAGTCCGACGCTGAAGCCGCGCAGCGCCGCGTCGAGCGCGATGCCGCAGCCGGTCACACCCCCGCCCACCACCAGGACGTCGACACCGTCACGCAGCCGACGCCAGGCGGACTCGCGGTGCTCGACGTCGAGACGCCCCGACCCGCTCATGACACCCGACCGTAGCCGTCGCCGGGTACGGCGTCGACGAAGGCGGGCGCCTCGAACCTGGCCGACGAGAACGCGTCGAGGATCGCGGCGCGCACTCGACCGGACTCCTTCGACTCGACCAGTGCGAGCGCCGAGCCGCCGAATCCACCGCCCGTCATCCGCGCACCGAGCGCTCCGGCGGCGAGCGCCGTGTCGACCGCGAGATCGAGCTCGGGGCAGGAGACCTCGAAGTCGTCGCGCAGCGAGACGTGGCTGGCAGTCAGCAGCGGGCCGATACTGCGTACGTCCCCGGACGCGAGCAGCGCGACCACCGCCAGCACGCGCGCGTTCTCCGTGACCACGTGGCGCACCCGGCGTCGCAGGACATCCTCGTCGAGCCGGTCGAGTGCCGAGTCGAGGTCGTCGACGTCGCGCAGTGCCGGGACACCGAGCAGGGTCGCCGCCGCCTCGCAGGCGGAACGCCGTGCCGCGTACTCGCCGTCGACGAGGCGGTGCGCTGCGCGCGTGTCGACCACCAGCAGCGCCAGTCCCTCGTCGCCGAGATCGAACGGGATGTGGCGGACCTCGAGCGACCGCGTGTCCAGCAGCAGCAGATGTCCGGACCGAGCGTGTGTCACCGCGAACTGATCCATCACGCCGCACGGCACACCGACGAAGTCGTTCTCGGCCCGCGTCGGCCAGCAGTGCCACCTCGGTGGCCGGCAACGTCGCCCCGGCCAGGGCGAGCAGCGCCCCGGCGGTGGCGCACTCGAGCGATGCCGACGACGAGAGGCCGGCGCCGCGGGGGAGGTCGCCGTCGACCAGGAGGTCCGCGCCGGGGAGCTCGACGCCCGCGTCAGCGAGCGCCCACGCGGTTCCCGCGACGTACGCCGCCCATCCCGCGACGGCACCGGGCGTCAGCGAGTCGAGGTCGACCGTGACGTCGTCGCCCTCCTCCTGCATCGACGCCATCACCAGGTGACGGTCGTCGCGCGCGGCCGCGGCGACCGTCGTGTGGAGGCTCAGAGCGAGCGGGAGGACGTAACCGTCGTTGTAGTCGGTGTGCTCGCCGATGAGGTTCACGCGTCCGGGCGCGCGCCAACGAACCGTCTCGGCACGGCCGAATCTCATCTCGAACGGCGACCGCGCGAGGTCGTCGTTCACCGCGACCCGACCTCGCGCAACCGGGCTGCGACCTCCTCGGGCTCACGGTCGTTGACGAAGGCGCCCATCGCCGACTCCGAGCCGGCCAGGAACTTCAGCTTGTCGACGCTGCGCTGCACCGAGAACAGCTCGAGGTGCAGCGCGCCGAGCTCGCGACGGTCGTTCACCGGCGCCTGGTGCCACGCCGCGATGTAGGGCAGCGGGATCCCGAAGAACGCGTCAGCGCGACGCAGCAGGTCGAGGTAGGCGGCTGCGAGGTCGTCTCGCTCGGCGTCGTCGAGAGCCGCGAGGTCGGGGACGCGACGACGGGGGTAGAGGTGCACCTCGACCGGCCATCGCGCCGCGAACGGCACGAACGCCACCCAGTGCTCCGTCGCGAGGACGATGCGGGTGCCCTCGCTGAGCTCCGCCGCGACGACGTCGTCGTACAGGTTGCGGCCCGTCGCGGTGAGGTGGCGGGACACCGAATCGAGCTGCGCGCGCGTGGTCGGAGTGACGTAGGGATACGCGTAGACCTGACCGTGCGGATGCCGCATGGTGACGCCGATCGCCTCACCGCGGTTCTCGAACACGAAGACCTGCTCGACACCCGGTGTCTGCGACAGCTCGTGCGTGCGGTCGGCCCAGGCCTCGACCACCAGGCGGGCTCGACGTGCGCCCAGCTCGGCGAAGGATGCCTCGTGGTCGGGCGTGAAGCAGACCACCTCGCATCGCCCCCACGCGGCGTGCCGGGCGAAGAAGCCCTCAACGGCACCTTCCGTCACCGGACCGACGAAGGAGGGGAAGCGGTTCTCGAACACCACGACGTCGTAGTCGTGGGACGGGATCTCCGTGAGCCGCCCATCGCGTGACGGGCACAGCGGGCACTCGTCGGCGGACGGCAGGAACGTGCGTCCCATCCGCTGCGCCGCCACCGACACCCACTCGTCGAGAAGCGGGTCGTGTCGCAGGACCGGCGCGTCGCCGCGTGGTTCGAGGTCACGGGAGTCCACGGACGTGCGCTCCGGGGCGTCGTCGTCGTCGAAATGGATCAGCTCGCGACCGTCGGCCAGCCTGATGGACGTGCGCCTCACGTCGGCACGGCGTCCTTCCTGCATCAGGTCGAGGTCTGGTCAGCAGCGCGGATGCTCGCACCGGACTCGTCCCGACCGACGATACCGATCGAGCCGGGCCGGTCAGCGGCCACGGCCAGCCCGCTGGCCTGTCGCCGACCGCCTAGGATCGCCCGCATGAACCATGAGGGCCGGGTCCGGCGGTGAGCGAGTTCCTGCTCAACCTCGGCGTGGTCATCGTGTTCACGCTGATCGGCGGCTTCTTCGCCGCGGCGGAGATCGCGCTCGTCTCCCTGCGCGAGAGCCAGGTGCAGCGGATCGTCGCCGAGCGCGGCAAGAAGGGCGAGCGGCTGGCGACCCTCGTCCACGACCCCAACCGCTTCCTCGCCGCAGTGCAGCTGGCGGTCACCACCGCCGCCTTCATGTCGGCCGGTTTCGGCGCCTCGCAGATGTCCCCGCAGGTCGCGCCGCTCCTCGTCGACCTCGGTCTGTCCCAGAGCGTCGCCGACGCGCTGGCGTTCGTGCTCGTCACGCTCCTGCTCGTCTTCATCTCCCTGGTGCTGGGGGAGCTGACACCGAAGCGCATCGGACTCCAGCGCGCGGAGCGCATCTCCGTGGCCGTGGCCGGGCTCGTCGACTGGCTGGCGCGCGTCACACGACCGTTCATCTGGCTGCTGTCCGTCTCGACGGACTTCGCCGTACGGCTGCTGGGAGGGGACCCCAACGCCAACAAGGAGCTCATCACCGACGACGAGCTGCGCGGCATGCTGGCCTCGCAGCAGACCCTGACCGCCCAGGAGCGCGAGCTCATCGACGACGTGTTCGACGCCGGCGACCGAGAGGTGCGCGAGGTCATGGTGCCGCGCACCGAGGTCGAGTTCCTCGAGGCGTCCATGCCGGTCTACAAGGCGGCACGGGTGGTCACGGACCTCCCGTACTCGCGCTACCCCGTGGCGCGCGACTCCCAGGACGACGTCATCGGCTTCGTGCACATCCGCGACATCCTCGCGCCGCAGCTGTCCGACCGCGGCATCCGCGTGGAGGAGCTGGCCCGCGAGGTGCTCTTCTTCCCGGACAGCAAGCGAGTGCTGCCGGCGATGTTCGAGATGCGATCCGCGGGGGTGCACCTCGCGATCGTCGTCGACGAGTACGGCGGCACCGACGGCATCGTCACGCTCGAGGACCTCGTCGAGGAGCTCGTCGGGGACATCCGCGACGAGTACGACGTCGAGGAGCGCACCGATCGCCCGGCGCACGGCGACCTCGAGGTCGACGGCCTGCTCAACATCGAGGACTTCGCCGACGAGGTCGGGTTCGCCTTGCCCGAAGGGCCATACGACACGGTCGCGGGCTACGTCGTGGCGACGCTCGGCCGGCTCCCGGACGTGGGGGAGTCGGTCACCGTCGACGTTCACGTGCTCACCGTCACCGAGCTCGACGGCCGTCGCGCGTCACGCATCCGGGTGTCGCAGGTAACCGGCTCGCCGGACGAGGCTGCTCCGGTGGAAGAATCGCCGTCATGACTGGCCCCCGCACCGCGCAGCCGCGCGTCCTCTCCGGCATCCAGCCCACCGCCGGGTCGTTCCAGCTGGGCAACTACCTGGGGGCCGTGCGTCACTGGGTGTCGCTGCAGGAGGACCACGACGCGTTCTACATGGTCGTCGACCTCCATGCGATCACCGTCGAGCAGGATCCGGCGGAGCTGCGCCACAACACGCTGCTGGCCTACGCCCAGGTCGTCGCCGCCGGCGTCGATCCCGAGCGCTCCACGATGTTCGTGCAGAGCCATGTGCCCGAGCACACCCAGCTCGGCTGGTTGATGCAGTGCATCACCGGGTTCGGCGAGGCGTCGCGCATGACGCAGTTCAAGGACAAGTCCGCGCGCAACGGCAGCGACCACACGTCGGTCGGGCTCTTCACCTACCCGGTCCTGCAGGTCGCCGACATCCTCATCTACCAGGCCGACGGCGTCCCGGTGGGCGAGGACCAGCGCCAGCACCTCGAGCTGACGCGCGACCTGGCGCAGCGGTTCAACTCCCGCTATGGCCAGACCTTCGTGGTTCCGAAGCCGCTGATCGTCAAGGACACGGCCAAGATCCTCGACCTGCAGGACGCGACGTCGAAGATGAGCAAGTCGCTCCCCAACGGCGCGGTGTTCCTCCTCGACGACCCGAAGGTGATCACCAAGCGGATCAAGTCCGCCGTGACCGACAGCGAGACCGAGGTCCGCTTCGACCCCGAGCACAAGCCCGGGGTGTCCAACCTGCTCACCATCCTGTCGGTCTTCACCGAGCGCGACGTCGACTCTCTCGTCAAGGACTACGACGGCAAGGGATACGGAGCACTCAAGACCGACACGGCCGAGGCCGTCGTGGCGTTCGCGGCGCCGTTCGCCGCCACGGTGCGCGAGCTCACGGCCGACCGCGCCGAGCTCGAGCGCCTCATGCACCGAGGTGCGGCGAAGGCGCGCGAGGTGGCGGCATCGACGTTGGCCACGGCCTACGACCGGATGGGATTCGTGCCGGCAGGGGGCGTATGAGCTCGCTGATCGGCGTCGCGATCGCGGTGCCTGATCCGCACGGCGCGGAGCTCGAGCACTGGCGCAAGAGCTTCGGCGACCCGCAGGCCGACGCGATCCCGGCGCACGTCACCCTTCTCCCGCCGACCCGCGTCGGGGCGGACGAGATGCCGGACGTCGAGCGCCACCTCGAGCGGGCGGCGTCGACCTCCCAGCGGTTCGAGGTCGCCCTGCACGGGACGGGGACCTTCCGCCCGGTGTCACCCGTGGTGTTCGTCGCGTTGTCGGAAGGCATCGCGTCGTGCGAGCGGCTGGCCGAGGCGGTCCGCTCGGGACCTCTGGCACGCGCCGTCGAGCACCCCTACCACCCGCACGTCACGGTCGCCCACGATCTGTCCGACCCCGTTCTCGACCGCGCGTTCGTCGAGCTGGCGGAGTTCCGTGCCCGGTTCACCGTCGACGCGCTGGTTCTCTACGAGCACGTGCAACGCCGCTGGCGCGCCGTCCGGTCGTTCGCGCTCGCGCGTTGACCGCCCGGCGACGGGGCGTCAGGCCTCCGGTGGCCGGCCCGGCCGCACCACGCGCACGTTGCCGACAGGTGACGGACGCTCCGGTGCGACCACCACGGGGATCGGCGACGTGTCGTCGACGCCGGTCGTGCCGCTGACGTCGACGGACGTCGCCGCGCCGGCAGGGTCGACGGGCGGCTGCGCCTCAGGCGCCACCGGCGTTACGACGGTGGGCACGACCGGTGGCGTGGTCGGCTCCGTCGCCGCTCGTGCGGTCGTGGTGACGTGACCACGCGGCTCGAACGACGAACGCGTCGGGGCTGACGGCGTGGGCACGAGCGGCGGGGTGGGTGCGGCCGAACGTCGACGCCACCACCAGGCTCCACCGACGACCAGGGCCAGGACGGCTGCACCGGCAACCAGCCCGCGCTTGGGGAGGGCGGCGAAGGACACGGACGTCGTGCCGTGCGCGCCGCTGGCCGAAAGCGTCGACCCGCCGTCCGACGACGGAGAGGGCGCGGCGCTGGAGGACGTGGCGTCGACCAGGGTTCCGACCGGCGTGACCCGCGCTCGGTTGGCGAAGCCCCACGTGAGCAGGGCCTTGGCCGCCACCTCGGTGGGCTCGTGGATCTGGAAGAGCGTCACCACCAGGGTGTGCCCACCGCGGGACGCCGCTGCCCAGAACGTGCGGTGGGCGAGCGACGTGAAGCCCGTCTTGCCGCCGACGATCCCCGGGAACCCGTGCAGCAGAAGGCGATTCTGCGAGTAGATCTTGTACGTCGCGCGCTTGGCGGCCGCCGCGGGCACCTTGCCGGGGAAGCTGTAGCTGACGGTCTTGGTCACGGTCGCGAAGTCCGGGTCGGCCATCGCCGCGCGTGCGAACAGCGCCATGTCGTAGGCGCTCGTCACCTGCCCGGGATGGTCGAGCCCGCTGTCGCTCTTGACGACGGTGTCGAGCGCGCCCAGCTTGATCGCCGTCGACTGCATCGCCCGGATGGTCGCGACCATTCCGCCGTTCGCCTCGGCCAGGGCGTAGGCGGCGTCGTTGGCGCTCGGCAGCAGCAGGGCGTGCCACAGGTCCCACACGGTGTACGTGGCGCCGCTGACGAGCCCCACGTGACTGCCGTCGGCGTGGGTCGCCTTGTCGCTGGCCGTCACGACCTGCGTCTTGTCCAGCACGGGCATCAGCGTGACGGCTGTCAACGTCTTCAGGGTGCTCGCCGGGAGCACCTTGGTGTGCGCCCCCTTCGCCGCCAGGACCTCTCCGGTCGTGAGGTCGGCGACGAGCCAGGTGTCGGCGTCGATCTTCGGCAGGTGCGTCGCTCCGGCCATCGGGTGCACGACGACTCCGGGCGCGGCGAGGTCCGGCCCACCGACGGTGTCGCGAGGGGCCGCGCCGATCGCGGTTGCCGGCGCAGGCATGGCGAGGACCGCCACGGCGAGGACGCCGAGACCCCCGAGCACCGCACGCCGCTGCATCAGCACGGGTCGAGGGTAACCCGGTCGTCGACCGGCGGGCGTCAGGCCGCTGTGCCGGCTCTCACACCGACGCCCCGGAGCCGACTCCGCTCGCCTGTCCCACTAGCGTGGAGACGAGCTGGCGACGTACGACGAGAGGACCGGCGATGACACGGCACACCGAGTCGGGACTCCCGTTCGAGCCCGTGTACGGACCCGAGGCCCTCGCGGACTGGGACGTGGCCGAGCGTCTCGGTGCGCCCGGTGCCTACCCCTTCACACGGGGCGTCTACCCCACGATGTACACGGGGCGGCCTTGGACGATGCGGCAGTACGCCGGGTTCGGCACCGCAGCCGAGAGCAACGAGCGCTACCAGCACCTCATCGCCGCCGGCACGACGGGACTCTCCGTCGCCTTCGACCTGCCGACGCAGATGGGCTACGACAGCGACCACCACCTCGCGCACGGCGAGGTCGGCAAGGTAGGCGTCGCGATCGACTCGATCGACGACATGCGCGTCCTGTTCGGCGGGATCCCGCTCGACGGGGTGTCGACGTCGATGACGATCAACGCGCCCGCGGCCGTCCTCCTGCTGCTCTACCAGCTCGTCGCGGAGGAGCAGGGCGTCCCGGCCACGGCACTGACCGGCACCATCCAGAACGACGTGCTCAAGGAGTACATCGCGCGCGGCACCTACATCTACCCGCCGGCGCAGTCGCTGCGACTGATCACCGACATCTTCTCCTACTGCCGCGCCGAGATCCCGAAGTGGAACACGATCTCCATCTCCGGCTACCACATGGCCGAGGCGGGTGCGACGCCTGCGCAGGAGATCGCGTTCACCCTCGCCGACGGCATCGAGTACGTGCGCGCGGCCGTGAAGTCGGGGATGGACGTCGACGAGTTCGCACCACGCCTCGCCTTCTTCTTCGTCTCGCGCACCACGCTGCTCGAGGAGGTCGCGAAGTTCCGCGCGGCCCGGCGCATCTGGGCGCGCGTGATGAAGGACGAGTTCGGCGCTCGCGATCCCAAGAGCCTCATGCTGCGCTTCCACACCCAGACGGCGGGCGTGCAGCTCACGGCCCAGCAGCCCGAGGTCAACCTCGTGCGGGTCGCGATCCAGGGGCTCGCAGCCGTCCTCGGCGGCACGCAGTCGCTGCACACCAACTCCTTCGACGAGGCGATCGCGCTGCCGACGGAGAAGGCCGCCCGGCTGGCGCTGCGCACCCAGCAGGTGCTGGCCTACGAGACCGACGTCACGGCCACGGTCGACCCCTTCGCCGGCTCGTACGTCGTCGAGTCGCTCACCGACGACCTCGAGGACGCCATCGTCGATCTCATGCGACAGGTCGAGGACCTCGGCGGCGCCGTCGCCGCCATCGAGCGCGGCTTCCAGAAGTCGGAGATCGAGCGCTCGGCCTACGCCGTCGCGCAGCAGATCGACGCCGCCGACCGCGTCGTCATCGGCGTCAACCGCTTCACGATCGACGAGGAGGAGCAACTACGAGCCGCTCCGCGTCGACCCGACCATCGAGGCCGAGCAGTGCGCCCGCCTCGCCACCCTGCGCGCCCACCGCGACCAGCCGGCGGTCGACGCCGCGCTCGACGCGCTCCGAGCGGCGGCCCGCAGCACCGACAACGTCCTCTACCCCATGCGCGACGCCCTGAGAGCGAGAGCCACCGTCGGCGAGGTCAGCGACGCCCTCAGGGAGGTCTGGGGCACCTACATCCCCGCGGACGTGTTCTGAGCGCCTGTGCTGTCTTGCGCCTCCAAGGCGTGATCCTCCGGATCACGCCGTCGGCGCCCGCCTCCGCCACCGGTCCGCTCTCGGCCCCTGCGGGGGCCGTCGCGTCTCGGTCACGGGGCTTCGCCCCGTTCGCGACCTTCGGCCGCGTGCTTCGGCGTACACCTCGTCGCCGTGGCGTCGCCGGTGTCTCGGCTGACCGCGCGCGTGGCTTGCGGTCGCCCGCCCTGGCTGAGCCAGCGCGCATCGAGGTCGTACGCCGAAGCAGCGACCGCAGGTCGCCACGGGGCGCAGCCCCGTCCCGAGACTCGACGGCTCCCGTGAGGGAGCCGGAGAGGATCGGGTGGCGGAGGCGGCGCCGACGGCGTGATCCGGAGGATCACGCCCTGGAGGCGCATCTAAATGGTCCAGACCGTTCACCTGGGTCACGGATCGGTTGCGGAGTCCCCGAGGCGACCGAGGGCGTGAGCTCAGTCGGACACCGTCTCGCGCACTAGTGTCGGAGGCGATTGAGCGCCGGTACCGTCGCCGGTGCACTGGAAGGAGTCCTCCCTTGTCGAAGGGTCTCAAGTTCGCCGTCGTGCTCGCGGCTGGCGCGCTCGCACTCGCCGCCTGTGGCAGCAAGCCGACCGACAGCACGAGCTCGTCGGGCTCGCGGTACGGCCTCCACCTACAAGGCCTGCATGGTGACCGACACCGGCGGCATCGACGACCGCTCGTTCAACGCGTCGGCCTGGAAGGGCATGCAGGACGCCGCGACCGCGAGCGGCGCGTCGGTCAAGTACCTTGAGTCCAAGGCCAGCGCGGACTACACGCCCAACATCAACGCGCTCATCAGCGAGAAGTGCAACCTGATCGTCACGGTCGGCTTCCTGATGGGTGACGCGACCAAGGCCGCTGCGAAGGCCAACCCGAGCACCGACTTCGCGATCGTCGACGAAGCTCCTGTCGACGGCCTCACCAACTACAAGGCGCTCGAGTTCAACACCGCCCAGTCCTCGTTCCAGGCCGGCTACCTCGCTGCGTCGGTGAGCAAGACGGGCATCGTCGGGACGTTCGGTGGCCTGCCGATCCCGACCGTGACGATCTTCATGGACGGCTTCGTCGACGGCGTCGCGTACTACAACACGCAGAAGAGCAAGTCGGTCAAGGTGCTCGGCTGGGACGAGGCCACGCAGAAGGGCTCCTTCGTCGGCGGTCAGAACCCGTTCACCGACCAGGCCAAGGGCAAGTCGCTCGCCGACGGCTTCATCCAGCAGGGCGCCGACGTCATCTTCCCCGTCGCCGGCGGCTCTGGCCTCGGCGCCGTCGGCGAGGCGCAGGCGACCAAGAAGGCCGTCGGCCATCTGGGTCGACCAGGACGGCTACGTCACCGCGCCGCAGTTCAAGGACACGTTCCTCTCCACCGTCGTCAAGGGCGTCGACGCCTCCGTCACGGCGACGGTCAAGGAAGGTGCCGACGGCAAGTTCACCAACGACGCCCTACGTCGGCACGCTCGAGAACGGCGGAACGCTGCTCGCGCCGTTCCACGACCTCGAGGCGAAGGTGTCGGCCGACACGAAGTCCGAGCTCGAGGCGATCCGCAAGCGGGCATCATCGACGGCACGATCACGATCGCGTCGCCGAGCCAGCCCAAGAGCTGACCGCGACACTCGCGAGAAGTCGCAGACGGGGAGGCCGAGCCGGACTAGGCTCGGCCTCCCCGACGCGTGACGTCGGCACGTGCGAGACAGCGAGCACGAGGACGGACGGCTGCCGTGGAGCTGGAACTGCGGGGCATCACCAAGCGCTTCGGCGACCTGGTGGCCAACGACCACATCGACCTCGACGTTCCGCTCCGGGCGAGATCCACGCCCTCCTCGGCGAGAACGGCGCGGGCAAGTCGACCCTCATGAACGTGCGTGTTCGGCCTGTACCAGCCCGACGAGGGCGAGATCCTCATCGACGGCGAGCCCGCCGGCGTTCAGCGGGCCCGGCGACGCCATCGCCGCGGGCATCGGCATGGTGCACCAGCACTTCATGCTGGTCCCGGTCTTCACCGTCGCCGAGAACGTCGATGCTCGGTCACGAGGCGACGACGGGCGCCGGGTTGCTCGACCGCGCTGCGGCCGCGCGAGCAGGTCACTCGGGTGTCGCAGCAGTTCGGCCTCGAGGTCGACCCGGACGCCGTCGTCGAGGACCTCCCGGTCGGCGTGCAGCAGCGGGTCGAGATCATCAAGGCGCTCGTCCGCGACGCGCGGGTGCTCATCCTCGACGAGCCGACCGCCGTCCTCACGCCGCAGGAGACCGACGAGCTGCTCGACGATCATGCGTCGGCCTGCGCGACGACGGCCGAGCCATCGTGTTCATCACCCACAAGCTGCGCGAGGTGCAGGCGGTCGCGGACCGCATCACCGTGATCCGCCGCGGGCAAGGTCGTCGGCGAGGCGTCGCCGACCGCGACCGCAGGCAGAGCTCGCGTCGCTCATGGTCGGTCGCGCGGTGTCGCTCACCGTCGACAAGGGCGAGCCGCACGCCGGGCGAGGTCATCCTCGACGGTCGAGGACCTCACGCGTCGCCGACGACCGTCGGGCGAGCGCTCGTCGACGACGTGTCGCTTCCACGTCCGCGGCGGGCGAGATCCTCGCCGTCGCCGGCGTGCAGGGCAACGGGCAGACCGAGCTCATCGAGGCGCTGCTCGGGCCTCGAGGACCAGTGACCGGGGCGCGCCGGCCTCGACGGACGTCGAGCTCGTCGGGCGGTCGACCAAGCGGGTGCTGCACGCCGGCGTCGGCTACGTGCCCGAGGACCGCGAGCACGACGGGCTGATCGCGCAGTTTCACCATCGCGGAGAACCTCGTCCTCGACGCGCACGACAGACCGCCGTTCGCGCGCGGCATCACGATGCGCAAGGACGTCATCGCGGACAAGGCGACCGAGCTGCGTCGCAGCAGTTCGACGTGCGCACCCCGAGCATCGTCGAGCACGGCGGGCACGCTCTCGGGCGGCAACAAGCAGAAGGTGGTCCTGGCCCGCGAGATGAGTCGCCCGCTGCGCCTGCTCATCGCCGCCCAGCCGACGCGGGGCCTCGACGTCGGCTCGATCGAGTTCGTCCACAAGCAGGTGATCGCCGAGCGGGACGCGGGCGCGGCGGTCCTGGTCGTCAGCTCCGGAGCTCGACGAGGTGGTCGCCCTCGCCGACCGCATCGCGGTGATGTACCGCGGCCGCATCGTCGGCGTCGTCCCGCCCGACACGCCGCGAGACGTCCTCGGCCTGCTCATGGCCGGCGTCGTGCCCGACGAACCTGGACGCCCGGAGGTGCGGCATGAGCACGGTCGACCGACCCGGTCGAGGCGGAGCCCGCCCCGACCCCTGCGCCGGAGCCCCGGCGCGTCCGCGCAGCGACACGTGGCTGGTGACCCTGCTCTCGATCGTCCTCGCGCTCGCGATCGGCGCCGTCCTCATCGCGTGAGCGATCCGCAGGTGATCGCCGCGTCGAAGTACTTCTTCGCCGCACCCGCTCGACACCTTCCGACGCGTGGGACTCGGTCACGTCTGCCTACATCGCACTCTTCGAGGGTGCCGTGTTCGACCCGAGCCGGCTCGACCAAGGCCTGCTCGCGTGCTTCTACCCGCTGACCGAGACGATTACGGTGTCCCTGCCGCTCATCTGCACCGGTCTCGCGGTGGCGCTGGCGTTCCGTGCCGGGCCTGTTCAACATCGGTGCGCAGGGACAGGTCATCCTCGGCGCCATCTTCGCGTCCTACGTCGCCTTCGCCTGGTCGCTCCCGCCGATGCTGCACATGGTCGTCGCCGTGCTGGCCGGCCTGCTCGGCGGTGCGTTGTGGGGCGGGATCGTCGGGCTGCTCAAGGCGCGCAGCGGTGCGCACGAGGTCATCACGTCGATCATGCTCAACTACATCGCGTTCTACGTGGGCGCCTACCTGCTCACCACCGAGGCCTTCCTGCGTCCTGGACGCAACGACCCGATCAGCCCGCCGGCGCAGGACAGCGCGGTGTTCCCGCTCCTGCTCGGCGACTCCTACCGGCTGCACCTCGGCGTCATCGTCGTGCTGGGCGCCGTCGTCGCTCGTGCAGTGGCTGCTCAACCGGAGCACGCTCGGCTTCCAGTTCCGCGCCGTGGGCGCCAACCCCGCGGCCGCGCGCACCGCGGGGATCCACGTCGAGCGGACCTTCACGCGTCGTGATGCTCATCTCCGGTGCGCTGGCGGGCCTCGCTGGCGTCATGCAGATCCTGGGGACCGAGAAGTCCCTCAGTCTCGGCATCGCGGGCACGCTCGGTTTCGACGGCATCACCGTGGCGCTGCTCGGTCGAGCGACCCCGTGGGGCACGGCGCTCGCCGGGCTGCTGTTCGGCGGTCTGCGTGCGGGTGGTCTCAACATGCAGGCCGCCACCGGCACGAAGATCGACATCATCCTGGTGCTGCAGGCACTCATCGTGCTGTTCATCGCCGCACCACCCCTGGTGCGCAGCATCTTCCGGCTGAAGGACCGCGGCGAGGGAGTGCTGCAGATGTCGAAGGGGTGGAACTCGTGACCACGGTCACCGCCGCCGAGCCCGTCGGCTGCCGGACGCGCCGCCATGCGATCGAGGCGCGGCCCAGTCGCAAGTGCGCCGATCGCCTACGCCGTCTTCTCCGTGTCGCGCTGCTGGTCTTCTGGCGCGGCACCGACACCGGTGATCGACGTCACGTTCAACCTGTCGCTGAGCGACGAGACGGTGCAGCTGCCCGACGTCGTGTGGCCGGCGAAGACGGCCTGCCTCGTCTTCTGCCTGATCTGCGTCGCTGATCTCCGTCGCATCCTGGTTCGTCAAGCCGAAGAGCCTCGCCGTGCGCGTTTCCGCGATCGTGTTCGGCGTCGCCTGGATCATGGCGCTGCTGTGCTTCGCCGTCGCAGGCAAGCAGCTCTCGCCTGGTCGGGCCTGCTGCAGGGAACGCTGCTGCTCGCGGTGCCCCTGATCTTCGGCTCGCTGTCGGGTGTCCTGTGCGAGCGGGCCGGCGTCGTCAACATCGCCATCGAGGGCCAGCTGCTGTTCGGCGCCTTCCTCGCCGCGGTCGTGGCGAGCCTGACGCAGAACGTCTGGCTCGGCCTCATCGCGGCGCCGGTCGCGGGGCTGCTCCTCGGGCTGCTGCTCGCGGTGTTCACGATCCACTACTTCGTCGACCAGATCATCGTGGGCGTCGTGCTCAACGTGCTCGCGATCGGTCTGACGAGCTTCCTCTACAGCCAGGTCCTCGCGCCCGACCAGAACGTCTGGAACAGCCCGCCGACGCTGCAGCCGGTCAAGATCCCGGTGCTCGGGAGACATCCCCTTCATCGGACCGATCCTGTTCCACCAGTCGATCATCGTCTACATCATGTACGTGATCGTCGCGGTCGTGCAGGTGGCGCTGTTCAGGACCAAGTGGGGTCTGCGCGTGCGCGCCGTCGGCGAGCACCCCCAGGCCGCCGACACCGTCGGGATCGCTGGTGAACAAGATGCGCTTCCGCAACGTGCTGCTCGGGTTCGATGGTGGCCGGCCTCGGCGGTGCCTACTTCACGATCGGCTCGGTCGGTGCGTTCGGCAAGGAGATGACGGCGGGCCGAGGCTTCATCGCCCTCGCGGCCATGATCTTCGGCCGGTGGTCGCCGCTCGGGCCGCTGGGAGCCGCGCTGCTGTTCGGCTTCGCCGACAACCTGCAGAGCCTGCTGTCGATCATCGGCACGCCGATCCCGAGCCAGTTCATGCTGATGGCTCCCTACCTCGCCACGATCTTCGCGGTCGCCGGTCTGGTGGGGAAGGTGCGTGCGCCTGCCGCGGACGGCATCCCGTACCGGAAGTCGTGATGGCACCGTGCCCGAGCCGTCGACTGGGACGCCCTGCGCGCGGCGGCGATCGAGGTCATGCGGTGCGCCTACGCGCCGTACAGCCGCTTCCGCGTCGGTGTGGCGGGACTCGTCGACGACGGTCGGATCGTCGTCGGCTGCAACGTCGAGAACGCGGCGTACGGCGTGACCCTGTGCGCCGAGTGCGGCATGGTGTCGTCGCTCCACGCGACCGGTGGCGGGCGCCTCGTCGCCGTGTCGTGCGTCGACGCCGACGGTGACGCGCTCATGCCGTGCGGTCGTTGCCGCCAGCTGCTCTGGGAGAACGGCGGCGCCGACTGCCTCGTGATGAGCCCGCAGGGCCCGATGCCGATGAGTGACGTGCTGCCGCTCGCCTTCGGACCGGACGACATCGACAAGGTCACCGGGGGCGACCGTGGTTGAGCCGTACTCCGCGGTCGAGGTGATCATCGCCAAGCGCGACCGCAAGGAGCTGCGACGACCCGCAGATCGACTGGGTGGTCGACGCCTACACGCGCGGCGTCGTCGCCGACGAGCAGATGTCCGCGCTCGCGATGGCCATCCTGCTCAACGGCATGACCCGTCACGAGATCTCGCGCTGGACCTCCGCGATGATCAACAGCGGCGAGCGCATGGACTTCAGCGGTCTCGCCCGCCCGACGGTCGACAAGCACTCGACCGGAGGCGTGGGCGACAAGATCACGTTGCCGCTCGCTCCGCTGGTGGCGGCGTGCGGCGCCGCCGTGCCGCAGCTCTCGGGACGCGGGCTGGGACACACCGGAGGCACGCTCGACAAGCTCGAGTCGATCCCGGGGTGGCGTGCGTCGCTGCAGCAACGACGAGATGCTCACCGTGCTGCGCGACGTCGGCGCGGTGATCTGCGCAGCGGGCGACGGGCTGGCCCCTGCCGACAAGAAGCTCTACGCGCTGCGCGACGTCACGGGCACCGTCGAGGCGATCCCGCTCATCGCGAGCAGCATCATGAGCAAGAAGATCGCCGAGGGTGCGAGCGCGCTCGTGCTCGACGTGAAGACGGGCTCGGGCGCCTTCATGCGCGACCCCGACGATGGCCCGCGAGCTGGCGCGCACGATGGTCGAGCTGGGCAACGACGCCGGTGTGCACACCACCGCCCTCATCACCGCGATGGACGTGCCGCTCGGCCGTACGGCCGGCAACGCGCTCGAGGTCGCCGAGTCGGTCGAGGTGCTCGCGGGCGGGGGACCGTCCGACGTCCGCGACCTCACGCTGCTCCTGGCCCGCGCGATGCTCGACGCCGTCGGCCTCGACAAGCGCGACCCCGCCGACCTGCTCGATGACGGCACGGGCCATGGACTCGTGGAAGGCGATGATGCGCGCGCAGGGCGGCGACCCTGACGCGCCGCTGCCGCAGGCGCGCGAGAGCCACGTGGTGCACGCCGTCCGAGACGGCGTCGTCACCCGTCTCGACGCGTATGGCGTGGGAGTCGCGGCGTGGCGCCTCGGGGCGGGTCGCGCGCGCAAGGAGGACCCGGTGCAGTCGGGCGCCGGCGTCCGCTGGCACGTGCTGCAAGGGGAGCGGGTACGGCCGGGTCAGGCGCTGGCGACCCTCTACACCGACACCCCCGAGCGCTTCCCCGCGGCGATGGCCGACCTCGCGGGCGCCATCACGGTCGGCGACCCCGTCGATCTCGCCGAGCAGCTGCCCCTCCTCGTCGACCGGATCGGACGCTGACCATGCCGCAGCTCGTCCCGAGCCCCACCACGATCCCGGTGCCAGGTGGCAAGACCATCGACGAGCACGTCGGCCGCGTCAACACGGGCACCGAGCACGTCTCGATCGCGCACATGGTGGCGCCGGCCGGCTGGACCGAGCCGGCGCAGACGCCGGCGTTCGAGGAGCTCACGCTCGTGCTGCGTGGCACCCTCGTCGTCGAGCACGACGACGGCACGCTCGAGGTGCACGCGGGGCAGAGCGTCATCACCTTCCCCGGCGAACGGGTGCGCTACTCGACCGGTCCCGACGAGGGCGCCGAGTACGTCGCGGTGTGCCTGCCGGCGTTCGCGCCGGAGCTGGCGCACCGCCACGAGGACTGAACGCACATGAACGGCGTGACGCTACGACCGATGTCCTCCGACGAGTTCGCCGAGTTCGTGGCGGCCTCGCAGGCCGGCTTCATCGAGCAGATGGTCGAGATGGCCGGGACGGACCGCGAGGCCGCCCTGATCCGGGCCGACGCCGAGTACGACGCACTGCTGCCGCAAGGCTCGGCGACCCCTGGCCACGAGTTCCGGCTGGCGGCCGATGAGCATGGTGACGTGGTCGGCCACCTGTGGGTCGGGCTCAAGGACGGCCCGGGACCCGTCATCGCGTGGGTGTACGACGTCGAGGTCGCGGAGACCCACCGGGGTCACGGCCACGGTCGCGCGATCATGGAGGCGGCCGAGGACCTCGCGCGTGAGATGGGTGCGAGCTCGCTCGGTCTCAACGTGTTCGGCGGCAATGCGGTGGCGCGAGCGCTCTACGACAAGCTGGGCTACGTCGTGACCTCGCAGCAGATGTCCAAGCCCCTGCGTTGATGCCGGACCGTGGTCCTGATCAGCGACGGAACGGGTCGTGGCGCGGCATCGGGTTGAGCTCGGCGCGCGGGCACGAGGCGAGGGTGAGACCGGAGACGCGCAGCGCGTCGTCGCAGAGGCTCTCGACGGTCCAGCCCATGTCGCCGCCCGCGGGTGTGATCGTCACGCGGTAGATGGTGACCTCGTGGCGGTTGGGCGTGTCGTACATGACCGCGACCGAGCCCATCAGCCGGGCATCGCCGCGGGTTCCGCCGACGCCGTTCCAGGTGCGGTCGTAGCGCTGCCACACCGACGCCGACGCGTTCCAGACGCCGCCGTTGGCGACGTCGTCGCCGCGCAGCGCGGAGAGCACCTTCGTCGCGAGGCGGGCTTCGAGGACGGCGGCAGGGCGGATGACCTCGACACGGTCCTGCGGTTCAGCGGTGAGAGGCTCCACGTTCAGTACTTCGGCAGCATCGCCCCCGGGTTGAGCCGTTCGGGGCATCCGGCGCGCACGGATCGTGGCAGTACGGCGGTTTCCCGGGCGGCTCGCCGTCGAGCCGGCGTCGTCCCAGGTCAGCGGGGTGCGAAGGCGGGTCTACCTGCCCCGCGGCCACGCTCGCTACGGTGGGGCCGTGAGCGTCGAGACCGGCCCGGTGCGGGCCACCCAGACCCCCCGTGACCCGGCCGCCGGCCAGCGGGCCGCCCTGCCCGAGCACGTGGTACGCCGCGCGCCCAAGGCGCTGCTCCACGACCACCTCGACGGGGGGCTGCGTCCGGACACCATCGTCGAGCTCGCGGCCGACTGCGGCTACGACAAGCTGCCCACCGCCGACGCCGACGAGCTGGGTGCCTGGTTCGTCGAGGCAGCGGACTCCGGGTCGCTGGAGCGCTACCTCGAGACGTTCGCGCACACGGTGGGGGTGATGCAGACCCGGGACGCCCTCGTACGGGTGGCGCGCGAGTGCGCCGAGGACATGGCCGCCGACGGCGTGGTCTACGCCGAGGTGCGCTTCGCCCCGGAGCTGCACGTCGAGGGCGGCCTCACCCTCGACGAGGTCATCGAGGCGGTGCTCGAGGGCTTCCGCATCGGTGAGGAGCAGGCGCGCGCCAACGGACGCACGCTCGTGATGCGCACGCTCCTCACGGCGATCCGCACGGCCGCCCGCTCGCGCGAGATCGCCGAGCTCGTGGTGCGCTACCGCGACGCGGGTGTGGTCGGGTTCGACATCGCGGGCGCCGAGGCCGGCTTCCCGCCGTCGCGCCACCTCGACGCGTTCGAGTACATCCGCGGCGAGTCCTGCCACATCACCATCCATGCGGGGGAGGCCTTCGGCCTGCCGTCGATCCACGAGGCGGTGGCCTTCTGCGGGTGCGAGCGGCTCGGTCACGGCGTACGCATCGTCGACGACATCGTCGTCGACGCCGACGGCACTGCTTCGCTGGGCCGTCTCGCCCAGTACGTCCGCGACCTGCGGATCCCGCTGGAGCTGTGCCCGTCGTCCAACGTCCAGACCGGCGCGGCGCCCTCCATCGCCCAGCACCCGATCGGGCTGCTCTCGCGGCTCCGGTTCCGGGTCACGGTCAACACCGACAACCGGCTCATGAGCGGTACGTCGATGACGCGCGAGATGCTGCTGCTGTCCGAGGCGTTCGGGTGGGGGCTCGCCGAGATGCAGTGGCTGACCGTCAATGCGCTCAAGTCGGCGTTCATCCCCTTCGACGAGCGGCTCGCGCTCATCGAGCAGGTGGTGAAGCCGGCGTACGCCGCGCTCGCCCCGGAGGCGCGTGCACACCGCCTGAGCCGCGCACCCTCGCGTCGTCCCGCGAGCCGCTCGCTCGCGCCAGGTTCGTCAGCCGTTGACGAGCGCCCCCGCGAACTCGGTGGCGAGGACGACACCGGCCACGATCAGCAGCGCGCCGGCGATGCGGTGCGCGCGATGGAGAGCCTGGGGGCCGAGCCGACCGCGGCCGCCGGCCACCAGCGCGGCGATCACGATCTTCGTGCCGACGAGCAGCAGGAAGAACGCGACGAGGAACCCGATCGCCGGCCACGGGCCGACCTGCCAGGCGGCGAGCAGCACCGGGCCGCCCACCGCGATCCAGAAGAGCCACGGATGGGGCGAGAGCAGGTTGACCAGCGCCCCTCGGCCGAGCTCGCCCGCACCCGTCGGCTCGGCCTCGATCTGCGCCGGCTTCTCGCGCAGCGACTCGATGCCGAGGTAGATCACGAACAGACCGCCGACGACGCCGAGCACTCCGGTCGCGCGTGACGGCAGCGAGTGCACGACAAGGACGGACAACGCGATGATCACGGCGTCGGTGATGAGCGGTGCGCACGCGATGCGGACCCCCGCGAGGAAGCCGCGTGCGAGGGTCGTCGTCACGACGAGTGCCAGCAACGGCCCGGGCGAGAGCGCCGCACCGAGGCCGAGTCCGAGCCCGAGGATCACGAACTGCACGGACGCCAGCCTAGGGACGACGCTCGAGCAGCGCCGCGCGGGCGCTCACGACGCCGAGGCGAAGGACAGGCCGTCCAGGCGGCGCAACGCCTCCCACGCGACCCCGACCACGCGGAAGCCGCGTCGGGCGTACCAGTGCAGCGGCCAGTCGTCGGTGAGGGCCGAGAGCACGGCGTGGGTGCAGCCCTGCTCGTACGCCGCTGCGACGCCGACCGCCATGAGCGCGTCGGCGTAGCGACGTCCGCGTGCCGGTGCGCGGGTTGCTACGGCGTCGATCTCGGCCGCCCAGCCGTGCACGTGCAGCTCGAGGGAGGCCGCGAGATCGCCGCTCACCGTGTCGTCGAGCTCGCCGTCGCGCACGATCCACGAGTACGACGTGACGCCCTCGACCGGCTGCTCGCGGCGCGACACCAGCTGATCGACCTCGTCGTCCCCGATGCCGGGGAGCCACTCCGTGCGCCAGAGCACGCGGTGCAGCCGGGCCATGGTGTCGTCGTCTGCTGCTTCGACCACGACGCCGGAGGGGGTCGCGAGGGGCTCGCCCGGAAGCTCGCGCGCCATCGTCACCAGCCCGGTGAGCTGGTAGCCGGCGGCGGTGAGGCCGGCCCGCGTGTCGTCGCCGAGATCGCAGAGCGCGGAGACGTAGCGGTGCGTGTAGGCGCCCAGTGCGTCGTCGGCCCAGGCGATGAGCCGGTCGGCGCCCGGGTCGTCGCGCACCAGGATCGCGTTGGTGGCGAAGGACTTCGGCAGGGTGGGGGTGAGGAGCGACCACGCGGTGGGGCTGAGTGCCGTCGCCGTCGCGGCGCGGGCGCGGTTCGTCTCGGCATACCAGTCGGCGACACGCTCACCGAGCGGGTCGCTGCTGTCGACGGCGTACGGGTCAGACACCGATCGGGTGCCAGACGGTCTTGGTCTCGAGGAACGAGCGCATGCGTGACAGTCCCGGATCGGCTGCCCAGTCGGTGGTGTCGGGCCGACGCACCCGCTTGACGTTGTCGGCAGCGGCGATCTCGAGGTCGCGCCGCAGATCGGCGTCGTCGATCCCGGCGATGTCGATCGCGTTGACGTCCATGTGCGCGGCCAGCCACGGTGCGACCTCGGTGGGACGACCCGTGAGGATGTTGACGACACCGCCGGGCACGTCGGACGTCGCCAGGACCTCGGCGAGGGTGACGGCCGCCAGCGGTCGCAGCTCGGACGCGAGCAGGACGCACGCATTGCCCGAGACGATCACCGGCGCGAGCACCGACACGAGCCCGAGCAGGGACGAGTCCTGGGGCGCCACGACTGCGACCACCCCGGTGGGCTCGGGCACCGAGAAGTTGAAGTAGGGACCTGCGACCGGGTTGGTCGCACCGAGGACCTGGGCCAGCTTGTCCGACCATCCGGCGTACCAGACCCAGCGGTCGATCGCTGCGTCGACCACGGCCCCGGCCCGCCGGCTGGTGAGGCCCTCGCCGGCGACGACGTCGGAGACGAACTGCTCGCGGCGTCCCTCCATCACCTCGGCCACGCGATAGAGCACCTGGCCGCGGTTGTAGGCCGTCGCGCCCGACCAGGCGCCGAACGCCTTGCGGGCGGCGACGACGGCGTCTCGCGCGTCCTTGCGCGACGCGAACGCGGCATTGGCGAGGAACCGCCCCTTGGTGTCGGTGACCTCGTAGGTGCGGCCGCTCTCGCTGCGCGGGAACGCGCCTCCGACGTAGAGCTTGTAGGTCTTGCGTACCTCGATGCGCGAAGCCATGTCGAGTCCTCTCACGTCACGTCGAGGTAGGCCGCGAGTCCGTGCCGGCCGCCCTCGCGACCGTAGCCGGACTCCTTGTAGCCGCCGAAGGGGCTCGTCGGGTCGAAGCGGTTGAAGGTGTTGGCCCACACGACGCCGGCGCGCATCGCGTCGGCCATCTTGAGGATCCGCGAGCCCTTGTCGGTCCAGATGCCGGCCGACAGCCCGTACGGCGTGTTGTTCGCCTTCTCGATCGCCTCGGACGGGGTGCGGAAGGTGAGCACCGAGAGCACCGGCCCGAAGATCTCCTCGCGCGCGATGCGGTGCGCCTGCGAGACGCCCGTGAAGACGGTCGGAGCGAACCAGTAGCCCTTGGCGGGCAGCTCGCAGTCGGCGGTCCAGCGCTCGGCGCCCTCGTCGTCGCCGACGCCGGCGAGGTGCCGGATCCGCTCGAGCTGCTCGAGGGAGTTGATGGCGCCGATGTCGGTGTTCTTGTCGAGCGGGTCGCCGAGGCGCAGCGTGCCGAGGCGGCGCTTGAGCCGCGCCACGAGCTCGTCGGCGACCGACTCCTGCACGAGCAGCCGTGACCCCGCGCAGCACACGTGCCCCTGGTTGAAGAAGATGCCCGCGACGATGCCCTCGACCGTCTGGTCGATGGGGGCGTCGTCGAAGACGATGTTCGCCGCCTTGCCGCCGAGCTCGAGGGTGAGCCTCTTGTCGGTGCCGGCGATCGAGCGCGCGATGGCCTTGCCCACCTCCGTCGAACCCGTGAAGGCCACCTTGTCGACGTCGGGGTGCGCGACGAGTGACGCACCTGTCTCGCCGGCGCCGGTCACGATGTTGACCACGCCGGGCGGGAGGTCGGCCTGCTGGCAGATGTCGGCGAAGAGCAGCGCGGTGAGCGGTGTGGTCTCCGCCGGCTTGAGCACCACCGTGTTGCCCGCCGCGAGCGCCGGCGCGATCTTCCACGCGAGCATGAGCAGCGGGAAGTTCCACGGGATCACCTGGGCGGCGACCCCGATCGGCCTGGGGTCCGGTCCGAACCCGGCGTGCTCGAGCTTGTCGGCCCAGCCGGCGTAGTAGAAGAAGTGCGCTGCGACGAGCGGGATGTCGACGTCGCGGGACTCCTTGATGGGCTTGCCGTTGTCGAGGCTCTCGAGGACGGCCAGCTCGCGCGAGCGCTCCTGCACGAGCCGCGCGATGCGGAACAGGTACTTGGCGCGCTCGGCGCCCGACGTCCTCGACCACACGCGGGTGTAGGCGCGACGCGCGGCCTTCACCGCGCGGTCGACGTCGGCGTCGCTCGCGACGGAGACCTCGGCGAGCACCTCCTCGGTGGCCGGGTTGATGCTCTTCATCCACTCGCCGGTGCCGTCGACGAACTGGCCGTCGATGAACAGCCCGTACGACGACGCGATGTCGACGACCGTGCGCGACTCGGGCGCCGGCGCGTACTCGAACGTGGGCATGCGTCCTCCGGTCAGTCGACGGTGACGTAGTCGGGGCCGGAGTAGCGTCCGGTGGCCATCCGCTGCCGTTGCAGCAGCAGGTCGTTGAGCAGGCTCGAGGCGCCGAGCCGGAACCAGTCCGGCGAGAGCCAGTCCTCGCCGACCGTCTCGTTGACCAGCACCAGGAACTTCATCGCGTCCTTGGTCGTACGGATGCCCCCGGCCGGCTTCATCCCCACCATGCGGCCGGTGGCCTCGCGCCAGTCGCGGCACGCCTCGAGCATCACGAGGGTCACCGGCAGCGTCGCGGCGGGTGAGATCTTCCCGGTCGACGTCTTGATGAAGTCCGCTCCCGCGAGCATCGCGAGCCACGACGCTCGACGCACGTTGTCGTAGGTCTGCAGCTCGCCGGTCTCGAGGATCACCTTGAGGTGCGCCTCGGCGCCGTCCTCGGCGCACACCTGCTTGACTGCTGCGATCTCCTCGAACACCTCGAGGTAGCGGCCGGACAGGAACGCACCGCGGTCGATGACCATGTCGATCTCGTCGGCACCCTGGACGACGGCGTCGCGCGTGTCCGCGAGCTTGACGCTCAGCGACGCGCGGCCGGACGGGAAGGCTGTCGCAACTGCGGCGACCCTCACCCCCGAGCTGCCCAGCTCGGCCTTCGCGAGCCCGACGAGGTCGTTGTAGACGCACACGGCTGCCGTGCGCGGTACGGACGCGTCGTGCGGGTCGGGTCGCCGCGCCTTCGCGCACAGCGACCGGACCTTGCCGGGGGTGTCGGAGCCCTCGAGCGTCGTCAGGTCGATCATCGAGATGGCCAGGTCGATCGCGAAGGCCTTGGCGGTGGTCTTGATCGACCGGGTCGAGAGGGCGGCGGCGCGTGCGTCGGCGCCCACCTGGTCGACGCCGGGCAGCCCGTGCAGGAACCGACGTAGCGCGGCGTCGTTGCGCGTGAGGTCGGTCAGCGCGCCCCCTTCGGTGATGACGTCGGTGACGGATCGGCTCACCCATCGATCCTAGGCCCCGTCCCGCCCCGAGGTGCGTCGGTGGATTTCTGGCTCGGACGCTGCCGCTGCTAGCGTGTGCGGCCCGGCGCCTGCTGCATGGACGGGCCATCGGCGCGCCGGATTCCTGGAAGGCTCCAGCCATGGCTGACGCCCCTCTCCCGCCGCAGCGGATGCACACCTACGACGAGAACCTCACGCGGCTGATCCTCGACTACGTGCAGCACCGCCTGTCGATCCCCGAGACGCCGCTCGACCACCCGGGCGACAAGGCCGAGGTGGACGCGATCCTCGCGGGGCTCATCACCACGGATGGCCGCGACGCGGCGGACGTGCTGGCCCTCTACGAGGACCACCTGAGCAAGACGGTCCTGTCGGCCGACTCGCCGCGCTACTGGGCGTTCATCCCGGCAGCTCCCACCAAGGCGGCGCTGCTCTTCGACATGGTCGTCTCCGCCGCGTCGCTGCAGGGGATCTCGTGGCTCGAGGCGGCCGGTGCGGTAGCGGCCGAGAACCAGGCGCTGCGGTGGATCGCCGACGCCGCGGGCCTGCCCGACAGCGCCGGCGGCGCCTTCGTGTCCGGCGGCTCCGCGGGCAACCTGTCCGCCCTGGTCGTGGCGCGCGACACCGGTCGCCGCTCGCTCGTCGAGCGGTTCGGCGAGGACGCGCGCCATCGTCGGCTGCGCGTCGTCGTCAGCGACCAGGCGCACTCGTCCATCAAGAACACGCTCTCGATCCTGGACGTCGACGCGCTCGTGGTCTCCACGGCCGACCACCGCCTCACCGGCGCCGCGCTGCAGGCCGCGCTCGACGCGGACAGCGACCCCGACACGATCGTCGCGGTCGTCGCGACGTCCGGCACCACCAACGCGGGCATCATCGACGACCTGCGCGGCGTCGGGACGATCGCTCGCGAACGCGGCATGTGGTTCCACGTCGATGGCGCCTACGGCGGCGCGGGTCTGTTCGCCCCGAGCGTGCGCCACGAGTACGACGGGATCGAGCTCGTCGACTCGCTGGTGGTCGACCCGCACAAGTGGCTCTTCGCGCCGTACGACTGCGCGGCCCTGCTCTACCGCCAACCGTGGCTCGCGAAGGCGGTGCACACGCAGGACGCGTCCTACCTCGACGCGATCCACCACCACGACGGCTCGTACGAGTGGAACCCCACCGACTACGCGTATCACCTGACCCGGCGCGCCCGCGGGCTCGCGCTGTGGTTCTCGCTGGTCGTCAACGGCACGCAGGCCTACACCGACGCGATCGAGCACACGATCTCGCTCACGCGTCAGGTGGCCGACGACATCCGCGCGTCGGAGCACCTCGAGCTGCTGCGGGAGCCGAGCCTCGGCGTCGTGATGTTCCGGCGTACCGGGTGGTCGGCGCAGGACTACGACGACTGGGGTCAACGGCTGCTGCGCGCGCAGACCGCGTTCGTCACCAGCACGTCGTGGGAGGGCGAGACGGTGGGTCGCTTCGCGTTCCTGCACCCGGGGACGACGCTCGAGATGGTGCGCGACGTCCTCGCCACCACGGCCTAGCCGGAGGCTCGTGCGCCGATCCGGATCGCGTGGAGTCCCGATCGGCCGCGAGCCGTGCACCGACCGGCGGCGCGCGGCATGATCGCGCTGTGAGCGAGGACGCGGGGCATTCCTTCACCCCACCGTCGGTGGAGCCCGGTGTCGTCGTCGCGTCGGGTCGCACCGCCAGCGGTCTGCGGGTCGACCTGGCGGGCTACGACGAGTCGAGACGTGTCGAGACGCCGTCGGAGTACGAGGCATGGCCGGAGGGCGTCCTGCAGATGCCCCCGCACAGCGCGAGGCTGCTCGTCGTGGTGACCGATGGCGAGGGTGTCGCGGCGGTGGCGGGAGCCGTCTCGTGGCACCAGGAGGCGTACGGCCCGACCCAGGGGTCGTTCGCGTGGAACATCGGCATCGGGCTCACGCCCTCGTGCCAGGGCCACGGGGTCGGGACGGTCGCCCAGCGCATGCTCGCCGAGTGGCTGCTCGCCACCACCCCGCTCGTACGGGTCGAGGCGTCGACCGACGTCGACAACGTGGTGGAGCAGCGATCTCTCGAGAAGGCCGGCTTCACCCGCGAAGGGCTGCTGCGACAGGCCCAGGCCCGAGCCGACGGCCAGCACGACCTCTACAGCTACTCGATCCTCCGCAGCGACCTGAGTGACCCTTAGGGTCAATCCGTGGCACTTTTCTGCCCTCTCGAGTCCACAACTCGTGATCCGTGACCGCCCGCTGAGTCGCTACTTCCGCCGCCGGACCGACTCCGTCCGAGCGGCGGTCGCCACCCAGCCGGTGGCGATGAGGAGCTGACCCACGGCGTAGGTCGCCATCACGACCGGACCGTGCCCCGGGAGGGCGATGCCTGCGGCATCGAGGCCGATGAGCAGGTCGGACACGAGGAACGTCACACCGCCGACGCCGACGCGCGTCGACACGCCGCACGCGAGGACCGCCATCGTGGTGAGAGCAGCGCTGTAGACCAGCAGGGGAAGGCGCAGCGCGCCGAGCGACGGGCCGAGGACGACGTTGAGCCCGATCCAGAGCAGGACGCCGACGGCCGGCAGCCACGGCATCTCGCGCAGTCGGTCGACGGCGCGCAGCGCGACGAACCCCGCGATGTAGCAGACCTGCATGCCCAGGAACAGCAGCAGTCCCACGAGGAACGCCGTGTCGCCGGGCAGCATGAGCGCGAGGTCGCCGAGCCACGCCAGCACCAGACCCACGACGAGCAGCCGCGGCGACGTCGACCGACGCACCGCCAGCACCCACGCCAGCAGGAGCGGGATGAGCAGTGGCTTGGCCAGGCTGGCCAGGAGGTCGAGATGCGCCGCTTCCGCGACGACGTCGAGCACGGCGACGGTCAGGAACGCCACCAGCAGCGGACGCCTCTGGCGCGGAAGGAACGGCACCAGCCCGGTCGTCGGACCGGCGTCGACCGCGGCTGCGTTCATGCCGACACTCGTGACGGCGCCCAGCCTGGCGGCTTGACGGCGTAGCGCAACGCATCGATGAACGACGACGCCCGTCGCATGTCGTGGCCCATGGCGTGCCACTCGTGGAACGCGACCCGGAAGGGGTTGTACGTCGTCAGCTGCGTCGTGATGCCATAACGGGGGCGCTCGACCTCGGCCTCGAACGTCCCGAAGAGGCGGTCCCAGACGATGAGGATGCCGGCGTAGTTCTTGTCGATGTACTGCCGGTTGACGCCGTGGTGCACGCGGTGGTGCGACGGCGTGTTCATCACCAGCTCGACGGGACGAGGCAGCAGCTGCACGCGCTCGGTGTGCAGGAAGAACTGGTAGAGGAGCGACACCGACTGCTGCAGGTAGATGGCCCACACCGGGAAGCCGGCCAGAGCGAGCGGGACCCAGAACACGAAGGTGCCGAACCCGGTCCACTCCTGCCGCAGCGCGGTGGAGAGGTTGTAGCGCTGGCTCGAGTGGTGCTGCACGTGGCTGGCCCACAGCACGCGCACGCGGTGGCTCGAGCGATGGAACGTGTAGTAGCAGAGGTCCTCGGCGAACAGCAGCGCCACCCATGACCACCAGTGCCCCATGTCGATGCGCAGGGGAGTGATCGCGTACGCCGCGCTCAGCCCCAGCAGCGCGAAGACGTCCCAGAGCAGTCCCGTGATCCGGCTGCCGATGCCCATCGACAGCGAGGTGACGGTGTCGCGCCGCTCGTAGCCGAGCTCGTCGTCGTCGGGCAGGAAGCGGAACGACAGCATCTCGATGACGAGGAACAGGATGAACATCGGGATCGCGATGAGGATGATCGTCACGACCTGGTGACTCCTTCAGATCGGCGCGGGTTGCCGACATTGTGCACGGTGGAGTCCCGCGACGTCGGTCGGGCTCGCGGACGGCTGTCAGATGCCCAGCGCCGTCGCCATGCCCTCCGTGAGAGCCGCGAGCCGGTGTGCGGCCACGAGGCGGGCCGCCTCGACGTCGCCACCTGTCGGCTCGCCCTCGCTCGACACGGGTACGACCACCTCGAGGTAGCACTTGAGCTTGGGCTCGGTGCCGCTCGGGCGGACGATCACGCGCGTCTGCTCCGCCAGTCGCAGGCGTACGCCGTCCGTCGGCGGCAGACCGTCGACCCCCGCCTCGAGGTCCTCGAACGCCTGCACCTCGAGGCCGGCCACCTCTGCCGGCGCGTTCGCCCGCAGCCGCGTCATGGCCTCGCCGATGAGCGCGAGGTCACTGACGCGCACCGACAGCTGGTCGGTGGCGTGCAGCCCGAACTCGATGGCGAGATCGTCGAGGACGTCGTGCACGGTTCGGCCCTGCGCCTTGAGCGTCGCCACGAGCTCGACGACGAGCAGCGCCGCGCTCACACCGTCCTTGTCGGCGACGTGCGCCGGATCCACGCAGTAGCCGAGCGCCTCCTCGTAGCCGAACGCGAGTCCGGGCAGACGACCGATCCACTTGAATCCGGTCAGCGTCTCGACGTGCGCGGCGCCGTACGACGACGCCATGCGCGCGAGCAGCGACGACGACACGATCGAGTTGGCGTACGTGCCGCTCGCGCCGCGCTCGTGCATCCACCAGCCGAGCAGCCAGCCGACCTCGTCGCCGCGCAGCATGCGGTACGCCGGTCCACCGGACGCGCCGCGATCGCGCGTGGGCACGGCGACCGCGCACCGGTCGGCGTCCGGGTCGTTGGCGATGACGACGTCGGCGTCGCTGTCGAGCCCCTCCTCGAGAGCGAGGTCCATCGCACCCGGCTCCTCCGGGTTGGGGAACGACACCGTCGGGAAGTCCGGGTCCGGCGCGAACTGGGCGGACACGACGCGAGGTGCGGGGAATCCG
The DNA here is from genome assembly GCA_963782665.1 of uncultured Actinomycetota bacterium. Taxonomy (GTDB): domain Bacteria; phylum Actinomycetota; class Actinomycetes; order S36-B12; family CAIYMF01; genus Longivirga. The sequence goes on along the minus strand of CAWAKP010000004.1, from coordinate 193,569 downwards.
GCGCGTGCGAGCCCCTCGAGCACGACGTCACCCCCGACCCCGTGCATCGGCGTGTAGGCGATCGCCACGTCGCGCGGGGACGACGGGCGGACGAGGCCCGCGGCCGCCGCGAGGTAGGCGTCGAGCACGTCGTCGCCGAGCATCTCCCAGCCGTCGCCACGCGGGACGTCGCGGACCGCCCCGACGGCGTCGATGCAGGTGCTGATGTCGCGCGTCGGCCGGTGGGACGATCTGGGTGCCGTCGCCGAGGTAGACCTTGTAGCCGTTGTCCTGAGGCGGGTTGTGGCTCGCGGTGACCATGACGCCGGCGGCTGCACCGAGGTGGCGGATCGCGAACGCCAGCACCGGCGTAGGAAGGGGCCGAGGGAGGACCAGGGCGTGGATTCCCGCGCCCTCCATGACCTCGGCCGTGTCGCGTGCGAAGGCGTCGGACTTGTGCCGCGCGTCGTAGCCGACCACCACGGACTGCTGCGTGCCTCCGCCGCTCGTCGTGAGGTAGGCGGCCAGACCGGCGGCGGCGCGCGTCACGACGGCGCGGTTCATCCGGTTGGGGCCCGGGCCGAGCGCGCCCCGCAGCCCGGCGGTGCCGAACTCGAGGCGTCCGTCGAAAGCGTCATGGAGCTCCGCGGCCGCGCCCTCGTCGCCGCTGCCGGCCGCATCGAGGAGGCGGTCGAGCGCCACCTGGGTGTCGGGGTCGGGGTCGTCGGCGAACCACGCGCGCGCCCGGTCGATGAGGTCGCCGGTCACAGCGCCGGCACCACCTGGGCGAGGAGGCGACCCATCCGTTCGGCGGCTGCGCGACCTGCCTCGAGGACCTCCTCGTGGTTGAGCGGTTCCCCGGTCAGTCCCGCAGCGAGGTTGGTGACCAGCGAGAGTCCGAGGATCTCCATCCCCGCCTCCCGCGCCGCGATCGCCTCCAGCGCCGTGGACATGCCGACCAGCTGCGCGCCGAGGACGCCGGCCATGCGCACCTCGGCCGGCGTCTCGTACTGCGGTCCGCGGAACTGCGCGTAGACGCCCTCGGGCAGTGACGGCTCGATCTCGCGACAGATGGCGCGCAGCCGGGCCGAGTAGAGGTCGGTGAGGTCGATGAACGTCGCGCCGCGCAGCGGCGACGCCGACGTCAGGTTGATGTGGTCGCTGATGAGCACGGGCGTACCCGGCGTCCAGGACGGGTCGAGCCCGCCGCAGCCGTTGGTGAGGACGATGGCGCGGCACCCTGCGGCGGCCGCCGTGCGCACGCCGTGGACGACGGCTTCGACGCCGCGTCCCTCGTAGTAGTGCGTGCGCCCGAGGAACACCAGCGCATGCCGCTCACCGATGCGCACGCTGCGCACCCGACCCGCGTGTCCTTCGACGGCGGGGGGCGCGAAGTGCGGCAGCTCGGTCACGGAGACGTCGGCGACCGTCTCGCCGATGAGCTCGGCCGCGGGCACCCACCCCGACCCCAGGACGAGCGCGACGTCGTGCCGCGCGACTCCGGTGAGTCGGGCCACGGCGTCCGCCGCCTCGCGAGCCGCGGCAGGAGGATCGGTGTGCAGCAGGTCGGAGGTGTCAGTCACGGTCCGACGCTACCGACTCCTCGGCGTCCCATCTGCCCCGGTGCCTTGCGCACCTTCAGCCGATGCTGCGGCAGGCGCGGGTGCGCAGGTCGTCGACGTAGTCGTCGGGGGCACCCGCGGCCTCGGCGGCGTCGGCCATGATGCCGAGGTAGCGAGCACTCGGCAGCCCGCCCTCGTAGTCGTCGAGGACGTACAGCCACGCGGTCACGTCGCCCTCGAGCGTGGCGACACGCACGCGGATCTTCGTGTAGAGACCGAGGTCGCTGCCCTCCCACTCGTCGAGCGCGTCCTCGTCCGCCTCGGTGAGGTCGTACAGCGCCACGAACACCTGGTTGTCGGGATCCTCGACGACGGTGGCGAGCGCGCCCTCCCAGCCGAGGTCCTCGCCGCCGAACGTCAGCCGCCACCCCATGAGCCAGCCCGTGCCCCGGCCCGGCGAGTGGGGCGCGCGCAGCAGCATCTGCATGGGGTCCATGTTGCTGCCGTACGCCGCGTACAGGGTCACGACCGAAGGCTAGCGCTGGTCGTGCGTCGTCACGGTTCAGCCGCCGGGTTCCGTCGGAGCCGGTCGTCGTCGGTCGGTGCCGCGACCGCCGAGTCGCTCGCGGGCCGCGGAAGCAGATGCGACAGGATGGCCGCATGACGCACGTGGTGATCATCGGTGGCGGACCCGGCGGCTACGAGGCAGCGCTGGTCGCCGCCCAGCTCCGTGCTGATGTCACCGTCGTCGACCGCGACGGGCTCGGTGGCTCGGCGGTGCTCACCGACTGCGTGCCCAGCAAGACGCTGATCGCGACGGCCGAGGTCATGACCATGGCCGCCGACAGCGGACAGCTCGGCGTCCGTCTCGGGGGAGCGGGCGCAGAACCCGGTCGGGCGTCGGTCGACCTCGGGGTGGTCAACGACCGCGTGAAGAAGCTCGCGGGCGCGCAGTCGCTGGACATCCAGGCGCGACTCGAGCGCGAAGGCGTCCGCGTGATCCGCGGCATCGGCCGGCTCGACGGGGCCTCGTCGGTGGTGGCCGAGACCTTCGACGGTGTCACGCACTCGCTCGACGCCGACGTCGTCCTGCTCTCGACAGGGGCACGTCCCCGCATCGTCGAGGGCGCCGTGCCGGACGGCGAGCGCATCCTCACCTGGGAGCAGGTCTACGACCTCGACGAGACACCCGCACGCCTCGTCGTCGTCGGGTCCGGCGTCACCGGGGCCGAGTTCGCCTCGGCGTACAACGCGTTGGGGTCCGACGTCGTCCTCGTCTCGTCGCGCGACCGGGTGCTGCCCGGGGAGGACGTCGACGCCGCACAGGTCCTCGAGGACGTCTTCCGCCGTCGCGGTATGGCGGTCCTCGGTCGTTCTCGCGCACAGTCCGTGCGACGTGAGGGCAACGGTGTCGTGGTCACGCTGGCCGACGGCTCGACGGTCGAGGGATCGCACTGCCTCATGGCCGTCGGGTCGATCCCCAACACCGAGGGTCTCGGCCTCGACACCGCAGGCGTCCGGCTCACCGATGCCGGCTACATCGAGGTCGACCGCGTATCGCGCACCTCGGCGCGTGGCGTGTACGCCGCCGGCGACGTCACCGGCGTCCTCATGCTCGCGTCCGTGGCGGCGATGCAGGGCCGCATCGCCATGTGGCACGCGCTCGGTGACGCCGTACGGCCGCTCGACCTGTCGACCGTGTCGAGCAACGTGTTCACCGACCCGGAGATCGCGACGGTCGGCGTCACCCAGGCGGACGCCGACGCCGGTGCCGACGTGCGGTCGGTGAAGCTGCCGCTCGCGACCAACGCGCGCGCCAAGATGCAGGGACTCCACGACGGCTTCGTCAAGCTCTTCTGCCGTCCTGGCACGGGAATCGTCGTCGGGGGAGTCGTGGTCGCGCCCCGCGCGTCCGAGCTGATCTTCCCGATCGCGCTCGCGGTCGAGCAGCGGCTCACCGTCGACGAGGTGGCCCAGGCGTTCACCGTCTACCCGTCGCTCACCGGCTCGATCGCCGAGGCCGCGCGCCAGCTGCACACGCACGGCTGACCTGGCGTCTCGCCTTCGGGCGACCGGCCGAGATGTAGACCCACGGGACGCCATAGCGGGTCGTGGTTCTCCATCTCCCAGGACGTCAGAGGCGGCGCGCGGCTCCTGAGCTCGACGAGATGCGCAGCGGTGTCGTGTCGACCGCCTCGAACGCGGACGCCGGTACGCGTCCCAGCGCCTCGATGATGGGCGAGGTCCAGCGCGTGTCGGACGTGCCCTGGAAGAACCACGGACTGCCGTTGTCGGCGAGCACCAGTCCGTACGTCTTCATCGCGCGCAGCACGACCTGTGCGTCGCGCGAGTACCCGGTGATGACGAAGCTCGCCTTGAGGCGGAAGCGCGCACCCATCGGCGGGTAGGAGTGATCGCTCACGGACCCGGCCTGATGGCGCGCCGGCCACACGAACGAGCGATCAGTGACGTTCGTCGTGAAGCGGATCGCGTGGTCGACGTGGCCAACAGCGACCTCGTCGTAGCGCAGCAGCCCCGGGAGGATGGGGAGGCCCGCGGCGTCGGCAGAGGTCCACCCGGCCGGACGCAGGAGGTCGGAGCCGAGCGACCAGACCGCACCGGAGCCGGCGTACCACCCGGAGGTGTAGTGGTGGGTGTCCCACGTCTCGAACAGCTGGCAGGTGGCCTTGTCGACGACGATGGCGTGCCGGTCCCCGGACGCCGAGCTGCCGCCCTCGATGAGCGTCGACGCCGACAGCGGGTAGCGCACCTTGTCGCTCTCGTCCGGGTAGCCGAACCGCACGGTGACGCGCGTGATGCCGTTGACCACGGTGATCGGGATGCCGTACGGCACCGGTTGCGCACCGAAGGAGGGTCCGAAGTCCGCGTGCAGCCGACGCGTGGTGGCCTGCATGTGCGACAGCCACTGCGCCGAGCGGGCGTTGACCGGCAGGCGGGAGACATCGGCGTGCCAGTAGCTGTCGGCCGGGAAGGCGCGGCACGTCGTGCCCGGCAGGTAGGCCGAGGTCGGCGCGGTGGCGAGCGTTCGTGCTCGCGGTGCGTGCCCGGGCGGCGCGCCCGAGGAGACGGCCGACCAGGCGCTCGACGACGCGCCCACGGCAGCCGCAAGGCACGCGATCGTGCCGGCGGCCCCCACGAGGGCGCGCGCGCTGCGGCGGCCGGGCATGCGACTCACACGGATCTCATCGGCGTACGACGCGGCGAGGTGGATCGGCCCTCCGGGTGGCGTCGTGCTCGTGTCGCGGCGCGAGCGGAGCTCAGAAGTCGCCGCCCCCGCCGAAGTCCCCGCCCCCGCCGAAGTCCCCTCCGCCGAAGCCGCCCCCGCCGAAGTCGCCTCCGCCGCCCCAGCCGCCGCCGGAGTCCTGCGCGCCACCACCGGTCTCGACGTAGGTGGGCCCGGAGTACATGCCGCCGAGCATCGAGCCGAGGAAGATGCCGGACATGAGGTCCATGCCGCTGTTGGCGTAGTAGCCGCCGGCGTAGGGGCCGTACGCGCGCCCCGCCGCCCAGTACGGGACCCGGCCACCGGCCACCTCGACAGTGCGGGCGTCGGGCACCCGTCCGGACTCGAGGGTCGTCGCGCACGCCGCGCAGACCGGGATCGGTCGCGGAGCACCGCCGTCCGGTGCCCACGTGACGTCACGGACGCTCGGACCGTGCCGGGGGTCGACGAAGCACGGGGGACGACGTTCGGGCACCGGCGTGCCGTTCAGTCGCGCCTCGACGCAGGCCAACGAGTAGCGGCCGTCCTCGAGCGCCGTGGTCACCGATGCGGCATCCTCGGGATGCTGCATGGAGGCGACCTTGTCCTTGGCGGTCTCGTACGAGTCCAGCGCGCGCTGCGCGTCGGCGCGTCCGGCGTCGTCGAGGCGCGGGTCGCGGACATCGATGTGAGCGACGTCCTCGCCGTAGCTCGTGACGTCCTCGAAGACCGTGCGCTGCACGGCTTCGGTGCGTTCGGCGTTGACCTTCTGGTTGCGCCGGTAGACGACGAAGGCGCCGCCGCCGACGATGGCCGCGCCCCCGACGAGCAGCCCACCGATGAGCGGGATGTTCGCGGAGCTGCCCGAGGTGCCGGCGAGCTTCTGGCCGGCGTTGGCGACGAACGCATCGAGGACGGCGTAGACGCCGTCGGCCTTGTTGTCGCGATACGCGACGGTCGCGATGTCGGACGACGCGCGTGCTGGTGTCACCCGCGCGGAACGAGTCGCCGATGTAGAGCGCGTACGCGCCGGACATCGCCGACGCCGTCGTGCAGGGCCGTGAGGGTCGCGGTCGGACGAGCCGTCGACCGCGGCCGACTGGGGGAGCACGGCGACGAAGAACGGGTAGCCGATGGAGGTGATGCGCTGGCGCAGGTCACGCGCCTGGCTGTCGGTCATCGTCGGGTCGGCATCGGGTGCGACGTAGACCGACTCGCCGTTGCGCAGGGCCGTGACCGCGTCCTGCAACGAGGTGCCGGCGTCCGCCGGAGCCGCGAACCCCATCGACGCCACCAGCGCCACCAGCACCAGCGCCCCAGCAACACCGAGACGCCGACCAACACGAACAGCAACAGACCGAGACCGACTCATACCCCCATCCTTGCCCCGGCCGGCAACCCCTCACACCCACCAGATTCCGCCCAACGCAGAACCAAGCAGCGCAGGGCGAGCGACCCGCCGGCACGAAGTCAGCCAGAGAGGTTTCCGCCGAAGCGCGGCCGAAGGCCGCACGGGGCGGAGCCCCGTCCCGGGACGCGACGGCCTTATGGCCGGAGCGGATCGGGTGCGGAGGCGGGCGCCGACGGCGTGATCCGAAGGATCACGCCTTGGAGGCGCAAGACGGCACAGCCAGCGACCGAGGGTTACGCCGAAGCGCGGCCGAAGGCCGCACGGGGCGCAGCCCCGTCCCGGGACGCGACGGCCTTACGGCCGGAGCGGATCGGGTGCGGAGGCGGGCGCCGACGGCGTGATCCGAAGGATCACGCCTTGGAGGCGCAGGAAGCATGGCCGGAGCGGATCGGGTGCGGAGGCGGGCGCCGACGGCGTGATCCGAAGGATCACGCCTTGGAGGCGCAAGAAACTCAGTCCTTGATCTCCAGCAGCACGGTCCCGGTCGGAACGGTCGCTCCGACCTCGGCGGCGAGGCCGGTGACGATGCCGGCCTTGTGCGCGTTGAGCGGCTGCTCCATCTTCATCGCCTCGAGGACCACGACGAGCTCGCCGGCCTCGACCTTCTGCCCCTCCTCGACGGCGACCTTGACGATGGTCCCCTGCATCGGGGCGGCCACGGCGTCGCCGGAGACGGCGCTGCCGCCCTTCTTCGCCGACCGCTTGGGTGCCTTCTTCGGGCCGGCGGCTCCGCCGCCGCCGAAGGACACGCCCGCGGGCAGCGACACCTCGACGCGCTTGCCGCCGACCTCGACGGTGAGCGACTGGCGCTCCTCGGGCTCGGTGAGCTCGGTGGCGGCATGCGTGTAGGCCGGGATCGTGTTGTCGAACTCGGTCTCGATCCAGCGCGTGTGCACGGAGAAGGGAGTCGCGTCGTCGGTGGCGAAGGCAGGGTCACGTACCACGGCGCGGTGGAACGTGAGCGCCGTGGCGATTCCCTCGATCTGGAACTCGTCGAGGGCGCGACGGGAGCGCTCGAGGGCTTCCTGACGCGTGGCGCCCGTGACGATGAGCTTGGCGAGCAGCGAGTCGAAGTTTCCGCCGATCACGTCACCCGCCTGGAACCCGGCATCGAGGCGCACGCCGGGACCCGACGGGGGCTCCCACACGCTGAGGACGCCTGGCCCGGGGAGGAACGAGCGTCCAGGGTCCTCGCCGTTGATCCGGAACTCGAAGGAGTGCCCGCGCAGCACCGGGTCGCCGAAGCCGAGGGCCTCGCCGTTCGCGATGCGGAACTGCTGTCGTACGAGGTCGATCCCGGCGACCTCCTCGGTCACCGGGTGCTCGACCTGGAGGCGGGTGTTGACCTCGAGGAAGGAGATCGTGCCGTCGACCCCGACGAGGAACTCGCACGTGCCCGCGCCGTAGTAGCCGGCCTCGGTGATGATCGCCTTCGACGCGCGGTAGAGCTCGTCGAGCTGCGCCTGGGAGAGGTACGGCGCGGGCGCCTCCTCGACCAGCTTCTGGTGGCGGCGCTGCAGCGAGCAGTCACGTGTGGAGACGACGACGACGTTGCCGTGCTGGTCGGCGAGCACCTGCGTCTCGACGTGGCGGGGGTTGTCGAGGTAGCGCTCGACGAAGCACTCGCCACGACCGAAGGCGGCGACCGCCTCACGGACGGCGGAGTCGTAGAGCTCGGGGATCTCCTCGAGCGTCCGTGCGACCTTGAGGCCGCGTCCGCCACCGCCGAACGCCGCCTTGATCGCGATCGGGAGACCGTGCGTCCGGGCGAACTCGACGATCTCGTCGGCGGTCTGCACCGGGTCCGGGGTTCCTTCGACCTGAGGCGCGCCGGCACGCTGCGCGATGTGGCGCGCGGAGACCTTGTCGCCGAGGGAGCGGATGGCGTCCGGCGGAGGACCGATCCACGTCAGCCCGGCGTCGATGACGGCCTGCGCGAAGTCGGCGTTCTCGGAGAGGAAGCCGTAGCCGGGGTGCACGCTGTCGGCGCCGGACCTGCGGGCGATGTCGAGGATCTTGTCGACGACGAGGTAGGTCTCGGCGGCGGTGGAGCCGCCGAGCGCATAGGCCTCGTCGGCCATCTTCACGTGCAGGGCGTCGCGATCAGGGTCGGCGTAGACGGCGACGCTGGCGATACCGGCGTCGCGGCACGCGCGGGCCACGCGGATGGCGATCTCGCCACGGTTGGCGATGAGGACCTTAGTGACGGTCATCGCTGCTTCGCTCCTGACACCGAGGGTTGTTCGATCGTGCGGTCACGTGGGTTTTCGCGGGTTCGGCACGTGCGGTGCCGACCACCTGCCACCCTGCCAGAACGGACCCCTGTGCCGCCGGTCGGGGGCGAGGTCCGTCAGGTGATGTGCGGCATGGTGGCGACGGAGCCGGGGTCACGGCCCCTCACCGAGCTCGGAGAGCCGGTGGCGGCAACGGGCGGTGACGTCGTGGACCTCGTCGAGGGTCCGCGTGATCTCCTCGCGGCGTGCGAGCAGGTCGGTGCGGACGTCGTCGAGCGACGCGAGCAGCCGGCGGATCTGGCCGGCTTCACCTGGCTCGGCGTCGTACATGTCGACGATCTCGCGGATCTCTGCCAGGGACATGCCGAACCGCTTGCCGCGCAGCGCGAGGACGAGCCGGGCCCGGTCGCGCGCGTCGTACACGCGTGCCGCACCCGAGGCCGAGCGCGCCGGGGAGACGATGCCGGCCTCCTCGTAGAAGCGCAGCGTGCGGGTGGTCACGCCGAGGTCGGCAGCGAGCTGGCCGACGGTGAAGGTCGTGGCGGGCACGTCGCGGGTACCTCCTCTGGCGACCACGATCACGACTTCGGGACTCGCGGTGGCACGCACGTGCCGGTGCTCGTCCCTCAGGGACAGATCGGGTGGGGCTGGCGGACGGGGTCAGTCTGGCGCTACCTTGACGTTTACGTCAACGTCAAGTCCAAGGAACCGGGAGGGTCGATGAGTGCGGACGCGGTACGTGCGGCGCGCGCGGCGACGCTCGTCGTGTCGCCTGCTGCGGCGGCCCGCCTGGCCGGTGCCGCGAAGCTGCACCCGCGTGAGCGCATCGCCCGACTGGTCGACGCAGGCTCGTTCGTCGAGGACGGCCAGCTCGCCAACGCCCTCTCCGCCGGGCTGCCCGCCGACGGCGTGGTGACCGGTCGGGGAACGGTCGACGGTCGCCCGGTGCTGGTGGTCGCCAACGACCCGACGGTCAAGGCCGGTTCGTGGGGCGCTCGCACGGTCGAGAAGATCGTGCGCGTCACCGAGGTCGCGCTGCGCGACGAGCTGCCGGTGTTCTGGTTCATCGACTCCGCCGGAGCGCGGATCACCGACCAGGTGGACCTCTTCCCGGGAAGGCGCGGTGCCGGCCGCATCTTCCACAACCAGGTCGCGCTGTCGGGCAAGGTGCCGCAGATCTGCTGCCTGTTCGGACCGTCGGCCGCCGGTGGCGCCTACATCCCGGCGTTCTGCGACGTCGTGATCATGGTCGAGGGCAATGCCTCGATGTACCTCGGCAGTCCGCGGATGGCCGAGATGGTCGTCGGCGAGAAGGTCACCCTCGAGGACATGGGCGGCGCCCGGATGCATGCGACCGTCTCCGGCTGCGGCGACAACCTCGCGGTCGACGACGACGATGCCATCGAGCAGGCGAAGCTCGCCTTCTCCTACCTCCCGTCGAGCTGGCGGCAGGATCCCCCGGTCTACGCCGCCGAGCCACCGGCCCGCGACCTCACCGAGGATCTCGTGCCGATGCCGGAGAGCAGGCCCTTCGACGTCCACGACGTGATCGACGCGCTCGTCGACGACGAGTCGTTCTTCGAGATCAAGCCGCTCTTCGCCGGTGAGCTGGTCGTGGGCTTCGCCCGCATGGACGGCAGGTCCGTCGGCGTCGTCGCCAACAACAGCGCCGTCCGAGGTGGTGTGCTCTTCGGTGACAGCGCCGACAAGGCCGCGCGGTTCATCTGGTGGTGCGACGCGTTCAACGTGCCGCTCGTCTATCTCGCCGACGTTCCCGGCTTCATGATCGGCTCGCAGGTCGAGCGCGAGGGGATCATCCGGCACGGGGCGAAGATGATCACCGCCGTGTCCGAGGCGACCGTCCCGCAGGTGTCCGTCGTGCTGCGCAAGGCCTACGGCGCCGGCCTCTACGCCATGGCCGGACCGGGGTTCGGTCCGGACGCCTGCCTCGCCCTGCCCACGGCGCGTATCGCCGTCATGGGACCCGAGGCGGCCGTGAACGCCGTGTACGCCAACAAGATCGAGGCGATCGTCGACGACGACGAGCGGGCCGCGTTCGTCGCCGAGCGGCGCGCCGAGTACGAGACCGACGTCGACCTCCTGCGCCTCGCGAGCGACCTGGTCATCGACGCGATCGTCGAGCCGGGAGAGCTCCGGCGCGAGATCGTCCTGCGGCTGGCGGCGGCGGCAGGTCGCGACCGCACGTTCAGCGACCGCCGTCACGGAGTGCCGCCCGTCTGACCGGGAACGTTTCGCCATCGACCTCCACGGCCGCCTTGGCTGCCCAGCGGGTCCAGGCGAGCACCGAGCTCGACGGAGTTCGTCATGTACTTCTCGCTGGGGCAGAGCCTGTTCGTGCCCGGTGAGTCCTCAGTGCGGCTTGAGCAGGAGCTGCAGCCCGATGACGATGAGGCCGATGAGGCCGCCCGTCGCCGTGGCCACGCCCCACCGCCAGCCGCGCAGCCCGGCCCGATGGCCGGCGATCCCCGACAGGACGACCAGGGTGACCACCCCGGTCCAGAGCACGAGCGCGATCGTGCCGACGACGTCAGCCGGTGTGACCCACCCGATCGCCAGCACCACCAGCGGCGGGACGGCTGCGACGAACCAGCTGATCTGGTCGCGAGCGTGCCGGCGCCACTCCGCTGCCGTGAGCGGGCGACGCAGCTCGGCGTGCGCGTGCAGCACGTCCCCGAACAGGTGCGCGAGGGAGAGCGCCAGCAGCGGCCCGATGATCACGACCGCCACGCCGGCGAAGGTCGCAAGGTCCTGCCAGCCGTCGTAGACCGCGAGCACCGACATGAGGACGACGGTCGCGTAGACCAGCCGATCGATGCGCAGCACCGACTCGGCAACGGCATCCTCGGTGTCGGTGCTCACAGGCCCATCGTGCCCCATGACGCCGGTCCGCCCGACGGACTCAGGCCGCCTCGCCGACGCGTCGGTCTACGGTGTGAGTCGTCGCCCGGGAGGACGACGGAGGAGGTCCGGGAGGCCGCATGACCAGCGCACTCGCCACAGGTGTCGTCGACGACGCGACGGTCGCCGAGTTCCGGGCCAAGGGCGCCACCGTCGTGCGGGCTCTCTTCTCCCCGGACCAGGTGGCCCTCGTCGAACGCGGTATCGAGCGCAACCTCGCTGACCCGGGGCCGCTGTTCAAGGTCGCCAGCCGTGACGACGACCCCGGTCGCTTCGTCGAGGACTTCTGCAACTGGCAGCGCATCGACGAGTTCCGCGAGGTCGCGTTCGCCTCGCGGGCCGCCGACGTCGCCGGCGCGTTGATGGGCAGTCGCGAGGTGCGGCTCTTCCACGACCACGTGCTCGTGAAGGAGCCGGGTACCCAGCAGCCGACGCCGTGGCACCAGGACCAGCCGTACTACAACGTGGACGGCGTCCAGAACTGCTCGATGTGGATGCCCGTCGACCCGGTCGCGCCGGAGTCGACGCTGGAGTTCCTCGCCGGCTCGCACCTGCGGGGCTGGCTCATGCCGCGCACGTTCATGGACCACCAGGCCAAGTGGTTCCCCGAGGGCACCCTCGAGGAGCTGCCCGACATCGAGGCGCACCGCGACGACGTCGAGATCCTCGGCTGGGCGTTGGAGCCGGGCGACGCGGTCTTCTTCCACATGCTCACGCTGCACCACGCCTACGGCGTTCCCGGCGCACATCGGCGACGCGCGTTCTCCTTGCGGTTCCTGGGTGACGACGCCGTCCACGCGCCGCGTCCCTGGCGCACGTCGCCGCCCTTCGACGGGCTCGAGGACGAGCTTGCCGACGGGGCGCCGATGGACCACGACCTGTTCCCACTGCTGCGCGTCGCCGACTGATCCCCGAGAGGTAAAGGGCGCGCGGCCCCGGGCGGGCTCTGCGATGCTCGCCGCCATGACTGCCTCGCCCACGGACCTGCTCGACGCGTTCGAGGCGCAGATCCGGCAGGAGACCGGCCCGGTTCTCGACGGGTGGGTCGTCGAGCGCGTCGGCCCGCTGCTCCGGATGACCCCACCCGCGTCGAGCCATCGCGGTGGCGGCGTCGTCTTCAGCGACTTCGGTGGCATGAGCGGCGACGAGGTCGACGCCGTCATCCGCGACACGGTCACGTACTTCGGTGCCCGCGGGAAGGAGTGGGAGTGGAAGTCCTACTCCCACGACCAGCCCGCGGACCTTCCCGAGCGGCTCGCCGCCGCCGGTCTGGTGCCGGAGGAGCTCGAGGCGCTCGTCATCGGCGAGGTCGACGTCGTGGTGCGGGCCTGCGCCGACGTGAGACCGCCGCACGGCATCGAGGTCCGCGAGCCCCTCGGCGACTCGGACTATGCCGGCATCGCAACGCTGCATCGGGCGGTGTGGGGTGAACCGGGCGACGACCGGGTGACCGAGCTGCGCGCCGAGAAGGCGGCCGATCCGGACGCGCTGCGCATCCTCGTGGCGGTCGCCGACGGGCAGGTCGTGTGCGCGGCCTGGGCGCGCTTCCACGCGGGTACCGAGTTCGCGAGCCTGTGGGGCGGCAGCACGCACCCTGACTGGCGCGGCCGTGGGATCTACCGCCGGATCGTCGGGCTCCGCGCGGCCGAGGCGGCCGAGCGCGGCTTCCGTTACCTGCAGGTGGATGCGTCGCCGAACTCCCGTCCCATCCTCGAACGCCTCGGCATGCACGTCGTCAGCACGACGACGCCGTACATCGGGAACGGCAGCTGACTGGGGTCGAACCTCGGCCGGTCGGCGGAGCCACGACGGCGCGGAAGACGTCGTGGTGCCACGGCTCGGGGTGGCGTCGGCGACCCACGCATCAGCGGGACCAGAGATCCGTCCAGGCGATGTCGAGATCGGCGAGCAGCCGCCGCACGAGGGGCAACGAGAGGCCGACGACGTTGGCCGGGTCGCCGTCGATGCGCTCGACGAACGCGCCGCCGATGCCGTCGAGGGTGAACGCACCCGCGACGTGCAACGGCTCGCCGGTGCCGACATAGGCCTCGATCGTGGCGTCGTCGAGGTCGGCGAACACCACGAGCGTCGACGCGACCGCGGACGCGACACGGTCGTGCTCCCGCGTGCTGCCGAGCTCCACGACCGTGTGGCCGGTGCGGAGGATCCCGGTGCGCCCGCGCATCGCCCGCCATCGGTTCACGGCGTCGACCGCGTCGTCGGGCTTCCCGAGCGCGACGCCGTCGAGGTCGAGCACGGAGTCGCAACCGATCACGATCGCGCCGGGAAGCTCGTCCCGGACGGCGTCCGCCGACCGCGTGCGCCTTGGCGTCGGCGAGCGCGGCGCAGAGCTCGGCGGGCGCGGTGCGCCCGGACGCCGCGAGGGCGTCGGCGAGCCCGTCCTCGTCGACACCGCTCACCCGGACCACCGGTTCGATGCCTGACTGGCGCAGCAGCGCGAGCCGCGCCGGCGACGCGGATGCGAGCACGACGACGGGCGAGGTCCCGCTCACCTCGGCGTGGACGACGCTCGCCAGCCGCCGGTGGGCAGCGGTGTACGCACCGAGCGGTGCGGGTCGGCCCACGCCGACCGGGTGCGCGAGGTCGTGCCGGCGGAGGCGGCGGACACCGAGGCGGCGACGACCGCCACGATCGCGGCCAGCTCGGACGCGTCGGGAGCACCGCGGACGATGCGCAGCGTCGGCCGCTCGGGCGTCGGGGTCTCGTCGCTCACAGCGGGATGTTCCCGTGCTTCTTGGGAGGCAGCGACGCTCGCTTGGTGCGCAGCGCACGCAGCGCACGGGTGATCTGGGCGCGCGTCTCGCTGGGTCGGATGACCGCGTCGATGTATCCGCGCTCGGCCGCGATGTAGGGGTTGGCGAGCGTGTGCTCGTAGTCGGCGACGAGCTGGGCTCGCTGACCCTCGGGGTCGTCGGCCTTCGCCAGCTCACGGCGGTAGAGGATGTTGACCGCGCCCTGCGCGCCCATGACGGCGATCTGCGCCGTGGGCCAGGCGAGGTTGACGTCGGCCCCGAGGTGCTTGGAGCCCATGACGTCGTAGGCGCCGCCGTACGCCTTGCGCGTGATGACGGTGACGAGCGGGACGGTCGCCTCGGCGTAGGCGTAGATGAGCTTGGCGCCGCGACGGATGATGCCGTTCCACTCCTGGTCGGTGCCGGGCAGGAAGCCGGGGACGTCGACGAACGTGAGCACCGGGACGTTGAACGCGTCGCACGTGCGGACGAACCGTGCGGCCTTCTCCGACGCCTCGATGTCGAGCGTGCCGGCGAACTGCATCGGCTGGTTGGCGACGACGCCCACGGAGCGGCCCTCGACCCGGCCGAAGCCGATGATCATGTTCGGCGCCCAGAGCGGCTGGATCTCGAGGAAGTCCGCGTCGTCGAGCACCGACTCGATGACCGTGTGCATGTCGTACGGCTGGTTCGGCGAGTCCGGCACGAGAGTGTCGAGAGCCAGGTCCTCGTCGCTCGGCGACAGGTCGGCCTCGATGTCGAACGACGGCGCCTCGTCGAGGTTGTTGCTCGGGAGGAAGCCGAGGAGCGCCTTCACGATCTCGACGGCCTCGGCCTCGTCGGCAGCCATCTGGTGCGCCACGCCGCTCTTGCTGTTGTGCGTGCGTGCGCCGCCGAGGTCCTCGAACTCGACGTCCTCGCCGGTCACGGTCTTGATGACGTCGGGACCGGTGATGAACATGTGGGAGGTCTTGTCGACCATGACGGTGAAGTCGGTGATGGCGGGGGAGTAGACCGCGCCGCCCGCGCACGGGCCCATGATGAGCGAGATCTGCGGGATGACGCCGGACGAGAGCACGTTGCGCCGGAAGATCTCGCCGTAGAGACCGAGGGAGACCACGCCTTCCTGGATCCGGGCACCGCCCGAGTCGTTGATCCCGACCACGGGGACGCCGGTCCGCATCGCGAGGTCCATGAGCTTGACGATCTTCTCGCCGAAGACCTCGCCGAGGCTGCCGCCGAAGATGGTGAAGTCCTGCGCGAACACGCAGACCGGGCGGCCGTCGACCGTTCCGTAGCCCGTGACGACGCCGTCGCCGTACGGGCGGTGGTCGGGCAGGTCGAAGTTGTTCGAGCGGTGGCGAGCGAGTGCGTCGAGCTCGACGAAGGACCCTTCGTCGAGCAGCATGTCGATGCGCTCACGCGCGGTGCCCTTGCCGCGGGAGTGCTGCTTCTCGACGGCCTTCTCGCTGGCCGCGTGGGCGGCCGCCTCGCGGCGCTTCTCGAAGTCGGCGATCTTTCCCGCGGTGGTCTTGAGGTCGTCGCCGGGCGCCTGGCCCTCGAGCTCCGGAGCTGCGGTCACCGCGCGTCACCCTTCCCAGTCACTGCCCGTGTCTGGCACGGAGCGGGCGCCGAGAGGCGTGGCGACCCGTCCCTCGTACCTTAGCCGCGGACCACGCGTGACTCCCTGCGGCCTGGAAGGCTGGACCCATGTCCGACGACCCGCGCACCTGGGACGACGAGCGCCTCGCTGCGGCGCTCGACCGCAGCTCACGAGCCGGCGCCGGGTGGGGCCCGATCGCCGTCCTCCCGTCGACCGGGTCGACCAACGCGGACGCCGCCGACCAGGTGCGAGAAGGCGCGCCGGAGGGGTTCACCGTCGTCGCCGACGAGCAGACCGGCGGACGTGGGCGGCTCGGCCGCGCGTGGGAGTCGCCCGCCGGTGCGGGGCTCGCCATGTCGGTCGTGCTGAGACCGGTCGTCGTCGACCGACGCTGGAGCTGGGTGCCGCTGCTCGCCGGTGTCGCCGTCAGCGACGTGCTGCGGGACGCCGGACTGCCGGCGTCCCTGACCTGGCCGAACGACGTGATGGTCGACCGCGACGCTCACGACGGGAGTCCGGGGCCGCGCAAGCTCGGCGGCATCCTCGTCGAGCGGGTGCAGGACGCCCTCGTCGTGGGCATCGGCGTCAACGTCGACCTCGACCGCGCCGAGCTGCCCGTGCCCCGGGCGACGTCGACCCGCCTCGAGGGCTTCGACGTACGTCGCGAGGACCTCGTCGTCGCGGTGCTCGACCGGCTGCGCGGTCACTACCTGCGCTGGCAGCTCGCCGACGGCGACGCCCGTCGTGGCGGTCTCCTCGACGCCTATGCGGCACGGTGCCTGACCCTCGGACGCCCGGTGCGCGCGACGCTGCCGGGCGACGTCGTCCTCGAGGGTGAGGGCACCAGCATCGATGACGACGGTCGGCTCGTCGTGCGGCTCGGCGACGGCGCGCTGCGTTCGGTCTCCGCGGGCGACGTGACGGTGGTGCGCTGATCCGGGTGTGGTCGCTCGTTGACGTGCCCCGTGCGGTGCCGGCGTGACACCATGCGGCCATGGGTTACCCGACGAAGCTGCTGGCCGACGACGAGAAGATCGTGTGGGAGGCGCGCCCGCACTGGCGCGCCCTCGTCGCACCGATCCTGGTGTTCCTGGTGACGTTGGGGCTCGGCTTCTTCCTGCTCGCCAAGATGGCGGGCTCCGACAGCGTGGCGTCCTCCGGTGCTCGTTGGATCATCGCGTTCGTCATGGTCGTAGCCCTCGTGTGGTGGGTGCTGCGTCCGCTCGCCTACTGGTGGACCACGACCTACGTCCTCACCGATCACCGGGTGATCACGCGGAGCGGCCTCATCGCGAAGAACGGTCGTGACATGCCGCTCTCGCGCGTCAACGACGTGTCGTTCACGCACACCGTGCTCGATCAGCTGCTCAACTGCGGCACGCTCATCATCGAGTCGGCAGGCGAGAAGGGGCAGCTCACCATCCGCAGCGTGCCCGACGTCGAGGTCATCCAGCGCGAGATCTACCGCCTCCACGACGAGGACGACCTCCGCCGTCGCCGCGTGGCGGGCGAGTCCTTCACGCAGTCGACCCAGCCCCCGACGCCGCCCCCGCCGGCACGTCCCGCGGACGATCAGCTCTGGACGCCCGACCAGGGCACGCCGCCCACAGGTGGCATCGGAGCGTGAGCGGTCCCGACCCCGAGGCGGCCGACGCCGGGTCGCCGACCTCCGTCGCCGCCGATCGGCGCGACAGCACGGAGTCGCACACCGCGCACGTCGTCGACGAGCTCGTCGACATCGTCCTAGGTGCACCGCGCCGACTGACCCGTGACGAGGTCGCGATCCGCAGCGGCGTCCCGCTGGAGGAGGCCCGACCGATGTGGCGGGCGATGGGGTTCGCCGACGTCGGTGACGCCGTCGCCTTCACCGACGAGGACGTCGAGGCGCTCACGATCCTGGGCAGCCTCGTGCGGCGCGGCGTGCTCGACCCCACCTCCGCCGTCGATGTCGTCCGGGCCCTCGGCCGCACGACGAGCCGGCTGGCCAGCTGGCAGGTCGACACGTTCGGCCGCGAGCTGGTCGAGCGCGGCGTCATCGACCCCGCCGACCCGTTGTCGGAGGAGTCCGCGGCACGCCTCTTCCGCGAGATCGAGGCACTGCTCCCGGCGATCGAGCGACTCGTCGTGCACGGCTGGCGACGCCAGCTCGCCGCGGCGCTCGAACGGGGGCTCGCGACGGCGGAGGCATCGGGTGAGGGGGAGGAGGTCACGCAGTCGGTGGGGTTCGCCGACATCGTGGGCTTCACCCGGCTGGCCCGCAACCTCGACGAGCACGAGCTCGCGCACTTCGTCGTGCGCTTCGAGTCCCGGTCGGCCGACATCGTCGCGGCCCACGGCGGCCGCACCCTCAAGACGCTCGGCGACGAGATCATGTTCGTGACACCGGACCCCGAGTCGGCCGCCGAGGTCGCGCTGCGGCTCCTGTCCGAGCAGGACGACGACGTGCCCGCCCTGCGCGCCGGCATCGCGACCGGTCGGGTGGTGACGCGTCGCGGCGACATCTACGGCACGACCGTCAACGTGGCCAGCCGGCTCACCGCCGAGGCCTATCCGGGCGGCGTGCTCTGCGACCGGTCGACGGCCGACGCGCTGTACGGCCATCCCGAGTTCGAGCTCGAGACCCAGGCGTTGCGGGCGGTCCGCGGGGTCGGCCAGATCGCTCCGGTGGCCCTCACCCGGCGGCGCGGTCGTCGCGCCCCGACCGTGACCGCGTGACGAGGTCGGCCGCACGTGCGCGACGTCGTCGTCCGGCACCTATCCTGACGGCATGAGCCGCGTACTCGTCGCCGAGGACGACCCCGGCATCAGCGAGCCGCTGGTGCGTGCGCTCGGCCGCGAGGGCTACGACGTCACGCACGTGACCGACGGTCCGGCCGCGCTGGACGCGGCGCTCTCCGGTTCTGCCGACCTGCTCGTGCTCGACCTCGGGCTGCCCGGCATGGACGGCCTGGACGTGTGCCGGTCCCTCCGCAGCCGAGGCAGCTCGTTGCCCGTGCTCGTGCTGACGGCGCGCACGGACGAGCCCGACCTGGTCGTGGGTCTCGACGCCGGCGCCGACGACTACGTCGGCAAGCCGTTCCGCATCGCCGAGCTGATGGCGCGCGTGCGCGCGCAGCTGCGGCGCTCGGCCGGTCCCGAGCACGACGTCGTCCAGGTCGGCGCGATCGTGGTCGACGACTCCTCTCGCCGGGTCACCGTCGACGACGACGAGATCGCCCTGACGCCGAAGGAGTACGAGCTGCTGCTCCTCCTCATGCGGCGAGTGGGCGTGGTCGTCGGGCGCGACGAGCTGATGCGCGAGGTATGGCAGACCGAATGGCTGGGGGCCACGAAGACCCTCGACATGCACGTGTCGACGCTGCGTCGCAAGCTCGGTGCGTCCGGCTCGAGGATCACCACCGTCCGCGGAGTCGGCTTCCGCCTGGAGAAGGACTCCTGACGTGCGCCGCCGGGTGATCCTGCTGGTCTTCGCGACCACGTTGTTCGCGGTCACCATGGTCGGCGTCATCCTCATCGCCACCATCTGGGCCGTGATGAACAACGCGACGCAGGACCGCGCGGCCGCGGCGGCCCGGGTCGCGGCGAGCGGGCTCGAGGACGCGTGGGAGAAGGCCGAGGGACGCGTCGACGAGCACTCGCTCGAGTCGTTCGTCCGTGACGGTGCGGTCCTCACCGCCGTTCTGCCCGACGGTCGCACCATCACCACCGGCCCGGCGGCGACGACGCCCGTCTTCACCGCGACGACCACCGAGGGCGCCGGCACCTCGAGCCAGGTCACCGTCAGCGCGTCGATCCCGCGGTCGGGCACCGATGCGGAGGTGATGCGCGAAGCGGCGCTCGTATCCGTGATCGCGCTCGCGGCCCTCGGCGTGTCCATGGCGATCGCGTGGAGCTACACCCGGCGGCTGGCGCGACCCTTCGAGGACTTCGCGCAGGTGGCGGGCCAGCTCGCCACCGGTGACGCCCGGCGTACCGGCCAGCGCTACGGCATCGCTGAGATCGACGCGGTCGCAGAGGTGCTCGACAACGGTGTCACCGGGTTCAACACCCTGCTCGAGAGCGAGCGTCGGGTGACGTCGGAGGTGGCCCACCAGCTGCGCACCCCGCTCACCGCCCTGTCGCTGCGGCTCGAGGAGATCCTCGCGGCCGACTCGCTCGCGGTGGCGCACACCGAGGCGACCGCCGCACTCGACCAGGTCGAGCGGCTGTCCGGCGTCATCGACGACGTGGTCGCCGCCAGCCGGGGTCACGTCGGTCCGGTCGAGCAGTTCTCGGTCGACCAGCTGCTCTCGACGCAGCTGAGCGAGTGGACGCCGGCCTTCGCCGCGGCGGGTCGCGCGCTGCAGCGCGCGGGGCGCACCGGACTTCGCGTCGAGGGCGTCCGCGGCATGCAGGCGCAGGTGCTCGCGACCCTCATCGAGAACTCCCTGGTGCACGGTGCCGGTCGCACGACCGTCCGTGCGCGTGAGTCCGGGTCGTGGGTCGTGCTCGAGGTGACCGACGAGGGACCGGGCGTCCCTCCGGGCCTGGACGGTCTCGTGTTCGAGCGCAGCGTGAGCGGCGGGCACTCCACGGGTCTCGGCCTCGGGCTGGCACGCACGCTGGTCACCGCCGACGGCGGACGGCTCGAGATGCTCTCGGCCCGACCGGCCGTGTTCGCCATGTTCCTGCCGGTGCGTCAGGCACTGCGCCAGGCGCCGGATCCGACGCGCGGCACGGCATCCGTGCCGGCGTACGGCAGTGTCCCGACTGCGGAGACGCCGCCGGAGGAGGTGGGAACCCTGGAACCGGTCGGGGAACCCGCTGCGGTGCCGATCGACGACGAGCCCCGCGCACGGCCCGTCGCGCGGGCCGGCGCCGACTGACCTCGGGTCAGACGGTGGTGTGGATCGTGGCGTCCTCGGCCGCGGCCGAGTCGTCCGGGAACACCCACCGGCGGTAGGACCAGAACCGGAACAGCGTGCCGAGCGCCAGGCCGATGACGTTGGCGCTGATGTTGTCGGCCAGCGCACTGGTGAAGCCCAGCGCGTAGTGCGAGAACCACAGGAAGCCGACGGAGATGGCCAGGCCCACGGCGTTGAGGACGAAGAAGAGGGCGTACTCACGGCCGAAGCTGGTGCGGCCGCGGTCGCGGAAGGTCCAGAAGCGGTTGCCGAAGTAGGCGACGGTCGTGGCGGCGGTGACGCTCACGATCTTGGCGGTCAGCGGCTTGTCGTACATCGGGCCCTCGCCACCGGCGAAGCGCAGCAGGTTGAAGAGTCCGACGTCGACCACGAGGGCCACGAGACCGACGACACCGAACTTGGCCACCTCGTGCCAGAGCCGGTCGACCTGGTCCACGACGGAGCGCAGGGCTGCCGCACCGCGGCGGGACGCGTCGATCACCAGATGATCCTACCGGGCGCGCCGGGGTGCTCCGACCGGCGCGCAGGTGAGGCGGGTCACCCGTTCGGCTGGGAGTACGCCGGTGACCTCGGCGCCCGGCGGTGACGACGTCGCGCGGGTAGCCTCGCCGCGGGGGTGCGGCCGGATCGAGGACGATCTGCTGAGCACCCGCTGAGAGGGGTGACGCCGTGGACCTGCGTCTGTCCGACGAGCACGAGGCGCTGCGCGAGACGGTCGAGGCGTTCGCCCACGACCAGGTCGCCCCGGTGATCGGTGCGCTGTACGCCGAAGGGCGGTTCCCCTACGACGTCGTCGCGGCGATGGGGCGCATGGGGCTGTTCGGGCTCCCCATCCCCGAGGAGTACGGCGGCATGGGCGGCGACTACGTCGCGCTCTGCGTCGCCATCGAGGAGCTGGCCCGCGTCGACTCCTCGGTCGCGATCACGCTCGAGGCCGCGATCTCGCTGGGCGCCATGCCGATCCTGCGCTTCGGCAGCGACGCGCAGAAGGCCGAGTGGCTGCCGCGGCTCGCCAGCGGTGCGGCGCTCGGTGCGTTCGGCCTCACCGAGCCCGACGGCGGGTCGGACGCCGGTGGCACCCGTACGACGGCGGTGCTCGACGGTGACGAGTGGGTGATCAACGGTTCCAAGGCGTTCATCACCAACTCGGGCACGGACATCACCGCGTTCGTGATCGTCACCGCAGCCACGGGTGTGCGCGACGACGGTCGCAAGGAGATCAGCGCGATCCTCGTGCCGAGCGGGACGCCCGGCTTCACGGTGGCGCCGGCGTACAAGAAGGTCGGCTGGGACTCGTCCGACACTCACGCGCTGTCGCTGGTCGACGTGCGGGTGCCCGCCGCGAACCTGGTCGGCGAGCGGGGCCGGGGGTACGCGCAGTTCCTGTCGATCCTCGACGAGGGTCGGATCGCGATCGCGGCGCTCGCCACCGGGCTGGCCCAGGGCTGCGTCGACGAGTCGGTGAGCTACGCGGGGCAGCGCGAGGCGTTCGGGCGCCCGATCGGCGCCTACCAGTCCGTGGCCTTCCTCATCGCCGACATGGAGGTGCGCGCGCACATGTCGCGCATCGCGTGGCGCGAGGCGGCGTCGCGCATGAGTCGCGGCGAGCCGTTCAAGCGAGAGGCGTCGATCGCGAAGCTCTACTCGTCCGAGGCGGCCATGGACAATGCGCGCTGGGCCACCCAGGTGCACGGCGGCTACGGGTTCATGCTCGACTCCGCGGTCGGCCGCTTCTACCGCGACGCGAAGGTGCTCGAGATCGGCGAGGGCACGAGCGAGGTCCAGCGCATCCTCATCGCGCGCGAGCTCGGCCTCCCGTCGTGACGTATGCGATCCGTCGGGGCCCGGATCCCGACGACCCGTCCTACGAGCGCGTCACCCTCGTGTCGCCCGACGGCGTCGAGGCGGCGTTCGTCCCGCTGGCCGGTATGGCGGGCACGTCGTTCACCCTCGACGGCGTCGAGCTGCTGGCCCGGCGCGGGGGTCTCGCGGCCTACACGGCGGAGGGCTCCACCTTCGGCATCCCGCTGCTCGCCCCGTGGGCCAACCGGCTCGCGAGCCCGCACCAGTCGGTCGACGGCGTCGCCTGGGACGTGCCGATCACGGCACCCGGCGTCCACCACGACGAGTACGGCCAGCCGATCCACGGACTGGCGCCGGCGAGCCCCGGATGGGAGGTGGTCGACGTCGGGACGCACGACGACCGCGCCGTGCTGCGGGCCCGCTGGTCCTTCGACGCGTCCCTGGAGCGCTTCGGCCTCTTCCCGTTCCCGCACACGCTCGACGTCGAGGTCGCGCTCAGCCGTCGCACGCTGCGCGTCGCCACGACGACTGACGCCGACCGGTGACCGCGCCGTCCCGGTGGCGTTCGGCTGGCACCCCTGGTTCGAGTTCCCCGACGTACCACGCGCCCAGTGGGAGCTCTCGGCGCCGTTCACGCGGCGCGCGCTCCTGGGCGACACGAAGATCCCGACCGGTGAGGTCGTCATCGACCCGGTGCCGCCGGGGCCTCTCGGCGAGCTCGTCCTCGACGACGTCTACGTCGGTGTCGCCGCCGGGACCGTCGCGACGGTCCGCGCGGGCGTCCGCGGAGTCGCGGTGCGCTACGTCTCTGGCTACGACGTCGCCGTCGTGTTCGCCCCCGCGGCCCGCGACCTGGTGTGCATCGAGCCGATGACGGCCCCCACGGACCCGTTCTCCGGGCGCTTCCCGCTGCGCGTGGCGCACCCCGGCGAGAGCGTCGAGGCCGTGTACGAGATCGAGGCGACGCGGCACTAGGCTCGTACGCGTGCCAGTCCCCGACGCCCATGTCGCGCCCGGATTCCCGGTGGTCGGCGTCGTCGGCGGGGGCCAGCTCGCCCGGATGATGCAGCAGCCGGCGATCGCGCTCGGCGTCGGCCTGCGCGTGCTCGCGACCTCGATCGAGGAGAGCGCGGCACAGGCCGTGCGTGACGTCCGCATCGGCCGGCACGACGACCTCGATGCGCTGCGTGCGTTCGCCGCGGGGTGCGACGTCGTGACGTTCGACCACGAGCACGTGCCGCCGGCGTACCTCGAGGCGCTGGAGGCCGACGGCGTCGCCGTGCGCCCCGGTCCCCGGGCGCTGGTGCACGCGCAGGACAAGATCGTCATGCGCGAGGCGCTGACCGCCGCCGGAGTGCCGTGCCCGCTCTGGGCGGAGGTGACGACGCCGGCCGACGTCGAGCAGTTCGCCGCCTTGGCCGGTTGGCCGGTGGTGCTCAAGACCTCGCGCGGTGGCTACGACGGGCGCGGGGTGTGGGTGCTCGACGACGCCACCTCGGTCCGCGAGCTGCTCGAGGCGACGACGCTCGCACCGGGAGCCCGTTGGCTCGCCGAGGAGCGCGTCGACTTCGTGCAGGAGCTCTCCGCGCAGGTGGCGCGCAGCCCGCACGGGCAGGCGGTCGCCTATCCCGTGGTGCGGACCGTGCAGACCGACGGCATCTGCACCGAGGTGATCGCCCCTGCGCCAGGTCTCACCGACGACGAGATCGTGGCGGCCCAGCACGCCGCGCTCACGGTCGCGGGCGCGCTCGACGTCGTCGGGATGCTCGCGGTCGAGATGTTCGAGACTCGCGATGGACGCGTCCTGGTCAACGAGCTCGCGATGCGCCCGCACAACTCGGGACACTGGTCGATCGACGGTGCCGTGACCTCGCAGTTCGAGAACCACCTGCGCGCCGTGCTCGACCTCCCGCTCGGGGATCCTTCGGCGACGGCGCCGTACTCGGTGATGGTCAACGTGCTCGGCGGGGACAAGGGCGACATGTACCACGCGTTCCTGCACTGCATGGCGCGCGATCCCGGCCTCAAGATCCACATGTACGGGAAGGACGTGCGGCCCGGTCGCAAGATCGGCCACGTCACGGTGGTCGGCGACGACCTCGACGACCTGCTGACGCGGGCGCACCACGCCGCCGACTACCTCTCGGGAACGATCGATGAGTGACAGCCCAGCGGCGATGCTGGTCAGCGAGGAGGACTGCGATGAGTGACCGGACCCCGCAGGTCGGGATCGTCATGGGCTCGGACTCCGACTGGCCGGTGATGTGCGAGGCCGCGAACGCGCTCCGCGAGTTCGACGTGCCCTACGAGGTCGGTGTCGTCTCCGCGCACCGGATGCCGGAGGAGATGGTCGAGTACGGCCGCACCGCCGCCGACCGTGGCCTGCGCGTCGTGATCGCGGGAGCCGGCGGTGCCGCGCACCTGCCCGGCATGCTCGCGTCGCTCACGCCGCTGCCGGTCGTCGGCGTACCGGTGCCGCTGGCCACCCTCGACGGGCTCGACTCCTTGCTGTCGATCGTGCAGATGCCGGCAGGGGTCCCCGTCGCCACCGTCGCCATCGGCAACGCGCGCAACGCCGGCCTGCTCGCCGTGCGCATCCTCGCCGCCGGCACCGACGACGAGAGCCTCGCCCTGCGCGCGCGCATGACCGCGTTCCAGTCCGATCTCAACGCCACCGCGAAGGCCAAGGGCGAAGCCCTCCGCAACTCCCTCTGAACCGGAGTGATTGCGATGAAGGTGCCCCAGGCTCGGTAAGAGCGTGCCGAAACGCCCCACTGAGCTGGCGCGCGTGCGGACTCAGGATGCGAGGCGACGCCACTCGATCGCCGGGCACCGGTCCATGACGACGTCGAGACCGGCGGCACGTGCCCGTCTCGCGGCGTCCTCGTCGATGACGCCGAGCTGCAGCCACACGGCGTTGGCGCCGACCGCGATCGCGCCGTCGACCACCTCGCCGACGCGGCGCGAGTTCACGAAGCAGTCGACGACGTCGATCGGGCCGACGGCGAACGTCGCGTCGGCGACCGAGACGTAGCCCGTCTCGCCGTGCACCGTCTCGGCGCGCGGGTGCACGGGGACGATCCGCTTGCCCCGCGACTGCAGCAGCCTCGCGATGCCGAACGCGTCGCGAGACTGGTCCGTCGACAGGCCCGCGACCACCCAGACCTCGGAGTCGCGCAGCAGCCGCTCGGCCAGCGCGTCGTCGCCGTACAGGTCCGGGTCGCGCGTCATGTCCCGAGAGTACGTTCGCAGCGCGGGTTCAGCGACCGACGTTGGGACGGCCCAGGGCGCGGATGTCCCATCCGGCTGCCACGTACGCCGGTGCATCGAGCGCGTTGCGCCCGTCGAGGATTCGCCGGTGCGCGACGACCGAGCCGAGCACCTCGGGATCGAGCTCGCGGTAGGCCTTCCACTCCGTGAGGTGCAGGACGACGTCAGCGCCGGCGCATGCCTCGAGCGCGTCGTCGACGTAGGTCGGACCGGGACGCGTCCGCCGCGCGTTGTCGAGCGCCTTCGGGTCGTGCACGCGCACGTCGGCACCCATCTCGTGGAGCGTCGTCGCGACGTCGAGGGCCGGCGAGTCGCGGATGTCGTCGCTGTCGGGCTTGAACGCGGCGCCCAGCACCGTGACGCGCGCACCGGTCACGTCGCCGCCGAGCAGATCCACGGCCTCCTCGACCGCGCGACGACGTCGGCGCAGGTTGATGTCGTCGACGTCGCGCAGGAACGCGAGCGCCTGGTCGACCCCGAGCTCCTCGGCGCGCGCCATGAACCCGCGCAGGTCCTTGGGCAGGCAGCCGCCGCCGAAACCCACACCGGCCTGCAGGAATCGACGTCCGATCCGTGCGTCGTGGCCGATCGCGTCGGCGAGGGCCACGACGTCGGCGCCGGTCGCCTCGCACAGCTCGGCCATCGCGTTGATGAACGAGATCTTCGTCGCGAGGAAGGCGTTCGCCGCGTTCTTCACGAGCTGTGCCGTCGCGAGGTCGACGACGACCCACGGCATGCCGTGCTCGAGGATCGGGGAGTAGACGGACGCGAGCTCCTCGGCGTCCGCCTGGTCGTCCACGCCCACGACGAGCCGGTCGGGCTCCAGGGTGTCCTTGACCGCGAAGCCTTCGCGGAGGAACTCCGGGTTCCACGCGAGCCGGACCGCGTCGCCGGCCGGCGAGACCTCACGCAGCCGGTCGCGCAGCGCCTCAGCGGTTCCGACGGGAACTGTGGACTTGCCGACGACGAGGCAGGACTCGGTGAGCAACGGGCCCAGGGTGTCGATCGCGGTGATGACGTGGGTGAGGTCGGCCGCGTTGGAGCCCTTGCGCTGGGGCGTGCCCACGCACAGGAAGTGCACCTCGCCGTGGGCTGCGGTCTCGTCGTAGGACGTCGTGAAGCGCAGCCGTCCGGTCGCCAGCGCGGACGCGAGAAGCTCGTCGAGACCGGGCTCGTAGAACGGCGTCGCACCCTGCGACAGCAGCGCGACCTTCGCGTCGTCGACGTCGAAGCCGAGCACGTCGTGCCCGATCATCGCCATCGACGCCGCGTGGACCGCGCCGAGGTAGCCGCAGCCGATCACGGTCACGCGGCGGGGACGGAAGGCAGGGGCGTCGCTCACGGGCCGAGCCTAGGCGAGCCCGCACCTGCGACCGGTGACCCACCGTCGGTCGTGCGCCACCGGACGCGTAGCGGCCGCGCGTGCGGTTCATGCCGGCGGCGGATCCGCACCACGGTCCGTGACCGCGGGACACACGCTGCGATGGCAGAGGTACTCGCGAGTAACATCGACGCCGAACCGCCTCACCGACTGAGAGGGCGTGCGTCGTGGCAGGCCTCACGAACCCCGGCTTCGACCTCTACCGTCCGTCGGAGGAGCACGAGGCGCTGCGCGCGGCGGTGCGGGCTCTGGCCGAGGACAAGATCGCGCCGCGCGCGGCCGAGGTCGACGAGACGGCCGAGTTCCCGCTCGACGTCCTCGAGGCTCTGCAGGCAGCCGACCTGCACGCGATCCACGTCCCCGAGCAGTACGGCGGCCAGGGCGGCGACGCGCTCGCGGCGTGCATCGTCATCGAGGAGGTCGCGCGCGTGTGCGCGTCGAGCTCGCTCATCCCCGCCGTCAACAAGCTCGGGTCGATGCCGCTGCTCGTGGCCGGGTCGGAGGAGGTCAAGCAGGAGTACCTTCCGCGGCTCGCACGCGGCGAGGGGATGTTCTCCTACGGGCTCTCCGAGCCCGAGGCCGGCAGCGACGCGGGCGGCGATGAAGACGCGCGCCGTGCGCGACGGCGACAGCTGGGTCATCAACGGCGCGAAGCGCTGGATCACCAACGCCGGGGTGTCGAAGTTCTACACGGTGATGGCGGTGACCGATCCCGACAGGCGCACGCACGGCGGCATCACGGCCTTCGTGGTCGAGGAGGGCGACCAGGGCTTCTCGTACGGCGCCAACGAGAAGAAGCTCGGCATCAAGGGGTCGCCGACGCGCGAGCTGTACTTCGACGACGTCCGGATCCCCGACTCACGTCGCGTCGGCGAGGTCGGTTCCGGGTTCGCGGTCGCGATGGCCACGCTCGACCACACCCGGGTCACCATCGGCGCCCAGGCCGTCGGCATCGCGCAGGGCGCGCTTGACTACGCCGTCGGCTACGCGAAGGAGCGTCACCAGTTCGGCAAGCCGATCGCGGAGTTCCAGGGCCTGCAGTTCATGCTCGCCGACATGGCGATGAAGGTGGAGGTGGCGCGGCAGATGGTCTACGCCGCGGCCGCCAAGAGCGAGCGCGGCGACGCCGACCTCACCTTCTTCGGTGCTGCCGCGAAGTGCTTCGCCTCCGACGTCGCCATGGAGGTGACCACCGACGCCGTGCAGGTGCTCGGTGGCTACGGCTACGTCAAGGACTATCCCGTCGAGCGGATGATGCGCGACGCGAAGATCACCCAGATCTACGAGGGCACCAACCAGATCCAGCGGGTCGTCATGGCCAGGCAGATCCTCGGCCGCTGACCTGTGCGTGCACCCGCGGCGACGGGCTCGGTTGTCAGACGTCGTGAGCGTGGTCGCCCTCGTCGCGCAGCACCCGCTCCAGCCGACGGTCGGGGACGAGCCAGATGAGTGCTCCGCCCACGTACAGCGCGAACGCGAGGGCTGGTGCGCCGAAGGCGAGCAGGATGCCGGCCAGGTAGATGAACGGTGAGACGTGGCCCTTCCAGTCGCGTCCGAGCGCCGCACCGAGGTGGGAGTCGGGTCCCCCGTGCGCGGCGACGATCCGGTTCTGCAGCACGAAGTAGCTCATGCCCGCGAGGAGGAGCACGACGCCGTAGACGACCATGGGCGCCGTCCCCTGGAAGCCGGTGGCGCGCGTGTAGCTGCGGCCCACCCATGCCGTCGTGAACGGCAGGAGCGTCAGCCAGAAGAGCAGCGTCATGTTGGACCACATGATGGACGCCGACACCTCGTGCACGGTCTTGAGCAGGTGGTGGTGGTTGTTCCAGTAGATGGCGACGTAGAGGAAGCTCAGGACGTAGGCGAGGAACGTGGGCGCGAGGTCGCGCAGGGCGTGCCAGGAGAAGTCCTCGGGGGGACGCAGCTCGAGCACGGTGATCGTGATGATGATGGCGAAGACGCCGTCGCTGAACGCCTCGAGGCGACCCCGGTCCACGCCCGAGAGTGTAGGTGGGGCCGCGTCCGGATCGCGGCAGGTGGCCCACCGGAGACCGGACGCGGCAGGTGAGGGACTCGTCACGGAGGGTGAGGGCAGCACGAGGTGGTCGCCGTGAAACACCCTGCAACGCGGCTCTCGCTCACACCCTGTCACGGCCCCGTCGAGTTTGTTGTGGCCCACGGCAAATGACGCCGAAACTGGTTGAGACATCAGCGATTACCCGAGATCGAGTTTGTGGGAGCGGTTTCGTCTGAGGTTGCTGAAAACGGGGTGAAATCTTGGCTCCAGGGCTCGCCACCGACCGCGACCCGGGGTTACCTTTTCGTCACACACCTCCGGATCGACTCGTCGGAAGGGGAAGCCCGGCATGAGCGTCCAGGTCGACCACGAGCACTGGTTCTTCGCCCACGAGGACCCCCGCTGGCTCGTCTGCGACTGCGGCCAGTACGCCGTCCGTACCCGCAACATCACCGGTGAGCGCGTCATCAAGCTCATCGACCCGCCCCAGCCGGTGCTGCGTGTCCCCGAACGCGTCTCACTGGTCGAGCAGCGCTCGCACCCGAGCAGCATCGCGGTCTGACCGACCACCGACATCGCTCGCCCCCGTGCGCCCGGTCCTGACAGGATCGGGCGCATGACTTCTCCCACCGACGTCCGCTCGCGCTTCCCCGGCCTGTCCGACGGCTGGGTGCGCTTCGACGGTCCCGCAGGCACGCTGCCGGTCGACACCAGTGTCGCGGCGATCGCCGACTACATGCGCTCCCCGGCCCCGGCCAACCTCGGTGGGGAGTTCGACGCCTCGAAGGCGAGCGACGCGGTCGTCTGGGACGCGCGCGAGGCTGTCGCAGGGTTCGTCGGCGCGGAGGCCGGCGAGATCGTCTTCGGACCCAGCACCACCAACCTCATGTTCGCGTTCACCCGCGCGCTGTCGCGCACCTGGGAGGCGGGCGACCGGATCGTCTGCACGCAGCTCGACCACGACTCCAACGTGTCGCCGTGGCTGCTCGCGGCGCGCGACGTCGGCGCCACCGTCGAGATGCTCGAGGTCGACCCGGTCGACGGCACCCTGGACGTCGAGCCGCTCAAGGGCCTCTGCTCGGACGGGCGCACCCGCTGGGTCGCCATCTCCGGGGCGTCCAACCTCACCGGTCACGCTCCCGACCTGGCCCGCGCCGTCGCGATCGCGCACGAGGCCGGTGCCCGCATCCTCGTCGACGGGGTGGCCCGCGTGCCGCACCTGCCCACGGACGCCGCGGCGCTCGGTGTCGACGTGCTCTCGACGTCGCCGTACAAGTGGTACGGGCCGCACGCCGGCGTGCTCGCGGTGCGCAACAACCTGCTGCGCGAGATCGAGCCCTACCGGGTCCGCCCGGCCGACTACGACGGACCGCCGCGCTGGGAGACGGGCACGCCGCAGATCGAGCTGCTCGCCGGTGTCGCCGCCGCCGCACGGTTCATGACCGCGACGTCGCTGCTGGAGGAGAACGAGCGCGAGACCCGTCTGCTGGCCCGTCTCCAGGAGGGTCTGCACGATGTCCCCGGCGTCTCGGTGCACGGACCGTCGGTGACGCCGGACCGTGCACCGACCGTGGTGTTCACCGTTGCCGGCCATGCTCCGGAGGCGGTGGACCGCTACCTCGCATCGCGCCGGATCGCCGTGTGGCACGGTGACAACTACGCCTGCGAGCTCGTCGATGCGCTCGGCCTGCGAGCGGGCGGCGGGCTGGTGCGCGCCGGCATCGTGCGCTACACGACGTCCGACGACGTCGACGCGCTACTGGCGGCGCTGCACGACCTGACGGCCGGCCGCTGATGTCGGACCTCACCTGGGACGAGGTAGCGCAGCGCTTCTCGGAAGCGCAGAACTGGTGGGTCGCGACGACCGGCGAGTCGGGACCGCACGCGGTACCGGTGTGGGGCGTCGTGGTCGACGCTGCGCTGCACTTCTACGGCGAGGACTCCACCGCGCGCTCGCGCAACCTCGCGCACGACGCGCGTCTGGTGCTCCACCTCGAGAGCGGTTCCGACGTCCTCGTCGTGCACGGCACGGCTATGCGCGGCGAGGCAGCCGGCGCCTACCCGCGGGTCAATGCGGCGTACGCCGCGAAGTACACCGATCCCACCGACGTCGAATATCTTCCGGACGCTCCTGGGATGGAGGGCGCGCGTCTCTGGACCGTCACGCCGACGAAGGCGATCGCGTGGAAGCTCGGGTCGTCGGAGGAGTGGGTCAACCGCCGATGGCGGTCGACGGCGTGAGCGACAGCGGTCCGCGCACGCTGTGGCGGGACACGGTCCGTGGCGAGGTACCGACGTATCCGGCACTGCCCGGGCGGGTAGACGCCGACGTCGCCATCGTCGGCGCCGGCTACACCGGCCTCTGGACGGCGTACTACCTCGCGAAGGCTGACCCGTCACTGCGGATCGTCGTGGTGGAGAAGGAGTTCGTGGGTTTCGGCGCGTCCGGTCGAAACGGTGGTTGGGCCTCGGCGATCTTCCCCGCCACACTGCGCAAGCTCGCTTCGGTGTCGGACCGCGACGGCGCGATCCGGATGCAGCGCGAGATGAACGCGACCGTCGTCGAGGTCGGTCGGGTCGCCGCCGCCGAGGCCATCGACTGCGGCTGGGCGCACGACGGCTACGTCTCGGTCGCGCGCAACGACGCGCAGTGGACGCGTGCGCAGGGTGAGGTGGCCGGCTGGCGTGAGTGGGGCTTCGACGACGACCAGCTGCGCCTCCTCGACGCCAACGAGGCCACGGCGATGGTTCGTGCGTCGCGGGTCCGTGGCGGGACGTTCACGCCGCACTGCGCGGCGCTCCATCCGTACGAGCTGGTCGTCGGGCTCGGTCGCGTCGTGGCGGGCCTCGGCGTCCGCATCGTCGAGGGGACGACGGTGACGTCGATCGAGCCGGGCCGGGTCACGACCGACCGGGGCGTCGTGGTCGCCGACGTCGTGGTGCGGGCGACGGAGGGTTACACCTCGACGCTGCCCGGATCAGGACGCGACATCGTCCCGATGTACTCCCTCATGGTGGCGACGGCACCGCTGGATGCGGCGACGTGGGAGCTCGTCGGTCTCGGGCGTCGTTCGACGTTCAGCGACAAGCGCCACCTGCGCATCTACGGCCAGCGCACCATCGACGACCGGATCGCCTTCGGCGGTCGCGGCGCGCCGTATCACTTCGGCAGCGCCGTCCGGCCCGAGTTCGACCTGCACGCGCGCACGCACGACCACCTGCGCGAGATCCTCGTCGACCTGCTCCCGGGCCTCGGTGACGTCGAGTTCACCCACGCCTGGGGCGGCAACCTCGGCATCCCGCGCGACTGGCTGCCTGCGGTGTCCTTCGACCGCTCCTCGGGGCTGGCCGAGGCGGGAGGCTACGTGGGTGACGGCGTCGCGACGTCCAACCTCGCGGGTCGCACGCTGCGCGACGCGATCCTCGGCGAGACGGACTCCGACCTGCTGTCGCTGCCGTGGGCGGGACGACGCTCGCCGCGCTGGGAGCCCGAGCCGCTGCGGTGGACGGGCGTCAACGCCGTCACCCAGCTCTTCGCCAACGCCGACCGCAGCGAGGCGCGCACGAGGCGTCCCAGCAGAGCGGCATCGACGTTCTGGCGCGCGCTCGGCCACTGACCCCCACGCCGAGACTGATCAGCTGGCGGTTACCGAGCCCGGGAAACCGCCATTCGATCAGTGCGAGCTGGGGGGTGGGCGGTGCTTGGGGCGGCGTAGGCCTGCTGCCGTGAGCCGGCGCACCAGCTCCTTCGACGACACGAGCTCGGCGCCCGCGGCCTGCGCCACGGGATGGACGTGCGCGGGGATGTCGTAGTGGTCGCGCTCGAAGCCTCGACGGGGGACACCGAGCAGCTCGGCGAACGCGTGCAGCTCGTCGTAGGACGTGTCGCTCACCATGTGGCCCCACCAGCGCTCGCGGTGCCACCACTCCGGCGGGTCGATGAGGATGGCCACCCGGCGAGGGTACGGCGTGCGCGCGCGCCGGTCCTCGCATCGCGCCGATGCGCGTGCCGCGGTGGCGTCGGCGCCGCGCCTCCCTACGCTCGCGGCATGGCCGACAGCTTCGCTCCCACGCCGACGTCGTTCAGCCGCGTGACGCTCGCCCGGATCATGGACGACGGTGACGCGAACCTCCACGGCAACGTCCACGGTGGCGTCATCATGAAGGCCGTCGACGACGCGGCAGGTGCCTCGGCCGCCCGGCACACCCGTGGCAAGGCGGTGACCGCGTCGATGGACGAGATGGTCTTCCTCGAGCCGGTGCGCATCGGCGACATCCTCACCTGCAAGGCGCAGGTGAACTGGACCGGCTCGACCTCGATGGAGGTCGGCGTCCGGGTGACCGCGCAGCGCTGGAACGACGCGGACGCCGTCGGGCATCACGTCGCGTCGGCCTACCTCGTGTTCGTCGCGATCGGCGACGACGAGAAGCCGCGGCCGGCTGTGCCGGTGCTGCCCGAGACCGATGACGACCACCGTCGGTTCGCCGAGGCGCTGATCCGGCGCGAGTCGCGCCTCATGCGGCGCAACGCCATCCGCGACCGTCGCTCGCAGAGCAACGGCTGATCGCGTTCAAGACGTGGGCGGCGCCGGACCGAGCCGGCGGGCGAGGTCGAGCAGAGGTCGGGACCGGTCAGCCGCAGATGTCCTGTGCGGCAGTGCGCGCCTTGCCCACTGAGCTGGGCGACGTCGACGCAGCGCTGACCGTGACCTTGTGCGCTCCGGCGTACGACGTACCCACCGTGACCTGGATCGTGCGCCCGAGACCGGCGACCGGCGTGAGCGTCGCGCCGGGGATGGCCGCGGCGACGGTCTTGGCGGACTGGTCGTAACGCGGGTCGTAGGAGATGACTGTCGCGGCGCCGACCTGTGCCGGGGCGTTGCCCGCCGGTGCGGCGATGGCGAACCCGAGGGTGGCCAGGTCGTTGGACGCGCGCCCGCCGAGCCCCGCTGTCGCCGTGCCGTTGAGCACCTTGACGTGGACCTGGCTGGGCGCGACGGTCACGACCGGCGCCGGCGACGCGCTGGCAGTGACCGGCGCGACGATCGGCTTGTCGTGGTTGATCTCGTCGAAGAGCGCCGCTGCCTTGACCCGGTCCCACACGAGCACGGAGCCGAGGTGGGGCACCCGCTTGTCGCCCGCCAGCGGCACGGTGATGAACGCGACGTTCCCCGGGTTGGTGCCCTTGAGCCGGTCGGCGAGGGCGAGCATCTCGTCGCGCCCGAGCCCGGTGTCGGTCGTGATGCTGCCCGCCACTGCAGTGAGGAACGAGTCCAGGCGCACCGGGTTGAGCAGGGTGTCGACGCTCGTGGCCTTCTTCACCAGGGACGCGACGAACTTCTGCTGACGCTTCATCCTGCCGAGGTCGGCGGTCGGGTCGACGTAGCGCGCCCGCACGTACGCGAGGGCCTGCGGGCCGCGCACGATCTGCCGACCGGCGGGAAGGTTGAGCCCGGACTTCTGGTCCTTCATCGGCTTGGCGAGGCACACCTCCACGCCGTCGACGGCATCGACCATCTGCAGGAAGCCGTTGAAGTTCATCTCGACGTAGTGGTTGATGGTGACGCCGGTGAGGTTCTGCACGGTCTTCACCATGAGCGCCGCCCCGCCCGCCTCGAACGCGGCGTTGAGCTTGGCCTGGTGCATGTTGTGCCGCTTGCCGTTGGCGTCGACGTACGCCGGGATCGTGGCGAGCGTGTCACGCGGGAGGGAGACGACCGTGACTGTGTTGGCGTCGGCGCCGATGTGCACCAGCATCATCGTGTCGGTGCGCGGCTGGCCGTAGTCGGCGGTCCCGAGGTGCAGCGTGTTGGCCTGGGCGCGAGTGAGTCCCGCCCGGCTGTCGCTCGCGACCATCAGGATGGTCATGGGCGCGGAGTGCCCGGCGTCCTCGTTGACGGCGGTGAGCCCGGGGACGTTGATGCGGGTGATGTTGCTGGCGAACTGGTTGACGCCGGCCCACGAGATCCCGCTCGCGAGCAGGACCGCACCGGACGCCACGCCGGCGGCCACGCGCAGGCCGGTGCGGCGGCGCGGCGGGGTCGACGACACTCCGGGACGTGCGCTCGGGATGCTCACGAGTCGTCCTCCGGTCGCGGTCGAGGGGGCGGATGGCCGCACGGAGCGGGCCAGGGGAGCAGACAGGTCCTTCCACGGTACGACGTGAACCACGCCCGATCGGTGCCGCAACGCCGCGTGAGGTCTGTCACCCCGCCGGGTCGACTACCGTTCTCACCGCCATGTCCCCTCCCCAGCGTCCCGCCGCCGAGCCCGGTGACGACCCCGGCGTGTCGATCGTCGTCCCCGTGCTCAACGAGGAGCGTCATCTCGCCGACGCGGTCACGCAGCTGGTCGCCCAGCGCTACGACGGCCCGCTCGAGGTCGTGCTCGCGCTCGGTCCGAGCACGGACCGCACCGACGAGATCGCCGAGTCGCTCGCGGCGGCCGACGCCCGCGTGCGCCTCGTGCGCAACCCCACGGGCCGGACGCCGGCGGGCCTCAACGCCGCCATCGCCGCCGCGACGCACGACGTGGTGGTGCGCGTCGACGGCCACGCCCTCGTGCCCGACGACTACGTCGCGGTCGCCGTGGAGACGCTGCGACGGACCGGCGCCGACAACGTGGGCGGGATGATGGCGGCCGAGGGCGAGACGCCGTTCGAGGACGCCGTCGCGTGCGCGATGACGTCGAAGCTGGGCGTCGGAGCGGCGTCGTTCCACGTCGGTGGCGACGAGGGCCCGGCGCCGACGGTCTACCTCGGCGTCTTCCGCCGGGACGCGCTCGAGCGGGTGGGCGGCTACGACGAGACCATGGTGCGCGCGCAGGACTGGGAGATGAACTACCGCATCCGCGAGACGGGTGGGCTGGTGTGGTTCACGCCGCGGATGCGCGTCACCTACCGTCCGCGTCCGTCCGTCAAGGCGCTCGCGCGGCAGTACGTCGACTACGGCCGCTGGCGGCGGGAGGTCGTACGCCGTCACCCCGACACGGTGAGCGCGCGCTACCTCGCCGCTCCCGTCGCGGTGGTCGCGATCGCCGCAGGCACGGTCGCAGGGCTGGCGGGACTGGGCGGCCCGCGATGGCTGCTCCTCGGGTGGCTGGCACCGGCCGGCTACGTCGCAGTCGTCACCGTCGGTGGTCTCGCGATCGGTGCGGGGCTGCCGTGGTCGACGCGCGCGCGGATCCCCGCGGTGCTCGCCACGATGCACCTGCCGTGGGGCGTCGGGTTCCTCGTGGGCCCGCGCCACGAGGAGGCCTGACGTGCGCGTCCTCATGCTCGT
The DNA here is from genome assembly GCA_963782665.1 of uncultured Actinomycetota bacterium. Classification (GTDB taxonomy): domain Bacteria; phylum Actinomycetota; class Actinomycetes; order S36-B12; family CAIYMF01; genus Longivirga. The sequence goes on along the minus strand of CAWAKP010000004.1, from coordinate 157,230 downwards.
CGCGACATCGGTCGCCACCGACACGCGTGTCGTGCGGGAGGCGCAGACCCTTGTGGACGCAGGGCATTCCGTCCACGTCGTGGGCAAGGACGTGCCCGCCGACTACGTGCCGCCGGACGGCATCTCGGTGTCGAGCGCCGGCGGGTCCAGCGTCTTCCGTCCGACCGGGACGCCGTCCGCATCGGGCCGACGCCTCTCCGCACCCCAGCGTGCAGCGCGGTGGGCGCTGCTGCCCCAGCACCGCAACCAGGCCTTCCGGTCGTGGGCGGAGGCCGCCGCGGCCGACGCACGCACACGTGAGTTCGACGTCGTCCACGCCCACGACTTCACCGCTCTCGAGGCCGGGGCCGCTCTCGCGGGCGAGCGCGCCGTCCCCTATGTCTACGACACGCACGAGCTGTGGCTCGGACGTCAGCGGCAGCACCGGCCGACTCCGCTGCAGGACCGTCGCGAGGCCGACGTCGAGAAGCTTCTCGGTGCGCGTGCGGCCGCGGTCATCACGGTCGGCGACGGCGTCGCCGCCGCGCTGCGGACGCGCTACCACTGGACGCACATCACCGTGGTGCGCAACTCGTTCCCGGCTCGGACGTCGGACGAGCCGCCCTTGCCCGCTGCTCCGATCGGCCTCGTCTACGCCGGTCGGGTCGACGCTCATCGCGAGCTCGAGACCGTGCTCGGCGCGACGGCGTACGTCGGGCTGCCGGTCACGCTGGTGGGTCCCGCCGACGAGGTGTGGGTCGGCCGCAACTCCGACCAGATCGTGGCGTCGGGCACGTCGCTGCTCGCGCCGTTGCCGGTCGACGACGTCACCGCCCTGCTGCGGCGCAGCGGTCTCGCGCTCGTGACGCACTCGGACCGCTTCGAGAGCCACCTGCTCGCGCTGCCCAACAAGCTCTTCCACGCCGTCCACGCGGGTGTCCCCGTGATCGCGACGGACGTGCCCGAGCTCGCCTCGGTCGTGCGCCGTCACGACCTGGGGGAGACCTACCGTCCGGGGGACGCACGCGGGCTGGCCGCGGCGGTCGACCGGGCGCTCGACAGGTGGCCGGGCCTGGTCGCCTCGGTGGCCGCAGCAGCGCAGGAGCTCTCGTGGGACGCCGACGCTGCGGCGCTGCGCGCGGTCTACGAACGCCTGGCGGCCGGCGCTGCTGCACCGCCGAAGCCCTGACCTGCGAGGACGGTCGCGATCCCGTGGTGCGCCGCGCGGGGGTGAGCACCGCCACGCGCTGATGGTCGGGTGCTGCCGCCGCTGACCGGTATCCTCGTCCTCGGTCCTGCCGCCGCCCGGCGGACCACCTCTCCGCCCCCTCCGGGAAGGCTCGCTGCGTGTCCGACATGTTCCGGCTGGACGACTCCTCGTCCACCAAGCCGGTCGCCGTCGACGAGTACCTCGGCGAGTTCCACGTCTACGAGCCGCACAGGGCCGGACTGCCGCCGCTCAAGCAGTACTTCCGCGAGCTGTGGCGCCGTCGCGAGTTCGCGATCGAGATGTCGCGCGCGCAGATCCGGTCCGACAACAGCGACACGGTGTTCGGCGTCCTCTGGAACGTCCTCAACCCGCTGCTGCTGGCGCTCGTCTACTACGTCCTCGTGATCGTGCTCGCGGGCGGCAAGTCCAAGGGCCCCGGACTACTTCGCGCACCTGCTCGCCGGCCTGTTCGCGTTCTACTTCGTGTCCGGCTGCATGACCGGCGGCGCGTCGTCGGTGACGTCAGCGGGCAAGATCATCATGAACACCGCGTTCCCGCGCATGCTCGTGGTGTTCTCCGCGGTCTACATCGCCGTTCCGCAAGTTCCTGCCGACGATGCTCGTCTACATCCCCGTGGCGCTCCTCACGCAGTGTCGGCATCCCGTGGACGGCGCTGCTCGCCATCCCGATGTTCTTCGCTCATCATGCTGTTCGGCACCGGGCATGGCCCTGCTGCTCGCCACGTCGCAGGTCTACTTCCGCGACACGTCGAGCTTCCTGCCCTACGTCAGCCGCATCTGGCTGTACCTGTCGCCGGTGCTCTACTACCCGGACGTCGCGTTCCGCCAGTACGCTGCGCGCCCGCTCGAGTGCTTCAACCCCCTCTTCCCGCTGCTCGGCGGCTGGGGCGATCTGCTCGTCCGCGGCGAGCTCGATCCCGTGGACCATGTGGGTCGCGTCCGTCCTCTGGTGCGTTCGGCACGCTCATCGTCGGCGGCGCTGGTCTTCATGTCGAGGGAGCGCGACTTTGCCGTCCGTCTCTGAGCTTCCTGTCGTCAGCGTCAGCGACGTCTCGATCACCTACCGGACCTCGTTCGAGAAGCGCCCGACGCTCCGCGACGCCGTCGTGCGCCTCGGTCGCGGGCAGAAGACCGTCCGCGAGGTCGAGGCGGTCAAGAACGTCTCGTTCGACGTCAAGCAGGGCACCGTCATGGGCATCATCGGCAGCAACGGCGCCGGCAAGTCCACGCTCGTGCGCGCGATCGCCGGCATCCTGCCGCCCACGACCGGGCGCATCGAGGTGCGCGGGAAGGTGAGCACGCTGCTCGCCCTCGGCGTGGGGTTCAACCCGTCCATGTCCGGTCAGGAGAACGTGCTCCTCGGCGGTCTTGCTGCCGGCTACACCCGCGCCGAGATCGCCAAGCGCTACGAGGAGATCGCGGACTTCGCCGAGCTCGGTGACTTCATGGAGATGCCCATGAAGACCTACTCGTCAGGCATGTTCTCCCGGCTCGCCTTCGCGGTCGCGGTGCACATGGAACCCGACATCCTGCTCGTCGACGAGGCGCTCTCCGCGGGTGATGCGAAGTTCAAGGAGAAGGCGGCCGCCAAGATGCAGGCGCTGGTCGCCGAGGCGCGCACGATGTTCCTCGTGAGCCACGCGCTCGGCACCGTGACCGAGATGTGCAACGACGCGATCTGGCTCAACAAGGGATCCCTGATGATGCGCGGCGAGCCCCTGGACGTCGTCAAGGAGTACACCCGCTTCGTCAACGTCGGCGAGTCCGCCTACACGCTCGAGGACATGTAGGCCGCGTGTCCCGCACACGTGCCGGGATCGACGTCAGCCTGGTGGCGTCCGGGCACGACGTCGCCGACGCGCGGCTGCACCGGCTGGTCGCGGCCCTCACCGATTCCGGGCTCTCCGTCGAGGTGGTCGGGCTCGGCGACTCGTCCACGGCGCCGCCGTCGGCCACGATCGTCAGCACCCATCCGCGCGCCGGAATGGGCTCCCGGCTGCGCGACGCCGTCGTCGCCCCGTGGCGGGCGAAGGGTCGGGTGCTCCTCGTGGTCGACCCCGACACCGTGCCGAGCGCCTGGCTCCGGCGACTCGGTGGTCGTCGGGTCGTCGTCGACGTGCACGAGGACTACGCCGCGCTCCTCAGCGACCGGGCGTGGGCGCACGGTGCGATGGGTGCCGTGGCGAAGGTCGGCGTCGGGATCTCCACGGCACTGGCCGGACGCGCCGACCTGACCGTGGTCGCGGACGCGCACGTGCCACCGGGGGTCGCCGCGCACCGTCTGGTGCTGCGCAACCTGCCCTACGGCGGCTACCTCCCCGAGCCGGGTCCGCCCGACGACGAGCCGCGCGCGATCCACGTCGGCGACCTGCGCCGCTCACGCGGGCTCTTCGACATGGTCGACGCCATCGCCGGAGCGCCGGGCTGGACCCTCGACCTCGTCGGGCCGGTCGCGTCCGCCGACCAGGTCGAGCTCGACGCACGCCTCGCCCAGCCCGACGTCGTGGGGCGGGTCCGGCTGCACGGTCGTCGGCCACCGCGTGCGGCGTGGGCGGTCGCCAGCGGTGCCTGGGTGGGTCTGTCCCTGCTGCAGGACACCCCGGCCTTCCGTGACGGCATCCCGACCAAGCTGTACGAGTTCCTGCACTGCGGGCTCGCGGTGGTCGTCTCGCCGCTCCCGCGACAGGCCGCGCTCGTCGAGGAGTCGGGAGCAGGCGTGGTCGTCGCCGACTCGACGGCTGCTGCCACGGCGCTGCGGACCTACGCCGCCGAGCCGGACCTGCTCGAGCGGCATCGCGCCGCTGCTCGCGCGCGCGCAAGCGCCGACGGGTCGGACGACTACCGTGAGTTCGCCGCTCGCGTCGTCGCGCTCGCTCGTCGCTGAGCGACGGAGCGGCTCCTCGGCTCCGGCGGCGGGTTGCGACGGTGGACAACGTCGTCGGTCAGGGTTTCCAGACCGAGTGGTCGTGCGCGAACACGACGGACGAAGGGTCCAGGGCGACGAGCGTCTGCATCCACTCGGGCGGGACCGGAAGGGGATCGTCAGCGCCGTCCCGGTGCGCTCGCAGTGCGAGTGCGTCCGACGCGTAGCCGTGGGCCGACTCGTGGCTCTGCCCGGCCACGACGACGACGCTGCCGTCGGCGCCGCGGACGACGAGCGACTGATGGCCGTCCGTGTGGCCGGGTGTCGGGAGCAGCAGGACGCCGGGGAGGATCTCGGTCTCGCCCTCGAGCTCGTGCCAGCGGACGCCGGGCGGGTCGAGGAGCTCCGGGAGGGTGTAGTCGTCGGTGCCTCGAGCAGCGTCGAGCTCGCTCGCCTGCGCGAAGAACGCTCGCCCGGCGAGCATCGGGTTCCCGCCGCAGTGGTCGAAGTGCAGGTGGCAGTTGGCCACCTCGGTGATCTCGTCGGGCCGGTAACCCGCTGCGTGCAAGGCCTGCTGCAGCGCCGTACGTCGGGGCCGGTAGTGCGCGTCGACCTCCGCGTTGCTGCCCATCCCGGTGTCGAAGAGCAGCGCGCCGCGCTCGTGCTCGACGACGTAGCCGAGCAGTGCCTCGACCCGTGGGGCGCCCGTGCCGGTCTCCTCGGCAGGACGCACGAAATACCCGAAGTCGACCCGGCGGACGACGGCGCCCAGCATGCGGTCGAGTGTGTCAGTCGCTGTGCGGGTTCGGGCGCGGGATCGCGATCTCGAGAATGTCTGCACCTGGCGTGTGGCTCGGCCGTTCTCACTGCTCCTCCTGCGTGCCGGCTCGAGCTGTGGTGGTCGCTGGCTCGGCGGGTGGCGCTGCCGTCGTGGGGGAGGGCGCATCGACGGCGGTGGGGGGCTGGGTGTCGACTTCGGGTGGCCGTGTTCGGTGGCCTGCGGGTGGCGCTGCCGTCGTGGGGAAGGGCGCATCGATGGCGGTGGGGGGCTGGGTGTCGACTTCGGGTGGCCGTCTTCGGCGGCCGGCGGGGTCGACCGACGCTCGTGGTTGAGTCGGTCTTGCGGGTAGAGCTGACTCGGTTCGGAATCTGGTAAAGCGTTGCGCTGCAAGCGAAATCAGGCGCACAGGGGCTTGACAGGAATAGTACGTGTGTTCTAGGGTTGGCACGTGTCCGTCACCCTCAACCCCTTCTCCCGGCCGCTGCCTGGCTCTGGCGCGCCGGACATGGTGGTCGTGATGGACGGTGCGCACCAGGAGCCGGCGTGGAGCCTGGGGCGTCTGGACGCGTTGCCCGAGACTCCGTCGGCGAGTGACCTGTGAGCTGCTCGCTGCGCTGGACCCCGCGGACCTGTCCGACCCGATGGACGTCATCACCTACCTGCAGCGCGTCGAGAAGGTCGAGGCGTTCCTGGCCGCGCTCAAGGTGACAGGCGCTGGTCGCCCTCGCCGGTGCGCAGGCCTCGCCCTCGTCGATGGATGAGGCGCACGTGGTGACCGAGGTCGCGTTGGCCCGCCGCGTCGGGTCAAGGGTCCGCGCACACCAGCATCGACGTGGCCCGGGCATTGAGTTCGACGTTCCCGCAGTTCCTCACCGCACTGCAGGCCGGGCAGATCAGCGAGTGGCACTGCCGCGAGCTCGTCACCGCGACCCGGTCGGTCACCGACCCCGACGTACGCCGCCAGGTCGCGGACGCGACCCTGGCCAAAGCGACGCGGATGACGCCCTACGAGTTCGGTCGCGAGGTCGCCAAGGCGATCGCCCGCTACGACCGCGACCTCACCACCCGGATCGAGACAGCGCGGGAGGACCGCCGCGTCTGGTGCACTGCAGCTGCCCGACGGGATGGGGTTCCTCGGCCTCATCCACGACTGGCCCACCGTCCAAGCGATCCACGCGACCATCACCGCGGACGGGCGCACCTTGCAGCTCGACCGTGGCGGCTCCACGGCTGTACGCGCCGGTGACGACGACGCGCGTGCCGACGCGTCGCGCGCGGATGCGATGGCCGCGCGCATGCTGGGCACGGTCGCTGAGGACGGCAGCGTGAGCTGGGACCGCAGCACGCAGCAGGTCGTCTCGATGACCCTGGTCATGGACCTGGACACCCTGCAGGGCGAGGTCGACCGGTTCGCCCTCCTCGACGGCGCACCGATCCCCGCCGGCCTGGCCCGCGACCTCGCCGAGGGCGCGAAGCTGTGGCGCCGCGCGGTCACCGACCCCGTCACCGGGGTTCTCCTGGACTACGGCACCGAGCAGTACCTGCCCGAGACGTTGCGCCGCTACGTCAAGGCCCGCGACGGGGTGTGCGGCACCCCGATCTGCTGCACGCACCGGCCGTCTGGAGATGGACCACGCCGAGCCCTACCCGAGCCGGCACCACCAGCGCCGGCAACTGCCATGCGTGGTGCACGACGTGTCACCAGCTCAAGACCGAACGACGACTGCGCTTCACCGACACCAAGCCCGACGGATCAGCCACCCTGATCACCGCGTGGGGACAGCGATTCTCGATCCCGCCCAGACCGTTCCTCCACGATCCGGCCGACCCTCGGAGTGGCGACCCCGGCGGGCCCGACGACTCTGGTGCGCAGACACGCCCACGTGTCGTGCCACCGGACCCTGAACCCGACGACGGCCCACCGCCCTTCTGACCGTCTGCCCCACTCGACGCTAGACGTCCGTGGAGCCGGGCTGCCCGCGCGCTGGGACGTCCGCGTTGCTCGACCTCGGCGGAGGGCCGACGTGAGGCGTTTGTGCCGCGACGTCAGCCGGACGTACGCGTCAGTGCAGAGTCCAGGCCGACGATGTGCGGGACGTCGGGCCGACGTCGGGCTCGAGTCCACAGCAGCTGTGCGGTCGCGGCGTCCGCGCCGATGACGACGTCGGCGTCGTCGAGCCACTGGCGCGCGGTCGACGAGCGGTGGACGGCACGGGTGAGCTGCCGGGCGAGGGAGCCGGGGTGGATGCGTACGAGCACGCGGCCTGCGACGCCGCGTGAGGCTCCGCTCACCGCTGGGCCGAGGGCGAGCGTCTCGCTGACGTCCGCGACGGAGTCGGTGGCAGCCAAGGAGATGTGCCGCACGACGTCTCCGCGCTCGACGAACCGGCGGACCGACTCACGTGCGGCCGCGTTGCCGTCGAGCCGTTGCGTCGACACCACGACGACCTTCACGCGGCAGCTCCGCCGATCGCGACCGACTGGGTGAGGGCGGCCACGCGCGGGTCGAGCTGGTGGTCGCGGCGGTACCTCTCGCCGAAACGAGCAGCGGCACGACGGGTCTCGACGTCGGCATGCAGCGCGGCGGCAGCGGCGGCCTCGAGTGCCGTCGCGACGTCGGACGGCGCGAGGCTCGCAGCCGGGAACCACAGCGGATAGCCGGCCAGGACCGACGAGGCGGCGTTGGTCGGCTCGTGCACCGACACGATCGGGAGGCCCGTCGCGACGTACTCGAACACCTTGCCGCTGGTGACGTAGCGGCCGCTGCCGAGGATGAGGAGCAGGACGTCGGCGGTGTCGTAGAACGACGCGACCTCGGTCTTGGGCACCGGTCCGTCGAACGACACCCCGAGGTCGACCGCCTCCGTGAGGAGCCTCTGCTGCTCGGCGTTGGGCGTCGCGTAGTGGCCGAGGTAGCCGCGCACGCTGCAGACGGCCGAGGCCATGTCAGCACCGCGGGATCGCGCCTGCCGCCAGCCGGCAAGGAACTCGCCGAGCGGCACCTGCCTGCTGATGGTGCCGAGATAGCCGAACCGGACAGGCGTGACGGCGGTGTCGGTGCGCGGGTGCGGCGCGAGGTCGGCGTCCCACCCGTTCATGACGACGTGCAGGCGATCGGCGATCTCGGGGTACTGCTCGGCGTACCACGCACGGATCGGCTCGTTGACGAACCAGACCTCGCGCGCCGACTCCAGCAGCGTCGTCTCCCACCGGCCGATGCGGCTGGTCGCCGCGTGCATGCGCTCGCCGCTGAACACGTCGAGCGTCCACCCGTCGCGCTGGTCCAGGACATAGGGGACGCCGGCCGTGCGGTGCAGGTGCCACGCCGCGAGCCACGCGGTCGCGGGGTTGGCCGTCGCCACGACGAGGTCGACGGGTGTGGACGCGTGGACGCGGCTCGCAGCGGCCTCGAGATCGTCGCGCCACCCGGCGTATCCCGGTTCCGGGAACGATCGCAGCCGGTCGCGCTGCTTGCGGTACCGGCGCCACACGCGTGGTGCGTGCGCGCGCAGCCATGACCACTCGCGCACGTCGGTCTCGAGCGCGTCCCAGCGGAACGGCGTGCGCACAACAGTGATGCGCGGGTCGATGAGCGCCTCGAGCGCCTCGTCGGCACCTGTGTAGCGCGTGAACGTCTCGCGGGCGACGGTGAGCACGGTCACGTCCCAGCCCGCTGCCGCGAACGCGTTCGGCGTGGCGAGCGCGCGATAGACGCCACCACCACGACAGGGCGGATACCCCCACGCCACGTAGAGGAGGTGGGGACGGCGGCTCACGTCGAGCAGGATAGCCAGGGGACGGGCACCTGCTGCCGCGTCCCGCGGAGCACCCGAGGACGTCGCCACGTGCGGCATGACGGAGGTCACGCGCCGCGCGCAGGGGGCACCGCTCCCGGCCGGTAGACTTCTGCCCCGAGTCCCGGGCCGTCTCGGGGCCCTGTCCCGACCCCCGAGGAGCCCCGTGTCGTCCCGCATCGCGCCGAGCGCCGACGTCGACGAGCGGGCTGTCATCGGTGAGGGATCGTCGGTCTGGCACCTCGCGCAGGTCCGCGAGAACGCCGTCCTCGGCGAGAACGTCGTCGTCGGACGAGGCGCCTACGTCGGCAGCGGCGTCCACGTCGGCGCGAACAGCAAGATCCAGAACTACGCGCTCGTCTACGAGCCCGCGATGCTCGAGGACGGCGTGTTCATCGGCCCGGCCGTCGTGCTCACCAACGACCACTACCCGCGTTCGATCAACCCCGACGGCTCGCAGAAGAGCGGGCACGACTGGGAGCCGGTCGGCGTCACGGTCCGACAGGGCGCGTCGATCGGAGCGCGCAGCGTCTGCGTCGCTCCGGTGACCATCGGGCGCTGGGCGCTCGTCGCCGCCGGCTCCGTCGTGGTGAAGGACGTCCCTGACTTCGCGCTCGTCGCCGGCGTACCGGCGCGGCGCATCCGATGGGTCGGCAAGTCCGGCGTACCGCTCGAAACGTCCGACGACGGTCAGTGGGTCTGCCCGCAGACCGGCGACCGCTATGTCGAGAACGACGACACCCTCACGGAGGCCAGCGCATGATCCCCGCAGCGAAGCCGCTCATCGGTGACGAGGAGCGCGAGGCGGTCGACCGCGTCCTGCGCTCCGGCATGATCGCCGGTGGACCCGAGGTCGCCGCGTTCGAGCAGGAGTTCGCCGACCAGGTCGCCGGAGGCTGGACCTGCGTCGCCGTCAACAGCGGCACCGCCGGCTCGCACCTGGGACTGCTCGCCGCCGGCGTCGGCCCGGGCGACGAGGTGATCGTGCCGTCGTTCACCTTCGCCGCCACCGCCAACTCGGTCGCCCTGACGGGTGCGACGCCCGTCTTCGTCGACATCGAGCCCGACTACTTCTGCCTCGATCCCGCCGCCGTCGAGGCCGCGATCACGCCGCGCACCAAGGGCATCCAGCCGGTGCACCTCTACGGCCACCCGGCGAACATGACCGCACTGCGCGCCATCGCCGACAAGCACGGTGTCGCGATCTACGAGGACGCCGCCCAGGCGCACGGCGCCGAGTGGAACGGCCAGCGCGTCGGCACGTTCGGCGACTTCGCGATGTTCTCGCTGTACCCGACCAAGAACATGACGTCCGGCGAGGGCGGCATGGTGTCGTGCAAGGACGCCGAGCTCGCCCGTCGCATCAAGCTCTACCGCAACCAGGGCATGGAGCGCCGCTACGAGAACGAGGTCATCGGCTTCAACGCCCGCATGACCGACGTCCACGCCGCGATCGGTCGCGCGCAGCTGGCCAAGCTCGCAGGCTGGACCAAGCAGCGTCAGGACAACGCCGCGTTCCTCAGCGCGAACCTCCGCGGCGTCGTGGCCCCGCCGACCGCCCCCGAGGCGGTGCACGTGTGGCACCAGTACACGATCCGCGTCGTCGGTCAGGACCGTGACGCGTTCGCGGCCGAGCTGGGCAACCGCGGGGTCGGGTCGGGCGTCTACTACCCGATCCCCAACCACCGGCTGCCCTCGCTCGAGCACTTCGCGCCTGGCCTGCACCTCGAGCAGACCGAGGTCGCCGCGCAGCAGGCGCTGTCCCTGCCCGTGCACCCGGCACTCTCGCAGGCCGACCTCGAGACCATCGTCGAGACCGTCAACGCCCTCGCGGCAGCGGGTGCCTGATGACGTTGCGTGCAGGCCTGCTCGGTCTCGGCATGATGGGGCGCCACCACGCACGCGTCCTCGGCTCGCTCGACGGTGTCGAGCTCGTCGCGGTGGCAGACCCGGCGGGTGACGTCCACGGCGTCGCGGGCGGTCGCCCGGTCGTCGGCAGCGTCGAGGAGCTCATCGGGCTCGGGATCGACTACTGCATGGTCGCCGTCCCCACCGCGTTCCACGAGGCTGCCGGACTCGCTCTGGCGGCCGCGGGCGTGCACGCGATGATCGAGAAGCCGCTCGCGCCCGACGTCGAGTCGGCGACCCGTCTCGCTCAGGCGTTCGAGGACGCCGGCCTGGTCGGCGCGGTCGGCCACATCGAGCGCTACAACCCGGCGCTGCAGGAGGCCCGCCGTCGGCTCGCCGCCGGTGACCTCGGCGAGGTCCACCAGGTCGCCACGCGACGACAGGGCCCGTTCCCCGCGCGCATCGCGGACGTCGGCGTCGTCAAGGACCTCGCGACCCACGACATCGACCTCACCGCCTGGGTGACCGGCCAGTCCTACGCCACCGTCTCGGCGCAGACCGCGCACCGCAGCGGTCGCGAGCACGAGGACCTCGTGTCGGCGACCTGCCTGCTCTCGGGCGGCACGGTGGCCAACCACCTCGTGAACTGGCTCTCGCCGATGAAGGAGCGGGTCACGATCATCACCGGCGAGCGCGGTGCGCTCGTCGCCGACACCCTCACCGTCGACCTCACCTACTACGCCAACGGAACCGTGGCGACGGAGTGGGACTCCATCGCGGGGTTCCGTGGTGTCAGCGAGGGTGACGTCACCCGCTTCGCCATCGCCAAGCCCGAGCCGCTGCGCACCGAGCACGAGTCCTTCCGCGACGCCGTCCTCGGTCGGGAGTCCGACATCGTGACGATGCGACAGGGTCTCGCGACGGTCGCCGTCGCCGAGGCGATGCTCGCGTCGGCCGTCACCGCCACGACGATCCGGATCACCGCGTGACCGACCCGCGGACGCCCTTGGGCGGACTGCGCATCGCGATCGTCCGCCCCATCGGCAACGTCGACGCACGACACCCGCCTGCACAACGTGGCGCGCTCGCTCGCCCGTGCCGGTGGCGACGTTGTCGTGCTGCACCTCGGAAGGCAGCGGGAGGGCCACGACGAGGTCGATAGCGACGGTGTTCGCTGGATCTCGCATCCGACGTCGGGCCTCTACCTCGGCGCAGCGATGCAGGACAAGCGCGACCGCGCCAACCGTCGGATCCTGGGGCCGAACGGCGGACGCCGTCAGGTCGTGGCCAGGCGGCGTCGCGCGCTGCACCTCGCCGAGAGTGCCGAGCGTCTGGCCGACCCGAGCACGACGGGTGCTGGAGCGTCTGAGCCTTCGGGGTGGCGTGCTGCGCATGCAGGCGGGACGTGAGTTCGACCTGCTCCAGGAGCGGCTTTCGCGCAAGCTGTTCCGCACGACGGAGTCCTGGCGGAACCGGATCACGATCGGCACATCCTGGCGACGTCAGGCGCCGGACCTCTATGCCTTCGAGAAGTTGCTCGGGCCAATGCTCGACGAGCTGGCACCGGACGTCGTGCACGCCCACGACCTGCCCGCCCTCGGCGTCGTCGTACGTCACCGCCGACGCCGTGCCCGGGAGAGCGAATCCGCCTAGGGTCTTGTTCGACGCGATCGAGGACTGGGCCGGGCTGCCGCACTACTCCTACATCACGCCTCGCTACCTCGCGGCGATGCAGAAGTACGAGGCCGAGTACATCGGCGACGTCGACTGCGGTGACAACGGTGCGGGCAGACCCTGCCGACGCCCTGGTCGAACGACGCCTCCGCCACTCCCGCATCCGTGATCGTGATGAACTGCCCGCGTCTCGACATCGCGCAGACGTGCCCGACCGACGTGCGCACCGGCTCTGGGGGTCGAGAGCGGAGTCCCGCTCATGCTCTACAGCGGCGGTATCAACGAGGCCCGCGGCGTCGACGTGGCGGTGGCCGCTCTCGCTACCTTCCGGAGTGGTGGCTCGGTGTCGTCGCGCTGCCGTACCCGCACAGATGGAAGGGGCGATGCGCGCGCAGGCCGAGAAGCTGGGCGTGGCGGATCGGCTCCACTTCGGGCCTCCGGTGCCCGGTTCGCAGATCCTGGACTACCTGCGTACCGCCGACGTCGGGCTCATCCCCATCAGCACGCAGTTCGCCAACCTGCGTGCGGCGATGCCCAACAAGCTGTTCGAGTACACGGGCGCCGGCATCTCGATCGTCCGAGCGATCTCCCGCGAGACTGGCCGACTTCATCGCGACGCCGACCTCGGTGGCTCGTTCACCTACCCGAGTGTGAAGCAGCTGGCAGACGCTGTCGCCGAGGCCTACCGCAGGCATCCGCACGGGCTCGACGCGGAGCGCGTCGCAGGGCTGAGCGACGTCATCACGTGGGAGTCGCAGGCCCGCGTGTCTGGTCGACCGTACGCCGGTCTGCGAGGAGCCGCGATGACGCTCGACGGCACCCGGGTCGTCCTCGTGTGCCCCAACGACCTTGTCGTCGACACCCGCGGGCAGAAGATGGCGCAGTCGCTGCACCGCATGGGCATGGACGTCACCGTCGTGGCGCGAGCCAGTGAGCGCGCGCCCGATCGGGAGACGGTCGACGGCGTCGAGATCGTGCGGCTCCCGCTCCCGGCGGTCGCCCGCGTGCATCCCCCGCCGCCCCCGCCGAGCAAGAAGCTCGTGCGCGAGGCCGAGGAGCTCGACGCGCAGGCGGCGCGCATGGCGCGGCTGGCTCGTGAGGACGGCCGTCCGGTGCGCGCCCGGGTCGTGCTGCGCGGTCGCGGCCTTGCCCTGAAGGCACGTCGTCGGCTCAAGGGGATCGAGACCCGTCGGCAGCGCCGCCGCGAGAAGGGTGTGGTCCGACCGATCGACCAGCTGCCCTACCGCGCTCCGTGGCCGGGGTGGCGCGAGACGATGTGGTTCCCGCTCGAGATGGACAAGGTCTACTGGCCGGTCATCGAGTCGCTCGACCCCGACGTCATCCACTGCCACGACCTCGACGGACTGGTCGCCTCCGGGCTCGCGCACGAGCGCCTGCTCGCCCAGGGCAAGGACGTCCGCCTGGTCTACGACGCCCACGAGAACTGGGCGGGCCTGCCCGACATCGACTGGACCCAGGACATCCATGCGTCCTGGCTCGGGGTCGAGGCCGAGTTCGCCCCGCAGTCCGACCTCGTCATCACGGTGTCCGAGGAGATCGCCGACACGATCCAGCAGCGGTGGTCGCTGGTCGACCGACCGCTCGTCGTCCTCAACACTCCGTCGGTGCTGATGGCCGAGCCGGCCGAGCGCACGCTGCGCGAGGTCGCCGGTCTCGACGCCGCCACGCCGGTGATGGTCTACAGCGGCTCGATCAGCCACGCCCGACGCGTTCCCGACCTCGTGCGGGCGCTTCCTCTGATGCCCGACGTCCACCTGGTGATCGTGTCGGTGCCCTACCCCCACCGGTTCGCGCCCGAGTTCGAGGAGCTCGCCGACAGCCTCGGCGTGCGGGACCGCCTGCACATCGTGCCCCCGGTGACCTCCTCGCAGGTCGTGAGCTACCTCTCGACGGCGAACGTCGGCGTTCACCCGCTGCTGCCGGGGGCGCCCAACCACGAGATGGCCCTGCCCAACAAGCTGTTCGAGTACCTCCACGCCGGCATCCCGGTGGTGGTCTCGAACTGCCGTGCCATGACGGCGTTCGTCCGCGAGAACAACCTCGGTCGCGAGTTCGAGCATGGATCCATCGACTCGCTGGCGAAGGCCGTGCTCGAGGTGCTCGACGGGCGCCGCGACGGCGGCTTCACCCCGCCGGTCGGCCTTGCCGAGACCTACTCGTGGGAAGCGCGGGAGCCGGCACTGGCGCAGGCGTACGCGGCCATGCTCGCAGCGGCGCCGATCGGCACGCGCGACACCCGGTAGCGGCGTCAGGCCTGAGCGCCGAGCACCCTCTCGTAGACCTCGACGAGTGAACGCTCCTGGGCCTCCCACGACCACTGCTCCAGCAGCTGCGGGGTGTACGCGGCGACGTAGCGGCCCGGATCGGCGAGGACCGTCTGCACCGAGACGACGAACCCGTGCGTGTCCTCGGCGGTGAACACCTCGCCGTTGCCGAGCTCCCTCGTCGTGGTCGCCATCGTGCGGACGTCGCTCACGACGACCGGCAACCCGGCGTGCGCGTAGTCGAAGTACTTCGTGATCAACGAGATCTCGTGGTTGAGGTCGTGGTGCAGCGGGATCACGCCCACGTCCGCGCCACGGATGAACGAGACGACCTCCTCCTGCGGCACGTAGGGCAGCACGTGCAACCGGTCGTCGACGCCGAGCTCGCGTGCCCGGTCGACCAGCGGTACGGCGTAGGGCGTGCCGGGCGGCAGCACGAGGGCGGCGTGCATGCCGTCGAGCTCGGCCAGCGCCTCGACCACCGTCATGAGACCGCGCTGCGGAGCGGGGCTGCCGATGTAGACGAGGAGCGGCGTCGCGTCCGCGAGCCCGCACGCGGCGCGGACGCCGCCGGGCACGGTGACGTGGACCGTGTCGGCCGAGGACGGTGCGTTGAGCACGACCGTCGGCAGCGTGGGGAGCCGGTGATCGTCCTGGAGCATGTGCGCGAGGGTGTCGGACACGGTCACGACGGCGTCGGCACGACCGATGTAGAAGGCCTCGCTCCGGATGTTGGCCAGCTGCCAGCTCAGGTTGCGCGGGCGTACGCCGGGGAGGTACTCGTGGGCGTCGTAGACGACCGAGCACGACTGACCCGAGACGTTGCGTCGGTCGGCCGCTCGCACCGCGATCCCGATCATCCGGAAGTCGTGAGCGTGCACGAGATCCGGCTCCAGCTCGGTCACGACCGGTGAGAGCGAGGCGTCGAAGTCGACCATGGTCGGGTCGAGGTCGCGCCACCTGCCTCGCCCACCGAGCCGGATCGAGGGTGCGCGCGCGCAGGCGGTCGAGTCCCGACGGCTCGTCCCGGCGGTGCAGGCTCGCGCGCTGAAGCTCCGAGAGGCGGAGCTTGTGCCACCGCGACGCCGCCTTGTCGCGCACCTTGCTCGCCAGGACCTCGACGCGCAGCAGGAGCGGCGTGCGGCCGCCTCGCTGCGCCATCCGCAGGTCCGTCGACTCGCTCCAGGGTGAGCGCCCGGCGGGAGCGCATGCGGACGGCCTTCGCCTGGCTGTGGCTGTGGCTGGCGTAGGCGAGGGGCCAGCGCAGGCTGCGCCCCGGCCGGTTGTTGAAGTCGGCGCTCGCACCGCGCGGCTGCGGCACGAGGATGACGCGGGCACCGTGGAGGTCGTGCTCGTGCCGTTCACGGTCCGGGGACGGGCCGACGAGGACGACGTCGAAACCTGCCGCAGCGGTGGCCATCGCTGTCTTCTGCACCCGCGAGTCGCCGTCGATCCGGTTCTCGGTGATCATCACGATGCGACGGCGGCGCGGGACGCCAGGCTCGGTGGAGTTCTCGTCGGTCACGCGGAAACGGCCCTCTCGACGAGCACCCGTGCGACCAGCTCGGCAGCGTGCCCGTCGCCGTACGGCTGCGCCTGCGCGCCGGTGGGTGCTGGGCGGACCGCGACGTCGTGGACGCGGGAGAGGTCGGCGTCCAGGATGTTCCACCCGTCGACCAGCGTCTCGACCCACTCGGTCTCGGTCCGCAGCGTGGTGCACGGCACACCGAGCAGGTAGGCCTCCTTCTGCAACCCGCCGGAGTCGGTCACGACGCCACGCGAGCGCACGACCGCGGCCACCATGTCGGGGTAGGGGAGCGGCGAGGTGCTGACCAGACCCGGACGATCGAGCGGGATGCCGAACTCCGCGCAACGGGCGACGAGACGCGGGTGGGCGAGCAGCAGCACGGGCAGCGGCAGCGACGCGAGCGCGTCGACGATCGCGCGCAGGAGGTCCGGGTCGTCGGTGTTCTCGGCGCGGTGGATGGTGCTCACGAGGTAGCCCTCGTCGGCGGACACGCCGTCGGGCAGCGGGGGCGGGTCGGTGAGCACGGCGTCACGCACCCGGAAGCAGACGTCGGTCATGACGTCACCGACGAGCACGGTGCGGTCCGCGAGCCCCTCGTCACCGAGGTGCCCGACCGCGACCGCGGTCGGAGCGAGCAGCAGGTCGGCAGCGTGGTCGGTGAGCACCCTGTTGTGCTCCTCGGGCATCCGCCGGTTGAACGAGCGCAGCCCGGCCTCGAGGTGCGCGACGGGCAGGTGCAGCTTGACGGCGGCAACCGCCCCCGCGAGGGTCGAGTTGGTGTCGCCGTAGACGAGCACCCAGTCGGGGCGCTGGGCGTCGAGCACGCCGTCGAGCGCCGCGAGCATGGCGCCGGTCTGCACGCCGTGGCTCCCCGAGCCGACTCCGAGGTGGACGTCCGGATCCGGGATGCGCAGGTCGGCGAAGAAGACGTCGGACATGCGCTCGTCATAGTGCTGGCCGGTGTGCACGATGACGTGCTCGATGTCGCCGCGCTCGGCGAAGGCGGCGGCGATGGGGGCCAGCTTCACGAACTGCGGTCGCGCCCCGACGATGCTCAAGATCCTCACGGCGTCACCATATCTACCGGTCAGCGGCGTGAGGCGCGTCACGCAGCCGTGCGGCACCCCTCCCGCGATCGTCGGCCGAAGGCCCTCCAACCGGTATCCTCGACTGCACCCGTCGCCGAACCCTCGAAGGTCCCCGCGTGAAGATCACCGTCGTCGCCCTGGGCAAGATCGGACTGCCGCTCGCCGTCCAGTTCGCCGCCCGGGGACACCAGGTCGTGGGCGCCGACGTGAACGCCGCCACCGTCGACCTGGTCAACGCCGGCATCGAGCCGTTCCCGGGCGAGGCGCACCTGGCCGAGAAGCTCGCCGACGTCGTCGCGCGCGGTCTGCTGACCGCGACGACCGACACGGCGGCCGCGGTCGCCGAGAGCGACGCCGTGGTCGTCGTCGTACCGCTGTTCGTCGACGCCGACGGGCGTGCCCGGACTTCGGCTGGATGGACTGCCGCCACCCGCGACATCGCGCGCGGGCTCACGCCGGGCACCCTCGTGTCGTACGAGACCACGCTGCCGGTCGGCACCACCCGCTCACGCTTCCGTCCCCATGCTCGAGGAGGGCTCGGGCCTCACCGCGGGCAGCGACTTCTTCCTCGTCTTCTCGCCCGAGCGGGTCTTCACCGGACGCGTGTTCGCCGACCTGCGCAGGTACCCGAAGCTGGTCGGTGGCGTCGACGACGAGAGCGCCAAGCGCGGCGTCGCGTTCTACGAGGCGGTGCTCGAGTTCGACGAGCGCCCCGACCTCGACCGCCCCAACGGCGTGTGGGACCTCGGCAGCGCCGAGGCGTCCGAGCTGGCCAAGCTCGCCGAGACCACCTACCGCGACGTCAACATCGGCCTCGCCAACCAGTTCGCGCGGTTCGCCGCCGACAACGGCATCGACGTCTACCAGGTGATCGCCGCGAGCAACTCGCAGCCGTTCAGCCACATCCACATGCCGGGCATCGCCGTCGGCGGCCACTGCATCCCGATCTACCCGCGGATGTACCTCTGGAACGACCCCGCGGCCACGGTCGTGCGCGCGGCCCGCGAGGCCAACGCCGAGATGCCGTCCTACGCCGTCGGCGTGCTCGAGGGTGCCTACGGCGACCTTGCCGGAGCGCCGCGTCGCGGTGCTCGGTGCGGCCTACCGCGGCGGCGTGAAGGAGACGGCGTTCTCCGGGGTGTTCCCGACGGTCGAGGCGCTGCGCGCCCGCGGCGCGACACGTGCTGGTCCACGACCCGATGTACACCGACGACGAGCTCGCCGGCTACGGCTGGACAGCCCTACCACCTCGGTGAGCGCCGTCGACGCCGCGTCGTGCAGGCCGACCACGCCGACTACCGCGCCGTGTCGGCGACGCCGACCTGCCCGGCGTGAAGCGTGCTCGTCGACGGACGGCGCGTCACCGACGCCGGCGCTGTTCTCCGGGCGTCGACCGTCGGGTGCTCGGCACCGCCTGACCATGCCGGTCGACGTGGCCGACGACACGCAGGACGACGTGTCGCGACCACGCGTCGCGATGATCGTCGGCAACAACGTCAGCACCGACAACCGCGTCCTGAAGTCTGCAACGACGCTGGCGCGAGCCGGGCTCGACGTCACGATCGTCGGTCTGGCGCCCGACGGCGTGCGCACCGAGACGACCCTGGGCGACGTCCGCATCCTGCGGGTGCCGGTCGAGCACCGGCTGCGCGACGCCCGCCGTCGCAACCGAGCCCGCCGGCGCCAGCGGCGTGTCGTACTCGCGGGCTGGTCCGACGACGAGGGAACCACCACCGCGCAGGTCGAGCTGCTGGCCCGCGAACGCGAGGCGATCGACTCGTCGGTCACGCGCGGCACGCTGCGCCCCGCCGGTTCCTGGTGCGCGCGAGGTCGAAGGCGCAGCGCGAGCTCGACCGCGTCGTCTCCACGGCGTGGAAGGCCAACGACCGCATGTGGTCGCGCACCGGGCTGTGGGCGAGCTGGCGCGCGGTGACACCCGAGCTGCGCGACTACGAGCTCGCGTTCGGCCCGGTGCTCGACCTGCTCGCGCCCGACGTCATCCACGCGCACGACTTCCACATGGTCAACGTCGCGTCGCTCGCCGCGCGTCGCGCAGCGGCACAGGGACGACGTGTTCCATGGGTCTACGACGCGCACGAGTTCGTGCCGGGCATGGCGACATACGGCGGCAAGACCCCGCGCGTCATCGCGGCGTACGCCGAGGCCGAGCGCGAGTACGCACGCGATGCAGCCGCGGTCATCACGGTGTCGCCGTTCATCGCCGAGGAGCTCCAGCGCCGGCACCGTCTCACCGAGCTGCCGACGGTCGTCTACAACGCGCCCGCGTCGTCGAGCGAGCCCTTGGACGGACCTGACATCCGCAGTGCGGTGGGGCTGCCGACCGACGTGCCGCTCGCGGTCTACAGCGGCGGCGTCACGCCGGCGCGCGGGATCGACGTCGTGGTGCGTGCGCTCCCCGAGCTGCCCGACGTCCACCTCGCCATCGTGGCCGTGCCCAGCACGAAGGGCCGTGTCGTCGACGCCCTCGTGGGCGAGGCCGAGCGGCTCGGTGTGCGTGACCGCGTGCACCTCCTCGAGCCGGTCGGCCCCGACCAGGTCACCGCGTTCCTGCGCACCGCCGACGTCGGCGTCCACCCGCTGCCTGGTGGCATCCCCAACCACGACATGGCGCTCCCCAACAAGCTGTTCGAGTACCTCCAGGCGGGGCTACCGCTCGTCGTGTCCGACGCCAAGGCCCTCGCGCAGTTCGTCACCGACAACGGCGTGGGCGGTTCGTTCCGCACGGGCGACGCCGTCGACCTCGCGGCGACGTTGCGCCGGGTGCTCGCCGACCACGATCGCTACGTGGCATCCGTGCACTCCCAGCGCGAGCGCGACATCGCCTCGTGGCAGGGGCAGGAGCCGGCGCTCCTCGACGTCTACTCGCGGCTGCTCGGTCGCGAGCTGAGCGTGCCGATCGACGCCCCCTTCGTCGTGCTGCCCGAGCAGGTGCGCGCGCGTCCCGACGGCGGGCCGGTCGTCGGTTTCGGTCCGGCGAACTCCGCCGGTCAGGCGTGGGCGTGGGCCAAGGCCCTCGAGCGCGAGGTGCCCGGCCTGCGCACCGAGGTGGTCGCTGTGACCAACGGGCGCCTCGACTTCCCGTGCGACGTCGGCGTCGACAAGCAGACCTTCCACCACGACGCGACCTGGCAGCTGGCCTTCCACGAGCACGTCATCGCCGAGTGGACGCACGTCCTGCTCGAGGCCGGTCGGCCCGTCGCCGGCACCCTCAACGGTCGCACCTTCGCCGGTGACGCCGAGGTGTTCGAGCGCGCCGGCCTGCGAGTCGGCCTGGTGTTCCACGGCTCGGAGATCCGCGACCCGCGTCGGCACGCCGCTGCCCACCGCGTGGTCGCCGTTCCGCGACGCCTCCGACGAGCTGACCGCGCGCCTGCAGCGCAAGTACGACGATCTGGCACCCGTGGTCGCGGCGTTCGACGGACCGACCTTCGTGTCGACGCCCGACCTGCTCGACTACGTGCCCGGCGCGGTGTGGCTGCCGCTGGTGATCGACCTCGAGGCGTTCGCTCCGGGGGAGCCGCCGCTCACCCGCGAGGTGCCGGTCGTGGTGCACGCGCCGTCCAACACCGCGCTCAAGGGCACGGCCGAGATCGAGGCCGCGCTCGCACCCCTGCTCGCGGCCGGCCTGGTCGACTACCGCCGCATCGAGGGCGTGTCGCCGGATCGCTTCGGCGCCCTGCTCGCCGACGCAGACATCGTCATCGACCAGCTGCTGCTCGGCAGCTACGGCGTCCTCGCGTGCGAGGCGATGTCGCTCGGACGCGTCGTCATCGGCAACGTCGACGCGTCCGTGCGCGCCCGCGTCGGCGCTGACGTGCCGGTGCTCGACGCGACGCCGGACACGCTGACCGACGTCGTGCGCGGAGTCCTCGCCGACCGCGACGGCGCACGGGAGCGGGCACGCGCGGGACGCGCGTTCGTCGAGCACGTGCACGACGGATCGACCTCCGCGCGTCTGCTCCACGAGCACCTGCTGCGCTGACTCGCCTTCACCTGACGCCGTCCACGCGTGATCGCGTGCAGCAGTCGGCCTACCGGGCGGCGCGACGCGTGAAGATCAGGTGGAGAACTCCGAGCGGGGAGGGTGTCGCTTCGACCTCGAAGCGTTGTTCGAGCCCTTCGAGCCCGTTCCAGAGCCGTTCGCCCCGACCCAGGACGATCGGCACCAGGACGATATGCATCTGGTCGATCAGATCGGCCTCGAGGAACTGTCGAATAGTGCTGACGCCGCCACCGATCCGGACGTCGAGGTCACCGGCAAGGGCGCGGGCCTGCGCGAGCGCGGAGACGGGGTCGGCGTCCACGAAATGGAACGTCGTCCCACCCTCCATCTCGAGCACCGGCCGGGGATGGTGCGTCAGTACGACCACCGGGGTGTGGAAGACAGGGTTCTCGCCCCACCACCCCTTCCATCCGTCGTCCTCCCAGGGGCCGCGTTGAGGGCCGAACTTGTTGCGGCCCATGATCTCCACGCCGATCCCCGGTTTCCACCTGCTGGCGAACGCGTCGTCGACCCCTGAGGATCCCTGCGTTTCGCCGTGCAGGCCCATCTCGCGGAAGGTCCGCGTCTCGAAAGCCCACTCCAGGAGCCGTGAGCCGGCGTGACCGAACGGAGCGTCGAGTCGCTGGCCCTCGCCGGTGCCGAAGCCGTCGAGGGACACCGAGAAGTTGTGGACGCGGACGAGGGACATCGCATCTCCTGTCGGCATATTGCGCGGATCGTCTGGGCCATTCTTCGGACATGATGTCTCGGTGGAGGAATCCGGCCTTGCTGTCACATCGGGACCGACGGACGCGCCAGTCCTCGTCATGGGGGCCACGGGCCGAGTCGGCAGCGCTGTCGTCGACCTGCTGGTGGAGGCAGGCTCGCCGGTTCGAGCGCTGACCCACCGGATGGAAGCGACGACGGAACTGCCTGCCGGCGTCGACGGCGTGGTCGGCGACCTCACCGCACCCGAGTCTCTCGATGCTGCTCTTGATGGCGTCGGCGCCGTCTTCCTGGTGTGGACCGCTCCGCCCGAGACTGTTGCTGCGGTCGTTGAGCGTCTTGCCAGGGTGCAGCGTGTCGTCTTCTTGTCGGCGCCGTTCCGGACGCCGCATCCATTCTTCCAACAGCCGAACCCGATGGCGACGATGTTCGATGAGATCGAGACCCTGCTTGCGGCCTCGGGCGTCGAGCTGACGGTCCTGCGCCCGGGGATGTTCGCCTCGAATGCGCTGAACTGGTGGGCGCTCACGATCCGCGAAGGTCGTGACGTTCGCTGGACATACGGGGAAGCAGAGACGACCTACCGTTCGCGCCCGTACGCTGCCCGCCATCGGTTTCGGGGCCGAGGTGCCGTCAGGGTGGACCGCTACACGTCTTCCAGCTCGAGGATCATGCTCTGGACGCCGGGGCTCAGGGCTTCGAGGTTCGCCATGTCCTTGGCCGTCGCCCTGCCGAGGTCGGAGGCGAAGTCTCGCTGAAGAGACCCCATGTCGTCCCAGTCGAGCTCGGCCACGAGGTAGTACTGCTCGCCACCGCGGACCACGACGCTGGATCGACTGATCGCATAACGACGGAGGCCCGGCAGCTGCTTCGCCAAGGGGATGTGGACCCCCATGTAGTGGCGCTCGAACGCGTCCACATCCGTGGGTTGGCGGTACAGGACCAGGAACCGAGTCATGCCACGACCGTAGCGGCAGGACCGACAGCGGCGATGACCCGGCGTCGGCTCGAACCGCGTTCGTGGGCCGGGAGCAACAGCCGGTGTCACCCCGGCCCGTGCATGCGTCCAGGTGCCGTGCGTCCTCGGTCCTACGCCGAAATTGGCACCGGATCTCGACCCGTCGTGCATTCTTGGAGACGTGACGGGGAGTGAGACGGCGATCCACGCCGGTTCTGCGGAGGCGAGCGAACGGCGCTGGCGTGCGACCCGCCGGGCTGCCGATCTCACGTGGGTGATCGCGCTGCTGATCGCCGTCCCGTTGTCGCCCGTGGCCCGGTACTACCTGCTGTCCTGGCCCGGCGCGTTGGAGTGGTGTCTGGTCATCGTGATCGCGGTCGGTGTCGTCGGCCACGCGCTCGCGGAGCGCCGGCTGCGGGCGATCCCGAGCGACGTACCTCGCAGCGCGGAACCCACGGCGCAGGACGTGACCACGCCCGAGAGATCGCGTGCCTCGACCGTCGTCGCCTGGGTGGTGGTCCTGCTCCTGGTGCCGGTCGCGTGGGCCTGTCTCATCGGCCCGCTCATCGCCGCGAGGACGGACCACTGGGTACCGGTGAAGCCGTCCGGTGCATTCGAGACGGTGCTGCTCGCAACGTTCCTCATCTGCCCGTTCCTGGTCGGCCTTCTGGTCTGGTGGCTCGCCCGAGGCGTGCGAAGCACCCCAGAACGGTTGATCGTGGCCCTCGTGGTTGCATGCGCTGCGGGCCTGTTGGCGTATGGCTCTCTGGGCTACCTGCCCCCGTTGCTGAGCGGGTTGCTCTAAGAGCACGCAGACCATCGGCCAGGGGACCGCCCCGCGCCGCGAGCCGAGGTGCGAAATTTCGCCGTCAGTGCGTGGGTGGTTGTTCGGGTGGGTGGACGCGGAAGTACCCGGTCTCGGTCGGTCGTCTTGCTGGGGTCGCGGGTGATGGTGAGCTGTCCGGCGTGCAGGGCGCGGTGGTGGCGTTCACACAGGAGCAGGCAGTTGGCGATCGTGGTGTGGCCGCCGTGTTCCCAGTGCTGGACGTGGTGGGCGTTGCACCGTCTCGGGTGTCGCCCGCAGCCCGGTGCCTGGCAGTGCCGGTCGCGGGCCTCCAGCGCGCGGCGCAGTCGTGGTGGGGCGGTGCGCTCCTCGCGTCCGACGTAGAGCACGTCGACCGCCCTGGAGCGGAGCAGCTCGGGCAGGTCGCCGGACCCGGGCTCGATCGCCTTCTCGTCACCAGCCTGTCCGGTGATCACACAGGTGAGTCCGGTGTCGCACAGGATCCGGCGCACCGCGTCGCTCGAGACGAGGACCGGTTCGTCGTGGCCGGGCAGGGTCAGCTCCCCGCCGAGACCGGCGAGCAGGTCGCGGGCGTCGACGTCAGCACGGTGTGCGGGCGGATGCCGTGGTGCATCCCGACCTCGGATCGGCCCATCAGCCCGGTCATCACCTCACCCAGGGCGAGCGCGAGCAGGTGGCCGTTCCTGGCGCGCTGGTGGCGTCGGCCTTCGGCGGAGTCGGGGTCGACCCCGTCGGGGAGGCGGTCCTCGGCGGCGAGGTCGCCGGCGGCGCGCCACCCGTCGACCTGCTGGGTCGAGCACGGTCATGACCGCGGCGGCGGCTTCGGGGTCGAGGAAGGCCTGCAGCCGCACGAGGTGTCCGACCGGGACGCAGGTCAACGACTGCTCGGTGTAGGCGTCGAGCTCGGCCTGACGGACCCCGTCGGGGTCCAGCACGAACCGCAGCCGGGCGAGTCGCCTGCTTGAGCTGCGCGACGGTGTGGGTGCGGGCCAGCGGCAGGAGCAGGTCGAGGGCTTCGGAGGTGAGCCGGTCGCGTTCGGCGGCGGGGTGGTGCTTGACCGCGGCGCGGATGCCGAGGGTGAGCTCGCGGACCTTGTCGTCGCTGAGCGCACCGGAGAGCCATCCGTAGCGCAGCCGAGGGTCGCCGTGGTCGGCGGCGTCGCGTAGGTCGCGCGCCCGGGCGGCCAACGCGGTCGCCGACCGCGACGACGAGTCCCGCCTCGACCTCGAGGAACCGCTTGGTCGATGCGTAGGTCCCGTCGATCAGTTCCCGCCCCGACACGGCACGATCCACGACACCGGTCAGCACCGCGGCCGCGGCGCGGGCCTGGTCGGCCACGGTGAGCAGGTCGCGCAGCTGCGCGGTGACGGCGTCGACGTGCAGGGCGGCGAGGTCGGCGGGTGCGTCGGGGTCGGTCAGGTCGGCGGTGATGGCGTCGGTGAGCTCGCGGGTGTGCGCGATCAGGGTGCCCAGACGTGGTCCGCGAGCGGCGCCACGGGTCTGGTCAACTGTCGAACACATGTGCCAATCATGACGGACGGCGGATGCCGTGTCAACCCCGATATCGCAGTATTACCAACGACTTTCCCGATTTTGATATCCACAGGCGGACCGCTTCGGCGTGTCGTCCACAAGTGCACGCCTGTCGAGATCGGTCGCGCGCGGGACCGTGCTGACCGACCGCGTCGGTGACGTCGTCACCCGGTCGGCGTCGGCGTGGGCGTGGGTGTCGGTGTGGGCGTCGGCACGATCGGCGGACCGTCGAGGTGGGCGCCGGCCACCGTCACCCACCAACCGGCCAGCGGACCGGTCGCGAGCCGGAGGCGCGGGACGCCGTTCACGATGCCGCGCGCGTTGACCAGGTAGGTGACGGCGTCGGTCGTCGTGAGGTAGCGCGTCGTCGTGCCGGCGGGGTTGACCGCCGGCGTCCGCGAGCCCGCCGCGAGCGTGATCGTGCGCGGCAGCCGGTAGGCCACGAGCACGAGTGCCCCGGCGAGGTACTGCGTCGGGACGCTCTCGTGCACCCAGGTGCCGCGCAGGCTGCCCGCGCTCACGAGGTACCAGATCCCGCGGGAGCGGAACCGCTTGCGCGCGACGACCGGCGCCGACGACGCGCGTGGCAGAACGATGCGCACCGAGCCGAGCAGCGCACCCGTGGCGCTGAAGCGGTAGCCGAGGTGGGTCCCGCGACCGAGCCGCACGGTGCCGCGTACGGCGGACGTCGGGTAGTCGGCGAGCAGCAGGTCGGCCCAGGCGGCGAAGCGGGGGTCTCCCGTGAACTGGTGGAACCACAGCATCTGCGACGCGTGGATGCGGTGGTAGCCGCTGCTCACGATCGACGGGTGCGCGAAGCAGTAGTGGCTGAGCCAGCCGAGCTGGCGCAGCTTGGGGACCTCGGCCAGCGACGACGTCAGCGCACCGTCGAGCAGGGTCGCCGCCCGGGCGTCTCCGGAGAGCAGTGCGTAGTCGTACAGGCCCTCGGCCGCGAAGTTGTGACCGTTGAACGTGAAGTCGGACCCGGGGCGCAGTGACGTGGTGGCGTACTCCTCGAGCCACACGTGCCCGTCGGCGAGCTTCTCGACCACCCACGGCCGACCCGCTCGTCGCGGGACGAGGAACGACGCGAACGTGTGGTCAGCGGCCTTTCGCCAGTAGCTGTCGCCTGTGGCGTCGGCGAGGCGCGTGAAGAGCGAGAGTGCCTGGCCCTGGGCCATTCCGGAGTACCACGGCGCCACGAGTGTCTGCCGCGCGTTGCGGTGCAGCGCGAAGGAGAACCGGTACGGGAAGAACCAGGCGCCGTCGGTCACCACACTCGTGTCCGTCACGCGCGTGGCGATGAGCCGCTTGGCGTTCGCGAGCGCGATGGCGAGGTAGCGCGCGCGGTGGGTGAGCCGGTAGCCGTCGAGCATCGTCATGCCGAGCGCCGCCTGGCCCTCGGGATGGTCGTACGTGCGTCCGTTCTGCACGAACTTGCGCACGCCCGCGGCGTCGTGGGGCTTCGTGTCGACGAGCGACGGGACGGCGCTGGACTGGTAGGGCCGCGAGCCCGTCGGGATGACGCGCAGGGTCCACCCGGTGACCGGGAAGGTGTAAGGCAGCGGAGCGGTCGCCAGCGGTGCTGCCGCGGGGGCCACCGAGGGGCTCGCCGCGACGGACGACAGCCCTGCCACGAGCATGACGGCCGGCACGGCCAGTCCGAGGGCGCGCACGCCGCGGCGAGGCGTCCCCCGGTCCGTAGTCACCGCGTGAGGATACCTGGCCCTCAGGCCAGGCCGAGCGCGAGCGGCGCGCCGGTCGCCGCGACGACGTCGTCCGCACTCACGCCGGGCGCGGTCTCGCGCAGGACGAGCCCCTCGGCGGTGACGTCGATGACCGCGAGGTCGGTGATGATGCGGTCGACGACGCCCTTGCCCGTGAGCGGGAGGGAGCACTGCTCGACGATCTTGTGGCTGCCGTCCTTGGCCACGTGCTCCATCATCACGATCACCCGCTTGGCA
Organism: uncultured Actinomycetota bacterium; assembly: GCA_963782665.1. Lineage (GTDB taxonomy): Bacteria > Actinomycetota > Actinomycetes > S36-B12 > CAIYMF01 > Longivirga. Next base: position 130,169 of record CAWAKP010000004.1, on the reverse strand, counting down.
CCGTGGACGAGGTCCATCGCGCCGCCCATGCCCTTGACCATCTTCCCGGGGATCATCCAGTTCGCGATGTCGCCCGTGCGGCTGACCTGCATGGCCCCGAGGATCGCGATGTCGATGTGCCCGCCGCGGATCATCCCGAACGACGTCGCGGAGTCGAAGAACGACGCACCGGGCAGCACCGTGACGGTCTCCTTGCCCGCGTTGATGAGGTCAGGGTCGACCGCGACCTCGGTGGGGTACGGACCGGTGCCGAGGATCCCGTTCTCGCTCTGCAGCACCACCGTCACGTCGCTCGGCAGGTAGTTCGGCACGAGCGTCGGCAGTCCGATGCCGAGGTTGACGTACTCGCCGTCGTGCAGCTCCTGGGCGACGCGGGCCGCGAGCTCGTCCCTGGTGAGTGCCATCTCAGGACTCCTTCGACACGGTGCGGCGCTCGATGCGCTTCTCGGCGGCCTGCTCCGGCGACAGGGGGACGACGCGCTGCACGAACACGCCGGGCGTGTGCACCTGGTCGGCCTTGATCTGACCCGGCTCCACGAGCGTCTCGACCTCAGCGATCGTGATGCGACCTGCCGAGGCCACCAGCGGGTTGAAGTTCCGGGTGGACTTGTCGAACACGAGGTTGCCGTGGCGGTCGCCGACGCTCGCGCGCACGAGCGCGAAGTCCGTGACGATGCCGCGCTCGAGGACGTACTCGCGCCCGTCGAACTCGCGGGTCTCCTTCGGCGGCGAGGGCAGCGCGATCGAGCCGTCGGCGGCGTAGCGCCAGGGCATGCCGCCCTCGGCCACCTGGGTGCCGACGCCGGCCGGCGTGTAGAACGCCGGGATGCCGGCGCCGCCGGCCCGCAGCCGCTCGGCGAGCGTCCCCTGCGGGATGAGCTCGACCTCGAGCTCGCCGTGGAGGAACTGCCGCTCGAACTCCTTGTTCTCGCCGACGTAGGACGACGTCATCCGGGCGATGCGCTTCTCCGCCAGCAGGAAGCCGAGCCCCCAGTCGTCGACCCCGCAGTTGTTGCTCACCACCGACAGCCCGCGCACGCCGCGGTCGAGCAGAGCTCCGATGAGGACCGACGGGATTCCGCAGAGTCCGAAACCGCCGACGGCCAGCGTCGCGCCGTCGGGGATGTCGGACACCGCGTCATGCGGTGAGGCGACGACCTTGTCGAGAGCCATGACGACCTCCTGAGTGCCGGTGCGGTCGGACTCTACCGAGCGATGCCGCGCGCCGGTGGGGGGAGGGCCGATCTTGGCTGTGGTCGATCCGGTCAGTCGATAGCCGACCATCCGCCGTGCCGCGAGCGCGGATCAGCCCACGCACGTCGTCTGGTCGGCGGACTTCACCGGTGAGCTCGTCCCGCTGCTCGTCGGGACGCTCACGGTGCGCACTCCTGCCCAGTCCGTGCCGATGACCAGCACCAGCGTGCGACCACTGGCCGCGCTGTTGACGGCGCTCGTCCGGGCGGCGTAGCCCAGCGTGCGGGCGGACTCCGAGCGCGACGGGTCGGCCGACACGGTGGTGACCGCGACGTGCGACGTCGGTGCGCTGCCGATGCCGGTGATGACGAACCCCATCTTGGCCAGCTGGTCGGCCACCTGGCGCGCGCGCCCGCTGACCCCGCTGCCGTTGAGCACCTTGACCCGGATCTGGTTGGGCGCCACGGTCAGCGCCTTCTGTCCGGTGGGGGTGCTCGTCTTCGCGGGGTAGGGCGTGTCGTCGCGGAACGCCTGCCAGATCTTGTCGGCCTTGCTTGCCTCCCACACCACGTTCTCGCCGTCGCCGCGGGGCACCCACGGCACGGTCATGAACTTGATGGCGCGGGGCGAGAGACCCTGCAGCGAGAGCGCGAGCGACTTCAGTGCGTCGACGCTGCCGAGGGCCTTGTCGACGGTGAGCGACTTGGTCACGGAGTCGAGGACGTCGTAGAGCTTGAGCGGGTCGGTGAGGACGCCGGCGCTGGTCGCCGTGCGCACGACCGACGACATGAACACCTGCTGGCGGTCGATGCGCGACGTGTCGCTGCCGTCGCCGATGTTGTGCCGCAACCGGGCGAACGCGAGTGCCTGGTCGCCGTTGAGGACGTGGGTGCCCGCGGTCATGTTGAAGTGGCTCTTGATGTCGTTGATCGGGTGCACCAGGCAGATGGGGACCCCGCCGAGGGAGTCGACGACCGCCTTGAAACCGCTGAAGTCGACCACCACGAAGTGGTCGATGCGCACGTTGGTCAGCGCCTCGACGGCCTTGATGGTGCAGCCCGGACCACCGACCGCGAACGCCGCGTTGAACTTGCCGGTGATGGTGCGACCGGCGCTGTTGGCACCGCACTCGGGCCGGGTGACCCACGAGTCGCGGGGGAGGCTCACGCCGAGCGACCAGGTGCGGTCGCCGGAGACGTGGAGCAGGATCACCGTGTCGCTGTGGCCGCTGCCGCTCGACGTGTCGGCCGCGCTGCCGAACCCGCTTCCCTGCCCGGTACGGGTGTCGGTGCCCATGATGAGGATGTTGAGCGGCTCGTAGTTCCCTGGCGCGGCCGTCGCCACCTTGGTCGGCCGCGCGCTGCCGAGGTCGTTCGTGACGTCGATCGTGCTGATGTTGCTCGTCAGCTTGGTGAGCGTGAGCCAGCCGGCACCGCTGAGCACGGTGGCCACCACGGTGAGCGCGCTGCCCACGGCCAGCGCCACGCGCCCGATGGGCACGCGACGGCGGTCACTCTGCGTGACGGGACCCGGGGCGCTCACCCCGTCAGTCTAGGTCGGCGCCGAGGGTGGTCCTGACCGTGGAAAGCCCTCGGGGAGCAGCTTTCAGCACCTTCTCAGCGAGTCCCGTCCGCGCCGGGGGTCAAGTCCGGCGGCGGAGGCCCCGATGGGTCAGGTGGGGGATCCGCAACGGACGCCGCCCGCGCCCTGTGACTGCGACCGAGGAGGAGCACGTGCCCGTGGCTCGTCGCACGGCCCTGCGCGCGACCGTCGGCCTGCTGGCGGCGGTGGCGCTCGCGCCTGCCGTCGGGCAGGGCTCGGCGTCCGCGGTGGTCGCCGTCCCGGCGTCGTTCTCGTTCGCCGGATCGGGATGGGGCCACGGCGTCGGCATGTCGCAGTACGGCGCCCGAGGCATGGCGCAGGACGGCTTCACCGCCGCCGCGATCGTGCAGCACTACTACGTGGGCGCCACCGTGGCACCGGTCGCCGACACCATGAACCTGCGCGTCAACCTGCTCCACCGCCGTACCTCGGCGGTCTTCCGCACCGAGGCGCTGGTCGCGGGCGGAGGCGGCATCGAGGTCACCGTGACCGGCTCTGCACCCGTCGTCGGGACGTCTGCCGACCTGTGGAGCGTCGCGTCCGGCAACGGCGTCGTCACCCTGCGCCGCACCCACGCCGGCGTCACGAAGATCGTGGGCACCGGCAAGTTCGTCGTGATCCGCTGGGGCGGCACCCGCTCCCCCGGCCACGCCGGGACCAAGGCGACGGTGCTCAACCTCACCTCGTCCGTGGCGAGCCTCGCGTCATCGGGTCACCGCTACCGCTACGGCTGGGTCGACATCGGGACGACGCTCGCTGCCCCGACGTCCTTCGAGGCGGTGAACTCGCTGCGCGTCCATGACGAGTACCTCCTCGGACTCGGCGAGATGCCGTCGTCGTGGCCGGCTGCCGCACTGCAGGCCCAGGTGCTGGCCGCGCGCTCGTACGCGCTGGCGCGGTACGGCACGGGCACCTACCGGTCGACCTGCCGATGCCACGTCGACTCCGGGCACGGGCCGTACTGGGACCAGTCCTTCCTCGGCTGGGTGAAGGAGTCCTCCGCCGGCGGTGCGCTCTGGCGAGCGGCCGTGGTGGCCACCAATGCCACGTCGACCACCGGCCGCGCCATCGTGTCCGGCGGCAAGCCGATCACCGCGTTCTACTTCTCCGCGTCCGGCGGACGCACCCAGGGCTCGCAGGACGTCTGGGGCGGGACGCTCACCTACGCGCAGTCCGTCGACGACCACTGGAGCATGGCGGCGTCCGTTCCCTGGTCCTCCTGGATCCCGCGCGTGCGGACCCAGGCGCAGGTCGCGGCAGCGTTCGGGCTCGCCAACGTCGCACGCCTCGACCTCCGCTCGCGCACCGTCGGCGGAGGCGTGCGCTACGCCATCGCCTACTCGGCGTCCGGCGCGGCCGCGACGATCACCGGCGAGCAGCTGCGCGCCCGGCTGTCGCTCCCGAGCACGTGGATCAACGGCGTCACCGACACGGCGACCGGCACCGCGGCCGCGCTCGTCCCCGCGCCGCGCCCGGTCGTGACCCCGCCACCGACCAGCGGCACGAAGGTGGTGCCCGTCGCGGTCAAGTACCCGGGCAAGGCCGTTCGGACGCGGCGCCGTCGGTGCCCCGGTCGCCGAGATCCAGCGCCACCTCGGCTTCTCCCGCGGGCTCGGCCGGTTCAGCGCGTCGACGGCCCTGCGGGTGAAGTACGCCCAGATCCGGGCCGGGCTTCGCGGGACCGGCGTGGTCGACGGGCGCACGTGGGTGCGCATCACCGGCCACCGCTGACGCCGACCCGCAGGGCTCGCTCAGACCTCGTGCACCGCGTCGCAGCGCTCCCGCTCGGCCAGCTCGTCGACGTCGGCAGTCGCGTCGGTGACCAGCACGACGCTCGCGTCGATCGCCAGCGGGAGCGCGAGCGCGGCGAGCACGAACTCGTACGACGTGCGCGTCCCCGTCGAGCGCACGAGCAGCCGACCGCGGTCGCGCAGACCCAGGCCTCGTGCTGTGGCCTCAGCCGACTCGAGTGCCCGCTGGTGGGTCGATTCCCAGTCACCGTCGACGAGCCACGGTGTGCCTCCGTGAGGCGGCTCGTACGCCGTGAACCGGTCGCCGTGCGACCGCACCTCCATCGCTGCGTCGAGCACGCCGACCGGCAGGGGCGTCGTGAACGGCATGCCCAACGGGTGCAGCGACGTGGCGAGGGTGAGGGGCGCCGGGCCCGCCGCGGTGACGTCCGGGCCGACGACGGCGAGGACCACCCGCGGGTCTGACTCGTCGCCGTAGAGCCAGGCAGTCGTCGACGTGACCGCGCACGCGGCCAGCCACACAGCCGTCTGCCAGTGCGGCGCGAGCCGCAGCACGGCACGCGAACCGCTGCTCACCGACGCGTCGTCCTGCAGCAGGTTCGCGGCCTTGGCGACGTTGTTCTCGAAGGTGCGGACCGACAGCTCGACGCGCGCGCCGTCGACGCCGAGCCAGGTGAGGAAGGGTCGGGCGCCATCACGTGCGAGCGCGTCGCGCAGGGCGTCGGGGATCGTCGTGGGCGTCACCTCTCGACCATACGGCCGACCCGAGGCGTCCATGCACCTGTGGGACAGTGACCGCGTGGAAGCAGTCCTCCTCGTCGGCGGCCAGGGCACCCGCCTGCGACCCCTCACGGTTCACACGCCGAAACCGATGCTGCCCGTGGCCGGCGTTCCCTGCACCGAGCATCAGATCGCCCGTGCCCGCGAGGCCGGCGTCACCCGCGTCGTCCTCGGGACGTCGTACAAGCCCGAGGTCTTCACCGACTACTTCGGTGACGGATCCCGCTTCGGCGTCGAGCTGGTGTACGCGACCGAGGACGTGCCGCTCGGCACGGGCGGCGCCATCAAGCACGTGACGCCCTACCTGCAGAGCGGTCCCGACGACCCGGTGCTCGTGTTCAACGGCGACATCCTGTCCGGGCACGACATCGCGGCCCAGGTGCAGCACTGGCGCGACGACGACGCCGACGTGTCGCTCTACCTCACCCGCGTCGACGACCCGCGCGCGTACGGCCTCGTGCCGACCGACACCGACGGCCGGGTGCTGCAGTTCCTCGAGAAGCCGACCACGCCCGAGGAGATCGTCACCGACCAGATCAACGCCGGTTGCTACGTCTTCCGCCGCTCGGTGATCGACGCGATCCCGTCGGGTCGACCCGTGTCGGTCGAGCGCGAGACGTTCCCCGGGCTGCTCGCAGCCAGGGCCGTCGTCACCGGGTTCGTCGATGACGGCTACTGGCTCGACCTGGGCACCCCCTTGGCGTTCGTGCAAGGGTCGCGCGACCTCGTCATGGGTCGGGCGCCGAGCCCGGCACTGCCCGGACCGGTCGGGGAGTTCCTGGTCATGCCGGGTGCCGAGGTGGAACCCGACGCCGTGCTGCGCGGGGGCACCTTCGTGGGTGCGGGCGCGACCGTCGGCTCCGGGGCGGTGGTCGAGGGCTCGGCGGTCTTCGACGGAGCGGCCGTGGCTGCCGACGCGTTCGTCCGCGACTCGGTGATCGGCTCCGGTGCCGTGGTCGGTTCCGGCGCCCATCTCGACGGCGTGGTCGTCGGTGACCGCGCCGTCATCGGCGCCGGCAACGAGCTCGTCCGCGGCGCACGCGTCTGGCCCGGTGTCGTGCTCGTCGACACCGCGGTGCGATTCTCCTCCGACCGCTGACCGTGACCGACCTCGATCCGATCGTGCGCGACTGGCGCCCGTCGTGGCCGGTGAGCCTCGGTGCGACGCTCGGCGGACTGTCCCGTGGACGTTCCGACCCGTCGTTCCGGCGCTCCGACGATCGCGCGCTGTGGCGCACGATGCGCACGCCGGAAGGTCCTGCGACGCACCGACTCTCGGTCGCCGGCGACATCGTCGAGTCCCGCGCGTGGGGTCCTGGTGCGAGCTGGGCGACCGAGCGGCTGCCCCAGATCCTGGGAGTCGACGACGACGTCACGTCGTTCGTCGCGTCTCTGCACCCGCTCGTCGAGAAGCAGTGGAGCACGTACGGATCCGGCATGCGCACGCCGTCCGTCGGGGTCGTCGTCGAGGTGCTGGTGGCGGCGATCCTCGAGCAGCGCGTGACCGGGGTCGAGGCGCGATCGTCGTGGCGCTGGCTGCTGCGGGCCAAGGGCGACCCCGCCCCCGGCCCGGCGCCAGAGGGCATGCGGGTGTTCCCCGCGCCCGAGGCCGTCGCGCGCGTCCCCTCCTGGGAGTGGCACCGCGCGGGCGTCGAGGGCGCGCGCGCCGACACGATCATGCGGGCCATGTCGTACGCCGGAAGGCTCCAGCAGTGCGTCGAGCTACCGCTCGACGAGGCGCACGCGCGGATGCGCGCCGTTCCCGGGATCGGTGTGTGGACCGCTGCCGAGGTCGCGTCGCGCGCCCTCGGTGACGCCGACGCCGTGCCGTACGGCGACTTCCACCTCGCGCACAACGTCGTCTTCGCTCTCACCGGCGAGACCGACGGCACCGACGAGCGCATGGCCGAGCTGCTGGAGCCCTGGGCCGGTCATCGCGGTCGCGTGGCCCGGCTCGTCGAGCTGTCCGGCGTCTCGCGGCCCGCGCGTGGTCCGCGCTACTCCCCGCTCGACCACCGCTCCCGCTGACGCACGGGGACCAGGATCATCCGCGCGCCTGCTCGGCGAGGGCCGCCCCGACACGAGCGACGAGCTGGTAGGGGACTGGCTCGGCCAGCACGAACTTCAGCGTCCCCTTGCCCGAGCGGTACGTCGCGAGCGCCTCGTCGAGCGACTCGTCCCCGCCGGGCACCGGGTAGAGGCTGACGTGCCGCGACCAGCCGGCGAACCACACGAACGGCCGCCCGTCGAGCGTGAGTGAGGCGACGTCGTACGAGATCGCCTCCCCCGCACCGGGAACGGCCTCGTGCAGCGTCCGCCGGATCGAGTCCAGCACCTCGCGCGCCGGTGCCGGGAAGCCCCCGATGTAGCTGTCGACGTCACTCACTGGATCGGTCATCGCGTCGCCTCCGTCACGGCCTGTCCGTCACTGCGTGCCTGTCACTGCGCCGCGCCCATGAGGGCGTCGATGTCACGGTTCACAATCGACGCGAGGTCGCCGATCTGCGCGAGCTGCACGAGCACCCCGCCATTGGTGCGCGGGTGCACGAAGACCTCCGACCACACACCGTCGGGGTCGTGGACGAGGCCGAACGTGTCGATGTCTCGCGCGTGCAGGAGCGCGACGGCTGCGTCGATGTCGGCGACCTCGAAGGTGAGGTGGTGGACGCCACCGCGACCGCCCGTGGCCTCGAGGAAGCGGTCGAAGAACGTCGACCCCGGCGTCGGAGCCATGAGCTCGATGCGTCCCTCGCCGAGGACGAACGTGAGCACGACGGCGCCGATGGGGAGCACCTCGCCGTGCGAGAACACCCCGCCGAGGGTGTCGCGGTAGAAGGCGACCAGCGAGGCCATCGACGGGCCCGCGACCGCGGTGTGGTCGAAGCGCGCACCGATCGTGGCGAGGGCGTCTGCCATCGGATCAGCCGCCCGCGGCGATGCTGCGGACGTCTCTGCGGCGAAGGTCCCGGGTGCGTCGGTCACAGGAGAACTCTGACCGATGGGCTCGTGCCACGTTCAGCGGATGTCGAGATGCGCGTCGACGTCGCGTGCCGGGCGGTCACCCGCAGGCGCTGCGGCGCGCCCGACGGCGATCGCCCCGAGCGGCTGCCAGGACGACGGCAGGTCGAGCACGTCCTGGACGACGTCGGGGCAGAACACGGTCGACGAGATCCACGCGGAGCCCAAGCCCTCCGCCGCCAGCGCGACCAGCAGGTTCTGCACGGCCGCCCCGCCGGCGACGAGGAACAGGTCGCGCTCGAAGCCGCGCCGTCGCTCGTCCGGGTAGGTGTGGGCGGCACCGTCGAGCTCGAGGAAGGGCAGCACCACAGCCGGTGCCTCGCGCAGGACCTGCCCGCGACGCAGCCGTCGCGCGACCGCGACGTCGTCGTACGCGTCGAGCGTGCGAAGGTCGCGCTGCCATCGGTCGGACATCGCGTCGAGCAGGCGGGCGCGGGTGGCCGCGTCGTCGAGGACGACGAACCGCCACGGTGCCGTGTGGTGCGGGCTCGGTGCGGTGATGGCCGCCGCCACCGACCGGCGCAGGGCGGCGACGTCGACCGGCTCGTCGGTGAAGGTCCGCACGGTGCGTCGGAGCAGGACCGCGTCACGGCGTCCGTCGGCGATCCCTTCGCCGCGGCCCTCGGCGAAGCCCTCTGCTCGAGCCTCGGCGGTCCCGAGGCGGAAGAGGTCGTCGTCGGGCCGTCGGATGAGGGCACGAGCACCGGGCCCGTCGTCGTCGCCGACGTACGCGTCCAGTCCGCGTACGACCGCCACCGCGACGCCAGATGCCTTGCCCGACACGAGATCCGCGGCCGCCGCCACCTCGTCGGCGACGGCCGTCACAGTCATCTCGAGCACGTTGCCGAAGGCGTCGGTGCGGCCGCGGTGGTCGTCGAGCACGTCGAGCCCGGCGGCACCGATCGCGACGTCGGTGAGCCCCTCGCGCCAGGGGCGTCCGAACGTGTCGGTGACGACGACGGCCAGGCGACGGCCGGTCGCCCGCTCGAGCCCGGACCGCAGCGCACGGGCGCTTCCATCGGGGTCGACAGGGAGCAGGACGACGGTGCCCGGCGGCGTGTTCGACGCATCGACGCCGGCAGCGGCCATCACGAAGCCGTGGGCGGTCTCGACGATGCGCGTGGTACCGCGCGGGGTCTCACGCGTGGCGACGACGCGAACGGTCTCGTCGGTGATCGCCTGCTCGCGGTCCGACGCCTCGACCGTGCGACCTTCGGCCTTGCTCACGACCTTGCTCGTGACGCACACGATGTCGCCGTCGCGCACCCCGCGTCCGCCGTCGGGCCACACGAGGGTGTCGAGCAGCGGCGCGGTCAGAGCGACGAGGTCGTCACCGGCGACGACCTCGGGCAGGCCGACGACGCCGGCGACCACGAGTGCGCTCATCGCCGGCAGAGCTCGGCGAGATCCATTGCAGCAGAGGCGATCGCGGCCGTCGCCTCGGTGTCGCTCATCATGAGGGGGACGGCGCGGGTGCTGATGCCGTGCTCGGCCAGGGACTCCACTGCCGCGGCATCGGTGGCGTCGTGGACGAGCCAGCCGTCGAGGATGCCCCCCGCCGAGCGGGCGCCGTAGTGGCGCGCCACGGCGGCCGCATCGGTCTCGACGCCGATGGCCGACAGGCAGGCGTCGGCCATGCCCCGAACGGGCGCGCCGCCGACGATGGGGGAGACGCCGACCACCGGCGCTGACGTCTCGCGCACGGCGTCGCGGATGCCGCGCACCTGCAGGATCGTGCCGATCGAGACGACGGGGTTCGAGGGCGGCAGCAGCACGACGTCGGCCTCACGGATCGCGTCGAGGACGCCTGGGCCGGGGGAGGCCGCGTCGACGCCCACGAGCACGAAGTCGTGCGCGGGGATCGCCGCCCGGTGACGGATCCACCACTCCTGGAAGTGGATCGCGCGGCGGGTGCCTGGCTCGTCACCGTCGACGACCACGTGCGTCTCGAGCCGGTCGTCGCTCATCGGCAGCAGGCGCACCCCGGGCTGCCAGCGCGAGCACAGCGCCTCGGTCACCGCGGACAGGGGGTAGCCGGCGTCGAGCATCTGCGTGCGCACGAGGTGCGTCGCGGTGTCCCGGTCGCCGAGGCCGAACCACGTGGGCGGGACTCCGTACGCCGCGAGCTCCTCCTTCAGGACGAAGGTCTCGCCCTCGCGCCCCCATCCGCGCTCCTCGCTGATGCCCCCGCCGAGGGTGTACATGAGGCTGTCGAGGTCGGGACAGATCTGCAGGCCGAACAGGCGGATGTCGTCGCCGGTGTTGCCCACGACCGTGACGTCGGCGGAGCCGCCGAGATGGTGCAGCAGACCGCGGGTGAACCGGGCTCCGCCGATCCCTCCGGCGAGGACGGTGATGCGCACCCGCCGATCCTGTCACCCGCGTCCGGCGCCGGGCCGGGCCGGTCCGGCGGTCGGTTCCGCGGGCGGTCCGGCGTCCCGGTCCGGCGGTCGCTCCGGCCGGCGGATGGCGGTCGGTCGCAGACGCGAGGCCGACCTGTGCGTGACGTGCAGTCAGCCCCGACTACGGACAGTGACTGTCACCAGACTTACAGTGAGGCATCAATTCCCGCTGCGGGGTTGACGCCGAAGGGTTACACGCGTGTAATTCACCCCGGGTCGACCGATTGCGGCCGACACCACATCAGGTCCCGCGTGTCGCGAGTACGCGGAGCCAGGTCGAGGAGGTACTGCGGTGAGCCAGATCACCGTCCTGCCGTTGACCGACGCTGAAGAGCTCGGCTGGCAGGAGCGCGCCCTGTGCGCGCAGACCGACCCAGAGGCGTTCTTCCCGGAGAAGGGCGGCTCGACGCGCGAGGCGAAGCGCGTCTGCACGACCTGTGACGTTCGGGTCGAGTGCCTCGAGTACGCGCTCGAGCACGACGAACGGTTCGGCATCTGGGGCGGTCTGTCCGAGCGCGAGCGCCGCCGCCTCAAGAAGGCTGCCGTCTGACGCTCGTCGTCTGACGCTCCCGTTGCCGGGGGCGAGTCCGGCACGGTCGCTGCGCACGTCCCCCGACGGGGACGACGGTCCGGACAAACCGGATATGTCGTCTAGGGTTCTCGGGTCATGTCCCCTGCTGCCCCCACCCCTGGCCCTCGGCGTCCGGCGCCCTCGCCGAGCGGCGAGACGGTGCCGGGCGAGCGCCCCGACGTCGAGCCGGAGGTCGGGTCCGACCCGGAGCCACCCGCCGACGCTGACCCGGTCGACCCGACCATCGCCGGACCGGGCCGGTCGGAGTCCGAGCCGGTCCCGTCGGTCGACGGACCTTCGTTCGCCGCGATGCTGGACGAGGCCGACGAGCCCGACGAGGACATCCCGCCGCGCGCCCACCACGTGACCGCGGTGCTCGTCGCGCACGACGGCGCCCGATGGCTGCCCGCGGTGCTCACCGCCCTGTCCAGGTCGACCCGACGTCCCGAGCGCGTCGTCGCGGTCGACACCTCGAGCACGGACGAGACGCGCGACCTGCTCGAGCGGGCGGTGGGCGCCGGACTGCTCGACCGCGTGGTCTCCGTGCCGCGCGAGGCGGGCTTCGGTGCGGCCGTCGCTGCCGGGCTGGCCACCGGATCGGGCACCACCGTCGGCGACGGTGTGCTGCCCTGGGTCTGGCTCCTGCACGACGACTCGGCCCCGGCGCCGACCGCCCTGCACGAGCTGCTGCGCACCACCGACCGGCACCCGAGCGCCGAGGTGTTCGGCGCGAAGCTGCGCGGCTGGCGCCATCCCGAGGTGCTCGTCGAGGTCGGGGTCACGGTGGCGCGGTCGGGCAACCGCATCACCGGCCTCGAGCGACGTGAGCTCGACCAGGGACAGCACGACGGGGTGACCGACGTCCTGGCGGTGAGCAGCGCCGGGATGCTCGTACGCCGCGACATGTGGGACGCGCTCGGCGGCTTCGATCCCTCGCTCCCGCTGTTCCGGGACGACCTCGACTTCTGCTGGCGTGCGCACCTGGCCGGCGCCCGCGTCGTCGTGGCGACCTCCGCCGTCGTCCACCACCGCGAGGCAGCGACGCACGGTCGGCGTCCGGTCGACGCCGGATCGCCCAAGCACCAGGACCGGCCCCGTCGTCTCGACCGGGCGGCCGCCATCCACACGATGCGCGCGCACTCGACCGGCCTCTCGCGTCCGTACGTCACGGCGCGCATGCTCGTCGGCACGTTGCTGCGCGCGCTCGGGCTTCTTCTCGGGAAGGCGCCCGACGAGGCCCGCGACGAGTGGGGAGCCTTCCGCGACGCCGCCCGGGACTCCGTGGGGCTGAGGGCATCCCGGCAACGGGTGCACTCCGCGGCCGCGCTGCCCGGCGCCGTCCCGGAACGCGAGGTGCAGACACTGCTCGCACCTCGCGGCATCCAGACGCGGCACGCCCTCGAGCGTGCCGCCGACGTGTTCGCCGGCCGCGAGGCCGCCGATGTCACCCGCTCCGTGCTCGACTCGACCACCGACGACCCCGACGGGTGGTACGCCGACGACCGCCGCCCCTCGCGCGTGCGTCGAGCACTCGTCCGACCGGGCACGATCCTCGTCCTCGGCCTGCTCGCGGTCGCCCTCGTCGCCGAGCGGACGCTGCTGGGCTCGGGCTACCTCCAGGGTGGCGCGCTGCTGCCGGCGCCCGACGGGGCGGCCGACCTCTGGTCGAGCTACCTCACCGGCTGGCACGAGGTCGGCCCCGGATCCGCCGCGGACGCGCCGACCTGGCTCGCGCCGCTGTCCCTGCTGGCGCTGGTGCTCCGCGGCTCCGCCTCCGCCGCGGTCGACGTCGTGCTGCTCGGCGCCGTCCCCCTCGCCGGGCTGACCGCCTACCTCGCCCTGCGCGGCGTGCTGCGGACGTCGTTCGCCCGGGTCGCGGCCGCCGTCACCTACGCGACGCTGCCGGCTGTGACCGGCGCCATCGCCGGTGGTCGCATCGGCACCGCGGTCTCGATCGTGCTGCTGCCCTGGCTCGTACGCTCGGCCGCCCGCGTCGCCGGCGTCGGCGGTGCGTCCACCTGGCGCCGCGTCGCAGGCACGTCCCTGCTGCTCGCGGTCGTCGCGTCGTTCACTCCGGTGGTGTGGCTCGTCGCCGTCGTGCTGGCGGCCGTAGCGGGGTTCACCGTCGTCACCGACCGTGCCGGGCGGCTCCGGCTGCTCGCGACCGTGCTCGTCCCCTTCGCCCTGCTCGCGCCGTGGAGCCTGCGCGTCCTGCTCCACGACCCGGCGCTGGTCTGGCTCGAGCCCGGTCTGGTCGGCCCCACCGACCTGCACCTCACGAGCTACGACGTCCTGCTGCTGCGCCCCGGCGGCGTCGGCTCGACGCCGCTGTGGCTGGGCATCGGCCTGCTGGCAGCCGGTCTCGTGGCTCTCGTCATCCCCGGGGGACGTCGACCGATCCTCGCCGCGTGGGTCGTCGGCGTCGTCGGCCTCGCCTTCGGCCTCGCCCAGCAGGTGATCCGGGTGACGCCCTCGGCACTGGCCGACCCGATCGCGCCGTGGCCGGGTGCCGCGACGGCGATCTGGGGCGGTGCACTCATCGTCTGCGCCGCGCTGACCCTGGAGCGGCTGCCGCAGCGCCTCTCCGGCGCCAGCTTCGGCTGGCGTCAGCCGGCCGCCGCGCTGCTGGCGATGAGCGTCCTGCTCGTCCCGCTCGCCAGCGTCGGGCTGTTCCTCCTCGGCGTCGACGGGCCGCTGCGCCGGTCTCAGCGTGAGGTGCTGCCGGCCTTCGTCGCCGCGGAGATGCAGACGTCGGAGCGCCCGCGCTCGCTGGTCCTGCGCAGGGGTATAGGGGACCGCATCGTGTACGACCTCCTCGCCGCCCCCCAGCCGCAGACCGGTGACATCGACGTGGCCGCACCGGCGTCCGTCCTCGCGGCCATGGACGGAATCGTGGCGCGTCTGACGGCGGGTCTCGGCGCCGACGAGGTCGACCAGCTCGCGACGCACGGCGTCCGCTACGTCGTCCTCGCCGATGCGCACACGCGTGACCCGCTGGTGGCGACCCTCGACGGTCAGCGCGGGTTGCGGCACCTGTCGACGCGCAACGGCGACTCGGTGTGGCAGGTGGTACCGGTCGCGAGCCGGGTCCAGGTGATCGCGCCCCCCGCCGGGGACGCGTCCGGCACGGTGCAGGTGCGCTCGTCGCTGCCGGTGCCGGTGCTCGAGACCGACCCCCGCACACCGCCGCACGTCGACGCCCTTCTCAAGAGCGGCGCGGCGGGCCGCACCCTCGTGATGTCGGAGACGGTCGACAGCAGGTGGCGCTGGACCGTCGGCGGCTCCGCGGTCACGCCGTCGCAGGCTCCCGGGCCGCCCGGGGACCCGTCCGTGCAGCAGGTCGCGGTCGCCGCCGGCGCGGTCCCGGTCACCATCGGGTTCGACGGGTCCTCGCGCACGACGTGGCTCTGGCTCGAGGGGATCGTGGCCTTCCTCGTCGTGCTCCTCGCCCTCCCGTCACGGCGCAGCAGCGACGACGACGCCGACGACGACGCCGACGCCCTGCGTCGTCCGACGGCGCGGTCGCCTCGGCCGAACCGGTGCCGGAACCTGGCTCCCCGCCCGATCCCGCCACCGCCGTCGAGACCGTCCCCGCCGAGACAGCCCCTGGGGAGACAGTGCCGGTGGAGACAGTCCCCGACGAGGCCGTGGTGGGCGGGACCGTGCCGGTCGAGACGTCGGCGGAGGTGGGCTCATGAACGGGCCGTCCGAGCGGCGCCGGGTGACGGTGCCGTCCGCCGTCGTGCGGCCACGCACCTCGCTGGCCGTCGCCGTCGTGGCGCTGGGGGTGCTCGTCGGGGGGGCGACAGTGGTCACTCCGACGGTGACGGCCGCCGTGACCGCACCACGCCCGGAACCGGTCGCGTCGACCGAGCTCGTGTGCCCGGTCACGACAGCGACGTCCTCGCTCACCTCGATCGTCGCCGCCGGAGTCGCGTCCTTGCCCACGGTGACCACCGGGGTCGCCACACTGGCGAACCTCGCCACCTCGACCACGTCCTCGACGGCGCCGCAGGTCATCCGTGAACCCGGCACCACCGTCGCCCGGTTCATCACGGGCAAGTCCGGCCCGGCGCTCCTGGGCCGGGCCACCGGGTCCTTCGCTCAGGGCTTCGGGGCAGACCAGGAGATCCGGTCCGCGCAGGGCGCCACGCGCGGGCTCGCGGCCGCGCCCTGTGCCCGACCGGTCACCGACGCCTGGCTCGTGGGTGGTGGCACCACGGTCGGCCGGATCACGCAGGTGCTGCTCGTCAACGACGACGACCGGGCGGCCCAGGTCGACCTCCTCGTCTACGGCGCCGGCGGGCAGATCTCGAACCCGTCAGGACAGGGCATCGTGCTGGGCCCCGGGTCGCGACGACAGGTCCGCCTCGATGCGGTCGCGCCCAACCAGAAGTACCTCGCGGTCCACGTGATCGCTCGCTCGGGGCGCATCGGCGTCCTCGGCCTCGACCAGCAGTCCCTGGGGCTCGTGCCCCTGGGGATGTCGCTGCTTCCGGCCAGCGTGGCGTCGACGCGACTGGTCGTGCCCGGCATTCCTGAGCCGGTGCACTACGCGTTGCTGACGATGGTCTCGCCGGACGTCGACACGACCGTCGACGTCGCCGTCCTCACGCCCGACGGGCCCGTCGTCCCGACGGGCATCTCGACCATCACGCTGCCGGCCGGGAAGGTGGTGGCGGTCCGGGTCGACCAGGCGCTCGCGAACGTGACGTCCGGGCTGCTGCTCACCTCGGACACCCCGGTGGTCGCGGGCGTCGAGGTCGGGACCGGGTCGCCGTCCACCTTGCGCGAGCACGACGCGACCGGTCCGGTGCCGGCGCTCACCGCGCCCGGCATCGTGGTGGGTCTCACCGGACCCCCGCTGCAGCACACCGTCATGCTGTCGGCCCCCGGCGCCGCGTCGTCGGTGCGGCTGGACCTCTACGCGCCGGGATCATCAGCGCCCACCTGGACACGCACGCTGGCCGTAGGTGCGGGCTCGCTCGCCCAGATGACGATCCCTGTGACGACGCCGACCGCCAGCTCGATGCTCGTCATCACCCCGCTCGGCGGCGGACCGGTCTATGCCAGCCGCATGCTCACCGAGGCCAGCGCCCTCGGACCCATGCTCGCCCTCGCCCCGATCTACCCCCAGCGCGCGTCGACGCTCGTGCCCACGGTCGTCTCGCAGCCGGGGTCCTCGGTCAACGGCGTCTCACGGCGCTGACGGACGACGGTCCTGACGGACGGTCGGCGCTGCCGAGACCGGGGGCTCAGGACTCCTGCGGGTCGACGTAGTCCGGATCGAGGTCCTCCGGCGCCAGCCCGACCGCCTCGGCGATCTGCTCCGCGACGAGGTCGCGCACCAGGTCGATCCGGGCCGTTCGTTCGAGGGCGCGGAGCTCGACCGGCCGTCGGAACACGATCACCGTGACCGAGCGCGGCCGCATGCCGGGCCGGTGCTCGGCGAGCACCACCTCGACGGTGTCGTCGTGCACGGTGGGGGCGTCGTCGACGAGGACATCGACCTCGTCGAGGTGGACGCGCCACCGAGGCTCGAGCCGATCCACCGCGCGCACCACGAGGTCGGCGAACTGCTCGTCCCTCGGACTGGTGAGCGGCGAGGTCGGCGGCGCGAGCGGACCACGGAGCCCGCGCCCGTGGCGGTCCCGCGCGACCCGACGTGCACCCGACGAGCCCATGGCGACCACGTCGTCAGCCTAGGCGACCGGGCCGCAGCGGCTCGGGTCGTGACGAGCCCGACGCGGGTGTCGGCGTGCCGATGCGGGGCGTCGTCGGCGAGCGGCCCTAGGGTCAGGCCCGTGAGTCCCGTCCGCCGCTGCTCCAAGCCCTCGTGCACGAGGGCTGCCGTGGCCACGCTCACCTATGTCTACGCCGACCAGACCGCCGTCCTCGGTCCCCTCGCCACCTACGCCGAACCGCACTGCTACGACCTGTGCGAGCAGCACTCGGTGCGGATGACCGCCCCCCGTGGCTGGGAGGTCGTGCGCCTCGAGCCGGACCCCGACGCGCTGCGCCCGTCGTCCGACGACCTCGAGGCGCTCGCCGACGCCGTGCGCGAGGCCGCCCGCCCGCGCATCAGTGAGACGGTGCCCGCACCCGTCGAGGTCGGCCGCCGCGGGCACCTGAGGGTGCTGCGCTCGGACTCCTAGCGCCCGTGCTTCTTGCGCCTCCAAGCGGCTGCGCGTTGCGCAGCCGCGTCGGCGCCCGCCTCCGCTCCCGGTCGGCTCTCGGCCCTGGAGGGCCGTCGCCGCCCGGGGCCGGGCTTCGCCCGGCGCCCTTCGGCCTTCGGCCTCGGGCTGCTTCGGCGTAGCCGTGTGTCTCTTGCGCCTCCAAGCGGCTGCGCGTTGCGCAGCCGCGTCGGCGCCCGCCTCCGCTCCCGGTCGGCTCTCGGCCCTGGAGGGCCGTCGCCGCCCGGGGCCGGGCTTCGCCCGGCGCCCTTCGGCCTTCGGCCTCGGGCTGCTTCGGCGTAGCCCTGTGTCTCTTGCGCCTCCAGGCGGCTGCGCGTTGCGCAGCCGCGTCGGCGCCCGCCTCCGCTCCCGGTCGGCTCTCGGCCCTGGAGGGCCGTCGCCGCCCGGGGCCGGGCTTCGCCCGGCGCCCTTCGGCCTTCGGCCTCGCGCTGCTTCGGCGTAGCCCTCTCCCGGCTGGTGTGCCCTGTGCTCGCTTGCGCTTCTTCGGCGGAGATCGCTCTGGCTGGCTGCTGGTGCCTGGCCTGGGTAGGTCGGCGGGCACCGCTGGATGCACTGTGAGGGGGTTTGGGGTCGTCACTCTCGGTGGGGGTGGGGGGCCTGGGTTGCTGCTTGTGGGGGTGAGTTGCGGCGAGGGTGCGCTCGATCCGATTACCGTGCGTAGTTGTGGTCGGGCTTGGGGTAGTCACATCGGCAACATTTCGTCACTTTGGCCACTCAGACGCTTCCACTACGGCGTGTCGCGCCCTAGGGTGCGGAAGGCAGCCCGGCCTGACGCGGGCACGAAACCGCCGATGCGGCGGACGAGGAGGACCACATGGCGCGCAACCGAGCCGTAGCCGAGCCCGAGCCCCTGGGCTCGCTCACGCAGCGCGGAGCCCGAGGGGCCGCCAGCTGTCTCGCGTGCGGGTCCGAGCGGGTCACGCGGATCTCCATGGAGCTCACGGACGGCTCGCCCGTCGACTTCACCCACTGCCTGGACTGCGAGCACCGCTCGTGGCAGCACGGCGCCGACGTCCTGTCCGTCGACCACGTGCTGGCGAAGGCGCAGCGCACCCGCTGACGCAGCACTGCCCACCGCGCGGCCCGCTGGGGCGTCCGGCAGCGACCCGACCTTCGGTGCCCCCGTTGCTGCTCGCCGGCGGCACGGTCGGAGCGAGCTCACCCGCGCGGGACAGCCCGCACACCATCCGGCGACAGCGTGACCTGCGGTGCCGGTAGGGTCGCGACCGTGGTGGATGCAGCGCTCCTCGACCGATTGATCAAGGCCTACGACGTCCGCGGCGTGGTGCCCGACGACCTGAGCCCCGAGATCGCGCGCCTCGTAGGGGCGGCGTTCGTCGAGGTGGTGGGCGCACGCGCGAGCGACGGCGGCCCCGGCACGGTGGTGGTGGCGCGCGACATGCGCCCGTCCGGCCCGGAGCTCGTGGCCGCCTTCGCGGCCGGAGCGACGGCTCAGGGTGTCGACGTCCTCGACGTCGGGCTCGCCTCGACCGACCAGCTGTACTTCGCGGCGGGCTCGCTGAACCTGCCCGGCGCGATGTTCACGGCCAGCCACAACCCGGCGCAGTACAACGGCATCAAGCTGTGCCGCATCGGCGCCTCACCCGTCGGGCAGGAGACCGGTCTGCGCGAGATCCGCGACCTCGTTCTCGCGTGGTCGAAGGACGGCGTCCCGGCGTACGACGGTGCCGTCGGCACGGTGTCGCAGCAGGACCTGCTCACCGAGTACGCCGCGTTCCTCAACCACCTCGTCCCCCTTGGCGCGAGCCGCCACCTGACCGTGGTCGTCGATGCCGGCAACGGGATGGGCGGGCACACCGTGCCGGCGGTGCTCGCCGGCCTGCCGCTCACGGTCATCCCGCTCTACTTCGAGCTCGACGGCACCTTCCCCAACCACGAGGCGAACCCGATCGAGCCGGACAACCTCCGCGACCTGCAGGCGGCGGTGCTCGCGAACGGTGCGGACCTCGGTCTCGCGTTCGACGGTGACGCCGACCGTTGCTTCGTCGTCGACGAGCGCGGACTCGGGGTCGACCCGTCGACGCTCACGGCGCTCATCGCCGTCCGCGAGCTGGCCAAGGACCCCGGGTCGTCGATCATCCACAACCTCATCACGAGCGCGGCCGTCCCCGAGATCGTCAGGGAGCACGGCGGCGTCCCCGTGCGCACCCGCGTCGGCCACTCGTTCATCAAGGCGCGCATGGCCGAGACCGGCGCCGTCTTCGGCGGCGAGCACTCCGGGCACTTCTACTTCCGCGACTTCTGGCGGGCCGACTCCGGCATGCTCGCGGCGCTGCACACCCTGGCCGCCCTGGGCGAGACACCGGAGGGCACGACGTTGTCGAGCCTCCTCGCCGCCTACCAGCGCTACGTCTCCTCCGGTGAGATCAACACGACCGTCGCCGACCAGCAGGCGGTGATCGCCGCCATCCGTCAGCACTACGGGTCGCTCACCGGTGTGACCCTCGACGACCTCGACGGCCTCACGGTCTCGGGTGACGACGAGCGCGGTCGCTGGTGGTTCAACGTCCGACCGAGCAACACCGAGCCGCTGCTGCGGCTCAACGTCGAGGGTGCCGACGCGGCCCTCATGCAGTCGGTCCGCGACGAGGCGCTGGCGATCATCCGAGGTGACCACGCATGAGCCCGCTCGACCCCGTCCTGCTCGAGGTGCTCGCGTGCCCGTGCGAGCACCATGCGCCGGTGCGCGTCGACGGTGAGCCGGTGACCGCGCTGGTGTGCACCCGGTGCCGCAGCAGCTTCCCTGTGCGCGACGGCATCCCGGTGATGCTGCTCGACGACGCGACTCCCGGTCCGCAGGGCATCGGCGCCGACGTGCAGGAGCACGAGTGACGCGCTGGGCCGACGACACGGTCCTCGACGACCCCGCGGCGCTCGAGCGGGCCGATCCCGGAGGGATGCTGCGGGCCACCGCGGACTCCGGTGCCCAGATCCGTCGCGCCGTCGCCGCCACCGATCCCGCAGCGCTGGCGGCGGTTGCCGCCGACGGCCGTCCCCGGTCGGTCGTGGTCACGGGCATGGGCGGCTCGGGCATCAGCGGTGACGTCCTCGCGGCGGTGTGCGGCACGGGCTGCCCCGTCGCGATCTCGACCGTCCGTGGCTACGTGCTGCCCGGATGGGTCGGTCCCCTCGACCTGGTCATCGCCGTGTCGTGCTCGGGCCGCACCGAGGAGACGCTCACCGTAGCGGCCGAGGCAGCGAAGCGCGGTGCGCGCCTGGTCGGTGTGGGCGCGGTCGGGTCACCTCTCGAGAAGCTGGTCCGCGACACCCCCGGTGCGACGTTCCTCGCGGTCGACGCCGGCACCCTGATGCCGCGGGCCTCGCTGTGGCTGCTCGCCACCCCGCTGCTGCTGCTCGCCGACGCCCTCGGGCTCGCCGACGTCCCACTGTCGGCACTGGCTGCGGCCGCCGACCTCCTCGACGAGCGCTCGACCGAGTACGGACCCATCGTGCCGATGGCCGACAACCCCGCGAAGCTGCTCGGGGTGTCCCTCGGGGCGTCGGCGCCGATGGTGTGGGGCACGTCCCCGGTGGGCGCGGTCGCGGCGTACCGGCTGGCGTGCCAGCTCAACGAGAACGCGAAGCTGGCCGTCACGTGGGGTGCCCTGCCCGAGGCCAACCACAACCAGGTCGTCGCCCTCGACGGTGCGACGGCACCTGCCGACGACGACATCTTCCACGACCCGGTCGAGGACGGCGTGGCGCCCGCGCGGCTGCGGCTCCTGCTCCTCCGCGACCGGGGCGAGCACCCGCAGGACGAGCGCCGGGCCGACGTGTCCCGCGACATCGCCGAGAGCCGTGACGTCCCCGTCGACGTCGTCCACGCGGTCGAAGGGCATGCGGTCGTGCGGCTCGCGTCGCTGATCGTGCTGGCGGACTGGGTCAGCGTCTACGCCGCGATCTCCCTCGGAGTCGATCCGACGCCGATCGCCGCCATCAACGAGCTGAAGTCACGCATCACGTGAGCACCGAAGGTGGAACCCGCGCCGTCATCGCGGCGTTCATCGCCAACGCGGGGATCGCGGTCACCAAGTTCATCGCGTTCGCGCTCACCGGCTCGACGTCGATGCTATCCGAGGCCATCCACTCGGTGGCGGACTCGGGCAACCAGCTGCTGCTGCTGCTCGGCGGACGGCGCGCACGTCGCGATGCCGATGAGCAGCACCAGTTCGGGTACGGCCGGGTGCGCTACGTCTACGCGTTCGTCGTGTCGATCGTGCTCTTCCTCCTCGGCGGGCTCTTCAGCGTCTACGAGGGCTGGCACAAGGTGCACGCGCCCGAGCCGCTCACGAGTCCCGGCGTCGCCTTCGCCGTCCTGGGCATCGCCATGGTGCTCGAAGGCTTCTCCTTCCGCACCGCGGTGCGCGAGGCCAACCGCAGCCGCGGCTCGCGATCGTTGTGGCGGTTCGTGCGCGACGCGCGCCAGCCCGAGCTGCCCGTCGTCCTGCTCGAGGACTTCGGTGCGCTCATCGGGCTCGTGTTCGCACTCATCGGCGTGACGCTGTCCGTCGTGACCGGTGACGGTCGTTGGGACGGCGTCGGCGCACTCGCGATCGGCTCGCTGCTGATCGTCATCGCGGTCTTCCTCGCGCTCGAGATGTCGTCGATGCTGGTCGGCGAGAGCGCCGTCCCGGAGCAGACGGCGGCGATCAGGGCGGCGATCGAGTCCGAGCCGCTGGTCGAGAGCGTCATCCACCTCCGCACCCTGCACACCGGCCCCGACGAGATCCTCGTCGCCGCCAAGATCGCCGTGCGCACCAGCGACACGGGCGAGCAGATCGCCGACGCCATCGACGGCGCCGAGCGGCGAGTGCGCGAGGCAGTTCCGGAGACCCGCTGGATCTACCTCGAGCCGGACCTGCGTCGCTGACGGTGTCTCTTGCGGCGGCTTCGCCGCCGCGTCGCCTCCGCCCGTCATTCTTGCGGCGGCTTCGCCGCCGCGTCGCCTCCGCCCGTCATTCTTGCGGCGGCTTCGCCGCCGCGTCGCCTCCGCGTCCGGGCTGCTCGGGCCCCCTTCGGGGGCCGTCGCCGCCCGGAACGGGCTTCGCCCGTCGGGCCTTCGGCCCGGCTTCGGCGGGCTTCGCCCTTGTCGTGGCCTTCACCACGCACGGGCCTTCGGCCCGTGGCTTCGCCGTCGTGGTCGCACAGTCGGTTGCAGCCGGCGTTCGACGTTCCTCGTCTCGTCGGGCAGAATGGGTCGTGCCCTGCGGTGTCTTCTCCCGCGTGAGCGACCGGCGGCCCATCGAGGCCTCGAGACGTCCGCCGTGCCCCGCCCGACCTCGGGCGTAGAACGGAGTTCGCACATGTCCGGCCAGACCCCCGACTTCAAGGTCGCCGACCTCTCGCTCGCCGAGTTCGGTCGCAACGAGATCCGCCTCGCCGAGCACGAGATGCCCGGCCTCATGGCGATGCGCGCCGAGTACGGCGTCAGCAAGCCGCTCACCGGCGCACGCATCACGGGTTCGCTGCACATGACCGTGCAGACCGCCGTACTCATCGAGACGCTCGTCGAGCTCGGCGCCCAGGTGCGCTGGGCGTCGTGCAACATCTTCTCGACGCAGGACCACGCGGCCGCCGCGATCGCCGTCGGCCCGCACGGCACGGTCGAGGCGCCCGCCGGCGTCCCGGTCTACGCCTGGAAGGGCGAGACGCTCGAGGAGTACTGGTGGTGCACCGAGCAGGTGCTGCGCTGGCCCGACGGCGCCGGCCCCAACATGATCCTCGACGACGGTGGCGACGCCACGCTCCTCGTGCACAAGGGTCGTGAGTTCGAGCTCGCCGGGGTCGTGCCGTCCACGGATGCGAACGACTCGGAGGAGTACGCCGTCATCCTCGATGTGCTCCGCCGTTCGCTCGGTGAGTCGACGACGCGCTGGACCGGGATCGCGGCCGGCATCAAGGGCGTCACCGAGGAGACGACGACCGGCGTCCACCGCCTCTACGAGATGTTCAAGTCGGGCAGCCTGCTGTTCCCGGCCATCAACGTCAACGACTCGGTGACCAAGAGCAAGTTCGACAACAAGTACGGCTGCCGCCACTCGCTCATCGACGGCATCAACCGCGCCACCGACGTCCTCATCGGCGGCAAGGTCGCCGTCGTGTGCGGCTACGGCGACGTCGGCAAGGGCTCCGCCGAGTCGCTGCGCGGTCAGGGTGCACGCGTGATCGTCACCGAGATCGACCCGATCAACGCGCTTCAGGCCGCGATGGACGGCTACGAGGTCGCCCGCCTCGACGACGTCATCGGCCGTGCCGACCTCGTCATCACGGCGACCGGCTGCTACCAGGTGGTCACCGTCGCCCAGATGCGGCAGATGAAGCACCAGGCGATCCTGGGCAACATCGGACACTTCGACAACGAGATCGACATCGCCGGTCTCACCCACGAGCCGGGCGTGCAGCGGATCACCATCAAGCCGCAGGTCGACGAGTGGACCTTCCCCGACGGCCACTCGATCATCGTGCTGTCGGAGGGGCGCCTCCTCAACCTGGGCAACGCGACCGGCCACCCGTCCTTCGTGATGAGCAACTCGTTCACGAACCAGGTGCTGGCGCAGATCGAGCTGTTCACCAAGCTCGACCAGTACCCCCTCGGCGTGCACGTGCTGCCCAAGCACCTCGACGAGAAGGTCGCGCGGCTGCACCTCGGCGCGCTGGGCGTGCAGCTCACGGAGCTCACCAAGGAGCAGGCGGAGTACCTCGGGGTCGACGTGGCGGGTCCGTACAAGCCCGACCACTACCGCTACTGAGCAAGGGACCCGGCCGCGACCGATGACCCACCCGACAGGGGAGCCACAGCTCCCGACGACAGGGGCGCCCTATCCGGGCGCCCCTGTCACGTACGTGGAGGCCGTGGCGGCGGGCGTCGCGCTCCGCGCGTCGCGCTGGGGGATGCGCGACGTCGCCTTCGCCCTGCTCATCGCGATCGTGGTGCCGACGCTGATCCTGGGTCTCGTCCTGGCGGCCGGCGTGAGCACCACGAGCGGCGTCGTCCTTCTCGCCAGCCTCGCCCTGCCCTGGCTCGGGTTCGGTCTCTACCCCTGGTGGGCGACCCGGGCGAAAGGGAACGGGGTAAAGGTCGACCTCGGGTTCACCTTGAGACGATCCGACTGGCTCTGGGGCATCGGCGGCGGGATCGCGTGCCTGGTCGCGGGCGGTCTGGTCGCGAAGGCGACCGAGATGGTGTTCGGTTCGTTCGACTCCGCGGCGGGGTCGGCCCTGGAGCAGGCTGACGTGTCGCGCTGGGTGGTCTGGGTCTTCTCGCTGTGCGCGCTCGTGGGAGCGCCGATGTTCGAGGAGCTGTGCTTTCGCGGGCTCGCCTTCGCCGCGGTGGCGAAGTGGGCGGCCTCGCGCGGTCTGCCGGGGATCCCGTGGGCGACCGTCGTCTCCGCGCTGCTCTTCGCGCTGATCCACCTCGAGCCGGTGCGCTTCCCGTTGCTGCTCACGATCGGACTGGTGCTCTCGTGGCTGCGCGCACGCACGGGACGCGTCGGTGCGAGCGTGGTCGCACACGCGTTCAACAACCTGCTGTCCGTCGTGGGGCTGCTCTTCGGTACTGGCTGAAACGCCCAGATACCTTCTCCCGCAGCACATCACGGGGCTATGTCAGCACCTCGTGCGACAACGTGACCGCAACATCCGTGGAGTGCGTCAGCAACGTACGCAACCACTCACCGCATCTGTTCCCGAACATCGCAATCGGCTCCCGCACGTTTATGGGATCGCCATGCTTCGTCGTACCCTGTGCGTCAGGTCCACGCAGGCGACATCGACGTGAGGACGTCGTCGGCGCACAGCCATCAACGTCGACCACGAAGGACACCGCATGGCCGCCACCGCTCTCGACGCCCCGGCGTCGCAGCGGTCGAGGGCGCCCTCGTGGGCGCACATGCCGGGCCTCGACGGCGTCCGAGCCATCGCGGTCACGGCCGTCCTGATCTTCCACGCCAACCCGGAATGGCTGCCCGGCGGCTTCCTCGGCGTCGACGTGTTCTTCGCGCTGTCCGGCTTCCTCATCACGTCGCTCCTGCTCGCCGAGCTCGACGCATCGGGCGGCGTGCGGTTCGGCCGCTTCTACCAACGACGAGCGCGCCGCCTGCTGCCCGCGCTGCTGATGGTGCTCATCGCGACGTCCCTGCTCGCGATGACCGTGGCGCAGGACGCCGCGCAGAGGGTCAAGGAGGACGTCGTCGCGTCGGCGTTCTACGTCACCAACTGGTGGTACGTCGCACACGGGACGTCCTACTTCGAGGCCACCGGTCGTCCACCGCTGCTGCAGCACCTCTGGTCGCTCGCGGTCGAGGAGCAGTTCTACCTGCTCTGGCCGCTGCTCATGTACGGACTGTGGCGCCTAGGCCGAGTCCGTGGTGTCCGCATCGGCGCCGCCGTCGGTGCGATCGTCTCGACCGGGCTCATGGCGTGGTACGCCGTCCGCACAGGTATGCCGGATGCCACCGACACGAGCCGCGTCTACTTCGGCACCGACACGCACTGCATGACGCTGCTGGTCGGTGCAGTGCTCGCGACTGCGTGGCGACCGGCGAGGCTGGCGGCACTGACTACGAACGGCCGCAGATTCGCTGGTGTCGTGGGCATCGCGTCGATGGTGGCGCTGTTCGCGGTGTTCTGGTTCGTGGGACCGATGACATCGATGCTCTACCGCGGCGGCTTCCTCGTCGTCGGCATCCTGTCGACCGGGGTGGTCGCCGGTGCGGCCGTCACTGGGACGCTGCTCGCGCGCGGCCTCGCGATGCAGCCGCTGCGCTGGATCGGTGAACGGTCCTACGGCATCTACCTGTGGCACTGGCCGATCTTCATGGTGCTGCGCCCCGGCATCGATCTCGACGCAGATGGCTGGCCGGTCCAGGTGCTGCGGTTCGTGCTGACGCTGACCGCTGCTGAGCTGTCGTACCGCTTCGTCGAGATGCCGATCCGTCGTGGTGCGCTCGGCCGTGCCTGGGCGGCCGCCAAGGAGTCGGGTCGCGGGGGACTGGTCGCCCGCTCGGCGGTGGCTGTCGTGACGGCGGTGGCGCTCGTGGTCGGGCTGGGCGTCGGGCTCAGCCAGGCCAAGGAGCCGACGCTGCAGGAGGCGCTGGGTGGCATCGACGGCGTCGGCGACGACCTCACACCGACGCCGACGGCGTCGAGCTCGCTCGCCAGCCCGACGGCCGGGGCCGCCTCGCCGAGCGCATCGTCGAGCACCCCCGCGGGGCCGAGCTCTCCCGCTGCGCACGTTCCTCCGCTGCTCGCACGGGGTCAGGACGCCAGCGCACTGCCCACCACTGCCGTCGGAGACTCGGTGATGCTGGCCGGCTACAAGGCGCTCGATGCCGCGTTCCCGACCATCAAGGTCGACGCCAAGATCAGCCGCCAGCCGATCGAGATCTACGACCGCATCCGGCTGCGCAAGAAGCTCGGCCTCCTCGGCGACGTGGTGGTCATCGGTGCCGGCACCAACGGCCCGATCCACAGCGCGGATCTCGTAGCGGTGCTGAACCTGCTCAAGGACCGCTCGCGCGTCGTCCTCATCACCTGCCGGGGCGACCGCACCTGGATCCAGCAGAGCAACGCGGCGGTGTGGGGTGCCTACGCGCTGTTCAAGAACGGCAACGTCCGGGTGGCCGACTGGCAGCGCGCGTCGGCGGGGCACCGGGACTGGCTCTACGCCGACGGGATCCACCCGAAGGGCAAGGGTGCCGCGGCCTACGCGGCGCTCGTGCGTCAGGCCAGTGAAGGCCTAGCGCTCGCCACGGCTCAGATCTGGTAGCGGCGGACGGCCGACTCGATGAGTGCGGTGTAAGCCTTGTGCCCCAACGTGTTCGGATGAATGCGGTCGTGACCCAGCCACGCCGGATGATGCGCGGCGGCGGTGGCCCAGTCGACCAGGATCACGTCGTTGCGATGCCTCGCTGCGCACGCCTTCAGCACGACGTCGTTACCGCGCATCCACGATCGCGGGCCGAACACGGTCACGAAGAAGAGACGACGCGCCGCACCGGCGGTGGCCACCATCGCGTCGCAGTGCTGGGACGTGATCGTGCCGTTGGTCCCGAGATGGACGACGACGTTGCGCGGCAACGTGCCTGTCCTGTTGACCGCCCGCAGAGCGACGATGCCCTCGTAGAACTGGCGGCCGACCTTCGCGTCGACGCGGTAGCGCTGTGTCGCGAGCGCCGGCTCGGCGCCGAGCATCACCGAGTCGCCGAGGGCGAACACGCCGGGGCGGACGGCTGCTGACGGGACGGGTGCGACCGGGCCGGACACGGCGCGGGACGCAGGCCCGCCCACCTTGCCGGGGTCGGGGACCTCGCCCGGCGTCGTGACGGGGTCGACGTGGTGCACCGACGCACGGGACCCTGTCCCGCGATCCGTGATGACGGTCATCCCGCACCCGGAGAGCACCAGACCCGCTGCGACCGCTAGTGCGGCGCCACGCAGGGACTCGTGGAGCAGGGGCACTCCGCCACGCTACCGGCGCGGACGGTGTCGCGTCGAAACGCCTCAGAGCGGCCGGGCGAACGGACCGGTGTCCTCGACCGGCGGCTCCGGTGGGGCGACCGGGACCACGGACTGGGGTCGACTCGCGGAGGCGACCGGGCCGACCGTGGGCGTGGCCGGCAGATGTCCGATCGCCGACCGTGCTGGCGGCGTCGCCGTGACCGCGCCGGGAACCGGTCTCGAGGCACGGCGCAGCCGCTCGGTGAGCACGGCCCGCAGGTAGTCCTCGGCGGGAGTGCCCGGCGGCGGTCCCGGCGTCACGTACGTCGAGACCTCGGCGGCGAGCTGCAGCCCCATCGACGTACGGACCTGGGGGGCGAGCTGACCGGTGCGGCCGAGGAACTGGCGTGCGTGCAGCGCCGTGACGTCGGGGAGGCGAGCGAGGTCGAGCGTGGTCGCCCATCCCTCGAGCGCCCGCGGCATGCGATAGGTGAACGCGGAGAGGGATGCGGCCGCCGGTACCCGCTGCCTGATGACGACCGTGCCGGCGAAGTGGTCGCCGAGTCGCTTGCCGCGCGAGGAGGTCAGCGAGCAGATGAGACCGACGGAGCCGCCCGAGATCCAGAAGTCGACGATCATGAAGAGTGCGCGCACGAACGAGTGCCGGAAGCGCACCGGGCCGCCGTCGTCGCGCACCACCCGTTGGCCGGTGGCCAGCTTCCCCAGCGACCGCCCACGGGTCAGCGTCTCGACGAGCGTCGGGAACCCGACGATCACGCTGACGACGGCGACCAGTCCGATGGCCCTCCCGGCCGCGGTGTCGAGACTGTCGGCGATCGACGAGGAGAGCCAGACGAGCAGCAGCAGCAGTCCCAGCTGCACGAGCAGGTCGAGCGTCAGACCGAGGGTGCGACTCGGGAACTGGGCCAGCCGCAGGTCGAGTGCGACCGCCTCGCCCGTGACGGGCACGAGCGTCGTCCAGTCACCGGAACTCGTCGACACCCGGATAGTCTCGCTGCTGCGCGGTCGTCACGGGAGGAGGCACGCGGTGGAGATCGACTCGTTCGTCGCCGCCCACCGTGCCGAGTGGGACCGCCTGCACGTCCTGGCGACCCGGCGCGGCGGCTTGAGCGGCGCCGAGGCCGACGAGCTCGTCGACCTCTACCAGCGCACCGCGACGCATCTCTCGCTCGTCCAGTCCTCGGCGCCCGACCCGGCGCTGGTGTCGCGCCTGTCCAGCCTGGTCGCCGAGGGTCGCGCGGCCGTCACGAGCGCCAGCGGCGCCTCATGGCTCGACATCTCGGCGTTCGTCACACGCTCCTTCCCCGTGGCCGTCTGGCGGGCGCGCGCGTGGTGGATCACCGCCGCCGCGCTGTCGACGGTCGTGGCGGTGGCTATCGGCACGTGGATCGCGCACAGCCCCGACGTCGTGGCCGCCCTGGCGACGCCGGACGAGCTCAAGCAGCTCGTCGACCGGGACTTCGTCGACTACTACTCGTCCAACCCGGCCGGCTCGTTCGCGTTCGAGGTGTGGACCAACAACGCATGGATCGCCGCCGTCGCGCTCGTCGGTGGAGCGCTGCTGTGCCTCCCCGGCATCTGGATCCTGTGGCAGAACGCACTGAACATCGGTCTCGTCGGCGGACTCATGGCGTACTCGGGCAGGCTCGACATCTTCTTCGGGCTCATCGCCCCGCACGGTCTGCTCGAGCTGACCGCGGTCTTCATCGCCGGCGGCGCCGGGATCCGGCTGGGCTGGCAGATCGTCGCTCCGGGGCCGAGGCCGAGGTCGGTCGCGCTCGCCGAGGAGGGCCGCTCGACCCTCACCATCGCGCTCGGGCTCGTCGTCGTGCTGCTGGTGAGCGGCTGCGTCGAGGCGTTCGTGACGCCGTCCGGGCTGCCGACGTGGGCGCGCATCGCCATCGGCGCCCTCGTGTGGCTGTCGTTCCTCGCCTACATCGTGGTGCTCGGTCGACGCGGCGAGCGCGAGGGCAGCATCGGGGACGTCGTCGACCGCGCCGCAGTGACCGAGACCCTGCCGTACGCCGGCTGAGCCCGGCTCCGAGTCAAGTTCGGGGCCGTGGCGGCCGATCACCTCCCTGTCCGACGTCGAGGGAGGCCGTCATGTCGCACGAGGTCGAGTTCGCGCTGCGCGTGGCCACGTTGCCGCTCATGGGTGGCCTCGCCGTGCTCGCGATGGCACGCGACGCCGCGGCTCGCGTGCGCGTGCGCGACGACGACTGGTCGGCGCACCGTGCGGCGGGGTGGGACCGGCTCAGCCCAGAGGACCGCGCCCGCGTCGTCGACCGGACCTACGGCCGATAGCCCGGTCCGCCCTGCGGTCGCGGTCAGAGACGACCGGACGCCTTGAGCGCGAGATAGCGGTCGGCGAGTCGGGGCGCGAGGTCGTCGGGGCCGGCGTCCACGACGTCGACCCGGGAGCGCAGCAGCTGCTCGGTCATGCGCTCTCGTGCGGCGACCGCCTGCGCCGCCGATGCGGCGTCGTAGACCGAGATGACGTCCCCGCGTGACGCCGCGAGCTCGTCGAGCCGGTCGTCCCGTACGGACGCGAGCACGACGGTGTGCCGCGCGGCGAGGCCCGGCAGGAACGGGAGAAGTCCCTCGCGCAGCGCCGAGGGCTCGAGCGCCGTGAGCAGCACGACGAGCGCGTGCTGGCGCACCCGCGCGTTGATCGCGGCGACGAGACCACGTGCGTCGGTCTCGACGAGCATGGGTTCGACGGACGACAGCGCGTGCGACATCTGCGGCAGCAGCTCGGTCACCGGTGCGCCGCGAACGTCGGCGCGCACCGACCGGTCGAAGGCCAGCAGGTCGACGCGGTCGCCCGCCTTGCCCGCCAGAGCCCCGAGGAGGAAGGCGGCATCCATCGAGGCGTCGAGACGCGTGCCGTCGCCGACCCGCGCGGCCGACGTCCGCGCGGTGTCGAGCACGAGCAGCACCCGCCGGTCACGCTCGGGTCGCCAGGTGCGCACCATCACGTCGGACGCGCGCGCCGTGGCCCGCCAGTCGATCGAGCGGACGTCGTCGCCGATGACGTACTCGCGCAACGAGTCGAACTCCGTGCCCTGGCCGCGGACGAGCAGGGCCGTAAGGCCATCGAGCTCGCGCAGCCGCGCGAGCCGCGAGGGCAGGTGCTTGCGAGACGGGAACCCCGGAAGCACGCGCACGGCCCAGGGCGCGGCGGTCGACCGCTGTCGGCCGGAGAGACCGAGGGGTCCGATGCGCCGCACCGTCACAAGGTCCGAGCGTCGCTCTCCTCGCCGCGTCGGTCGGAGCACGGTCGAGATGCGGGCGACTCGGCCCGGCATCAGATCGAGCCGGTGCCGGGTGACCGCGACGCCGGCCGTCGGCGCCCAGGCGTCGCGGAGGACGCCGCGTGCGGGACGGCGTCCGACGTTCCGCACGGTCAGCGTGACAAGCGCCTCCTCGCCGAGCCGCGTGGTGTGGTCGCCGCTGCGTTGCATCGCCAGCTCGCGCGGGGAGCCGGCGAGCCAGGCGTCGACCACCAGCAACAGGAGCAGCAGCCCGTCGACGACGAGCACGGCCCACCACGAGCGCGCTGCGAGCGAGACCGGAACGGTCAGCAGCAGCGCGATGAGGGCGGCACGGCCCGTGACGATCATGGGGACGCCGTCACCTCGGGGTCGCGACGGTGGCGAGGATGCCCTCGAGGACCGCGTCGGCGGTGACGCCCTCGAGCTCGGCCTCCGGTCGCAGCGAGACACGGTGCCGCAATGCCGGCCGTGCCAACGCCTTCACGTCGTCGGGTGACACGTAGTCGCGTCCGGACAGCCACGCCCACGCACGCGCAGCCGTCACGAGCGCGACGGCACCTCGGGGCGACACCCCGAGTCGCAACGCGGAGCTGCTGCGCGTCGCCCGCGCGAGGTCGACGACGTACGCCGTCACCTCCGGTGCCACCGTCACCCGTGCGACCTCGGCCCGCGCCGACGCGAGGTCGGCGACGCCCGCGACGGGCCGTAACCCGGCGCCCGCCAGATCGCGCGGGTCGAACCCGGCGAGGTGACGGCTCAGGACGGCGAACTCCTCGTCGCGGCCGGGCAGCCCGACGGTGAGCTTGAGCAGGAAGCGGTCCAGCTGCGCCTCCGGCAGCGGGTAGGTGCCCTCGTACTCGACCGGGTTCTGCGTCGCGGCGACGACGAACGGGTCGGGGAGCGGACGAGGGTGCCCGTCGACGGTGACCTGCCGCTCCTCCATCGCCTCGAGCAGCGAGGCCTGCGTCTTCGGCGGGGTGCGGTTGATCTCGTCCGCCAGCAGCAGGTTGGTGAACACCGGGCCCGGCTTGAACGAGAACTCGGCGCTGCGGCTGTCGTAGACGAGGGATCCCGTGACGTCGCCCGGCATGAGGTCGGGCGTGAACTGGATCCGGGTGCTCTCGAGGTCGAGCGCCGTGGCCAGCGCGCGCACGAGCAGCGTCTTCGCCGTACCCGGCACGCCCTCGAGAAGCACGTGGCCCCTGCAGAGAAGCGCGATGACGAGTCCGGTGACGACGGAGTCCTGGCCGACGACGGCCTTCGCGACCTCGTCGCGCAGCGACGTGAGCGCGACGCGCGCATCGGGCGACGGCGCAGGCGCAGTCGAGGGCTCGATCGGGTCGACAGCGGGGGCGGGCTGGTCGGTCATGTGCGTCGTACCTCGTTCTCCAGGGTGTCGAGCGCGTCGGCGAGCCCGGTCAGGCTCGCATCGTCGTACGGGTCGTTGCCGGGGCTGAGAAGGCTCGTGATGTCGGACGCCGAACGGCCGGTGCGCGCGCTCGCCGCGACGACGATCGTGTCGAGCGGCGCAGCGCGAGGGAGCGAGAGCTGACTGCGCAGTCGCTCGGCCGTGGAGCCGCGCAAGGCGTCCGCCGCGCGTCCGCGCGCGCGGCCCCGTCGGTAGAGCCGCGCGCGACCCTCGACCGTCTCGGTCGCGCGCACCACGACAGGCAGGGGCTCGACGACGACCCGACCGAGGCGTCGTCCGCGCCACCACACGA
This sequence comes from uncultured Actinomycetota bacterium, assembly GCA_963782665.1. Lineage (GTDB taxonomy): Bacteria > Actinomycetota > Actinomycetes > S36-B12 > CAIYMF01 > Longivirga. Next base: position 97,182 of record CAWAKP010000004.1, on the reverse strand, counting down.
CGACGCCGACCGCGACGGCGAGCTGCAGGAGGAACCAGCCGACCCAGGGCGGGACGAGGTCGCTGACGGTCGGTCGTGTCTCGCCGGTGCCGAACTGCAGCGGGTCGGCGAAGGACGGCACCCACCACACGAGCGTGCGGCTGTGCCCGAGGGTGTTGAGTCCGAGCGCCGCGTAGCCGGAGTCCGCGAGCCGCGCGTTCGTGAAGGCTTCGGCGGCACCGACCACGGTCGTCGCGGTGTCGTCGGCACTCGAGGCGTCGACGACGAGGCCGCGCCAGCACGAGGAGCTGCCGCTGGCGCTGTACGTCGCGCCCGCGGAGGGCAGCGGGCCGACCTGCTGCGCCACCGGCCACGCGCAGTCGGCGGCTACCTCGTCGGTGCCGGCGGTGGTCGGCTCGGTCGGATGCGCCCACGGCGCGAACGCAGCGAGCGTGGCGTCGTCCGGCTGCAGCAGCACGGTCCGGCTCCGCGGCGCCTGCAGCACTGCCGAGATCATCTGCGACGAGAGGGGAGCGGTGGGGACGACGAGCAGCGTCGCGTCGCCCTGAACACCGGCAAGGGCGGCCGCTGCCGCTCGTGCGTCCGTGACCCGGACGACGGTCACGCCCTGGTCGGAGAGCAGTGCGGCGAGGGCGTGCGAGCCGCTCGGGTCGACGCCGTCGGGATCGAAGGCCCCCGCGAACTTGCGGCTCTGGGCGACCGCGAGCACGACGGCGACGAGCACGACGACGACGCCGATGATCAGCGGCCCGCGGTTGGCGCGCAGCGTCGCCCGCCACGTGCTCGGCGCGATGTCGTCCGGCGCGCGAGCGGGATCGCGGCCGGTACCCGCAGCGCTCGGCCCGGCGGTGGATGCGAGGTGGCTCATCGAGGTGCCGCCGGTGCGAGTACCTCGCGGCGAGCGGGATCGCCCGGACGTGCCGCCGCGACGGCCGAGTCGAGGTCGACGAGCCGTCGGTACGCCGCCGAATCGGCCGGACGCCCGCCGTACCAGACGTCGTCGAACGTGCGCGCACCATCGCGGAGGCCGCCCGCGACGGACGGAAGAGCGGAGCCGGCGTCGCTGGCGATCTCGTCCGCCGTACGACCGGGTCGCGCGTCGACGAGATCGCGTTCTTCGAGATCTCGCACGACCGCTCGAAGCCGGGCGCGTACCGCCTCGGCCCACGCGCCGGCAGCCGCGAACCGCTCGGCCTCCTCGCGGTAGGCGCGCGCGGTGCGGACGTCGTCGGTGAACAGGGACGTCGTGGAGGGCTCGCGCCCCAGGCTTCCGGTGCGACGTCGGATCGCGATCGTCACGAGCACCACGAGCACCACGAGACCAGCGATCCCGAACCAGGCCAGCGGTGACGTACTGCCGACCCGGTCGAGCAGGTCGTTGATCCGCTCGATGATCCACGAGATCAGCCGCTGCACCAGCGTCTCGTCCTGATGGGCGTACTCCGGCTTGGCCAGCTCGATCCGGGCGAGGCGCTGGGCCTCGTCGCGGCCGATCACGACCGGGATGTCGGCAGGCAGCCGCAGCGCGATGCCGAGCAGGCTCACGGCCGTGGTGCCGCGGGGACGCCCGCCGCGCGAGCCAGCTCGATGTCGAGCGCCTCGCGCCGGATGCGCCGGTCGATGTAGAGCAGCGCCACGATGCCTGCGCTGAACGGCACGACCACGGTCTGCGACACCAGCGTCGCGAGGGCGGTCACGAAGGCCTGACTGGTCGTGAACGGGTTGGCCCCCGACCCGGTGGTCACCGACCCGATCCCGCCGATGAGGGAGAACGGCACAGTGATCACCTGGGCGACGACGGCAGCGATGATGGCCGCGAGCAGGTAGATGCCGAACGTGCGCCACCACGCGCCGGTGGTGAGTCGGTAGCTGCGCCGCATCGCCGTCGTGACACCGACCCCCTCGAGCACGAGCGCGACCGGCGCGAGCAGAAGCTTGATCGCGAGCCAGATCGTGACGAGGACGGTGGCGAGCCCGAGGAGCAGACCGACGAGGATGCCGAGCCCGTTCGCCACCTGTTCGAGGATCGCGCCGACGGCGACCGCGGCCAGCGTCCCGCCGGCGCCGACGCCGATGAGAACGAGGCCGACGAGCAGAGTGAGTCCGAGCAGCGGCCAGAAGCGCTCCCGTGCCCGCTGCCACACGTCGCTCGTCGAGACAGGCTGACCGAGGACGGCGCGTCCCATGGCGGTCGTGAGCATCCCGGTGGCCAGCACGCTCAGGAGGAACGTGATGGCCCACACGAGGAGGAACGCACCGGCGAGCGCCGCGAACCCGCCGACGAGCCCGCTGACGTCCTCAGGGTTCGGGTTCCCGCTCTCCGACAACGCCGGATTGCTGAGCACCGAGTCGAACCAGCGTCCCATCCCGGAGTAGAGGGCGAACTGCATGAGCGCGGACGCGGACGCGATGATCGCCGAGATGCCGAGCACCGTCTTGGGATCGCGGCGCATGTAGCTGATGGCGCCGTCGAGGATCTCGCCGACGCCGAGGGGTCGGAGCGGGATGACGCCCGGCTTGGGTGCGACCGGTACGGCGCCCCATCCGGCCACGCCCGGAAGCGGCGGCGGGGCGTAGCCGCCGTACGTCGGGGCGCCGTACTGACCCGGGGGGACCGGCGGTCCGTACTGACCCGCCGGCGGCCCCCCGAACTGCGGTGCGGCGGGGTAGGCCGGGGCTGGGCCGCCGAACTGGGCCGCCGGAGGAGGAGCCGGAGTCGACCACGAGGGAGCGACGGGAGGCGCTGCCGGCGGGGGTGCGACCGGCGCCGGTGGCGGAAGCAGCGGGTCGACCGAGGTCGGCGTCCCCGGCTGCGGGTCGGTCACGGCGTCGGGAGTCCACGTCGGGGCGGGCTCGCCCGGTGCCGCGGGCGGCTGCGTCGTCCAGGTCGTCTCGGTCTCGTCCTCGGACGGCAGCGGCCAGCCGGGTGCCTCGCCGTCGTAGCCCTCGGTCGGGTCGGGGCGATCGTCGCTCATCCGGAGTCCCTCCCCAGTGCCGCCCAAGGAGGTCGCTCGACCCCCAACCCGATCGTCCCACGCACACCGCGCGGACCCCATCCGACCCGCGGTGCTCCCTGCGACGGCTGTCGCCGTCGCGGTCGCCGACGCAGGTATGCAAGCCGGCCACTAGGGCGAAGCCCGCCGAAGCCGGGCCGAAGGCCCGACGGGCGTAGCCCGTTCCGGGACGCGACGGCCCCGGAGGGGCCCGAGCGAACCGGATGCGGAGGCGACCGCGGCGGCGCAGCCGCCGCAGAAACTCAGCTACCGGGGCGAAGCCCGCCGAAGCCGGGCCGAAGGCCCGACGGGCCGTAGGCCCGTTCCGGGACGCGACGGCCCCGGAGGGGCCCGAGCGAACCGGATGCGGAGGCGACCGCGGCGGCGGAGCCGCCGCAGAAGATACGGGAACGCTGCAGGACTTTCGTGCGTCTAGCAGTCGCCGGACCGACCGTGCGCCACCCCCAGGGGAGTGACCAGCAATGCAGACTGCGACGATGCACAGCGCCAGCTGGGGCGTCAGCCCCCATGACAGCAGGGTGGGTGCCACCATGAGCGGTGTGAAGGGACGAGTGCTCGTCGTCGACGACGACACCGCGCTGGCCGAGATGCTCGGGATCGTGCTGCGGACCGAGGGATTCGAGCCGGTCTTCTGCTCCGACGGCGCCAAGGCGCTCGCTGCGTTCCGCGAGTCCAAGCCCGACCTGGTCCTGCTCGATCTCATGCTGCCGGGACGGGACGGCATCGACGTGTGCCGGTCGATCCGTGCGGAGTCCGGCGTCCCCATCGTGATGCTGACCGCGAAGACCGACACGGTCGACGTCGTGCTCGGGCTCGAGAGCGGGGCCGACGACTACGTCGTGAAGCCCTTCAAGCCCAAGGAGCTCGTGGCCCGCGTCCGCACGAGGCTTCGTCGCACTGACGAGTCCGGACCGGAGAACCTGACCATCGGTGACCTCCAGATCGATGTCGCGGGCCACTCGGTCAAGCGCGACGGCGGTCCGATCTCGCTGACTCCGCTCGAGTTCGACCTGCTGGCGGCGCTGGCCCGCAAGCCCTGGCAGGTGTTCACGCGCGAGGTGCTGCTGCAGGAGGTGTGGGGCTACCGTCACGCCGCCGACACCCGCTTGGTCAACGTCCACGTCCAGCGGCTGCGCTCCAAGATCGAGCACGACCCGGAGCGCCCGCAGATCGTCGTGACCGTCCGCGGCGTCGGGTACAAGGCCGGCCCTCCGTGACCCCTCGGGTGACGTGATCGCATGAGCACTTGGTCGGAGGTGCGGCACCGCGTCGGGGCGCTCGCACGCCGACCGCTCCGTGTCTGGCGCTCCTCGGTGTCCCTGCGCGTCGTCGCGACGACGCTCGCACTGTCCTTGGTGGTCGCCGGTCTCGTCGGCTGGCTGCTGCTCGGTCGCATCACGTCGGGCCTGCTCGACGCGAAGGAGCGCGCGTCGGTCGCTGAGGCGACCCGCGGGTCGTCACAGGCGCAGCGGCAGCTCGACGCGGCCAACACCGGTGCGCAGACGCAGTCGGCCGGTGAGCTGGTCACGAACGTGATCGGTCAGCTCCAGTCCGGCAGCTCGGGCCTGTACGACGTGTTCCTGCTGTCGTCGTCCGGACGCGGCGACACGCCTGAGCGCAGCACCGGCGCGGTCGCGGTGACCAGCATCCCGCCCGAGCTACGAGCCCGGGTGCAGAAGGACCACCGCCAGTCCTGGACCTACACCGAGATCGAGTACCTCCAGAACGTCGACCTGCCCGAGCCCGGGCTCGTCGTCGGCTCGCCGCTGACGTTGCCGAGCGCCGGCAACCCGGCGTACGAGCTCTACTTCGTGTTCCCGCTCACCCAGGAGCAGAACACCCTCGACCTCGTCCGTCGCACGGTGTTCCTCGTCGGCACCCTGCTCGTGCTGACCCTTGGTGGCATCGCCTACGTCGTCACGAGACAGGTGGTGTCTCCGGTGCGCCAGGCCGCGCGCACCGCGGAGCGGTTCTCGTCGGGCTTCCTCACCGAGCGGATGACGGTCAAGGGCGAGGACGACCTGGCGCTGCTCGCCCAGTCGTTCAACGAGATGGCGAGCAGCCTGCAGGAGCAGATCACGCGGCTCGAGGCGCTCTCCCGCGTGCAGCAGCGGTTCGTGTCCGACGTCTCCCACGAGCTGCGGACGCCGTTGACGACCGTGCGCATGGCGGCCGACATGCTCTACGAGTCGCGCGACGAGTTCGACCCGGCCACCTCACGCAGCGCCGAGCTGCTGCAGACCCAGCTCGACCGGTTCGAGGAGCTGCTCGCCGACCTGCTGGAGATCAGCCGCTTCGACGCAGGCGCCGCGGTCCTCGACTCCGACCCCGCCGACGTGCGCACGCTCGTCCAGCGGGTGGTCGAGGCGGCCGAGCCGCTCTCGGCCCGCAAGGGCAGCGACATCCGACTGCACCTGCCGGACGCCGGGTGCATGGTCGAGTGCGACGCACGACGCATCGACCGGGTGCTGCGCAACCTCGTCGTCAACGCGGTCGAGCACGGAGAGGGACGGCCGGTCGACATCACCGTCGCGTTCAACGACGAGGCCGTCGCCGTGGGCGTGCGCGACCACGGGGTGGGCCTTCGCCCCGGTGAGTCCTCGCTCGTGTTCAACCGGTTCTGGCGCGCAGACCCGGCGCGCGCCCGCACGACCGGCGGGACGGGGCTCGGCCTCTCCATCGCGCTCGAGGACGCACGGCTGCACGGCGGCTGGCTGCAGGCGTGGGGCGCGCCCGGCGACGGCGCCAACTTCCGGCTCACGCTGCCGCGCACGGTGCAGGGCGTCATGAACGAGTCGCCGCTGCCGCTCGAGCCGGAAGACGCCGGTCCGCGCGTGCAGGCGTCGCTCGCCACGCCGTACCGCGAGCCTCGCCGTGAAGGGGTGACGTCGTGAGTGCGCATCGCGTGCTGGGTGCCGCCGTGGTCGCGGTCGCCCTCCTCGCCGGCTGCGCGAGCGTGCCGACGTCGGGACCGATCCAGCAGGGAGCCGTCGTCGTGGCGGCGGGAAACGACCAGTTCATCCGGGTCATCCCGCACGAGCCCGTGGCCGACATGACTCCCGAGGAGATCGTGGCCGGGTTCCAGGAGGCGACCGCGGCATCCGAGGCCGGGTACGAGACGGCGCGCTCCTACCTGACGTCGTCCGCGTCCTCGAGCTGGCGTCCCGAGGCGGGCATCCAGATCTACGACGCGGCGGGACTCACGACGACGTCGAAGGCCGGGTCGGTGATCGAGGAGGGTGCGCTGTCCGCGCGCATCGACGCCGACTGGCAGTACGGCGTCGTGGCGCCGGCCAAGCGGACGCAGTGGAAGTACAGCCTCGTGCGCGTCGACGGGCAGTGGCGCATCGCCGACCTGCCCCAAGGCCTCGTCCTCGGCCCGGGCGACATCGCGCGTGGCTACCGCAGCGCCGACCTCTACTTCTTCACCCGCGACTTCGGCACGCTCGTGCCCGCTCCCGTCACCATCCCGTTCTCGGCCTCGGGCCTGGCGACGCAGCTCGTGAGCGGACTGCTCGCCGGACCCACGTCGTGGATCGCCCCGGCGGTGCGCACCGCGTTCCCCGAGGGCACCCGTCTCGCGCTGGGCTCCGTGCCGGTCGTCGACGGCGTGGCCGAGGTGCAGCTGACGCGTGAGGTGCTCAACGCCGACGACGCCACGCGGCAGAAGCTCTCGGCGCAGCTGGTGTGGACGCTGCGTCAGCTGCCCGAGGTGAACGGCGTGCGCATCACGATCAACGGTCAGGCGCTCTCGGTGACCAGCGTCCCGTCGGTGCAGCCGATCGGCTCCTGGGCGACCTACGACCCGGACGCGCTGCCGCCGTCGTCGAAGGGCTACGCCGTCGGGCCGAAGGGCCTCGTCGCGTTCAGCCCGGACGGCACGAGCGCCACCCCCGTGAGCTTCCGGACGACGCTCCGCTCGCCGGCCATCAGTCTGGACTCGACGCGGATCGCCGGACTCTCGGCCGACCGCCGTCAGCTCTACGTCGGGCAGTTCGTGGTGGGCGGCTCGGCCTCCGTGCGCTACACCGGTGCCGACCTGTCCCGACCGACCTGGGACGGCTCCGTCGGCGCTCCCGCGGGCGGGTCCGTGTGGGTGGCCGAGCCCGGCAAGGGCCTGGTGCACATCACCGACGAGGGAGCCGAGGTCGTGCCCGTGAGCTCGGCGCCCGCGGGCTTCTCCGACGGCGACATCATCGCCGCCGCCATGTCGCGCGATGCGACGCGGATGGCCATGCTCGTCCGTCGCGGCACGCTCATCGAGCCGTGGCTCGCGCGGATCGAGCGCAACGGGAGCAGCGTCGCCGTGTCGACGCCGGTGCGCGTCGACGGCGAGATCAGCGACGCGCTCGACCTGGCGTGGGCCAACGCCGACACCCTCGACGTGCTCGGCACCAGCGGGGCGTCGTCGCTCGAGGTCGTCGAGATCGGGGTCGGCTCCCCACGAGTGCGACACGTGAGCGCCCCGGACGCCGCTGTGACCGCGCTGGCGGCCGCGCCCGGACGAGTCACGCTGACCGCCCAGGCCGATGCCGTGTGGCGGCAGAGCCCGCCGGTCTGGGCGCGCATCCCCGACCTGAGCCAGCCCGTCTACCCGGGCTGACCGGAGCGGGTCGCGGCGTCCTCGGCGTCGCGTCGGACCCGATGTCGTCGTGGACGCCGCCGACGGGCGCTGCCTCCGGGAGTCCATCGTCGTCCGCATGCTCATGCGGGTGTGCGCGGGATGTCATGACGGCGACGGTCCGTTGTGCCGGAGATGCGCGGCGCTGCTGCGAGGACCGGCGCACCGCGCGTCCGTGACGCCTTCGCCGGCCGACCTGCCGGAGGTCTGGGCCGTCGCGGCCTACGACGGCCCGGTGCGCGAGGCGATCGTCGCCTTCAAGGACCATGGCCGCTGGTCGCTGCGCAACGCCCTCGGGCGGGCGCTCGCCGTCTCCGTCGCCGGCGCCCTCAGTCGCCCACGCGGACCCGGTCCTCCTCGTCCCCCTGCCGGGTTCGCCGGGGTCGGTGCGTGACCGCGACGGTGACCATGTGCGCGAGCTGGCCGCCGTCGCCGCGCGCCAGCTGCGCCGGGCGGGTGCTGACGTCCGCGTGGTCATGGGGCTCGTCGGCGTCCGGACCCGACTCGACCAGGTCGGCCTCGACCGCCGGCAGCGCGCGGCGAACATGGCGGGCTCGATGCGCGCCACCCGCGACGTCGTCGGCCGATCCGGGGTCGTGCTGGTCGACGACGTCGTGACCTCCGGGGCCTCGATCGCCGAGGCGTCGCGAGCACTGCGGGCGGCCGGGTGCGAGCCCCTCGCCGCGTCCGTCGTGGCGGCGACGCGACGAGTTCACTGAGAAGGACCTACGACTGGTTCGGGCACCGCGCGCGTGCGACGACGCGGGGCTACCGTGTCCCTGTGGCACCCGTCCGGGTCCGTGGTTGCGTCCCAGGAGGGGTTCCGGTCGCCGGAGCACCTCGGGGGCAAGCCGATGCCAGCCGCAGGCGAAGCGGCCCACGTAAGGCGACTCTTTGTCGTTCGATCACGGTGCGGTTTAGAAGTAAGTCCTGCCCCGTCGTCAGGTCACGACTCTCCGGAGCCGCGTGCCCGGCGGTCCGGGAGAAGGGGAGTAGTCGCAACACGCCCGACCGGGCGCGGCGAGACCTTCAGCAGGCGAATGTGGGGTCGAAGACCAGGTCGGCCGGACGGGTGTCACATGTTCGGCCGTGCGGAGACGCGCGACCATCGTGCCTGCGGGCACCGGGTCCCAAAGAGAGGTGACGCCGCCATGTCCAGCATGAATGCGCCCGTCGACATCGTCGTCCGAGGACGCCACGTCGATCTGTCCCAGCGCTTCCGCGATCACGCCAGCGACAAGCTCGGTCGGATCGACCGGTTCGGCGTAGCCCTCAGTCGTGTCGACGTCGAGGTGAGCAAGGAGAGCAACCCGCGGCAGGCGGACCGCGCGTTCGAGGTCGAGCTCACCTGCGTGGGACGCGGACCCGTGATCCGGGCGGAGGCCTCCGCCGCCGACAAGTACGCGGCCCTCGACCTCGCCTACACCCGGCTCGAGGAGCGGCTGCGCCGCGCGGCCGAGCGCCGTCACACCAAGCACCGCCGAGGCGTCGCGCCGATGGGCGGCGTGCCCGGCGAGACCGCGGCCGCAGCCGAGGAGGCCGCCGAGGCCGACGACACCGAGGCCGACGTCGTCTACGAGGACGGGCCGATCGTGGTGCGCGACAAGACGCACCCGAGCATGCCGATGACGGTGAGCGAGGCGCTGCACGCCCTCGAGCTCGTGGGCCACGACTTCTTCCTCTTCCACGACGTCGACACGGGCCTTCCCACCGTCGTCTACAAGCGTCGCGGCTACGACTACGGGCTGCTCCGGTTGTCGGTCGCGACCGCCGTCGCGAGCGAGGCCTCGGCGGCCAGCTAGCACGAGTCGGCCGCGGCCGGTATGGGTTTTCCCGTGCTGCCTCCGGCGCGTTGCGTGCGTGCCATGATGCGCGAATGGCTCAGCGCAGCGGTGCTCCCGTGCGCGTCCTCGTCGTCGACAGGCAGCCCTTGTTCCGTCGGGGCGTCGCTGACGTGGTCGCGCACGAGGCCGGTCTCACCGTCGTCGGCGAGACCGGCGACGGCCTGGCAGTGCTCGACCTCGTGTCGCAGCACGACGCCGACCTCGTGCTGCTCGACCTCGGCGTACCCGGTGGGGGAGTCGAGGCGTGCGCCCTGCTGCGCGCCGCCCGCCCCGACGTCCGTGTCGTCGTGATGACGCAGGCCGACGACGACGCCGACCTCGCCGGTGCGGTGCGTGCCGGCGCGCGCGGCTACCTGCTCAAGGACACCAGCCCCGAGGAGCTCGTCGAGGCCCTCCGCGCCGTCGCCGCGGGCAACTCGCTGCTCTCGCCCGCGATGGCCGCCCGACTCCTCGACGAGTTCGCGGTCCTCGTCCGTCGCCACGAAGGCCCCGCCGAGGGTGCCGGCGCACTGTCGAGACGCGAGCTCGAGGTGCTCACCCTCGTCGCCGAGGGCCTCAACAACCGCGCCATCGCCGAGTCGCTGTTCATCAGCGAGAACACCGTCAAGAACCACATCCGCAACATCCACGAGAAGCTCCAGGTGCACTCGCGCATGGAAGCGGTCGTGCGTGCGGTGCGCGAGGGCGTACTCCAGATCGCGTGATCTCTCGCGGTGTTTCTTGCGGCGGCTCTGCCGCCGCGGTCGCCTCCGCGTCCGGTCTGCTCGGGGCCCCCTTCGGGGGCCGTCGCAGCCCGGAACGGGCCGGTGGCCCGTCGGGCTTCGCCCGGCTTCGGCGGGCTTCGCCCTTGTGGTGACCCTCGTTGGTCCGGTCTGCTCGGTGTTTCTTGCGGCGGCTCTGCCGCCGCGGTCGCCTCCGCGTCCGGTCTGCTCGGGGCCCCCTTCGGGGGCCGTCGCAGCCCGGAACGGGCCGGTGGCCCGTCGGGCTTCGCCCGGCTTCGGCGGGCTTCGCCCTTGTGGTGGCCCGTGTCTGTCCTGGTCTGCGCGGTCTGCGCCGCGCGCCTCCGCTGGTCGCTCGGGGGCCGTCGCAGCCCGGAACGGGCCGGTGGCCCGTCGGGCTTCGCCCGGCTTCGGCGGGCTTCGCCGTTGTGGTGGCCTTGTGTCCGGACGGGCTTCGGGCGTTGGCGGTGGGCTGTCGGGTGTGGGGGCTAGGTTCCTGCTTCATGGTGGTGGAGCTTTCTGCGGGGGAGGCTCGGGGGCTTGCCTTGTGGGCTCAGGGGTTGGTGGCGGGGGTGCTGCCGTCGGTGTCCTCGCGGGCGTCGCTCGTGCGGCGTACTGCTGCTGTCGATGCGACGCTGCGTCGGCTCGGGGCGGTGCAGCTCGACACGGTGAGCGTGCTGGCGCGCAGCCACGAGCTGGTGCCGTACGCGCGGCTCGGGGCGGTCGGTCGCGAGGCCGTCGAGACCGCCTACTGGGGCGGCGGCCGGGGCAGCGAGCACCCCGGCGAGACCACCACCTTCGAGTACTGGTCGCACGCCGCCTCGATCCTGCCCGTGGACGAGTGGCCGCTGTTCGCGTTCCGTCGTCGTGCCTATGCGCGGCGCGGCTTCCACTGGCACAAGGAGCCGACGAAGGCGATCGCCCAGGTACGCCGCCAGCTGGCCGCCGAGGGCCCGCTCACGACGGGTGACCTCGGCGGCGCCAAGAAGACGTCGGACTGGTGGGACTGGAGCGACGGCAAGGTCGCCATCGAGTGGCTGCTGATGCTCGGCGAGGTGGTGTGCGTGCGTCGCGTGGGCTGGCGACGCGTCTACGACCTGAGCGAGCGCGCCATCCCCGAGCCGCACCGCACACCACAGCCGGGCGAGCGCTGGGTCGACGACGACGGCGTGGTCGGTCCCGACGACGACGCCTGTCTGCGCTCGCTGCTCGAGCGGTCCGTGCGCGTGATGGGCGTGGGCACGGCAAAGGACATCGTCGACGTCCACCGGCTCAACGCGCGCGGCGTGCGGCTCGCCCAGCTCACCGACATGCTCGAGCAGATGGCCGACGTCGGCGCGATCCGTCGGGTCGAGGTCGCCGGGTGGACGCAGCCGGCGTACGCCGATCTCGGTGCGCTCGCAGCGCTCGACACCGACTCGATCGGTCGTTCGCGCACCACGCTGCTCTCGCCGTTCGACTCGCTGGTGTGGCACCGCGAGCGCACCGAGCGGCTGTTCGGGTTCGACTACACGATGGAGCTCTACGTCCCGCAGGACCAGCGCGTGCACGGCTACTTCACGATGCCGGTGCTGCACGGCGGTCGGCTCGTGGCGCGCGTCGACCCCAAGCGCGAGAAGGGCGTCCTGCATGCCCGACAGGTGACCCTCGAGACCGGACGCCGCGGAGGGGTTCCCGCAGCAGCAGTCACGGGAGTCGCGAGGGCGCTGCGGGAGGCGGCGTCATGGGTCGGCTGCGACGACATCCGCGTCGACCGGGTCGTCCCCGAGGCCGTGGCGCCGGCGCTGTCGGCGGCGCTCCGGCCCTAGTCGCTCGCGAGGCCCGAGAGGCCGAGCGCCGCCTGAGCCCAGCGCACGACGACGGCCGTGGCGGAGCCGACGTCCGCGGCTCCTCCCGGCTCCGTCGCCCAGCCGGGGCGCCGGTGGACCTCGACGGCTCCCGTTCCGTCCGCGTCGATCCGCACCAGCACCTCGGCCGCGCAGGCGCCCGTGGTGATCTCGCGGACGGCGAACCCCAGGAGGTCCCCCCGGGCCCAGCCCTGCAGCCGGGCCGCGCGCTCGGCCGCGCGCTGCGCGGGGTCGTCGTACCGCTCGGCGAGGACGTCGTCGAGGTCGGCGTGGGCCGCGGGCCACGGCCGCAGCTGCCAGGCGCCGGCGACGAGCTCGGTGGGCTCGACGGGGGCTCTCCTGGGCGTGGTCACACCGCCATCCCAGCGCACCCGCGTGGCGCCCACCACGGCGGATGCCGGAACTCGGTGGCCGCGCGGGGCGTCGAGAGGTGAGGGGTCGTGACCGAATGGTTACCATGCTCGCGAGCGCGGGGGAATCCCCGTGCCTTCGCGTGGGTGCCCACCTGCCCGCGCCGACCGCTGTAGGACAAGGACGTTCACCTGTGTCGCTCCTCGACAAGATCCTTCGCGCCGGCGAAGGACGCCTCCTCAAGCGCCTGGAGTCCATCGCCCACCAGGTCAACGACCTCGAGGACGACTTCGTCGACCTGACCGACGCGGACCTGCGCGCGAAGACCGACGAGTACAAGGAGCGCTTCGCCGACGGCGAGTCCCTCGACTCGCTCCTGCCCGAGGCTTTCGCGACGGTGCGCGAGGCGGCCAAGCGCACCCTCGGCCAGCGGCACTACGACGTCCAGATCATGGGTGGCGCGGCGCTCCACCTCGGCAACATCGCCGAGATGCGCACCGGTGAGGGCAAGACCCTCGTCGCGACGCTGCCGGCCTACCTCAACGCGCTGACCGGGGAAGGCGTCCACGTCGTCACCGTCAACGACTACCTCGCCGAGCGCGACTCGGAGTGGATGGGCCGCGTCCACCGGTTCCTCGGCCTCTCGGTCGGCGTGATCCTGGCCAACATGACGCCCGACGTGCGCCGGGAGCAGTACAACTGCGACATCACCTACGGCACCAACAACGAGTTCGGCTTCGACTACCTGCGCGACAACATGGCGTGGTCCATCGACGAGCGGGTGCAGCGCGGCCACCACTTCGCAGTCGTCGACGAGACCGACTCCATCCTCATCGACGAGGCGCGCACGCCGCTCATCATCAGCGGTCCCGCCGACGCCGCCACCAAGTGGTACGCCGAGTTCGCACGCCTCGTGCCGCGCCTCAAGCGCGGCGACGAGGACAAGGGCATCCCCGGCGACTACGAGGTCGACGAGAAGAAGCGCACCGTCGGCATCCTCGAGGTCGGCGTGGAGAAGGTCGAGGACTGGCTCGGCATCGACAACCTGTACGAGTCGGTCAACACCCCGCTCGTCGGCTATCTCAACAACGCGCTCAAGGCCAAGGAGCTCTTCAAGCGCGACAAGGACTACGTCGTGATGAACGGCGAGGTCCTCATCGTCGACGAGCACACCGGACGCATCCTCGCCGGCCGTCGCTACAACGAGGGCATGCACCAGGCGATCGAGGCCAAGGAGAGCGTGGAGATCAAGCAGGAGAACCAGACTCTCGCGACGATCACCCTGCAGAACTACTTCCGCCTCTACGACAAGCTCTCCGGCATGACCGGTACGGCGATGACCGAGGCCGCCGAGTTCGACCAGATCTACAAGCTCGGCGTCATCCCGATCCCGACGAACATGCCGCTCGTCCGCATCGACCAGCCCGACCTCATCTACCGCACCGAGGACGCCAAGCTCAACGCCGTCGTCGAGGACCTCTACGAGCGGCACGAGAAGGGCCAGCCGGTGCTCGTCGGCACGACGAGCGTCGAGAAGTCCGAGCACCTGTCGGCGCTGCTGCGCAAGCGCGGTGTGCCGCACGAGGTCCTCAACGCCAAGCAGCACGAGCGTGAGGCCGCGATCGTCGCGCAGGCCGGTCGCAAGGGCGCAGTCACCGTCGCGACCAACATGGCCGGACGAGGCACCGACATCATGCTCGGTGGAAACACCGAGTTCCTTGCGGCGGCCGAGCTCGCGCAGCGTGAGCTGAGCCCGACCGACACTCCGGAGGAGTACGAGGCCGAGTGGCCGGCCGCGCTCGAGCGTGCGAAGAAGGCCGTCGAGGCGGAGCACAACGAGGTCGTCGGGCTCGGCGGTCTCTACGTCCTGGGCACCGAGCGGCACGAGTCGCGGCGTATCGACAACCAGCTGCGCGGCCGGTCCGGTCGTCAGGGTGACCCGGGCGAGACCCGGTTCTACCTCTCGCTCGAGGACGACCTCATGCGGCTGTTCAAGTCCGACATCGTCGACTCGTTCCTCCGTCGGTTCAACGTTCCCGACGAGGTCCCGATCGAGGCGAAGATGGTCACCAACGCCATCCGCTCGGCGCAGACCCAGGTCGAGGCGCAGAACTTCGAGATCCGCAAGAACGTCCTCAAGTACGACGAGGTGATGAACCGTCAGCGCGTCGTCATCTACGAGGAGCGCCGACGTGTGCTCGAGGGCGAGGACCTCCACGAGCAGGTGCGCGGCTTCCTCGACGACACGGTCGAGGGCTACGTCCACGCGGAGACCAGCGAGGGCTACCCCGAGGACTGGGACTACGACCGGCTCTGGACCGCGCTGCAGACGCTCTACCCGGTGAGCCTCACCTCCGACGAGCTCGCCGAGCGTTCCGGTGGCGGCTTCGGCGGTCTCACGCAGGAGTACCTCGTCGGCGAGCTGCGGGCCGACGCCCACGACGCGTACGACGTACGCGAGGAGACCCTGGGCCCGGACGTCATGCGCGAGCTCGAGCGTCGGGTCGTCCTCTCGGTCCTGGACCGGAAGTGGCGCGAGCACCTCTACGAGATGGACTACCTGCAGGAGGGCATCGGCCTGCGCGCCTACTCGCAGAAGGACCCGCTCGTCGAGTACCAGCGCGAGGGCTACGAGCTGTTCACGGCGATGATGGACTCGATCAAGGAGGAGTCCGTCGGCTACCTGTTCAACGTCGAGGTGCAGGTCGAGGAGCCGGGGTCCGACGAGGTCGAGCTCACGCCGATGGCCGCGCCGTCGCTCGGCGCTGCGGCCCAGGCGGCCGACGTCGAGACGGCCGCGGACCAGTCCGGTTCGCAGTCGGCGCCGTCGATCTCCGCGAAGGGCCTCGGTCCGCAGCGTCCGCAGCGGCTGGAGTACTCCGCGCCGTCGGTCGACGGCGAGGCCGGCGTCGTGCGCGCGGCGGAGGACCTCGACGAGGTGCCCGAGCTCGGCCCGGACGCGTCGCGCGCCGAACGTCGCCGTGCCGAGCGCGCGCAGCGCAAGAAGGACCAGCGAAAGAGCTGACGAGCGACGACGGGAGGGGCGGTCGGGTCACCGACCACCCCTCCCGTCCGCCTTCCCGGTCGCCGACGCGGTGGGGGTCGGCGCTGTGAGCTCAGAGGATCGCGAGGCGCGTGCAGCGCCAGCGGCCGTCCCAGCCCTCGAGGCGGACGGCGACGGCACGGGCGCGACGACCGCCCACGACCACCGCCGTCGCCTCGGCCACCCCGTCGGCCGGCTCGAACACGTGGATCGAGCTCACCGTGCGTCGTGCCCGCCCGCCGGGTCGGGGTCCCGAGGGTGGTCGCCTCGCGGCCAGGTGCACGCCGAGGTCGGCGTAGACCTCCGGCGTCAGCCAGCGGACGAGCTGGTGGCGCGGACGTTCGTGCGCGAGCACCTCGAGGACGGCCTGCACGAGCTGACCGGTCCAGGGGCCGGGGTCGGGCAGGTCGACGCGCGCGGTCGGCACCTCGGCCACGACCGGATCCGTGTCACCGTCCACCGCCGGCGGTCGGGTCACCAGCCGGAGCGAGGGGTTGCGGGCCGGCTCGGCGTCGATGTCGCCGGGCAGCTGCCACTCCAGGGCCAAGGTGCCCTGCACGGCGTGCGGCCGGGTGCGGATGGTGCGGGTGAGCGGGCGCTGCGGGCGCACCAAGGGAGTGGCGCGCGAGTCGGGTGCGGACTCGGACATGGGTCACCGTCGGTCGGGATCGAGGGACGTGGCCGCGCGCAGCGGCGGCCGGGGGCGGGTGCGAGGCCGGCGACGTCCCTGTCGCGCGGTCGGCGGGCACGCGGAGACGCATGCCCGGGACGAGGTGGTCGGGGTCGGACCCGATGACAGCGCGGTTGGCGGCGTACCAGCGCGGCCACTCACGTGCGATCTCGAGGTCGGTGGCCGGGCTCGGCAGGTGCCGCCGGGCGATGTCCCAGAGCGTGTCGCCGCGCACGACGACGTAGGTGCCGCCGGTGAGGACGACCGGCCTGGGCGCCGACCACTGGTCGAGCGTCGGCACCGGCTGCGCGACAGCGTGGACGGTGTCGGGTGTGAGGGCCACGGAGGCGGCGGACGCCTGGGCGAGGAAGGGAGCGGCGAGGCCGGCCAGGGCCGCCAGGCAGCGCCGGGCCAGACGCGGCGTCGCGACCGTGGCCCACCGTCGGAGCGCCCGCACGGCTCGGGCGGCCAGACCCGCAGCGGCGGCGATGCCGAGCCGGACGACGAGGACGCCGAGCAGGCCGACGCACAGGAGCGCCACCGCCGTCTCCGTCGCTCCGAGCTCGCCCATGCGCACCTTCCGCAAAGCCATCAATGTACGTTTGAGTGTGTTTGCTTATGACAGCGTCTATTCGGGCTTGCGTCAAACCGGTCGCTCAGCGGCTGTGGACAACCACCGTCGGGGCGCCGCGCTCGCCCCCTTGCTCGGTCGTCGTCCCCGGGCGGCAGCGGGGTCGCCGCGCCCGGCCATCGGTCTCCGTCCGCCGTTACCCTCGACTGGAGGGTCGGCTCGTCCGCCGCGGACGTGGACGCCGTGCTGCTCCAGAACAGCGGGAGGTGGCGATGGTCGAGGAGTTCGAGGAGCGCGTGCGCGCCCTCGAGGCCGAGCTGCACGACCTCGCCTCCGCGGACGCCGACCTCGAGCGGGATGCTGAGGTCGCCGAGCGGACTCGCATCGAGCGCTCGGGTGTGGCGCTCGAGGACCGGCTCCGAGGTACCGCAGCACCCGTCGAGCTGCGGGCGCTCGGTGGAGGGCGTGGCCGCGGCGTCGTCGCCGAGGTGGGCGAGGGGTGGGTGCTGCTCTCGGACCCCGCGACCGCGGGCTCGGAGCATCTCGTGCGCCTCCTGGCGGTGGTGGCAGCGCGAGGTCTGGGTCGTCCGGCCGTGCCGAGGAGCTCGCCGATCCCGGAGCGCAGCCTGCGGTCGGTGCTTCGGTCGTGGTGCCGTGATCGTGCCCAGGTCCGGCTCTCGCTCGTCGACGGTTCGACGGTGGTCGGTCGGGCCGACGCCGCCTACGCCGACCATCTCGACGTGGTCGATGCCGCGGCGGTGCTGGTGACCGTGCCGTTCGCCGCGCTCGCCGTCGCTACGCGCTGAGCCGGTCCGCCGAAGGTCAGTCCGTCGCGGCGTCCTCTCGGGCGAACGGGTGGTCGCGAACGAAGTCGGCAGTCTCGGCGTACATCCGGGTGATGTAGGCCTCGAGCTCGGTCGCCTCGACCCGCCACTGGCCGCGCCCGCCCACCTTGATGGCAGGCAGGTCGCCGGAGCGCACGAGGGCGTAGGTCTGCGATGCGGAGATGTTCAGGGTGTCGGCGACGTCGGCGAGCGTCAGGAACCGGGGGGCCACCCGGCTATCCTGTCATCGGACGACGGCTGGGTGGGTGACACCAGCGGGCATGTGGACGACGCGCCGGCGCACCATCGCGGTATGGCCACACTGCGCGACATGGCCCTTCCGACCAGTCCGCCCGCCCGCCGGTTCCGCTCCGAGCGCCGCGACGTGCGACTGGCGCTCGGCGTCGCTCTCGTTCTCGTGTCCGTCGTCCTGGGCTCTCGTCTCCTCGCGTCCGCGGGCGACCGGGTCGAGGTCTGGTCCGCTCGCAGCTCGCTCGCGGCGGGCACCACCCTCCGCGAGGGCGACCTGGTCAGCATGCGCGTCGCGGCGGACTCCTGGGACCGGTACGTGCTCGCGGATCGCGACGTCGTCGGCGCACGCCTGACGCGCGACGTCGGCGCGGGCGAGCTGCTGCCTGCGGCCGCCCTCGGCCGGGCCGGCTCGGACCGGCGTCTGGTCACGGTGGCGGTCGACCCGCTCCATGCACCGCCAGGCCTCGCGCGCGGTGAGCGGGTCGACGTCTACGTGACCCCGAAGGACGGGGTCTCCGTCGGCGGCGACGGGGTCACGGTTCTCCCCTCCCTGGTGCTCGCCGGAGTGGTCGTGGCCGACCCCGGGGCGGTCGACCCGGCCGGCGCCAGCACCGCGATCGGCGTCGTGCTCGACGTCGCGGCCAAGGACGCCGACCGCGCGGTCGCCGCGGCCCGCGCGGGTGACGTCGACCTCGTGCGCGTGGGGTCGTCGTGAGCGGCGACCCGGTTCTGGTGCTCCTGGGTCCGACCGACTGGGAGGGGCCGTTCGTCGCCGGGCTGGCCCACCCGGCCAGTCGGCTCACCGTCGCGCGACGCTGCCTGGACACGGCTGACCTGCTCGCCGCCGTGCACACCGGCATCGGTCACGCCGTGGTGCTCGGGGCAGACTCGGTGCGGCTCGACGCGGACGTCGTCGACCGCGTGCGCGCGGCCGCAAGAACGGTGGTCGGCGTCGTGACGGCGGGCGACGAGGCGGCCGCCCGTCGGCTGCGGCACTGGGGTGTCGAGGCGGTGGTGCACGTCGACATCGCTGACATGGGCGGAGCCGTACGCGAGGTTGCGCGGGCGATCGAGAGCTCGACGGGCGTCTTCGCGCCCGAGCTCCACCAGAGGGACTCCGGCCCGACCGGCGACGGGCGGATCGTGACGGTGTGGGGACCACCCGGCGCGCCGGGCCGGACGTCGGTCGCGATCGCGCTGGCCGACGAGGCCGCCCGCGACGGCGTGCGCACGCTGCTGATCGACGCCGACACCTGGGCGCCCTCGATGAGTGCCGTGCTCGGGATGGTGGATGACGGTGCCGGGCTCGCGTCGGCCTGTCGTCGCGCTCTCGCGGGCACCTTGGACGTCGTCTCCCTCGCGGCCCTCACCCGTCGGCTCGGCGACGACCTCCTGGTGCTGCCGGGGATCCCGCGTGCCGGCAGGTGGAACGAGGTGCGCGCGGCTGCCCTCGTCGATGTGCTCGCGGTGTCGCGCGGGCTCGCGGACCTCGTCGTGGTCGACTGTGCGGCACCGATCGAGAGCGACGAGGAGCTCGTGTACGACACCGAGGCGCCGCGCCGCAACGCAGCCACCTTCACCGCCCTCGACAGGGCCGACGCGGTCGTGGTCGTGGGCTCCTGCGAACCGCACGCGACGATCCGTCTCGTGACCGCGCTCTCCGACGTGCGTGAGCACATGCACGACGTCGAGCGCTACGTCGTGGTCACCCGCGTGCGCGAGTCGCTGCTCGGCCGCCGTCCCTCGGCAGCCGTCGCCGAGGCGCTGCACCGGCACGCCGGGGTCGACCACGTGTGGTGCGTCGCAGACGACCCGGCGGCGTACGACGCCGCGCTGCGCACCGGCCGCAGCCTCGCGGCCGTCGCGCCCGGTTCGGCGGCACGGCGCATGCTGCGCGGCCTGAGCCGCGAGCTGGTGCAGACGCTCGAGGCGCGCACGCGCGTACCGACTGCTCAGTCCGCTCGCTGAACGTCAGCGGCGCTGACCGCCGAAAGACGTTGCAGCACAGGGAATTACAGCGGTATGTCGTCTCGGGGTAAGGGTGCCCTGTGTGGCTGACGAGACACTCGTCAGATATTGAACGTTGAAGCATCGGGGGTAACGTCAGTGCTGTCGAACAACGACACACAGACTCTGAGGGGGGTCACCATGAAGCGCAGGACTCTCGACTACACACTCGCCACTCTCGGTGCGGTGATGGCGGTCGTGCTCGCCGTCGGCGGTGGGCTGCTGCTCTACGCCGCATCGTTCACCAACACCACGATCAGCGACCAGCTGAGTGCGCAGCACATCTCGTTCCCGTCCGCCGACCAGCTGCCCGTCGCCGCGTACGGCGAGACGGTCAACGGCTACGCCGGCCAGCAGGTCACCACCGGTCCGCAGGCCAAGGCCTACTCCGACATGATCGCCGTGCACCTGACGAAGGTCGCCGATGGCAAGACCTACTCGCAGGTGAGCGAGGAGTGGATCGCGTCCAACGCCGACCCCACGAAGCGTGACCCCGCGATGGGTGCCCAGCGTCAGACGCTGTTCATGGGCGAGACACTGCGCGGCCTGCTGCTCAACGTCTACGCGTTCTCGATCTTCGGCACCATCGCACTCATCGCCGGCTGGGTGGCCCTCATCGGCGCTCTGCTCCTCGCGGTGCTGGCCATCGTCGGATTCGTCCACGGGCGCAGCATCAGCAGGGACGTCGTGATCGGAGCACCTGCGGTCGAGTCCATCCCGGTTGCCTGATCGTTCGACCACTGCGCCCTCGAGGCGCGCACGTCGGAGGCCGTCTCCTCGCGGAGGCGGCCTCCCTCGCGTCACGGGCCGGAGTCGACGTCTCGCGATCGGCCTCGACGCGGCGCAGGGTCAGTGCTTGCGGTAGGGCTTGAGCACCGAGCGGGCGACCGAGCGGATGTGGACGTCGTCCGGGCCGTCGGCGATGCGCAGCGTGCGGGCACCGGCGTACATCGCGGCGAGCGGCGTGTCGGAGCTGACACCGGCACCGCCGTGAACCTGGATCGCGCGGTCGATCACCTCGCAGGCCATGCGTGGCACGACGACCTTGATCGCGGCGACCTGACGCCGGGTCTCGGGGTCCGCGATGCCCTTGTGGTCGATGAGCCATGCCGCCTGCAGGACGAGCAGGCGCGCCTGGTCGATCGCCATGCGCGACTCCGCGACCCGTTCCTGGAAGACGCCTTGCGCCGCAACTGGTTTGCCGAACGCGACGCGCTCGCCCGCCCGACGGATCATGAGGTCGAGCGCACGCTCGGCCATGCCGATCGCGCGCATGCAGTGGTGCACCCGCCCCGGCCCGAGCCGCACCTGCGCGATCATGAAGCCGTCGCCCTCCTGGGCGAGCATGTTCGACGCAGGGACGCGCACCTGCTCGAAGAGCAGCTCACCGTGGCCGTGCTGGTCGTGATAGCCGAACACCGTGAGGTCGCGCACGACCGTCACTCCCGGAGCGTCCCGCGGCACCAGGATCATCGACTGCTGCCGGTAGGGCTCGGCGTCGGGATCGGTGCGTCCCATGAGGATCAGGATCTGGCAGCGCGGGTCGAGCGCGCCGGTGGTCCACCACTTGCGCCCGTTGATGACGTAGTCGTCGCCGTCGCGCACGATCGACGTCTCGATGTTCATCGCGTCACTGCTGGCGACGTCGGGCTCGGTCATCGCGAAGCCCGACCGGATCTCCCCGGCGAGCAGCGGCTCGAGCCAGCGCTCCTTCTGGGCCGGTGTGCCGAACAGGTGCAGGACCTCCATGTTCCCGGTGTCCGGCGCCGCGCAGTTGAGCGCCTCGGGTGCGATCTCCGGCGACCAGCCGGTCGCCTCGGCGAGGCCGGCGTAGTCGAGCACGGACAGCCCGGACTCGGCCGGCAGGAACAGGTTCCACAGCTGGCGCGACCGCGCGACGTGCTTGAGGTCGTCGACGACCGGTGGCAGGTCGTGCTCGCGTCCCTCCTCCGCCAGTCGAGCGCGCTGCGCGGCGTAGACGGGCTCGGCAGGGAAGACGTGCGACACCATGAACTCGTCGAGGGTGCCGCGCAGCTCCTGCGCCCGGGCTGACGGGGTGAGGTCCATGGTCCGATCCCACCACGTCGTCGGCGCGGACGCGCCTCGCTAGGGTCATCGGGTGAGCCGACTCGTCGATCCCGTCGTCCTGGGCCGGTGGCTCGACGAGCGCGAGCTGCTGCCCGGCGCCGGCGAACCGGAGGTCTCCGTCCTGGGCGAGGGGCACAGCAACCTCACGTTTCTGGTGCGCCGTGGTGGGGACGAGCTGGTGCTGCGGCGTCCACCCCGCGGACCGCTCCTGCCGACGGCGCACGACGTCGTCCGCGAGGCGCGGGTCATCGAGCTGCTGCAGGCCGCCGGCCACGCGGTGCCGGTGCCGGCGGTGGCGGGCATCTGCACCGACGACTCCGTCCTCGGCGTGCCGTTCTACGTCATGGAGCGCGCGCCCGGTGTCGTGGTGCGCGGCGCACTGCCCGAGTTCATGGCCGGCGCGGCCGGTCATGCGGCTCGACGGGACATCGGTGCAGCGCTGCCCACCGCGCTCGGCGCGATCCACTCCGTCGACTGGCAGCCGTTCGTCGAGGCCGGCATCGGCAAGCCTGCGGGCTACCTCGAGCGCCAGCTGCGCCGGTGGGTGGGACAGCGTGAAGGCATCCAGTCGGCCGTGGCTGCCGCCGGTGGCACTGCGCGCGAGCTGCCCGACTACGACGCCGTCCGCGACTGGCTGCGCGAGCAGGTGCCTGCGGAGTCCGAGCCGGCCGTCGTCCACGGCGACTACAAGCTCGACAACGTCATCGTCGCGCCGACCGACGACGGCGCTCGGATCGCTGCGGTCGTGGACTGGGAGATGGCGACCGTCGGCGACCCGCGGGCCGACCTCGGCTACCTGCTCTCCTTCTGGGCCGAGCCCGGCGAGGAGGTCGCCATGGCCGGGCTGGCCATGGTGCACGAGGGATTCCCCTCTCGCGCCGAGGTCGTCGAGCTGTGGGAGCGGTCGACCGGTCGCGTCGCCGGCGACATGAGGTGGTTCGTCGCGCTCGCCGTGTGGAAGCTCGCCATCCTGCTCGAGGCGAACTACCACCGATGGCTCGCCGGACTGTCCGAGGACCCGTTCTACGAGTCGCTCGAGGCCGGGGTGCCAGCCCTCCTCGCGCGCGCCCGATCGGTGTCCGGTGCCTGAGCTGCGCGCGCTCGTCGTCGACTGGGGCGGCGTCCTCACCGGCGACCTGGGCACGGTGGTCCGCACCTGGGCCGAGGCTGACGGCATCGACGTCGACGTCTACGTGTCGATCATGCGCGACTGGTTCGGCGAGCCGGTCGGTGTCGAGGCGCGGCTCAACCCGATCCATGCTCTCGAGCGCGGTGAGCTGTCGGTGCCCGACTTCGAGCGGCGCCTGGCGGCCGCGCTCACCGAGCGCACCGGTCGCCCTCTGAACGCTGAGGGTCTGCTGCACCGGATGTTCGAGAAGTTCGAGCACGCACCCGAGATGTCGGCCCTCGTACGTCGAGCCCGCGAGTCGGGCCTGCGCACCGGGCTGCTCTCGAACTCGTGGGGCAACGACTACCCGCGCGACGGGTGGGACGAGATGTTCGACGTCGTGGTCATCTCCGGCGAGGTCGGGATGCGCAAGCCCGAGCCGCGGATCTTCGAGCACACGCTGGCGCTGATCGGCGTGGCCGCCGAGGAGTGCGTGTTCGTCGACGACATCCGGCACAACATCGAGGCCGCCGTCGCGGTGGGCATGGTGGCGGTTCTGCACCGCACCTACGACGAGACCCGGGTCGAGCTCGAGGTCCTGTTCGGCCGCGACCTGGCCTGACCCACCTCCACCGTGCGACGGGGCCTCCGCGCTGCGGGGTGACTCAGCGAGGGGACGGGCACCGGTGCGCCGTGGCACGATGGCGAGGCGCAGGACCGCGGACACGAGGAGGTGCGATGGTCGACCGGCTCAGCCCGCTCGACGTGTCGTTCCTCTATCTCGAGGAGCCCACGACGCCCATGCACGTGGGCGGGGTGGTGCTGTTCCAGGCCCCGGAGGCCGGCTTCGACCACGAGCGGCTGGTGCACCTCATCCAGGAGCGCATCGCCCTCGTGCCCCGCTACCGCCAGAAGGTGCGCTGGGTCCCGGGGCGCATCGCCAACCCCGTGTGGGTCGACGACGAGGAGTTCGACGTCGCCTATCACGTACGCCGGTCCGCCCTGCCCAGGCCCGGCTCCGACGCCCAGCTGCGCGACCTCGTCGGGCGCATCATGTCGAGGCCGCTCGACCGCAACCGGCCGCTGTGGGAGATGTACCTCGTCGAAGGCCTGTCCGGCGGTCGGTTCGCCCTGCTGACCAAGACCCACCACGCCATGGTCGACGGCGCCGGAGCTGTCGACATCGGCCAGGTGATCCTCGACGTCACCCCGGAGCCGAAGCGGGCAGCGGCCGACCACTGGACCCCGCACAAGGAGCCGAGCGACGTCGACCTCGTCGCGACCGCGGTCAGTGAGATCGTGCGCAGCCCCGCGGCGGCGATCGACGCGATGCGGTCCGGCGCGCTCGACGTCCGCGAGACGGCCGAGCGCTTCGGCCGCCGTGCGGCCGGGCTCGCCGCGGCCGCGATGACCATGGCGCGACCGCCGTCCGCGAACCCGCTCAATGCCTCCATCGGCGAGGCGCGACGGTTCGGCATGGCGACGCTGCGCCTCGACGACTTCAAGGCGATCCGCCGCCATCACGGCGGCACGATCAACGACGTCGTGCTCGCCGTCGTCTCCGGTGCCCTGCGGGAGTGGATGATGACGCGCGGGGAGTCGGTGTCGTCGCGCTCGTCGGTGCGCGCGCTTGTGCCGGTGAGCGTCCGTGGTGGCGACGAGGGTTCGGGGAACCACATCGCGGCCTTCCTCGTCGACCTGCCGGTGGGTGAGCCGCAGCCGGTCGTGAGACTGCACCGGATCTCCTACGAGATGGAGCAGCTGAAGTCGACCGGCCAGATGGTCGGCGCGCAGGCGCTGGTCGGCATCGCCGGGTTCGCGCCGCCCACGTTGCACGCAGCCGCGGCCCGCACCGCCAACGACTGGTCCCGGCGGATGTTCAACCTCGTCGTCACCAACGTGCCCGGCCCGCAGTTCCCGCTCTACGCCGGCGGGGCCCTGATGCTCGGTGCCTATCCGGTGGTGCCGCTCGCCAAGGGGCAGGCGGTCTCGATCGGGCTCACGTCCTACGACGGCGGGGTCTACTTCGGCCTCAACGCCGATCGCGACGCCATGACCGACGTCGACGTGCTCGCCGAGTGCCTCGTGGCGTCGCTGCACGAGCTGCTCGACACCATCCCGAAGTCGGGACGTCGTACCTCCACCCGGGGGCCGGCCCCCACCACCGCGCCCGCGGCACGCCGCGCGGCGACCGCCGGGTCGTCCTCGGCGGGGCCGCGGACGACCAGGCCCAAGGCGGTTCCTGCCGCGGCGTCCCGGTCGCAGGCGGACGGGACGGGCGCGACGTCGAAGGATTCCGTTCCGCCGACGTCGGCCGTGCGTCCGCGTCAGGTGTCGTCGTCGGCGTCCCGCGGCCTGGCCGGCAGGTCCCGAGCGACACCGAAGGCCGCTGCCCCGGACGCGGCACCGGACACCACCGGGTCGACCCCCGACGAGCCAGCAGGGTCGTCGGCGGGCGACGCCTCCTGACCACCGCGCACGCCTGGCGTCCGGGTCGTCACCCGTGCGGCATGCTGGGCGGGTGCGCATCTACCTCCCGCTCACCGTCGCGGGCCTCGCCGAGCTCCATGCGTCGGGCCGCATCTCGCCCGCACCGCTGCGGGCCCACGCCGTGACGGCGTCGCTGCGCGCCGGGGTGTCGGACGCCGACGACGAGGAGCTGGAGTACGCCGCACTCATGGCAGCCGCTTACGACTCGCTCGTGCTGATCGCCGAGTCGTCGGGGGAGCCGCGGCGGGTGGTCGTGGCTGCCGACGTCGACGAGAGCGACGTCGTCCTCGTCGACGACGTCGACGACCCGACGTCGGTGATCGTGTCCAGCGACGTCCTCATCACGCGCTGCGGTGCGGTGCACGTCGACGACGCGGACGCCGACGGCGAGGTGTCGCTCGCGCTGGCGAGGCTGCCCGAGGCGCAGGCTGGTGACGGGCCGGCCCTCGCGGCAGTGTCGCTCGTCGAGCACGAGCTCATGTGGTTCGCGACGCAGGAGATCCCGGACCTGCTCGGCTGACCGCACGCGTCGCGGGCCGCGACGGGGCAGGATGGGCCGCGGCCCACCCGCCCGCCCGACCGAGAGCCGGCACCCCGGCAAGGAGCACGTCATGGACGCCGTCACCCGCACCCCCGTCGCCGTCAACGAGCCGATCCGCAGCTACGCCCCTGGAAGCGCCGAGCGGTCACGCCTCGAGAAGCGCCTCGTCGAGCTGGCCGGCGAGCGCGTCGACCTCACGTGCGCCATCGGTGGTGATCGCCGGATGGGCGGTGGCGAGGTCATCGACGTCGTGCAGCCGCACGCCCGGCACCATGTCCTCGGCACGTTGCGCGGCGGGACCCACGACGATGCCACGGCCGCGATGTCGGCGGCGAAGTCCGCCGCACCGGGATGGCGCGACCTCTCGTTCGACGACCGGGCCGCGATCCTCCTCAAGGCTGCCGACCTCCTGTCCGGTCCGTGGCGCGACACTGTCAATGCGGCGACGATGCTGGGCCAGTCGAAGACCTGCTACCAGGCAGAGATCGACTCGGCGTGCGAGCTCATCGACTTCTGGCGCTTCAACGTCGGCTTCGCCCGACGGCTCCTCGAGGAGCAGCCGATCTCGTCACCGGGTGTCTGGAACCGTCTCGACCACCGCCCGCTCGAGGGCGTCGTCTACGCCATCACGCCGTTCAACTTCACCGCGATCGCGGGCAACCTTCCGACAGCACCGGCACTCATGGGCAACGTCGTCGTGTGGAAGCCCGCGCACGGGCAGCAGCTCGCGGCGCACCACCTCATGGCGATCTTCGAGGAGGCCGGGCTCCCTCCGGGCGTCATCAACATGGTGACCGGTCATGGCGTCGAGACCACCGACGTCGTGCTCTCGGACCCCGACTTCGCGGGTCTGCACTTCACCGGGTCGACGCGCGTGTTCCAGCAGCTGTGGCGCACGATCGGCGACAACATCGCCTCCTACCGGTCCTACCCACGGATCGTCGGTGAGACCGGCGGCAAGGACTTCGTGATGGCGCACCCCAGCGCAGACATCGACGTCCTGCGCACCGCACTCGTGCGAGGCTCGTTCGAGTACCAGGGCCAGAAGTGCTCGGCCTCGTCGCGCGCCTACGTCCCCCGCTCGCTCTGGTCGCGCCTGCGCGACGACCTCGCGTCGACGGTCGACGGGCTCGCGATGGGTCCGGTCACTGACTTCGGCAACTTCATGGGCGCGGTGATCGACGACCGAGCGTTCGCCCGCGTCACGGCCGCGATCGACCGCGCCAAGGCCGACCCGAGCGTCACCGTGATCGCCGGGGGCACGTACGACGACAGTGAGGGGTGGTTCATCCGCCCCACGGTGATCGAGTGCACCGACCCCACGGCCGAGTACTTCACCGACGAGTACTTCGGACCGCTTCTGGCGGTGCACGTCTACGACGACGCGCGCTACGAGGAGATGCTCGCGCAGATGGAGTCCGTGGCGTCCTACGCGCTGACCGGATCGATCATCGCGCAGGACCGCGGCGCCATCGCCCACGCGATGCACGTGCTGCGCTTCGCCGCGGGCAACTTCTACATCAACGACAAGTCCACGGGAGCGGTCGTCGGTCAACAGCCCTTCGGCGGCGCGCGCGCGTCCGGCACGAACGACAAGGCCGGCGCGCCGCAGAACCTCCTGCGCTGGACGTCCACGCGCGCGATCAAGGAGTCCTTCGTCCCACCCACGGACCACACCTACCCCCACATGGGCTGAGGTCCGGACCCGTGACGGGCCCCACCGTCCCGTGGTGGGCGCGCGTCTCCTCGGCGTCGGCCCCGGTCCTGCTGATCGGCGGGTGGACGCTCGCGGCGTGGTTGCAGCCGGAAGGCTTCGACTCGACGACGCGGAACCATCAGCGACCTTGCAGCGCTCGACGCGCACGCGCGAGTCGTGATGACGGCGGCGCTCGTGGGCACCGGCGTGTGCCACCTGGTCACCGCGCTCGGTCTGAGGCCGGCGGCGCAGGCCGGTCGCGTGCTGCTGGCACTCGGTGGTCTCGCGACGCTGCTGGTCGCTGCTTCCCGCTGCCCGGCGGGGGCGGATCGTCGTCCGCGCACAGCGTCGTGGCGTTCCTGGCCTTCGTGCTGCTCACGGTCTGGGCGCCGTGCGCCGGAGTGGCGAGCACGGACGCACCGTGGGGACTTCGACGTCGCATCGCGGTCGGCGCGGGCGTCGTGCTCGGCGTGCTCACGCTCTGGTTCTTCGTCGTGGCATTCGCGGGCGGTAGCCACGTCGGTCTCGCCGAGCGGTGCGCCGCCGGAGCCCAGGCGCTGTGGCCGGCGATCGTCGTCGCGTCGGTGCCACGGACCGTCCGGGCACCCTAGGCTCGGTCGCGTGACGAGTCGCGAGGTGACGGCGTACTTCCAGGACGTTCCCGAGCCCCAGCGCACCACCCTGCTGTCGGTGCACGCCACGCTCGCGCGCCTGCTGCCCGATGCCGACCAGGTGATCGCCTACGGCGTCCCGGCGTTCAAGCTCGGCGGGAAGGGCGTGGCGGGTGTCGGCTGGTACAAGGACCACTGCACCTACTTCCCGATGAGCGGCTCGATCACGGCCGAGCTCGCCGACGAGCTGATCGGCTACGCCACGGCCAAGGGCTCGATCCGCTTCGCCGCCGACGAGCCGCTGCCGGAGGCGCTCGTCGCCCGGCTGGTGCGGGCCCGCCAGGACGAGATCGCGCGTACGGGACGCTGAGACCTAGTAGTTGACAGTTCAATTAGAGGCCCGTACTCTAGGTTGAACAGTCAACCAATCCGGACCTCTGGTCCGGCAGACACCGGAGTCCCCCGTGAACGCAGTCTTCCTGGTCGCCCGAGTCCTCTTCGTGGTGCTCTTCCTCTTCTCGGCGATCGGCCACCTCACCAAGGCCGACGCCATGGCGCAGTACGCCGCGTACAAGAAGGCGCCCGGCGGCAAGGCCGGAGTGATCCTCTCGGGCATCACCCTGGGCGTCGGCGCGCTGATGGTGCTTCTCGGCATCTACGGCGACATCGGCTCGCTGCTCCTCGCCGCGACCCTGGTGCCCATCACGCTGTTCATGCACCAGTACTGGAAGGAGACCGACGAGCAGTCGAAGCTGAGCGAGATGACGGCGTTCAACAAGAACACCGCCCTCATCGGCGGCGCGCTCGCGTTCTTCCTGATCTTCGCGGTGAGCGCGGGCCACCTCGGTCTCACGGTGACCGGTCCGGTCTTCTCGCTCTGACGCCGGAGCGCTCGAGAGGCGGGTACGACGCACGCGCGTCGCACCCGCCTCTTGTCGTTGCGGTCAGGCCAGTGCGTAGACGACCGTCACCTGCACCGTGACGTCCTGGCTGCCCGCCTGGATCGGGATGCTCCCCGCGTTGAGCGCGGCCGGCGTTGCCATCGCGTAACGGTCCATGGCGTAGGGGTTCGGCGTCGTCACGACCTCGCTGATGCTCTGCACCTCACCCACGTGGCGGCCGGCGGCCGACGCGTACTGCTCGGCGCGGTTGCGCGCGTCGGAGATCGCGGCGGCGCGGGCGTCACCCTTGAGCGGGTCGGTGTCGTCGATGCTGACCCAGATCCCGTCGACGCGTACGGCGTCGCCGCCGGCAGCGACCGCGGCCCCGAGGGTCTTGCCCGCCTTGGCCAGTCCGTGCAGCGTCGCGGTCACTCCCTCGTCGACGCGGTAGCCGCTGGGCAGGCCCTTGGACGTGTAGTTGGGCGAGATGCTGAGGTTCGACGTCTGGAGGTCGGCTGCGGCCACGCCGTGGTCCTTGAGCGACGCGACCACCGCGGTCTGCGCCTTGGAGGCCTTGGCGAGCGCGTCCTCGATGGTCGACGCCGTCGAGGTGACGGACAGCGAGACCGACAGGGTGTCCGGCGTCCCCTTGACGGTGCCGGAACCAGTGACCGTGATGCCGGTCGAGGAAGGGTCTGCGGTCGTGGCGCGCGGCGTCACCGTCGCGGCGTTGGCCACGCTGGGACGGGCCGAGCCGATGAGGTAGGCCGCGACGAGGCACAGCGCGACCAGGACGAGCGGCAGGAGCGAACGTCGGTTGAGTGTGATCGTCATGCGGCTTGGACGCCGTCACGTGCCCCGCGGTTCCACCTCGGCGCGGAGATCGCCCGGATCAGGCGGCTGTGCGCTCGACGTCGCGGATCCACGTCCCGTCGGCGTCGTGGAAGCCGACGCGGCGCAGGTAGTCGGTCTGGGTCGCCAGCTCCCCGTCGGCGACGAGGCGACGAACACCGTGCTCCGCGAACAGTCCGCTGCGGTCGTAGACGAACTCGCCGGGCGTGAAGTCGCGGAATCGCGGCGTGACGTAGTCGAGCTCGACCACGGCGGTGCCGCCACCCTCGTCGCGGACGATGACCGCGCCGACCGTCTCGGCGTCGCGCTGGACGACGAAGGCCCAGCGCGACGTGTCGTCAGCCGGTCGGGCGTACGACGGCTGGAACCGGCGGATGTCCTCGAGGTGGGTGTCGATCAGGTGCGCGAGATAGGCGTCGCGCGGCCCGACCTCCACCACCGAGTACGCGGTCGGGTCGTGCCGGTCGCGCAGCAGCCGCCGCAACCAGTAGATGTCGATGGCGGCGATGACGACGTTCATCACGGCGAACGGCCAGATCGCGAGCGCCGCGTTGAACAGCACCGCGAGGAGTGCTCCTGCGAGGTTGAGCACGCGGAAGCGCAGCACCCGCGCCTGGGCCAGCGACGCGATGACGAGGGCCGATCCGGCCCATCCGATGATCTCGAGCACAGTCCGGGTCACGACGCCATCATGGCCGCCTCGCGACCCAACCCCTCAGCCCGCACTGATCGAACGGCGGTTACCGGCGTCGGGAAGCCGCCGTTCGATCAGTGCGAGGACTGGGCGGACGAGTCAGGAAGCACGCGTCGCCGCGACTGCCTGCTCGCGGTCGAGCGCGGCGTGGATCTGCTCGGCCACCAGCTTCTCGATCTTGCCGCCTACGAAGGGCACGGACGCCTTGATCGTCAGCTCGATGTCGATGCCGGTTCCGGCGCCCGACGCCGCGAGCCGCAGTGTGCCCGCCACCGACGCCGGCGCGGTGCCGAAGTCGATGCTGAGGGTGCCCTCGCGGCTGCCGTCAGCCGCGGCCGGTCCGAGCACTCGCGTCTCGTCCAACCTGATGGAGTCGCCGACCAGCGACTTGGCGTAGGACGGCACCTCCGCCGGCACGGACCGTCGCGATACGACGGTCGCGCCGCCGTCGTCAGTGGCCGTGACCGACACGTCGATGTCGGTGCCGCCGGTGGCAGCGGCGACCTCGCGCACGTAGTCGGGGTCGGTGAGCAGGCGGTACGCCGCGGCAGGGTCGGCGGGGATGTCGAGTCGTGCCGTGAGGCTCGTGGCCACGGGTGGTCCTCCGGTTCGGACGGTGGGGGGAACTCAGGATGCCGCATCGGAGCGTCTCCTGTGCCCCGCGGGCCCGTGCGCGGTCTAGGGTGAGCAGGTCGCACAACGGCGTGCGACGACCAGAGTGCGAAGAGGCGACACGTCGTGTCCGACAGCGTGGATGTCACGGTTCCCGACCCCGCGACGGCCGTGTCCGCGGCGTCCCCACCGACGTCGGGCGCACGACCCGGGTCCTCGGCCACCATCTCCTCCGCGACGTCGTCCGACATGGCCTCGGCGCGCCGGCTCGAGGACGCCAAGGCCGATCTTCTCGACCGCGCGGTCGAGGCCGGCAGGGGCTCCGACGCCGGACTGGACATGCTGGTGCACCGCTACTACCGGCACGTGGCGCCCGAGGACCTCGTCGGCCGCGACCCGGTCGACGTGCTCGGCGCCGTCGTCAGCCACCAGCGCATCGCCGAGAACCGGCCGCAGGGCACCGCCGTCGTGCACGCGTTCACCCCCACGGTCGAGGGCAACGGCTGGTCGGCGGGTCACACGGTCATCGAGATCGTCACCGACGACATGCCGTTCCTCGTCGACTCGGTGACGTCGTCCCTCGGTATCCAGGGCCGCGCGATCCATCTCGTCGTGCACCCCCAGTTCGTCGTACGCCGTGACGTCGCCGGTGCCCTGCTGGGGATCGTCGACGTCGACCACGACGAGCCGGCTCCGCCGGACGCGATCGTCGAGTCGTGGATGCACGTCGAGATCGACCGCGAGTCCGACGACCCGGACCTGCGCGAGATCGAGTCCGTGGTCCAGCGCGTGCTGCGCGACGTTCGCGAGGCGGTCGAGGACTGGCCTCGCATGTCCAGCACGGCCTCGATGCTCGCTGACGAGCTCGAGGCGCACCCGCCGGTGTCGGTGCCGGCGGCCGAGGCCGAGGAGGCCGTCGACCTGCTGCGCTGGCTCGCCGACGACCACTTCACGTTCCTGGGCTTCCGCGAGTACGCCCTGAACGAGGACGGCTCCTCGCTCGACCCGGTGCCCGGTACGGGTCTGGGCATCATGCGATCGGACCGTCCTGCGAACCGCGCCGTCCGCCAGCTCTCGCCCGAGGTCCAGGCGTTCGCCCGCGAGCCGCAGGTCCTCGTCCTCACGAAGGCCAACAGCCGTTCGACCGTCCACCGGTCGGCCTACCTCGACTACGTCGGCGTCAAGGTGTTCGACGCGGAGGGGCGCGTCACGGGCGAGCGGCGGTTCCTCGGGTTGTTCACCTCTGCGGCGTACCTGCAGTCGGTGCTGTCGGTCCCGGTGCTGCGACGTACCGCGGCGGACGTCCTCGACGAGTCCGGATTCCGCGTCGACGGTCACTCGTACAAGGACCTGCTGCAGATTCTCGAGACCTACCCGCGCGACGAGTTCTTCCAGGTGCGCTCGCACGAGCTCACCGAGACCGCGCTCGCTGTGCTGCACATGCAGGAACGACGCCAGACCCGCCTCTTCATGCGACGCGACCGCTACGGGCGCTTCGTGTCGTGCATGGTCTATCTCCCGCGCGACCGCTACACCACGACCGTCCGCCTCAAGATGGCCGACATCCTCAAGGAGGAGTTCGGCTCCGACCTCCTCGACCACACGGCGCGGGTCTCGGAGTCGACGCTCGCGCGCCTGCACTTCGTGGTCCGCAGCCGCACGGGCGAGACGCTGCCCATGGTCGACCACGACCCGCTCGAGGCGCGGCTGGCCGAGGCCACGAGGTCGTGGGACGACGAGTTCGCCGACGCCGTGGTCGACCAGTGCGGCGAGGAGGAGTCCGGGCGTCTGCTCAAGGCGTACAGCGAGGCCTTCCCGGAGGCCTACAAGGAGGACTTCCCCGCGCGCACCGGGGTCGCCGACATGCGTCAGCTCGAGTCGCTGGCCACCGACGGCGACGTCGGCCTCAACCTCTACGAGCCGTACGCCGCCGCTGCGGGCGAGCGTCGGTTCAAGATCTACCGACGCGGGGCGGCCATCTCGCTCGCGACCGTGCTGCCGGTGCTGCAGCAGATGGGCGTCGAGGTCACCGACGAGCGTCCGTACGAGATCGAGTCGGCGCACGGCTGGTTGTGGGTGTACGACTTCGGCCTGCGGATCGAGGCCGGCCAGGCCTACGAGCTCGCCAGCCTCAAGGCGCGGTTCCAGGAGGCGTTCCTGGCGGCGTGGTCGGAGCAGGCGGAGGTCGACGGGCTCAACGCGCTCGTCGTGGCCGCGGGCCTGACGTGGCGGCAGGCCGTGATCCTGCGCGCCTACTCGCGCTACCTGCGCCAGGCGGGCACGGCGTTCAGCCAGATCTACGTCGAGCGGTGCATCATCGCCAACGTCCCGATCGGCCGACTCCTCGTGCGCCTGTTCGAGACTCGCTTCCACCCGACGTACACCGGGGACCGGGTCGCCGACTCCGAGCAGCTCGCCGGCCAGATCGAGACGGCGCTCGAGAGCGTCGCGAGCCTCGACCAGGACCGCATCCTTCGGTCGTTCCTCGCGATGATCCAGGCGACGTTGCGCACCAACTACTTCCAGCCGGGCACCGACGGCCAGCTCAAGTCCTACGTGTCGTTCAAGCTCGACCCCAAGCTGGTGCCGGACCTGCCCGCGCCCCGACCGAAGTACGAGATCTGGGTCTACAGCCCGCGCGTCGAGGGCGTGCACCTGCGGTTCGGCGACGTCGCGCGCGGTGGTCTGCGATGGTCGGACCGGCGCGAGGACTTCCGCACCGAGGTCCTCGGACTGGTCAAGGCGCAGATGGTGAAGAACGCCGTCATCGTTCCGGTCGGCGCCAAGGGCGGATTCTTCGTCAAGACCTCGCCGGACCCGTCGGTCGATCGTGACGCGTGGCTGGCCGAGGGGATCGCGTGCTATCGGACGTTCATCTCGGCGCTGCTCGACATCACCGACAACCTCGTCGACGGCGATGTCGTGCCGCCGCCCTCGGTCGTCCGTCACGACGGTGACGACACCTACCTCGTCGTCGCGGCCGACAAGGGCACGGCGACGTTCAGCGACATCGCCAACGAGGTCGCGATCTCGTACGGCTTCTGGCTCGGTGACGCGTTCGCGTCGGGTGGCTCGGTCGGCTACGACCACAAGGCGATGGGCATCACCGCTCGCGGAGCCTGGGAGTCGGTGAAGCGTCACTTCCGCGAGCTCGGCGTCAACACGCAGGAGCAGGACTTCACCGTCGTCGGGATCGGCGACATGAGCGGGGACGTGTTCGGCAACGGCATGCTGCTCTCCGAGCACATCCGGCTCGTCGCCGCCTTCGACCACCGCCACGTGTTCCTCGACCCCGACCCGGACGCCGCCGCGTCCTACGTCGAGCGTCGTCGTCTCTTCGACCTGCCTCGCTCGAGCTGGGCCGACTACGACCTCGACCTCATCAGCGAGGGCGGCGGCATCTACCCGCGTTCGGCGAAGTCGGTGCCCATCAGTCCCCAGGTGCGCGAGGTGCTCGGCCTCGGCGCCGGTGTCACCGTGCTGACACCGGCCGAGCTCATGCGCGCGATCCTGCGCGCGCCGGTGGATCTGCTGTGGAACGGCGGCATCGGGACCTACGTGAAGTCGGTGCGCGAGACCAACGCCGAGGTGGGCGACAAGGCGAACGACGCCATCCGTATCGACGGCGGACTCGCTCCGGGTCCGGGTCGTGGGCGAGGGCGGCAACCTCGGGCTCACGCAGCTCGGACGGATCGACGCGGCGCGGCAGCGGCGTCCGCATCAACACCGACGCGATCGACAACTCGGCCGGCGTCGACACCTGCGACCACGAGGTCAACATCAAGATCCTGCTCGACCGGGTGGTGCGTGACGGTGACCTCACCCCCAAGCAGCGCAACCTGCTGCTGGCCGAGATGACCGACGAGGTCGGTCGGCTCGTCCTGCGCGACAACTACGAGCAGAACATCCTCCTCGGTAACGCCCGCGTGCAGGTGCACTCGATGCTCACCGTGCACCAGCGCTTCATCCGGGCCCTCGAGGCCCGCGGCGACCTCGAGCCGCGCCCTGGAGTTCCTGCCGAGCGACTCCGAGATCGACGCGCTGCACGCGACCGGTGACGGTCTCTCGTCGCCCGAGCTGGCGGTGCTGCTGGCGTACTCGAAGATCACGCTCACCGACGACCTGCTCGAGACGTCGCTCGCCGACGAGGCCTGGTTCGCGCGTGTCCTGCGCGGCTACTTCCCGACCGCGATCGTCGATCGCTACGAGGCGATCCTCGACTCGCACCCGCTGCGCAAGCAGATCATCACCACCGTCGTCGTCAACGACATGGTCAATCGCGGCGGCATCACGTTCGCCTTCCGCTCCGGTGAGGAGACGGGCGCAGGTCCGGTCGAGGTCGCCCGCGCCTACACCGTCGCCCGCGAGGTGTTCGACCTGCCGTCCTTCTGGGCCCGCGTCGAGGCGCTCGACAACGCGGTGCCCACCGAGGCGCAGTGCGCCCTGTTCCTCGAGTCGCGCCGACTTCTCGACCGGGCTACCCGCTGGGTGCTCACCGCGCGTGGTGGGACGGTCGACGTCGAGGCCGAGATCGCCCGGTTCCGAGGCGAGATCGCACGCATCGCGCCGCTCGTGCCCGACATGCTCGTCGGTGTCGAGCACGACCGCCTCGTCGCGCGGGCGGCCGAGCTCCAGACGCTCGGCGCACCGCGACGAGCTCGCGTTCGACTGCTCGGCCCTGCTCGACGACTTCGGACTGCTCGACGTGGTGGAGGTCGCGCACGTGACCGGAGCCGACGCCGAGGACGTCGCGCGGCTCTACTTCGCGCTCTCGGAGCGCTACGAGGTCGACCGCATGCTCAACCGCATCACGCGGCTGCCGCGCGACGACCGCTGGAGCGCCCTCGCCCGCGCGGCCCTGCGCTCGGACCTCTACGGCGCGCTCACCGGCATGACCCGTCGGGTGCTCGAGTCGACGCGCGGCATGAGCGAGCCGCTCGAGCGCATCGAGGCGTGGGAGGCCCAGCAGGCCGAGGGCCTCGCGCGTGCGCGGGCCACGCTCGACGAGATCGGGAACCTCGAGGAGTTCGACCTCGCCACGCTGTCGGTCGCGCTGCGCACGATCCGCACGCTGGTGCAGCAGGGGTCCTAGGTCCGATCCGGGGGGCATTCACGACCGACCTCCACCGCGAGGCGCCGTCCGCCGGCATGCCGGGCGCACGGTGACGGCGATGCAGGCGCGCGGTGACACGGCGTGACGTGGTCACCCGGTCGGCGGCTGCCGGCTCAAGGGTTGCTCGTGGTTCGTCCACAGATCGCGACACGCCGCTGGACCAGTGCCCACAACCGTTCCTACCCTCGGACTCGACGTGCTGACCCCGGCAGGGACGCCCCGGGTCGACTCCGACGGCGCGTCACCACCTGAGACCTGAGCCCGACGGTCTCCCGCTGTGCCGGGGTGTCCCATGCCTGCTGCTGCCCGACCGACCGATGCCGACGAACGGGCTGTTGCCGTCGCGGTCGGCTCCGGCGTCGACGAGGCTGTGCTGGCACGCGTCCGCGCGCTGGTCCGCGATCGCGGCACCGACCCGCTCGTCGACCCGGTGGGCGTGCGGACGGCGATCCTCGACGTGCTCGACGACGTCGACTCCGAGGCGTCCTTCGCCGACGTCGAGACCTGGGCTGCCGAGCTGCAGGCGACGGTCGGGGGCTACGGGCCGTTGCAGCGCCTCTTCGACGATCCGGACGTCGAGGAGATCTGGTGGAACGAGCCGTCGCGCGTCTTCTGCGCGCGCCGTGGACGCAGCGAGCTCACCACTGTCGTGCTCTCCGAGGAGGGTGTGCGCGAGACGGTCGAGCGGATGCTCCGCAGCAGCGGTCGACGGGTCGACGTCTCGCAGCCCTTCGTCGACGCGCTCCTGCCGGACGGGTCGCGGCTGCACGTCGTCATCCCGGACGTCACCCGTCGGCACTGGGCGGTCAACGTACGCCGGCATGTCCTGCCCGCAGCTCGTCTCGACGACCTGGTCGCTCTCGGGACGCTGACCCCGGCGGCCGCCCGCTTCCTCACGGCCTGTGTCGTGGCCGGCCTCAACATCGTCGTGGCCGGCGGAACGCAGGCGGGCAAGACGACCCTTCTCTCGTGCCTGCTCAACGCGGTCCCCGCGCACGAGCGCGTGGTCACGTGCGAGGAGGTCTTCGAGGTCCGCCTCGACCGACCGGACTGGGTGGCGATGCAGACCCGGCAGCCCGGCCTCGAGGGCAACGGCGAGATCTCGCTGCGTCGGCTCGTGGTCGAGGCGCTGCGAATGCGGCCGCACCGGCTCGTCGTGGGCGAGGTGCGACAGGCCGAGGCACTCGACCTGCTCGTCGCGATGAACAGCGGGATGCCGGGGATGTCGAGCGTCCATGCGAACTCGGCGCGCGACGCCGTGACGAAGCTGTGCGTCCTCCCCATGCTCGCGGGCGAGAACGTCACGGCGTCCTACATCGTGCCGACGGTCGCGAGCGCCGTCGACATCGTCGTCCACACCGGCACCCGCGCTGACGGTCACCGACGGCTGCGCGAGATCGTCGCGCTGTCGGGGCGCGTCGAGGACGGCGTGATCGAGGTGGCCGACGTCTTCACCTCGCGCGCCGGAGATCTGGTGCGGGCGCAGGGATTCCCACCGCACACCGATCGCTTCGAGGCGCACGGGATCGACCTTCGCGCCGTTCTGGCAGGGTCGTGATGGGCGGATTCCTCGGCCTCATCGCCGGGATCGGGGTGCTCCTGGTCCTGCAGTCGCGCATGGCCGCGACGTCGACCCAGACCAGCACGGCACGATCGCGACCCGGTCGCCTGCGTCGCCGGCTCGACGCCGCGGGTCTCGACGACGTCTCTCCGCTGCGCGCCGCCGGCACCTGCGCCGGTGCCGGTCTGGTCGGCGCGGTGCTCATGCTGGTGCTCAGCGGCTCGGTCGCCGTCGCGCTCGCGTTCGGCCTCGTCTCCGGATGGGTCCCGCTCGCGACCATCGGACGCCGCGGTGCTCGTCGGCGGAACGAGCTCGCGGCGGCATGGCCCGACGCCGTCGACGACCTCGCGTCAGCCGTGCGGGCCGGTATGGCGCTGCCGGACGCCGTCGCGGCCCTGTCAGAGCGTGGTCCCGACGCCCTGCGCGAGTCGTTCGCGCACTTCGCTGCCGACTACCGCGTCACGGGGTCGTTCGACACGTGCCTGGACCGGCTCAAGTCCGACCTGGCCGACCCGGTCGGCGACCGCGTCGTCGAGGCGTTGCGGCTCGCCCGCGACGTCGGCGGCACCGAGCTCGGAAGGCTGCTGCGCACGCTGTCGTCGGTGCTGCGCGAGGACGCGCGCACCCGCGCGGAGCTGGTCGCCCGTCAGGGCTGGGCGGTCAATGCGGCACGTATCGCGGTCGCCGCGCCCTGGGCGACGCTGGCCTTCCTCGCGCTGCGGCCAGGTGCCCTCTCGGCGTACGACTCGTCCGGCGGGGTCGTCGTCCTCATGATCGCCGCCGGGCTCTCGGCCGCTGCCTACGTCGTCATGCGGCGGATCGGGCAGCTGCCTGCCGACGAGCGGGTGCTCGCATGACGGCCGCGGGCGCCCTCGTCGGCGCCATGCTCGCCGGGGGAGGGCTGCTCGTCAGCGCCGGCGTCGCTGCGCGTCGTCCGGTGTCGTTGGCCGACCGCATCTCGCCCCATCTGGACGGTCCAGCCCGTGCCAGGCGTGGGGCGTCGACACCCTCGACGTGGTCGAGGCTCATGGGACCGTCGATGCAGAGCCTGGCGGTCCGTCTCGACGGGATGTTCGGCGACGGCGATGCGCTGCACCACCGGCTGGAGGCGGCGGGCCGTCACGACACGGATCCGATCTCCTTCCGGTTCGAGCAGCTCCTGTGGGCGCTCATCGCGACGCTGGGCTGCGGCGTCCTGCTGACGTTGATGGCCGTGTCCGGCCGCGCCGGTGCACTGCTTCCCTCGACGGTCCTCGTCCTCGTGGCCGGCCTGCTGGGCGCGCTCGTCTGCGACCGCCGGCTCTCGCGGGAGATCTCGCGCCGTCGCGACTCGATCCGGCTGGGCCTCCCCGCGGTCGCAGACCTGCTGGCGCTCGCCGTGGCCGCAGGGGAGTCGCCGGTGGCAGCACTGGATCGTGTCGCTCGGATCGCGCGGGGGCCGCTGGCGCACGAGTGCCGACGCGCGTGCGACGAGGCGACCTCGGGTGTGCCGTTCGTCGACGCGCTCGACGCCATGGCCACACGGGTGGACGTCTCGACCGTACGTCGGTTCGTCGACGGCGTGGTCATCGCCGTCCAGCGCGGTACGCCGCTCGCCGATGTGCTGCGCGCTCAAGCGGGCGACGCCCGGGCCGACGTGCATCGCGCCCTGCTCGAGATCGCCGGCCGCAAGGAGGTGCTGATGCTCGTACCGGTCGTCTTCCTCGTGCTGCCGACCGTCGTGCTCGTCGCACTGTTCCCGGCGTTCGCGTCCCTTGGCCAGCTCGCCCCCTGACCCCGTCGATCCGTAGAAGCCCCGCACGACCACACCCAAGGAGATCGTCCGTGCTCACCCGTCTCGCCCTCACCCGCCTCGCCGTCACCTGGCAGCGACTCACCGACCCTGACAACTCCGATCGCGGCGACGTGCCCGGCTGGGTGCTCGTCGCAGTCATGACTGCCGGACTCGTCACAGCGCTGTGGCTCGTCGCCGACGGTCAGCTCACCGCCGTGCTGCAGCGCGCCATCACATCGGTGACGAAGCCCTGAACCGCCTGACCGACAAGCGATCCCGATCCGATGCAGGGTCGGCGACCGTCGAGTTCGTCGTCGTCGTGCCGATGCTGGTTCTGCTCGTGCTGGCCGTCGTCCAGGTGACGCTCGCGCTCTACGTGCGGTCGACGATCGCGTCGGCGGCCGCCGAGGGCGCGCGAGTCGCCGCGACATCTGCGGGGTCCGGTGCCGTCGGCGTACGCCGTACCCGGGAGGTGCTCGGCGCGACGCTCGCCGACGGTGTCGTCGACTCGGTGACCGCGAGGCCGAGACGGATCGGCGGCGTCGACACCGTCGAGGTCGTCGTCCACGCTCGCCTGCCGCTCGTCGGGCTGCTCGGTCCGTCCTTGCTCGTCGTGAGTGGCCACGCGCTGCAGGAGCCGTGATGAGCACGAGATCCCGGCGAACCCGCACCGTCCGTCACGACGACGGCATCGCCGTGCTCGAGGTGCTGGTGCTCGGCGTCGGGTTGCTCGTGCCGCTGCTCTACGGCGCGCTGTCGGTGATGGCGCTGCAGTCGGCGTCGTACGCCGCGACGTCGGCGGCGCGCGAGGCAGCTCGCGCCTACGTCACGTCGGCAACCCCGTCCGCAGGGTGCGTCGCGCGCGCGAACCGCGGCCCGCCTCGTGCTGGCCGACGCGGGGCTCACGAGCACCGGACCGCGGGTGCGCTGCGTCGGCGGCGCCTGCCTCGCACCGGCGACCCGCGTCGACGTCACCGTGCCGGTGGTCGTGCGCCTGCCGTTGCTCGGCGGGGGCCCGACCATCACGGTCACCGGTCGGGAGTCGATGCCCGTCGACCGATACCGGGACACTGCATGACGGCGCGGCGAGCATGCCCTGCATGGTGCACGGCGAGCGTGAAGCACGGGGACGACGGCTCCGTGCTGCCGCTCGTGATCGGCGTCGTCGTGATCGTGCTCGCGCTCGTCACCGTCGTGACTGACGCGAGCGTCCTCTACCTCCAACGCCGGTCGGTGCAGGCGGCCGTCGATGGTGCGGCGCTCGCCGGCGCGCAGGCGGTCGACCTCGGTCGCGTCTACGCCGGAGGAGCCCTGGGGGACCTCGTGCTCGACCCGCGCTCGGCCCGTGCGGCGGTCGCCGACTACGTGCGAGTGCTGCCGTCGCGGCCAGCGGGACTCCGGGTCACATCGGTGCGCGTCGTCACGACGACCGTCACCGTGCACGCGCAGGCCGTCGTCCGTCCGCCGTTCCTGGCGTTCCTCACCGGTCGAGGCGTCACCGTCGTGGCAGAGGCCAGCGCCCGCACGACCGCCGGGTGAGCCGGTGAGTCCGGCGGCGGGCTGCCGTGGCGTCGGGTGAGGGCACGGGCCGACTACCCTCTAGCCCGTGGCCATCCAGGATCCCCGCGAGGCGCTTGCCGAGCACGACGCGACCCTCACCAGCATCGAGAAGGTGCTCGACGTCCCGTCGATGCGCGAGGAGGTCGCGACGCTCGAGGCCGAGGCCAGCGTGCCGGACCTCTGGGACGACCAGGCCAAGGCCCAGCAGGTGACGTCCCGGCTGTCGTTCGTGCAGGGCGAGATCGCGCGCGTGACCGGGCTGCGCCAGCGGATCGACGACGTCGCGGTGATGCTCGACCTCGCTGACGAGATGGACGACGACGACACCCGCGCCGAGGCGGTCAACGAGATCGCTGCACTCAGCAGGTCGATCGGCGAGCTCGAGGTGCGCACGCTCCTCTCCGGCGAGTACGACCA
Organism: uncultured Actinomycetota bacterium; assembly: GCA_963782665.1. Classification (GTDB taxonomy): domain Bacteria; phylum Actinomycetota; class Actinomycetes; order S36-B12; family CAIYMF01; genus Longivirga. The sequence goes on along the minus strand of CAWAKP010000004.1, from coordinate 55,421 downwards.
GCGCGAGGCCCTGGTCACCATCCGCGCAGAGGCGGGCGGCGTCGACGCCGCCGACTTCGCCGAGATGCTGCTGCGCATGTACACGCGCTACTGCGAGCGCCACAACTACCCGTTCGAGGTCCTCGACACGTCCTACGCAGAAGAGGCCGGCATCAAGTCGGCGACGTTCTCGGTGAAGATCCCTTACGCCTACGGCACTCTGTCGGTCGAGCAGGGGACGCACAGGCTCGTGCGCATCTCGCCGTTCGACAACCAGGGACGTCGGCAGACCTCGTTCGCCGGCGTCGAGGTGCTGCCGGTCGTCGAGCAGACCGACCACATCGAGATCCCCGAGGACGAGATGCGGATCGACGTCTACCGCTCGAGCGGTCCGGGCGGTCAGGGCGTCAACACGACCGACTCGGCCGTGCGCATCACGCACCTGCCGACCGGCATCGTCGTCTCGTGCCAGAACGAGCGCTCGCAGATCCAGAACCGCGCCAGCGCGATGATCGTGCTGCAGTCCAAGCTGCTCGAGCGTACGCGCCAGGAGGAGCAGGCCAGGATGAACGCCCTCAAGGGCGACTCGTCGGGCTCGTGGGGCAACCAGATGCGCTCCTACGTGCTGCACCCGTACCAGATGGTGAAGGACCTCCGTACCGAGGTCGAGACGGGCAACACGGCCGCGGTCCTCGACGGCGAGATCGACGACTTCATCGAGGCCGGCATCCGCTGGCGTCGCACCAGCAGCTGACGGCCGGCTCCGCGCCGTAGGGGACCCACCGTCCGTGGTCCGGACCGTGAGGTTCCGCCGTTCGAGGTGACGCTTCGCCGCCGGCCGAGGACGGACGGTCACGCGGGGTCACGAAGGTGTGTCGGGCGGGGCCGCCCGCGTCGTGGCGACTCCCCACAGTGACGGGGGAGCGGCTAGGCTCAGGGGGCGCGCACACGTGGCGTGCGTGACATCTGTGACGAAGGGGCGGTCCTCGTGCGGCGACTCGCAGCGGCACTCGGCGTCCTCGTGGTCGTGCTCCTCGGGGCGGGCCTGACGACCGGAACCGCGTACGCCGCGGACTCGGCGAGCCCGGTCGCGTCCGAACCGGCGGGCGGCGCCACGTGCGACGCGCAGCAGCCGCCGAACGGGTGCACCCAGGACCCGGGCTCGGCCAGCCCGAGCGACTCGTCCGGCGACCCGAGCCCCAGCGACTCGTCGGGCGACCCCAGCACGTCACCGTCCGAGTCGGACTCCACGACCCCGTCCGCGTCCCCCTCGACCGACCCCGCGACGGTGCCCGCGACCACGCCCGCAGCCACCGGCTCGCCGGTGCCGTCGATCCCGCACACCGGCGGCACTTTGCCGCGTACCGGTGGCAACGACGCGCAGACGTCGCTGCTGGTCGGAGTTGCGTTGCTCGCGGCAGGTGGCGCGGTTCTCACCGCCGTCCGGCCGCGTCGTCGGCACTGACGCGAGCCGCCGCACGACCGGCACGTCCTGGGTTCCGACGACGTCGTGCCTGCCCCCACATCCAGTGCTCGGTCTCCGGGTAGACGTGTCCGCCACACGGCGAGGCCCCGGGACGGGGGGTTCCCGGGGCCTCGCCCACCTGGAGGGTGGTGGCGCTGGGGGTACAGCGCCTGCTCGCGAACGGCGATCACCTCGTCGGTGCCGCTGTCGCGGCGGGCACCACGGCGGGCGCGTGCGGTGCCGTCGTCGAGATGGTCGTCGTTGCTCGCATCCGCTCTCGGCTGGAGCCGCAGGCCTCGCGTGAGGATGGGGACGGTGCCCGCCTCGACCGGATTCCTGCAGTGTGGCACCGGGTTGCAGAGAGTGCGCGTTCAGCGACGTTGAGTTGCTCAAGATGGGACAAGTCTGGGAAATCCGTCCCGCTCTGCGGGGCGCCCGGGCCCCGGGGTCGTGCTCAGCGGACGTGGCGGGCGCCACGCCAGCACCGGGGCACGGTGGCGGGCGGCGGCCGGGCCGGAACGTAGACTCGGCGGCGTCGCGGACGCCCGTCCGCGAGGACCCGTCCGGTCCGCACGCCGTCCCGCGAGGAGAGTGTCGCCGCCGTGATCCGGTTCGACAACGTCACCAAGCTCTACGCCAACCAGGCGCGGCCGGCCTTGGACGACGTCTCGGTGGAGATCGAGAAGGGCGAGTTCGTCTTCCTCGTGGGCGCCTCCGGCTCGGGCAAGTCGACCTTCCTCAAGCTCTGCCTCAAGGAGGAGCGTCCGACCAGCGGCCAGATCCACGTCGCCGGCAAGGACCTCAACCACCTCTCACGCTGGAAGGTCCCGGCGCTGCGTCGCCAGGTCGGCACGGTGTTCCAGGACTTCCGGCTGCTCCCCAACAAGACCGTCCAGCAGAACGTCGCCTTCGCGCTCGAGGTGATCGGTCGGCCGACGAGCCATATCAAGAAGGTCGTGCCGGAGGTCCTCGACCTCGTCGGCCTCGACGGCAAGCACGACCGGATGCCCGACGAGCTCTCCGGCGGCGAGCAGCAGCGCGTCGCCGTGGCTCGGGCGTTCGTCAACCGACCGATGATCCTCATCGCGGACGAGCCCACCGGGAACCTCGACCCATCCACGAGCGTCGGAATCATGAAGCTTCTCGACCGCATCAACCGCACCGGCACCACGGTGGTGATGGCGACGCACGACGCCGCGATCGTCGACCAGATGCGCAAGCGGGTCATCGAGCTCGAGGGCGGTCACCTCGTGCGCGACCAGAGCCGCGGCGTCTACGGCTACGCCCGCTGACCGACGTACGACCCGACACCACTAAGGACTTCTTCTCACCATGCGCGCGGGACTCATCCTCAACGAGGTCGGCATCGGGCTGCGCCGCAACCTCACGATGTCGATCGCCCTGGTGATCACGTTCGCCGTGTCGCTGGGCCTGCTCGGTGGGGCGCTGCTGGTTCGCGACCAGGTCGACGTCATGAAGGACTACTGGTACGACAAGGTGCAGGTCTCGATCTTCCTCTGCACCAAGAACTCTGACACGCCGTCCTGCTCGGCCGGCGCGGTCACCGCGGCGCAGAAGGACCAGATCAAGGCCGATCTCGACTCGCTCAAGCCCCTCGTCGAAGAGGTCTACTACGAGTCGAGCCAGGAGGCCTACTCCCGGTTCAAGGAGCAGTTCAAGAACTCCCCGATCGCGCAGAACGCCAGCCCCGACGCGCTGCCCGAGTCGTTCCGCGTCAAGCTGTCCGACCCGACGAAGTACGACGTCATCGCCAGCGCCTTCCAGGGCAGACCCGGCATCGACAACGTCGTCGACCAGCGGAGCCTGCTCGACAAGTTCTTCCAGGTGCTGGGCGGGCTGCAGAAGCTCGCGCTGCTCATCGCCGGCGCGATGATCCTGGTCACGGTCCTCCTCATCGCGAACGCGATGCGCGTCGCGGCGTTCAACCGGCGGCGCGAGACCGGCATCATGCGACTGGTCGGCGCCAGCGACTTCTACATCCAGATGCCGTTCCTGCTCGAGGCGGCGATCGGCGCGATCCTCGGTGCGCTCATAGCGACGCTCGCGCTCGTAGGGGTGAAGTCCGTCCTCATCGACCGCGTGCTGTCGCCGCAGTTCACGATCACGCCGTTCATCGGATGGGATGCCGTGGCTCGTGCGTCCGTGACGCTGATGCTGCTGGGTGTCGTGCTCGCGTGCATCACCGCGCTGGTCACGCTGCGCCGCTATCTGCGCGTCTGATCCAGCGTGAGCCGCTGGCGCCCTGGCACCCGCGTACCGCAGCCGTCGACACCCGTGGTCGCGAGCGCGCCGAGCCGGTCCTGACACGCAGGCGCGTCTCGTTCGCCGTCCGGTCCTGGACGTCGCGCTAGGCTGACGACCATCAGTCACACGCGTCACGCCTGTCACACCCGTCACCGGAAGACAGACCGACTGGCGCCGGACGCGACGAGGGAGGCCCTGGTGCGACGTCAGGGATCCCGCCTCGCCGTGCGTCTGGGCCTGCTCGCGGTCCTCCTGGTCGCGTCCCTCCTGCCGACGGCGTCCGCGCCGGTCGGCGCCGCCTCCGTCGGGACGCCGGCCGACATCAACCATCAGGTGTCCCAGGTCGAGGACGACCTCGCCTCCGCCAACAAGGCCGTCGCCCGCGCCGCGACCCAGCTGGCCGCCGCGCGCTCGGCGCTGCCCGCCGCCCGGGCCCGGCTGGCCACGGCCTCCGCTTCATTGGCGACAGCGCAGACGGCCGCTGCAGCTGCGGCGGCGGCGCAGAGGTCGGCGGACGCCAAGGCCGCGACGGCCGCGCGCCAGCTGACCACCGCCCAGGGCCGGATCGCCGACACCACGCTGCAGATCGGTGCACTCGTCCGCGCCGTCTACACCGAAGGGCCCTACGCCGAGCTCGCCGCGATCCTGTCGGCGCGCACCCCGTCGGAGTTCGCCGCGGGTCTCGAGGCGGTCCGCTCCGTGTCCCGCGCGCAGAACCATGCGCTCTCCGACCTGCAGCAGGCGCGTGCGGCGCTCGGCCTCGCCCAGGCGCAGGCGGTCGCTGCCCAGCTGCGCGCTGCCACCGCCCGACGCAGTGCCGCCGACTCGGTGACGGCCGCTGCCGCCCTTGCCGCCGAAGCCAGTTCCGCGCAGGCGCGCGTCGCGTCGCTCGTGGCCGCGCGGTCGAGCGCGCTCGCGGTCGCAGCGCGCGAACGTCGGTCCGTGAAGCGGCAGTACGACTCCCTCAAGGCAGAGCAGGCGCGACTGCGTCGGCTCGAGCAGCGTCATCGCGGCGGGTTCCGTGGCCATCCGACCGGGACCCTCGACTGGCCGATCCCCGGTGCGGAGATCGTCGGGGGCGTCGGCTGGCGGGTGCACCCGGTCTACGGCTACAAGTCCTGCCACACGGGGCTGGACATCCGCGGTGCCTCGGGGACACCGATCCTCGCCCCGGCCGACGGCCAGGTGATCGCGGTGCTGTCCGGCGGTGCCTACGGCCTGCACACGCTCGTCGACCATGGCGGCGGCCTGGTCACCATGTACGCCCACCAGTCGCGCACCGCCGTGCACGTGGGCGAGACGGTCCGCCGCGGCGAGGTCATCGGCTACGTCGGGGCCTCGGGCTGGGTCACCGGGCCCCACCTGCACTGGGAGGTGCACGTCGACGGCGTGCCCTACGACCCGCTCGGGTGGTTCGGCTCGCCGCGCGTGCCGGTGCCCTGCTGGGCCGGCTGACCCGGTCGGCTGACCCCGGACCGCGCTGAAGGCGTCGACGGCAGGAGAGTCCGCAACTCCCGACCTGAACCTGAGGTCGAGTCTGTGCCGTCGCCCGTTCTGAGACCGGGCTGAGCGCCACGGCTTACCCGTCCGGACCTGCGGCGACGACCACTTAGACTTCGCCCATGTCCACTCCTGACGCGCCGGTGCGCCGGGCCGGTCGAGCCCTGCTCGTCGCCGGCCTGGTGGTGGCGGCGTACGCGGGGGGTGTGGTGACGGGAGTCGTGGGAACCCACCAGCCCGATCCGGTCGCGCAACAGAGCGTTCTGGACGAGGCGGCCGGTCGGATCATGTCGCAGGCCGCGCGTCCGGTCTCGCGCACCCAGCTCGACCAGGCTGCCGTCGAGGGGATGCTGAAGGCACTCGGCGACCGGTGGAGCAACTACTACACGCCGGCGGCGTACTCGTCGTTCGAGGACGGCCTCGATGGCCGCTACTCCGGTATCGGCGTGTGGCTGCGTGCCAACGAGTCGGGCAAGGTCTACGTCGCCAGCGTGCAGTCGGCGTCGCCCGCCGCGCGCGCCGGGATCCTCGCCGGCGACCAGGTCGTGTCCGTCGGCGCGCACAACGTCACCGCAGGCTCGCTCGGAAGCGTCTCGGCGGCGCTGCGCGGCACCGCCGGCACCCGGGTGGCACTCACGCTGTCCCGCGACGGCGAGCCGTTGAACGTGAGCGTCCACCGCGGCGACGTCACGAGCTCCGACGTGGACGTGACGCACCTGCGCGGCGGGGTCGAGGTCGTGCGCATCTCCGCCTTCACCCGGGGAGTCGGCGTGGCGGTGCGCAAGGCGGTGGCGGCGTCCGGCCTGGACACACCTGCCACCGGCGTGGTGCTCGACCTGCGCGGCAACCCGGGCGGCCTGCTCACCGAGGCGGTCGAGGTCGCCAGCCAGTTCCTCGACGGGGGAGCGGTGGTGTCCTACCAGCGTCGTGGCGAGCCGATCGTCCACCTCGACGCTCTGGGGCACGGCAACACCGCGATCCCGCTGGTCGTGCTCGTCGACGACGGGACGGCGAGCGCCGCCGAGGTGGTCGCCGGCGCGCTGCAGGACCGCAACCGCGCGGTGATCGTGGGCACCCACACGTACGGCAAGGGCAGCATCCAGGAGCCGACGACCCTGTCGGACGGCTCGGCCATCGAGTTCACCGTCGGCACCTACCTCACGCCGTCTGGGCGCAAGCTCGACGGCGTGGGCATCGAGCCCGACGTGCTCGTCTCGGCGAAGGTCGGATCCGTGTCGGCGGAGGAGCGCGCCCTGGAGGTGCTGCGGGGACTCGTGGCGGCCAGCGACACGGCGCAGCGAGGCTGACCGGATGGCCAAGGAGCAGGGCACGAAGTTCGTGGCTCAGAACAAGAAGGCGCGTCACGACTACCACATCGAGCAGACGTTCGAGGCCGGCCTCGTGCTCACCGGGACCGAGGTCAAGGCCCTGCGCGCCGGTCGGGCGTCGCTCGTCGACGGCTTCGCCCAGGTCCAGGACGGCGAGATCTGGTTGCACAACGTCCACATCCCGGAGTACTCCCAGGGGACGTGGACCAACCACGCGCCTCGTCGGGTCCGCAAGCTGCTGCTGCGCAAGGACGAGATCGCGAAGCTGGCCGGCAAGACCAAGGAGGGCGGGCGGACCATCGTGCCGCTGTCGCTCTACTTCAAGAACGGCTACGCGAAGGTCGAGATCGCGCTCGCGACCGGCAAGAAGGCGTACGACAAACGGCAGAGCATCGCCGAGCGGGACGCGAAGCGTGAGACGCAGCGCGAGATGGGCCGTCGGCTCAAGGGCCATCCGGGTCGCGAGGGCTGACGTCCGCCGTTGCCAGTATCCATTGACCGACCGTCGGTCAATGAAATACGGTGTGCGCATGCGACGGCAGCAGCAGGCGGAGGCGTCACGTGCCGCCCTGGTGGCGGCCGCGCGCGAGTGCTTCGCGGGCAAGGGCTACGACGACACCACCGTCGCCGAGGTGCTGCGCCGGGCGGGGATGGCCCGCGGCGCGCTCTACCACTACTTCCCCGACGGCAAGGACGAGTTGTTCGCGGCCGTCTACCGCGAGGTCGACGACGAGCTGCACCGGCGTATCGACGCCCTGGACCCCGACATGCCGCCGCTGGACGCCGTCCGCGAGAGCGCCGCGATCTTCCTTCAGCTGTGCACACGGCAGGACTTCGCCCGGATCACCGTTCTCGAGGGACCGCGGGTCATGGCCTCGCAGTCGATCCACGGCTCGGTGCTCGGACGCTCCGTCACGCGGATGCGCGCCGGAATCGCCGCGGCCGCCGAGGCCGGCGAGCTCGACGACCTCGACGTCGACCTGGTCACGACGGCGCTGTACGGCGCGCTGCGCGACCTCGGCGCTCGCGTCGCCACGACGCCTCGCGGTCGACGTCGGGCCGCCGACGGGGCACTGTCCACCTTCAGCCGTCTCCTCGACGGCGTCTCCGTACCCACGACTGCACGGGTCACCACCAGCGCCCGCCGTACCTCGGCGGCACACCGGGAGAGCGCATGAGCGACAACGACGAGTTCGACAAGATCCTCGACGGCTTCTGGCCCTACCGGAAGTCGACGCGGGCCTATCGCGCCGTACCGACCGAGCCGGTCGATCGCAGCCTGATCCTCGGGCAGATCGCCGACATGGCGCACGCCGAGGACGCGCAGGGCGACAAGGGCACGGTGTCGGGCAGCCTCTACTGCGGCGACCACGACCACTACGCCTTCCTCGGCGACGTGTTCAACCTGTTCTCCCACGCGAACGTCCTGCAGCGCGACATGTACCCGAGCGCGACCAAGTTCGAGGGCGAGATCATCGCGATGACGTCGTCGATGCTGCACGGCACCGGGGTCGGGGTGGTGACGAGCGGTGGCTCGGAGAGCCTCATCACCGCGCTGTACTCCTACCGCGAGCACGCACGCGAGACGCGGGGCGTGACCCGACCCAACGTCGTCCTGCCGACCACCGCCCACGTGGCGCTCGACAAGGGTGCGCACTGGATGGGCATCGAGGTGCGGCACGCCCCGATCGGCGCCGACTACCGCGCGGACGTCGCTGCGATGGCCGAGCTCATCGACGACCAGACGATCGCGCTCGTCGGCAGCGCGGCCAACTACGCGCACGGGCTCATCGACCCGATCGAGGAGCTCGCGGCGCTGGCGCAGTCGCGAGGCATCGGGATGCACGTCGACGGCTGCCTCGGCGGCTGGCTGCTGCCGTGGGTCGAGCGGCTCGGATACGACGTGCCGCTGTGGGACTTCCGGGTGCCAGGCGTCACGTCGATCTCCGCCGACACGCACAAGTACGGCTACGCGCTCAAGGGATCCAGCGTGCTGCTCTACCGCGACCGTGACCTGCGCGCGCGCCAGTACTTCACCTACCCGGACTGGCCCGGCGGCCTCTACCTCTCGCCGGGGCTCGCCGGCTCGCGGAGCGGCGGCATCATCGCCTCGACGTACGCCGCGATCCTCGCGACCGGTGAGTCCGGCTACCTGGCCGCGGCCGACTGCGATCATGCGGACGGCGACTGCCATCACGGAGGGCATCCGCACCTCGGTGCCGGAGCTGGAGGTGATCGGCCAGCCGATCTTCCTCGTCGGCTTCAAGGCCGCTGACGAGGAGGCGCTCGACATCTACCTCGTCAACGACTCGCTCAAGGCGCAGGGCTGGCGGATGAACTCGCTGCAGCTGCCGCCGGCGCTCCACTTCTGCATCACCCGGCCCAACACGCAGGAGGGGACGGCCGACGCCTTCCTCGCGGCGCTCCGGATCGCCGTCGACTTCGCGGTCGAGCACCGCGGTGAGCCGGCGGAGTCGGGTGCGATGTACGGGTTCGGCGGCACGCCGCAGGGGCACGCGACGCTCGAGACGGTGATGTCGGGCGTGCTCGACGCGATGCACGAGGTCGCTCCGGAAGCGCCGGTCGCCTGACATGGGCGAGCGCTGGATCCTCGCGGTCGACCTGGGCAACGGCGGTCCCAAGGTCGCGGTCGTCTCGCTGCAGGGCGAGGTACGGCGTACGGCGGCGCGTCCGGTGTCGGTGCACATCGGGTTGGACGGCGCGGCCACCCAGGACGCCACCGAGTGGTGGAGCGGGCTGCTCGAGGCCGCGCGCGAGGCGATCGAGGGTGCGGACGCCGATCGGGACGGGCTGCACGCCGTCGCGATCACGGGTCAGTGGGGATCGTCGGTGCCGGTCGACATCCATGGCGAGCCGGCGGGTGAGGTGCTGCTGTGGGCCGACACCCGGGCGCGCGAGCTGGTCAAGGACGTCATCGGCGGGCCGGTCAGCGTCAGCGGCATCGCACCGCACAAGGCTCTGCCCTTCGTGCGGATCACCGGGGGAGCGCCCACGCCGTCCGGTGCCGACCCGACCGGGCACTCGCTGCTGCTGCGGACGACGATGCCCGACACCTACGCGCGAACCGCTGCGATCCTCGAGCCGGTCGACTACCTCGGACTTCGGTTCACCGGCCGCATCGCGGCGACCCCGGCGTCGATGATCCTGTCGTGGCTCACCGACAACCGACCCGGCGCGCCGCTCGGCTACGTCGACCAGCTCGTGACGAGGACCCGCCGAGACCGCGCGCGGCTGCCGGAGCTGGTGCCGACCGGCTCGGTGCTCGGTCCGTTGCTGCCCGAGGTGGCGGACGCCATCGGAGTGTCTCCGGGCGCGCCTGTGGTGTGCGGTGTTCCCGACCTCCACGCGGCGATCGTCGGTTCGGGTGCCGTCGCCCCGTACGAGACGCACATCGCGGTGTCGACGACGCAGTGGATCGGCGCGCGCGTGCCGTTCAAGCGCACCGATGTGCTGCACTCGATCGCGACCGTTCCGGGGCTCGATCCGGACTTCCCGCTCGTGGCCAACAACCAGGAGACGGGTGGGGCCGCGCTGCAATGGCTGCGCGAGCAGATCATCGCGCCGCACGACGGCCTGCTCGGCGGGGGCAGCGGCATCGGTCGCGAGGGTGCCGCACCCGAGGACGTGTCGCCGTCGTTCGAGGAGATGCTCGCCCTCGCCGGACGTGCTCCGGCCGGCTCGGAGGGGCTGCTGTTCATGCCGTGGCTCAACGGCGAGCGCAGCCCCGTGGAGGACAAGGTCGCGCGGGGCGGCTGGCTCAACCTCTCGCTGCGCACCGATCGTGCGATGCTCGTCCGCTCCGTGCTCGAGGGGGTGGCGATGAACGGCCGATGGCTGTTCGAGGCGTACGAGAAGTTCCTCAAGCAGCCGGTGCCGAAGGTGCGCATCCTCGGCGGCGGGGCGCAGAGCGACCTGTGGTGCCAGATCTACGCCGATGTGCTCGGTCGTCCGGTCGAGCAGGTCGCCGACCCACGGCACGCGCAGCTGCGCGGCGTCGCGCTGTGGGCCCGGATCTGTCTCGGTGAGCTCACCCTCGAGGAGGTTCCCGCGCTGGTGCCGTTGGCGGCTACCTACGTCCCGTCCGCCCACACCCGCCTCGCCTACGACGACGCGTACGCCGAGTACCGCAAGCTCTACGGCACGCTCAAGGGGCTGTACTCGCGCCTGAACGGCTGACGTCGCCGAACTCCGCGGCGGGGCAGTGCCAGGCTGGGACGAAGTCGACCACGTGGGGTGGTGGGCTGACGGGACGTGCGCCCTGATGCTCGACGGTCGCATCAGGGCCGCCGTGGTGGTGGCGGAGTCCACGTCCAGCAGCCGTGCTCGTGCGGGTGCTTGTCAGGAGTGGGCGTGACGGTCCACCCACCCTCGTGCGCCAGATGGTGGCAGCCGCTGCAGACGAGCGCGAGCGTGTCGATGTCGGTGCGCCCGCCGTCCTCCCAGTGCTGGACGTGGTGTGCCTGAGTGCGTGACACATCGACTCGGCAGCCAGGTCCGGTGCAGTGACGGTCGCGCACCTCGAGCGCTCGCCTGAGTCGCGGCGACACGATGCGCTGCGCCCGACCGAGGTAGAGCACCCGGTGCGAGGCGTCGAGCAGCAGGTCGTCGAGCGAGGGCTCGAGCCCGGTGTGCTGGGCGCACTGGCACTGCTCACGGGTGCAGCGCGGCCGCGCCCCCGTGACGAGGGCCGCGGTGACCTCGGCGTCGCACAGGATGCGGCGTGCGCTCTCGTGACCGAGGGGGGTGGGCTGGTCGTGCCCCGGAGCCTGAACGAGTGCGCCGAAGTGCGCGTGCAGGTCGTGCAGGTCGACGGTCACCAGCACGCGCGGGACGACGCCGTGGTGGCTGCCGAGCTCACCTGTCTCGAGGAACGTGCCGCACAGGTCACGCAGTGCGAGCGCCTGCAGGTGAGGGGCGCGCAGCCGGCGCATCCTCGCCGCGGCGGGGTCGTCACCCTCGATCCGGTCGTCGGCCGGCAACGTGCCGGTGCGGTGCTGCGCGTCGACGATCTGCTGCAGCGCCGTGGCGATCACGGCGTGCGTCTCGGCGGACAGGAAGCCCCGCACGCTGACGCCGTCGGCCTCCGGCGTGAAGCGGAGGAACTGCGCTCTGTCGATCTCGAGGACGTCGTGGGCCATGCCGTCCGGGTCGACGAGCGCGCGCACGCGGGTGGCCTTGCGCGCGACGTCAGCCGCCGTGGCGCCGTCGATCGCGTAGCGCAGCAGGGCTGCCTCGGCCGCGGCGCGCACCGCATCCTTGCGCCCCGCCGACACCGATCGGATCGCTGTGGTGATACCGGCGGTGAGCGCCCGGACCTGACCGCGTGTGATGTCTCCGCCGACCCATGCCGTACGTGAAGGGGTGAACTCGTCGTCGAGCGTGGCGGCGAGCCCGACGGCCGCGGTCGCCGCCGTGGCGGACTGCCCGGCGTACTGCTGCAGCCAGCGGGTGGTCGCGATGGGCAGCGCCCCAGACCGGTGCAGGCGGCCGATCGAGGTCGTGGCGACGGCGTCGAGCTGGTCGGCGAGCCTGACCAGCGTCGCCACGTTGGCGGGGAGGTCGGCCAGGGCGAGCGCCCCCAGACCGCCCGTCGCCGCCAGCTCGGCCACCCGCGAGACGGAGTCGCCGAGCTCGGAGACGGCACGTAGCGTCTCCCGCTCGAGATCGACGCTGGTCGAGTACATGCGATCAGGCTAGACGAGACCTCCGACAACGCCCCGAGCCAGAGACCACAGTGGTACCAACGTGTTTCCCGATTCTCTGTCCACAGGCAGGGGGTACCGCGCGTCGTCCACAGGCGAGCCCCGAATCGCCAGTGACGGGTGGCCGGCTTGTGCCTCTACACTGGTGGCACAACTGCACAGGGGGTGATCGGTTTCGACTTCGTCTGTCGTGATGGGAGAAGCGGGCCGAGGATGCTGGTTATCTCGCAAACGATCCAGCGCCTAAATACAAGTGCCGACAACACGCGCACTGACTTCGCTCTCGCTGCCTAAGCGAGCCTGAAGTCCGTCAGCCCGGGTGCGTTCCCGACCCGGTTCCTGGCGTCAGCTAGGGGACTCACTGCGATCCCGGTCACGGGGTGACGCAGGACATCACACAGTGACTGAGCCCGTCGGCAGCTTGCCTGCGTGACTGCCGGGGCCGAGAAAAGCACAGCAGGCTGCGCCCGGAGAAGACCCTGATCGCCAACGAAGGACGCGGGTTCGATTCCCGCCACCTCCACTCACCCCTGCCCACGACGAAGGCCCCTGCCGCAAGGCGGGGGCCTTCGTCGTGGGCAGGGGTCCCGCGAGGTGTCGGGAATCGGGAGGAGTCCTCACGGCGCTGGTACCGACCGGCGCGAAGCGCCGCCGTCTGACGGTGACGTCCCACTTCGACGGATCCCGCCACCTCCACCCCTGTTAGGCCTCTGACCTGCGGAAACGCTCCAAGAGGAGGCGGGTGTCTATCCCGACTCCTCATCCCTTGCAGGACAGGGGTTTTCGCGGTCGGCCGGTCACTCGACGTGACCGCGCCGGCCGGGATCTCCTGCGTTTCCGCAGGTCACGTGTGGAGTCAGCTTGTTGACGGCGTCAACACGACTCCACGCCGTCACCCGCCGCGCGATCGTCGGGTGCTTTCTCCTGTCAACTTGCGTGCGATAGTCGGACGTGGGCCGCGTGACGACGGGGCCTCGTCAGTCAGGTAGATGGGGCTGGGCTGCATGGTCATACCGGGTTATACTCGCCTCCATGAAGACGGCAATCTCAGTACCTGATGAGATATTCGAGAAGGCCTCCCGGCGAGCACATGATCTGGGGATGAGCCGGTCAGAGTTCTTCACGCGCGCCGCGGCGCGCTATCTCGATGAACTCGACGCAGAGTCCGTGACCCATCAGATCGACCTCGCCGTGGCCGCCCTCGGCGATGGGGACGACTCGACGTCGGACGCCGTTGCCGCCGGTCGCCGAGCCCTCGTCGATGAGTCGGGCGAGTGGTGATCGAGCGGGGCGGGATCTACTGGACAGATCTCGGGGCACCGTCCGGGTCCCGTCCAGCCAAGCGACGTCCCGTCGTGGTCATCTCGGCTGACACGTACAACCAGAGCCGCCTCGCAACCGTCGTGGCCCTGGTGATCACGTCCAACACGGATCTCGCGACCATGCCCGGAAACGTGTTCCTGCCCGCCGCTGCCACGGGACTTCCACGTGACTCCGTCGTCAACGTGACGGCCGTCGTCAGTCTCAACAAGGCAGATCTGGCCGAACGATCCGGCGTTGCTCCCCTGGCGCTCCTGCGCGAGATCGATCGCGGGCTCCGGACCTCCCTCGACCTGTAGAGCCAGGCTCCAACGCCTTGACGCAGGAAGTCGCGGGTGGTTCGCGGACCGCCGTGTACAAGGGGTCTGGCCCACTCGCCCGGCGACTTGTGACGAGGCTCGAGCGTGTTGACAGCGTCAACACCCGGACCGAAGGGGACCCGACGGCTTGTGCTCGCAACCACCGATTTCCGACGGGTCCCGACGGCTGGGACGATTGCCGGATCCCGCCGCCGCAGCTCCGACTGGTTGACGGCGCTCGTTGGCGAAGCGCTGTGCTGATGGCCCCGACCGAGAAGTCGGCGGTGGCTGTCAGGGTCGGATGCGTCGGGTCTCGTAGGCCCACATGGCCATCTCCACGCGGTTGCGGACGCCGAGCTTGCTGGTGAGGTTCGTGAGGTGGGTCTTCACGGTGCTCAGGCTGATGTGCAGCTCTTCGGCGATCTCCGCGTTGGTGCGCCCACGCGCGACCGTCACGAGCACCATCTCCTCGCGGTCGGTAAGCGGTACCAGCGGTTGAGGCGGGGGGCCGGACGCGCCGCTGCGGGCGAACTCGCCGAGCAGCCGGGCCGTGATCACCGGGGCGATGAGCGCGTCGCCGTCGGCTGCTGCGTGGATGGCTTGTGCGAGCAGCTCGGGTCCGCAGTCCTTGAGCAGGAAGCCTCGGGCACCGGCCTTGAGGGCGCGGTGCACGTAGTCGTCGAGGTCGAATGTGGTGATGACGACCACGGCGAGCGGATGGGTGACGTCGGGCCCGGCGAGGATGCGTGTCGCCTCGATGCCGTCGACCTCGGGCATGCGGATGTCGAAGAGGCAGACGTCCGGCTCCAGCTCGCGGGCCATCGCGACGGCCCGGCGGCCGTCGGCGGCCTGGCCGACGACCTCGATGCCGGGCTGGGCGTCGAGGATCATCGCCAGGCCCGTACGCACGAGCTCCTGGTCGTCGGCGATCAGCACCCGGATCGTCATCGCGCCTCCGTCCCACGCGGCAGCTCGGCGTCGACGATCCATCCGCGCGGAGTGCTGGGACCGGCGGTGAAGGTGCCGCCCAGCAGCGTGGCGCGCTCCTCCATCCCGACGAGGCCGTAGCCGGACGACGATCGCCCCACCGGTGCCGGCTCGCCGTCGTCGGTGACGGTGAGGTGCACGAAGTCGACGTCGCCCTCTACCCGTACATCGATGCGCGTGGCGCGACGAGCGTGCCGGACCGCGTTGGTCAGGGACTCTTGCGCCATCCGGTAGAGCGCCGCCTGCACCGCGGGGCGCAGCCCGTCGAGGTCTCCACTGAGCTCGACGTCGACACGGGCGTCGCCCGCGGGAAGGTCGGCGAGCTCGGCGATGTCGGCGACGCCGCGCTGCGGCGCCAGCTCCGCGGCCTTGCCGTCGCGCAGCGTCCCCACCATGGCGCGCATCTCGGCGAGCGCGCGGGACGCCTCCGACTCGATGACGCGCAGCGCCGACACTGCGGCCTCGGGGCGAGTGTCGGCGAGCACACGACCCGCCTGCGCCTGGATCGCCATCGCCGAAACGTGGTGGGCCACCGTGTCGTGCAGCTCGCGCGCCAGCTGCTCGCGCTCGCGCAGCCGAGCCCTCTCGACGTCGCGTTCGTGGGCGGTGTCCCAGTAGCGCACCGACGCACCGAGCACGGCGGGGAAGAGCAGGAACACCGCGGCCGCGATCGCGTCGACCGGCGCGGTGTAGCTGCTCGCGACGCAGAGCACGCCCACGACCACGATGACCACGAGTCCGCCCACGATCGCCCGGCCGCTACCCCAGCGGGCGAGCGAGTACGGCAGCAGCAGCACGCACGCGTTGGCGTAGAGACCGACCGACGTCGTGCCCACGACCATGCCGGCCGCGGTGACGGCGAATATCGAGCCGAACGCGACGAGGACGACGCGCAGCGGGTGGGTACGCCGCCACAGCAGCGCGACGATCAGGACGAGCGCGAGCGCGAGCGACAGCGCACGCCACACGACGTCCGGGCGCAACAGGCTCTCGAGCAGGGCGACGACCAGCAGCACTCCCACGAGCACCCAGTCGCGCCACACGCGTGCCGGCGGGTCGGGAGCCGCCGGCTCCTCCCATAACGTCCGCAGGTTCGCATTGGCCACATCTGCAGCGTAGGTGACCTGGGGGTGCCACTGATCGGTCAGGAGGACGAGGACGTTCTACGACCGCCGGCCGAGGGAAGTCGGGGCGTCACGGCCGATCCGGTGTCGACGCGGTCACAGGAGCCTGACACCGGGCCGGCGGAGCGCCGACCAGGAGTCCGGACCGAGGAGAAGGCCAATGAGCAGGATGCTGTACCGATGGGGGCGCTTCGCCGCGCGTCGTCCGTGGACGGTGATCGTGGTGTGGCTGGTGCTCTCTGTAGGAGTCGTCCTCGCATCGGCGACGGTGGGCCGGACGATGAAGGACTCGTTCGACGTGCCGGGTCTCGACTCGCAGGCGGCCATCGAGCTGCTCGCCACGACCGGCTCCGACAACGCCGGCATCACCGCCCAGGTGGTGGCCACTCCGCCGACCGACGGCACTACCTTCACCGGCTCGACCGAAGCGAGCTCTCGCCTGGCCGAGACGCGGACGGCGCTCGCGGCGATGCCGCACGTCGTGGACGCCACCCAGTCGGTGTCGCCCGACGGTCGCGTGGGACTGATCCGGCTGCAGTACCCGACGGCGGAATCCCTCTCGGCCGCAGACCTCAACACGCTCAAGACCGTCGTGGCGCAAGAGCGCGATCGTACGTCGCTGCGGCTGGAGTCCGGCGGCGAGCTCTACTTCACCTTCGAGGAGTCGGGGGCCGGCGTCGGTGAGATCGTCGGCGTCGTCGCCGCGATGATCATCCTGCTGCTCGCGTTCGGCTCGCTGATCGCGATGGGGCTGCCCATCGCGCTGTCGCTGTTCGGGCTCGCGCTGGGCATCAGCTCGCTGTCCCTCATCAACCTCGTCTTCGACATCCCCTCGTGGGCGCCGCAGGTCGCCAGCATGATCGCCCTCGGCGTGGGCATCGACTACGCCCTCTTCCTGGTCACGCGCCACCGCGAGTTCCTCGCGCTCGGGTTCACGGTTCCCGAAGCTGCCGGACGCGCCCTGGCCACCGCCGGACAGGCCGTGCTCTTCGCCGGTGGCACCGTGGTCATCGCCGTCCTCGGCATGGCCTTCGCGGGCATCCCGTTCATGACCGCGGCGGGCGTCGCGACGTCGGCGATCGTCCTGGTGATGGTGCTCGCATCGCTCACCCTGCTGCCGGCCTTCCTCGGCCTGGCAGGTCAGCGCGTCAACCGTCGCGGCCACCGCGGCGTCGTCGCCACCGACGACCACCCCGTGAGCCGCGGCTGGATGCGGTGGGGCACGCACGTCGCGCGCCACTCGTGGGCCTACCTCATCGGCACCACGGCCGTGCTGCTCGCACTGACAGCCCCCGTGCTGTCGATGCGGCTCGGGTTCCCCGACGAGGGCTCGCTGCCGCCCTCGCGCTCCGAGCGCGCCGCCTACGACCTCGTCGCGCAGGGATTCGGCCCCGGTATCAACGGCCCGCTCGTCGTGGTCGTCGACACCGCAGGCGACTCCGGTGTGCTGAGCCGGCTGCGCGCGGCGATCGCCGCCGACCCCGGCGTCGCGTCGGTCACCGATCCCGCGGTGATCACCGGAACGCGGGTGGCCACCATGCTGGCCTTCCCTACCACTGCGCCTCAGGACGCCGCCACCGTCGCGACGATCGCACGCCTGCGCGGGTCTGCCTTCCCGGACGCCCTCGCGGGTACGACGGCACAGGCCCACATCGGCGGCCAGACGGCAAGCTGGGCAGACATCGGGCAAAAGGTGCGCGACCGGCTGCCGCTGTTCATCGGCGCCGTCATCCTCATGTCGTTCGTGCTGCTCATGCTCGTGTTCCGGTCGGTGCTGGTGCCGCTCAAGGCCGCTGCCATGACCCTGCTGAGCCTCGGTGCCGCCTACGGTGTCATCGTCGCGGTGTTCCAGCGCGGCTGGGGCATGGACCTCATCGGCCTGCAGTCCACCGTGCCGGTCATCCCGTTCATCCCCATGTTCATGTTCGCGGTGCTGTTCGGCCTGTCCATGGACTACGAGGTGTTCCTGCTCTCCCGTGTGCGCGAGGAGTACGTGCGCACCGGCGACAGCGACACGGCCGTGATCCGTGGCATCGCGTCGTCGGCGCGGGTTATCACCTCCGCGGCGCTCATCATGATCTCCGTGTTCGTGGGCTTCGTGTTCAACGACGACCCCGCCTCCAAGATGCTGGGCCTGGGCCTGGCCACGGCAGTCTTCGTCGACGCCACGATCGTGCGCATGGTCCTGGTCCCGGCCACGATGCACCTGCTGGGGCGGGCCAACTGGTGGCTTCCCGGATGGCTGGACCGGCTTCTGCCGACCGTCGACGTCGATGGCGCGGTCCACCTGCCGCCTCCCGCCGACGACGACCTGACGGCGTCGGACGCATCCACGGGTGAGGCAGGACAGGACGTAGGCGCCGCCTGGGTGCATTGACCGTGCGCGCTCGCCCGTCGGTCCGGAGAACTCGACTCCGGACCGACGGGCTTGCCGTCGCAGAGTGAGGTTGGTGCACGGGTGTACGCCGCTCTCGCAGCGGAGTCCGAGTTGTCGGGGCACTGGAGTGGGGCGGATCGGTCGTGGCTCATGGACCCCTCGCGTTCGGCACGTGTCGTCGGTGGGCGCTCAGCTGCACGGCTCACCCGTCCTTGTGGGTTGACGGCGTCAACAGCCGGACCCAACGGGACCCGATAGGTCCCGGCGGAACCCGACGGGTTGTGCGCAATCAATGCGTCCCGACGGGTCGCGACAGTCGGGAATCGTGCCCCTATGCCGTTGTCAAGCTGCTCTGGCTGGGTCGGGTGTGTAGGTGGTGCCGTCGCGGAGCATGGCGTAGAGGACGTCGCTGCGGCGTCGAGCCAGTGCGAGGACGGCTTGGGTGTGGGTCTTCTTCTCGGCTCGTTTGCGGTCGTAGTAGGCGCGTGAGGTCGGGTCGCTGAGGGCTGCGAACGCGGACAGGAACAGGGCGCGCGTGAGGCGCCGAAGGCGACCACCCCTTGACGGCTCTGGTCCGGGGCGACCCACATGTCTGCGTTGGCCTCGGCGCCGTCGTCGAACCAGGGCAGAGGCTCGCCGAACGGGCGGCCGAACACGTCGCCCTGGTACCAAGCCTCGACGGAGGCTACGTGCTTGACGAGGCCGAGCAAGTTCGTTCCCGTGCGGACTAGTGGTCGAGGCACGTCGTACTCGGACAGGCCGTCGAGCTTCCACAGTGTGCCTCGCGAGAGACTTGCAAGTAGCGGAGCAGGTCGTGCTTGAGGTCTTCAGAGTTCACCGAAGTGATACTGCACGTGGCACTCGGCAGAGGGCGAGTCCTATCAGCACTTCGGCTCGGTCTGTCAGCGACCGAACTTGGCCTATCGGCGTCCCATGGACGCGACCTCCGAGCGGGATCGGGGATGCTCTGGTCATGGGGTTGACGACGAAGTCGCTCGAGGTACTCGGGGCGTTCACGCCAGATCGGCCGATCATGACCCTCGCCGAGGTCAGCCGGACCGCGGGCATACCGCTCACGACGACGCACCGGATCGTGACCGAGTTGGTCGCGTGGGGAGCACTCGAGCGCTGTGCCGACGGCGCGCTGCAGATCGGCCTGCGGCTCTGGCAGGTGGCGTCGGTGGCGCCGCGCGGGCTGGGGCTGCGCGAGGTGGCGTTGCCGTTCCTCGAGGACCTGTACGTGGCCACGCGCGAGAACGTGCAGCTCGCGGTGCGCCACGGCCACGAGGCGGTGTTCCTCGAGCGGCTCGCGGGCCGCGGCTCGGTGAAGGTGCTCACACGTGTCGGCGACCACTTCGCGCTGCACGCCACTGGGGTCGGCCTCGCCCTGCTCGCGCATGCACCGCGCGAGGTGCAGGAGCAGGTGCTCGCCGAGCCCCTGCGCGCGTGGACGGTGCACACGATCATCGACCCCGCGGTCCTGCGACGCACCCTCGCCGAGATCCGGCGCACGGGCGTGGCGATCAGCGACCGTCAGGTGACCGAGGACGCGGTGTCGGTCGCTTCTCCAGTTCGCGGTGCCGACGGCGCAGTGGTCGCGGCGCTCTCGGTGGTGGTGCATCACGAGGGGGCCGACCCGGCGGCTTTGGTGCCCGCGGTGCTCGCCGGCGCCGCGGGCATCTCTCGTGCGCTCGGGGCTCCTCGCCCCCGTCCACTCTCGGGCGCGCGCAGGGATCCAGATCGGTCTTCCGCTCACCGGAATGGTGCCTAGGGCGCACGACCTGCGCGGGCCTACGGTCGCGCGTCGCACGCGACCGCGCGCACGCCTTCGACCCCAGCGAGGACCCCATGAGCCCGTCGAACCTGCAAGACGTCCTCGACTCGGTGCCGAGCGCCGTCGAGCACCTCCGCAGCTCCCAGATCGGTGCCTACGTCTACCCCGTCGTGCCGTCGGAGTTCACCAACTGGCGCCGCGAGGTGCGCGCCTGGCGCGAGACCGCGGTGCTCTTCGACCAGACCCACCACATGGTGAACCTCTTTGTCACCGGGCCCGACGCGTTCAAGGTCGTGAGCGACACGTCGTTCAACAGCATGGCGTCGTTCCCGGTGAGCACCGCCAAGCAGTACGTGCCCGTCACGCCGGCCGGTTTCGTGATCGGCGACGGCATCCTGTTCCGCGAGGCCGAGGACTCCTTCACGTTCGTGGGTCGCGCGCCGGCCGCGAACTGGCTGCAGTTCCACGCCGAGACTGGTGGGTACGACGTCGAGGTGCTCAAGGACGACCGCTCGCCGTCTCGCCCCTACGGACATGCGGTGAGCCGCACCTTGTGGCGCTTCCAGATCCAAGGCCCGGCCGCGTGGGATGTCATCGAGAAGGTCAACGGCGGCCCGGTCGAGCAGCTGAAGTTCTTCCACATGGCGCACATGAACGTCGCCGGGGTTCAGGCGCGCACCCTGCGCCACGGCATGGCGGGTGCCCCGGGCCTCGAGCTGTGGGGCCCGTACGAGTCCTACGAGCCGGCCCGCGCGGCGATCCTCGAGGCGGGTGCGGAGTTCGGGCTCGAGATCGTCGGGTCGCGCGCGTACTCGTCGAACACCCTCGAATCGGGCTGGATCCCGTCGCCCCTGCCGGCGATCTACACCGGCGAGGAACTCGCGGCATACCGGCAGTGGCTGCCGGCCGGGGGCTACGAGGCGACGAATGCGCTCGCCGGTAGCTTCGTGTCCAACGACATCGAGGACTACTACCTCACGCCGTGGGACCTCGGGTACGGCAGCTTCGTGAAATACGACCACGACTACGTCGGCCGCGACGCGCTCGCGGCGATCGACCAGTCCGCGCAGCGCAAGAAGGTCACCCTCGCATGGAACGCCGAGGACCTCTGCCGCGTCATCACTTCGCCGCTGAACGTGGACGGCCCCGACTACATGTACTTCGACCTGCCGATCGCGAACTACGGCTCGTCGAGCTACGACGCCGTTCTCGACGCGGCGGGCAAGACCGTCGGGTTCTCGATGTTCACCGGCTACAGCGCTAACGAGCGGCGCGGCCTCTCGCTCGCCACCGTGGACCCAGACGTCGAGATCGGAACCGAGCTGCGCCTGGTGTGGGGCGAGCCCGGCGGCGGCAGCGCGAAATCCACCGTGCAGCCGCACGAGCAGACAGAGGTGCGTGCCGTGGTCAGCCCGGCGCCGTACGCCGTGACAGCCCGCACCGAGTACCACGGCGGATGGCGCAGCTCCGCAGCGCAGTGACCCGGAGGTCGGCCGTTGACGCCGTCAGCCGAAGGCGCTGAGCCTCGAGAACGGCGCCCGGTAGCCGAGGCGGTGGGAAGTCCTCAGTCCCGCTGATGCACGACGCGGCCGGCGACCACCGTGAGGTGCACCGGCAGGTCGGTGACGTCCTCGGGCGCGCACTCGACGATGTCGTCGCCCCAGGCGACGAGGTCGGCGGGCGCGCCGACCTGCAGGACTCCACCCGCGCCGCCGTCGACGCGCGCCGCGTTGATGGTGTAGCCGGCGAGGGTCTCGAGGCCGGTGAGGGTGCGGCTGGCACCGATCGGACGATGGTCGTCGACGTCGGGCGCGTACCTGCGCTGCGCGGCGAAGAACCCCATCCGCGGGTCGAACGGCGCGACCGGCCAGTCCGACCCGAGGACGACGTTGGCGCCCGTCTGCCGGATGTCGCCGGACGGCATCGCGTGCGCGCATCTGTGCACGCCGAGGCGCTCGGACCACGGATCGCTGAGGTCGGGATTGAGCCAGCGCAGGTGGATGGGCTGCATCGACGCGCTCACGCGCTCGCGGGCAAACCGTGCGACGGTCTGCGGTGGTGCCGCCTCGACGTGCTCGACGCGGTGCCGCCCGGCGCTGCCCCCGCATGCGGCGTAGGCGTCGAGGACCTCGCGGATCGCGCGGTCACCGATGGCATGTGTCGCGATGTGGAACCCGGCGTCGTGGAACTGCCGGATCGTGGCGCGGAAGTGGTCGGGGTTCGGCCACATCGGGTCGCCGCCCGCGCCATGGGTGTCGGGTTCCTCGAGCCACGCGGTGCCCGTGTCGATGACGCCGTCGAGCATGAACTTCACGGAGTTCGCCGTCCACATCGAACCGGTCAGGTCGCGACGACGGATGATCTCGACGAGCGCATCGGGGCCGTCGCTGGGGTCGACCCACTGGTGGAACCGGATACGCAGGTTGAGCAGGTCCGCGTCCTCGAGCGCCCGGAACGCCTCGATGGTCTCGAGCCCGCCATCCATCTGGTGGACGCCGGTGATGCCTACCGCGTTCTGGGCCTGCAGCGCCGCGGCGTACCAGCGCATCTTCTCGTCCTCGCTCGCGGCGGGGACCTCGTCCCACACCAGCCTGACGGCCGACATCTCCCGGAGCTCACCGGTGGGCGAGCCGTCGTCGCCGACGACGACGATCGAGCCGTCCTCGAACTTCCGCGAGCCGGTCACGCCCGCGATGCGCAGCGCCGCCGCGTTGACGAGCCCGGTGTGCATGTCGAGGGTGTGGATCAGCATCGGGCCGTGCCCCGCTGCCTCGTCGACGAGGTCGTGGTGGTAGTCGAGACCCTCGAGCGCGGCGTACTCGAACGCGAAGCCGGTGATCCACGCGTCGGGGCCGACCCGCTTCCGCTCGGCGCGGAGCAGGTCCCGCACCTGGGCCAGGGTCGACACGCGGTCGAAGTTGATGCCCTGGGCGACCTGGGCACCCATGAGAAGGTGCTGGTGGCCGTCGGTGAGCCCGGGGGTGAGGTGCCAGTCGGCCCCGGAGAGCAGGGTGGTCCGAGCGTCGCACGCGGCGCGCACCTCAGCGGTGTCGCCGACCGCCACGATCACGCCGTCCTCGATCGCGATCGCCGACGCGAACGGTCGGGTCGGATCGAGCGTGCGGATGCGGGTGTCGACGACGGCAAGGTCGGGGGCCACGGGTCCTCCTGGATGGGTGTGGCGTCACCGTAACGATCGAGAACAATTCGGCAATGGTCTTGTCAAGACTATTGACGTGGGGCTGGTGGACCAATAACTTCGGCGCACCCGACCTCAGCCCACCGCAGTCAGGAGACGGCTTTGACCGACCTCCACTACCTCAGCGCCGTCGAAGTCCTGCGGGCCTTCCGCGACCGTGAGCTCTCCCCCCTCGAGGCGCTGGATGCCGTCAACGCCCGTGCCGACGCGGTCGAGCCGACGGTCAACTGCCTCCTCGAGCGCAACTACGACGGGGTGCGGGCTGCGGCCGAGGCGGCCACCGAGCGTTACGCGCGAGGCGAGGCCACGGGTGCCCTCGAAGGTCTCCCCGTCTCCCTCAAGGAGGAGCAGCCGATCGCCGGGCGCTCGCTGCGCTTCGGTTCGCTGCTCACCGAGGGCGACGTGTCCCCGGACACGCATCCCGTCGCCGAGCGCGTCTACGCCGCGGGCGCCGTGGTGCACGCCCGCACGACCACGCCCGAGTTCTCCTGCGCCGCCTACACGCACTCGCAGCTGTGGGGGATCACCCGAAACCCGTGGAACCCCGACTACGCCGTCGGCGGCTCGTCCGGCGGAGCAGGTGCCTCGCTCGCCTCGGGCACGTCGTACCTCGCGAGCGGCTCGGACATCGGCGGCTCCATCCGCATCCCGTCGTCGTTCAACGGCGTCGTCGGCTTCAAGGCGCCCTATGGCCGCGTGCCCGCGTTGCCGCCGTTCAACCTCGACACCTACTGCCACGACGGAGCGATGGGTCGGACGGTCGCCGACGTCGCCTTGTTCCACAACGTGATCCAGGGCCAGCACGCGTTCGACCACGTGTCGCTCCCCGCGCTTCCCATCCCCGACGAGCTCGGTGACGTCCGCGGTCTGCGGGTGGCTCTCGCGGTCACCGTCGGCGACTTCCCGGTCGAGGCCGAGGTGGAGGCCAACACGCGGCGGTTCGCCGACGCGCTGCGCACTGCCGGCGCCGAGGTCGACGAGGTGAAGATCGACATTTCCCGCGACGAGGTGTTCCGCGCGGCGCTGGTGCACTTCGGCTCGATCATGGGTCCGTCGATGGCGGAGATCGCCGACCCGTCGGACCCTCGGTTCGAGAACTACACCCGGCAGTTCCTGAAGCTCTCGAGCGAGGAGTTCGCCCGCACCGGCACCTACGCCGGGCTCAACGGCGAGTCGACCGTGCACCGCGCCCTCGCGGAGGTGTTCGTCGACCACGACGCCCTGGTCTGCCCGACGATCGGCGCCTATGGCTTCCATGCCGGCGACGAGTACCTCGACGGCATCGTGGTCGCGGGCGAGCACCTCGACTTCTACCTGCTGGCCTGCCTCACTCCCGTGTTCAACGTAGCGAGCCGGCACCCGGTGCTGAGCGTTCCCTCGGGCCTGGCACCCAACGGCGTCCCCACCGGCGTCCAGGTCGTGGCCCGCCCCTACGACGACGTCACGGCGTTCCACGTCGGGGCGGCGGCCGAGCGCGAGCTCGGCATCTGGAACGACCCCTCGTGGCGACCCGTCCTATGACGGGCTCGCGCCGAACCGTGAGCGCGGCAGATGTGACCACGACGTCGCTCGGACCCGAACGCTCCACCACAGTCACGACCCCAGCCAGACCCCTCGATCGGCTCGCAGTGCCCCTCCGGAAGGACAACCCTCAGATGCAGCACACGACACGACGTCGCCGCACCCTTCTCGGCGCGGTGGGCCTCGGCGCCGCCGTCGCCGTCACTGCCGCGTGCAGCGGTGCTCCCGCACCGAGCACCTCCGGCAGCGCGACGGCAAAGACGTCGGACTACACCGTGCTCTCTCCCGCGCCCACCGCCGACGCCGGCGACGTGGTCTGGGCGACCTACCGCGAGACCCAGACGCTCGACCCGATCCAGGCCTTCGACTACCCCGAGAACACGATCGACCCGCTCCTGTGCGACTCGCTGCTGCGTCAGGCGCCGGACATGACCATCGGCGACGGCCTCGCCAAGGTCTCGATCCCGTCGACCACGGAGTTCGACTTCCAGATCAACGCCAACGCGAAGTTCTGGGACGGGACTCCGGTCACGGCCGAGGACGCGGTGTTCAGTCTCAAGCGCGCGGCCGACCCGAAGGGCGGCGGCTTCTACGCGGCGACGTTCGCGCGGGTGAAGTCGATCGACGTCACCGGCGACAAGACCTTCAAGATCGTGCTCTCCCAGCCCGACTACTGGCTGCTCGGCGAGCTCTCGGCGACGCCCGGCGAGGTTGTACAGCAGAAGTACGTCGAGGCCAAGGGCAAGGACTTCGGGACCGTCACCGGCGGCACGATGTGCTCCGGCCCGTTCAAGCTCGACAGCTGGAAGACCGGTCAGGGCGTCAAGGTCGTCCCCAACGCGGACTACTGGGACACCACGCTCCCCAAGCCGAAGATGACGAGCTTCACCCTGATCGGCGTCCCTGACGACGCCACCCTCACGGCGGGGCTCAAGACCGGGTCGATCGACGGCACCTACGCCATCGCGCTCAGTACCCTCGGTCAGCTCGAGACCGACCCGAACGTCACGGTCTACCAGGGCGCGCCGTACGCCACCGAGGCGATGGTCATCAGCGCCACCAAGGGTCCCCTCGCCGACGCCAAGGTGCGCCAGGCCGTGTCCTACGCCCTCGACCGCAACGGGATCATCAACACCGTCTACAAGGGAGCCGGCAACGTCCCTCACGCGCTCGAGGCGTCAGGCACCTGGGGCTTCGCGAAGGACACCTTCTCCGCGGCCTACGACGCACTGCCGGCCCTCACGCAGGACATCGCCAAGGGCAAGGACCTCGTGAAGGCCGCGGGAGCCGAGGGGCAGACGATCACCATCGGGACGTCCTCCGGCCTTCCGGCGCTCAACTCCGAGGCGCTCGCGTTCAAGGCCGCCGCTGAGGCCGTCGGTCTCAAGGTCACGCTCCAGAACGTGAGCCCGTCGAACTACATCAACTACTTCATCGACCCCAAGGCCTGGGGATCGGTGGACGCCTTCTCCACCACGAACTATGGCGACTACGCCAGCCCGGCGGCGCTCTACGCGACCCTGGCCCTCAAGGACGGCACGCAGAACTTCAGCGGCTGGTCCGACCCCGACGTCACCAAGAACCTCGAGGCATCGCGCGGCGAGCCCGACGAGACCAAGCGCGCGGAGGACATCGTCGCTGCGCAGAAGACGATCACCGAGCAGCTCGTCTGGATCCCGCTCGTGGCCGGCAACAACGTCCTGGTCATGCACAAGAGCGTCACCGGCGCGCCGGCGACCTTCCAGTACATGTTCGGGCCGTGGGCGACCTACCTCGGCGGCAGCGGCAAGTGACCGACCCGAACCAGGGCTAGCGGGAGGTACGGCACGTGCTGGCATTCGTGACCAGGCGTCTGGCGATGCTCGTCGCCACGCTGCTCGTCGCCAGCTTCGCGATCTACGGCGCGCTCTACCTGGCGCCGGGGAGTCCGATCGCGGCGCTGACCGGCGGCCGCACCGTGCCGCCCGATGTCATGGCCCAGCTCGAGGAGCGCTACCACCTCAACGAGCCGTTCCTGACCCGCTACTGGCTCTGGCTCACCGCGGCGCTCCACGGCGACCTGGGCGAGTCGATCCCGCTCCACCAGCAGGTCAACACGCTCATCGGCCAGCGCATCGGCGTCACCCTCAGCCTCGTCCTGCTGACCTCGGCGATCATCATCGTCGTCGGCGTGGGGCTCGGGATCGTCGGTGCGCTCGGCCGCGGAGGCGTCGACGGCAGCGTCCTGCTGGTGTCGACCGTGTCGGCGGCCCTCCCGGCGTTCGCCGCCGCGGTCCTCCTGCAGTTCGTCTTCGGCGTGCTGCTCGGCTGGTTCCCGGTGCTCGGCAGCGGTGACGGGTTCCTGGACGGGCTCAAGCACCTGACCCTTCCTGCGCTCGCGCTCGCCGCCACCTCGGTCGCGCTCGTCGCCCGGGTGACGAGGACCTCGGTCCGCGACGAGCTGGGGCGCGAGCACGTGCAGACCGCGGTGAGCCGCGGCCTGCCCTGGCGGGAGGTCGTGCGACGCCACGTGCTGCGCAATGCCGCGATCCCGATCACGACGGTCGTCGGCATCACGATCGCGAGCCTCATCGCGCTCTCGGCGGTTGTCGAGACCGCGTTCGGTCTCAACGGCCTCGGCGCGTACCTCGTACAAGCGGCCCAGAACAAGGACTTCGCCGTCGTCCAGGGCATCAGCCTCGTGCTGGTGTTCGCGTTCGTCATCACCAACGTGATCATCGACATCACCTACGCGCTGCTCGACCCGCGTGTCACCCTCGGGAGCCGTGCCCAGTGAGCACCGAGATCCTCGACCCGATCGCCGAGGCGGAGGAGGCCTCGCCCGACCGTCGCCGGTTCCGCAGGATCGGCTGGGTGGGCTGGGTCAGCGTCGCCGTCATCGCACTGGCCCTCCTCGTCGCCGTCCTCGGACCGATCATCCGGCCCTTCGACCCCAACACCGGCGACCTGTCCTTCGCCAACGTCGGGCCGTACGGCGCCCACCTGCTCGGCTTCGACGGCCAGGGCCGCGACGTCCTCAGTCGCCTGCTGGAAGGGGCGAGGACGACGATCTTCGGCGCCGCGGCCGTCGCCCTCATCGCCGTCCTCGTCGGCACCACGCTCGCGCTCGCCACCGCCTGGTTCGGCGGCAAGCTCGACGCCAGCGTGTCCGCCGGCCTCGACGTGCTGTTCGCCTTCCCCGGCATCCTGCTGGCCGTCGTCGCCGCCGCGGTGTTCGGACCGAGCCTCTACTCGGCCGCGCTCGCGCTGGCGATCGCCTACTCGCCGTACGTCGCCCGGGTGCTGCGCGGTGCGGCGATGAAGGAGCGGGCGATGGCCTACATCGCCGCGCTCGAGGTCCAGGGCTTCGGTGCCTGGCGGTTGTGCGCGCGTCACCTGCTGCCGAACATCTCGAGCCTGATCGTGGCTCAGGGCACGATTCTGTTCGGCTTCGCGATGGTCGACCTTGCCGCGATCTCGTTCCTCGGTCTCGGCGTCCAGACGCCGCAGGCCGACTGGGGCGTCATGGTGTCCGAGGGCAAGACGAGCCTGCTGCAGGGCTACCCGCTCGTCTCGCTGTCCGCAGTGATCTGCATCGTCGGCGTGGTCGCCGCAGTCAGCTTCCTCGGCGACCGGCTCGACACCTCCTCGAAGGGCGTCCGCCGATGAGGACGTTGCTCGAGGTCCGCGACCTCACGGTGCGCCTCCAGATGGACGCGGGTCTTCGCGAGGTCATCACCGGCACCACGCTTTCGATCGCCGAGGGCGAGGCCATCGGCCTCGTCGGGGAGTCGGGGTCCGGGAAGTCCATGACCGCCAGGGCGATCGCGCGGCTGCTTCCCGATGGCGCCGAGACCACCGGCAGCATCTCCTTCGACGGCACCGACGTCCTCGCGCTGTCCGGCGACGTCCTGCGCAAGCACCGTGCCGACGTGGCCGTCGTGTTCCAGGACCCGCGCGCGCACATCAACCCGGTGCGCCGCATCTCCGACTTCATGACCGAGTCGCTCCGTCTGCTCGACGACGTCCCCAAGGCCGAGGCCGTGTCGCGCGCCGCGGCGGCGCTCGAGGAGGTGGGGATCGACGACCCGGCGAAGCGCCTCAAGCAATATCCGCACGAGCTCTCGGGCGGCATGCTCCAGCGCGTGATGATCGCCACGGCGCTGCTGTCCGAGCCGCGCCTGCTGCTCGCCGACGAGTGCACCACGGCGCTCGACGTCACCACCCAGGCCGAGGTGATGGCGATCCTCGACGACCTCCGCCGCGACCGCGGGTTGTCGATGCTGTTCATCACCCACGACCTCGAGCTCGCCGGCGCGGTCTGCGACCGCACGTGCGTGATGTACGCCGGGCAGGTGGTCGAGACCCGCGCCGCGGACAAGCTGCACGGCGACCCCCTGCACCCCTACAGCGCGGCCTTGGTCGAGGCTCGGCCGGACATCACTTCGACCGCCGACCGCCTCGTCGCCATCCCCGGGCGCCCGGTCTCGGCGTTCGAAGCCCCCGAGGGTTGCCGCTTCGCGCCGCGGTGTCCGCACGCGCAGGACTCGTGCCGGTTGAACGAGCAGGTCATCACTGAGCTCGACGGTGGTCGCGTCCGATGCGAACGCGCGGTCGAACTGCGCGGCAACCTCCTGGACGGTGCGCATGTCTGACCCGACCAGGTCCTCCCGCGGCGGCGACGAGCCGGTGCTCAGCGTCCGTGGGCTGCGCAAGGTCTTCGGCATCCAGGTCGCCGTCGACGACCTGAGCTTCGACCTGCTGCCCGGCAGGTCGATCGCCATTGTCGGCGAGTCCGGAAGCGGCAAGACGACGGTCGCTCGGATGATCGTCGGTCTCGAGAAGGCCACCGCCGGAACGATCGAGGCGTGCGGGCGCGACCGCTCGAAGCCGGCCAGGCGCGGCGCGGAGCGCAAGCTTCGCGGACGCGAGGTCCAGATCGTCTTTCAGGACCCCTACTCCAGCCTTGACCCGCGACAGTCCGGCGCCGACCTCATCGACGAGGTGCTGCGCGTGCACCACGACCACTCGGCGGCAGACCGCAGGCGTATCGTCGGCGAGCTCGCCGAGATCGTCGGGCTCGACCAGCGTCAGATGAACGCCATGCCCAAGGCACTGTCCGGCGGTCAGCGCCAGCGCGTCGCAATCGCACGGGCGCTGGCCACCGACCCGCGCGTGCTGATCCTGGACGAGTCCGTCGCCGCTCTCGACGTCTCCATCCAGGCGCAGGTCCTCAACGTCCTCGCTGACATCCGCGACGAACGCGGCATCAGCTACGTCCTGATCAGCCACGACCTCGCGGTGGTGCGCCAGCTCACCGAGGACGCGCTGGTGATGCAGCGCGGCGTCGTCGTCGAGCAGGGACGCACCGGAGACATCCTCGACAACCCGCAGCACGCGTACACCCAGATGCTGCGCGCGAGCGTGCCCGGGCCAGGCTGGAAGCCTCAGCGGATGCGCGAGCGCATGGCGGCGGCAGCCGAGTAGCAGTACCCGGACGGCGCTCGGTGCCACCGGTCCCGGTCGCGCGGGATCAGCCTTGCGGACCCTGGGTCCGATCGGGCCCCTGCTCGAGCCTTGTCCGCCTTGGTGGCTGAGCTGGCGCGGTCGGTCGACGGGCGACGTCCCTGGGTCACCGTGGCGAGTCCCGCCAGGAATGTCTCGACCATCGTGTCGAAGACTGCGTCGCTATCGGCGCGGGTCAGGGCGAGCTGCTCCTCGCGCGGCAGCTGGGCGGCCGGGTTGTACGGCGCGGAGTAGTAGGTCGTCGCCATCTGAAGGTCGTAGGCCTGCTGGGGGCTGGGAAGTGACAGCACGTCGGCCGTCATGATGATGTGTCCGAGCGTCATCTCGGCGAATCCCCGGCAGAGAGGGATCGCCTCAGCGCGCGAGAGGCCGAGCCCCTCGAGGCTGAGCAGCATCTCCGTCACGAGCTGGGCCTCGGCCCGGCCGCCGGTGAACCGGGCGGAGACCACCTGGGCGAGACCCGGCCTGCGCAGGTAGCCGTTGCGCAGTGCCCAGGCCATGCCGCGCAGGTTCTCCAACGGCTCGTGCACCGGACGGAAGTCGGCCGCCACCTCGTCGAGGATGGCGTCGGCCATCGCCAGCAGGAGTTCGTCCTTGCTGCGGAAGTGGCGGTAGACCGCGCTCGGGTCAGCGTCGAGCGCCTTGCCGAGCTTGCTCATCGTCAGCTCGCGGACCTGGTCGGAGTCGACGATGCCGAGGGCGGCAGCGAGGATGAGGTCGCGCGACAACGTCTTGCGGACCGGCTGGTTCTTCTTCGCGCTCACGCTTCGGCCCCCATGCCCGCGAGCCTTCCGTCCGGCTCCCACGATGTCAACGAGCGCCACGACGCACGGGACAGCCTTCCCCTCTGCGGACGTCGGCGCTCAGCGACGACCGAGCACGCATTCGCCCACGAGGTACGTCGCGATCAACGTGGCCTCCCAAGTCTGGGCAGCCGGTACCGCGAACAGTCGCGCTCGAGCACCGCGAGGTCGGCGTAACCTACCGAGGCCATGTCGGGGATCGTTGAGTGCGGAGGCCGGCGCCCTCGGCCGAGCCATCCCGATCCCATCGCGACTCCGGACTGCCCATCGGCGCCGATACGCTCGCCGGGTGGTGATGGAGGAGCGCGTCGGCGGAGCTGCCGGAGGTGGACCTCCGCCCGCAGTCGATGCTGCTCACGTTCTACGGCGACTACGCAGACGGCGAGGACCAGGTCGTCGCGGCCGCGAGCGTGATCGACGTCCTCGAGGCCGTCGGCGTCGGTGCGCCACGCGACGAGGGCGACGCTCGAGCCGCATGGTCAAGCGCGGGCTGCTGCGTCGGGTGGCCGTGGGGCGCCAGGCCTACTTCGGACTTACGGCGTTCGGGCGCCGCACCATCCTCGACGGGCGCGAACGCACCCAGGCGTCGGACGTCGTCGACCGCGACTGGGACGGGCGGTGGACGCTTCGTCGCCTTCTCGCTGCCGGACGCAGCGCAGCGCGAGCGGCACGTGCTGAGGTCGCGGCTGGCCTGGGGCGGCTTCGGGATGCTGCAGGCCGGCCTGTGGGCCGCGCCGCGCGCGGTCGACGTGGTCGACCTGCTGGCGGACCTCGACGTGCTGCCGCACGTGACGCGTTCCGCGGGGAGCCGGTGGCGCCGTCGGAGACCAGTCGGATGGTCGCGCAGTGCTACGACCTGGACGGCCTGGCCGCCGGATACGACGCGTTCCTCGCACGGTGGCAGCCGTTCGCGGCCGAGGGCGCCCGTGACGAGACACGACCCGCTGCAGCTCGCGCCTCCTGCTGACGACCGACTGGCTGCTCACCCTGCGCGACGACCCTCGGCTCCCGCTCCCGCTGCTGCCGGATGCGTGGCCCGCCCTGCCGGCACTCGCGCTGCACCGCGCGCTCGAGCGTCGCCTGCGCCGCCCCGCCGAGCGCGAGGCCCAGCGCCGCCTGGAGATCCTGACCGTCGACGACGTCCGTGAGCCGGCTGAGTCCGCGTGTCGCAGTGACGTCGCGATCAGGTCGAGCGCGAAGAAGCGGATGCAGATCGTCGGACCGTCCTGGCGGGCCAGGCCGACGAACACCGTCTCGGTCAGCCAGCGGTGCTGCGCCGCGTCGGTCGTGAACACCGGGGACGTGCGGTAGTAGTACTCGCGCTCGTCGACGTCCTCGCCCGCGTCGAGCCGTGCGGTGACCTCGGGGGAGGCGCGCCAGAAGCCGCGGTTGGCGATGTCGATGACGGTGCCGTCGTCCGCGCGGAGCAGGTAGCGCGCGTCGAGGGTGATCGACCCGTCGCGGTCGCGGTACCAGTCGCCGCCGCCGGGCAGGACCACGCCGCTGAGCCGCGGACCGGACGACCGTGCCACCCGTGATGGCGACGTACCAGAGCACGTCGTGGTCGCCGTGCGCACCGACGCGCACCGGATCCTCGACGTCGACGCGCACCTCGAAGGCGAACGTGAGCTCGCGGCTCCATGAGACCGGGATCGCGATCCGTCATACGCCGGCCCCACGCAGGCCGAGGACGCGGATCGCGTTCTCCTTGAGGATGAGCGGGCGCACCTCGTCGCGGATCGGCAGCTCGGCGAAGTCGGCCATCCACCGCTCCGGCGTGATGAGCGGGTAGTCGGAGCCGAACAGCACCTTGTCCTTGAGGACCGTGTTCGCGTACTGCACGAGCAGCGGCGGGAAGTACTTCGGCGACCAGCCGGACAGGTCGATGAACACGTTCGCCTTGTGCGTCGCGACCGACAGCGCCTCGTCCTGCCAGGGGAACGACGGGTGGGCCAGGATGATCGTGAGGTCGGGGAAGTCGGCGGCGACGTCGTCGAGCAGCATCGGGTTCGAGTGCCGCAGCCGCAGGCCGTTGCCCGCCGGGCATGCCGGCGCCGATCCCGGTCTGCCCGCTGTGGAACAGCGCGGGTACGCCGAGCTCCTGGATCGCCGCGTAGAGCGGGTAGGCCATCGGGTCGTCGGGCGAGAACCCCTGCAGCGTGGGGTGGAACTTGAACCCGCGCACGCCCATCTCGGTGACGAGCCGACGCGCCTCGTCGACGCCGGCCGCGCCGCGGTGCGGGTCGATGCTGCCGAACGGGATGAGCACGTCGGGGTGGCGCATGCGCGGCGCGGGCGACGTCGTCGTTGGGGACCGGCGCGTGCCCGGTCTGGTGCTCGGCGTCGACGGTGAACACGACCGCGGCCATGTGCGCCGCGCGGTAGCGCTCGGCGAGCTGGTCGAGGGTGGGAGTGCGACCGTCCGAGCTCTTGAAGTACTTCGCCGACGCCTCCATGAGCGGCGTCCGGGAGGCTGACGTGCCCGTCCTCGGAGATCTCGGCGTGCGTGTGCACGTCGATGGCCACCAGTGCGTCGAGGTCGAGCGTCATCGGCGTGCGTCCTGTCGTCGCTGGGGTCCGAGCGCTCATGTCGTGAGGCCGGTCTCGTGGGTCTTGGCGGCGATGATGCCGAGGACGAGGCGGTCGCGCGCGGCGGACAGCTCGTCGGAGGTCGTCGCGCCCATCTCCTCGTGCATCTGCTCGGTCACGCGCGACGTCAGCTCGGGCGTCCACTCCGGCGTCGAGAGGTCCTCCCACCACGCGACCATGGGCGGGCCGAGGTGCTCGAGGTTGTGCGCGATGCCGCCCGCACCGCCGGACAGGTGCTGGCCGGCGAACGGCCCCACCACCGCCCAGCGCAGCCCGGGCCCGTTGGTGATCGCGGCGTCCACGTCGGCGACGGTCGCGGCGCCGCGCGCGACGAGGCTGTACGCCTCGCGCCACAGCGCAGCCTGCAGCCGGTTCACCAGGTGGCCGTCGAGCTCCTGGCGCACGTGCACCGGCCGCTTGCCGACGCTCGTCGTAGAACGCCATCGCGTCGGCGACGGCCTGCTCCGAGGTCTGCTCGCCGCCGACGACCTCGACGAGCGGGATGAGGTGCGCGGGATGGAACGGGTGCCCGATCAGCACGCGCTCGGGGTGGTGCGCGCACGTCGCCTGGATCGTCGTCGGGCGAAGTCCCGACGAGCTGCTCGCGATCACCGCCCGAGCAGGAGCGTGTACGTCGATCTCCGCCACGAGCGCCTGCTTGAGGTCGGCTCGCTCCGGACCGCTCTCCTGCACCAGCACGGCGTCGCTCACCGCGCCGGCGACGTCGTCGCTCCAGTGCAGCAGGTCGAGCGGGAGCTCGGGCTCGGCGCCGAGCTCGACGAGCGCCGGCCACGCGGCGTGCAGGCTCTCGACGAGCCGGTCGTGCGCACCCGGTGCCGGGTCGTGCGCGCGCACCGTGCAGCCGCGGGCGAGGAAGAGCGCGCACCACGCGGCACCGATCACGCCGGTGCCGACGACGGCGACGGTCGGGGAACCGTTGCGCCCGCTGATCATGCGGTGCCGTCGATGCGGTGCGGGCTGTGCACGAACAGGTCGAGGGTCGTCGGGTCCAGCAGCGAGTCGCGGCTCGCGACGTCGTCCGGGTCGGCACCGAGCAGGATGCGCTTCACCGGCAGCTCGAGCTTCTTGCCGGTGCGGCTGCGGGGGATCGCGCGCACCGGGCGGATCGAGTCGGGCACGTGGCGCGGCGAGAGGTTGCTGCGCAGCGCCGCGACGAGCCGGTCGCGCAGCTCGTCGGGCAGCTCGCCGTCCGAGGTGACGACGAACAGGATCAGCTCGCCCGGACCGCCGTCAGGGTCCTCGAGGTGCACGACGAGGCTGTCGCCGATCTCGCGGAACTCCTCGACCACGCTGTAGAAGTCGGCGGTGCCGATGCGCACGCCGCCGCGGTTGAGCGTGGCGTCGGAGCGACCGGTGATCACGAGGCTGCCGCGCTCGGAGAAGCGCACCCAGTCGCCCATCCGCCAGATGCCGGCGTACATGTCGAAGTACGACGAGCGGTAGCGACTGCCGTCGGTGTCGCCCCAGAAGCCGACGGGCATCGACGGCATCGGCTGGCGGATCACGAGCTCGCCGAGCTCGCCGACGACGACGTGGCCGAACGGGTCGTAGGCCGCGACGTCGCAGCCGAGGACGTTGCCGGACATCTCCCCGGCGTAGACCGGCTGCAGCGGGCTCGCGGAGACGATGCCGGTGCACACGTCGGTGCCGCCGCTGCCGACGTTGAGCAGCACGCCCTGCCCCAGTTGCTCCACGAGCCAGACGTAGCCCTCGGTCGCGAGAGGCGCGCCGGCGCAGCCGATCTGGCGGACGGCGGAGAGGTCGAACTGCCGAGCAGGCTCGAGGCCCTCCTTGCGGCACGCCATCACGTAGCCGGGGCTGAGTCCGACGAGTGTCGCGCGCGTCTCCTCGGCCCAGCGCCACTGCTGCGCGACGTCCGGGAAGAGCGGGTTGCCGTCGATGAGGACCGCGGCCGACCCGTGCAGCAGCGCGGAGATCACCGTGTTCCAGAGCATCCACGCGGTGGTGGAGAACCAGAGCAGCCGGTCGCCGTCGCGCAGGTCCCACATGAGGCCCTGGCTCTTGAGCTGCTCGAGGAGCAGACCGCCATGGCAGTGCACGATCGGCTTGGGCTTGCCGGTGGTGCCGGAGGTGAACAGCACGACCATCGGGTGGTCGAACGGCACCGGCTCGAACTCGAGCGGTGCGGACTCGGCGAGCAGTTCGTCCCACGTGATGGCGTCGGGGATCTCGCCCGGGCCGTAGGGCACGACCACGACGTGCTCGAGGGTCGGCAGCGCGGCGCGGATCTCGGCGACCTCGTCGCTGCGGTCGAGCGCCTTGTCGCCGTAGACGTAGCCGGGGAC
This sequence comes from uncultured Actinomycetota bacterium, assembly GCA_963782665.1. Lineage (GTDB taxonomy): Bacteria > Actinomycetota > Actinomycetes > S36-B12 > CAIYMF01 > Longivirga. The sequence continues at coordinate 19,336 of CAWAKP010000004.1, read as the reverse complement.
GGCGAGGAGCACCTTCGGCTCGATCTGGCCGAACCGGTCGACGATCGCCTTGTGCCCGAACTCCGGTGCGCAGCCGGCCCAGATCGCACCGAGGCTCAGCGTCGCGAGGTAGGCGACGGCGGTCTCGCCGATGTTGGGCAGGTAGCCGACGACCCGGTCGCCCTTCGTGACGCCGAGGCGCTTCAGCCCGGCGCGGGCGCGGGCCACCTGGTCGGCGAGCTCGCGGCGCGTGGTCTCGCGCGGCTCGCGGGTCTGCGACCGCTCGATGAGCGCGATGCCGTCCTGGTCGCGCCACGCGCCGACGGCGTGCTCGGCGTAGTTGAGCGTCGCGCCGGGGAACCACACCGCGCCGGGCATCGTGGCATCGGCGAGCGCGGCCGTGTGCGGGCTGTGCGACCGCACCTCGAAGAAGTCCCAGATGCTCTGCCAGAACGCGTCGAGATCGGCGACCGACCACGCATAGAGGTCGTCGTAGCCTTCGAACCGCAGGCCTCGCTGCGCCTCGAGCCACCCGAGGTAGTCACCGATGAGCGTGGTCTCGCGAGCGTCGGCCGGGACCGGTCGCAGGACGTCGCCGTCGTGGACCTCCGTGGTCATCGGGCGTCCTCGGTCGGAGCGGCGACGCGGGCGGCACGGCCCTCGAGGAACTCGCGCATCCGTGCCTGGGCGTCCTCGGAGCTCGACGCGACCGCGGCCATGAGTGACTCGAGGAGGTAGCCCTCGTGCGGTCCGACCTCGGCGATGCGGGGGAGGGCCTGCAGCACGGCGTACGTCGTCATGGGCGCGACCGCGGCAGCCTTGGTGGCCAGCTCGAGGGCGAGGTCGAGACCGTCACCGTCATCGACGAGGTAGTGCGAGAGGCCGGCGTCGTGACCCTCCTGCGCGTCGTACACACGACCGGTGAGCATGAGGTCGGTCATCCGCGCGGCGCCGATGAGGCGGGGCAGACGCACCGAGCCGCCGCCGCCGAGGAACAGCCCGCGCTGGCCCTCGGGCAGGGCGTAGAAGGTGGACCGCTCGGCCACCCGGAGGTGGGTGGCGCTCGCGAGCTCGAGGCCGCCCCCGATCACCGCGCCCTTGAGCGCCGACACGACCGGGAGGTGGCCGAGCTGGATCGCGCCCATGACCCGGTGCCACATACGCGAGTGGTGCAGACCGGCCTCGACCGTCGTGGCGGTGAGGTCGGAGAGGTCGAGGCCCGCGCAGAAGTGGTCGCCGTCGCCGTGCAGGACCACCGCACGCACCCCCTCGGGCGGAGTCGTGAAGAACGCCTCGATCCCGAGCACGGTCGTCGTGTCGAGCGCATTGCGCTTGCGAGCCCGATTCAGCGTGAGGATCGCGACATCACCCCGCACGTCGAGGGACAGAGACTCGGGAAGCTCAGCGTGATCGACCATGAAAACACGTTAGACAATCGACCGACGAGCGTCAACAGAGTGTCGAATACGCCGAGCCGCGAGGCGCCGGGGTCGTGGTCGGTCGGGCCGTCCGGTGAAGCTGTGGTGGGCTGGGAGTCCGGTGCTTGCGTCCTGCCTTCTGACTCCTGAAGCCGCTAGATGCTTCGCGTTGTGCCGGTCCATCGACGACCCGCGTCTCGCCTTCCTGGCGCGCTGCGGCATCATCGCGTGCCATGGGCAGCCCAGGAGCGCGCGGCGGCGGCAGAGGCGACGACGAGATCTCCACGGCCAAGCAGGCCGCGGATCATGAACTCATCCTCGCGTTCGGGCGGCTTCAGGGTGCGGCCAGTCGGCTCGAGTACATCCTGGGTCGGGCGCTCGAGTCCGAGTGCGGGATCAGCCACCTTGAGTTCGAGGTCCTGCTCATCCTGGGCCGCGCATCGGGGCGGGGGCTGTCGATGCGGTCCATCGCACAGGAGCAGGTCCTCTCGACTGGGGGCGCGACGCGCCTCGTGGACCGACTCGAGGCGTCGGGGCTGGTCGAGCGGGTGCTCGACCAGGACGACCGACGGTCGTGGCTCGTTCAGCTGACGCGGGCTGGGGAGGAGACGGTGGTGCGGGCTTCACGGGTGCACCTCGAGAACATCAAGCGCTACTTCGTCGAGCCGCTACCGGTCGCTGATCGCCAGCGGTTCGCCGAGGATCTCCGGATCCTCAGCCACTCGGCGAGAGACGTGCTTCCCCGCCTGCGCTGAGCTCCACGCCGGACCGCAGCACGATCGGCTGCGTCGTCCTGGACCCGAGACGCCTGACAGAGTAGATTACTGCGCAGTCAGACATCTGTCGTGTCATCGAGGAGATCCATGAGCGAGCTGAAGTTCACCGTCATCGATCTCGACTTTCCCGTCGGGAGCAAGAACAAGACCGCCACGCTCGTGACCGGCCAGGGCGACTGCCTCCTGGTGGACGCAGGGTTCACTCGCGCCGACGGGCACCGGCTCGTCGCCCACATCCTGGACTCCGGCAAGACGCTCACCACGGTCGTCCTCAGCCACGGCGACCCGGACTTCTACTTCGGTGCCGAGGTCGTCGCGGACGCGTTCCCGGACGCCGTGTTCCTCGCCACGCCCCAGGTGATCGCGCACATCGAGCACAGCTTCCAGGGCAAGCTCGCGGCCTGGGCGACGAACGGCGCCAACCTCCCGACCCGGCTGGTCGAGATCGAGCCGCTCACAGCGGAGCTCGCACTCGAGGGTCACGTCTTCGAGCTCAAGGGCGGGAGCCCGGAACTGCCCGACCGGCACTACCTGTGGCAGGCCGAGCATCGGGCCGTCCTCGGCGGCGTCCTGCTCTTCCAGCAGGAGCACGTCTGGGTCGCCGACACGGCACGGCCCGAGCAGCGCGCCGCCTGGATCACGCTGCTGGACGAGATGACCGCACTCGAACCGCTGCTCGTCGTCCCCGGACACCGCCTCCCCGACACCGCCACCGACGCATCAGCCATCGCGGCCACACGGGAGTACCTGGTCGCGTTCGACGAAGAGCTGGCCAAGGCCGCTGACGGTGCATCCCTCACCTCAGCCCTTGTCGGCCGCTACCCCGGCCACGGGATGCTCATCGCCGCCCAGATCGGTGCGAAGGTCGCCAAGGGTGAGATGACGTGGGGATGACCAACACGCCAGCAACCACGGAGACGTTCAGCCACTCGGCAGCGCCGGCCGATGTCGTCCGCCGCCAATACCTCGCCTCTGCAACAGGCGACCTCGAGGCCCTACGCGCCACCCTGGCCGCAGACGTGGAGTGGACAGAGATGGCCGGGTTCCCACTCGCCGGCACCTACCGCACCCCGACCGGTGTCACGTCGAACGTGATGGAGCGGCTCGCCGCCGACTGGGACGGCTGGACCGCCCACGACGACACCTACGTCGTCGACGGCGACAACGTCGTCGTCCTCGCCCGTTACACGGCCATCAACAAGACCACCGGCAAGCCGATCGACGTCCGCGTGGCACACCACTTCGTCGTTCGAAGCGGAAAGATCGTCCGCTTCGAACAGTTCGTCGACACGGCCCAAGTCCGAGCAGCCATGACCGCTGACCCCCGTTAGCCAGCTGGGCCGGCTGGACGCATGCAGGGCCATGCCGATGCCTCTCCGCGAGTGCTCATCTCGACCGAGCCTGTGCTCGACTCCCTGTCGACGGCGTCAACAGCCGGAAACGCGGGGCAACCCCGAGCAGCGTGGGGTATCACCGGTCGTCAATGAGTGCACCAGGCTGGGTGCAGCCTGTGCCGGTTGCTGAGCAACTGCAGCACTGGGCTCCATCAGTGTTGTCGGGGGTGGCCAGGCCTTCGAAGCGTGGCGACGAAGGCGGCGCAGATGGCGAGGAGTCCGGCCAGTAGTGCCAGGTTTCGTGCGTAGGGCTCGGTGAGCAGAGTGCCGTGTTCGCCGTCTCGAGCGGGTGAGAGCGCGAAGGGGATCGCGATGACGGCCAGGCCGGTGAAGACGACGAGGGCGGCTTGCACGGGCGGGCGCGCGGGGCTGGGTACGAAGCGGGTGACGGCCCAGCCGATGGTGAGGGCGAGGGGTATGAGGATCAGGTCGTCGAGGACGATGACGGCGAGGAGGAACGCGGCCAGGCCGAAGGGTGAGGCTTGCTCCCAGTTCTCGATCACTTGGAGTCCGCCTGCGGCGATGGCGGCGATGCCGAGGGCGCCGAGCGCATATCGGGCGATCACAGGACGTCCACTCGGGATACCCACTTGGTTTGCAGGACGCCGGGTCGGTTCGGGGCGATGAGGCGGATCGGGTAGCCGTGGTCGAGGCTGAGTGTCTGTCCGTTGAGGCGCAGTGCAAGCAGGGTGTCGGGGTGTTGCGCGAACGCGGGTTCCACGTCAGCTGTGGCGTAGAGCCCGCCCTTCTCGAGGGAGACGGTGCGAACGGTCGCGTCTGGGGGGACCCCGCAGAGGGCGAGCACGTCCCGTAGGCGCACTCCGCCCCACACTCCGGTGGCGCTCCACCCTTCGACGCAGGCGATGGGGAGCTCGACCTCGGTTTGCGTCAGCGCTTCGAGGTCGACGTAGCGGAAGGACCGTCCGTTCTGTCCACCCACGGTCAGCTGGTAGTCCGACGACGTTGCGGCGGTGGTGATCCCGGCGTCGGTGGCCGTGCGGTTGATGGGGATGCCGGACGGCACGTCCTGGGGTGAGCGGGGGGCGAGCAGTCCCGCCCAGCCGAGGGGTCGCACGGTCTGCCCGATGGTCACCGCTGTGATCGCGGCCGACCCGATCAGGGCCGCGCCGATCAGTGCCCTGCGAGAGAGCCGAGCGCTGGGCGTCTGCTGGTCGAGTGCGTGCGCCGTGTGGTCGAGCCCCGCTTGGGGGTGGTCGCGGATGCCTCGCACGATGGCCGGCCATTTGATCGCGACGTGCAGCAGCACCGAGCCGACCACGACCCACGCCATCGCATAGTGCGCGACCGGGAACAGGAACGACCACAGATACAGGTGCGCGAGGTTGAAGACTCCGGTGATGAGTTCGAAGCCGGTGGCGCCGGCAAGCAGCGCCACGCTGAGCCGTTCCAGGCCGTGCACCAAGGACCGTGTGGGTGGCCAGGCGAAGAGGTGGGGGTAGACCGACCACAGCTTGACGGCGAACAACGGGATCGTCGCGAGCCCGGTCGCGACGTGCAGTCCCTGGGTGACGCGGTAACCCCAGACGGGGTCGGCGGGCAGAGCGAGCCATCCGACGGGGTGCTGGTGGAGGTGGCTGACCAGGCCGGTGAGGAAGCAGATCGTGATGGCGGTGGCCAGCAGGGCGCCGAGGCGGGTGACGAGCCACTCGCTGCGCAGACGACTCGGGAAGGCATCCGGCCGGAACATCGGCAGCGACGGTGGCGTGCTCATACCGGGCATGGTCGACTGCCGGGCTGGAGGAGGGTGAATGAGCGGTCGTGCGAGGTCCAGGTCTCGCTGACCTGCCACCCGGTGTGGTGAGCGTGGGAGCGCAGGGCGGTGCGGGAGACGATGGTCCAGCTGAACCAGTCGGACATGTCGTCGCCGTGGGCGACGCGCACGCGCCGTGCCGCGCTGGGGGAGTCTGCGACCTCCGTCTCGACGATGAGTCGACCGTCGGGGGCGACAAGGTTCGACACCCTGGTGAGCAAGGCGTGCGGGTCACCGCCGATGCCGACGTTCCCATCCAGGAGCAGTGCCGTGCCCCACGAGCCGCTGCGGGGAACGTGACCGAACACGTCCGCGACCACGGACAGGGCGTGGGACCGGTTCGCCTGCGCGACGGCGTGGTGGCAGACGTCGATGCCCAGCGTGTGGTGTCCCCGCGATGCGAGTGCCGTGACGATCCGTCCGGGCCCGGAGCCGATGTCCAGGACGGACCCGATGACGCGGTCGAGGACGGACTCGTCCGCGGCATCGGCTGCACGGTGCCACCGGGACGCGTCGACGGGGATCACGACGCCGTCGTCGGTGTGCAGCGTGACGGGTCGTGTGGGTGCGGCGGTGAGCAGGCTAAGCGGCCAGCCACTCGCCGGGCTGTCCTGTCGAGCGAGACCGGAAACCCTTTCTGGCTCAGGGATCTTCGCCCCCGGTGCGTTCGAGGAGCGAGGTGAAGCTCGGAGTCCGCGGTTGGGCACGTGCGCCACCGTAGGAGCGGACGCCCGCCAGCGGTTGCTTCGGCTGCTTACGGAGTTGTGACGTCATGGTGTCGTTCGCCGCACACTGCTACGGAAGTCTTACGGGCCGCACGGTGAACCACTGCACGCGTGCATTGGCCCCTAGCCTGCGGACATGGTCAGCGCCGAGCTCGACGTCGAGCCTGCGCGTCCGGCGAGCCCACGAGACCCCGTCGGTCTGGGTCGACATCTGCTCGGGACCGTGGCCGCGCTTTCGGTGGCGGCCTATGTCCTGACAGTCTTCTCGCGTATCAACTACCCGTACGAGTTGCAGTACTTCGAGGGCAGCACAGTCGAGGTGGCTGCCCGCGTCACCGACGGCTTACCGTTGTACGGGCCACCTTCCACGACGTTCACCCCCTGGCCCTATCCGCCGCTGTACTTCTGGATCACCGGCGAGCTGGCTCACGTCACCGGTCTGTCGTTGCCCACCCTGCGGTTCGTGTCCTTCGCCGCGAGCCTCGTCGCGATGGGGCTGCTCGGGCTGATCGTGCGCCGCGCCACCCGCAGCACGCTCGCGGCGCTTGTTGCGGTGGGCCTGTTCGCGGGCACCTACAGGGTGAGCGGGGCATGGTTCGACGCTGCCCGCGTCGACTCCCTGCTGATCATGTTCCTCTCGGCAGCGATGTACGTCGGACTTGTGGCACGCACCCGTCGTGGCGGGGTCGTGGTCGGCATCCTCTTCCTTCTGGCGTTTCTCACCAAGCAGAACGCGTTCATCGTCGCGCTGCCCACCCTCGGATGGCTCGTCTGGCACCGACCGCGCGTGGGTGTGCCCGCCCTCGTCACGTTCCTGGTCACTGCTGTCGGTTCTCTCGTGGCCGGTGACCTGCTCACCGACGGCTGGTACTCGCCGTCGATCGTCTCGCAGCTGTTGGGCCACGGCATGGTGCCACGGTGGTGGGTCGAGTTCTGGCTGGTCGACCTGGCGCTGCCCTTCGCTGTTGTGCTGCTGGCGTTGACGTGGTGGCTTCATCGCATCCGGCGCGGTCTCGGTGCGGCGCCGCGATCCCTGGGGCCGCGGCGAGGGGGCGTACCTCGTCACGGCCGTCCTCGGCTTGTCGTTCGCAGCGCTGGCCGGGCGCCTGCACGATGGTGGCTACGTCAACGTCGCGATCCCTGCCCACGCGGGTCTCTGCATCCTGATCGGCCTGGCCACGGCCGTGTTCCTGCGACATCGCGCGACCACGGCGCCGCTCATGATCGGGGCCGCTGTCGTCCTGGCCGCCCAGGTCGCCGTGATGTCGATGTGGCACCTCGACGTGGTTCCGTCGAGCCGCTGACCACGCGGCCGGAGATGCCTTCATCGCTCGCCTGCGCACCCTTCCCGGACCCGTGCTGGTGCCGTCGCACCCGTACTACCTGCGCCTGGCCGGGCTCCCGACGCACGCGTCGGCGATCGCCATCGGCGACGTCCTGGGCAGCCGACCCGGACGGATGCGCGACGCCGTCACGGCGATGCTCCCCTGGTCGCTGGTCGGTGTGAATGCGGTCGTGCTCGACTCCCCTTCCGAGGCCGACCTGTTCGGCCCCGCGCTGACCCGTGACTTCGCCCTCGTCACCTCGCACGTCGTTCCGGGCGACGCGTTCGTCCCGCCGACCGATGTGGCGACCAAGCCATCCATCGTCTACGTCCGCACGACGGAGCTGACACCGTGACTGCTGCCCGCATCGACGTCGTGCTGCCCGTCCTGGACGAGGCCGGAGCCCTCCCCTGGGTTCTCCAGCGGTTCCCGGCGGGTTCCGCGCCATCGTCGTCGACAACGCGATCCACCGACGGCTCCGCCGACATCGCCCGCGACCTGGGCGCCACCGTGGTGCACGAGCCCCGCCGCGGCTTCGGCGCCGCGTGCTGGGCCGGGCTGCGGGCCGCGACCTCGGACGTGGTCGCGTTCATGGACGCCGACGCCAGTCTCGACCCGCGGGAGCTTCCCGCGCCTGTGCGACCACGTGGTGCGCGACCGAGCCGACCTCGTCCTCGGCGCCCGGGACCCCCGGGGAGGGCGCATGGCCCTGGCACGCCCAGCTCGCCAACCGATACCTGGCCCGCCGAATCCGCCAGCGCACGGTCTCGAGCTCACCGACCTCGGGCCGATGCGCGTCACGCGCCGCCAGTTGCTGCTCGATCTCGGCATGACCGACCGCGCGTTCGGCTGGCCGCTGGAGATGGTGCTCAAGGCCGGCCACGCGGCTGGCGCGTCGACGAACTGCCCGTGACCTACCGCCCGCGGATCGGCAGATCGAAGGTCACCGGCACGGTGCGTGGGACCGCGCGGGCCGGTCGAGACATGTCGCGACTCCTGCGAGCAACGACATGAAGGTCCTGGTGGTGGCCAAGGCCCCGGAGCCGGGACGGGTCAAGACCCGACTGTGCCCGCCGCTGACCCCCGAACAGGCCTGCGAGGTGGCGCTGGCGGCGCTGGCCGACACCCTCGACGCCGTCTCCGCCTGCGGTGCCGACGAGGGGTGCTCGCCCTCGACGGCGACCCGGGGCCGTGGCTGCCCTCGGGGTTCCGAGTCGTACGCCAGCGAGGCGTCGAGTTCGCGGATCGCCTGACCCACGCGTGGGAAGGCTGCGGAGGCCCGACAGTGCAGATCGGCATGGACACCCCGCAGATCGACCCGGCGCTGCTCGACGAGCCATGTCCGCCCTCGACGCGAGTCCAGGACGTTGCGTGATCGGTCCGGCCATCGATGGCGGCTGGTGGGCACTCGGACTTCACCGCCCGCACCTGCACGCCTTCCACGGCGTCCCGATGAGTACGTCCACCACCGGGGACCACCAGGTCGCGCGGCTTCGCGAGCTCGGACTCGAACCCGCACGCTTGCTCGCACCCTCGTCGACGTCGACACGTGGTCCGACGCGAATCCGTCGCTGCCGCGACGCCACACGGCCGCTTCGCAGCACGGGTCCGCGAGATCGACAACCTCGTTGCCCACCGAACTGCGGGTAGGTGCGCGGTGAGGGTCCTCGTCACCGGTGGAGCCGGCTTCATCGGCTCCCACGTGGTCGACCTGCTCGTGCACGAAGGCCACGAGGTCGTGTCCGTGGACGCGATCACGGCGCCGCCCACGCCGCACCCCCCGACTACCTCAATCCGGCGGCGGACCACCGGCGCGTCTCGATGTCCGACCTCGCCGGGCTCGCCGACGCTCTCGCCGGCGTCGACGCGGTCTGCCACCAGGCCGCCCGGGTCGGGCTCGGGGTCGACTTCGACGACGTCAGCGCCTACGTCTCCGACAACGCCTGGGCACGGCCACCCTGCTGCGAGCCTTGCACCGCGGCGCTTCCGCGGCCGGATCGTGCTGGCGTCGAGCATGGTGGTCTACGGCGAAGGCGCCTACCCCTGCTCGGCGCACGGCCGTGTCGCGGCCGGGCCGCGCCGAACCCGGACCTCGCCGCCGGCCGGTTCGAGCCACCCTGCCCGAGGTGCGATGCCTCCCTGCAACCCGCGCTGTCGCCGAGGACGAGCCGCTCGACCCGCGCAACGTCTACGCCGCGACCAAGGTCCACCAGGAGCACCTCGGCCAGGCCTTCGCGATCGCCACCGGAGCCGACGTCGTGGCCTGCGCTACCACAACGTCTACGGCCCACGGATGCCGCGCGACACCCCCTACGCCGGCGTCGCCAGCATCGTGCGGAGCGCGTGCGAGGCCGACGGCTCCGCGGGTCTTCGAGGACGGCCAGCAGCGACGAGACTTCGTCCACGTCGACGACGTCGCCCTGGCCAACGTGCTCGCCCTTCCCGAACCCACGCCGATCGGTGGCGCCTACAACGTCTGCTCGGGCAGGTCCGCACGATCGCGGAGATGGCCGTCGCCGTCGCGTCGCATTCGACGGCCTCGTTCCTCGCGCCGGTCGTGACCGGGGAGTACCGCCTCGGAGACGTCCGACACGTCACGGCCTCCCCGCAACTCGCAGCACACCGATTCGGTTTCCGCGCTCAGGTCCCCTACCGGGTCGGTCTCCGCGAGTTCGCCACAGCGCCGATGCGCTCATCGAGTCCTCCAGTGGCCGTCTGAGGATCACGCGGCTGTCCCGCGCGAAGTCTCAGGGCTGTGGACAGACCTCGCAGGTCTCGATCGGCATCCGACCTACCGCGTCAAGGAGCACCGACCGCAACCGGTCGGTGCTGCGGGCGAACTCCGCCAACACCACCTCGACACTGACACCCTCGCCCGTCGCGAGTCCGGCGTCGAGATCGGTGACCAGCGCCACGCTCGAGTAGCACATCCCCAACTCACGGCACAGCACGGCTTCGGGATGTCCGGTCATGTTGACCAGCAACCAGCCCTGAGCCGCGAAGAACCGCGACTCCGCACGCGTCGAGAAGCGCGGGCCCTCCACCACCACGACGGCACCACCGTCGACCGGCTCCCACCCGTGCGACCTCGCCGAGCTCAACACGGCGGAACGCCCGCCGGAACAGTACGGGTCCGCAAACTGCGCATGGATCGGATGACCGTCGAACTGGTCGTGGAAGGTCTGGTCCCGGCCGCGGGTCCAGTCGACGATCTGATCCGGGACCACCAAGGAGCCGGGCCCGACATCTGCGCGCAGCGACCCGGCCGCGCACGGTCCGAGAACCCGACGGACGCCCAGCGAGTGCAGCGCCCACGCGTTGGCCCGATAGGGGACACGATGCGGTGGAAGCTCGTGACCACGGCCATGCCGCGCCAGGAACGCGACCTCGACACCGTCAACCTCGGCCACCGTGATCGGACTGGAGGGCGCGCCGTACGGGGTCTCGACCTCGACGTCGTGTCCACCCTCCAGCAGCGCGTACAGCCCGGACCCGCCGATGATTCCGACACGCGCGTGACTCACGACGTTGACCTCTCCCCGAGTTGGCTGTGCGCGACCAGCACAGCGTCATCGGTAGTCAAACGCACCCGCCCGTTCGTGAGAATCGGATCACGCCAGACGAAAGGATTTGGAAACAACGGTTGCCAGCCACTTTCCCCCGTCATCGTCGGGTCCGGTCACAACGTGTGGGCACGCCGGTCCCTGGAAGCCGATCAGCGAGATGAACTCGTGCTGGTTTGCGCGACGGTGGCTGACCAGAGGTGTTCTGGTGCAACGACAAGGATCGCGTTCTCGTGCTTCTGGACAGGCTGGTGCTCCCCGAGCAGGATGAGACGGATTCGAGGGAGGACACGGTGACCGGTCGCGGAGCCCATCTGGTGGGAAGCCTGCCCGGCCAGTCGGCCGAGGAGGCCATGAGCCTGGCGATCGACGTGCTCGGCCCACGTTTGGCCAGCCTCCCCGACGGCGAGACAGGTGATCGGCACGACTGGATCATCCACATCATCGAGTCGTTCCGCTCGCACCCTGACCTGGCGCTTGTCTCGGACGGTGACTGGTCGGACTACGACAAGATCCCGCGCTTTCGGGTCCGCAAGGGCCATCACCTGTTCGGCGCTTCGCTGGACTTCGGGCACGTCGAGGCCGCCGGGGCGAGTCTGCCGGTCTTCGAACTTCTGAAGGCAAAGGCACAGCTGCCCGACCTGAAATTCCAGGTGGGCACACCTGGCGACTTCGACATGGCGATGTTCACGCTCGGCCCGGCCGCCGCGCTTCGCCACCGCCGCGCTTTCACCGAGGCAACGCTGAACGAGGTGCGCCAGGTCAACACGCTCGCCGAGGGCAACGCCGTCTTCCAGATCGAGGTGCCGGCGGAGCTGGTGCTCATGGCCAAGGCACCCAGAGTCGGGCAGCCAGCACTGGCCCGGCTGCTCGGCGGCCACATCGCCACGCTCGCATCGGGGGCGGCGCCGGGTACGAGCTTCGGCATCCACTTGTGCCTGGGTGACATGAACCACCGGGCCCTCGGGCGCATGAGCGACGCTAGCCCGCTGGTCGCCCTGACCAACGCCATCGTGAAGGCGTGGCCGGCTGGTCGTCCTCTCGACTTCGTCCACGCGCCCTTCGCCGCCGCCGACGACCCGCCGCCGGTGGACGATGACTTCTACGCGCCGTTGGCCCGCCTTGCTCTGCCCTCACCAGTCCGGTTTGTCGCCGGCATTGCTCACGAGGATCAGCCGCTGGCTGATCAGTTGCGCGTCCGTGCAACTGTCGAGCGAGCGCTGGGTAGGCCGGTGGACATCTCGACGTCCTGCGGCCTCGGCAGGCGCACGCCCGAAGCCGCCACGGCCGCGATCAAGCGGATTGGGCAGCTCTGCGACGACTGAGCCGCGCTCTGGATGTCCCGCTCGAACTCGTCCCGCGCGTCGAAGCATTCGCCGCCCGTCTTCCTTCGGCCAACCCGTGGGACTTCTCAGTTGTGCTGATGAATTGAGTCCGGTGTGTCATCCCCCGGGGGTCGTCGCGCGAGAACTGAGTTGGTGCACCGCACTGAGGCTATGGCGATGCGGTCTCCGTGACGCTCAGGCGGCAGTGAATGCGGGTGGTGCTTCCTCCAGCGTTCGCAGCATGGCACGACGCACGAGCGGCCGACTCGGCGTGTCTATGGGCAGCCCTCGCACGCTTCCGTCGGCTAGATGCCCGTCTGCGCGGTGACACGGCCGGTAGTCGATGGCGTCGGCGAGCGCGGCGTGGTCGCGGTCGTTCTGGTTCGCGTATGACTCGGCGAAATCGGCGATTGCCTGGTCGAAGCGGTCCTTTGCGCCGAGGTAGGCGGCGATGGCGACTCGGTCACCGGAGCGGGCGTGGGCACGTGCCAGGGTCTGGCCGCAGATCCGGCCATAGAGCGCCATGGTGTCGGGGGTCATGTCTTCGATGACTGCGGATCCTTTGCCGTCACGCAGCTGGCGAAGGTAGAAGTCGCGTGGGAGGCCGTCGAATCCGGTCACGTGCTGCCAGCCGAGGAAGATGTCGCTGGAGGCCTGCATCAGCTGTTGTCCGGTGACGACCCGCTGTCCCTGGTTCTTGAACCCGCTCGCCCTGGTGAATCCGGACAGGACCGAGGCCTGCGCCTCCTTCGCCTGGAGGAACAGCGGGTCGCCGCCGTTGAGGCCTTCGAAGAGCAGGATCCAGGCGCGGGTTCCGACGCTTCCGACGCCGACGACCTTGCGTGCCACCTGCGTGAGCTTGAACTGCTCGAGCAGGTGCCGGCGGTCCCACTGCAGAGTGCGGCGATAGGAGCGGACCAGTTCCCGCAGCGCATCGTAGGTGGGGGCGGCGTCTGCGCCGGTGAGCTCGTCGATGGGCACGATCAACGGGGGCTGGCTCACGATGCGGGCGCTGCCATCCACCATGGTCGTGAGCTTCGCCAGCGCCTGGACGCTGTCGCGGCTGCGTGCCTTGTCGAGCACGGCCTGTGTCTTCGCCTTGCGAGCGGAGTCGAGCTGGTCGCCGATCTGCGTCATCAGATCGTCCATGTCGAGGTGGGAGTACCACACCGCGAGGTTGCCCTGGGTCGCGAAGGACCGCATGGCCTCCCGGTACCCGGCCACCGCGCCGATCACGATGTTGCGGCTCTTCTTCGCGGAGAACCCGTTGCCGCGTGCCGCGACGGCGAGGCTGGCAGCGAGGCGCTTGACGTCCCACTCGAAGGGGCCGGGGTGCGTCTCGTCGAAGTCGTTGATGTCGAAGACGAGGCGACGTTCCGGGGACGAGAACACGCCGAAGTTGCTGATGTGGGCGTCCCCGCACAACTGCACCTGGAGACCTGAGTTCGTCGTCTTCGCCAGGTCGGTGGCCATGATGAGGGCGGCGCCGCGGTAGAACGCGAACGGCGAACTCGACATCCGCCCGTAGCGAATCGGCACAAGCTCCGGCACGCGGGAGGTCGCCTGCCCCTCCAGCAGGGAGAGGGGGTCGCCCCGATCACCCGTCTCGAGATCCCCTTGAGACTTCAATGGTGCGCGTTCGCGGGCAGCCTTGCCCAGGGCAGCCCTCTCGGTCTCGCTGAGGTGCGTCACCGTCGGCGGGGTGGAGCGTGGGGGGCGTGCGTCACCGGTCCTGTTCGGCTGGACTGCTTGGTTGGCATCTTCGGTCATGACGCGCGCCTCTCTCGATGAAGCTGGATCCACATCGGCACGACCGCCGCACCCACTGCCAGCATGGCTTGCTGTGGGACGTGCCGTGTCGGTTAGCTGAAGATGGTTACGCGGATCTGCTCGCGTTCCTCGACCGATCTGCGTACGGCTGAGCCCTGCTCGTCGGTGGCGGTGAAGTCGAAGACCTCGCGGGTGAACGCGGGGCGATCGGGGCGGGGGACCGACCAGATCGCCCGCCTGGCCGGCCCATCCCGTCAGTGGTGACGGCGTCAGGCGAGCGCCTTGGCCTTGGCGGTCTGGAACTCCTCCTCCGACAGGACGCCCTTGTCGCGCAGGTCAGCGAGCCTGGCGATCTCCTCGGCCGAACTGGACGTGCTCGGACTGGCGACGCTACGGATGTAGTCCTGCTGTGCTGCCTGCTGAGCCGCCATCGCCTTCATGCTGCGCTCCTGCATCCCCTTGCCACGGACGATGAAGTACACCAGCACGCCGAGCCAGACGAACAGCACGATGAAGATGATCCAGAGGGCCTTGCCCCAGCCGCCGAGGTCGTCGCTGCGGAAGATGTCTCCGAATACGGTGATCAGCAGCCAGAACCAGATCACGAACATGAAGAACCAGAGCATGCTCCACAAGAGCTGCCCGGTACCGAACTCGGCGATCGTGTTCACGTGGTACTCCTCGATCTCGTCGTTGGGGAATCGATCGACCCGCGGCGGTGATACGGCGGCGTTCTTCCCGAAACGTCCTAGCGTTGAATCTGACACATCCAGGGTCACACGCCGGCGGCATTCTCAGCGTTCAACATTGCGATCTCACCTAGGGGAAGTTGTACGTCCGCGACAGAGAACCGTGGCGCTCAGCCGCTTCCTGCCCCGACGCCGACGATTCGCGCGAGCTCGTCGCGGTCGACGTCGTGCCCGACCCACAGTGAGACCTGCCCCAGGACCGTGGCCTCCGCGGTGGTCCGTGCGGAGGGGGTAGCGGTGGCTTGCGCTGGCTTGTGCTGCGGCCCAACGCCTCCGCGCCTCATAGGAGAGTTCTCGCGAGCGCAGCGCCTGCTCGACACGGTCCATCTGCGCCTCGGTCGCGTCGAGACCGAAGACGGTCCGCATGGTCTCGGGGATCACGACGCGGTAGTCGTGACCGCCTTCCTGGAAGACGCCGGGGGTCGGCGCCAGGGCGTTGCCCATGTCGATGAATGTCGTGATGAAGGTGACGATCGGCAGCCAGCGAGTGCCCCGTGGCGAGCCCGGCGGACGGGTGTGGTCGGGTCCGAGCCAGTCGGGTCGACGCCACACCAGTGGCGCACCGAACTTGGGGATCGGGTCGTCGCCGTTCTGCAGCAACAGGTAGCGAACGCGCGCCTTGTCGGCGTCGGCGAGCGCGGACCAGTCCCGTATCGCGCGGGGGAGGTAGACCGCGTCGGGCCCGACCTGCGGGGCATCGGCGACCGTCCGCGTCCCCCAGAGCTCGTCTCGCCACACGGTCGAGGCGGGTGTGCCGATCCAGAAGGCGGCGTCCAGACCGATACCGGCTGGCCCGGTGGTCCCGGTGCCGCGGAACATCTCCTCGGAGACCTGGGAGCCCAGGCTCTCCCCGAAGAGGTAGAACTTCGGGCGTCTGTCGACCGGCATGGCCATCAGCCGGGCGACGATGCCATCGACGACCATTCGGGTCTGGTGGGTCGCATACTCGACCTTGGTGAGCGAGAGCGCGGAGGGCAGGACGGAGTACTGGATCGCTGCCGAGGCGCAGTTGCCGCGGGTGAGGTACTCGAAGGTCTCCGTCGCCACGTAGTTCACGTAGCCGGACCCGGTGGGGGAGAACAGGGCGAACCACGGCCGTTCGAGCGCGCGCGTCCGGTCGATCTCGGCGAGCAGCAGCTCCGCCCGCTCCTGCGGTGAACTCGCTGCGTCCAGCGGTGCGTAGACCCGGATCGGCTGCCTCGCCGATTCGCCCATCACCGATTCGATGTGCTCAGGGTCCAACGTCATGGTGAGCCATCGCCGCGACTCACGTGTCTGATCCGTCCACGAGACCAGTGACCCGGGACCTCCGGACACCTCCGGAACCGCCGGAGGGTCCATGTGCCCGGCCTCGGGACTGAAGCCCTGCTTGCTCAGTGCGGTCGACGCGGCCGTCACCGCGCCCCACCCGAGCCCGGCCAGCGTTGCCGCGGCGGCCAGGCGACCGAGAGCTCGATGATCATCGGGGCGGCCTCCGAGCGCCTTGGCTGCGGCACGCGCGGCAGCGCGTGGACACCGCCGACTCTCCTCGCGACACGGCGAGCAGCACGCCGGTGACTGCCAGGCCGGCAGCCACTCCCTTGGCGGCTGACATCTCCCGTACGACGTCCTCGCTCGCGACCGTGTCGTCGGGGCCGAGCGATCCGCGGCTGGCCGCGCCCGGACGGCTGAGGGCGTACGCGCCGAGCAGGGCCCCGAGCGCTGCTCCGACCCCGGTCGCGTGGAATCCCGGCTTTCCGCGCAGCGGCTCAAGGGTGTCGGCCCCGAGCCCGGCCAGACCGGCGGACGTCAGTCCGACGCCGCCAAGGCGGATCAGGGAACGACTGGAGTGCTCGTGCTCGCGAGGTGGGACGAGTCGCATCGTGGCCGTTCCGAGCAGGGCCGCGGCCACATCGACGACGATGCCGGCCGCAAGGCGTCCACCAGCAGAGCGCTGGGCCATCGGTAGGCGATCGGCGGTGGAGCGCAGGGCAGAGTGCACGGACGTTCCCCAGGCGTAGCCCACCGTGGCGGCGACACCGCTGATGACGGCCTGGTCGCGGGTGCCCCGCGAGAGCAGATTGGGCTGCAGCGACGAACCTGTGTAGTACGCCCCGAGAAGGAACCCGGCGCGGGATGACACGTCCAGCCCGGTGGCGTAGAAGCGCTGGCTCCAGTCGTCCTTCGTGAAGCCGGCGACAGAAGTCCCGTCGCTGTCTTCGGTTGCCTGGCGCATGGGAACACCCTTTCCTGGCACGGCGCGCGCTCTCTCGGGTCAGTTCGTCTCCGGCGTCGCCTGCTCGGATCGTCGCACCCTTGGCGATCGCGTCACGACGTCGGGACGGCATCTCCCCTAGGTGAAATGACGCTTGGCAACCACCTGCCGCACTCGTGCGACCTACTCTGGCGGCACGGTCGCGCACGAGGGTCAAGCTGCGGAGGTGGCAGTGGTCGAGCAGCCAGAACGCGAGACGCCAGTGCAGTCGATCGAGATCGCGGTCCTGCAGATGGTCGTCACGTGGGGCGTCCAGCGGGCGATGTCATCCGGCTACCGCACGCTCACCGGCCGCGAGGAGCCGACGGCGCGCGACGCTGCCGTGCCTCTTCGTCGCATCGTCGCCTGGGCCGCGGCGTCCGCTGCTGCCGTGGCGGTGTCGAACGTCGCGGTGGACCGTCTGGTGCTGCGTCGGTGACCAGCACCACGGCGAGACAGCAAGCTGGCCTCCGCTTCGTCGAGCCCGAGACGTGTCCGGTCCCGTGGCTGACTCATCGGTGCTCCGGGCTCGTGAAGCCGTCGATGGAGTCACGCGTTCCGCTGGCACGAGGCCGCATCGGTCCAGGTGCTCGATCTAGGCTGTGGTTCCGATGACAACCAGCCGCCTCACCGAACTCGGTCGCCGTGAGCGGCGCCGCGCGATGCTGGACACGGCTCTGCGTTCCACCCTCAGTGTGGCGGTGATCGTCGGCCTGTACTACGTGGTGCCGCTGGGCGGCGGCGCGGCCGATGCGCTGTCGCTCACAGGGGCTGCGATCGGCGCTGCGATCTTCGTCGCGGTGATGACCTGGCAGGTCAGGCGCATCCTCAGCGCAGACGTTCCGGAGCTGAGGGCGATCGAGTCGTTGGCTGTCGTACTGCCGCTCTTCCTGGTCGTCTGCGCCTGGACCTACGTCACGTTGTCTCATCTCGATGCGAGGAGCTTCAGCGAGGTGTTGAGTCGCTCGAGCGGGCTCTACTTCACAGTCATCACATTTGGCACCGTGGGCTTCGGCGATATCTCCCCGAGGACGGACCTGGCTCGACTCCTCGTGAGTGGTCAGGTTCTGGTCGACCTCGGATTCCTGGCCGTCGTAGTACGCATCTTCCTCGGCGCGGCCAGAAAGTCCCGCAGCGATGAGCCAGGCGACGACTCGTGATCCGCCTGCTCCGATCGCCGCGACCCGAGCGGCTGGGTCTGGTCCAATAGGCCGGTGAGTGACGCACAGGATTCGAAAACCTCCCAGCCGACATCGCCTCCCCCTGACCTGGCAGTCGACTCAGAAGGCCTGCCCGCGGACAGGCCGCACCGAGTCGGTCGACGGATCCTCCGCGGATTCCTGTCCTACGGCGTCATCTTCCTGGCCCTGTGGTTCCTGCTCAACAACCTGCAGAGCACCGACGGTCTCAGCTCCGCGGTCCACCTGATCACCTGGGCCCAGGTCGTGGTGATCTGTGTCCTCGGGGTGGTCAACCTCGCCACGAACTGGCCACCGCTCGTCGTCGGCCTTCCGGGACTCCGGGTGCGGGAAGCGGCGGTCACGAACACCGCGTCGGCTGCACTGTCCAACACCCTCCCCGAAGGTGGGGCGGTGGCGACCGGACTGAACTACGCGATGCTGCGATCGTGGGGGTTCAGCCTGTCCGACATCACCTCCGAGGTGATCGTCACCGGCACCTGGTCGCAGTTCACCAAGTACATCCTGTTGGCCATCGGTCTCGTCCTGGTCGAGCTCCAGGGGTGGGCCCCTCCGGGCACCACGTGGGTCGCCTTCGCCGTGGTCGGCGTCGTGATCGTGGCGGTCGTCGTGCTCGCGATGATCCTGCGGAGCGAGGCCTTCGCCAGGACCCTAGGACTGTGGGTCGACCGGCTCGTGGGGCGCATGGCGGGGTGGTTCCACCGCGACAACCCCTCACACATGGGAACCACGCTGCCCGACTTCCGTACGTCGATGGTGAATCTGCTCCGCATGTGCTGGCACAAGCTCACCGCCGCGGAGGTGGTCTCGCAGCTCACCACGGTCGTCGTGCTGGGTGTGGCGTGCCGGATGCAGGGTCTCGACCAAGCCACGATCAGCTGGGCCGTCATCCTGGTGGCCTGGGGCGTGGTGACCCTCGCGTCACTCATCATCCCCACTCCGGGCGGCATCGGCGTCGCTGAGATCGTTCTCGTCACCGTCCTCGGGTACGGTCTGCCGGACAGCGATCAGGCCGCCGTTCTCGGCGCAGTACTGCTCTACCGGATCGCCACCTTCTTGGTCCCGATCCCGATCGGTCTGGTGACCTACCTCTACTGGCGTCGCTCGAC
>CAWAKP010000003.1:0-274589 GCA_963782665.1 uncultured Actinomycetota bacterium | reverse complement strand
ATCCGTCGTAGTCCGGCGACGCCACGAGAGGGCGGCGCTGCGCGCCGGGGCGCACGACGTCGCGGTCGCTCCTCCCGAACCCGAGCGCCTCGCCGGACCGGCTGCGCCGGTGAGCGGAGGGCGAGGGATTCGAACCCTCGGGGTATCGCTACCCAGCGGTTTTCAAGACCGCCGCACTCGGCCACTATGCGAGCCCTCCTGGGCCGTCGCCCTGACGAGCGGTCCGACCGCCTCCAGTGTTCCACGGCCACGCCGGACCACCCTCGCAGCACGGCATGCCGACGCGCGCCTGAGCAGACCGCGGCGCGCGCACCCGGCGCCTCGCACGTACGCTCGCCTCCATGCGTCTCTCGCTCGACGACCTGAACGTCACCGCGCAGCGCGGCCTGGCCCGCGTGGTCGACGCGGTGCCACGGAGCGCGGTGTCGCGGGTGGTCGGCACCTCGCTCGACGTCGACGGCCAGACGCTCGACCCGCACCTCGGGCTGGTGCTCGCGCTCGAGAAGCGGCTGCACGGACGCGACGACGACGCGACTCCGGAGCAGCGACGTGCGGGCAACCGTCTCGCAGCAAGGATCGCCGCCGGTCCCCCTCTGCCCGTCGACAGCGTCACCGACCTCGAGATCGACGGTGCCGCAGGCCCGCTGCGCGCGCGGCACTACGCGCCTGAACACCCGTCGGGGCGACCGCTGCTCGTGTTCTTCCACGGCGGTGGATGGGTGGTGGGTGACCTCGACACCCACGACCAGGTCTGCCGCCTGCTCTGCCGCTACGCCGACGTGCAGGTGCTCTCGGTCGACTACCGGCTCGCCCCCGAGCACCCCTACCCGGCCGCAGTCGACGATGCGATCGCGGCGTACGAGTGGGCAGTCGCGAACGTGGACATGTTCGACGCCGAGCGCGTCGCCGTCGGCGGCGACAGCGCGGGCGGCAACCTCGCGGCCGTCGTCGCGCAGCACGCGCGCGACGCCGGGACCACTCCGCCTGCCGCGCAGCTGCTCATCTACCCGGGCACCGACTCCAGCCGCAAGCGGCCGAGCAAGGACCTGTTCGGCGAGGGCTACTTCCTCACCAGGAAGCAGATGGACTGGTACTGGGACACCTACACCCAGGGGGCCCCGCGCACGGACCCGCGGCTGTCACCGCTGTGCGCCGAGTCGCTCGAAGGACTCGCGCCGGCACTCGTCACGACCGCGGCGTTCGACCCGCTGCGCGACGAGGGCGAGGCCTACGCCGAGGCCCTGCGCGACGCCGGCGTCCCCGTGGTGCTGCGTCGAGCCCCCGGGCTCGTGCACGGCTACATGTCGATGACCGGGATCCACCGCGCGTCGCTCGACGAGTCCCTCGCCGTGGCCGGAGCGTTCGCGGCACTGCTGGACAGTGTGCGCTGATCGTTTGCGGCACAGGGTCTCCGAGACCCGGACGGGCCCGATAGCGTCCTGACGTCGTCTCCCGCGACGACCGAAGGAGGTCCAGTGACGACACCGACCGTGGTCGTCGTCGGCGACGCCAACCCCGACCTCATTCTCGCCGGCGACGTCGTCCCGCGCTTCGGTCAGGCCGAGCAGCTGCTCGACTCGGCGTCGCTCGTGCTCGGTGGTTCCGGCGCGATCGTCGCGTGCGGTCTCGCCAGGCTCGGTGTCCCGACGGCCCTCGTCGCCGTCGTCGGCGACGACGTCTACGGCGACTTCGTCCGCGACTCGCTGCGTACGGCAGGAGTCGACCTGCGCTGGCTCGCGACCGACCGCAGCACCCCCACCGGGCTGTCGGTCATCCTGTCCGGCGACGACCGCGCGATCCTCACGCTGCCGGGCACCATCGCGATCACGGACGCACGTGCCCTGCCGTCCTACGACGACCTCGCCGGAGTGCGACACGTGCACAGCGCGTCGATGTTCCTCCTCACGGCGCTCGCACCCGTGCTGCCGGCGTGGCTGGGAAGCGTTCGCGGTCGCGGCATCTCGACGTCGGTGGACACGAACTGGGACCCGCACGAGACGTGGCAGCTCGCGCGCGAGGTGATCGCGGACGCCGACGTGTTCCTGCCCAACGTCGCGGAGCTGCTGGCCGTCACCGGTCTCACCGACGTCGAGGCGGCAGGCAGCGCGATCGCCGCCGCCGGCACGTCCGTGGCGCTCAAGAACGGCGCCGCCGGCGGCGTCGTCTGGACTCCCGACGGCGGTCGCGCCACCGCCGACGTCGTGCCGGTCGACGTGGTCGACACGACCGGAGCGGGCGACAGCTTCGACGCCGGCTTCCTCGCCGCCTACGTCGACGGCCACCCGCAGGCCGAGTGCCTGCGCCAGGCGGTGGCTGCCGGCAGCCTCTCGACCCGGGCCGCAGGAGGGACGGCGAGCCAGCCCACGGCCGACGAGCTGGCGCGAGCCCTCTCCGTCAGCCCTTGAGCCCGCTGAAGGTCATCGTCGCCACGAACTGACGCTGCGCGAGCAGGAAGCCGACGATGAGCGGCATGGTCGCGACGACGTTGCCGGCCATGAGCTCGGCCCACTGCGTGCGACGCGTGCCCTGGAAGGTCGTGAGCCCGACCTGGATCGTGAAGTGGTCCTGGTTGCTGATCGCGATCAGCGGCCAGATGAGGTCGTTCCACGAGTTGAGCAGCGTGAAGACCGCGAGCGTCGCGAGCGCCGGCTTGGCGAGCGGCAGCACGATGCGGCGGAAGACCCCGAACGTCGTGAGTCCGTCGATCATCCCGGCCTCCTCGAGCTCGCGCGGCAGCGAGAGGAAGAACTGCCGCATGAGGAAGATGCCGAACGCACTGGTGAGCCACGGCACGAACGCGGCAGCGAGCGTGTCGACGATGCCGAGCTTGGAGAACATGAGGTACGTCGGGATCATCAGCAGCTGCGTCGGGATCATGATCGTCGCGACGATCGCGAAGAAGCCGAACGTGCGACCGCGGAACTTCAGTCGCGCGTAGCCGTATCCCGCGAGCGAGCACAGCACCAGGTGCGACGCGACGGAGATGGTCGCCACGATCACGCTGTTGAGCAGCCACCGGGGTGCGAGCGAGTCGCCGAAGAACCCCTGGTAGCCGGCCAACGAGATCGACGACGGGATGAACTTGGGCGGGAAGCTGTTGATCTCGGCGTCCGTCATGAACGACGTGAGCACCATCTGCACGAGCGGCAGCGCGAAGATGAGGGCGAGCGGCATCAGCATGAGGTGCCAGAGCGAGAACGGCAGCAGCCCGCGGCGCCGCTTGGGCGGGTCCGGAACCTCGAGGTCGACCTCGATCTCGCGCGCCTCGAGGGCGCCCATGAAGGCCATCAGAAGGCCTCGATCTTCGTGCGACGCGAGTACCAGATCATGAACATCGTCACGAGCATGGTGATGAAGAACAGCCCGTAGGAGACGGCAGCGCCGTAGCCGAACCGCGACTCCTGGAACGCGACCTTGTAGACGTAGTAGACGAGCGTGACGGTGCTGTTGACCGGTCCGCCGCGCGTCGTGGTGTAGACGAGGTCGAACAGCTGCAGTGCCGTGATGGTCTGCCACACGGCGGTGAACACGGTCACGGGTGCGAGCTCGGGAACGGTGACGTAGCGGAAGACCTGCCAGCGGTTCGCGCCGTCGACCACCGCAGCCTCGACGACGTCCTTCGGGATGTCCTGCAGCGCGGCCAGGTAGACGACGACGCAGAAGCCGACCTGCCCCCACAGCGCGATGATGACGATGACGATCATCGCCTGCGTCGGCGACTCGAGGAACGGCTGCGGCGGCAGCCCGAGGCGGCGCAGCAGGTCGTTGGCCGAGCCGTAGTTGGGCTCGAAGACGAAGCCCGCCAGGATGCCGGTGGCCGCGGCCGACGCGACGAACGGGACGAAGATCGCCGTGCGGTAGAAGCCGACGAAGCGGATGCGCTGGTTGAGCGCGACCGCGATGAGCATGCCGAGGAAGATCGAGATCGGCACGAACAGCGCGGTGAAGAACAGGGTGTGGCGTACGGCGTCCCAGACGTCCGGGTCGTTGAGCATCTGCTGGTAGTTGCGCCAGCCGACGTCCTTGGGCGGGCTCAGCAGGTTCCACTTCTTGCGCGAGATGAAGAACGCCCAGCCCGCGGGGAAGATCGAGAGGCCGATGACGAGGAACGTCGCCACCCCGACGAAGGCCCAGCCCACCACGTCGTCACGACGACGCTTGCCGCGCTTGGCCTTGCGCCGGGCACGGTCGACGTCGGTCGCGACCACGTCGGGTCGCTCCGCCAGCTGCGTCGTCACCGCTCCCCCAGCACCTAGTCGGTGAGCGCCGCGACCACGCGGGCGACCGGGCCGTGCGGCCGCATCAGCCCAGCGCCCCGTTGGCCTTGGAGGCCGCCTCGTCGAGCGCGGACTGCGAGTCTGCCTGGCCCTGCAGGACCTTCGCGACCGCCTCGCCGACGTACTTCGACAGCTCGGTGTAGCCCTCGATCGTCGGGCGCGGTGTCTTGGCGTTCTTGAGGTTGTCGAAGAACACCTGCGCGCCGGGCGCGTAGTCCTTCACCCAGGTCTGGAACGCCGGGCTCGACTGCCTCCGACGAGCGCAGCGGCAGGTTGCCGTAGGCGAGGTTCCACCGCTCGTCGACCTCCGGGCTCGTGAGCCACAGGAGGAAGTCGGTCGTGGCCTTGGCGCGGTTGGCGTCGCTGTGGTCGAAGGCGACCCAGACGTCCGGACCGGTCACCGTCTGGTGGTCGCCGTTCGTGCCGGGCAGGATCGTGGCGCCGTACGGCACCTTCTTGTCCTTGAGGTCGTACAGCAGCCACGGTCCGCCGATGATCATCGCGACCTTGCCGTCGTACATGAGCTGCGGGTACTTCTCGTCGGTCTGGTCGAGGTACATGGACTTGTCGTCGACCGCCATCGCCCGCAGGACCTCGAGCGCCTTGACGCCCTCGGGCGAGTTGAACGTGGCCTTGGTCTGGTCGTCGTTGAGGATCTGACCGCCGTTCTGCCACAGCAGCGGCCAGAAGTGCCAGGTCGTGTCCTCGCTGCCCGACACCGAGTAAGCCGAGGCCGTAGGTGCGCTTGGACGCGTCGGTCAGCTTCTTGGCCGCCGTGCGGAAGTCGTCCCACGTCCAGTCGTTGGTCGGGTAGGCGACGCCGGCGTCGTCGAACATCTTCTTGTTGTAGAGGAGACCGAGGTTGTCGACCAGTGCGGGGACGCCGATGACGCGGCCGTCGACGGTCGCCGTCTTGCGCGCGGCCTCCGGGATCTCGTCCCACTTGACCGCGGGGTCTGCGACGTCCTTGGTGATGTCGAGCGTGTGCCCGCTGTTGCCGAGCTCGGTCGCCCAGCTGCCGTAGGCGTAGGAGAGGTCGGGGTAGTCGCCGCCGACGAAGCCGGCCGCGATCTTCTGCTTGAGGTCGTCGGTGGTGGGCGCACCGGGTGCGACGTTGATGGTGACGTTGGGGTGCTTGCCGTGGTACTCGGCGCCGAGTCCCTCGAGCAGCTTCTCGGCGTCCGCGGACTGCCCGGTCCACCAGGTGATCGTCACCGGCGCATTCGGGTCGGCCGAGCCCGTCGGCGACGAGGCGCTGTCCGTGCCGCCGGACGAGCAGGCGGCGAGCAGCAGCGACAACGAGGCGGCGGCCGCGAGGACCGGGAGGCGGCGGCGCGTGCGGGCGGTTCGGATCACGAGAGGTCCCCGTTCTGTGCGGAGGAGAGGATCACCGAGCGGGTGAGGGCGCGCGGGTTGTCCGGGTCGAGGCCGCGCGAGGCGGCGAGGGCGATGGCGAGACGCTGCGCGCGCACGAGCTGGACCAGCGGGTCGAGGTCGTCGGTCAGCACGGTGGCCCCGGTGGCGCGCACGCTGTCGACGAGGCCGGCCGGTGGCTCGCCGAACATCGTGACGAGCGAGCGGCGGCCGGCGACCGCGATCGGGTCCGTGGCGGTAGTCCATCCCGGGGTAGCTCTCGGACCAGGCCTGCGCGGCCTCGCGGATCTTGAGTGCCGCCTCGTGCGCCAGGCCGATCGTCCACCCGGTGCCGAGGAAGACGAAGTGGTCGAAGTCCGAGACGTCGACGGGCAGCGGCGCGTCGACCACGTCGCGCAGCGACTCGATCGCGCCGGTCAGGTCCGTGCCGAGCGCCGCGCGGACGGCGACGAGGAGCGTGGTCGGGAACCGGGTCTGGACCACGCTGCGCTCGTCGGCGAAGTCGAGCAGCAGCTGATCGTCGGTCAACGCGTCGACCGGCTCGCCGGTGACGGCCGTGACGCCCACGCGACGGGTGCCGGGAAGCACCCGTGCCAGGGAGTCGAGCACCTCGGTGGTCGTGCCCGACCGGGTGATCGCGACCACCCGGTCGTAGCCCCGGTTGACCAGCGGCTCGGAGCCGTAGGCCCAGTCGGTCTCGCCGAGGCCGGCGCGCTCGCGGAGCACGGCGAAGCTCTGCGCCACGAACGCCGAGGTGCCGCAGCCGAGGGCCAGCACGCGCTCCCCCGGCGCCAGGAGCAGGTCGTGGGTCCGGGTCCGCAGACCCAGGGCCTGGGTCCAGGTGTCGGGCTGGCTGGCGATCTCTTGCTCGGTGACGGTGACGACGGCCATGGGCGTGAGTATGGTCATCTGTGAGCGTTTCGCGGGAGATCCCGACAGGAAGTGAACATTTCAGATGAGCGATCTGATCCCTGGAGCCGGTACGCCGGAGCGCCGCTTCGCGGACCTCCGCCTCGCCGAGTGGGCGCCGCGGCGCTCGATCCGGCGTCCGCTGACCCCGTTGTCACGACTCTCCGTCCCCGCTGTCGACGTCCACAACCACCTCGGCCGCTGGCTGGCCGAGGACGGCACCTGGATGGCGCCCGACGTCGCCGAACTGCTCGAGCTGATGGACCGCACCAACGTCGCCACCGTCGTCAACCTCGACGGCCGTTGGGGCGCCGACCTCGACGCCAACGTCGCGCGGTACGACCAGTCTCACCCCGGACGGTTCGTGACCTTCTGCCACCTGGACTGGTCGAGACTCAACGGTGACCGACCTGCTGAGGCTCTCGTGACCGACCTGCGTCGCGCGAAGGACCAGGGCGCCCGGGGCGTCAAGGTGTGGAAGGACCTCGGGCTGTCCGTCACCGACGCGGACGGCGTGCGCGTGCTGCCCGACGACCCGCGCCTCGCCGACGTCTTCGCGGTCGCCGGCGAGCTCGAGCTGCCCGTCCTGGTCCACACCGCCGACCCGATCGCCTTCTTCGAGCCGCTCGACCGGCACAACGAGCGCATCGACGAGCTTCAGGAGATGCCGTCGTGGTGGTTCGGCGGTCCCGAGCACCCGACGTTCGACCGGCTCATGGCGGCGCTCGCCACTGTGGTGCGCGCGGCTCCGGGCACGACGTTCATCGGCGCGCACGTCGGCTGCGCGGCCGAGGACCTGGACTGGGTGTCGGCGCTCATGGACGAGTGCCCCAACTTCCACGCCGACCTCGGTGGCCGCCTCGGCGAGCTCGGGCGCCAGCCGCGCCGCTTCGCCCGGCTCGTCGAACGCCACCCCGATCGGATCCTGTTCGGCACCGACTCGTTCCCGCTCGACGAGGAGACGCTCGTGACCTACGCGCGCTTCCTCGAGACCGACGACGAGTGCTTCGCGTACGCCCCCGGGTCCGACGTACCCCCGCAGGGCCGCTGGGACATCAGCGGCGCCGCCCTGCCCCCCGCCCACCAGCGCGCCGTCTACGCCGACAACGCCCGCCGCCTCCTCAGCCTCGCCCCCTAGGGTCGATCCGTGGCATTTCGTGCCACCGCATGACCCTTAGGGTCGAGTCGTGGCACTTTTGTGCCACTGCGTGACCCTTAGGGTCGATTCGTGGCACGGCTTGCGCCCACTGGAACGTGGCGGTGCCCGGTTCAGGCGGCGAGCACGCGGAGGGCGTCTGCAACGACGGCGGCCATCGCGTCGCGCGCGGGCGCCAGGTAGCGCCGCGGATCGACGACCGAGGCGTCCGCGGCCAGACGATCGCGCACCGCGCCGGTGAAGGCGATGTTGAGCGCCGTGCCGATGTTGACCTTGACCATGCCGGCGGCGACCGCGGCGCGCAGCTCGTCGTCGGGTACGCCCGACGAGCCATGCAGCACGAGCGGGATCCCCACGGCCGCAGCCAGTCTCGCGATCAGGTCGTGGTCGAGCACGGCACTGCGATCGAGCATCGCGTGCGAGCTGCCGACCGCCACCGCGAGGCCGTCGACCCCCGTCGCCGAGACGTACGCCGTAGCCTCCGCCGGATCGGTCCGCACGCCGGGAGCGTGCGCGCCGTCCTTGCCACCGACCTCCCCGAGCTCGGACTCGACCCACAGTCCGCGGGCGTGCCCCCACTCGACCGCGGCTCGGGTCGCCGCCACGTTGTCCGCGTACGGCCGAGTCGAGGCGTCGTACATCACCGAGCCGAACGGGTGGTCTGCCGCGGCGTGCAGCAGGTCGTCGCTCTCGACGTGATCGAGGTGCAGCGCGAGGGACGCCGACGACGCGCGCGCCACCGCAGCGCACGCCTCCGCTATCGGCCCGAGCCGGCCACCGTGGAAGCGCACCGCGTTCTCGCTGATCTGCACGATCGCGGGCAACCCGGCGGCCTCGGCCCCGGCGGCGATCGCCTCGGCGTGCTCGAGCGTGATCGCGTTGAACGCACCGATCCCCCGGCCCGCGTGACGCGCGTCGGCGACCAGGTCGGCGGTGGGGACGAGCGGCACGACGCCTCCGAGGGTCTCGTCGGGATCGGGTCTCGACCCGATGGTCTGCGGGTCAGAGCGTGACGGACGTGCGCAGCGCCTCGGGCAGCAGGTCTCCGTGCGCCGCGGTGAGCGCGTCGCACAGCTGCCCAGATCTGGTCGACCGACAGGGACGCCGCGGTGTTGGGGTCGACCATCGCCGCGTTGCGCACCAGGCGCGGATTCCCCTCGAGAGCCGCGCGCACGGTCAGCTCGCCGACGCTGACGAAGGAGCGGTTCAGGGCCACGCACTGCGGCGGCAGGTCACCGACATGGATCGGGTGCGCGCCCATCTCGTCGATCGCGGTCGGCACCTCGACGGCGTAGTGGTCGGGAAGGTTGCTGATGTACCCGGCGTTGGCGACGTTCGCGAAGATGGTGCGCTTGGTGCCGGTCTCCATCGAGTGGATCACCTGCGGCGCGTACTCGGTCGAGTCCCGGTCGATCGGTAGGGGCTCGCCCGCGGCGAGGGAGGCGCGCACGTCGGCGTACTCCTGCAGGTTGCCTGCGCTGATCCCGACGTACTCCCCCACGTTCAGCCGGAGCCGCTCCACCTCGTCGTCGTGCCGGAGGTACCACGGGACGTACTCGCTCGAGTGCTCGCTGGTCTCGGTGGGGTAGTAGCCCAGTCGCCGGTACATGTCGACGCGGACACGCCTCCGCAGCTCGGGGTCCTCAGCGATCCTCTTGTCCAGCAAGGGATACAGGCTCTCGCCGTTCCGCTCCCAGCGCAGCACCCATGCCTGGTGGTTGACGCCGGCCGACCAGTAGGAGACGTCGTCGAAGGGGACGTCGACGACCTCGCACAGGCCGCGCACCGTCCAGTACACGGAGTGGCACAGGCCCAGGACGCGCAGACCCGGCGCGATCGCGTGCAGGTAGGCGACGTTCATCGCCATCGGGTTGGTGTAGTTCAGCAGCCACGCGTCCGGACAGATCTCGGCCATGTCACGCGCGATCCCCTCGAGCACCGGGAAGGTGCGCAGCGCCCGGAAGATGCCGCCCACGCCGAGGGTGTCGCCGATGGTCTGGCGGAGACCGAACTGCGCCGGCACGTCGATGTCGCGCACCGTCGCGGCGTGCCCCGCCACGGCGATCGCGTTGATGACGTACGTCGCCCCTTCCAGCGCACGGCGCCGGTCGAGGGACGCGGTCACCGTCGACGGGTCGACCCAGCTGCGACGAGGTGTCCTCGGCGATCGCCACGGCCGTGTCGAGGCGGCCCTGATCGATGTCGTGCAGCGCGATGTGCAGCGGTCCCAGGTCGTCGAACCCGAGCAGGTCGCCGAGCAGCTCGCGGGTGAAGACGACGCTGCCGGCGCCGAGGAACGTGATCGTCGTGGTCCGGGTCATGGCTGAAGTGTTGCGCCTCGCTGGTCAAACGCTCAAGAACGGACGACACTATGCGTGCACATGGACATCCTGAGGTGAGCGAACCGCTCACGCCCCTCACCCCTGCTGGCCAGGCCGACCGGCGCTGACCCAGCTCACACCGACCAGTCGCCGGAGGTGCTCGTGGCCCGCGTCTCGCTGCGCCGAGCCGATCGCGTGTCGTCGATCCTCGAGCGGCTGGCCACCGAGCACTCCATCGACGCCGGGGAGCTCGCCGCGGAGTTCGGCGTCTCCGCCGCGACCCTGCGTCGTGACCTGCAGATGCTCGAGGACCAGAAGCTGCTGTCCCGCACGCACGGCGGCGCGCTCGCGCACGACGTGGCCTACGAGCTGCCCGTCCGCTACCGCGGCGGCCGCCAGCGCGACGAGAAGCGGGCGATCGCAGCGCGCGCCGCCGAGCTGCTGCCCAAGGGTCCGCTGGTCATGGGCCTCACCGGTGGCACCACCACGAGCGAGGTCGCACGCATCATCGCCGACCGGGTCGACGTCACGGTCGTCACCAACGCGCTCAACATCGCGACCGAGCTCGCGCTGCGCCCGCGGCTCAAGCTGATACTGACCGGGGGAGTGACCCGGTCACAGTCCTACGAGCTCGTCGGTCCGCTGGCCGAGCAGACCCTGGCCGGCCTGCACCTGCAGGTCGCCGTCGTCGGCGTCGACGGGCTCACCGCCGAGGCCGGACTCACCACGCACGACGAGGTCGAGGCGCACACCAACCGCGCGATGATCGCGCGGGCGAAGAACGTGATGGTGGTGGCCGACGGCTCGAAGGTCGGCCGCGTGCTGCTCGCCCAGATCTGCCCGGTCGAGGCGGTCACCGACTTCATCACCGACGCGACTGCCGACCCGGTCGAGCTCGACGAGCTACGCCGGACCGGCGTCGCCGTCCACGTCGTCTGAGCGGCGCGGCAGCAGCAGCGACGCGCGGTGCTCCTCGTCGTGCGCCAGCACGGCGTAGATGACCGCCTCAATGTCCATCGCACCGAAGATCTCGTGCTGCCCGCGAGCGGCCCACTGGTCGACGGTGAGGTCGCGCAGCCGGGTGAGCATCCCGATGCGCGCCGACATGGTGCGCGCGATCGCGTCGTCGATGCTCGTCTCGCGGTAGCGGTCGTACGTCTCGTCGCCGTCGGGCTCCCACCAGACGAACGACGGTGCCGGTGCGCCCGTCGTCGTGAGCCGCGACCATCGCGTCGATCCGCGGTAGCCACACCTGCTCGTCGACGTCCCCGAGGTGAGCCACCACCACTGCCGGAGGCCATTCGCCCTCGACCGTCGGCGCGGACCGAGCGGCCTCGCCGATCCGGTCGACGGACATGACGAGCTCGACGTAGAGCACAGACGTGGGAGACGCCACGCGCGGAGCGTAGCCCGACCACGTCGCGGACGACCCGCGACGAGCCCGAGACGTGCGCGAATCCCTAGCGTCCGTCGCGCTTCATGTGGGCGGACGCGACCTCGCGGGCCATCGCCACACCATCGCTGCTGCCGGTCACCGCAGCGAGGAAGTCCGGTCGGCTCACCGACACCAGCCTGCCTGCCGTCAGCGCGGTGATCGTCGCGGTGCGCGCCACGTCCTGCAGAAGCGCGATCTCCCCGAACGACCCCTGGGCGCCGATCCGGTGCGGTTTGAGCTCGCCGTCGACCGTGACGGAGAACTCGCCCTCCTCGACGACGTAGAAGTCGTGTCCGTCGTCGCCCTGGGCGATGACGACGTCCCCTGCGCGCACCTCCAGCCACCGCGCCCGCTGAGCGAGCCGCTCGAGCTCGTAGGCAGGCAGCAGGTCGAAGAACGCCACGTGCCTGAGCAGCTGCATCTCCCTCGGCCGGAAGACCGCACGAGCGTCGAGGCGGGGGATCAGCGTGGCGCCGACGATCACGGCGAGGACCACCAGCAGACCCAGCGGCAGGAACGCGGCCGCCGGTGAGAACCACGCGATGAGCAGCGGTGCCATCGCGGCACCGACGGCGATCCCGAGCAGCGACGCGCTCTCCTGCACCGCGAACACCCGCGTCAGCACATGATCGTCCGTGGCGCGTTGGAGCAGGGTGCGAGAGCAGACCATGAGCACCGCGGCAGCCACACCGGTGAGCGCGATGAGCCCCACGACCGGGAGGAGGTCTCGCGCGGCGGAGACCGTCGCCAGCAGTCCCCCCGTGACCAGGCCCGCCACGACGACGGGTGGCGTCAGGTAGCGACGTCCCGCAACCCCGCTCGCGATGCCCGCACCCAGAAGTCCGCCGATGCCGATCGCGCCGATGATGAGTCCCGCACCCGTCTCGCCCTCTCCCAGAACGCTTTCCGAGTACGCGACCCCGAGCACGTCCAGCGCACCGCCGACGACGAACGTCGTCGTCATGAGCAGCAGCAGCGCCAGCGACCCCCAGTCGGACCGAAGCGCTCGCAGCCCGTCGAGCGCGGCTCCGAGACCGCCCTCACCGTCGACCGACGACGCATCGGGTGACACGAGGCGCAGGCGCAGGCACAGCATCGTGCCGACGAGAGACGCCCCGACGGCGAGCGCCATGACGAGAGCGGGACCGGACCGCTGGACCCCGACGCCGGCGATCAACGGCCCCGCGAAGAAGGCGAACTGCTCGCCCGCCGCTGAGAGCGCGTTGCCCGAGACGAGCTCGTCGGCGCTGTTGGCCAGCTGAGGCAGGGTCGCGTAGTGGATCGGCCGGACGACGGCCACCGTGGTCGTGACGGTCGTCGACGCGGCGATGACCAGCCAGGTGGGCGCGTCGGCCGCCAGAGCGAGCAGCGTGAGGGTCGTCGCCACCGCCACCGCACCGTGGGCGACGGCGAGCGCCGTGCCGCGCGACATCCGGTCGCCGATTCCGGCCAGCATCGGAGCGAGCACCGCCGAGGGCAGCAGCTGGATCACCGCGGACGCGCCGGCCAGCGGCGCACCACCGCGCGAGTAGGCCCACATCACGATGGCGATCCACGAGGCGATCTCGACCAGGTTGTAGAGGCCGTAGGCCAGGAGCACGCGCCGCAGGCCCGTGCGCGACGCGAGCGCAGTCAGCGCAGGAGGGAGTCGCCTCATCGCATCCTCACGGTCGACCATCCGCCTCGGTCTCCGCGCTCCCGACACGTGAGCGGGACTCTATCGACGATCGCGCTCCACGCGAGCCGAAGCGACGTCGCGAGCGAGCGACTGACCGTCCTCGCTGCCCGTCACAGCGGCGAGGAAGTCCTCGGAGCGCACGACCAGCAGGCGCGACTCCGTCAGTGCCGTCACCGTCGCGGTGCGCGGTACGGAGTGCAGGAGGGCGATCTCGCCGAAGCTGTCCCTGGCTCCGAGTGCCGGACGGGACGCGCCGTCGATCGTCACCGCGAGCTCGCCGGACTCGACGATGAAGAACTCGTACCCGGGGTCGCCCTGGCGCACCACGTCGGTGCCCTCCGGTACGACGCGCCACGTCGCCCGGGCAGCGAGGCGCTCGAGCTCGTAGGGCGGGAGCACGTCGAGGAAGGCGACGTTGCGCAGCAGGGCCACCTCGACCGGGTGCAGGACGGCGCGCGCGTCGAGCCGCCGGATCAGCAGCAGGCCCGCCAGCCCCAGCAGCACCGCGCCGACTCCGATGGGCACGAACGCCTGCGCCGGGTCGAGCCGACGCAGCAGCACCGGCGCCAACGCCGCACCGAAGGCGGTGGCGAGGAACGCCGTGCTCTCCTGGACCGCGAACACCCGCGTCAGGATCCGGTCGTTGGTCGTGCGCTGCAGGAGGGTTCGCCCGGCGACGAGCGTGACTGCGCCACCGGCACCCACGACGGCCAGCGACACCATCGCCGTACCGAGCCGGTCGAGACCGGAGACGGCGGCGTAGGCGATGCCGGAAGCGACCGCGCCACCGACCACCATCCCCGCGAGTCGTGGACGGCGCGAGAGGGATCCCGCGACGACCGCGCCGACCGCGCCGCCGATCCCCATCGCCCCGATGACCAGGCCGGCGCCCTCCTCGCCCTGGCCCAGCACGTCGACGGCGTACGCGACGCCGATCACCGCCAGCACGCCGGCGAGCACGAAGTCGATCGTCATCACGAGCAGGAGCGCGAGCGCCGGTGGGTCGCCACGGAGTGCGGCGAGTCCCTCGAGCGCCGCTCGCCAACCCTCCGGCTCGTCGTCGGTCGACGGCGTCCCCGACGACAGCCCGACGCAGAGCAGAGCAGCCGCGACGCCGAACACGACGCCGACGCCCAGCACGAAGGACGGTCCCATGAAGGCGACGCCGAAACCGGCGAGCACCGGCCCCAGGAACTCGGCGCCCTCGTCGATGGCGGCGGAGAGCGCGTTGCCCGACACCAGCTCGTCGGGGCCCTCCGACAGCTGCGGCAGCACGGAGAAGTGCACCGGCCGCACGGTCGACACCGCGAGCATGAGCAGGGCGGCCGCGGCCAGCACGAGCCAGACCGGACCGCCACCGCGCAGGGCGAGGCAGGTGACGAGCGCAGCCGTCGTGACGGCGACGTACGCGAGCTGCAAGGCGCGGCCACGAGGCATCCGGTCGCCGAGCCCGCCCAGGGCCGGCGCGAGGAGACCGGCAGGGAGCAGGAGCACGACCGAGGCTGCGGCGGCGAGACTCGGGCCGTCCTTCTCGTAGGCATAGAGGATGACGGCGACCCAGGCCGACCACTGCAGCAGGGTGAAGGCGACGAACGCACCGAGGGTCCGCCTCAGGCCATGCCGTGACCCGAGCGCCTGAAGCGTCGCGGGCAGCGCAGCCATCCGTCTCCCTGGGCCTGGGTCTACGGCGCACGGGGGTCCGTCGGCCGCCACGATCGTAGTCGGCGTGCCGACGCGCCGGACGATCGAGGGGAACCCCTCCGGCCCGCCACTGCCGGGCGCTAGATTCCGCGAGGAGCCGGCCACCGGCATCGGTCACCGTCGGGGAGGTTCGTCATGTCGCGCGTCGGCGAGGCGTTGCGCGAGACGCGGTCATCGCTGACCACCGTCTTCGCCAACCCGGGACTCCGGCGCGTCAACCTGGCCTTCGCCGGTTCCGCGATCGGCGACTGGGCCTACTCGACCGCGATCGTCGTCTGGGCCTACGGCGTCGGCGGTGTGGTGCTCGTCGGCATCTGGGGCACCGTCCGGCTCGTCCTGATGGCGCTCGTCACCCCGTTCGCAGCGGTGCTCGTCGACCGGTTCCCGCGCAAGCGCGTGATGGTCGCCTGCGACCTCACCAGGTTCGGGCTGGTGCTGGTCATCTCCGGCCTCATCGCCGTGAACGCGCCGACCATCCTGATCGTCGCCCTCGCGACCGTCGTCGCGATGGTGTCGACACCGTTCCGGCCGGCGGTCGCGGCGCTGCTGCCCTCGCTGGTGGAAGGACCCGAGGAGCTCACCGCCGCCAACGGCACGGCGAGCACCGTCGAGAGCATGGCCTTCTTCGTCGGGCCGGCGCTCGGCGGCCTGCTGGTCACCGTGACCTCGGTGCCGGTCGTGGGGGTCTTCGACGCCCTCACGTTCCTGTGGTCGGCCCTGCTCGTGAGCCGGATCCGCGTCCCCGACCGACACGACGCCGACGTCCGCGACGTGCCGGACGCCGTGACGGCGGACCAGTCCGGATCGGCGACAGGCGGCGGGGACGAGCGCCTTGACGCCCGCAGCTGCCACCCTCGACACGGCTGTGGGCGAGGCGGTCGAGGAGACGGCGTCGGGGTTCCTGCACGAGATCACCGCCGGCTTCCGTTCGATCAACGGCAACAAGGACTTGCGCCTCGTGACGCTCGTCTACTGCGCCCAGACGATCGTGGCCGGCGCGTCGATCGTGTTCGGCGTCGAGATGGCCGCGCAGATGACCGACTTCGGGTCGACGGGCGTCGGCTACCTCGACAGCATGCTCGGCGTCGGCGCGATCATCGGCGGGCTCGTGGCGATCGGGCGGGCCACCGCCCGTCGCATCGCGACCGACTTCGGCTGGGGCGTCGTGTTCTGGGCGATCCCGCTGCTGCTCGTGGCTGCGTGGCCGCACGTCGGAGCGGCGTTCGCCGCCATGTTCGTCATCGGCTTCGCCAACCCGATCGTCGACGTCAACGCCTCGACGATCCTGCAGCGCCTGACGCCGGACGAGGTCATGGGACGCGTGTTCGGCGCCCTCGAGACCGGGCTCATCGCGGCGATGGCGCTCGGCTCGGTCATCATGCCGATCCTGCTGCACGTCGTCGGGCTCCGCTGGTCGCTCGCGATCCTGGGGATCGCCATCACGCTCATCGTGCTGCCCACCCTCGGCCGCCTGCGGGTCCTCGACCACGCCCTCGGTGACAACTCGACCCTCGAGCTGCTGCGCCAGGTGCCGCTGTTCGCGCCGCTCGAGGCCAAGTCCCTCGAGCGCGTCGCTCGCCAGATGGGACGCCTGGAGGTTCCGCAGGGCCGGGTCGTGATCCACGAGGGGGAGGCAGGCGACCGCTTCTACGTCGTGGAGTCAGGACGGACGTCCGCCACGCACGCGGGCGCGTTGCTCTCCTCGCAGGGACCCGGCGACCCGTTCGGCGAGATCGCGCTGCTGCGCGACGTCCCCCGCACGGCCACCGTCACCGCCGACGAGGACTCCGTCCTGCTCTACCTCGAGCGCGACGCGTTCCTGGAGGCCGTCACGGGCAACGGCGAGGTCAGCAGCCGCGCCGACGACCTCATTGCCCGACGTATCCCGACCTACTGACCGCTGACCACGCGGTCGGCGTGGTCAGCGGCGGCGCAGCGCCGTCGAACCGCGCACGACCATGTCGAGCGGGAGGGTCAGCTGCTCGGGCTCGCGCGACGTGTCGTTGAGGGCGTCGAGCAGTGCCTGCGCGGCACGTGCACCCACCTCCTCGACCGGCTGGACGACGGTCGTGAGGTCGAGGTGCTCGCTCATCTCGTGTCCGTCGAAGCCGACGACGGACAGGTCGCGACCCGGCTCGAGTCCGTGCGCGCGCAGCGATCGCAGCGCACCGAACGCCATCTCGTCCGACATCGCGAACACGGAGGTCGGGGGGTTGGGCCTGGCGAGAAGAGTCGTCATCGCGCGCTCGCCGCCGTCGATCGTGAAGTGACCGCACGCCTCGAGGTCGGCCTCGACGGGCAGCCCCGCCTCCTGCAGGGTGTCGCGGTATCCGCGCCAGCGATTCTCCTCGGGACGGAACGGCGTCGGCATGACGCGGCCCGAGATGAGACCGACCCGCTCGTGCCCCAGGTTGATGAGGTGCTGGACGGCCATCCGGGCACCGTTCACGTCGTCGATGCCCACCGACCAGCAGCCTTCGCGCTCGGTGTCGATGAGGGCGACCGGCACGTCGGACTCGAAGATCTCGCTGACGCCCTCGGTCTCGGTCGACAACGAGATCACCAGGAAGCCGTCGACGCGTCGACGCAGCTTGCGGTGCGGTGGCACGTGGTGCATCTCGCTCGGGTCGCCGATGCTCGAGAGCAGCAGGTCGAGGTCGGAACCCTGGAGAACCTTCTCGATGCCCGAGAGCACGCGCCCGAAGTACCACCGCGCGATGTAGGGCGTGATGACCGCGATGCTGCCGGCCCGTCCGCTGGCCAGGCGGGACGCCGCGGGGGAGACGACGTAGTCGAGCCGCTCGGCCACCTGGCGCACCCGCTCGCGCGTGACCGGGTCGACGTTGGGCAGGCCGCGCAGGGCGCGCGACACGGTGGCGGTGGAGACCCCGGCCTCGCGCGCGATGTCGCGGATGGTCATGGCCATGGCCCCGGGACTCCTTCGCTGGCGTGGGCCTCAGGGTAGGTGTCCGTGACACAACTGTGCAAGCGCTTACGGGGTCCCGTGAGGGGCTGGGTGTCGCGTCGGTCGGGCCAGCGACCTGCGGGAAGACCGCGAGATCGCGGGGATGTCGACCGGTGCAGGCGGCGCGGCGGCCTGGATTCCAGTCGCCGGTGTCCGTCCTGGCGTGCAAACGTGGCAGGCCTGTTACACCGTGGTCGACGTACGGCGGCGCTAGGCGGCGCAGGCGACGGACGACCCGTCCGAGGGCGGGTCGTCCGACGGCGCGGTGGGTCAGACGGTCTTGATGAGACCCGCCACCGCTCCGGCGAGCTCGGGCTTGTCGCCGAGGTCGGGGTGGGCCTGCTGCACGTGCAGCTGGGTGTGGGCGAGCAGCTCGTCCTTCGTCTCGGTCGTGAACGAGCCCGGGCAGTCCGCGCCCATGTCGGCGCAGGCGAACGAATAGGCCATGACGGTCTCCCTGTCCAGTAGTGCGAGGAAGCGGCTCGGACGCCGCTCCGCTGACACCTGGACGACGAACGGGACGCCACGGAATCGACAGACGGGGTCTAGCGTCGCGGTGTGGCAGACCTCGAGCTCCCGCGTGCGGACGTGGCGGCGATCGTGCTGGCCGGCGGGCGCTCGACGCGGTTCGGCGCCGACAAGCTCGTGACCGAGGTCGACGGCCGTGCGCTCGTGCTGCACGCGATCGACGCGGCCCGCGCGGTCGCGCAGCGCATCGTCGTGGTCGGACCTGAGTCGGCGACGCTCCCCGACGACGTCGTCGTGGTCCGTGAGGATCCGCCGTACTCGGGCCCCTTCGCTGCCGTCGCCACCGGGCTCGTGACGCTCGACGTCGATGTTGCGGTGGTGGTCGTGCTCGCGGGTGACCTGCTCGACCCTGCGCCGATGCTCCCGCGGCTGCTCCGCGCCTTGCGCGGACCGCAGCACGGCGGTGCGGCGCCGCCCGAGGCGGCGGTCACGGTCGACGTCGACGGCCGACGACAGCCGCTCCTCGCGGCATACCGCGTCGAACCGCTGCTCGCGGGCATCGCCGGGGTCGACCCGTACGGGCGAGCGGCGTACGCGCTCCTCGACGGTCTGCACGTCGTCGACGTGGCGGACGACGGTGCGCACGCACGCGACGTCGACACCCCTGCCGACCTGCCCTGAAGCCCGCGCCGCCTCAGCGACGGGCACGTGCCCGGGCGGGGCGGCCGACGTAGGCCGCGAGGTGCTCTCCGGTGAGGGTCGACCGCGCGGCGACGAGGTCGGCGGGCGGGCCCTCGAAGACGACGCGACCACCGTCGTGCCCGGCGCCAGGACCGAGGTCGATGATCCAGTCGGCGTGAGCCATGACCGCGGGGTGGTGCTCCACGACGATGACCGACGTTCCCGCGTCGACGATGCGGTCGAGCAGCGCGAGCAGCTGGGCGACGTCGGCGAGGTGCAGACCGGTGGTCGGCTCGTCGAGGACGTAGATGCCACCCCTGTCCGCGAGGTGCGACGCGAGCTTGAGCCGCTGACGCTCGCCGCCCGACAGCGTCGTGAGCGGCTGACCCAGGCTCACGTAGCCGAGGCCGACGTCGACGAGTCGTTCGAGCACGGTGACCGCGGCCGGCACTCGGGCGTCGTCGGACGAGAAGAACTCGCGTGCCTCGAGCGCCGACATCGCGAGAACCTGGCTGATGTCGCGCCCGCCGAGGTGGTGGTCGAGGACGGAGGCGAGGAACCGCTTGCCCTCGCACTCCTCGCAGACCGTCGCGACGCCGGCCATGATCGCGAGGTCGCTGTAGACGACGCCTGCGCCGTTGCAGGTGGGACATGCGCCGGCAGAGTTGGGGCTGAACAGCGCAGGCTTGACGCCGTTGGCCTTCGCGAACGCCTTGCGGATCGGGTCGAGCAGCCCGGTGTAGGTCGCGGGGTTGCTGCGCCGCGAACCACGGATCGGCGCCTGGCCGATCGACACGACGCCGGCGCCCGCGGGGATCGAGCCGTGCACGAGCGAGCTCTTGCCCGAGCCCGCGACACCGGTGATGACGACGAGCACCCCGAGCGGGACGTCGACGTCGACGTCGCGGAGGTTGTGCGTCGAAGCCTTGCGGATCGACAGGGCGCCGCTCGGTGCCCGGACCGTCTCCTTCAGCGACGCACGGTCGTCGAAGTGACGGCCGGTCACCGTGTCGCTGACGCGCAGGTCGTCGACCGTTCCCTCGAAGCAGATCGTGCCCCCGGCGGAACCCGCACCCGGTCCGAGGTCGACGACGTGGTCGGCGATGGCGATGACCTGCGGCTTGTGCTCGACGACGAGAACGGTGTTTCCCTTGTCGCGCAGGCGGAGCAGGAGGTCGTTCATCCGACCGATGTCGTGGGGATGCAGCCCCGACGTCGGCTCGTCGAAGACGTAGGTGATGTCGGTGAGCGAGGACCCGACGTGACGGATCATCTTCACCCGCTGCGCCTCGCCGCCGGACAGGGTGCCGGACGGCCGCTCGAGCGAGAGGTAGCCGAGCCCGATCTCGACGAAGGAGTCCAGCGTCGCCCGGAGCGTCGTGAGCAGCGGACCGAGCGACGGTTCGTCGAGGTTGTGCACCCACCCCGCCAGGTCGCTGATCTGCATCGCGCAGGCGTCGGCGATCGAGATCCCGCGGATCTTCGACGAGCGAGCGCCGGCACTGAGCCGGGTCCCGGCGCACTCGGGGCACACGGTGAACGTCACGACACGCTCGACGAACGCGCGGATGTGCGGCTGCAGCGCCTCGACGTCCTTGCTGAGCATCGACTTCTGGAGCTTGGGGATCAAGCCCTCGTACGTCAGGTTGATGCCGTCGACCTTGATCTTGGTGGGCTCCTTGTAGAGCAGGTCGTCGAGCTGGCGCTTGGTGAACTTGCGGATCGGTGTGTCCGGGTCGAAGAAGCCGCAACCGCCATAGATCCGTCCGTACCAGCCGTCCATGCTGTAGCCGGGGACCTTGAGGGCACCGTCGTTGAGCGAGAGCGCGTCGTCATAGAGCTCGGTCAGGTCGAAGTCGGTGACCGAGCCGCGGCCCTCGCACCGCGGGCACATCCCCCCGGTGATGCTGAAGCTGCGTCGCTCCTTCACCGTCCGCCCGCCGCGATCCATCGTGACGGCCCCGGCACCGCTGACCGACGCGATGTTGAACGAGAACGCCTGCGGCGAGCCGATGTGCGGCGTGCCCAACCGGCTGAAGAGGATGCGCAGCATGGCGTTGGCGTCTGTCGCCGTGCCGACGGTCGAGCGAGGATCAGCGCCCATCCGTTGCTGGTCGACGATGATCGCCGTGGTGATCCCCTCGAGCACGTCGACGTCGGGTCGGGCGAGCGAGGGCATGAAGCCCTGCAGGAACGCGCTGTAGGTCTCGTTGATCATCCGCTGCGACTCCGCGGCGATCGTGCCGAACACCAGCGAGCTCTTGCCCGATCCCGAGACGCCGGTGAACACGGTGAGCCGACGCTTGGGCAGATCGACGTCGACGTCCCTGAGGTTGTTGACGCGCGCCCCGTGCACCCGGATCAGGCCATGGCTGTCGGCGACGTGCGGCACGGGCGTCCCCGGGGACTTGGCCACTGGCGCGCTCCTGGGATCTCGTCGTGGGGTTGCTTCCGTGAGGCTAGCCCGAACTGCGTAGCGCTCTCCGCGCGCCCGTCATCGCACGACGACGGTGCGTCATCGCGTCAGTACGGCGGTAGGTCGCCGCCGGACTCCGGCGGATCCGGTTCAGGTCGCGGCTCCGGAGCCTGCGACATTCCGGGCGGGCCTGAGTCGTCGGTCCGGTCGGTGGGGTCGTGGAGGAACGGTCTGGGTGGGATCGAGAACCGCTGCCCCCACGCGGTGATCAGGGTGGCTGATCCGTCGGGCTTCGTGTCGGTGAAGCGCAGTCGGCGCTCAGTCTTGAGCTGGTGGCAGGTCGTGCACCACGCGTGGCAGTTGCCGGCGCTCGTCGTGCCGGCGGGGAAGCGGCTCGGCGTGGTCCATCTCCAGACGGCCGGTGCGTGCGCAGATCGGGGTGCCGCAGACACCGTCGCGGGCCTTGACGTAGCGACGCAACGTCTCGGGCAGGTACTGCTCGGTGCCGTAGTCCAGCAGAACCCCGGTGACGGGGTCGGTGACCGCGCGGCGCCACAGCTTCGCGCCCTCGGCGAGGTCGCGGGCCAGGCCGGCGGGGATCGGCTGCCCGTCCAGGAGAGCGAACCGGTCGACCTCGCCCTGCAGGGTGTCCAGGTCCATGACCAGGGTCATCGAG
This sequence comes from uncultured Actinomycetota bacterium, assembly GCA_963782665.1. GTDB lineage: Bacteria > Actinomycetota > Actinomycetes > S36-B12 > CAIYMF01 > Longivirga. The sequence goes on along the minus strand of CAWAKP010000003.1, from coordinate 252,532 downwards.
ACGACCTGCTGGGTGCTGCGGTCCCAGGTCACGCTGCCGTCCTCGGCGACCGTGCCGAGCATCCGCGCGGCCATCGCATCCGCGCGGGACGCGTCCGCACGCGCGTCGTCGTCCCCGGCGCGTACTGCGGCGGCGCCGCCGCGGTCGAGCTGCAGGGTGCGCCCGTCGGCGGTGATGGTGGCGTGGATGGCTTGGACGGTGGTCCAGTCGTGGATGAGTCCGAGGAACCCCATCCCGTCGGGCAGCGCCGTGCACCACACCCGCCGGTCCTCCCGCGCCTTCTCGATCCGCGTAGTGAGCGTCGAGGTCGAGGCGGGCGATGGCCTTGGCGACCTCGCCGGCGAACTCGCGCGGAGTCATCACCTTCGCCTTCGCCAAGGTCGCCTCGCCGACCTGGCGGCGTACGTCGGGGTCGGTGACCGAGCGGGTCGCGGTGACCAGCTCCCGGCAGTGCCACTCGCTGATCTGCCCGGCCTTCAGCGCGGTGAGGAACTCCGGGAACGTCGACGTCAGAGCGTCCGGGCGACCTCGATCGAGGTGGACGCCGAGCGCTGCCCGACCCGGCGGGCCAACGCGACCTCGGTCACCACGTGCGCCTCATCCATCGACGAGGGCGAGGCCTGCGCGCCGGCGAGGGCGACCAACGCCTGTCACCTTGAGCGCGGCCAGGAACGCCTCGACCTTCTCGACGCGCTGCAGGTAGGTGATGACGTCCATCGGGTCGGACAGGTCCGCCGGGTCCAGAGCAGCGAGCAGCTGCAGGTCACTCGCCGACGGAGTCTCGGGCAACGCGTCCAGACGCCCCAGGCTCCACGCCGGCTCCTGGTGCGCACCGTCCATCACGACCACCATGTCCGGCGCGCCAGAGCCAGGCAGCGGCCGGGAGAAGGGGCTGAGGGTGACGGACACGTGCCAACCCTAGAACACACGTACTATTCCTGTCAAGTCCCGTGCACGGCTGATTTCGCTTGCAGCGCAACGCTTTACCGGATTCCGGACCGACGCGGGATGGCTCCTTCTCGACGGTCAGCGATCGACCTCGACCACCGCCGGCCGCACATCCCGAGAACGGCCATCCGCACGCGCGACACCAGCCACCCGCTGCCATTGGTGCGCCCTTCCCCACGACGCAGGCGTCACCAACTGAGCGGATCGAGCCACCCACTCTCGCGGGTCGCCGCGCCCTTCCTCACATCGACAGCGAGCGGACCGATACCGTCTCCCGGACAGGTTCCGCGTCAGGCAGCCAGCCCTCAGTCAGGAGCCCAGGACGGACGTCGCCGCTCCAAGAACGCCGTCATGCCATCGCGCGCCTCGTCGCTGGAGAACAGCGACGCCGAGAGGTCTGCCGTCCAGGCGAACGCGTCGTCACGGCTCATACCCGGCACGCGTCGCAGCAGCGCCTTGGTCGCGGCCAGTGCCTGCGGCCCGCCGAGACGCAATGCGTCGACGTACGCCGCCACCGTCGCGTCGAGCGCGGCGTCGTCGACGACCGCGGTGAGCAGTCCGGCCTCGAGCGCGCGCTGCGCCGAGACGCGCTCACCGGTGAGCAGCAGCTCGCGCGCGTGCTGCGGGCTCATCCGCGCGAGGCAGACGACCGAGATCACTGCGGGCGCCACGCCGACGCGCACCTCGCTGAATGCGAACCTCGCCGACTCGACGGCGACCGCCAGGTCGGCGGCGGCCACGAGCCCGTTGCCGCCGCCCGCCACGTGGCCCTGCACGCGCGCGACGATCGGCTTGGGGTGGTCGAGCATCGCCTCGAGCACGGCGACCATCGCCCGCGGACCGGTAGCCGCAAAGCTGTCGTCGTCGGCTGCCGCAGCACCGGCGAGGTCGGCGCCGGCGCAGAACGTCGAGCCCTCCCCGGTCAGCACGATCACGCGGACGTCGCTGTCGTCGTTGGCGGCACGCAGGTGGGCGAGAAGCCCACCCATGCTCTCGGCGTTGAGCACGTTGCGCGTCTCGGGCGAGGCCAACGTGATCGTGGCGACGCCGTCGGACACGGCGTAGGTGGTCGTCATCGTCGTCCCATCCCCTCGAGCAGACCGAGCACGCGCAGCATGACCTCGTCGGCACCACCTCCGATGGAGATCAGCCGGACGTCGCGGTAGTAGCGGGCGACCCACAGGTCCTCGGCGTAGCCGGCACCGCCGTGGAACTGCACCGCGGCATCGGCCACCTCGCGCGCGAGCCGGCCGGACTTGAGCTTGGCGATGGTCGCCATCTTCGTGACGTCCTCGCCCGCGCACTTTCGCGCGGCGGCGGCGAGGCAGTACTCGTGCAGCACCTCGACGTCGGCGATGAGCTCGGCGAGGCGGTACTGCAGGTGCTGGTTGGCCAGGAGCGGCTTGCCGAACACGTCGCGCCCGCGCAGGTACTCGACCGTCCGATCGATCGCGCGTCGCGCGCCGGAGACCGCCATGTAGGCACCGATGAGCCGTTCGTCCTGGAACTGCTCCATCTGCTGCTGGAAGCCGCGTCCGACCTCGCCCACCGTGTTGCCCACAGGTACACGCACGCCGTCGAGCACGAGCTCGGCGGTGTCGCTCGAGTGGTTGCCCATCTTCTCGATGACGCGGCCGACGCTGAACCCGGCAGTGTCGGTCGGCACGATGATGAGCGACATCCCCTGGTAGCCCGGTTCGTCGCTCGTGCGTGCCAGCAGGCAGATCCAGTCGGCCTGAGACCCGTTGGTGATCCACATCTTTCGCCCGTCGATGACCCACGTGTCGCCGTCGCGCACCGCGCGGGTGCGGATGCCCGCGACGTCGCTCCCCGCGTCGATCTCCGACACCGCGATGGAGCAGACCATCTCGCCGCGCAGCGCCGGCTGCAGGTAGCGCTTGCGCAGCTCGTGGCTGCCGTGCCGGGCGAGGGAGGGTGTCGCCATCGACGCCTGCACCGCGATGCCCATCGGCACCCCCGCGACGTCCGCCCGACCGAGCTCCTCCGCCAGGACGACGGTGAACGAGTGGTCGGCGCCCTGACCGCCGTACTCCTCGTCGTACTCGAGACCGAGCCCCCCGATCGCTGCGAGCTTGGGCAGGAGCTCGTGCGCCGGCCACGTGCGCGCGGCCTCCCACTCGTCGGCGTACGGGTTGATCTCCTTCTCGACGAAGGCGCGCACGCTCGCGCGGAAGTGCTCGTGCTCCGGCGTGCCCGTGAGCGACGTTGCGGTCGTACTGACTGTCATGGCGAATCCCCTTGGCTGGGTCGGTGCGTGTCGATGCCGAGTCCGCGTGCCCACAGCTGGGTGAGCGTGGCGACCGCGGCGGCGTCGTCGTAGGTCGACTCGGTCTCCTCGCCACGTCCGTACCAGTGCCGGCCGAATCCCTCGACCATGGCGCAGAGCGCACTCGCGGCGATGGCGGGGTCGATGTCTCCGTCGGCGGCGCCGTCGCGCTGCAACCGGGCGATGTCCCGCGTCACGCGCGCGACGTGATCGCGCCGTACGCCGGCAAGCGCGTCGCGGTAGTGGTCCTCGACGGCCGCTGCCTCCTCGACCACCTCGAGCATCCGCCCGTGCCGGCGGTAGGCAGCCAGGTAGCGGCGGTTGGCCTCGTGCATGCGCTGCTCGGCCTCGGGGACGTCGTCGCCGATCGCGAGCGCCGCGAACACCTCGGCGATCATGCCGTCGACGAGGACCCGGAGCACCGACTCCTTGTCGGCGAACCACGTGTAGGTCGTCCCGTGCGAGACGCCCGCCCGAGCCGCGATGTCGGCCATGCGCGTCGCCGCATAGCCCTTCTGCTCGAAGACATCGCGGGCCGCGGCGAGGAGGTTGTCCCGAGTGCGTCGACCGCGGTCGGTGATGGGTGCTGCCTTCACCTCGGTTCGCGCCGTCATGCCGTACCGTCCTGCACGTCGATGCCGAGCGGCAGGTCGACGACGCGTGCGCGCAGCAGCTCGGCGAGGCCCTTGGCCTGCGGGTCGAGGCTCGTCGAGTCGGCGACGCCGCGACCGAGCAACCCGTGGACGACGATGTTGACAGCCCCCAGGTTCGGCAACGACCACACCTCGACGGCGAGCTCGGCCGCCTCGGGCAGGAGCTCGCGGACGCCGTCGGGGTGGAACAGCCGCGCACACATCACGGCGCGCATCTGCGCCGCCGCGACGTCCGCCGTAGGCCGGATCCACACGCCGATGTTGGCGTCGCCGCCCTTGTCGCCGGACCGCGCGCCGAAGACCCGGCCGAGGGGCAGCGGCGCGTGCGCGGGATAGGCGACCGCAGGATCGGCGAGCTCCGTAGACTGCGGCGTCCACGGCTCGCCCACCGCCGTGCCCCCGGGGACCCGCGCGACCTCCCGCGTCTCGCCGTCGTGGTCGAGGTGGACGGTCTGCGTGACGAGGGACGCCGCGACGGTGGTCGGCCAGTAGACGCCGTACGGCGTGCCCTCGGCCGGAGGCGCGGTCGGGAACATCCCGGGGTAGGAGGCGAGCGCGCTCTCGACGATGGGTGCCGTGAACGCCTTGCCCACGGCCTTCGGATCCCCTGCCTTGACCGTCAGGCGCAGCTCGGCCTGTGCCTGCGCGGTCGACCGCGGATCGCTGCGATCGTGGCGCAGCAGGGCTACGTGGAGCTCGCGGACGTCGAAGTGCGACGCGTCGGCGTTCTCCTCCGCGGTGCTCGAAAGTGCCTGTGCCAGCGGGATCCCCGCCACCGTGCGCAGGGCGAGATCGGCCTTCGCCTCGATGTCGAGCCCGGTCAGGACGAGCGCTGCGCTGTTGCGGAAGCCCCCCAACGTGTTGACCGCGACCTTGAGCGTCTCGGGCGCCGACGCACCCCTGACACCGCTGATCCGCACGCGGTCTGCCGCGATCTGCTCGAGCCCGATCGTGTCGAAGCGTGCGGTCACGTCGGGGTTCGCGTAGGCCGGGCTGCCGATCTCGTAGAGCAGCTGGGCGGTGACCGTGCCGACGCTCACGAGCCCACCCGTGCCGTCGTGCTTGCCGATCACGCTGCTGCCGTCGTCGGCGACCTCGGCCCACGGGAAGCCGACGTGCTCGAGTCCGGGCACCTCGTCGAAGAACGCGTAGTTGCCGCCGGTCGCCTGCGCGCCGCACTCGATGACGTGGCCCGCGACGACCGCGCCGGCCAGCCGGTCGAGGTTCGCAGGGTCGTCGTAGGACCACCCGTGCCACCACGCGGCCGGTCCGACGACGAGCGCGGCGTCCGTGACGCGCCCGGTGACGACGACGTCGGCACCCGCCTGCAGCGCGGCGGTGATGCCACGCCCGCCGAGGTAGGCGTTGGCCGTGAGCGGCGCCATGCCGAAGGACGCGAGGGACTCGCCGGTGTCGAGGTTGGTGAACGCCTCACCGGCCTGACGGAGCTCGTCCAGGCGCGGCATCAGGTCGTCGCCCTCGACCCAGGCGATGCGGACGTCGAGCCCCTGCGCGTCGGCGTACTCGCGGAGGGCCGCCGCGCATCCCGCCGGATCCAGCCCGCCGGCGTTGGAGACGACCTTGATGCCGCGATCGAGGCAGGTGCCGAGGACCTGCTCCATCTGCGTGAGGAAGGTACGGGCGTAGCCGCTGCCCGCGCCGTGCTTCATCCGCTGCCGGGCCAGGATGAGCATGGTGAGCTCGGCGAGCCAGTCGCCGGTGAGCACGTCGATCGGTCCGCCCTCGACCATCTCCCGCGCCGCCGCCAGCCGGTCCCCGAAGAACCCGCTGCAGTTCGCGACCCGCACCGCCCGCCGTGCCTCGCTCATGACGATGCCTCCGTCCGCTCTGACGCGGTCAGCGTCGCGACGACGGTGTGGGCGTCGACGCTCTGGCCGACACGAACGTGGATCTCGGCGACGACACCGTCCTCGTCAGCGCGGATGGTGTGCTCCATCTTCATCGCCTCCAGGACGACGAGCGCGTCGCCGGCCGAGACGACGTCGCCGACGGCGACCGCCACGTGGGTGACGGTGCCGGGTACGGGCGTGGTCGGGCCGGCGCCTGCGCCCTCGTGCGCCGACGTCGCCCACGGCTCGACCACCCTGAACGCGGTCGTCCAGCCGTCGCAGCTCACCGACAGCTCGGCGGTCGCGGTCGCGTCGCCCGGCACGCCGTCGGACACCTCCCAGGGCAGCCCGCCGAGGTGGCCGCGCACCTCGCGACGTACGCCGTCGAGCTCGAGGCGAGCCGAGCCGTCACGGAACCATCGCGCGCCGCGCGCTCGTTCCAGTGCAGCGCCCTCGACCCGCTCGAACCGGTCGTCGGTGGCGATCGCCTGCGCCGCGACCGACTCGCCCCCGGTGTCGGGGCACACCCAGAGCGCGGCGCCGTCCCGCGTCCAGGACCGCGCCAGCAGGGCCGACGCGTCCGCGGCGCCGTGCCGGTAGTCGACGCGGATCGTCTCCGGCACTCCGCCGACGTTGCGCCATCCGCGCGGCGACGGGGACACGTCGTCGCGCTCGAGGGCGCCGTCGAGAAGGACGAGAGCCGCGACGACGAGCTGTCGACGCAGCACCGGATCCGGCACGCGCGGCGCGAGCACCTCGGGGTGCTCGTCGAGGAAGGCGGTCGTCGTGTCGCCCGCGAGGAAGGCCGGGGACTCGAGCACCGCGACAAGCAGGTCGGCGTTGGTGGTCACCCCGTCCACGCGCTCCTCGCGCAGCACCCGGGCGAGCGTGCGAGCGGCCGTGGGGCGATCGGTCGCGTGCGCGACGACCTTCGCCAGCAACGGGTCGTAGTACGGCGTCACCTCGCTGCCCTCGTCGACAGCCGCGTCGATGCGCACGTCGCCGTACCCGGTGAGGTCCCAGCGCGTGATGCGCCCGGTCGAGGGGAGGAAGTCGCGCGCGGGGTCCTCGGCGTAGAGGCGCACCTCGATCGCGTGGCCGTCACGGTCGATGTCGCCCTGGGCGAGCGGCAGCGGCACACCCTGAGCGACCGCAAGCTGCCACTCGACGAGGTCGAGACCGGTGACCAGCTCGGTCACCGGGTGCTCGACCTGGAGGCGGGTGTTCATCTCGAGGAAGAAGAACTCCTGCTCGTCGCCGACGCCCGACACGAGGAACTCGACGGTCCCGGCGCCGACGTAGCCGATCGCGCGGGCGAGGGAGAGGGCAGCGGCGTACATCGACCCCAGCGTCTCGGCCGTCGCGCCCGGGGACGGCGACTCCTCGACGATCTTCTGGTGCCGCCGCTGGATCGAGCACTCGCGCTCGAAGAGGTGCACCACGTTGCCGTGCCTGTCGCCGAAGACCTGCACCTCGACGTGGCGGGACCGCTCGACGTAGCGCTCGAGGAATACCGTCGGATCGCCGAACGATGCGTCCGCCTCGCGACGCGCGCCCGATACCGCGTCGACGAGCGTGTGCGGTGTCCGCACGACACGCATCCCCTTGCCGCCGCCACCCGCAGATGCCTTGACCAGCACGGGATAACCGACACTGTCCGCGATCGCCACGAGGTCGGCGTCCGATACGTGGTCGTCGAGCTCGGCGCCCGGTATCAGCGGAACGCCCGCGTCGGCCGCAATGCGCTTGGCCTCGACCTTGAGCGCCATCGCGCGCATCGACGCAGGGGTCGGGCCGACCCACACCAGTCCCGCATCGGTGACCGCCTGCGCGAAGTCGGCGTTCTCGGACAGGAACCCGTAGCCGGGGTGGATCGCGTCGGCGCCACTACGGCGCGCGGCATCGAGCACCTTCGCCACGTCGAGGTAGCTCTCGGCCGATGTCGTCCCGCCGAGCGCCACGGCGTAGGTCGCCTCGTCGACGAAGGGCGCGTCGCGGTCCGGGTCGCTGAACGCTGCGACGGTCTCGATGCCGAGCGCCTGGCAGGTGCTGAAGACGCGACGGGCGACCTCGCCCCGGTTGGCGACGAGAAGCCTTCTGATCGTGGTGCTCTCGGGGACACCGATCTGAGTCATCGCCGTCACATCCGGAAGACGCCATAGGAGTTGCTCCCCTGCACCGGCCCCGAGTGGACCGCCGAGAGCGCGAGGGACAGGACCGTCCGGGTGTCGCGCGGGTCGATGATGCCGTCGTCCCAGAGCCGGCCGGTGGCGTAGAGCGCGGTCGACTGCGACTCGACCTGCGACTCGAACGCCGCGCGCATCGGTGCGAACGCGTCGGCGTCGAACGCGCCGCCGGCCGCCTCGGTGCGCTGACGCGCGACGATCTCGAGCACCCCGCCGAGCTGCTTGGGTCCCATCACGGCGATGCGGTGGTTGGGCCAGGTGAAGACGAAGCGCGGGTCGTAGGCGCGGCCGCTCATTCCGTAGTTGCCCGCGCCGTAGGACGCCCCGACCATCAGCGTGAGGTGCGGCACGGTCGAGTTCGAGACGGCGTTGATGAGCTTGGCGCCGTCCTTGATGATGCCGCCCTGCTCGTAGCGCGTGCCGACCATGAAGCCGGTGATGTTCTGCACGAACAGGATCGGGAGGTCGTGGCGCTCGCAGAGCTGGATGAACTGCGCACCCTTCTCGGCCTCCTCGCTGAAGAGGATGCCGTTGTTGGCGAGGATGCCGATCGGGAAGCCGTCGAGGTGGGCCCATCCGCACACCAGGGTCGTGCCGTACAGCGGCTTGAACTCCTCGAGCTCGCTCCCGTCGACCACGCGGGCCAGGACGTCGCGCACCTCGAACGGCACGCGGACGTCCGCGCTCGCGATGCCGAGCAGCTCGTCGGCGTCGAACGCCGGGGCCACCGGACCACGCGATCGACCAGGGCCGAGCCGTCGCCAGTTGAGGTGCCCGACGATGTCGCGACCGATGCGCAGCGCGTCCGGCTCGTCGACCGCGAGGTAGTCGGCCAGGCCGCTCACCCGTGCGTGCATCTCCGCACCGCCGAGCGACTCCTCGTCGGCGTCCTCGTCGATCGCCATCTTCACCAGCGGCGGACCACCGAGGTAGACGCGCGCAGCATCCTTCTGCAGGACGACGTAGTCGCTCATGCCCGGCACGTAGGCCCCGCCGGCGGTCGACGACCCGAACACGAGCGTGATGGTGGGGATCCCCGCGGCCGAGAGCCGGGTCAGGTTCTTGAACGACGCCCCGCCCGGGACGAAGATCTCGGCCTGCTTGGGCAGGTCGGCACCGGCCGACTCCGTGAGCGAGACGAGCGGCAGCCGGTTGACCCGCGCGACCTCCATCGCGCGCAGACCCTTCGCGACCGAGGTCGGGCCCTGGGCGCCGCCCTTCACCGTCGGGTCGTTCGCCGAGATCACGCACTCGACGCCGCGTACCCGCCCGATGCCGGTGACCACACCACCGCCGAGGGCGTCGTCGGTGCCCCACCCGGCCAGCGGGGAGAGCTCGAGGAACGCCGACCCCCGATCCAGGAGCATCCCGATCCGCTCGCGGGGGAGCAGCTTGCCGCGGCCACGCAGCTTGGCCACCGACGCCGCGTCCTTGGCCGGGTCGCCCGAGCCGCCGCCAGCCACGACGCGCGACTGCAGGCCGGCCAGCTCGTCGAGGGCCGCGAGCATCGCGGTGCGGTTGTCGGCGTACGCCGAGGACCGGACGTCGACGCGGCTCTGGATCAATCCCACGACTTGACGCTAGTGTCAACTTGACACGGGCGTCAAGACCTCGGGCGCTCGACGGGCGACGGCGGGTCGCCGACGACGCCGCCCGCGCACCGCGGGAGGATCAGGACGTGACACCAGCACGGACGTCGCCGTGACCGACGACCGGTCGCTGCTCCCCTTCGGCCGCGCCCGCCGTGCCGCCCGCGAGGCCGGCCGCGCGCTGCCCGTCGTCGAGGTCGTCCTGGTCGATGCCGTGGGCTCGGTGCTCGCCGCACCCCTCGTCGCCAGCACCCCGCTGCCCCCGTTCGACGCCGCCGCCATGGACGGGTGGGCCGTGAGCGGACCCGGGCCGTGGACCGTCACCGGTCGGCTGCTCGCCGGCGACACGCTCGACCGCCTGCCGGACGGCACCGCCGTCCACGTCGCCACCGGTGCGGCCCTCCCGCTCGGCGCCGACGCCGTCCTGCGCCGGGAGCGCGGTGTCGTGCTCGAGAGCCCGCGCGGACCCGCCCTCTACGTCGGCGACCCCGCGACCGGCCAGACCGCGCCGCACCCCGGGTACGTCGAGCCGGGCACCGACATCCGGCCGCGCGGACAGGAGTCCTCGGCCGGCGAGCTGCTCCTCGAGGCCGGGGGAGTGGTGACACCGGCCGTCGCCGGCATGGCCGCGGCGGCCGGGTACGACGTGCTCCCCGTCGTACGGCCGCCGGACGTCGCCATCCTCATCCTCGGCGACGAGCTGCTGCAGCGCGGGAGCCCACGGGACGGCCGGGTGCGCGATGCGCTCGGGCCGATGCTGCCCGGCTGGGTCGCCTGGACGGGAGCCCGCGCCTTCCCGCCGATCCACGTGCCCGACACCTTGTCCGACCTGCTGACCGAGCTCGACGACGCGAACGCCGACATCGTCATCACCACGGGGTCGACCGCGAGCGGGCCGGCCGACCACCTGCACGCGGCCCTCGACCAGCTCGGTGCCCGATGGGTCGTCGACGGTGTCGCGGTGCGGCCCGGCACCCCGATGTGCCTCGCGTCGCTGCCCGACGGTCGGCACGTCGTCGGCCTCCCCGGCAACCCGCTCGCCGCGGTGTCCGCCGTCCTCACCCTGCTCGCCCCGCTGGTGGCCTCGATGCGCGGGGAGCCTGGCGCGGACGAGGAACGGGTCGAGGAGGCCATCCTCGACGAGGCGATCAAGGACCACCCCGAGCACGTCCGGCTCATCCCCGTGCACCGACAGCGCGGCGACCTCGTCACGACGGCGACGCCGACCCTGTTCCACGGGCCGGCGATGCTGCGGGGCATCGCCCTCGCCGACGGCGTCGCCGTCATCCCGCCGGGCGGTGGGAGCCGCGGCTCCGCCGTACGAGTCCTACCGCTTCCCTGAACCGTTCTCCCCCTCGTCGTTACCGACCGAAATCGCTGAGACCACAGGGAGTCTCCGCAGATTCGGGCGGTAACGACGCAGCGGGGGCGGACGCGACGATGCCCTCAGGCCATCGGGCTGCGCTGCGCGAGCCGGATGCTGTTCCCGGAGGGGTCACGGAAGCCGCAGTCGATGCCGTACGGCTGGACGTTCGGCTTCTCGGTGAACTCCACCCCGCGGCCGGACAGCTCCTCGTAGGCCTTCATCGCGTCGTCGGTCGTGAGGAACAGCGTGCTGGCGAAGCCCTTCGCCGTCAGGGACAGCACCTCGGAGCGCGTCTCGGCGTCCATCACGGGCGGCCCGGGCACGGCCATGAGCACGACGGCGATGTCGTCCTGGCCGGGCGGCGCCACCGAGAGCCAGCGGAAGTTGCCCATCTCCGGCACCGTGACGTCCTCGCGCACCTCGAAACCGACCTTGTCGCGCCAGAACGCGAGGGCCTCGTCCTGGTCGTGCACCCAGAGCTGGGCGGTACTGATGCGGATCATGGGGACCTCCGTCGGTCGGTTCGGTGACAACGCGTCGAACCTACGGACGCCGGTCAGGCGCCGTCTTCTCCGATCGTGCTGTTCACCGGGCGGCCGTACGCCTTGAGCACGCACAGCGGGATCATCGCCAGGCTCGCCGCAGCGGGGAACGAGGCGCGGTACTGCGTCGGAGTCATTCCGTAGGCGCGGCTGAAGCTCGACGTGAACGACCCCACGCTGGACAGGCCCACCTGCATGCAGATGTCGGCGACCGAGTAGTCGGTGCCGCGCAGCAGGGTCGCCGCGCGCTCGAGCCGTCGCGTCAGCAGGTAGGAGTACGGCGTCTCGCCGAACGCCTTGCGGAACTCGCGGCTGAAGTGCGCCCGCGAGAGGCATGCGGCGCCCGCGAGGTCGTCGACGGTGAGCTGCTCGGCGTATCTCGTGTCGGCCAGGTCGCGGGCGCGCACGAGGTGCCGCACGGCCGGAACCTCGACCCTCGTCGTCGTCGACACCCCCGCAGCGTACGACGCACCGTCGTGGCCCAGGTTCGCTACCGTCACGCGCGTGACCCCGACCCTGCAGATGCCGGCCCGCCGGTACGGGCCGCTGGGGTCGCTATGGATCCGCATCCTCGTCGCCCTGAGCTGCGTGGCGATCACGACGCTGCTCGTGTACATCGAGCGCGACGGCTACCACGACAGCAACGGGACGCCGATCTCGCTGCTCGACGCGTTGTACTACGCGACCGTCACCCTCTCGACCACCGGCTACGGCGACATCGTCCCGGCCACCGAGGCGGCCCGGCTCGCCAACGTCCTCATCATCACGCCGCTGCGCTTCGTCTTCCTCATCACGCTCGTCGGCACGACCGTCGAGGTCCTGACCCAGCGCAGCCGCGACGAGTACCGCGCCACACGCTGGAGGCAGAAGGTGAAGGACCACACGGTGGTCGTCGGCTACGGGGTCAAGGGACGCAGCGCGGTGCGCACGCTCTTCGAGCAGGGGATGGCGCCGGACTCCATCGTCGTCGTCGCCCACGACCAGGCGTCGGTCACGGCTGCCACCGCCGAGGGGATCATCGGCGTCCTCGGCGACGGAGCGAGCGAGGACGTCCTGCGCCAGGCGTCGGTGCACACCGCGGCGCGGGTGGTCGTCGCGCTCGATCGCGACGACGCCTCCGTGCTGGTGGTGCTCACCGCCCGTCGGCTCAACCCGATCGCCACCATCGTCGCGTCCGCCCGCGAGAGCCAGAACACGGCCGTGCTCAAGCAGAGCGGCGCCAACACGGTCATCCCCACCGCCGAGTCGGCGGGTCGGATGCTGGGGCTCGCGCTCACGTCGCCGGCCGCCGGCGGAGTCGTCGAGGACCTCCTCGAGCCCGCGCACGGCCTCGAGATCGTCGAGCGGGACATCACCCCCGCCGAGCTGGGCGTCGCGCCGGAGTCGTTGCAGCGGCGCCACGAGATGGTGCTCGCCATCGTGCGCGACGGCGTCACCCACCGCTTCGACGAAAGTGCGGTCACGCTGCTCCAGAAGGGCGACCGCGTCGTCGTCATCCGCCCGGCTCAGTCCATCGTCGACCCGGCGACGTCCGGTCCCACGGCCCCCGGGACCTGACGTGCACGCCGTCGTCATCACCGAGTTCGGCGGGCCCGACGTGCTGCGCTGGTCCGAGGTGCCCGACCCGGTCGCCGGACCCGGCGAGGTCGTCGTCCGGGTGACGGCGTCAGCGGTCAACCGCGCGGATCTCCTTCAGCGCCAGGGTCACTACCCGCCCCCGCCGGGTGCATCGGCCTACCCGGGCCTCGAGTGCAGCGGCACGATCAGCGAGATCGGCACCGGCGTGCAGGGCTGGCGCGTCGGCGACCCGTGCACGGCGCTGCTCGCCGGAGGCGGCTACGCCGAGTACGTCGCCGTGCCGGCACCACAGGTCATGCGAGCTCCGGTCGGCGTACCACTGCTCGACGCCGCCGCGCTTCCCGAGGTGGCGTGCACCGTCTGGTCGCACCTCGTGATCGACGCCGGCGTCCGCCCCGACGACGTCGTGCTCGTGCACGGGGGTGCCGGCGGCATCGGCACCTTCGCGATCCAGGCCGCCGTCGCGCTCGGCGCGCGGGTCGCGGTCACCGCCGGCTCGGCGCAGAAGCTCGAGCGGTGTCGCGACCTCGGTGCGGACATCGTCGTCAACTACCGCGACGAGGACTTCGTCGCGGCGGTCCGCGACGCCACCGGCGGGCACGGTGCCGACATCGTGCTCGACAACATGGGCGGCGCCTACCTGGCCCGCAACGTCGACGTGCTGGCCACCGGCGGCCGGATCCAGGTGATCGGGCTGCAGGGCGGCACGAAGGGCGAGCTCGACCTCGGCCGGCTCATGGGCAAGCGTGCCCAGGTGCGCGCGACGACGCTGCGTGCGCGCCCGATCGAGGAGAAGGGCGCGATCTGCCGTCGGGTCGAGGCGGAGGCGTGGCCGCTCGTCGAGTCCGGCGCGATCCGCACCGTCATCGACCGGGTGCTTCCCATGAGCGACGCGGCCGAGGCGCACCGTGTGGTCGCGGACGGCGAGCACGTCGGCAAGGTGCTGATCGCGGCCTGAGCCGCGCGGTGGCCTAGGCGATCGGCCGCGACCAGGCGTCGATGACGCGGTGCGGCGTCATGCCCACGCTCTCGTAGAGGTGGTTGGCGCCGGTCGGGCTCTCGCTGTCGACGCCGAGCTGGACGCCGACCATCCCGCGACGGCGGTAGTAGGCGAACGCGTGCTCGAGCAGGAGGCGGGCCAGCCCGCGGCCGCGGAACTCCCGCAGCACGCCCAGCGACCGCACGTAGCCCTCGTCGATGTCGCGCCGGCTGTCGTCGAGGATGCAGACCGCGGCCGGGACGCCGTCGACCGTGAGGAGCCACCAGCCGCCGGGGTCGAGATAGGGCTGGTCGAAGAAGCCGAACCACTCCGCGTACGGCCTCGTCGTGTGGTTCCAGTGGTCGTGGAACGACGTGGTCTGCACCTCGTACGCCGTGCGCCGCAACGGATCTGCGCGCGCATCGACGATCTCGACGCCGGCCGGCAGCGGCTGAGCCACGGTGACGGCACCCGTGAGATCGATGCGCATCCGCCAGAACCGGCGTACCCGCTCGAATCCCGCGTGCTCCAGCGCCGCGGCGAGCTGCGCGTCCGAGGCGAACGACCCGGAACGCAGCGACCACGCGGTGGTGTCGGGCACCTGCGACCGGTGCTCCGTCGCGACAGCGACCGCGTAGCGCAGCAGCCCGTCGAGCAGCTCGCCACGGTCGGGGAGCACGTACGCGTCGATCCACGACTCGGCGGTGGTCGGGTCGAACTCGATCCACGCGAACGCGACAGCCGTGCCGTCGTCCTCGACGATGACGCACGCGTCGTGGTCGGTCGTCGGGCCGGCGAACATCTCCTCGACGTCGTCCGTCGTCGAGTCGGTCTCGCCGATCGCCGCCCGCTCGGCCTCGAGGACGAGGTCGAGCAGCACCTGCACGTCGCGCGGGTCGGAGGCACCGTCCGCACCTCGGCGCCACGGGCGGACGACGAGTCCGTCGGGCAGCAGGGCTGGTGGCGTCGACGTGCATGGCGGGAACCTCGCGGGGACGTGGGCGGACGACGACGGACGACTCAGTCCAGCGGGTGCTCGTAGGCCTCCATCACCATGACCGGACGCATGCCCACCTTCTCGTACAGGGCGACCGCGCCGGTGGTGTTGGTGGCATCGACGCCGAGCATGGTGGCGGTCCGGCCCTGGTCCCGGTAGTGCACGAACGCCCGGCGCAGCAGCAGCTGCGCGAGGCCGCGACCGCGGAACTCCTTGAGGACGCCGAGCACCTGGACGTAGCCCTCGTTGTGCTGCACGCGGCCGTTGCCGAGCAGGCAGATCGCCGCGGGCACGCCGTCGACCGTGAGCAGCCACCAGTCGTCGGGGTCGAACGACGGCGACGCCGACATGTGCTCCCACCAGTCGTCGTACGGGTAGTCGGCCCAGCCCCAGTGCTCCGAGAACGCGTCCTGGTCGAGCTGGTGCACGACGTGGCGCGTCGCGTCGTCCGCAGCGCCGGGCACGATCGCCACACCGGTCGGAAGCTCCGGCATCTCGTCCGGGATGGCCGTGGACGTCGAGTCGATCGACATCCGGTAGAACCTGCGAGCCGGGCTCATCCCGGCGTCGGTCATCACGGTCGAGTACGCCGTGTCGTCGACGTAGCCGCCCGCGCGCGCCTTCCACTGCGCCGATCCCGCCGCCGAACGTCGCGCCCGCGCGACGTCGAGGCCGCGCGCCAGCAGCGCCGACCGCAGCGACTCGGTGCCGGGCCAGGGGAGCGTGTACGGATCGATGCCGGTGACCTGCTCGTAGGGGTCCTGCTCGATCCAGAGGAAGCCGACGACGTCGTCCCCCTCGATCACGAAGCAGGAGCTGTCGCGGTCCATGGACGACACCGACAGCATCCGCACCACGTCGTCGGCCGAGGAGTCCAGGCGTCCGAGCACGGACTGCTCGCACCCGAGCACCAGCCGGACGGCGTGCGCGAGGTCGGCGGGGTCGACGACGCCGTCGACGTAGGCGATCGGTCGTGTCACGAGCGGTGCCATGTCCCCCGGAGAGCTCATGCGGTCAGCATGGCCCTCGGGAGACGGCACTGTCGTGGGGGTTTCCGCGTCCGCGAGAGGCGAACGCCCGACGCCGTCGACCCGCGAGGACGTCGACGGCGATCTCGTTCAGCGCGTCGCCGGCCGGGCGGCGATGCGTCGCGCGAGGTAGGGCGAGAACCACCCGGCGTACCTGACCTGCAGCTCGGGCTTGGTCCAGTCCAGACCGGTCACGACGCCGCGGCACGTGGGCTCGCCGCACAGGCACTCGAACTCGTCGTAGTCGCTCGAGTCGCACGTCGCGTAGTCGAAGGTCAGCTCTTCGCCGACCTCGATGTCGCGCATCGCGATCAGCACGTTGGCCCCGACGAGACCGCACGACGGCTCGCACGAGTGGTTGAGCATGTCGCCCGCCTCGGGCGTCTCGTCCGAGACGAGGTAGAGGTTCTCGGCGATCTGGATCGAGCGACCCTGGCGATCGTGGCTGAAGGTCTCGAGGGTGTCGTGCGTGACGACCCAGCCGCCGAAGCCGGCGACGGCCGTGCCGGCGGGGATCCGCTCGACGGCGAACGATCCCCAGCCCTTCGCGCCGACAGGGCGGGCCTCCGCACCCGGGAACAGCCAGTTGTAGTCCACGTGACGTCTCCTTCAGACGATCGCGCAGCCCGGTGCCCCAGTGGGTCCGGTGCTCTCACCCCTCACGGTGATGTCGCCGGTACGTGCCCCGATGGCACGTCGTGCACGCACATTGGAGCACGCACGACGGAACGGGCGGAAATCCCGCGCGGTTGCGCCGTCGCAGGCGTGCGTCACGCCGCGGTCGATGCGCATCCGACGAGGCGGTGATTGGATGGACGCATGACCGAGCCCAGCTCCCAGCAGCCGCAGGGCGCGCCGTCCGACGAGTCGCGCATCGTCGTCGTCGGACCGGATGGTCAGCCGATGGGCTACCTGCCGGAGGTCGCCGACGGGTCCGAGCCGCGCGAGGGCTCGATCACCGAGCTCGTCGAGCAGCCGGCGAAGGTGATGCGCATCGGCAGCATGATCAAGCAGCTGCTCGAGGAGGTGCGTTCCTCGCCGCTCGACGAGGCCGCGCGCACCCGGCTGCGCGACATCCACCGTCGCTCCATCGCCGAGCTCGAGTCGGGCCTCGCGCCCGAGCTCGTCGAGGAGCTCGAGCGGCTCTCGCTGCCCTTCACCGACGAGGCCGTGCCGTCCGAGTCGGAGCTGCGCATCGCGCAGGCCCAGCTCGTCGGCTGGCTCGAGGGCCTGTTCCACGGCATCCAGACCGCCCTGTTCGCACAGCAGATGGCCGCGCAGGCCCAGCTCGAGCAGATGCGCCGACGGGCGATCGGTCCGGGCGGCCAGCTGACCGGCGACAGCGGGGTGCCCGGCGTCCCCTCACCCAACGAGGGCGGCGGCGGTCTCTACCTCTGAACGCCGCCCCGTGACCTCGCCCGCCGCCGACGAAACCGGCAGGTCGTCCCCGTCGACGCCGCACTAGGCTCGCAGCGTGATCGACCTCAAGATCGTCCGCGACGACCCCGACCGTGTCCGTGCGTCCCAGCGCGCTCGAGGGGAGGACGCGACCGTCGTCGACCGACTCCTGCACGCCGACGGGTCGCGGCGCGCCGCGGAGGTCTCCTACGGTGCGCTGCGCAACGAGCAGAAGGAGCTCGGCAAGCAGATCGGACCGCTGCAGGGACGCCTCAAGAAGGCCGACGACGCGGACCGCGGCGCGCTGCAGCGCGACCTCGATGCGTTGATGACGCAGGCGTCCGACCTCGCGAACCGGGTCAAGGCCGCCGAGGCGGAGCGCGACACGTCCGAGACGCTGACCCAGTCGCTGCTGGCTGAGCTGTCCAACCTCGTCGACCCCGCGGCACCCGTCGGAGGCGAGGACGACTTCACGGTGGTCGAGGAGGTCGGCGTACGCCGCGACTTCGCCGCCGAGGGCATCACCGTGCGCGACCACGTCGAGCTCGGTGAGATCCTCGGCGCGATCGACATCGAGCGCGGCGCCAAGGTGAGCGGGTCGCGCTTCTACTACCTCACCGGCGTCGGCGCCCTGCTCGAGCTCGCGCTCGTCAACCACGCGATCGCGCTGGCGTGCGGCAACGGCTTCACCCCCATGATCCCGCCGGCGCTCGTGAAGCCGGCCGCGATGGAGGGCACCGGGTTCCTCGGCCAGGCGGCCGAGAACGTCTACCGGCTCGAGGCCGACGACATGTACCTCGTGGGCACGGCCGAGGTGCCGCTCGCGGCCTACCACTCCGACGAGATCCTCGACGCCGCGTCCCTGCCGCGTCGCTACGTCGGCTACTCACCGTGCTACCGGCGCGAGGCAGGGTCCGGCGGTCGCGACACCCGCGGCATCTTCCGCGTGCACTGGTTCGACAAGGTCGAGATGTTCTCCTACGCCCACCCGGACGACGCGGTCGACGAGCACCGGCGTCTGCTCGCCTGGGAGCGTCAGTTCTTCGACTCGCTCGAGATCCCCTACCGCGTCATCGACGTGGCGTCCGGCGACCTCGGGGCGAGTGCCGCACGCAAGTTCGACATCGAGGCGTGGGTGCCGAGCCAGGAGCGCTATCGCGAGGTGACCTCGACGTCGAACTGCACCGAGTTCCAGGCGCGGCGCCTGCGCATCCGCATGCGCGAAGGTGACGCCGTACGCCCCCTCGCCACGCTCAACGGCACGCTCGTCGCCATCACCCGCGCGATCGTCGCGCTGCTCGAGAACCACCAGCAGGCCGACGGCTCGGTCCGCGTGCCACCAGCCCTGCGCCCCTACCTCGGCAACCGCGACCACCTCACCCCCGTCTAACCCCCAGCTCGCACTGATCAAGTGGCGCTTTCCCGGGCCGGGAAGCCGCCGTGTGATCAGTGCGACGTCAGGGGTGGGATCGGTCGACGACGTCGGCGAAGAGGTCGGGGAAGACGCGCGACACCTTCGCCGTGAGGTAGTCGCCGTACGCGCCCTCCCACTCGTGCACGCTCGCGCCGTCCCACCTCTGCTCGGTGTCGTCGGCCACCCTGGCGTCGTCCGCGAACACCGACTCCGGCAGCGGCGTGACGCGCGCGTCCCACGACGGGTCGAGGAAGAGCGGGAACGACACCCGGTCCTGGCCCGACAGGTTGCGCACCCGGTGCGGGTCGGAGCGGTAGCGGCCGCGCGTCATCCGGTCGAGCATGTCGCCGAGGTTGACGACGAAGACGTAGGGATCTGCGGGGACGTCGATCCACTCACCGTTGCTGCGCACCTGCAGCCCTCCGTGGTGGTCCTGGGCGAGCAGGGTGATGAGGCCGTAGTCGGTGTGCTCGCCCACTCCCCACGAGTCGTCGTCGCCGGGCGGGTAGTGGAACGCGCGGAAGAGCACGGTCGGGTCCGCGGTCAGGTGCTCGGCGAACCACTCCTCGTCGACGCCGAGCCCGAGAGCGACGCCGCGCAGCAGTGCCTGGCCGAGGGCGGCGACCTCGTCGATCCACCGCAGGACGACATCGCGCAACGACGCCGGCACGTCCGGGAAGAGGTTGGGTCCGTGCAACGGCAGTCCGGCCACCGCGCGCGGGTCGTCGGGCGGGAGCTCGACGCCGTAGTAGACCCCCTCCTTGCGGTCCGGCACCCCGGAGGTGAGCTCGCCACCGACCGGGAACCACCCACGCCAGGCCGAGCCGGCTCGCGGCATCGCGATCCGCGCCTTGACGTCGTCGGGCAGCGCGAAGAACTCACGGTGCAGCTGCTCGAGCTCGTCGCGCAACGTGGGATCGACACCGTGGCCCGTGACGAGCAGGAACCCGCTGGCCCGGCACGCGCGGTCGATCGCCTCGCCGACCGCGCGACGTTCGTCGAGGTTCGACGCCGGCGACACCAGCGGCGCGACGTCGATGACCGGGAGCTCGTCCACACCGGCGAGGCTAGGGCCTGACAGACCCTCGACACTCAGGAAAGGGTGCGGAGGAACTCCTCGGCGCGGGTCGCGCTCTCAGCGACCTTCGCCGCGTGGCGGCGCACGACGTCGGCGATCCCGTCGCCGACCGGGATGCGGAACGGCGCGTCTGCACGCACTACGGCAGCGACGATCGCGTCGACGCAGGCCTGCGGGTCGGCGCTCGACGCCGCGTGCCACGCCATCCAGTCGTCGACGACCTGCCACTGCGCGGCGTAGACCTGCGCCTCACCGCGCGTCGCCGCAGCCTCGCCGGCCAGCGAGATCGGTGTGCGGAACGGACCGGGCTCGACCACGTGCACCCGCACGCCGAACGGCTTGAGCTCGGCGCGCAGCGCCTCGCTGGCTCCCTCGAGCGCGAACTTGGACGCGTTGTAGGGACCCATGAGCGGGTCGCCGGCCTGGCCGGACACGCTCGACACGTTGACGACCACCCCGTGCGCGGCGCGCAGCGCGGGCAGGCACGCCCGCGTCACGGCCATCGCCCCCACGACGTTGACGTCGAGGATGCGCCGCAGCTCGGACGGCGCGACCTCCTCCCACGGCCCCGCCAGCGCGATCCCGGCGTTGTTGACCAGCGCGTCGAGATGCCCGCCGACCTGCGCGCGCAGGGCCGCGACCGCTGCGTCGTCGGTGACATCGAGCGCCACGGTCCGCCACGGCAGGTCGACGTCGACGCCGGGCAGCACGGTGCCGAGGACGTCCCATCCCTGCGCGGTGAGCGCGGACGCGACCCCGTGCCCGAGCCCTGACGACGTACCGGTCACCACCGCGACAGCCATGGCGCGACCCTAGCTGCCGAGGCCCGGCCACCCCGGCGGGAATCGAGCGGCGCGGGCGGCGCGACGGCGCATCCTCTGCCACCCTCGCGGGGTGACGCCTACGCCCTTCATCGACCCCCATCCCGCCACCGCCCACCTGCTGACCGCGACGGCCGGCAGCCTCGCGGACGACCTCGCCGCCGGGCGTACGACGTCGGTCGTCCTCACCCGCGCGCTGCTCGACCGGATCGAGGCGCTGGACGGCGCCGGACCGATCGCGCTGCGCTCGGTGCTCGCCCTCTCGGCCGACGCGCTCGACCAGGCGGCGCGGCTCGACGCGGAACGGGCCGCCGGGACGACGCGCGGTCCGCTGCACGGCGTCCCCGTCCTCGTGAAGGACAACATCGAGGCGGTCGGCCTCCCCGGCACCGCGGGCTCCCTGGCCCTCGCCGGACGGATCGTCGAGCGCGACGCACCGCTCGTCGCAGCCATGCGCGAGGCCGGGCTGGTGATCCTCGGCGCGACCAACCTGTCGGAGTGGGCCAACATGCGCTCGCCGCACTCGGCGAGCGGGTGGTCCGGGATGGGTGGCCTCGTCGGCAACCCATGGGCGCTGGACCGCAGCGCCGGCGGCTCGTCGTCCGGGTCGGGTGCCGCCCTGGCGGCGGGCCTGGTACCGCTCGCGATCGGCTCCGAGACCGACGGCTCGATCACCTGCCCGAGCTCGCTCAACGGGGTCACCGGGCTCAAGCCCACGGTCGGACTGGTGAGCACCGAGGGAGTGGTCCCGCTCTCGGCCAGCCAGGACGCCCCTGGCCCGATGGGCCGCCGGGTGCGCGACGTCGCACTCCTGCTCGATGCGATGACCGGGTCGACGCAGTACGCCGGCTCCCCGGGCAGCCGTGCGCTCGGCGACCTGCGGCTCGGGGTCGCCCGCGGCTGGCTGACCGGCCACCCGGGCACCGACGCCCTCTTCGAGGAAGTCCTTGAGACGCTCGGGGCCGGCGGTGCCGCCCTCGGCGACGTCGCGGTCGCCCCGGCCGGCGCAGCTGGGCAGAGCGAGCTCGTCGTCCTCCTCTGCGAGCTCAAGGACGGGCTCGACCGCTACCTCGCCGCCCGACCGGGTGCGGGTGCCCGCAGCCTCGCCGACGTGATCGCCTTCGACCACGAGCATGCCGACGCGGAGCTCGCGCACTTCGGCCACGAGTTCCTCGAGCTGGCCGAGGCGACGGCGGGACTCGACGAGGAGGGATACGCCGAGGCGCGCGCGGCCTGCCTTGCCTGGGCCGTCGACGAGATGCTCGCTCCGGCCTTCGCCGGCGAGGTCGCGCCCGACGTCCTCGTGGCTCCTGCCTACGCACCGGCGTGGAAGAGCGACCTGCGTACCGGTGACCACCTCGTCGGGGGCGGGGTCGCCAGCACCGCGCCGTCGCTCGCCGGGTGGCCGGTGCTGTGCCTGCCGATGGGCCTCGTGTCCGGGTTGCCGGTCGGGCTCGTCCTCATCGGCCGACCGCGCTCCGAGGCGCTGCTGCTCGCGGCCGGCCAGGCGGTCGAGGACGCGCTCGGCGTGGTCGAGACGCTGCAGCCACCGTTCCGCGCCGTGGCGCGGGGCTGACCACGTCCGCGTCGTCGCCGTCCGCGACCCGACGCCGGGCGGCTGCGACCGTGCGCGAGGATGGACGCGTGACCGAGGGCGACTGGCGACGTCTCATCGACGGCATCTCCCTGCTGGCCTCCGACCTCGACGGCACGTTGCTGCGTCGCGACGGCTCCGTGTCCGAGTTCACCGTCGAGACGCTCGGCCGAGCACGCTCCGAAGGGCTGCCGGTCGTCTTCGTGACCGGGCGTCCGCCGCGGTGGATGCCGGAGGTCGTCCGCGCCACCGGTCACGCGGGAGCGGGCGTCTGCGCGAACGGCGCCGTCGTCATCGACCTGGCCTCCCACGAGGTGGTCGCGGCCTACCCGCTCGGCGAGCCGGTGCTGGCCGAGGTCGTCGCCACGCTGCGCACCGAGGTCCCCGGCATCGCGTTCGGCGTCGAGTGGGTGCCGACCGGCGAGCCCACCCCGTTCGCGCACGAGCACGACTACCTGCCCCGCTACCCCGTCGCCGAGGCCGAGCGCGCCGACGACGTGCGCGACCTGGCCCGCGGCCACGACGTCGTCAAGCTGCTCGCCAGGGTGCCGTCCGGGCACGACGCCGACAGCTTCCTGGCCCACGCCCTGGAGCACGTCGCCCACCTGGTGACCGTGACGCACTCCGACAGCCAGGACGTCCTGCTCGAGATGAGCGCGCTCGGCGTGACGAAGGGAAGCACGCTCGCCTCCTACGCGGCCGGCCTCGGGATCGACCGCACGCGGGTGGCAGCCGCCGGCGACATGCCCAACGACGTCCCCATGCTCGAGTGGGCCGGCCTCGGACTCGGGGTCGCGAGCGCCCACCCGGCCGTCCTCGCCGCGGCCGACGGCGTCATC
The DNA here is from genome assembly GCA_963782665.1 of uncultured Actinomycetota bacterium. Classification (GTDB taxonomy): domain Bacteria; phylum Actinomycetota; class Actinomycetes; order S36-B12; family CAIYMF01; genus Longivirga. Next base: position 229,385 of record CAWAKP010000003.1, on the reverse strand, counting down.
CCGGACCCCGACGACGACGGCGTCGCCCAGGTGCTCGACGCCGTCCTCGCCCAGCTCTGACGCCGCCGACGCGCGCACTGCTCGGAAAGGTGCGTTTCGGCGCATCTCGGGCGGTGACGCGAACCGCCGGGACGCTGTGACGGCCGTCACAGGAACCGGGTGACCTCCTTCACACCGCCCTCGTGACGCGTCCCAAAACCGGACAGTCGGCGTGAACCGGGCACGACGGCCTGCCTACGGTTCCGCAGTCGTCCGCCGACGCACGGGTACCCCGTGCACGGACGACGCGCTCAATCACCCGCCCTCTCGGGGTCGGTGAGCCGGGGACCCAAGCACCCGGGGCGAATCGCCGCAAGGCGTAGGGCACCTCTCATGCCCGAGCCCGTCAGCTAACCCGGTCGGCGTCGAGAGGAGTCAACTCGTGCTGTCCGCAACCCGTCGCCGGGTCATCCCGGCCTCGTTGCTCGTGACCGGAGCCCTGGGCGCCGGCATCCTCGGTTCGACCATCCCGGCCCAGGCCGCGCAGGTCACCGCCACCACCACCGTCACCCTGGCCGCCACGTCCGCGGCACCCACCGCCGTCGTGGCTCCGGTCGTCGCGGCGCTCACCCCGGCGCAGGTCGCCGCTGCCAAGGCGGCGCGCGTCGCCGCCGTGCGGCGCGCGTACGCCGTGCGCGTCATGAAGGTCCGGATCAAGGCGGTCACGGTCGCCAAGTCGCGCGTCGGCTCGCGCTACGTCGCCGGCGCCTCGGGCCCGCGTCGCTTCGACTGCTCGGGACTGGCGCTCTACGTCGTCAAGCACTCGACGGGTCGCTCGCTCCCGCACTACTCGAAGGCCCAGTTCCGTGCCACCAAGCGCATCTCCAAGAAGGCGCTGCGCCCCGGCGACCTCGTGTTCTTCTTCCGTCACGGCGCGCACCACGTCGGCGTCTACATCGGCCACGGCCTCATGGTGTCGGCGACCAACCCGCGCACCGGCGTCAAGGTCGACCGGGTCTTCTCCGGCTGGTACGGCTCGCGCTACAGCGGCGCCGGCCGCCTGGTCTGACCCGCACCCCGCACGAGCTCCTCACCACGCCCGGTCCCCCTGGGGGGCCGGGCGTCGGCGCGTTCAGTGACCGACGGCACGTCTCCCATCTGGCGCACGGGATACCCTAGGGGGGTATTGTGGTCGCATCGACCAGGAGGACCCATGACGACGACCAGCGGTCACGAGCACGACCTGCACACGGGTGACGGGCACGACGCGCACGTCGGCCACGGCTACGCGGCAGACAAGGACGCCGTGCTCGCACGACTGCGTCGCGTCGAGGGCCAGGTGCGCGGCATCGCGCGCATGGTCGACGAGGACACCTACTGCATCGACGTCCTGACCCAGGTCTCCGCGGCGACCCGAGCGCTGGAGAACGTCGCCCTGCTGCTGCTCGAGGACCACCTCGACCACTGCGTCCGGGACGCCGCCCGACGAGGGGGTCCCGAGGCCGACGAGAAGCTCGCCGAGGCCAGCGCCGCCATCGCGCGCCTGGTCCGGTCCTGACCCCCGAGGAGACACCATGAGCACCACCGTCTGGACCGTCACGGGGATGACGTGCAGCCACTGCGTGGCCGCGGTCACCCAGGAGGTGTCCACCATCCCGGGCGTGACCGCCGTCGCCGTCGACCTCGCGACCGGGCACGTCACCGTCACCGCCGACCCCGATCCCGATCCCACCGCCGTCGCTGCCGCGGTCGACGAGGCCGGCTACGCCCTCGTCGACGCATGACCGGCCGAGGACCGTCATGACCACGCCCGCACCGTCGACGCTGACGTCGGTCGTCGCGCCCGTCGACCTCGATCTGAAGGTCACCGGCATGACCTGCGCGTCGTGCGCGGCGCGCATCGAGAAGAAGCTCAACCGGGTGCCCGGTGTCGTCGCCTCGGTCAACTACGCCACGGAGACCGCGCGCGTGCAGATGCCGGCGGGGATGACCGTCGACGACGTCGCTGCGGTGGTCGAGGCCACCGGGTACGGCGTCGTGGCGCCCGAGACCGACGTCGACGACGACCCCGACGACCTCGGCCGTCGGTGGCGCGTCAGCGCCGTCCTCACCGTGCCGGTGCTGCTCGTCTCGATGGTGCCGGCGCTGCAGTTCACCGGGTGGCAGTGGCTGGCGTTCCTGCTCGCCTCGATCGTGGTGCTCTGGGGCGGCAAGCCGTTCCACCGCGCCGCCTGGCAGAACGCCCGGCACCGCGCGGCGACGATGGACACGCTGGTGTCGATCGGCACGCTCGCCGCCTATCTCTGGTCGGCCGTCGCCGTGCTGTTCACGTCCGCCGGCGAGCTCGGCATGACCATGACCGTGTCGTGGCTTCCGATGCGCGACGCGAGCATGGGTCGCCCCGACCTCTACTTCGAGGCGGCCTCGGTCGTCGTCACGTTCCTCCTGCTCGGTCGTTGGCTCGAGCACCGCGCGAAGCGGCGCTCGGGCGAAGCGCTGCGCGCGCTGCTCGACCTCGCGCCGGCGACCGCCGTCGTCCGTGACTCCCACGGCGACAACGAGATCCCGGCGTCGCACGTGCGCGTCGGCGACCTCGTCGTCGTGCGACCCGGCGAGCGCATCGCCACCGACGGTGTCGTCGTCGAGGGAGCCAGCGCGGTCGACGCCAGCATGCTCACCGGTGAGTCCGTCCCGATCGACGTCGCACCTGGCGACGAGGTCTCGGGCGGCACGGTCGTCCAGGACGGATTGCTGGTGCTGCGCGCCACACGCGTCGGCGCCGACACCGCGCTCGCGCGCATCACCGCCCTCGTCCAGGCCGCCCAGAGCGGCAAGGCGCCGGTGCAGCGGCTGGCCGACCGCGTCGCCTCGGTCTTCGTCCCGGTCGTCCTCGTGCTCGCGCTCGCGACGCTCCTCGCCTGGGGCCTCACGACCGGCTGGCAGCAGGGCTTCACTGCCGCTGTCGCCGTCCTCGTCATCGCCTGCCCGTGCGCCCTGGGCCTGGCGACCCCCACCGCCCTGCTCGTCGGCACCGGCCGCGGCGCCACGATGGGCATCCTCGTCCGCGGACCCGAGGTGCTCGAGTCGACGCGTCGCGTCGACACCGTCGTCCTGGACAAGACCGGCACGCTCACCACCGGAGTCATGACGGTGGTGCACCGGCGAGGTGACGACGACGCGGTGCGCAACGCCGGCGCGCTCGAGTCCGGGTCGACCCACCCCGTGGCGCGCGCCGTCACCACGTACGCCGCACAGCTGGGCGCCCTGCCGGCACTCGGGCAGCACGACGCCGTGCGCGGCTCGGGCGTCGTCGGCTCGGTCGACGGGCGCACCGTCCACGTCGGCCGTCCCGAGTGGATCGGCCGGGACACCGACTGGGACGCCGACCTCGAGGCGTGGCGCGGGGACGGCCTCACCGTCGTCGCCGTGTCGGTCGATGGGATGCTGCGCGCCATGCTCGCGATCGGAGACGAGGTCCGCCCGACCTCGCACGCCGCCGTGACCGAGCTGCGACGCCTCGGCCTCGAGCCGGTCATGGTCACCGGCGACGCCGAGCCCGTGGCCCGAGCCGTGGCCCTCGCGGTCGGGATCACCCGCGTGGTCGCGGACGCGCGGCCCGAGGACAAGGTCGACGAGGTCGCGCGCCTGCGCGCTGCAGGGCGCACGGTCGCCGTCGTCGGCGACGGCATCAACGACGCTGCGGCGCTCGCGGGGGCCGACCTCGGGATCGCCATGGGCAGCGGCACCGACGTCGCGATCGAGGCGGCCGACATCACGCTGCTCCGCGACGACCTGCGGACGGCCGGCGACGCGGTGCGCCTGTCGCGCGCGACCCTGCGCACCATCAAGCAGAACCTGGCCTGGGCCTTCGGCTACAACATCGCCGCCATCCCGCTGGCCATGGCCGGGCTCCTCACACCTATGGTCGCCGGCGTGGCGATGGCGATGTCGAGCATCTGCGTCGTCGGCAACAGCCTCCGGCTGCGCCGGTTCCGCTGAGACGCGGAGTCGTGCCTCCCGGCCCGACCCCCTGACGGGACCGCGTCCGGCAGGCAGACTGTGCGGCGGAGGTGGCCATGGTGGATCCCCTGTCAGCGGCCGCGAGCGGTGACGTGCACGTCGGGGACTGGACCCTCGTCCGAGTGCCGGAGCGCTTGACCGCCCCCGAGCGCGACGCCCTCGTCTCGCGGGTTCGCCGAATGCTGCGTCCCGGTGCCCGCGTCGCCGTCGACACACGGCACCTGCACCTGGACAACAGCGAGGCGATCGACGCGCTCCACGCGCTCGCCGACGCAGCGAGCGCGGAGGGGGCCACGGTCGCGTTCGTGGTCCCCGATCCTGACGTCAGGTCCGCCCTGTCCGACGCCGGCGTGCGTGGCGTCCACGCCTCGCTGGACGACGCGGTCGGGGACTCCGCCCCCGCCAGCTTCGAGGACCGGCCCGCCGGCCTCGCCCCGGCGGCCGGCGACACCCAGCTCGTGGCGACGGAGGACGTGCTCGGACGCGACCCGGACGGCCGCGCCTGACCGGTGGAGCCGCCGTGCGGACGCGCCGCGGTTCGGGGCACGTCGCTCAGGGGCGGCTGATCACGGGTCCTCGACGGGGTCCTTGGCGCCGCGGAGGTCGATCTCGGCGGCACCCGCCGAGGCGGCGCGCTCCTGCCGCCGGGCGCGCAGCGCCCAGACGACGACCACCACCGTGAGCACGAGCCACACGGTCAGTGAGACCCACACCAGCGCTCCCACGTGATCACGGTAGGGCTGCACACCGATGCCCCGGCGACGACACTCCGTGACGACCGGAACGCGTGACCTGGCGGTTTCCCGCCGCGGGCACCACGCAGCGTCACCGCGACGGTCGTTTCCGGGCCGGTTCCGGCGCTCAGTCCCGAGCGCGGACGTCGGACAGCCACGCCTGCGCGTCGGCGAAGTCGCGGTCGGTCACGCCGGGCCGCAGCAGCGGCTCCTTGCCGTCGTGGCGGGGGTAGGAGCCGAGGAAGCGGACGGCGGCGCAGATGCGGTGCAGCCCCATGAGCGCCTCGCCGACCCGTGCGTCGGCGACGTGCCCCTCGCAGTCGACGGAGAAGAAGTAGTCGCCGAGCGCCTTGCGCGTGGGACGCGACTCGATGCGGGTGAGGTTGACCCCGCGCACGGCGAACTCGGTGAGGATCTCGAGCAGCGCGCCGGGGTGGTCCTCGTGCATGTAGAGGAACAGGGTCGTCTTGTCGGCGCCCGTGGGGGCCGAGGTCGCGCTCGGCCGGGCGAGCAGGACGAAGCGGGTCCACGCCTCGTCGTTGTCGCCGACGTCGGACGCGAGGATCTCGAGGCCGTACACGTCGGCCGCGATCGCCGGAGCGAGCGCGGCGTCGTAGCTCCCCGCGGCGACGCCCTGGGCACCGGCGGCGTTCGACGACTCCGGCACGATCTCGGCGCCGGGGAGATGGTCCGCCACCCAGGTGCGGCACTGCGCGGCCGCCACGGTGTGCGCCGCCACGCGGCGGACCGCGCCCAGCTCGGTCCCGGTCCGAGCCACGAGCGCGAACCGCACCCGGATCACGACCTCGTCGACGATGACCAGCGGCTCGCCCGCGGCCAGGTCGTCGAGCGTGCCGGTCACGCCGCCCTCGATGGAGTTCTCGATGGCGACGAGGGCGGACTCCACCTCGCCGCTGCGGACGGCGTCGAGCACCGCCGCGGCCGTCGGGTAGGGCCGAAGGTCCGCGTCCGCGCTGGCCGTCATCGACAGCAGCGCCTGCTCGGTGAACGTGCCGCGCGGCCCGAGGTAGGCGATGGCCGTCACGACGAGGTCCCGCGCAGCGCGAAGGTGACGGCCTGCTGCTCCTCGGGGGAGAGCGAGGCCTCGCTCTGACCGCTCTTGACGCCCTTGATGTAGGAGCGGGTCTCGGTGCGTCCGTGGATCGCGGTCAGCACGAGGCCGTCACCGCCGTCGTCGAGCATCGCCGCGGAGAACGACAGCCGGCCTCCCATGTCGCCGAAGGCGTCGTAGCGCACCACGCTCACGTGCCGCAGCGCGTCGGCGAGCTCGGTGCGGGTTCGCGCGAGCAGCGCCGAGAGGTCGTCGACCTCGGTGCGCAGGGCCTGCACCTGCTCGGTCTGCCGGCCCACCGCCTCGACGAACGAGGGCGCGTCGCCGTCGGCGGCGAGCAACGTGACGTCGCGCCGCATCCGCCGCAGGGCGAGCAGCGCCACCGCCGCGAGGATCAGGGCGACGACCGCGACCACGGCCGCGACGACCACGACGACGTCTCGGGCGGTGGGATCGAGGGACACGCGGGCAAGGGTAGTCGGGGCGACGGCGGAGCCTCGCGCGCACCGCCCGTCCACCGACGGGCCTCGCGGTCACCCCGTAGGGTCGACGCGTGCGCACGCCCAGCGGAGGTCGACCGTGAGCGACCCCTGGTACCTCTCGATCCTCAGCTTCGTCGCGGGCCTGGCCATCGTGCTGGCGGTCGGCTCGTCGATCCTGCGCACCCTGGTCGTGCCGCGCGGCGTCCGCAGCAAGCTGTCGAACGTCGTCCTGCGTGTCACGCTCGGGGCGTTCCGTGGCGTCGCCCGACGCACCCCGACCTACGAGGCGCGCGACGCCGTCCTCGCGTACGCCGCACCGCTCTCGCTGATCCTCACCCTGGCCACCTGGCTCGGTCTGCTGTTCCTAGGCTTCGCCCTGCTGCTGTTCGCGTTCTCCCCGCTGTCGTTCGCGGCGTCGCTGCGCGAGGCCGGATCGAGCCTGTTCACGCTCGGCTTCGCGAGCACCGACCGGGGCCAGCTCACCTTCCTCGACTTCCTCGCCGCCGCGACCGGTCCGGTCGTCGTGGGTCTCCTCGTCGGTTACCTGCCCAGCATCTATGCGTCGTACAACCGCCGCGAGGTCGACGTCGCCCTGCTGCACTCGCGCAGCGGTGAGCCCAACTGGGGGCCGGAGATCCTGCTCAGGCACGCGCTGGTGAACTCGACCGACGAGCTCACCGTGCTCTGGCGCGAGTGGGAGCGCTGGGCCGCCGACGTCGCCGAGAGCCACGTCAACTACCCGGTGCTGATCCACGTGCGCTCGGCGCAACCGATGCGCAACTGGCTCATCGCGCTGCTGTCGGTCATGGACGCCGCCGCCCTCCAGATGTCCCTGAACCCCCAGGTGCCGCAGGGGCCGGCGCGCGTCGCCCTGCGTCAGGGCTTCGTGGCCGTCCGCGACATCGCACGGGCCGAGGGCATCGACGTCGACGACGACCCGGACCCCGACAAGCCGACCTCGCTCACGTTCGACGACTTCAGCCACGCCTACGACGAGCTCGTGAGCGCCGGCTATCAGATGACGCGTACGGCGCAGGACGCCTGGCCGCACTTCCGCGGCTGGCGGGTCAACTACGAGCGCTCCGCGTACGCCCTCGCCGAGGCGATCGACGCCGTACCCGCGGAGTGGAGCGGGGTCCGGCGACCGCCTCTGCCCACCGTGCGTCCCAACCGGCCGACCAACCGCATGCCCGGCGGGCGCACGGGCCGGCCGGTCATCGGCGAGTGACGGGCGTGACCTCGTCCCTGGCCCTGAGCGTGACCTTCGACCTCAGCGTCTTCCTCGCGACCTTCCTCGTCATCTTCCCGGCCGAGCTGCCCGACAAGTCCTTCGTCGCCACACTCGTCCTCGCGACGCGCTTCGCCCGGCTGTGGGTGTGGCTGGGGGCCACCGCCGCGTTCGGCGTGCAGATGGTGATCGCCGTCCTCGCCGGGCAGCTGCTGTCGCTGCTGCCCCAGCGCATCGTCCTCGCGGTCACGGCCGTGCTCTTCGGCGTCGGTGCTGCCCTGCTCATCCGCGCCGGGCTCCGCGCCCGGTCGGCGGAGGAGGCCGAGGAGGCCGAGGAGATCGAGGAGATCGAGCGCGTGGCGGGCACCCGCGGTCGTGGTGCGGCCGCGGCGTTCGGCACGACGTTCCTCGTCATCTTCACCGCCGAGTGGGGCGACCTCACCCAGCTCGTCACCGCGGGTCAGGCCGCCCGCACCGGTGCGGCCCTCTCGGTGTTCCTCGGCTCCTGGCTCGCCCTGAGCGCGGTCGCCGGGTTCGGCGTGCTCGTCGGGAGCTGGCTGCAGCAGCGCGTCGCGCTGTGGCGCATCGGCGTCATCTCGGGCGTCGTGCTCGCGGTGCTCGCGATCGTCACCGTCGTCGAGCTTCTGGCGGCCTGACCGACGACGAACGGCCCACCCGGAACCCGGATGGGCCGTTGCGTATCGAGATGTTGTCCGCGGCCGCGCCAAGGGTCTGACGCGTCCGGGCCGGGCGACACCCCCGCGGACTCCCGGCCGTCGGGCGGGTGCTACCCGCTCGTCGGCCACAGCACACGATGCCAGACAAACCCGGTCTGTGACATGCCGCACGGGCCACGTGAACCCGGGGTGTCACTCCGTCGGCGCAGGCGCGGCAGGAGCCGGCCGCCGCTGGGCGGCCCGGACCGGGCCCGGACATGACGATCGGACGCCACCGACGGGGGATGCAGCGGCGTCCGATCTGAGACGACGTTAGGGGACGGCGGGCCGATCCTCAACCGCACCTGACCAACTGGGGAAACTTCTTGAAAGTTCCTTGACCCTCAACGCATGCGCGCATCGACGGGTGGCTATCGGTCTAGACCGAATTGCCCGGCTCCGGCGGGTCGGCTCTGGGAGCGTTCCCGGGGCAGTATCACCCCAGGTCAGCGCAGGGTCACCTGACGGTTGGCCAGACCGGCCCGCGCGCGCCGCTCGGGCTCGCTGAGATCACCGGTCTCGGTGAGCGCAGCCTCGAGCCGGGTCCCGAACGCCGCGGCCGGCTCCTCGACGTCGTCGGCCGTGCTGCCGGGGACGAGGTCCCACACCGGGACGAGGAGGCCGTCGGCGCGGAACGTGCCGATGAGCCGCGTCCCGGAACCGAGCGTGTCCTCGCCGCGGGCGTGCAGGCGGGCCAGCGCGTCCAGCATCGGCTCCTCGTCGTGGGGGAAGACCCAGCGCAGGTGCTCCTTGACGCCGATGCGGCACCAGTAGGCGGCGTCGACCCCGGTGAGCCGGCGGGTCGGGACGATCTGGGCGTTGGCCTGCTCCATCGACGCCGACATGTCCTCGGTGGGGGTGACCCCGGAACCCTCGATCCAGAAGTCGAAACCGTCCTGGACGGTGACGTCCAGGGGCAGCGACAGGTCGAGGACCTCCTGCAGTCGCGGGCCGACCCCGGGGCGCGTCGGCGGGACCGGGTTGCCCTCCTCGGTGTCGAGAGCGCGGATCAGCGCGTCGGCGACGTCTCGGCTCGCGTCACCGCTGCCGGTCGCGGTCTGCAGGGCCAGCAGGATCGAGCCGTCCCGGCGTACCAGTGCGGGCCACGCCAGCGGCAGGACCGTGACGAGCGTGACGCTGCGGTCGCCGAGCCGGTCGGCGTACGACGAGTCAAGGGTGAGCGGCGCGGTGGCCGAGGGGACGATCTCGCGCAGCGCCACCCAGTCCGGCTCTCCGGCGATGCCCTGGAACGCTCGGCGCACCGCAGCCGCGCCCGCGGCGGCCGCGCGGCCGTGGCAGGCCTTGTAGCGGCGCCCGCTGCCGCAGGGGCAGGGCTCGCGAAGGCCGACGACCGGCACGTCGGTCGTGCTCGCGGACGCGGCGGTGGACGGGGCGGGAGACGCGGTGCGCTTGGGGGAGGCCACGATCGGCGAGCGTACGCCGCCGGGAGGTCAGGCCGATGCTGCGGGCGTGCGTCCGAGGTGGCTGAGCACGTCGCGCGGGCGGTTCGTGATGACGGCGTCGACGCCGAGGCGCACGCACAGGTCGACGTCGGCCGGCTCGTCGACCGTCCAGACATGGATGCGGTGGCCGGCCCGGTGCACCCGCTCGATGTAGCGCGGGTGCTCGCGCACGACCTCGATCGAGGGTCCGGCGATGCCGGCGGCGAAGGGCAGGGCGCCGTCACGGAAGCGCAGGGGCACCCGCTCCATGAGGAAGACGGTCGGCAGGCCGGGGGCCAGTGCGCGGATCCGCCGCATCGACAGCTGCGAGAAGCTCATGACCCGGATGCGGGAGTCGTTCTCGCTGCGCGGGCGTGCCAGCCCGTAGCGGCGCAGCAGCTCGACCGTGCGCTCCTCGACGAGTCCGGCGTAGCGGGTCGGGTGCTTGGTCTCGATCGCCAGGCCGACCTCGCGCTGGGAGTCGACGACGAGCTCGAGGAGGCGCTCCAGCGTGAGCACCTTGTGCCGCTCCTCGTCCATGACGAGCGGCTCGTCGTCCTCCACCTCGGTGCCCGCGGCCTGCTGCGCGCCGTACCAGCCGCCGAAGTCGAGGTGGTCGAGGTCGGCGAGCGTCATCGTCGAGACGATGCCTCGACCGTCGCTCGTCCGGTCGATGCGGCGGTCGTGGACGCACACCAGGTGGCCGTCGGCGGTCAGCCGTACGTCGCACTCGAGGGCGTCGGCGCCGTCGGCGATGGCCTGGACGTAGGCCTCGAGGGTGTGCTCGGGGATGTCGGCGCTGGAGCCGCGGTGCGCGACGACGTCGGTCACGTCGCACATCGTGGCACCTCGCGGCTGTCGCACCGATGACGAGGGCCTTGCGACACGATGACGAACCCCGGACATCCCGGTCGCCGCCGACCGGGCAACGGTCCGCGGGACGCCACCTCGCGTCAGGGCAGCAGCGCGCCGGGGTTGAACAGGCCCCGCGGGTCGAGCGCCGCCTTGACCGCCCGCATGGCGGCGATCTCGGCAGCGCTGCGGGTCAGGTGCAGGTAGGCCGCCTTGGCCCGTCCGACGCCGTGCTCGGCGGAGATCGACCCGCCGTGGTCGGCGACGCACTGGAGCACCGTCGCGTCGACGCGATCGTCGTCGGGCGGCGGGCCGAGGACCTCGAGGTGCACGTTGCCGTCGGCGACGTGCCCGAAGGAGAACACGTCGGTCACGTCATCGAGCCCGCGGGCGCGGGCGGTCGCGTCAGCGACGAACGCGTCCCACGCGCCCGGCGGCACCGTCACGTCGAAGCGGTGGGTGAGGCCGAACGCCGTGACCGCCTCGCCCGCGCGGTCGCGGTAGTCCCAGAAGCGCGCCTTGTCCGGGCCGTCGAGAGCCATGACGACGTCGAGCCCTTCGGGCAGCTCCATCGCCACCTCGCCCGGCTCGCTCTCGGTCTCGAGCACCATGACGTGGCCCGGCCTGGTGCGCAGCGGCCAGGGCAGCGACGCGTGGTCGCAGATCACCTGGAGCAGCGGCGTATCGATGATCTCGGCCGCGAGCAGCCGCGAACCGCGCGGCACGGCGGAGCGTGCGAGGTCCGCGGCCTCGGCGGCGTCCCGTACGCCGATGAGCGCGACCGCGCTGCCGCGCGGCGGGCGGTGCAGCACGAGCCGCGCCGCCGTCACGACGCCGAGCGTCCCCTCGCTCCCGACCATGAGGCCGGCGAGGTCGTAGCCGGTGTTGTCCTTCACCAGCCCGCCGAGGTGGGAGACCACCGATCCGTCGGGCAGGACCGCCTCGACGCCGAGGACCTGCCGGCGCGTCATGCCGTAGCAGCAGACCCGGATCCCGCCCGCGTTGGTGCCGATCGTGCCCCCGACCGTGCACGAGTCTCGGGCCGCGAGGTCGACGCCGTACTCCCACCCGGCGCCACGTGCGTGGGCGTGCAGAGCGGCGAGGGTGACGCCGGCACCGGCCGTGACCTGCCCCGCGTCGTCGTCGACGGGGTCCAGGCGGGTGAGGCGCGTGGTCGAGAGCACCACCATCGGCGGGTCCTGCGGGCCGGGCACCGACCCGCCGACCAGCCCGGTACGCCCGCCCTGCACCAGGACCGGGAGACCTGCGTCGGTGCAGATCCGCACGACGGCTGCGACCTCGTCGGTCGACCCGGGGCGCACGACCCCGAGCACCGGCCCGGAGAAGCGCCCGGACCAGTCCTGCCCGAAGGACGCCACGACGTCCGGGTCCGTGAGCACCTGCCGGGGCCCGACCTCCGCGGCCAGCGCCGCCACCACATCCACCCGCACCCCCCGATGATCCCGGATAGTCCAGATGATGGGGTCGCGACTACTTGAGGAACTTGGAGAGGCGGCGGTCGGCGAGGGGCTTGCCGTCGGTCTGGCAGGTCGCGCAGTACTGCAACGACGAGTCGGCGAAGGACACCTCGCGCACGATGTCGCCGCAGACCGGGCACGGCATCCCGGTCCGGCCGTGCACCCGCATGCCGAGCTTCTTCTCCGCCTTGAGATCGCCCGCACCGAGACCCTCGGAGCGGGTCACGGCGTCGGTGAGGACGTCGTGGATCGCCTGGTGCAGCGTCGCCACCTCGTCCGGCGCGAGCTTCGCGGCGGACTTGAACGGCGAGAGCCTCGCCGAGTGGAGGATGTCGTCGCTGTAGGCGTTGCCGATGCCGGCGATCGTCGACTGGTCGCGCAGGACGCCCTTGAGCTGCTTGCCCCCGGCGTCCCGCAGGATCTCGGCGAGAGCGTCGACGGTGAACGCGTCGTCGAGCGGCTCCGGGCCCAGGCGCGCGACGCCCGCGATCGTGTCGGGGTCCCGCGTGACGTAGACCGCCAGGCGCTTCTGCGTCCCGGCCTCGGTGAGGTCGAAGCCGCCCGCGGGCACGCCGTCGTCGTCGACGAAGTGCACGCGGAAGGCGAGCGGCCCCTTGCCCGGCTTGGGCGGGATCGTCGAGAGCTCCTTGCGCCAGTGCAGCCAGCCGGCGCGCGCGAGGTGCGTGACGAGGTGCAGCACCTCGCCGTCCTCGTCGACGAGGACGAGGTCGAGGAACTTGCCACGACGCGTCGCGTCGACCACCCGAGCGCCCTGGACGGCGGTGACCGGCGGGTCGAACGTCTTGAGGGCGCTGATCGCCGCGAGGTCGACGCGCGAGACCCGCAGGCCGGACGCCGTCGCCCGCAGGTAGGCGGCGAGGGACTCGACCTCGGGCAGCTCCGGCACGGGACGAGCCTGCCACGACGCGAGATCGCGGGTCGTCGGGTCGGACGAGTTCCGGGGTCGTCGGGTCAGACGAGCAGGTCATGGGTGACACTTGCGCGGTGAGCCCGGAGAACCCAGTCGACGCCGTACTCCCTGGACGGATCGGCATCCTCGTGCGCATCCCGACCGTGGCGGGCATGCGAGCCGCGGCGCTCGACGTCGTCAACCGCTACGTCGACGACCTCGACGAGGAGCCGGGCACCGAGGCGTTCCTCGTCTGCGTCGACCCGACCGACGACGACGTCGTCTGGCTCTACGAGTGGTTCCGGGACGAGGAGGCGCTGCAGGCGCACCGCGAGGCGCCGCTGTTCGGCCGGCTCATGCGCGAGCTGCCCGACCTCGTCACCGACGGCCCCGGCCTCATGCGCCTGGACCCGCTGCGCCTGCGCATGTCGACCGCCGTGACCGCCCAGTCCTTCTGACCGCCGCGTGCCTCCCCGATCAGGCGGGGTCGGTCGGCCTCGCTCGCGTGCGGTAGAGGAAGCGCAGGCCGAGGATCGGGAGCACGAGGGGGATGAAGAGGTAGTCGCGGCCGTACCAGTACCACACGCTCGACACGACCTTGCCGGTCTCGGGGTTGGTGAACGCCGCCTTGTCGAACACGCTCCACGTCCCGATCACGAGGACGCCGACCAGCTCGACGACCATCCCCACGAGCGCCACCCTGCGCCACCCGGGCGTATCGCGGATCAGGGCCACCGTGATGACGCAGTAGACGACCGCCGCGAACGCCGACAGCGTGTACGACAGCGGCGCGTGGGAGAACTTGGTGAGCAGCTCGTACGCCGCGCGGGCCGTCGAGCCGACGGCCAGGATCGCGTAGACCGTGATGAGCCCGCGCCCCGCGCCGTGCCGCGTCGACCCCGCGGCCGTCGCGGCGTCGGGGCCGTCAGGCACGACCGGCCCCGGTCCACACCTGCTGCAGCCGGATCACGAGCACCGGCAGCACGAGCCCCGCGATGGCCACCACGCCGAGGCCCCAGCGACCCGGCTCGGCCTGGCCCCACCACAGCGTCCCCGGCGCGGCGGCGAGGCACACGACGAGGTAGGCGAGGAACACGATCGGCTGGTCGGGCACGTTGCCACCGGCCCACGCCACCACGCACTGCACCGTCATCACGACCAGCGCGAGCTCGACCACGCCCACGAGGACGACGAGCCAGCGGGGCATCGGCAGGTCGCGCCAGGCGAGGAACCCGGTCACCGCGGCGAGCACGAGGCTGGTGACGATCACGGCGTTGCCGGCGGTCGGCGCCGGCCACGTGGGAGCGGCGGTGACCGCGAGCGTGAGCATGCCGCGATTGTGCCGTCTGGGTGCGCGACGTGCGCGGTCGGCTCGCGTACGACCTCGCACGGCGCCCGCGACCTGGGTGCCGATCCCGTCGCAGAGTGGTCGGATCGCCACTCAGGTCGCGGCACACCGCCGGCGCGCGCCTCAGCCCAGGGCGAGGAGGGCGGCCGCGACGATCGCCAGCACCATGCCGATCTTCTGCGTCGTCCGCAGCCGCTCGGCCAGCACGAACCGCGCGAGCAGCACCGTGGCTGCCGGGTAGAGCGACCCGAGCACGGCGACCACCGACAGCAGCCCGGTCTGCGCTGCCACGAGGTAGAACGCGTTGGCGGCGACATCGGTCGCGCCGGCGCCGACGGCCAGCCAGCGCGTCGAGGACGTCGTCGCCAGCACCGGAGCCCGGCGCCGACGCGCGGTCACGACCCCGAGCGTCACGAGGATCAGCGCGGACATCGCGCGCGCGAAGACGATCGGCCACAGCCCCCCGTCCGACGGCGCGAGCGCGATGAGGGTGAAGAAGAGCCCGATCCCGGTGCCCGCACCGATGGCGAGCAGCAGCGCGCGCGGCGCGAGCCGCTGGTGCACGGCGTCGTCGGTCGGCGCCGACGGCTCGAGCCCCACCGTGATGATGGCGACCACGGCGAGCGCCATGCCGACGTACGCCGCGACACCGGGGCGCTCACCGCGCACGAGACCGACCATCACCGGGATCGCGGCGCCGAGCACGGCCGACACCGGCGACACGACGCCCATCGGTCCGAGCGCGAGCGCGGCGTAGAGCATGAGGATGCCGACCCCGCCGAACACGCCGGCCAGCATCCCCGGCAGCACGCTCGCACCCACCGAGCCGCCCACGAGAGCCGCGAGCGGGATGATGCACAGCAGCCCGGCCGGGACGCTGATCACGAGGGTCTGCTCGGCCGTCGACCGTCGTGAGGCGACGCCGCCCATGAAGTCGCCGACGCCCCACACGAGGGCCGAGAGCAGGGCGAGGACGGCGGGCACGCGCGCTAGTCCAGCACACGCGCGCGCCCGTGACGGCCCCCGGTTCCCGCCGGAGCGTGACGACGCGATCACCCGCCGTTCGGGTGAACGCGGGCACGCGACGTGTCCGGCGGTGACCGTGCGGCCCCACTCACCTCAACCGAACGGGTGAAACCGATCGCGCAGGGGTGACCCGGCGTAGACGACCCCCGGGGCGCAACGCACAATCATCCGGTCGCCTCGACTCAGGCGGCCAGGGACCGACGGATGCGGCCCCCGGCACAGACCGGGACCACCGCGCCAGCAGACCCTGACGATCGTGCCGCGACCTCCACGCGGTGCAGGGTGCGGCCACCGTGTCGCAGGAAGCGAGACCAACGCATGACCTCCACCACCACCGGACGCACCTGGCGTCGCGGCCGGGGCCTCGTGGCCGCTGCGGCGACGCTCGGGCTCGCGGCCTCGCTCCTCGCCGTCGGCGCCGGCTCCGCGAACGCCGTCGTGTCACCGACCCCCGCGTGGGTCGACAACCCCAACCTCAAGGCCTCGTGCGGCCTCGACGTCGTGCTCGTCCTCGACGCGTCGAAGTCGATCGCCACGAGCGGCTCGACCGCGGACGTGAAGGCGGCCGCCGCCACGCTCGTCGCGGCGTTCAAGGACACCAACACCCGCGTGGGCATCACGACGTTCGCGTCGAGCGTGCTCTCGTCGCAGGCGCTCGTCGACGACAACACCGACAACGCCGCCACCCTCAACGCCGCGATCGCCGCCTACGCGCCGTCGACCGTCGAGGGCACCGACTGGGAGGCCGGCGTCGGCCGCGCCAACGCGATCTTCGCGGCGGGCCTCAAGCGCACCGGCGTCCAGCAGCTCATGATCGTCGTCACCGACGGCGCGCCCAACAAGTACGTCGACGTCAACGGCACCCCGGTGCCCGGCGCCAACTACCCGAGCCCGTCGCTCGACGCCGTGAACCCGGCCGTCGACCGCGGCAACCTGTTCAAGGCCAACGGCGGTCGCATCCTCGGCATCGGCGTCGGCACCGACTTCGCCGCCGCGGGCGCAGCGACCCGCATCTCCTACCTCGAGCGCCTGTCGCAGTACGCCGGTACCGGCTACGGCACGGTGCCCGGCCAGACCGCAGGGCCGACCGGGGTCATCAACCCGGTGACGGGCACCCTGTACAACCCGTTCGACCCGATGACGACCGACACGCTCATCCAGCCCAACTACAAGACGCTGCGGCACGAGCTTCCGCGCCATCGCCGACAACGTGTGCAACAGCACGCTCAACCTGGTCAACGTCGCGAGCACCGCGACCTCCCCGCTGGTCTACCGCAGCGGTGGCGTCGGCTGGCACAGCAACGTGGCGCTCAACGCCGGCCTCGCCGGTCGACTGGGTCAACCCGGTCGCGCAGTCCGCCGTCGACGGCGCCAACGAGAACAACTCGAGCGGCCCCGCGGGCGTCTCGGTCTACCAGTGGTTCAACGCGACCGCCGAGCTGGACCGCATCGCCACGTCACGCTCACCCAGAAGACCAGCTGTCGCGCTCGCGAGCGTCTCGTGCAGCAAGAAGGTCGGCAGCCTCCAGCGTCGCCGTCCCGTCACCTCGTCGGCGGCCAGTTCGACGCTCACCGTCGGCGGCGGCCAGATCACCTGCCTGTCGCGCAGCAAGTACGTCGGCGTCCCGCAGTCCGTCGTCACGATCGCTCCGCGCTCGGCGACCAAGGTCTACGGCGCCACCGCCACCACCCTCAGCGGCAAGGTGCTGAGCCCGTCCAAGACGGTCGCCGGCGCCTACCTGCCGGTGAAGGCCGCCAAGGTCGCGGTGCAGTACCAGTACGGCGGATCGGCCGTGTGGCACGGACTCCGCTCGCTCACGACGTCGTCCACCGGCGCCTACGCGATCGTCGTCCGGCCGAACTACTCGACCATCTACCGCGTCGTGTACGCCGGCAAGACCGGCCTGCTCGGCAACCGGTCGGCCAGCGTCCCGATCCGGGTGGCCACCAAGGTCGCGATCAAGCTGAACAAGAACAACGTCAAGCTCGGCACGACGGTGGTCTTCTCCGGTGCGGTCGCCCCCAACAAGAAGACCCAGCTGGTCTGGCTGCAGGCCTTCCTCGGCGGCAAGTGGAAGAACGTCAAGTCCACGAAGCTGTCGAAGCTCAGCACGTACGCGATCTCGTGGAAGACCACGTCGCGCAACGACTACAAGTGGCGCATCGTCAAGCCCGGCGACGTCCTCAACTACACCGGCGCCAGCGCGGCGATCACCCTGGTCGTCAAGTAGGTCAGTGACCGGGCCCGGCTCAGGGGGCCCACGTCCTTCGTGATGTGGGCCCCCTGCACGTCCGGACTCGGAGGTACGGACGGAGAGGTCCCGCCGGCGCGGGGGTCGCCGCGCCGGCGGGACACCCCTTCCGCACCTCCAGGACGACGTGACAGCACGGAAGGCTCGACCCCCGATCCGCTGCGGATCGGGGGTCGTCCTGCGTGCGGAGGGCATCGCGCGCCGCACGGTGCGGCAATGACGAAGGGCGGCCCGAGGGCCGCCCTGTCGTGATGATGGTGCGCGAGGGGGGAGTTGAACCCCCACACCCTTTCGGGTACACGGACCTGAACCGTGCGCGTCTGCCTATTCCGCCACTCGCGCGCGCCGGAGAAGGCTAACACGCAGGCCAGGGCCGAAGAATCCGCGCAGCCGACGCCCCGAGGCGCGGGAGTCACGGCGGTGACGCAGGCCGGCGTCGACATGACCACCCCCATGGCCGCCACGGCCGTGCGACCACGGACCCGTGCGGCGGCACGGATACGATCGCGGGGTCGGCCGCACGGCCGGCGTCGTACGACGGAGGAGGCGCGGTGGGTCTGCTCGACCGCTTCGAGCAGCGGCTCGACCGCATGGTCAACGGCGCCTTCGCGCGCGCGTTCAAGGCCGAGGTGCAGCCGGTCGAGATCGCCGCGGCGCTGCAGCGCGAGATGGACGACCGTGCCGCCGTCGTCAGCCGGGGACGCACCGTGGTCCCCAACGTCTTCACCGTCGAGCTCAGCCCCCACGACCACGAGCGACTCAGCGTCTACGCGTCGACGCTCACCGACCGAGCTGTCCGCGATGGTCCGCGAGTACGCAGAGGAGCAGCGCTACACCTTCGTCGGCGGCATCGAGGTCACGATCGACCGCGACGACACGCTCGAGACCGGGCTGTTCCGTGTGCTCAGTGAAGCGCGGGCCGAGGTCGCCAGCACCGCACAGGGCGATCGCGCTCCTGCCGTCGCGCCGGAGGGATCGGGTCAGCCGCGCCTCGTGGTCGACGGCGTCGCACACCCGCTCACCCGTGCCGTCACCCGCCTCGGGCGCGGCACCGACGTCGACATCCGCGTCGACGACCCCGGCGCCTCGCGCCACCACGCCGAGATCCTGCTCGGACGCGAGGTCGTGCTGCGCGACCTCAACTCCACGAACGGCACCTACGTCGACGGTGTCCAGGTCGGCGAGGTCGTCCTGCGCGACGACAACGTGATCCAGCTCGGCGGCACCCGGCTGACGTTCAAGGCGGGGTGAGGTCGTGTCCGAGCTCGTCCTCACGTTGCTCCGTCTCGGATTCCTCCTCCTGCTCTGGACCTTCGTCGTCATCGCGATCCTCGTCCTGCGTCGCGACCTGCGCGCGCCGCGCGACGCGCGCCCGCTCGTCGCGGCACCGGTCCGGTCGACGCCGCGCACCGCGAGCCTCTCGGCCGGAGAAGGCCGGCAAGGCCAAGTCCCCGCAGCGCAGCCTGGTGGTCGTCGAAGGTCCGCTCACGGGCACCGTCATCCCGCTGGGCACGACCGACATCACGATCGGCCGTGCGCCGAGCTCGACCCTCGTGCTCGACGACGACTACGCCAGCAACGCGCACGCCAAGCTCACCCTCGCCAACGGCGCCTGGATCGTGTCGGACCTCGGGTCGACCAACGGCACCTGGATCGACCGCACCCGCGTCACGACGCCCACCCCGCTCGCCGTCGGCCACCGGCTCAAGGTCGGCCGCACCGTCCTCGAGCTGCGGCGGTGACGATGTCGCTGGCCCTGCGCTCCGCCGCGAAGTCCGACGTCGGGCTCGTGCGCGCCGGCAACGAGGACTCCGGCTACGCCGGCGACGAGCTCCTCGTCATCGCCGACGGGATGGGCGGTCACGCCGCCGGCGAGCTGGCGTCCGCGACGGCCATCGCGACGATGTCCGAGACCGAGACCACCGGCCTCGGCGACGTCGAGGCGCTCGAGCGGCTCTCCGAGGCGGTGGTCGCGGCGGGCGAGCGCATCGCCGACGTCGTCGCCGCGCACCCGGAGTTCGCCGGCATGGGCACGACACTCACGGCACTGGCGTGGCTCGGTGGTGACCCGGCGCGCGTGGCCGTGCTGCACGTCGGCGACTCGCGCGCCTACCTCGTGCGCGAGGGCGAGATGGCCCAGATCACCCGCGACCACACCTACGTGCAGACCCTCATCGACTCCGGCCGGATCACCGCGGAGGAGGCGCTCACGCATCCGCGGCGCAACCTGCTCATGCGGGCGATCGACGGTGTGCACCCCGCAGAGCCGGACGTGTCGGTCCGCGAGGCGCGCGAGGGCGACCGCTACCTCGTGTGCAGCGACGGGCTGTCCGGCTTCGTGAGCGACGAGCGCATGCACGAGCTCCTCGGTCTCGCCGACCCGACGGCTGCGGTGACCGCCCTCGTCGACGCCGCGCTCGAGGCAGGTGCCCCGGACAACGTCACGTGCGTGGTGGCCGACGTCGTGCGCGAGGACGAGCACGAGCCGGCAGCGCCGGTCGTCGTCGGGGCCGCGGGTGAGCCGCGCAACCGCGAACAGCTGCCCGAGTACGCCTTCCCCGTCGACGCGCAGCCCGACCAGCGGCACTCGGTGCTCACCGTCTCGTCCGCGACGGGATCCGCGAGCGCCTCGATCGCCGACGTCTACCGCGAGGAGCAGCGAGCGCCCCGCCGGACCGCACGCCGTACCTGGATCATCGCGGCGGCCGGCGTCGCCCTCGTCGCGCTCCTCGGTGCTCTTCTGTACGCCGCCTGGTCGGCCACCCAGCGCCAGTTCTTCGTCGGGAGCAACGGCGGCTACGTCACGATCTTCCGTGGCCTGCCCGGCGACATCGGTCCGTTGAGCCTGCACTCCGTCGAGCAGCAGACGACCCTCACTGTCGACGCCCTGCCCGACTTCGAGGCGATGCAGGTGCAGGGAAACATCCCCACCGACTCGCTGGCCAACGCCCAGCAGGTCGTGCAGCGCCTCGGCGAGCGGGCGGCGCAGTGCCAGACCGTGCCGACGACGCCGGGCTGCCCCGACACCGGGACCGTGCCGTCCCCGGGCGCATCGCCGTGAGCGCGGTGGCCACGCCGTCCCCGGCCAACGCCGTCCCGACCTACCGCCAGCCGACGAGGCGCGGCACCGAGGCGGGACTGCTCGCGTGCGCCTACGTCGTCGGTGCGGCGGCCTATGTCCAGGTCGACCTCGCGATCCTCGGTCGCCTCGACGACGGCACGACCGTCGTCCTCGCCACGATGGCGGCCGTGGTCGTGGCACTCAACGTCGCGACACGCGTCCTCGCCCGCTACGCCGACCCGGTCATCGTGCCGTGCGTCGTCGCGCTCAACCTCCTCGGGCTGTCGATGATCCACCGCCTCGACCTCGCGGAGCTGCAGCGCGCGCAGCGCAACGGCGGCGTCGCGCCGAGTCCCGACGTCACCAACCAGCTCACCTGGACCGTGCTCGGCGTCGTCCTGTTCGTCGTCCTCCTCATCGTGGTGCGCGACCACCGCACGCTGCAGCGCTACACCTACACCGCGATGTTCGCCGGCATCGTTCTCCTGCTGCTCCCGCTCGCACCCGGGATCGGGGCCGAGATCAACGGCGCGCGCCTGTGGGTGCGCATCGCCGGATACTCCTTCCAGCCCAGTGAGATCGCCAAGATCCTGCTCACGATCTTCTTCGCCGGCTACCTCACGGTCACCCGCGACTCCCTGGCGCTGGTACGCACGAAGGTGATGGGCATCGAGTTCCCGCGCGGTCGCGACCTCGGACCGCTGCTCGTCGCCTGGTTCGTCTCGCTCGGCGTCCTGGTCTTCGAGAAGGACCTCGGCACCTCGCTGCTGTTCTTCGGGCTGTTCGTCTCGCTGCTCTACATCGCCACCCAGCGACGGTCCTGGCTCGTGCTGGGCGCGGTCCTGTTCATCACCGGCGCCGTGATGGCCTACTTCGCGTTCGGGCACGTCCGGCTGCGCGTCGACGTGTGGCTGCACCCCTTCGCCGACGAGGGCAGCACCAGCTACCAGATCGCGCAGTCCCTCTACGGCTTCGCCAGCGGGGGCATGTTCGGATCGGGTCTGGGTCAGGGCTTCCCCCAGCTCGTGCCCTTCGCCAAGAGCGACTTCATCGTCGCGGCGTTCGGCGAGGAGCTCGGGCTCATCGGGCTGATGGCGATCCTCGTGCTGTACGGCGTCATCGTCGAGCGCGGCCTGCGCACGGCGATCGCGTGCCGGGACGTCTTCGGCACCCTCCTCGCCGCGGGCCTCGCGATCTCGATGGCGCTCCAGGTGTTCGTGGTCGTCGGCGGTGTGAGCCGCCTCATCCCGCTCACCGGTCTCACCACGCCGTTCCTGGCCCAGGGCGGCTCCTCGCTGGTCGCGAACTGGATCGCGATCGGCCTTCTCGTGCGGATCAGCGACGCCGCCCGACGTCCGGACCAGATCGTGCCGATGCTCGCCGACGCACCGACCCAGGTCGTGGCACGGTGATCCGGTCGATCCGACGGCTCAGCGTCGTCATCGCGCTGCTGTTCCTCGCGATGCTCGTCAACCTGACCTACCTGCAGTACTACAAGGCGCCGAGCGTCCGCACGCGTCCGGCGAACAGCAGGATCCTGCTCGAGGAGTACTCCCGCCAGCGTGGGCCGATCCTGCTGGGATCGACGGCGATCGCGTCGTCGATCCCCACCGACGACCAGCTGAAGTACCTGCGCCAGTACGCCCGTGGTCCGCTCTACGCACCCGCCACCGGCTACTACTCCATCGTCTACGGGCCCTCGGGCATCGAGCGCTACGAGAACGCCGTGCTGTCCGGGTCCGACGACCGCCTGTTCATCGACCGCGTCCAGCAGCTGTTCGCCGGACGCGGCGTCAAGGGCGGCGCCGTCAGGCTCACGCTCGATCCCGCGGCCCAGAAGGCGGCCTACGACGGTCTCGCCGGACGTACCGGGGCCGTCGTGGCGATCGACCCGCGCACCGGCGCGATCCTCGCGCTGGCGTCGTCGCCGTCCTTCGACCCCAACGTGCTCTCGAGCCACCAGCCGGCGAAGATCCGCGCGGCGTACGACGCCTACTCCGCCGACCCCGCGCAGCCGCTGCTCAACCGCCCGTTGGTGATGGCGCTCCCGCCGGGGTCGACGTTCAAGCTGGTGACCGCGGCGGCGGCGCTCGAGTCCGGCAGGTACACGCCGACCACAGTGGTCCCCGGACCCGCGTCGCTCAAGCTGCCGAACACGACCAAGGAGCTGCGCAACTGGTCGGGCAGCGCCTGCGGTCCGGACAGCAAGACCACGCTCGCCAACGCGCTCGCGGTCTCGTGCAACACGGCGTTCGCGTCGATCGGGCTCGACCTCGGGGCGGACGCCCTGCGTACCCAGGCGGAGAAGTTCGGCTGGGGCACGTCCTTCGAGATCCCGCTGCGCGCGGCGACCAGCCGGTTCCCGGTCGACCCGGACCTGCCGCAGACGGCGATGAGCGCGATCGGCCAGTTCGACGTCACGGCCACCGCGCTGCAGATGGCCATGGTCGGTGCGGGCATCGCCGACAACGGTCAGGTGATGTACCCCTACCTCGTGTCGCAGACCCTGTCGCCCGAGCTCGAGGTGCTGCAGAACGCCGAGCCCCGGGCCTTCTCCCAGGCGATGACACCGGCGAACGCCGCCGCCGAGCTAGGGATGATGGTCGGCGTCGTCGAGCAGGGCACGGGATCCAACGCACGCATCCCCGGTGTCGTGGTCGGCGGCAAGACCGGCACCGCGCAGACCGCGCCGGGTCAGCCGCCGCACGCCTGGTTCGTCGGCGTGGCGCCCGCGGGAGTGCCCGGTGAGGCGTCCGTGGCGGTCGCGGTCGTGCTGCAGAACGGCGGCGGCGCCGCCGAGATCAGCGGGAACCGGCTCGCTGCGCCGATCGCGAAGGCTGTCATGGAAGCGGTGCTGAGACGATGATGCCCGAGACGCAGGACCGTTCGACGGCGCTGCGACATGAGGAGGAACGGTGAGCGAGGACATCCGGCGGCTGGGCGAGCGCTACGAGCTCGGCGAGGTCATCGGCCGCGGTGGCATGGCCGAGGTCTTCGAGGGCCACGACCTGCGCCTGCAGCGTCGCGTCGCCGTCAAGATCCTGCGCCCGGACCTCGCGCGGGACCCGAGCTTCCAGGCGCGCTTCCGTCGCGAGGCCCAGAGCGCGGCGTCGCTCAACCACCCCAACATCGTCGCCGTCTACGACACGGGCGAGGACGTCCTCGGCGACGCCGAGGGCAACGGCACCGTCGTGCCCTACATCGTCATGGAGTACGTCGACGGCATGACGTTGCGCCAGCTCCTCGCGAGCGGGCGCCGGCTGCTGCCCGAGCGAGCCCTCGAGATCACGAGCGGCGTGCTCGCGGCGCTCGACTACAGCCACCGGCACGGGATCATCCACCGCGACATCAAGCCGGCCAACGTGATGCTCACCCGCGGTGGCGACGTCAAGGTCATGGACTTCGGCATCGCACGCGCCATCGCCGACGCGGGTCAGACGATGACGCAGCAGTCGGCCGTCCTCGGTACGGCGCACTACCTGAGCCCGGAGCAGGCGCGCGGCGAGGTCGTCGACAGCCGCAGCGACCTCTACTCCACCGGCTGCCTGGTCTACGAGCTGCTCACCGGACGGCCGCCCTTCACCGGCGACTCGCCGGTGTCGATCGCCTACCAGCACGTGAGCGAGACGGCGGTGTCCCCGTCGCAGCTCGACCCGGCGGTCAACCCGCAGATCGACACGATCGTCATGACGGCGCTCGCCAAGAACCCCGCCGACCGCTACCAGACGGCCGCGGAGATGCGGGCCGACGTCGACCGCGCCATCGCGGGACTGCCGATCACCGCGCCCGTGCCGGTCGTCGGCATCCCGGGCAGCGAGACGCAGGTGCTCACGCCGCTCACCGCCGTCGCGGTGGCCGGCGCTGACGACGAGGCGTCCTCCGGTCGCAGCCCGGCGTTCTGGGTGCTGCTGACGCTCGGCGTCCTCGGTGTCGCGATCGCCACCCTGCTCGTGGGACGGGCGATCTTCGGGACGCCGTCCGTCGAGCAGGTCACGGTGCCCAACCTCACCGGCCTGACCGTGCCGCAGGCGCAGAACGCCCTGATCTCACAGGGTCTCGTGCTCGGCAACCAGACACCACAGTCGTCGGCGACCGTCCCCAAGGACGCCGTCATCGCGCAGACGCCACCTGCGGGAGAGCAGTCCGCCAAGGGTTCGCGCGTCGACATCACGGTGTCGACCGGCAAGGACCAGGCGACCGTCCCGCAGCTGGTCGGCCTCACGTCCCCGGACGCGGCGCGTGCCGCGCTCGTCGACGCCAACCTCACCCTCGGCAAGGTCGCGCAGGTGGACTCCGACCAGCCCGCGGGCGTGGTCATCGCGCAGGGCACACCGGCTCAGACGCAGGTCGACTCGGGCACCCCCGTCGACATCTCGGTGTCGAGCGGCAAGGTGGCCGTTCCGGACGTCACCGGCGAGAGCGAGGCGCAGGCACGCAGCGACCTCACCAACGCCGGCTTCGAGGTCAACGTCGTCAAGCAGGAGGACGGCACCGCGAAGGCCGGATCGGTCCTCGCCCAGTCGCCCAAGGGTGGCACCACCGCGGTCAAGGGCACGCTCGTGACGATCACGATCGCCACCGCCCCGCCGACGCCCACCCCGACACCGACACCCACGCCGACACCCACGCCCACGCCGACGGTGACCTAGGCGAGTCGGCCGCGGGGGAGGCGCTCGTCGACGGTCAGCCGGCGACGACGGGGGCCAGGCCCTCGCTGCGCGCCACCGCACCGGGATCGCCGCACACGCCGAGCCAGTTCGCGAGCATGAGGTGCCCGCCCTCGGTGAGGACGCTCTCCGGGTGGAACTGCACGCCCTCGACGGCCAGGGTCCGGTGGCGCACCGCCATGATCACGCCGGAGTCGGTGCGTGCCGTCACCTCGAGCTCGTCCGGCACGGTCGCGGGGTCGATCGCCAGCGAGTGGTAGCGCGTCGCGGTGAACGGGTCGGGCAGGCCGGCGAGCACGCCGCCGCCGTGGTGGTGCACCTGGCTGGTCTTGCCGTGCAGCAGCTCGGGCGCTCGCACGACGACGGCGCCGTACGCCTCGCCGATCGCCTGGTGCCCGAGGCAGACGCCGAAGACCGGGACGACGCCGGCAAGGGCTCGCACCATGTCGAGGCACACGCCTGCGTCCGCCGGCGTGCCCGGACCGGGCGAGAGCAGGACGCCGTCGTAGCCGCGCCCCTCGTCGGGCGTCACGGCGTCGTTGCGTCGCACGTCGACCTCGGCGCCGAGCTGGGCGAGGTACTGGACGATGTTGAAGACGAACGAGTCGTAGTTGTCGACGACGAGGATCCGGGCGCTCACCCGCCCATCATGGCTCACCGCACCGGGTGTCCCGCCACGGCATTGCTCACGTGCCGGTGGACGTGCTCGCGCTCGGGGAGTCGGTGATGGTGACGTCGTTGAACGGCAGCCGGGGCTCGAGCCACGGGAACACCACGACGAAGAGCACGAGGACGACCACGACGAGCAGCACCAGCGCCTCCACGGTCTTGAGCGCGGTGGGGCCGGGCAGCTTGCGCCAGATCCAGGCGTACACGCAGGGGTCCTCGGGTTCGGGTTCGTCAGGGCAGGCGGATCGGGCGTCGGCGGCGGCTCACGGCGTGATGTCGATGCCGTCGGGGGGCGGGTCGGTCGCGGGGGTGTAGGCGGTGAGCTCGCCCCACCACGCCCAGCGGCCCGTCGAGCCGTAGCGCGGGGTGCAGGTCGTCATCGTGAGCAGCTTCTGGGTGGGTGTGGCACCCGGCGAGCCCGGCACCGGGTCGACGACCCAGACGTCGGTCGGGCTCAGGGTCGAGTCGTCCTTGCGCAGCGTGTAGACGTACCACCACTGCTGGGTCCGGACGTAGACCTTGTCGCCGGCCTGCAGGTCCGGGAAGTTCGCGAACGGCTCGTCGTGGGTCGAGCGGTGCGCGGCGATCGAGAAGTTGCCCACGCCGCCGGGCATCGCGGTGCCGACGTAGTGGCCTGCCCCGCGCGCGAGCACGTCCTTGCCGGTGCCCTGGCTGATCGGCAGGCCCCAGACCTTGTCCCGCAGCCGCGGGATGTAGAGCAGCCCGAAACCCTTGCCGTACGCCGGTTCCGCGAGGGGCGTGGGGCTGGCGTCCGGCGTCGCCGCGTCGACCGGCGTCTGCCAGCCGTGCACGATCTCGTCGCGGCTCACGGCGATGGCGGCCGCGCTCTCGATGTTGGTCCACCACAGCTGGTAGACGCACAGCAGGAGCAGCAGGGCGCCGAGCGTGATGAGCACCTCGCCGAACCCGCGCGCGACGGTGCGCCAGGTCTCGCGCGGTGCCGTGGGGACCGCCGTCTCGACGTCGGTCACGGGGCACCGCACTCGTCGGGAAGGACGGGTCCGCGGCTCACCGCACCACGGTAAGCGCCCGCACGCCGGTCCTCGCCATCGGGCGGCACGGACACCAGTCGGGGCCTGTTCGGGGTAGGCCCGCGCCTGGCGGACGAATCCCGGCGTCGCGCTCGGTACGCTAGGCGCCACCGGTCGCACTCTCGACCGGTGCGCGGCCGGTCACCGGTCGCGACCGACGTACCGCAGCCTCTCGAAGGGGTCGACCGTGCCCGAGTCCCGGGGTCGCAAGAAGCAGGTCTACACACCCCCGCCCACGGCGCCCGAGCGGGAGCGGTACGGCTCGCGCGCCTGGTGGGCGCCGCTCATGGTCGGGTTCTTCGTGTTCGGCCTGCTCTGGATCGTCCTGTACTACATCGCGGGCGCCGACCTGCCGGTGATGAAGCAGCTCGGCTGGCTGAACGTGCTCGTCGGTTTCGGCTTCATCGGCGTCGGGTTCGGGATGTCGACCCGCTGGCGCTGACCGACCCGGGCCAGCTCCGGTGTCCGAGCGGGCTACTTACACGCGTGTGATTCGTCCCCAGGTGTGGACACACCTGTGGATAACTGGTCCTCCGCCCCAGGGCGGCCCTGTGGGTAGCCGAGCAGCGCCAGGACGGCAGCCCCCGACCGCAGGCCGGGGCGCGTCCGTGCGTCGTGGCTGCTAGAGGAGCTCCAGGATGGTCGCGTTGGCCATCCCGCCGCCCTCGCACATGGTCTGCAGCCCGTAGCGATGACCTTCGCGACGCATGCGATGGACCATCGTCGTCATGAGGCGCGCGCCGGAGGCGCCGAGGGGGTGGCCGAGCGCGATGGCGCCGCCCGACGGGTTGGTCCGGGCCGGGTCGGCTCCGGTCTCCGCGTACCACGCGCCCAGCACCGACGCGAAGGCCTCGTTGACCTCGAACGTGGCGATGTCGGACAGCGCGAGGCCGGAACGCTCCAGGGCCTTGGCCGTGGCCGGGATCGGTCCGGTGAGCATCATGACCGGGTCGACGCCCGCGAGGGCGACGGTGTGCACCCGTGCCAGCGGCGCCAGACCGAGCTCTCGGGCCTTCGCCGACGTCGTGAGCAGGAGGGCCGCGGAACCGTCGCTGATCTGGCTGGCGTTGCCGGCGGTCACCACGCCGTCCTCCCGGAAGGCGGCCCGCAGCGAGCCGAGCTTCTCGAGGGTCGACTCACGTCGGATGCCCTCGTCGACGCTGACCTCACCGACCGGCACGATCTCCTCGGCGAAGTGGCCGGCGTCCGTGGCTGCCGCCGCGCGCTCGTGCGAGGCGAGGGCGATCTCGTCGAGCTGCTGGCGCGAGAGTCCCCACTTCGACGCGATCATCTCCGCGGAGATTCCTTGGGGCACAAGGGAGTTGTCGTATCGAGCAAGCATCTTCGGCGGGAACGGGCCGTCGCCCCCGACCATGTTCGAGAACATCGGCACACGCGACATGGACTCGACGCCGCCGGCGACCACGAGGTCGTAGTGACCGGCCACGAGACCGGCCGCCGCGAAGGTCACGGCCTGCTGGCTCGAGCCGCACTGCCGGTCGACCGTCGTGCCGGGGACGGTCTCCGGGAAGCCGGCCGCGAGGGCGGCGTTGCGGCCGATGTTGACGCCCTGCTCGCCGACCTGCGAGACGCACCCCCAGATCACGTCGTCGACGAGCGCGCTGTCGACGCCGGTGCGCGCGACGAGCGCGTCGAGCACCAGGGCGGACAGGTCGCCGGGGTGCACGCCGGACAGGGACTTGCCGGGCTTGCCCACGCCCACCGGCGTGCGGACGGCACCGACGATGACAGCGTCGCGCTCACTCACGGAGATCTCCTCGGGACGACGGGGGCCACGCGGCCCGCCGCCACCGATGTTACTCGCCGGTAAGGCCCGCG
Organism: uncultured Actinomycetota bacterium; assembly: GCA_963782665.1. Classification (GTDB taxonomy): domain Bacteria; phylum Actinomycetota; class Actinomycetes; order S36-B12; family CAIYMF01; genus Longivirga. The sequence continues at coordinate 200,558 of CAWAKP010000003.1, read as the reverse complement.
CGAAGGGGCCTCAGGCACCCACCTGGGGCGGAGCGATCCCGGCGTCGACGAGCTGTGCCGTGAGCGCCTGGTCGCGGACGACCACCAGCACGGCCAGCACGACCACGATCGCGAGCACGCCCAGCACCTGCACGAGCACCCGCTGGCGCGGCGGGGCGAACGCCATGACGGCGCCGACCGCGGCCCCCGTGATCAGTCCGCCCACGTGCGCCCGCCAGTCGGTGCTCGGGATGACGAATCCCAGCGCGATGTTGAGCACGATCAGGCTCACGACCTGCGAGATGTCCTGGCGCAGCCGGCGTCCGACGACGACGTAGGCGCCCATGAGCCCGAAGATGGCACCGCTCGCGCCGCCGGCCTGCACGAGCGGGTCGGAGAACCAGAACGACGCCACGGCCCCGCCGAGCCCGGCCACGACGTAGAGCGCCGTGAAGCGCACCCGGCCCAGCGTGCTCTCCAGCGTCGGCCCGAGCATGAACAGCACCAGCATGTTGAAGCCGATGTGCAGCAGCCCGTAGTGCAGGAACATCGACGTGAACAGGCGGTAGTACTCGTTGAAGATGGCGACGTACGCCGGTGCCATCGCCCAGTCGGCGCTCGCCCGACCGACGCCGACGAGGTACTCGTAGCCGAACGCGAGCACGTTGAGCGCGATGAGGGTGAACGTGACATAGGGGCGCGACGGAACCTTCGCGCCCAGGACGCTGCGGGTCGGCGGCACCGACGCCTTGCCCTCGGCGACGCACTCGGGGCACTGGAACCCGACCGCCGCGCTCGTCATGCAGTCCGGGCAGATCGGGCGTTCGCAGCGGTTGCACCGGATGTAGGTCTCGCGGCCGGGGTGCCGGTAGCAGACCGGCACCTCCGGGGGTGCGACAGGCTCAGGCGTCGACACTCTCGACCGTGATGCTCTCGATGACGACGGCGTCCTTGGGACGGTCCTGCGCGCCGACGGGCACGGCGGCGATCGCGTCGACGACGCCGCGGCTCTCGGCGTCGGCCACCTCGCCGAAGATCGTGTGCTTGTTGGTGAGCCACGGGGTCGCCGACACCGTGACGAAGAACTGCGACCCGTTGGTACCGGGCCCGGCGTTCGCCATCGCGAGGAGGTAGGGACGGTCGAACCCGAGCTCGGGGTGGAACTCGTCGGCGAACTTGTAGCCGGGGCCGCCCGTTCCGGTGCCGAGGGGGTCGCCGCCCTGGATCATGAAGCCGGAGATCACCCGGTGGAACGTCACGCCGTTGTAGAGCGGGGTGCTCTGCTTTGAGCCGGTACGCGGGTCGGACCATTCCTGCGACCCGTCCGCGAGACCGACGAAGTTGCGCACGGTCTTGGGGGCGTGGTTCGGGAACAGCTCGATGCGGATGTCGCCGTGGTTGGTGTGCAGGGTCGCGTAGGTGGTCACGACGGAATCCTCGCATGCCACGGCACAGGTCGGACGGGCCGGGCAGCGCCAGCGGCCGCCACCGGGGGAGGGTGGAGGCTAGGGGACTCGAACCCCTGACTTCTGCCTTGCAAAGGCAGCGCTCTACCAGCTGAGCTAAGCCCCCGGATCGGGATGCCCCGACGCCGGATTCAGCGCAGGTCGGGTGCGGAGGTCGCTTCGGTCCAGAGGTCCTGCTCGGCGCGTGATGCCGCGACCTGCTGGTAGACGACGTAGCCGACCGCAGCCAGCGCGACGAGGAGCAGGAGCTTCTTCATGGTGGGGGCCTCCCGGCAGGTAGGGCGGAGTGGTGGGCCTAACTGGACTTGAACCAGTGACCTCTGCCTTATCAGGGCAGCGCTCTAACCGTCTGAGCTATAGGCCCGCGCGTGCCGGAGAAGGCTACCCCAGTCGGCAGCGGCCGCCCAAACCGCCTCCGACCGCTCGGGACGAGCGTCAGGCGTCCTCGGACAGGGTGACCTCGAGACCGCCGGTGAGCCCGACGGAGAGGTTGTAGAGGAAGGCGAACAGCGTCGTCAGCGCCGACACGAGCACGATCTCGACCGCCGAGAGCACGAGCGCCACGCCCATCACCCGGCTGAAGCTCACGAGCGACAGGAAGTCGAAGGCGGACGACGCGGACCCCGCGATGTCATCGACGGTGCGGCCGATCGTGTCGAACACGCCGGTGACGCTGAGGGTCCACCACAGGAGCGCGGTGGCGACGAGCAGGACGACGGCGACCGAGACCGACAGCATGAACGCCGTCTTCATCACCGACCACGGGTCGAGGCGGGTGACGAGCAGGCGCGCGCGGCGCGGACCGATCGGTCGCGTGGCCGCCACGGGAGCCGTGCGCGGGGGTGCCTCGGCGATCGGCGCGGTCGCCACCGGCTGCGGCGCCGTCTGGCCGGCCCGCACGAGGGGGGCGGACGCGGCGACCGCGACGGGCGCAGCGCCCGAGCCCCGGACCGTCGACGTGCCGTTCGAGGACACCGGCGCCGCGTCGGGTGCCGGCGTACTCGACGGGGCGGCCTTGGTGGCCGGCGGCGTCGTCGCCTTGCCGGCGGGCCGAGCCGCGGGCTTGCCGGCCGGCTTCGTGGCGGGCTTGGGCCCGGCCGCCTTGGGCCCCTTGGCGCTCGTCGGGGCCGGGGACGCAGCCCGCGACGCTCCCGCGTCCGAACCGGTCGTCGGGTCGGACTCGGGCCGCCCTCCCGACCCTTCGGTCGAGGGGCGCGGCGGCGAGTCGGCCGTGTCCACCGGTGTCGCTCCTTAGCCCTGGTCCGAGTCGTCGGCGTCGGTGACGTCGGCGGTATCGGGTTCCACGGTAACCGACGCGGCGGCGTCCACCGCGCCCGCAGCGGGGTCGGCACCGGCGGTGTCGTCACCCGCGAGCACGACGCCGTCGGTGTCCGGCGCGTCGAGGTCGAGGTCGTCGTCGTCCTCGTCGTCGCCGGCCTCGCCCCGCGCGACGGCCACGATCGCGTTGTCGTCACCGACGTTCATGAGCGAGACGCCCATGGTGTCGCGACCGGTGGCGCGGATCTCCGAGACCCGCGTGCGGATGACGACGCCGTCGGCAGCGATGGCGTAGACCTCGTCGTCCTCCGCCGCGACCAGGGCACCGACGAGCGAGCCGCGCTCCTCGACCAGCTTCATCGCGCGCACGCCGTAGATGCCACGTCCCTTGGTCGTCCAGTCGTCGACCGGGGTGCGCTTGGCGAAGCCGCCGTCGGTGACGGTCACGACGTAGGACCCGGGCACGACGGTGTCCATCGCCAGGAGCTCGTCGCCCTCACGGAACCGCATGCCGATGACTCCCGACGTCGCCCGGCCCATCGGTCGCAGCGTCGCGTCGTCGGCGCGGAACCGTGCCGACATGCCCTTCCTCGAGACGAGCAGGAGGTCGGCGTCCTCGTCGACGAGCTGCGCGCTGATGAGCTCGTCGTCGTCGCGGAGGTTGATCGCGATGACGCCACCGGAGCGGTTGGAGTCGAACTCGTCCAGGCGGGTCTTCTTGACCATGCCCTCGCGTGTCGCGAGCACGAGGTAGGGAGCCTGCTCGTAGTCGCGGATGTCGAGGACCTGGGCGATCTCCTCCTCCGGCTGGAACGCGAGGAGGTTGGCCACGTGCTGACCCCGGGCGTCGCGTCCGGTGTCGGGGAGCTCGTAGGCCTTCGCCCGGTAGACGCGTCCCTTGTTCGTGAAGAACAGGAGGTAGTGGTGCGTGGTCGTGACGAAGAAGTGCTCGACGACGTCGTCGCTGCGCAGCGATGCGCCGCGCACTCCCTTGCCGCCGCGGCGCTGCGCGCGGTAGAGGTCGGTGCGCGTGCGCTTGGCGTAACCGCCGCGGGTGATCGTCACGACGACGTCCTCCTCGGCGATGAGGTCCTCGTCGGTGACCTCGCCGTCCCAGGGGATGATCGTGCTGCGCCGCTGGTCGGCGTACTTCGCGGTGATCTCCGCGAGCTCGTCGCTCACGATGGAGCGCTGTCGCGGCTCGTTGCTGAGGATGTCGTTGTAGTCGGCGATCTTGGTCTGCAGGTCGTCGTACTCGTCGATGATCTTCTGCCGCTCGAGGGCAGCCAGACGACGCAGCTGCATGTCGAGGATGGCGGTGGCCTGCAGCTCGTCGACGTCGAGCAGCGTCATGAGGCCCGTGCGCGCGTCGTCGACGGTGGCGCTCGCGCGGATGAGCGCGATCACCTCGTCGAGGGCGTCCAGCGCCTTGAGGTAGCCGAGCAGGATGTGCGCGCGCTCCTCCGCCTTGCGCAGGCGGTAGCGCGTGCGGCGGACGATGACCTCGATCTGGTGGGTGATCCAGTGCCGGACGAAGCCGTCGAGGGTCAGGGTGCGCGGCACGCCGTCGACGAGCGCGATCATGTTGCAGGAGAAGTTGTCCTGCAGGGCCGTGTGCTTGAAGAGGTTGTTGAGCACCACCTTCGCGACGGCGTCGCGCTTGAGCTCGATGACCAGCCGCATGCCGGTGCGCGACGAGGAGTCGTCACGCACGTCGGAGATGCCGGCGATCTTGCCGTCGTTGGCGAGCTCGGCGATACGCAGGAGCAGGTTGTCCGGGTTGACCTGGTAGGGCAGCTCGGTGACGACGAGCATCGCGCGACCGCGGCTGTCCTCCTGCACCTCGACGACCGCGCGCATCATGACCGACCCGCGCCCGGTGCGGTAGGCGTCCTCGATCCCCTTGCGCCCCACGATGAGACCGCCCGTGGGGAAGTCCGGGCCCTTCACCCGCTCGAGGAACGCGGCGAGCATCTCCTCGCGCGAGGCCTCCGGGTGGGCCAGCGCCCACTGCGCGGCGTCGGCCACCTCGCCGAGGTTGTGCGGCGGGATGTTGGTGGCCATGCCGACCGCGATGCCCGCGCTGCCGTTGACCAGCAGGTTGGGGAACCGGCTGGGCAGGATCACCGGCTCCTGGGTGCGCCCGTCGTAGTTGGGCGTGAAGTCGACGGTGTCCTCGTCGATGTCGCGCACCATCTCCATGGCGAGGGGTGCCATGCGTGCCTCGGTGTAGCGCATCGCCGCTGCAGGGTCGTTGCCCGGCGAGCCGAAGTTGCCCTGCCCCTGCACCAGCGGGTAGCGCAGCGCCCACGGCTGCGAGAGACGCACGAGGGTGTCGTAGATCGAGGAGTCGCCGTGCGGGTGGTAGTTGCCCATGACGTCGCCGACGATGCGCGCGCACTTGGAGAACCCGCGATCGGGACGGTAGCCGCCGTCGAACATCGCGTAGAGCACGCGGCGGTGCACGGGCTTGAGCCCGTCGCGCACGTCGGGCAGCGCACGCGACACGATGACCGACATCGCGTAGTCCATGTAGGACCGCTGCATCTCGACCTGCAGGTCGACCGCCTCGATGCGCGGGTTGAACTCGGCGGAGGGGGTCGTGGTGTCGATGTCGTCAGGCACTGTGCAGTCCTTCTCGGGGTACGACGGTCAGCGGGTGGGGGCGTCCGAGACGCCCGGGCGCACTCAGATGTCCAGGAAGCGGATGTCGCGCGCGTTGCGCTGGATGAAGGCACGACGACTCTCGACGTCCTCGCCCATGAGCACGCTGAACATCTCGTCGGCCTGGGCCGCGTCGTCGATGGTCACCTGGAGCAGTACCCGGCGGTCGGGATCCATCGTGGTCTCCCACAGCTCGTCGGCGTTCATCTCCCCGAGGCCCTTGTAGCGCTGCACCGCCTCGTCCTTCGGCAGCTTCTTCCCGGCCTCGATACCCGCGGCGATCACCCCGTCGCGCTCGCGGTCGGAGTAGGCGTATCCCGGCTCCTCGCGCTGCCACTTGATCTTGTAGAGCGGCGGCTGGGAGAGGTAGACGTGACCGCGCTCGACGAGCGGCTTCATGAACCGGAACAGCAGGGTGAGCAGCAGCGTCGTGATGTGCTGGCCGTCGACGTCGGCGTCGGCCATGAGGACGATCTTGTTGTAGCGCAGCTTCTCGATGTCGAAGTCGTCGTGGACGCCGGTGCCGAAGGCCGAGATGAGCGCCTGCACCTCGTTGTTCTGCAGCACGCGGTCGATGCGCGCCTTCTCGACGTTGAGGATCTTGCCGCGGATCGGGAGGATCGCCTGCGTGCGCGGGTCGCGGCCGCTGCGAGCAGAGCCGCCGGCCGAGTCGCCCTCGACGATGAAGACCTCGCACTCGTCGGGGTTGGTGGACGAGCAGTCGATGAGCTTGCCGGGAAGGCCGGCGCCGCCCATGAGGCCCTTGCGGTTGCGGGCGAGGTCTCGCGCCTTGCGCGCCGCGATGCGTGCGGACGCCGCCTGCACGGACTTGCGGGCGATCTCCTTGCCCTCCGCGGGGTTGGCCTCGAACCAGGCACCGAGCTGGTCGTTGACCAGCTTCTGCACGAACGTCTTCGCCTCGGTGTTGCCGAGCTTGGCCTTGGTCTGGCCCTCGAACTGCGGCTCGCCGAGCTTGACCGACACGATCGCGACGAGGCCCTCACGGATGTCCTCGCCGGAGAGGTTGACGTCCTTCTCCTTGAGGATGTTCCACTCGCGGGCGAACTTGTTGACGAGCGTCGTCAGCGCGGCACGGAAGCCCTCCTCGTGGGTGCCGCCCTCGGTCGTGTTGATCGTGTTGGCGAAGGTGTAGACCGACTCGGAGTAGCCGGAGTTCCACTGCAGCGCGACCTCGGCCGAGATCAGCCGCTCGGTGTCCTCGTTCTCCACGTGGATCACGTGCTGGTGCGCCGGACCCTTGGTGGCGTTGAGGTGCTTGACGAAGTCGGCGATGCCACCTTCGTAGTGGTAGCTCACCTCGCGCAGAGGTGCCTCGTCGGGGATCTCGGTGTCGTCGTCGGGTGAGAGCGGAGTGCGCTCGTCGATGAGGGTGAGGGTCAGGCCCTTGTTGAGGAAGGCCATCTCCTGGAATCGGCGCGCGAGCGTCGTGAAGTCGTAGTGCGTGGTCTCGAAGATGTCGCCGTCGGCCCAGAAGAGGACGGTGGTACCGGTCTCGTCGGTCGCCTCGTCGCGGGACAGCGGCGCCGTCGGGACGCCGAGGTCGTAGGACTGCCGGTGCACGAAGCCGTCGGTGCGCACGACGACCTCGAGGTGTCTCGAGAGCGCGTTGACGACGGAGACGCCGACCCCGTGCAGACCGCCCGACACCGCGTAGCCCCCGCCGCCGAACTTGCCGCCGGCGTGCAGCACGGTGAGCACGACCTCGACGGCCGGCTTGCCCTCGCTCTCGACGATGCCGACGGGGATGCCGCGGCCGTTGTCGACGACGCGGACCCCGCCGTCGGCCAGCAGCGTCACGGTGATGGTGTCGCAGTAGCCGGCGAGCGCCTCGTCGACGGAGTTGTCGACCACCTCGTAGACCAGGTGGTGCAGGCCGCGCTCCCCGGTGGAGCCGATGTACATGCCGGGGCGCTTGCGGACCGCGTCGAGACCTTCCAGGACGGTGATGTTGCTCGCGTCGTAGGACACGGGTGGGTGTTCCTCCTGCCATCGCCCGGCCAGGGGCCGCCGCTGTGTGACGGGCGGGCCGGGTCGGTTCCGGGGGGTGGTTCCCCATGTGCGGGGACCCCGGAGAAGTGGCTCTCAGTCTAGCGTCAGGGGACCCACGACGGCGTCATCCGGCCGCTCGTGACTGGGGATATGTCGGTGGGGTTCACGACCGGCAGAAAAGCCCTCACGCCGCGTCAACCGCGGGCGGCACCCCTGCGCGCCCTTCCGGCCGCGAGGACAAGGCCGTCGAGCGCGACGCTCACCCGTAGGTGTCGCGGGGCCCGCGACCCGGGGCGGCCAGCCGGCCGTGCTTCCACGACGGGGCTGCGGGACCCAGGATGCTGATGTCGCGGACGACGCCGGTGCCCAGCTCGGCGTCGATCCGCGCCCGCACCTGCGGGAGCATGAACGTCAGCGTCGTGGCCCACGCGCTGGAGTCGGCTCTGAGCACGAGCATGAGACCCCGACCGTCCGGCGCCTGCTCGAAGGTCTCCGGTCGGACGTGCTCGGCCACGTCGGCCCCCACGATCTCCGCCCAGCGCCCGGTGAGCCCACCGACCGCCGCCGACTCGGTCCACCCGCGGTCGCGCAGCATCCGGTCGACCGACGTGCCGAGCAGCTGTGGGTCGCGGTCGTCGGAGCGTGCTCCGCTGCGTGCGGTCGACCCGGTGGTCGGTCGTGCTCCCGAACGGCTCATCGGTGCCGCCGCGGCCGCGGCCCGCGCCCGGGCGAGAGCCTCCTTGGCCGCATCGGCCCCGCTCATCGCCGCGATGGCGTCGTCGACCGGCGCGTCGGTGCCGCCCTCGGTCACCTCGTCGCGCTCGGGACGGTCAGTCACGCGACACCGTCCCCGCCATGACGTGCAGCCGGCGTCCGATCAGCTGGTCGGGGACGTCGGCCTCGACCGCGGCCGTGACGAGCACCTGCTCGGCGCTTGCGACGAGGTCGGCAAGCCGCTGCCGGCGGGCGACGTCGAGCTCGGCGAACACGTCGTCGAGCACGAGCACGGGCTCGCCGCCCGCTGTGCCGTCCGAGCGCAAGAGGTCGTACGACGCCAGTCGCAGGGCGAGTGCGTACGACCACGATTCTCCGTGTGACGCATAGCCTTTCGCGGGTGCCGGTCCGAGCTTGAGCAGCAGGTCGTCACGGTGTGGTCCGACCAGGGACACCCCGCGATCGAGCTCGTCGCGACGACGTCGCTCCAGCGCGGCGAGGATCGCCTCGGTCAGCAGTGTGCGATCGGACGCGAGCTCGACGTCGGGACCGAGCGACGCGACGTACTCGATCGACGCGGGTCCCGCTCCGGAGCTGACGGTGTCGTAGGCCTTGTCGACGAGCGGCGCGAGCGAGGCCACCAGATCGATGCGCGCGGCGAGCAGCTCACCACCGACCGACGCCAGGTGGGTGTCCCAGACCTCGAGGGTGCGCAGCACGTCCCCGGCGCCCGAGCCACCGCGTCGCGCCGCGGACGCCGACTTCAGCAGCGCGTTGCGCTGCTTGAGCACGCGGTCGTAGTCGGCGCGCACGCCGGCCAGCCGCGGGGTGCGCGCCACGAGAAGCTCGTCGAGGAACCGACGACGCTCGCTGGGGTCGCCCTTGACGAGGGCGAGGTCCTCGGGTGCGAACAGGACGGTGCGCAGCAGCCCGAGGACCTCGCGGGGCCGGGGCACCGGCGAGCGGTTGATCCGGGCGCGGTTGGCCCGCCCCGGGTTGATCTCGATCTCGACGAGGGTGGCGCGGTCCTCGCGCGCCACCTGCACCCGCACGAGTGCTCGCTCGGTGCCGAACCGCACGAGGGGCGCGTCGGTGCTGACCCGGTGGCTGCCGAGGGTGGCGACGTAGCCGAGCGCCTCGACCAGGTTGGTCTTGCCCTGCCCGTTGGACCCGACGAAGGACGTGACGCCCGCGCCGAGCTCGACGTCGGCCTGCGGGTAGCAGCGGAAGTCGGTGAGCGACAGGGCGGTGACGTGCACGGTGGACGGGTCAGCCCGACAGCCGCACCGGCATGAGCAGGTAGCGGTAGTTCGGGGCCGAGTCGCTCGAGCCGCCGGTGAGGACGGCCGGCCGGGTCGACGTCGTGAACGACAGTCGCGTCGTGGCATCGTCGAGCGCAGACAGTCCGTCGAGGAGGTACTGCGGGTTGAACGCGATCTCGATCGCGTCGCCGTCGACCGCGCACTCGACGGCCTCGGTCGCCTGCGCCTCGTCGCCGGCTCCGGCGCGCAGCTCGACCTCGTCGCCGGAGAACATGAGGCGGACGGGCGTGTTGCGCTCGGCGACGAGGGCGACCCGCTTGACGGCATCGACGAGCGCGGACGTCTCGACGGTCGCGACGGTCGCGGACTCGCTGGGCAGCAGCGCGCGGTACTTGGGGAACTCACCGTCGAGCAGCCTGCTCGTGGTGCGACGACCGTCGCCCTCGAACCCGATGAGGCCGTCACCGGCACCCGACGCCGACAGCGCCAGATGCACGACGTCGCAGTGCGCGAGCGACTTCGCCGTGTCGGCGAGAGTTCGGGCCGGCACGAGTGCATTGGTGTCGAGCCCGGAATGCTCTGGGCTCCAAGGGAACTCGCGGACAGCCAGCCGGTATCGATCGGTCGCCGCGAGCGTGATCTGGGCGTCGGCGATCTCGATCCGGATGCCGGTCAGCGTGGGCAGGGTGTCGTCGCGGCCGGCCGCCACGGCCACCTGGGCCACGGCCGCCGCGAGGGTCGCGCCGGGGACGGTGCCCGTCGAGCCCGGCATGTCCGGGAGGGTGGGGTAGTCCTCGACCGGGAGGGTCGGCAGGGTGAAGGACGAGCGGCCGCAGCGGACCTCGACCCTGCTCCCCTCCGACGTCACGGTCACCGGCGCGCCCGGCAGCGCTCGGGCGATGTCGGCCAGCAGCCGACCCGACACGAGAACCCGACCCGGCTCGTCGACGTCGGCGAGCACCGCGACGCGTCCGGACACCTCGTAGTCGAAGCTGGACAAGGTGAGCCCGTCACCGCTCGCGTCGACGAGCAGCCCGGCGAGCATGGGCATCGACGGGCGGGAGGGCAGCGTGCGCGCCGCCCACGCCACGGCGTCGGCGAGGACATCGCGCTCGAGCCGGAACTTCACGTCGGTCTCTCCTCATCGCCACCAGATGGACGCCGTCGTAGGACGCGCGCTCATGTTTCCACGGAGCACCCACGCTCCGACAGACGGCACCCCGAAGGAGGGGATTCCGGGGGAAGGACCGGTTCGTGTGCTGACGCCGGGGCGCACCCCGGTGTCAGGTCGGACCCTACGCCTGCGAGGCGGCCGGCCGCGCCGGTTACGGCGGGGACGCGGCGTCCGCTCACGGGGCTGGTACGACGGCCGGAGACCTCCGTCCACAGCTGAGCCCGGCGTGATGGATCTGAGAGGCTCTCCGGAGTAGAAGAGAAGTTGTCGTCATAGGGGCTGTGCGTTCTGTGGACAACCGTCGTCCCCGCAGGTCGTCGTGCGTGGCGTCCTCCCCCGGCCTTGTGGACGAGGGGGTGCGGCGCAGGGGTCGGGCTGGGGACGGCGCGGATCGAGGCGTCCGTCGTCCCCCGTCGTCCACAGGTGCGCGTGTCCGGGAAGGCGTTGTCCCCGGCCGCCTCCACAGCGGGCCGGAGAGGTTGTCCACACGGTTATCCCCAGGGTGTGAACGCAGCCGGTGACCGACCCCGGAGTGTCGATCACTGTCGGTAGCGGATGATCCACGCCGGCTGCCTGCGCGTGCGCGCGTGGTGAGCGTGCCCGGAGCCGACCCGGTGAGTCGACCCCCGCTAGGCCTGACGGGCGGTGCTCTTGATGCGGGCCGTGAGGTCGGTGACCTGGTTGTAGAGCGAGCGGCGCTCGGCCATGAGCTGGCGGATCTTGCGGTCCGCGTGCATGACCGTCGTGTGGTCGCGGCCGCCGAAGGCCTGCCCGATCTTGGGCAGCGAGAGGTCGGTGAGCTCGCGGCACAGGTACATCGCGATCTGCCGGGCGGTGACGAGGACCCGTGAGCGCGAGGAGCCGCAGAGGTCGTCGACCGTCACGCCGAAGTAGGCGGCCGTCTGCATCATGATGATCGAGGACGTGATCTCCGGGCCGGCCTGGTCGGTGATGAGGTCCTTGAGCACCACCTCGGCCAGCGGGAGGTCGACCGGCTGGCGGTTGAGGCTCGCGAACGCCGTCACCCGGATGAGCGCACCCTCGAGCTCGCGGATGTTGGTCGAGATCTTCGACGCGATGAACTCGAGGACCTCGGGCGGCGCCGAGAGCCGCTCCTGGTCGGACTTCTTGCGCAGGATCGCGATACGGGTCTCGAGGTCCGGGGGCTGGACGTCGGTGATGAGTCCCCACTCGAACCGCGAGCGCATGCGGTCCTCGAAGTCCTGCAGCTGCTTGGGCGGCAGGTCGCTGGTGACGACGATCTGCTTGTTGGCGTTGTGCAGGGTGTTGAACGTGTGGAAGAACTCCTCCTGCGTCTGCACCTTGCCCGAGAGGAACTGGATGTCGTCGACGAGAAGGACGTCGACATCCCTGTACCGGCGCTGGAAAGCGGCCGCCTTGTCGTCACGGATCGAGTTGATGAACTCGTTGGTGAACTCCTCGGAGCTGACGTAGCGGACCTTCTGGCCCGCGAACAGCGTGCGCGAGTAGTGGCCGATGGCGTGGAGCAGGTGGGTCTTGCCCAGACCGGACTCGCCATAGACGAACAGCGGGTTGTAGGCCTTCGCCGGCTGCTCGGCGACGGCGACCGCCGCTGCATGCGCGAAGCGGTTGCTCGAACCGATGACGAAGGTGTCGAAGGTGTACTTCGGGTTGAGCCGGCTGCTCTCCTCGCCGCGGGTGCCGGGTGACCCGGTGCCCGGGCGGGGCTGGTCCGGCGCGACGACCGGCTGGCGGGCCGAGCCCGTGGGACCCGAGATGGTGGGGGTCGGCGCACCGGGACCGGTACCGACCGGCTCGGCGTACGTCGAGTCGGCGAGGTCGTCGGTGGCGTCGTCGTCGAGCGCCGGCGCGATCGCCGGGTCGACCGTGACCGCGATCCGGACGTCGCGTCCCAGCGTGCGTGAGAGCGCCTCCACCACGAGGGGGCGCAGCTTGCTCTCCAGGACGTCCTTGGTGAACTCGTTCGGCGCGGCGATGAGGACGGTGTCCTCGACGATGGCCAGCGGACGGGTCAGGGCGACGAAGGCGCGCTGCTGCGAGCTCATTCCCTGGTCGCCGAGGGACTCCAGCGCTCGGGTCCACACCTCCGTGAGGTCCAGGTCGTCGGCCACGTCGCCTCGCGTCCCCTCGTTCTCGTGCCGGCGTACCGGCGACGCGTCCACACGCTCGTCCACAGGTGTGGAGCGGGTGCGCTCACGCGCGGCGATCGCGATCGCCCGGATGATCTTGTGCTGAACGGTGCCCGTCCGTGGACGGGTGGCGTGACCGTAGCCGTGCTCCCACGACCCCCGTCAAGGGGTTGTCCACAGGCAGCCGCGCGGAGTCTGCCACGACTGCGGCGATTTGTCCGCGTGTCGCTGCGTGCCTCGGGTGGGAGCGGGGTCGAGACTGTCGAGTTTGACCCGCGCTGCGTCCAGGCGGGCGTCGGCGCGGGTACGCGGTTTGACCCCTCCGGCGCCCGCCCCGTACCGTGGACGCGCTCACGTCTGCCGTGACGGGAGCGGCCCCTGCCGCATGTCGACGCCCTGCGCGTCGACGTCCGGTGGTGGCCGGCCGGATCCCGGCCAGCTGCCCTGCGCACGTGCACGACCCGACCGGGTGACCGGTCCCCCACGCCTGGTCAGGCCCGCCTGACCCCCACCACGGTTCGGAGCCGACCGATGAGCAAGCGCACCTACCAGCCGAACACCCGCCGGCGGGCCAAGACCCACGGCTTCCGCCTCCGGATGCGGACGCGTGCCGGCCGGTCCATCCTCTCGGCGCGCCGCCGCAAGGGCCGCACCGAGCTGTCGGCCTGACACGCGCTCGCCGCGACTGTGCTCCCGAGCACCGCGCGGCTGCGCCGTAGCCAGGACTTCGCCGAGACGGTGCGTCGAGGGGCACGGGCCGGACGCCCGCTCCTCGTCGTGCACCTCGACCCCGGCACCGCTGCCGCCGCACCAGGATCGCGCCCCGGGCCCGACCCGAGGGCGGGATTCGTCGTGAGCAAGGCCGTGGGGAACTCCGTGGTCCGCCACGCCGTCGTGCGTCGGCTGCGCCACCTCGTCGCGCCACGCCTCGCCCACCTGCCGACCGGTTCACGGCTCGTGGTGCGCGCGCTGCCGGCGTCGGCAACCGCCTCGTCGGCCGCCCTCGCCGAAGACCTCGACGCGGCCCTGCGCCGAGTGCTGCGGGGCCGCGAGCTCGCGTCGGACACCGCAGGTACGGACCGTTGATGGGCGTGCATCCCGTGAAGGCGGGGCGACGGGGTGTCGACGTGGTCCTCGGCCGACCCCTGCGCGCAGTTCTGACCGCCCTGATCCGGGGCTACCAGCGTGCCGTGTCACCGCTGCTGGGACCCCGCTGCCGCTTCTACCCGTCGTGCTCGTCCTACGCGCTGCAGGCAGTCTCGGTGCACGGCGCGGGCAAGGGCGGCGTGCTGGCCGTGGCGCGGATCTGCCGCTGCCACCCGTGGAATCCCGGCGGCGTCGACCCGGTGCCGCCACGCGGTGCCTGGCGGCCCGAGCCCTACGTGGCCCTCGAGGACCACGCCGACCTCCGGGCGGCGCTCGCGCAGGCCGATTCCCCTGAACCCCACGACCCTGATCACCCCACGAACCGGAGTGCCGCGTGAGCTGGAACCCCCTGTCCTGGCTCGAGGACATCGTCAGCTGGATCCTCGTCCAGTTCCATGCGCTGTTCTCGATCCCGTTCGGCTACGACTCCGGCTGGTCCTGGGCGTTCGCCATCGTCGGTCTCGTCGTCGTCATCCGCATCGCACTCATCCCGCTGTTCGTGCGGCAGATCAAGAGCCAGCGCAACCTGCAGATCCTGCAGCCCAAGATCAAGGAGATCCAGACCAAGTACGCCGGAGACCGCGAGCGCCAGAGCCAGGAGATGATGGCGCTCTACAAGGACACCGGCACCAACCCGCTGGCCAGCTGCCTGCCGATCCTGGCGCAGGCGCCCATCTTCTTCGCCCTGTTCCGCGTGCTCAACTACGGGGTCGCCGGCCAGATCCCCTACGGCGTCATGAACCAGGAGCAGGTCGACTCCGCCTATCACTCGACGATCTTCGGCGTCCCCATGTGGGCGACGTTCGTCAAGGCGGCGAGCACCCCGGACCCGGCGGCGACCAAGGTCCTCACCGCGATCCTCATCGTGCTCATGACGTTCACCACGTTCACCACGCAGCGCCAGCTCATCGTCAAGAACACCGCGCGCGACAACCCGATGGTGCAGCAGCAGAAGATCCTGCTCTACATCTTCCCGTTGTTCTTCGCGATCACGGGCATCAACTTCCCCGTCGGCGTGCTCATCTACTGGCTCACGACGAACCTGTGGTCGATGGGCCAGCAGTTCTACGTGATCCGCAACAACCCGCAGCCAGGAACCCCCGCCTACCGGGCGTGGGAGGAGCGGCAGGCGGCGAAACGGACCCGTCAGAACGGGGGAGTCGACCCCGAGGCGCCCGCGCCGCCCCCGATCGTGCCCCCTGCCCCCCGGGAGCAGCCCAAGAAGCAGAGCCGCAGCGATCGCAAGAAGCGCGGCCCGAGCACGCCGCAGGGCAACGCCGCCCGCGAGGAACCCGGCACCACCGACGAGCCCGACGAGGACGACACCGGCGAGGACGGCACGCCGGTCCCGGCGTAGCAGGACCCTCGTGTTTCCCGTGAAACACCACGTCGACCCCCGAACCCTGAGCGCCACCTCGGCGCTCCGTCACCCCAGGACGAGAGACCGATGACTGAGACCACCGCCACGGAGCCCACCGCCTCGGAGAACACCGCCACGGAGCCCACCTCGGAGCAGCCCACGGCCGCCCCTGTTTCCCGTGAAACCAAGTCCGCCCAGCTCGAGCGCGAGGGCGACGTCGCCGCCGACTACCTGGAAGCACTGCTCGACATCGCCGATCTCGACGGTGACATCGACATGGACGTCGACGGCGATCGTGCCCTCGTGAGCATCGTCGGTGGCGACATCTCGCACCTGGTCGGCGAGCGCGGCGAGGTCCTCGACGCACTGCAGGAGCTGACCCGACTCGCCGTCACGCGCGAGACCGGTGAGCGCTCACGGCTGATGCTCGACGTCGATGGGCACCGCGAGGCTCGGCGCCAGGCGCTCACCGCGCTGGGCACCGAGGCCGCGACACGTGCGACCGAGAGCGGTGAGCCGGTCCGCCTCGAGCCGATGACGCCCTTCGAGCGCAAGGTCGTCCACGACGCCGTCGCGGCGGCCGGCGCCAGCAGCGAGTCCGAGGGCGTCGAGCCGCGACGCTTCGTCGTCGTCCTTCCGCGTCCCTGATCGGTCTCCGATGACCGAGGGGAGCGGGGCGTCGGTCCGCGACGAGGCCGACCTCGCGGTCGAGACCGCCCTGTGCGTGCGCTATCCGCACGCGGCAGCAGGGCTGCAGCACTATGCGAGGCTGCTGGGCTCCGACGGCGTGGTCCGCGGCCTCATCGGGCCGCGGGAGGTCGACCGGCTGTGGAGCCGGCACCTGGCCAACTGCGCGGTGCTCGAAGAGCTCATCGACCCGGGCGCGAGGGTGGCCGACGTCGGGTCGGGCGCCGGGCTGCCCGGCCTGCCGCTCGCCCTCGTCCGCCCAGACCTGCGCGTCGTCCTCGTCGAACCGCTGCTGCGCCGGGCCACCTTCCTCTCCGAGGCGGTCGACGCCCTGGCGCTGGGGGACCGCGTGGAGGTACGCCGGGAGCGGGGCGAGGACGCTCGCCTCGAGGTCGACGTCGTCACCGCCCGCGCGGTCGCGCCGCTGGACCGCCTGGCCGGCGTCACGCTGCCCCTGGTACGCGTCGGCGGCGTGCTGCTCGCGCTCAAGGGCGACGGCGCGCTCGACGAGGTCGAGGCCTCCGCCGCTGCGCTGGAGAAGGTCGGCGGGGGTCGCGCGGAGATCCTCACCTGCGGCACCGGGCTGGTCGACCCTCCCACCACCGTGGTCCGGATCGTGCGGCTGAGCGGCGGACGACGCCGGGGTGCCCGATGAGCGCGGTCCCGGTCGCCGCCGGGCTGGGCTGGCCCGGGTCGGACGGCGTACCCTCGGGCGGCCTGGGCTGGCCCACGGCCCGCCCGGATCCTGCCGGCAGTAACAGCCCGTCCGGCCGCGCGCAGACAGCACACCCGGAGGAGACCCCGTGACCGTCGACGACACCCCGCTGGCGCGGGCCGCCGAGGCTGCGGTCCAGGTCGCCACCCGTCGTTTCGGCGTGGACCTGCCCCGTCCGACGAAGACACGCCTCATCACCGTCGCCAACCAGAAGGGCGGCGTCGGCAAGACGACCTCGACGGTCAACCTGGCGGCGGCCCTCGCGCTGCAGGGCCTGGCCGTGCTCGTGCTCGACCTCGACCCGCAGGGCAACGCCTCCACCGCGCTCGCCGTCGAGCATCACGTCGACGTCCCGAGCGTCTACGACGTCCTCATCGACGGCCGCCCGCTCGACGAGGTGGTCGTGCCGGTTCCCGACATCGAGGGCCTGTGGTGCGCGCCCGCGACCCTCGACCTCGCCGGGGCCGAGATCGAGCTGGTCTCGATGGTCGCCCGAGAGCACAAGCTGCGGCGTTCCCTGGGCAGCTATCTGGAGATCCACGAGCAACGGCACGGTCGCCTGGACTACGTGCTCGTCGACTGCCCGCCCAGCCTGGGCCTGCTCACCCTCAACGCGCTCGTGTGCGCCGACGAGGTGCTCATCCCGATCCAGTGCGAGTACTACGCCCTCGAGGGCCTCGGGCAGCTCATGCGCACGGTGGGCCTGGTGACCGCCGAGCTCAACCCCGGCCTCGAGGTCTCGACGATCCTGCTCACGATGTACGACGCCCGCACGCGCCTCGCGGCCCAGGTGGCCGACGAGGTGCGCATCCACTTCGGCGACAAGGTGCTGCCCACGGCGATCCCTCGTTCGGTGCGCGTGTCCGAGGCGCCGTCGTACGGCCAGACGGTCCTCACCTACGACCCGGGGAGCACCGGAGCGCTGTCCTACCTCGAGGCCGCCCGCGAGCTCGCGCGTCAGGGCCTCCCCCCTGTGGACCTCAACTAGCCGCTCAGGCGGTAATCGGGACAAGAAATCGCCGCTTCCGCGGAGTCTCGTCTCGATGGGGCGCCGGCCGCGGCAGCCGCCCGGGGCGCCGGGGTAGGGTCGGCGCGACCGCGGCGCGACGCCCGTCGGCAGGCGAGGAGGGGAGCGCGGTGAACCAGCGACGTGGGCTCGGCCGAGGCCTGGGGGCGCTCATCCCGACGTCGCCACCGGCGCAGGGGACCGATGTCCCGGCGGTCGTCACGGTCGATGCCGACCATCCGGCGGCGGCGGGTTCCGAGCTCGAGACCGTGGCCGGTGCCCGCTACGCCGAGCTGGGACTCGACGACATCCGGCCCAATCCTCGACAGCCCCGCACGGTGTTCGACGAGGACGCCCTCGCGGAGCTGGTGTACTCGATCCGTGAGATCGGGCTGCTGCAGCCGGTGGTCGTGCGCCCCGTGCCGGATGCCGCGCCCGGGGGTCCGCACTACGAGCTCGTGGCCGGCGAGCGGCGCTGGCGGGCGGCACGTACCGCGGGACTCGCCGCGATCCCCTCCATCGTGCGGGAGACAGCCGACGACGTCCTGCTGCGCGACGCGCTCCTGGAGAACCTGCACCGGTCCCAGCTCAACGCGCTGGAGGAGGCCGCCGCCTACCAGCAGCTGCTCGACGACTTCGGCTGCACCCAGGACGAGCTCGCGACGCGCATCGGCCGCAGCCGTCCGCAGGTGAGCAACACGCTGCGGCTCCTGCGACTCCCGGCACCCGTGCAGCGTCGGGTCGCCGCCGGGGTGCTCTCCGCAGGCCACGCGCGTGCCCTGCTCGCCCTCGACGACCCGGAGGCCATGGAGCGGCTCGCGACCCGGATCGTTGCCGAAGGGCTGTCGGTCCGCGCGACCGAGGAGATCGTCGCCGTCGGCGAGGGCGACGGTCGCGAGCGGGCGCGCGTCTCGCGGCCACGGCGTCCCACCGCCCCTGGACTCGCCGAGATCGCGGAGCGGCTCTCCGACCGGCTCGAGACCCGGGTCCGCATCGAGGCGGGCCGCACCAAGGGCAAGATCTCGATCGAGTTCGCGACGCTCGACGACCTGCGTCGCATCGTCGACGTCATCGACGGCGCCTGACCGTCGTCCCTCTCGAGGAGCTCGGGACGGGCACCCGAGCTCGCGACGTCGGGCGTGGCCGTCCCTGTGCCCGGCGGGTCGCGGGCTCAGCGCGCGATCGCAGCCGCGACGAGGCCCGCGGTGAGGGTGCCGAGGTCGAGTCCGCCGGCCGCCACGGCCTGCGGATAGGTCGACGTCTCAGTCATGCCCGGGGCCACGTTGACCTCGAGGAACCACGCGACGCCGGAGCCGTCCACGACGAGGTCGCTGCGCGACCAGTCGCGCAGGCCCAGCGTGCGATGGACGGTGAGCGCGGTCTCGGCGCAGCGCGCGAGCGCATCGTCGCCCAGACGGGCCGGCGCGAAGAACTCGGTCGCCCCGGCGGTGTAGCGCGCGCCGTAGTCGTAGAAGCCGCCGTCGGGCA
Source organism: uncultured Actinomycetota bacterium (assembly GCA_963782665.1). GTDB lineage: Bacteria > Actinomycetota > Actinomycetes > S36-B12 > CAIYMF01 > Longivirga. The sequence continues at coordinate 181,477 of CAWAKP010000003.1, read as the reverse complement.
CGACCTCGACCACCGGCAGCGCCCGCGCGCCCGCGACGTCGTCGACCACCGACACCGCCACCTCGGTACCGGTCACGAACTGCTCGATCAACGCCGTGTCGGCATACGCGAAGGCCGCCACCATGGCGGCGGGCAGCTCGTCGGCGGCGCGGACCACGGAGGCACCCAGGGACGAACCGCCGCGCGTCGGCTTCACCATGAGGGGCAGGCCCAGCCGACCTACCACGGCGTCGAGGACGCCGGTGGCCCCGAGCTCGCGGAAGGTCGTGTGCGGCAGGGCGACCGAGGCGGGCACGCGCACGCCGGCCGCCGCGACCAGCGCCGAGGCCACCGGCTTGTCGAACGCGCGTCGGCACGCCGCCGGCTCGCTGCCGACGTAGGGCAGCCCCAGCGCGTCGAGCACGTCACGGATCGCGCCGTCCTCACCGGCCGCACCGTGCAGCAGCGGTACGACGCACGACGGTCGGTCGGCCGCGAGCGCCGGGAGCAGGGCGGCATCGACGTCGGCCACCTCGACGTCGACACCGGCCAGGCGCAGGGCGTCGGCGACTCGTCGCCCGGAGCGCAGCGACACGTCACGCTCGGGCGAGAGCCCGCCGGCGAGGACGAGGACTCGAGGTGACGTCGAACTGCTCATACGGCGACTTCCCTTGTGCGACAACGGTTCATGCGATGTCAGGTGCGGGCGCGGACGGACCGGGGCGGGCAGCGTGCGGCAGCGGCGATCCGAAGGTGTCGAGCACCTCGAGCTCGGCCTCGACCACCGACGCCAGGCGGCGTACGCCCTCGCGGATGCGGTCGGGCTCGGGATAGCAGTAGGACAGACGCAATGACTCCCGGCCCTGACCGTCGGCGAAGAAGCCGGTGCCGGGAACGTAGGCGACGAGCGCGGCCACGGCCCGCGGCAGCATCGCCGTCGCGTCGAGGCCGTGCGGCAGGGTGACCCAGGAGTAGAAGCCGCCCTGGGGCACGGTCCAGGTCGTGCCCTGGGGCATGAGCGACTCGAGCGACTCGAGCAGCGCGTCGCGGCGCTCGCGGTAGAGCTCGCGGAACACCTTCACCTGGTCGAACCAGGGCGCCGTCGCGAGGTAGTCGGAGATGGCCAGCTGGGTCAGGTTGGACGGGCACAGCATCGCGGTCTCGTTGGCCAGCACGAGCTTCTCGCGCACCCCGTGCGGCGCCACGGCCCAGCCCACCCGCAGGCCGGCGGCGATGGTCTTGGAGAACGTCCCGAGGTAGACCACCGCGTCGCCGTCGTTCGCGCGCAGGGCCTGCGGCACGGTGCCGTCGAAGGCGAGGAGGCCGTACGGGTCGTCCTCCAGCAGCAGCACGCCGTTGCGGCGTACGACCTCGAGGACCTCGTCGCGCCGGGCCGGACCCTGGGTCACGCCCGCGGGGTTGTGGAAGGACGGGATCGTGTAGACGAGCTTCACCCGCCGTCCCGGAGGCGCGGACGGCGGCGATCGCCTCGGCGAGCGCGTCGGCCCGCATGCCCTGATCGTCCATCGGGACGTGCACGACGTCGCACTGGTAGGACGACAGCACGCCGAGCGCCGTGACGTAGGTGGGCGCCTCGACGAGCACCACGTCACCCGGGTCGCAGAACACCCGCACCACGAGGTCGAGCGCGAACTGGGAGCCGGCCGTCACCACGATGTCGTCCGGATGGGCGCGGACGCCGACCGGCGCCATGACGTCGAGGATCTGCTCGCGCAGGGTCGGGTCGCCCTGCCCGGAGCCGTACTGCAGCGCGACGTGCCCGCGGTCGCGCACGAGGCGGGCCAGGGTGTCGGCGAACGCGTCGAGGGGGAGCGCCGAGACGAACGGCATCCCGCCGGCGAGCGAGACCACCTCGGGCCGTGAGGCGACCGAGAAGAGGGCGCGGACCTGGGACGCCGTGAGGCCGCGGGTGCGCGCGGCGTAGCTCTCGACCCATGGGTCGAGGCGGGTGCCGGGGGTGGGGTGCGCCCCAGAAGGTTGTGTCGTCACGACGGGCGAACCCCTCATCGCCTGGGTGGTCGCACGGAACCGACGACGCTGTCGGGTGCCGTGCCGACCGGATGGGGACCTACGATGCCGTATACGAGGTCTGGAGGGGACATGCGGGTGGTGCGCTGGCTGATCGGCCTGCTCGTGCTCGGACTCGTCGTCGGCTTCGTCGTGAGCCTGGTCCGCCCGCACCCCGGCGAGCTCCCCCACCCGGTGACGGACTGAGCGTGGCCGCCCCGCGTCGGCTGGTCCCGCTCACCCGCGACACCCTCGACGGGCTCGCGGAGCCGTGCCGCTCGTGCACCCGGTGGGAGCTCGACGCCGTGACGCGCGGGCGGGTCGAGGCCCAGGGCGACGGTGCCGACGCCAAGGCCTCGTGGCTGTCCGCGACGCTGCTGGACTGGGGCTCCTGCGGTCAGGTCGTCCGCGTCGACGGCGTCGTCGTGGGGTACGCGCTCTACGCGCCACCGGCCTACCTCCCCGGGCTCGGTGCCTACGCGACCGCGCCCGTCGCCCCCGACGCCGTGGCGCTCGCGGCGCTGCGGGTCGAGCCCGACCACGCCGACCAGGGGCTGGCCCGCATGCTCGTGCAGGGCATGGCCGCCGACCTCGCCCGCCGGGGGGTGCGCGCCGTCGAGGCGGTGGCCAGCGCCCGCGGCGAGGACCCCTGCCTCGTCCCCGCCGACTTCCTGCTGGCCGTCGGGTTCACGACCGTCCGACCGCACCCCCGTACGCCGCGACTGCGGCTGGACCTGCGCTCGACCGCACCGTGGCACGAGGACGTCGTCGAGGCGGCGCTCGACCGGCTGCTGGGACGCCGTCACCGCATCGGTGCGCTGCACCGCGAGGAGCAGCCGCCGGGTCCCGCCGCCGATCCGCCGGTGGCCGCGACCTGAAATTACTGACTCAAGAGTCAGCAATAGGCTTCCCACCAGCCGCGACGGGCCGTATCGTCCCTGCATGACCGCGATTCGTGAGCTTGCCCCCGGCCCCGAGCTGCTCGACGTCACCTGGGACGACGGCACCTCCACCAGCTATCTGTGGCTCTGGCTGCGCGACCACAGCCACGACCCCGAGACGCTGCACCCGGTGAGCGCGCAGCGACTGCTGTTCACCGCCGGCGTCCCCACCGAGATCAGCGCGGCGCGCGCGGAGGTCGAGGGTGAGGAGCTCGTCGTCGACTGGGTCGGCGGGGGCACCTCGCGCCTGCCGGTCGACTTCCTCGCGCGCTACCGCACACCCGAGCCGATCCCCACCCGCGTCACCGGCATCGACCGCGTCCTCTGGGACGCCACGACGATCTCGCCGACGCCGTCGATCCCCTACGACGAGGTCATGGCGTCGGACGAGGGCACGATCGCGTGGCTGCGCCTGGTCGCGACGTACGGCTTCGCGCTCGTGACCGGGACGCCGGCGACGACCGAGGCGACCGAGGGGCTGGTGCGTCGGGTCGCCTACGTCCGCGAGTCGATCTTCGGCGGCTTCTGGTGGTTCACCGCCGACCTCAAGCACGCGGATCTCGCCTACACCAACACCGAGCTGCTCGCGCACACCGACGGCACGTACTCCCACGACGGCCCGGGTCTGCAGCTGCTGCACTGCATCGAGTTCCTCGACGCGGTCGGTGGCGAGTCGACGATGGTCGACGGCTTCCGCATCGCGCAGGAGCTCGCCGAGAAGTCGCCCGAGCACTTCGAGTTCCTGCGCACCTTCTCCGTGCCGGGTCAGTACATCGGCGACGGCGCGCACCTCATGTCGAGCCGTCCGGTGTTCCGCTACGACCAGACCGGAGAGCTGGTGCAGGTGTCGTTCAACAACGGCGACCGCGCACCGTTCCTGCTGGAGCCCCAGGACATGACGAGGTTCTACGACGCGCTGCGCGCCTTCGAGGAGCTCGCCAACGACGAGCGGCTGCAGTGGTCGCACGTCCTGGCGCCGGGCGAGGCGATGCTCTTCGACAACTGGCGGGTGCTGCACGGCCGCAAGGCCTACAGCGGGAAGCGCACCCTGTGCGGCGCGTACCTCAACCACGAGGACTTCGAGAGCCGCCTGCGCCGCGGCGTCTGACCCCGGCTCGGACATGAAGGTGCCCCCGGCTCGCTCTTAGCGAGCCGGGGGCACCTTCATCCGGATCAGGACGGGTCGGGCGTGGTGGGGGCGAAGAAGCGGACGACGGCCGCGGCGATGCCCTCGGCGACGGCGTCGCGGAACGCCGGGTCGGCCAGGCGTCGTGCGTCGCGCGGGCTGGACAGGTAGCCGCACTCGATGCGCACCGCCGGCATCCGGGTCATCCGCAGCAGGTCCCAGGTCTTGGCGTGCGTGCGGCAGTCGGTGAGGTCGGTGCGCGCGCAGACCTCCTCCTGCACCATCTCGGCGAACCGGGCGCCCAGCGTCGACCCGGTGCCGGCCACGGCGTCGCCGAAGTAGAACGTCGCACAGCCCGAGGGCGCGGCCGAGCCCACGGCGTCGGTGTGCAACGAGAGCACGAGGTCGGCCCCGGTCTCGTTGGCGAAGGCGGCCCGCGCGCTCTCCTCGGGGGCGTCGTCGCTCTCCGGGGCCCGCGTGAGCAGCACCTGGACGCCGATGGCGGCGAGTCGGCCCTCGACCCTCGCCGCGAGGTCGCCGGCGACGACGGACTCGGTGAGCGCGCCGTGGATGAGCCCGGTGTCCGTGCCACCGTGCCCGGGGTCGATGACGACCACCTTGTCGGCCACGCCGCTGCACAACGACTCGAGGGCGTGCAGCTCGCGCAGTGTGCTCGCGACCCCGCCGCCGCTCATCGTGCGCGCCAGCCGCGCGATGGCCCGGAAGGTGTCCGGACCGCAGGTGCCGTCGGCATCGACCCCGACGCTGCGCTGGAACTCGCGCAGCGCAGCGTCGGTGCGGACGCCGAACACGCCGTCGACGCGCCCGAGGTCGAACCCGAGCCCCGACAGCCGCTGCTGCAGGGCCAGGACGTCGTCGCCGTTCACCAGGTGGCTGGGGCTGTAGGACAGCACCCGGTCGCCGAGCGACCAGCGGGCCTCCTCGAGGCGGCGGAAGGTCTGGACGCCGACGACGCCGTCGACGGTGAGGCCGCGCTGCTGCTGGAACGCACGGACCGCACGGTCGACGGCGTCGTCGAAGGCGGCCGTCGAGGGATCGAGACCGGGCTCGGGCCGGGCGAGGAGCCCGAGCCGTCCGAGACGGTCACGGATCTCCGCGACCGCGGGACCGGTGTCCCCCCGACGAGAGGAGGGAGGGGTCATGCGACCTACAGGAACTCGGCGAGGTCCGCGAGGATGGCGGCCTTGGGCCGGGCACCGACGATCTGCTTGACCACGCGTCCGCTCTGGTAGACGTTCATGGTGGGCAGCGACATGATCCGCTCGCTGGCGCCGGTGGCGGGGTTCTCGTCGACGTTGACCTTGACGATGCGGATCTTGTCGGTGCCCGCCGCGATCTCCTCGAGGACCGGCGAGATGAGCTTGCACGGCCCGCACCACTCGGCCCAGAAGTCGACCAGGACGGGCTTGTCGGACAGCAGGACGTCGTCGGCGAACGTCGCATCGGTCACGATCTTGAGGTCGCCCATCGGCGGCGCTCCTTCCTGGTTCGGTCGGGCTCAGGTGGTACGTCGTGGTGCGCGGGTCCACCGTACGTCGTGGGCCGGACAGGTCCGGCGCCGGACGGCGTCGTGGCGTGTCAGACGAAGGCCTGCTCGGCGTCGTGCGTGCTCGCGACGGCCTCCAGGGCGGCGAGGAAGCGCTCGGCGTCGAGCGCGGCCTGGCAGCCCGAGCCGGCCGCGGTGACCGCCTGCCGGTAGGTGTGGTCGACGAGGTCGCCGCAGGCGAACACCCCGGGGACGTTCGTCCGGGTGGTGCGGCCCTCGACCAGGACGTAGCCGTTCGAGTCCGTGGTGACCTGGCCCTGGACCAGCTCGGATCGGGGGTCGTGGCCGATGGCCACGAAGATGCCGGTGACGGGCAGCTCGCGGGTCTCGCCGGTGACGGTGTCCCGCAGCACGAGCGCCGACACCTTGTCGTCGCCCGTGACCTCGGCGACCTCGGAGTTCCAGGCGAAGCGGATCTTGGGGTCGGCGAGCGCGCGCTCCTGCATGATCTTGCTGGCGCGCAGGGCGTCGCGACGGTGCACCAGCGTCACGGTCTCGGCGAACCGGGTGAGGAAGGTGGCCTCCTCGAGCGCCGAGTCGCCGCCGCCGATGACGGCGATGTGCTGGCTGCGGAAGAAGAAGCCGTCGCACGTCGCGCACCAGGAGACGCCGTGGCCGGAGAGCCGCTTCTCGCCCTCGACGCCGAGCTCGCGGTAGCCGGAGCCCATGGCGAGGATCACCGCGTGGGCCTGGTAGGTGCGGCCCTCGCCGTCGATGACCGTCTTGACCTGGCCGGTGAGGTCGACCGAGACGACGTCGTCCGTCACGAACTCGGTGCCGAACCGCTCGGCCTGCGCACGCAGGTTCTCCATGAGCTCGGGACCCATGACCCCGTCGCGGAAGCCGGGGAAGTTCTCGACCTCGGTGGTGTTCATCAGTGCGCCGCCGGCCGTGACCGCACCCTCGAAGACGAGCGGGGCGAGCTGGGCGCGGGCGGCGTAGATGGCGGCCGTGTAGCCGGCCGGGCCCGAGCCGATGATGATCACGTTGCGGACGTCGCTCACGGGAGAGCCTTTCGGAGGGATCCCGGCGCCTGGACAGCGACCGGTCGTGCGCTGGTGCCAACGATCCTAGGGCGGGGCGCATTCCGGGTCGCGCCCGGCGTGCTGGGCGTCACGGCGTCGGGGGCCGGGCCTCAGGGTCGCGGGACGCGGACCAGCTGGGCGAAGTCCGACGACGTGCAGTTGACCGGCACCACGAGGACGTCGAGGCTCGCCGGGTCGTCGGTGCTGGGCAGCACCACGACCAACGCCGGCTTGCCGTTGTAGGTGCCGACGTCGATGGCGACCGGCCTCGTGCCCGGAACGCCGGACAGCTCGTCGATGCACCGGGTGAGCGCCGCGTCGCGGGGCATGAGGGCGGCCAGCCGGTCGGCGGTCAGCGTCGCGCTGCTGCGCGTGGCCGGTGCGCCGACGCCCGACGGCGAGGCCGTCGGTAGCGGCTGCGTGGCCGTGCCCGGGACCGGCGTGGACCTGGTCCTTCTGCCCGAAGGTCGCGGACCGGCCGACGGTGGACGCCACCAGGGCCCGGGCCTGGGACTGCAGTCCCGCCGTCGTGTAGGCCGTGCCGGACGTCGTGACGACCGTGCCGGCGCCAGCGGCGGTCTCGGGGGCTGCGGACACCGCCCCAGCACTTGTCGCCGAGCCGGTGGAGCCGGTCATACCGTGCATCACGCCGTAGGCCCCGCCGACCACGACGAACGCGGCGGCGGCGCCCAGCACCCAGCGCAGCGCGGAGCGCGACGGGCGAGCCGCCCGCTCCTCCGCGCTCGGAAGGACGGTCACCGGGGCCAGGCCGGGCACCATGGCGTCGTCGTCGGACGACGCGGCAGCAGCCGGCCCACCCGACGCGAGCGCGGTCCGCTGCTCCTCGGCGATCACCGCCGCGAGCCGGGTCCACACGTCGTCGGGCATGGGGACGTCGGCGTCGCGGAGCGCGCCGAGCAGCGCGCGGACGTCGGCGTCCTGCTCGGGGGTGGCGTCGGGCCCCGGGGTGTCGGCGAACCCGCCCGGCGTGGTGTCGGTCATCGGGTCACCTCCTCGTCGGTCCCGTCGGCGTCGTGCTGGCTGGTCGGTGGCGTCGTCGCGGCCGCCGGATCTCTCGTCGGGTCGTGCGACGCCACCGGGGGTGTGACGCGGGAGGGCGCCTCGGGGTTCCGCAGACCCGCCAACGACACGGCGAGCCGGGCCCGGCCGCGCGAGCACCGGCTCTTGACCGTGCCCTCGGGGACGCCGAGCGCCTCGGCCGCCTCGCTGACCGACCAGCCCTCGACGTCGACCAGGACGATCGCCGCGCGCTGGTCGTCGGGGAGCGCGCGCAGCGCCCGGTCGATCTCCATCCGCAGCTCGAAGGCATCCAGGTCGTCGCGAGGGTCGGGGATGCCGCGGTGGCCCGTTGCGCCGTCCTCGTCGGGCAGCGGAACGGTCGGCCGGGCACGACGCCGGCGCATCCGGTCCAGGCACGCGTTGACCACGATCCGGTGCAGCCAGGTCGTGACAGCGGACTCGCCCCGGAACGAGGACGCGTTGCGGTAGGCCGAGATCAGCGCGTCCTGGAGCGCGTCGGAGGCGTCCTCCGGGTCACCGGTGGTGCGCAGGGCCACCGCCCAGAGCCGGTCGCGGTGCAGGCCGACCAGGGCGCCGAAGGCCTCGGGGTCGCCCGAGACGTGGGCGGCGAGAAGCGCGGCGTCGCGCTCGCGCGTGTCGCCCGCCCCCGCGTCCTCCGTCGTCATCGCGGCGTCAGCCTACGGCGCGAGTGCCCGTCCCGGTCGGCTCGTGCGCGCGGCTCGCCGCGACGTACCCTCGCCCGGTGGACCCGATGACGGCGGTGATCACCGGCCTGGGACTGGCCGGTGCCGCCGGGCTCAACGCCTACGTGCCGCTGCTCGTCGTCGGGCTGCTGGAGCGGTTCGACGTGATCCACCTCGCCGCGCCCTACGACCAGCTGAGCGCGACCCCGGTGCTCGTGGTGCTGGCGGTGCTGCTCGCCATCGAGTTCTTCGCCGACAAGATCCCCGGCGTCGACTCGGTCAACGACGTCGTGCAGACCGTGGTGCGCCCCGCGGCTGGGGCGCTGCTCATGGCCGGCAGTCTCGGGATCGGCACCACGCTCCCCCCGTGGGTCGGGGTGCTCGCCGGGATCATCACCGCGGGCAGCATCCACGCGACCAAGGCGGTCGCCAGGCCGGCGATCAACGTGTCGACCGCCGGACTGGGTGGCCCGGTCGTCAGTGTCGTCGAGGATGCGGTCTCGCTGGTGGCCAGCCTGCTGGCCGTCCTCGCCCCCGTGCTGCTCGTCGTGTTCGTGGCCGTGCTCGTCGGGCTCCTCGTCGTCCGCGTGCGCCGCTGGCGCGAGCGGCGGGCGATGACCGGCGAGGCCGCGGACCGCGAGGCGCTCGGACGCTAGCGCGGAGGGCTCGGACGTCGGTCAGCCGAGCACCTTGACGTCGGAGATGCCGCCCTGGAAGCGGCCGTCGACGCTCGGCAGCCGGGTGAACCAGACGACGAGGTAGCGCGTGGTGACCGGGCGCGGCACGCGCAACGTCACCTGGCTCGGCGCCCCGGCGACCGTGACCATGGTCGTGAACGTCCGCATCTTCTTGGTCGGGTTGTCGGTGGCGTAGACGGTCAGGTCGGTGCCCAGCCCCAGCAGCGAGAGGCGTACCGCGTCGACCGGTCGAGGCGCTCCGAGGTCGACGAGCATGCCCACCCCGGGCTTGCCGGACATGTCGGCGGCCCGGTAGCTCACGGTGCGCCACGACGAGACGGGGTCGTTGTCGATGGCCATCGGGGCCAGCTGCGGGTTCTCGTGCCGGTCGTTGCCGTACGGGTCGTAGTCGGTCACGGACACGATCGGCAGCACCTGGTCACCGGTCGGGGCCGGCGTGGACGCGCCCGGCTTCGGCGCGCCGGTCGACGGGTCGGCCGGCTGGGCGCGCGGGACGACGAGTGCCGTGCCGCCGAGGCCTTTCACCAGGTCGACACCGAGGCCGGCCAGACCGATGGCGGCCAGGACGGCGACGCCGACCGAGATCGCGCGGACGAGCGGTCGGCTCCAGCGCCGACCGACCACCGGGGCGGGCGTCGAGACGAGAGACGCGGACAGCGCTGCCTCGACGTCCTCGACGGAGACGAAGTGGCCCAGGCCTTTCGGGGCGTGAGTGGTCTGCACGGCGCGTGCGGCGATCTCGTCGAGGTCGCTCGGCACGTCGGCGACGACGCGGCTCGGCGGAGGAGTCCGACCGCCGCCGACCGACGGGACCCCGGGGAGGTGCTCGGCGTCCAGCGGGCCCGGCCAGCGCCCGGTGAGGCCGGCGTAGAGCACCGAGCCGACGCCGTGGATGTCAGCGAGCCTCGGGTCCAGGCCGAGCTCCGTCCCGTGCAGCGCCTGGTCGACCCCGAGCCCGCGGACCCGCACCTCGCCGGAGTCGGTGACCATGACCGCATTGGGACGCAGCCGGCCGTGAGTGACGCCGACGGCCTCGGCGGCGGCGAGGAACCGCGCCACCTCGACCGCGAGGGTGGCGGCCTCGCGCGCGGGCAGCGGCTCGCCGTTGCGCGCCGAGAGGTAGTCGCCGAAGGCCGTGCCGCGCAGCCACTCGGTGACCACGATGAGGTGGCCCCCGTCGTGGTCGTCGGCGATGTCGAGGATGGCGACGGCCCGGCGGTCCAGGACGCGGGACGCCTCCACGGCGGCGGCGCGGAGCTTGTCGGCGACCTCGGACTCCAGCGGCGCGAAGCGCAGGCTCACCGGTCGCGCCAGCCGTTCGTCCTGGCCGTGCCACACGACGGTGCCCGCCGTGTCGCCGATGCGATCGATGAGCCGGTAGCGCCCGAGCACGACGTCGTCGGGGCAGGGTGCGCTGCCCGGCGGTGCCTCCCTCGTGTCGGTCACGGTCCCAGCGTAGGCCGCGGATCGCCGTACCGGCCTACCGCGAGGCTCGCCGGCCACGCCGGGGGCGGGAGACGACCCACGTCGTGCCTGTGAGGCGGTTCCCGTGGCGGTCAGCTGGGTCGGACCGCGCCGATGAGGCCGCTGAGGTAGACGGGTGACACCTCGACGTGGCCGCCGGTGTGGGGGGCCTGGACCATGAGGCCGTGCCCGAGGTACATCGCGACGTGATGGATGGACGCCGGGTCGCCCGTGTTGTGGGCCCAGAACAGCAGGTCGCCGGGTGCTATCGCGCTGAGCGGCACGTGCACGCCGATCTTCCACTGCTGGCGCGAGGTGCGCGGCAGTGCTCGGCCGGCGGCGTGGAAGATGCGCACCATGAGGCTCGAGCAGTCGAAGCCGACCGTGCCCGTGGCCGCGCAGGAGCCGTCCGCCGCACGTCCGTTGTCAGGGGCGCTGCTCGAGCACCAGCCGGTGGTGGGACCGTCGAGGTTGCCGCCGCCCGCCGAGTACGGCGTCCCGAGCCAGCGACGCGCGTCGGCGATCGCGGCCACCGCGTAGGGCGTGGCCGGCGCGGCGCCCGCCTCGGCCAGGGCGCGGTCGATCGCGGCGTAGGAGTCGGCGGGCACGGCGGTCGTGACCCACGGCAGCGATGCGGCGGCGCTGCGGGCCGCCGCCGCCTCGGCGGCCTGCCGAGCCTGGTCGACGAGGCGCTGCACGTCGGCGTCGGCCGACGCCAGGGCGTTGCGCGCCTCATCCTCGAGCGCGGCCGCCTTGGCCGCGAGGGCTGCCTTCTTCGCCTGCAGTGCGGAGCGGCGTGCGGTGAGCAGGGCGAGCTGTGCGCGGGCGTCGGTGGCCGTCCGGACCTGGGCCCGGGACTGCGCGGTGGCGACGATGTCGCCGCGCACCACGGCGTTCACCGACGCGATGCGGTCGAGGGTGTCGGAGATCGAGCTGCCGTCGAGCACGCTGGCGTAGAGCGCGCTCGGGCCGCCCGACATGTACATCTGCGCCGCCACGTCGTCCGCGTGCGCCACCTGCGCGTCGGCGTTCTGCGTGGCCGTGTCGAGGTTGCCCTGCGCGACGATGAGCGCGGTCACCACCTGGTTGAGCTGGTCGTCGGCGGCGCCGTAGTCCTCCGCCGCCATCTCGGACTCGGCCGAGAGATGGTCGACGAGAGCGGCGAGCCGCGCGGCCTTCGTCCGCGCCGAGGTGAGGCTGTGGTCGGCCTGCGCCGGGGCCGCGGTGCCGACGAGGGCGAGCGCGGTCATCGCAGCAGCGGCGCATGCGGTCGCTGCAGTACCCCGGCGCCCCCACCTCATCGCGCGCCTCAGTGCACCGGGTCGGTCGCGCGGGAGACCGCGTCCGCGACCACGTAGGTCTTGACCTTCGGGACGTAGTGGGCGAACACGGTCTTGGCCGTGCGCTGCAGCTCGACGGTCACCGTGTGGTGCGGCCCCGTCGAGAAGCCCTGACGCACGACGACGTCGCCGTGCGCGTCGGCGTACTTGAGGACGGCGGCGTAGGCCGCCTGGGTCGAGCCGCTGTTGGCGTAGGCGTCGTGACCGGCCTGCGCGGCCTGCTGCGCGTCGTCGCGAACGCTCACCTGTGCGGCCATCATCGAGAAGCCGTCGAAGGCGAGGGTGCCGATGATCGCGAACGCCAGCAGCACCTTGGCCAGCGTGCCGACGACGATGACCCCGTCGTCGGACCGACGGCGGCCCCGTCGAGCAGGGGGCGACCAGAGCAATGCCACGGGTGAGGTGTCGACCGATCGAGAGCCTCGCTTGAGCCGCGCGGCCCCGATGGGCGAGCAGGTCGCCTGAGCGGAGCAGCGGCCCGACCGGACGACGGTCCGCGGCGGGTCGAGAGCGTGGGGTCAGCGCCGGATCGGCAGCCGCCGTCCGACGAGCGCCGTGACCTCGGTGACCTCTCGGATCCGTAGGGCGCGCGCCATGACCAGGTAGACAGCCGCGCCGAGCAGCCCGACGACGGCGATGTCGAGGACCGCGCCGAGCTTGCCGCCCGGGACGACGTGGTCGCGCACGACGAGCTGGGCGCCGGTCATGACGAGGAGCATCGCCAGACCGGCGAGCATCATCCGCACCAGGGCCCGGACCGTACGCCGGGTGTCCAGGCCGCCGATGCGGCGGGCGAGCACGCGCCAGGCGACCACGAGGGTGATCCAGTAGGCGAGGACGTAGCCGAGGGCGAGGGCCCCGAGCGCGACCGGTCCGGCGTAGTGCGACCCGACGTACTCGAACAGCGGCACGGCGATCGCGAGGTTGAGGGCGTTGAGCAGGACGGTGATCCAGAACGCGGTCCGCGTCAGCTCGAGCGCGTACCAGCCGCGCAGCACGACGTAGTAGAGCGTGAAGGGCAGCAGCCCGAGCGCGAACACCGAGGCGAGCGAGCCGGTGACCTGCGCGGACGCGGTCGACGTCTGGCCGTAGCCGAAGAGCAGGACGCCGACCTGGGTGCCGAGGACGATCAGGCCGACGGCGGCCGGGACGATGAGGGCCGACGCCGAGCGCATTCCGCTCGCGATGTCGGAGCCGAGGTCGGAGAAGCGCCGCTCGTGGGCGAAGCGGCTCATGCGCGGCAGGAGGGCGGCCACGATCGACACGGTGATGACCGAGTGCGGCAGCACGAACATGAGATGGGCGTTGGTGTAGGCGGTGAGACCGGCCGGCGTCGAGCCGCTGGTCTCGCTCGCGGCGTTGACGCCGGTGGCCAGGCGCACGATCACTGCGTAGGCGACCTGGTTGACGAGCACGAGCCCGATGGTCCAGAAGGCCAGCCCGCCCGCCTGTCCGAGACCCGCGCCGCGCCAGGAGAACCGTGGGCGCCAGACGTAGTGCGCGCCACGCAGCACGGGGATGAGGACGAGCGCCTGCACGACCACACCGAGGGTCGTGCCGATGCCGAGGAGCAGCACCTCCTGCGACGTGAGCACACCGTCGGCGCCCGCTGCGGGTCCGGCGACCACGATGAACAGCAGGAACGTCGCGATCGCGACGATGTTGTTGGCGATGGGCGCGAACATCGGTGCCCCGAACCGACCTCGTGCGTTGAGCACCTGCGAGAGCATCGTGTAGACGCCGTAGAAGAAGATCTGCGGGAGGCACAGCCGGGCGAACGCCGTGGCCAGGTCGAGCTGCTGCTGGGTGTACCTCGGCGTCGCGTAGATGCGCACGAGGTACGGCGCGAGCAGCACTGCCAGGACCGTGACCACGAGCAGCACCGTGCCGACGAGCGTGATGAGCCGGTCGGCGTAGCCGTCGCCCTCGTCGGCGTCGTCCTTCATGTGCCGGACGAGCTCGGGGATGAAGACGGCGTTGAGCGCGCCGCCGATGACCAGGATGTAGACGACGTTGGGCAGCGTGTTGCCCAGGTTGAACATGTCCGCGACCACGCCGGCACCGAGAGCCGCGGCCAGCACGACACCGCGGAGCACCCCGCCGAAGCGCGAGAGCACGGTCCCGGCGCCCATCACCATGCTCGAGCGCATGACGCTCTGGCTGGCCGTGCCACCGCCCGCGACACCGGATGCGGTGGTGAGCGCCGTCGCCGGGTCCGTCACGACGTCTCCGGCGAGCTCCTCGGACAGCGACTCGGTGAGCTCGTCGGTGTCGACGCCGGACTCGCGGACGGTCTCGGTCGCGTCCTCGCGCTCGAGCCGACCGGGATCGCCCGCCTCGTCGGGATGCTCAGTCACCATCGCCCCCCGGGACGGCGGACGCAGGACCGGCATCGCCCGTCGTCGACCTCCGCCGACGGACGAAGTTGACGCCGAGCAGGAGGACGAGGACACCGAAGAGGCCGACCACGACCCACTGCGCGGCGCGTGCGTAGGCGGCCGAGCGCACCTCGGTGGTGACCGGCGTGCCGAACGGCTGTCCCTCGGGCGTGAGCAGGGAGATGTCGACCTGCACCGGACCGGTGCCGATGACGCGGGCGGCGACCTCGAGGGTCTCCTTCTGCCCGGGCGCGAGCGTGACCGGCGGGATGTCGGCCGCGACGAACCGGGCGGCGGGCGTCCCCGAGAGCCGGACTCCGACGCGCGCCGGGCGGTCCAGGTCGTTGGCGACCGTCACCGGGATGGTGCCCGCGTCGCCGGGCAGCGTCACGGGCGCCCGCGACAGGACCTGCACGCGGGACACCTGCTCGGTGATCGAGGCCGTCGCCGACGCGAGCAGCCGACGTCCGGTGCGCCGGTTCGGTCCGCCAGGCGGCCGACTCGCTGCGGGTGAGTGCCTGCTCGAGGGCGTCGCTGCTCAACGACCGGCTGGCGGCGAGGTCGGGTGCCACCGAGCGCAGTGCGGCGAGGTCGTGCCGTTGCTGGCCGACCTGCGCGAGGAATCGCTGCGGCAGCTCGGCGGCGCGTGCCGAGGGCGGGTAGTCGACGCGGGCCCGCGGCACGTCGCTCGCCGGCAGGGCCGCGAGCACGCCGAGCCGCTCGGGTCGCACGAAGTTCGACGTGCTCACCGAGGCCACCAGGTCGCGCGTCTCGCCTCCGTACGTCGCCCACTGCGCGGCCGGTGCGATCACGAGCGTGCGCGGAGTGGTCGGCAGCTCGAGGGTGGTCATGGCGATCTGCGCCAGTGCCTGCTGGCGCCGCTCGACAGGAGTGGCCACCACCGGGTCCGCGGTGACCTCCGTCGCGGTGGGGGCGGCCACCAGACGGGACAGCGCCGGATCGGCGAGCACCGCACGCAGGGGCGACCCACCCGTCGAGAGGTCGAGGGAGCCCGTGGGGGTGTAGGTCACCGGGGGCGACGGCGGGAAGCTCGCCGCCGAGAGCACCACCTCGCGTGCGCCCGAGGCGCGGAGGACGTCGAGGGTGCCGTCATCGCTCTGGGCTCCCGGGGGCCACGCGAGGCCTGTGCCGACGGGAGCGGCGAGCACCTGGTCGGGAAGGTCGCGTGCGGTCGTGGCGGCCAGCGCGATGTCGACGTCGAGGCCCGCGCGGTGCAGCGCGACGACATCGGGGTCGCCGTAGGCCGAGGCGGTCACCTCGGCGTTCGCCGACAGCGCCGAGAGCCGGGCGAGCCACGCCACCGCCGCGGGACCGCCGGTGCCCTCGGCGCTGGTGCCGTCAGGGTGCCGCACCCGATAGCCGGCCCCCATCTCCTGCAAGGACTGCAGGAGCGCCGGGTCCACGACCCAGCTGAGCGCCGACGGCGCCTGCTCGGCCGCGTCGAGCAGCCGGGTCAGTCGGCCCTGCGGCCCGACCTCGGTGGCCAGGTGGTCGTCGAGGAACGCACCGTCGGCGGCACGCGCCGGAGCGCTGGTGAGCGGGAACAGCCAGACGAGCGGGGTCGCTACCACGAGGTCGGGCCGGGGGAACCAGGGCAGGAACGTGCGGGTCAGGCCGGTCTGGATCACCCCCTGACCGTCGTCGGCGACGTCGCCGAGGGACTCGACACCGAGCACCACGACCTCGTTGCGACCCGGCGGGAGGCCGAGGGCGGACACCGGCACCGACAGGCGGAACCGAGCGCTCGACCCGGGTGCCAGCACGTCGGCGACGGCCGTGCGGGTGTCCGAGATCGCGACCCCCGTGCGACCGGCCGTCCCCGCGAGGATCTCGTCGATCTCCGAGCGGGAGCGCACGGCGGTCGGTGAGACACGCAGCCGGACGGCGACACCGGTGATCGGCACCGGTCCCTCGTTGCGCACCACGCCCGTGATGAGCAGGACGTCTCCCGGGCTGGGGCTGGACGGGGCGATCGACGAGAGCAGCACGGGCGCCACGCCACGTGCCTGGGTCGCCAGCGGCCGGCCGCCGGCTGTCGCCGTGGATGACGGTGCGGCCGCGAGCAGCCCCACGGCCAGCGGGACGAGGGCCGCGGCGGCGGCCATCCGCGCCGTCCGGCCGGAGGTCATGCGGCCGGGCCGGTCGCGTCGTCGAGCAGGCCCGCGACCTTGTCCAGCAGACGGCGCTCGTCGGCGTAGGCGAGGCGGGACGCCACCTCGTCGAGGGGCACCCAGGCCACCTGGTCGACCTCGATGTCGGCGTCGGAGAGCTCGCCGCACTCGGCCTCGAGCAGGTAGTGGTGCACCGTCTTGTGCACGCGCCGCTGCTCGGCGACGAACCAGAAGTCGATGACGCCGAGCGGGGCCAGGACGCGACCGCGGATCCCGGTCTCCTCCTCGACCTCGCGCACGGCGGCGTCCTGCGGGGTCTCGCCCGGCTCGACGTGCCCCTTGGGGAGCGACCAGACCAGGCGGCCACGTCGGTCGTGGCGGGCGATGAGCGCCGCGCGCATCGCCGCGCGGTCGACGACCAGGCCTCCCGCGCTCGTCTCGTCGACCCGGGCCAGGCGCGGCACCGGCTTGCGCGCGCTGGGCGGCCCACCCTGCGGCGGACCTGGACGAGGGTGCGAACCCGACCCGCCCGATGCGGCTGCGGCCCCCGCGCCGGCGTCTGGGAGCGGGGTGCCGGACATGCAAGGAGGATAGCCGCGCCGCCGGACGCCTAGGCTGTCGCGACGTGCCCACCGACGCGCCCGATTCCCCCGCACCCAGGACCGCGCCCGCGGTCCTGACGGTCGATGCCGCGCTGCGCGTCCTGGCCGAGCGGGCCGGCGTCGTCCTCGAGCTCGGGCGTGTCTTCGCGTCGGCCGGGCACGACCTCGCCCTGGTGGGCGGCCCCGTGCGGGACGCCCTCCTCGGCCGGCTGGGCGAGGACCTCGACGTCACCACCGACGCGACCCCCGACCAGGTGCTGCGGATCGTCGACGGCTGGGCCGATGCCGTGTGGGACGTCGGGATCGCGTTCGGGACGGTCGGCGTGCGCAAGGGCGACCACAAGATCGAGATCACCACCTACCGCGCCGAGTCCTACGACGCCGGCTCGCGCAAGCCCGACGTCACCTACGGCACCTCGCTCGACGAGGACCTGGTGCGCCGCGACTTCACCGTCAACGCGATGGCAGTTCGGGTGCCGTCGCTGGAGTTCGTCGACCTCTTCGGTGGCCTCGACGACCTGCGCGCCGGCCTGCTGCGCACCCCCGGCACCCCGGAGGACTCCTTCGGCGACGACCCGCTGCGGATGATGCGTGCGGCGCGCTTCGCCGCCACCCTCGGCTTCACCGTCGCGCCCGAGGTCGTCGCGGCCATGGGCGCGATGTACGGGCGGCTGGCGATCGTCTCGGCCGAACGGGTGCGCGACGAGCTGGTCAAGCTCGTGCTGGGCGAGCACCCGCGCACCGGTCTGGCGCTCATGGTGGAGACGAAGCTCGCCGACCTCGTGCTCCCCGAGCTTCCCGCCCTGGCCCTCGAGGTCGACGAGCACCACCGGCACAAGGACGTCTACGAGCACACCCTCATCGTCCTCGAGCAGGCGATCCAGCTCGAGACGAGGCACGAACCGGTCAGTGGGCCGGACTTCGTGCTGCGCTTCGCGGCGCTCATGCACGACGTCGGCAAGCCGCGCACGCGCACGTTCGAGCCCGACGGTCGCGTGTCGTTCCACCACCACGAGATGGTGGGCGCCCGGATGACCCGCAAGCGCATGCAGGCGCTGCGGTTCTCCAACGACGACACCGACGCCGTCTCGACCCTGGTCGAGCTGCACCTGCGCTTCCACGGCTACGGCGACGGCGACTGGACCGACTCGGCCGTACGTCGCTACGTCCGCGACGCCGGCGAGCTGCTGCCGCGTCTGCACAAGCTGACCCGGGCGGACTGCACCACGCGCAACAAGCGGAAGGCGGACCGGCTCGCACGCACCTACGACGAGCTCGAGGCGCGCATCTCCCGGCTCGCCGAGCAGGAGGAGCTGGCGGCCATGCGTCCCGCGCTCGACGGCAACCAGATCATGGCCGTCCTGGGCCTCCCGCCCGGGCGCGAGGTGGGAGAGGCCTACCGCCACCTGCTCGAGCTGCGGCTGGACCGCGGCCCGATGAGTCAGGACGAGGCCACGACCGAGCTGCGTTCCTGGTGGGCCGGACGCGGCTGACCGGTCCGAGGTCGTCGCCGTATCGGGAAAGCCCTCGCGCGGACGTGCGCGCGTCGGCACACTCGTCGGCATCGGGGGAGAGGGGACGTCGATGACCAGGGCCGCTCCCAAGCTCGGCCGCGCACCCTTCCAGCCGCGCCGCAAGCGGCTCAACCTGCGCGCCTTCGTGGACTCGGGCTACCGTCCGCCGGCCGTCGCCGACCACGCGAGCCTCATCCCGCTGTGGCCGTCCTACGCGAACGACCGGTACGGGGACTGCGTGTGGGCCAGCGTCGGCCATGCCGTCCAGTCGATCACCTACTACGGGGGCCGCGAGTACACGACCCTCGCTGAGGACGACCTGCTCGCGGCGTACTCCGAGGTGACCGGCTTCCACCTGCACGACCCTCGGGTGCCGAACCCCACCGACAACGGGACGGTCGTCGCCGATGCGCTCAAGCACTGGCGCACCACGGGCATCGCGGGCGACCAGATCCTCGCGTATGCGTTCGTCAACCGCAGCTTCGCCGCCTACGCCGCCGGCATCGACCTGTTCGGGTTCCTCAACGTCGGCATCAACCTGCCGCGCTACGCCTGGCAGCGGTTCGAGGACGGCGCCGGGCACTGGGCGCTGCCCACACCCACCGACGACCTCTACGACGAGGGCGGCCACTCGATCCACGTCGCGGGCTACGACAGCAACAACCAGGAGTTCCTCGTGGTGACATGGGGCCGGCTCATCACCTGCTCGTGGGACTTCCTGCGGGTGTACGCCGACGAGGCATGGGTGGTCCTCACGACCGACTGGCTCGACGAGTGGGGGCGCTCGCCGCGGGGGCTCGACCTGGCCGGGCTCGGCGCAGCGTTCGAGAAGCTGACGCACGAGCCGAGCCCCGTGCACGGCCGACGGCAGCAGCCGCGCGCCGCCGACCGCGAGCTGTGGTCGGACGTCTCGCACTGGGCCCGACGACCGCACCGCGGTGACGGCGCCGACGTCGCGCGATCGCTGTCGACGTGGGCAGCGACGTACGGCCTGACGGGCGCCGACGTCGAGCTCTGACCGCCTCGCTCAGCTCGAGGCGGCGTCGGCCTTCTCGGTGTCGACCTCGTCGGCCGCGTCGCTCGCAACTGCGGCGTCGGGCGATTCGAGGTCGGCGTGGGCGCGTCCTGCCGCGACCAGGAACTCGAGCACCACGAACGCCACCACGGCGATGATCGCGGTCCAGAGGATGGTCGCCCCGGTGAGGGGACTCGTCGTGACGACGACGATGCCCGCGACCGCGACGATGAACGCGCGCCAGAACGTGCGGGTCCTGGCGAACCAGCCGCCGACCCGGCCGAGCGCCGTGTCGCCCGCGCCGACCCCGGCACCGTTGATGACCTTCGAGAGGTACGTGCGCGTCGCGGTCGCGGACCTCGTGCCCGAGAGGTACCAGCCGACGACGGCGAGGACGAGGCCGAGCGCGAAGGCGGCCCGCACGGCGAGCAGCAGGTATCCCGTGAGCGACGTCCAGAAGGCGTCCTGGGCCTGCGCGAAGAGTGTCGGGGCGAGCGTCGCGTCGAACTGGGTCTCGCCGAAGGCCATGCCGAGCCGGATGACGATCGCGCCCAGGATCATCGCGATGCCGACCGCCATCACCATGCGGGCTCGTCGTACCGCGATGAGGACGGCGATGATGAACAGCAGCAGCACGACGTAGATCAACCACTGGGCGATGGGCTGACCGACGGCGTAGGCGAACCGCGCCTGGGACAGCTGTGGCGCGGTCATGAGGACGATCTGCCGGTCGGCCGCGGCCGGCACGGGGAGGTTCTCCACGATCGTGAGCCCACGGTCGACCAGGCGCTGCTTGACCGCGTCGATGAGGTCGCCGGTGTCGAGCACCACCTGGTCGCCCTGCAGGGTGATCGCACCGTCGCCAGCGCCCTCGAGCACCTTGATGACGCCGGTGTGCAGCCGGGTGTTGACCGTGCGCCAGAGCTGGGCGAACTGGTCGCTCTGGACGATCTTGAGGGTCTGGTCGTGGACGAAAGCCCCGAGCCCAGCGGTGAGGGGACCCAGGAGGGGCTTGAGGCGCGGGTAGTCGTTGAGCAGCTCGTCGAGCCGTGCCGAGTCCTGGATCTGCGTCGTGACGGTGATCGACACCTTGTCGGCGATCGCGTTCTGCACGGTCGGGTCGCTCGCGAGCGATCCGACCGTCTCGAGGTAGCGGTCGGTGTCGAGGAGGGTCTTCTGGCCCCAGAACGCCGTGACCGCGATCGGGAAGAGGATCGCCGCCACGACGAGGACGACCCACGCGGTGAGGCCGCGCCACGTGAAGCCTCCGGACGCCTGCTGCGACTCGAGGTCGGCGATGCGCGCCTTGAGGGCGTCGACGTCCTCGGGGCTCTCGGTCGTCATGGCGCACTCCGCTCGTCCCGTGGGTGGCTCCACCACCCCGCTTCGGCAGCGTAGTGGCCAGGCCGCGGGCGTGGTCGGCGACGACCGGAACTCGCAGGCCGGCGGTCAACGACGGGGGATGAGGGCGTCGGGGTCCTCGGCGTAGCCGACCGCCGGGTCGCGGCGCTCGCGGTGCATCGCCCACCATCCGGCGAGCGCAGCGGTCGCCGACATCACGACTGCGGCACTGGTCGGGCCGTTGGCCGTCCCCACGGCGAACGCCGAGGCCACGACACCGATGACGACGCCGACGTTGACCGCGACGTCGTACCAGGAGAAGACGCGGCCGCGGTGCGCGTCGTCGACGTCCTCCTGGACGATCGTGTCCGACACGACCTTCACCGTCTGCCCGGCGAACCCGAGGAACAGCCCACGCACCACGAGCCCGGCGAGATCGGGTCGTGCGACGCCGAGGGCACCGAGGCACACGCCGCCGACGAGCGTCAGCACCTGCCAGGGCACCGGTCCGAGACGTCGCGACGCCCACGGCGTGACCACCGCCCCGGCGAACGCGCCGGCCCCGGCCGCCAGGCTGGTCACGCCGATCGCCGCGATCGCGCCGTCGGCGTCGCCGGGGTGCAGCACCTCGCGGGCCTGCAGGATCGTGATGAGCGTGGCGGCGCCGAAGATCGCGCGGTGCACGGTGACCAGGCCGATCGCGCGCGCCGCCGGCCGGCGCTCGACGAGGTGCCGGACGCCCGCGACCATGCCGGCGGCGATCGAGCGCAGCGACTCGACCTCGGTCCCCTCGTCGGGTCCGAGCTGGTCCCGGCCGAGCCGCCCGGCGACGCCCGACGCGAGCAGGTAGGCGGGGACGGTGACGAGCAGGACGACCACCGCGCCGCTGTCGCCGCCACCGGCGGCGTGGCGCAGGGTCAGGCCGGCGATCCCGCCGACGACCCAGGCCAGCGTGCCGGCCGTCGGCGCGAGCGCGTTGCCCGTCACGAGGTAGCGGCCCTCGACGACGTGCGGCAGGCCCGACGACAGCGCCGCCAGGACGAAACGGTTCACCCCGAGCAGGGCGAGCACCCAGACGGCGAGCAGCAGGTCGTCGTGCCCGCTCGCGACGATCGCGGCGAGCACCGCGACCATCGCCGCACGCAGCACGTTGGCCCACACGAGCACGGTGCGTCGTCGCCACCGATCGATGAGCACCCCGGCGAAGGGGCCGATGATCGAGTACGGAACCAGCAGGATCGTGAACGCGACGGCCGCCTTGGCCGGCGTCGGCTGGCTCGTCGGCGAGAACAGGACGAACGCGGCGAGGCCCGACTCGAGGAGCCCGTCACCGACCTGCCCGGACAGCCGCGCACCGAGCAGCAGCCGGAACCCGCGCACGACCAGGATCGCCCGCAGCCCCACTCCCTCGCGACTCACGAGGCGACGGTAGCCACCAGGTCCACGAGTTACTGATCAAAGGGTCGCTACCGTGCGCCCTTAGCAACCCTTTGATCAGTGACACGTGCGGAAGGGCCGGACCCGTGGAGGTCCGGCCCTTCCGTCGTCGGGCTTGGTCAGCGCTCGATCTCGCCGGCGATGAACGCCTCGACGGCCGTCTTGGCCTGCTCGTCGGAGTACTGCACCGGCGGGCTCTTCATGAAGTACGACGAGGCGGACAGGATCGGGCCGCCGATGCCGCGGTCCTTGGCGATCTTGGCCGCGCGGATCGCGTCGATGATGATGCCGGCCGAGTTCGGGGAGTCCCAGACCTCGAGCTTGTACTCCAGCGAGAGCGGGACGTCGCCGAAGTTGCGACCCTCGAGGCGCACGAACGCCCACTTGCGGTCATCGAGCCACGCGACGTAGTCCGACGGTCCGATGTGCACGTTGCGCGGCGAGATCTCCTCGCGCAGCTGCGAGGTGACCGACTGGGTCTTGGAGATCTTCTTGGACTCCAGGCGCTCGCGCTCGAGCATGTTCATGAAGTCCATGTTGCCGCCGACGTTGAGCTGGTAGGTCCGGTCGACGGTGACGCCGCGGTCCTCGAACAGCTTGGCGAGGACGCGGTGCGTGATGGTCGCGCCGATCTGCGACTTGATGTCGTCGCCGACGATCGGGACGCCGGCGTCCTCGAACTTCTTGGCCCACTCGGGCGTGCCGGCGATGAACACGGGGAGCGCGTTGACGAACGCGACCCCGGCGTCGATGGCGCACTGGGCGTAGAACTTCGCGGCGGCCTCGGAACCCACGGGCAGGTAGCAGACGAGGACGTCGACCTGGGACTCGCGCAGCACCGCGACCACGTCGACCGGCTGGTCGTCGGACTCGGTGATCATCTCGCGGTAGTACTTGCCGAGCCCGTCGAGGGTGTGGCCGCGCTGGACCATGACACCGGTCGGGGGCACGTCGCAGATCTTGATCGTGTTGTTCTCGCTGGCGACGATCGCGTGCGCGAGGTCCTGACCGACCTTCTTCGCGTCGACGTCGAACGCGGCGACGAACTCGACGTCGCTCACGTGGTAGGGGCCGAACTGGACGTGCATGAGGCCGGGGACCTTGGCCTGCGGGTCAGCGTCCTTGTAGTACTCGACGCCCTGGACCAGCGACGAGGCGCAGTTGCCCACGCCGACGATGGCTACTCGTACCGAACCCATCGGGATTCCTCTCTCAAACACCGTGGGCGGACGGGAGGATCCCGGCCCCGGACGTGGTGGTGGTCGCCGCGCGCCCCGACGGGGTGGCGGAGTCGGTGGGGTGCTCGCGCTCGCTCGCGATGAGCTCGTCGAGCCAACGGACCTCGCGCTCGACGCTCTCGAGGCCGTGCTGCTGCAGCTGCAGCGTGTAGCTGTCCATCCGTTCGCGGGTGCGGGCCAGCGACGAGCGGACGCCGTCGAGGCGCTCCTCGAGGCGCGAACGGCGCCCCTCGAGGATCCGCAGCCGTACCGAGGCCTCGGTACGGCCGAAGAACGCGAGCCGGACGCCGAAGCGCTCGTCCTCCCACGTGTCGGGACCGGCGTCGGCGATGAGCTGCTGGAACTGCTCCTTGCCCTCGGCCGTGAGCGTGTAGACGATCCGGGCCCGCTTGCCGAGCGCCGGCGCGTCGGCGCCGGCGGCGGCGTCCTCGACGATCCAGCCGCGGGCGACGAGGTCCTTGAGGCACGGGTAGAGCGAGCCGTAGGAGATGGCGTGGAAGGTGCCGAGGACGCCGGAGAGCCGCTTGCGCAGCTCGTAGCCGTGCATCGGGGTCTCGGACAGGAGGCCGAGGACGGCCAGCTCGAGGACGCTGCTGCGCTTGGCGCTGCGCGGTGCCATCGTGGGCCACCCCCTTCCGGTGCGGTCGCTCTGATCGGTCCATCCATCATCGATGTATCGAACCGATATAGCGAAGTGAACACTAGGCGACGACGAGGGGTCTGGCAAATCACGGTGCGGAGACGCGTCGGGGGCGGTCCGTCCACCCGTTCGGCCCAGCGCCCGCCCGGGGGAACGACGCCGCCGACGAGGGCGTCCGCCCCGTACCCTCGAGCGGTGGCCGCACCCCGTCAGTCCCGCCTCCGGGCCACCCGGATCACCGGCGCGCGCGCGAGCGAGCCGGCGCACCGTCCGCTGCCCGACGCCGAGGACGTCGCCGACCCGGCCCGTCCGCGTGCGGTGGTCGACCACGGCCTGACGCGGCGGGCCGTGATCGAGCGGATCCGCCGCGGCGACGCGTTCGCCCGCGACGACCACACCGACGCCGACCCCTACCTGCTGCGCGCCGCCAAGCACCACGGCGAGGCGACGGAGCGGCCCTGCCCGATGTGCCGGACGAACGAGCTCGTGCACGTCACCTACGTCTTCGGCGACGAGCTCGGCCCCTACTCCGGCCGGATCAAGTCCTCGCACGAGCTGCCCGTCATGGCCTACGAGCACGGTCACTTCCGCGTCTACGTCGTCGAGGTCTGCACCGGGTGCGGCTGGAACCACCTCACGATGTCCTACGTGCTCGGCGACGGCGTGCCACGGCGCCCCCCGCGCAAGCCCGCCGACCTGCTCGACTGAGCAGCCCGGCTCGGCCCGCCCGGCTGAGGCGCTCGTCACAGGGATGTGCGGGTTGCTGCGGGACGGGTTCGGGCATGAGACACGGGCCACACGCAGCGGATTCACAGGTGGCACCCGAAACCTGGGACCGTCGTCGTACGTCGCACCTCTCGGACGACCAGTTTGGCCGGAGGACGCAGACAGCGCCGAAAGACCCACTTCCCCGAAGGACAGCCCCCGTGAGGATCGACTACCCGCGTGCGGACCGCACCGGAGCGCGCCACTGGCTGCCGTCCTGGCGCCAGGTGCTGGCGGTGCTCGGGCTGCTCGTCCTCGCCGGTGCGGCCACGTTCGCGATCCTCGTCGCCCGTACGACGGTGCCGGCACCCAACGACGTCGCGACGGCGCAGACCACGATCGTCTACTGGGACAACGGCAAGACCGAGCTCGGTCGCCTGGGGTCCTCCAACCGCATCAGCGTGCCGTTGTCGCAGGTGCCCGTCGCGGTGCAGCACGCGGTGCTCGCCGCGGAGGACCGCGGGTTCTACACCGAGGGCGGCTTCTCGCCCGCAGGCATCGGTCGCGCGATCATCAACAACGTCAAGGGCGGGGACCTGCAGGGCGGGTCGACGATCACGCAGCAGTACGCGAAGAACGCCTTCCTCACCCAGGACCGCACGATCGCGCGGAAGCTGCACGAGCTCGTGCTCGCGGTGAAGCTCGACACCAGCGTGTCGAAGGACCAGATCCTCGAGGACTACCTCAACACCATCTACTTCGGCCGTGGCGCCTACGGCATCGAGACGGCGTCCCAGCAGTACTTCGGCAAGCCGGTCGCGAAGCTCGACCTGGGCCAGGCCGCCGCGCTGGCCGCGATCATCCGCTCGCCCGGTGGCTACAACCCCGACACCAACCTCGACAAGCTCAAGGGTCGGTGGAACTACGTCCTCGACGGCATGGTGAGCGAGAGCTGGATCACCCCGGCGCAGAAGGCGAGCGCCGTCTTCCCGACGTTCGTGGCCAAGAAGCCGGTCAACCACTGGTCGGGACCCAACGGCTACCTGCTCGACGCCGTCCGCAAGGCGCTGCTGCACCAGGGGTTCAGCGAGGACGACATCGCGACCGGCGGTCTGCGCGTCATCTCGACGTTCAACATCAAGGCGCAGTCAGCGGCGCTCAAGGCGGTCAAGGCCGAGGCGCCGTCGACGGGCCGCAAGGGACTGCGCATCGGACTCGCCGCCGTGAAGCCCGGCACCGGCGAGGTCGTCGCGATGTACGGCGGCCCGGACTTCGTCACGGCGCCGCTCAACAACGCGACGCAGGCGGTCGGTCAGGCGGGCTCGACGTTCAAGCCGTTCGCCCTCGCCGCGGGCATCGAGGCCGGCATCGGCCTGGACTCGAAGTGGAACGGCAACTCCGGCGTCACGATCGACGGCTACAAGGTCAACAACTACGGCAACGAGTCGTGGGGTCAGATCTCCCTCCTCACGGGCACCGAGAAGTCGGTCAACGCCGTCTACGTCGCGCTCTCGCAGCAGGTCGGCTACGACAAGGTCGTCGACGCGGCCGTGCGGGCCGGCATCCCGGCCACCACGCCGGCGCTCGGACCGGTGCGGTCCGTCGCGCTCGGAGTGGCCTCGCCGCACCCGCTCGACGTGGCGTCGGCGTACGCGACGTTCGCCGACCACGGCCACCAGGTCGACCCGACCGTGCTCCTCGAGGTGCGCGGCGCCAACGGCGGCGTGCTCTACAAGCACGACCCGACGCCCAAGCAGGCCTTCTCGCCCGAGGTCGCCGACACCGTGACGTTCGCGCTCGGCAAGGTCGTCACCAACGGCACGGGAGTCGCGGCGCGCGCGCTGGGCCGCCCGGCGGCCGGGAAGACGGGCACGACGAACGAGAACAAGTCCGCCTGGTTCGTCGGCTACACGCCCGACCTCGCGGCTGCGGTGATGTTCGTGAAGGACGACGCGAGCGGCAACCCGATGACGCTCTCCGGCGTCGGCGGGATGAACTCGGTGACGGGCGGGTCCTTCCCGACGCGCATCTGGACGGCGTTCATGAAGGGCGCGCTCGAGGGCACGCCGGTGTCGCAGTTCGACACCCCGCCGTCGATGCCGAGCGACTCCCCGTCGGCCAGCCCGACGCCCTCGCCGACGCTGACGCCGAGCGCCTCGCCGACGACGTCCCCGACCGGATCGCCCTCGGCCTCGCCGAGCGCGTCGCCGTCCGCGACCCCGACGGACACGTCGACGCCGACCCCCACGTCGACCTCCACCGCGACGCCCACGCCCACCGCGACCGCGGCGTCGCCCTGACCCGGGGACGGCGTTGCCGCCGCGACGGGAACGGTGCGCCGGGTGCGGAACGTCGTAGGGCACGATGACTCCCGTGTCCCAGAACGCCACCGTCGTACGACCGGCTGACGACGACCCGCTCGTCGCCGCCGCGACCGAGCGCATCGGCGGTCGCAGCGGTCAGCACCGGGGACGGTTCATCGGCTTCTGGACGCCGCTGCGCTCGATCGTGCTGCTGGCGACGCTCGCCTACACCGTCGGCTACCTGAGCAAGCTGCCGTGTCACGCCGAGAACTTCCTCGGCGACGCGCGCTACACGCGGCTGTGCTACTCCGACATCCCCTACCTCTACCAGCTGCGCGGCTTCGCCGACGGCTGGCTGCCCTACGTCCAGACCGGCACCGGTCGCGGCCCGGCGCTCGAGTACCCGGTGCTCACCGGCGCGTTCATGCAGGTCGCGTCCTGGCTCACCGGCAAGGACGGCAGCGCGACCGCACGGTCGATCGAGTTCTACGACTGGAACGTGCTGCTGCTCTTCGTCTGCCTGATCGTCACGGTCGTGTGCACGGCGCTCACGGTGCGACGGCGGCCGTGGGACGCCGCCCTCGTCGCGCTGGCGCCCGGCGTCATCCTCTGCGCCGTCATCAACTGGGACCTGCTGGCCGTCGCGCTCACGTCCGCGTCGATGCTGCTGTGGTCGCGGTCGAAGGTCGGCTGGTCCGGCGTCCTTCTGGGGCTCGCGGTGGCGGCGAAGTTCTACCCGGTGCTCCTGCTGGGACCGCTGCTCGTCCTGTGCATCCGTGCCGGTCGCATGCGCGCGTTCTGGATCGCGACCGCGGGTGCCGTCGGCGCGTGGCTCGTCGTCAACGTTCCGATCTACCTGCTCAACCACGACGGGTGGGCGGAGTTCTACCGCTTCTCCTCGACGCGCGGCGCCGACTGGGGATCGCTCTGGTACGTGCTGTCGGTGGTCGGTCACCCCGTGGCCGACGACAAGCTCAACCTCGTCGCGATCGGCCTGCTCGGCGTCCTGTGCCTCGGGATCGCATGGCTGATCATCGGCTCGGAACGGCGTCCTCGCTTCGCGCAGGTCGCCTTCCTCGCGGTCGCGGCGTTCTGCCTCACCAACAAGGTGTACTCGCCGCAGTACGTGCTCTGGCTCGTCCCGCTGGCCGCCATGGCCAGGCCTCGGTGGCGCGACTTCATCATCTGGCAGTGCGGCGAGGTCGTGTACTTCGCGGCGGTCTGGTACTTCCTGCAGCAGTACGGCAACGACAACAAGGGCCTGCCCTACGGCTGGTACGCCGCCGCGATCATGGTGCACATCGTCTTCACCGCGTGGTTCGCGGCGGTGGTGGTGCGCGACATCCGGCACCCGTGGAAGGACCCGGTGCGCACCGACGGCCGACCCGAGCACCTCGACGACCCCGGGGGCGGCGTGCTCGACTTCGCGCCGGACCGGCGCACGTTCTCGCGGCTGAAGTACGCCGGCGCCGACGACCACGTCGCGACCGACGACCTCTCGGCGTCGGGGCACCACGGCGCGCACGCGTTCGTCGCGGCATCAGCCACTGTGGACGACCGGCTCATCGACGGCCCACCCCTCGACGGTCCGCCGCTCGACGGCTGAGCGCTCACCCGGACGGGCGGACGACGAGCGACGGGCCCCACTGGTCGGTGTAGGAGCCGCTGCCGAGGTCGGTGGACGGGACCGTCTCGGTCCGCCACTGACCCGACGTCGACACGGCTCCGGCGCCGTCGGTCGCGTGCAGTGCGACCGCGTAGCTGCCGACGTACTCGCGGAAGACGACATCCTGCTCGACGCCGATCTCCCACGAGAAGTCGTCGTGGGCCGGGGTCCAGTTCGACCGCACGTTCCTCACCGACCCGTCGGATCCCTCGCTGGACGCCCACAGTCGACCGTCGGTGTCCCACCAGGTCGTGAGGACCGGTCCCGGGGTGGGGTCGAGCGGCTGGTAGCCGTTGCCCACCTGCGTGACGCCGTCGCCGAGCAGCGGGACCAGGTCGACCTCCTCGCCACGGCACGACAGCGCGACGTTGTGCTCGTCGGGCGCGACCGAGACGCGGAAGACCGTGGCGCAGCTGGGGAAGTCCACCGTCGCGCTGGCGCCTGACGTCCCGACGATGCTCACGTGGCCCGACCCCTTGGTCAGGTCCTGGAGCCCGACGAACCGGGACGTCGCGAAGATGATGTCGCCCGGGGGGAGCTGCTGGCTCGTCGCGGTGGCGAGGTCGGCGGAGAAGCGCAGCAGCCGACCGGTGACCTGCTGGCCGTCAGTCACGGCGGTGCGCTCCCAGACGACGAGCCGCCCGTCGTTCAGGACGAAGGCGTGTCCGGTGAGCGCCGTCCCGTCGGGCGCGGTCAACGGCGCGGCAGGTGACGCGACCGAGCCGTCGGAGGCGAGCGTGGCCGAGTAGATCGCCTGGTCGCCGGGGTAGTCCTGGGACGCGCCCCACACGAGGGTGCGGCGTCCCGGCCCCGTCCAGCCGGCGAGCGAGACGACGCTGGAGTCGACCTGCGCGAGACGCTCGACGGTGCCTCCCGCGTGCACCTCGATCGAGGTGGTGGGCGGTGCCGTGTTCGGCTCCGCGACGAGCGACGCCGTCCACGCCGGTGTCGCCGGCGCCGGCGGCAGTGTGGAGGTGGGGGTCGGGGTCGGAGTGACGGGCTGGGGCTGCACGGCGACGGGGCCGCGCGCGTAGCCGAGGTCGACCTCCGGTGACGACTCGACGATCCACCGTCCCTCGTCGAACGGGGCGTCCTTCGGGAGTCGCTCGAGACGCAGCGACGAGGACCCGGTCGGGTAGGTCCTCGTGACGACCCCGGTTCCATCGCGCAGCCAGGACGCACCGGAGAGTCGCCAGTCGACGACGTCGACGTAGTGCGCCTGCATCAACGGCGCGACCGACACGTGCACGACCCCGGCCGGGTCGTACCAGAGGCCCAGCGGGCCGCCCGGGTCGGTGCTGGCCGGGACCGGCGCGGTCGTGGTGACCGTTCCGGTCGCGAGATCCAGCAGGTGCACGGTGCCGTCGCTGCACATGAAGGCAGCCACGCCTCCGTCGAGGGACGCGGCACCGATCATCGGGATCGCGCACAGTGGCGTGGATGCGTGCGTCGAGGTCGAGTGCAGCGCGACGACCGTCGCGTTTCCTCCCCGATCGATGACGACGATGTTCGCCGATGTGACGACGTACGGCTGGCCCCGGGTGATCTGCTGCGCGTCCGCGGCAACGAGGTCGGCACGCACCAGGATGAACGTGCCCTGCGGCCCGGACGGTTCGGTCGGGCGCCAGAGGCCGAGCGAGCCGTCGGGAACGGCGAACCCGATCCCCACGACTGTGCCGAAGCCGGGGACGCGCAGTGGTGCGGCTGCGCCGACGGACTTGCCGTCGTCGCCGATCGTCAGCGCCATGATGGTGGACTCGCGCAGGCCGGTGTCGTCGCCCGCTGCGTACACGAGGGTGCGGCGATCCGTTCCGTACCACCCGATCAGCTGGGCGCGAGGTCCTGCCGTGGCTACGGCCACGTCGGTGCCGTTCTCGCGCACGAGCACCTGGACCCCTCCGTGCGGAGCCGCGTTGGCGTCGTAGCGCAGGAACGCCGTGAACGGCGCGCCGGTGGGGACCACCGGTTCCGGCGCCTTCTGCCGGAGCACCTGCAGGCCGAACGCAGCACCCAGCACCAGGACCAGGGTGGCGACGAGAGCGCCGACGGTCTCCACCCGGCGACGTCGGGCGAGGGCGGCCGCTCGGGTGCGGACCCGCTCGGTGTCGACGACGCGAGGGGCGTCCTCGGCGTTGCGGCGCATCGACTGCCGCAGCAGGTCGTCGAGATCGGGACTCATGAGACACCTCCGCTCACGTCGTGCATGCCCGTGGTGGTGAGCTGTTCGCGCAGCGTGGCGATCCCGCGCGAGGCCTGGGCGCGGACGTTGGACGCCGAGATGCCGAGGACCTCGGCGATCTGGACGTCGGACTGGTCGTCGTAGAAGCGCAGCGCGAGGATGGCGCGCTGCTTGCGCGGCAGCGTCGAGAGCGCGCGCCACACCGCGTCGTCACCGGCGATGCGATCGCCGGTGTCAGCGGCGTCCACGGACTCCGGCAGCTCGTCGGTGACGCGCTCGGTGGACGAGCGGCGCCGGCGCCAGGAGAGGAACTGGCGCGTCACGCTCGTGCGCACGTAGGCCTCGGGCGACGTGCTCGCTGCCACCCGGTCCCAGCGTCGGTACAGGTGCGCGAGCGTCTCCTGGACCAGGTCCTCGGCGAGATGCCGGTCGCCGGTGAGGACGTACGCGTGACGCAGCATCGCCGACCCCCGTGCGGCGACGAATGCGTCGAAGCTCGGCTGCGCCTGGTCGCTCACCGCGCTCGCCTCCCCGTCCGACGTCCGTCCTACCTCAAGGACGACCTGACACGTGCGATCTGCTGCGTCGCGTCGCGCGACCGTGTCTCATCGGTGACGAAGGCCGCTGGTCAGTCGAGGCCGAGGATCCGGTCGGGGTGGATCGTCGTCAGCCGCACGTCGACCTCGACCTCGTCGCCTACCGCGGGCAGCGGGACGCCGCGCGGGACGCGGACCAGCGAGACCTGCATGTGCGGCGTCTCGGCGAACCAGCGCTGGGCACCGTCGATGACGAACGGCGACAGGGCGCGGCCGACCCCCTCGAGCACGCCGCTCCCGGCGGCGACCACGCGCTGGCGTGCCGTCGACACCGACGACGGCGCCTCGAGGGCGACGCCGTGCGCCGTGCCGCCGCCGACGACCACGACTGCGCCCGCGCGGCCGGCGCGACGTTGCCGGTAGCCGCTGGCCTGGCCCTTCGACACGTCGTGGACGGCGAGCACGGTGCCGCGCGCCTTCAACGCACCACGGTCGCCGAGCCACAGTCGGGTGCCGATCCGCGGCAGCAGGGCGATGTCGGGCAGGCCCGCACGCACGG
This sequence comes from uncultured Actinomycetota bacterium, assembly GCA_963782665.1. GTDB lineage: Bacteria > Actinomycetota > Actinomycetes > S36-B12 > CAIYMF01 > Longivirga. The sequence continues at coordinate 149,340 of CAWAKP010000003.1, read as the reverse complement.
TGCGCAGCTCGGCGTCGTCGAGGTGGCTGACCCAGAGCGCGGCCGCCGCCGTGAGCCCGGTGAGCGCCTCGTCGTCGCCGCGCGCACCCACCCGCTCGGACAGGTCTGCGACCAGGTGCTGCCACGCGAGACCGGCCGAGAGCACCTCGTCGACGCGCGGTGACGCGCCCGGCGGGGCGAGCGGCGCGACGTCGGCGTCGTGCCACCGCGAGCCGGCGACGTAGCGGCGATCGACGTGCGGCTGCGCCAGGGGCTCGTGCAGCGCCAGCCCCTCGATCCGGATCCGTCGCTCGGTCAGCGCGTCCACGGCAGGCTCCGACCCGAGGATCGCGCGCAGGGCGGAGGGCTCGAGGCCGAAACGTCCGATCGAGGTGAGCGCCTCGAGGACCAGCCGCACCGGTCCGGGTCCGGCGGCCACGACGTCCCATGCCGCGCGCGACGAGATCGTGCGGATGACGCGGTCGGCGTACGGCGCGTGCGCGACCTCCACCCACACCGCAGCGGCGACGGGGTCGGCGGGCTCGAACGGCGTGAGCACCAGGAGGTCGCCGTCGTAGGCGGCCGCGACGTCGGCCACCTCGAACACCGTTCCCACGGCGAGCCTGGTGAGCCCGAGCCGTTGCGCCTCGCGGGCCAGCACGAGGTTGCCGACGCCGTAGCCGTTCCCCTTGGCCACGGGGACGATGTCGCCGGGGGTGGCGGGCCCGGCGAGGGCGGCCCGGACGTCGTCGCGCGTGCGTTCCTGGTGCGACCGCCACCGCGCGCCGTCGATCCGCAGCGTGAACGTCATGGCGCCGACCCTAGGGGACGCGGAAGGAGTTCCCGGGAGACCGACGCCGAGGGGCGGAGCGTCAGCGGCGGGCGAGGTAGGCGTCGAACGCGCGGGAGAGGACGGGTCGCAGGCGCAGGTCCCACTCGCCGAGGTACTCCTGTGCGTAGCCGCCGGTGCCGAGCTTGAACTGGATGAGTCCGAAGAGCGGGTCGTCGGGGTCGAGGGTGTCACTGATGCCGCGGAGGTCGTAGACGTCGCACCCGGCGGCGAGCGAGTCGCGGATCATCGCCCACTGCACGGCGTTGGACGGACGGACGTCGCGGCCGGTGTTGGACGACGCGCCGTAGGAGTACCAGGTGTGCGCGCCGACGCGGACGAGCGTCGTCGCGGCGAGGACGCGTCCCTCGTGCCGCGCGAGGTACAGCGTGAGCCGCTGCGGGTCCTCGCTCTCCATCGCGCGCCACATGCGCTGGAAGTAGGCCAGCCCGCGCGGGGTGAAGCGGTCTCGTTCCGCGGTCTCGACGTAGACCTCGTGGAACTGCGGGAGGTCGTCGTAGCCGCCGTGGACCACCTCGACGCCGGCCTTCTCGGCCTTCTTGATGTTGCGCCGCCAGAGCTGGTTGAAGCCGGTGAGCAGGTCTGGCTCGCTGCGTCCGGCGAGCGGCACCTGGAAGACGTAGCGCGGCTGGACGTCGCCGAACCCCGCACCGGTGTCGGCCTTCTGCGTCCAGCCGAGCGCGCGGAGCTGGTCGGTGACGGCGAGTGCAGCGGTGAAGGTCTCGTCGGGCTCGACGTCGCGGAGCCGCAGGCCTGGGCTGGCCCCGGCGATCGCGGCCTTGAGGGTGTCGGCGTGCCACCGGCGGACGGCGGCCATCGGTCCCATCTTGACCGCGAACGCGCCGACCTGGCGCAGGTGCGCGGCCAGGGGAGTGAGCCACTCGGCGAGCTCCCGACCGGTGCGCTCGCCGGTCCAGTCGACGTCGGGCCCCTCGGGGAGGTAGGCGAGGAAGCGCTTGACGCGCGGGACCTGCCGGAGGAGCACCAGCCCAGCCCCGACGAGCTCGGCGCCGTCGTACCAGCCCAGCGACTGGTGCTGCCACTCGGCCTTCACGCCGGCCCACGAGGGCACCTGGAGGAAGGAGATCCGCGACTCGTGCGACCGCGCCCGGACATAGTCCAGGTGCTCCTCGGCGGTGATGGGACGAACCGTGAGGGCGGAGACGGGCACGGCCCGAACCCTACGTCGCCGCAGCGAGGCGACCCAAGGTGGCCGTCACAGGTCGACGTCGACGACGACGGGCGCGTGGTCGGACGGCGCCGGTGCGCCCTTCTTGCCGGGCTTGCGCGCCTCGCGGTCGACGTACGCGTCAGTCACTCCCGCCGCGAACGTGGGCGAGCCGTAGACGAGGTCGATGCGCATGCCGGTGTTCTTCGGGAAGGCGAGCTGGCGGTAGTCCCAGAACGTGAACGGCTTGTCGTACTTGAGCGCACGCGGCACGACCTCGACCAGGCCGGCCTCCTCCAGCGCGGTGAGCTTCGCGCGTTCGGCGGCGGTCACGTGCGTGGAGTCGACGAACTGCTCGACGTCCCAGACGTCGGTGTCGGTAGGCGCCACGTTGAAGTCGCCGAGGATCGCGAGCGGGAGGCCGGTCGCGAGCTCGTCGACGGCGGTCGCGCGCACGGCGTCGAGCCAGGCGAGCTTGTAGGCGTAGTGCGGGTCGTCGACCGTGCGCCCGTTGGGGACGTAGAGCGACCAGACGCGGACGCCTCCGCACGTCGCGGCGATCGCTCGTGGCTCGACGATCCCCGTCCCACTCCGGCTGACCGTGGAGGTCGAGGGCTGACGTCGTCGAGTCCGACGCGCGACAGGATGGCGACGCCGTTCCAGCGCTCGGTGCCGCGGGCCGCCACGGCGTAGCCCGCGGCCTCGAGCTCGGCGTAGGGCACCTGCTCGGTCGCCACCTTGAGCTCCTGCAGGCAGACGACGTCGGGCTGCGCCGACGCGAGCCACGGCACGAGCCGCTCCATGCGGGCGACGACGTTGTTGACGTTCCAGGTGGCGATGCGCACGGCACCGATCCTGTCACTCGGCCCGGACCGTGCCGAGTCCCGGTCAGCTCGATGAAGGGCCCCCGAGTTGCGCTCTATGCACTGAAGGTCGCCTTCATCGCGCTCTCCTCTGGCTCAGGCGAGGACGGAGGCCATCCGCTCGACGGCCTCGGCGAGGACGGCGCGGGAGCAGGCGACGTTGATCCGGACGTGGCCCTCGCCGCCGGGACCGAACTCGATGCCCGGGGTGAAGGCCACGCGTCCCTTCTCGCGGAACAGTCTGGGAGGGGTCGTCGCCGAGACCGAGGCCGCGGCAGTCGAGCCAGGCGAGGTAGGTGGCGTCCTGGCCGGCGTAGCGCAGCACCGGGAGCCTGGCCGCGAGCAGGTGGGAGAGGTAGCCGATGTTGGCGGTGATGTTGGCGTTGACCGCGTCGATCCAGGCGTCACCGTCGTCCCACGCGGCCCGGTGCGCCTGGATCCCGATGTGGCTGGCGCCCCACGCCAGGACGGGGGGCAGCCGGTCGAGAAGCGGCGCGCTCCCCTCGCCCACCAGCACGAGCGCCGCCTTGATCGCAGCCATGTTGTAGGCCTTGGACGCCGACGTCACCACCACGCCGGACTCCGACACCGACAGCCAGGGCGTGAACCGCACGCCCTCGCGCACGAGCAGCGCGTGGATCTCGTCGACGACCACGAGCACGCCGCGCGCCTCGGCCAGCGCCGCCACGGCGCTCAGCTCGTCGGCGGTGTGGACCACGCCGGTGGGGTTGTGCGGCGAGCAGAGCAGCAGCACCCGCACCGACGGATCGGCGAGCCCGGACTCGATCGCGGCGAGGTCGAGCCGCCCGTGCGGGGTCAGCGGGCAGGTGACCAGCCGTCGTCCGATGAGGCCGGGCATGTCGACGAGCGGGTGGTAGACGGGAGCGGGCAGCAGCACGCCCTCGCCCGGCGCTGTCGCCGCCAGCAGCACCTCGCGGACGCCGGTGAGCACGTCCGCGGCGAGCACCGTCCGCACGACGTCGGGCGTCCACCCCCAGCGTCGACCGGCGACACCGGCGAAGGACTCGGCGTAGGACGTGTCGAGCGGGGCGTAGCCCAGGTCGCCGGCGCGCAGGGCCTGCGTGAGGACGTCGACGACCGCGGGCACGGGCGGCGCATCCATCTCCGCGACCCAGAGCGGCAGCACGTCAGGCTCGAACATCCGCCACTTGACCGACGTGCGGTCGCGCAGCTGCTCGAGCGAGTACGTCTCGAAGGGCTCGGTCACGCGCGCATCCTGGCACCCCTCCCCCGCTCGCACTGATCGAACGGCGGTTACCGCGTCTGGGAAACCGCCGTTCGATCAGTGCGAGCTCGCGGTGGTGGACAGCTGCATACCTACCGGGTATACATACGCGGTATGGCGATCAGGCACGGGCTCCTCGCGCTGCTCGACGAGGGACCGGCGTACGGCTACCAGCTCAAGGCGGCGTTCGAGGAGCGCACCGGCGGCACGTGGTTGCTCAACATCGGTCAGGTCTACACGACCCTCGCCCGCGCCGAGCGCGACGGTCTGGTGGCCGCGCTCGAGGCCGACGACGAGGGGCGCGTGGTGTACGAGATCACCGGAGCCGGCCGGCACACGGTCACGCAGTGGTTCCTCGAGCCGGTCCGCCATGAGGCGGCGCCGCGTGACGAGCTCGCGATCAAGCTCGCCGTCGCGGTGACCGCACCGGGGGTCGACGTCCGCGGGATCGTGCAGCGGCAGAGGACCGAGACCATGAGGGAGCTGCAGGACCTCACCCGGCTGAAGATGCGGGCCGACACCGACGCCGACCTGGCCTGGCTGCTCGTCCTGGACCGGCTGATCTTCGACCTCGAGGCCGAGGTCCGCTGGCTCGACCACTGCGAGTCGCGCATCGCGCGCGCAGCCGCGTCGGCGGACCCGCCTCGACGTCGACCGTCCACGTCGTCACGCGCAGCACAGGGGAGTGCACGATGACCGCGCCCGTTCTCGAGCTCCTCGACGTCACGCGCATCCACGGACGCGGCGTGACGGCGGTGCACGCGCTGCGCGGCATCTCGCTCACCGTGGCCGCCGGAGAGCTCGTGGCCGTGATGGGTCCGAGCGGCTCGGGCAAGTCGACGCTGCTCAACGTCGCCGGCGGCCTCGACACGGTGACCACCGGCGCGGTGCTGGTCGAGGGCCACGACCTCGCGGCGCTCACCAAGGCCGAGCTCGCCGCCGTACGCCGGCGCAGCGCCGGCTATGTGTTCCAGGACCTCAACCTCATCCCCACGCTCACCGCCGCGGAGAACGTCTCGCTCCCGCTCGAGCTCGACGGCCGACGCGGCACCCGGGTGATGGCGCGCCAGGCGCTCGCCGACGTGGGCGTGGAGGACCTCGCCGATCGCTACCCCGACGAGATGTCGGGCGGGCAGCAGCAGCGCGTGGCGATCGCGCGCGCTCTGGTCGGAGAGCGGCGCCTCGTCCTCGCCGACGAGCCCACGGGAGCACTCGACAGCGAGACGGGCGAGGCGGTGCTGACGCTGCTGCGCCGACGTGTCGACCAGGGGTGCGCGGGAGTGCTCGTGACCCACGAGTCGCGACACGCGGCGTGGGCCGACCGCGTCGTGTTCCTGCGCGACGGCGCGATCGTCGACGCGACGTCCTACGCCGACATCGACTCCGGCGTCCTCTCGTGACCGACCTGCTCGATCGCCCCACGTCCCCTCCAGCGCGCCAGGTGGTGCGACAGCCGTCGCGCCTCTCGCGCTGGGTCGGCGGCTGGCGCGTGGCGCTGCGGCTCGCGCGCCGTGACGCCTGGCGGGCCAAGGGACGCTCCCTTCTCGTCCTCCTGCTCATCGCGCTGCCGGTGGCCGGCGTGACGGCGCTCGACGTCTACGCGCGCGCCGTCCGCCAGCAGACGTCCTTCGAGGGCCTGGCGCTGGCACGCCTCGGGACGGCGGCGGACGCCCTCCTCGTCCCGACCGCCGAGGGTCCGGTCCGTCAGGCGGTGCTCGGGCCGATCGGCACCGACGGCACCCACGGCCGACCGGCGACCCCGAGCGAGCTGCAGGCGACGCTCCCGGCCGGCTCACGGATGGTGAGCAGCGGAGAGTTCCGCAACGTCATCGTCGAGCGCGACGGCTGGGGCATCAGCGGCCCGGTCGCGGTGCAGGACGTGCGCGACCCGCTCGTCGGCGGGCTCTGGACGCTGCGCTCGGGCCGGATGCCGGCCACGACCGGTGAGGTCGTGCTCTCGGACACCCAGGCGCGCCGTCTGCGCGTGTCGCTCGGCGACACCGTCGACCTCACGACGCAGGAACCCCGCGGAACGCCCGTGGCGCACCGGTCGCTCGCTGTCGTGGGCATCGTCGCCGGACGGAGCGAGACCAGCTGGCTCGTGGGTGCGGCACTGCCCGGAGTCCTCCCGGCCCGCCCACCGGACCCCCGGGCGGAAGAGCCCGAGGGCTCCTACCTCGTCGCCACCGGCCGCGATCTCACCTGGGCCGACGTGCGCGCCCTCAACAGGATCGGCGTCCTCGTCACGAGCCGCTCGGTCATCGAGTCACCCCCGGTGTTCTGCCCGGTCGACGTCATGTGCCTCGACAGCGGGCCGGTCATCGACCCGGCGACCGGGGCTCCGCCCGACAGCCGCACCGAGTCCGAGATCGCCAAGGCGAGCCGGGTCGCCGCCCAGTACGCCGCCATCGCCGGTGTCGTGGTGGTGCTCGTCGTGCTCCAGATCGCGCTGCTGGCCGGCCCGGCGTTCGCGGTGCAGCTGCGGCGACGTCAGCGCGAGCTCGGCCTCGTCGGTGCCTCGGGCGGTGATGCCGCGTCGCTGCGGCGCACGGTGCTCGCCTCCGGCGTGGTGCTCGGCGTGCTCGGTGCCGTGCTCGGTGTCGCGCTCGGCTGGCTGGCGGTGTGGCTGCTCGGCGGACCGCTGCCGTGGCGGCCGCTGTCCGACCTTGCCGGGCAGGACCTCGGCGTCCCGCCGCTGCGCGAGGAGCTGCTCCTCGTCGCCGGCATCGGCGTACTGGCCGCCGTGTGTGCGGCGCTCGTGCCGGCCGTCGCAGCGGGTCGTGGCGACGTCATCGACACCCTCAGGGGTCGACGGCCGCTGCCGCCGGTCCGAGTACGGGTGCCCCTCGTCGGTCTCGGCGTCGGTGCGATCGGGCTTCTGGTCATGGTCTACGGCGTGCACGTCCTGGACCCGGTGGTCCTCGGCGTCGGGATCGTGGTCGGCGAGCTCGGCCTCGTCCTCGTCATGCCGTTCCTCGTGGCCCGCGGGGCGCTGGCAGCGACCCGGCTGCCGCTGGCACCACGGCTCGCGATCCGGGACGCCGGTCGGCACCGGATGCGCACCACGGCCGCCGCCTGCGCCATCGCCGCGGCGGCTGCCGCAGCCGTCGCGGCATCGGCGTGGTCGCAGTCGCTGCTGCTGGGCACCGGCGCCTCCGACGTCGCCTACGTCGACGGGGTGACCACAGTCTTCGTCGGCGTGGGTCTTGACTCGGCCGGTGTCCCGATCCAGCCGCCGGCGCAGATCGCTCGACTCGGCGAACCCGTCATCGCGGCGGCCGTGCCCGGCAGCTCTGTGGCCGCGCTCACCGACATCGCGGTGAAGGGCGCCACCGTCGGCGCCTACGACGCGTTCGTGCAGTGCGTGCGGCCCGCTGACCCCGCCCGCACCGTCGAGCAGGACCAGCCGTGCGGGGGTCGGACGACGAGCGGGGGTCGTTTCTCCGGGAGCGTCGTCCTGCTCGACGACCCGGCGAAGGTCGGCCTCGTGCTCGGTCCGCTGGCCCCGGTCGACGAGGCTCGCGCCGCCCTCGAGGCGGGCAAGGCTGTCGTGCTGCAGCCCGGGTCGGTCGCAGCGGACGGCCACGTCGAGCTCCGCCTCATGCACACGGACTCGTCGGGGACGCTGGTGAGCTCGGGCATCGAGTCGCTGCCGGCGGTCGAGGTGCTCACCGGGGCCCTGCCCGCCGACATCGTCATCGGGCCGAAGGCGCTGGCACCGGGCAGCCCCCTGGCGTCCGGAGCCGCGCCCGACGGGTCGACGCTGCTGCTGGTGCGTCCCGCCGAGCCAGATGCGCCCGACCGGCCGACGACGGGCGACCGGATCCAGCTGGCCGCGACCAAGGCTGGGCTCGACCTCACCGTCGCGCCGCAGCAGACCGAGACCGATCCCGGCATCGTGATCCTCGCCGTCGGGGCGGTCGCGACGTTCCTGCTGGCCCTCCTGGCCGGGCTCATGGTCACCACGCTCGCCCTCGCGGACGGGCACGCCGACGCGGTCACCCTCGCGGCGGTGGGCGGTCCACCGGGGCTGCGCCGGCGGATGGCCGGTGCCTCGGCCGGGTTCGTCGCGGCGCTGGGCTGCGTGGCTGGCGCGGCGGCGGGACTCGTGGCGGCGCGGGTGCTCGTGCCGCTGACGACGGTGTCGGGCCGCTCGCCCTTCGTCACACCGTGGGCGATGCTCGGGCTGATCGTGGTCGGCGTCCCGCTGCTCACCATGGCGATGGCCTGGCTCACCACCCGTTCCCACGTGACGCTGACGAGGAGAGCCGACGGCTGACCCCCCGCCAACGCACACACCCACCGCTCGCACTGATCGAACGGCGGTGACAAGGCCCGGGAAACCGCCGTTCGATCAGTGCGAGCGGGGTGGACGGCGGTTTGGGGCTGGGTGCCTGCTGCGGGTAGCCTGGTCCCACGTTGCCCGGCAGTTCCCGGTACCCCACCTGGGTCGCCGTATGCCGGGCCTCGTGACGCTTCACCCTCCTGCCACGGAGAGACCGTGGCCGTTCTAGTCCAGAGGAGGTGGGTAGGCATGCGTCATTACGAGGTCATGGTGATCCTCGACCCCGATCTCGAGGAGCGCACCGTCGCTCCCAGCCTGGAGACGTTCCTCAATGTCGTGAAGGTCGACGGCGGGTCCGTCGACAAGGTCGACATCTGGGGCCGTCGTCGGCTCAGCTTCGAGATCAACAAGAAGGCCGAGGGCATCTACGCCGTCATCGACATGACGTGCACGCCCGCCGCCGTTCAGGAGCTCGACCGTCAGCTCAACCTGAACGAGGCCGTGCTGCGCACGAAGGTCATGCGCCCCGAGGCTCACTGATCTGCGGGGACGTCGAGCCGCCCGGCGAGTCGTCCCCAGTCCGCGCCCGACCTCCTTCCCGGAGTCGGTGCGCACCCGTAAGGTCCGGCTCTAGACGTCGAACCATCACCTTCACTCGAGGCGGTACTCCATGGCCCAGGGCGACATCAACCTCACGATCGTCGGCAACATCACCAACGATCCCGAGCTGCGGTTCACCCCGAGCGGTGCTGCGGTCGCGTCCTTCACGGTCGCGTCCAACAGCCGCTACCTGGACAAGACCACCAACGAGTGGAAGGACGGCGAGCCCGTCTTCATGCGCTGCTCGGTGTGGCGCCAGTACGCCGAGAACGTCGCCGAGTCGCTCACCCGGGGCACCCGCGTGATCGTCACGGGCCGGCTCAAGCAGCGCAGCTACGAGACCCGCGAGGGCGAGAAGCGCACGGTGATCGAGATGGACGTCGACGACGTCGGTCCGGCGCTGCGCACCGCGACCGCCAAGGTCACCAAGGTCGCCCGCTCCGGCGGCGGCTTCGACGGTGGCGGAGGCGGCCAGCCCGGCGGTTTCGGCGGCTCCCCGTCCTCCGGCGGCGACGACCCGTGGGCCTCGTCCTCCGGAGGCTCGTCCTCCGGCGGCGGCTCGTGGGGCGGTGGCTCCGGCGGCGGTGCCGGCGGTGCCGGTGGCGGCAACAGCTTCGACGAGCCCCCGTTCTAGTCCCGACCTGCACCCGCACGACCGGGTGGTCGCGCCGCGACCGCCCTTGCCCGACCCCATCCCGGCGAATGACGCCGGGCTCCGACCACAAGGAGCACCACGATGGCCAAGCCTGCTCTTCGTAAGCCGAAGAAGAAGGTCTGCGTCTTCTGCAAGGAGAAGATCGCGCACGTCGACTACAAGGACACGTCGCTGCTGCGCAAGTACATCTCCGACCGCGGCAAGATCCGTGCCCGCCGCGTGAGCGGCAACTGCACCCAGCACCAGCGCGACGTCGCGATCGCCGTCAAGAACGCTCGCGAGATGGCCCTGCTGCCCTACACCTCGACCGCCCGCTGACGAAGGAGGCGACTACACCATGAAGCTCATCCTGACTCAGGACGTGAACGGTCTCGGCGCCCCTGGCGACGTCGTCGAGGTCAAGGACGGCTACGGCCGCAACTACCTGCTGCCGCGCGGTCTCGCCACCGCGTGGACCAAGGGTGGCGAGAAGCAGGTCGCGCAGATCAAGCGCGCCCGTGCTGTCCGCGAGGTCAAGACCGTCGAGGACGCCACCGCCGTCAAGAACAAGCTCGAGGGCCTCAAGGTCACCCTCGCCGCACGCAGCGGCGAGACCGGCCGGCTCTTCGGTGCCGTCACGGTCACCGACGTCGTCGAGGCCATCACGGCCGCCGGCGGCCCGGAGGTCGACAAGCGCAAGGTCACGATCGTCTCCCCGATCAAGACCCTCGGCCAGCACAAGGTCGAGGTGCGCGTGCACCCGGAGGCACTCGCCTCGGTCACGGTCGACGTCGTCCACGCCTGACGAGCTCCGCACGGTACGCAAGGGCCGCCACCCCGCCGGGTGGCGGCCCTTCGTGCGTGTTACTGATCAACGGGTTGTTTCCCGGCGCGGGAAGCAACCCTGTGATCAGTAACACGGGTCCGGACTGGGGTGGTCAGGTCTCCCAGCGGACGTCGAGGCGGCAGCCGACGTGGTCGGCCCACGGACGCAGGGCCGTCTCGGCCGTCGCCCGGTCGGCCTTGGTGAGACGTACGAGCGGAGTCACGGTGACGACGCCGCGCTTGCCCTTCGTGCTGCGGGTCCACGTGGCGAGCACCCGCCCGTCGCGCACGAGCGTCGAGCGGAACATGCCGTTGCCGCCCGGCACCACGGCGTCGAACTGGTCCGGGTCGAGGAAGAGCGAGCGGTCCTTGTAGCCGAGCAGGTACTCGTCGAATCCGGGCAGGGCATGGACGTCGTGGTCGTGCGCCAGCTCAGGGCGCGCGTCGAGCAGGACGGGGTCGAGGTGGACGACGGCCCCGTCGAGCTCGGCGGTGGCGAGCGCGTCGCCGGCGAGCGCGAGGGCCTTCTTCGACTCGGTGACGGTGAGCCCCGTCCAGCCCTGGAAGTCCTGCCGCGTGGTGGGGCCGTGGCTGCGGAAGTAGCGGGTGGCGAGCAGCGCCAGGGCCTCATCGGGGTCCAGGCGCACCGGGTCGGGCACCCAGTCGTCGAGCAGCACGAAGGTCTGCTGGCCGTCGACGTCGGGCGCGATGGCACTGACCCCGCGTTGGCTCGCGTACCAGAGCAGGTGGTAGCCCAGGCTTCCCGTGACCGGGAGGTCGTCCTCGGTCATGGCGGCGAGCAGCGCGGCGCGAGTGAGCCTGCGTCCACCGCTGAGCTGCTCCCGCACCACCTCGACCGCGCGCTCCGAGACGTCGTCGTCGAGGCCGAGGACGGCGCGACGACGGGCTGCCCCGGCGAGCGACTTGCGGCCGGTGAGGTCGAGCATCCAGCGCACGTCGCGTGCGGGCACGAGGTGCACCGTGCCGCGCATCGGCCAGGTGCGCAGCACCTCGCGCTCCTCGAGCGCGGCGGTGACCTGCGCCTGCGTCGCGCCCCCGAGTCGCAGGCCGAGCGACCACAGCCCGCTCGCGTTGTCCTGCGCCTGCATCGCCCCGAGGTGGCTCACGACGTCGAGGGCTGTGCGCCGGACGTCGAGTCCCGGTGGCCGGCGTTCGATGAGCAGCGCCGCCATGCGCAACGCACGTGCGTCGTCGGCCGTGATCGTCGTCAAGGCGCCCTCCGGGTATGAGGTGCCCACGCTACGACGACGCACCGACCAGGGGCCGGGGGCGACGTTGCGGCGGCCGGTGGCTCAGCGACGCCGGGCGGAGGCGAGCGCGAGGTGGGCCGCGCCGACGACCGGGCGTTCGGTGACGATCGTCAACGCCGCCTTGGGGGCGCGCGCGGCGAGCGTGCGCTCGGCCGCGCGCACGAGCAGCGGGTCGCCGGTGGCGCCGATGCCACCGCCGAGCACGACGGGGACGTCGGCGTCGGCGAGGTCGAGCCGGGCCAGCAGCGACGCAGCCAGCAGGCCGATCTCCTCGCCCTGCCGGTCGAGCAGGGCGCGCGCCACCGCATCGCCCTCGTGCGCGAGCGCCACGATCTCGGGCGCCCGGTCCCACCACGACGAGACGGCGAGCTCTCCGGTGTGGACCGCGAGGGTCAGGTCGTGGACGGAGGCGCGTCCGGTCCAGCGCAGCAGGGCGTCACGGAGCGCCGTCGGCTCGCCGCGGCCGTCCTCGGCGCGGGCGGCGTACCAGAGGACCTCCTCGGCGAGGCCGCTCGAGCCGCCCCAGTCCCCGGAGATCGGACCGAGGGCCAGGACCCGTGCGGTCGCGCCGTCGGCACGGACCGCGACGCCGTTGATGCCGGTGCCGCAGATGACCACGGCGGCGTCGGGCGAGTCCGTACCGGCGCGCAGCAGGGCGAAGACGTCGTTCTCGACGACGACCGAGGCCGAGGCCCACGGGAGCGCCGCGAGAGCGGATCGCACCGCCCGCTGCTCGTCGTCGAAGTCGATCGCGGTGAGGTAGCAGCCGGCGTGCACGACGTCGGACGCCGTGGCCCGCGCGTCGGCGAGCGCAGCGGTCACGACGGCGTCGACCACCGCGACGGCCCGGTCGATGCCGACCTGGTGGTGCGAGCAACCGCCGCCGCGCGCCGAGCCCAGCACGTCGCCGGTCGCGAGGTCGAGGACGACGACGTCGGTCTTGCTGCCGCCGCCGTCGACCGCGACCACCAGTGAGCGCGACCCGCTCATCAGCGCACCCACGGAAGGTGGTCGCGGTTGCCGGCGAGCAGCGCGTCGGTCAACGTCTCGGCCACGCCGTACTGTCCCACGAGCGGGTGCGCGAGCAGGGCGTCCGCGACCCGGTCGCGTCCGCCGTGCAGAGCAGCCTGCAGCGCGAGGTCCTCGTACGCCGCGACGTGCGCGATGAGCCCGGCGTAGAGCGGCTCGATCGGCGCGGTCGCGCGCGGCACGATGCCCGACGACGAGACGTCGCACGGCACCTCGATGACGGCGTCGTCGGCGAGGAAGGGGAAGTGCCCGTCGTTGCGGACGTTGGCGACGTGCACGGCCCGGTGGTCGTCGCCGCCGAGCAGCGACGCGATGAGCGCCACGGCGGCCTCGGAGTAGTAGGCACCGCCGCGCTGCTCGAGCAGCGCCGGCTTCGCGACGAGCGTCGGGTCGCGGTACATCTCGAGCAGCTCGGCCTCGATGCGCAGCACCTCCTCCGCGCGGGTGCCCGACCGCTTCAGCTCGCGCACCACCTCGTCGTGCTCGTAGTAGTAGCGCAGGTAGTACGACGGCACGACGCCCAGACGGTCGAGCAGCGAGCGGGGCAGCTCGAGCCGCTCGGCGAGGTCGTCGCCGTGGTCGGCGAGCAGCGACGGCAGCACGTCGCGTCCGCCGACCTCGACGCGCCGGATCCAGGTGAGGTGGTTGAGCCCGACGTGGTCGAGGAGAACCTCGTCGGCGGCGACGTCGAGCCAGCCGGCGAACATCCGCTGGAAGCCGATGGCCACGTTGCACAGGCCGACTGCGCGGTGCCCCTCCTGCAGAAGTGCACGCGTGACGATGCCGACCGGGTTGGTGAAGTCGACGATCCACGCGTCGGCCGCCGCGCGCTCGCGCACCGTCTCGGCGATGTCGAGGACGACGGGCACCGTGCGCAGCGCCTTCGCGAGACCTCCGGCGCCGGTGGTCTCCTGGCCGACGCAGTCGCAGGCGAGCGGGAACGTCTCGTCGCCCGCCCGCGCGCGCTGACCGCCGACGCGCAGCTGCAGCAGCACCGCGGAGGCGCTGTCGATGGCGGCATCGCGGTCGGTCGTGAGGGTCAGCCGCGTCGTCGCGCCACGCTCGTCGAGGATGCGCTGCGCGAACCCGCCGACGACGGCGAGACGCTCGGCGTCGGGATCGAGCAGCGCCAGCTCGTCGACCTCGAGCACGTCGCCGAGGCGCGCGAGCCCGTCGACCAGCTCGGGCGTGTACGTGGAGCCGCCTCCGACGACGGCGAGCTTCATCCCGCTCATCCCTTCACCCCGGTCAGCGTGATGCCTTCGACGAAGACCTTCTGCGCGAGGAAGAACACGACGAGCACCGGGATCATCGCGAGGATGGTCGCGGCCATCGTGAGGTTCCACTGCACCTGGTAGAGGTTGCGGAACGACGCGAGCCCCAGCGAGATCGTCCAGTTGTCCGGGTTCTCGCTCGTGTAGAGCAGTGGTCCGTAGAAGTCGTTCCAGCAGAAGAAGAACAGGAACATCGACGTCGCGGCGATGCCGGGCTTGGCCATCGGCAGGATCACCCGCGTCATCACCTTCCACTCCGAGCAGCCGTCGACCCGCGCGGCGTCGGCGTACTCCTGCGGGATGGTGAGGAAGAACTGCCGCAGCAGGAAGATGCTGAAGGCGTCGCCGAGCAGGTTGGGCAGGATGAGCGGCCAGAGCGTGCCGGTGAGGTGCAGCTTGGTCCACATCACGTAGATGGGCACCTGCGTCACCTGCGGCGGCAGCATCATCATCATGAGGACGACGACGAAGGCGACGTTGCGACCGCGCCACTGCAGGCGCGACAGCGCGTAGGCGGCGGGGATGCTCGACACGAGCATGAGCGCCGTGGCCAGCGTCGCGTAGAGCACCGTGTTGCGCAGGTAGAGCATCATCGGCGCCTTCGTGAACACCTCGAGGTAGTTCTCCGGGTGCCAGCGTGCGCGGCCACAGGTCGCCGGTGAGCGCCTGGGTGCTCGTCATCATCGACTGCAGGAAGATGAAGAGGAACGGTGCGAGGAACACGATTGCCAGGGCGATGCCGACCGAGTGGTCGGCGATCCAGCCGAGACGACGTCGGCGCTGCGCGCGCCGGTTGCTGCGCGCGTCGTGCTGAGCGTTGCTGGTGGCGGCCGCCGGGGCCGTCAGGGTGGTCATCGCGTGCCCTCCGCGCCGTAGACCAGGCTGCGCGAGCGGCGCAGCAGGATGAGCGTGACGCCGAGTGACACGACGAACATGACGACGGCGAGCGCCGAGGCGTAGCCGAGGTAGTAGTCCTTGAAGCCCATGACGTAGAGCCATTGGGCGTAGGTGAGCGTCGAGCCCTCGGGGTAGCCCAGCAGCGCCGCATTGCCGCCCCCGGTCGTGGCCTGACCGGACGCCACCGACGCTGCCACCACGGCCTCGGTGAAGTACTGCAGAGCCGCGATGACTCCGGTGATCGCCGCGAACATGAGGACGGGCGAGATGCTCGGCAGCGTGACGTAGCGGAAGCGCTGCCAGGGGTTGACGCCGTCGAGCGCCGCGGCCTCGTACTGCTCCTTGGGGACGTCGAGCAGGCTGGCCAGGAAGATGATCATGAGGTCGCCGATGCCCCACAGACCGAGCAGGACGAGGGACGGCTTCGACAGCGTCGGGTCGTTGAACCAGAGCGGCTGCGGCAGACCGAGCGCGCCGAGGATCTGGTTGACCGGACCGGTCGCGGGGTTGAAGAGGAAGACGAAGGCCAGCACGCCGGCGACCGGCGGGACGAGAGCCGGCAGGTAGAACACCGTGCGGAAGACGCCGAGACCGGCCTTGAGCCGGACGACGAGGGTCGAGACCGCGAGCCCGAACAGCATCCGCGCCGGCACCAGGATCGCCACCAGCCACAAGGTGTTCCAGGCGGCCTGACGGACCTGGGGGTCCTTGGTGAGGAGGAACTCGTAGTTGCGCAGCCCGATCCACTGCGGCGGCGAGAGCAGGTCGTAGCGGGTGAAGCTGAGGTAGACGGTGTCGATGAGCGGGTAGACGAAGAAGATCGTGACGCCGAGCAGCCATGGCGCCATGAACGCCAGCACGGTGAGGTACCGACGGCGCTGACGGGCGCGCAGCGCCGAGGTGTGGACCCCGGCGCTGCGCGACTCGAGAGCGACCGTCACGGGGCCGCGCCCAGCGACAGCTGGTCGTTGATCTGCTGGTCGACCTGCGTGAGACCCGCCTGCAGGTCGCTCACCTTGCCGGCCTGCCACTTCTCGACGAACGTGCCCAGCGTGTCCTGGTAGGCCTTGCCGCTCGCCGTGGTGGGCGTCGTCGAGCTGTTGGCGTTGGCGAAGATGTCGAGGAACGGCGAGTAGGTCGCGTCCTTGACGAGGTCCGGCGACTGCAGGGCCGGCGTCCAGGTCGGCACGTTCTTGATGCCGTTGGAGAGCGCGACGACGGTCTTGGTGTCGGTCGACAGGAACTTGATGAGCGCCCACGCCGCCTCGGGGTTCTGCGAGCCGCGGCCGATGCCGATCACGTTGCCCGTGACGTAGCCGCCGCCGTAGAGGCTGGTCTTGTCGTCGGCGGTCGGGAAGGGGGCGGTGCCGTAGTCGAGCGACGGCGCCTCGGCCTTGATGAAGGCGTTGCGGTACTCGCCGTCGATCATCATCGCGACCTTGCCCTTCTCGAAGGCGTTGTCGGCGGAGAACTCCTGGCCCAGGCCGGCGGTGAAGCGCTGCAGCTTGTCGTAGCCGTAGAAGTCCACGAGCTGCTTCTGCCACGTCATCATCGCGGCCCAGCCCGGGTCGGTGCCGATGTTGGACTTGCCGTCGGAGTTGAACCAGGTGGCGCCGAAGCTGGGTGCGAAGTGCGCGGGCGCGTTCTCGTAGAAGCCGAACGACGGGACGAAGCCGGCGACCTGGATGGCACCGGCGCCGTCGCGCTGGGTGATCTTCTCGGCCATCGCGGTGAGCTCGGAGAGGGTCTTCGGCGGCGCGGTGTAGCCCGCGTCGGCGAGCATCTTCTTGTTGTAGTACAGGCCGTAGGTGTCCGAGAGCGCCGGCATCGAGCAACGCTTGCCCTCGAACTGGGTGTAGTCGCGCACGACCTTCGGGATCTGGTTGAGGTCGACCTTGTCGCGCTCGACGTAGGGCGTGAGGTCCTTCCACGCCCCGGTCGAGCAGAACTTGCCGATCTGGTCGGTGGAGTAGGAGAGCACGACGTCGATCGGCTGACCGGCGGCGATCGCCTGGATGGTCTTCTCGTCGTCCTGACCCGACTTCACGTCGACCTTGACGCCGGGGTTCGCTGCGGTGAACGCGTCGACCGCCGCTCTGGATCGCCTTGGCCTCGCGGTCGGTGAAGAAGTGCCAGAAGGTCACCGTGCCGGTGAGCTTGGCGGGAGCACTCGAGGACGGCGCCGTGGCGGTGTCCCCCGAGCTCGAACAGCCGGTGGCCAGCAGGGCCAGCCCGGCGGCGGCAGCCGTCAGCGCGAACGCGCGACGTCGTCCTCGGGTCGTGTTCATCGTGCGTGGACCTCCTTGGCGGTGCGGGGCAGGGGGATGGGGTTCGAGGCGTCGACGTGGTCGACGCGGGCGGACGACGTGCTGCGGTCGCCGGCGTCCAGGAGACGCTCGGTCAGCCGCTCGACCGTGACCGCCCGCGCGCCGACCAGCGCGGGGTCTCCGGCGACGGCGGTGGCGACGACGGCGCTGCGCAGCCGGCTCGACGAGCGGAGCGCCTTCGACGTGCGGCTCGCGAGCGCCGGACCGCCTGCACGACCGACCGTGCCGCCGAGCACGACGACGCCGGGGTCGAGCACGGCGACGATGACCGAGAGGCCGAGCGCGATGCGCGCGGCCAGGTCGTCGAGGAAGGCGACCGAACCCGGCTCGGTCGCGACCGTCTCGACGGCGCGCTCGACCGCGGCGACCGCGGTGCGGCCGCTGACACCGTGCTCGCGCGCGAGACGCAGCACGGCGGCCCCGCCGACGAGGTCCTGGAAGTCGGGATGCCCGCCGCGCGCGTCGCTGCCGGGCACCGGGATGTAGCCCACCTCGCCTGCTCCTCCCGAGACGCCGCGGTAGAGCACGCCGGCCATGTCGGTCGCCAGACCCACACCCGCGCCGAGCCAGAGCAGCGAGGTCACCCCGGCGTGCGGCTCGTCGCCGCGCTCGGCCACGAGCGCGAGGTTGACGTCGTTGTCGAGCGTGACGGTGACGTCGTGGCGGAACGCGCCGCCGATCGCCGCCGTGATGCCGGGGACCGTCCAGTCGGGAACCCGGTCGGCGTAGCGCACCTGGTCGTGCGCCGCGTCGTAGGAGCCCGGGACGCTGATGACGAGGTCGCCGACCGATGTCAGCGGCAGCCGGGCTGCCCGCGCGGCCTCGCCGACGAGTGCGTGGGTGGCCTCGGCCGCACCTCGGGGCAGGTCGGCCCGCGACCGCTCGACGGACGCGAGGACGACGCCGCGCGGGTCGAGGATGTCGCACGTGAGGCGGCTCGGCTCCACCGCGAGGGCGGCGCCGCGGAGGTGGCCGATGGCAAGGTCGTGCAGGCGGCCGTTGGGGCCGCGGCGTCCGACGGTCTCGCCGGCGTCGACGACGAGGCCGGCGTCCTCGAGCCGGGTCAGCGCCTCGGCGACGGTGGGCTTGGACAGGCCGGTGGCCCGGACGACGTCGGCGCGCGAGCTCGGCCCCTGCGCCAGCAGCACCGCGAGCACCGTGCGGTCGTTGAGCGACCGCAGCAGAGCCGGACGGGCAGGCGACGTGCGGGGCATCGAACCTCTTTTTGACTGGAAGGTTTCCTGTTAGATTCCGCACCGTAGAGGCGAACGGTCGGCGTCGTCAACGGGTGGCCGGCACAGAGACCGAGCCGTGACCTGCGTGTCGAGGACGAGCGAGGAGGGATGCCGGTGGACGGGCTCAGCCGTGCGGTGCACGGCATCCTCGTGCCGGGCTTCGAGGGTTCCACCGCCGTCCTGCCGACGTGGGTACGGCGTCGGCTCGAGCACGGGCTGGCCGGCGTCGTGCTGTTCGCGCGCAACATCGATGCCGACGTTCGCGGGCTCACCGATGCCGTCCGCGCGGAGCGTCCGTCGGCGCTCGTCGCGGTCGACGAGGAGGGTGGCGACGTCACACGCCTCGAGGCCGCCACGGGCTCGCGTCACCCCGGAGCGCTGGCGCTCGGTGCCCTCGATGACCCAGCCACGACGCGTCGTGTCGCAGCCTCGATCGGCGCGATGCTCGCCCGGGCCGGCGTCGACTGGAACTGGGCACCGGTCGCCGACGTGACGAGCAACCCCCGCAACCCCGTCGTCGGCGTGCGCTCGTTCGGGACGGACGCGCACGCAGTCGGACGGCACGTCTCCGCCACGGTGCACGGTCTGCAGGACGACGCCGGAATCCTTGCGTGCGCCAAGCACTTTCCCGGTCACGGAGACACCGACGTCGACTCGCACCTCGGCCTGCCGACGGTGTCGTCGTCGCGCCGCGACCTGGACGCCGGCGCTCTGCTCCCCTTCCGCGCGGCGATCGACGCGGGTGTGGCGAGCGTGATGACCGGCCACCTCCGGATGCTCGCCGTCGACCCCGACCTGGCCGCCACGTTCTCGTCGGTGGTGCTGCGCTCGCTGCTCCGCGACGAGCTCGGTTTCGCCGGCGTCGTCGTGTCGGACGCGCTGGAGATGCGAGGGGCGACCACCGGCCACGGGATCGGCGAGGCCGCGGTGCTCGCCGTGCGCGCCGGCGTCGATGCGCTGTGCCTCGGTGGCCACCTCGCGGACGACGACGTCGTCGCGCAGGTGCACGACGCTCTCGTCGGAGCGGTGCGTCGTGGCGACCTCGAGGAGGGCCGCGTGGTCGAGGCGTCCACCCGCGTCGCTGCCCTCGCCGATCGGCGGCGCTCGGACCGCACCGTGAACGGTGACGCAGGCGCCTCCGTCGCGGGGCCGGACGGGCGAGGCGTCCTCGACCTGGCGGAGTGCGCGGCGATCGCGGGACGCACCCTCGCGGTCACCGGAACGGTCGCACTCGCTGCGGGCCCGGTGCTGGTCGTCGTGTGCGACCCGGCAGCGAGCATCCCGGCGGGCGTCGTGCCGTGGGGAGTCACCGATCAGCTCCGGACGCGTCGGGAGTCTGTCGTGGAAGTGCTTGTGCCCGAACGAGATCCGGCTCCCGACACGGTCGGCTTCGAGGGACCCGTCGTCCTCGTCCTCCGCGATGCTGCGCGCCATGGGTGGCAGCGCGCGGTCGAGTCGGCGATGGTCGAGGGTCGGCCGGACACGGTCGTCGTCGAGCTCGGCGTGCCTGCCGAGCCACCACCGACGGACGCCGCGAGGATCACGGCGTACGGCGCCTCCCGCTCGTCGACCGCTGCGGTCGTCGCCCTGCTCACCGACCCCGAGGGACGTCCATGACCGACTCGCCACAGCCCGGTGCCACGATGCTCGCCGAGATCGGCGAGCAGCCCGACGTCCTCGCTCGCGTGCTGGACGCGGGCGCCGCCGCTGCGCGCGCAGCGGCGGCGGAGGTCCGGTCCCGCGCGCCCCGCGCCGTGCTCTTCGCGGCACGCGGGACGAGCGACCACGCGGCGCTCTACGCGAAGTACCTGGTCGAGGTCCGTCTCGGACTGCCCGCCGGGCTGATGTCGCCGTCGACCATGACGGCGTACGGTGCGCGGCCGGACCTGCGCGACGTCCTCGTCGTGGCCGTGTCGCAGAGCGGTGGCTCCCCCGACCTGGTCGAGACCGCGACGGTCGCGCGGGAGTGCGGCGCCACCGTGCTGTCAGTGACGAACGCGCCTGCGTCCGACCTCGCGACCGCCGCGCACCTGAGCCTGGACGTTCACGCCGGCCCCGAGCTCGCGGTCGCGGCGACGAAGTCCTACACCGCGGAGCTGCTCACGCTCTGGCTGACGATCGACGCGTGGGCGGGCGGTGACGGGACGGCAGCCGCGTCCGTTCCAGCGGCGGCGAGGTCGCACGTCGAACGGCTCGCCGAGATGTCCGCGCTGGCACAGCGTTACCGGTTCACCGACCGGATGGTGCTCACCGGTCGCGGCTACTCCTACCCGAGCGCCCGCGAGGCCGCGCTCAAGCTCATGGAGACCTCCTACGTCGCGGCGCACGCGTTCAGCGGCGCCGACCTGCTGCACGGCCCGCTCGCCATGATCGACGCGGACCACCCCGTCGTCGCCGTGGTCCCCGACGGGGTGGGCGCGGGGGCGATGCGGCCGGTGCTGGAACGGCTGCGGTCCGGCGGGATCGACGTCGCCGTGCTCGGCGGCGCCGAGTCGGTGGGCCTGGGCACTGTCGGCGTCCCGCTCGACCACGGCCTGCCCGAGGAGCTCTCGCCCATCGCCGACATCGTGCTGCTGCAGCAGCTCGCGCTCGTGATGGCGACCGACCGGGGCCACGACCCGGACAATCCGAGGGGCCTCAGCAAGGTCACGCGAACCTGGTAGCCCGCCCGCCGCCCCTCGAGTAACTGATCAACGGGTTGTTTCCCGCACCCGGAAGCGACCCTTTGATCAGTTACTCGCGTGGTCTCCGGAGGCGAGGCGGGCGCGGATGTCCGCGACCACTCCGGGTGCGGCGGACTCGATCATCGCGAGGACGTCGTCGAATCCGTCGTCCGCTCCGTAGTAGGGGTCGGGCACGTCGAGGTCGACGGCGCCCGGGTCGAACTCGCGGATCAGTCGCGCCGGGGTGTCCGGAGCCAGGCGTGCCAGGTCGCGCAGGTGCGTCGCGTCCATGGCGAGCAGGAGGTCCGGGGCGCCGTCGGTGCCGATCCAGGAGCGGGTGATCTGGGCCGCCCGGTGGGCCGAGCCGTCGTAGCCGTGACGTCGCAGGGCGGCGAGGGCGCGCGGGTCGGCCCGGTCGCCGACGTGCCAGGCTCCGATGCCGGCCGAGTCGACGACGACGGCGTGCCCGAGCCCGGCGCGCTCGAGCTGGGAGCGGAGCACCATCTCGGCGATCGGTGAGCGGCAGATGTTGCCCGAGCACACGGCCGTCACGCGCAGGGTCACGCGCCGAGTCTGCCCGACCGCGGCGCACCGCGAGCCCGCCGGGTGGACGCCGGAGGTGCGTCGACACGCGGTCACCTCCCGCCCGGCTCTCCGGTGCACGGGGTGCGGGCGGGCGGTCGTCACACCCGTCCCAGGGGTTGACCGACGTCTCGGACCGCGGCGCGGCGACGGCGTCGCGGGGCCGCGACGGGGTCGGGTGTTCACCAGTCGGACACCGGAGCGAAGTTTCTTCCCTCCCCAGGGAGGGGACAGCATCCCTGCAGGTCAGAGGCTTGCGCGAGCAAGATCGACATGGTTATCCCCGAGTTGTCCACAGCCTTGTCACCGCGCGTCGCGGCACTTGTCCCCACGTCGTCCCCAGGGCCGTCCACAGGTCACGTTGAGACCCGCGACGCACCCCGTTAGCGTCACGCGGGCGCTGTCGGACCCGGGGTCGAGACTCAGGGTCGGGCACGTCGGCGACCCTGTCGCCACCGGGGGAACCGACCGCACCTGCCCCGTCTGCTCTGCTCGCTCGTCCGTCCGGTTCCGCCGGCACCAGTCGTGGAGGTCCTGCCCCGTGAGCGTGGTCGAGTTCCCGCCCCGTGACGACCACGGCACTCCCGACCGAACCCCACCGCAGGACGTCGCCGCCGAGCAGTCGGTCATCGGCGCGATGCTGCTGAGCAAGGACGCCATCGCCGATGTCGTCGAGTCGCTGCGCGAGGGCGACTTCTACCGGCCCGCGCACCAGCTCATCTTCGCCTCGATCCTCGACCTCTACGGCCGCGGCGAGCCCGCCGACGCGGTCACGGTCTCCGCCGAGCTCACCCGCATCGGCGAGCTCGGCCGCGTCGGCGGTGCCCCCTACCTGCACACGCTCGTCGCGTCGGTGCCCACCGCGGCGAACGCCGGCTACTACGCGCGGATCGTGCGCGAGCGCGCCATCCTGCGGCGCCTCGTCGAGGCCGGCACGCGCATCGTGCAGATGGGCTACGCGGGCGACGGCGACGTCGACATGGTGGTCGACCGCGCCCAGGCCGAGGTCTACGACGTCACCGACCGGCGTACGAGCGAGGACTACCTCCCCCTCGCCGAGATCATGCCCGGCACGCTCGAGGAGATCGACGCGATCTTCTCGCGCGGCGGTGTGCTGGCCGGCGTCCCCACGGGCTTCGCCGAGCTCGACCGTGTCACCAACGGCCTGCACGGCGGGCAGATGGTCGTCATCGCGGCTCGTCCCGGAATTGGAAAGGCCCTGGCGCTCGACACGCCGATCCCCACGCCACGGGGCTGGACGACCATCGGTGAGCTCGCGGTCGGCGACCTCGTGTTCGGCGACGACGGGCGCCCGATCCCGGTCACCGGCGTCACGCAGGTGTGGCACTCGCGGCCCTGCTTCCGCGTCACGTTCTCCGACGGATCGAGCATTGTCGCCGACGCCGAGCACGAATGGCTCACCGAGACGCGGGCATCGCGCAAGGCGGCGCTCGAAGCGGTCGCTCCCTGGTCCCGCACGGTGAACCAGCGCACGTTCGCCGAGGTCCGCACCACCTCTCAACTGGCGTGCACCGTGCGGTGCCCGACTGCCGACCGGCGGCTCAACCACAGCATCCGGATCGCTGCGCCGCTCGAGCTACCCGACGCGGAACTCCTGCTGCCGCCCTATGTGCTCGGCGCCTGGCTCGGCGACGGCACGAGCGCAGCGGCCCAGATCACCACCGCCGACCCGGAGATCGTCGCCCACATCGAAGGCTGCGGCATCGACGCGCCGAGCCGCGGAAACCTCCGCTACGCCCTCAAGCTGCCACCTCGCGCCGAGGTCGAGCCCCGGACGTGCGCGGTGTGCGGCACCAGGTTCGTGCCGCGCTGCCAAGACTGCGTCCGCAACCACGGCTCGGTCACGGCGCTCCTGCGCCAGCTCGGTGTGTTCGCGAACAAGCACATCCCGGCGTCCTACCTGCGCTCGTCGGAGCGGCAGCGGCGCGAGCTGCTCGCGGGGCTGCTCGACACGGACGGCACCGTGACCTCGACCGGGGGTGTGCAGTTCACCACCACGAGCGCGCGTCTCGCCGACGACGTCTACGAGCTGATCGTGTCACTGGGTCACCGTTGCTCGGTATCGACCAAGCGCGTCAAGGGGCGCACCGAGGCGTCGTCCACGGCGTACAACCTCAACTTCTCGACGAGCCATCAGGTGTTCTGGCTCCACCGCAAGCACCTTCTGCACAAGGAGCGGGCGCGGACGACGTCCCCCGCGCGCACCTCGAGTCGTTATGTCACGAGCGTCGAGCCCGTCCCCAGCGTCCCGGTCCGCTGCATCGAGGTCGGCAGCGAGTCGCACCTCTACCTCGCGGGTCGCGCGATGGTGCCGACCCACAATTCGACCGTCGGACTGGATCTCGCGCGTTCGGCGTCCATCAAGCACGGCCTCACCAGCGCCATCTTCAGCCTGGAGATGAGCCGCAACGAGATCGCGATGCGTCTGCTCTCGGCCGAGGCGTCCATCGCGCTCAACCACCTGCGCAGCGGCACGATGTCCGACGCCGACTGGCAGAAGCTCGCGCGCAAGATGAGCGCGGTGTCCGAGGCGCCGCTGTTCATCGACGACTCGCCGAACATGACGATGATGGAGATCCGCGCGAAGTGCCGCCGGCTCAAGCAGCGCCACGACCTGCGCCTCGTCGTCATCGACTACCTCCAGCTGATGACCTCGGGCAAGAAGGTCGAGAGCCGCCAGCAGGAGGTCTCGGAGTTCTCCCGCTCGCTCAAGCTGCTCGCCAAGGAGCTGGGCGTCCCCGTCGTCGCGATCAGCCAGCTCAACCGAGGTCCCGAGCAGAGAACGGACAAGAGGCCCCTCATCAGCGATCTACGCGAATCGGGCAGCATTGAGCAAGATGCCGACATGGTGATCCTGCTGCACCGCGAGGACGCCTACGAGCGGGAGTCCCCGCGCGCGGGCGAGGCCGACTTCATCCTCGCCAAGCACCGCAACGGCCCGACCGCCAACGTCACCGTCGCGTTCCAGGGCCACTACTCGCGGTTCGTCGACATGGCCCAGACCTGACCACCCCACCGGGCCCGTTCGTCCACACTGGTGGTCCCGTCCCCTGCACCCGGGAGCGATCGTGCCCGCGTCCCACCCACTCCGGTCCGCCCTCGTCGCGCTCCTCGTCGTCGCGCCGATGACGCTGGTCGCCTGCTCGAGCACCGGGGGCGGTGCCGGGTCGTCGACCTCGGGGACCAGCACGGAGACGGGCTCGCCGACCGGCTCCCCGTCCGGCTCGCCCACCGGGTCGCCGAGCGAGCCACCCACCGGATCCCCCACCGACGTCACGTCGACGCCGCCGCGACCCGGGGGCGACCCGAGCACCGTCGCGCCCACGCCGCCGGCGGGCGTCGCGGGTGTCACCGTCATCTACACACCGGCGACGGCTGCGCGGGGTCAGAAGATCTCCATCGTCGCGACGACCGACGCGAGCCTGGCCGGCAAGCCGCTCTACATCGTCATCGTCAACCACGGCGCTCCGCGCGTCATCAGCACCGGGTCCGCGGTCGGCAGCGCCGGGCTGGCCAAGACCTACGCCGTGCTTCAGCGCACCGGGGTCCTCAAGCTGGTCATCCCGGCGACCCCGCTGGCGGGGTCGCCCGACTCGGTCGGCACCTACCCGTTCGACCCGGCGACGCGTCTGCTGGCGGAGTCTGCCGAGTTCACGGTCACGATCGCCTGAGCGCGGATGCGCGGTGCCCCGGGACGGGGTGGCGCTCCACGACGCTAGCCTTCTCCGCATGAGGCCGCTCGGTCTCCGGGTGCGCGGAGCGGACTCGACCTCTTCTCGACGAAAGGCACGACCATGAACAGCCTGTGGGACTGGATCTGGCTCACGTTCGTCATCTTCTTCTTCGCGGTCTACATCATGATGCTCTTCCGCGTGGTGCTGGACATCTTCCGCAACCACGAGAGCAGCGGCTGGGTGAAGGCCGGCTGGCTCGTCGTCCTGTTCATCTTCCCGCTCATCACGATGCTCATCTACGTCATCGTGAACGGCAAGGAGATGGCCCAGCGCGACGCCAGGCAGTACCAGGCCGCCCGCTCGGCGCAGGAGGACTACATCCGCAGCGTCGCGACCCCGGCCGACCCGACCGCGCAGATCGCGCAGGCGCACGACCTGTTGGTCAAGGGCGCCATCTCCCAGGAGGAGTTCGACGGGATCAAGGCCAAGGCTCTCGCCTGAGCCGTAGCACGCAGAACGCACGACGACGTCCGGTGGGGCTGCCCGCCGGACGTCGTCATGTCCGGGGCTCGACGAGGAGCCGGGGTCGGCTCGGTCGAGTGCCTACGCGTGCTCGATCCGGCCGCGCCCGCCGAGCTTCGCGGCGTACAGGGCGGAATCGGCACGCCGGAGCAGGGACGCGACGGTGTCGCCGGGGACTGCGGTGGTCATGCCGATGGACGCGCCCACGACCACCTCCTCGACGCCGAGCCGGATCGGGTAGCGGAGCCGGCGCGCGATGCGCGAGGCGATCGCGTCGGCCCGCGCAGCGCCGTCGATGCCGCCGAGGAGGACGACGAACTCGTCCCCACCGACCCGGGCGACCTCGTCGGCGGCATTGACGGCGGTGGCCAGTCGCTGACCGACCTCGACCAGGACGTCGTCACCGCCCTCGTGGCCGAACGTGTCGTTGACGCGCTTGAGATGGTCGACGTCAAGGAACATCGCCACCACCCGGTGGTCCGTCGGTCCGTCCGCTCCCAGCATCGCGGCCAGGCGCGCGAGCAACGCCCTCCGGTTGGGCAACCCGGTGAGCGGGTCGAGGTGCGCCTGACGGAGCAGCTCCTCGCGTGCGTCGTGCTCGGCCTGGATGTCACGCAGCGCGTCGATCCCACCGATCAGCGTGCCGTCGGCGTCGCGGAGCGCACGTCCGCCCACGCTCATCCATCGGTGGCCGCCCGCGGCCGTCCGGAACCTCGCCTCGGCGCGACCGGTGGTCACCCCGCGTGCGACGGTGTCCCGGACGAACGCGCGCACCCCCGGGAGGTCGTCGGGGTGGAGGAGGTCCGTCACGGCACCACCCACGACGTCGGAGGGCTCCCAGCCGAGGAGGGCGGTGATCGACGGTGAGGCCCACGCGATGCGGCCGTCCGGCCCCGTGTGCAGCACGACGTCGCTCGCGTTCTCCGCGAGCATCCGGTAGCGCTGCTCGGACTCGGCCAGCGCGCGCTCGGCCAGCACCTGCGCGCTCACGTCACGGATGCTCGTGACGAGGGACTCGACGCGACCGTCCTCGTCGCGGATGAGTCGGGTCCGGCAGTCGCCCCACCGACGTGAGCCGTCGGCGCAGCGCACCTGGGCCCGGACGTCGTAGCCCTCCTCGCCCGAGGTGACGGCGACGACGTACTGCTCCTCGTGACGGGCCCGCTCGTCGTCGATACCCAGGTCCAGCTGCGTGCCGACGACGTCGTCGACCACCCACCCGAAGGTCCTCGTCAACGACGGAGAGGCCCAGAGCAGCGTGCCGAGGGTGTCGAACTGGAGGATCACGTCGGCCGTGTGCTCGAGGACGAGGCGCAGGCGACTCTGGGACGCCTCACGGCGATCGCCGTCCACGCTGCCCCCGTGGATGGCGGGAGACGTCGGCCGGGCGGTGTCAGCCATGGCGGTGCCTTCGCTCGCGAGTGCTCACGCCGAGCCTAGGCGCGCGGTGACGACGGACGCGCGTCGAGCAGGTCGTGGCCTCGGATCAGCGTCGGGTGCTGAGCTTGCCGAGCTGACCGAGCGCGACGAGCGTGCTCTTGGCGGCCGAGTCCATCACGCCGGGCAGGGCCACCGAGGCCAGGCCCTCCTTGCCGTTGGTCCACAGGCACATGCCGCCCGAGCTGCCGTTGATGGTGACCGGCATGCACCAGACCTTGCCACCGACGGGACTTGCGAACTCCGTCGCCTGACCCATCAGCTCGCTGCCGCCGGACGCGCTCGCGATCTTGGCGCCGAGGTCGTTGACGAGCGTGACCGCCTGCCCGTGGTTCGTGATGGCGCGGTAGGCCTGGGGCCGCTGCGAGACGGGGATGTCGAAGGCGACGTACACGACCGCGTTGGCCCTCGAGCCGTAGGTCGCGGCCCACGCCCACGCGGAGCCCGACGACTTCATCTGCCCGGCGATGGCGTTGCTCGCCGCAGTCAGCGCGCTCATCCGACGCTGTCCGGCGAGGGTGGGCGGAGCGGTGTGGGTGAGCACGCTGGGCTGCTCGGCCGCGGCCGCGGCGGCCTTGCCGTCGAGGTAGCGGGGGACACCGATGACGGCTGCCGCGGCGATGGCCACCAGGACCAGGCCGAGGATGACCAGGGTCCGACCGAGGTGACGCTCGGGACGGTAGGCGGCCGCGGTCGACGGGCCGTCGCCGGAGAAGCCGCCGAAGCCGCCCTGCTGGGCGCCGAAGCCCTTCGTGGGTGCGCCGCCGAACACCGACGGCGTCGCGCCGCCGCCGAAGGCGGACGGTGCCGCCGGCGCGACCGTGTCGGCGTAGGAGTCGGCGGGGCGCTCGAGCAGTGCCACCCCGCCACCACCGTGCTGGGGCTGCGCGGCGTACGCCGACGGCGCGGGCGCGGCGTGCGCCGCGGGTGCCGGCGCTGCGACCGGCTGCGGCGCCGGCTCGGGAGCCACGACCGAGGGTGACACGACGACTCGGGCAAGGACGGGGGCCGGGGCGAGCGTGGGGATCGGGACGCTCTCGTCGACGATGGCGAGGACGGACGCGTTGGACACCGGGGCGGAGGCGACGCTCGCTGCGACCGGCTCGGGGGTCGTCACGGGTGCGGGCACGGGGACCGGTGCAGGGACGGGCGCCGGAGCGGGTTCTGCCACGACGAGCGGCGCGACGGCGGCGGCGGGGGCCGCGGTCGCCGCGGTCGGGGCGGGCACGGGTGTGGCCGCCGGGGCGGGAGCTGCGACGGGCTGGGCCACAGGTGTGGGCGCCGCGGCGGGAGCGGGCGCGACCTGGGTCGTCGGAGCCGGCGTGCGGTCCTCGGCAACGGCCGTCGGGACGCCGGTCGCGGCGGGCACGCCCGCTTCGGTGGCGGCCACGGGAGGGACCGTCACCGGGGCGGCAGTCACCGGCGCCGGGGTCACCGGGGCAGCGGTCACCGGTGCGGAGGCGACGGTCACGGGGGCGGCGGCGACGGTCACGGGGGCGGCGATCACGGGGGCTGCGGGTGCTGGGACCGCCGGAGTCGCGGCAACGGCCGTCGGGACCGGGTCGGGCGCCGGCGTCGGGGCCACGGCCTGCGGGACGGCGGCCGGTGCCGGCGCAGCGGCGACGGCCGGCTGCGGCGCGGGGCGCTCGGCTGCCACCGTCGACGCGACCTCGGTCGGGGTCGTCGGGGTCGTCGGGCGGGGAGCCGCCGCTGCGGCGGGCGCGCTCACGAGGCGCGAGGCGAGATCGGAGTCGGCCGAGGCCGGTGTGGGCGTGAAGAGCAGCCCGCCGGCGGGCGTCACGGGTGTCGCGGCGACGGCGACAGGGGTACCGGTGCCCGAGTCGGTGATGCCGTCGGACACGGTGATCGCACCGGCGCGCGCGGGCGAGGCGGTGGGTGCGGGACTCGCTGTTGCGGGGTCGGTGGCTGCAGCACTGGTGGACGTCGAGGTCGCGGCGGCCTCGGGCAGCCCTCGGGGGGCCGGCCGCGTGTGCGCGGTCCACGCCGTCCCGTCCCAGTAGCGGACGGATGCGGCGTCAGTCGGGTCGGCGTACCACCCGGCCGCAACGCTCATCTCTGGGTCCCCGTCCTCGGTCATAGCCGCGCGTCGGCGATGCGGTCCACCGCCGTTCCTGCAGATCACGTCGGCCTCGAGATCACCGAACTGAAGCCCGAACGGCGTACTCCGCCCGATGGTCGGACCCGTCGTGCCGCGCCGCGAGGCGGTCGGCCACGGTCCCCGGGACGGTCTGCCAGGCCTCACGGACGGCATCACCGCAGGTCAGGGGTGATTCCGGCGCTCACTCGCGGCGTCGGACGCCGATGAGGGTGACGTCGTCGCGTGACCAGTCCTCCGCGTCCTGCCGGATGCCGGCGAGCACGGCCGGGACCAGCAGGCGCGGCTCGCGCGTGGGGAGGGAGTCCAGCAGGGTCGCCAGGTCGCGGTCGGAGACCTCCCGCGAGGCGTCGCGCGACTCGACGAGGCCGTCGGACCACGCGAGCAGCACGTCGTCGACCTCGAACACCGCGGTCGACGTCGTCCACGTGCCACCGAGCGGCGTCAGCAGGGGGCCGTTGGCGGTGAGCGGGAAGGTGGTCGGACCGGTCCGGGCACTCCCGGCGCGCAGCAGCCAGGGAGCCGGGTGCCCTGCGTTGGCCCAGGTCAGCTCGGCGTGAGCAGGGTCGAACACCACGACCAGCGCGGTCGCCGTCCGCCCCTCGTCGTCGTCGACGAGCGAGATCGCGCCCCGCTCGAGGGACCCGCCGGCGCCGTAGCCGGAGCGCAGCGCCACGGCGATCACCGCCCGCAGCTGCTGGGTGACGAGCCCGGCCAGCTCGCCGTGGCCGGAGACGTCGATGAGCAGGAGCGCGGTGCGCTCGCCGTCGAGGGGTACGACGCCCCACCAGTCGCCGGCGATCACGCCGGTCGCGGCGTGCACCTGGCCGTGCAGGTCGAGCCGCGCCGCGGCCGGCTCGCTCTCGGTCGTGAGATCGGCGCGCAGCGCGGTGACGACCGGGCCCTCCTGGTGCAGGCCCTCGAGCGCGGCGCGCGCAGCGTCGCCCTCGCTCACGAGCGCGCGACGCATCGCCTCCGCGTCGGTGCCCGCCGCGACCAGCTCAGGCGGTCCCGACGCGACGATCACGCGTTCGCGCTGGCCGTCCTGCGCGATCGCCCGCAGCTGCTCGCGCAGGTCGTCCAGCGGTCGGAGCACCCAGCGGCGCAGCATGAGGTAGGCACCGAGGAGCAGGACGAGCAGCGCGATCGCGGCGACACCGAGTGCGGTCGCCATCCGGCGGGTCGCCGCGGCCAGCGCGTCGGTGGCCGCGTCGCGCTCGTCGCTCACGGCCGAGCCGAGGCTCGAGGTGGCGTCCGACACCGCGCTGTAGGCCGTGGCCGACCGGGCGAGGTAGACCAGCGTGTCGACGGTGGGCAGCGGACCCAGGGTCCGGGCGGCGACGGCCGGCTCGACGATCGGGGGGATCCAGGCGGCCACCGATCGGGTCACCTGTGCGACGTCGGCCTCGAGGGCCGGTCGCCCGCGCAGCAGGCGCGTGACCTCGGCCAGGTCGTGGTCGGCTCGGGCGAGCGCGGCCCGGTAGGCGAGCAGGTCGCTCGGTCGACCGGCGAGGACGAAGGACGTGGCCCGCCGGTCGACCTCGGCGTAGGCCACCCCGAGGTCCTGGGAGAGCTCGGCGGCGGGGGAGAGCACGGTGGTGACGTCCGACCCGACGCGGCGCGCGTCGGCGAACGCCGACCACACGATGCCCGCCAGCAGCGCGATCGCCACGGCGCCGACCACGGCCAGCAGCGCGACGCGTGCGCGCAGGCTCATGGCTCCCATGCGGCCCCACGCTAGTGAACTGGATGCGCCTCCGGTGCCCCGCCCATCGCGCCTCGCCCGTGCTCCGGCGCCGACGACGGCCGCGAGGTGGCAGGCACCGGTCGTGGCTAGGGTCGTCGTATGTCTGACGCGCCGCCCCCGCGACTGCGGTCGATGCTCGACCGGCTCCCGGCCTACGCCGCGGGGCGCCCGCCGTCGGGGTCCGCGCAGCTCACGCCCTACAAGCTGTCGAGCAACGAGAACCCGCACGCTCCCCTTCCGGGAGTGCTCGAGGCGATCGCCGAGGCCGCGCGCGCGATGAACCGCTACCCGGACCCTGCGGCGACCGCGCTGGTCGACGCGCTGGCGCAGCGCTACGACGTCCCGCGCGACCACCTGGCGCTCGGCACCGGCTCGGTGGGTCTGCTCCAGCAGGTGGTACAGGTCAGCGCCGATGCGGGTGACGAGGTCCTCTACGCGTGGCGGTCGTTCGAGGCCTACCCGATCATGACGACGATCGCGGGCGCGACGCCGGTACAGGTCCCGCTCGGTGCACGCGCCACGCACGACCTCGACGCCATGGCGGCGGCGATCACCGAGCGCACGCGCTGCATCCTCGTGTGCACACCGAACAACCCGACCGGCACCGTCGTGCGCCAGGACGACCTGGACCGCTTCCTGGACCGGGTGCCCGACGACGTCCTCGTCGTGGTCGACGAGGCCTACGTGGAGTTCGTCCGCGACCCGGGTGCCGTGCGCGGCCTCGACACCTACCGCGACCGCCCCAACGTCGCCGTGCTGCGGACCTTCTCGAAGGCCTACGGCCTCGCCGGGCTCCGGGTCGGGGTCGCGGTCGCGCACCCGCAGGTCGCCCTGGCGCTGCGCCAGACCGCCGTGCCCTTCGGCGTCTCGACCGTGGCGCAGGCGGCGGCGATCGCGTCGCTCCGCGCCGAGGACGAGCTGCTCGCGCGTGTCGACGCGATCGTGGCCGAGCGCACGAGGGTCGAGGCCGCTCTCGCGGAGCAGGGCTGGGACCTGCCGGCCAGCCAGGCCAACTTCGTGTGGCTGCCGCTGGGCGAGCGGTCGGGCGAGTTCGTCGACGCGTGCGAGGCGGTCAACCTCTCGGTGCGCCGATATGCCGACGACGGCGTCCGCGTGACGATGGGCGAGCGGGAGGCCGACGACCGGTTCCTCGGGCTCAGCGGGGACTTCGTCCCAGCCGTTCCCCGCTGACCACGAGCGCGACGCCGATCACGATGATCGAGCCGCCGAGCAGGACGCCCACCGTGACGGGCTCGCTCTTGATCCACCACCCCAGCAGGACGGCGACGACCGGGTTGACGTAGGCGTACGTCGCGATGAGCGAGAGCGGCGCGTGATCGACGAGCCAGACGAAGGTCGTGTAGGCGAACAGGGACCCGACCGTGACGAGGTAGCACCAGCCGGTCCATGACCGGGCTGACGCGTCGCCCATCTGCGTCACGGACTCGCCGCGCAGCACGCCGACGATCATCAGCAGTGAACCGCCGACGAGCATCTCGTAGGTCGTGAGCACCAAGGGGTCTCGTGGTGTCGGGATGCGCGGCTGCAGGAACGAGCCGAGGGCCCAGCACATGGTGCCGAGCGGCATGAGCAGCGACCAGAGAGCACGCTGCGCATCGGTGGCGCCGCTCGCCGGCGCGACGTGCGCCCCCGGGAGGACGAGCACCGCCATCCCGACGAGACCGACGGCGACCCCGATCCACGTGACGAGGCGAGGTCGGTCGCCCGTCGCTGTGCGCAGCAGCACCACCCACACGGGCATGATCGCGACGATGAGTGCGGCCACACCACTGGGCACGTAGCGCTCGGCGAGCGTCACCATGCCGATGCCGGCGCCGAGCAGGAGCGCGCCGACGATCGCGGCCCCGCGCAGCTCCGGCCAGGCGACGACCAGAGCACGTGGTCCGCGGCGTACGGCGAGGAACGTCGACAGCAGCAGGGCGGCGGTGAGGAAGCGCAGGCCCATCGAGACGAGCGGGGGCATCGTCTCGATCGCCACCGCGATCGCGAGGTAGGTCGAGCCCCAGACGACGTAGATGACGGCGAGCCCCGACCACACCTGGGCGGGCGAGCCGTAGCGGGCGCTGCGCACGTCGCCGGAGGTGGTCGTCACCGGGCCATCCTGGCCGCCCCGGGCGCCGCCGTCGCGCCGCCGCGGCGTCCGGGTCCGGAATCCGCGAGCGGTCGCCTGCGGCCGTCGTTCGGACCCGGACGATGCACGCAGTCCTGAACAGCCCGAATCGTGACGACGAAGGCGACCCTCAGCAACGGCGAGAAGTCATCGTGCTCAGTCGATCACGTCGATGGTGAGGCAAGGCTCGGCTACGCGACATACCTCACAGCGAACTGTCCACATCCACCCCGCGGGAAGGAGCAAAGTGTCCAGCGCACGCTCGCGCGCACGTGGGGCTCGCGAACGACCGATCGTGGAGGAGTAGTCGATGAACGCGCTCGATCTGGCGCGGTGGCAGTTCGGTATCACGACCGTCTACCACTTCCTGTTCGTCCCTCTCACCATCGGTACCGCGATGCTCGTCGCGATCATGCAGACGGCCTGGTACCGGACGGGTGACGAGAAGTGGCTCAAGGCCACCAAGTTCTTCGGAAAGCTGTTCCTCATCAACTTCGCGATGGGCGTCGTCACCGGCATCGTCCAGGAGTTCCAGTTCGGCATGGCGTGGAGCGACTACTCCCGCTTCGTCGGTGACATCTTCGGTGCCCCGCTCGCCGTCGAGGCGCTCGCCTCGTTCTTCCTCGAGTCGACGTTCCTCGGGCTGTGGATCTTCGGGTGGGACCGGCTCTCGCGCGGTCTGCACCTCGCGACCATCTGGGCAGCCGCGATCGGCACGATGATCTCGGCGTACTTCATCCTCGCGGCCAACTCCTTCATGCAGCACCCGGTCGGCTACGTCATCAACCCGGTGACCAAGCGTGCCGAGCTGGTGGACTTCGGCCGAGTGCTCTTCCAGAACACGACAGTGGCGACGTTCGCCCACGTGATCACGTCGTCGTTCCTCGTGTCCGGCGTCATGCTCGTCGGCGTCAGCCTCTGGCTCATCATGAAGGGCCAGTCCGCGACGGCCATGCGCAGCACGCTCAAGCTCGGTGCGTGGGTGGCCATCGTCGCTGGCCTGCTGGTGATGTACACCGGCGACGTCCAGGCGAAGATCATGGTGCAGCAGCAGCCGATGAAGATGGCCGCGGCCGAGGCGGTCTACACCACCGGCGAGAACGTGCCGTTCAGCCTGGTCACGATCGGCAACCTGGACGGCAGCAGGGCGGACTGGCAGATCGACATCCCGGGCCTCACCTCGTTCCTGGCCACCGGTCACTGGGACGGGCCGCAGAGCACGGTCCAGGGCATCAACGACCTGCAGGCGCAGTACGAGCAGAAGTTCGGCCCGGGCAACTACGCGCCCTACGTCCCGCTGATCTTCTGGGCGTTCCGCGCGATGATCGGCCTCGGCTTCCTCGGACTGCTCTTCGCCGTCTTCGCCCTGTTCATCACGCGCAGGGAGAAGGTCCCCTCGAGCAAGCTCGTGAAGTGGATGTCGGCCGTCGCGCTGCTGTTCCCGCTCATCGGGATCTCCGCCGGCTGGATCTTCACCGAGATGGGCCGTCAGCCGTGGATCGTCTACGGGCTGATGAAGACGTCCAACGGCGTGTCTCCGACCCTGACGACGTTCCAGGTCGGGCTGTCGCTGGTGGTCTTCACCCTGCTCTACGGAGGCCTGGCCGTCGTCGAGGTCGGCCTCCTCATCCGCGCCGTGAAGATCGGCCCGCCGGAGACCGTCGAGCTCATCGACGCCGACGACGCCAACTCCGGCAAGACCCTGACCTTCTCGTACTGAGATCCGGAGCCTCGACATGACTCACGACCAGCTCGCCATCATCTGGTTCGTCCTCATCGCCGTGCTCTGGTGCGGCTACTTCGTCCTCGAGGGCTTCGACTTCGGGGTCGGCATCCTGCTGCCCTTCCTGGGCAAGGACGAGCCCGAGCGACGCACGATCGTCTCGACCCTCGGCCCGGTCTGGGACGGCAACGAGGTGTGGCTGCTCACTGCGGGCGGCGCGACCTTCGCGGCCTTCTCCCTGTGGTACGCAACCCTGTTCAGCGGCTTCTACCTCGCCCTGCTGCTCATCCTCGTCGCGCTCATCGTGCGCGGCGTGGCCTTCGAGTTCCGCAGCAAGCGCGGCACGGCCGCGAGCCCCCGCTGGCGTCGCAACTGGGACTGGGCCATCTTCTTCGGCTCGTTCCTGCCGGCGCTGCTGTGGGGCGTGGCCTTCGCCAACATCGTGCGCGGGGTTCCGCTCGAGCTGCAGAACGGCAACAGCGAGTTCACCGGCAACCTGTTCACGCTGCTCAACCCGTACGGGCTGCTGGGCGGGCTCGTGACGCTGGGCCTGTTCACGACGCACGGCGCGATCTTCCTGGCGCTGAAGACCGAGGGCGAGATCCGCGCCCGGGCGAACAAGCTCGCCGGCCAGACCGGTCTCGTCACTGCCGTCCTCGCCGTCGTCTTCGGCGTGTGGACCCAGCTCTCCTACAGCAACAACACGCTGTGGAGTGCCATCGTCCTCGCGCTCGTCGTGGTCTCGTGGGTGGGTGCCATCGCTGCGAACCGGATGGGCCGCGAGGGCTGGGCGTTCATCGCCTCGGCGGCCACGATGGTGTTCGTCGTCGCCTTCCTGTTCGTCTGCCTCTACCCGAACGTGATGCCGAGCTCGACGAACGCCGATGCGACGCTCACCGTGCAGAACGCCGCGAACTCGCAGTACACGCTGACGATCATGACCTGGGTCGCGGTGATCCTGACCCCGATCGTGCTCGTCTACCAGTCCTGGACCTACTGGGTGTTCCGCAAGCGCCTCTCGCCCAGCCAGATCCCGGACGCGGAGCACGGATCGCTCGACCTGCCGCACGAGGTCTCGGCCTGAGCGTCGTCCGACGTCGCCTAGCCTGACCCCGTGCCCACGCCGCTCGACCCTCGGCTCGTCCGGTACGCCGGAGGGGTCCGCACCCTGCTCGTGGGTGAGGTCGTCGTCGCGGCCGGGACAGCACTCCTCGTCGTCGCCCAGGCCTTCTGCCTGGGCGACGTCGTGTCCCGGGTGTTCCTCGGCGGCGCGTCGCTGTCCGACGTCTCGGGCGTCCTCGTCGCCCTCGCCCTCGTCGTGCTCGGCCGTGTCGTGCTCTCGACCGTGGGCGAGAGCCTGGCGCAGAGCGCGGCGACGCAGACGTCGGCACAGCTGCGGTCGGTGCTGCTCGCGCACATCGTCCGTCTCGGACCGGTGTGGCTCTCGGGCGAGCGCCGCGGGCAGATGGCCACGCTCGCCACCCGCGGGATCGACTCGATCGAGCCGTACGTCGCGCGCTACCTGCCGCAGCTGGTGATCGCCGCGGTCGTGCCGCTCACGGTCGGCGTCGCGATCCTGTCGCAGGATCTCCTCGCGGCGGTGATCGT
This sequence comes from uncultured Actinomycetota bacterium, assembly GCA_963782665.1. Taxonomy (GTDB): domain Bacteria; phylum Actinomycetota; class Actinomycetes; order S36-B12; family CAIYMF01; genus Longivirga. Next base: position 112,633 of record CAWAKP010000003.1, on the reverse strand, counting down.
CGCGCTCACGGCTCCGCTCATCCCGGTGTTCATGGTGCTCATCGGGAGGTACACGCAGTCGGCCACCGCCAAGCAGTGGACGACGCTGAGCGTGCTGTCCGGTCACTTCCTCGACGTCGTGTCGGGGCTGCCCACGCTCAAGGCGTTCGGTCGCCAGGACGCCCAGTCCGAGCGGATGAAGGACGTCGACGCGCAGTACCGCACCGCCACGATGGGCGTGCTGCGCATCTCGTTCCTGTCGTCGTTCGTCCTCGAGCTGCTGGCCACCGTGTCCGTGGCGATCGTCGCCGTGTCGATCGGGCTGCGGCTGGTCGACGGCACGCTCGACCTGCGCACCGGGCTCACGGTGCTGATCCTGACGCCGGAGGTGTACCTGCCCATCCGCATGGTCGGCGCGCAGTTCCACGCCGCCGCCGACGGAATCGACGCCGCCGAGCAGGTGTTCGCCGTCCTCGACACGCTGCCGGCCGCCAGCGGCACGCGCACGGACGTCCCGCACGGCGCCATCACCGTCGACGCCCTGTCGATCACCTACCCCGGCACCGACGTCGTCGCTCTCGCTCCCCTGACCCTGACGCTGCGTCCCGGCCGGGTGACGGCGGTCGTCGGCCCGTCCGGCGTCGGCAAGAGCACGCTGCTCGCCGCGCTGCAGGGGTTCGTGGCGCCGACGTCCGGCACCATCCGCGTCGAGGACGTCGACCTGCAGTCGCTGGACCCGGCGGCATGGCGCCGCACCGTGGCGGTCGTGGCGCAGGACCCGGTGCTCGTCGGGCCGTCGATCGCCGACGACGTGCGGATGCGTCGTCCGTCGGCGAGCGACGCCGAGGTGCTCGCGGCTCTTCACGCGGCGGGTCTCGACCCGGCGTCGCTGCCCGACGGCGCGCGCACGCAGGTCGGCGACCTCGCCAACGACGTCTCGGCGGGACAGCGTCGCCGGGTGGCGCTCGCGCGCGTGATGCTCGAGCCGGCTCCGCTCGTGCTGCTCGACGAGCCGACCGCCGGGCTCGACGACGACGCGGAGAGCGACGTGGTCGACGCCGTGCGACGTCTCGCGGACGCCGGGTCCGCCGTCGTCGTCGTGGCGCACCGGCCGAGCCTCGTGGCGGGCGCCGACGAGATCGTCACGCTCGCGCCAGCGGCGGTGGTCGCATGAGCGTCGTGGTGGGGAGTGTGCCGGCGCGCGGTGCGTCGCCGGTGCGACGGCTGCTGCCGTGGGTCGCGACGGAACGTCGGCGGCTGGCCCTCGCGGTGCTGCTGGGCTCGCTCGCCATCGGGTGCGGTGTCGGCCTTCTCGTCGTGAGCGCGTGGCTGATCTCGAAGGCGTCGCTGCAGCCGCCGCTCTTCGAGCTCGACCTCGCGATCGTGGCGGTGCGCGCCTTCGGCATCGGCCGCGGCGTGTTCCGCTACTCCGAGCGGCTCGTGTCGCACGACGCGGCGTTCCGCGCGCTGTCGCGGCTGCGGCTCGCGGTCTACGAACGGCTCGCGGTGGTGGCGCCTGCCGGTGTGCCGGCGTACCGTCGTGGCGACCTGCTCGAGCGGCTCGTGCGCGACGTCGACGCGACGCAGGACCTGCCGCTGCGCGTGATCGTGCCGTACGCGTCGGGGGCGATCGTCGCCTCTGGCGTCGGTGGTCCTCGCGTTCTTCATCCTGCCGGTCGCGGGGCTGGTGCTGCTGGTCTCGCTGCTGCTGGCGGCGACGGTGGTCCCGTGGATCACCTCGCGTGCTGCGGCCGAGGCCGAGCGTGCGAGTGCGCCGGAGCGCGGTGCGCTGAACGCCGATGTCCTCACCCTGCTCGACGGGCTCGGTGATCTCACGACGTCCGGTGCGACCGACGCGTGGCTCGAGCGCCTGGCCGACGACGACCGTCGCATCGGTCGCCTCGCGGCACGGAGCGCCCGCGCGACCGGTCTCGCGTCCGGCCTGGGCGTGCTGCTCTCGGGCGGCGCGGTCGTCGTCATGCTGCTGGTCGCTATCCCGGCGGTGCGTTCAGGTCAGCTGGTCGGCGTCAACCTGGCCGTGCTCGCGCTGCTGCCGCTGGCGACGTACGAGGCGGTCGTCGCGATGCCGGCCGCGGCGCTGGCGCTGGGTCGCGTGCGCGGTTCGGCGCAGCGCGTCGTCGAGGTGCTGGACGCCGTCGACCCCGTGCCGGACCCGGAGTCGCCCGCGTCACCTCCGCGCGGCGTGGTGGGTGTGATGTTGCGCGGGGTCTCGGCGGGCTGGCCCGGAGGGGCTGCGGTGCTCGAGGGGCTCGACCTCGCGGTCGCGCCGGGTGAGCGCGTCGGGATCGTCGGGCCGTCGGGCGTGGGCAAGTCGACCCTGTTCGCCGTCCTCGCGGCCTTCCTGCCCTACGCCGGGTCCGCGGAGCTCGGCGGCGTCGAGGTGTCGGCCATGCGGGGTGACGACGTACGTCGCATCGTCGGCTGGTGCCCGCAGCTGCCGCACGTGTTCGACTCGTCGGTGGTCGAGAACGTCCGGCTCGCGCGTCCTGACGCCACCGATGACGAGGTGCGCGAGGTGCTCGACGCGGTCGGCCTCGGACCATGGCTCGACTCGCAGCCGCGCGGACTGGACACGTCGGTCGGCGATCACGGCGCGCTCGTGTCGGCCGGCCAACGACAGCGCCTCGGCGTCGCCCGTGTGCTGCTCGGTGGGCACCCGGTCGTGCTGCTCGACGAGCCGACCGAGCACCTCGACGAGTCCACGGCCGAGGTGGTGGCGGCTGAGCTGCTGCGCGCGCTCGAGGGTCGCACCGTGCTCTGGGTCGCGCACCGACCGCACGGCCTCGACGCCCTCGACCGCGTCGTCCGCATCGGCTGAGCTGCCTGCGCCGTTGGCGCATCTCGGTGACGCCGGACGACGGTGGCCAGCCCGGATCCGTTCTGCCGGTTCAGGTCTTGGGTGGCAGCGATCCTGCGTAGCCGGTGCCCAGCAGTACCCACCGGGCGACCTGCGACGGCGTCTGGAGGTCCGCCGAGGGGACGCGCAGCCAGCCCGTCATCGGGCGGCCCCGCATGATCGCGACCTCGGCGGTGGTGGTGTCGACCAGGTGGTCGGACTCCTCAGGATCGACCCGGACCAGCGCCCCGCCCTGGCCGCTGGCCGCGATGGCCATGTTGCCGCCGACGAGGAACGCCACGCCGCCGAACATCTTCTTCTCGGTGACGCCCGCCTGGTCGTCGAGCGACTCGCGGATCCGATCGGCGAGGTCTTCGTCGTAGGCCATGACCGTGATCGTAGAGGCGATCCCCGTCCCGCAGCGTGAGTCCGCGACGGCGGAGACCGCCGCCCGACGACGCGGGCGCGCCGAGGCACGTGGCGTCGCCTGGAGGGCGACGCCGCCGGGGTCGTTGTGCGGAGTTCCGGGGCTGAGCCGCGACGTCGGTGGTGCTCGTCACGGCGTGGGTGGTCGGTCGGGTGGGTGGACGCGGAAGTAGCCGGTCTCGGTCGGTCTCTTGCGCGGATCGCGGGTGATCGTGAGCTGGTCGGCGTGCAGTGCCCGGTGGTGTCGTTCGCAGAGCAGCAGGCAGTTCGCGATCGTGGTGTCGCCGCCGTGTTCCCAGTGCTGGACGTGGTGGGCGTTGCAGCGCCGCGGGGATCGTCGACAGCCCGGTGCCTGGCAGTGCCGGTCCCGCGCCTCGAGCGCACGTCGTAGTCGTAGGGGTGCGGTGCGTTCCTCGCGTCCGACGTAGAGGACCTCGACGGCGCGGCTGCGGAGCAGGTCGGGTAGTCCCGCTCGCCGAGTCGGGGTCGTCGTCGCCGGGGCAGGCGACGGGTTGGGTGATGACGTGGGTGAGTCCGGTGTCGCACAGGATCCGGCGGACGGTGTCGCTGGAGACCAGGACGGGCTCGTCGCGTCCGGGCATCGACAGCTCACCGCCCAGGCCCGTTACGAGGTCGCGGGCGTCGACGGTGAGGACCAGGTGGGGTCGGGTGCCGTGGTGCATGCCGACCTCGTCGCGACCCAACAGCCCGGTCATCACCTCGCCGAGGGCCAGGGCCCGCTGGTGCGCGTCGCGCTGGCGTGCGAGGCGTCGTCCCGCCGCGGAGTCGGGGTCGACGCCGTCGGGGAGGTGGTCCTCGGCGGCGAGGTCGCCGTCGCGGCGCCACGCGGAGACCTGCTGGTCCAGGACGGTCATCACCGCGGCGGCGGTCTCGGCGTCGAGCCAGGCCTGCAGGCGCACGAACTGCCCGACCGGCACGCAGGTCAACGACTGCTCGGTGTAGGCGTCGAGCTCGGCCTGGCGGACCCCGTCGGGGTCGACCACGAACCGGATCCGCCCCACCGCGCGGCGCAGGTCCGCGACCGTCCACGCCGCGGCGTGGGGCAGCAGCAGGTCCAGGGCGGCACGGGTGGACTCGCGTCGTTGCGCGACCGGTTCCCGCTTGACCGCCTCGCGCACCCCCGCGGTCAGGACCCGCACCTTGTCGTCGGTGAGGTCCCCGGCCAGCCACCCGTCACGGACCCGGGGGTCGCCGTCGGCGGCGGCGTCGGCGAGGTCGTGCGCGCGGGCGGTCAACGCCTTCGCGGACTGCTCGGACATGCCGGCCTCGACCTGCAGGAAGCGGGTGGTCGAGGCGTAGACGCCCTCGATCAGCTGACGCCCAGCGACCGCCTGGTTCACGACGCCGGTGACCACCGCGGTCGCGGCCCGGGTCGAGTCGATCGTGGTGAGCAGGTCCCGTAGCTGCGCGCTGAGCGCGTCCAGCGGCAGACCGACCAGGTCAGCACCCGCGTCCGGGTCGAGCAGGTCGGCGGTGATCGCGGTCGCGATGTCGCGTCCGTGCCCGATCAGGGTGGCCAGGCGTGGCCCGCGTGAGCGGCCGCGGGTCTGGTCGGTGATCGAGCACATACCGACACCCTAGAGACCACCTCTGACAGTGGCGTGGGCCGGAAACCGTTGGTAATGAACGAGAATCCGCCGGACGTATCCACAGGGTGGGGAGTGCAGTGTGTCGTCCACAGCACCCAAGACTGCACGCGCGCGCCACCCGTCGATCGCCTCGCGTGTCACGCCCGGCCACGCCACTCCAAGGACCGGCGGTGACGATCGCACGCGGTGGACGAGCGACGGGCAGCGCCGTGGCCAACGGGGGCAATCCCTCGCGTTCCGTGTCGCCGGGGTGGATCATGGTCGTGAGGTCGTCACCATGACGGCGAGGGGGTTGCGATGAGCGGCGTGCGTGAGCACCAGCTCGGCAAGGGAACGCTCGGCTACAAGGGCGAGACCGCGGAGTACTACCGGTCCAAGCGCGGCCTGTGGGACGTCGCCCGCTGGGTCATCGCCGCCGTCTGCATCGTGGTGGGTGCGGCGTTCCTCTACGCGGCGTCCTCCCCGGTGGTGCAGGCGCGTGTGGTCTACATCGTCGACCACGGTGCCTCGGGCACCAACGGTGTCGTGCTGGTCGCACCGGACGGCGCGAGCTCGACCGTGACCGTGTCCTACGCCAGCACCCCGGCCATCGGCTCGACACAGCTGGCCCAGGAGCTGCCCGGGGGTCGCCTCGTCATCGGCGACCAGTCGGCCACCGGTCGCGGAGCCGGCCTGATCTTCCTCGCGCTCGGCATGGGCATGGCGGCGTTCTCGTTCTGGCGGATGCGCCACCCCAAGCAACGCGTCACCACCGTGCTCGTCCCCGACGACACCTACGCCCTGCCCCCGCACTGACGTCGTCGACCGACGTCGCGAGACCCGCGAGCAGCGGTGCGGACGTGCGGTCAGCCGGGGTGGAGCGACAGGACGTGACCCTCGGCGTCGACCACGACGGTGAGGCGTGACTCCAACCAGTCGGTCGTGGCGCGGGCGTGCACGCCGAGGATGCGCAGCGGGCGCTGCTCGAGGCGAGCGAGCCGGATGACCTGAGCCAGCCTCAGACCGGAATACCGTGCGAGCCAGGGGCATCCGGGCTCGTCGGCACCGGTAGGCAGATGCGGGGCGCTCACGGGAGCGATGATCGGTCGCACACCGGTCACAGTGGAGTCACGGCCGGTGGCGGGAACGTGCCGTGGCGGGATCGCGCCAGCGCAAGGCGTTCCGGGACCTCCGGATGGCGGGTTACAACCACTGGCATGACTTCCCGTCCGCGTCACGTCGCCCTGATCGCCCTGTTCGCCGCACCGTGCGTGATCGTCCCGCTGGTGCTCCCCGCCGCATCCGCGTCCGGACGTGCTGCGCACCCGACCGTCACGCCGGCCTCGGCGCAGCGCGCCGCGGTGTCGCACACGGTCACGCTCATCACGGGTGACGTCGTCCACTTCACCGAGCTGGCCGGCGGACGGTCGACCGTGTCGGTGACCCGGCCGCGCGCGGCCACCGGCGGCGTCCACCAGGAGACGATCGGCGGGCACGTCTTCGTGATCCCGGACGAGGCGATGCCCTACCTCGCGGCGCACCGGGTCGACCGCCGCCTCTTCGACGTCACAGGTCTGGTCGAGCAGGGCTACGACGACGCGCACAGCACCGGCATCCCGCTCATCGTCCGCTACGACTCGGCGTCGACGCCGGCCGCGCTGCCCGGCACCACGACGCTTCGGACGCTCCCGAGCGTGGACGGCGCCGCCGTCCGTGCCACCAAGTCCCGAGCACGCGGACTCTGGACGGCGCTCACGCCCGAGTCGCGCCGCGAGCGTCCCAGCCTGCGTTCGCTCACCCCGGGGACACCGGCGGCCGCGCGCCCGCAGCAGAGCTCGTTGCTCGGCGCGGGTGTCAGCGCGATCTGGCTCGACGGTCGCGTGCACGCGACGCTGGCCGAGAGCACCCTGCAGATCGGTGCACCGACCGCGTGGTCGCGCGGCTTCACCGGCAAGGGGGTCAAGGTCGCGGTGCTCGACACCGGCTACGACCAGGCCCACCCGGATCTCACGGGTCGCGTCGTCGCGACGAAGAGCTTCGTACCCGGGCAGACCGTGCAGGACGGCAACAGTCACGGCACGCACACGGCCTCGACGGTCGGCGGCAGCGGTGCCGCGTCCGGCGGTCTCGAGAAGGGTGTCGCCCCCGACTCCGACCTCATCATCGGCAAGGTGCTCGCGGACGAGGGCTACGGCGACGACTCGTGGGTCATCGCGGGCATGGAGTGGGCGGCGTCGCAGGGCGCCCGCGTCGTCAGCATGAGCCTCGGCGGGTCGACCCCGAGCGACGGCACCGAGCCGGTGTGCGCTGCGGTGAACGACATCTCGGCCGCGAGCGGCACGCTGTTCGTGGTCGCCGCCGGCAACTCCGGCGCGGAGGCCACCATCAGCTGCCCCGGTGCCGCGGACGCGGCGCTCACGGTCGCGGCCGTCGACAACACCGACACGATGGCCTACTTCTCCTCGCAGGGCCCGCGCATGGGCGACTACGCGCTCAAGCCGGACATCGCAGCCCCCGGCGTCGACATCCTCGCGGCGAAGGCCGGCGGCAACGCCACCGACGGGTGGTACGTCTCCGAGAGCGGCACGTCGATGGCGACGCCGCACGTCGCCGGTGCTGCAGCCGACCTCGCGCAGCAGCACCCGGACTGGACGGGGCCGCAGCTCAAGGACGCGCTCATGAGCACCGCCAAGCCGATCGACGGCGGCACCTACCACGTCGGCTCCGGCCGCGTGGACCTCGACGCCGCGACGAGCGACACGATCTCCGCGACCGGATCGGCCTACCTGGGCTTCTTCGCCTGGCCGCACCCGAGCCCCGCGCCGGTGTCGAAGGTCATCACCTACCGCAACTCCGGCGCGGCCCCCGTCACGCTGCAGCTGGCCGAGGACATCTCGATCGCCGGCGGCCCCTACGACGTCGACCCCACGATCGACGCCGGAACCCCTGCGCCTGCAGGCATGTTCAGCCTGTCGGCCGACCACGTCACGGTGCCGGCACACGGTGTCGCGACCGTCACGGCGAACGGCGTCCCGGCGCTCGGCCAGAGCGCCCGGCGCTACCTCGGTCAGGTCGTGGCGACGTCGACGAGCGGCGCGGTCGTCGCGCGCACCCAGGTCGCGCTGTACGAGGAGGAGGAGCGCTACAACCTCACCTTCGACGTGCGCGACCGCAGCGGCAATCCGGCAGCCACCTACGTCGAGCTGCAGAAGTTCGGCTCGCCCGACATCTCGGTGGTGCCGGTCGACGAGAGCGGCGTCATGAAGCTGCGGCTCCTGCCCGGCACGTACAGCGTGCTCGCCTATCTCGACGTGCCGGGCGCGCACGGTCCCGACTCGCACGGCGTCGCCCAGCTCGGTGACCCCGAGGTCGTCCTCGACCGCGACCGCGTCGTGTCGCTGGACGCGCGGAAGGCGGTGCCGGTCACGGCCACGGTCCCGCGCGTCAGCGAGGACCGGGTCCTCTACCTCGACTGGTACCGCAGCGACGGCTCGACCAGCGTCCTCGGCAGCCAGTACATGCTCCCGTCCTCGGTCGACACCATGTACGCGGTGCCGACCAAGCGGGTCACGCAGGGCTCGTTCGAGTTCGAGGTGCGCTGGCGCAAGGCCTTCCCGCTCCTCACCCTCACCGACCACGGCCGCAACCTCGCCGTGATCGGGCAGGCGGCCTCGTCGTTCTACGACGGCCACGCGAAATTGCGCGTCGTCGACGCCGGCGAGGGGACGGCGGCGGACTTCGCCGGGCTCGACGTGAAGGGCGCGCTCGCCGTCGTCCGGCACTCGGCGTCCGTCGACTCGATGACCCGTGCCCAGAACGCCGCGGACGCGGGCGCCGCGATGCTCGTCGTCGTCGCTGACACCGACAAGGCGGTGCTCGAGTACGTCGGCACGCCCGACGGAGCCACCAGCACGATCCCCGTGGTGTCGCTCGGCAACGTCGCCGGTACCGCGCTGCTGGCGCGGGCCGCGAGCGGGCACGAGCAGGTGTCCGCGCGGGGCGTGCCGAACTCGCCGTACGTCTACGACCTCGTCGCGCCGTACCCGAACCGCATCCCCTCGCGGCTGCACTACCAGCCGCGGACCAGCCAGCTCGCGACGCTCGACGTGACCTTCCACGGCGACAAGGTGGCGCCGGGCGGGGAGTTCCGCTGGGACTACCGGCCCTACCGGATCTCCGGCTTCGGCTTCCCGCTCGTCCAGTCGACGGGCATCCGGCGCACCGACTACGTGTCGGCGCAGCCCGGCACCACGTGGGCGGAGGCGGCCGTCGGCGGTCCGAACCTCTCCTGGGTCGAGTCGTCGGACGTCCACGCGCTCAAGGCCGGCACGCGCAGCAACCTCGACTGGTTCGCGCCGGTCGTGCACCCGTCCAACGGAGGGGGCTTCTGGTCCTCGACGCGCTACGGCGGCTTCATCGCGCTCAACGTGCAGCCGTGGTCGGACGGTGGCAGCGGCCACGCCGGCTACATGCAGTTCGACGACACCAAGCACCTCGACGTCTACCAGGACGGTGTGAAGGTGTCGTCGTCGGACTGGGCGTCGGCCACGCTCACCGACGTGCCCGACGGTCCGCTGCACTACAAGCTCGACCTGACCACGTCGAGGTCGGCGACGGACTTCACCTTCTCGCCGCGCACGCGCACCCGCTGGGACCTCGTCTCGCCGGGGATCACCAAGGGCCTGGACTCGATGGACCTGATGCCTCTCCTGCAGGCCGACTACGACGTGCGCACGGACGTCGCGGGATACGCCCACGAGGGCCTGCAGACCGTGCGCTTCCGGGTGCACCACCTCGCAGACGCCGTCGGCGCCGGGCGGATCACCCGTACGTCGCTGGCGATCTCGGCCGACGACGGCGTGCACTGGCGTCAGGTGGCGGCCACCCGAGGGGCGGACGGCTGGTGGACCGCGCGGTTCGCGGCGAAGGACGGCGCGTACGTGTCGGTGCGCGTCTCGGGCCGTGACGACCGTGGTAACACCATCCGCCAGGAGATCGTCCGGGCCTTCGGGGTCCGCTGACGGTGGCCACTCGATCTGCGCGGTCGACCGGGCTACGGGGGGTCCGGTCGACCGCGCCACCGACCGCGGGCGGAGCCCGCACGTGAGCGGCCGCGCCCTGTCGGGACCGACGCGCACGCCGCCCGTACCGGTCCAGCGACGTGGTGGTTCGAGGTCGGCTCGTATCCTCGTCGTGCCGACGTCGCACCGAGGTGGGGAGAACATGCTGGGGGCCGTGGGGCTCGACCCCGTCGAGGAGGAGCTCTACCGCCTCCTCGTCGTCTCCGGCGACGCCACGGCCGACGCGCTCGCCGGGCGGACCGGCTACCGCATCGACGCCGTGACGGTGGCGGTCGAGACGCTCGCCGAGCGCGGTCTCGTCGTCCGGGACGAGCGCGACGACGACGACCCGCTCTACTCGGCGGCACCGCCCGCCGTCGCGCTCGGTGCCCTGCTGCGCGAGCAGCGAGACGCTCTCTACTCCGCCGAGCTCGACCTCGCGGAGCTCGCCGACGCGCACCGCAGCGCCTCGGCAGGACGGACGCCGACCGACGTGCTCGAGGTCATCACCGACCTCGAGGCCGTGCGGCACCGCTTCGCCCAGGTGCAGCTCGCCGCGCAGCGCGAGGTGCGCTCGATGATGGTGCCGGACCTGCAGGTCGTGCCGCACGACGAGAACGACGCCGGCTACGAGCAGATGCGTCGCGGGATCCGCTACCGCGCGATCCTCGACCGGCGCGCCCTCTCGCGAGCCCGGCATGGTGCGCGCGATCCTGCGCGACCTCGCGCGCGGCGAGCAGATCCGGGTCGCCGACGAGGTGCCGGTGAAGATGGTGATCGTCGACGACACGATGGCGATGCTGCCGCTCGCCGCCGAGCGCAACACGGCCCCCGAGTCCGTCCTCGTGCACGCGGGCGGCCTGCTGTCGGCGCTCACTGCGTACTTCGAGGTCGCCTGGGAGCGGGCCTACCCGCTGTGGCCCAACCGTGCCGGCGACGACCTCGTCGAGATGCGGCCCGGCGACATCGACGAGCTCGACTCGCAGATCCTCGCGCTGCTGCTCGCCGGCCTCACCGACCAGGCGCTCGCCGGCCAGCTCGGCCTCTCGCTGCGCACGGTCCAACGCCGGATCCGCGTCCTCATGGACAAGGCCGGCGTCGACACCAGGATCCAGCTCGGCTGGCACGCCGGCCGAGCCGGCTGGGCCTAGACGATCTGACCCTTTGGGAAGATCAGTGGCACATGTGTGCCCTCGCGAGTCCCGAACTCGTGATCTTGGTACGTCGGTAGGGCTCGGCGACCGTGGCCGTCCGGACGCAGCCGGGATCGGCCGGTCCGCCGGTCGGCCACGACACCCGGTCGTCCGGTACCGACCATGTGCCCGGAGGTGCCAGGATGCGGGGAGACGCGTCGTGGCGTCGGGGTGAGCGGCGATCCCGCAGCCTCCGGCGTACGACGCCCGAAGGCGAACCGCCAGGAGGTCCATCCATGACCGCAGACGGAGGCCCCGAGCTCGTCCAGCTCCTCACCCCCGAGGGCGAGCGGGTCCATCACCCCGAGTACGACGTCGACCTGTCCGACGAGCAGCTGCGCGGCCTGTACCGCGACCTCGTCCTGGTACGCCGCGTCGACGCCGAAGCGACCGCCCTGCAACGTCAGGGCGAGCTCGGACTCTGGGCCCAGTGCGTGGGCCAGGAGGCGGCGCAGGTCGGCTCCGGACGCGCGCTGCTCCCCGGCGACTTCGCCTTCCCGACCTACCGCGAGCACGGCGTCGCGTGGACGCGCGGGGTGCAGCCGATCCAGCTGCTCGGCCTGTTCCGCGGCGTGACCAACGGCGGGTGGGACCCGCACGAGCACAACATGGCGCTCTACACGATCGTCATCGGCGACCAGTGCCTGCACGCCGTCGGCTACGCGATGGGCATGCAGCGCGACGGGTCCGACGACGCCGTCATCTGCTACTTCGGCGACGGCGCGACGAGCCAGGGCGATGTCAACGAGGCCTTCGTGTTCTCCGCCGTCTACAACGCGCCGGTCGTGTTCTTCTGCCAGAACAACCAGTGGGCGATCAGCGAGCCGCTCGAGCGGCAGAGCCGGATCCCGCTGTACCGACGCGCGGACGGGTTCGGCTTCCCCGGCGTACGCGTCGACGGCAACGACGTCCTCGCCGTGCTGGCCGTGACAAGTGCCGCGCTGCAGGCGGCGCGCGAGGGCCAGGGGCCGACGCTCATCGAGGCCTTCACCTACCGCATGGGTGCGCACACGACGTCGGACGACCCGACGCGCTACCGCGTGAGCGCCGACCTCGACGCCTGGCGCCTCAAGGATCCGATCGAGCGGCTCAAGGTCTACCTCGCGCGCAGCGGCTGGGCGGACCGCGCCTTCTTCGACGGCGTCGAGGCCGAGGCGGAGGAGCTCGCGATCCACCTGCGCGACGCGTGTCGTGCGATGCCGGATCCCGTGAAGACATCGATGTTCGACCACGTCTACGCCGAGCCGCACCCGCTCGTCGAGGATGAGCGCGAGGAGTTCACGCGCTACCACGCGTCGTTCGACACCGCGGGCGTCGGAGGGCAGCACTGATGGCCGTCACGACTCTCGCCAAGGCGGTCAACGCCGGCCTGCGCAAGGCGCTCGAGAGCGACCCGAAGGTCCTCCTCATGGGCGAGGACATCGGCAAGCTCGGCGGCGTCTTCCGCGTCACCGACGGGCTGCAGAAGGACTTCGGCGAGGCGCGCGTCATCGACTCACCGCTGGCCGAGAGCGGGATCCTCGGCACCGCCGTCGGTCTCGCGATGCGCGGCTTCCGTCCGGTCGTCGAGATCCAGTTCGACGGCTTCGTGTTCCCGGCGTTCGACCAGATCGTCACCCAGGTCGCGAAGCACCACGCGCGGTCCGACGGCCGTACGCCGATGCCGATCACCATCCGCATCCCCTACGGCGGCGGCATCGGCGCGGTCGAGCACCACAGCGAGTCGCCCGAGGCGTATTTCGCCCACACCGCAGGGCTTCGCGTGATCTCGCCGTCCAACCCGGTCGACGCGTTCGTCATGGTGCAGCAGGCGATCAGGTGCAACGACCCGGTCGTGTTCTTCGAGCCCAAGCGACGCTACTGGGACAAGGCCGACGTCGACGACACGATCGACGTGTCGGCCGCGATGTCACCGTTCGTCGCGCGCGTCGTGCGACCGGGCACCTCGGCCACCGTCGTCTGCTACGGACCGATGGTGCGGACCTGCCTCGAGGCTGCGACCGCGGCCGAGCACGACGGCCTCGACCTCGAGGTGATCGACCTGCGCTCGATGTCGCCGCTCGACGTGCCCACCGTGGCTGAGTCGGTGCGGCGTACCGGACGGCTGGTCGTGGTGCACGAGGCGCCGGTGTTCCTCGGCGTCGGTTCCGAGCTGGCCGCGCGCATCACCGAGGAGTGCTTCTACTCCCTGGAGGCTCCGGTGCTGCGGGTCGGCGGCTACCACACGCCCTACCCGCCGTCGCGGCTCGAGGACGACTACCTCCCCGACCTCGACCGCGTGCTCGACGCCGTCGACCGCGTGCTGGCGTACTGAGGGGCCTGCGATGAGCGACGTCCGCACCTTCGCCCTCCCCGACGTGGGAGAAGGGCTCACCGAGGCCGAGATCCTCGTCTGGCACGTGAAGCCGGGCGACACCGTCACGGTCAACCAGACGATCGTCGAGATCGAGACGGCCAAGGCCGCGGTCGAGCTGCCCTGCCCGTACGCCGGCACCGTCGCGGAGGTCTTCGTCGCCGTGGGGGATGTCGTCCCCGTCGGCACTCCCATCCTCTCGCATCGTCGCATCGCTGCTCGGTGCAGGCGTCCGGTGGCGGCAGCCCTTCCGCTTCGAGGAGCCGAGGGGCCCGACGACGCGCCTTCGCGTCGTCGGTCACCGCGACGGTCGGACGACGGCCCCTTCCTCCTCCGGGCGGTCAGGCTTGATCCCTGCGGAGGAAGGGCGTCGTCCCTGCCTCCGCCGTCGCGTCCTCGGCTGCTCCTGTCGCCCGCGAGGCGGTGCTCGTCGGGTACGGCGTCAAGCAGACGGGCACGCCGCAGCGGCGCGCGCGCGTGCTCGCGCACGACCCTCATGGCACGACGGCTCCGGAGGCCGGTCCGCCCGGCGAGGCGGTGAAGCCGGTCCGGCACGGCGGCCTCGAGGTGGGCCGACGTGTCGAGGAGGTCATGTCGCGACGCAGCCCGGTGCTCGCCAAGCCGCCGGTACGCCGACTGGCCAAGGACCTCGACGTCGACCTCGCCGGCGTCGACGCGACCGGTGCGGATGGCGTCATCACGCGGGCCGACGTCGAGCGCGCGGCACGGCTGGCGGCGCCGTCCGGCGCCTCAGTGGGGAAGGAAAGCACGCCCTATGCGAGCTCAGGGCACCTTCATCCGGAACCAGCCGGTCTGGGGTTGCGGGATGCCTCCGTCGCTCGGGAGGTGCGGACTCCGATCAAGGGCGTGACCAAGCACATGGCCGAGGCCATGGTGGCGAGCGCCTTCACGGCGCCGCACGTCACCGAGTGGGTCGAGGTCGACGTCACGCGCTCGCTCGAGCTCGTCGACCGGTTGCGGGCCCGACCGGAGTTCGCCGGCGTACGCGTCAACCTGCTGCTGCTCGTGTCGTCCGCGCTGATCCACGCCGTGCGCCGTCACCCCGGCGTCAACGCGACGTGGGACGGCGACGCCGGGGAGATCGTCACCAAGCACTACGTCAACCTCGGCATCGCCGCTGCGACGCCGCGCGGGCTGCTCGTCCCCAACGTCAAGGACGCCGACCTGCTCGATCTGCGTGGTCTCGCGCACGGGCTGAACGAGCTCGTCGAGACCGCGAAGGCCGGCCGCACCCAGCCGATGGACATGACCGGGGGCACGATCACCATCACGAACGTCGGCGTCTTCGGCGTCGACGGGGGTACGCCGATCATCAACCCCGGGGAGTCCGCGATCCTCGCGATGGGACGCGCGATCGCCAAGCCGTGGGTCGTCGACGGCGAGGTGCGCGTGCGGCAGGTCATGCAGCTCACGCTCTCGTTCGACCACCGTCTCGTCGACGGCGCGCTCGGCAGCCAGGTGCTCGCCGACGTCGCCCGCTTCCTCGAGGACCCGGCGGTCGCGCTGCTCCTCGGCTGAGACGGTGCGGCATCGGTAGTGGAAGCGCGCTCCCTGCGACGCGTTCCTACTACCGATGGGCGGTCTACGGGGTGATCGCGAGGGCCTCGGGGATGCGCGCGGCGAGCTCGGCGGCGGCGGGTACGGCGGGATCGGCGTACAGCTCGCAGCGCGCGAGCACGGCGGGGTCGGTGACGTCGAGGCGGCCGGCGCCCAGTCGCGCGTAGGTCTCCCAGTCGGTGGTGATGCCGATGGTGGCATCGGTGCCAGGGTGGCCGAGGTCGTCGATGTCGACGCCGCGGCCGTCCTCGTCGACGCCGGCCCAGCTCTCGAAGGCGAGTGCGCCGGTCACCGTCACGCGCATCGTCGTGCCGACGGGCGCCTCGACGTTGCGTGAGAGCACGAAGGGCAGCGTGCTGACGAGCTGGGCGGCCGCCACCGTCGCGGGCAGCGAGGCCAGGTTCGCGGGGAGGGCGGTGGCGCGACGGACGTCCTGCTCGTGCGTCCACGCGTCGAGCAGGCGCACGCGCAGCAGGTTGCGCACCGGCACGGGACGGCCGAACAGCCCGGTCACCTCGGAGTCGAGGGTGAACGGGTCAAGACCCATGAGCTGGGAGAGCCGGAGGTCGATGAGGCTGTCGAGCTCCTCGCACGCGGCGGCCTGGTCGAGGGGGCGGCGCACGTCGACCCCGGTCTCGGTCGAGCCGGCCGAAGTCGTTGACGACGTGCGGTCGCTCGTCCCACTCGACGAGGTGCGCGGGATCCGTGCGCCCGCCGAGGAAGGACTCGATCCAGGACGTGTGCCGCACGATGTCGCCGCAGTCCCACCCGGGGCACTCGGTGGGCGCGCGCCACTGGGTCGGCGTCAGGCGCTTTCCGAGCTCGGAGATCGCGTGCAGCGACTCCTCCCACGCGGCCAGCAGGGTGGCGAGGTCGTAGGCGTCCGCGGGCAGCGAGGTCATGTCCCGCAGGCTAGCCGCGCGCGAACCCGAGGTGGGTCGGCTGCGAGGATCGGGTCGTGACGTTGACGCACGCGTGGGCCGCGCACTGGCAGGCGGCTCCCGCACGGGTCGCGCTCGTCGACGCGGTCGACGGCACGGCCTGGACGGCGGCGCAGCTCGACCTGCGCAGCGCGGTCTTCGCCGCGCACCTGGCTGCGCGCGGTGTGCGCCGGGGCGACCGGGTGCTGCTGTCGTGCGCGCCGTCGGTCGGGACCGTCGCGGCGTACGTCGGGATCCTGCGGCTGGGGGCGGTCGTCGTCCCGGCGAACACCGGCTACACGCGCGCCGAGCTCGAGCACATCGTGAGCGACGTCCGGCCGGTCCTCGCGGTGCTGGACGGCGACAGCGCCGACGACGACGGCAGCGACAGCCGCGACCGCGCCATCGAAGACGGCCGCGTGCCGGCGCTGCCGCTCGAGTCGCTCTCGTCGTCCCGCACCCGGGCGACCCCGGACGGGATCGAGGCGGCCGTCAGAGGTCGCGTCCCGGCTGGACGCGGCCGACGACGACGCCCTCGCGATGATCGCCTTCACCAGCGGCACGACCGGGCGCCCGAAGGGCGCGATGCTCACGCACGGCAACCTGCGCGCCGGTGCCGAGGCGCTCGTGCGCACCTGGGGGTGGACGCCGGACGACCGGCTCGTGCACGCACTGCCGATGTTCCACATGCACGGGCTCGGGGTCGCGATCAACGGCTCCCTGAGCGCGGGTGCCTCGATGGTGGTGCTGCCCCGGTTCGACGCGGACGCGGTCGTCGAGGCCGTGCACGCCCACCGCGCCACGCTGTTCTTCGGCGTACCCACCATGTACGCGCGACTTCGCGACAGTGGCCGGCTCGCGGAGCTCGCGGGACTGCGCCTGCTCGTCAGCGGGTCGGCACCGCTGGAACCCGTTCTGTTCCAAGCGATCGCAGAGACGGCTGGGCAGCCGCCCGTGGAGCGCTACGGCATGTCGGAGACGGTCATGCTCACGTCCAACCCGGTGCACGGCGACCGGCGAGCGGGGTCGGTCGGCCTCCCGCTGCCGGACGTCGATGTGCGGCTCGGCGAGGGCGGGACCGTCGAGGTACGCGGGCCGAACGTGTTCGGCGGGTACTGGGAACGGCCGGACGCGACCGCCGCGGCGTTCACGAACGACGGGTGGTTCCGCACCGGCGACATCGGCGAGCTCGACGCCGACGGCTACCTGCGGCTGGTCGGGCGTGCGAGCGACCTCATCATCACGGGCGGCTACAACGTCTACCCGCGCGAGGTGGAGGACGCGATCCTCGAGCACTCCGACGTCGTCGACGTCGCGGTGGTCGGGGTCGCCGACGAGACGTGGGGCGAGCGCGTGGTCGCCTTCGTCGTGCTCCGCGACGGCGCGATCCTCGACGTCGACGCGCTCGACGCCCACCTCTCCGACCGGGTGGCGGCGTACAAGCGACCGCGCGCGTGGACTGCGACGCGGGCCCTGCCGCGCAACGCGATGGGCAAGGTGCGCCGCGACGTCCTGCGCGACCAGCCCGGCTGAGCGGCGTCGCGGGTCCGTGCCGGCATGCGGGAGGATGCCGTCATGACACTCGTGGCACTGGTGCAGCTCGACGTCAGCGACAGCGAGTCGGTGGCGACGCGCATCGATCGGGCGGCCGCCCTCGTCGAAGGACTCTCCGACGTCGACATCGTGGTGCTGCCCGAGCTGTGGCACGTCGGGGCGTTCAACCTCGACGGTGCCCGTGAGCACGCGGAGCCGATCGACGGACCGCTCGTGTCGCGGATGCGTGCGGCCGCCCGAGCGGCCGGGACCTGGCTGCACATGGGCTCGTTCGCCGAGCTCGTCGGCGAGCACCGGTTCAACACATCGGTGCTGATCGACGACACCGGTGACGTCGTCGCGACCTACCGCAAGGTGCACCTGTTCGGCTGGGAGGACGGCGAGCCGTCCGTGATGACCGCGGGCGAGTCACTGGTGGTCCTGCCCACTCCGCTGGGGGCGACCGGCCTCGCGACCTGCTACGACCTGCGCTTCCCCGAGCTCTATCGCCGGCTCGTCGACTCGGGGGCGGAGACGTTCCTCATGGCGTCGGGCTGGCCGACGCCGCGCATCGACCACTGGTCGACGTTGGCCCGCGCCCGCGCGATCGAGAACCAGGCGTGGGTCGTCGCGTGCAACAGCGCGGGCACGCACGCCGGCACCGAGATGGGTGGGCGCTCGGTCGTCGTCGACCCACGCGGCACGGTGCTGGCCGAGGCCGGCGTCGGCGAGGAGATCGTGCGCGCCGACGTCGATCCTGCGCTCGCCGCGCAGTGGCGCCGCAGCTTCCCGGTCCTCGCCGACCGCGTCCTCTGACGCCGACACCCCCCGCCGAGACTGATCGTGTGGCTGTTTCCCGCCGCGGGAAGCGACCACACGATCAGTCTCGGCGAGCGGGCTCGGGCGCTGACTCGTCCGACCGCTCCCCCGCGGTGCTCGGACGGTCACGCACGTCGATGGCCGGCTCGTCCTCGAGGCCCCAGAGCCGACCGCGGGAGAACCCGTGCCGGAACCGGAGCTCGTCGAACGCGTAGGGGTCCGGGACGGGCACGCGCGTGACCGGCGGACGCAGGGATCGGTCGGGCTGGGGCATGACGCTGCTCCTGGGGACGGGGGAGGTCGACGTCGACGCGGTCATGACGCCGACGCCACGAGGTAGCCCTGCAGGGCGAGGACGCCGCCGATCGCGGCCCACTGCCCGGGCGTGAAGGTGACGCCGTACTGCACCCGGTCGACGACCAGCAGGCCGACCTGCAGCATCACGATCCAGCCCAGCGTCACGACCGAGAGCTCGGCGTACTGCAGGGCCGACCCGTACGTCCAGAACAGCACCGCGAAGACCGCGACGCCGCCGACGAACCAGACGTTGGAGTGGGTGAGCGCCCAGTTCTTCGCCGCCACCGCGCCGCCCATGTCGAGCACCGCCAGCGCGACCGCCGTCACGAGCAGGATCGCCGGGAGGGGAAGTCCCGACGGCAGCGTGAGCATCGGCACGGTCGTGTCCGGGGTGCCGGTGAACAGGCGGCTCATGACGGCAGCCGCCGGATCGGCGCAGGACGCCGACGGCTCGGGGGCGGTGTCTGGCTCAGCCAGGTCGGGGGGTGGCTCACGAGGACGACCCTGTCCGGCCCGAGGGTGCGGGCACATCGGAAGGAACCCCTAGGCGGGACCGGTCAGCCCCTCAGATCCGGACGGGCGGCGGCTCGGGTGGCACCGGGACCGGCGCAACGGACGGACGTCGTCGCAGGTCAGCGCCTACGATCCGAGGGGACGCCGAACCGAGGGTGACGGAGGCGCGCGGATGGGCAGCTACGTCGGGCGCGCCGACGAGCGCGCCCGCCTGCACCGGGCGCTCGCCGAGGCCACCGCACGTCACCGGGTGGGGACGTCGGACGCCTCGCCGGTGGTCGTCCTGCTCTCGGGCGAGGGCGGCATCGGCAAGACGCGGCTCGTCGGCGAGGTGCTGGCCGAGCTGGCCGACCCGCAGCTGCTCGTCGCACGGAGTGCGGCCTTCCAGACCGACGACGTCGTCCCGCTGGTCCCGGTCGCCGCGCTGACGCGTGACGTGGCTCGGCAGCTGCCCGCCGACGAGGCCGAGGACCTCGTCGCGCCGGTGCGTTCGACGCTGGCGCGTCTGCTCCCCGAGCTCGGGCCGGTCGAGGTCGGCGACGGGTCGCGACCCGCCGACGTCCTCCCCTGGCTGCTCACCCGCCTGGCGTCGACGAGGGCGGTGCTGCTGGTCATCGACGACGTGCAGTGGGCCGACGCCTCGACGCTCGACTTCCTCGCTCGCATCCCGCGACAGGTGCGGGGTGCGTTGGCCCTGCTCGTCGTGGTGCGCACCGAGCAGGTGACGTCCCCGACCGTCTCCCGTGCACTCGTCGACCTCGCGCGTCAGCCCGGGGCGGTGGAGGTCGAGCTCGCGCCGCTCGACGTCGTCGACAGCGACGACGTGGTCCGATCGCTCGGTGGCGACCGGCTCGACGCGGCCACGCGACGCCAGATCGTGGCTCGGGCCGAGGGCAACCCGCTCTACCTCGAGGCGCTGACGCTGTCGGCCCTCGCCGGCGGAGACCTCCCCGGTCGACTGGTCGAGGCGCTGCTGGCTCCGGTGCGCGCGCTGTCGCAGCCGGCGCGGGACCTGGTGCATGCTGCCGCGGTCTGGGGTTCGCCCGCGCGTCCCGACGAGCTCGCCGAGCTGGCGGGGCTCGACGGCGCCGGTCCGACGCGACCGTGGCGCGAGGCGCGCGACTCCGGCGTCCTCGTGGAGATCGACGAAGCGATCGACGTCCGCCATCCGCTGATCCGCCAGGCGGTGCTCGACGACCTGACGCTGGCCGAGCGCGCCGTGCTGCAGCGCGATGCCGTCGCGCTGCTGCGGCGTCGGCTCGACGACGGGAGCGCCACACCACGCGACACCGCGGCGCTCGCCTGGTTGCTCGAGTCGGTGGGCGACAGCACGGAGGCTGCCGTCGCGTTCGTGCGCGCGGGTGAGACCGCTGCGGCCGTGTCGTACGGCGAGTCGGCGACGCTGGAGGGCCGCGCGCTCGAGCTGTGGAGCGAGCCCGCCGCGGCCGAGCTCTCGATGACGCGGCTCGACCTGCTCGAGCGCGCGGCGGGGCACGCGGCGTCCGCGGGCGACGTCCCTCGGGCGGTCGCGTGGGCGCGCGAGGCGCGCGACCTCTGGGCCGCGAACGACGACGGCGATCCGCTCGTGGGCAGCCGGCTCGCCCACCTGCACGCGACGTGCGCCGAGTGGGAGTACGACGAGGCCGACGTCATCCGCGCCTACGAGGACGCGATCGCGCTCGCCGAGCCGCTCGGCGCGACGCCCGAGCTCGCTCGTGCCCTGACGGCACTGGCGCGGCACCGGCTCAGCCTCGATGAGAACGAGGTCGCGGCGATGCTCGCGGAGCAGGCGCGCGCCGTCGCCGACGAGTGTGGTGCTCGCGACGAGCGGGCGCTCGCTCTCGCGGTCGTCGGTGGGGCGCTCGCGCATCTCGGTCGCGTGGACGAGGCTCGGCGCGCACTCGCTGCAGGGCTGCAGGCGCTTCAGCCGGACATGACCGACTACGAGCGTCGCACCGCGTGGGTGGTGCTGCGACAGGTCTACCTCGAGTGGATCGCAGGCGACCCGGTGGGCGCAGCAACGACGACGCTCGACTTCGCCCACGACCTCGACGGACGCCACGTCGCGAGCCGCTATCCCGCACTGGCGCGGGCGAACGCCGCCGAGTTCCTCGTGTGGGCCGGCGAGATCGAACGGGCCGACGCCGTGATCGCGCAGGTACGACGTGAGATCGCGATGGGCGGTATCGAGTGGTCGATCGTCCACGGGTCGATGCTCATCACCGAGTGCGAGATCGCGTTGCGCCGTGGCGACTACGCGACGGCGGACGCGATCCTGCTGGAGAGCCTGGCGCTGTGGGAGGCCCGTGGTCTCCGGCCGTACGACTATCACGACCTCTGGCGCCTCGCCGAGCTGCGCGCGCTGCAGGGCGACGTCGAGGCGGCGCGCGGCTTCATCGGCGAGGGGCTCGACAACGCCCTGCTCGCAGACACCGCCGAAGAGGTGAGCGGGCTGGTGCGCAGCGGCGTGCTCGTCGAAGGAGCGGCGGCGCGTGGCGGTGGGCGACCCGATCGCGAGCGCGTGGCGTTGCTGCTCGACCGGGCGAGCGCGCTCGAGCTCGCGGGTGGCTGTCGGCCGGGAAGCCTTCCGGCTGCTGAGATCGCGACTGCTCGCGCTGAAGCGTCGCTCGTCGCAGGACGCGACGATCCGCGGGCGTGGGCCGCGGCGGCCGACGCGTGGTCGCGGGCGGGCGTGCCCTGGTGGACGGCGTGGTGCCAGGTTCGCGAGGCGGAGGCGCTGGTCGCGGAGCGCGGGGCACGCGCCGGTGCGAGCGACCTGCTCGAGGTGGCGACGGCGACTGCGACCCGCCTCGGCGCGCGTCCGGTGCTGGACCTGGTGGCCGACCTGGCGCGCCGTGCGGGGCTGCGCGCGCCCGTCGTACCTGCCGTGCCCCGACCTCGCCCGGCTGCGGAGTCGACGCCGAGCGAGCGTGACGAGCGCTGGTCCGCGCTCACGCCTCGCGAGCACGAGATCGTCCTCATGCTCGCCGAGGGCAGGAGCAACCGCGACATCGCGCGGTCGCTGTTCATCAGCGAGAAGACCGTCAGCGTGCACGTGTCCAACGTGCTCGCCAAGTGGCAGGTGCGCAGCCGGCTCGAGGTGGCGGCAGTGGTGCATCGCATCGGCGTGCCGGACCGTTCTGCCTAGCTGTCGCGGAAGGGTGCGTGCTTCCTGCTTGGGGTGGTCGCGTCGCGCTTCTGGGGCGGCGGACGGTGGGGTCGGAGCTCGCTCTCGTCGTGGTGAAGGGCGCAACGATGGGTGGGGGTGTCGTCCTTGGTCTTGGCTGCTTGCTGTCGCTGTGGGGAAGGGCGCAGCAATGGTGAGAGGCGGCTGCCATCGTTCGCCGGCTCGCTCTGCGCGCTGGTGGCGTGGGGTCACGGGGGGCTCGGGGGTCACGTCGTCGCGTTGGTATGGCGCACGTGCGGCGTAGCTCGATGGAAAGTTGGCCGTCCTCTCGATTCTGGAAAATGGTTGCGCTGCAAGCGAAATAGCGGGATTGAGGGCTTGACAAGAATAGGACGTGTGTCGCATACTAAGGGAGTGTCAGGCACTCACGACCCGTTCCCGCGGCCCCAGCCGGCCGAGGACGGCACCGACCCGGGCGTCGGGGACTCCTGGTCGGGGGACCCGTGTCCGAGTGCTGAGCAGCGCGCCTACGCCGAGGCGTTGGTCGCGGCGGACGTTGCTGAGCTCTACGCGTGGCTGCCGCCCGCGGACGACCCCGCGTTCGACGCCCTCGCCTGGGAGCTCGGCCTGGTCGTGCTGGACGGCGAGGAGGCACGGGTGGCGCAGGTCGCCGCGACACTGGTCGACCTGGACCGGTCCGCGGAGGTGTTCTGCGACGACAGCCATCTCCTCGACCAGCTCACCGGTCCGGCGACCCCCGGCGAGCTGGGCACGCTGGCGCGCATCGACGTCGAGGCCCTGGCCCACCCGCAGGACCGCCTCGCCTACCTGCAGCGCCTCGAGAAGGTCGAGGCGCTCCTCGCTGCGCTGAAGGTGAAGGGACTCGTCGCGATCGCGGGCGAGTCCGCGTCGCTCTCGTCGATGGACGAGGCGCACGTCGTGACCGAGGTCGCGTTGGCGCGTCGGGTCGGTCAACGGTCGGCGTCCACCTCGATCGAGGTCGCCCGGGCGCTCAGCTCGACGTTCCCGCAGTTCCTGGCCGCGTTGCATGACGGGGAGATCAGCGAGTGGCACTGCCGCGAGCTGGTGTCGTCGACCCGGTCCGTCACCGATGACGACGTGCTGCGTCAGGTCGCTGACGCGACCCTGACCAAGGCGACGCGGATGACACCGCGCGAGTTCGCCGGCGAGGTCGCCAAGGCGATCGCCCAGTACGACCGCGACCTCACCGCGCGCATCGAGACAGCGCGGGAGGACCGACGCGTCTGGTGCACGGCGCTGCCCGACGGGATGGGGTTCCTCGGCCTCATCCACGACTGGCCCACCGTCCAAGCCATCCACGCCACCATCACCGCCGACGGGCGCACCCTGCAGCTCGACCGCGGCGGCTCCGCGGCAGTGCGTGCCGGTGACGACGACGCGCGTGCGGACGCGTCCCGGGCGGATGCGATGGCCGCGCGGATGCTCGGCACGGTCGCCGAGGACGGCAGCGTGAGCTGGGACCGCAGCACCCAGCAGGTCGTCTCCCTGACCCTGGTCATGGACCTCGACACCCTGCAGGGCGAGGTCGACCGGTTCGCCCTCCTCGATGGTGCACCGATCCCCGCCGGCCTCGCCCGCGACCTGGCCGAGGGCGCGAAGCTGTGGCGCCGCGCGGTCACCGACCCGGTCACCGGTGTGCTGCTGGACTACGGCACAGAGCAGTACCTGCCCGAGACATTGCGCCGCTACGTCAAGGCCCGCGACGGGGTCTGCGGCACCCCGATCTGCTCACGCACCAACCGTCTCGAGATGGACCACGCCGAGCCCTACCCGGCCGGCACCACCAGCGCCGGCAACTGCCACGCGTGGTGCACGACCTGCCACCAGCTCAAGACCGAACGACGGCTCCGCTTCACCGACACGAAACCCGACGGATCGGCCACGTTGATCACCGCGTGGGGGCAGCGCTTCTCGATCCCACCCAGACCGTTCCTCCACGACCCGAACGATCACCGACCCGAAGCGATGAACGACCCGCCCGGGAACGACGAGCAGGACCGACACGACGGGCCACGGCCAGCCACGTCGTCGCCCGCATGCGCGCCGCCCGACGACGACACACCGCCGTTCTGACCGTCCCGCGTCGCCGACGTACGCACGATCAACGTCGCCGCGTCGCGCGTCCGCCTCGGTCACGCTCAGGTCGGGGGCGGCTGGGTGCCCGGTGGCTCTGCTGTCGGAGGAACGTCGGCCGACGTCGACGACGCCTCCGGAGTACCTGCTTGGGTTGCTGCGACGGCGATGGCACGGCCGGTCCACTGCGTGCCGTTCCAGTAGCGCTGGCCCTCGGGGTGCAGCGGGTCGACGAACCAGCCGGCGTCGGCCGACGGCGGGGCTACCCCGGCGAGTGCGGCCTTCTCCGGGTCGGACAGGATCCGTACCCGCTCCTGCGACCGGGCGGCGGTCCCCGCAGCTGCGGGCGCCGCCGCCGGGGCAGGCAGGACGGGGTAGTAGGCGTTCGAGGTCGGCGGAGGGAACTCAGGCGGCGGCGCGAAGCCCGGCAGGGGGGTGGACGACCCGGGGGCCGGAGGGGACGCCCACATCGGCGCGGGTGACCCGGGCTCCGGGGCCGGCGTCCACGTCGGCGCGGATGCTCCGGGTTCCGCGAGCGATGCCCACGTGGGTGCCGGTGCGGGTGCGTAGGGCGTCGCGGGTGCGTAGGGCGCGGGAGCCGGGCTGCCGTAGGGCGCGGCCGTGCCGGCAGGGTCGGTCGGGTACGCGCCGTACGGGGCGTAGGCGGTCGGGTCGAATGCGCCGGTCGGCGCCGGATACGACGCGAGGCGGGCTCGTTCCGCGCGGGCGGAGGTCAGGCGCCGCCCCACGAGCCCGGGTGAGCCCGAGCAGCAGGGGGATTGTGATGACCGCCTCGAGCCAGCTGGGTCATGGTGCTCGTGGTGGCCGCCGTGCTCAGGGTTCGGATGTACTCGATCCCCGTCCCGGTGCCCGGCGTGGCGAGGAGGCGGTCGGCGATGGCGATGACGAGGTACGCGATCCACCAGACGACGATGGTGCTCGGCTCCTTGAGCATCCGCGACTCCGTCTCGCCGGCGGCCTGGACGTCCATGAAGATCCGCGGCACGCGCACGAGGTTGAGGAACGGCACGAACCACGCGCCGATGGACCACCCCGGCGCGTGGGTCAGCGCACCGAGGTGCTCGTCGGCGATCAGCCGCACGCAGCTGTGCAGCCAGCCGACGAGGGTCACGAAGCGGACGACGATGGCGGCGATGGTGAGCCCCGCGAGGAGCTGGACGGTCGAGTCGATGTCGTTGAGCTGCTGCATCGTCACCGAGGTGTCGCCCGCCTCGTAACGCTCGAGCAACGAGATCCCGTTGCGCCAGGTCAACGCGGTGCCCGCGAGCAGCAGCACCAGCGCGACCTCGGCGCCGGCGAAGATCTGGAACCACGTCCGCTGTCGCGACATCGAGCATCCCCCCAATTGGACAGGCACGAGCGTAGGGCCGTTCGGCGTGCGAGGCCCGCACCGTGCGCCCGTCGGGGTGACGGCGTGCCGTGAGCCGACACCGTCGAGAGGCAGCACGGGAAGGTCGCAGACCGGTGTGCTGTTGGATGCAGTCATGACGACGTCTCGTGCGCGCGTCCGCGCACCGGAGCTCACCGGCCGCCAGGGCTGGCTGAACACAGGCGGCCGCGATCTCACTCTCGCGGATCTGCGCGGCAAGATCGTGCTGCTCGACTTCTGGACCTTCTGCTGCGTCAACTGCCTGCACGTGCTCGACGAGCTGCGACCGCTCGAGGAGAAGTACGCCGACGTGCTGGTGACGGTCGGCGTCCACTCGCCGAAGTTCGTCCACGAGGCCGACCACTCCGCCGTGACGGCAGCCGTCGAGCGCTACGACGTGCACCACCCCGTGCTCGACGATCCCGACCTCGCGACCTGGCAGCAGTACGCCGTGCGCGCCTGGCCGACGCTCACCGTCGTCGACCCGGAGGGCTACGTCGTCGCCCAGATGAGCGGTGAGGGCCACGCCCATGCGCTCGACTCGCTCATCGCCGAGCTGGTCGCCGAGCACGAGTCCAAGGGCACACTGCACCGCGGCCACGGACCGTACGTCGCCCCGGAGCCGACCGCGGGCACGCTCGCCTTCCCGGCGAAGGTGCTCGTGCGCGACGACGGCTCGCTGCTCGTCGTCGACTCGGGTCACCACTCCGTCGCGCATCTCGACGCGGACGGTGAGACCCTGCTGCGCCGCATCGGCGACGGCACACGCGGTCTCGTCGACGGTGCGGCGACGTCGGCGCGGTTCAGCGAGCCCAACGGGATCGTGGCGCTGCCCGCGGAGGTCGCGACCCGCGTCGGCTATGACGTCGTCATCGCCGACACGGTCAACCACGCCGTCCGCGGTCTCGACACGACGACCGGGGTGGTGCGCACCATCGCCGGCACCGGCGTCCAGTGGATGCAGGGCGAACCGACCTCGGGTCCAGCAACCGGCATCGCGCTGTCGAGCCCCTGGGACGTCGCGTGGTTCGAGGGCGCGGTCGTCATCGCGATGGCCGGTGTCCACCGGCTCGACCGGCTCGACGTCGAGACGGGGACGATCGCCCCGTACGCCGGCACGACCAACGAAGGGCTCGTCGACGGCGAGCTGCCGCACGCGTGGTTCGCCCAGACGTCCGGACTCGCGACCGACGGCGAGACGCTGTGGCTGGCGGACTCCGAGACGTCGGCGCTGCGCCGGATCCGCAACGGCCTGGTGACGACCGAGATCGGCAAGGGGCTCTTCGACTTCGGCCACGTCGACGGCCCGGCGGCCGAGGCGCTGCTGCAGCACCCGCTCGGCGTCGCCGTGCTGCCCGACGGGAGCGTCGCGATCGCCGACACGTACAACGGCGCCGTACGCCGCTTCGACCCGACCACGCGCGAGGTCACCACCCTCGCGACCGGACTGGCCGAGCCGAGCGACGTCGCGATCGTCACCGACGAGGTCCGGGGGCACGTGCTGCTGGTCGTCGAGTCGTCCGCGCACCGGCTGACCCGCATCCCGCTCCCCGAGGCAGCCCTCGACGTCGACGCCGCGGCCTATCGCACGCAGCGGCCGCGCACCGACGTCGCACCCGGCAGCCTCGATCTCGAGGTCGTGTTCACCCCGCCGTCGGGCCAGAAGCTCGACGACCGGTACGGACCCTCGACCTACCTCGTGGTGTCCTCGTCGCCACCGGAGCTGCTCGCCGAGGGCGGGGGCAGCGGCACCGACCTCCGCCGCACGCTCGTGCTCGCCGATCAAGCGACGCTCGGTGGCGACACCGGCGTGCTGCACGTGTCGGTGCGCGCAGCGTCGTGCGACGACCCGGACGCGCCCGACGCCGCCGAGTTCCCGGCCTGCCACGTGCACCAGCAGGACTGGGGAGTGCCGGTACGCCTCACCGCGGACGGCGGCACGCGCCTCGCCCTCGTCCTGGCCGGCCTCGACGCCTGAGCAGTCGGCGCGCGCGGTCCGCGGAGACTCGTCGGACGGCGTCCCAGCAGATGACGCCCGGGGCGATCACCCGCCACCATGGGCACATGGACGGAAGGCCCGAAGACCGCGCGCAGGCTGCGACGAGCACCGGGCCGGCGGAGGCCGAGGCGTCGGACGACGGAGGTTCGGAGGGGACGCCGTCTCGCGCCGAGGACGGATCCCCGGCGTCGTCCTCGTTGCGGGGACGCAGCGGGCACGAGGTCGAGCTGATCCGCGAGGCGACGACGATGGCGCTCTACATCAGCCTGTCGTTGCTCGCCGTCCTCATCGCGATGCCGATCGGGCAGGAGGACGCCAGAGTCCGTGCCGGTGTCACCGTCCTCGTGACGGCCGCGGGACTCATCCTGGCGCACCACGTCGCCTTCCGGCTCTCGTCGCGGCTGGTGAGCGGCGGCATCCTCACGAGGGAGAGCCGTGACGTCCTGGCCTCGCAGCTGCTGGGCGGCGTGCCCGTGGCCGTGGTCGCGGCCGTACCCGTCTTCGTGCTCGGCGAGGACCCGGGGGAGAACGTCGCGATCGTCCTGCTGCTCGCGTTCGTCGCACTCGTGGGATATCGCGCCGCGCGGGCCTCGACCACGCGCGCGCGCGCTCTGCTCTACGTCGGCGGACTCGTCGTGGTGGTGGGAGTCGTACTGGCGATCAAGCTCGCCGCCGGTCACTGAGCGCGCGTGGGCCACGCGCCCGCTTCACCGCCGAGTCAGCACACACCGGCTGCCGGCTTCGGGGAGTCGGGCGGTGATGAAGTCCCGGGCCTTCCCAACCCCGAACGGCACGCCCGTCGAGCTGGCACGCCACGCCGTCTACTCGATCGGCAGCGTGCGGATGACCTCCTCGAGGCGCGCGGTGTCGGCGTCCGTCCAGCCCGGGGGCTGCGACGCGATCGCCCACGTCGCCGGCATGGCTCCGCCGTAGTTGTGGCCCTGGCCGTCGGGCACGTTGACGCCGACGAACTGGTCGACCGTCACCTGCAGGAAGGTGAGCACCGGGTACCACCGCATCGTCGGCGTACGCCCCGGTCCGGGTGGCTCGGCCAGCCAGTCGGGCTCGCGGACGAGCAGCTGCGGGCTCCACCACACGACGGGGTCGTTCGCGTGCTGCGCGTACGCGACGCGCGGCGGACCGTACGTCCCGGCCGGCGAGGCGAGATCGCTGGGCGTTCCGGAGTACCGGATCTGCGCACCGTGCTGGTAGATCGGCTTCCACTCGGGAGACCCGGGGTCGCGGTCGAGCGCGATCTGCGCCCCAGGGCTGGCTGAAGTTCGGCGAGCCGACGAGCACGGCCCCCTGGGTGCGCGTCGTGAGGTCGGACGCCGACGCGAACGCCGACTGGATCGAGTACGACCCCAGGGAGAGCCCGTAGGCCATGAGCTTGGGCCGGGTGCTCTCCGGCAGCGTCTTCCACTTCGCGTAGACGGCGTCGTAGACGGCCTTTCCGGCGTCGGCCGCCTTCTGCGCGTCGACCAGCGTGGAGATCCAGCTCGGCAGGTAGGAGTACTGGATGCCGACGATGGCGTCGTCGCCGTTCCACTCGTACTCGATGGTGTCGACGGTCTGCGGCTCGAGCCACCCGGTCCCGGTCGTGCCGGCCACCACGAGCAGCGCGCGGTCGAAGGCGCCGGTGCGCTCGAGCTCCTTCACCGCCAGCGCCGCGCGCTCCTGCGCGGTCGACGCCGAGTCGAGTCCGACGTAGACCCGGATCGGCTGCTTCGCCGGCGTGCCGGAGAACGCCTGCAGATCGGAGGTCGACGGTCCGCGGGCGACGAAGTTGCGACCCTCCATGCCGAGCGAGGTCCACGGCACGAGGGACTCGTTCGAGCCGGACCGCTCGGCGAGCTGGGGCTGCGAGATGCCCGGAGCCGTACTGGCGTTGGTACCGGCGTAGATGTGGTTCATCAGGGCGACGAACGCCTGGAAGATCACGCCGCTCACCAGTCCGACCAGCGAGCAGCACCACGACCGCGACGGACAGGACGTAGGAGACCCACGTCGGCAGCCAGCGGTTGAGGGTCCGCGCCGACCCGGCGGTTGAGGCGCCGGAGCCCGCGCCCGGCGAGGATCGCGAGCAGCGCGATCGGCACCGCGACGACGAGAACCTGCGCAGCGACGACGAGGCCCTCGTCCTCCATGCCGACGAGGGTGCGCACCTCGTTCTGCCAGCCCACACCGAGCAGCAGGAAGTAGAGCGCCGCCAGCGGCCCGAGGACCGCGAGTCCTCGCCAGGCCCAGTGCTTGAACCGCGCGGTCGGCTCGATGACCTTCATCGGTCCGCGCAGGAACCACGAGCCGACGTTGCCGAGCCCGTAGCCCAGGGCGAAGCCGAGCCCCGCGATCACGCCTTCGAAGAGCCAGGGGCGAGGCAGCAACGACGGCGTGAGGGCCATGCCGAACGTCACTGTGCCCACGACCATGCCCGGCCACGTGAGCCGCCACCAGGGACGTCGCGTGGGTGGAGGTGCAGAAGCTGTGACGTCCGCCGGGCTTCCGGTGCTCACGCTCATGGCAGCGAGCCTAGGCCGACCGCGGTCGCCGCGGTCGGCCGTCGCAGGGAGTAGCGCCGCGCGCGGCTCAGCGGGCGATGCCGGGCTGACCGAGCAGCTCGTCGGAGACGACGTTCGCGTCGCCGCCCTCGTCCGTCGGGCTGGAGGCGCGCCGCGCGTAGACCGCGATGCAGACGAGCACGAAGACGAGGGTGCCGAGTCCGCCGCCGACGAGACCCGAGCGCGGCCCGAGGTGGTCCGCGGTCCACCCGATGAGCGGCGCGCCGATCGGCGTGCCGCCGAAGAACATGAGCGTGTAGATCCCCATCACGCGGCCACGCACCCACGACTCGCTGCGCGACTGCAGGTAGCTCTGCGCCGACGTCGTGAACGTCATGGCCATCGCACCGGCGAACGGCAGCACGCACAGCATCACGACGTAGGACGGAGAGAGGCCGACCGCGATCTCGACGAGGCCGAACAGGACCGCTGCGGTCGCGACGAGACGGAGCGTGGCGCGCGGGCGTCGCGCGGCCAGCAGCGACCCCAGCAGCGCGCCGACGGCGAGAGCGGTCGACATGAGCCCGAACGCCTCGGCGCCGAGGTGGAACTGCTGGCGTGCCATGAGCGCCATCGTGAGCTGGTAGTTGAGGCCGAACGTCGCGACGCCGAAGAGCAGGAACAGCACGAGCACCAGGTCGCGGCGCCGCCGTACGTAGCGGATGCCCTGCACGAGGCGCACCGTGCCCTGCTCGCGCGCGAGCACGCGGAGCTCGGAGACCCGCATGAGCAGCAGAGCGGCGATCGTGACGGCGAAGGTGGCGGCGTTGGCGATGAACACCCACCCGCTGCCGACCAGCGCGACCATCACGCCGGCCAGGGCCGGGCCGACCAGTCGCGCGAGGTTGAACGACGCGCTGTTGAGCGCGATCGCGTTGTGCAGGGTGTCGGGCCCGACGATCTCGTTGACGAATGCCTGCCGTGCGGGGTTGTCGATGGCCGAGACGACACCGAGCAGGAATGCCATGACGTAGACGAGGGTGACCGTGGCGTTGCCGCGCAGGGTGAGCACCCCGAGGACGAGCGCGAGCGCGCCCATGAGGGTCTGGGTGACGATGAGCAGCCGCCGTCGCTCGATGCGGTCGGCGAGCGTGCCGCCCCACAGCGAGAAGAGCAGGTAGGGCAGGAACTGCAGACCGGTGGTGATGCCGAGCGCGACGCCGGACGACCCGGACAGGTCGAGCACGAGCCAGTCCTGGGCGACGCGCTGCATCCAGGTGCCGGCGTTGGAGAGCACCTGGCCGGAGAAGTAGAGGCGGTAGTTGCGCACCGAGAGCGCACGGAACATGGGAGTCACGAGTCGGCGAGCACCTCCAGCACCGGGAGGGCGGTGGCGAGGGCCGCGCGCTCGGCGGGGTCGAGGTCGCGCAGCAGGGCGGCGAGCCACTCCTCCCGACGACGACGGTCCTCGCGCAGCAGGCGCCGCGCAGCGGGGGTGACGGTGACCAGGACCTGGCGTCCGTCGTGCGGGTCGGGAGCACGGTCGACGTAGCCCGCCTCGGACAGGGCGGCCAGGGTCTTGGTCATCGACGGCGGGCGCACCTGCTCCTGTGCCGCGAGGGCGCCCGGCGTCATGGGACCGCCGCGCTCGAGGGTGGCCAGCGCCGAGAGCTGCCCGAGTCCGAGTCCGTGGTCGCCGCGCTGCTGGCGCAGCCGTCGCGCCAGCCGCATGACCGCCAACCGGAGGTCATGAGCCAGATCCGCATCCACCGCAACCCCAGACACCATGTTCGTTACCCTAACTAACGATCTCGAGAAGTGCCAGTTCCTGACCCTTAGGGAAGTTCAGAGGCACTTCTGTGCCCTCTCGAGTCCCCAAGTCGTGATCGTGCGGGGCGGTCGTGGTCGTCGGGGCAGCGGGTGCGTGTCCTCGAAGCGGTACGCCGTCAGCGCCGTGACCCGGTCGCCGCGCGCTGCAGCCGGTCGAGCACCGCCGCAGCGAGCGGCGCGGCGTCGTCGGGCGGCACGGCCAGCACGGTGCGGACCCCGTCGGCGTCCGCGCCGCGCAGCGCGGCGTACAGACTCCGCGCGTAGTCCTCGGAACCGGCGGGCGCTGCGAGTCGGCTCGCGCCCGGGGGCGTCGCCACGTCCGACGGGGCGAGCACGGCGACGGGCGTGGCGCCGCGCTCGACGGCGTCGGCCGCGGCCGCGGCGACGTCCTCGGCCCGGACGAGCACGACCTCGGCGGCCGGGGCGTAGTGGGCGGCCAGCGTGCCCGGAGCGCGCACCGCGGGGTCGGCGTCCACGACGTCGATCCCGGTCACGGCCTCGATCTCCTCGACGCCGATCCCGCCGGGACGCAGCAGCCGCGGCGCCGCGCCCGTGCAGTCGACGATCGTCGACTCGACGCCCACCTGGGACTCGCCGCCGAGCAGGACGACGTCCCGTCCCGGCTCGAGGACGTCGGCGAGCTCGTCGAGGACGTGCTGCGCGTCCGTGGGCGAGACGCGGCCGAAGCGGTTGGCGCTCGGCGCCGCGACACCCCCGCCGAACGCCACCAGGACGGCGTGTGCCACCGGGTGCGCAGGGACGCGAAGCCCGACCGTGTGCTGACCGCCGGTGACGTGGTCGCCGGCCCGGGGTCCTCGAGGTACCACGAGGGTGAGCGGCCCAGGCCAGCAGGCAGCCGCGAGAAGCCTTGCCCAGGACGGAATATCGCGGGACCAGCCGTCGTCGATCGCCGCGGCGTCGGCGAGGTGGACGATCAAGGGGTGGTCGGTGGGCCGACCCTTCGCGGCGTAGACCCGGGCGACCGCCCCGGGGTTCTCGGCGTCGGCACCGAGCCCGTAGACGGTCTCGGTCGGGATCGCGACCAGCCCGCCCGCGCGCAGCGTGCGCACCGCGAGGTCGACGTCGTCGGTGAGCAGCGCCGAACCTCGCTCGTCGTCCACGGCGTCATCCTCGCAGGGCGACGGCGTACGCCGGTCAGGCGGCCCACGGGCAGAAGTCTGGGGCGCGAGATGGCACAAAGTGCCCTCTTTCGACCCTAAGGGACGAAAGAGGGCACTTGTGGCGACGCGGGCTAGAAGGCGGTCTCGTCGAGGTCCATGAGGGCGTTGTCGGTCGACTCGGCGATGGAGCGCTCGGCGGTGAGCAGCGGGAAGCGCTGGTGGGCGAAGAACTTCGCCGCGGCGATCTTGCCCTGGTAGAACGCGACGTCCTTGTCCGACGGCGTACCCGCGAGGGCCTCGATCGCGATCGCTGCCTGACGCAGCAGCAGCCAGCCGATCACGAGGTCGCCCAGGCCGAGCAGCAGCCGCGTGGTGTTCTGCCCGACCTTGTAGAGCTCGGCCGGCTCGGCCTGCGCCTTCATCGCGTAGCCGCCGAGGGCACCGACGATCGCCTGCACGTCCTCGAGCGCCTTGCCGAGCATCTCGCGCTCGTGCACCAGCGTGCCGTTGCCGGCGTCGCCCTTGGCGAAGTCCTGGATCTCGCCGCCGAGACGGGTGAGCGCGTGGAACTGGTCGCGCACCATCTTGCGGAAGAACAGGTCGAGGCCCTGGATGGCGGTGGTGCCCTCGTAGAGGGTGTCGATCTTCGAGTCGCGGATGTACTGCTCGATCGGGTAGTCCTGCAGGAAGCCCGACCCGCCGAACGTCTGCAGCGACTGCGCGAGCTGCTCGTAGGACCGCTCCGAGCCGACGCCCTTGACGATCGGCAGCAGCAGGTCGTTCATCCGCTCGGCCGTGTCGAGGTCGACGTCGGCGGCAGCGCCGGCCTGGTTGAGCTCGACCTGGTCCTGGTAGTACGCGGTGTAGTGCACGAGCGCGCGCATGCCTTCCGCGTACGCCTTCTGCATCATCAGGCTGCGGCGCACGTCGGGGTGGTGGGTGATGGTGACGCGCGGGGAGTCCTTGTCCTGGAAGGCCCGCAGGTCGCCGCCCTGCACGCGTGTCTTCGCGTAGTCGAGCGCGTTGAGGTAGCCGCTCGACAGGGTCGCGATCGCCTTGGTGCCCACCATCATGCGGGCGTACTCGATCACCTTGAACATCTGCGCGATGCCGTCGTGGACGTCACCGACGAGCCAGCCGACGGCCGGCTGCTTGTCGCCGAAGGTGAGCTCGCACGTCGTCGACGCCTTGATGCCCATCTTCTTCTCGATGTTGGTCGTGTAGACGCCGTTGCGCTCGCCGACCGCGCCCGTCTCGACGTCGTAGAAGAACTTCGGCACCACGAACAGCGACAGTCCCTTCGTGCCACCGCGCGCACCCTCGGGGCGCGCGAGCACGAGGTGGATGATGTTGTCGGCCAGGTCGTGCTCGGCGGAGCTGATGAAGCGCTTGACGCCGGTGATGTGCCAGGAGCCGTCGGGCTGCTGCACGGCCTTGGTGCGTCCCACGCCGACGTCGGACCCGGCGTCGGGCTCGGTGAGCACCATGGTGGCGCCCCATCGCTGGTCGATCATGATCTGCGCGAGCTTCTTCTGCTCGTCGTTGCCGAGGTGGTCGAGGATGGCCGCGAATCCCGGACCGGACATGTACATGAAGGCCGGCGGGTTGGCGCCGAGCAGCATCTCGCTCGCGGCCCAGCGCAGCGACGGCGGTGCCCCCGAGCCACCGAGGTGGGTCGGGAGGTCGAGGTTCCAGAAGCCGGAGTCCATGAGCGCCCGGAAGGACGCCTTGAACGTCTCGGGCATCGTGACGGTGCACGCGACGGGGTCGTAGACCGGCGGCGTGCGGTCGGCGTCGGCGAACGAGGCGGCGAGCGGTCCGGTGGCCAGTCGCTCGACCTCCTCGAGGATGTCGCGCGCCGTGTCGGCGTCCATGTCGGCGTAGGGGCCGCTGCCGAGTCGGTCCTGCGCACCGAACACCTCGAACAGGTTGAACTCGATGTCGCGCCGGTTGGCCTTGTAGTGGCTCATCGCCTTCGGATCTCCCCATGCTCGAAACCGGCGCTCGCTGCGGCGCCGGTTACCCGTCGGTAACACTCATGATGCTACCCGTCGGTAACCTGCGCAAGGGGACGCGCCGCCGGTCGGGTCGTTCGGCGCGAATTCGCCGCGATCAGGCAGCGAACCCGCAGGTCAGAGGCTCACTGCGGCAGGTCGCGGCGACGCAGGACGACGAGCCCGAGCCCGAGGGCCGCAGCGGCGAGGATCGTGAGGACGAGCATCGGCGCCCAGCTCATCGGGGCTGCCGGCCACAGCGGCAGGCGGGCGAACGGCGAGCTCGAGAGCAGCCAGTCCGGCAGCCCGAGGATTACGCCGAAGTAGCCGGTCACGACGCACCACACCAGCCCGATCCACGCCAGCCAGGTCCACCGGGGCAGCCCCGCCACGAGCAGCACCGTGATGCCGACCAGCAGCCACACGGCGGGCGCCGCCACGAGCGACGCGAGCATCGCGCGCCACCCCTGCCCGAGCAGGTCGCCGTCCCCGGCGCCGAACACCAGGCCCAACGAGAGTCCCCCGACGGCCAGCAGCAGGGTCGACCCGATCAGGGCCACGCTGCCGTGACCGGCGAGCCAGGCTGCGCGCGGGTGCGCCGTGGTCACGATCATCTCGGTGCGACCGGCCTCCTCCTCGGTCCGCAGCCGGAGCGCCATCGAGATGCCGAACGCTGCGGCGAGCAGGCCGAAGAGCCCGGTCATGGTGATGAGGAAGGCGTCGTCGAGGTTGGCGGTGCCGCCGGCCAGCTTGCGGATCATGTCGGCGAACGTGGGGTTCTTCGTCACGAGGTCGACGGACGTGGTGAGCAACGAGCCCTCGACCGCCCCGATCGCGACGAAGCCGACGGCCCAGGCGATCACCGCGCTGCGGTCCAGCCGCCAGGCGAACGTGACCGGACCGCGGATCCACCCAGCGGCGTTCGCGTGGCCGTGCCGCGGCGCGAGCAGGGCGTCGCCGAGGTCACGACGTGCTGCGAGGTGCAGGGCCACCGCTGAGATCGCCGCGGCGGCGGCCGCGCTGATGCCGAGCAGCCACCAACGCTCCCCGGCGTAGGACCGCGTCTGCTGCGCCCAGCCGAACGGGGTGAGCCACTGCAGCCAGCTGCCGCCCTCGCGGCTGTTGCCCACGCTCGTCACGATGAAGCACGCCGCGAGCACCAGGCCCACGAGTCCGTTGGCGCCCCGCGACGTCCGGGCGATCTGAGCGGTGAGGCCTGCGACCGCCGCGAACACCAGCGCCGCCAGGGCCTGGGTGAACGAGAACGCCACGGACCCCGCGAGCGGGAGCCCGATCCCGGCCAGCAGCCCGACGGAGAGGAGGGCCCAGCCGAGCAGCAGGATCGCCGCGGCGCCGAGTCCGGCGACCAGCGGCGCGGCCTTGCCGGCAGGGCTGCCGGAGACGAGCTCGATGCGTCCCTCGTCCTCGTCGTTGCGCGAGTGCCGGACGACGAGGAAGGCCGCGACGAGGCCCATCGCCAGCAGGCTGCCGGCGCTGATGCGCCAGGCCGTGAGACCGCCGGTGCTCAGCGGGTCGAAGAGCGGGCCGAGGATCGCCGAGAGGGTGGGATCCGCCGCGAGCGTCGCCGCGAGCCCCTTGCGCTCGGCCTCGGTGGGATAGAGCCGGTCCCACGACTGCGCGACGGCGACCGTGAGGTAGGCGGCGAAGACGATCCACGCGGGGATCCGGACGCGGTCGCGACGCAGCGCGAGCCGCAGCAGCGTGGCGCTGCCCGCGAACGACGACGACGGCGCGGTGCGCGTGATGGCGCCGTGCCGTGCCGGCGCAGCGGAGACGCTCATGACCCGGCCTGGTCGTAGTAGCGCAGGAACATCTCCTCCAGGGTCGGCGGTCGGCTCTCGAGCGTGACGATGCCGGCGGCCGACAGGTGGGTGAGCAGCTCGCCGAGGTGGCCGGGGTCGACCGTGCAGCGCAGCCGTCGTCCGGTGAGCTCGATGTCGTACAGGCCCGGTACGTCGGAGATGCCGTGCATCTCGTGCTCCGTGTCGGCGACGATGGTCAGCCGCTGCAGGTGCCGCAGGTCGGCGAGGCCGCCCGACTCGACGATCCGGCCCGAGCGCACGATCGACACGCGGTCGCACACGGCGTCGACCTCGGCGAGCACGTGGCTCGACAGCAGCACGGTGCGCCCCTCGGCGTGCAGCCGCAGCACCTGGTCGCGGAAGACCTCGGACATGAGCGGGTCGAGCCCGTCGGTCGGCTCGTCGAACACGTAGAGCTCGACGTCGGCGGCGAGTGCCGCGACCAGCGCGACCTTCTGCCGGTTGCCCTTCGAGTACGCCGACACCTTCGTGCGCGGGTCGAGGGCGAACGCGTCGAGCAGCTCGCTGCGCCGAGCGGGGTCGAGCCCGCCGCGCAACCGCCCGAGGACGTCGATCGTCTCGCCGCCCGTGAGCGACGGCCACAGGGCTACCTCGCCCGGGACGTAGGCCAGTCGTCGGTGCAGTTCCACGGCGTCGGTCCACGGGTCGCCGCCGAGCAGCGTCGCCTCGCCGGAGTCCTTGTGCAGCATGCCGAGAAGGATGCGGAGGGTCGTCGTCTTGCCGGCGCCGTTGGGACCGAGGAACCCGTGCACCGCGCCCACCTCGACGGCGAGGTCGAGCCCGTCGAGGGCGCGGGTGGAGCCGAACGACTTGGTGAGCCCGCGGATCTCGATCGCCTTCGTCATGCGCTCGACGCTACTCCGCGCGACCGGCGGTCTCAGCGGAGCGCCGACGACGCGCGAGGGGCGGCGCCGCCGCCGCCCGGCGGGTGGTGATGTCGGCCGGGACGAAACTCACGCGACGGCCGACGGTGGGTCGGCGTAGCGTCACGATGCTGCCCCGCGACCGCGGGCGACGACCCTCGGGAGGCTCCTCATGACTGCCCCGTCGTACGCCGGCGTCCCCGCACCCGCTTCGCGCTGACCGGTCCCGCAGACCGCAGCCCGCACCGCGCCAGACTCCGGCTCCGTCCCACGAGCCGCCCCGCCGTGTCACGGCGTCACCGGCTCAGGCCCGTCCGAGCCGTCCGCGTCGTACCTCGACGCCCTCACCGTGCTGGAGTCATGGTGTCCTTCGTCCTCCCCGACCTCGGTTGGGACTCCTGGTTCGACCGTGCTCGCGCCGACGTCGACGGCGCGCAGGCGCTGCGACCCGCGCGCGTCACCCTGCAAGGCCGCGACGCGTGGCGCGTGCACGACGGCGTCGACGAGGCGACCCTCGGTGTGCGAGGTCGGCTGCGCGCCGAGTCGCACTCGTTGCCGGTCGCCGGTGACTGGGTGCTGCTCGCCGGAACGACGCGCGACGACTCGGTCATCGAGGTCGTGCTGCCGCGGCGCAGCGCGCTCATCCGCAAGGAGGCCGGCGCACGCACCGAGGGGCAGGTCGTCGCGGCCAACGTCGACGTGGTGCTGGTCGCCGTGCCCGCGCACTCGGTCAACCCGCGCCGGCTCGAGCGCGAGCTGACGCTGGTCTGGGAGTCCGGTGCGCGTCCGGTGGTGGCGCTGACCAAGTCCGACCTGGCCGACGACGTCGAGGAGGTGCTCGAGGTGATCCGCGCGGTCGCCGTCGGCGTGGACGTCCTCGCGGTGTCGTCGTACGACGGTGACGGTCTCGACGACGTGCGCGCCCTGCTCACCGGCGGTACGACGCTCGCCGTCATCGGGCCTTCGGGCGCCGGGAAGTCGACGTTGGTCAACGCGCTCGCGGGCTACGAGGTGCTGGCGACGACGGCGGTGCGCGAGGACAACCGTGGCGTGCACACGACCTCGGCCCGGCACCTGGTGCCGCTGCCCGGGGGCGGTCTCGTGCTCGACACGCCGGGCATGCGCGAGGTCTCGCTCTGGGCCGACGAGGAGGCGTTGGACGAGGCGTTCCGCGACGTCGACGAGTTCGCCGGCGACTGCCGGTTCAGCGACTGCGCGCACCGCACCGAACCGGGGTGCGCGGTGCTGGCCGCCGTGCAGGCCGGCCTGCTCGACGACGGCCGGCTGGCGGGCTGGCGCAAGCTGCAGCGCGAGCTCGCCCACCTCGCCCGCAAGCAGGACGTCCGGCTCGCTCAGGAGGAGCGCCGCCGCTGGGCCCAGATCACGAAGGGCAACCGCGCCCGGCTCAAGCCCTAGCTCGTGGCGGACCGACCGCGGTCAGTCGGCGCGGCCGGAGTCGGGCTGGCCGGGCGCCGGGGTGGTGACCCAGAACGAGGCGCCGAACGGGTCGGTGAGGGCGGCCATGCGGCCGTACGGGGTGTCGAACCCCGGCGACAGGACGTGGCCGCCGTGGGTCTCGGCGTACTCGACCGCGGTGTCGACGTCGGCGACGCCGAAGTAGGCGATCCAGTGCGACGGGAACGAGTCCATCCCCATCATCCCGCCGAGGCCGCCGAGCGGCGCCTCGTCGCCGGGGTGGTGGAACGTCGCATAGTCCGGGCCGGCCATCGGCAGCGGCTCGTAGGTCCAGCCCAGCAGCGACGCGTAGAACGCCCGCGAGGCGTCGGGGTCCTTCGAGCGCAGGTCCTCCCAGGAGAGGCCGCCGGGCTCGTTGAAGACGCCGACGCCGATCATCTGGTCGGTCTGCCAGATGCCGAAGGCCGCGCCCGCGGGGTCGGCGCCGATCACCATGGTGCCCGAGTCGCCGATCTGCATGACGTCGGTGATCAGTGAACCGCCTGCGGCGGTGATCGCCGCCGCCGCGGCGTGCGCGTCGTCGTGACCGAAGTACAGGGTCCACGTCGGGGGCACGCCCTCCATCGCCGGCGCCATGCCGGCCGCAGGGACGCCGTCGACCTCGCACATGCAGTAGCCGCCGAACTCTGGGTCGCGCTCGCCGAACGTCCAGCCGAGCAGGCCGCCGTAGAACTCCTGGGCGGCGTCCATGTCGGGTGTGCTGACGTCGACCCAGGTGGGCGCGCCGGCGGGCCAGGGGGTGCTGCGTCGTGGGCTCATACGGCCAATGCACCAGACACCTCCGACACCCGCCACCGCTTTGACCGGACTCGTCGGCACCGGACACGGATCCGTGCCGGCTGGCTCTGGACCCCGAGTGGCGCGTGCCCCTACGATTCGTACGGATACGAACGATTGGGGACGCCGTGCCTGACCTGCAAGGATTCGCTCCGCCCTACACCGAGACGGGGCGCAGCGCGCTGATCCCACGGCCGCCGTGGTTCTACAGCGGCGACCTGCTCACCGTCGAGTACCGCACCGACGTCGACAAGGTGCGGGCTCTCCTTCCCTCCGACGTCGAGCTCGCTCCGGAGGACCCGGGTGCCGTGGCCTTCATCTGGGCGGACTGGCAGTCCTGCAGCGGCTCGAAGGACGAGCTGCTCGACCCCGCGCGCAGCCAGTACAAGGAGGCGTTCGCCGTCGTGCGGTGCTCCTACGAGGGCACGACGTACTCGCGCTGCGTCCTGATCTGGGTCACCACCGACTTCGCGATCGCGCGCGGCGTGCACCAGGGCTACCCCAAGAAGCTGGGGTCGATCCACCAGACGCGCCCGATGCCCTACGGGCAGGCGGCGCCGCGGGTCGACGTCGGGGGCCGCTTCGGCGCGACCCTCGCGGCCTACGACCACCGGCTCGCGCAGGCCGTCGTCACGATCACCGGACCCAGCGACACCAACGGCTTCGTCAACGCGCTGCCGATGCTGCACCACCGTCAGGTCCGTCCGATCGAGCGCGGCGCGTCGGGCTGGGCGCTCGACGAGGTGCTCACGATGAGCGGCGTCGACTTCGAGGGCGGACCCTGCTGGAGTGCCGACGCCGAGCTCGAGCTGTTCGACTCGCCCTGGGACGAGGTCGCGTCCGCGCTCCCCGTGCGCGAGGTCATCGGCGGCTACTACCGCCAGGTGGGTACGTCCTGGAACGGCGGCACGACCCTCGCCCACCGCTGACACCTCTCGCGCTCACGGCTCCCGGGATCGAGAGCTGCTACCTGAGGCAGCGCGCTTCCGCGTACATCGTGACGGCGTCGTCGGTGAGGCGCCTCCAGCGACGACCGCCGGGATCGTTGCTGATCTGCTGGGTGGCGAGCCCGGTGACCAGCGCGGTCCAGAGGTCGAGGTCGGCCTGCGAGCCCGCGCCTGCAGCGTCGAGGACCTCGCGGGTACGTCGGAGGATCTCGAGGGCCTGGGCGTAGGACGGCGGGGACGGCGTGAAGCCGGGAACGGTGCGCAGGAACATGAGCTGGTAGCGCGCCGGGTTCGCGACGCAGAAGCCGACGTAGACGCGGGCGACCCGCCGCAGCACGTCGACCGGGTCGCCGTCGCGGCTGACGCGCTCGCCACGCGCGAGCAGTGCGGTGCACCCATCGGCGTACATGGCGTCGTAGAGGTCGTTCTTGCCGGCGAAGTAGACGTAGAGCGACGGCGCGCGCATCCCGACGACCTCGGCGACGTCCTTGAGGGTCCAGCCGAGCAGCCCGCGCTCGGCGGCCAGGTCCCAGGCCGCAGAGACGATCTCGCGCCGGGTGTCCGCGTGCCGTGGCGAGCCGGGGCCCCGGACCGGAGCCGTCATCGCGATCACCTTCCCTAACGTCATTAGGAGAATCTGTTGACTCGCTCTCGCTCGTGACGCATCCTAACGTCATTAGGAATGAGGAGGACGTCATCGACCACGACACCTGGATGACCGTCGCGGCGACGGAGTACGCACGTCTCGACGACCTGTTGACCGGCCTCGACGAGTCCGACTGGTCGGCGCCGACCGACTGCCCTGGCTGGGACGTGCGCGCGATGGTCGCTCACCTTGCCGGAGCGGCGGCGGGCAACGCCCGGATCCAGGAGTCCGCGCGCCAGGCCATCGTCGGACGCCGGCGCTACCCGGGCCCCATGCTCGTCGACTCGATCAACGAGGTGCAGATCGCGGACCGTGCCGGGCGTACGCCGGAGG
The DNA here is from genome assembly GCA_963782665.1 of uncultured Actinomycetota bacterium. Classification (GTDB taxonomy): domain Bacteria; phylum Actinomycetota; class Actinomycetes; order S36-B12; family CAIYMF01; genus Longivirga. The sequence continues at coordinate 70,556 of CAWAKP010000003.1, read as the reverse complement.
AGCTCGTCACCGAGCTGCGGGACAACGGTCGTCGCGGCGTACGGACGAGACGACGGCTCCCACGCGTCGCACGTGCAGTGGTCGTGCCGATGGGGCCACCCGTGGGGACGAAGTCGGTCGGCTACCTCATGGACTGCATCTACACGCGCGACGCCTGGATGCACCGCATCGACATCGCCCGGGCCACAGGTCGGGAGCTCGTCGTCACCGCCGACCACGACGGCCTGCTCGTGCGCGACCTCGTCGACGAGTGGGCGACCCTGCACGACGAGCCGTTCGACCTCACCCTCACCGGGCCGGGAGGGCTCCGACGTGCGCGGGGCGGGGGTGCCTCGCGCCTCGAGCTCGATGCCATCGAGTTCGCCCGCAGCGCGGCGGGCCGAACCAGCGCGACCGGTGTCCTGGCCGTGCCGGTCCCGTTCTGACCGGTCAGCGGGTCGTGACGCGGACCGGCATGCGCTTGATGCCGTTGACGAAGTTGCTGCGCAGCCGCTCGACCGGACCGTCGTAGGCGACGGTGTCGACGCGCGCCACGAGCTCCTCGAGCGTCACGCGGTACTCGAGCTTGGCGAGGAACGAGCCCATGCAGAAGTGCGGGCCGCCCTTGCCGAACGTGAGCATGTCGACGGTGGTCCGATCGAGGTCGAGGACGTCGGGATCGTCGATCGCCCGCTCGTCCCGGTTGCCCGACGGGAACCACATCGCGATCTTGTCGCCGGCCCGCACCGGCGTCTCGCCGATCACGGTGTCGACGTTGGCCGTACGTCGCATGTGGTAGACCGGTGCGCCCCATCGCAGCAGCTCGTCGAGCGCCGGACCGGACAGCAGCTCGGGCTCGGTCTGCAGGCGGGCGAGGACCTCCGGATTGTCGATGAGCGTCTGCATCGCGAGCGTGAGGGCCTGGCGCGTGGTCTCCTGACCGGCGAGCGCGAGCAGCAGGAAGTAGTTGTCGAGGTCCTGCTGCGAGAGGGGCTCGTCGTCGACGCGCGACTCGACCAGCGCCGAGATGAGGTCGCCGGTGGGCGCCGCGCGTCGCGCCGCCTGCAGCTCGCGCCCGTACTCGAACACCTCGAGGGCTGCCGGGGAGCGGAAGGGCACGAGCCGCAGCTCGTCGTACTCGGGGGTGCCCGGCGCGACCTCGGAGAACTCCGGGTCGCTGCCCCCGACGAGCCGGTCACCCCAGCCGGTGAGCCGGGCGTGGTCCGTGTCGGGCACCGACAGCATCCGCGCGAGCACGCGCACCGGGATCTCGCTGGACACCTTCTCGACGAAGTCGAACGACCCGAGCGGCAACGCGTTGTCCATCGTGCGCGCGACGATGCCGCGCAGGAAGGACTCGTATCCGTTGATGACGCGTGGGAGGAACTGCGCGGCGACGATCTTGCGCAGCTTGCCGTGGTCCGGCGGGTCCGTGTCGATGAGCGACGTGCGGTGCTCGAGCTGGTCGTCCTCGAGCTCCTCGAGCGAGACGCCGCGACTCGAGGTGAACTCCTGCCAGCTTCGGCTCACCGCAACGATGTCGGCGTGCCGCGTGACGGACCAGAACCCGTTGTGCGGCTCGGGTTCCGGCGTCCACGCCACTGGCTCGCGGTCGCGCAGCTCGCGGAAGAGAGCCCAGGGTGGGCCGTCGACGAAGCTGTCGGGGTCGGCGAGCGGCGCGGCGAGCGATCCCGTCGTGGTGGTCATGCTCCGGTCCTCACAGGTGGTAGGCGTACTCGAGGAACTCCCAGTCGGTGACGTGCTTGGTGAACCGCTCGACCTCGTTGCGCTTGTAGGTGACGAACGACGTCACGAAGTAGTCGCCGAGCACCTCGCGCAGCTCGGCGTCGGCCTCCAGCGCGTCGAGGGCCTCCGGCAGCGACTGCGGCAGCATCGGCGCGCTCTCCGGGTCGTAGCCGTAGCCCTCGAGGGGCGCCGGCGGCTCGAGCTTGTCGCGGACGCCGAGGTAGACCGCGGCGCTGACCGCCGCCATGGCGAGGTACGGGTTCGCCGTCGCGTCGCCGAGGCGGACCTCCATGCGCGCGGACTGCCCGCGCTCCGGGGGGATGCGCACCATGGCGCTGCGGTTGTCCAGGCCCCAGTCGATGAGCCAGGGCGCGAGGGTGTCCGGCCCGAACCGCTTGTAGGAGTTGATGGTCGGGTTGAGGATCGCGGCGAGCGCGGGCGCGTGGGCGAGGACGCCGGCGATCGCGGAGCGACCGACCTCCGAGAGCTCGGCGTCCCCGTCACCGAAGACGTTGCTGCCCGACTCGTCGACGAGCGAGAGGTGCAGGTGGAACCCGCTGCCGCCCTCCTCGTTGAACGGCTTGGCCATGAACGTCGCGAGCAGTCCCTCGTGGCGCGCGATCTCCTGCACCGCCGACTTCATCCGGAACGCGCGGTCGGCGGCGTCGACGAGCTCGGAGTGGTTGAGGTTGATCTCGAACTGGCCGGCGCTGAACTCGTGGTTGGCCGCGGTCACGTGCAGGTTGGCGTCACGCAGGTAGCGCAGCATCGTGAGCAGGATGCCGCGCGGGTCGCCCTTGCGACCGACGACGTAGACGTTCCCCGGCTCGTCGGCGTACCGCTTCCACCCGCGGTCGCAGGTGTCGTCGGGCTCGCACACGTAGAACTCGAGCTCCGGGCCGATGACGGCATGGAGGCCGAGCTCGGCGAGCTTGGCCGAGACGCTGCGCGCCACGTGGCGCGGTCCTTCCGGAGCGGGGTTGCCGTCCTCGGCCGTGACGTCCGCGAGGCACCACGCGGCGCCCGGCTCCCACGGCAGGTCGGTCAACGTCGCGAGGTCCGGCGTCGCCTTGATGTCCGGGAGTCCGCTCTCGAGCCCGCCCTGGACCGGTACGACGTCGCCGCGCGGTGACGTGTGGTAGATCGCGCGGCAGAACGCGAGACCGTGGTGCATCGCGGTGTCGAGCTCGGAGAGCAGGACGTCGCGCCCCCGGTCGGTGCCGATCATGTCGGAGTACGACACCCGGATGACGTCGATGCCGCGGGCTCGCAGGTCGTCGAGGACGCTCGAGACGTCGGCGTGGTCCATGGCGGCTCCTCGTGGTGCGGCGACGGGGTCGTCCGGGATAGTCGTTCGGATCCGAACATTCAAGGGATGGCGTGACAGTAGCCAATCGTGCGCCTCGAGGGAAGGGGTTCGTGGCGTTTCCTCGGTTCGCGGTCTCCGCGCTGCTCGAGAGGTGTTGACGAGGGGGAAGGCGACCCTTACGTTCGGGTCCGAACGAAAGGAGCCGACCGTGCGCGTGCTGTTCATCCAGCAGGACCACGTGTCCCCGCCCGGCCCGGTGGGAGCGGCGTTCGCCGCCCGCGGGTTCGAGGTCACGGAGTTCAACGTCGTCCCCGAGGAGCATTTCGCCGCGCCCGGAATCGTCGTCGAGTTCCCGGACCCTCGCGACTTCGACGTCCTCGTGCCGATGGGTGCGCCGTGGGCCGTCTACGACGACGAGACGATCGGGGCCTGGATCGGCGCCGAGCTCGAGATGCTGCGCACCGCGCACGACACCGGCGTCCCTGTGCTCGGGATCTGCTTCGGCGGCCAGGCGCTCGCGGCGGCGCTCGGTGGCTCGGTGTTCGCCGCGGGCGACGAGGAGATCGGCTGGTACGCCGTGGACACCGACGAGCCGGACCTCGTACCGGCCGGTCCGTGGTTCCAGTGGCACAGCGACCGCTTCGACCCGCCGCCCGGGGCGCGCGTGCTGGCGCGGACGGCGCTGTGCCCGCAGGCGTACGTCATCGGCCGCAGCATGGGGCTGCAGTTCCACCCCGAGCTCACCGGCGACCAGCTCGCCGCGTGGCTCGACTACGGCGGGCGCGCCTACCTCGAGGGAGTCGGCGCCGACGCGGACGCCCTGCTCGCCGAGACCCGTGCCGTCGAGGCGGCCGCCGCCGGACGCACGAGGGACCTCGTCGACGCCTTCCTCGACCAGGTCGCATTTCCGGACTGAGCCGGACGCACTGCCGCGGACGGGTCAGAAGGTGCCCGGTGCGACCTGCTCGATGCGTCGGGCGGCTGCGGGGGACGCGTGCTCGATGAGCTGGCGGGAGATCCGGCCCAGCTGCGCCAGCTGGGCCGGCGTGAGCGGGTCGACGAGGAGGCGGCGTACCTCTCGGACGTGGTCGGGTGCCGACTCGACCATCTTGGCCATCCCGGCGTCGGTGAGCACCGCCTCGGTCGAGCGCGGGTCCTCGGGCGACGGACGACGGACGACGAAGCCCTGCTTCTCCAGCCGGCTCACCGCGTGCGAGAGCCGGGAGAGCGAACCGGACGCGAACGCTGCGAGGTCGCTCATCCGGATCGCCTGGCCCGGTGCGTCGGAGAGCCCCGCCATCACGAGGTACTCGAACAGGTTGAGACCCGAGTCGCGCTTGAGCTGGGCGTCGATGGACGTCGAGAGCACCTCGATGAGCGCGGACACCGCGATCCACGTCCGCCGCTCGTCGTCGGTGAGCCAGGGGACCTCGTCGTCGACCATGCCGCCGATGCTAGCCAGCGCGTGGACTAACAACCTGCAGCACCACACCGGGTCTCGCAGCGCCTTCTGACGCCGGCGGGACCCTCGCCCGGCTAGGCGTTCACCCGCACGGGGAACTTCTTGATGCCGTTGACGAAGTTGCTGCGGACCCGCTTGACGTCACCGGTGAGCTCGATGCCTCCGGCGAGGCGCGGGATGAGCTCCTCGAACATGATCCGGATCTCGAGACGCGCGAGCTGGTTGCCCAGGCAGAAGTGCGGACCGCCCTTGCCGAAGGTCACGTGGTCGATCTTGGTGCGGGTGACGTCGAAGCGGTACGGGTCCTCGAACACGCGGCTGTCGCGGTTCGCCGACGCGAACCACACGACCACCTTGTCGCCGGCCTTGACCTGCTTGTCGTAGAGCTCGATGTCACGGGTGGCGGTACGCCGGAAGTGGTAGACCGGCGAGGCCCACCGCAGGAACTCCTCGACCGCGCCGGGGATGCGCTCGGGCTCGGCCGCCAGGAGGGCGAGCTGGTCGGGATTGTCGAGCAGCGCCTTCATGGAGTGCGAGATCGCGTGCCGCGTGGTCTCGTTGCCGGCCACCACGAGCAGCAGGAAGTAGTTGCGGAAGTCGCGCTCCGACAGCGGGACGCCGTCCTCGGGCACCTGGTTGACCAGCTTGCTCACGAGGTCGTCACCGCTCCCTCCCCGACGCATCGCGGCGAGCTCGAAGCCGTAGTCGAACACCTCGAGCGCCGCCGGCGAGCGGAACGGCAGCAGCCGGAACTCCTCGCTCTCCTCGGAGTCCGCGAGCACGTCGGCGTAGTCGGGGTCGCTGTTGCCGACCATCCGGTTGCCCCACTCGATGAGCTGCCCGGTGCGCTCGTCCGGGACGTCGAGCATGCGCGCGAGAACGCGGATCGGGAAGTCGGCACTGACCTCCTTGACGAAGTCGAACTCGCCCTTGGCCAGGGCGTTGTCGATCGTCGTCCGGGTCAGGCCGCGCAGGAACACCTCGTAGCCCGCCAGCCCGCGAGGAGTGAACTGGTGCTGGAGCAGGCGGCGGAGCGCCCAGTGCCGTGCGCCGTCGGTCTCGAGCATCGACTTGCGGACGTCGATCTGCTCGTCGTCGAGCTCTTCGAGGTTGGCGCCACCGACCTCGGAGGAGAACGTCTCCTCGTCGCGCGTCACCGTCGCGATGTCGGCGTGCCGCGTGAGTGCCCAGAAGCCGTGGTTGCCGCCCGGCTCCGGGTTCCAGTGGCACGGCTCCTCGTCGCGGAGGACGTCGAACAGCGGCCAGGCCCCGTTGTGCTCGAAGACGTCCAGGTCGGTGAGGTCGACGTCGGCTGCTCGCATGCCATCTCCCGGTGAGCTCAGAGTCGTTCGGACCCGAACGAGATCCGAGACTAGGACCGCGACCGCCGCGTGCACAAGAGGGTGCGGCCCCGGGCTTCGGTGTGACGCAGGGAATGCTCGGACGTACGGACACGAACGGATCGCCTCATTACGATCGAGACGTGGTGACGACGAGGCTCCGAGCGCCTGCGAGCGGTGGCGGCGGCGTCGCGGCGCACGCGGCCGTGTGCGATCCTGACCGCTGTCCCTGCGACGACGGAGAGTGCACCCTGAGCCGCTACGTGCGCACCACGAGCGAGGCGTCCGGAGACGCCCACCACACGCTCGAGGAGACCGAGCGCGCGGTCGCCGACCGCCTCACCGGACTGCCCATCGACATGGACTCGATGGCCGCGGTCTCGAACATCTACCGGGCCGCGAACGCCGTGCGCAACCACCTCGAGCGCACCGTTCTCGCGCCGCACGAGCTGACCTGGACCGGCTGGGTGGTGCTCTGGGTCGTCTGGATCTGGGGCGACATCGAGACCCGTCACGTCGCGGCCGAGGCCGGCATCTCCAAGGGCACGCTCACCGGTGTGGTGGGCACGCTGGAGAACCGAGGGCTGCTCAAGCGGCGTACCCATCCCGACGACGCGCGTCGGGTCCTGGTGGCCCTGACCCCCAAGGGTCGCAAGCTCATGGCCACGCTGTTCCCGCTCTTCAACGCCGAGGAGGCGTTCGTGACCTCCGGACTCACGAAGGCCGAGACGTCGACCGTCGCTCGCAGCCTGCGCAAGGTGGTCACCAAGGTCGAGGGCTGAGCGCAGGCTCAGCGCGCGGCGCGCACCAGGGCGTCGAAGAGCCCCTGCTGCGCCGGGTCGTGCGCGGCCGTGTCCTCGGGGTGCCACTGCACCGCGACGAACCAGCCGGCTCGCCCGGGCAGGTCGATGGCCTCGACGCCGCCGTCGCCGGCCCGGGCGATCGCGCGCAGACCGTCGCCGAGCCTGCTGATGCGCTGGTGGTGGAAGCACGACACCTCGACCGAGGAGCCCACGACGTCGGCCAACCGGGTGCCGTCGTCGACCGTCACCGGATGGGTCACGGGCCGGTGCGGTGCGTCCATGTGCTGCTCGAGGTCACCGCCGAGCGAGACGTTGACGACCTGCATGCCGCGGCACACGGCGAGGAGGGGCACGCCGGTCGACAGGGCCCACCGGGCGACCGCGAGGTCGAAGGCGTCCTGCTCGTCGTCGACGTCGTAGACGTCGCCGCTCGCGACCGCCTGGCCGTAGCGGGTGGGCGACAGGTCACCCCCGCCGGGCAGCAGCACGGCGTCGGCGAACGCGAGCCGGCGCGCGATCTCAGCCTCGTCGACCTGCCCGTCGGCCGACCTCGGGTGCACCGTCAACGGCTCGCCACCGGCGCGGAGCACGGCTGCCGAGAGGGCGCGCGCGGTCACGATCGCCTGGTAGCGCAGGGCGGACGCCGATGCCGAGAACCGGCCGGGGATCGCGACCAGCGGGGTCTTCGTCATGTCTTGACGCCTCACGGGGGTGGCAATACGTTTGGCTCCGAACGATATCGGACGGGCACCCGTTCCGACAGTCTCCCCGAAGGGCCGCCCGGTGACCACAGCAGTCGTCGCGGGTGTCGAGGTCGACACCCGTCACTGGATCGGCGGACGTCGCGTCGAGAGCGCCGCCACCTTCGAGGACGTGTCCCCGCTCGACGGCCAGGTGATCGCTCACGTGTCGCGCGGCGGCCAGGCAGAGGTCGACGAGGCGGTGGCCGCAGCGCGCGAGGCGTTCACGACGTGGTCGCGCACCCCTGCTCCCGAGCGGGCCGCGATCCTGCACCGCATCGCCGACGGCGTCGAGGCGCGCCTCGAGGATCTCGCGCAGGTCGAGACCCGCGACAACGGATCGCTGCTGCGATCGCACCGGCGGGGGGTGATGCCGAGGGTCGCGCTCAACTTCCGCTACTTCGCCGACCACCTGCTCGAGCTGCACCACGACGACTTCGAGACCCGCGGGCACCGCAACCACGTCTCGTGGGACCCGGCCGGCGTCACGGCGATCGTCACGCCCTGGAACGCGCCGCTCATGCTGGCCACCTGGCGGATCGGGCCCGCACTCGCCGCGGGCAACACGGTGGTCGCCAAGCCGCCGGAGTGGGCGCCGCTCACCGCGTCGCTGCTCGCCGACATCGCCCGCGATGCCGGCCTTCCCGACGGCGTGTTCAACGTCGTCCAGGGGCTCGGCACCGAGGCGGGCGCACCGCTCGTGGCCCATCCCGGCGTACGCCGCATCTCGTTCACCGGATCCGTGCCCACTGCGCAGAAGATCGGCGAGGCGGCCGCGCGCAACGTGACCCCGGTGTCGTTCGAGCTCGGTGGCAAGTCACCGCTGCTGGTGTTCGACGACGCCGACCTCGACCTCGCGGTCGACCTCGCCGTCGAGCAGTTCGACAACTCCGGGCAGGTCTGCCTCGCGGCCGTGCGCATCCTCGTGCAGGAGGGCGTCGCCGACGAGTTCCGTGAGCGCTTCCTCGCCAGGGCGGCCGGCATCGTGCAGGGCGACCCGCGCGACGAGGCCACCGGCATCGGACCGCTCGTGAGCCGCACCCATTTCGACCGCGTCGACGGCTTCGTCAAGCGGGCGATCGCGGACGGCGCCGAGGTGCTGCTCGGTGGCGAGCCCCACCACGAGCTCAACAACGCGACCGGCGGCTTCTTCTACAAGCCGACGGTGTTCGCGGGTGTCGACCCGACGATGGAGATCGTCTGCCATGAGGTGTTCGGCCCGGTGCTCACGCTGCAGACCTTCGGCAGCGAGGACGACGGGGTGGGCATGGCGAACGACACCGACTACGGACTCGCCGCGACGCTCGTCACCGGCAGCCACGAGCGCGCCGAACGAGTGAGTGCGCGGCTGGACGCCGGCACGGTGTGGGTCAACTGCTTCTTCGTCCGCGACCTGTCCGCGCCGTTCGGCGGCAACGGCCGGTCGGGCATCGGCCGCGAGGGCGGTACCTGGTCGTTCGACTTCTACTGCGACGTCAAGAACTCGGTCTTCGCGCCGAAGGGGTGGAGCTGACATGGGCGAGGTCGTCGGGGCGGGCCTGCTCTCGCACGTGCCCACGATCATGCTGTCAGAGGCTGAACGCCGAGACCTCAACGGCGGCAAGGAGATCTCGCTCGTCCCGGCGTTGCACCGGATCCGCGCCGAGAAGTTCGAGACGCTCGACTACGACACGGTGATCGTCCTGGACTCGCACTGGTTCACCACGGTCGAGTTCGTCGTCACGTCGCAGCCGATCCGCGCCGGCCTCTTCACGGCCGAGGAGCTGCCGCGCGGCATGTGCCGCATCCCGTACGAATGGCGTGGCGACCCCGAGCTCGCCGACGCGATCGCGGCCGAGGGAGAGCCGGCTGGCACGTGGATCACCCCGATCGACGACCCCTACCTTCCGCTCTACTACCCGTCGGTCAACCTCTGGTCCTACCTGGGCAAGGGTCTCGACAAGCAGTGGATCTCGATCTCGGTCTGCCAGACGGGCGAGACCGACGACTTCCTGCGCGTGGGTCGGGCGATCCGTGCTGCGGTCGAGAAGGTCGACCGCAAGGTGGTGATCATCGCGACCGGCTCGATGTCGCACACGTTCCACAAGCTCAAGGAGCTGCGCAAGCACGAGGCGAGCGACCCGTCGCACATCTTCAGCCAGAAGGCGCGCGACATGGATCACGAACGCCTCGACTGGTTCTTCGACGGCCGGCACGACCTCGTCCTCGACACCATGCCGGAGTTCCTCACGGTGCGTCCCGAGGGGATGTTCGCGCACTACCTCATGATGGCCGCGGCCCTCGGCGAGCAGGAGCTCTCCGCGCCCGGCGTTCAGTACGGCGACTACGAGAACGCCATCGGCACCAGCCAGGTGCACGTGTGGTTCGACCGTCCCGAGGGCGGCTGGACCGCTCCCCGCTCGGCGTGACGGCCGCGTCAGCACGAGCCCGCAGAGCCACAGAGGAGTCCTGGTGACCGAGTACCGCCGCATCCTGCTCGACGGCGCCGCCGTCCAGGTGGTCCGGCAGGGCGACACCCTGGTCGCTGCCGACGGTCGAGAGGTCGGCGTCGGCGACGCGCAGCACCTTCCGCCGACCGAGCCGTCGAAGATCATCGCGGTGCACCTCAACTACGACAGCCGGACGCAGGAGTTCATGACGCGGCTGCCACCGGCACCGACGTACTTCCACAAGCCCGTGACGGCGCTCAACAGCCATCGGGGTGCCGTCGTGCGGCCGCAGGGCTGCCGATGGCTCAACTACGAGGGCGAGATCGTCATCGTGATCGGCCGGACCTGCCGCAACGTCTCCCCGGACGAGGCCGGCGACTACATCGCCGGCTACACGATCGGCAACGACTACGGGCTGCACGACTTCCGCGACACCGACGCCGGATCGATGCTGCGCGTCAAGGGGAGCGACACCCTCGCGCCGGTCGGCCCGGGACTCGTCACCGACTGGGACTTCCACGGCAAGGCGATCCGCACGCTGGTCAACGGCGAGGTGAAGCAGGAGGGGTCCACCGACGAGATGGAGTGGGACATGCACTACCTCGTCGCCGACATCGCCCGCACGATCACGCTGTCGCCCGGCGACCTGCTCTTCTCGGGGACCCCGGCCAACTCGCGCCCCGTGCAGCCCGGCGACGTCGTCGAGGTCGAGGTCGAGGGCCTCGGCCGCCTCAGCAACCACATCGTGGTCGGCCCCACGCCGATCCGGACCGACGTGGGCGCCCAGCCGACCGAGAGCGAGGAGGTCGTGTCGACCGCGCTCGGTGGCGACTGGGAGTTCCGCGGCATCCGCACGCCGTCCAAGGACCTCTACCCCTCCACCGTCACCCCCAAGGAGTAAGTGCATGAGCCTCAAGGTCATCGTCGACTGGGACCTGTGCCAGGACCATGGTCAGTGCTGCTTCACGGCCCCCGAGGTCTTCGAGCTGGGCGACGACGGCAAGATGCACGTACTGATCGACGAGCCCGACGAGGCGCTGCGCGCCAAGGTCGAGGACGCCGCCGACGTCTGCCCGGTGCAGGCCATCACGCTCGAGGGGTGACATGAGCCAGCGCGCTCTGGTCGTCGGCGCGGGCCTCGGCGGACTGCGTGCGGCGGAGGCGCTGCGCACCGGCGGCTTCACCGGTGAGGTGCTCGTGCTCGGCGACGAGGACCATGCGCCGTACAACCGGCCGCCGCTGTCGAAGGAGGCCCTCGCCGGCGAGCTCGCGCACGAGAAGCTCGCGTTCCGCGTGCGCAGCCAGGCCGCCGACGTGGTGTGGCGGCACGGCGTACGCGTGCAGCACGCCGACCTCGAGACCCGCACGGTCACGCTCGACGACGGCGAGCGGCTCGCCTACGACGCGCTCGTCGCGGCGACCGGTGTTCGCGCACGACGCATGAACATGCCTGGCCCGCCGCAGACGCCCGCCGGCCGTCGACACGTGATCCGCACGCTCGACGACGCGATCGCGCTGCGCGCCGCGCTCGTCCCCGGCGCGAAGGTCGTCGTCCTCGGCGCCGGGTTCATCGGGTGCGAGGTCGCGGCGACGGCCACCACGCTCGGCTGCGAGGTGCACTGCGTCGCCATCGACCCGTTCCCGATGGTGCGACCGCTGGGCCCGGTGCTCGGCGCCGAGCTGCAACGGCGCCACGAGGTCTCGGGCGTGACCTTCCACCTCGGTGTCGGTCTCGCCGAGTTCGTCGGAGACCACCACGTCACCGACCTGGTCCTCACCGACGGCACCAGGCTGCAGGCCGACGTCGTGCTCGAGGCCCTCGGGTCGCACTGCAACGTCGAGTGGCTCGACGGCAACGGCCTCGACCTCACCGACGGGGTGCTCACCGACGCGGCCCTGCGTCCGCTGCGGGACGGGGTGCCGGTCGATGGCGTCGCCGCTGTGGGCGACGTGGTGCGCTTCCCCAACAGGCGCTTCGACGACCGGGCCTTCCGGGTCGAGCACTGGAACATCCCCACCGAGAGCGGGCGGCGGGCCGGCGCGGTCCTCGCGGCGCACCTGCTCGGCTCGGGCTACGACGAGATCGCGTCAGCGGACTGGGACGTGCTGCCGTCGTTCTGGAGCGACCAGTTCGACATCCGCCTGCAGAGCTACGGCATGCCCGGGCTCGCCGACCCGGACGGCGTCCGACTGCTCGAGGGCGACCTCGCGGACGAGTGCGTCGTCGGCTATCACCGCGGCGAGGACCTCATGGGCGTCGTCGGCATCGGCATGCTGCGCGTGGTCAACGGCTATCGCGACAAGGTCGGTCGCGGCCGGAGCGGCTCGTGACCGACGCCCGCGTCCTGCTCGTCACCGGCGCCGGCACCGGGATCGGGGCGGCGACGGCAGAGCGCGCGGCCGCTGACGGCTGGCAGGTCGTGGTCTGCGGACGACGCGAGGCGCCGCTGCTCGCGGTGGCCGAGCGGACCGGGGCGCACGTCCGGGTCGTCGACGTCACCGACGCGGCGGCGGTCCGTGCGCTCGTGGAGTCCGTGGTCGACGGTCTTGGACGGCTCGACTCGGTGGTGGCCAACGCGGGCGTGATGGCCGTGGGCAGCGTGACCGAGACCGAACCGGCCGACTGGGACGACGTGATCGCCACGAACCTCACGTCGGTGTACCACCTGGCGAGAGCGGCGATGCCGCACCTCGTGGCGGCGAGCGGGACGTTCGTCGGTGTCAGCTCGATCGCGGCCCTGCGGAGCTCGGTCGGCGCTGCGGCGTACGCCACGAGCAAGGCGGGGCTGATCGCACTCGTGCAGAGCATGGCCCGCGACTTCGGACCCTCGGGCGTTCGGGCCAACGTCGTGTGCCCTGGCTGGGTGCGCACCGAGATGGCCGACGGCGAGATGACCGAGTTCGGGGCACCGTTCGGACTCGACCGCGAGCAGGCGTACGCCGCGGCGACCGAGCTCGTGCCGCAGCAGCGCGCGGCGGACCCCGCCGAGGTGGCCGCGGCGATCGCGTGGCTGGCGGGCGCGGACTCGTCGTACGTCAACGGCGCCGTGCTCGTGGTCGACGGCGGCACGATCCTCGTCGACAGCGGGACGGTCGCCTTCGACTATCAGCTCTCGCCGCGGCCGTCGGGCTGACCTGCGTACGCACCAGGAATCTCCTTCCACGACAAAGGATGTCTCGTGTCCCGTGTCAAGCTGCTCATGGTGCTCACCGAGAACGAGACGCTCGTGGGTCCGCGCGACCTGCACGGGCTCGTCGACGCGGCGGTCACCGCCGAGGCGCACGGCATCGACGGCATCATGATGAGCGAGCACGTCGTGCTCGGACCGGACTCGGGCGACTCCGGCGTCATGGTCAACGTGCGTGACTACGCGGCGCCGGGCAACCAGCATCCGTCCTACGCGTGGCCCAGCTCGGTGGTCATGCTCTCGGCCATCGCGCAGGCGACGACCACGCTGCGACTCGTGGCCGGCGCGATCATCGCGCCGCTGCGCCACCCGCTGCTGCTGGCCAAGGAGGTCGGGACGCTCGACCTGCTCTCCGACGGTCGGCTCGTCGTGCTGCCGACCGTGAGCTGGTCGCGGGACGAGTACGCCGCTCTCGGCGTCCCCTTCGGCGAGCGTGGCAGGATCCTCGACGAGCAGCTCGAGGTGCTCGCGAAGGCGTGGGGTCCGTACCCGCTCTCGCACGAGGGCACGCACTTCTCGTTCGGTGACGTGTGGCTCGAGCCCGGCGCCTACCGCCCCGAGGGCCCGCGGATGTGGTTCGGCGGGCAGGGCATGCACCCGCCGCTCGTACGTCGGCTGGCGCGCTACGGCCACGGGCTCAACCCGTTCGGCTCGCTCACCGACGACGACCTCGCGATGCTCGCCGACGGGATGCGTGCGGAGGGCCGCGACATCGCGGACCTCGAGATGGTGGGCGGCATCCGCGGTGCCTTCCACGGCCCCGACGACCTCGCCGACCTCGACCAGGCGCTCGAGTCGCTGCCGCGCCAGCTGGCCCAGGGCTACACGACGATCTGCTTCAAGCCCGCGATGTTCATCGACGACGTCGCCCACCTGGGCGACTTCTGCGACGAGCTGGTGACGAAGGTGGACGCCATCGCCGGCAGCTAGCCCCCTCGAGTAACTGATCAAAGGGTTGTTTCCCGTCACGGGAAGCGACCCTTTGATCAGTTACTCGAAGTGCGGCTGACGCTCACGGTCATGGCCGCACGGCGGAGAGGCTGAGGTCCATGCCGTTCATCAGGTCGGTGGCTCCTGATCGGGCGAGCACGAGCAGGCCTTCGAACATCAGCAGCAGGTGGGTGGCCTGGGCGTCGGCGCTCGTGTCTGTGCGGCGCACGCCGACGAGCGCGACATCTGCGACTTCTGCCGGGAACACCTGGCCCGCTTCAAGGCACTGGCAGCCGAACATCAACGTCGCACTGATCGAAGGGTCGTCTCCCGGTGCGGGAAACGACCCTTCGATCAGTGACGTGAGGGTAAAGACGCTAGGTCAGAGCTTCACCGGGCCCTGCTCCGCCGGGGGGAGCTCGTCGTAGCTCGTGTGCGCCGTCTGTCGGCCCGGCGCGATGAAGGCGAGCACGAGGCCGACGACGAACACGATCGCCACGGCGTACGCCGCGTAGATGGTCGGCGCGGGCACCTTGTAGACCGCGCCGAACACGGCAGCGGCCGTGACCGCGATGCCGACGATCGCCGCGATCACGACGACGGCGAACCGGTCGTGGTCGCGCAGCCCACGGAGGGCGCCGACGCAGAGCAGCAGGTAGATGACCGCGAGGGCCAGGCCGCCGAACGCCGACCCGAAGTTGAACATCGCGAAGTAGTGCGGGTAGGGCGGGATCGCGAACAGCTGCGGGAACTGGCGGGTGAGCACGATCCAGATCGCGAAGTAGATCGCGACGATGACGCTGGCGTTCAGCGGGGTGCCGCGTCGCGACACCTTGCCGAGCACCGACGGGAAGCGGTGGTCGCGGCTCATCGCGAAGATGCCGCGCGACGATGCGACCGAGATGCCCGTGAGCACGGCCAGCATGTCGAGGACGACGACGAGCTCGAGCAGCCGGCCAATGAACTGGCTGCCGTAGGGGTCGGACTGACCGAGGGCGAAGAGCGGAGCGCTCGCGGCCTTGCCCATGGCGTCGAGGGAGAAGCCGAAGCCGGCGATCTGCGCGTAGGCGCCGATGACGTAGAAGGCGGCGACGACGACCACCGACGTGATCACGGCGCGCGGGATGTCGCGCTTGGGGTGCTCGGTCTCCTCGCCGAGGTTGGCGGCGGTCTCGAAGCCGGTGAACAGCAGGACGCCGTAGACGATGCCGAACGCGATGCCCGACCACCCACCTGGCGCGTTGCTCGGGTTGAAGGTCGCGGCGACGTCGTTCTTCGAGCCCACCGTGAGGATCACGTGCAGCGAGAAGAGCAGCACCGTCGCGACGGACAGCAGCGCGAGCACGAGCTGGAAGCGGGTGGAGAGCGCGACCCCGAGGTACATGATCACGCTGATGAGCACCAGCAGGATGATCGCCCAGCCGGTGACCGGGATGCCGGTGTAGCTGAACTCACCGGCCAGCGTGTCGTGGATCGTGCCCGCGATGAGCACCAGCAGTCCGGCGCCCAGCGTCATGACGCCGAGGTAGTAGAGGAAGCCGGCCGCGGCACCGAGCTTCTGCCCGAGCCCGTCCGTGACGTAGTCGTAGAGCGCACCTGCCGCCTGGATGCGGCGGGCGTACTGCGCCACGATCCATGCGACCGCGAGGACGCCGACCGCCGCGATGGCGATCGAGAGGGGTGCCGCGATGCCGGCGCCGTTCCCGGTCGCGCTGATGATGCCCATGACGAGCGGCACCAGGAACGCGATCGAGAAGACCGGGCCCATGAAGCCGACGGACTGGGCGACGACGTCGACCAGGGTCAGCTTGCGTCCGTCGCCGCCGAGCCGCTGGACGTCGGTGGGGGCGGGGTTCGTCGGGGTCATGCAGCTCTCCTGATGCCGGGGGCGCGTGAGCAACTCGTATGGGTCCGAACGAGTTGTGCGCTAGATTCCCGTCCCCGGCCCGTCCCGTCAAGGGTTTCGCCAGTTTTGTTCGGACACGAATCGATTCTGGACCGACCCCAGCGAAGGTCAGCTCAGGGGACCAGGAGGGTCCTGAGCACCCCGCCGCCCTCGAGCTGCGCGAGTGCGTCAGCGGCGTCCTCGAGCGGACGCCGTGCCGTCACGAGCTCGTCGAGCTGGAGCCGGCCCTCGACGTACTGGTCGACGAGCCAGGGGATGTCGCGCGACGGGCGCACGCTGCCGTAGTTGGAGCCGAGGATGCGCTGATCGCCCTCGGCGAGCACGAGCGGCTCGAAAGACGCCCGCTTCCCGGCCGCAGGGAGGCCCACCACGACCGCGGCGCCGCCCAGACCGAGAACGCCGATGGCCTGCTCGGTCGTCGTCGTGTGCCCGATGCCGTCGAAGGCGTAGTCGACGCCGTCCGGGACGAGGTCGAGGATCGCGGCGACGACGTCCGTGGAGGACGCCACGACGGCGTCCGTCGCCCCCATCGTCAGGGCGACGTCGGTCTTGGCGGTCAGCAGGTCGACCGCGACGATGCGCGAGGCGCCCGCCAGGCGGGCGCCCTGGACGATCGAGAGGCCCACGCCACCGCAGCCGATCACCACGACGGTGGCGCCCTCCTCGACCTGCGCGGTGTTGAGCACCGCACCCACCCCGGTCGCGACCGCGCAGCCCACGAGCGAGATCACGTCCAGTGGCGCGTCCGGTCGCACCTTGATGGCTCCCGACGCCGGCACGACGGCGTACTCGGCCCACGACGACGTGCCGAGGTAGTGATAGACCGTCTCCCCGCCGCGCGAGAGCCGCGAGGTGCCGTCGTTGAGGACGCCGAGCGGCCCGACCACCGTCGCCGCGAGGTGGCAGCGCGCCTCGTGCCCCGCGCGGCAGTAGCGGCACTCGCCGCACGGCGCCACCCACGACAGCACGACCGGATCGCCCTCGCGCAGGTCCGTGACGCCGGCACCCACCTCGACGACGACGCCGGACCCCTCGTGCCCGAGCACGCACGGCGTCGTCCGCGGCCAGTCGCCGCGCCAGATGTGCAGGTCGCTGTGGCAGACGCCGGCCGCCGCGATGCGCACCTTCACCTCGCCGGCCTTCGGCGGTGCGAGCTCGACGTCGAGCACCTCGACCGGAGTGCCTGCTTCGGTGAACACGACGGCGCGCACGTTCGGCCTCCCGGTGGGCTGGTGGCCGCGAGCGTACTGCGACCGCGCCGAGGACGGGTCTGGCGCAGGTGGCCATGGGTGCCGCGGTCGACCCCTGCCCGCGATGCGGGACGCGAATGCTGTCGACGAGGTATACGCCGTGCCGTTCTGGGTTCATCGCACGGCTGGCGGCGGTAGCGTGCGCGCACGACAGCCGTCCGGGTGGCTGCCGGCGTTCCCCTCCGACCCTCCGGGAGACTTCTGATGACCCATATCGGCGTCACGGTCGACGGCACCCTGCGCCACGCGGACGTGGAGCCACGCCGGCTCCTCGTGCACTGGCTCCGGGACGACCTCGGCCTCGTCGGCACCCCCGTCGGGTGCGACACGTCCAACTGCGGCGCCTGCACCGTCCTCGTCGACGGCCGCAGCGCGAAGTCGTGCAGCATCCTGGCCGTCCAGGTCGACGGCCGGTCCGTCACGACCATCCAGGGGCTCGCCGGTGAGGGCGAGTGGCACCCCGTGCAGAAGGCCTTCAAGGAGTGCCACGGCCTGCAGTGCGGCTATTGCACCCCCGGGATGGTGCTGGCCGCGGTCGACCTGCTGAGCGAGAACGCGGATCCCTCCGAGGACGAGATCCGTGCCGGGCTCGAGGGGAACCTGTGTCGCTGCACCGGCTACCACAACATCGTGAAGGCCGTCGCCCTGGCGGCCGCCGAGATCCGAGGTGAGGGCGCATGACCGCCGTCGAGGAGCGCACCGATGGTGCTGCGATCGGTCGTCCGATCCGGCGCAAGGAGGACGCCCGTCTGCTCACGGGCAAGACGAACTGGACCGACAACATCCAGCTGCCCGGCACGCTGCACATGGCCACGGTCCGCAGCCCGGTGGCGCACGCGCGCATCACGAACATCGACACGTCCGCCGCGCGGGCGGCCGAGGGCGTCGTCCACGTCTACACCGGCGCCGACTTCCCGGACCTGGCCGGATCGACGTGCGTGTGGCCGGTGACGGACGACATCAAGATGGCGACCATGCCGGCCATCTGCAAGGACAAGGTCAACTTCGCAGGCGACGTCGTCGCGATCGTGCTCGCGACCGACCGGTATCTCGCGTACGACGCGGCAGCCCTCGTCGACGTCGACTACGACCCCCTCCCGGCGGTCGTCGACATGGAGCAGGCGCTCGCAGAGGGGTCGCAGCTCGTCCACGAGGACTTCGGCACCAACGCGTCGTACACGGCGAAGATGCCGTGCGGCGACTACGCCGCCGTGGCGGCCAAGGCCGACCGCATCGTCAAGCGCCGCTTCATCAACCAGCGGCTCATCCCCAACACGATGGAGCCGCGCTCCGTCGTCGCCGCGCCCGCGGTCGGCATGTCCGACGAGATCACCATCTGGTCGGCCACGCAGATCCCGCACGTCCTCCGCGTGCTCCTGGCGCTCCTCACCGGGATCCCGGAGAACCACATCCGCGTCGTCGCGCCCGACGTGGGTGGCGGTTTCGGCGCCAAGCTGCAGATCAACCGCGAGGAGGTCCTCGCGCTGGTTCTCGCCAAGCAGGTCGGTCGCCCGATCAAGTGGACCGAGAGCCGCAGCGAGCACTTCGTCTCGACGCACCACGGCCGCGACCAGATCCAGGACATCGAGCTCGCCGTCACCAACGACGGCACGATCCTCGGGATGAAGGTCGACCTGCTTGCCGACATGGGCGCCTACCTCCAGATCATCACGCCGGGCACGCCGCTGCTCGGAATGTTCATGTACTCGGGCATCTACAAGATGCAGGCGCTCGACTTCACCTGCACCGGCGTCTACACCAACAAGACGCCGACCGACGCCTACCGCGGCGCCGGCCGTCCCGAGGCGACGTACGCGATCGAGCGGATCGTCGACGAGGCTGCTGCCGAGCTGGGCATCGAGCCGCTGGAGTTCCGGCGCAAGAACTGGATCACGCACGAGGAGTTCCCCTACACCCAGATCGCGGGGCTCACGTACGACACCGGCAACTACGAGGCGGCCACCGCGCGCGCCCTCGAGCTGTTCGGCTACGACGAGCTGCGCGCCGAGCAGAAGGCTCGTCGTGAGGCAGGCGGTCCGCTGCAGCTGGGGATCGGCATCTCGACGTTCACCGAGATGTGCGGACTCGCGCCGTCTCGCACCCTCGGCGCCCTGAAGTACGTCGCGGGCGGCTGGGAGCACTGCACGATCCGGGCGCTGCCGACCGGCAAGATCGAGCTCATCACGGGCACCTCGCCGCACGGACAGGGGCACGAGACGGCGTGGAGCCAGATCGCGTCGGACATCATCGGCGTCCCCGTCGACGACATCGAGGTCGTGCACGGGGACACCGGTCGTGCCCCGTACGGCATGGACACCTACGGCTCGCGCTCGCTCGCCGTCGGCGGCCAGGCCATCAAGCTCGCCGGTGAGCGCCTCGTGGAGAAGGCGCGCGTCATCGCCGCGCACCAGCTCGAGGTGAGCATCGACGACGTCGAGTTCACGGCGGGCACGTACTCCGTCAAGGGCGACCCGGAGAAGTCGACCACCATCCAGGCGGTCGCCTTCGAGGCGTTCACGGCGCACAACCTGCCCGACGGCATCGAGCCGACGCTCTCGGGCGAGTCGACCGTCGACCCGCTCGACTTCTCCTACCCGCACGGCACGCACCTCGCGGCGATGGAGGTCGACACCGAGACGGGTCAGGTCACGCTGCGCAAGTACGTCGCCGTCGACGACTGCGGCATCCAGATCAACCCGATGATCGTGGAGGGCCAGGTGCACGGCGGGCTCGCCCAGGGCATCGCACAGGCCCTCTTCGAGGGCGCCCTGTACGACGTCGACGGCAACCTGCTCACCGGGTCGATGGGCGACTATCTGCTGCCGAGCGCCGCAGACCTGCCGTCGTTCATCACCGACCGCACCGTGACCCCGTCCACCACGCACCCCCTCGGCACCAAGGGGATCGGCGAGGCCGGCGCGATCGCGTCGACCCCGGCGATCATCAACGGCGTCGTCGACGCCATCCGACACCTCGGGGTCAACGACGTGTTCATGCCGGCGAGTCCGCAGAACGTGTGGCATGCCATCCAGAACGCGCAGAAGGGCGGTGCCGAATGATTCCCTCGGCGTTCGACTACGTACGGGCGACCTCGGTCGACGAGGCCGTCTCCGCTCTCGCGGCAGGTGGCGAGGACGCCAAGGTGCTGGGCGGCGGCCAGTCGCTCCTGCCGGTCCTGCGTCTGCGGCTCAACCACCCGAGCGTCCTCGTCGACGTGAGCCAGGTCGACGAGATGCGCACGGTCACCGACGAGGGCGCGGCCCTCCTCATCGGGGCGGCCGTCACGACGTACGAGGTCATGCACCACGAGGGCATCCGGTCGGGGGCGCCGCTGCTCTCCCTGGTGGCCGGTGGGGTGGCCGACCCGGCGATCCGGCACCGCGGCACGTTCGGTGGGTCGTGCACCCACGCCGACCCGGCGGGCGACCTGCCGACGGCAGCGGCCGTGCTCGACGCCGAGTTCGTCGTCGCCGGTGCGGGCGGTCGACGCACCGTCGCGGCGAAGGACTTCTTCGTCGACTACTTCACCACCGCGGTCGGTCCCGACGAGGTCCTCGTGGCGATCCGCGTGCCCAAGCTCGCGGGCTGGGGCGTCGACTACCAGAAGTTCCACCGCACCGCGCAGGCCTGGGCGATCGTCGGTGCGGCAGCCGTCGTACGCGTCGAGGGCGGCACCATCGCCGAGGCGCGCGTCGGCCTCACCAACGTCGCGTCGACGCCGGTGCGGGCGTCCTCGGTCGAGGCTGCGCTCACCGGAGGTCCGGCCACGGCCGAGGCCATCGCAGCGGCGTGCGCGTCGGCGGCGGACGGCACCAACCCGACGTCGGACACCCACGCCGACGCCGAGTTCCGCAAGCACCTGGCCCGCGTCCTCAGCAAGCGAGCAGTGAGCAACGCCGCCGGCCTCTGATCACCGGCACCCGTCAGCGCCACGAAAGTGCCCTTGGTTGTCCGATTGAGGACACCCAAGGGCACTTTTGTGCCATCTCTCGTCCCTAAGGGACAAACAGGGGCACATGTGTGCCCTTTCGTGTCCCGGATTCGCGATCTTGGACGACCCGATGTCGGGTCAGGGGGCCGGATCGTCGCTGCGCAGCGATCGCCGGGTCGCCGACGTCGGCAGGTCGACCTCGTCGAACCAGCCGCAGCGCGGTGTCGACGGCGGGGCGTCGAAGGTCGTGACGTAGGGCTTGATGTCGATCACGACCGTCCCGTCGAGCAGGTCGACGCCGGCGAAGGTCAGCGTCGACGCCGACAGCTCGACCACCTGGACCAGGCTCAGCCCGACCGGGTTGATCCGGCGCGGTCCGCGCATCGCGAACAGCCCGACCTCGCGCCCCTCACGCTGCAGGAACGACGGCACCTGGCGCAGCGCGGGCGGGGCCTGCCCCTCGTGGTCGAGCCACGTCAGCAGCCAGGCGTAGTCGAAGCCGTCGAGCCCCTCGAGCGCGTCGGCGTACGCCGGATCGACCTCGACGACGGCCCGCACGTCGCGGTTGAGCCCGGACTGCAGCGGGGTGTCGTCGCGGACGGTGTACGGCGACCGCACCACGCCGATGGGCGTGACGGTGGCATCGCGAAGGGGCCCTGAGCCCATGCTCACTGCGTCCTCCTCTTCGTGCGCGTCGCTACGGACCGTACTCCGCGAGTGCCTCAGCGCTGCTCGTCAACCGGGGTAGACCTCGAGCTCGGTCGCCTTGGCGGACAGCCACACCGGCTCACCGGGTGCGAGGTGCAGCTCGGCCACGGCGCCCGGCGTGACGTCGACCAGCACGCTCGGCGCACCCGCCACGGTGACGCGCACCCGGTCGCCGATCGGCTCGAGCCCTTCGACGACACCCGGCCACACGTTGCGCGCGCTGCCGGCCGGCCGTTCGACGTGCAGGGCGATCGCGCTCGGCCGGACGGCGACGAGGACGGCGCCGGTCACGGCGTCGTCCGCGACGTGCAGGACGCCGCCGCCCTCGACCGCGATGTCGCCGTCGTCGGCCCGCCCGCGCAGCAGGTTGAGTCCGAGGAGCCGGGCGACGTAGTCGCTGGCCGGACGCCGAGCCACGTCGTGAGCGGTGCCGGTCTGCGTCACGCGTCCGTCCTCGAGCACGACGAGGCGGTCGGCGAGCACGAGCGCATCGAGCGGGTCGTGCGTGACGAGCAGGGTCGGGCCGGGGAACTCGCGGAGGTGGCGCCGGAGCTCGCCGCGCACGTCGATCCGGGTCCCGGCGTCGAGGGCCGCCATCGGCTCGTCGAGGACGAGCGCCGACGGGTCGCTCGCGAGGGCACGCGCCAGCGCGACCCGCTGCGCCTGTCCGCCCGAGAGCTGCGCCGGGCGTCGACCCGCCAGCGACGCGAGGTCGAGCCGATCGACCCAGTACGCCGCCTGCTCCCGTGCAGCGGCACGCGAGCGACCGGACCGGCGAGCGCCGAACGCGACGTTGTCCCGCACCGACAGGTGCGGGAAGAGCCGGTAGTCCTGGAACACGACGCCGACGTGACGCTGCTGCGCCGCCACCAGGAGGTCGGCGACGGGATCGTCGACGACCACCCCGGCGAGGCTCAGCCGCCCCGATGTCAGCGGGGTGAGTCCGCAGACCGCGCGGAGGAGCGTCGACTTGCCCGCGCCGTTCGGCCCGATGACGCACACGACCTCTCCTGGCGCGACGGCCAGGTCGAGGTCGAGCGACCAGGCACCACGCGCGACGACGACGTGCCCCTCGACCCCGGCTCGCGGTGCCGACCGGTCGTCGGGAGTGCTCATGACGCCGCCCCGGTGCGCAGCCAACGGTCGCGCAGGAGGACGAGCACCAGTACGGACACGGCCAGCAGGACGAGGCTCAGGGCCACCGCTTCGGACGGGTCACCCTCGAGCCCGACGTAGACGGCGAGCGGCAGCGTCTGCGTCACGCCGGGGAGGTTGCCGGCGAACGTGATCGTGGCGCCGAACTCGCCGAGGGCTCGCGCGAACGTCAGCACCCCTCCGGCGATGAGCGACGGTCCGATGAGCGGCAGCGTCACGCGCCGGAAGATCTCGAGGCGACCGGCTCCGAGCGTGGCTGCGGCGTCCTCCAGCCCGGTGTCGAGCGACCGCAGCGCTCCCTCGACGGTGATGATGAGGAACGGCATCGCCACGAATGCTTCAGCCACAACGACTCCCGGCGTCGTGAACGGAAGCGTGATGCCGCAGCAGGAGTCGAGGTACTGACCCACCATCCCGCGTCGGCCGAAGGCCAGCAGCAGCGCGATGCCACCGACCACGGGTGGCAGCACGAGCGGCACGGTGACCAGGGCGCGGGCGAACCGGCGTCCGGGGAAGACGGCGCGCGCGAGAA
This sequence comes from uncultured Actinomycetota bacterium, assembly GCA_963782665.1. GTDB lineage: Bacteria > Actinomycetota > Actinomycetes > S36-B12 > CAIYMF01 > Longivirga. Next base: position 47,148 of record CAWAKP010000003.1, on the reverse strand, counting down.
GCCAGGCGAGCGGCACCCCGACGACGAAGGACACGAACGTCGCGCTCGTCGCGGTGACCAGCGAGAGGCGGAGGGCGTCGAGGCTCGTCGGCGACGTGAGCACCGACCACATCCGACCCCATGGCGCCCGGACCAGCAGGCCGAGCAGGGGGAGTCCGAGGAACAGCAGGGCGAACGCCGCGGGCACCGCGACCGGCCAGGGTGGCGCGGTCACCGAGCGCCCGCGTCGGCTCACGGGGAGGCGAACCCGGCAGCGGAGAGAACCTGCTGCCCCGCGGAGGAGAGCACGTAGGCCACGAACGCGGCTGCCGTCGCCGACTGCTTGCTCGCCGAGATGGCCGCGATCGGGTACTTGGTCGTGACGTTCTGGTCAGCAGCGATCGGCACGCCGACGACCTTGTCGCCGGCGGCCGTGACGTCGGTGACGTAGACGACGCCGGCGTCGACCTCACCGAGCTCGACCTTCGAGAGCACCGCCTTCACGTCCACCTCCTGGCTCACGGGTGTCACGGTCAGATTGTTCTGGGTGAAGAGCGTGTTCGCGGCGACGCCGCACGGGACGTCCTTCTGGCAGACGGCCACCTTGACGCCGGGCTTGGCGAGGTCGGCGAGCGATGTCACCGGTGTCGTGGGGGTCGTCGGCGTCGCGATCTCCATGGTGTTGGTCGCGAACGTCTGCGGACCGGTCGCCGCGCCGCCGCTCACCACGGTGTCCATGGTCTTGCTGCTCGCGGCGGCGAAGACGTCGGCCGGAGCGGCCTGCGTGATCTGGGTCGCGAGGGTGCTGCTGGGTCCGAAGTTGAAGGTGACCTTCGATCCCGGGTTGGCCGCCTCGAACTGCTGACCGATCGTCGTGAACGCCTCCTTGAGCGAGGACGCCGCGAACACCGTGATCGCGCCGGTGACCCCGGTGCCGCTGCCGGTCGTGGTGGGGGACCCGCTCGGCGAGGAGGACGACCCGCACGCGGCGAGGGCCAGGGCCGACAGACCGGTGACGGCGATGCGCAGAGCGACGGACGGGTGCATGCGGGGGCTCCTGTGCTGAGTGGTCACGCAGAGGCGGTGCTCGGGGGGTCCTGTCGCCGCGCCTGCCGAACTGTGAGGAGCATAGGCCGTGCGTGCGGCGCCCGCAGCACCATTCGCCCGTACCTGCGGCAGAACGTCACACCGGTGGACGCACGTCCAGGTCGTCCCCGGAGGCGAGATCGCCGACCTCGACGGCGGTGACCTCGCGCTCGGCGAGATAGGCGCGCGCACCCCGGTCGCCCACCGCGGAGGCTGCGACGCCCGCCCAGTGCAGCCTGCCGAAGAGCACGGGGTGGCCGCGCTCGCCGCCGTACGTCGCGGCCGCGAGGTCGGCTCCCATGTCGACGACGCGTCGCACGGCGTCTGGTGTGAGACCCACCAGGTCGACCAGAGTCACCAGCACGCGGTCGACGTCGTCGAGGCCCTCCAGGTGCTCGAGGCCGGCCCGCAGGGACGAGCCCATGCCCTCGGGCCAGTCGGCGTTGACGACGACGTCTGCGTCGGGCACGTCACCGACCCATGCCCCGAGCACCACGACCACCGGGTCGATGCCGGCGTCACGGAGCAGTCGGACGGCCCGGTCGACCAGGCGCTCGCCGTCGAGGACGTACGGCGCCTTGGGTCCGCCGAAGCGGCGTCCCTCGCCGGCGGCCAGCACGAGGCCGGCGGTACGCACCACCGGTCAGCGCGGGGCGTTGGCGTGGATCGGGCCGTCGGAGCTGCGCAGGTGGGAACCGCTTCCGCCCCAGCGGTCCTGCACGATCTCGGCCGCGATCGAGATGGCCGTCTCCTCCGGGGTCCGGGCGCCGAGGTCGAGCCCGATGGGCGAGTGGATGCGCGCGATCTCCTCGTCGGTGAGTCCGGCCTCCTTGAGCCGGACCGCGCGGTCCTCGTGCGTGCGACGCGAGCCCATCGCGCCGATGTAGGCAGCCCTGCGTGCCGACGGCGACCTTGAGCGCCGGCACGTCGAACTTCGGGTCGTGCGTGAGCACGCAGATGACGGTGCGCGAGTCGACCTGCTGCGAGCCGAGCCACCGGTGCGGCCAGTCGACGACGACCTCGTCGGCGTCGGGCATCCGCTTGCGCGTCGCGAAGACCTCGCGCGCATCGACGACCGTGACGTGGAAGCCGAGCAGCTTGCCGGCCCGCGCCAGCGCGGCGCTGAAGTCGATGGCACCGAAGATGTACATCCGCGGTGCCGGCGCGAACGACGCGACGAACACCTCGATCCCGGTGCCGAGCCGCTCGCCCTCAGGCCCGTAGTGGAGGAAGCCGGTGGTGCCGGACTCCAGCAGTCCGCGGACGTCCGCGCCCACGGTGTCGTCGAGGCGCGACGTGCCCAGGCCGCCCTCGACGCCGGACGCGCGCACGACCAGGTGCCGTCCGACGTGGTGCGGTCCCCGCACGATGGTCGCGACGGCGACGGGCTCCTCCGCCGCGATGCTCGCCGCGATGCCGGGCAGCTCGGGCCAGGTGTCGACGTCGACGCGCTCGACGAACACCTCGAGGATCCCGCCGCACGTGAGGCCGACCGCGAACGCGTCGTCGTCGCTGATGCCGTAGGTCTCCCACCGCGGCTCGCCCGTCTCCAGGACGTCCGTGCCGAGCTCGTAGAGCGCGCCCTCGACGCACCCGCCGCTCACCGAGCCCGACGGCCTCGCCCGCGGTCGTGACGAGCATCGACGCCCCGGCCGGACGCGGCGCCGAGCGCCACGTGCGCACGACGGTCGCCATCGCGGTCGGCTCGCCGCGCTCGAAGGAGGCCATCAGGGCGGGAAGGACCTCGCGCACGGCATCTCCTGCGGCTCGGGACAAGGCGGCCTGGTGCGCCGCCACCGACTGCGACTCATAATGCCTCCATGACCGTCGTGCGTCGCGCCGATGTCGTCGATGCACCCATGACGGTGCGCGACGTCGAGTCGCTCGTGTCCGACCGCAGCGCAGGGCGCGGTGGTCACGTTCAGCGGCGACGTACGTGATCACGACCACGGCCGGTCGGTCGCGCACCTCGAGTACGAGGGCCACCCGACCGCTGCTGCGGTGCTCGCCGATGTCGCACGTGAGGTGGCCGGCAGGCACGACGTCATCGCGATCGCGGTGATGCACCGCGTGGGACCGCTGCAGATCGGCGACTCCGCGCTCGTCGCCGCGGTGAGCGCGGCGCACCGGGGCGAGGCGTTCAAGGCGTGCGCCGACCTCGTCGACGAGACCAAGCACCGGTTGCCGGTGTGGAAGCATCAGGTCTTCAGCGACGGCACCGACGAATGGGTGAACTGCGCATGAGCGAGCTGGTCGACACCTACGGTCGCGTGCACCGCGACCTGCGCGTGTCCCTGACCGATCGCTGCAACCTGCGCTGCACCTACTGCATGCCGCACGACTTCGCCGACTGGCTGCCCGGCCCCGAGCTGCTCACCACCGACGAGCTCATGACCGTGCTGCACATCGCCACCGAGCTCGGCATCACCGGCGTCCGGCTCACCGGTGGCGAGCCGCTGATGCGCGCCGACGTCGTCGACGTCGTACGCCGGATCAACCAGCTGCCGCTGCGACCCGACATCGCCCTCACCACCAACGGCCTGCGCCTCGACAAGCTGGCCGCGCCGCTCGCCGACGCCGGCCTGCAGCGCGTCAACGTCAGCCTCGACACCCTCGACCCGGAGCGGTTCAAGGCGCTGACGTTCCGCGACCGGTTCGACGACGTGCTCGCGGGGATCCGTGCCGCGCAGGACGCCGGCCTCGAGCCGGTGAAGATCAACAGCGTGCTGATGCGCGGCGTCAACGACGTCGAGGCGCCCGCACTGGTCCGCCGCGCGCTCGACGAGGGCTGGCGGCTGCGCTTCATCGAGCAGATGCCGCTCGATCCCACCGGGATCTGGCGGCGCGACCAGATGATCACGGCCGACGACATCTTCGAGATGCTGTCCGAGTACTACACGCTGACCCCGGTGCCGTCCCGCGGCTCGGCGCCGGCCGAGGAGTTCTTCGTCGACGGCGGTCCCGCACGGGTCGGCATCATCGCGAGCGTCACCCGCCCGTTCTGCGCCGCGTGCGACCGGTTGCGCCTCACGGCCGACGGTCAGCTGCGCAACTGCTTGTTCGCCCGCGACGAGCTCGACCTGCGCCAGGTCCTTCGAGACGACGCGCTCGACGGCGAGAAGATCGACGAGGAGATCCGCCGTCGGCTGCACAACGTCGTGGCCGACAAGCTGCCGGGCCACGGCATCAACGATCCCAGCTTCATCCAGCCCAGCCGGCCGATGTCGGCCATCGGCGGCTGACACCCTCTCCGGCGAGGAAGGGCACCTGTGCCGGCGCTGTGAATCCGCTCGGCTGCCTGCGGATTCGACCTGAATGCCGGGACTGCGGTGGCGGGGTGGCCGGTACGGGGCTAGCGTCGGACCACCGACGTGGCGTGGGTCACACGACCGCGCTCTCCCGTCCGTCCAGGAGTTGTTGATGGAGCTGCAGAACTCGTTCGTCGTCCCCACGGACATCGACACGGCCTGGGCCAAGATGCAGGACGTCGAGGGGCTGGCGCCCTGCATGCCGGGAGCGACCCTCGAGTCCCACGACGGCGACGACTTCACCGGCAACGTCAAGGTCAAGCTGGGCCCGGTGAGCATGGTCTTCGGCGGCCAGGCGCGCTACGTCAGCAAGGACGAGGCGAATCACACGATGGTGATCGAGGGCTCCGGCAAGGAGACCAAGGGCTCGGGCACCGCCAAGGGCAAGGTCACGGCCGTCCTCGTCGCCGAGGCGCCCGACCGCACCCGCGTCGATGTCAGCACCGACCTCACCATCACCGGCAAGGCAGCCCAGTTCGGTCGCGGCGTGATGCAGGACGTCGCCGGCCGCATCGTCGACCAGTTCAGCGCGAACCTCGCGACGATGATCGGCGCGACGTCGCCTGCCGCCGGGGACGCCGACACGGCTGCAGCGGCCGAAGGCGGGGCACCAGCCGCGGCTCCGGCCGCGCTGCCCCAGGCGGACGAGGCCATCGACCTGCTCGGCACCGCCGGTGCGCCGGTGCTCAAGCGGGCCGTGCCCGTCGCCATCGGCGTCGTGGTGATCGTGGGAATCATCATTTGGGTCGTGAAGAGCCGGTCCAGCCAGTAGAACCGGACCACCACGTCGCTCGTCCTGATCTTCGGAGGCCCGTTCGCGAGGGGACTCCTGCTCCACCGTCGTTCCGGAACATCGTCGTTCTCGAGAGGTGATGGCATGCAGACACCTGCGCCCGTCGACTACGCGAAGGCGACGTCCGTCGCCGACGCGATCGCGAAGCTGCAGCAGTTCGGCGAGGATGCCCGGCCCGTCGCAGGCGGGCACAGCATCCTCCCCATGATGAAGCTGCGGCTGGCGCGCCCCGACGCGCTCGTCGACCTCAACGACATCGAGGAGCTGCGCGGGATCCGGATCGAGGGCGACGACATCGTCGTGGGCGCGATGACGCGGCACCGCGAGGTGCTCGAGTCCGCCGTTCTCGCCGAGCACTACCCGATCTTCCGCGAGGCCGAGCGGGTCATCGCCGACCCGATCGTGCGCAACCGCGGCACGGTCGGCGGCTCGATGTGCCAGGCCGACCCGTCCGCCGACCTGTCGGCGGTCGGTTCCGCGCTGCGCGGCACGGCAGTCGTGCAGGGCCCGGGCGGCACGCGGACGGTGCCGCTGCGCGAGTTCCACCTCGGCCCGTACGAGACCGTGCTCGCCCCGGCCGAGATCGTGACCGCCGTGCGCTACCCGATCCGTCCGGGTGCGGGATCGGCGTACGAGAAGGTCGAGCGCCGGGCCGGTGACTGGGCGGTCTGCTCCGCGGGCGCCTTCGTCGTCGTGAGTGGCGGCGTCGTGAGCGACGTCGGCATCGGCATCACGGCCGTCGGCGCCGCGCACTACTGCTCGCCCGAGGGTGAGGCGGCGCTGATGGGCAAGGAGCCCAGCGACGAGAACCTCAAGGCCGCGGCGCAGGCCGCAGCCGACTCGTGCAACCCGACCGCCGACCAGCGTGGTCCGGTCGACTACAAGCAGCACCTCGCCTACGAACTGACCCTGCGTGCGCTCCGCCGCGCCGCCCGACCCAGCCAGGGAGCCTGACCATGCAGGTCACGATCACGGTCAACGGCGTGGAGCACCAGCGCGACGTCGAGCCGCGCATGCTCCTGGTCCACTTCATCCGCGACGAGCTGCTCATGCGCGGCACCCACTGGGGCTGCGACACGAGCAACTGCGGCGCCTGCACGCTCTGGGTCGACAACGAGCCGGTCAAGAGCTGCACGATGCTCGCGGTCATGGCCGACGGCAAGGCGATCACGACCGTCGAGGGTCTCGCCAAGGGCGGCGAGCTCGACCCGGTCCAGCAGGGCTTCATGGAGTGCCACGGCCTCCAGTGCGGCTACTGCACACCGGGGATGATGATGGTCGCTCGTGCGCTGCTCGACGAGAACCCCCACCCGAGCGAGGCGGAGATCCGCGAAGGGATCTCCGGCAACATCTGCCGATGTACCGGCTACAAGAACATCGTCGCCGCCATCCAGTGGGCCGCTGACAACCCCGCCTCCGTCGACGCCACCAGCGAGGTGACCGCATGACCGCCGTCGAGGACGCACCTCTGTCCGCAGCAGGCAACCCCATCGGCTTCGGCCGCATGCACCGCAAGGAGGACGTCCGTTTCGTCCGCGGCGAGGGCAACTACGTCGACGACATCAACCTCCCGGGCATGCTGCACAGCGCCATCCTGCGCAGCCCGTACGCGCACGCGAAGATCCTGTCGATCGACACGAGCGCGGCGACCGCGCTCCCCGGCGTCCACGCGGTGATCACCGGCGAGACGCTCGCCGGACTCGGCCTCGCGTGGATGCCGACGCTCTCCTACGACACGCAGGCCGTCCTGGCCACCGACAAGGTGCGCTTCCAGGGCCAGGAGGTCGCGTTCGTCATCGCCGACGACCACTACATCGCCCGGGACGCGCTCGAGCTCATCGACGTCGAGTACGAGCCGCTGCCGGTCGTCTCGGACGCGAAGCGGGCGCTCGACCCCGACGCGCCCATCATCCGCGACGACAAGGAGGGCAAGACCGACAACATCGTCTACGAGAGCTGGGAGGCCGGCGACAAGGCGGCCACCGACGAGGCGTTCGCCAAGGCCGACGTCGTGGTGACCCAGGAGATCCTCTACCCGCGCGTCCACCCTGCGCCGATGGAGACCTGCGGCTCCGTCGCGCACATGGACCCGGTGACCGGCAAGCTCGTCCTCTGGACGACGACGCAGGCGCCGCACGCGCACCGCACCGTCTACGCCCTCGTCGCGGGACTTCCCGAGCACAAGATCCAGGTGATCAGCCCGGACATCGGCGGAGGCTTCGGCAACAAGGTGCCGATCTACCCCGGCTACGTCTGCTCGATCGTCGGCTCCATCGTCACCGGCAAGCCGGTGAAGTGGATGGAGGACCGCAGCGAGAACCTCATGTCGACCGGGTTCGCCCGCGACTACCACATGACGGCGTCGATCGCGTCGACGCAGGACGGCAAGATCCTCGGCGTCAAGGTCGACGTGCTCGCCGACCACGGTGCCTTCAACGGCACCGCTCAGCCGACGAAGTACCCGGCCGGGTTCTTCCACATCTTCACCGGCTCCTACGACTACCCCGCGGCCTACTGCAACGTGAAGGCCGTCTACACCAACAAGGCGCCGGGCGGCGTCGCGTACGCATGCTCGTTCCGCATCACCGAGGCGTCCTACTGCATCGAGCGCATCGTCGACTGCCTCGCGGCCGAGCTGAAGATGGACCCGGCCGAGCTGCGGCTCAAGAACCTGCTGCGTCCCGAGCAGTTCCCCTACATGAGCCCGACGGGCTGGGAGTACGACTCGGGCGACTACGAGAAGACCATGCGCGTCGCGATGGACATCGCCGGCTACGACGAGCTGCGCAAGGAGCAGGCCGAGAAGAGAGCACGCGGCGAGCTCATGGGCATCGGCATCTCGTTCTTCACCGAGGGCGTGGGCGCCGGTCCGCGCAAGCACATGGACATCCTCGGGCTCGGCATGGCCGACGGCTGCGACCTTCGGGTGCACCCCACGGGCAAGGCGCAGGTGCGGCTCTCCGTGCAGAGCCAGGGCCAGGGCCACGAGACGACGTTCGCGCAGATCGTCGCCCACGAGATCGGCATCCCGCCCGAGGACATCGAGGTCATCCACGGCGACACCGACAACACGCCGTTCGGCCTGGGCACCTACGGATCGCGCTCGACGCCCGTGTCGGGTGCGGCCGCGGCGCTGGTCGCCCGCAAGGTGAAGGACAAGGCCCGCATCATCGCGGCTGCCGCACTCGAGTGCGCACCCGACGACCTCGAGTGGGAGCTCGGGAAGTGGTACATCAAGGGCGACCCGGAGCGAGGGATGACGATCCAGGAGATCGCCATGGCCGCCCACGGAGCCGTCGAGCTGCCCGAGGGCGTCGAGGGCCACCTCGACGCACAGGTGGTCTACAACCCGCCGAACCTCACCTACCCGTACGGCGCCTACATCTGCGTCGTCGACGTCGACCCGGGCACCGGGCAGGTGAAGGTACGTCGCTTCATCGCCGTCGACGACTGCGGGACGCGGATCAACCCCATGATCGTCGAGGGCCAGGTGCACGGCGGCCTCGCGGACGGCATCGGGATGGCGCTCATGGAGGTCATCGCGTTCGACGAGGACGGCAACAACCTCGGCGGTTCCTTCATGGACTACCTGCTGCCCACGTCGCTGGAGTGCCCGGACTGGGAGCTCGGCGAGACGGTCACGCCGTCACCCCACCACCCGATCGGCGCCAAGGGCGTCGGCGAGTCGGCCACGGTCGGGTCACCGGCGGCAGTCGTCAACGCCGTGATCGACGCCATCTCGCCGTTCGGCGTACGTCACGCGGACATGCCGCTGACGCCGGCGAACGTGTGGCGCGCGATCCAGGGCCGCAACATCCGCACCGACATGGCCGTCGAGTAGGAGTCCGGACATGACCACCGAGCTGCACGAACGGGCCGAGTCGCTGCGCGCGCACCGTGTCCCGTTCGTGCACGCCCGGGTGGTGCTCGCCGAGCGGCCGACGTCGGCCAAGCCCGGCGACGAGGCGCTCGTGACCGCCGACGGAGTCATCGACGGCTTCGTCGGCGGTCAGTGCGCCGAGTCCACCGTGCGCAGCCAGGCCTTGAGCCTGCTCAGCTCGGGCGACTCGATGCTGCTGCGGATCGCGCCCAACCCCGAGTCGGACCAGCCCGGCAAGACGGTGGTGCACAACCCCTGCCTGTCGGGCGGCACGCTCGAGATCTTCCTCGAGCCGGTGCTGCCGGTCCCGCTCGTGAGCGTGCTGGGCGACAGCCCGATCGCGCGGGCGATGCGCGGCGTGGCTGCGGCCCTCGGCTACGACGTGGCGGCGTACGACTCGGGCGACCTGTCGGCCGCGGATGCGGTCGTGGTGGCCTCGCACGGCAAGAACGAGGAGCAGACCCTCACCGATGCGGTACGGGCAGGGGTGCCGTACGTCGGACTCATCGCGAGCCCGAAGCGCGGCGCCGCTGTCGTCGAGTCGCTCGAGCTCGCCGACGACGAGCGGGGTCGCATCCACTACCCCGCCGGTCTCGACATCGGCGCCCGCTCGCCGGCGGAGATCGCACTCTCGGTCTTCGCGCAGATCGTCGCCGAGCGACCCCGCACCCCGCGGTCGCCGGCCGACCCGCAGCACCTGCCCGGCGAACCGCCGATGACGCGCGTCGGGCAGCTCACCGTGATCGCGCCCGACACGGCCATCGACCCGGTCTGCGGCATGACGGTCACGATCGACGACGAGGCGCTGTTCGCCGACGTCGACGGCGAGCGGGTCTACTTCTGCTGCCCGGCCTGTCGGCGGGCGTACGTCGCGGATCCCGGGAAGTATCCGCGTACGTGAGCCTCGACGACCTGCTCCCTGACGTCGCCACGCTGACCGCGCGCCTCGCCGAGGTCGGCTACCTCGCCGATCCCGGTCTCGCGACCGCGCTGTTCTGCGCCGTCCGGCTGCCGCAGCCGCTGCTGCTCGAGGGCGAGGCGGGCGTCGGCAAGACGCAGGCGGCGAAGTCGCTGGCGGACCTGCTCGAGACGCCGCTCATCCGGCTGCAGTGCTTCGAGGGGATCGACGCCTCCGAGGCGCTCTACGAGTGGAACTACCCGCGGCAGCTGCTCGGGATCCGGCTCGCGGAGTCGCGCGGCGAGGCGCTGGCCGAGGAGAGCCTGTTCGGCACCGACTACCTCATCCAGCGGCCGCTGCTCGCGGCGCTCGAGCACGACGGTCCGCGCCCTGCCGTCCTGCTGATCGACGAGGTCGACCGTGCCGACGAGGAGTTCGAAGCCTTCCTCTTCGAGCTGCTCGCCGAGTCGTCGGTGACCATCCCGGAGATCGGCACGCTGCACGCGAAGCAGCCGCCCGTCGTGGTCCTCACGTCCAACCGCACCCGAGACCTGCACGACGCCCTCAAGCGTCGTTGCCTCTACCACTGGATCGACTACCCGCCGCTGGCGCAGGCCGTCGCGATCGTGCGCGCCCGTGTCCCGGAGGCGAGCGCCGACCTCGCGACCGAGGTCGCGGGCGCCGTCCAACGGCTGCGCAGCCTCGACGTCCAGAAGCCGCCGGGCGTGGCCGAGGCGATCGACTGGGTGCATGCCGCGAGCCTGCTCGGCCTCGACCACCTCGACGAGGACGGCGTCGAGATGACGCTGGGCTCGGTGCTGAAGTACCGCGAGGACCACGACGTCGCTCGCGCGGCGACGCTGCGCTGGATCGCCGACCCGGCGCGCGCGCTCAAGCAGGCCGCCGACGACATGACCGCCTCGGAGTGACGCATGCCTGACGACGCCTCGGTCGTCCGGCGGCACGACCTCGCGCTCGTGATCGCGGCGTTCGGCAACCTGCTCCACGCGGCCGGCGTACCCGTCACCCCAGAGCGCAGCGCCCGGTTCGCGCAGGCGGTGCTCCTCGCGCAGCCGCTGTCCCACACCGAGCTCGCCGCGCTCGGACGCACGACGCTGCTCAGCTCGCGCGACCAGATCGAAGTATTCGACGCCGTCTTCTCGCAGGTGTTCCGGGGCATCGTCGACTTCGCCGAGTTCCGCGGCGACAGCGCGACGCCGCCACCACCACCCGCCGCGATCCCGTCCGACGACAAGGCGCCTGGCGACTCCGAGCGTGACGGCGCCGCGGAGTCCCGCCCGCAGGGCTCGCCGGGCATCCCCGGCGAGGACGAGCCCCAGCCCGACGACGACGAGGAGACCGTCCTCGCGGCCGTGAGCACGCAGGAACGGCTCGGCGACAAGGACTTCGCAGCGTGCTCCGAGGCTGAGCTGGCGCTCATCAACGCGCTGATCGAGCGGTTCCCGTTCATCGCGCCGACGCGGCAGGCGCGCCGCGAGCACCGCCACCCGTCGGGTCGCTCGCTCGACATGCGGGCGACGCTGCGCGCTGCGCACCGGACCGCGGGCGACCCCGTGCGCCGCGTGCACCGTCGACGTACCGAGCGGCCGCGCCGCGTGGTGCTCATCGCCGACGTCTCGGGCTCGATGGAGCCCTATGCGCGTGTCTACCTGCACCTCATGAGAGGCGCCGTGAAGGCGTTGCGGTCCGAGGCCTTCGTCTTCGCGACGCGGCTCACCCGCCTCACCCGGCAGCTCGCGCTCACCCATCCCGACATCGCCTATCGCAGGGCCGCACAGGCGGCGCCGGACTGGTCGGGCGGCACGCGCATCGGCTCGGCGTTGAAGACCTTCCTCGACGACTACGGCCGTCGCGGGATGGCGCGCGGCGCCGTCGTGGTGATCGTCTCCGACGGGTGGGAGATCGAGGACCCGGCGCTCGTCGGTCGCACCATGGAGCAGCTGTCACGGCTCGCCTTCCACATCATCTGGGTCAACCCGCGCAAGGCGGCGCGCGACTTCCGACCCGTGGTCGGCGGCATGGCGGCGGCCATGCCCTACGTCGACACGTTCGTGAGCGGGCACTCGATGCGGGCACTGGCCGAGGTGATGGAGGCGATCCGTGACGCCACGGTCGACGGACGGCACGACGTCTACGCACCACCGGTTCGGCTGCCCGACGCGCTGCCCGACGCCGTTGCTCCCGCCGGCGTCTGCGGACGCCGAGGAGGCGGCACCGGACGTGGCGGCGTCGCAGCGCAGTCGCGACATCTTCCCGACGGGCCGGCTGGTGTCGGGATGACCGACGCACCGGACCGTCGGGCAGGCCCTAGGGTCGTCGCGTGAGAACCGTCGAGGAGCACCTCGCCGCCGTGCTCGACGGGGTCGAGCCGCTCGGCGTGCAGGAGATCGCGCTCCTCGACGCACTCGGGCAGACCCTCGCCGCCGACGTGGTGGCTCCGTGGCCGCTCCCGTCCTTCGACAACTCGTCCATGGACGGCTACGCGGTGCGCGCCGCCGACGTGGTCGACGCCTCCGAGGCGACCCCCGTCGTGCTGCCGGTCGTGGGCGACCTCGCGGCGGGCGCGGACGACGACGTCGTGGTCTCGTCCGGCACCGCGGTACGGATCATGACCGGGGCACCGATGCCTGCCGGCGCCGACTGCGTCGTTCCGGTCGAGCGCACCGACGGGGGCACCGAGCAGGTGAGGATCACCGGTGCGGTCGACGCCGGGGCGTTCGTGCGGCGCGAGGGCGAGGACGTCGCGCGCGGACAGGTCGTGCAGCGTGCCGGCGACGTCGTCACCGATCGGGCCGTTGCCGTCCTCGCCTCGGTCGGTGGCGCGACGGTCTCGGTCGTGAAGCGCCCGCACGTCGTCGTCATCAGCACCGGCGACGAGCTCGTCGAGCCCGGGACCCCCTTGCGGCGCGGGCAGATCGCGGACTCGAACGGCGTGATGCTGACGGCCCTCGCGCGGTCGGCGGGAGCGAGCGCCTGGCACGCGCCGCGCGTGCGCGACCGCGACGACGAGTTCACCGCGGTGCTCGAGGCCGCGCTCCGCAACGCCGACGTCGTCGTCACCAGCGGCGGTGTCAGCATGGGCGCCTACGACACGGTCAAGGCGGTCCTCTCGCGCACCGGCGACGTCGAGTTCGTGAAGGTGGCGCAGCACCCGGGGATGCCGCAGGGTCAGGGCCGCATCGGCGTCGGCCGCGTGCCGATCGTGACGTTGCCCGGAAACCCGGTGAGCTCGTTCATCTCCTTCGAGCTCTACGTGCGACCCCTGGTGCGCCGGCTGATGGGCAAGCGTGAGCTGGTCCGACCGACCGAGCCGGCGGTGGCGCTCGAGCCGTTCGACTCACCGCACGGCAAGCAGCAGTACGTGCGTGCCGTGATCGAGGTGCGCGACGACGGGTCCCGCGGGGTGCGCCCGGTCGGCGGTCAGGGGTCGCACGTGGTGGGCGGGCTCGCGATGGCCGATGCGCTCGTCGTCGTACCGCCGGGTGTCGCCCGGGTCGAGGTCGGCGAGCGGGTCGCGGTGCTCGACCTCACCCGGAGCCAGGCGTGAGCCGGCGCGCCCTGGTCATCACGGTGTCGACGCGCGCGAGCAGCGGCGAGTGGGACGACCGCTCCGGACCGGTCCTGCGCGACGGGATCGCAGCGTGGGGCATGGCGGTCGACGGCCCGCTCGTCGTCAGCGACGGCGAACCGGTCGAGGCCGCGCTGCGCGATGCGGTGGCCGCGGCGTACGACCTGGTCGTGACGACGGGCGGCACGGGTCTCACCCCCACGGACCTGACGCCGGAGATGACCGCTCGCGTGATCGATCGCGAGATCCCGGGGATCGCGGAGGCGATCCGAGCCGCGGGCGTCGCCAAGGGCGTGCCGACCGCGGTCCTGTCCCGTGGTCGGGCCGGCACAGCCGGTCGCACCCTCGTCGTCAACCTGCCCGGCTCCACCGGCGGTGTCCGCGACGCCCTCGAGGTGCTCGCCGCGGTCGTGCCGCACGCCCTCGACCAGATCCCGGGTTCGGACCACCTCCGCACCGACTGACGACCGGCTGCCCGAAGGCTCGCCGGAGCCGTAGCGAGGTCGTAACGGTGGCTCGGCACACTGCTCCTCGTCGGCCGGCACGGTCGGCTCGAGGGACGGTCGTCTGCCGCGTGACGGGGGCGCGGCAGCCGATCTCGGGGGGAGCGACCATGGCGACGTCGAGGGTGATCGAACGCACCGTGCCGGTGTCACCGGATACCGGGGCATCGCGCAGACGTCGACTCGGCGTCGTCATGGTCGTGACGTTGCTCGCGCAGATCGTGCTGGGAGTGGCCAACGAGCTCTGGACGTCGCTGCCGGACTCCGGCGACGCGTTCGCCGGTGCTGCGCCGAGGTGGCTGTTGTCCTTGCACGTCCTCGTGGGTACCGTCGCGATCGTGGTAGCAGCGGTCCTCGCAGTCTCGGCCCGGAGGTCTGACGACCGCGCCTGGACGACCGCGAGCCTCCTCGGCCTCCTGGCAGTGCTCGGCGCCTGGCTGTCGGGTCACTTCTTCCTCGAGACCTACGGCACCGACGTGCTCTCGCTGTCGATGGCGGTGCTGGGCGTGGCCGCGCTCGGTGCCTACGTCGCCGGCCTCGTGCGCGCGGCCGGCCAGGCGAGCGACGAAGCGGGCAGCGACCCGACGCACTCCTCGCACGCGGGCGGTGCGCGATGACCGTCGCGAGGGTCGGGCTCGTCGCCTGCTCGGCCGCGCAGATGGTGACCAGCACGGTGGCTCTGCGCTACGCCGTCGAGCAGGGGCTCGCCGTCGACCTGCCCTACGTCGGAATCCGGCGTCGTGGCGACGACGTCCCGCGCGACTCGTGGTACCTCGGCACCGGTGTCTCGCAGCCGTTGCTGCTGATGGCCGTGCAGATGACGGCGACGAGCTGTCTGATGCGTCGCCCGAGCGTGCCCGCCGCCCTCGCCCTCACCGGGATCGGCGCTGTGATGCTCAACGGCTACGTGACCGGAGGGCCGTCACGCCATGCGCTCACCGCGGGCGGCTGGAGCCGCGAGGTCACGCCTCTGGCGGGCGTCGGGCTGCTGCTCTCCTTGGGCATGACCGTGTTCGGCATCGGCACCCTGCGCCGGGGTCGCTGACGCGACCCGCGGCCCTCACGCGACGACCGCGGGTCACCACGCCACGAGCTTCCAGATCTCCGGGCGGCGTTCGTCGTCGCGGTCGACGTCGGCGAACAGCTCTGCGGCGCGCTTGAGGTGGTCGACCGCGGCCGCCTCGTCGCCGGCAGCGTGGAGCAGGTCGGCGTAGTTCGTGTGCAGCGCCGCGAGACGGTGCCGATCACCCTGGCGCGTGCCCAGGTCGAGGGCGGTCCGGCTCAGCACGAGCGCGGTCTCGGTGTCGCCGTCGCTCGCGAGCACCCGGGCGAGGTTGTTGAGCCCGGCGACGGCGAGGGAGGGGTCGCGCAGGGTGTCGGCGTACTCGCGGCTGCGCAGGAGGTGGACTCGCGCGGTCGACCGGTCGCCGGAGTCGGCGGCGAGCACGCCGAGGACGTTGTGCGACTGGGCGAGCGCGGCGGCATCGCCGGTGGCCTCGGCCAGGTCGCGGGCAGCTGTCGCCGTGCGCGAGGCATCCGCGTGCTGCCCCTCGCGCTGCATCAGCAGGGCGAGGTCCGCGGTCGCTCGCGCGGTGAGCACGCCGTCGTGGTCGCACCCGTCCCGACCGAGCAGGTCGAGCGCCGACTCCAGGTGGGCGCGCGAGATGCTCCAGGCGCCGAGGCGCTGATGGACGTCGGCGAGGTCGTGCTCGAGCGAGGCGAGGTCGCACGGCTCGTCCGTCAGTGCGGCGGCACGCTCGTACGCGTCGAGCGCGTCGCGGTAGCGCCCTAGCGCCACGAGGGTCTCGCCCCGCTCCCGATGCACGTCGGCCGACGCCCAGCCCAGCGCCACGGCCGCGTCGAGCTCGGCCAGCGCCTCGGTGTGCGCCCACAGGTCGCGGGCCTCGTGGGCGGCGCGCCAGTGCCACTCCGCCGCCTCGTCGTCGCGCCCGGCGGCTCCGAGATGTCGCGCGACCAGGGCGGCCGGCGTTGCGCCTGGATCCCGGGAGTGCCTGGGGGTCAAGGCATCGGCGGCACGGCCGTGCAGCAGCCGACGGCGGGCGTCACCGGTCGCGGCGAGGACGATCTCGCGGACGCCGTCGTAGGGGACGTCGTACCTACCCACGTCGGTCAGCTCGACGAGCAGGCCGCGGTCGACCGCGTCCTCGATCGCGTCGACCACCTCGCTGTCGGCGCGACCGCTCGTCATCCGCAGCAGCGCGGCGTCGGACTCGGCGCCGAGCACGGCTGCCGCGGTGACCACCTGACGGGTCGTCTCGGGCGCCTGTGCGAGCCGGGCCCGCACCAGGTCGGCGATCTCGTGCGTGGCAGGGTCGTCGCCCCCGGAACGAGCCAGCACCCACTCGTGCAGCACGCGGGGCGAGCCGCCGCTGCGCTGCACGAGCCGGTCGAGCTCCGGCGGCGGGGCGCCTGCCCCGAGAGCGGTGAGCAGCGTCGCGACGTCATCGGGACCGAGCGGCCCCAGGGTGACCCGCTCGACGTCGGCGCCGCGCAGCGCGGCCGGCTCGCCGTCCGTCGGCCAGGTGAGCAGCACGAGGGCGTGCCCGGGTGTACGCCGCGCGAGGTAGCCGAGCAGGTCCGCGGACGCCGGATCGGCCCAGTGCGCGTCGTCGACCGCGAGCAGCCCGGGCCGTGTCGCGGACGATCCCAGCACAGCCGCGACGAGCCGGACGATCGTGTCGAAGAGCCGGGTACGCGCGCCCGGGCTGTCGATGGGGTCGACGTCGCTGTGGCCGAGTCCGGGGAGCAGGCGGCCCAGCTCCCGGTTGTCGGCGACGCCGAGGGAGTCGAGGACGCCGGGCCGTGCCTCGACCAGTCGGCGTACGACGTCGGTGGCGACACCGAACGCGAGACCGCGTTCGGCTTCGTGACAGCGCACGGCCACGACCGGACGGGAACGGCCGATCTCGTCGACGACGGCGTCGAGCGTCGCGGTGCGCCCGAAGCCTGGCTCGGCCACGAGACCGGCGACCTGTCCGCCGGGCATGCCGGCCAGCCGCTCGAGCACCGCATCGCGTCCGACGAGCGGGTGCCGAGGACGAACGGCCCGGTCGTCGACCGCGCGGCTGACCACCACCGGCGAGCTCGGTGGGAGGTCGAGGGAGCCCTCGCGGATCGCGACGTAGAGAGCCTCGGTCTCGGGCAGGGGCGCGACGCCGAGCTCGCGGTCGAGCACGCGTACGCAGGACCGGTACTGCGCCATGGCCCCGGATCGGTCGCCGGTCCAGGCGAGCAGCCGGATGAGCGTCTGGTGGGCCGGCTCGTGCAGCGGATCGAGCTCGAGCCGGCGCCGGGCGTCGGCCAGCGCGGAGACGAGCTCCCCGTCGGCCTGCTCCGCGGCGACGAGGCGGTCGAGCACGCTGCCCAGGGTGAGGCGAAGCGACTCGTCCACGGTCGCCTGCCAGTCGTCGAACTCGGGTGCGTCGCGGAGCGCGAACCCGGCGAGGAAGCGGTCACCCGCGAGGTCGGCCGCACGCCGGAGGCGCGCCGGCTCGTCGGACGCAGCCGACGCCTCGAACTCCTCGACGTCGCTCCACGTGAGCGTGGGGTCGAGCGCGACCGTCGTGCGGTCGACGACGAGCGCCGGACCCACGGCCCCGGCCACCGACAGCGTGCGGCGCAAGGCCGACCGCGCGCGCTCGTCGTCGGCGTCGGGCCACAGCAGCGCCGCGACCGCGGAACGTGGCACGGGACGCCGGCCGACGGCGAGGCGGGCCAGCACCGCGATCGCCTTGCGGGTGTCGAAGGTGACCGGCGCGCCACCGCGCGCTACGAGCGGGGGTCCGAACAGCGTGAGGCGCAGGGCGTCCGCGCCCGCACCATCCTTCCCCCGGGAGGTCACGACCCGCACCGTAATGCCCGCACGGGCCAATCGGAGTCGTTACGGTCCCAACTGCGGCGATCGAGTCCGCGCCGTAACGATGTCGGAACGCACGGGGCAGAGGATCCCACTCGTCAGCAGGCGGGCGCGTTCAGCGACGAGGGGGACGACATGACCGATCGTTCGCTCAGTGTGTCGGTCCCGTACCGGGTAGGTGCGTGATGGCGGCGGCCGAGGTGCCCTACGGCGAGGCCGGAGCTCGTGGGCGACGCCCGATGCTGGTGACGACCAGCGACAAGCGCTCGCGGTGGCGCCGTGGTCGCGGCGGGCGGGCTGAGCCCCGTGCCCGCGCCTCCCGAGCGCACGGACGTCTCCGTCGAGATCGCGCCGAACGACCCGATCATCCGCTACTTCACGGCCTCGCCAGGAGCGGTCGAGCTCTCGACCCTCACCCTCGAGTCGCCGGCACTCGATGCCATGCGGGCGGCCGGCATCGTGCTCGTCGTACCGCTGGTCACCAACGGCGAGCTGGTCGGACTGCTCCAGCTCGGCGCCCGGCTGTCCGAGCGCGGCTACAGCAAGGACGACCGGCAGCTGCTCGACTCGCTGGCGCGCTACGCCGCCCCCGCCCTGCGGCTCGGGCAGCTCGTCCGCCAGCAGCAGGTCGAGGCACGTGACCGCGAGCGGCTCGACCAGGAGCTCAAGGTCGCCCAGCTCATCCAGCAGCAGTTCCTGCCCAGCGACCTTCCCGACCTCCCGACCTGGGACGTCGCGGCGTTCTACCGGCCGGCGCGCACCATCGGCGGGGACTTCTACGACTTCATCTCGCTCCCGGACGGTCGCGTCATGGTCGTCGTCGGGGACGTGACCGACAAGGGCGTGCCGGCCGCCCTCGTGATGGCGTCGACGCACGCGCTGCTGCGCGAGACCGGGCCGCGGCTCGTCTCGCCGGGCGCGGTCCTCGCGCGCGTGAACGAGCTGCTGTGCGTCGACATCCCCGCCCACATGTTCGTCACCTGCCTGGTGATGGTGCTCGAGGTCGGTTCCGGGAACGTCGTGTTCGCCAACGCCGGCCACAACCTCCCGTACGTCCGCGCCGGCGACGGCCAGGTACGCGAGCTCCGCGCGACCGGCATGCCGCTCGGGCTCATGCCGGGGATCGTCTACGAGGAGGCGACGGCGGTCATCGATCCGGGTGAGCAGCTGCTTCTCTACAGCGACGGCCTCACCGAGCAGCACAACGGGGAGGGCGAGATGTTCGGCTTCCCGCGCACCGCCGGCGTCGTGGGCATGGCGACGTCCGCCGTCGAGCTCGCCGACCTGTGCGTCACGGAGCTCGCGCGGTTCACCGGGCCCGACATCGAGCAGGAGGACGACATCACGATGGTCGCCCTCGAGCGTCTCGGCGGCGCTGGTCTGCGCGAGTCCGGATCGTTCGCGCGCGAGCTCATCACGTTCTCGGTCGCGAGCGACCAGGGCAACGAGCGCGACGTCGTACGACGGGTCCTCGATGCGGTCAGCGACGTACGGCTGACCGAGGACGAGCGGCAACGGCTGAGCACAGCCGTCGCCGAGACCGCGATGAACGCGATCGAGCACGGCAACCACAGCCGTGGCGAGGTGCCCGTCGACATCGCGGTGCGTCACCGTCCCGGCCTCATCGAGGTCAGCGTCACCGACCTGGGCGGCGTCCGCCCTGACATCGATCCGGTCGAACCGGATCTCGACCTCAAGCTCGCCGGCCTCCAGACGCCGCGCGGCTGGGGACTGTTCCTCATCGAGAACATGGTCGATTCCGTCGAGCACGTCGTCGTCGGACAGCGGCACACCGTCGTTCTCGGACTCACCATCGAAGGAGACTCGTGATGGCTGCGACCTACGAGGTGCGTGTCCAGGGTGATCCGCCGGTCACGGTCATCGCCCTGAGCGGGCAGATCGATCGGGAGGCGCTTGCCGCGCTGACCACGGCGTACGACACCGTGCACGAGACGGGTCCTGAGCCGGTGCTGCTGGACTTCACGGCCGTCGACTACATCAACTCGACCGGCATCGCGCTCATCGTCGGGCTGCTCGGTCGCGCGCGGGCCGACGACCGCAAGGTGCTGGCCACCGGCCTCACCGACCACTACCAGCGGATCTTCTCGATCACCCGGCTCTCGGACTTCATCGCGGTCTATCCCGACGTCGATGCCGCGCTGTCCGGCACCACTCGTTCGTGACCTTCCCGCCCAATCCCAGGGGGATCCAGATGGAACTGCCCGTCGCCACCATGGACGTCCGTCACGCGACGCCACGCGTCGCCGTCGTCGACATCGGCGGTGAGGTCACCTCGCACTGCGAGGGGGCGCTCATGGACGCGTACGAGCGCGCCAGCACCCCCGGCACGCAGGGGCTGGTGCTCAACTTCACCGGGCTCGAGTACATGAACAGCGGCGGCATCGGGATGCTCGTGACGCTCCTCGTGCGGGCCAACAGGCAGAAGCAGAAGCTGGCCGCGTGCGGCCTCTCCGACCACTACCAGCAGATCTTCGAGCTGACCCGTCTCGACGAGGCGATCTCGTTGCATCCCGACGAGCAGACGGCGGTCGCGGCCCTGTAGGCCGACCCGCACGAGGGGGCACCATGAACGCATCGAAGGACGACTCGAACTGGGCCGCGAAGATCGATCGGCTGAGCGTCACCGACGACGTCGCCAAGGCCGGCTTCAACATCAGCGGACGCCGACCTGCGGGCGCGCAGCAGGGCTTCGGGCGCCTCTGGCAACGCCGATACGCCACCGACCTCGGGACGGGGACGACGGTCGAGCAGGTCGTGGCGGACTGGAAGGAGCGCTTCCCCCGGTACTGGCCCAAGAGCGCGACGATGCACCTCGCGCTCACCGGGATGACACCCGGCACGGTCAACCCCATCGCGCTCGCCTCCGGGGCGGGACTCACGATCTCGACCGGCATCTTCGTCCTGTACTCCGACGAGGAGTGCTTCACGTTCATGTGCCCCGAAGGTCACATGTTCGCCGGCTGGATCACGTTCGGTGCGATCGAGAGCGACACGGGCTCGACGGTGGCGGAGGTGAAGATGCTCATGCGGCCGAGCGACCCGCTCTACGAGCTGGGCTGGCCGGTCATGAAGCGCAAGGAGGACGTCTTCTGGGCCGACACCCTGCGCAACCTCGCGCGCGACCACGGCGTCGCCGAGGCGCTCGTCACCGAGACGACCACGTGCGTCGACCGCAAGAGGCTGTGGCACAACTGGACCAACGTCCGGCACAACTCCGGCATCAAGTCCGCCCTGCATGTCGTCACCACCCCCGTGCGCGCCGTCCGAGCCCGCGCCTAGGAGGACGTCGGTGAGCACGGCGACGACCGACGCCGAGACCCGCAGCCACCGGACCACGGTGCTGCGGGTCCTGCGCGTCACGGTGCTCGCCGTCGTGACCGTGTGCGTCGTCGGCGGCATCCCGGCCTTCGTGCAGCAGCAGAACCCGCTCATCTTCATCGCGGTCGCCGCCTACCTCGCCGTCGGAGTGGTCGTCACCGGCCGCCAGCCCGGCAACGCGGTGGGCTGGGTCTTCCTCGGGGTGGCGCTGCTCGGCGCACTGCCCGTTCTCGGGAACGAGCTGACGCACCGGGCCTTCGTCGAGTTCGTGCCCGCGGGCACGCCACCGCCGACCTGGGAGCACCCGCTGCTCCTCGAAGGGCTGCCGTGGTGGGCGACGCTCGGGGCGTGGCTGAACTCGTGGACGTTCTACGCGCTGCTCGATCTCGCGATCGCCTGGACGCTGTTCCTCTTCCCGGGCGGTCGGCCGATGCGTGGCTGGCGGCCGGTGTTCGCCGTGAACGCGGTGGCCGTCGTCCTGCTCACGCTGCTGGGCGCCTTCGCGCGACCGGTCGTGGGCATCGGGAGCGACCACGATCTGCAGGTGCTGTGCGGCCCGGAGGGCAAGCCGAGCTGTGCCGTCATCGCCACGAATCCGTTCGCGCTCCCGTTCGTGCACCGGTGGGGGCTGTTCGACATCGAGAGCACGACGATCTTCAACGCGATCGCCGTCATCGGTGTGGCCACGGCGTTCCTGTCGGTCGCGCACGTGGTGGTCCGCTTCTGGCGATCCCGCGGGGTGGAGCGCAAGCAGCTGCAGTGGCTGGTGCTGGCCGGGAGCCTCGTCCTCGTCACGTACGCGCTCGACTTCGTGGTCTCGCGCCTGCCTTCGTGGGCGGGGGACACCCTGCAGGGCGTGGTGATCGCCTTCGTCCCCGTGTCGTGCGGGATCGCGATCCTGCGCTACCGGCTCTACGACATCGACCGGATCATCAGCCGCACCGCGTCGTACGCGGTCGTGACCGGGGCCCTTCTTCTCCTCTACGCCGGGATCGTCACGTCGGTGACACGGCTGGTCGGTTCGGCGTCGACGCTGACCGTCGCGGCCGCCACCCTCGCCGCCGCCGCGCTCTTCCGCCCGCTGCTGCGACGCGTGCAACGTGTCGTCGACCGGCGCTTCAACCGCGAGAAGGTCGACGCCCAGGCGGCGGTCGCGGAGTTCGGCAGCCGCCTCACCGACGAGGTCGACGACGAGCGCGCCGAGTCCGAGCTCATCGACGTGACCCGTCGGACGCTGCAGCCGGAGTCCGTGTCGCTCTGGGTGAACGAGGAGAAGCGGTGAGCCGCCTAGCCGTGCGCACCGCGTGGTGGGCGCTGATCGTCCTCTCCGTCGGGGGATCGCTCCTCGCGATCCCCCACTCGCACAACCTGCAGAACCAGTCCTTCGTCATCCCCCAGCTCACCTGCACGGCCGTAGGTGCCTTCATCGCGTGGCGGCGACCGGTGAACCCCGTCGGCTGGGTGCTTCTCTCGGGCGGCGCGATGGCCGGTCTCGTGGGGATGGGCAACTCGCTGTCGGTCGCCGCCTTCGTCGAGGCGCCGCTGCCCGGACAGCCCGTGCCGTGGTGGGGCGTCGTCGGAGCATGGTTCTACTCGTGGCTGTGGTTCCCGCTGTTCTGGACGCTCACGGGACTGCTGTTCCTCGTGTATCCCGACGGGCTGCCGTCACGACGATGGCGGCCGGTGCTCGCGGTGTCGGCGGCCGCCGTCGCCGTCGTTGCGCTGACCTCCGCGCTCTACCCCACCTTGCTGCTCGGCGACGAGAACAGCCGGGCGCATCGCCGCATCCCCAATCCCCTCGGCCTCGGCGAGGCGTCCAGCACCCTGTGGTCGGCCACCGGAACGCTGACGACGATCGCGACGGCGATCGGCGGCCTGCTCATCGTGGCGTCCGCCTCGTCGCTCATCGTGCGCGCACGGCATGCCACGCCCGTGGTGCGACTGCAGCTGCGCTGGTTCGGGTTCGCGGCAGCTGTGTTCGTCGTGATCTTCGCCCTCCAGACCGTGGTGGATCCCAACGGCGGTGGCATCAGCGACCTGCTCTTCTCCCTGTCCGTGACTGCACTTCCCATCGCGTGCGGCGTCGCGATCATGCGCTACCGGCTCTACGACATCGACCGCATCATCAGCCGGACGGCGTCCTATGCGCTCGTGACGGCCTGCGTCGTCGCTGTGTACGTCGCGATCGTCACCTCCGCCTCCGCTCTCGTCGGCTCGCAGTCGACCCTCGTGATCGCCGCTGCGACGCTCGCGGCCGCTGCGCTCTTCCGGCCGTTGCTCCGTCGCGTGCAGGGCGCCGTCGATCGTCGCTTCAACCGGGAGAAGGTGGACGGGCAGCGCGCCGTCGACGCGTTCGGCGCGAGCCTCGTCGACGAGGTCGATCCCGAGCACGCGAGGGCGCAGCTCGTCTCCGTCACCCACACCGTGCTTGCTCCGGCCACCGTTGCGCTGTGGACCGCAGGCCGGTCCGATGGCTGAGCCCACGGGTCGGAGGTCGCGCATCGCGCTCACCGTCGTGGCGCTCGCGGTCGTCGGCATCGCCGTCTTCGACGCCGTCGTCGTGTGGGAGTGGACGTCGGGACAGCCGTACTCGTACCCGTACTGGCTCGAGTCGACGGTGGGAGGACTGGCCTATGCCGCGGTCGGGATCGTCATCACGCTGCGCGTCCCGCGCAACCCCATCGGGCCGATCATGCTCGCGGTGCCGGTCCTCTCCGCCATCCAGGGCATCGGTGGAACCGCGGCCCTGACCGGTGCGGCCCACGGCTGGCCGCTCCCGGCGATCGCCCTGGCGGGCGGCACCTTCGCCGGGGCGCAGGACGGCGTCGTCGCGGCCGCGGCGGTCATCCTTCTCGTCGCGCCCGACGGCTACGCGATCAACGCCCGTTGGCGTCGGGTCGTGGTCGGCCTCCTTGCGATCGGCATCGTGGCGGTAGTCGCGCAGTTCCTCGCCGGTCCCCAGTTCGAACCGGAAGGCCCGCCAGGGCTCGACTCGCTGCCGGGCTACCCCGACGGCGTCGCGCTTGGCTCCGGCCGGCCTTCGCATGCTGCTCCAAGGTGTGTCCCAGGTCGCCCTGGCCGGCGCCCTGGTCTGCATCGGTCTGGGGGTCGTGAGCCTCGTCCGGCGCTGGTGGATCTCCGACCCCGAGGGACGACGCCGTTCCGGCTGGGCCATCGCGGGCGCCATCGGCACGCCGCTGCTGATCGTCGTCACGATGCCGCTGCCTTCGGTGACCGTCCATGGTGGTGACGTCGTGTGGGCGACCGCGCTGCTCCTGTTCCCGCTCGGGCTGGCGATCGCCGTGCTGCGTCACGGACTGTACGAGCTGGATCGCGTGGTCAGTCGTACGGTGTCGTACGCGATCGTGACGGCCGCCGTCCTGCTGGTGTACGTCGTGATCGTGACCTCGGTGACCAGGCTTCTCGGCTCGCAGCCGACCCTGGTCGTCGCCGGGTCGACGCTCGCCGCCGCCGCGCTGTTCCGACCGCTGCTGCACAGGGTGCAGGGCGCGGTCGATCGACGGTTCAACCGGCAGAGGTTCGACGGGCAGCGCGCGGTCGAGGGTTTCGGGGCGCGGCTCACGGACGAGGTCGACCTCGGTGTGGTCGAGCATGAGCTCCTCGCAGTGACGCGTCGCTCCCTCGAGCCGTCCACCACCAGCATCTGGCTGAGGGCGGGGCAGTCGTGACCGGCCGCTCCGCGCCGGCGCGTGTCGGCTGGTGGGCTCTGGTTGTGCTGACCGCGCTCGCGCTGCCTGCGGCTGCCCTGATGCAAGTCCCCGTCACCCTGGACTCCTCCATCGTGCCGGTGTTCCTGGCCTATGGCGCCGTGGGTGCGGTCATCACCTGGCGTCGGCCCGGCACGCCGCTCGGGTGGGTGTTCCTGCTCGTCGGCGCGCTCACGTCGGTGCAGCTGGTGGCCTCGGCGTACGTGCTGCGCGAGCTCGGGCCGATGCACCTGCCCCAGCCGCTTCCGAGCGCTGATCCGGTGGTCGTCACCGTTCCGCTCTCCGGCGTCCTGCTCGCGGCCGTCATCTTCCTGAGTGCCTACTGGATGGTGCTGGTGTGCCTGAGCACGACCATGACTGTGCTGCTCTTCCCCAGCCCCCCGTCGACCCGGCGCTGGTGGATCGTGCTGTGGGCGTCGGTCGTCGGGATCGTCACCATGGAGCTCGCGGCCGCCACGGGCCGCTACGTCCCTCTCAACAGCGACTTCACGGTGCTCACCGCAAACCCGTTGTCGGTGGGCCTGCCGTGGGAGATGTGGCGCATCGGGGGCACCGTCTTCGCCGTCGCTGCGGTCGTCGTGCTGCTGAGCGGCCTGGCTCGCGTCTTCGCGATGGTGCTCGAGTACCGCCGCTCCGACGGGGTCGAACGACTGCAGCTGCGCTGGTTCGCTCTGGCCGCCGTGCTGTTCCTGCCCCTCAACATCCTCGCCGGAGTCGTGAGCGACGGATCGCCAGTACTGAGCGCCGCCGTGGCCTTCGTCGCGTTCCTGCTCATCCCGGTCTCGTGCGCGGTGGCGATCCTGCGCTACCACCTCTACGACATCGACCGGGTGATCAGCCGCACGGCGTCCTACGCGGCCGTGTCGCTCGTCGTCGGCGCGACGTACGGACTGGTCGTCGGCTTGGTCACGACGCTGCTGCCCGACAAGTCATCGGCCCTCCCGGTCGCCGCCGCCACCCTCGCGGCGGCTGCGGTGTTCCGTCCAGTCCTGAGGCAGGTCCAGCAGCGGGTCGACCGCCGGTTCGACCGGGCGAGGTACGACGCCGCCCGCACCGTCGAGGAGTTCGCGCACCGGCTGCGCACGCACGTGGACCCGACCGCGACCGCGGCGGACCTGGTCGGCGTGATCAGCTCCACCGTCGCTCCGGAATCGGTCGGCTTGTGGTGGCAGGAGACCCAGTGAGCGACCGGATGCGGCTGGTCGCCGCGACCGCCTACCTCGCGGTCTTCGTCGCGGGCGGGCTCGGGATCCTCTGGGTCGAGCTTCGTTACGGGCAGTCCAACGCCCAGCAGCTGGTGGCCTTCGGGTACGCCGCCTACGCGGCCGTCGGCTACACCGTCCTGAGGCGCCAGCCGAGCAACTCGATCGCGTGGTGGTTCATGCTGGCGGCCGCGCTCGGCGGGGTCTTCGGGCTGGCGCAGACCCTCACCGGCGTGGCCGTCAACCACCACGAGCTCGGCTCGGCGTGGGCGGTGGGCGGCCGCGTGGGTGCAGAACGTGCTCTGGCTGCCGCTGGTCGCCGTGTCGGCCACCTTCCCCATCCTGGTGTTCCCGTCCGGCCTGTACGCGTCCGCGCGCTGGCGTCTCGTCGGGTGGGCCACGGGTGCGCTGTGCCTCGTCTTCGTGGTGACCAACGGGATCGCCCAGTACGTCGGCTCCGCCCTCGACCACACCCGCGTGACCAACCCGATCGCTCCCGCTTTCATGGACCGATTCGGGGATCCGAACGACTGGGTGAGCAACCTGATCCTGCAGGTCGCGGTGGTGCTGCTCACGGCGGTTGCCGCCGTCGCCCTCGTTCGCCGAGGGCGCCGTACCCACGGCGTCGAGCGTGAGCAGGTCCGCTGGTTCGGCTACGGGGCCGCGTGCCTGGTCGGCGCGCTGCTGCTCGGCGCCGCGCTCGGTCCGGTCATCGGCAGCTCGCCGCATCGGGTCTTTGGTGAGCAACGGGCTGCTCGCGCTCGGCCTGGCGATGCTGCCACTGGTCATGGGTGTGGCGATCCTGCGCTACCGGCTGTACGACATCGACCGGCTCGTGAGCCGAACGGCGTCGTACACGATCGTGACGGCGCTGGTGCTGGCGACGTACGCCGCGGTGGTCGCGTTCGTCTCGACCCTTCTGCCGGACAAGACCTCGGCCCTGCCGGTCGCTGTCGCCACCCTGGCCGCCGCCGCCGTCTTCAGCCCGCTGCTGCGTCGCGTGCAGACGCGGGTGGATCGACGCTTCGACCGGCAGAAGTACGACGCGCTGCTCGTGGTCGACCAGTTCGGGGAGAGGCTGCGGTCCGAGACCGACCCCGACGCGGCGCTCGCGGAGCTCCTGTCGGTGGTGGACCGGACGGTGCTGCCCACTTCGGCCACCGTGTGGCTGGCCGACCGTCGCAGCTCGACGGATGTGCCCGCACCATGACGCCGCGGTTCGGCCGGCCGCTGACCTGGCTGCTCGTCTGCTCGTTCGTGATCGTGGTCGGCGGTTCAGCGCTCGCCGTCGCCCTGTGCCTGCACTCCGGTCAGGACGCCGGCGACCTGGAGTTCCTGCCGGTAGTGCTGTGCTACGGCCTCGTCGGGATCGCCATCGTCGCTCGCCGACCGTCGAACGCCGTGGGCTGGGTGTTCCTCGTGGCGGGCGTCGGGAGCGCGGTCGGCATCCTCTGCAAGGTGATCGGCGTGGGGGCAGCGTCCTTGGGCGCGGCCGCTCCGACGTACGCCGTGTGGGCAGGCTGGTTCAGTCTCATCTACGTCGAGCTCGTGGCACTGCCGATCATGTACGTGTTCCTGCTGTTCCCTGACGGTCACTTCCTCTCCAGACGGTGGCGCTGGGTCGGAGCCGCGGCGGTCACCGTCAGCGCTGCGAGCGCCATCGTCGTCGCCGTCTCGGACCAGAACTTCGGCCACCCCGCGAGCGGGAATCCCGCTGATGCGAACTTCCCCGGCCTGGAGCATCCGCTCCAGCTCGTCGACGGGGGACGACTGCTCGTCCTGTACAGCGACGTACTCGGACCGATGGTGATTCTGCTGTTCGCGGTGTCCGTCGTCTCGGTGGCCATCCGCTACCACCGGGCTCGCGGCGTCGAGCGACTGCAGATCCGTTGGTTCCTCGCCGCCGTCGTCGTGGCGATGGCGGTGTGGATCCCGACCATCGCGTTCCTGCCCGACTACAACACCGACGTGTTCGCTTCGTTGTTCCCGTTGATCCCGCTCGCGTGCGGGGTCGCGATCCTGCGCTACCGGCTCTACGACATCGACCGGCTGGTCAGCCGGACCGTGTCGTACGCCGTCGTCACCGGTGTCGCGCTCGCGGTCTACCTTGGCATCGTGACGGCGACGACTCGGCTGCTCCCTCCGCAGACGTCTGCGTGGGGAGTCGCTGCCGCCACGCTGACCGCGGCGGCCGTCTTCCGACCGCTCCTGCACCGCGTGCGCGTCCGGGTCGACCGACGGTTCGACCGTGAGTACTTCGATGCAGCAGCCACCGTCGAGGCCTTCGGCCGGCAGCTCCGCGACGTCGCGGACCCTGACCAGGTGTCGGCGGGGCTGATCGCCGCCGTCCGAGCCACGGTCGGGCCCGCGCACGTGGGGCTGCACGTCGTGGACCGCACCCCGTGAGCGCGTCGCCGCTCGGCGGCGGAAGTGGGTCGGCCACTCCCGAGTACGACGCGGTCGTCGTGGGCGCCGGGCCCAACGGGCTCGTCGCGGCGGCGCGCCTCGCCACCGCCGGGATGCGCGTCCTGGTGCTGGAGGCGCAGGCGGTCTCCGGCGGTGGGCTGCGCACCGAGGAGCTCACCCTGCCCGGCTTCCGTCACGACGTGTGCTCGTCGGTGCACGCGCTCGCGCAGGCGTCGCGCGCGTTCCGCGCGCTGCAGCTCGACCGGGAGGGCCTCGAGTTCGCGCACCCGCGCATCCCGCTGGCGCACCCGCTGGAGGGCGGCACCGCCTTCCTCCATCGCGATCTCGCCGGGACGGCACGTGGGCTGGGCCGCGACGGTCGGGCCTGGTCGTTCGTGCTCGGCGGCGTGGCGCACGGACGCGGCGGCCTCGTCGACTCGATCCTCGAGCCGCTGCGTCTGCCACCCCTGCACCCGGTGGCGCTCGCGGGCTACGGCGCTCTCGGGCTGTGGCCCGCATCGGCCTTGGGCCGCACGGCATTCCGCGGCGAGAAGGCGCGCGCGCTGTTCGCGGGCTGCAGCGCCCACGCGATCCTTCCTCTCGAGTCAGCCGGCACCTCGGCGTACGGGATGCTCCTCGCCGGCCTCGCCCATGCGGGCGGGTGGCCGGTGGCGGTCGGCGGCTCGCAGTCGATCGCCGACGCGCTGGTGGCGCGTATCGAGAAGCTCGGTGGCGACGTCGTGACGTCGTCGCCAGTCGCCTCCCTGACCGACCTGCCGAGCACCCGCGCCGTCCTGCTCGACCTGACACCCCGACAGGTGGCGGCGGTCGCCGGCGACGTGCTTCCGGCGTCCTACCGGGACAAGCTGCTCGCGTTCCGCTACGGCTCGGGTGTCTTCAAGGTCGACTACGCTCTCGACGGCCCGGTGCCGTGGCGCGATCCGGAGGTCGCCGACGCCGGCACGGTGCACCTCGGCGGGACGGCCGGCGAGATCGCGGCCGGCGAGGCCGAGGTGGCGCGCGGCGGGCACCCCGAGCGGCCGTACGTCCTCGTGGTGCAGGCGTCTCAGGCCGACCCGACCCGCGCGCCGGCCGGAAAGCACACGCTCTGGGCCTACTGCCACGTGCCGAACGGCTCGCGCGTCGACATGGCGTCGCGCATCGACTCGATGATCGAGGAGGCGGCGCCGGGCTTCCGCGACCTCGTGCTGGCGCGGCACACGATGGACACGGCGGCGCTCGAAGCCCACAACGCCAACGAGATCGGCGGCGACATCTCGGGCGGTGCCGGTGACTGGCGACAGCTGCTCACCCGGCCCGTCCCGTCGCTGTCGCCGTGGCGCACACCGGTCGACGGGCTCTACCTGTGCTCGGCGTCGACGCCGCCCGGCGGTGGCGTGCACGGGATGTGCGGGTGGAGCGCGGCGTCCGAGGTGCTCGAACGCGCGTGAGGGCGTCGGCGCGAGGTCGACTCAGCCGAGCAAGCGGCTGGCGTACCAGTCCGACGCGTCGCGCACGCCGGGCAGCGCGAAGAAGTAGCCACCACCGGTGGGGCTCACGTAGTCGACGAGCGGTTCGTTGACGAGGCGGGTCTGCGTCGCCTCGAACTGCTTGATCGGGTTGCGCTGGTAGCACGCGAAGAGCAGCCCCATGTCGAGGTTGCCGTTGGTGTCGATGCCGCGGTCGTAGTTGTAGCCGCGCCGCCAGATCCGCGACGGGTCCGTCTCGTGCGTGCGCGGGTTCGACAGTCGGATGTGGGCGTCGAGGCCGATCACCTTGCCCGCGGGATCCTTGGCGTAGTCGGGCTCATCGGTCTCGAGCGTTCCGTCCAGCGGTGCGCCGGAGTCGCGACGGCGGCCCATCATCCGCTCCTGCTCGGCCAGGGAGATGCGGTCCCAGAACTCGACGAACATGCGGATGATCCTGATGACCTGGTAGCTGCCGCCGACCGCCCAGGCTGGTTCGTCGTTCCCCGTCCACAGCAGCTCGTCGGCGACGGTCGGGTCGTCGAACGGCGGCTGCGCGATGCCGTCCTTGAACCCGAGCAGGTTGCGAGGGGCGCCCGTGGGCCGCGGCGTCGACACGAAGCCGTCGACGCGGTAGCGCAGCTGCATGTGGCCGCGGGTGTTCTTCGCGATGAGCCGCAGGGCGTGGACGACGGTGTCGGTCGACGCGGCGCAGATCTGGACGGAGAGGTCGCCGTGGCACTCGCCCGGGTCCAGGTTGTCGTTGGGGAACGTGCGCATCGGGACGAGGTAGCGCGGCTTGTCGGCGGCGAGCCCGTACCTCGAGTCGAACAGCGACGCGCCGAGCCCGATCGTGATGGTCAGCCCGTCGGGCGGCACCACGGGTCCCAGGACTCCGGAGTCGGCAGGCGGTGCGCCGAGGCCGTTGTCGAAGGGGACGCCGCCCTCGGTGAGGAAGCGCGCCTGCTCGGTGAGCGTCCGGAACAGCACGGCGAGGTCGGCCCGATCCGTGGCCGTCACGTCGAACACGGCGAACGTCGCGGCACGCTGCTGCGTCGTGAGGATCCCAGCCTGGTGCTCGCCGTGGAACGGCACGGACTGGAGCGACTCGGCCGTGCGGTCGAGGTCGCCGGCCGACGCCGGCGCCGAGCCCGCGGCTGCCGAGGCGACGGTCGCCGCACCGAGGACGCCGGCGCCCTTGAGGAACGCGCGACGGTTGACCGGCCCTCCCGAGGCCGAGCCGCTGTCGCCGGGCCGTCCCGACGTCCGCCCGGTCATGCCCGCACCTCGAGCAGCTCGGGGATGACCGACAGCGTCTCGAGCACCTGCCCGGTCGTGGCGTTCACCGCGTGCCGCTCGTCGCGGGTGAGCCGCTCCACGGCCGGCCACGCGCCGTCCGCCCGCAGCCTGCGCGAGCGTCGCGCGCAGCTCGTCGAGCTGCGCGGTCGCGCGCGCCACGAGGCCGGGCGACTGCCGCTCGAGCAGCGGGGTGCAGCATCTGCAGCAAGGTGGCCGTCCCCTCGGTGTCCGCGAACGTCGAGGCGAGGCTCGTGCCGCTGCCGTAGTCGTCCTGCCCGGTGAGCTCGAAGCGCGCGGCGTCCTCGAGGATCTCCTGCGCGCGCAGCGGCACGACCTTGGGGTCGAAGGTGAACGTGGGCAGCTTGGCGCTCAGGACGGCGACGTTGCGACGAAGCGCCTCTACGGCGGGAACGATCGTGCGTGGATCCGCGCCTCCCCACAGGTCGTGCTCGATCTTGTGGAACCCGCGGAAGTCCGGATCGTTCACGCCGTGCGGCAGACCCTGCGCCAGGCCGTCGACTGCGCGCCCGACGTCACCGAACGCGTCGTACGCGGCGCCGATCCGGTGGTACATCAGGTGCGCCGTGAGCCAGTGGACCTTGGCGCGGGTCGCGTCGCCGCGTTCCAGGTCCGACCTCATCGCGGCGATCTCGCCCTGCAAGGTGACCAGCGTCGTGCCGACGTAGGCGCGGTAGTCGGCCATGGCGGGGGCCAGGTCGGCGGCGCGCACCGTCGGCACGGAGACGCTGCGCACCTTGCCGCTCCCGTGCACCGAACCGATCGGCGACGTGCGAGTGGGCAGCCCGTCGTAGGCGCACACCCAGCGGTAGCGCTGGCTGGGCACCGTCACGGCGAGCTCTCGGGTGGACCCGGGTCCGAGCACCTCGATCTCACCGGCGACCGCGGATCCGTCCGCGACGATCAGCTCGACGTCGACCGCATGCCCGGAGAAGTTGGTGACGGCGAACTTGGCCTGGCCGGCCGGGGGCGCGGACCAGCCGGCGGCGCACGAGTCGTCGGTCACGTGGACGGGCGAGGCCGTTGCCACCGAACCAGTGGGCCGGGACAGGCCGTCGAGCCCGATCACCAACGACGCCACCAGGATCGGAGCCGTGAGTGCCGCGACGCCGACCAGCCAGGGAGCACGACGCGCCCGCTCCTCGTCGTCGAGCTCCGCGTCGTCCGATCCGATGTCGTCGAGCGTGAGGTCGTCGGTGTCGGTGTCGTCGAGCACGTCCTGCACCGTGAGCACGGCGGGCATCGTCGAGCTCGGTGCTTCCGACGTCGGTGCTGCGTCCACGGACAGCGGCGCCAGGAGTGTCGCCACGGCGGCGGTCGCGGAGGCGCGACGTGCAGGCAGGAGCAGCAGCGGCACGGTGATCGCGAGGTAGGCGACGTAGGCGATCACCTGCAGCCAGGTCAGGCGCGGCGTGAGGTTGGTGATGCCGCGGATCGTCTCGACCCACCAGGTGCCGGGCCGAAGTGCGCCGGAGACGTCGACAGCCGGAGACGAGCTGGTCGGCAGGACGCCGGCCTCCTGCAGGTCGCCGACGCCGTGGGCGAGGGCACCGGCGGCGAGGACGAGCAGGACGACACCCGCGAGGGCGAGGAACCCGGTGAGGTCGACGCGACCGAGCTGCCGGTACAGCGCGATGCAGAGCAGCAGGGCGAGGAGGAAGCCGGTGACGGCACCGGCGATGGGTGCCGCGTTGCTGCCCGCTGCACGTGCGTTGGTCCAGACGAACAGCGCGGACTCGAGTCCTTCGCGGCCGACGGCGAAGAAGACCGTCAGGACGAGCGCCGTCCCTCCGACGGTGAGTGCCGCACCGACGTTCCCGCCCAGCACGCCGGACGAGGGACGCTCGGGACGCCGCAGCCAGAAGACCATCCACGTCACGAGCGCCACGGTGATGAGGCTGAGGACGCCGCCGATCGTCGCCTGGGCGTTCGGCGACATCGAGGCGCTGGTGTACGTGAGCACCGCGCCGAGCGACAGGCTCACGACGATGGCGGCGGTGACCCCGACCCAGACAGCAGCGAGCGACCGCTCCGGATCGGCACGGCGAACAGCACTGACGAGGATCGTGACGACGAGCCCCGCCTCGAGCCCCTCCCGAAGGCCGATGAGCAGGTTGGGAAGAAACTCCGCCCACAGCACACCGGCCAAAGTAAGGCGACCCTCAGCGGAGTGTCCACGAGCCACGCGCGAACGGGTGACCGATCGCATCGCAACTGTGACCGCCACACGGGAGACGGTCACCCGTTCGGCCCAGCAGGCCACTCTCGGTGCAGCACACGGCGTCGCGGCGCGGGCGCTCGCGGCGTCGACCTCGGACGCTGCCGTCAGTCGGCGGGCAGGTCGAGGGCGGCGTCCGCCGCGAGCCAGAACAGCCCCTCGCGAACGGCGTACGCGCTGTGCCACCCGCGGTGGTCCCAGACATCGGCGGCCAGCGAGTCGCCGGCGTACAGCAGAGAGACGAGTCGCACTCCTCGGTACGCCGCGACGGCCATGAGCGCCGACGCCTCCATCTCGACGGTGAGGCACCGGTCCTGCTCGACGCGACGGGCGACGCGGGTGCGCGCTTCGCGGTAGACGCCGTCGGTGGTCCAGGTGCGACCGGTGACGAAGGGCACGTCCGCGGCGACCAGTGTGGCCTCGACCGATGCGACGAGCACGGGGTCGGCCTCGATGACCCGAGACGGAGCGAGGTAGTGGAAGGACGTGCCCTCGTCGCGTATCGCCGAGTCGACGACCACGACGTGCCCCATCACCAGCTCCGGCACCAGCGAGCCGGCGCCGCCGACGGCGACGAACGACCGTCCGCCGAGTGCGATCACCTCCTCGAGCAGTCCGCCGGCCAGCGGCGCGCCGACACCGGCGTGCACGACGGCGAGACGCTTCCCGCGGTGCTCGATCTCGATCACGCGGTGCGGTCCGTGGGCCCACGTCAACGTGTCGACGACGCGCGCATCAGCACGCGCAGCGATCGCGTCGATGATCTCGGTGAAGAAGCAGAACACCACCCGGGTCGGCATGTCCATGCTGTCGACGACGTTGCGAGGCTCGATGAACTCGAGCGAGCCGAGGTCGTCCTCGAGCAGTGGCAGGTCCATCGATGCCCCCAGCGCCGGCGTTCACGCGAGTGTAGGGCGAGCTGCTCGCGAGGATGCTTCGGCATACAGCCGACGAGCCGTTCGCCGTGCTCGTGCAGGGTGGGTGGCCGCTGGCACACTCGTCCTGCCCTGACCACTACGAGCGCATGCGAGTCCACGATGCCCACCCGCTTCCAGCTCGTCGTCGACTGCACGGAACCCGAGCCGCAAGCCCGCTTCTGGGCGGCCGCCCTGGGCTATGTGCTGGAACCGCCCCCCGAAGGATTCGCCACGTGGGACGACTGGAGGCGCGACATCGGACTTCCCGAGAGCGACTGGGGAGTGGGGGTCGACAGCATCATCGATCCGCTCGGTGACGGCCCGCGTATCTGGTTCCGGGTGGAGCCGGACCCCAAGGTGGTGAAGAACCGGCTCCACCTCGACATCCACGTCAGCGGTGCCCGGTCGGACCCGCTGGACACACGCAGGCAGCGGGTCGACGCCGAGGCGCGTCGGCTGACGGACCTCGGGGCCGTGCCGACGGGAGCCTTGACCGCCGAAGGCCTCGATCACTACGCGATGGGTATGCGGGACCCCGAGGGCAACGAGTTCGACATCAACTGACGCCTTCCCCCTGTCTGGTCCTCTTGGCCGGCGGCCCCGCAGGCACTCCGCCCGCCTACTCCGTGTCGTTGATGACGCCGTCCAGCAGCGTCTGTGCGACCTCGCTGCCTTCGTCCGCGAGCCGCCGAAGCGTGACGGCATCTCCGGCCTGCGAGGCGATCGTGGCTCGCCGGTCGGCTGCCGACTCGACGCCGCGGTCGATCAGGTACTCCAACGTCTCCAGGTCACCTCGATCCGCGGCCCGCGTCGAGAGCAGGTCGCCCGCCAGCTCGTTCCCGGCGTCGACGAGGTACTTCAGCGTCTCGACGTCCCCATCCCGCGCGGCAAGGGTGGCGAGGCGATCGGCCGCCTGCTCGTCGCCGTCCTCGGCCAACGCACGAAGGGACTCCCGATCGGTTCCGGTCATGCCGCCACGCTATGACCGGATCCACATCGCTGCCGGAGAACTCCGTGACACGCGACCGCGTGAACACGCCTCGCTCGTCAGGTGCGGGAGAGGAGCTCGTCGAGGAGGTCGCCCTGTCGGTCGAAGCCGGCGAAGTGCCCGGCGTCGGGGACCTCGACGAGCCGCGCGGTCCGCAGTTGTGAGACGAGGCGCTGTGCCGCGCTGAACGGCGCGGTGGTGTCACCGCGGCCGTGGTACCAGGTGATGGACGTCGTGATGCTCGTGAGATCTATGTCGTCCCACCTGAGCGTCAGCGCGAACGACTCGTCGATCCAGGCCTCGAAGTTCTCCTCGGTCGAGAGTGCCTCACGGACGGCTCGCTCGATCCCGGCCAGCCATCGCTCGTCCTGCAGCACGGCACGGTCCTGGTCAGGTCCTCCGTCCAGCACTTCCCGCACTCCCGCCAGCGGATCGGCGAGCGATTCCTCCCAGTAGGGACGTAGGTTGGCGCGCACAGTCTCACGGTCGCCGTGCTGCATGAGATGCCACTCCGTGCGATTGATCTCGATCATCCCGTCGACCTCGCTCACGTCGAGCGGTGCAGCGCCGACCAGGATTGTCGCGGCGACAGCACGGTCTGGATGGCGGGACAGGAAGGACAGGATGTGTGCTGAAGCTCCGCTGCCTCCGTAGATGTAGGCGCGATCGACGCGGGTCGCGTCGAGGATCGCCGCCAGATCGTCAGAGTGCTCGCGGAACGCACGCCCAGGCAATCGGGTGGAGGCGCCGAACCCGGGACGCTCCGTCGAGATCATCCGCAGGCCGCGAGAGATCCAGTCCGAGCGATCCTCGCGGATGTCCCAGCGTGCCCCAGGAGTGCCAGGGATCTTGAGGACCGGTACGCCGTGGGCAACGCAGCACTCCAGCCAGGCAACCACGCGGCCATCAGGCCTGGTCAACCGGCGCTCCACCACATCGTCGTCCATGCCACCCCCGACGGTGATCGTCGCAGCGGTCCGCGCCGAAGGTCAACGCCGACGTGGGGTCACGCCGTCTTCGTCGAGGGCTTGCGTTGCTCCGCTCCACACTCGACACACCGATACCGTCGCGTTGAGATGATCGGATACGAAACCGCAAGGCCAATGGCGGCCCCGAGCAGCGCGCTGCCCGAGATCCCGAAGTTCCGGTAGGCCGCGTTGTTCGTCAGCTGGGCAACCAGCACGTAGCAGCCCAACATCAACACACCGCCCAGCCAGTCGATCACCCGTGGCACTCGCCGGAGCGGCGACACCCCACCACACTGCGAGCAGGGACCTGGGACAGATCCCTTAGGTGCCGGCGGCGTCGCTGGGACAGGTTCCCAGGAGTTGGTCGCCGCGTTGAACTGGTGTCCGTTGACGACTTGCCCGTCCTCGTACGTCATGACTTCCCCGTCGCGTTCCGTGTTCCCGGCGTTCAGTGTGGACACGTTGGTCCAGGACCATTACGGACTCGCTACGTCGAGTCCGGTGACGCGCCGCCGACTGCCGGTTCGATGGTGACGAAGGCCAGCGGTAGCCGCACTTCAGCGCCCTGCGACGCGGCACCCTGTCGGCACGTCGGCCTCGCAGGGAAGGGCACTCCGGGTGTGGCGTGCGTGGCTACTCTCGTAAGAGGTGAATGACTCGAGGGGACGAGATGACTACGAACCAGGTCGAGGAAGAGACAGGCATCGGGGCCGTGGTCGGGTGCGTCGGACTCGCTGTGCTGGGTGCGTACATGTGGCTGCTCTTCGCGCGATCCTTCGCCAGCTCGATGGGCACAAGCTGCGGTGAGAACTGCACCGCCCAGGCCGACCCGCAGGTCAGCCTCGGCATCTACCTCGGTCTGGCGGTGGCGTCGACCGTCTTCTCCGCCGCCCTGCTCGTGGTGGCACTGCTTCGTCGCGCGGCCTGAACCGCCCGGGTGCCATCGAGCGTCGGCTGCCGTAGTGAGACTGGGCCTGGCGAACAGCCGGGGTGAAGGCCACCTCGCTGGAGTGGCGACTCATCTCCGCTCCCTCTACGCCCCCACCCTAGCCACGCCGACCGTGACGATGACCGCTCGCTCTTGAGGTCAGCCGGTGTTGACCGGTGCCGGCGGTTCTTGACGCCATCAGCTTCGCACCGTCGAAGATGAACACTTGCTCGCTACCTTGGACGAGCGCGATCGGCGCACATCTGCTCGGTGCGCCGAGGTGAGTCACATGCTCGCTCGAGTCATGGCCGTGTCGCGCTGACTATTTCGTCTCGCCCCGCCGAAAGAGCTTCTTGACGAAACGTCGCACTCCGCCTGGTTGGGTCGGTGCAGGCGCCGCCGCTGTCGATGGCGCAGCTTCGGTGTACGCAGGCGCTCCGGGAACGTCCGGCGTGTAGGTGAACTGTTTGCTCGGATACCAGTTGGGACCGTTCTGGGTGCTCACGATTGCGCTCCTTCGGGTTGAGGCGGGACCACGAGCAGGACCGTCGCTCGACGAACGCTTCACGGCCAAGGATGCCCCTCTCATCGTGGGAAGGCGATGCACCCCGGCACTTCGGGGCGTCCGTTCCCGTCAGGGACACGACCCCATTTCGACCACAGCGAACCCGTGGGACCCGTCATGCCGGGTGAAGCGAAGACAGAAGGGCAGGTCCGTGCGCGTCGGCTCGAAGCTCTCACTCCATCCAGTGCCGATGAACTTGGCTTCGACCTCCGCGTCCATGTTCGCGCCCGACGCCGAGAGGACGACACCGCCGGGCACGAGCGCACGCCGAGCCAGATCCTCCGACAAAGGCACGTTGTCGAACGGCACCAGCGCCTCGAGGTGACGGCGGCTGGTCTCCGCTTGCGAGACGGCGTTCGCGTGCGCCTTCTCGGCAGCGCTGGGACTGGCACAGGCCGTCAAGCAGAGCACGGCCACAACGCCGCGTATCGCCGGCAGCCCCGATGCATGGACACAGACTGCCCGGACGGTCGCATGCTTCGCGAGCTCTATCGGCACATCGGCGCGATCAGTGGTCCAGTTCCCACGAGCTCAGTGCGGCCTCGTAGTCGTCCCAGCTCCGGTAGACCGGGCGGCGGAAGAAGATGACGAAGTAGCCGGTGCCTATGACCGCCACGACGGTTGAGCCGATCGCCCACAGCGCGGCATTGAGCTTGTCTGAACTGGTCATCGCCGCCAGCCACTACTCAGCACGCTGGGCCATGCGAAGACCGTGAGCACCAACCCAACGCTTAGCAGGTTGCCCGACCGCCAGAACGTCTGACGCGGCTTCGATTCCCAGCGCCGCGAGACTCGTGAGTCGACTCCGCCCTCCACGACGACAGGATGCCTCGGTCCCGACCGCTGGTCGAGTCCTATCGGCACATACGCACCGCTACGCGGCGGGCTTCTCCGGCTGCGGCCAGGTGACGAATCCTCCCGCGTCACCGCACCGAGGGCCAAGATTCGATGTGCCCCAGCTGGACAAGATGATCTCCAGTTCACCCGGCACAGCGGAGGCCTCGTTGGAGTCGACAGTGCGCAGA
The DNA here is from genome assembly GCA_963782665.1 of uncultured Actinomycetota bacterium. GTDB lineage: Bacteria > Actinomycetota > Actinomycetes > S36-B12 > CAIYMF01 > Longivirga. The sequence continues at coordinate 8,168 of CAWAKP010000003.1, read as the reverse complement.
TCGGCAACCTGCGTTTCACCGTTGTGCGGCCGTGTCCAGCACAACCGAGTCGGAGCATCGCCCGTCGGTCCCGCGATGGTCTCGTGCAGGGTCCAGCCCGCAGCCTGGAACCGATCGTCGTACGCCGACAGCACTGCACTCGATGCACCAGCCGGTGCCGTGACCCGCCTCGCCCAGAAGGTCACAGGCTCGTCTAGATCTTGACCCGATGCTTCGTTACGCACGACCGAGTTGGGTGCCAACACCACGTCACCCCAGTCGACGGTCGCCGAGTGCTGATCCGCCGAATCGTGCTGCTGGGTCCACCGCGCAACGAGGACGACAGTTGCGCCAACTATCGCCACGGCTACGACAATCGCGACGACCCAGGCCGTTCGCCCGACCGTAGACCTCGCCTCGGCTTCCGGTTCCCCCGTGAGCACCATGAGCGACAGTCTGCCGGTACGCGGTCAACCACGGCGAGCGCTACGCCGGTTCCGACCACAACAGGGGCGAGCGCGATCGGCACATCGGGGCGGTGGGTGTCAGGCGTATTGGGCGGAACCGACGACGAACACGCCGACGGCCACTGCAGCGACTGCGGCGGCCGCCAGGACGAAGGTCCCGCGAGCCCCACTCCGCGTGACCGCGCCGAAGATGCCGAGCCCGATGCCGATCACTGACGCAAGCAGGCCCAGCCCGAAGATCGCACCCGCTCCGACGTTGGCTCCCACGGCTTCGCCGGGACGCATCTCAGGAAGCCAGTACGAGGCAGCAAGCAAGAGGCATCCTGCCGAGCCGACCGCGACCGTCGTGCGAAGCAACTGCTTCATTGAGTCCCCCGAGGTCTCGGATGCTTCATGAGTCGCACGTGCAGTCTTTCGCACGACGACGATGCGAGTTCTATCGGCACGTAGCGCGCACATCTTGCGACGCGGGCCACCGTCGGTGGGTTCAACCGGTCAGGGCAACGATGTGTCGGCTGCACCGTGAGTGGTCACGGCATCGTTTGCTTGGTCGCTGCGAGGTCGAAGGCACCGGCGGCGGTGGCGAAGTCACCACCGAAGTACTTGGTCGACAGAGCAGCGAGCGACCCGTCGGTGTCGGCGGTGCCCATGATGTCGTTCGCCCGCGCAATCAGTGACCGGACGTCGAGTCCGGAGTTCCGATCGACCGCACCTCCGATGTATGCGACATAGGGGGGAGGGTCCAGCGCAGTCAGCGCGAGACCTTGCGCGATCGCCTGCTGACCGACGATGACCGAGCAGAGGAAGGCGTCGAGTTTGCCGGCCGCGACAGCCGCCAGACCGTTCCGCTCGACGTCGTATCGCGCGATCTTGGCGTGGCGAACGGTGAACGCGACGTGTTCTGCCGGGACAACGAGCGTGCCTTGGAGGTACAGGTCGGCAAAACAGCCCGTGCACGCACCCACCTGCTTGCCCGACAACTCCTCCACGCGGCTGAAGGCGCCGCCGGACCGGACGAAGAACTTCTCGGGCATCGCATAGTAGGGCTGGGTGAAGTAGAGCTCATTCATGCGTGAGGGGGTTATGCCGATTGACGCGAACGCAATGTCCGCCCGGCCACTCCAGTGTCCGGCAAGCATCTCAGTCCACGTCGGTACGGTGAAGCAGGGCTCGACGCCGAGCTTCTGGGCGAAAAGCTTGCCGGCCGCGACGTCGTAGCCGTCGACCTCCGCTCCGGTGAGTTGATTGGCCGCGCACTTGGTGGTCGCGGAACGGGTTGCGCCCTTGACGGCGAACGATTGCGGCGGGTAGCCCGGGTCTGTGGGCAGCAGCACGGTCCCTCGGGCGAGGATCAATGCAAGGGCGTCTGAACCCGACTGGGCAGAGGGGGATGTCCCGGTGACGCCCGAGGCGGAACTAGCGCACGCCGCCAGGGTTGCCGCGGCAGCGGCCAAGGTGCATGCACGAACAATGCGCGAACGACCCACTGCCATACCCTCCACCCCGCCCACGGTGCCGATCGCGGGAACCCATAATCCTCAACCAGCGCAAGATAGTCCCAACAGTGGGAACCCGAGCCGAATGCCGGATATTGGTGCGCTGCGGGGAGCTCATTCGACTGTCTGGGGGTCAGGCGGCTCCGGCGATGAACGCGGCAACGACGTAGTTGGCGTGTCGGTCGAGGTTGCCCCGCGCGCGGTCGTAGCGGGTCGTCGTTCGAGGGTCTGCGTGACGTGCCGCGATCTGGACGTCGCGCAGCGGCACGCCCGCGTCGAGCGCGGCCGTGATGAAGGCGTGGCGTAGGGCGTGGCATCCGACGTGGTGCTCGATGCCGGCCCGTTTCGCGAGTCGGTGCACGATGCGGGAGGCGGCGTTGCGGTCCATCCGGCGCCCGGTTCGGGTCCGCAGCAACGGCCCACTCACGCGCTCGGCCGCGGCGAGGTCGAGGGTGCGGGCGACCGGGACGGGCAGCGGGATCAGCGCCGGCTTGTTGCCCTTGCCGATGATGTGCAGCGTCCGGTGCCCCCGCTCGGTCCCCATGTCCTCGACGTCGACGCTGCACGCTTCTCCGATGCGCAGCCCGAGCAGGCCGAGCATCGTGATCAAGGCGGCCTCGTCCGGGGTGGAGGCTCGGGCGGTCGCGACCAGGGCACCGAGCTGCATCCGGTCCAGTCCGAGAACCTGGGACTCCTCCGGGACGTGCGGGCGGCGCACGTACTCGGCCGGTGAGCGATCCAGGTAGCCGTCGATGACAGCGAACCGGTAGTACCCGGCCACGGTCGAGAGCCGCCTGGCTGTGGTGGCCGGGGCGTAGTGGCGCTGTTCCTCCATCCACCGGACGTAGACCTCGACGTGCGGCCGGGTCATCTCGAACACCTCGGTACCCCGGGCGGCGCACCAGGCGAAGTACGTCTTGAGGTCCAGGGCGTAGGCGTCGCGGGTACGCCCGGAGTACCGGGCCAGGTAGCCGGCGGCAGCGAGCTGGACCGGGCCGAACATCGGCATCGGCTCGGGAATCATCACGGTGGCGGACTCGGACATCAGAACCTCCAGAAGCAGGGAGCATGGTTCTGACTCGATCGGCCGAACGCCGGGGCAACTCACCCGCCCGAGCGTGTGCAAGCGCACCAATATCCGGCATTCGCGCTCGCTCGGTGAACGCCCGTTTCGCACCTGGTGCCGCGTCTCATGACCCAGTCGGCTGCCGCGCGTGGGCGTCCGGCGCCGCAGGAGCGCCTGTTCGACGCCGGGGAGTGTGGTGAGCCGCTACACCGTGTCGACGAACGCGGGTCGGTGGACGGGCATCGTTCGTTCGAGGTCCGGTCAGTCAGCGACGCGGCTTGCGGCGTGGCACGGCCGCGACCTTCTGGTCGAGGGTCCGCTCGAGGCCGTCGAGGATCAGGTCGAGCCCGAACTCGAAGTGCTCGACGCGACCAGTCTTGCTGACCTCGGTGACCACCTCGATGACGTACGGGAACTGGGTCGGGTCGAACAGCTCGATCACGTCGGCAGAGACCTGTGCGTTGTCCGCAGCGTCGAACGGGAGCTGGAGCTCTTGCAAGGTGAAGCCGAAGATGTGGCTGTCGAGGGTGTGCCAGGCGTCGAGCGCCCCGTGGATCGAGAAGCCGCCCTCGCGCAGCCGGCCGAAGGTCGCGTTGAGGTAGCTGGTCATGCCGGGACCGATGTTGAACCGCGACATGATCAGCAGCGCCGACCAGGGATGGGCCAGCAGCACCTCGTGCGCGGAGTTCGCACGATCGCGCATCGCAGTCCGCCAGTCCGTCCCGCTCGGCGGGACCTGGATCTCGCTCACCACCAGGTCGGTGATGCCGTCGAGGACCTCGTCCTTGTTCGCGACGTGGTGGTAGAGCGACATGGCCTCGACCCCGAGCTCGGTCGCCAACCGCCGCATGGTCAGCGCGGAGATGCCCTCGGCGTCCGCGATCGCCACAGCTGCCCGCAACGCCCGCTCCCGGGTCACCGGTTCGCGGACCTTTCGGGCTTTGCCCGCCGCCTGTCGTGCCATGTCGCTCGCTCACCTTCTCGTGTGTTCCGGGCAGCTCACCATTGACAACCTTACAACGTATGGCTACCTTGGCATCCGTAACTTACACCGTAAGGCATGCTGAGTCCGACAGGGCTCGCCGACCCAAAGGACCTGACATGACGACCACAGCCCCCCGCAGCACCGGCCACGACGCGGCATCGGTCGAGGTACCGGCACGAACCATGCGCGCGATCACCCAGAGCACCTACGGGACGGCGGACACCTGGAAGCTCGAGGAGATCAGCCATCCCGAGATCCAGGCAGGCCAGGTGCTGGTCAACGTGCGGGCGGCGGGCCTCGACCGGGGCACGTGGCACCTCATGGCCGGTCTGCCCTACGCGATGCGTCTCGGCCTCGGCTTCCGCGGTCCGAAGACGGCGGTCCCCGGGATCGACCTCGCCGGCACCGTCGTGGCAGTCGGGGCCGACGTCACCCGCTTCCAGGTCGGCGACGACGTTTTCGGCATCGGCAAGGGGGCGTACGCGGAGTACGCGGCCGTCCGCGAGGACAAGCTCGCCCACAAGCCCTCGGGTCTCACCTATGAGCAAGCCGCGGCGCTCGGCGTCTCCGGGTCGACCGCCCTGCGCGCCGTCACCGATGTCGGCCGGGTCGAAGCCGGGCAGCGCGTTCTTGTCCTGGGCGCCTCCGGCGGCGTCGGGACCTACGCCGTCCAGATCGCCACGGCGCTCGGCGCGGAGGTCACCGGAGTGTGCAGCGCGGCCAAGGCCGACCTCGTGCGCTCCCTCGACGCGGCCCACGTCCTCGACTACGCGCGCGACGACTTCGCCGACGGAAGCAGGACGTACGACGTGATCATCGACATCGCCGGCAACCCTTCGGTAACGCGTCTGCGCAGGGCGCTCACCGCGGACGGCATCGCCGTCATCGTCGGCGGAGAGGACGGCGGGCAGCTCACCGGCGGCATGGACCGCCAGCTGCGAGCCCTCGTCGTCTCACCGTTCATCCGGCAGCGGTTGGGGTTCGTCCCGCCGAAGGAGCACTACTCGTTCCTCGAGCGTCTCGCGACGCTGGTCGAGGACGGCACGCTCGTCCCCTCGGTCGAGCGGACCTATCCGCTCAGCCAGGCTCAGGAGGCCATGAGGCAGCTCGCTTCCGGCCAGGTGCGCGGCAAGCTCGTCATCACCGTCTGATCACGCCAGCGCCAGCTCCGGGCGGATCCCCAGTTCGCTGATGAGGGCGAGTCCCGATCATCCGGCCGCACCGAAGGAGTAAGAGATGAGATCTCAGCACAGAAGCGAAGCTGTGGAGTCCCAGCAGCATGCGTTCGGGGAGCGGGTCGTGGGCGCGGCGGCGATCGCGCTGGCAGCGTCGATGGCGATCCAGAACGCGGTGGTGGTCGGAGCGCCCGCATACGGGGACCCGATCAGGGAGGTGCTCGCCTTCCACGCCGAGCACCGGGTGCAGGTCGAGATCGCGGTCGGCCTGGAGGCGCTGAACCTGCCGCTGCTGCTCGTGTTCGTGACCGGTCTCCACGGGCTGGTCGGGCGTCGCGGGGGTGCGGGCGCCGACTGGTCGCGCCTCGCGGTGGCCGCGGGTGCGACTCTTGCGGCGGTCTTCGCGCTCTATGCCGTTCTGTGGGACGGAGTCGTGTTGTCCGCCGGCGGGCTCGCCGAGCCGAACCCGCTGTTCAAGCTCGTCTGGCAGCTGCATGCAGGAGCATTCGCTCTGGCGCTGTCGGCGCTCGGCACCACCTTCATCGGCGCCGCGCTGGCGGCGCATGCGAGTCGGCTGACGCCGCCGTGGCAGCGTCTGCTTGGCGTGGCCGGGGGGAGCCTGGCGATCGCCGCCGGGGCGGCCAGCCTCGCGATCGCGGACGGCTCGGCCCTGCTGTTCGTGGGGGTGCCCGGCTACTTCGCCTGGGTCGTGTGGCTGCTGGTGACCGGGGTGCGGCTGGTTCGGATGCCCAGGAAGGTCGGCGCTGCCTAGGAACCGTTCCCGCCACGCGGCAGCCCCGCTCAAAGTTTGCGTCTATCTGGGCGAAGTGACACGACCGCTCATCGGCGTGAGCGGCGGGCGATTGGAGCCGAGGCTTCTCGGTCCTGCGGTGATCGGCCGTCTCGTTGCCCTTCCCCAAATCAGGTCCGACACCACAAGTGCGTCACAACGCCGCAAGCAGGACGCTCTGTAGGGCACTCACATGTCGCGATGCGGGAGCTCGGTATGTGCCGATCGCGACCCCTCTTGAATCAGTAGGCGGGCACGTGCTGCGATGCACGAGCGCCGTAACTCCATCTGGGGGACCCATGCCGACCGATAGGCCCACTCGCGCGGAGGTCGCGGAAGTCGCTGCCATGTACGGCCCGGCTGCGGTGGTGGAGCGCGTCTGGACCGACGAAGCAGGCAGGAGGTATGCGAAGGTTCGGACGCGCATGTGGAAGAAGCGCCACATTCTTGTCTTTCCGACACTGGTCGGTGACGGCGTCGAACCGGTGGCGCTACCGCAGAAGGAAGCGCCTTACCGTCCCGACCCAACCCAAAGCCCCTATCTCAGGGCGGAAGGTAGGAACCTGCTCGGCAAGTTCCTGGGGACGATCGTCGAGCAGCTGTTTGGGAGACTCTGATCTCGCTGGCGACCGTTCGGGACGGTCAGCCGAGCCGAAGTTCTCGCTCGCCTCGACCTGCCGCGCGGAGTTGCCGGTTGCGCCGAGGAAGTTCTCGGCAAAGAGCAGCCGCCACCGTCGGCCGGACGACTAGCCTTCAGCACCACTACCTCCGAGGGGCGCAGAGGATCACTGATGCGGCGGATCATTCTGTTGGACCTCCGATGAAGGCGTCGGACCGCTTGGAGTCGCCGACGTGGGGGACGACGATTCTCGCGCTCGTGGTCTTCGCGAATCTGCTGCTGTGGGTGCTGCTCCACCCGGCTGATCAGCCGTGGGGGCGCTACTTCGGGGAGATCGTCGGTGTCGAGGCGGTCTTGCTGCTGACGTGCTCGCTGGTCCTGGCCACGCTCCTGCCGGTGATCGAGCGAGCGTTCGACGGGCTCGATCGGGTCGCCCGGTGGCACCGATACACCGCGGTCACCGGCGTGGTGATCATGCTCGTGCACCCCACGCTCGCTGGTCTCACGCCCGTGCGCGACGTCTCCCAGCTGGGTCTGAAGCTGGGCAGCCTGGCGATGCTCGGCCTCGTGCTCCTCTCGATCTGGGCGTTGGCGCCCAGCCTCAAGGCCGCGCGCTGGTCGCGGTTCATCCGGCATCTCGCGTCCCTGAGCCACGAACGCTGGCTGACGGGGCACCGCCTCACCGGCCTGTTCGTCATCGCCGCCGTCGTGCACGGTGCCGTGGTCGATCCCGTCCTCGCACGGTCGGCCACTCTCAAGTGGACGTATCTGCTCATCGGGGCCGTCGGGACGGTCGCGTACCTCTATCGCGAGCTCCTCGCCCGCTTCGTCGTCCCGATCTACGACTACGTCGTGGCGGAGGTCCAACGTCCCAACGACGTCACCATCGACGTGTTCCTCGAGCCGGACGGACCGGGCCTCACGTTCGAGCCCGGCCAGTTCATCTTCCTCGCGTTCGGAGGCACGAACGGCTGGGAACGCCACCCGTTCACGGTCGCCAGCGCACCGTCCGACGGCCGTCTCGAGGTGTCGATCCGAGCCCTCGGCGACTACACCCGTGACCTGCGCGAGAACCTCCAACCCGGAACCCCTGCCAAGATCGCCGGACCCTTCGGCGCGTTCGACTACCGCCACGGCGGTCAGCAGCAGATCTGGATCGCCGGCGGGGTAGGGATCACACCGTTCATCAGCTGGATCCGGTCCCTGCCCGAGAACTTCGACCGAGATGTCTCCTTCTACTACGCGGTGAACCACGCCGCCGAGGCCATCTACCTCGACGAGATCACCGCCGCCACCCAGGCGCACCCCAACCTCCGACTCCACCTGGTCGACTCCAGCATCGACGGCTATCTCACCGCCGACCAGGCCACCGCCGACATCGCCGATCCCTCCCGCGCCTCGGTCTACATGTGCGGACCGCCGGCGATGATGACGGCCATGGCAGACGGCTTCCGGCACCAGGGCATCCCCCGCAGTCAGATCCGCTGGGAACAGTTCAGCGTCCGCTGACCACGAACCCGGGCCGCCCAGAACTAGGCCAAAGCCCGCGCGATCGTGCGCCATTGAGCGCACGCCATGTGTCGATAGAGCT
>CAWAKP010000002.1:0-5747 GCA_963782665.1 uncultured Actinomycetota bacterium | reverse complement strand
CAGACAAGGAGCACACCGCGAGGGCTTGTCGTGACCGGCACCCGCAGTGCCTCGCGCTGGCGTTCGGATCCTGCCGGAGCGCGATGTCGGTGCTGGGCCTACTGCAGATACGACTCGACCTCGTTCACCGGTCGGGGCTGCGCCCCGTCAGGGTCGCCACCCGCATGGCGGCGGGCGTCGCGCTGGCGGAGGAGGTCCCATATCTGGTCGAGGCGCTTCTCCACGTCCACGAGCTCGGCGCGCCGTTCGTCGTCCATCGGCCCTTCCCGCAGCCGGTGCTCGGCAGCGATCAGCTCGTCGATCTGGCGGTGCATGTCATCCATCGAATCTCCTCGGTCGAAGGTGTCTGACCGTGTCCTCACCGAGGCTCGCGGCGGTGGACGCGGTCGGGGACGGCGTCCCGAGCCGACGTGCACGTATCGATGGGCTCATCGGTGCCATCCTCGGCTCATCGTGCACGCCTGCCAAGGGGTCGCACGGCGCGAGCGCCATGTGGCGCTCAGAGATCGACGGCGATGTCCGCGCTCGGCAGGGAGCAGCAGATCAGCAGGGTGCCCGCCGCGGGGGGTTCCAGTGGTTCGGGCTCGTAGGCGACCACGCCGTCGAGCAGCCCCGTCTCGCACGTGTGGCAGACGCCGGTGCGGCACGACCACCGCACGGGCACATCGCACGCCTCTGCGAGCTCGAGGACGCTCGCGTACGCATCGCTCCAGGGGACGCTGAGCCCGCTCCGCACGAAGGACACCAGCGGTCCGGTCCCGGGTGCACCGCCGGGTACGTGCGGTGGGCGTAGGGCACGCGCGGCGATTCCCGGGGTGATGCTCGCCTCGGCACCGAACGCTTCCTCGTGCACGCGACCCGCCGGCACGCCGAGGGCCCGCAGACCCTCCCCGAGCGCACCCATGAACGACGGTGGCCCGCACAGGTAGAACTCGCCTGCCGTCGGCACCCCCGTTGCGATGACGGCGTCGGCAGTCATATGTCCGACTGAGTCGTACTCGGTGCCGATCCGATCGTCGGGGCCGGGATCGCTGTACCAGAGCCGGATGTGGGCGTTCGGCAACGTCGCAAGGAGGTGTCGCGCCTCCTCAGCGAACGCGTGCTCGGACGAGTTGCGGGCGCCGTGCAACCACCAGATGTCGCGAGTCGACCGTTGCTCGTGCAGCGCGTACAACATGGCGAGCACCGGCGTCACGCCGATACCGGCGCTCATCAGCACGACAGGCTGCACACCGCGATCGAGGGTGAACTGTCCGCGCGGCGCCGCGACCTTGATGCGCTGACCGACGTCGACGTTGTCGCGCAGGTAGGTGCCCGCAGCGCCGTGCGGATCCACCTTCACCGTGATCCGATACCGGTTCCCGCGTGTCGGTGCCGACAGCGAGTAGCTGCGCACCAGTGCGGGTGCGTCGTCCCCCGGCTCCAGCTTGAGCGTGACGAACTGTCCCGCGAGTCCGGGCGCCAAGGGCTCCGCGTCGTCCGGTTCGAGCTCGAGCGACAGAGCGGTCGCGCTCTCCGGGTGCTTCGCGACGAGCCGCATCAGCCGGAAGCCGGGCCACGCGGGTGGGTCCACGACCCGGGTCAGCCCCGCGTTTCCGCCGACGGGTGCGCCGTCGCGCCACTGCTCCAGCAGCGCCGTCAGCGACTCCCTCCAGCCGGGACTGAGCGCCGGGATCCTCAGCGCACGCTCCAGGCTGTCGGGGTCAGGGCGACGGTCGACGTACAACAGCGCGTTGATCGACGCCACCGTCATCTGCTCCGGTCCTTCCGCGACCCTGACGATGTCGTCACCAGCCTCGACGATCCCCTCGTCGAGGACGCGCAGGTAGAAGCCGGGCCGGCCCTGCCCGGTGAGGAGGGCAGCCATGCGAGGCTCGCGCATGCGGATGCCGATGCGGTAGCACGTCACCCGCGGCTGGGTGACTTCGAACGTGGCCGAGCCGATCCGGTAGCGGTCGCCGATGCACACCTCGTCGTCGCCGAGGCCGTCCACCGTGAAGTTCTCGCCGAATTGTCCGTGGACGAAGTCGTCCCTTCGAAGCTGGTCGCGCCAGTGGTCGTACGAGCCGAGCTGGTAGACGTACACGGCCCGCTGCTCGCCGCCGTGGCCAGCGCGGTCGCCCTGACCGTCCCCGTCGACGTTGAGACGACGGACCAGGCGGGGACCGGGCATCGCGTCCTTCCATATCCCGGTGAGGACGATGCGTCCTTGCCACTCGACCTCGCGCGGCATCCCGACGTTGACCGACACCAACGTCCCGACGCGCTGGGTCATCCGGTCCGACCACCTTCCACCCCGCGTGCAGCACCTAGGGCAGACACGCTAGGTGCGAACCCCGCGCCGAGGAAGCGTCGCCGGTGATCCCCTTGGCAGCCATGGGAGGACCGGGGCAGTATGTCGATCGGTGGAGCCGTCGCTGTCGATGACGGTGAACCAGGGAACGCGCGGATGCGCCACGGAAGACACTTCACCGTCACCTCCCCCGGAGGGTCCCATGAGCAGCGTGCAGGAGAACCACGAGGCACGAGAGACCGCGGAGCCGCCGGTCCTCGACATGAAGCTGGAAGTGGTGGTCGTCCCCGTCTCGGACGTCGACCGTGCGAAGACGTTCTACTCCGGACTGGGCTGGCGGCTCGACGCGGACGTGGCGTCCGGCGCTGACTTCCGCCTGGTGCAGATGACCCCACCCGGCTCCGCGTGCTCGGTCCAGTTCGGGACGAACCTCACGTCGGCGCCGCCGGGCTCGCTCCAGTCCGCCTACCTGGTCGTGTCCGACCTTGCGTCCGTACGAGACGAGCTGGCCAAGAACGACCTCGACATCACCGATGTCTTCCACTGCGACACCGGGTTCGCCTGTCGATTCGGTGGGGCCGACGCGCCGGGCCGCGTCGTCGGGCGAGGACCGGACGACGGCAGCTACAGCTCGTTCGCCTCGCTCAGCGACCCGGACGGGAACACCTGGTTGCTCCAAGAGGTCACGACCCGCCTCCCCGGTCGTGTCGACCCTGCGTCGACCGCGTTTGCCTCTGCGGCCGATCTCGCCGCGGCGTTGCGGCGCGCGGCGGCGGCGCACGGCGAGCACGAGGCGCGGACGGGGCAGGCCGATCCCGACTGGCCGGTCTGGTACGCCGACTTCCTCGTCCGCGAGCAGTCGGGGGCGGAGCTGCCGACATGACCACCGACTACGACGTGATCGTGCTGGGGGCCGGTTCCCCTGGTGAGCACTGCGCGGGTGCGCTCGCCGAAGGCGGTCTCCGGGTGGCCGTCGTCGAGCGCGAGCTGGTCGGAGGCGAGTGCTCCTACTGGGCCTGCATCCCGTCGAAGACCCTGCTTCGGCCGGGCGAGACGGTGCACGCCGCACGTGAGGCCGCCGCCACGGCGGACGTCGACGTGGCCGCCGTGTTCGCCTGGCGCGACTTCATGGTGTCGAACTGGTCCGACGCGGGGCAGGAGGGCTGGCTCAAGAGCAACGGCATCGACCTGCTGCGTGGCACCGGTCGACTCGCCGGGGTCGGTGTCGTCGAGGTCGACGGCGTGACCCACACCTCCACACACGTCGTGGTGGCCACCGGCGCCGATCCCGTCACCCCGCCGATCCCGGGACTGCGTGAGCTGGACGGCATCTGGGGGAGCAGGGAGGCCACCAGCATGCAGGCAGTCCCGCAGCACCTGATCGTGCTCGGTGGGGGTCCGGTCGGTGTCGAGATCGCGCAGATCGTCAGTCGCCTCGGCGGGGACGTGACCGTCGTCGAGGCGGCACAACACCTGCTCGCGCGCGAGCCCGCCCCGCTCGGCGAGGCCCTCGCCGAGGTGCTGCGGCGCGACGGGATCGAGGTCGTCCTCGGGCAGCAGGCTTCGGCGGCGCGCCGCGACGGGGACGACTACGTGCTCGTGCTGGGCAACGGGCGCGAGGTTCGCGGCGACCGACTGCTCGTCGCCACCGGTCGTCGCCCCCGCGTCGACGGCATCGGCCTCGAGACGCTCGGCATCGCCGCAGACGGGCACGGGATACCCGTCGACGCACGGATGCAGGTGTCGGAGCGGACCTGGGCCATCGGAGACGTGACCGGCATCTGGCCGCTGACCCACGTCGGCAAGTACCAGGGCGAGGTGGTCGCGTCGAACATCCTGGGCGAGCAGCGGGAGGCCGACTACCGAGCGGTCCCGCGTGCTACCTACACAGACCCGCAGGCCGCCGCGGTGGGTGCGACCGAGGCACGCTTCAGCGCCACGGTCCCTGTGTCCGAGCTGGCGAAGACCGAGGCGTACACCAGGGCGTACGCGGAGTCCAACGGCTTCCTCACGCTGCTCAGCGACGGCGACGTGCTCACGGGCGCGTACGCGCTCGGGCCCGAAGCGGGCGAGTGGCTGCAGCAGGCGACGCTGGCCATCCGCGCACGCGTGCCGCTCGCGGTCCTGCGCGACACCATCCAGCCGTTCCCCACATTCTCCGAGATCTACGTCGCAGGGCTCAAAGATCTGACGCGCGTCATCGCCGCGGCGTGACGCGGCTCGTCGCCGGCTGACCGGCGACATCAGGCTGCGGCCAGGGAGGTGATCGTCATGCGCTCCGACATCGTCGCCGGAGGGACCTTCCCCGACTACGCGCTTCCTGACCACACAGGAACCGTGCGCAGCCTCAGCGAGCTGCAGGGTCGCGATCCCATGATCCTGACGCTGGCGCGCGGGCACTACTGTCCCAAGGAGCACCAGCAGCATCGTGAGCTGGCGACGTTCCAGTCGAAGATCGCCGTTGCCTACACGCAGATCGCCACCATCACCACCGACGAGCACCACACGATGCAGGAGTTCCGCCTCGCGGTCGGAGCTCAGTGGCCCTTCTTGTCCGACACCGAGCGCCGGGTTCAGCGCGAGCTCGACATCCGGGAGTACACCGACCCGGACCGGGACGTGATGGTGCCGCACACCTTCGTGCTCAAGCCAGGCCTCGTGATCCACAGCGTCTACGACGGCTACTGGTTCTGGGGCCGTCCGTCGCTCGACGACCTGTGGCACGACCTGCGCGCGGCCACCAGCGAGATCCGGCCGGACTGGGACTTGAGCAGGCCTGGGCTGCGCGAGGCCTGGGATGCCGGCGACCGCTCGCTGTTTCACGGCTGGGATCGGCGGGCGACGCCGAAGGAGTAGTCCTGTTGCCGTGGTGCCTGTCCACCACCGCCGTCGGGCGCGCGAAGCACCTCACCCAGCAGACCAGATCGCGGATGGCGGAGCGACCCGTCCCTACCGACGTCGTTGCGTCCGCCCGCGCCGAGGCTTCAGGACAGGTCTGGGCGCAGTCGGTCGAGCGTCGAACGCCGACCGTCGGAGGTGCTGCCCTGCCACATCGCGTCGTCCTGGGCGGCTTGTTCCTTCGCGGCGCGGTAGCTGCGCAGCTCCAGCCGCCACTCGGCGGCGAGCTCGTGCTCGCCGAACTCTTCGGCCGCGGAGATGTCGGTGAGCAGCTCCTGCTCGAACTCGTCCGGCACGGGTCAAGCGTAGACACGCGTTCGCGATCGGTGTAGATCTGCGCGGAATCAATCGCATGACGTCGCTGCTGACGGAACCGGTCGGGGGCGTCGATCACGCGGAAGTCGCCCGCGCCGCAGGTGGCGCCCATGACGCCATTCACCGTGTCGTCGTGACGACCGGTCCGGCGGCCGCGAGACGTCAGGGCGTCCGCCGCCGGGCGGGAACGGCGAAGCCCCCCGCCGATCTGTGGGGGGCTTCGCCGTCGACGCCGCCTGAT
>CAWAKP010000001.1:0-96496 GCA_963782665.1 uncultured Actinomycetota bacterium | reverse complement strand
AAAATCGGAAGGTCGGCGGTTCGACCCCGCCCCTGGCCACCGGATCGGAGCGGATCAGCGGCTCGGTCGCGCAGAGGGCAACGAGTCCCGGGCCCTGGTTGCAGTCGCTGTGCCATCAGTCGGGGCCCGCCACAGCCGTCAGCGGAACTGCCGAGTCGCACCGCCCGGTCCGCCACCGCCCCTTGGCGCAAACTCGCCGTGCGGTCGGCCTCAACTCCTGGCCCGAACGGCCGATGCCATCTCCCGACGGGGGTCAGAGCTCGACCTGGCACGTACTCGTGAGTGCCACACGGATCCCCACGACATCAGCCACGGCACCGCTGTGCCCGAACCCAAGAGGATCCGTGACCTCACACCGCAGCAAGGCTTCCGCCGCCGTCACCAGCACCGCTCTCGCCGCCACCCTCCTCGCGCTCGCCGCCCCGGCGGCGCACGCCGGCACCCTCCCGGCAACCGTGGGCACCTACCCCCTCACCGGTGCCACCGCCCCCAACTCGATCACCTCGGCGAACGGTCACCTCTTCGTCGCCGACAGCAACAGCGTCCTGGTCTACAACGAGGACGGAACCCTGAACACCACGATCGCGGGGGTGTTCGGCGCGAAGGCGCTCACACCCAGCGCCGACGGCATCTCCGTGTTCGCCGCCGAGACGTCCGGCAGCATCGCGGTCATCGACACCACCACGCTCACCAAGACCACCGACATCGCGGTCGCGGCGTACCCGGTCACGTCCCTCGCCGTCGTCGGCAACGGCCTCTACTACGCGTACAACACCGGAGGGGCGACAGGGGAGATCAACCACGTCGACCTCACCACGAACACCGCCCACGACACCGCCACCCCCGACGCCACCGGCTTGTTCGACGCACCGAAGATGGCCGTCGACAACGGGCGGCTGATCACCCTGGACGACTACGGGACCCTCCGCTCCTGGGCTGCGGACAACACCGGGCTGACCGACCCGAAGACCGGCGACGCCGGGTTCACCGGTTCGTCCACCATCGCCGACATCGCCGCGGGCGGAGGCCGCCTCGTCGTCGTCTCGATGAGCGGCTACAACTTCCAGATGTTCGACTCGAACACTCTGGCGCTCATCACGACGCTGCCCGCCGCCGCCTACCCGGAGAGCGTCGGCGTCGCGCCCAACGGCACGATCGTCGGCACCACGATGTTCGGTGGTACCGACCCCAACACCACCAAGGCGTTCTGGTTCTACGACCCCGCCACCGGGGCGAACACCGGATCCGCACCACAGCCAGGCGGATGGGGTGCCTACAGCGAACAAGCAGGCGGCGTCGCGTTCAACAGCTCCGGCACCATCGCGTACACCCTCGCGAACACCTACGACAAGGGCTACTACATCCTGGCCGCGAGCCTCGGCACCCCCACCCCGCGCACCGTCAGGGTCGCCGTGACCAACCCCGCTCGCTACGGGTACGCGACCAAGTTCACGGTCATCGGCACACCGAGCACCGTCGCCGCGCTCACGATCCACAACAACGGCACCGGTGCGAACACCAAGGTCAACGTCGCCATCGGCTCCACCGGCGTCGCCGCGTACTCGCGTGTCCTCACCTACTCCGGAACAGCGACCGCGACGATCGCCGCGGACCTCACCCACACGGGGTACGCCTCCGCAACAGTCGCCTACCGCGTCCCGTCACTCATGACCGTCAGCATGAGCAAGCCCGCGAAGCTCGTCCGCGGCGTCTACTACTACGCGAGGGCGACCTATGCCCGGCAGATCGCAGCGATCAGAGCCGTCGCCAACGGCCGCGCGGTCTACGCGTACCTCTACCGCGTGAAGATCGGCTCGCACACCTGGGCGCACATCCAGTCCGCCGTCCTCCACACCACCAGCACGGGAGCCGTCTACACCTACATGGCATCCATGTCGAAGGGCTACTACTACAAGATCACGTACTCCTTCAGGGGCGACACCTACAACGGTGCGTCCACGGGCACCACCAAGGTGTTCCGCCTGTCCTGAGCAACCGCACCTACGAGAGGGCCCCGACCAGCACACGGTCGGGGCCCTCTCCGCGCTCGACGAGTCAACGTGGCGGCGATACTTGCACCTGTGGTGAGTCTCCTCCTGTCCGTCACGTTCTCGTGCGGTCTCGTCATCGCGGTCGCGCACGTGGTCAACCGACGGTTCGTCGCCCCGGTGTACGACGTGGCGCTGAACCTCCTCGCCTTCGCGAGTGCGGTCGCCGCGTCACTGCTGCTCGGTCACTGGATCCCCGCGCTGTTGTCGGCCTTCGCGATCCTGTGCTGGCTGCTCCTCGCGCGCCGCACGTACGTGGCCCGGCGGGGCGGAACGACTCACGGCGGGGCGTTGGCGCCGCTGCCCGAGCCCCGGCGGCGTTGACCCGGCGCCCCGCCGAGCCACGACACACGCGTGCCAGCGGGCGGTGTCGCCCACAGGTGGTGACATCGCTGACGGAAGGGCTGTGGCGGGGGCGGCCGTGACGTGCGCGAGTCGTCGTCACGGCGTGGGTGGTCGGTCAGGCGGGTGCACCTGGAAGCAGCCGGACTCCGTCGGCCTCTTGGTCGGGTCCCGCGTGATCGTGAGCTGACCCGCGTGCAGCGCCCGGTGATGCCGCTCGCACAGCAGCAGGCAGTTCGCGATCGTGGTCTCGCCGCCGTCCTCCCAGTGCTGGACGTGATGCGCGTTGCAGCGCCTCGACGATCGACGGCACCCGGGCGCCTGGCAGTGCCGGTCGCGCGCCTCGAGCGCGCGGCGCAGTCGCGGAGGTGCCGTGCGCTGCTCGCGTCCGACGTACAGCACGTCGACCGCTCGCGCACGGAGCAGGCCCGGCAGATTCGAGCCCGGCTCCGAACCAGCCGTCTCGTCGGCGCCGACGGGCTGCGTCACGACGTGGGTGAGTCCGCTGTCGCACAGGATCCGCCGCACCGTGTCACTCGACACGAGCACCGGCTCGTCGTGCCCGGGCATCGTGAGCTCACCGCCGAGCCCTGCCACGAGGTCGCGGACGTCGACGTTGACGACGACGTGCGGACGCGTGCCGTGGTGCGTGCCGACCTCGTCGCGACCCAGCTGCGCCGTCATCACCTCACCCAGGGCCAGCGCCAGGAGATGCGCGCTGCGGGCGCGTCCGAGGCGCCGGCCCTCGGCGGAGCCCGCGTCGACGCCGTCGGGGAGTCGGTCCTCGGCGGCGAGGTCGCCGCGGCTGCGCCAGGCCGCCACCTGCTGCTCCAGCACCGCCATGACCGCTGCGGCGGTCTCCCGATCGAGCCATGCCTGCAGCCGCATGAACTGCCCCACGGGCACGCACGTCAACGACTGCTCGGTGTAGGCGTCGAGCTCGGCCTGGCGGACGCCGTCGGGGTCGACCACGAACCGGATCCTGGCGACGGCCCGCTTGAGGTCGGCCACCGTCCACCACGCGGCCGACGGCAGGAGCAGATCGAGGGCCGCGCGGGTGGACTCCTCGCGCTGCGCGATCGGTTCCCGCTTGACGGCATCGCGGACTCCGACCGTGAGGACCCGGACCTTGTCGTCGGTGAGCTCGCCGGCGAGCCACGCGTCGCGCACCCGCGCATCACCGTTGTCGGCGGCGTCGCGCAGGTCGTGTGCTCGTCCGGTCAACGCCTTGGCCGACTGCTCGGACATCCCCGCCTCGACCTCGAGGAAGCGGCGGGTCGAGGCGTACGTGCCGTCGATCAGCTGTCTCGACGACACGGCCCCGTTGACCACGCCGGTCAGGACGGCGACCGCAGCGCCGGCACGGTCGATCGTGGTGAGCAGGTCACGCACCTGCGCGGCGACGGCGTCGACCGGGAGGGCCGCCAGGTCGGCGCACGCATCCGGGTCGAGGAGGTCGGCGGCGACCGCTTCCGCGAGCTGTCGCCCGTGTCCGATCAGCGCAGCCAGACGGGGTCCGCGGGAGACGCCGCGGGCCTGGTCCGTGATCGAGCACATGCCAGCACTCTACGAAGCACCTCTGACAGTCACAGGAGCCGAAAACCGTTGGCAATGAACAAGATTCGTCCAAGATGCGTCCACAGGAAACGCACCTCGGCGTGTCGTCCACAGGGTCCGGGCCACCCTCGCACAGCGAGCCCGCAGGGGACGTCGCCGCTGTCCGACCCCCGCCTCTACGGGGTGGTCAGCTCGGCGACGATCGCCCGGGTGTCTGCCTGGACGACCTCGCCGGGGACTCCGAACTCGAACACCTCCACCAGGCCGGTGCCTGATCGAATCCAGGTGCACATCGTCATCTTGGTGTCGGTCGAGCACATCAGCCGAGCGCCGTTCGGCTCGGTGACGGGCCCGAGGAACGTGCCGGGCCGTGCCTTCAGCGCGTTCGTGAACCCGGTCACGAACTGCTCGGGGATCGCGGACTGCGTCCCTGCCCACGCAAGACCGATGACGCCGGTCCCACGGGCGGGTGCACCCGCCGGTCCGGGGCCGTAGAGGAGGTAGTCGGTGGACGTCACACCCGGGAGCCGCCGCAGTCCCGATTCCATCTGCGCCGCGGAGCTGGCCTGCGCGTCCACCAGGCTCGGCAGCGTCGCCGCCCTGCGTCCCACGACCTCGAACGGCACGACGGCGTGGAACGTGAGCCGGGGACCGGGAGGGATCGCTGCCGAATCCGTAGCGCTGACACGCTTGAGGCCGGACTCGACGAGTCGCATCCCGACGCCCAACGCGAACAAGGACGTCACGGTCACTGCTGCGATGACGACCAATCGGGACGCGGTGGTCCCCTGGTTCCGGCGCGTCGGCGTTGGTGGCAGGACCACCGAGTGACGAGGTGGGACCGCCGCCGGCATCAACGACGGACCGGCGGCCGAGGCGTGCGGCGAGGTGTGGGCCGTCCAGGTGGCGCCGTCGAAGTACCTGAGCTGCTGGTGCACGTACGGGTCCTGGTACCAGCCGGGCCCGGTGCCCCAAGCACTCACGTCCGCTCCCGAGGAGTTGGCGGTCGCGCGCGGGCACGCGACGCACGTGTGACCAGGGCATCGACCGAGGCCACGACGTCCTTGAGCCGCGCGGGGCTCGGCTCCCGCTCTCCAGCCCTTTCACTGGTGCGGACGAGCGTCCGCGCCCGAGGTCGGGGCAGCGAGCCTGCGCCCGGTCCGATCGCGCTTACCGGGGCGACAGAAGGCAGAACTCGTTGCCGTCGGGGTCGGCCATCGGCACGGCGCCGGACGTGCACTGACCCTCGTCGAGCCGTTGCGCCCCGAGCGAGACGAGGCGTTCGGCCTCGCGCCCCTGGTCGCCGACGCCGACGGGCTCGAGGTCGAGATGGAGGCGGTTCCTGCCGAGCTTGGGCATGAGCGGCGGGCCGCCCCACGTGATCTTCGGGCCGCCGTGCGGCGAGCGGATCGCGGTCTCCTGGTCCTGGTCCCAGACGAGCGGCCAGCCGAGCGCCTCGCTCCAGAAGTACCCGACCGCCTGCGAGCCGTCGCACGCGAGCGCCCCGACGAGCCCGCAGTCGGCGAGGAACCGGTTGCCCGGCTCGATGACGCAGAACTCGTTGCCCTCGGGGTCGGCGAGCACCACGTGCGGCGCCTCCGCGCCCTGACCGATGTCGAGGTGTCGGGCACCGAGGGTCAGCGCAGTCGCCACCCGCTGCTGCTGATCCTCGAGCGAGGTGCTCGTCAGGTCGAGGTGCATCGGGTTCTGGCCGACCTTGGCGTCCTGCGTCGGGACGAAGCGGATGCGGAACCCGGTGTCGTCACTCGGGAGCAGGACCACGCCGTCACCCTCGTGGACCGAATCCCAGCCCAGGACACCGCCCCAGAAGTCCCCGAGGAGCCGCGGCTGGTGCGCAGAGAAGGTGAGCGCGGCGAGGCGAGGCGACATCCCGCTCGACACCTCCGATGGGGCACCCGACTCACGGCCGCCCGGAACCTCAGACTCCCAGCCCCGTCGCGCCCACGGCAAGGCATCCGCTGCTCACGACGACTGCTCGAGCTGCGCCCGACGGCCCGGTACGCCGCTCTGTCGGACTCATCGCCCCCGTCTCACGGGGTGTACGGCGCTTCCCGCTGCAGTCCGAGAAGGTCTCCGGGTGCGCAGTCGAGGGCCTCGCAGATCGCCGTCAGGGTGCTGAAGCGAAGGGCACGCGCGTGACCGTTCTTGAGGATGGACAGGTTCGCCACCGTCACACCCACCCTCGAGGACAGCCGGCAGTCAGGTCGTTGGCGGCGGTGCCGTCAGTCGACCGGCCACGCCTCGGACGGTCGACCGGTGTCCGTCGTCTCGAGCTCGTCCTCCTCGGGACCCGAGTGCCGGATGGCCCAGCGCTGGGTCGAGAGCGGTCGATAGCGATGCTCGGCGCCGCGCACGACCATGACGTCGCCCGCCTCGAGCTGCGCCGACACCGCGCCGTCGGGCGTCCAGAACTCCACGACGCCGCGGCCGGACCGCACCGTGTGCGCCTCGGTCTGCGCGTTGCGGTGCCAGGTCCCCATGCCGCTGAACGGGTCGTCGGGTGGCTCGATGTCGACCTCGACGCGAACGCCGCGCTCACCGATGGGAAGCACCCGCGCCACGACGACATGTTCGGACTGCTCGTCGCTCGTCGCCACGATCTCGGTGCCCACGAGCCCGAGCCGGCGCGCGGCCTCGACGGCATCGACGCCGAGGAACCGCACCATGCCTGACCTCCCGATCGTGGCGACGTGGCCAGTCTGCCTCGATCCCCTGGTCGAGGCGATGCGGCGGCACCGGTGCGACCCGTGCTACCTGAGCGGGCGTCCGGTCGAGAACAGCCACTTCTGGAACAGCGCGGTGAGGTCCTGCCCGCTGATCTGCTGCGCCAGGGCGATGAACTGCTCGGTCGTGCCGTTGCCGTCGCGGTGGTCGTGGGCCCAGGTCTGCAGGGTCCGGAAGAACGCGTCGTCACCCACCTGCTCGCGCAGCGCCTGCAGCACGAGCCCACCCCGCTGGTAGACGGCCGGGCTGAACAGGTCGAGCCGGCCCGGGTCGCCGATGTCGACCTTCCACATCGGGTCTCCGGGCGACACGCTGGCGAGCACGTTGTCGATGATCTCGTTCGGCTTGAGCGCACCGACGTGCTCGCCCCAGAGGATCTCGCCGTACGTCGCGAAGCCCTCGTTGAGCCAGATGTCCTGCCAGCGGGAGAGCGAGACGCTGTCGCCGAACCACTGGTGCGCCGTCTCGTGCGCGATGACGTAGGTGTTGTCACCGTTCTTGAACATCGACGCCGAGTAGACCGACCGGGTCTGGGTCTCGAGCGCGACGTCGGCACCGAACGTGTCGACCACGGCGCCGGCCGCCTCGAACGGATACGGGCCGAACGCCTTCGACAGGACGTCGATGACCTCGCGCTGGTTGGCCAGCTCGGCATCCGCGATCGTGCCGAGCGACGGGTCGACCGCGTCGATGATGGGGACGCCGGTCGAGGTCGTCGATCGTCGGATGTCGTACTTCCCGACCGTGAGCAGCACGAGGTAGGACGCCATCGGGTGCTCGCTGTGCCAGCGCCAGGTCGTGACGCCGTTCGCGGTGGCGGGCGCACCGACCGGGAGCCCGTTCGAGATGGCGGTCAGTCCCTTCGGCACGGTGATCGCCACGTCGTACGTCGCCTTGTCCGAGGGGTGCTCGCTGACCGGGAACCACACGGACGCACCCTGCGGCTCGCCCATGACCGTGGCGCCGTCCGCGGTGGCGTACCAGCCGTTGTCCGGCTCGCCCGCGGTGTTCGACGCGACCTTGAGCAGCTCGGGCCTTCCGGCGTAGCGCACGGTGACGCGGAACTGCTGGCCCGGCGGGAGCGTCGCGGACGGCGTGACCACCAGCTCCTGCCCGTCGTGACGGAACGTCGCCTTCGTCGTGCCGACGGTCACCGACGAGACGGTGAGTCCGTGCAGGTCCAGGTCGAACCGGGTCAGCGGCTGCAGCGCCCGCGCGGTGAGGGTGGCGACCCCGGTGATGGCCCGCGACCCCGGCAGCACGGCTGACCGCGAGGTCGTAGTGCACGGCGTCGTAGCCGCCGTTGCCGTCGAGCGGGAAGTAGGGGTCGCCGGCACCCGCGGCCCCGGCCCCCGGCGTCGTCGACGTCGCGCTGGGCGACCCGTCCGGCGTCGGGCTGGACGGTGAGCCGCCGGACGCCGCTGTGCTGGGCGTGGTCGCCGGCGAGCCGGACGACGAGGGGGCGGGCGTGCTGCAGCCCGTGAGCACCAGCGTGCCGACGGTGAGCACGACCGCCGTGCCCTGCCCGCGCCGCATCGCTCCCCCGTCCCGGCGCCCGCCCCGCGCGGCCGTCCTCGCCGAAGTCTCCGTCCTGCGCGCCCGGCATCCCAGCCGGGGGACGAGTCGTGTCCGGTTCGTTGCCGCCGACCACCCGGTCGGACCGTCCTGGCACGGTCGGGACGGTTCTCGGCACGGCTCGGCGGCTACTGAACAGCACTATCTTGACAACGTTCACTTAGCATGGATAACGTACCCGCGTTCAGTCGACCGAGCGGGTCGACCCGACCGCCCCGGAGTCCCCGATGACCGCACCTGCCACGACCCGACCGTCGCGCTTCGCACGGCTCGGCACGTTCACCGTGCGCCGCCGCCGTCCGATCCTCGCCCTCGCCCTGCTGTTCGTGATCGCCTCCGCCGTCCTGGGCGGCGGGGTCGTCTCCCGGCTGTCGTCCGGCGGCTTCGACGACCCCGGCTCGGACTCGGCCAAGGCGTCCGCCGCCCTCGCCGACCGCTTCGACGCCGGCCCGTCCGACATCGTCCTCGTCGTCGGCAGCACGACCGGCGCCCCCGTCGACTCCGCCGCGGTGGCGGTCGCCGCCCGCGCGCTCACGGACTCGCTCACTCGCGAGCAGGGCGTGCGCGACGTCTCGTCGTACTGGACGACGAAGGCGCCGGCGATGCGCAGCACCGACGGCACGCTCGCCCTCATCACCGCGAGGCTCGACCAGAGCGGCGACGCCGCGCAGAAGCGGGCGGGCGAGCTCGCCGACCAGCTGGCCGGGACCACCGCCGACGGCCTCCTCGACGTCCACGTCTCCGGGGCACCGGTCGTGTTCCACGAGGTCGGGCACACCATCGAGAAGGACCTGCAGCGGGCCGAGAGCATCGCGATACCCGTGACGATGCTGCTCCTCCTCCTCGTCTTCGGCACGCTCGTCGCGTCGGGGCTGCCCGCGGTCATCGGTGCCGTCGCCGTCCTCGGCTCGTTCTTCGCCCTCTGGGTCACCACCCAGGTCACCGACGTCAGCATCTTCGCGATCAACCTCGTGACGGCCCTCGGTATCGGCCTCGGGATCGACTACGCGCTCTTCATGGTCACGCGCTTCCGCGAGGAACTGGGCCGCGGTCGCACGCCCGACGAGGCGGTCGTCCGCACGGTCGCGACCGCCGGGCGCACCGTGGTCTTCTCCGGCATCACGGTCGGCATCGCGCTCTCGGCGCTTCTCGTCTTCCCGCAGTTCTTCCTGCGCTCCTTCGCCTACGCCGGCATCGCCACCGTCACGCTCGCGGTGCTCGCCGCCGTGTTCGTGCTGCCGGCGCTGCTCGCCGTCCTGGGTCCGCGGGTCAACCGGTTCCGCGTGCTTCGTGGGGCGACCGAGGTCGCCGACCACGGCTTCTGGTTCCGCTGGTCGGCGTTCGTCATGGCGCGGCCGTGGCCGATCCTCATCGGTGGCGTCGCCCTGCTGGTCGCGCTCGGGCTCCCGTTCTTCCGCGTGACGTTCGGCCAGACCGACGACCGGGTGCTCCCGGCGTCGTCCCAGTCGGCGCAGGCCGGCCAGCTGCTGCGCGACAAGTTCGACGCGCGCGAGTCCGACCCGCTCACCGTCGTCGGCCCGTCGAGCACCGCGTCGACGAGTGCGGTGACGATGTACGCCACTGCACTGTCCAAGGTCGGTGGGGTCTCACGCGTCGACGCCGTCGACCGGGTCCTTCGTCGACGGTGCTCAGGTCGCACCGTCGACCCCGGCCAGCGCACGCTTCGCCGCGGCGACGGGCGACGGCACGTGGCTCTCCGTCGTGACGAAGGTCGAGCCGTACTCGAGCGAGGGCAAGCAGGTCGTGACCGACCTCCGCGCCGTGCCGTCACCCCTGGGCACGACCTACGTCGGCGGTGACGCCGCGGTGTTCGTCGACTCGCAGGACGCCATGGGCTCACGGCTGCCCTGGGCGCTCGGCATCATCGCCATCGCGACCTTCATCCTCCTGTTCCTGTTCACCGGATCGGTCGTCCTGCCGGTCAAGGCCCTCGTGCTCACCACGCTGAGCCTCTCGGCGACGTTCGGTGCGATGGTCTGGATCTTCCAGGAGGGCCACCTGTCGCAGTACCTCGGCAACTTCACGGTCACCGGCGAGCTCGACACCTCGATGCCGATCCTCATGTTCTGCATCGCGTTCGGGCTCTCGATGGACTACGAGGTGTTCCTCCTCTCGCGGATCAAGGAGGAGTACGACCGGACGGGGGACAACACGTCCGCCGTCCAGCACGGCCTGCAGCGCACCGGGCGTCTGGTCACCTCGGCAGCAGCGCTGCTCGCCATCGTGTTCCTCGCGTTCGCGACCAGCGGCGTGACGATCATCAAGATGCTCGGCATCGGTGTCGCACTCGCGGTGCTCGTCGACGCCACCGTCGTGCGCGGGCTGCTCGTGCCGGCGTTCATGCGCGTCGCGGGCGACTGGAACTGGTGGGCTCCGGCTCCGCTGCGCCGGCTGCACGACCGCATCGGCATCAGCGAGGTCGACGACGACGTCGTCGTGCCCGTCACGGAGCGGGTGGCCGTAGGCTGATGCGCATGACCACGGCCGCCGCTCGCCCTCGCCGTCGCGCCAAGCGCGGCGAGGGGGAGCGGCTCCGCGAGGAGATCCTGGCGGCCGCCCGCGACCTGCTCGCCGAGACGCAGGACGCCGACGCCGTGTCGGTGCGGATGGTGGCCGACAAGGTGGGCGTGTCGACGCCGTCCATCTACCTCCACTTCGCCGACAAGGCGGCCCTGCTCGACGCCGTGTGCGAGGCGGTGTTCGCCGAGCTCGACCAGCTCATGGAAGCCGCCGCCGCCGAGACCGACGACCCGTTCGAGGGCCTGCGCCTGCGCGGGCTCGCCTACTCGCGCTTCGCTCTCGCCAACCCGGAGCAGTACCGCCTGGCGATGATGCGCATGCCTGCGCAGCACTTCGAGAACCCACCGTTCAGCGCCGAGGACATCGTCGCCGGACCGACCTACCACCACCTGACCGAGGCCGTGCAGCGCTGCATCGAGGTCGGAGTCTTCGCCCCGGGTACCGACCCGCAGTACGTCGCTACCACCCTGTGGGCGGCCGCGCACGGCGCGGTCTCGCTCTGTCTGGCCAAGCCCGGTCTCGCCGGCGACGACGCCGAGGCGCTGTGCGACAAGGTGATCGAGCAGGCGGGCCTGGGCGCGGCCTTCATCAGCTATGTCGCCCCCGACGAGCACGGCCACGTCGGTCCGACGTCCGCGGGCCCAGTGGTCGGCGGCAGCGACTCGAAGACCAGCGTCGAGATCGCGACGCTCCTGCGCGCGCTGCCCTCCATGTGAGGGACGGCGCGTCCCCTCGGTTGGCGCAGCGGCGTCCCTGCGCTGGAACCTCGCCCGGGCGGATCAGGTGCCGGACGCGACCTCGCCGGGCTCGCGCTGGCCGGGGATCTCCCCGAGCAGGGCGCGCACCTCGGCCGCGCGGTAGCGGCGATGGCCGCCCAGGGTCCGGATCGACGTGAGCTTGCCGGCCTTGGCCCAGCGCGTGACAGTCTTCGGGTCGACCCGGAACAGGGCCGCGACCTCAGCAGGGGTCAGCAGCTCATCGGCTTCGGGAAGGCGTCCCGCCATCAGATCCCCCTTGTGGACGTCTCACGATCTCGAGCGTTCGTCTCGGGTGTGCCTCGGACCCCGATGTACGGGGTTGTCCGGTTTGGTGCCTTTGGTCCGGCGAGTGTGCCACGCACGTCCGACGATGGGGAGATCCGTTCCCCATTCGTGACCGAACGGGTTCGGCTGCCGCACGACCGCCTCGCGCCGGGCGCGACGGCGGGTCCGGTCCACGCCTCACTAGGCTCTCGCGGGAGCCCGATCGGCGGGTGAGGACGAAGGGACCGCGCGTGTCCGTGCTCGTGGTGGGCGAGGCCCTCATCGACCTCATCGTGTCGCCCGACGGCCGGATCACAGCCGTGCCGGGCGGCGGCCCCTTCAACGTCGCCCGCACCATCGCCCGGCTCGGCGTCGCGGCGTCCTTCGGCGGCGGCGTGTCCGATGACGCGTTCGGTCGACGGATCGCCGCGCTGCTGGCCGAGGACGGCGTCGAGGTCCCGGTCGCGGTGCGGGCCGGTCGCCCGACCACGCTCGCCCTGGCCGAGCTCGACGACGCCGGTGCGGCCACCTACCGCTTCTACCTGACCGGGACGTCGGCAGCCGACGTCGAGCTCGCCGACCTGCCCCCGCTCGCCGACGTGCGGGTGCTCGCCGTGGGCACCCTGGGCCTGGTCATGGCGCCGATCGCGTCGACCGTCGACGCTGCGGTGGCCGGAGTGGGCGACGACGCCCTGGTGTTCGTCGACCCGAACTGCCGTCCGGGCACGATCGTGGACGACGCTGCGTACCGCGCCCTGCTCGATCGACTGTTCACGCGGGCCGACGTCGTCAAGGTGTCCGGCGACGACCTCGCCTACCTCGACCCGTCGAGCCCGGCGATCGACGTCGCGCGGGCGATCCAGGCGCGCGGTGCCCGGATCGTGCTGTTCACCGACGGCGCCCACGCGGTCCGCGTGGTGCACGCCGACGGCGACCTCACCGTGGCGGTGCCGAAGGTCGACGTGGTCGACACGGTGGGCGCGGGCGACTCGTTCGGCGGCGCCTTCCTCGCCTTCTGGGACGCCGCCGGTCGTGGACGCCACGACCTCGGCGACCTCGACCTCGTGCGGGCGACCGTCGAGCGCGCCGTCGTCGTCGCCGGCATCACGTGCACCCGCGCCGGGGCGGACCCGCCCAGGCTCGACGAGCTCCCCGGCGTCTGACGTGCCGTCGCTGTCGGAGTACGAGCGCGTCGTCGTCGGGTCCGACCCGCGCAGCGGGCTGCGCGCCATCGTCGCGATCCACTCCACCGCGCTGGGTCCCGCTCTCGGCGGCACGCGCTTCTTCCCGTACGCCGACGAGGATGCCGCGCTGCGCGACGTCCTCGACCTCGCGAGGGCGATGACCGCCAAGAACGCGCTCGCCGGCCTGCCGCACGGCGGCGGGAAGGGGGTCATCATCGGCGACCCGCGCACCGACAAGACGCGCGAGCGGCTCGAGGCCTACGGCCGGCTCGTCGCATCGCTCGCCGGCGCCTACGTCACGGCGTGCGACGTGGGCACCTACGTCGCCGACATGGACGTCGTCTCCACCGTCAACCCGTGGACCACGGGACGCTCGAAGGAGCTCGGCGGGTGCGGCGACTCCGGCGACCTCACCTCCGTCGGCGTTCACCACGCCGTCAAGGCGATCGCCGAGCACCTGTGGGGCAGTCCCGAGCTCGCCGGACGCCGGGTCGGCATCACCGGCGCCGGGAAGGTGGGCGGCCGCCTCGCCGGGCACGTCCTGGCCGAGGGAGGGCGGGTCCTGGTCGCCGACGTCGACCCCGTGGCACTCGAGCGCCTGCGGTCCCAGCACCCCGAGGCCGAGCTCGCCGCCTCGCCGGACGACATCGTCGACGCCGACCTCGACGTCTTCAGCCCGTGCGCGCTGGGCGGCGCGGTCAGCGACGAGGTCGCGCTGCAGGTCAACGCGCAGGCGATATGCGGTGGCGCCAACAACCAGCTCGCCCGGCCTGGGCTCGACGTCGTGCTGGCCGACCGCGGCGTGCTGTACGCCCCGGACTTCCTCGTCAACGCCGGCGGGGTCGTCGCGGTCGGCCAGGAGTGGGCCGACCGGGGCCGGGGCTACGACGACGCGGCCGCCCGGCAGCGTGCTCGCGGCATCGGCGCGACGCTCACCGACGTCCTCCAGCGGGCCGTCGACGAGCGGGTGACGCCGCTGCGGGCCGCCGAACGTCTGGCCGACGAGCGGGTGGCTGCCGCCGAACCGCGGCCACCGTTCGCCGGCTTCCCTTCATGACCCGCCGCGGCCCCCTGACCAGCGGGAACGGCGTCGCCCGTGCGTCGGGATCCGCCCCGGCGACGCGCCCGGGGTCCGCTCCGGGCGAACCCGGCCCGCGACGCCGTGGAGGTCAGATTATGATGGGCCCTCGCGCCACCGGTGGCTCGCCCCGGTGGCCTGTCATGTCGGTCGAACAGGGGCCCAGCGGGCTCCGTGAGGGGGTCGAGCCATGGGGCGCGGCCGTGCCAAGGCCAAGCAGACCAAGGTCGCCCGTGAGCTGAAGTACAGCTCCGGCAACACCGACCTCAGCGCGCTGCAGGCCGAGCTCGCAGGCAGCGGGTACACCCCCCCTGCGCCTGCCGAGGTGCAGGACGACGACGAGGACGACGACGACCTGTACTCGAAGTACCTCGACGACGAGGACGACGAGTAGCTCGTCACCAGCGATCAGACGAAGGGGCGCCCCCCGATCGGGGGGCGCCCCTTCGTCGATCGCGGTGCGGGACCCGGTCTCAGACCGGGGCGACGACGTCCGCGATGGCGCGCACGTGGCGGACGTCCGTGCCGCAGCAGCCGCCGAACACCGTGAGGCCCGGGAGCGTGGAGCGGAGGGCGGCGTAGTCCGACGCCAGCTCCTCGGGGTCGCCGTCGTCGATCGTCGTGGCGACGTCCAGCTCGCCGTGGCTCTGGCGCGAGGCGTTGGCGCGCAGTGCACCGATCCGGGCGGTCCAGCCCCCCGCGTCGGTCGCGCCGGACAGTGCGGGCGCGATGTGGTCGGGGTGCGCGCAGTTGATGCCGAAGTAGCTGACGTAGCCGTCCGTCGTGTCGTCGATGGACTCGACGACCTCGCCCAGGTGCGATCCGTCCGGGAGGGTGCCGTCGGTCTCGAGAGTGAAGGACAGGACGACGGGTACGCCGGCATCCTGTGCGGCGAGCGCGATCCCGAGCCCTTCGGCGGCGTAGTTGAGC
Organism: uncultured Actinomycetota bacterium; assembly: GCA_963782665.1. GTDB lineage: Bacteria > Actinomycetota > Actinomycetes > S36-B12 > CAIYMF01 > Longivirga. The sequence goes on along the minus strand of CAWAKP010000001.1, from coordinate 81,474 downwards.
GTCAGCACGGTGACGATGTCACAGCCCGCGTCGGCGAACACCTGGATCTGCCGTCCGTGGTATGCCCGGGCCTCCTCGGCCGTCATCACGACGGAGGCGACGTAGCCGTCACCACGTGGACCGAGGTTGCCGCTGACCGTCGCGAAGGTGAGGGAGGGCGTCGAGTCCCGTACCTCGGTCACCAGTCCGACTGCGTCGCGGTTGAGCTCGTCGAGCTGCCCCGGCGCGTAGCCGAGCCGCGTCCCCCAGTCCCCGCTGGCCCGCCACGTGGCGGTCTCGAAGACGAACCCGGTGCCGTGACTCACGGCCACCTCGACGTGCTCGCGGTAGTACTGCTCGAGCGTCGTCCGACCTACCTCGGAGGTGAGCAGCGGGAAGGACGCGAAGTCCGGCAGCTCCCAGCCCCGGTGGAAGATGAGGTCGGTCTCGAGTCCGGAGTCCGTGAGCATCGTCGAGCCGCCACGCCGCGGTGTCCCTGTGGCGGTCATGGCGTACACCTCCGCGTCGGACCTGACGTCGGGCGACGCCGATGCTCCGTCCGCTGACCTGCGCGACGTGCGACCTCGCCCCGTGACATGCGTCAGGGCCCGACCGACAGCCAGGCCCCGACGATCGTGTGGACGCTCAGGTCGTCTTGTGCTGCTTGTGCTGCTTGTGCTGCTTGAGCTGTTTGGTCATCAGCTCTTCGGGCTTCTCCTCGGCCGGCTTCTCCGACTTCGGCGGCTTCGGGCTGATGTTCTTGTCTGCCATGAGGTTCCCCCTCGCAGAGCCGGTCTCCCTGACGGATCCCGTGTCACGCTCACCGTGGCACCGTCGGGCCCCGACCACCAGACCTGGCCACTGTCACGTCGCAACAGGTGTCCGCTCCGCGTGCACACGCCGACGACGGCACGCGGAAGTGTCAGCGATCCAACTCCGGCAGCGGCATCGGGTCGGGGCGCACGGTGCACCGTCCGCAGAAGAGCGCATCCTCGACCACGAGCGCCTTGGTCATGTCCGCACCGCGGAAGAGGTCGAGGATGAAGGCCCGCTGCTCGGCGTCGTCCTCGCACACGCCTCGACCGCAGAAACGGCACGTGCCCACGGCAGTACGACGACAGCTCCAGCAGTCCAACGGTGCGCCTCCTCCGGCCGCGGTCAGTGTTCCATATCGCGTGCGGCGGAGGGCATGACGAACGACTGTCGGAAGGCCTCCGCGACGATCGCGTCGAACCCCGGGCGCGGCAAGCGGAAGACACGCATCGGGGTCCGCGCGACCACCGTCGCGTTGCGCGGGGCGTCGTTGAGGAGGGCCGCCTCCCCGAAGTAGTCGCCGGTGCCGAGGGTTGCGACCACGGTGCCGTCACGCACGACGTCGGCGTGTCCGGAGCGGATCGCGTAGAAGGCGTCGCCGACGTCGCCCTGCACCACCACCTCGGTGCCGGGAGCCACGGTGCTCCACGTGCCGACGTCGAGCAGGTCGCCGAGGCCGTCCGACGGCAGCGACGCGAACACCGGGATCTGACGCAGCTCGGAGAGCGACTCCAGGGTGAGCGCGAACTCCGGGACGTGGAGTGCCGAGGCGAGCAGGTGGTCGAACGTGCCCTTGTCGACCTCGAAGAGCTCGACCTCGGTCAGGGCCCGCACGGTCGCCGAGCGCGGCTGGGCCTCGACGAGCCCGAGCTCGCCGAACGAGTCGCCACGGTGCAGCACAGACAACGTGCGCACGTCGCCGGTGTCCGGGTGCACCGTCTCGACGCTCACCCGTCCGGTACGCACGACGTAGAACGCCGTGGCGCGCTCGCCCTGCCGAAAGACCGGCTGCCCGGACCGGTAGGTGCGCAGCGTCACCCGGCCGGCCAGGTCGTTGAGGAGCTCGACGGGGAGGTCCTCGAACGCAGGCAGATCGTCGATCATCGACGCCGCCTCGACGCGCCACGACGTCTCGTAGCGGAAGCGGATGCGCAACCACAGCGCACGGGCACGCCGCCCGAGCGATCGGGCGAACACCAGCAGGGCGCGGACCACGGGGCCGAGCACCACGAGCGTGAGGAGGATCAGCAGCACGCGCGAGACGAGCCCGCCGTCCCACAGCGCCGAGAGGAGCCCGCCGAAGAGGTGCTGCCAGAAGAAGAACGACAGGAACAGCGAGCCCACGGTGAGGAGTGCGCCGAGCACGGTGTATGCGGTCAGCCCCCACTGCTGCAACGACAGCGGTCGGCCGGCGCGCACCTGGTGCGAGAGGTCGTTGCGTACGTACGACGTCGCCTTCGCGCGGAGGTCCTGCACCTGGATGAGGTCGGACAGGATCCAGTACCCGTCGAGCTCGAGCAGCGGCAGCAGGTTGAGGAAGATGATGAACAGGTTGAGCAGGGCGAACTTGTAGAGCAGCTGGTCCGGTCCCCACCCGGGGAACAGGAACAGCACGAGCGAGGCGGCGCCGGCGAGCACCAGCTCGGTGCAGGGACCTGCGGCCGACTGGATGACGCGCAGCCTCCGGTCCATCATCTGGCTGTCGGACGCGTCGACGTAGAACGCCGGGGCGCCGAAGTAGATCATGAAGCCGGCTCGGGAGACCTTGCGACCGTCGTGGACCTGCACGATCGCGTGGCCGGTCTCGTGCGCGACCGTCAGCAGCATCGAGAGCGCGATCAGGACGATCGACTCGAGCGGCGGTGAGCCTGTCCCGAGCACGTACTGCCCGCTCCGCACGACCGCAGCGAACGCGACGAGGCCAAGCACCGCGACGACCAGCCCCACCACGACAACCGTACGGTTGAACGCGTACCGGAGCCCGTGGCGGTAGAGCCACTCGACAACGTCGCCCGCCCCGTCCCACTCGATCTCGAGGTCGCGCGCGAACGCCCGCCAACGACCGCCGCGGCGGTCCTGGTCGATGGCGTCCTGCACGGTCGCCCACGGATCGGCGGGCCGTGGGTCGAGGAACCCGCCGTTGCGCAGGGTCGTCACCAGGTCGGCGAGCGACCCGGCGTCGAGCCCGTGCTGGCCGTCGATCCGCTGCACCATGATGTCGGCGACCGAGTGCCGGCCGTCCATGAGCGCCAGCGCCTCGGCCGCCGAAGGATGCAGGCGCAGGTGCACGTCGCGGTCGGGGTTGGCGATCATCACGTAGTCGTTCCCGTCGCGCATCGGGAACCGCTTGTACAGGCTGCCCTCGGCCAGCCGGGGGCGGAAGGACGCCATGTCGAGGCGGGCGTCGAGCGCAGCCCAGACGTCGAACTTCATGGTCGCCCCACCTCCCGTCCGGCGCATCGTGGCACCGCGACGGCACGCGCGGACGGGGAACGCCCAAGCCGAGCGACCCGTCCCGCGCGTCAGAGCGCGTGGGCTCCGGTGAGCGACACGGCGCCGCCGTTTCCGCCCTTCGCGGGCGCATCGCCGTGCTCGCCGTCAGGGCGCACGCGGGCCTCGCCGAGCACCCAGGCATCGACACCGCGCGCAGCCAGCCGGCGCAGTGCACCGTCGACGGACGCCGGGGCGACCATCGCGATCATGCCGACACCCATGTTGAAGGTCTTCTCGAGCTCGGGCAGCGCGACGTTGCCCATCTCCGCGACGAGGCCGAAGACCGCGTGCGGCACCCACGTGGAGCGGTCGACGACCACGTGCACGTGGTCCGGCAGCACGCGCGCGAGGTTCGCCGCGAGCCCACCCCCGGTGACGTGGCTGAACGCGTGGACGTCGACGTCGCCGGCGCGGGCGAGGTCGAGGCAGTCGAGGGAGTAGATCCGCGTGGGCTCGAGCAGCTCCTCGCCGAGGGTGCGGCCGAGCACCGCGACGTGCTGGTCGAGGCGCAGCTGGCCAGTGGTGAGCAGGACGTGGCGCGCGAGGGAGTAGCCGTTGGAGTGCAGGCCGCTGGCCCGCATCGCGATCGCGACGTCGCCCACCTGCACGCGGTGCGGGCCGAGGAGGTCGTCGGCGTCGACGACGCCGGTGCCCGCGCCCGCCACGTCGTACTCGTCGGGTGCGAGGAGCCCCGGATGCTCGGCCGTCTCGCCGCCCACGAGCGCGCAACCGGCGAGGCGGCAGCCCTCGGCGATCCCGGCGACGATCGCGGCGATGCGCTCGGGCACGACCTTGCCGGTGGCGATGTAGTCGGTCATGAACAGTGGCTCGGCACCGCACACGACAAGGTCGTCGACCACCATCGCGACGAGGTCGATGCCGATGGTGTCGTGCTTGTCCATCTTCTGCGCGACGACGACCTTCGTCCCGACACCGTCGGTCGACGTCGCGAGCAGCGGACGCGCAAAACCCTTGAGGACACTGACGTCGAAGAGGCCGGCGAAGCCTCCGACATCACCGACCACCTCGGGGCGCTGCGCCCGCGCGATCGACGTCTTCATGAGCGCGACCGCGTGCTCGCCGGCCTCGACGTCGACGCCGGCAGCGGCGTAGGTCACGGGAGCAGCAGCCGGGCGACGGACGACGTCCCCCTCGATCGGACCGGTCACGGGCGGGACAGCGCGTCGGCGGCACCGCCGCCGCCGATCAGGGTCGGGAGGCCGTCGACGTCGAGCGAGATGGTCTGATCGCCGCCGGCGACGCGCGCTTCGATGCCCTCGAGGAAGTACTTGCCGAGCAGCTCGGGCTCGGGCAGCTCGATGGGGTAGGTGCCGTCGAAGCAGGCGCGGCAGAGGCGGTCCATGGCGACCCCCGTCGACTCGACGAGGCCCTCGAGCGACACGTACCCCAGCGAGTCGGCACCGATCGACGTGCAGATCTCGTCGACCGTGAGGCCGTTCGCGATCAGCTCGGCACGGGTCGCGAAGTCGATGCCGTAGAAGCAGGGCCACTTCACCGGCGGGCTGGAGATGCGCACGTGCACCTCGCGCGCGCCCGCCTCGCGGAGCATCCGGACGATCGCGCGCTGGGTGTTCCCCCGGACGATCGAGTCGTCGACGACGACGAGCCGCTTGCCGGCGACGATCTCGCGCAACGGGTTGAGCTTGAGGCGGATGCCGAGCTGACGGAGGGTCTGGGACGGCTGGATGAACGTGCGTCCGACGTAGGCGTTCTTCACCAGGCCCTCGGCGAACGGGATGCCGGACTGCTGCGCGTACCCGACCGCCGCGGGCGTGCCGCTCGCCGGCACGGGGATGACGAGGTCGGCGTCGATGCCGTGCTCGCGCGCGAGCTGGCGGCCGACCTCGACCCGCACCGCGTGGATGCTGTGCCCGCTGATCGAGGTGTCGGGACGGGCGAGGTAGACGAACTCGAACAGACAGCCCTTGGGATCGGCGTCCGCGAAACGCTGCGAACGCAGGCCGTTCTCGTCGACGGCGACGAGCTCTCCGGGCTCGATCTCGCGCACGAACGAGGCACCGACGATGTCCAGCGCAGCGGTCTCGCTGGCCACGACCCACCCGCGCTCGAGCCGTCCGAGCACCAGCGGACGGATGCCCTGCGCGTCGCGCGCGGCGTAGAGAGTGTTGTCATCCATGAAGACGAGCGAGAACGCGCCCTTGAGCAGCGGCAGCTCGACCATGGCGGCGGCCTCGAGCGAGAGGTCCGGGTGCGAGGCGAGCAGGGCCGTGAGCAGGTCGGTGTCGCTCGAGCTCGAGATCGAGCTGCCGAGCGGCAGCTCGCCGTTGGTCTCGGCGCGCTCGCGCAGCCGGCGGACGAGGTCGTGGGAGTGCGTCAGGTTGCCGTTGTGGCCGAGCGCGAGGTGGCCCGTCGCGGTCGCCCGGAACGTCGGCTGCGCGTTCTCCCAGACACTCGACCCGGTGGTCGAGTAGCGCGCGTGGCCGACTGCGATGTGGCCGTTGAGGCTCTCGAGCGCAGCCTCGGTGAACACCTGCGAGACCAGGCCCATGTCCTTGTAGACGACCGTGTGCGCGCCGTCGCTGACGGCGATGCCGGCCGACTCCTGACCGCGGTGCTGCAGCGCGTACAGCCCGAAGTAGGTGAGCTTGGCGACCTCCTCGCCGGGAGCCCAGACGCCGAAGACGCCACAGGCGTCCTGGGGGCCCTTCTCACCGGGCAGCAGGTCGTGGCTGAGCAGTCCGTCACCGCGGGGCACGGGGAGAGTCTACGGGGGCGCGCCACCGCTTCCGCCCGCCGCGCGGCCGGCGTCGCCACGAGATGGCCCGGATCAGGCCACGACCTCGTGGAGCGCCGCGAGGACGTCCGGCCAGGCGCCCGAGGCAGGGTCGATGAGGGCGAAGTGGCCCACCCCGGGGAGGGCCCGCAGCCGGGCGGTCGGGTGGGCGGCCACGTAGGCCTCCGACTGCGAGATCGGCACCGCCAGGTCGTCGACGCCGTGCACGAGGGTGACCGGACCGGTCGCCGACACGACCCGCACGGGGTCGAGGTCGCCGCGGCCCTGCGGACCTACGCCGAGGAAGTCGCGCACCGCACCGCCGCCGAGCCCCGCCTCGTCGGCGGCGACGAGGTCCGCGACGGGGGCCAGGGCCACCGTGGCCAGGAGGCCGGACGCCGGCGCGACGGACGCCGCCCACAGCGCGAGGTGACCGCCGGCCGAGTGCCCGACGACGACGACCCGTCCGTCGTGGCGTCCGCGGAGCTCGACCGGGAGGACGCGCAGCGCCACCCGCACGTCCGCGAGGGTGGCGTCGGGATCGCCCGGGGACGCGTCGGTACTCGAGCGCTGCGGCGGTGTAGCCCTCCGCAGCCAGGCCGTGCGCCATGGCCCTCAGGTGCCGCGCGTCGTAGGAGGGTCGCCAGAAGCCGCCGTGGACGAGGAGCACGAGCGGGCGGTCGTCGCCGCCGAGCTGCACCTCGGCGATGTCGCGCTCACCCGGCCCCCACGCCACGACGACGTCGGGGTCGGGTGCCGGGCGGGTCAGCACGCTGTCGTCGTCCACCCGGCCATCCTCGCCGAGACACGCCGTGCCGGACGCCGATTTGAGCTGCTGCGCGCGCGCCTGGTTGAGTCGAGGGCGGACGCGAGCGACCAGGCCCGCGCGGAGTCGACGAGGTGGCACCGGATGGCAGCGACGGCCCACGACCGGAACGCGACCCGTCGCGCGACATCACGGTGTCGGACCGCACCCCGCGCGCTGGCCGCCCTGGCCGTCGTGGCGACCGCTCTCGCCGGCTGCGGCGTGGCGAACGGCCCGGTGACCGGTGCTCGCACCCAGCGGCCGGTGCCACCGACCGTGGCCTCCGGGTCGACCCAGCGGGCGGCCACCCAGCGGGCGGCGACACTGCCGGCCGTCGTCGCCACAGCTGCGCGACCGTGCCTCGGGACGGCGGCACCCCGGCGCTACGCCCACGTCATCTGGATCGTCATGGAGAACAAGGCGTACGGGTCCGCGCTCGGCGCGTCCGCACCCGCCACCCGCGCGCTGGCCGCGAAGTGCGGCATCGCCAGTGGGTACCACGGGGTGACGCACCCCTCGCTGCCCAACTACCTGGCCATGACGTCCGGCAGCACGCACGGTGTGCGCAACGACGCCAACCCCTCGGCGCACCGGATCGCGGGCAGCTCGATCTTCAGCCAGGTCGCCGCGGCCCGGCTGCGGTGGGCGACGTACGCCGAGTCGATGCCGACCCTCTGCCGGCGGACGTCGTCGGGAAGGTACGCCGTGCGCCACAACCCGGCCGCCTACTACACGGCGCTCGCACGCACGTGTGCTCGCAGCGACGTCGCCATGGGCACGACGACGCGCGGACCGCTGCTGACCGCGATCCGCACGGGGCGGCTCCCGGCGTTCACGCTCATGGTGCCGAACCTGTGCAGCGACACCCACGACTGCTCGGTGGCGACCGGCGACCGCTGGCTGGCGCGATGGCTCGCGGTCATCCTGTCGAGCAGGACATATGCAGCAGGTCGCACCGCCGTCTTCATCACGTGGGACGAGGACGACAACTCCCACGCCAACCGGGTCGCGCTGCTCATGGTCGCGCCCTCGGTGCGTCCGCACACCGTCGTGCGCGGCACGTACAACCACGTCAACCTGCTGCGCACGACCGAGGACATGCTCGGACTGCCCGCGCTCGTCCGGCGTGCGGCGTCGCTGCGACGCCCGGCCCACCTCTGACGGCGGGATCAGGGCTCGGCGCCTACCTGGTGCATGCGCGACCCGCCGGACTCCGACATCCGCAGCGCGAGGTAGACCGGCAGGATGAACGCGACCAGGAGCGCGGCAGCGACCGCGTTGATGATCGGGCCCTGGTTGGGGCGGAACAGGTTGTTGAAGATCCACTGCGGCAGCGTCTCGACGCCGGGGCCCGACGTGAACGTCGTCACGACGATCTCGTCGAACGACAGGGCGAACGCGAGCAGCGCACCGGCCACGAGTGCAGACCGCACCGCAGGGAACGTCACGTCGCGGAAGGTCTGCCACGGGCCGGCCCCGAGGTCCATCGCCGCTTCCTCGAGCGACGAGCCGGTGCGACGCAGTCGCGCCAGGATGTTGTTGAACACGACGACGATGCAGAACGTCGCGTGCCCGAGGATCACGGTGAAGAGGCCGAAGCTGATCCCCAGCGGCACGAGCACCGTGTTGAACGACGAGTTGAGCGCGATACCCGTCACGATGCCTGGCAGCGCGATCGGCAGGATCACGAGGAAGCTGACCGGCTGCTTGCCGAAGAAGTCGTAGCGCGCGACGGCGAAGGCGATCATCGAGCCGAGCAGCAGGGCGATGATCGTCGCGCCCGTCGCCGCCTTGATGCTCGTGAGCAGGGCCGAGCGCACCCCCTGGTTGGTCGCCGCCAGGTGCCACCACTCGGTGGTGAACGACGTCGGCGGCCAGGAGAACACCTTCGACGCGTTGAACGAGTTGATCACCACGACCACGAGCGGGAAGTAGATGAAGACGAGGACCGCCGCGGACACGAGTCCGAGGAACCACCGGGTGCGGCGCGTGAGGGTCATGACTGCCGGCTCACAGGTTCTCGAGCGCGCCGGTACGGCGTACGGCGAGCAGGTACAGGATGATCACGGTCACGGGGAAGAGCGCCGCCGCTGCCGCGAGCGGCAGGTTGTTGGCCACCCCGACGTTGTCGTAGATGATGTTGGCCCACATCTGCGACGAGCCCCCGACGATCTTCACCATGATGTAGTCGCCGAGGGTCAGCGAGAAGGTGAAGATCGACCCGGCCACGAGCGACGGGACGATGAGGGGCAGCACCACCGAGCGGAACGTGTGGCCCGCCGAGGCCCCGAGGTCCGACGACGCCTCGAGCAGCGAGTTCGGCAGGCGCTCGAGACCGGCGTAGACCGGGAGCACCATGTAGGGCAGCCAGAGGTAGGCGAGCGAGATGGTGACGGCGACGAGGCCGAGCCCAGGTCCCTTGAGCCCGAACGGCGCCAGCATCCAGTCGATGACGCCGTTGTTGAGGAACATGGTCTGCATCGAGTAGCCCTTGACGAGGTACCCGGCCCAGAGCGGCATCGTGACGGCGATGACGAGCGCGTACCGCGCGCGACGGCTCCGGACGACCTTGGCGATGAAGAACGCCAGCGGGACGGCGAGCAGCATGTCGATGGCCGTCACGACGAGCGCGATGAGCACCGTGCGGGCAGCCACGACCCAGTAGACCTGTCCGTGGATCAGCGTCTGGAAGTTGGCGAGCGTGGGCTCCTTGATGAGGGCGCCGGTGAACGAGTCGGTCGTCCAGAAGGCCGCGACGAACATGATCGCGAGCGAGCCCAGGTAGAGCACGACGAGCCAGAGCATCGGCGCCGAGAGCAGCCCGGTGAGCCGTAGCCCGGGGCGCCGGTAGAGGAACGCGCCCACGCCCGACGACGGACCCCCGGTCTGGGGGCCCGTCGTCGAGAGGGTCGTCGGGGCGGACATCAGCCCTTGATGTCCGTCCATGCCTGGACCCAGGCGCTGTAGTCGACGCAGATGTCACCGCGACCGTCGAGGCAGTTCTTGGTCGGGGTGGTCCAGTACGAGATCGAGTCGGCGTACGCCGAGTCGAGCGCGTGGTAGGTCTGGCAGAAGGTCTTCATGTCCGCCGAGACGTCGCACGCCTTGGTCTGCGCGGGAGCCTCGCCGAAGTAGTAGGCCACACCGGCGTTGGCGTCGGCCGAGATGATGTAGTCGAGCCACTTGTACATGCAGTTCGGGTGCGCGGCCTTGCTCGAGACCATCCACGTGTCGGACCAGCCGGTGGCGCCCTCGGTCGGGACGAGCGAGCCCACCGTGTTGGCCTTCATGGTGTTGACGTTCACCTGCCACGCGGTGCCGACGACGGACGCTCCGGCGTCGAACGACTTGACCTCGTCGGTGTAGGACGCCCAGTAGCTGCTGATCATCGTGCGCTGCTGCTTGAGCAGGTCGACCGCCGCCTGGAACTGCGTCTGGTCGAGCGCGTACGGGTTGGTGATCTTGAGGTCCGGCTTGGTCTTCATGAGGTAGAGCGCCGCGTCGGCGATGTAGATCGGCGAGTCGTAGGCCGTGATCTTGCCCTTGTACGGCGAGTTCGCGTCGAACACGACGCTCCACGACGTGGGTGCCGGCGTGACCGCCGCCAGGTTGTAGGCGAGCACGTTGGCGCCCCAGCCATGCGGGATGCCGTACATCTGGCCGTTGACGGAGTTCCACGGCTTGAGCTTGAGGAACTCCGAGACGGTCGTGTAGTTGGGCACGAGGCTGGTGTTGACCGGAGCGACGTCGCCGCCGTAGATGAGGCGCAGCGTCGCATCGCCGGACGCCGAGACGCCGTCGTACTGCCCGGTCTTCATGAGGGTGACCATCTCGTCGGACGTGTTGCCGACCTTGACGTTCACCTTGCACCCGGTGGCCTTGGTGAACGGGCCCGTCGTGTCCGGCGTGCCGTTGCTGCCGTCGTCGGCGTAGTCGGGCCACGTGATGAGGTTGAGCGTGCCCTCACCGGTGCCGACCGAGGTCGCCGCGGTGCCGGCCGGCGGTGCGGGTCGCTGGGTGCCGTTGGCGCCCGAGCTCGTCGACGGGCTGCTGCTCGAGCCGCACGCGGCGGCCAGCAGTACTACGGCGGCACTGAACGTGCCGACCTTGAGCAAGCGCGTGGTGTGCACCTGCTACCTCCTGTCTCCTGATACCCCTGGACCGGCTGGCCGGGGAGCTGATGGTGTCGACGACGCCGGCGCCGTCGACGTGGTCACGCGCTCGACGTCTCCGCGACGCGGTACTCGTGCTCGCGCCGCCACACCAGGCGCACCGCGGTGCCGCGCAGGTTCGCCACCTCGGCGGACGTCGTGTGCGTGTTCTGCTGCAGGGCGACGAGCGAGCCGCCGGCCTCGAGGTCGACGACGAAGCGCGTGGAGTCGCCGACGTAGACGACCTCGGCGACCGTGCCGTCGGCCCAGTGCTCGCCGTCGCCGGCCGCGTCGGACGGGCTGGTCAGCCGGATCTTCTCCGGGCGCACGCTGAAGGTCCCCTGCAGCCCCAGCACCTTCATCGACGCGTCGCCGCGGAGCAGGTTCGACGTTCCGACGAACCCGGCGACGAACTCGGTATCCGGGTGCTCGTAGACCCCGGCCGCCGTGCCGACCTGCTCGATCCGCCCCGCGTTGAACACCGCGATGCGGTCGCTCATCGTGAGCGCCTCTTCCTGGTCGTGCGTCACGAAGACGAACGTGATGCCGACGTCGCGCTGGATCCCCTTGAGCTCGACCTGCATCTGCTCGCGCAGCTTGAGGTCGAGAGCGCCGAGCGGCTCGTCGAGCAGCAGCACCTTCGGGCGGTTGACGAGGGCCCGGGCGAGGGCGACCCGCTGACGCTGGCCGCCCGACATCTCGGCGGGCTTGCGCGCGCCGTACGTGTCGAGACGCACGGCTGCGAGGGCCTCCTGGGCGCGCTGACGACGTTCGACCTTGCCGACACCCTTGACCTTGAGGCCGTACTCGACGTTCTCCGCGACGGTGAGGTGCGGGAACAGGGCGTAGTCCTGGAAGACGGTATTGACGTCGCGCTGGAACGGGGGGAGCCGCGAGACGTCCTGCCCCCCGAGCTCGATCGAGCCCGACGTCGGCAGCTCGAAGCCGGCGATCATGCGCAGGACGGTCGTCTTGCCCGAACCGGACGGTCCGAGCAGGGTGAGGAACTCGCCGTCGGCGATGTCGAGATCGACCGAGTCGACGGCGACGACCTCGCCGAACGTCTTGCGCAGCCCGCGCAGCCGGATGGCGGGCGCGGCGCCGGCGGACGGCTCTGCGGCGTCGGTCGTCACGGATGTCATCGGCGGATCGGTCCTCGCGGGTGTCGGAGTCGCGGGCCCCGGCGTGACCGGAGGGCGGCGTCCATGGCACGGCCCCCGCGCCGCGCCGCTGTGCGCGCGGTCACAGTAGCCGCACCGTCGTGGCCGGAACGAGACCCGGGTACCGAATCCGTCGCGATCGTGACCAAATCGTACGAATTCCGTGGGCGCCGTGAGCCTTGACCGCGACTATCCAGCGTGATCCGGGTCCGGGGCAGCGGTCGGTGGTCGTCGGCCTGGCGGGTCGACCGGCGTCGCGCCGAGCTCGCCGCGCCGGACGCCGACGTCGGTGGGGGCCTCGATGCCCAGGCGGACGATCCCTCGGGCGGTGGCCAGCACGGTCACCACGATCCGCTCGTCGAGCACCAGGCTCTGACCGGTTCCCCTCGCGAGTACCAGCATGGTCGGTCTCCTTCGCGCCATCCCCCAGCGCCCCCTGCCTCCAGGGTGGTCCGGTCCGCGCTCTGGGGCGCGTCGACGCCACCCACACGGAGTGCGACGCCCGCGGGTCGCCGCGTGAGGCGCGAGTCGCGCGCCGGGACGATCCCGTAACGAACCCTTCCTACCGTCCTGATGTCAGCGAGAGAGCCCATCGCTGCCGGGAGGTGCACCATGACGACGACCGGCTGGACCGACGGGGCGGGCCGGGTGGTCGTGGTGCCGGAGCGTCCCGGGCCGCTGCGCCCGCTCGCGGCGCCGTCGGAGTGGGACGCCGAGCTCGACTCGATGCTCGACGAGGTCTTCGGGGCACCCGTCGACGAGGGGCCGGGCCTCACCGATGCGGTACTCGTCGTGGTGGGTCTGGCCGCGCTGGCGGCCTGGCAGCTGACGTCGCGGCCCGCCTGGGTGGGGGTGCTCGGCGCCGTCTGCCTGGTGCTGGGTCTCGTGCTGCCCGTGCGCTCCTCCTTCCTCGCGGTGCGCCGGCGTCACCGGTCCCGCGCCGTCTCGGCGGCCATCGGGAACGGCACCCCGCTGCGACTCGACGACCCCTCGACGCGACGCCTGGTCCACGCGTACGACGCCGTCCTCGAGGAGTCGGCGTACGACGCGGTCGCGGCGCCGGAGGCCGCCTCGATCGCTCACCAGGCCCTGCTCGAGGTGGCATCGCTGCTCGAGGGTCGCGTGCCCACCACAGCGTCCGAGCGCGCGTACGTCGACGAGCGTGCGGCAGCCCTCGACGGGCTGCACCGGGACCTCGTCGCCGCGCGCCCTGTCGCCGTCAGCGACGAGGTCGAGGGCGACATCCCGGTCGAGCTCCTCCGCGACGCCGCGGTGGACGCGATGCGCGATCTCGAGTCGCGCACCGACGGCGGGTCGGTCGCGCGGATCTCTGCGCTGCGCGACATCATCCGGCGCACGCAGTCATGAGCGTCGTCCGCACTCAAGACGCCAGCGATCCGGCCCCGGTCGACGAGGAGGCGGTCACGACGTCTCGGCACGCCGATGCCGGCGTGGGAAGTTCTGGCCAGACGCCTGGCGACGACGAGGCGCCCGTCTCCCTGAGCATCAGACTGCTCGCGGTCCCGCTCGCCCCGTTCGTGCTGGGCTACGACGCGCTGCGTTGGCTTGTGCGACAAGGCATTCCGGCCCTGGGTCGGATGGCGTCCATATCACTTCGCTGGACGGGCGTCCGGATCCTGCTCCTCGGGCGTCAGGTCGTGCGCGGATACGCGCGTCTCTGGGCCGGAACGGTCTCGACGCTCGCCTCGGCGCTGCGGGCGTCGCTGCAAGGCCTCGCCACCCTTGCGCGAGGCGTACGCCGGTCGCTCGCGAAGCTCGGACGGATCGTGGCAGGCGCCGCGACGCGATTCCTTCGAGCGCTGGCCGCGGTGTCGGCCCGGGCGTGGAGCGGTCTACGCGCTCTGGCGCTTCCTGCCGTGCGGGCAGTGGTGCAGGCCGCGCACGTCACCACTCGGGTCGTGGGTCGGCTTGCACGGACGCTCGGTCTCCTGGTCGAGCGCGCAGCGCGCGCCGTGGTCCGGGCCCTGCGAGCCGTCGCGCTACGTGCGGTGCACGTGCTGCGTTCCATCACGCGCGCGCTGCTACGGGCTGGGTCGGTCGCCTTCCGCGCAGCGATGACCGTCGCGCGCTCCGTCCGGCAGGTGGTCGCGCCGTTGGTCGTACGGGTCGTGCTCGCCCTGCGCGGCCTGGTGCGCGCCACGCTGCACGCCCTGCGCGCACTCGGCCTCGCCGTGGGGCGGTCATTGGCTGTCCTCGCCCGCGCGACGACGCTGGTCGTCCGCGCCGCCGCGCGAGCGGTGTCGTCGCTCGCCGTGCGGGTCGCCACCCTCCTGCGAGGGCTGGCACGTGCCGGACTCCGCTCGGTGCGTGCCGTGGCCGTCACGGTCGGACGGGCGCTCATCAGCACCGTGCGCGCGCTCGCCCTCGCGACCTGGTCGTTGGTCGTCCGAGCGGTCACCCTGCTGCGCGGCCTGTCACGCGGGGTCCTTCACGGGCTGCACGTCCTCGGCGCCTCCCTCGGGCGAGCGGCCGCGTCGATCGTCCGGGCACTGGGCCGGGCGGCCCGCGCTCTCGCCCTGCGTCTCGCCCAGGCCCTGCGCGGCGTGGCCCGCGCCACCTACCGCGCGCTGGGTGTCGCCGTCAGGGCCGCGGGCCGGGCCTTCGACGCGCTGGGTCACGCGGCGGCACTGGCGGCGCGGATCGTCGCACGCGCGCTGAGCGCCCTCGCCGCGGGCGTGCGGGCATTGGGTGGCCACCTCACCGTGCTCCTGCGGCCCCTCCTCGCACGGGTGCGCACCCTCGCGCGGGGGGTGGTCGGGTCCGGGTTCCGGGCCGTGCACGGGGTCGTCGTCGCATCGCTCGTGATCGCGCGCGGCCTCCGGCGCGTCGCGGTCACCGCAGCTCACGTCCTGGGGCGCGCCGCCCGATCCGCGGCACGGCTGGTCGCACGGTGGGCGCGTGGTCTCGCCCGCGGCGCCATCGCTGCGGCACGCAGGATCGGGAGCGCTGCCCGGCGGGTGCTGTCGGCGACCGGACGCGGCGTCGTCGCGGTCGCTCGGGCTGTCGCGGCCGCCTGCCGGCTGGTCGCGCGGGGCGTGGCGCGCTCCTGGCGCTTCGTGCGCCCCGCGCTGTCGGCTGCGGCGCACCTGGTCGCCCGGGCGGCACGCGCCGCTCGCGCCGCGGCCACCCGGATCGCCCTGGTGGTGGCTCGCGCCGTCGGCCGCGCAGTGCGCGTCGGACGTCGCGCCCTCAGCCGCGCAGTGCGGGTCGCCCGTCGCGCCGTCTCTCGGCTCGTCCACGGGATCCTCGTGCTCGCGAGGACCGTCCGCCGCGCGGCTCGCGTGGGGGCGCGGGCAGTCCGCGCCGCGGTGCGCAGCGCGGTGGCCGTCGTCGGCCCGATCGCGCGAGCCGTCCGTCGGACCGTCGCCGGGCTCGCCCGCAGCGCGAGGGCCGCTGCCGTGTCGGCGGTGCGCGGCGTACGTCGCGCAGCGGTCGCCGCGTCGAGGTCGACACGAACGGCCGCTGTCAGCGCGGCGGCCGGGGCACGCGTCACCGCGCGTCGGCTGCGCGGTGTGATCCGGTCGGCGTCCCGTCGCCCCCGGCACCCGGCGGGCTAGGGCTCGGGCTCGGGCGCGAGCAGCGGGAGGTAGGCCGACAGGTCGCTGCGCTCGCCGCTCGCGCGGACGCGCCCGTCGGACACCGCAACGGCCCAGTCGAGGCGCCCGGTCGCGAGCTCGAGCCAGGTGCGCGCGTCGCACTCGACGACCGCCGGAGGTGTCCCGCGCCGGTGGGTCGTGCCACCGACCGCCTGCACCGCCGCGTAGGGGGGCACCCGTACCTCGACGGAACGCCCCGGTGCGACGTCGACCAGCGCCGCGAGCGTCGCCTTCACCGCGGACTTCACCGCCACCCGGTCCGGGATCTCACCGGAGTCCCACGCGTCGAGCAGCTCGATCATCGCGGCGCCGCCGTCCCCCACGCGGGCAGGTCTGCGGCGAAGCGAAGGACCGTGTCGAGCACCGCGTCACTACCGCGGTCGAGCATGACGTCGTGACCCATGCCGGGGAACCACACCGGGTCGACCCCGTAGGCGTCGGCGGTGCGCTGCACGTCGGCCGGTCGTACCAGGCGGTCCGACGGGGTGCCGATGACGAGCACCGGGCAGCGGATCGGCCCGGTGCGTCGGGGCAGCAGCAGCTCGTACTGCACCAACGGCGACTCGGTGCCCGTGCGCTCCGCGTAGCTGCGCGCCGTCTCCGGGTCGAGGCCCTCGAAGAGCAGGTCGGGCGTCATGGACAGCGTGCGACCGACGACGGCACCCAGGGCGTCGAGCGGGCGGTCCCTCGCGATCGCGAGCAGGTCGGCGATCCCCGAGTGCAGCGGCGCAGGCGTGAGCAGCACGAGCCCCCGCAGCGGGTAGCGCTCGGCGACCATCTGCGCGACGGCGGCCCCCATCGAGTGCCCGACGAGCACCGGCGGCTCGGACAGCTCGGTGATGGTCTGCAGGACGTCGTGCACGTAGTCGCGCATCATCGTGCGCCGCAGGTGCCGAGCACCGGACGAGCCGCCGTGCCCGCGCAGGCTGACGGCGTACGCCGGCCAGCCGGCCGCTGCCGCCGCCGGGACCCACTTCTCGGCGAAGCACCACGCGGCGTGCGCGATCCCGTGGACCATGAGCAGTGGCGGCCGTCCTGTGGGCTCGTCGGGCACCGAGCTGATGACCTCGCGGTGCGAGACCGGGGCGGACGGGAACGCCCAGTCGAACGGTCGCATCGCCAACGTCTTGCGGCGCAAGGGGTTGGCGGCGCTCATGCGGAGACCTCGAGCTCGCGGATGGCCTGCTCGACGGCGCGCAGGTAGTCCTGGTGGGCCACCTCGAAGTAGTGCCGTGTCGAGTCCTTGTAGTGGGTGCCGGCGGTGAAGCGCCGCCCGGCCTCGCGCGGGGCCCGAGAGAGCAGTCCGCGGGCGGCGGGCGGACGGTCGCGCAGCGCCTCCGCCACGCGCGCGATGAGCACGCCCTGCCAGTGCGCGAGGGTCCACTGCCCGCTGTCGGGCTGGATCAGGCCCGAGACGACGAGGTTGTCGAACGACGGAGTGAACATCTGCAGGAACAGCTGCGGGTGGTCGTCGTGCCAGTTCAGCCATTCGCGCTGCAGGAACGGGAACTGCACCAGGTAGCCCGTGCAGAAGATGATGAGCTCGACCTCGGCGCGGCGACCGTCGGTGAACACCACCGCATCCGCCTCGACGCGCTCGATGTCGTCGACCGGCGTGATGTCGCCGTGGCCGACGTAGTAGACGAGCTGCTGGTTGACGATCGGGTGCGTCTCGAAGAACTTGTGATCGGGCCGCTTGAGCCCGAACTTGGCGAGGTCCCCGACGGTCACCCGGAGCGTCGTGGTGAACAGCGCACGTCGCAGGGGCAGCGGGAGGCGCAGCGCGAGCAGCTGGTCGGCGACCTGGTCGCTCGGCCGGCCCAGCGCGAACTTGGGGTTGTAGTGGTAGCCGCGGCGGGTGGAGTGCCAGGTGTGCACGGCGTTCTGCGCGCTCTCGACGGCGACGTCGCACCCTGTGTTTCCGGCGCCCACCACGAGCACCCGACGTCCGCGCAGGACCTCGGCCCCCTTGTAGTCGGCGGAGTGCAGGACCTCCCCGCCGAACGTCTCCAGGCCCGGGTACGACGGCGCCTTCGGGCTCCAGTTGTGCCCGTTGGCCACGACGAGTCCGGCGTAGCGGTAGGTGGTCTCGGCCGAGGTCGCGACGTCGCGGACCGTGACGTCCCACGCCCGCCCCTCCTCGACCGGCGCGGCCCGTACCACCTCGTGACCCAGGTGCAGGTGCGAGCGGAGCCCGAAGTGGTCGGCGTACCGACCGAAGTAGTCCTTGATCTGACGGTGGCTCGGGTAGTCCGGGAACGAGTCCGGCATCGGGAAGTCGGGGAACTGCGTGAACGGCTTGCTCGAGATGAGGTGGGTCGACTCGTAGACCCGCGACGTCGGTGCGCCGAAGTTCCAGTTGCCCCCGACGTCGGCGGCGCGCTCGAACCCGTCGGCGTCGACGCCGTGCTGGAGGAGCGCCTTCAGCGCCGACAGCCCGTGCGGCCCGGCGCCGACCACGCACCACGCACCGCCGCGGTCGACCGGCTCATCGGGGACCGGCGACGGGGCCGCGGCCTTCCTCGGCGCACGCGGCCGCCGTGGGGCGGGGACCGAGCGCTCTGACGGGGTCATGGGTGCATCCTGCCAACGACCACGCCGGTGCGTCCGCGCGACGAGCCACGCCTGCGCCGTTCAGCCGTTGTGGTGGCTCCCCGGCGCAGCCGGGGAATGGGAGCCGTCGTGGTGCCGCGACGTCGGCGACGGCTCGGGATTCGTGGTCGGACGGCCCGTCGGAGCGGTGCTGCTCGGGCTGGGCGTCGTACGGGGCGAGTCCCCGGGCTCGGGGGACGACGACTCGGGTGCAGGCGTACGGCTCGTCGGGCTGGGCGTCGGCCGTGTCGTCGTCGCCGCCGGGTGGCTCGGTGCCGACGGGCTCGGGCGACCCGAGGTCGTGGGCACGATCGCGCGAGCCGTCGACGGAAGGTGCGTGGCGGTCGACGCGAGGCTGGGGTGCGCGGGCGACGGCACCGCGGCCGGGCCGGACGTCGACGGCGCGGACGCGGAGGACGAGGCGGTGGTCGGCGACCCGCTGGAAGCCGAGCCGAACGGCACGTCGACCGCGGGGGGTGGCGCCGCGTCTCCCGCGAGGCCGGCCAGCTGGGTCACACCGACGGCCGCGGCACCGGTCATGGCGACGAGGGTCACCGCGAGGGCCACCTTCACCCCGACGGCGGTGTGGGCGGCGACGTGCGTCGCCGGCGTCGACACCGGCACCCCGACCGGTCGCACCGTGCCGAGGAAGAGCGCGAGGGCGGGCGCGGGTGCAGGCGCGTGGGACTCGGCCCACGCGGCCAGGTGGCGGTGCACCTCGAGGAGATGCGAGTCGCGTTCCATCACGTCTCCGTCATCGCTGGTGCGCCCGTGCGGGTCACGGCGCGGTCGGGATCGCTGTCGGGCAGGCTGACCCGGTCGCGACGGGCGAGGGGCAGCCAGCTCGTGCGGCGCTGGGCCGACGCGGCACGCTGAGCGGCGGCGACGGCGCGGTGGTGCAGCTGCTTGACCGCCCCCACGGAGCGTCCGGTCACGGCGGCCACCTGCTCGACCGACAGGTCGCCGAGCGCCCGCAGCAGCAGCACCTCGCGCTGCTCGGAGGTGAGTGCCTCGAGCATCGCCTTGATGTCGCCCTCGAGGATCCCCTCGAGGGCTGCCGCCTCGGCGCTCGCGACGACGCGCGGGTCGACGGCGGCGTCGTACTCGGCGTTCTCGTGCCGACGTCGGTGCTCGTCGACGGCCTTGTGGTGGGCGATCGTGAACAACCACGACCGGAACTCGGCTGAGCCGCCCTCGAAGCGGCCGATGGAGGTGAACGCCGCGAGGAACACCTCGCTGGTGACGTCGTCGGGGTTGGCGACGCCACGTGCCCGGACGTAGCCGTGCACCCGCCCCGACTGCGCCCGCCAGATGTGCCCGAAGGCGTCGATGTCGCCGCCGCGGGCGGCCGCCACCCAGCGCGCGAGGTCGGCGTCGTCGCCGACCTCGTCCCGCCGTCGAGCGGCTGTACCCACGTGGACCTCCCGGCGTCCTTCGACCGTCCCAGGGTGATCGGCACCGACGTCCCCGAGCCTGAGCGGCCAAGCGAGGGGTTCTGGGCCAGTTCCATGGGCCGGACCTGCGACGGGACCCGGTCCGGACACGGTTCGGCCGGGTCCGTGGAGATGAGCGGACCCGGCCGAATACCTGTGGCGACCTGTTCAGTTGTGGCAGTGCGATGAGACGGGGGTGGACCCGCCGTCGGTCACCTCGCCGGTCGAGGTGCTCACTACGGTCACCGCACGACGACGTCGCGAGGTGACGGGTCGGACCGACGGTTCACCCGTCCGGCGGACCGATCAGCCGAACAGGGCCGGCAGCGTGGCCTCGGCGGCCGCGCGCAGCTCGTCGAGCGACCACACCACGTCGGCTCCGTAGGCAGCGCGCACGGTCAGCTCGGCGCCACCGGTGACCTCGCCGATGCGGACGGTCGGGACGCCGTGGGACGCGGCCAGAGCCTCGAGCTCGTCGACCCGGTCGGGCGACGCCGTGACCACCGCTCGCGCCGTCGACTCCGAGAGCAGGAACACGAACGGGTCGAGGCCGGCAGGGACGACGATGGCGGCACCGACGGCACGGCGGAGCGCCATCTCGACGAGCACCTGCGAGACACCCGCGTCGCTGACGTCGTGCGCCGCGGTGACGAGGCCGTCGCGCGACGCGGCGACGAGAGTGCGGGCGAGGGATCTCTCGGCGTCGAGATCGACGCGCGGGGGGAGGCCACCCAGGTGACCGTGGACGACGTGCGCCCACTCGCCGCCGGCGAGCTCGTCGCGCGTCTCACCGAGCAGCAGCACGACGTCACCGGGTGCCGAGAAGCCCATGGGCGTACGTCGTGCGACGTCGTCGATGACTCCGAGCACGCCCACGACGGGTGTGGGGTGGATCGCGATGTCGCCGGTCTGGTTGTAGAAGCTGACGTTGCCGCCCGTGACCGGGATGCCCAGCTCGAGGCAGGCGTCGGCCAGGCCCGTCACCGCCCGCTCGAACTGCCACATGACGTCGGGGTCCTCCGGCGAGCCGAAGTTCAGGCAGTTGGTGACCGCGAGCGGCGCCGCTCCGGTGGCGGCCACGTTGCGGTAGGCCTCGGAGAGCGCGAGCTGGGCCCCCGCGTAGGGGTCGAGCTTGGCGAATCGGCCGTTGCAGTCGGTCGCGAGAGCGACGCCGAGCCCGCTCGCCTCGTCGACGCGGACGACGCCGGCGTCCTCCGGCTGGGCGAGCACGGTGTTGCCGAGGACGTAGCGGTCGTACTGCGCGGTGACCCACGCCTTCGACGCGAGGTTCGGTGCGGCGACGAGGCGCAGCACCGTGTCGCGTAGCTCGTCGGCCGAGGACGGGCGGGCGAGCGCGGTCGGCTCATCGGCCTGCAGCGCGTCCTGCCACGCGGGGCGCGCGTAGGGCCGGTCGTAGACGGGGCCGTCGTGCGCGACGGTGCGCGGCGGGACGTCGACGATGACCTCGCCCTGCCATTCGATGACGAGTCGCCCGGTGTCCGTGACCTCGCCGATGATCGCGGCGTCGACGTCCCACTTGCGGCAGATCGCGAGGAAGTCGTCGATCCGGTCCGGGCGTACGACCGCCGCCATCCGCTCCTGCGACTCGCTCATGAGGATCTCCTCGGGCGTGAGCGTGTGGTCGCGCAGCGGAACGCGGTCGAGGACGACGTGCATCCCGCCGTCGCCGTTGCTGGCCAGCTCGCTCGTGGCGCACGAGATGCCCGCCGCGCCGAGGTCCTGGATGCCCTCGACGAGTCCGGCGTGCAGGACCTCGAGCGTGCACTCGATGAGCAGCTTCTCCATGAACGGGTCGCCGACCTGCACCGCCGGCCGCTTGGTCGGACCGCCGTCGTCGAAGGTCTCCGAGGCGAGGATGGAGGCGCCGCCGATGCCGTCGCCGCCCGTCTTGGCGCCGTAGAGGACGACGAGGTTGCCGATCCCCTTCGCGCTCGCGAGGTGGATGTCCTCGTGGCGCAGCGTGCCGACGCAGAGCGCGTTGACGAGCGGGTTGCCCTGGTAGCACGGGTCGAAGACGACCTCGCCGCCGATGTTGGGCAGCCCCAGGCAGTTGCCGTAGCCGCCGATGCCCGCGACGACGCCCGGGAGCACCCGACGGGTGTCGGGGTGGTCGGCCGCACCGAATCGCAGCGGGTCCATGACTGCGACCGGGCGTGCGCCCATCGAGATGATGTCGCGCACGATCCCGCCGATGCCGGTGGCCGCACCCTGGTAGGGCTCGACGTAGGACGGGTGGTTGTGCGACTCGACCTTGAAGGTCACCGCCCAGCCCTGTCCGATGTCGACGACTCCGGCGTTCTCACCGATGCCGACGAGGAGGGTGTCGGTCTCCGGCTTCTTGTCTCCGAACTGGCGCAGGTGCACCTTGCTGGACTTGTACGAGCAGTGCTCGCTCCACATGACGCTGTACATCGCGAGCTCGCCGCTCGTGGGGCGGCGGCCGAGGATCTCGCGGATGTCGGCGTACTCGTTGGCCTTGAGACCGAGCTGCTCGTAGGGCTGCTCGCGCTCGGGGTGCGCGATGGCGTCGGCGACGGTGTCGGGGTGGCGGGGACCGGCGGCAGGGGTCATGCCTCGACGAGGCCCTTCAGGATCGAGGTGAAGAAGCCCAGACCGTCGGTGGTCGGACCGGTGAGCTCCTCGACGGCGTGCTCGGGGTGCGGCATGAGACCGACGACGTTGCCGCGCTCGTTGGTGATCCCGGCGATGTCGCGACGGCTGCCGTTGGGGTTGACGTCGAGGTAGCGTGCGACGACGCGGCCCTCGGCCTCGAGCATGTCGAGCGTCCTCTCGTCGGCGACGTAGCCGCCCTCACCGTTCTTGAGCGGGACGACGATCTCCTGGCCTCGCTCGTAGGTCGAGGTCCACGCCGTCTCGGTCGACTCGATCCGCAGTCGCTGGTCGCGGCAGATGAAGTGCAGATGGTCGTTGCGCACCAGCGCACCGGGCAGCAGGTGCGACTCGCACAGCACCTGGAAGCCGTTGCAGATCCCGAGGATCGGGAGTCCGCCGCGGGCGGCGTCACGCAGCGGCTCCATGATCGGCGCGAACCGGGCGATGGCACCGCAGCGGAGGTAGTCGCCGTAGGAGAAGCCGCCGGGGAGCACGACTGCGTCGACGCGCTGCAGGTCGGTGTCGGCGTGCCAGAGCGCGACGGACTCGCCGCCGGCCAGGCGCACCGCGCGCGCAGCGTCGCGGTCGTCGAGCGATCCCGGGAACGTGACGACGCCGATCCTCACGCGCCGGCCTCGCGGATCACGTAGTCCTCGATGACCGGGTTGCTGAGCAGGGACCCGGCGAGCTCGTGGATCTGCGCGAGCCGGGCCTCGTCGAGGTCGCCGTCGAGGTCGAGGGTGAAGGTCTTGCCCTGCCGGACGGCGCTCACCCCCGCGAGGCCGAGGCGGCCGAGCGCACCTTCGACGGCCTTGCCCTGCGGGTCGAGGATCTCGGGCTTGAGCATGACGTCGACGACGACGCGGGCCACGGGGCGCTCCACAGGGGCTCGTCGGGCGGGTCAGCGGATGCTGCGGACAACCGGGGGAAGTCGGCGCCCCCATCCTAGGCCGCGCCCCCTCCGCACCCGCGAACGCCCCAGCGCCACCAGCCGCACGATCTGTCCCTTAGGGCAGTTCGAGGGCACTTTTGTGCCCTCTCGCGTCCACAACTCGTGATCTTGGGAGGGACGTGGGCGCGACTCAGACCTCGGCGTCACCGAAGGCCACGGCGCGCAGTGCCGTCCACGACCGCTCGTCGCGCACCGCCAGCAGCCCCGCACCCTCGCCGCCGGGCCGGTACGCCGAGCCGTCGAGGCGGCGCGCCGCGCCACCGGCCTCCTCGACCAGCAGCGACCCGGCCGCGTGGTCCCAGGGATGGGTGCGCCAGAACAGCGCGACGTCCGTCGTGCCCTCGAGGAGGCTGACGTAGCCCACGGCCGCCGAGCGTGGCGGCCGCTGCGCGAAAGTGACCTCGACGTCCGGACCCAGCATCGCCGCGACGTCGGACGGCAGGTAGGTGCGAGCGATCCAGCCGCGCAGGGCACCGACCTCGCGCACGAGGTCGCGCCTCACGTCCACCCGCGCGCCGTCGACGAACGTGCCGCCTCCGCGGGTGCCGGTCGCCACCACGTCGCGCACCGGTAGCCAGATCCAGCTCGCCGAGACAGACCCGTCCTCGACGAGGGCGACCATCACGCCGAAGTCGGGGCTGCCCTCGACGAAGTTGCGCGTGCCGTCGATCGGGTCGACGAGCCAGTACGCCGGCAGGTCGGACAGCGTGTCGAGCATCGACGGGTCGGCCGCGACCGCTTCCTCGCCGATCACGGGTACGCCGGGCAGCAGGTCGAGCAGCCCTGCGGTGATGATCTGCTCCGCCTCGAGGTCGGCGACCGTGACGACGTCGTCGGGGTCGTCACGGGTCGCCTTCGATCGGACGTCGTCACCCACCAGGGCTCGCCATCGCGGCATGATCGCGCGCTCACCCGCGTCGCGCATGACGTCGACCACGAGCGCGCCGTCACTCACTGGCACCGCCGTCAGCCCAGGCGCGCGGTGCCCGCGACCGCAGCCTCGGTCCACGCGACCCAGGCACTCGCGATCATGTCGTCGAGCCCGTGGGCGGCCGACCAGCCGAGGTCGGTGCGAGCCCGGTCCGCCGACGTCACGATGCGCGCCGGGTCTCCAGGGCGTCGGGGGCCGACGTCGAAGGGAACGGGTCGCCCGATCTCGCGCCCGACCGCGGCCAGGATCTCCTTGACCGACACGCCTTCTCCGCGCCCGAGGTTGTACGCCGGTGCGAGGTCGTGCCTCGCTGCCAGCGCGCGTGCGGCGCTCACGTGCGCGGACGCGACGTCCGACACGTGGATGTAGTCGCGCACGCACGACCCGTCCGGCGTCGCGTAGTCGTCGCCGAACACGGTCGGCGTGCGTCCCTCGGTGACCGCAGCCAGCAGGATCGGGAGCAGGTTGTGCGGGCTGACGTCGTAGACCGTGGGATCGCCCGACCCCACGACGTTGAAGTAGCGCAGCGACGTGTGCCGCAGCGGCGGCGCAGAAGTCTCACGCCGGGCGGCCGCGACGTCGCTCAGGATCCACTCGCCGATGAGCTTGCTCTCGCCGTACGGCGACTCCGGCGACTTCGGAGTGTCCTCGGTGACGAGATCGACGTCCGGCGTGCCGAAGACGGCGGCCGACGAGGAGAAGACGACGCTGAGCACACCGGCCTCGACGCACTGCTCGACGAGGACGCGGGTGCCCTCCACGTTGACCCGGTAGTAGTCGAGCGGCTCACGGACGGAGACCCCGGCGTACTTGAGGGCCGCGACGTGCACGACGCCGGTCACCTCGTTCTCGCGCAGGGTGCGCGCGACGAGCGCGGCATCCGTGACCGAGCCCTCGACGAGCGGGACGCCGGTCGGCACGAACTCGCGGCGTCCGCTCGACAGGTCGTCGAGCACGACGACGTCGAGCCCCTCGTCGACGAACGCCCGCACCACGTGCGCCCCGATGTAGCCCGCCCCGCCGGTCACCAACCACGTCATGCGGTCACCCTAGGCCGCGCACCTCGTGCCGGCCTGTGAACCCGCTGGGGGTTGCACGGGACGGTTCAGGCGAAGCGCTTGCCGGTGAGCCGCTCGTAGCACTCGACGTACTTCGCCCGCGTCCGCTCGACGACCTCGTCGGGCAGCGCCGGCGGCGCCTCGCCGGACGCGCGGTCCCACCCCGAGGCGGGCGAGGTCAGCCAGTCGCGCACGTACTGCTTGTCGAACGACGGCTGCGACCGACCCGGCTCCCACTCCTCCGCCGGCCAGAAGCGGCTCGAGTCCGGCGTGAGGACCTCGTCGGCCAGCACCGTGCGACCGTCGGCGCGAAGACCGAACTCGAGCTTGGTGTCGGCCAGCAGGAGCCCGCGCTCGGCGGCGATGGACGCCGCGCGCTCGTAGACGGCGATGGTGAGGCGACGCAGCGTCTGCGCCTCGTCCTGACCGATCGCCGCCACGACCTCGTCGAAGGTGACGTTCTCGTCGTGGTCGCCCAGCGCCGCCTTCGTCGCCGGCGTGAAGATGGTCTTGGGCAGCCGGGAACCGTCCTTGAGACCCGGCGGGAGGTTGACCCCGCAGACCGACGACGACTCGCGGTACTCCACCAGACCCGATCCCGCGAGATATCCGCGGGCCACGCACTCGACCGGGAACATGTCCAGCTTCGAGCACACCATCGCGCGGCGCTCGACGGCGGTCGGTACGCGGGTCGAGACCACGTGGTTCTCGACGATGTCCGACAGCCGGTCGAACCACCACAGGCTCATCGCCGTGAGGATGCGCCCCTTGTCCGGGATCGGGGTCGGCAGCACCCAGTCGTACGCCGAGATCCGGTCGCTGGCGACGAAGAGCAGCCGACCGTCCGGCGTCTCGTACAGGTCGCGCACCTTGCCCGAGTAGACGTGGACGTAGTCCTCGGGCAGGTCGTACTCGGGCGCCGTAGTCGGCGGCTTCGCCTCGCTCACGTCGCGACCCTATCGCCGTCGCGCGGCCAGCCAGATCTCGACCGCAGGGGCCGACCGGTGCCGGCTAGCGCTGGACGGCGTACCGCAGCTCGACGACGCCGTTGCCGAAGGCCTGCGACCCGAGCAGCTCCAGGTCGACTGCCTGGCCGGGTGCGAACAGCCTCCGCCCGGCTCCGATCACGACCGGCATGACGTAGAGCCAGACCTGGTCGACGAGGCCCTCGCGGAAGAACGTCGCTGCGAGGTCGGCGCCGCCCACCACGAGGTCGCCCTCCTCGGCGAGAGCGCGCACGGCAGCGGGATCGACCTCGTGCTGCACCTCAGTGCCCCAGCCCGCCGAATCGAGAGTGCGCGAGTAGACGACCTTCGGCGTGTCGCGCCAGATTCCGGCGAACTCGCGCTCCTGAGGCCCGGCGTCGTCGTCGGCGTCGGCCGTCGGCCAGTACGACGCCATCAGCTCGTAGGTGACCCGACCACTGACGAACGCGCGCGAGGGGCGCAGGACGTCGTTGAAGTGCTGGTGCAGCTCGGCGTCGACCCGGTGCCACGACAGGTCGTGGTCGGGCCCCTCGAAGTAGCCGTCGAGCGACAGGGCCATGTGCACACGGATGACACCCATGCCGACACCCTGCCCGACGACGACCGACCTCACGGCCCGTTCGCGCGATCGCGGCGCCGCGGGGACTAGAGGATCGGCTCCGGGGCGTAGACCGCGGCGTCGGGCCGTTCGGCGACGAGGTGCTCGATCTCGTCGACCACCGCCGACACCTGCGCGCGCGCCGCACCGGTGAACTCGATGGGTTCGGCCACGAGCGCGTCGAGGTCGGAGCGGGACAGCCCGAGACGCCCGTCGGCGGCGAGCCGGTCGAACAGGTCGTTGGTGCCGGTGCCCTTCTCGCGCATCCGCAGCGCGACGGCGACCGCGTGCTCCTTGATCACCTCGTGCGCCGTCTCGCGCCCCACACCGTTCTTCACGGCTGCCACCAGGATCTTGGTGGTCGCGAGGAACGGGAGGTAGCGCTGCAGCTCGCGCTCGGCGACCGCGGGGAACGCGCCGAACTCGTCGAGCACCGTCAGGAACGTCTCGAGAAGCCCGTCGATCGCGAAGAAGGCGTCCGGAAGGGCCACCCGGCGTACGACGGAGCAGAAGACGTCGCCCTCGTTCCACTGGGCGCCGGCGAGCTCGCCGACCATCGAGGCGTAGCCGCGCAGGACGACGGCGAACCCGTTGATGCGCTCGCACGAGCGCGAGTTCATCTTGTGCGGCATCGCCGAGGAGCCGACCTGCCCGGGCTTGAAGCCTTCGGTGACGAGCTCGTTCCCGGCCATCAGCCGCACGGTGGTCGCGAACGACGACGGGCCCGCGGAGAGCTGCACCAGCGCGGTCACGACGTCGTAGTCGAGCGAGCGCGGATAGACCTGGCCGACGCTGGTGAAGAGCTGGCCGAAGCCGAGGTGCGCCGCCACCCGGTGCTCGAGCTCGTCGAGTCGGTCGCTGTCGCCCTCGAGCAGGTCGAGCATGTCCTGAGAGGTGCCGACGGGTCCCTTGATGCCGCGCAGCGGGTAGCGGGCGATGAGCTCCTCGACCCGACGGTGCGCGACGAGCGTCTCGTCGGCAGCCGAGGCGAAGCGCTTTCCGAGCGTGGTCATCTGCGCCGCCACGTTGTGCGATCGTCCGGCGATCGCGAGCTCCTCGTACTCCACGGCACGCGCGGCAAGGCGGGCCAGCACCGCCACCGTCTTCTCGCGGATCACCTCGAGCGAACGGAGCACCTGGAGCTGCTCGACGTTCTCGGTGAGGTCGCGCGAGGTCATGCCCTTGTGCACGTGCTCGTGGCCCGCGAGCGCCGAGAACTCGTCGATGCGCGCCTTGACGTCGTGGCGCGTGACCTTCTCGCGCTCCCGGATCGAGTCGAGGTCGACGTCGTTCACGACGCTCTCGTAGGCCTCGACCACTCCGTCGGGCACGTCGACGCCGAGGTCCTTCTGCGCCTTGAGCACAGCGACCCAGAGCTCGCGCTCCAGCACGATCTTGTGCTCGGGCGACCAGATCGTGGCGATCGCGGTGGAGGCGTAGCGCGACGCGAGGACGTCGGGGATCACGGGCGTGCTCGGCATGCGGGACCTTCGGCGAGTCGGGTCGGTGAGCGCATTCTCGCAGGCCCGCCCGGCCGGAATGCACTGAAGGACTCCTTCAGTGCATAGAGGTGTGCGCGGGGGCCCTTCATTCGCGCGGGGGGCGGACGTCCTGCCGGGGGCTCACCGATCAGCCCGCGGCGACGTAGAACGGCGAGACGCTCAGGACGTTCCCCTGCGCCTGGGGCCCACCGGCACACTCGGCGAAAAGGTCGTCCGGGAGCGCGACGAGAGTCGGGTCGAACGGCACGCTCACATCCATCACGAACCGCCGGCCGGCGGAACCGACCGGGCATGGGCTCCCGGCGATCTGCACCGTCACGACAGTGCCGGGGCGGAGCAGCAGCGGACCAGTCACCGCGGTGGGGCCGAGCGGGACTTGCGCTGCGCCGTAGACGAACGTGAACAAGGCAGCTCCTCGACCTTCCGCCCGAAGCGCGGGGAATCCGTCCAGGCCGCAGGACGACGCCGAGCGGTTCTGGAAGCGGTACCGGCGGACGATGACGGCGCCCGTGCCGTCGTACCCGCTCGGTGCCACCACGAGGTCAGAAGCCGTGCAGGGGTGGCTCTCCACGAAGGTCACCTGGTCGGGTGTCAGGGTCGCGTCGGCGGCAGGTGCGGGGGGCAACGACGGCTTCGCCGTCGCGCTGCTCGACGGTGCCGGGGACGCGGACGTGCCGTCGACGAGCACGCTGAAGGGCGCCGTCAACGGAAGGGAGAGGGCGTAGCGCGCCAGCTCGACGGGGTCGAGCAGCGGCTCGACCGCCTGCTTCCCCACCTCGTTCCCCATCGAGTCCACGTCACTGCCGTCGACGACGACCTCGAGCAGCGCCCGTCCACGCTGGACATGGACCCCGTTGGTGCGCCTCCCGTCGATCGTGTCCACGTAGCCCACCACCCAGGCATCACCCACGCGACGCCACGAGTCGGCGCGGCAGACGAAGGAGGCGGACCTCGGAGGCGCCTGCGTCGGGCACGGCGAGGACTGATGGTCGTCGACCGCGCCCGTGATGTCCGTCAGGAGCAGCGTCACGACGCCGTGCTGTCGACCGGCGACATTGATCGACCCATGGGGTGCGCATCCAGCGGACGTGACGATGCAGACGGCCGTTGAGCCCCACCCCAGAGCGGTGAGTCCTTCGGGCAGGGCCTGCGCGGCGCGGGCGAGGAACTGGTCGTCTGCGACGTAGCCGTCCGACGGTGTCCACACGCTCGCGTCGATCGGGCTCTGAGTCGGGCTCTGCGTCGTGGCCGGAGGAGCCGCTGCGTCCGGCGCGGAGCGCAGGACCAGACCGACGGGCACGGCGACAGCCAGAACGGTCGCCGCCAGGGCCAACGACACGGTCCGGCGACGCTTCGCAGCGGCGACCGCCTGAGCCCCTCGTCGTACGTCGTCGACGACGGCGGCGGGCGCCATCGGCGGCTCGTGGACCAGCAGGGAGCCGAGGGCGTCGCGGAGCCAGGGCTCCTCGTGCGGGTCGATCGGGCTCATCGCGCCACCTCCGAGTCGTGCACGTCGGACACCCCGAGGACCTCGCGCAGGCGAGCGAGCCCGCGCGCGGCCTGGCTCTTGACGTTGCCCGTCGAGCAGCCGAGGGCGTCGGCCGTCTGCTCGACGGAGAGGTCGTCCCAGTAGCGCAGGACGACGATGGCGCGCTGGGACGCGCCGAGGGACGCGAGGGCGCGGCGCAGGTCGGCCCGGTCGTCGGAGGTACCCGTGGGGTCGGCGTACGCCGTCTCGGGGAGGAGCTCGGTGGGACGCTCTCGCCGCCACGGTCGGCGCCCCTCGGAGAGGTGGGCGTTGACCAGCGAGCGGCGGACGTAGGCGTCGACGGAGTCGGCGCGCGACGCGCGACGCCAGTGGACGTAGAGCCGGGTGACCGCCTCCTGCACGATGTCCTCCGCGCGGTCCCAGTCCCCGCACAGCAGGTAGGCGGTCCGGCGGAGGTGGGCGCGGCGGGACGCGACGTAGGACTCGAAGTCCGGTGGCCCGCCCGTGTCGCTCACGTGGTCCCCCTCGGGGGTCGACGGTCGTCCGCTCTACCCATCTGACGCGGCGAGCATGCCCCCAGGTTGCACCTACGGGACGCGGATCTCGCCGAGCTCGGCGGCCAGGGCGATGTCGCTGCGGCAGTGCCCGCCGGGGAGCGTGATCACGTCGACCGCGGCGTAGGCGGCCTCGCGAGCAGCCGCGAGGTCGGTGCCGGTGCCCACGACGGAGAGCACGCGTCCACCGGCGGACACCACGGCGCCGGACTCGTCGAAGGCCGTTCCTGCGTGCAGCACATAGGCGTCGGGGACGTCGGCCGCCGCATCGAGCCCGCCGATCGCACCACCGGTGACCGGCGTACCCGGGTAGTTCTCCGCCGCGATGACGACGGTGACGGCCGCCCCCTCGCTCCACCGGAGCGGCTCGACGTCGCGCAGCGCGCCGGTCGCCGCCGCGTGCAGGACGTGCGCGAGCGGCGTCTGCAGCCGGGCGAGCACGACCTGCGTCTCCGGGTCGCCGAAGCGCGCGTTGAACTCGATGACGCGCAGGCCGCGCGAGGTGAGGGCGAGCCCGGCGTAGACGAGTCCGACGAACGGGGTGCCGCGGTGACGAAGGACGTCGACGGTCGGCTGCACGACGCGATCCACGACGTCGGCGACGAGGTCGGCCGGCGCCCACGGGAGCGGAGAGTAGGCACCCATTCCGCCCGTGTTGGGACCCAGGTCGCCGTCGAACACGCGCTTGAAGTCCTGAGCAGGCTGCAGCGGGACGACGGTCTCGCCGTCGCTGAGGCAGAACAGCGACACCTCGGGACCGTCGAGGTACTCCTCGATCACGACCCGTGCGCCGTCCTTCGCCAGGCACGCGCGGGCGTGCTCGATCGCCGAGGTGCGGTCATCGGTGACCACCACACCCTTGCCCGCCGCGAGACCGTCGTCCTTCACGACGTACGGCGCACCGAACTGGTCGAACGCCGACTCGACCTCGTCGACGGTGTCGCAGATGTGCGCCATCGCGGTCGGGACGCCCGCCTCGGCCATGACCTGCTTGGCGAAGGCCTTGCTGCCCTCGAGCTGCGCGGCAGAACCGGAGGGTCCGAACGTCGCGAAGCCGGCGTCGCGCAGGTGGTCGGCCACACCGAGCACGAGCGGACCCTCCGGACCGACGACGACCAGGTCAGGGGCGAGCTCGCGCGCGAGCGCGACGGTGGCCTCGAGGTCGGTGAGGTCGAGCGACCGGACCGCGGCGTCCGCGGCGATGCCGGCGTTGCCGGGTGCGGCTGTGAGCTCGGTGACGTCGACGTCGGAGGCGAGCGAGCGCACGAGCGCGTGCTCGCGAGCCCCACCCCCGAGGACCAGAACCTTCACGCCGTGGAGCCTAGGGGAGCCCACCGCGCATCGTGCGCCCGCCCTCGACGGGCGACGGTCAGAGCTGGAGCTCGGCGAGCTGTCCCGCGATCAGCGCGCGATCCTCGTCCTCGGCGACCTTGTCGAGGGCGTCGGTCGCGGCGTGTGCGGCGAACTCGGCGGCGTCCCGGTCGCCCTCGGCGAGATGCGCGCGCGCAAGGCCTTCCTGCACCGAGGCCTCGAGCCAGTCCGGCAGCCCGGTGCCGGAGTGGAACAACGTGAACGCCGACTGCGCGTGGCGCACCGCCTCGGGACCATTGCCGACCGCGGCGTAGACCCGACTGATCATCCACTCGCCCACGACGGCCTGCTCGAGTCCGCCGATCTGCGCCCAGTGCCAGTTGCTGGCGTGAGCGGCGTCGACCATCTCGGCCGACCGGGCCGCCGTCCGCGAGTCGC
This sequence comes from uncultured Actinomycetota bacterium, assembly GCA_963782665.1. Classification (GTDB taxonomy): domain Bacteria; phylum Actinomycetota; class Actinomycetes; order S36-B12; family CAIYMF01; genus Longivirga. The sequence goes on along the minus strand of CAWAKP010000001.1, from coordinate 49,223 downwards.
CCGCGTCGAGGAGGTCCCACACGTGGTTGTACAGGCGTCCTGCCACCTGACGTTGCGTCTCCGGATCGAGGATCGGTTCGTCGGTCATGCCGTGATCCTGCCCCAGCGTGGCGGCGGCGGCCAGGGTTCGCGGCGTCACGGGCGAGGCGTCGCCCGTGAGCGGGACTTCCGCGATCGCACCTCAAGCGCGACGCTGTGCTGTGAGGGCGGCGTCGAGCGGGGGTGGGGGCGAGGTGACGTCCGCGAAGAGTTTCGGCCTCGCGGTCAACCGCGGAAGGCCCCCCGTGCGTTCTAGGGCCATGGAACTCGAGCAGGTCGACGACGAGCGGGTCTCGGTGGGCGACGCCCACGAGCTCCCGGCGATCGAGTCCTTCGAGTCGTTCTACCGTCGCGAGCTTCCCGGGCTCGTGATGCTCGCCCGCGCCCTCGCGGGCCCGGCATCGGCCGACGACGTCGCCCAGGACGCGATGGTCACGGCGTACGACCGCTGGGACCAGGTCTGCACGTACGACTCACCAGGTGCCTGGGTGCGTCAGGTCTGCGCCAACCGCGCGGTCTCCATGCTGCGACGACGCGCCGCCGAGGCGCGTGCCGTCGTACGTCTCGGCGGTCGTCGCGACACGCCCGCGCCCCTGTCGGAACCCAGCGAGACGTTCTGGTCCGAGGTGCGTCGACTGCCCCGACGACAGGCGCAGAGCGTGGCGTTGTTCTACATCTACGACCTCAGCGTCGCCGATGTCGCCGCCACCCTCGGGTGCTCTGAGGGCAGCGTCAAGGTCCACCTGTCCCGAGGTCGCGCAGCGCTCGCGCGTCGGCTCGGCGAGAGCGTCGAGGAGCCCTCATGAGCATCGACGACCGCGCCCGGTCCGCCGCCGACGAGCTGCGCGCCGCCACTGCCGGAGGAGTCCGCATGGCCACGATGACCGAGCTCGACAAGACCAGCACGCACCGACGACGCGCCCGCGCCGTCGCCGCCGCCACGACCGCGGTGGTCGTGGCCGTCTGTATCGGGGCCGTGGCGGTCACCCAGTCGCACCAGACCGCTCGGCCCGGAGACTCCGATGCCGTGGCGACTGTGAGCACCTCGCCGACGGGACCCGCCGGAGCCCGCCTGGCCATCTGCAGCTTCGAGCACGTGACCTGCCTGGGCGGACGGACGATCCGCGCCGACATCGCCGTGCCGGTCACCGTCACGCTGCCGAGCACCATCACCGGCGACGACATGCAGACGACAGGCACGCAGGTCGAGGCCTACGTCGACAGCCGCAGCAACAGCAGCGGCGTCACCGTGCTGGAGAGCGCCCACGCGACGAAGGCCGACAACCCCTCGACCCCGGATGCCTCAGCCGGTACGACAGCTGCGACGGCGGCTGCCTGGCTCGCCTCGCGGCCGTTCGCGCAGCCGACGAAGCCAGTGCGGACCACCATCGGCGGATTCCTCGCCTACCGGGTGCACATCGTGCTCAAGCCGGGCTCGCGGCTGGTCGGACCGGCCAAGGGCGACGCATCGCCCACGGCGGCGACGTTCACGAGCGGAGTCAGCTGGTCGGCGGTGAGTGCGTCGATGAACGACTCCACGTACTACCTCCTCGACCTGCCGCACGCCGGGCTCACGGTCGTCTGGTCATGGACGTTCGGCTCGAGCGCCGAGGACGCCGCGGCTCGCGAGGCGTACGTGCAGGCCCTGCACTTCGGCTGACAGCCGCGGACGACCGAGGGCGGCGGGGACTCCCATCCCCACCGCCCTCGTGCGCGATCACCCGACCGGCGTCATCGCCCCGGTGTAGTGCTTGTCGATGGCGGCGAAGACGTCGTCGAGGATCGCGAGGCCCTCCTTGGCCTCGGCGTCGCTCACGTTGCACGGCGGGACGACGTGCAGGCGGTTGAAGTTGGTGAAGGGCAGCAGCCCGCGCTTCTTGCACTCGCCGACCAGCTCGGTCATCGCGGCCGACGATCCGCCGTAGGGCGCCAGCGGCTCGCGGGTGGCGCGGTCGGTGACGAGGTCGAGCGCCCAGAACACCCCGAGACCACGCACCTCGCCGATGACCTGGTGGCGTTCGGCGAGCTCGCGCAGGCCGGGACCGAGGATCTCGGTCGCCGATGCGCTGGGCGTTCTCGACGATGCCCTCCTCCTTCATCGCGTCGATCGACGCGACGATGGAGGCGCACGCCAGCGGGTGGCCTGAGTAGGTGAGTCCGCCGGGGAACACGCGGTCGTCGAACGTCGCGGCGATCTCGTCGCTGATGATGACGCCGCCGACCGGGACGTAGCCCGAGTTCGAGCCCTTGGCGAAGGTGATGAGGTCGGGTGCGACGTCGAAGTTCTCGAACGCGAACCACGTGCCGCAACGTCCGAAGCCGGCCATCACCTCGTCAAGGATCAGGATGATGCCGTGCTTGTCGCAGAGCGCGCGCACGCCCTCGAGGTAGCCCGGCGGCGGGATGAGGACCCCGGCGGTGCCGACGATCGTCTCGATGAGGATCGCAGCGATCGAGGCGGCGCCCTCGAACGTGATGACCTGCTCGAGGTGCGCGAGCGCGCGCTCGGACTCCTGCGCCTCGTCCGTGGCCCAGAACGACGAGCGGTAGGCGTAGGGGCCGAAGAAGTGGACGTGCGCGTCGGCGAACTCGTTGGGCACCCGACGGGGGTCGCCGGTCGCGACGATCGCCGCACCGGTGTTGCCGTGGTAGGAGCGGTAGAACGACATCACCTTGCGCCGTCCGGTGTGCAGGCGGGCCATCCGGATCGCGTTCTCGTTGGCGTCCGCACCGCCGTTGGTGAAGAAGACCTTGTTCATGCCCTCGGGCGCGAGGTCCGCGATGCGCTTCGCGGCCTCGCCACGGACGTCGTTGGCGTGCTGCGGCGCCACCGTGGCGAGCTTGGCCGCCTGGGCCTGGATGGCCGCGATCACCTTCGGGTGCTGGTGGCCGATGTTGGTGTTGACCAGCTGGCTGGAGAAGTCGAGGTAGCGGGTGCCGTCGTAGTCCCACACGTAGGAGCCCTCAGCACCGGCGATGAGCATCGGGGTGAGCGCGCCCTGGGCCGACCACGAGTGGAAGACGTGGGCCCGGTCGAGGTCGTGGACGCGCTGGCCCTCGGCGGGGTCGGGCGTGAAGGTGGTCATGCGGCTCTCCTGGGTCGTCGCGACCGGCCCAGACTAGGGGCCAGGCGTTCTCCAGGCACCTGGCAGGGTGTCAGGCAGGGTCGCCGTACGCCGACACCCTGTCGGCCAGACCGGAGCGGACCCCGGGCCACTCCTCGGCGATGACGGAGAACACGACCGTGTCGCGCACCGTCGCGTCCGCACGGCGCTGGTAGCGCCGGAGCACGCCCTCGTAGGTGGCCCCGAGCCGTGCGATCGCCTGCTGGCTGCGGTGGTTGCGGATGTCGGTCTTGAGCTGCACCCGGCCCATGTGCAGGTCGTCGAACGCGAGACCCATCAGCAGCAGCTTGCACTCCGGGTTGACGACCGTCCCCCACACGCCGGGGTCGTACGCCGTGTTGCCGATCTCGAGGCGCGCGTCTGCGGGCGCGATCTCGAGGTAGGACGTCCAGCCGACCAACGAGCCGGCATGGCGTTCGCCGGCGTCGCGCAACAGCCGCACGCTCCACGGGAACCAGCCGCGGTCGAGCACCGCGGTGATCCAGTGCCCGGCTGTGGTGTCGTCGGGCAGTGGGCCGCCCGCGAGGTGCTGCCAGACGTGGTCGTGGTCGAGTGCGCGGCGCAGCAGCGGCGCGTCGTCGACGGTCGTGGGTGTGAGCTCGACCCACGTGCCGGTGAGCCGGATGTCGGGCGCGGGGGGCCACTGTGCGAGCGGCCAGTGCGTGTCGTGCGGGCGCGGATCCTCGCGGGGCTCGAACCGTTCGTCCATGCCCGTCAACCTAGCCAACCGTCGCGGCCGAGGCACGGGGACGACGCCGTCACCCTGTCGTCGTTACCGCCCCAATGATCGGAAAGTTCGCGATTCTGTGTGCTTTCGGGCGGTCACGACGAGGGGCCGGGTCAGATCTCGCGCACCATGAGGACGTGGCCGGCGACATCGTCGACGCCGTCGACGAGCACCGGTTCGTCGCGCCCGCTCACGACGAAGCCGATGCTCGTGTGGAATGCGACCGACGCGCCGTTGGTCGTCGACGTCACGCAGCGGACCCGCCGGACGCCGAGGGGCCGCACACCGTCGGCGAAACGGTCGTGCAGCTCACGGCCGAGGCCCGTGCCGCGCTGGTCGGGTCGTACGCCGAGGAAGTGGACGTACGCCTCGTCCGGGTGGTCCTGCGACACGAACCCGATCGCGAAGCCGGCGAGCTGCCCGGCGTCGTCCTCGGCGACGAGCGACGTGCCGGCGAAGTGCTCGAGGAAGAGCGACGGCACCAGCGCGGCCATCCGACGTCCGCCCCACCAGTCGTCGATCACCGCGACGATGCGCGCGTGGTCGTCCGCGCGCGCTGTCCGGATGGTCACCACTCGTCCGTCCCCGATCTCGCGCAGCGGGTCGTGCAGGACATGGCCGCGCGCGGTCGCGCGCGCTGTCCCGCGTCAGGGAAGCAGGTCGTGGAGCACCACGGTCTGGTCGCGCTCGGGACCGACGCCGATCGCGGAGATGCGGGCGCCGCAGCGCTCGTCGAGGAACGTGATGTAGTCCTGCGCGTTCTTCGGCAGGTCATCGAACGAACGCGCTCCGGAGATGTCGTCGTCCCACCCGGGGAGGTTCTCGTAGACGGGAACGGCGTGGTGGAACCCGGTCTGCGTCATCGGCAGCTCGGTCACGCGCTCGCCGTCGACGTCGTAGGCCACGCAGACCGGGATCTCGTCGAGGCCCGTCAGAACGTCGAGCTTCGTGATCACGAGGTCGGTCACGCCGTTGATGCGCGATGCGTAGCGCGCCACCGGCACGTCGAACCAGCCGCACCGCCGTGGGCGCCCCGTGGTCGTGCCGTACTCGTGGCCGACGCTGCGCAGCCGCTCGCCGTTCTCGTCGAAGAGCTCGGTCGGGAACGGTCCCTCACCGACCCGGGTGATGTAGGCCTTCGCGATCGCGATCACGCGCGCGACCGCGGTCGGCGGGATACCGGCCCCGGTGCACGCACCGCCCGCCGTCGCGTTCGACGACGTCACGAACGGATATGTCCCGTGGTCGACGTCGAGCAGCGTCGCCTGGCCGCCCTCGAGCAGCACCACCTCGTCGCGGCCGAGTGCCGCACCGAGGACGAGCGCCGTGTCGGTCACCATCGGGCGCAGCCGTTCGGCGTGCGCGAGCAGCTCCTCGACGACCTCGTCGACGGTGATCGCACGACGGTTGTAGACCTTCACGAGCAGGTGGTTCTTCTGCGCCAGTGCGCCGTCGACCTTCTGCCGCAAGATCTTCTCGTCGAAGAGATCCTGGACGCGGATCCCGACGCGGCTCATCTTGTCCGAGTACGTCGGTCCGATGCCTCGACCCGTGGTGCCGATGCGACGGCTGCCCAGGAACCGCTCGGTCACCTTGTCGAGCGTCCGGTTGTACGACGGGATCACGTGCGCCGACGCGCTCACGAGGAGCGCCGACGTATCGACACCCCGCGCTTCGAGTCCATCGATCTCCTCGAACAGCACCCCGAGGTCGATGACGACACCGTTGCCGATCACCGGGACGACGCCGGGCGTGAGGATGCCCGACGGCAGCAGGTGCAGGGCGTACTTCTCGTCACCGATGACGACGGTGTGCCCGGCGTTGTTGCCGCCGTTGAACTTGACGACGTAGTCGACGCGGCTGCCGAGCAGGTCGGTGGCTTTGCCCTTGCCCTCATCGCCCCACTGGGCACCGAGCAGCACGATCGCCGGCATGGCAGCTCCCTCGAGGTGTCGCACCGCACCACCGAGGGGTGGTGCCACCAGAGCCTACCGGTCCGGCGCCCTACCGAGGGACGGGTACGCCGGTGCGCACGGCGAGCGTGAGCGCGAAGTCGCCGGCCTCGTCGGTCCAGGTCTCGACGACATCGAGACCGACCGCAGCCAGCTCGGACCGGATCCCGTCGATGCGGAACTTCGACGAGAGCTCGATGCGGATCTCCTCGCCGGCGGCGAGGTCGATCTCGAGGTTGGCGCCCGGAATGCACACGTGCTGGGGCTTCTCGGTGCGCAGCCGGAGGTCCATGCGCTCCTCGCGCGGGTCCCAGTAGGGCACGTAGGTGAACGAGTCGACGTCGAAGTCGGCGTCGAGCTCCCGGTTGACGACGCGCAGGGAGTTGCGCGCGAACTCGGCCGTGACGCCCTGCGAGTCGTCGTAGGCGGCGACGACGCGGTCGAGGTCCTTGACGAGGTCGGTGCCGAGCAGCAGCGACTCACCGGGGTCGAGGGTGGCGGAGAGCGAGCGGAGGAACTGCGCGCGCTCGTGCGGGTCGAGGTTGCCGATGGTGCCGCCGAGGAAGACGACGATGCGACGGCCCTCGGCGGGCAGGATCTCCAGGTGCTGGGTGAAGTCGCCGACCACCGCATGGACGGTGACACCGGCGTACTCGCGCGAGATGTCGGCCGCCGCCTGCCGGAGGATCCCCTCGGAGACGTCGACCGGGATGAACCGTTCGAGCTGACCGGTGCCGGCGAACGCGTCGAGCAGCGTGCGCGTCTTGTCCGAGGTGCCGCTGCCGAGCTCGACGACGGTGGTCGCCCCCGAGGCCCGCGCGATCTCGTCCGCACGCGCAGCCGAGGATCTCGCGCTCGCGCTCGGTGGGGTAGTACTCGGGCAGCCGCGTGATCGCGTCGAAGAGCATCGAGCCGCGGTCGTCGTAGAGCCACTTCGGCGAGAGGCTGCGCGGGATCTGTGCGAGCCCGCGGCGTACGTCGTCGACCAGGCCGGCGACGGCCCAGCCCGGATCGAGCGCGACCGTGACGACCGGTTCGCAGACCTCGGTCGTCATGTTCCGGCTCCCTCGACGCGCACGGGCGCACCCCCATCGGCCAGTCGTACGCCGGACAGCGCCCAGCGCGCGGCGTGCGGGAAGAAGTTGCGGTAGGTGGCACGTGCGTGGCCGGTAGGCGTGAGGGCACAGCCACCACGAAGCACCATCTGGTTGCTCATGAACTTGCCGTTGTACTCGCCGATCGCGCCCGGTGCGGGGTGGAACCCCGGGTAGGGGTGGTAGGCCGAGGAGGTCCACTCCCAGCAGTCGCCGTAGACCTGGCGAAGCCGCCCGGTCGCCGCGCCGGCGGCGCGCGGATGGAAGGTCTGCGTGTCGGCCAGGTTGCCGACGGCGTCATGCCCGTCGCGGCCGCGGTGGCCGCCGTGCCCGTCCTGGACGACGGCGTGCTCCCACTCCGACTCGGTGGGCAGCCGCTTGCCCGACCACGTCGCGAACGCCTCGGCCTCGTAGAAGCTCACGTGGCTCACCGGCAGCCCGGGATCGACCGGGAAGGTGCCGTGCAGCGTGTGCTCGAACCAGACGCCGTCGAGGTCGGCCCAGTAGAACGGCGCGCGCCAGGCATCGGACTTGACCCTCGCCCAGCCGTCGGAGAGCCACAGCTCGGGTCGGCCATAACCGTTGTCGGCCATGAACTCCAGCCACTCGCCGTTGGTCACGAGCCGGTCGGCGAGGCGGTAGGGCTCGAGCCAGACGCGGTGGCGGGGCTCCTCGTTGTCGAACCGGAACCCGTCGCCCTCGTAGCCGACCTCGACGAGGCCGCCCTCGACGTCGACCCAGCCGAGGTCGTCGGGGACGCTCCGCGGGGCGGGCACGCCGGCGTAGACCGGCTGGAGCGGGTTGCGCGAGAGCACGTGCTTGATGTCCATGAGCAGCAGCTCCTGGTGCTGCTGCTCGTGGTGGAAGCCGAGCTCGATGACCGGGGCAGCCTTGTCGAGAGTGCCGGCGTCGAGCGTCGCGAACAGGTCGCGCATGCGGTCGTCGACGTTGCTGCGGTAGACACCGACGTCGTGGGCGCCGGGCCGCGTGATGAAGCCGCGGTCGGGACGCGCGTAGCGCGGGCCGACCGACTCGTAGTAGCTGTTGAACAGGAACCAGTAGGTGTCCTGGTAGGGCGCGAAGCCGGGTTCGTGGTCGGCGAGCACGAAGGTCTCGAAGAACCAGGTGACGTGCGCCCGGTGCCACTTGGTCGGCGACACGTCGGGCATCGTCTGGACGGTCTGGTCCTCCGGGGAGAGCGGCGCCGCGAGCTGCTCGGTCTCGCTGCGGACCTGGTCGAACCGAGCGCGCAGGCTCTCGGCGTCCCACGTCGTCGTGGTCATTGCCGTGCTCCCGTCGTCGTCCGGCGGTGCGTCGCCGTCGGTGGGCGCGGACTCCGGAGGCTGCCGCGCTCGGTCGAGGCTAACCCCGGGGACCGACAGGGTCACCCCGGATCAGGGCTTCGTCAGCGTTTGTTCATGACTCTCCGAGTGGGAACACCTCGATCGGGACGCCGCTGACCAGCGACGATGCCCGCCGCCGGCCCGGACCGCCGTGGGGCGGCCACCGCCGGACACGGCCCGCTCAGCGGCCCTCGAGGGCGTCGGCCGCTGCGCTGGACGACTCGCGCAGGAACAGAGTGCAGCGGGTCGCCTCGTCGTCCTCGCCGATGTCCGTGGCGGCGCGGGCGAGCGCGTGCAGGCAGCGCAGGAACCCGCGGTTGGGCTCGTGCTCCCACGGGACGGGACCGTGGCCCTTCCAGCCGTTGCGGCGCAGGACGTCCAGTCCGCGGTGGTAGCCGACCCGGGCGAACGCGTACGACTCGACCGTACGGCCCTCGGCGTACGCCTGGTCCGCGAGGACGGCCCAGGCCAGGCTGCTCGTCGGGTGGTCGGCGGCGACGGCGTAGGGGTCGACGCCCTCAGCCAGCTGCTCGCGCGGTGCCGGGTCGTCGGGCAGGTAGGTGGGCGGCGGCCCACCCAGCAGGTTCTGATCCATGGGTGTGCTCACGTCCCCATCCTCCCTCGACGACGGAGGCAGCGCACACCCGTCGTGGGGTCGCACCGCGGACGCCCGACCCGTGCTGCACCGGTCGACACCCCGCATTCCGGGCTGGAACCTGCTGTGTGGGGCAGTGCAGCCGGCGACCTCCGCGGCGTCACGCACCGAGGACCGACCGGGCGGACACCGGCGTTCGACCGAGGTAGAGGGCCCTGCCCACCCGCGCGACGACGGTGGCACCGGGGTCGCCTGGAACCCAGCGGACGAAGCGCCAGCCCGCCGCCTCCAGATCGGACTGACGCTCCCGCTCGGCCCGCAGCGCCTCACGCACCTCGGCACCCGTGCGGCCGTACTTGGCGACACCGTCGACCTCGCCGATGAGACCGCGCTCCCGCCACACCAGATCACCGAAATACCGCCGGCCCGAAGCGGCCACGACCGCGCCGTTCACCTCGGGTCTCGGCAGCCCGACCGCGAGGATCCAGCCCCGCGACCAGCTCTCGTACGCCGACTCGCTGCGGGGGTCCGCGGCCGCCATTGCGGCAGGTACGACGCGCGATCCCGGCCATCCGCGCACCACCTCCGCGACCGTGAGGAGCGCGGCTCGCATCCGCTCGATCACCGCGTCTGGCACCGTGCCCTCGCGCAGCCGCCGGTCTCCCCGCGGGACGACGTCGAGGACGAGGTGTCGCAGCGCGCTGTCGGCAGCGACCAGTGCCGAGGGAAGATCACCGCCGAGTGCCAGGTCGACGGCGGTCCTGGCCACCGTGGTCACGCGCAGGCCGTCGCGGCGCACGATGTGCTCGTCCGGCAGTCGCGACGAGTGCACCTTCAGGCCGGCATCGAGGCGCTCGGACCCGCCGGAGACCGTCACGTGCACGAGTGGCGACGCAGGGCCAGGCGTCCAGAGCCCGTGCACGTACGCGGCGGAGTCGTGGCTGAACACTGCCCGCGCATCCAGCCGCCGCGACATCGCCTGCATCCGCGCACGTCGCGCGTCGTACGGGATCGACAGCTGCTCGGCGCGCGCGTCGGCGTCCGGCAGCCCGTACAGGCCGCGTCGGATCCGCACGATCAGTCGCCGGGCGATCGCCCGGTCGACATCGGTGGGGAGCCAACCCGCGGCCAGCAGATCCTGCCGTGACCACGGCCCGAGACCCAGGGCCTCCACCAGCCGATCGACCTTGAGCACCGAGGGAAGATAGGCAGCCATGCCCGAACGGTGCGGTGCCCTGACCGCGCCGAGGTCAGGCGTCACTACGGGCCCGGGGACGACTCGCCGCGCGCTCCGCCTGTGGCGACGGTGACGCAACCGCCTGCGGACGTGCTGCACCGCCCGACACCCCGCATTGAGAGCCGGAACCTGCTGTGTCGGGCGGTGCAGTCGGTCGTTGTGCTACTTCAGCTTGGTGCCGGTGCTGCGGAGGTCCTCGCAGCCGCGGACGACGCGGGCGGCCATGCCGGCCTCGGCGAGCTTGCCCCACGCACGCGGGTCGTACGCCTTCTTGTTGCCGACGTCGCCGTCGACCTTGAGGACGCCGTCGTAGTTCTTGAGGACGTGGTCGGCCACGGGACGGGTGAACGCGTACTGCGTGTCGGTGTCGATGTTCATCTTGACGACGCCGTAGTCGAGCGCCTCACGGATCTCCGACAGCAGCGAGCCCGAGCCGCCGTGGAAGACGAGGTCGAACGGCTTGTCCTTGCCGTACTGCGCGCCGACGGCGTCCTGGATCTGCTTGAGGATCGACGGGGTGAGGACGACGTTGCCCGGCTTGTAGACGCCGTGCACGTTGCCGAACGTCGCCGCGACCATGTAGCGGCCGCGCTCACCGAGTCCGAGCTTCGCCGCCGTCGCGAGTCCGTCCTCCGGCGTCGAGAACAGCTTGGCGTCGTGCGTGGCCTCGATGCCGTCCTCCTCGCCGCCGACGACACCGATCTCGAGCTCCATGATGATCTGGGCTCGGTGGCACTTGTCGAGCAGCTCCTCCGCGACGTCGAGGTTCTCGGCGAGCGGCACGGCCGAGCCGTCCCACATGTGCGACTGGAACAGCGGCAGCCTGCCCGCCGCGACCCGCTCGAGCGACACGTCGATGAGAGGGCGCATGAAGCCGTCGACCTTGTCCTTCGGGCAGTGGTCGGTGTGCAGCGCGATCTGGACGTCGTACTTCGCAGCGACGACGTTCGCGAACTCGGCGAGCGCGACAGCACCCGTGACCATGTCCTTCACGGCCTGGCCCGACGCGAACTCCGCGCCGCCCCACGACACCTGGACGATGCCGTCGCTCTCGGCCTCGGCGAAACCGCGGATCGCGGCGACGATGGTCTGCGACGAGGTGCAGTTGATCGCCGGGTAGGCGAACGCGCCGGCCTTGGCGCGGTCGAGCATCTCGGCGTAGACCTCAGGGGTGGCGATGGGCATGCGAACGCGCTCCTCGGAGAAGTGACGACCTGACGTGCTGGGTCGGACTCGCCGTCCCAGCCTCGCTGACGAAAGTGCCGCCGGGCGACGCTGCCCGCGGGTCCGACTCCATCCTTCCATGACGGGCGCGCGACCTTCCAGACGTGGGGCCAACTCGTACGTCGTGCTCGTCACGTCCCCGGCGGGACCGCCTCCGGTGCGGCCCGGACCCCGCGCACCGTGGGGTCGAGGATCGCGAGGCTCGACACCGCGCCGAGGATCCCGCAGATCCACAGCGCAGCCTCCAGACCGACCCACGCCTCCAGCGCCCCCGCGAGGGCGAGGGCCAGGGGTGTCAGCGCCAGAGAGCCGAACCAGTCGTAGGAGGCCACCCGCGACAGGGACTCGGCCGGGATCTGCTGCTGCAACGTCGTCTGCCAGAGCACCTCGAAGACGTCGACGCACATGCCCGAGACGAACGCGAGGACGGCGACGACGACCAGCGGCATCGGCGGCGCCAGCGCCAGGACCGGCAACGCGACGAACACCTCGGCCGTGGCTGCGACGAGCAACGGTCGCGACGGCCGGATCCGCATCGCGACCACGACTCCGACCACCGTCCCGACCGAGAACGCGACGAGTACGACGGCCCAGCCGCGGGCGCCGTCCCACGACTCCAGCGAACGCACCGGCCCGAGGACGCCGATCGCTGCGGTGAACCCGAAGTTCGAGAGCGAGAAGAGCACGACCAGGAGCCACACCCACCGCCGCGCCGTGAACTCGCGCCAGCCGTGCACCAGGTCGTCGATCACCGACGACCGCTCGCCGTCCAACGTCGGTGTGGACTGCGCGCGCACGAGCCAGAGGAGCAGCGCGGAGAAGGCGTACGACAGCGCGTCGATGAGCAGCGCCCAGCCGGCACCCACCGTCGCGACGAGGACGCCCCCGACCGCGATGCCGAGGATCCCTGCGAGGTTCGAGGACAGCCGCACGAGTGCGTTCGCCGACTGCAGGGCCGCGCCCGACGCCAGCTGCGGCAGGAGTCCGGTCATCGTCGGGTAGAAGACGGCGACGGCCAGCCCGTTGATGACGGCGAGGGCGGCGAGAGTCGGCACCGTCGCTCGCCCGCTGAGGAACAGGGCGGCCGCAACGGCTTGCGCTGCCGCCGCCGCGATCTCGGACGCAGCCATGAGCCGGGCTCGGCGACGTACCCGGTCGGCCAGCACGCCGCCGAAGAGCATGAACACGATCCGCGGGAGGGCCGCGCACAGCAGCACCAGACCGAGCGAGCTCGCGTCACCACCGGGAAGGGCGAGTACGCCGAAGGCCAGCGCGATCGGTGCCACGCCGTTCCCGAAGTCCGAGACGAGGCGCGAGACGACCAGGAGTCCGAGGTCGTGGTCGCGCAGCATGCGGACGTCGTCGCGCCAACGCCGGCGCCCGTCGGCCGACATCGTGGCCGCGACCGGTGTGGTGGCGTCGTCGTTCACCTGCGCACCTCACCACACGGCGGCCGTCGACCGCACCGACGTTCGGGGTGAGTCGCGTGGCGCGTCACGGCCTCTGGTCGTAGACGTGCCGGCGGATCCAGGCGTGCAGGGCGATCGCCGCGGCGGCGCCGACGTTGATCGAGCGCGTCGAGCCGAACTGCGCGATCGACACCGTCGCGTCGCATGCCGCGCGAGCCTCCTGGCTGAGCCCGGCACCCTCCTGGCCGAAGAGCAGCACGCAGTCGTGAGGGAGGTCGTAGGTCTCGAGCGGCACGGCGCCGGGGAGGTTGTCGACGCCGATGAGCGCCAGGCCCCGGTCGCGCGCCCACGCGCCGAGCGCTGCTGCGTCGTCGTCGTAGAGCACGTGGAGGTAGCGGTCGGTCACCATCGCGCCCCGGCGGTTCCAGCGCCGTCGCCCGACGACGTGCACCGACGCTGCGTTGAACGCGTTGGCGGTTCGGACGACGGAGCCGATGTTGAAGTCGTGCGTGAGGTTCTCGATGCCCACATGGACGGCGTGCCGCGAGGTGTCGAGGTCGGCGACGATGGCGTCGACGGTCCAGTACCGGTAGCGGTCGACGACGTTGCGGCGATCGCCGTCGCGGAGCAGCTCGACGTCGTAGCGCTCGTCGTCGTCCGGCCACGGCGGGGGATGCGGTCCCACGCCGACCTCGCCGACCCGCTCGCCGAGCTCGCCGATCGCGTCCTCGTCGCTCGTCACCAGCCCAGGCTACGCGCGACCAAGATCACGACTTGTGGACGCGAGAGGGCAGAAATGTGCCCCGGATCTTCCCTAAGGGACAGGTGGTGGCAGTCGGCGGGGGCGGTGCTCAGCGACTGCTCAGGAACCTGTCGTACGCTCGCGCCCGTGACTTCCTCGTGGGCGCTCGGCGCCGTGACGGCGCTGGGCCCGGAGTGGATCCAGCCGCAGTACATCCTCGACAAGTTCGGCACCGCCGCGTTCATCGCGGTCCTCGTGATCATCTTCGTCGAGTGCGGCCTGCTCATGTTCTTCCTGCCGGGCGACTCGCTGCTGTTCGTGACCGGTCTCTACATCTCGACGGGTGCGATCGACGTCCCGCTCTGGCTGGCCTGCATCCTGCTCTCGGCAGCCGCGATCCTCGGCAACATCTCCGGGTACTGGATCGGACGCAAGGCGGGACCGGCACTGTTCCACCGTCCGGACTCCAAGCTGCTCAAGCCCGAGTACGTCGAGCAGACCCACCAGTTCTTCGAGAAGTACGGCCCGCGCGCGGTGATCCTCGCGCGCTTCGTGCCGATCGTCCGCACGTTCATCACCGCGATGGCCGGCGTCGGAAAGATGAACTTCCGCACCTTCGTCGTCTACTCGACGATCGGCGGCATCATCTGGGCCGCCGGACTCACGATCCTGGGCTACTACCTCGGCCACATCGAGTTCGTGCAGAAGAACATCGACATCATCGCGGTCCTCATCATCGCGCTCTCGCTGGTACCCGCAGTGGCCGAGTGGGCGCGCGCCCGCAGGAACCAGACCCCGCAGAGCACGTAGGTCCGCCGACGGGTGCCCCGAGCGTCGCGGCGACAGCGCAGCCGAGTCAGGCGTGGTGCGGCATGGACGGCAGGTACTCGACCGGACGCGACCTGCGAACGGCGACCGCCTCCAGGACGGCCTCCTGCGTCGGCAGCGCGCCCCGCTCGGTGTAGGACTCCCACGGCACCGCACCGATCAGGACGCGGAGCGCCGTCGCGCGGGCGAACAGGTCGAGCGGCTCGATGCGGCAGCGGCTGCGGGCGATCACCCGGTCGTCCTGGGTGACCCAGGACTGCGTGGGCGCCGACAGGAGGGCCCGGCGTACGGTCGCGTCGATGAGCGCCCGCGCCATCCAGGGCTCGGCGGCGCGGATCGCGTAGTGGGTCTCGAAGAGCGCGTCACCGAGGTGCACCTCGCGCATGCCGTCGCTCACCTGCGCGACGTGCGACTCGGCGGTCACCATCTCCATGCGCGGCAGGAGCCCGGGAGCGCACATCTCGAGCACGGTCGAGTGGGTGCGGTCCTCATAGGCGCGAACGGCCAGTCCGTCGACCTCGCCGACGAGCGCGCCGTCGGTCGTGAGGTCCCAGTTCATGGCGCGTGCGTAGCGGCGCAGGCGTACCCGGCGGCTGTGCGCCGCGAGCCAGGACGCGGGGACGTCGGTCGCGTTGCGCTGAGCGGGAATGCTGCCGTGGACGAACGACGTGCCGCCACCGAGCGTCACGTGGTTCACCCCCCTGATTCACCATGAACGCGCCTCTGGGATGAGAGTCGTCCACGGGCGTCGAGTTGCGATGCTCCGAACGGGTGACCGTCACCCGCACGGGGGACCGGAACTCCCGAATCGGGGGTGTCTGGCGGGTCTCCGCCACGACGCACCGCCGAACGGGCGAGGCGACGGCGGCGCGATCACGACACCCGAAGGACGCCGGCCCGCTGCGCAGGGGTCGGCCGGCCGCAGGCAGGGCGACACGTGTCAGGCGAGCCCGAGGTCCTCGAGCGAGAACGCCGCGAGGTAAGGAAGATCGGCTGACGCCACGGCGGGTGCCGCACCTCGCTCGACGATGACGGCGACACCGACCACGGTCGCCCCGGCCTCACGCAGCGCGTCGACCGCGGTGAGCACCGAGCCCCCGGTCGTCGAGGTGTCCTCGACCGCGAGGACGCGGCGCCCGGCCACGTCGGGCCCTTCGATACGACGCTGCAGCCCGTGCGCCTTCTCCGCCTTGCGGACGACGAAGGCATCGAGCTCACGACCACGGGCCGCCGCGGCGTGCAGCATCGCCGTCGCCACGGGGTCGGCGCCGAGCGTCAGGCCGCCGACGGCGTCGTAGTCGAGATCGGCCGTGAGGTCGAGCATCACGCGACCGACGAGCGGAGCCGCGACCGCGTCGAGCGTGACCCGGCGCAGGTCGACGTAGTAGGCGGCCTCCTTGCCGCTGGAGAGGACGACCTTGCCGTGGACGACGGCCTTGTCGAGGATGTTCTGGCGCAGGAGGTCGCGGTCGTGGGTCACGGAGCGCAGCGTATCCGGGGTCCGGTGCGGCACCCTGGGGGTGTGACCGTCTCGACGATCGTGCTCTGCCCGCCGCTGCCCGGACGCGACGCCGCCTACGACGCCGCCGACGTCGTCGACGTCCTGCTCGACGACCCCCGCCTCCGGAGCACCCGAGCGATGTCGCCCTACGTCGAGCCCGCACCGGCTGACGACGACGCCCGTACGCTGCGCGCCCACTGGGTCGCTCACCTCGCGATCGCGCTGTCGGCGTCCGGCGTCACCGAGCCGCTGCTCCTCGTGGTCGAGGGGGACGCCGGCGAGCTCTCCCCGGCGCTCGGCTTCGCGCAGCGGGCCGCGCGGCGTTCGGTCGCGGGCTACGTCCTGGTCGACGCGGCAGTCCCCCCGGCCGACTCGCGCGTCGGCGACTGGCCGGACGCGCCGGTTCACTACGTCGCCTCACCCGCTGCCGACCCGCTCCACGTCAACCAGGCTCGACTGCGCGGGTGGACCCTGCACGAGATCGCGTCGGTCTCGCCGGCCGCGGTCGCCGACGTGGTCGCCGAGATCGCCTCGTCCTGAGTGCGTCGCGGCGATCCAGAATCGGGCGTGCGGCGCCACCGAACGCGACTGTCACGACCACCGTCCCCGGCGGGAGAGCCGGACGGACGGCACCTGCTGGCTACGCGCGGCGCTCGGCCTCGGTAGCGATCGCGTTCAACCACTCACCCATCTCACGTCGCATCATGCGACGGCCCAGGCCGGCAAGTCCCCACGGCACAGGCGTCCGTGTCGTCCAGGTCAGGATGACGCCATGTGGGTGGCTGGCCAGCGAAGCGATCTGCTGCGACGGGTCGCGGCGTCCCATGCGAACTGTCATCGCGAGGCTGGACTTCGGCGTGGCCTCGACCACGGCGTACGCCATGTCGAGCACCTGGCTTCCACGGGACATGCGAAGGACATAGCCGGACCCCACCGTCCCCGCTGTTCCCGTCACGCTGACGAGGGTCAGTCGCGGATCGAGGATCGGGACTGCCGCCGGCTCGGTGATGACCGACCACACGACGTCGATGGGGGCTGCCACGACGATCGAGTCGGTGATCGCTGCCTCGGACACAGGCGCATGATGCCCTTCGACGACCTGCGAAGTGAAACGCTGCCGGACGGGCGCGCCGACGATCGCCGCAGGCATGCGGGAGTCGGCGGCGTCGCGGGTCAGGGGTGACGTCGCTGTGCACTGCGCTCGGGGCGATGGTGGTCTGGCCGTGACGACGACGGTGGTCGTCACGGCCTGGATGATCGGTCCGGTGGGTGGACCTGGAAGTAGCCGGTCTCGGTGGGTCGCTTCGTCGCGGTCGCGGGTGATGGTGAGCTGTCCGGCGTGCAGAGCGCGGTGGTGTCGTCTCGCACAGCAGCAGGCAGTTGGCGATCGTGGTGTCGCCGCCGTGTTCCCAGTGCTGGACGTGGTGGGCGTTGCACCGTCTCGGATGTCGCCCGCAGCCCGGTGCCTGGCAGTGCCGGTCACGCGCCTCCAGCGCCCGGCGCAGCCGTGGTGGAGCGGTGCGCTCCTCCCGTCCGACGTAGAGGACGTCGACAGCCTTCGAGCGGAGCAGCTCCGGGAGGCCACCGGAACGCCGGCGCTCGCGTCGTCGTCGGTGCCGGCCGCTGGGTGATCACGTGGGTGAGTCCGGTGTCGCACAGGATCCGGCGCACGGTGTCGCTCGAGACCAGGACCGGTTCGTCGTGGCCCGGGCAGGGTCAGCTCGCCGCCGAGGCCGGCGAGCAGGTCGCGGACGTCGACGTGCAGCACGGTGTGCGGGCGGATGCCGTGGTGCATGCCGACCTCGGAGCGGCCGAGCAGCCCGGTCATCACCTCGCTCAGCGCGAGTGCGAGGAGGTGGCCGTTGCGGGCGCGCTGGTGGCGTCGGCCTTCGGCGGAGTCGGGGTCGACCCCGTCGGGGAGGCGGTCCTCGGCGGCGAGGTCGCCGGCGGCGCGCCACCCCTCGACCTGCTGGGTCAGCACGGTCATCACCGCGGCGGCGGCTTCGGGGTCCAGGAACGCGCTGAGGTGCACGAGGTGTCCGACCGGGACGCAGGTCAGGGACTGCTCGGTGTAGGCGTCGAGCTCGGCCTGGCGGACCCCGTCGGGGTCGAGCACGAACCGCAGCCGCGCGATCGCCTGCTTGAGCTGCGCGACGGTGTGGGTGCGTGCCAGAGGCAGGAGCAGGTCGAGGGCTTCGGCGGTGAGCCGGTCGCGTTCGGCGGCGGGGTGGTGCTTGACCGCGGCGCGGATGCCCAGGGTGAGCTCGCGGACCTTGTCGTCGCTGAGCGCTCCGGACAGCCACCCGTAGCGCAGCCGAGGGTCGCCGTGGTCCGCGGCGTCGCGCAGGTCCCGCGCCCGCGCCGCCAACGCGGTCGCCGACCGCGACGAGAGCCCCGCCTCGACCTCGAGGAACCGCTTCGTCGACGCGTAGGTCCCCTCGATCAGCTCCCGCCCCGACACCGCACGGTCGACCACCCCGGTCAGCACCGCCGCCGCGGCGCGGGCCTGGTCGGCCACGGTGAGCAGGTCACGCAGCTGAACGGCCACGGCGTCGACCGGCAGGCCGGCCAGATCGACGATCGCGTCCGGGTCGAGCAGGTCGGCGGTGACCGCTTCGGTGATGTCGCGTCCGTGCTCGATCAGGGTGGCCAGACGTGGGCCGCGGGCGACGCCGCGGGTCTGGTCGGTGATCGAGCACATGCCAGCACCCTACGGACCACCTCTGACAGTGGAGCAGGCCGGAAACCGTTGGCAATGAACAAGATTCGTCGAAGAAGCATCCACAGGAACCGCACAACGGCGTGTCATCCACAGGAGCCGGACGAGGTGCGGTCCACACGATGTCCGCCACCCGGTGCGCGCGTGAACCGGCACTTCGGTGCACCGCTCGGCTGCCGCAGCACGGAGCAGCGGCAGGGTCTACGTCAGTCGGACGACGTGGCCGGGTCGTCCAGCCTGAAGAAGGTGTGGGGACGGCCCGCATGCTCCCGGGTCTCGACGAATCGGAGACCGGCCTTGGTCATCACGCGGACGCTCGCCACGTTGTCGACGTCGGCGTACCCCCAGAGCCGCATCGGCCGGTCGCCGTCGTGACCCGCAGTCGCGGGATGGGCGACGTGCCAGGCGACGAGCGCCGACGCGAGCTCCGTCGCGAGTCCGCGGCCGCACTGCTGCCGGTCGATGGTGTAGCCGAGCTCGCGGTCCCCGGCGTAGTCACCGAATCCCCCGCGCCCGACCATGCGACCGTCCTCGGTCTGCACCCGCCACTTGGTCCACCCTCTGGCGTCCTGCTCGGTGAGGTACTGCGTCAGGCGAGCGGACGACTCGTCCCGCGTCTCCATGCGTCCACCGATGAACGTCATCGTGACCGGGTCCGAGTGGAGGCGGTGGAGATCGTCGAGATCCTCGGCAGCCCACGTGGTCACGACGAGCCTGCTCGTCCGCAGGATGACGACGCGCTCCACGGGTCCAGTCTGGCGGTCAGGTCACCGGGTGCCCGCGCCAGACGCAGCGCGACGCGACGGAGGCACACCCTCCGGGATCCCGGTCAGGTCACCGCGAGCTGGGTGAGCGAGAGCACGTTGAGGTCGGGGTCGTGGAACCACGCCACGAGATCTCCGCCGGGTGTCGTCCAGACGCCGTCGACGTCCTGGTCGACTCCGTCGTAGCGGAGCAGCGCGACCCCCCGCTCGCCCAGCTGCTCCGCCGAGGAGCGAAGGTCCGCGACGGTCCAGCCGAAGACGGTGAAGGGCTGTGGGCGCAGCTCGTCGACCCGGGTGACGCGGAGCGTCGAAGCACCGCAGCGGAACAGGCACGCGAACGGCGACCTGCTCAGCATCTCGAGACCCAGTGCGCCGCGGAAGAACTCCTCGGAGCGGTCCAGGTCCGTCGACGCCAGGAAGGCGACGCCTTCTGCGGATGCGAGCATGCGTCCTCCGTAGGTGCGACGAGCGCGGCACGGCAGCGACGGCAGCGAACGAGGACCATCCCACCTGTCGGCCGCGTCCGCCCAGGCTACCGACGACGGGACGGGCTGGGTCAGGTTCGCGGGGGGAGACGGTCCGGGCCGCGGACGCCTGAGGCTCGGCGCACCAGCGGTCGCGGTGCGTACCTGGCCACCGTCATGAGCGCCTTGTACTGACCGCCGGGGATCGATACCGCCTTGCCGCGACGGAAGTCGGCGAGCGCGGCGGTCACGAGCTGAGGGGCGTCGAGCCACATCCAGTCCGGCAGGTGCGACACGTCGATGCCGCCGCGCTCGTGGAACTCGGTGTGCGTGAACCCCGGGCACAGCGCCATCACGCGGACGCCGGTACCGCTCAATTGCCGGTCGACCGACTCGCTGAGCACCGTCGCGTACGACTTGGCGGCGGAGTACGTCCCGCCGGCGATGAATCCGGCCACGCTCGACACGTTGATGACGCCGCCCGTGCCACGGCCGACCATGCCGGGGAGCGCCGCGTGGGTGAGACGCATGACCGCCGTGACGAGGACGTCGAGCATCTGCTGCTCGGCGTCGAGGTCGCCGCCGAGGAAGCTCTGGTTGACGCTGAAGCCCGCGTTGTTGACGAGCAGGTCGATCGGGCGCGTCGCGTCGCGCAGCCGTCGCTCGACGAACGCGAGCTGCTCGCGGTCGGCGAGGTCCGCGACGAGCACCTCGCATCGCACGCGATGGCGTGCGGCCAGCTCGTCGGCGTACGCCGAGAGACGCGCCTCGTCGCGCGCGACCAGCACCACGTCGTCGCCACGCGCGGCGAGCTGGCGAGCGAACTCCGCGCCGATTCCCGCAGTCGCCCCCGTGATCAACGCCGTTGTCATGCGCTCATCCTCTCCTCTGGCGGATCCGCGCGCGCGTCAGCGACGGATCGCCACCGGCAGCATGCCCGCACGCACGTGGTCACGCCGTGAGTGTCAACGGCCGCCGGACACCGCGAGCACCGTGGCCGTCGTGTAGGACGCCGCGTCGGAGAGCAGCCAGACCACCGCCGCGGCAATCTCCTCCGGAGCGCCGGACCGCTGCATCGGCACGCTCGGACGGATCCGATCCGGACGTCCCGGTTCCCCGGCGGCCGCGTGGAACTCCGTGTCGACGAGACCCACGGCGACGGCGTTGACCCGGATGCCCTCGGTGGCGACCTCGCGAGCGAGCCCGACCGTGAGCGTGTCGATCGCCGCCTTGCTCGCGGCGTAGTGCACGTACTCCCCCGGCCCGCCGAGCTCCGCTGCGCGCGAGGAGATGTTGACGATCGCGCCACCGCCGCCACCGTGCCGCGTCGACATGCGGCGTACCGCGGCGCCGGCGCAGAGGAACGGGCCGGCGACGTTGACCTCGAGCACCTCGCGCAACGCCTGCTCGCTCACGTCGTCGACGCGTGCCAACCCGCCCGAGATGCCGGCGTTGTTGACCAGGCCGGTCACCGGCCCGCGCCACGCGTCAGCCGCCGCGAACAACGCCTCGACGCCGGCGGAGTCGCGCACGTCGGCCCGGACCGCGAGCGCGTTGCCGCCCGACGACGTGATCCGATCCACGACGTCGGCGGCCGCGTCGACATCGCGGACGAAGTCGACGACGACGTCCCAACCGGCCTCGGCCGCGGCCACGCACACGGCAGCGCCGATGCCCCGAGATCCGCCGGTGACGATGAGAGTGCTCACCCGCGCACCCTCCCACGGACGCAAGTACCCTCTCGTGGTGACCCGTCGCGAACCGCCGCTGGTGCCGCGCATGCGCGAGCACGCCACGACCGTCTTCGGCGACATGAGCGCCCTTGCCACGGCCACCGGGTCGATCAACCTCGGGCAGGGCTTCCCCGACACCGACGGCCCCCGGGTGGTCAAGGACGCCGCGATCCGCGCGATCGCGGAGGGTCGCGGCAACCAGTACCCGCCGGCGCACGGCGTTCCCGAGCTGCGCCAGGCGATCGCCGAGCACCAGCAGCGGTTCTACGGGATCGAGGTCGACGGCACGACCGACGTCGTCGTCACGACCGGCGCGTCCGAGGCGATCGCCGCGGCGCTCCTCGCCCTCGTGGACGTCGGCGACGAGGTCGTCATGTTCTCGCCCTGGTTCGACCTCTACGCCGCGGCCGTGTCCCTGGCCGGTGGTCGACGCGTCGAGGTGCCGCTCACCGCTGGCGACTTCCGACCCGATGCACACGCCCTGCGCACTGCCATCACCCCGCGGACTCGCGTCCTGCTGCTCAACTCCCCGCACAACCCGACCGGCAGCGTCTTCACGCGCGACGAGCTCGCGGCGATCGCGGACGTCGTTGCCGAGCACGACCTCTGGGTCATCAGCGACGAGGCGTACGAGCACCTCGTCTACGCCGGCTCCGAGCACGTGCCGTTCTGCACCCTCCCCGGGATGGCCGAGCGCACGGTGACGATCGGCAGCGCGGGCAAGTCGCTGTCGATGACGGGATGGAAGGTCGGCTGGGCCACCGGCCCGACCGACCTGGTCGCGGCCGTCCGGGTGACCCGTCAGCACCTCTCCTTCGTGTCCGGCGGACCGTTCCAGTGGGCGGTGATCGACGGGCTCGCGCTGCCCGACGACTACTGGACGACGTTCCGCGACGAGCTGCAGCACCAGCGCGACCTGCTCTGCGACGGCCTGGTGTCGCTCGGCTTCCCGACCACGGTGCCTCAGGGGACGTACTTCGCGACCACCGACGTACGGCCCCTCGGCTATGCCGACGGCTGGGAGTTCTGCCGCGACCTCCCGCAGCGCGCCGGCGTCGTCGCCATCCCGCACGAGGTGTTCCACGACGACCCCGACGCGGGAAAGCCCTTTGTCCGCTGGGCCTTCTGCAAGCGGCCCGAGGTGCTCGAGGAGGCCCTCACGCGGCTCGGGCGGGCGTTCGCATGATCGAGCGTGCCGCCACCGCGGCCCAGCTCGAGTCCGCGGCACACCTCTACGACGACCCGGTGCGTGCCGACGCGGTACGCCGGTTCCTCGACGAGCCGGGTCACCACCTGCTTCTCGCGCGGGAGGACGGTGCCGTCGTGGGTTTCGTGAGCGGCGTGGAGACCACCCACCCTGACAAGGGCACCGAGATGTTCCTGTACGAGCTCGCCGTGGATCCCTCGGCGCAACGACGCGGGCATGGACGCGCGCTCGTGGCTGCTCTGGCCGAGCTCGCCCGCGAGCTCGGGTGCTACGGCATGTGGGTCCTCACCGATCACGACAACGACGCCGCGCTCGCGACGTACGCCGCCGCCGGCGGGGCCGAGCCGAGCAGCCACGTGATGATCACCTGGACGTTCGGCGACGGCCCGTCCACCCACGACACCGGCGCGACGTGACGCGAGCGACCTGACGCGGTCGACGTGACGCGATCGACGGGCCGGACACCCGTCGTCGGCAGGCAACGACACGCGACGTGCACCTAACCTGGACGTGGACCAGATACGACCCCGGACCGATGGGGGTGAGCACCATGGCCGCCGCCTGGATCCCCCCGGCATGGCCCGACGACGCCCCCGCGCTGGTGGACGTCGGCCGCACTCCGTTCGTGCTGCTGGTCGACGACGCCGGGATCTACGTGCGACGCGTGACCTGGCGCCAGCGTCTGCAGGCCCGGCTGCACGCGGACAGCCTCGACCGCGAGCTCGTCGCCGGCGTGCCGCCGGAGTCCGACGTCCTCGTGGCGGTGCGGGCCGGACGGCTGGCCCGTGGACGCACCCGTGAGAGCCTCGCGTGCTGCGTGGAGCGACTGCTCGACGCGAGCCGGAACTACGGCGACCGCCGCACCCGTCGGTCGATGGCGGTACTGCCGAGGATCGCGTGCGCGCGTGCCGACCTCGAGGCGCTCGTCGGGCTCCTCCGGGCGCCGGCTCCCCTGTCCGCGCGCGGCGTGGCTCACGTGAGCCTTCTGCTGCGCGATGGTTCCGGCCCGATGTACCGCTACGAGTCGACCGCGGATCTCGGCGCCCTGGTCCGGCGCATCGCCGCGGAGCTCGACCCGTCGCAGGACTGGCCGGGAGAGGCGTGCCGCTGAATGCGGCGCTCCTCGGAGTACGCGGCCGGGCCGAACCCCCTCTCGGCTCGGCCGCACCTTCCTCGCGCCGACGTCGTCAGTGCTGCGCCGCCCCCGGGACGTTGCCCGTGACGTCGGCGTACCCCTGCGAGCCCGGGAGCTCTCCGCGGGCGTAGACCAGGCGCAGCACGCCCGTGGGGAACGCCTCCGAGTGCAGCAGGCGCAACGGGTATCGGGGCTCGCCCTCCTCGAAGAGCCGCATCCCACGACGTGCGGCGACCGGGTGGACGAGCAGCCGCAGCTCGTCGAGCTGGCCCGCGGCCATCAGCTGGCGGACGACGGACACCGAGCCCGCGACGAGGACCTTGTCGACCCCGGGCTCTGCCGTGAGGGCCGCTACGGCGGGGACGAGGTCGCCGCTCAGCCGTTCGACGTTGCGCCAGCCGAGATCCCCGTCGCCGCGCGTCGCGACCACCTTGCGTACGTCGCCGAGCTGCGCAGCGAACGTCGAGTCCTCGCCGCCGGCCGCCTCCCGGTCCGGCCAGGCCCCGGCGAAGCTGTCGTAGGTCACTCGTCCGAGGAGGAGCACGTCGACGTCCTCGTAGTCCTCGCCGACGGCCGTCCCCATGTGCTCGTCGAAGTACGGGAAGTGCCACTCCGGATCGATCTCGACGACGCCGTCCAGCGACATGAACAGCGTGGAGATGACCTGTGCCATCGCTCCTCCGGATCCTCGTCGCTCGGGCTCAGGCGGCGGCGAGCACCGCGTCGAGCTTCGTGAACGAGCTCTGCCAGCCCTGGCTGGCCATGTCGGTCATGAACTCGGTGTACGGGCCCTGCTCGATCACGAGCCGGCTGCGGTTGTCGCCGAGGTCGTGGAACTCCAGCCGCAACGAGAACTTCGCGATCCCCTCGAACCCGGGGATCCCCTCGACGTCCTCGCTGCCGGCGAGCAGCTCGTTCTCGACGACCTCGGTGAACGTGGCGGTCATGAGGTTGAACTCCTCGGGTGCACCACCGACCGGGCCCATGCTGAACTTCTGGAAGCCGCCGACGCGCACGTCCATCGACACCGACTCCCGCGGCACGTGGTAGCCCACCGGGCCGAACCACTCGGAGAGCTGGTCGGCGTCGACGAACGCGCGGTAGAGCAGCTCGCGCGGGGCGTCGAAGTCGCGCTCGAGCCGCAGCATGTGCTCGGGCTTCTGCGTCGGGTCGAAGCCGGGGAACTGGGTGACATCGGTCATGACGTGCGTCCTCTCGTACGGCGGGAAGGCGCGACGTCGGTCTCGCCCTGAAGATGGCGCAGGTGTTCGTCGAGCCGGTCGAGGCGCTCGTCCCAGAGCGCCCGGTAGGGCTCGATCCAGCTCATCGCGTCCCTCAGTGCCTCGGCGCGCAGGTGGCTCGGGCGCCACTGCGCGGACCTGTCTCGCGTGATGAGCCCGGCGCCCTCGAGCACCTTGAGGTGCCGAGAGACCGCCGGGAGGCTGATCGGGAAGGGTTCGGCGAGCTCGGTGACGGTGGCGTCGCCGTCCGCGAGGCGCGCGAGGATCGCCCGTCTCGTGGGGTCGGCGAGCGCCGAGAACACCGCGTCGAGCGCGTCCTCCAGCACCACCGTCATGGCTGTATTTAACGCATAGGTTAAGTACGACTGTCAACCCACTACCTTCCAGATCCGCGTGAGGGGTGGGGTCAGACGGTCGTGACGTCGAGGGAGTCGCCCCGCTCGGCGACGTCCACCCGGACCGTGTCGCCGTCGGTGACGGCGCCAGAGAGGATCGCCTTCGCGAGCTTGTCGCCGATCGCGCTCTGGACGAGGCGACGCAGTGGGCGGGCGCCGTAGATCGGGTCGAACCCGTTCAGCGACAGCCACTCCCGGGCCGCGTCGGTGACGTCGAGGGTGAGCCGACGGTCGGCGAGCCGCTTCTGCAGCGCGACGACCTGCATCGTGACGATGCTCGTGAGCTCCTCGATGCCGAGCGGGTGGAACAGCACGGTGTCGTCGAGCCGGTTGAGGAACTCCGGCTTGAAGGTCGACCGGACGACGCCCATGACGGCGTCGTGCTTCTGCTCGGGTGACAGCGACGGGTCGGCGAGGTACGCCGATCCGAGGTTCGACGTCAGCACGAGGATCGCGTTGCGGAAGTCGACCGTGCGGCCCTGACCGTCGGTGAGCCGACCGTCGTCGAGCACCTGGAGCAGGACGTCGAACACCTCGGGATGCGCCTTCTCGACCTCGTCGAGCAGCACGAGGCTGTACGGACGACGTCGTACCGCCTCGGTGAGCTGGCCGCCCTCGTCGTAGCCGACGTAGCCGGGCGGCGCGCCGACGAGACGCGCCACGGAGTGCTTCTCGCCGTACTCGCTCATGTCGATGCGGGTCAGCGCGCGCTCGTCGTCGAACAGGAACTCGGCGAGTGCCTTCGCCAGCTCGGTCTTGCCGACTCCCGGTGGGGCCGAGGAACAGGAACGAGCCCGTGGGACGGTCGGGGTCGGCGACGCCGGCGCGGGCACGGCGTACGGCGTCGGACACCGCCTGCACGGCCTCCTGCTGGCCGACGACCCGGCGACCGAGCTCGTCCTCCATGCGCAGCAGCTTCGCGGTCTCGCCCTCGAGCAGACGGCCCGCGGGGATGCCGGTCCACGCGCCGACCACCTCCGCGACGTCGTCGGGGCCGACCTCCTCGCGCACCATGCGGGCGCGGTCGCTCGACGCCGCAACCGCCTGCGCCAGCTGCCCTTCGAGCGCGGGGATCTCGGCGTAGAGCAGACGTGACGCCTGCTCGAAGTCGCCGTCGCGCTGGGCGCGCTCGGCGAGCATGCGCAGCTCGTCGATCCGGATCTTGAGGTCGCCGACCTTGTCGAGGCCCTCCTTCTCCGCGTCCCAGCGGGCGCGCATGGCGGAGAGCTCCTCGGTCTTGTCGGCGAGGTCGGCGCGCAGCTTGGCCAGCCGCTCGACCGACGCGGCGTCGGTCTCGCGCTCGAGCGCGAGCTCCTCCATCTTGAGCCGGTCGACCTGGCGCTGCAGCGTGTCGATCTCGGCGGGTGACGAGTCGATCTCCATGCGCAGGCGCGACGCGGCCTCGTCGACGAGGTCGATCGCCTTGTCCGGCAGGAAGCGGCTGGTGATGTACCGGTCGGACAGCGTGGCGGCGGCGACGAGCGCGGAGTCGTTGATCGCGACCTTGTGGTGCGCCTCGTACTTCTCCTTGATGCCGCGCAGGATCCCGATGGTGTCCTCGACGCTGGGTTCGCCTACGAAGACCTGCTGGAAGCGACGTTCGAGAGCGGGGTCCTTCTCGATGCGCTCGCGGAACTCGTCGAGCGTCGTGGCGCCCACCATGCGCAGCTCGCCCCGCGCGAGCATCGGCTTGAGCATGTTGCCGGCGTCCATCGCCGAGTCACCGGAGGCGCCGGCGCCGACCACGGTGTGCAGCTCGTCGATGAACGTGACGACCTGGCCGTTGCTGTCCTTGATCTCGTCGAGCACGCTCTTGAGCCGCTCCTCGAACTGGCCGCGGTACTGCGCACCGGCGAGCATGGCACTGAGGTCGAGCGACACCAACCGCTTGCCGCGCAACGAGTCCGGGACGTCGCCCGCCACGATGCGCTGCGCGAGCCCCTCGACCACCGCCGTCTTGCCCACCCCGGGTTCGCCGATGAGCACCGGGTTGTTCTTGGTACGGCGCGACAGCACCTGGACGACGCGACGGATCTCCTCGTCGCGACCGATGACCGGGTCGATCTTTCCCTCGCGCGCGAGGGCCGTGAGGTCGACGCCGTACTTCTCGAGCGCCTGGAACGACCCCTCGGGATCGGCGGACGTGACACGGCGGTCGCCCCGGACGGCGGCGAGCGCGTCGACGATCTCGACCGGTCCGGCGCCGTGGCTGCGCAGCAGGCTTCCGGCGTCGCCACGGTCGGCGGCGAGCGCGAGCAGGAGGTGCTCGGTGGAGACGTACTCGTCACCGCGCTCGCGGGCGGCGTCCTGCGCCGCGCCGATCACGCGGTAGCCGGCGTTGGACATCGACGGCTGCGCGACGGTGTCGCCGCTCGCCGACGGGATCGCCGAGATGGCCGAGCTGACTGCAGCCATGAGTGCCGTGTGGTCGACGCCGAGGTTGGCGAGGAGCGCGGCAGCGATGCCGTCGCGGTCCTCGAGCAGTCCCTCGAGGAGGTGCACCGGCTCGACCTGCGCGTGGCCCGCGCGGGAGGCACGGCGTACGGCGCCCGAGATGGCGTCCTGGGTGCGGGTCGTGAAGCTGAGATCCATGGCTGTGTCCCCCTAGCGGGGCCTTCCCATCTGCGGGTGGTGGGGCGCCTGCCCTGCGGACGGGTCGCGGCGGTCGGCGGGGCGGGGTCGCCAGACGACGACGGCGGTGGAGGGCTCGCTGCCGGGACCGGTGGTCGGCGCGGGGCGAGAACCGATCCCGGGGCGCAGTCGCTGGACCTCGGCGAGGAGCGTGCCGAACTGGGCACGGATCTCGTCGAGCTGGGTCTGCAGGTCGAGGATGCGCTGGATGCCCGCGAGGTTGACGCCCTCGGCCGAGAGCTGCGACACCTCGCGCAGCCGCGCGATGTCACGCAGCGAGTAGAGCCGGTTGCGGCCCTCGGTGCGACCCGGCGAGACGAGTCCGAGCCGGTCGTACTGGCGCAGCGTCTGCGGGTGCAGCCCCGCGATCTGGGCAGCTATCGAGATGACGTAGACCGGGGTGGCGTCGTCGGGACGCACTCGCTCCTCGTCCATCACGCACCTCCTGACTTCGCATCCTTCGCCCGGTTCATGAGGTCGGCCCGCGGGTCCTGCCCGGCGGTGGCGTCGGCATAGGACTTGAGCGCGTCGCGCGCGTCCGACGACAACCTCGCCGGGACGGCGATCTGCACCGTCACGAGCAGGTCGCCGTTGGTGCCGTCCTTGCGACGGACGCCCTTGCCGCGCACCCGGAGCACTCGCCCGTTCTGGGTCCCCTCCGCCAGGCGCACCTTGACCGTGCCGCCGCTGGGCACGGGCACCGCGATGTCGGCACCGAGCGCCGCCTCGTCGAAGGTCACCGGCACGTCGATCGTGAGGTTGTCGCCGGAGCGGCCGAACACCGGGTGGGCCGTGACCGTCACGGCGACGAGGAGGTCGCCCGCCTCACCACCGTTCTCACCGGGGGTTCCCTTGCCGCGCAATCGGATCCGCTGGCCGCTCTTCACGCCTGCGGGGATGCGCGCCTGCACGGTCCGGGTCGACGGCGCGTGTCCGCTGCCGTGGCAGGTCAGGCACGGGTCGTCGACGACCATGCCGCGTCCGCGGCACTCCCGGCACGGTTCCGGGAAGGCGAATCCACCGGCGTTGCGGTTGACCTGACCCGCGCCCTGGCAGGTCGGGCACAGGCGCGGAGTGGTGCCGGCCTTGGCCCCCGTGCCGGCGCAGACGGCGCACGGCGCCTCGCTCGTGAGCCGGAGCGGGAGCGTGAGACCGGTGAGCGCCTCGTCGAAGGAGAGGGTGACACCGCTCTCGATGTCCGAGCCCCGACGCGGCCGACGCGCACTTGTGCTCGCACCCCCGCCGCCGCGGTTGAACACCCCACCGAAGACGTCGCCGAAGCCGCCGGCCCGACCGAGCAGGTCCGACAGGTCGAACGCCGTCGCTCCGCCGCCGCCCTGACCCGAGCCCGAGCCCGCGCCGCCGAAGCCACCGGGCATACGGAACCCGGAGGTCGCCATGGCGCGCGTCTCGTCGTAGTCGGCGCGCGTCTTCTCGTCCGACAGGACGTCGTAGGCCTCGGAGACCTCCTTGAACCTCGCCTCGGCCTTGGGGTCGTTCTCGTTCGAGTCCGGGTGATGCTTCTTGGCAAGGGCCCGGAACGCCTTCTTGATGTCGGCCTGGCTCGCGTCCTTGGGGACGCCGAGCGCCTTGTAGTAGTCCTTCTCGAACCAGTCCTTCTGGCTCACGGCGTCCCTCCTCTCAGGACTCTGGGTCGCTCACGGCGACGATGGCGGGACGCAGGACACGTCCCTTGTAGCGGTAGCCCGGCTGGAAGACCGTGGTGCACGTGGGTCCGGTGACCTCGGCGCTGAGCTCGTGGCTGATGGCCTCGTGGATGGTCGGGTCGAAGGGATCGCCCACGACGCCGTACTTCTCGAGGCCGACGCGTGCGACCGTCGACTCGAAGGACTCGGCCACGGACTTGAACGCGCCCTCGAGGTCTCCGTGGTCGCGCGCACGACCGACGTCGTCGAGCACCGGCAGCAGCTCGCCGAGCGCCGCACCCACGGCGAGGTCCTTGGTGGCCTCGCGGTCGCGCTCGACGCGCTTGCGGTAGTTGGCGTACTCGGCGTGCACGCGCTGCAGGTCGGCCGTGAGCTCGGCGACCTTCGGGTCGACGACCTCGACGGGTGCAACATCGAGTCCCTCGACGATCTGGTCGAAGGCATCGACGTCGGACGCCGGAGCGTCCGCCGCGGGCTGCGCTGCCGGAGCGGGTGCGGGAGCCGCCGGCTCCCGCACCTCGCCCGTCTCCGGATCGATGCGGCGCTTGTCCTGGAAGGAGAAGCCTCCGTCGTTCGACTCGGTCACTGCTCCGCCTTGGTCTCGTCCTCGTCGATGATCTCGGCGTCGACGACGTCGTCGTCGGACGAGGACGATGACGAGGAGGACGACGAGCTGCCGTCACCCGCGTCGCCCGCACCGGCCGACTGCTGCGCGTTGGCGTACATCGCGGCACCGAGGGCCTGGCTGGTGGTGGCGACCTTCTCCGCGGCGTCCTTGATCGCGTCGATGTCGTCACCCGCGAGCGCCTTCTTCAGGTCCGCGAGCGGACCCTCGACGTTGCTCTTGGCGTCCTCGGGCACCTTGTCGCCGTTGTCGGCGAGGAACTTCTCGGTCTGGTGCAGCAGCGACTCGGCGCTGTTGCGGATCTCGGCCTCCTCGCGGCGCTTGCGGTCCTCCTCCGCGTGCGCCTCGGCGTCCTTCATCATCCGCTCGATGTCGTCCTTGGGCAGACCGCTGCCACCCGTGATCGTCATCGACTGCTCCTTGCCCGTGCCCAGGTCCTTCGCCGCGACGTGGACGATGCCGTTCGCGTCGATGTCGAAGGTGACCTCGACCTGCGGCACGCCGCGCGGCGCCGGCGGCAGTCCGGTGAGCTCGAAGGTGCCGAGCTTCTTGTTGTAGGCCGCCATCTCGCGCTCGCCCTGGAAGACCTGGATGAGCACCGAGGGCTGGTTGTCGTCGGCGGTCGTGAAGATCTCCGACCGCTTGGTCGGGATCGTGGTGTTGCGCTCGATGAGGCGCGTCATGATGCCGCCCTTGGTCTCGATGCCGAGCGACAGCGGCGTCACGTCGAGGAGCAGGACGTCCTTGACCTCGCCCTTGAGGACGCCGGCCTGCAGGCTCGCGCCCACGGCCACGACCTCGTCGGGGTTGACGCCCTTGTTGGGCTCCTGGCCGCCGGTGAGCTCCTTGACGACCTCGGTCACCGCGGGCATGCGCGTCGAGCCGCCGACGAGCACCACGTGGTCGATGTCCTTGACCGAGATGCCGGCGTCCTTGATGACCGCGGCGAACGGCGCCTTCGTGCGGTCGAGCAGGTCGACGGTCAGCTTCTCGAACTGGGCGCGGGTGAGCGTCTCGTCGAGGTGCAGCGGGCCGTCGGCCGACGCCGTCACGTAGGGCAGGTTGATCGAGGTCTGCATCGAGCTCGACAGCTCGATCTTGGCCTTCTCGGCCGCCTCGCGCAGACGCTGCAGCGCCATCTTGTCCTTGGTGAGGTCGACGCCGTGCGCGTTCTTGAACTCGGTCGCGAGGTGCTGCACGAGTCGCTCGTCCCAGTCGTCGCCACCGAGGTGGTTGTCGCCGCTGGTCGCCTTCACCTCGACGATGCCGTCACCGATCTCGAGCAGCGACACGTCGAAGGTGCCACCACCGAGGTCGAAGACGAGGATCGTCTGCTCCTTCTCGCCCTTGTCGAGTCCGTAGGCGAGCGCAGCGGCGGTGGGCTCGTTGATGATGCGCAGCACGTTGAGGCCCGCGATCTCGCCGGCCTCCTTGGTCGCCTGCCGCTGAGCGTCGTTGAAGTACGCCGGCACCGTGATGACGGCGTCGGTGACGGTGTCACCGAGGTAGGCCTCGGCGTCGCGCTTGAGCTTCTGCAGCACGCGCGCGCTGATCTCCTGGGCGGTGTACGCCTTGCCGTCGATGTCGACGTTCCAGGCGGTGCCCATGTGGCGCTTCACGCTGCGGATGGTGCGGTCGACGTTGGTGACGGCCTGACGCTTGGCCACCTCGCCGACGAGGACCTCGCCGTTCTTGGCGAAGGCGACGACCGACGGCGTCGTGCGAGCGCCCTCGGCGTTGGGGATGACGGTGGGCTCTCCACCCTCGAGGACGGACACCACGGAGTTGGTGGTGCCGAGGTCGATACCGACTGCTCGTGCCATGGGACGTGCCTTTCGTTCGTGTGCTGGGAAGCCACCGGGCGCGGGACGCCCGGTCTGGTTCGAGCCTGCTCTGCGTCACATCCAGTGTCAACATGACAGGCATATGATCTGAGCCGACCAGACTCACTACACCTGCCACAACCCCACGAACATCGACCCTCTTCCACCCCGGGCAGGCCACCCCCTGTGACCTGCGTCACGTGCAGGATCTGACCCTTAGGGTCATGTCGTGGCACAAAAGTGCCACTGCGCTTCCCTAAGGGTCGAAATCTGTGGGGTGGGGGGCGGCTGGCGTACGTCGGGCTCGGGGGGATCGCTAGCGTGGGGGCCGCACTGCCGCGCCAGGTCGGCGCGGCGCCTCACGCCCCCGGAGTCCACGTGCCCGTCGACCAGCTGACGCCGTTCTCGGAGACCCACCTCACGGTGCGCCTCGTGCTCGGCGTCCTGCTCACCCTCGTCGCGCTCTCGCTCGCCCTGTGGCGCGGCAACCGGATCTTCACCGTCATCCGGTCCGGGCAGCCCGCGGTCGGTCGCACCGACGATGCCGGCGTCCGTCTGCAGGCCGAGGCCGTCGAGGTGCTCGGGCAGCGCAAGCTGCTGAAGTGGTCGCCCTCAGGTCCGGCGCACTTCGTCACCTTCTGGGGCTTCATCATCCTGGGCCTCACGATCCTCGAGGCCTTCGGCGCCCTGTTCGACCCCAACTTCCACGTGCCGATCATCGGCACCTGGCCGGTCGTCGGGTTCCTCGAGGACCTCATGGGCCTGCTCGTGCTCGTGGCCCTCGTCATCTTCGGCGTGATCCGGATCCGCAAGAACCCGCACAAGATCGGGCGCGAGTCGCGCTTCTACGGCTCCCACACCGGAGGCGCCTGGCTGATCCTCGCGTCGATCGCGACGATCGTCATCACGCTCTTCATCTACCGCGGCGCGCAGATCAACAACGGCACGTTCCCGTACGACCCGTCGTCGGCCGCCTTCGTGTCCACCTGGGTCGCCTCGCTGCTCGCACCGCTCGGCACGGTCGCCAACGAGTGGATCGAGACCGTCTTCATCCTGCTGTCGTTCGGTGCGGTGCTCGGTACGACGATCCTCGTGCTCTACAGCAAGCACATGCACATCTTCCTGGCGCCGTTCAACGTGCTGTTCTCCAGGCGCCCCAACGGTCTCGGCCCGCTGCTGCCGATGTACTCCGGTCGCGACAAGATCGACTTCGAGGACCCCGACGACGACGCCGTCTTCGGACGCGGCGCGATCACCGACTTCACGTGGAAGGGCAACCTCGACCTGCTCACCTGCACGGAGTGCGGTCGCTGCCAGTCCCAGTGCCCGGCGTGGAACACCGAGAAGCCGTTGTCCCCCAAGCTTCTCGTGATGTCGCTGCGCGACAACCTGCTCGCGCAGGCGCCCTACCTCGCCGCGCAGCAGAACCCGACCTACCTCGCGTCCCCCGGCGTGGGCAAGGCGTCGGTGCCGGTGCCGGTCGAGATCGGCTCGTTCTCCCAGGCCGTCCAGGACGCGCATGCCCGACCGCTCGTCGGGTCGTCGGAGAACGACAACGCCGTGATCGACGAGGACGTGCTCTGGTCCTGCACGATGTGCGGCGCGTGCGTCAACCAGTGCCCCGTCGACATCGAGCACATCGACCACATCGTCGACATGCGTCGCAACCGCGTCATGATCGAGTCGGAGTTCCCCAGCGAGCTCGCCGGCCTGTTCAAGAACGTCGAGAACAAGGGCAACCCGTGGGGCATGAACGCCTCCCAGCGCAACGCATGGATCGAGGAGGTCGACTTCGAGGTCCGCGTGTTCGGGATGGACGGCGAGGACGCCATCCCCGACGACGTCGACTACCTCTTCTGGGTCGGCTGCGCCGGCGCGCTCGAGGACCGGGCCAAGAAGACCACGAAGGCCGTCGCCGAGCTGCTCACCCTCGCCGGCGTCCAGTTCATGGTGCTCGGCGAGGGCGAGACCTGCACCGGCGACCCCGCGCGCCGCGCGGGCAACGAGTTCCTGTTCCAGATGCAGGCGATGCAGAACGTCGAGATGCTCAACGAGATCAAGGCGAAGAAGATCGTCGTCACCTGCCCGCACTGCCTCAACACGCTCGGCCGCGAGTACCCGCAGGTCGGCGGCCACTACGAGGTCGTGCACCACAGCCAGCTGCTCGCGTCGCTGGTGAAGGACGGCCGCCTCACGCCGGTCACTCCCGTCGAGGGCGACGTCACCTACCACGACCCGTGCTACCTCGGACGACACAACAAGGTCTACACGCCGCCGCGCGAGCTGCTCGGGTCGCTGCCCGGCCTCACGGTCACCGAGATGGAGAAGTCGGCCGAGCGCTCCTTCTGCTGCGGCGCCGGCGGCGCTCGCATGTGGATGGAGGAGAAGATCGGCACGCGCATCAACCTGACGCGCACCGACATGGCCCTCGAGACCGGCGCGTCGACGATCGCGGTCGCGTGCCCGTTCTGCTCGGTGATGCTCAACGACGGCGTCACGCAGCGTTCCCAGGGCCACGACGCTCCCGTCGCCGAGGTCGCCGACATCGCGACCCTGCTGCTCTCGAGCGTCGAGCGGTCCTAGCCCGCGAGCAGGGGCTCGAGCTTGCGGTACAGGTACGGCGCGAGCGCTGCGGAGAACGTCGCCGTCAGGTGGTTCGAGTCGCGGTAGACGAGGTACCTGCCCTGCGTCGACGGGCAGCGGTCCGGGTCGCAGATGACGTTGCTGAGATCGACGCCGTGCGCCCCGGCGTGACCCGCAGCGAGCGCGACGTCGTACGCCGGTGAGTCCAGGGCGTCGCGCGACACGTCGCACGACGACGGGTCGCTCAGATGCTTCGAGACGCACACCGCGACGTCCGTGCCGGGCCACGGGGTGTCGCGCAGCACCGCGACCGGCACCCCCGCTCCGCTCAGCGACGCGAGCGTGCGGTTCCAGCCCGCCTTCCACTCGGCACCGGCCCGGCCGGGATCGATCTTCGAGCCCGTCGACCGGTCGACGAGCGAGTCGGTGCGCGTGCCCGAGGCGACGACCAGCGCGGGCTTCGTCCTCGCCAGCTCGGCCAGGACGCCCGACCGCCACGTGTCGCACTCGGCGTACGCCCGCTTGAGGGAACGGTTGAGGATCGTGACGTCCGGCGCTGGGCACCCGGCCTTCGTCCGCACGACGAGGCGCCACCGGTAGCGGTCCGCCAGGGACTGCAACGCCGGGAACCACTGCGCCGCATGGGAATCCCCGAGCAGCACGACCGTCGTTGACGACGACGCATCACCGAACACGCACGGCGGGGACGACGTCGGGCTGTGATCGAGGTGGCAGCCGTCGCCGTAGATGATCGGCAGGTCGCCGCGGGCACGACCCGGCGCCGGCGTGATCGGACCGGCCGGCCACGCCGGCGCGACCACGTGCGCGCTGCTCGATGTCGGGGACGGGGTCGCGGTCGGAGCGGCAGCGGCCGGACCCCTCCCGGTCTGCTCGTCAGCACCTCCCGGGGCCGACGTGCCCGAGGCCAGTGCACCACCGCCGGGGACCCCCGCGAGGACGAGCCCGAACGTCGCTGCACCGAGCGACAGCGCGGCACCGAGCTGCAGCGAGCGCCGCGTGCTCGCGACGAGTGTCGGCCAGTGGTGCAGCGGGCGTTCGACGTACTGGTAGGCCAGCATCGCGGGCACGAGTGCGAGCAGCGCCAGCGCACCCCGAGCGGCGACGGACAGCGCGCCCCACGCGGACGCAGCAAGCACCAGGACCGGCCAGTGCCACAGGTACCACGAGTACGACAGCCGTCCGAGCCAGCGCATCGGTCGCGTCGAGAGCATCCCCGGGACGCCGACCGCACGGCGCGACGTCGCACCTCCGGCAGCGATCACCGCGGCAGTGCCGAGCACCGGCCACAGCGCCGCGGTTCCTGGGTAGGGCACGTCGGAGGTGAGCAGCACGACGGAGCCGACGAGCACGACGGCACCCACGAGGCCGGCGGCATGCCGCGCGCGCGGGTCGATCCGTGCCAGCCGAGCGGCGCCGATCGCGAGCAGACCGCCGATCGCGAACTCCCAGGCGCGCGTGGGCATCCCGAAGAACGCCCACGGCTCGACCTGCTGGGTCAGACGGAGCGAGAGCACGAACGACGCGGCGCCGAGCAGCACGAGCGCGACCGCGAGATGGCGTCGCGTGAGTCCGCCGCGACGACGGACGACGAGAGACGAGCGCGAGGATGAGCAACGGCCAGACGACGTAGAACTGCTCCTCGACGCCGAGGGACCAGAAGTGCAGCACCGGGCTCGGCGCGGAGTCGGCCCCGAGGTAGTCGGTGGCCTGCGCGGCGAAGCGCATGTTCGACACGTAGAGCGCAGACGCCACGATGTCGAGCCCCACGCTCTGGTGATCGAGCTCGGGGATGAGCAGGTACGACGCCACC
This sequence comes from uncultured Actinomycetota bacterium, assembly GCA_963782665.1. Classification (GTDB taxonomy): domain Bacteria; phylum Actinomycetota; class Actinomycetes; order S36-B12; family CAIYMF01; genus Longivirga. The sequence continues at coordinate 12,589 of CAWAKP010000001.1, read as the reverse complement.
GCCACGAGCGCCAGCACGAGCGTGGCAGCGGGGAGCAGCCGACGGGCTCGCCGCGCCCAGAACCGCGACAGCGACACGTGACCGGTCGAGGTGACCTCGGCGACGAGCAGCCCGGTGATGAGGAACCCGGAGATCACGAAGAAGACGTCGACCCCGACGAAGCCCCCGGAGAACAGCGGGAGCCCCACGTGATAGCCGACGACGGCAGCGATCGCGACCGCACGCAGACCCTCGACGTCCGGCCGGAACACGATGCCGCGACCGCTCAGCGAGCCGCTCTCGCGCGCGTCGAGGGGCGACGTGACATCAGGAGCCGGCACGGGCCAAGGCTACGTTCCGCCACGCCCGACGCCCGACGCCGAGACTGATCGTGTGGCCGTTTCCCGGCGCCGGTAGCAGCCACACGATCAGTCTCGGCTCTGGGTGGGTCAGCCGGTGGCGCCGGGCGATGGTGCCTGGCCGCCGTCGCCGGGACCGCCGAACCCGCCGCCCAGCTGGCCGGCGGGGACGATCGTGATCGCCGTCGCCGTACGGTTGCCGCTCGCGTCCGACGTGGAGGCGACCGTGACGTTGCTGCCCACGGTCACGTCCGAGATCGAGCCGGCGACGGTCTTGTTCACGGTGACGGTGCCGGGTACGGCGACGGTGACCGAGCCCGCCCGGGTGTTCACCGTGAGGCTCGTCGCCGTCACCGCGGTGACCTGGCCCACGACGCCACGGCCGAAGCCGCCGGGGCCGCCCTGCCCCGGAACACCCTGGCCGGGCTGGCCGGTGCCGCCCTGCCCGGCGCCCCCGGTCCCCCCGCACAGCCGCGTGACGAGGAAGGCGCCGCCGCCCGCGCCGGACGGCGTGCCGCAGGGCAGCGTGCCGGCCTGAGCCTGCTCGAGCGCCGCGGCAAGGGTGGCCGGCCCGGCGGCCGTGGCGCGCCCGGCGAAGAAGGCGCCGCCCGCGATCACGAGCGCGGCCACGACACCGCCGATGAGCACGCCGCGACCGAGGCCGCCGGAACCCGACGGCTCCTTGCGACCCTTGGAGCCCTCGACGAGGTCGGTGATGTCCGGCATCGACGGCGCGCTGTACGCCGGGGTCAGCGGCGGCACGTAGTCGCCGCCCGGGGGGACGTCGGTGGGTTCGGACATGGCTTCTCCTGGTTACTCGTAGCGCAGGGCTTCGACGGGATCGAGACGCGCGGCCTGACGGGCCGGCCAGTAGCCGGCGAGGACGCCGACGACGAGTGCGGAGCCGAACGCGAGCGCGATGCCCGCGAGGCTGGGGTGGGCGGGCACGTTGACGGCGTTGCCCACGGGGCCGGTGAGCGCGACGCCGAGCAGCACACCGACGACGGCACCGCCGAGGGTCACGATGATCGCCTCGACGAGGAACTGCAGGCTGATGTCGCGACGTCGCGCACCGATCGCCTTGCGCGTCCCGATCTCGCGCACCCGCTCGCGGACGGACACCAGCATCGTGTTGGCGATGCCGATACCGCCCACGATCAAAGCGATCGCGGCGATGCCGATGAGGAAGTTGCGCAACGTCTCGGTCGTGGTCGACGCGACCGTGAGCAGCTGGTCCTGGCTCACCATCGAGAAGTCGTCGCTCGCCGTCGACGCGAGCTGGTGGCGCTCGCGCAGGAGCGACTGGATCTCGCTCTCGACCAGTGCGAGCTGGCTCGGGTCCTCCAACGAGACGCCGATCGTGCGCAGCGTGCTGGCACCGGTGAACCGCGACTTCACCGCCGAGATCGGCGCGAACACGATGTCGTCAGGGTTGGTGAACCCGCTGCCCCCCTTGGGCTGCGTGACGCCTGCGACGGTGAACGGGATGCCGTTGATGGTGACGGTCGCGCCGACGATGTCCGCGGGAGTGCGGTTGAGGCTCGCCACGGTCGTCGGCCCGAGCACGGCGACGCGCAGCCCCCGGTCGACCGCGAGACTCGAGAGGAACGTCCCGGTCTGCACCTGGTAGTTGCGGACGAGCGCCTCCGAGCCCGTCGTTCCGGTCATCGACGTCGTCGTGTTGGTACGGCCGTCGACCACGACGACGTTGCTCACCGACATCTCCGGAGCGACTGCGGCGACCCCCGGAAGCGTGGCGATGGCGGCGGCGTCCGCCGTCGTCAGCGTGCTCGCGGAACCTGCTGCGCCGCGGACGCCGCCGACGAACGAACCCCCCGCGTTGACCGAGAGCAGGTTGGTGCCCAGCCCGGCGATCTGGTTGGTCAGCGCGGTCTGCGTACCCTCGCCGACGCCGATGAGCGCGACGAGCGAGGCCACGCCGATGATGACTCCGAGCGTCGTGAGTGCTGTGCGCAGCAGGTTGGTGCTCAGCCGGCGGACGGCGAGACGCAGTGCTTCGAGGACGCTCATCGCAGGACCGCCTCGGCGTCCGGTGCGGTCGTCTCGAGGATCTGGCCGTCCTCGACCTGCAGCACGCGCGACGCCCGCGCGGCGATGCGGGGGTCGTGCGTGATGGTGACGAGGGTGAGCCCCTCGGCGTGGAGAGCGCCGAGCAGGTCGAAGATGTCCGAGCTCGAGGCCGAGTCGAGGTTGCCGGTGGGCTCGTCGGCCAGGATCACCGCGGGGTTCGTGACGAGCGCGCGCGCGATCGCGACGCGTTGACGCTGACCGCCGGAGAGCTGCGAGGGATCGTGTCCCATGCGGTCGACGAGCCCGACCCGCTGCAGCGCGTACGTCGCACGCTCGAGCCGCTCCTTGCGCTTGACGCCGGCGTAGACGAGCGGCGCCGCGACGTTCTCGAGCGCGGACTCGCCGGACACCAGGTTGAAGCTCTGGAACACGAAGCCGATCGCCCGGTTGCGCAGCGCGGCAAGGCGATCGTCGTCGAGCGTGTCCGTGTCGACGCCGGCGAAGAGGTACTGGCCGCTGGTGGGTCGGTCGAGCAGCCCGAGGATGTGCAGCAGCGTCGACTTGCCCGAGCCCGACGGCCCGATGATCGCGACGTTCTCCCCGAGCAGCACCTGGAAGTCGACACCGCGCAGCGCGGCCACGACGGCGTCCCCCATCGCGTAGGTGCGTGTCAGGCTGCGTCCCTCGAGGAGCGGAACCGCCGCTGTCGCGTCAGCCACCGGGACGCGCCCCTCCGCCGCCGAGCCCACCGAGGCCGCCGGCTGGGCCGCCGAAACCGCCTCGGTTGCCGGTGGTCCCGGTGGTCGTCGACACGGACTGGTTGACGACGCCGGTGACGACGACGTCGCCCTCCCGCACGCCGCTGATGACCTCGGTCGTCGAGTTGGTCGACAGTCCGACGTTCACCGGGGTGGACACCGGGCTGCCGTCGCGCATCAGCTGGACGGTGTTGGCTCCCGTCGTGCCCTGGATCGCCGTGGTCGGCACGGAGAGCACGTTGACGGCGCTCGCCGTCGCGATCGACACCGTTGCCGTCATCCCGGGGAGGAGCCCCTTCGGCGACGTCGGCAGCACGAGGGTCAGGGGGAACGTGACCGCCGCCGAGCCGGACGACGAGTTGGCCGCCGTGGGGAGGGTGCGCACCGTCGTCGTGACGGTGGTGTTGAGCGCGGTGAGCGTGATCTGCGCGGTCTGCCCGACGGCGAGGTTGGGGACGTCCTGCTCGGCGACGTCGACCGTCACGGTCAGACCGTCCGTGCGCATGGTGATGGCGGACGTCGGCGGCGCCTGCCCGACGGTGAGGTTGACCGCGGTGATGACGCCGGTGGCCGGTGCGGTGATCGACGTCGACGTCACCGCCTGCTGCGCCGTGGTCACGGCGGCAGCCGCCGTCGCGACGCCGTTCTCGGCCTGGGTCACCTGGGCGCGCGACTGGGCGAGCTTGGCCTGGTTGGCGGAGTCGTTGACCGCGGTGCTCCCGGCCGAGGCCACGTTCTGCCGGTCGGTGGTGATCGCGGCCTCGTCCCGCGTGACGGCCTGCTGCGCCTGGGCGACCGCGAGGCGGTCGGCCGCGATCGTGGCCTTGGACGCCGGCGGAGTCGCGGCGAGATCGGTCGCGAGCTTCGTGTTCGCCTGGGCCAGGTGCTGCTGGTCGACGGTCAGCTGGGCCTGGTCGGTGGCGAGCTGCGCCTTCGCCGCCGCGACCTGGCTGCTGGTCGAGGCCTGCGCGGCGATGGTGGCCTGCGTCTGGCGGAGGTCGGCCCGCGCCACCGCGACCTGGGCCCGGGCCGCGGCGAGCCCCGCCTCGGCGGAGGCGAGCGAGGCGGCCGAGCCGCTGGTGTCCTCCGTGGCGAGCACCTGGCCGGCCCGCACGTGCTGACCGACCACGACGTCGACGGCGGTCACTGTGTTGGTGGCGGTGGAGGCGCCGGAGCTGGAGCCGTTCGAGCTGGAGCTCGAGGACGCCGCTGACGAGGAGGACGCCGCGCCCGTCGTCACGGTGGAGGTGCCGAACCCGAGGGTGTACGTGCTCGCAGCCGTGACCGTTCCCGTGGCGGCGATCGTCGAGCTGACCGTGGCACGGCGTACGACGCTGGTGAGGTACTGCGTCGTCGGGGTGGTCGACGCCCGGTGGGTCCACCACCACGCCCCTCCGGCAACGGCAGCGACGACGAGGAGGACGGCGACCCAACGTTTCACGCCACAGATATAGGCGGGGAAGTTGGCAGTTCCCGGGGGATTACCTGAGAGCCACCTGAGCGCCCAGCCCACCGCCGAGACTGATCGTCTGGCTGTTACCCGCGCCCGGGAAGCAGCCGCACGATCAGTCTCGGCAGGGGGCGGGGTCAGATCTCTGTTCTGTGGAAGTTCAGGTGGCTCTTGCTGGGGGTGGGGCCGCGCTGTCCCTGGTAGCGCGAGCCGTACTGCGCCGAGCCGTACGGGTGCTCCGCGGGGCTCGAGAGGCGGAACAGGCAGAGCTGGCCGATCTTCATCCCCGGCCACAGCTTGATCGGCAACGTCGCGACGTTGGACAGCTCGAGCGTGACGTGGCCGCTGAAGCCGGGGTCGATGAAGCCGGCCGTCGAGTGGGTGAGCAGGCCCAGTCGACCGAGCGACGACTTGCCCTCGAGCCGGCCGGCGACGTCGTCGGGCAGCGTGATCACCTCGTACGTCGAGGCCAGCACGAACTCGCCCGGGTGCAGGATGAACGGCTCGCCATGCTGGGGCTGCACCTCGCGGGTGAGCTCGGGCTGCTCCTCCGCCGGGTCGATGTGCGGGTAGCGGTGGTTCTCGAAGACGCGGAAGAAGGTGTCGAGCCGGACGTCGACGCTCGACGGCTGCACCATCGCCTCGTCGAAGGGGTCGAGCACCACGCGGCCCACGGCCAGCTCGGCGCGGATGTCGCGGTCCGACAGCAGCACAGCCCCTCCTCGAGGCTCGGGAACGTCGCGAGGCTACCGGCCCGCGGCCGGGGCTGCGGTCAGCGGGTCGGGCTCGGCGAGATCGCCGACGGCGGCCTCGGGTCGGGCGGCGGGGTCGGCAGCGGCGGGAGCGGGGGCGGCGTCTGCAACAGGATGGGTGGCACGACCGGCGGGCAGCCGGGCAGACCCGTGTCGGACGGGCCCGGGGTCGCCGTGCCGGTGGGCGTCGGGGTCGGGAGCGAGGTGTCGGTCGGGGCCGGGGTCGACGACGGCACGGCGCTGCAGCGCACCAGCTCGTCGTCGTACGCCGCCTGCGCCACCGCCTGCTGGTCGAGGAAGTCGTTGCGGATCTGGACGGCCGCGTCATAGGCAGCGACCGCTGCGGCGTAGTCGTCGCGCTGGCGGGTGATCGAGTCCCACGAGTCGGCCACCCGCTGCACCGCGGCCGCATAGGCGAGGAAGGCCGCCGCCTGCTGCTGGTAGACGGGGACCTGCTGCCAGTACGACACGACGTCGGACTGCCAGAGCGCCTGAGCGCCGGAGAGCTGCTGCTGCGCCTGGACGGCGAGCGCGTTGGCCACCGCGGCCTGTTCTGCCTCGTCGTAGGGCGGCTTGACCTGACCGGTGAAGGCCCAGCCGCATCCGGGGCCGACCGGGTCGTCGGCACGCGACGGGACCACCGACACGGTCGGCGCGGGCACCGGGAACACCGGCTGGGACGGCGAGGCCAGCGGCGTCGGAAGATCCTGCGGCCACACGGGATCCGCCGGTCGCATCGGCAGCGACACCGAAGGCAGCGGCGTCGGCGAGTAGCCGGCCGGAGGCGGCGTCACACCGATCGGCGGCACAGGCAGCGGGGAGGGGGCCACCGTGACCGGCACCGGGTTGGTGAGCCCGGTGAACGTCGTCCCGTCGATCCACGGCGAGCGCGCGGCGTCGGCGAGCGTCGACGACACGCTCGCGCAGGACCCGTTCATGGACGTGAGCATCACCGTGTCGAGTGCGGCTGCCGCGGGTGCCAGCCCGTCCGGGCTCGACGACGGCGTCGCGACGATCCCGACCACGTCTCCGCGACGCCAGAACAGGGCGGACGCCGCCGGTCGGCCCGACACCGGTCCGATCCACACCACCATCGCGTCGGTGGTCGGGCCGCTCGCGACGTAGCGCGACACCCGGCCGGCGCACCTGCCGAGCAGCGAGGTCCACTGGGCGAAGGCGACAGCTCCGGCGCCGGCCGAGTAGGCCGAGACCGTCGCGACGATCTGACGCCGTCCGACGGCGTAGATCCGGGTGCCCGAGACGGCGGCGTCGACCTGGGGGCGGCCGCAGGAGTCGTCGAAGGGAGTTCCACCCGTCCAGCCCAGTGCGCTGGCGGGCACCCAGCCCGATGCCGGTTGTATGCCGAGCGTCGTCGTGACCACCGCCTGCGCGGGTGACGCCGTCAGAGCGACCTGGGACACCGTCGGTGTGGGCGAGGGCGACGGTGGCGGCTGCGTCGCCGGGCGCGCCAGCAGCCCGACTCCCGAGGCGGCGACGGCGAAGACCGTGACGCCGGCGACGACGGCCGCTGCAGCGGCGACCAGGAACCCTGCGGTCGCCGTGGACGTTCCACGACCGGGGATCTGGGCGGCGGCGGGGGTCCGTCGAGGAGGCAACGGGGCAGCGTGGCGACCCACCGGACCCACCTCCCTCACGCGGCCGTCGACGAGCCGTCAACACTCCGACGGCCCCGGGTCGCCGGGCGTTCCCGCCCGGCACTCCATCATGGTGACTGACGCGGAGCGGGAAGAGGGCACCTGGTGAGCGGGCGACACGCAGGCGAGGACGCCGGGGCGGGTCTGGAGGACCTGTTCCCCGGTGGTCTTCCGAGCGCTGTCCCGGCGGCCCCGCGCCCCGGCGCCGGACGCCGCCTGAGCCGTCTGCCGAGGTTCGCCCTCTGGTCGGCCGTGGCCGGTGTGGTGGTCGCCGCCCTCGCGCTGCCGGCCCTGCTGCCGCCGGCGTACGCCGCGCGCCAGGCGTCCTACGCGTGGGAGGACCTGCCCTCAGAGCTGCCGCTGCAGGCCGAGCTGCCGCAGCGCTCGGTGCTCACCGACGCGAACGGCAAGGCGTTCGCCTACTTCTACGGGCAGAACCGGGTGCCGTTGACGCTGAAGGCCATCTCTCCACATGCCGTCGCCGCGCTGCTGGCGACCGAGGACGACCGCTACTACGAGCACGGCGCCGTCGACCTCACCGGCCTCGCCCGGGCGTTCCTCAAGACGTCGTCCGGCACTCGGCAGGGCGGTTCGGGCATCGCGCAGCAGTACGTGAAGAACCTGCTCCTCACCCAGGCGACGACGCCCGACCAGGCGGCGGCGGTCACCGAGGCGTCGCTGGCCCGCAAGATCAAGGAGCTGCACTACGCCGTCGCGCTCGAGAAGCAGCTGAGCAAGGACCAGATCCTCGAGCGCTACCTCAACACAGTGAACTTCGGCGACGGTGCGTACGGCATCGGCGCCGCGTCGCTGCACTACTTCGGCGTCCCGGCGTCCAAGCTCTCCATCACGCAGGCCGCGATGCTGATCGGGATCCTCAAGTCACCGACCAACTACAACCCCGTCGACAACCCGGGTCCGGCTCGGATCCGTCGTGACGTCGTGCTGGCCCGCATGCTCAGCACGGGGCGCGTCTCGCAGGCCGACTACGACGCGGCGCGCGCGACTCCAGTGACGCTGCACATCACCGACCCGCGACAGGGCTGCACGGCGTCGACGTACCCGTTCTTCTGCTCGTGGATCACCCAGATCATCGCCAACGACAAGGCATTCGGGGCGACGCCGGAAGCACGCGCCGACCTGCTCTACCGCGGCGGACTCACGATCCGCACCACTCTCGACCGGTCGGCCATGGCTGCGGCGCAGAAGGCGGCAGACGCAGCGCTCAAGCCCACCAACCGGGTCGCGACGGGCATCGCGATCGAACGTCCCGGCACCGGCGCGGTCGTCGCCCTGGTGACGAACCGCCGGTGGGGTCGCGACGTCACGAAGGGTCAGACCCAGCTGGTGCTGCCGGCGCGGGCTGCCTTCCAGCCGGGATCGAACTTCAAGCCGATCACGCTGGCGACGGCGCTCGAGCGCGGGTTCGACCTCAACACCCGGTTCGACACTCCTGACGGATACAAGCCCGCGCACATGAACTTCCCCAAGGGCGGCTTCCACAACGACAACAACCGCAACAACGGTGTGCTCAACGCCTACCAGGCCACCGCGAAGTCGGTGAACACGTGGTTCGTCCAGCTCGAGGAGCGCTACGGCGTCATCAACGTCGCCAACATGGCCGCGCGGCTCGGCATGACGAGCCTGCCGCGCACCGGACGACGTGCCATCACCGCACGCGACGCGTCGCTGACCCTCGGCGCCTACGAGACGTCGCCGCTCGACATGGCGACGGTCTACGCGACGTTCGCGAGCGGCGGCATCGCCTGCAAGCCGATCGGCATCACGTCCGTGGTCGACCGCCACGGCCTGCACCTCGCGATCCCGTCGGCCGCCTGCCGACGCGTGATCACCCCGTACATCGCCGCCACCGTCACCGACGTCATGCGCGGCGTGCTCGGACCCGGTGGCACGGGCGCCGGGCTCGGGCTGGGGTCGCGGCCGGCGGCGGGCAAGACGGGAACCACCAACGACTCCGCGGCCACCTGGTTCAGCGGCTTCACGCGCGACTACGCCGCGAGTGTCTGGATCGGCGATCCGCGAGGCGGTCAGCGCTACCCGCTGCACGGCGTGACGGCGTACGGACAGCGGTTCGGCACCGTCTACGGCCGCAGCATCGCCGGCCCGATCTGGCACGACTTCATGACCACGCTGCACGCGAAGCTGCCCGTCTCGGTGTTCCCGTCACCCGCCTCGACGTCGCTCACCGGGATCACGCCGCCGGTGCCGGACGTGCGCGGGCTGTCGCGGGACGACGCGATCACGTCGCTGCTGCGCGCTGGCTACCGGGTCCACCTCGACTCGGACCTCGCGCCGCCCGACAAGGACCAGGCGCCGGGCCAGGTTGCCGACCAGACTCCGGCCGGCGGCGAGTCGGTGCCCTACGGCTCCTTCGTGACCCTGACGCTGACAGCGGGAAGCGACACCAAGGTCCGCATCCCCGAACCCTGGGCGATCGGTGCCGTCGGCTGACCGCGCGCTCGGCCGGGAGGTTCGCCCCCGCTGATCGAACGTCATCGGGACGGCTATCATCGGCGTCGACCTTCGGGTCATCGCGGGTGTAGTTCAATGGCAGAACATCAGCTTCCCAAGCTGACAGTGCGGGTTCGATTCCCGTCACCCGCTCCGACTGAACCGGGCCCGGCCGACGGCCGGGCCCGTCGTCGTCGGAGCGGGTCCCGTGAATCGGGAGGAGCGCACACGGGCCTTCCACCCCGCGCGAAGCGCCGCCCTGGAAGGCCCGTCCGACAACGACGGATCCCGTCACCCGCGCCCGAGGAGACACTGAACCACCTACCGCAAGGCCTCAAGCGAGGGCGGCTACGTGCATGCGTGGGTCCTCGCGAGTGAGGCCGTAGAGCGCGTCGTCATGCAGCTGACCGTCCAGCTCAACGCTGCCGCGCACGATCCCTTCCAGCTGGAAGCCGATCCGCTCGCCGCTACGGCGCATGGCTGTGTTGTCGACGTCGGTGAAGAAGTAGACCCGGTGCGCGTTCCGCTCGACGAAGAGCAGCTCCGTCAGCAACGTCAGCGCGGCAGTGCCGACGCCGCGTCCCCTCTCCGACGGCTCCAGCACGAGCACGCCGACCTCGTACGCGCCGGGAGAGCTCACGCGTGGGCAGTGGAAGGCCTGCACGAGAGCCACCAGCCGCCCGTCCTCCAGGACCCCGAACTCCACGCCGTGGTCATGCCACGTCCCAGCAGCCGCTGCCCGATCCCGCAAGCCATCCAGATCGGCGTCCTTGCCGACGACGGCCTTGATGGACGCCTGCCAAGGGCCGATCGCAGACTCATCGATCGCACCGAGAGTCAGCCGCGTCATGGGGTCTCTGTTTCGTCCACGGCGCGCATCATGCCCGTCCGCTCGCCAGAAGGCGATGCAGGCACTTCTCGGCCGAATGTTCAGGCCGCGTGCGCAGCTCGGTGATCGTTGACGACCTGGACCAGATGCACCGCGTCCACCACAGGGCCGCCACGGAAACGCAGACCAGAAGGACACGATGACCACGCGGGCTCAGGCGAGGGCCGACGAATCCGACCCGAGACTGCCAAGACCACCCCAAGGAGCAGAATGGCTCTTGCCGTGCGCGGGATCTGCGTCGAGCCCCCCACGCGGACCCGAGGAGAGCCATGACGACTCCGAGAGTCGACAGGGTGCCTTCCCGCACGAGATCCCTGGCTCGACGAGATCCGATCGCCGGCAATCGTCATGTGACCCCGACTCGCCAGTCACGTGGTAGCACCGAGATCCAGGTCGAGTCCTGCTGCCAGAATCCGCGACACGGGCGAGTGGTGGCGGTTCGGGTGCGGCACCAGTCTGGCGCTTCATTGAGTTACCGAAGTGCTGTTCGCCCTCGACAGGGCTGGGCCTCACGAGGATGCAGCGTCTGGCAGATCTGGTTCGCGCGAGAAGCTCGAGCAGCCGCCTGTCCCGGACCGGACGTAGCGTGTTCCTCTGTCCTGGGCCTCCTCCGCCCCGGCTCGTCCCAGGCATGCCTCAAGGCGTGCGGAGCCCTGGTGGGGGTACCCGGTCGGTGGCTACAGTCGAGACCAGGGTGACGACCACGTGCGAGAGAGGCCGGGCATGCCGACCGAGTCAGATCTAGCCGAGCTGGAGGCCCGGCGCACGAAGCTCCGTGAGACGTACCTGCTCCCGGTGTCGGAACGCGATACGCCCGGTCGTGGCATCCACCACGCAGCACTGATCTGCTCCGACGTCGAGCAGACGATCCAGTTCTACCAAGGCCTTCTCGGGTTCCCCCTCGTCGAGCTCACGGAGAACCGCGACTACAAGGGGTCGTCGCACTTCTTCTTCGACCTCGGCCACCAGACGCTGCTGGGATTCTTCGACTTCCCCGGTCTCGGTCTCGAACCGGGCATCGAGGCGATCGGTGGCGTGCAGCACATCGCGATCTCGACTCCGCGTGACCGGTGGGAGCAGCTGCGAACCCGGCTGGACGAAGCCGGGATCACCTACTTCGGCCCGGCGCAAGGCATCGAGGAGTCGATGTACCTCAAGGACCCCGACGGCATCCAGATCGAGCTGTTGAGCGACCCGCTCATGTACTTCGCGGGCCGGCAGCTCGACGAGTAGCCATTCGACGAGCAGCAAGGAGCGCACAGCCATGGGCGAGTGGAACGCGATGACCTACGAGGGCAAGGACACCATCCTGCGCGTCGTTCGCGAGGAAGCGGAGGCCATGTTCGCCATGGCCGAGCAGCCCGACGTGTGGGAGCGAGCGACACCCTGCGAGGGCTGGTCGACGCGCGACATCGTCGGCCACATCGTCGACACCACTGAAGGTTACTTCCGCGCCTTCGACGCCGCCCGCGGCACGGGCGAGGCGCCGCTGCATGGCCTGACGGTCATGGCCGAGCTGGCCGACCAGGGCGCAACCACGTTCCGCGGCGTGCCGCAGGTCGAGATGATGGACCGGCTCAAGGCCGACTTCCACAAGATGCAGGAGATCCTCGAGCCTCTCGGTCCGGACGACTGGACCGGGTTCATGGTCACGCACCCGTACATGGGTCCCGTGCCTGCGTTCTTCTACGCCGCGGGACAGCTCATGGACTACGGCGTGCACTCGTGGGACATCCGGCAGGGCAGTGGGCGCGCGCACGGCCTGCGCGGTGACGTCGCCGACCTTCTCGTGCCCTTCATGTTCGAGATCTGGCGCGGGACGGTCCGCACAGAGGCCGTCACCGAGCCCTTCACCATCGGCGTACGTGTCGGCGGCCGCAACGGTGGCGACTACCGGATCTCCGTGAGCAGCGAGGGGCTGACGTACGAGCAGGGCGAGATCGAGAGCCTGCCGACGTACATCGAGTTCGACGCGGGCAGCATGGTCCTCGCGACATATGGCCGAGCCAACTCAGGGACCGTGCGCGGCGACCGCGACCTCGCGGAGCGCTACCTCAACCTCTTCTTCAAGATCTAAGACTTCGCATTCCGCACAAGAAGGCAACCACGTTCGGCTGAGAGTTAGCGCGGCCCATCGGTCTCACAGGCTGGCAGGAAGGCACCGGCGTACCGACGGCATGTGCGGCCACGATTCGTCGCATCCCCGATGACTGACTCGCTGCCTTCTGGGTCTTCACATCGGCG